>OZ253535.1:485000-3780199 GCA_965262465.1 uncultured Pseudohongiella sp. | reverse complement strand
ACTGTTGAGCCATCATCCAGTACAACACCATGCTCATTGATATGACCAATTTGTGCAGTCTTTACTTCTGCTTTGCCAGAATTTAAAGCATGGAACAAATCAGAGTCAGGCACCAAACAAAGACGCTGGGTCCATGGATCGTACTTGGGTGTGAAATGTGTATCGACATTCGTATTTTCATTGAGTGCCTTACGCACACGAGAAACAATAAATTCTTTCATCTGCTGAGGTTTAGTTCGCGCACGCTTATAGACATAGCGTTGAAAGCGAATGTTGCGCCACCTTACCAACCGATATGCCCAAGTATCCGGGAGTACCTTCCGCAGAAAGTTGTAGATCTTGTCTTTGCCGGGCATTGACAGCACATAGCTTGGTGAACGCTGAATCATAGTGATCTTCTCAACGTCATTCGCCATTGCGGGCACAATAGTTACGGCTGTCGCACCACTGCCAATGATGGCGACTTTCTTGTTTCTATAATCTAGATCTTCAGGCCAGTGTTGCGGATGTATTAGAGTGCCCTGAAAGGAATCGAGGCCGGAAAATTCTGGGGTGTAGCCCTTATCGTAGTTGTAATAGCCACTACACATAAAAAGAATGCGACAACGAATTTGGCTCTCTGCCCCACCATCACTAGTGACATTAACAGTCCAAAGAGATTTTGAGCTGTCCCAGGAAGCGGAAGTAACTCTGACGCCAAATTGAATATGGGGACGCACATTGTATTCGTCGATAGTTTCTTCCAGGTAACTGAGAATCGACGGACCGTCAGCTAAGGCTTTCGGATTAGTCCAGGGTTTGAAACTAAATCCGAAGGTGTGCATGTCACTGTCAGAACGAATGCCCGGATAACGAAACAGATCCCAAGTTCCACCGACACTGTCTCTTGCCTCAATGATTGTGTAGCTCTTGTCTGGGCATTGCTGCTCAAGGTGACAAGCAGCAGAAATTCCTGATATGCCTGCACCAACTATTAATACGTCATTTACTTCACTAATACTCATGGGTTAAACAGTTTAATCTCTTGTTCTTTTATTGTTACTTTATTGTTCCTTTATTAACAATGTAACGCTATTGATTCGTACGAATAAATTTTTGCACACGCCGACCTTCTTGCTCTGCCACATAGATATTGCCATTCGAATCAACTGCAATTCCATGCGGCAAGGTAAATTGTCCCGGGTACCTTCCTGGACCATTGCCTATGCTTGTTATCAGCTCGCCAGATTGGCGATCAATAACCTCAATCGCAACACTATTTTGATTGATGACATAAAGATGTTGTTGATCTGCATCAGATGAGAAGTCCAGTACAACAGCATTTCCTCTTAAGCCACTGTTGCGTCCTGTAGTCGATGACAGAGACTGAAAACCAAGATCGATGTTTTTAACGTGCACACCTTGCTTGTCAAAAACCTGAATGCGATCTGCTCGACGATCACAGACATATACGAGGCCATCATCGGAAAGACGAATACAATGTGGCAATTGAATAACGTCTGCTTCATCAGGGGATCTTTGTAATCGCCACTGCCGCAAAAACTCACCAGCAGAATTGGTTACCGCAATACGAGAGTTTCCGCCTGGCAACTCACCGTCAGCCACATAGACATCACCATTATTCGGATCCACGTCGAGAGCAGAGGGCAAAAAGAATTGTGCGTTATCGGAATTTAGTGGATCACCCTGACGAGTACCATCACTCGAATCAAAGCGACCGGTTTCACCAATCTGATGCAGTAGTTGCGAACCATCGGCGGAGTATTTCTGAACAAAGCCTGTGGCCGCCGCTACTATCCAAACATTTCCAGATTGATCCACATGACAATCATGGAGCCTGCCACCTAATAATTGTGGATCACCCCAACCCCTTACCACATTTCCTTCCGGGTCCAGTTCGATAATGGGCGGTGCTAAACGAGAGGCATCGAGGTCGTCTTCTACTACGTTCTGGCGATTCAGCAGAAACACATGATCTCGACTATCTATGCAGATCCCCCCCAACCCACCAGTAAGCCAGTTATTGCCAAAGGGCAATTTCGGCCATGCGTTGTCCAATTCGAACCGAGGTACTGTTTGCCCCAGACTGGAAAGCGGATTCAGTAGTAAAAAGAGGAGAAGTAATCCCCGGATATTAGGGGAGATACCTAGGTTTAACTGCATTTTTTGTATCGTTTTGTGTCGAGTGAATCCCGATTCTCACTCTCCAGCGTAAAATAGTACATAGCTAGTTCTTTCATGACCCCGCCACCAGAACGTATGTGATGAGAGAATGAGCTATTAATAAGCTCGAATGCGAACTACTTCTAGTCTTTCAGAAGGCGTATTTGCTAGCTTTAGAGTCAGAACAAGTGACACAACGATAAAACTAATAATCTAGAGCCAACCGCCTCTCACCGTCTGCAATGAAATGTCAGAACCATCCTAATGCTGCTGCAATCGAGCAATGCGCCCGATGCGATATTCCTTTGTGTGGGATGTGTGCCAATTTCACTGCGGAAGAGGTGTTGTGCGAACCATGTGTCGAAATTCGGGAGAACGAACGAGTGGTTGCGGTGGAAACGCAAAAACTCGACCAACCCGAACCGGACGCCAGCCTGCAAGAATATGATGAAGCCATCATTGAAGCGGCAAAGAAGAAGAAAGGATCCAATAGAGAACTCTGGCAAATCCTTACCATTGCAGCATGCGGCCTAATTATTGGGGTTCGACTGATATTCTTCTCGGGCCCCACTAGCAATGCACCAGCAATGACGCCAGAAGCAGCACTGCAAATCCAAACCCTTTCTTCTCTTGGGGAATGCCTGGCGGTATTCGCAACAGTCAGTGAATCCTTGATTGCTGGTGAACCCTTGGACCCTTTGATCAGCTGCCCCGATAGCAGCAATCAGCCTTTGATTGTGCGTGAAACAGCTGACGATTTGATTGTCAGCCATCCCGCCCCAGAGAACCTGGGCTATACCGAGATTTCCGTCCGTCGCAGCAACCCTGATCCGGTACTCATTCAAGACCTCTAAACGCCGCTACCCTGCCTGTTTCCGCGCTTTTCAGCGCCCCCGGTATTCATTACACTTGGGTCAATAACTAAAACGATTCCTTCCTTGGGCCGGGCAAGAAAAAACCGGATCACTCCCCTGAAAGGCATGCAATTCGGAGATCGGCGAATGACAAAGGGCAGATTTCTCTCAAATCTGGCAGTAGCACTGACGGCCAGCTCACTGGTAACGGTGGCATCGGCGCAAATCACACCAGAAGAGATAAGTGTAGAGACGATGGCCGAGCCGGGCAGTAACTGGTTCATCTCCAAGACTGGCAATGGTGCCTACATATTTGATGCCGAGTCGGGCGAAATGCAGGGGATGCTTTCACTCTCCAGGCGCAGCCCCACGGTGACCGCTTATGGCCCTCGCGAAGAATTCTATGCCGCCGAGTCTTATATGGCGCGTGAAGTGCGCGGCGAACGCACCGACTTGGTTGCCATCTACGATTACGACAATCTTTCTCCAGTCGCTGAGATCATCATTCCCAATCACATGGCGCGACTTCAAGTCCGTCGCCATCTTGGTTTGATGAACAATGGTCGCCACCTAGCGGTGCTGAATATGAATCCTGGTCATTCTGTATCCATCGTTGATGTGGAAGATCGAGTCTTCGTCTACGAAGCATCTACTCCTGGATGTGCAGTCATCATGCCAGTGGCCCAGAGTGACTTTTTACAAGTCTGTGGTGATGGCACCTTACAACTCATTCAACTAGACCTAAGTGGCTTTGAAGAAAACCGTGTAAGAAGTGACGTGTTTTTCGACGTGATCGCAGATGCTGTTTTCGACCGCGCCACACCGAGTGCCGATGGCTGGATTTTGATTACCCATGCCGGTGTCATTTTCGAAGTAAGTACTGACGATGATGACATTAACATTGAGGATGGATGGAGTGTTGTTCAGGAAGGAGAGGAAAGCTGGCGACCCGGTGGGGAAGAATTCATCACTGCGCATGAGGATTACGGCTTACTGTATGTACTGATGCATCAAGGTGAGATTGATACTCATCACGAACCTGGCGAAGAAGTTTGGGTGTATGACATGGCCACTCGTAATCGAATTCACCGACTCGAATTAGAAGGCACCGCGCAAAGTGTTTTGGTAACTCAAGAAGAGAATCCAAAACTTATATTGAATGGTGCGGAAGGCGGAATCGATGTTTACGATGCAATTAGCTTTAAACACGAACGCCACATAGTTACACCTGGAGCTTCACACTTCGAAGATTTCTAATTGATGTATATCGACGCAGCCATAGTAAGTCTCATTAGCGTATTTTTTACGCTGCTGTTGTTGTGGGCTTCGTTTCACAAGTTTTCTGATCGTCTGCAGTTTCAAGGCATACTTGCGGCCTATCGTTTAGTTCCCTCTTCAGTACTACCGATCATTGCGCTTGCTATTCCATTACTTGAGCTGGGACTGGGCTTGGCATGGCTTACTGGCATCCAATTACAACTGGTAGCAATCTGCACAGCAGTGCTGCTTGGTGTTTACACCTCTTCAATTACGATTAATCTGATTCGTGGCAATGTAGAAATCGATTGTGGTTGTGGCTTGAGCAGCAGCAAGCACAAAACAGCTGGCTATCAAAAACTGTCTGGCGGGTTAGTCATGAGAAATAGCCTGCTCATTCTATTAAGTCTTGCAGTGCTATTGCCTTCTAATGACAGGTCACTCGGCATTATTGATTATGCATCCATGGCTGCTGCATGCGCCGTGTTGTTTCTGGTTTATGCCGCGCTGAATCAATTGCTCGCGAACAAACAGCTGATCGATAGTTGGCGTCGACCCTTAATTGAGAGTAGTGATAGTAATGGTTGAAGCGCTCGTCATTTCTAATATTGTGCTATGGATCATCGTGGTGATCCTCGCACTGTTGGTGTTTGCACTAACACGTCAGGTTGGGATTTTGCATGAACGCGTTGCTCCTGCGGGCGCCTTACAACCAACTACCGGTCCAAAGGTTGGAGAGCTCACCACGGCTATGGAACTCAAAGGCGTGGATGGCAGTGACGTGTCTATCGGCGGTGAAAGTGAATCTGGTCTGGCGAGCTTTGTATTGTTCATCTCGCCCACCTGCCCAGTGTGCAAATCCTTAGTGCCAACTGCTCAATCGTTAGTGAATTCAGAAAAACATCGTATGCAATTGGTATTTGCCAGCGATGGCGCAGAAACTGAAGCCGATATTCAGCGTCATCGAGACTACGTAGAAGAACTAAAAATTACCGCTTACCCATATATCATTTCGCAAGCACTAGGCATGCACTACCAAGTGAGTAAATTGCCTTTTGCTTTGTTGATTGGCTCCGACGGCACACTTAAAAGCAAAGGGCTAGTTAACACACGCGAACATATGGAAAGCCTGATCGAATCCATGGACAGTGGAATTACCACCGTGCAGGAATTTGTAAGCAACATTCAATCTGATAATGCAATGGAACAAACCCCATGATGCTCGACAAGATAGTTGATCGAACCTATTACTGGGTTGATGACAAAGCTCGCCGCACAAGCCTGGCCTTGGCGCGCAAATTGTCTCGCCGAAATTTTCTTTCTAGATTGGGTGTATTCCTGGCGGGCGCTGCATCGTTTCCGCTATTGCCTGTATCTCGCTCCTTTGCCCAGGATTCTGTGCAAGAAGTCGGTGACCCACAAACCTGTGAATACTGGCGTTACTGTGCGATGAGCGGCACGCTTTGTTCCTGTTGTGGAGGTTCATACACCTCATGCCCTCCGGGTGCCCAGCCTTCGCCAATTACCTGGGTAGGCACTTGCCGCAATCCAGTAGATGGTCGTGACTATCTAATGTCTTACAACGATTGCTGCGGTAAAGCCGTCTGTTCTCGTTGTGGCTGTCACAACACAGAAGGCGATAAGCCAGTCTACTTCAATAGCAACAGCAACACCGTGTTGTGGTGTTTCGGTACTGAAGACACCAGTTACCACTGCACTGTATCTCTCGTGCTAGGACCAGCAGACGAGTAACTTTTTATGTTGTCTCTGCGTCAAATAGGTGTAGTCAGTTTGCTGATGCTGGTGGTATTGCCGACACAAGCAGCCAGTCCACGCACCAACTATTTGTTGTACTGCAGTGGCTGTCATTTGGTAAACGGGGAAGGCAAACATCCCAATGTGCCCACACTGCATGATGAGTTGGGCCGCATGATGGAAGTAAGTGCTATGCGAGAGTACTTAGTTCGCATTCCCGGAGCCGCACAGGCACCAGTAACTGATCAAGAACTAACAGATGTTATTAACTGGGTATTGGAGCAGTGGAACACCAGCACCCTACCAGATAATTTTGAAATGCTGACACTCGAGGAAGTCGTTGCCGCACGCAAAGAAATTCTCGCAGATCCTTTGCGTTATCGAATCGAAAACTGGAAAGACTACCCAGAGTAACGCTTAGAGCGCTAAGTAAGCGCTTTGAAAAATCCCGCCAAAAATTGAAGACTGTTGTGATATGGGGCAAAGTTTGTCGTATCGCACTCTGTCAGGATTAATTTATGTCCATTGCCTACAGCATAGCCAGAGCCGGGATGACGAAGGTGTACAACTCGTTTGTGCATACGCCATCCGTACTCAATGCTGAAGACTATTTTCCTGGCGCGGCAGAGTTCACCAACAATTGGCAAGAGTTGCGTGAAGAAGCGCTGCAACTTACCAACGACTTGGATCGAGTGCCGAAGTTTCACGAACTAATGCCTGAGCAATATCAACTTTCGGCTCATGGTGAAAAAGAATGGCGCATGTTTGTGTTAAGAGCCTATGGCCTGGACATCCAAGAGAATCTCAATAAATGTCCTAAGCTACGGGAGCTGGTTCGTGCTAATCCGGCAATTAAATCTGCTTCTCTTTCTTTTCTCGCACCCGGTAAACAAGTCCCCACTCATACCGGGCCCTTCAGAGGTATAACGCGTTTCTATATGGGCTTGGACGTACCAACGGATGAATCAGGCCAGCCGGGCGTGAATCTAACAATTAATGATGAGTCTTTCCGGTTAGGTAATGGCGAAGCGCTTTTGTGGGACGATACTTATCCCCACAGTGTGGAAAACAATACCGATCAGTGGCGCATTGCATTGCTGCTTGATGTCTATCGCGCCAACATGCCCGGGCCACTGCGCGCATTCACCAATACCATTATTGGTTTGGCACGCTTTTCCATTAAGTGGCGAAAAATCTTTCCCGCCGAGTTCGCTTAGATATTTCTCTATTTGCTTTCTGTTGCCCAAAGGTAAGCGGGCAAAGCGCAAGACAATCCTATTGTGAGATTAAGCGCTATAAATACCCAGGGCTTGGGCCCTTCATTCTGCTTGTTAAACATAAACAACCAGAATACAAATGAACTTATCAGCAAATCAGCTGAAAACCCTCCGGCGGCGCCATTCGCGAACAAACCCCCGATAAAGAGAAACAAGTCCACGCCTTCACTGGCAAAGAAATTAATAAAGAATAGATAAGGAACCACCGCGCCAACGATCGCGAGAATTAGATAGAGGTTTTTCATAGCGTCTCCCGTCTCCCTGAAATACCATTCTCGTAAGATAGAGCGGGTATTGTCCTCTACCTGTACAGTAATACAATTACCTCTTAGGTAATCAATTTGCTCAGATGGGAACATGAGAATATGAGAGTATCCGAATGAACGCTAATGGAATTTCCCAACGCGTCTTTAAGTTGCTGATGCTACTAGCTATGTCGCTTGTGACATTTGGCTGTGCTGTGTCGCCCGAAGTCCAAGCCAAAATGGACGCCTATGCACAGTCGATCCCAACCTGTGCGAGTGCTTCTGATTGCGAATCTAAATGGCAGACTGCCCGTAACTGGGCAATTGAGAATTCGGATTTTCCAATCCTCACCGAAAGTGAAGATCGCATCATGGCAAGTTCCACACTCATTGGCATGAGTGGCATTGGAGTTGTGGTAACCAGAGATTCACTTGCGGCAGGGGCGCGGATATTGGTGGACGTTGAGTGTTTCAGTGCTTACCGCTGTCCGGACATTTGGGACTTGAAGCTTGCGTTCAACGCAGCGGTGAACGCTGACAACTAATAACGAACCGTACTTCAACTAATTTCCCATCACTAGCTAGTAAGCGCTGGCAACATTTCTGTAACTTGAGATAAGGCCTTACCGCAATCCTGGGAGAGTTTCAGAGAAAACAAATCGTCCGCGCGGGTGAGTCCCTGGTTGATACATGCCATTGGAATATCATGTTGCTGAGCCAATTTGCAGAAACGGTAACTGGAGTACACCATGAGTGAAGTACCCACTACCAAAACACCATCCGCCATTTTTAATTTGTCACAAAGATAGTTAACAGTTTCTTTGCCAACTGACCCGCCATAAAAAACCACGTTAGGTTTTAATAGGCCATCACAGTTTTGGCATGCCGGTACTTGTAGCTCCCGTATCAAGTCTTCCCTTACATTGGCATCTCCATCTGGAGCCTGTTTAATTTTAATGTCATTCATGTGGGGATTGTGCTGCCACAACCATTGCTGAACTTCGTCTCGCGGAGTAAGCGAACCACAATCCATGCAGATCACTTGATCCAGTCTTCCATGCAAATCAATTGCTCGCTTGTGGCCGGCCTTCTGGTGTAAACGATCAACATTCTGAGTAACCAGGATATCGATGTAACCTAATGATTCCAGTTTTGCCAATGCACGATGAGCCCGATTCGGTTTTGCATTACCGACATTTGGCCAACCGCCAAAACTGCGAGCCCAATAACGTTGACGAATGGCGGCATCTTTCAAGAAGTCGCCATGTTGAATCGGGGTGTTGGTTTTCCACGTTCCCACTTCATCGCGGTAGGTGGGTATACCAGAGGCATGACTTATGCCGGCACCAGTGATGACGAACAGATTTGGATGTTCAGCGATAAACGTCTGTAATCCGTGAACATCGCCATCGGGTACTTTTACCGTAGCGGGTTCTACATTTTTAAGTGGAGCTGCGCGCATGAGAATTC
Source organism: uncultured Pseudohongiella sp. (assembly GCA_965262465.1). GTDB lineage: Bacteria > Pseudomonadota > Gammaproteobacteria > Pseudomonadales > Pseudohongiellaceae > UBA9145. The sequence continues at coordinate 3,771,178 of OZ253535.1, read as the reverse complement.
CTGGCTAACGAATACGCCACAACCGGTATAGCAGATTTAGATTTAATTTTTGCGACAAGTAAATCCACTCATGCATTTAGTTTTGAACTGTTCCTGGTAGCACTTCAAATCCTGGATTGAATGTCGTCAGCACAGAACCCAATTGCAGAAGAACCGCCATATCTCCGTCGATACTGCCGATGCCAGCCTGCAGCTGTTCTGGCAAGGTCGCACGCCCCATGATCACCGTATCCAAATCGGTCCGATTGATAGTGATGCTGGCATTGGCCTCTTCTGAAAGATAGCCCTCTATATTGGTCAGAGTGCCACCGCTTAATTCGATTACAAACTGTTGCCCTGTGTCGGGTGTCTCGAAATTCACAATAAACTGCACACCATCAGCAATACTGCTGTCCACGCGGGTTGCTACTGCATCCCACCATTGCGACGTTGTCATGGCACGGGCCAGGCTTGGGCTTGTTCCTCGAGGTGCAGCGATTGGTGGCGCGCCGTTACGTAGTTCTTGTGCTGCGGATAGAAACACATTGCGCATTGAGGCACTTTCGTATTGATATCCCAGTTGTTCGAACACAGCAGCGAGTGAGTCTTTCGCTTCTTGATTATCAGGCTCGGCGTACACCAACTTATTGAGTAGTTCCATCGCCAGGCGATATTCACCTTCAGCAAACAGCTCAGAAGATTTGGCCATGATTGCTGCACCGCCACCCATCATTTCAACATAGAGTGGTGCTGAATCTGCAGGTGAATGAGGAGCGAGTGTTGCTGGATTTCCATCCCAATAACCTAAGTACCGATTTGCCACCGCACGAGAATTGTGAAACTCCGATCCATGGTACTGCCGCACCGGCCATTGTTGTTGCAGACTTGGCGGCACCTGATACTCATTGTGAATTTCGTTAATTGTCACCCCTTGGTTAGCCAGGAATAATACTTGGTTGTTGAGATTGGCATAAGCATCTCGTTGGGCGCGCATAACTTCTTGTATGCGATCATTGCCCCAGCGTGGCCAGTTGTGAGAGGACACCAACACATCTGCTTCGCGACCAAAGCGATACAAGGCTTCATTGATTTGTTTTGACCAGGAAAGTGCATCTCTTACCAACGCACCACGCAAGGTATAAATATTGTGAATCGTTGCAGTTATATTTTCCGCGGCCCAAAATACTTTTTCATTTGGGAACCAGGTATTCATTTCAGCGGGTGCTTCGGTGCCTGGTGTGTTTTGAAACACCATGGTTACACCATCGATGGTGTGCTCTTCGTAATCGTCGGTGATCACTAAAGTAGGCGCAATCAATCCTGTAGTTCCGGCAGATAAGCCTTTACCAATTGCCGAATCGACTTGTCCAAATGGACTGGATGGCATCACACGCCCATATTGAAAACCTGCCCGACGTGACATTGCATTGCCTGCGTAAACATTTTCTGCAATGGCTTCATGCATAAACCCAACGGGCGCAATAATCTGCACTTCACCATTAGCCACTTCCTCTTCACTCACAACACCACGTACTCCACCAAAGTGATCAATGTGGGAGTGAGAGTAGATTACTGCTTTTACGGGATACTCACCCAAATGTTCGGTGGCCAACGCAAAAGCAGCAGCGGCTGTCTCACTGGTAAGCAACACGTCGAAAATGATCCAGCCGGTATCACCTTTGACTAAAGTCATGTTAGCCAGATCGAAACCGCGCACTTGATACAGAAAATCAGGCACAACTTCGAACAATCCGAAATTCATGTTGAGTGTTGCCTGGCGCTGCAGCGACGGATGAATTGAATCGTATTCCTCTCCATTCATTAGAAAGTCGTATCGATTTAAATCCCAAACGACATTGCCTTGGGCACCCAGAATTTGTTTTGAATCCGGCTCAGCAATAAACCCCCGCGTTGCTTCCTCGAAATCCCGCTGATCTTCAAACGGTAATGATTCTCGCAATGCCTGCTGTAGGGCTGATGTAGCTGCCGTCGCATCCGCCCCTTTTGGATTGAAATGGTCTTGCCCGAAACCTGAGGTTGGCAGGGCAATACTGATCCCGCTTACCAATAGAATTAGTAGTCGGTATAGATAACTAGGTGTTGCTGAGGCGTTGTTTGACATCGACGGATCCAAATAGCGGGATTAGAAGCCCTGATTATATCGAACGGTTGCTCGCAATCGAGATTCATCGATCGATAGTGGTGATATTCACCAAGAGTTAAGGCAACTGGCCTTATCGTCTATGATCAGGATCTGCTCGAATATCCTAAGCTATTGAAATATAACAACTAAATAGAATATTCAATTCTGGCACAGTTCTCGCACTTGTATGAGCCAAAAGGTAAGCCACAAATACTTTGGATTTCTCTGCATATGGAGTAACCAATTACGGATGGTGACGTCTTACTACCACAGCGAGGACAAATTAGAACAAGGCCAAAGTGCCCCTCTAGAGGAATAGAAGTAGTGATTAAGCTTAATAATCTCAGCAAGGTATACCGTACAGCGTACATGGAGACCACTGCGCTCCAGAACATAAACATCAATATCGCAAAGGGTGAGTTCGTTGCGGTCATGGGCCCTTCGGGTTGCGGCAAATCAACGTTGCTCAACGTCGTCGGCATGATCGATAGCCCAACAAGCGGCGAATATTTTTTCGATGGCAATGAAGTCGGCAGCCGTTCAGAAAACGATCTGGTGGCCATACGAAAAGAAAACATTGGATTCATCTTTCAGAACTTTAATCTGATTGATGATTTATCCGTTGCGGAGAATGTGGATCTCCCATTGCTCTATCTTGGCATCGCGAAGAAAGAGCGCCAGGCAAGAGTGCAAGAAGCATTGGAACTGGTAGGTCTGGAAGCACGCTCTCGTCACAAGCCGCAAGAGTTGTCCGGTGGTCAACAACAACGTGTCGCTGTTGCACGATCAGTTGTCAGCCAACCCAAGCTAATCCTTGCCGATGAGCCGACTGGTAACCTCGATACCAAGAATGGTGATGAGGTAATGGCGATGTTGGATCGTCTGAAAGCGAAAGGCGTAACCATACTTATGGTGACCCACTCACCGGAACACGGACAACGTGCAGACCGCATCATCGAAATGTTGGATGGCGAAGTCGTGAGTGGTGACAGCGGAGCAACACTTTCTGTGGTTGCTGATAACAGCAGCGAGAACGCTTCACAAGAAACAACGGCTTAATCGCTAAGGACTCGCTGTCATGTTTGCCCATTACACAAAAATGGCGTTTAAGGCCTTTAGACGTTTCAAACTCCATTCCTTTATCAGCCTAACCAGTCTTGTTATTGGTTTCCTGTGTTTCATCTCGGCGATTCTATTGTCCAACTATGCCGCGAGTTTTGACCGTGGCTTCGACAATTCAGAGCGTATTTACAACTTAATGATTCGAGCTGTTGGCGATAGTCCACTGCCCGATCGTTTTCCAATTGTGAACGAACCAGCCGCCAGATACCTGCGCACGGCGTATCCTGAAATTCCAAACATTGTGAGAGCGAGTTCAGGTTTTCCTCAAGCGGTGACCTACAACGGTCAATCGATTACCTTAGATACGAAATACATTGAGCCACGATTTTTCGACATCTTTCCTCTCGAGTCATTGTATGGACTCGCACAAGGAGAAGATTTGCCACCGAATACTGCTGCACTAACGGAAGAAGGTGCGCAATTAATTTTCGGTCGCACTGATGTGGTAGGTGAACGACTGATTGTTGAGAATGAACATGATGTCACTGTTGCTGCTGTTCTGAAGCAACCCGACTTTCCCTCACATCTCTCTTCTGGCGTAGCATTCTTTAATACCGATCTCTATCTCCCAATTGAGATGCCAGACAACTTGATTCGTCAAAGCATTGCGGACAATGGTGGAGATCCAAATCAGGATCGTTGGGGTAACCAATCGGATTTCGTTTATATCGAGATTCCGGAAGACTACGACTTTGATTTAAATGCCTTTAACTTGGAACTTGATGAGTTTGTACAAAACACACTGCCTGAAGAGCGTGTTGAAATACAAACTTACGATCTATTACCGATCAACGAATTGGTCCCAACCCAACTTGCATTTGTGACTGGAGGTTTCGACCTACCAGACATATTAGTTGGGGCTGGGGCCCTCGTTCTTTTAATCGGCTGTCTAAACTATTCCAACCTGGTAATCGCGCAGCTATCCCTGCGCAGCCAGGAAGTTGGAGTACAGAAAATTCTGGGTGCGAAACGTAGTTCGCTGCTGGTGCAGTATTGCTACGAAACTTTCCTGTTTCTTCTATTGGCGCTACTGGTGACGCTGCTAATACTCGGTTTTACTCTGAGTCAGCTTAACGCTGCTAATGTAGTGGGAATTAGCCCTGCCCTGCTCTTTGCGCCATCACTATGGTCCAACATATTTTTCGTTCTCGTTGGAATCGTTGCAGTTGCTGGCGGCTACCCTGCTCTGCGGACTGCTCTGGTTCCACTGGTAACGATGATGCGGCCTAAAGGCTCCAGCGGCTATTCATCACGCATGCGCAATCTCATGGTGGGAGTGCAGTTTTTTATCTCCGGCACCTTGATGATTCTTGCCACTGTGATGTTTATGCAGAATCGGGCCATGACTCAACAACTAGACGGGGATTTGCTAGATCCCAAAATCGCCATCAATGTTGCCACGGACACGTTTGAAGTGGATCCAGAACTGGTGATTAACGAGTTGAAGCGCAGCCCAGCGATTGAGTCCATCACCCAGGTTGATGTATTGCCTTGGTCGATTAGTAATTCATCATCTGGCTTTTCTCGCGATCGTGATCTCAATAGTTCGACTGCCGAGTTATCTCGACACTCAGTTGGTTTCGAATACACCGAAACCATGTCGCAACCTTTACTCGATGGTCGTGACTTTTCGCGAGATAGAGCAAGTGACATTTTGCCAAACTCTGGTGACCTTACATCGGCTAGTGGCCCTTATAACGTCATTATCGATAACCGCGCTGCACGTAATCTTGGTTGGGACAATGCCAGTGAAGCTATTGGTGAATCGATCTACCGACGTTATGGCGAAAATAACAATCGCGGAGAAATTGCTGTTGAGCTTGTTGTGATTGGAGCGATGAGTGATCGTAAATATGAGTTTATGGATTTCTCTGCATTCGGTTCCGAAGGCGACATCTACATGTTGCAACCGGAAAACGCTGAGTATCTTATCGTTCGTGTCAATCGTGATCGCTTGAATGAAGGATTGCAGCATATCGATTCTACCTGGAGCACGTTAATGCCAGAGGTGCCACTTAAGCGTGAATTTGTCGATGACATCTTCTATCAGACTTACGGAATCTTTTTTGGTATTGGTGCTTCGATAGGTGTACTGTCCCTATTTGGATTCTTTGTCGCCTCTATTGGCTTGTTAGGTAACGCCACTTTCATTACTAACATTCGTCAGCGTGAAGTGGGTATTCGAAAAGTTATGGGTGCCAGCAGCACTCGATTACTTCGCATGCTGCTGTTGGATTTCGCCAAGCCAATCTTGATCGCCAACGCTTTGGCCTGGCCGATTGGATTTTTTGTCGGACGAACTTATACCTCGTTCTTCGCCGCCCAGGTGAACATAGACTTCCTACCGTTTTTATTAAGTCTGGGCTTATCCGTCGCGATTGCGTTCTCTGCAGTGTTCTCACAAAGCTTGAAGAGCGCACGAGTGCGACCGGCGATGGTACTTCGCTACGAGTAGATCGCCTGTTGTAATAGGCAGAGTGAAGTAGAGTTAGTGGATTAGTTTATGCGGTGTTGCCAGCAATCATTTTGCGAATGTGCAACGCCCATAAACCTACTAACACCAATAGCGGAACACCCAAGGTAATCAATAGCGCTTCCACCATTGAAAAACCTAACGGCATTTCGGGTGATTGGCCGCAGATACCTTGTGCTTCGAAGAAGAATGGAATCCATTGATCTAAGGGCATGAATTGGGGAAACCCTGCGCCCATGGTGCAACTGGAAATCACTGTGCCCTGTTCAACACCGTAGGCGTACCAACTGGTATATAGCGCGCCGGCCATCATGATGATGGTGAGATTCAATGCCATCCAGCGCCACCAGAAAGTTTTCACTACAACAAATCCCAAGATCGCAAAAAATATGGTGCCCATCACCCAGGCTCGCACTTGAACGCATAATGCACAGGGATACCAATCTTGGACATATTGGTAATACAGTGCGATGCCTTCCATCAGCACTAAATAGACTATTCCAGTGAGCCAGAAATAGCGGCTTTCGCCAAAGTCGTAGAGCTTATTCACAGAGATTTCCTGAATCGCACATGTAACACGAGCGCCATTCTACCCCAGGTCAGAGCATCTGGATAAAGTTGAAACGATTTATTGCGAATAGCTGGTGTTAGAGCTCGGAGACTCGAGGCGCCCAATATGGGTGACACCCGCCAAGCGGTCTCGCACCGTAATGCAGGTGCGTCGTGGAATACGGCTGGCAGTATTGGAAACAGTCTCGCAAAAAACCTGGTCCAGGGTAGGAACCGAAGCATTGTAGGCCAGGAGCTCTTCTTCGCTCATGCGCCTAAAATCGGGCTTTGTAGACTCACAGGCAGTGAGCACAAAGGCTGGAACAAACAGAATGAGTAGGGCTTTCATAGCAATAGCTCCTAACTTAACCTGTGTTTAGTGTCCTATAAGCTTCACTTAGCTTCAATTCGATTTATCCGCAGTTTTTCGCTGTCAGACGGTTCCTGAAAGAACTTGGTGACTTCTCGAAATACTGCTTCATTGTCGAATTGAACCCTTTCTGGTTCTTCTTTTCGGCGTTGCCCGAGGTGTTCGAGGCACACTTCATCACTGGCGACGATATAAGTCATCAAATGCTCGGCGCCTGCAGCGTCTACAAGATCTAAGAACCACTTCCGCTGTTTTGGCGTGTTTGCCGGAAAATCCATAACCACATTGGTTCCGGTTTGGAGAATGTGTACTACGTGGTTGAAAACAAGTGGCCGCAACAGGGCTGAGTGATGAACATAATCATCGAGTGAGCTTATCTGATCAGGATAGACTTGGGCTAACCACGTGTCTTCTGAAATCAACACAGCATTTTCACGCTGTGCCAATTCTTTAGAGTGGGTGGATTTGCCTGCGCCCATCTTGCCGCAGAAAAAATAAAGTGTACCGGTCTTCATAATGTGAGGGGGACTGTGGAGGCGATTACTTCAATCGCATTGATGTTCAGCAAAATACCAAACGTAGGAAATTTTTAAATCCTTAAGTTCATAGATCGCCATACTACATTGGCTTTGTTGCATGCCATTCGAAGTCCACATCGCCTCTTCAACTGTGTGAACGAAATTGCCACTTTCGCTAATTGATCGAATCTTCGATTGCGCACTTGGCGTACTTGCAAAGTAATCCGACATTGCTTCCTGCAATTCTTCTTTCGATGATGTTTGAAGCTCAAGTTGTTGTCCAGCCACACTCATCCAACGCAATTCGCTATCAGACAGTTCAAGCATGGCATCTATATCATGCTGATTGAATGCCTCAACGAATTTTTCAACGATCGCAGTACTCTCATCCGCATGAGTGATATTCATGCTGCATGCAATTAAAAATAGTAGTGCCACACGTGTTGTGAATAGCTTATTCATCAAGTCGAGTTTCTGCCTTTCTTGATTAGTTCCCATGCTGCTGCAACGCCATAGCCGACATAACCTAACACAACGGCATAGATTGGAAAAAAGATAAAAATGAGCGCAGAAGTGGAACTACTCGATGCCATGCTTCCAATATCAAGGAACCACGCTAGATGGTATAAGAGACTGAAACCAGAACTCGCAATTAGAAAGCCGTAGTATCTGGCAACATTCTCAAAGCGCTGCTCCTTAAATGCTTTTTCAAACTGAAACCACGAGAAATACAGTGGTAGCACAGTCCAGACTATAAGGGGGTTTAGCAGGATACCGGCCAGCCCATAGTACATGACGGCTAGCACTATGATCGTAAGTCGGATTTCTTTTTGGCGCTTATTCATAATCGCTTACATAACGCCTCTCGATGTTTAACCCATACTCATGGAACCATCGAAGTTCCGGGTCATACCAACCATCTTCGACAAGATATGTTGAAACTCTTGCTGGTCGATATCAATGTGTTCCACCACTCTGCCATAAAGCGTAATGGTTGGCACATTGCGATCGCCAAACTCTTTCTGCGCCTCATGTAGACAATACAGAATTATTCGTTCCTTCTTATTAAGGCCATCGCGGGCATCCGGCAACATATCGAGCAATTCAGAATAGTCCATGCTACTTCCTCACAACCAGAAAAACTCCGACTGCCATAAACAGAATGCCAACAATGCGTTGCAAAGTAATCGTCGTTTGCTGGGCACCCATCAACCCGAATTGGTCGATCAGCATCATTGAAATCAATTGACCCAACAGAACAAACGAAACGGCGTTACCGATTCCGAAATTTGGCGCTACCCAAGTGATACTGTAAATATAGAACACCACGAAGAAGCCAGCGAAGTAGAAATACAACGGAGTGTTGGGAGCAGCGAAAGACTTTGGAATACCTTCTGTCACAAACATGTAACTGACAGACAAAAGAAACGCGAATAAAAACAAAATCGTGGAAGCTAGAGCTGGACTTTGCAACTTTGCAGTGAGACCGGCGTTAAGCGCGGCCATCGTAGGGATTCCAATTCCAGCCAACAGCATAACGAAGGCATAAACGAAGGTGTTTGGAGTTAACACGGCAACTTCCTATTTAGATGTACTGATTCTATATATGTATTGCGCGAGTATTAGCGCGCCACTCTTACGATATAAGGCATGTTTTGCAAAGACGAAACATCTACATTATTGAATCGATGATTCCGCCGACCGTTCTGACCTAGTGTGGTGACAACAATATCTACCTGCTCCGCGTCTAGAGTAGCCACATGGACCGGCATTGCATTCTGCGCATTGTATCCACTTCCGGTATCAACCAGGCGAGTACCTAATAGATCGCTAGACCCTGAGCGATAAACTCTCACCTCCGCGCCGGCCATTACATAACTTCCTTGTTCATCCAACACCTGGACTTGAACCGACTGGTGGGCGTTCTCACTTAAATTATTTCGATAAAGAAAATGTGCAGCAGAGGGATCATTGGCGGCTAGGGAAATATCCAGATCACCGTCGTTATCAAAGTCGGCCATCTGCACACCATGATCGGTATCATTCAAACGAATGTTTTCAGGAATTTCGTTCTCAAAATGAGTGCCCTTATTAATGAATAGATAATCAGGCATGCCGGGCTGGCCATTTACATAACCAACAGTGTACAAGTCTGGCAGGCCATCGTTGTTCACGTCGCCCCATACTCCAGTGACGATATGGTCATGCACTGCTATTCCCATTTCCTTTGCAACATCGGTATAGCTACCATCGCCGTTATTTCTAAATAGGGAGTCGTCGCCGTACTCGGCAACATAAAGATCCAAGTCTCCATCGTTATCAAAATCAGTTACGGCACAACCAACTCCACCATCTATTAATGGTCTACGGGCCTGATCCATGTCGAGTTCGATTGCCACATCAACAAAACGATCTCCGTCGTTGCGATACATGCCATCGCGATCGCCATTTTGATTCGTGGTAAATGCATCAAGGTCGCCATCCATATCCATATCGAACCAACAGGTTCCTACTGTCCTTCTTGGTTCAAAGAATCCTGCACTTCGTGCGACATTGGTAAAGTTAGCTTCGCGATTCTCAAACAGAAGATTGGAGGCATTACGCAGAGAAATATGCAGGTCTAGATCATTGTCATTATCAAAGTCGATAAAGTTCAGCTGCCTTACATTCCCGATAAAATCGACTCCTCGCTCTGCTGCCACTTCAATAAACCCAGGCAAACCTGAATCCAGCTGGTTTTCCAGAAGTTTGTTCGAATTGATTCCGTCAGCAAATGCCACATAGATGTCTTGATCACCATCACCGTCGTAATCTCCCCAGGCTACCGAGCGCGGGTTCCCCGGGTCTATGGAAATTCCTAAATCACTGGCAACGTTTACAAATCCATCAGCTCCCCGATTTTCATAGAGGCGCATAGGTTGATTCAGAAACACGACGGCTAGATCCAGATCGTTGTCGTTATCGAAATCCCCCCAGGCATTGGACTGGGCATATGGATCGAAAAAGAGTTCTGGTTGAATGGCGGTGAAACTTAATTCCGCTGCAGAAGAGAGCGCTCCCCAGCAGCTTAACCCAATACCAATTAGTGAATGTTTTAGTTGAGCCATAAGAAAAAACTCTTTTACCTATTGTTGCTCTTTTGTTTCTATTCGGCACGTACTCGCGAACGAGTTCTGGTCCACCTCAGCCCCACCATACCTATGACGGCGGTCATGGCAGCAAGGGTATTAAACAGGATATCCTCCCAATCGAATACCCGTTCCGGCAGTGCTAATTGAATTAGCTCATCCACCAGACCGAACAGTGATGTCAGCAGGAAAGCGATCACTGCCGGATATCGAATAGCGCGACCCTTATCTTTCCCCTCATTCAATGCTTCAAAAATTAGTACTGCCAGTACGCCAAATTCCAGCAGATGGCTGCGCTCGGGTATTGCCAAGCGAATACATAACAAGAGATATACAGTTGCGACACCGATGAAGATTCCTATTTCAGCCCCACTGGGAATAGTCTTTAGACCTTGTGTGAGTATGGTTAGTCCAACCAGGATTAAAGCGAGTAAAAACAGGCCTGCCAGGATTTCTTCATCAACCATTCCGACTAAGGTCGATGCCAGTCCCAAAGTGGCATAAATCACGACGACCACCATGGCCGCGAGTGACCACAGACGTTGTTCTCGTTTCGACACAAAGGTGCTTTGCATGAGCTTGCTAATCCCGGGTTGAGGATCCCATAAAGATAGCGCGGATACTTTTCTTACGCACAAAAAAATGCAGGGACAAGCCCTGCATTTTTTATTGCGTGTTTAGCATGGTGTATTAGATGCGTGAACGAGTTAGTTCCACATCAGCATTACGCCAGAAAGATTCGAATTGACGCTTAACAACGCGTGCTTCGTGTTCTTTACCTTGTGCTTCAAGCGCTTGGTATAGACCGAAAGTAGACCAACCGTTTTGCTGGTTCCACTGCAAGTCTTCCAGATATACGTCTTCAGCTTCTTCCGCACGGCCTGCATCTAGCAGAGCAGCTCCCAGGTAAAGACGGATAGACTGGTTCCAATCGGGCGGCTCAGTGTAGCTAAGACCGTCTTGGAAACCGACTGCGTGTCCATAGTGCGCAATTGCCATATCGATGTTGCCGTTGGCTTCTTCGATTTCACCCATCAAGGCATGTAGTGCCAGGTTCAATACCTGTGTGGCGCCTGACGGACCAACACTCGCTTCGTCCACTGTAGGATCTGCAAGTGATGCACGAATGACTTCTACTTGTGCCTGAGCTGGACCCATGTGGCCTTTAGCAACATGAGCAGAACCCATTACGTATGCCCACATACCTTTAAGGTATGGAGTATTGGCTCGCTCTTGCACCGCTGCGTTGTCCGCATGAATCTTGTCCCACTTACCGAAAATCTTGTCAGTCATCCATACGTGAGCAATGGTCTTTTGACCACGACGACCGTTTGGATCAATGGTAGATGAGTTGCGCGCTGCCGCTTCATAAGAAGCTTCATAGTTACCTTGCAACATATTCGCATAGCGTACGAAGTCTAATGCGTGTGGCGCGTGAGCAGTGTGATTCAGGAAGTAAGTACCAATCATAGGCAGCTGGTTGTCACCCCAGATTTCAGCAAACTGCAGATCAACGATCTGTGAACGTTCGTTGATATCGATTGCCTTCTCATACTCACCGACTCTCAAGTAAATGTGGCCAGGCATGTGAACCATGTGACCAGAAATTGGCACAGTGGCTTCCAGCTTCTGAGCAGAAGGCATTGCCAACTCAGGCTCAGCAGACATTTCCATCAAGTGAATGTAGAGGTGGTTAGCACCCGGATGATCGTGCTCAAGAGCAAACGCGGCTTCGAATGCTGCTTTTGCTTCCGCTGTACCAGGCTTAGCAGAACCATCAGCATTCCAGTAATCCCAACGAGTCGTATTCATGTATGACTCACCAAAAATAGTGGCGATGTTGGCATCGTCTGGGTACTGGTTATGTAGATCGCGCATGGCATCCAAGAATGCGAAGTCTCTTTCGCGGTCATCAGGGATAGCATCTTTATTGTAAAGCACAAACATGGCATTGATCATGTCACGCTCTTTCTGGGTGCCATTGTTTGCCAGCTCCAAAGCTTTGCGGATAGCGGCTAGACCTGCGCCTTGAGGATCATCAGGCATATTTGCGTAGCGGCTATTTGGGTTTGGTCCTGCCGCATGGGCAATACCGTAGTAAGGCATAGGATTATCAGGCTCTAAGCGTGAGGCTTCCTGATAAGAGGCAATAGACTCTGGAAAGTAAAAGCTCCAGGCCATTCGTACACCTTGATCAAAGAAAGCTTGGGCTTCATCTGAATCGAGGGAGGTTGGGTAGTGATAGGTTCCCCCACCTGGAACCATAATGGCTAGCGGTTCGTCCTGAGCCGCGCTGAACATACTTGTAGAAAGTAGGACAGCTGCCGCGGTTCCCAGTGCTAACAACTTACGCATGGTACGCTCCTTAGTAATCGACATTTGTCTTTATTGTGTTCTTTATCGTGTTAACTGTGTCGCTGCAACTATTCCTGACACGAATGCAAGATCGATGCAGAACAGACTGGCTCGCAGTATACAGCAAGTGCACCAAAATCCGAGGTTCCGACACGTTTTAATACATCCTGTAAAACCGCTTCAAGGTTTGATTCCCCGGGCCTTTCAGCCTACTCTGAAGCTCTCAAAGCATAGCCAATATTGAGAGTCAAAATGAAACTGTTTCCCTGTCTTACCGCTGTCATTTTTGCTACCAGCACTGCCCTTTCGACGGTAGCCCAAGAGCAATCCCTGGAAGAATTTGTGGACAGCATTGCTGAAGAGCATGTGGGCAATACCCTGGCTGGGCTCTCTATTGGTGTCACTCGAGGCAGTGAAGTGCTGCTAAAAAAGAGCTATGGATTCGCAAACATTGAACACCAGGTACCCATGGCTATGGATGCAGTGCATGAGGTGGGTTCAGTTACTAAACAGTTCACCACTGTCGCCATGATGCAATTAGTTGGTCAGGAACGCATCGACCTGGAAGCGGACGTCACTGAGTACTTGCCTGAGTTCGACACTCAGGGATATCGCATTCCAGTAAAGCGATTACTTGATCATACGTCGGGTATGAAAGGCTTTACCGAAATGGAAGAGTTTGGGGATCTATCAATGGTCACTAAACCTAGAGAAGAGCTTCTACGTCTCATTGAAAGTTATCCTTTTGATTTCGAACCCGGCAACGCATTGATCTACAACAACTCGGCGTACTTTCTGATGGGACTCATGATTGAGGCTGTGTCGGGCCAATCATATGAAGAGTATTTAGAAGAACATGTATTCCCATTAGCCGGGATGAATAACTCATCCTATTGCAGCAATTCAACAATAGTCCCTGGAAAAGCCACCGGTTACAGCCGTCGTGATGATGAGTTTATTTTGGCTCGCTACCATGACCATACCTGGCCGTACTCCGCAGGATCGGTTTGTTCAACCGTGTCTGACTTATTAGCGTGGAATGCAGCACTGCATCATGAAGGAGTGCTTTCGGAATCCTTATATGCTCGATTGATAACTCCTCAACCACTCAACGACGGAACGCCAATGCGTTATGCGGCTGGGCTGGTGAATTACACACATCCCACCGGACATGTAATTGAACATGGCGGCGCAATCGACGGTTTCCTGTCACATTCAAGATACTACCCTGAACATGATGTCACAGTGGTTGTCTTACAAAACACAAGTGCGGGACCTGGCCCTACCGCAACGGCAAATGAAATTGGCGAGTACTTATTTGGTACACCATATGCTCCTAAGCCGAATAACTATCAAGGTGACCTTTCCAGCTTTGAAGGATTGTATAAAGGAGCGGCTCGTGGAGCTGAGATGACAATTGAAGTGTCGAGTGATGAAGAGGGTCTAAACATCGTTCTCTCGATTAATGATCAACCTCGACCTGCCCAGTACATCAACTTTCAGCAAGGCACGACATTTTTCAGAGGACCAAACTATTTTGTCTTTGATTCACCAGAGGATGGGGAAGTGTCTGAACTGCGATTCGATGCACCGCTAAATCATTATGTTCTCAAAGCAGTTGTTGAATAAGTTGCTATGAGAATCATTTCAGCTTCGTTACTAGTCGGCTTTTTATTTGTGCTTGCGAGTTGCTCAGACTCTTCGCAGTTTGATCTTATTTTGCGCGGTGGAACTATAGTCGATGGTTCAGGTGCACCAAGCTACGTTGGCGATGTAGCGGTAAATGGCGATCGAATCGTCACCATTGGTGATTTATCAAATGCCAATGGCATCGATGAAATCGATGTTTCAGGTTTAGTAGTCGCACCAGGATTTATCAACATCCACAGTCATGCCAGCAAAGAAGGCCTGTCCACTGCAGTTAATATGCTGAGTCAGGGTGTGACTACGGAAATCATCAATGCCGATGGATATGCGGAAGGATTTCTGACCGATCAAATGACGGATATGGCTAGCGCAGGGCTGGCGATAAATCTTGGCGGCATGGTGGGATTCAATGCGGTGTGGCGCGAAGTGGTTGGACTCGATGAAGTGCGACCAAGCGCAGAACAAATTGTTCAGATGCAAAGCCTGGTTCAAGCCAATCTTGAAGCCGGTGCATGGGGCGTATCTGCCGGCTTAGATTATGTGCCCGGTTACTACGCCACCACTGAAGAAGTAGTAGAAGTGCTAGCGCCTTTTGCCGATTGGGACGTGGTATTCGCCAACCATGATCGTGTCACACCAGAAAGCGGTTTTAGCTCAATCGCAGGAATGACTGAGACTATTGATATTGGCGAAGCCTCTGGCCTCATACCGCTGATTACCCATATGAAAGTACAAGGCTGGGAGCAAGGCGAAGCCGATACCATCCTGACCCGGATGCGCGAGGCAGACACCGCATTTGTCGGTGGTGCCGCCGCGGATGTCTATCCCTATTTGGCCGGTTTAACCGGCTTGCGCGCATTGATCATTCCTTCCTGGGCACAGGCTGGCGGTACTGATGCCATGTTGGAGCGATTTTCACAAGCTGACACTCGCGCACAAATTATTGCCGAGGCAGAAGAAGCCATGGACTTGAGATTCAGTGGTCCCGGCGGTGTGTTTCTTCTGGCTTCACAACGGGAATTAACTGATGCCATGATTTCAATGGAGATTGAATCCCCAGGCGAAGCAGTTATTCGGCTTTTAGAAGAACAACCGCAGCAAGCCATCATTGCGCGATTTGGTGATGAAGAAGACCTGATTGCAATCATGCAGCATCCGACTTCATCCATGGCTTGCGATTGTGGCGCGATGGCGCCGGATGTGGAATTTACTCACCCGCGCAACTATGGAAGCTATCCGAAAGTCTTGGGTGAATACGTGCGAGACAAGCAAGCACTCACACTAGAAGATGCGATTTATAAAATGACAGGACTGCCTGCTTTAACTATTGGTATGGTAGATCGTGGATTAGTAAAACCGGGAATGATTGCAGATATTGCCGTTTTCGATCTCGACACAATCCAAGACCATGCTAGCTATGAACAACCTACATTGCTGTCTGAAGGTATTGTACATACGTTGCTCAATGGAAAATTTGGATGGCGTGATGGTAGCGCAACAGGAACTCAAGCTGGGCAAGTGGTTTATCGTCCAGTTTCTAACTAAGTAACTAACTCTATCTAACAAAAAAACTATGGCAGAAATTCAGCTAGACGTATTCACCGACTACGTCTGACCCTGGTGTTATCTCAGTACCGTGAGTATTGAAAAACTAAAAGAGAACTACCCCGTTACTATTCGCTGGGTACCCTTTCCGTTGCACCCAGAAACTCCTATTGAAGGCAAATCCTTAGAAGAGCTATTCGCTGGCCGTGATATAGAACCTATGCGGCAACGCATGAAGGGGTTGATGGCAGAAGCCAATCTTCCTTATGGCGATCGCACCCATACTTATAATAGCCGTCTGGCTCAGGAACTTGGTAAGTGGGCGGATACGCAAGACGGTGGTGAAGCCATTCACGACGCTTTGTATCGCGCCTACTTCGTCGACAATATCAATCTGCACGACATCGATGCGTTAATCAGTATCGCAGAAGGAGTAGGCCTCGACGGAGCTGGCGCGAGAACCGTGCTTGAAGATCGAACCTTCAAAGAGTCTGTCGATGAAGATTGGCAGCGAGCTTTTCAGCTGGGTATTTCTGGCGTTCCAACTTTCTATCAAAACGATCTAGTCGTGGTTGGTTGCCAACCCTATGAAGTGCTAGAGCGATTTGTTAAACATCTGCTCGAACAACAAGAGGCCCAAGAGGTCTGAAGGAAAAAAACAATGAGCAAACGTACTGCATTAATCACCTGCGTCGAACGTTACATGGGAGCTGCAATACAAGAAAAGTTTGAAGCATCAGGTATTGAAGTGAAGACGGGCAACTATCCAATGCACACTCAGTCGGACTGTGAGGAATTGATTAAGTCAGCGGGTGACATTGATATCCTGGTTGCAAACTTGGCTGAGCCCCCAATGACTGGTCCGGTGCAAAACATTGAAAACGCCGATTGGAATATTTTGTTTGATTCCCTGGTTCACCCACTCATGTATCTAATTCGCTCTGTAACGCCGCAGATGTTGGAGCGAAAAGCTGGAAAGATTATCGCTGTTACCAGTGCTGCACCATTAAAGGGTATTCCTAATAACGCAGCCTACTGTGCCGCACGAGGTGCTCAAAACGGATTTATTAAAGCAGTGGGCCTGGAGTTGGCGCGCTCCAATATTCATGTCAATGCCATTGCGCAGAACTACATCAACAACAACACCTATTATCCGGATGACATTTTGGATAATGAAAAATTTCTGGATCATGTGAAGCGTAACGTGCCAACTAACCAAGTAGGCGCCGCCAGTGAAACTGCAGAGTTAGCGGCTTATCTTGCCAGTGAAAAATGTAATCACATGGTAGGTCAGATAATTCCGTTGGCTGGTGGGTGGGCCACTTAGCTAAAAGGAATAGGTTTAGGAATTTTTTAGAATGTTTGCCGCAACCCCGGGCAACAATCTATTCACCAGGTTTAGTAACTTCGCCTTTCCTATATACACTGTTGTTTGATTGCGTTCGAACGCTCGCAAAAAATTGGCGACCAAGGCTTCAGGTGACATTTTCCCGCTGCCTCTTCCTGCTGTCATTGCGGTATCGACTAGTGGCGGAATCACTTCAAAGACTTTGATGTTGGTGTCTTCAAGTTGATAGCGTAGTGCGCGGGTATAATTTTGTAGTCCTGCCTTGCTGCCACAATAAACTGGTGCTGACTGCTTTGGTGTGATCGCCAACGCAGAGGTGATATTCACGATAGCCGCCGGTTCGTTGTTTTGTAATACCGGCAATAGATCTTGAATCAGTTGCAATGGACTAGTGAGGTTGGTGCGAATTTCATTCTCAATTTTGGAGCGTCCGCTTTCTTCTGCAACCTGGTACTCGAATTGCACTCCAGCATTGTTTATCAAGACGTTTAAATCAGGGAACTGGTTCTTACAGTAATCGATGAGCAGTTCTACAGCAGTAGGATTAGCGAAGTCGCAACGAAATGTCTGAATTCCCTCGAACTCTTCGGAGAGTTTCTGCAAGCTCTCTTCACTGCGGGATGTGACAAGCAGTCTATTATCGAGCGCATGCAAACGCTGCAGCATTGCATAGCCAATGCCAGATGATGCTCCTGTTAACAAGATGGCGTTATCGCTTAGTTGCATGCTGGTTGTTTCATCTTCTAAACCATGCCTTGAATGAAATACGCTTAGGAATCCGAATTAGATCCGGCAACGATTCCTGCATCGTGTAGTTTGCCGATTGCTGAACTATCCAGCCCGAGAATATCGTGCAATATCTCATCGGTATGCTCCCCGAGTAACGGGGCTGGCTTAACTGCCTCTCTCGTAAAGCCTGAAAATTCCAATGCCTGACCAGGAACCAGGTACTCTCCGATTCCAGGTTGCTCAACACGCTGAAACATTGGATTATCGTCGGAACAGTCAGGATCATTTTGCACTAACTCTGCAATAGTCTGATATGGTCCCCAACATACTCCTGCACTATCCAACTGCTCACACACTTCGTCGAAGTCCCTCGCTTTAAACCAAGGTTCAAACAGCAGTCGGATGGCATCTCTCGCTGCGAATCGATCACCCTCATTGCGAAAATCTAATTCTTCGGCCTGTTCCAGTTTTTCGATTTCCTGTTCCGAGTTTGTCACAGAGACGATGGCTTTCCATTGATTAGGACTGACCCCTACGATCATCACCCGTCTGTCGTCACGACAAGCGAAGTCATGACCAAATGTGCCAAAGACATGATTTCCCATGGGAGGGCGAGATTGTTGATTGATCTCTGCCTCGGCCAGATACCCTAAATGGCCCATGGTAGCGAGTGCGACATCTGCCAGAGCGAGTCGAATAAATTGTCCCTCTCCAGTGAGTCGTCGATGACGTTCAGCAGCTAACAATCCGAGGGCTATTTGCTGACCTGCTATTACATCCCAGGCAGGGAACGGATTGTTTACAGGAGTTTCTCCGTCGCCTGTTAAGAACGGAAGACCAACTCGGCTGTTTACCGTGTAATCAAGCGCCGTGCCCCCATGCCGATCACCGACTAGATTGAGGAAAATGAGATCGTTGCGTCGCGCACGAAGCTCTTCGTCAGCGAGCCAACCACGGGCAGGGAAATTGGTAACGAATAGTCCGGTGTTCTCACCCTGTGCAGTAATTAAATCTCTGAGTAGCTCACGCCCTGCTTCCTGGCGGAAATCGACAGCAATCGAACGTTTGCCCTTGTTTAGGCTGTGCCAATAGAGACTTCTTCCTTCTTTAGTAACAGGCCAGCGCCGGTAATCAATACCGCCGCCAATCTGATCAAACCTGATTACGTCTGCACCGAGTTGGGCAAGCGTCATACCGCCGGAAGGCGCAGCGATGAATGCACTGCCTTCAATTATGCGGAGGCCACTTAGAAGATTTTGCACGGTGGAAATGGATTAGTTAGTTAGAAAGAATCCATTATTGATCACGACTTTGTCTTGTTCCAGTGATTTACAACGGAACGCAATGTGATCATCTTCCTCCCAAATTTCCGTACGAATAGTCTCGCCAGGATACACGGGAGCAGAAAAACGTAATCGCAACAGCTTAAATTTCTCCGGTTGATAATCGCAACAAGATTTCAATAAGGCATGGGTGAGCACTCCCATCGTGCTGAGACCATGCAATAGCGGTGATTTGAATCCAGCATCGCGAGCAATCTGAGGCATCACATGCAAAGGATTATGATCTCCAGACAATCGATAGATCAGTGCTTGTTGTGGCGAAGTGCCCAGATCACAAATTTTATCTGGGTCACGGGAAGGGATTTTGTCGGGCTTGCGCTTAGTCTTTCTCTCGCCGCCAAAACCACCATCGCCTCGTGCCAAAACTTCAGTATTAACAGTACAAATATCTTCGCCAGTTTCCTTGTCACGTACTATTCGTTCAGTTAACAGTAGCGCGCCCAACCGCTCACCCTTGTCATAGATTTCAGTGAAACGGGTAGTCGCTTCAACTGTGCCAGAGGGTGGCAATGGTTTATGGAAAATGAGCTCCTGACCAAGATGCAAAATCTTTACCCAATCAAGACCGATGTCATTTTCACTGGCCCAGAATCCTGGATGAGCCATGACCACAGGTTGGCTAGGCATGACTTTCAAGTCTTCTTCATATACGAATCGTAGGGCTTCTTCGTCTTCAGGATCTAATCCCATCCCAACGCCGAGTGCATACAAGATGCAATCTTTCTCCGAGTACGTCTCTGAGACTTCGGGAAATTTGCGATTTAATAAATAGTCAGGATCGATCTTCATTGTTACGTTCTACTCTTAACTTCCTGTTACTTCCTTTTATTGTTGCTGTTGCCGTTGCTGATAACGCTCAAGCATAGCCTTCTCAAAACTCTCGTGGTCGTGCTGTTCCATCAATTCCCGGGCGACTACTCGAATGGCTAACACTTCTTCTGCACCCTCAAATATAGAGAGCACTCGCGCATCAACGAAGTATCGACTCACTGCAGATTCTTCAGCGTATCCCATTCCACCATGAATTTGCATGGCTTCGCGAGTAACCCACTCTGCAGCACGACAAGTGAATAGCTTAACCAGGCTCGCTTCCATTTGGCCTTCACCCTGGTCCATCTTCGCGGCGACTGCATAACTAAACTGACGAGACGCAGTAATTATCGCCAACATACGGGATAGTTTGAGCTGATTGACTTGATAGTCTGCTAAAGGCTTGGCAAAAACATGGCGCTCTCTAGCATAGTTCACGGCTGCTTCATAAGCGGCTTGCATAACTCCTATCGCTCGAGCTGCCGTTTGTAATCTGCCCCCAGCGAATCCAGCCATTGTGTAATAGAAGCCTTTGCCCTCACCTGCTTTTTCACCAACCAGATTTGATTCCGGCACAAAATAGTCATCGAAGAACAATTCATAAGAATGCATGCCACGATAACCCAAGGTGGCGATAGCCTTTCCGCTGAATGATCCACCACCTTCCTGTTGGTGACTAAATTCATGACCCGCAAACTTAGGCTTCTCAATAAGAAACAGGCTCAATCCTTTATGGCCAAGTGTCGTGTCAGGATTCGTTCGAGCTAACACGACGACTAACTCCGATCGGCCCGCGAAGGTACACCAGGTTTTTCCGCCATTGAGCAACCAACCGCCGTTGGTTGGTGTGGCACGCAAATTGACCGAGGCAACATCCGAACCAGTGTTTGGTTCAGTGATAGAAATAGCACAGAGTGTTTCACCCGTTGCCAACTTGGGAAGCCAAGTTTGCTGTTGAGATTCTGTGCCCCCTGCCAACAATGCTCTTGCTGCGATCTCGGGGCGAGTAATTAAACTTCCGGCGGCGCCAAGAGAGCCGCGAGAAAGTTCTTCGGTCACGATGATCATGCCAAGACTATCGGGAGACTCATCGGGTTGCAGTCCACCGAAACGTTCGGGAATACAGGTGCCGAAGCATCCAAGCTCTGCTGCTTGTTGAATAATCTCCTCGGGGATATCCAGGTCTTGTCGGTGAATCTCTTCCGCACGCGGAGCAACAATCTCATCGGCAAATCGCTGAAAGGTAGAGCGCACGAGTTCTTTTTCTTCACTGAGGCCAGTTGGCAATCGCATATCGCCAGTCTCTACACTGTAGCCAGCCAAGTTTGAATTAATCGCTGCATTGGAGAGCCAGGTGACGACATCTTCTCGATTGAGCAATTTGCCAATTTCCATTCGGCTGACCCCGGAGCGATCACCCTCTTTCAAAAAACTGCTTAGTATTGAGTTGATCACTTCTGCGCAGAAAAAAAGTGCGCATGGGCTAAGCATCAATGAGTCTTCTGAGGACTTGGCATGAGCAAGTAATGCACGGGCTGCTTCGAGCTCTGCTTGAGCAACTGAAAACGTGTAGCAACATTGCTGAAAGTGGTTGTAGTATTTTTCGCTCAATGTGCCGTCGCGAAAAATATTCTTCTTCGCAGTAAACACGGCCTTTTGAATTAGGTATTCAATTTCATCCAGCAGTGGCCCTGCCTGTTCAAACATCTCTTCTTCTGGAAGGTTGCTACGTAATTCGAATTGAGCCATAACTGGGGAATAAGCTAGGGTAAGCAGGTGAATTGTGGCAGCGCAGATTCTATTCCATCTGATGGTCGATTGCGACGCGGAAAATATTGAATGAAGCCGGGTAAAGAAGAGAAGAGTCGACGTATTCGTTGCTTTGTGGGAATCGCTTACCGACCCAGCAAGGAGTTCAACAAATTCGCCCAGTCATTAGCACAATTAAAAGCGAGTAAATCCTCGCGCCTTAGGATGACCGCTGACGAGAACCTGCACATCACTCTTAAATTCCTGGGTTCGGTGGAAGAATCTCATCTGGCCGTGATTGAAAACACTCTGCAACAGATTGCGGTGCGACATAAGCCTTTGGGCTTGGGGCTACGCGGAATCGGCAAGTTCAAGAATTCAATCTGGGTTGGTGCAGAAACCACACCAGAATTACTGGCGCTCGTCGCTGAGTTGAATATGGCGTTCGCTACCCTGGGAATCTCGCAAGCTGAGGAAAAGTATGTGCCTCATATCACTGTCGCGCGATATAAACAGCTAGATGAAGGTCACTTTGCAAAGCTGAAAACAGCTCTTGGATCAGAGCGCTTTGAAGAGTTTAACGCGCCAACGATTACGCTATTCCGTTCTGACACATTGCCAGAAGGGGCCAGATATACTTCTATCGCCGACTTTAAACTTGGTAAGACCTAACAGTTCTTATACTTGTCGTGCAGCCCAACCCCCGACTCGATCATTGGAATTATTTTTTCCAGTCGTCGTTGGCGTGTGGCTTCCTGTTTGGCTGAGCTGACATGATCAGCGTATTCTCGTTGCTTTCCTGGAGTAAGCGCGTCAAAAGCCTTCTTCAGTTTTGCACGCTTCTTCATCGCGTTGGCTAACTCGTCAGGTACGTTTAGTTTCTTTTTCGTATCCGGCTTTATCGACTTACCAGCGCGCTGATTGTCTATGGATTGTTTAATGAAGGCTTTGAGCGCACGAACTGGCAGTTTTTCACCCGACTCAAAGCGCCATTGGCGCAGCCCTTTGGTTTTTCCTTCCTGAGCATTTACTAAACGTTTATCGGGATCTTTCAAGAATGCACCGTTGTGAAACCACAGGGCACAATGATTTTTAAAGCCAGCAATACCGATAAGGTTTTTGCCGTCCAAGGTATAGGTAGGCGTTCCCCATTTCACAGTTTCTTCTAAGCCTGAAGCAACCAGAGTTTTTCGAGCTGCCTGAAAAACTTCACTCCATTGATCGTGCTTCTTTATATAAGCATCTACTTTTGCTTTGTTTGCTTTACTGGTCATCGTATCACCTCGCATCGCGCGGATTGATTAGTGATGTAAGAACGTGGTCTTCCCACCTGCCATTGATAAGGATGTATTGCTTAGCATATCCCTCGCGCTCGAATCCCAGAGATTGGAGCAACGCTTCACTACGCAGGTTATTGGGCATGTAGTTAGCCATAATGCGATGAAGCTTTAGCTCTGTAAATGCATAATTAATCGCATATTCCGTTATCTGCTTCATACAACCCTGCCCTTCGTACTTCTCGGCGATTGAATATCCCATGTGGCAAGCCTGAAAAACACCGCGAACGATATTGCTGAGAGAACAACTACCAATCATTTGTCCCGAAGAATCATCAGTACCGATAAAGTGCGCAGAAAGACCTGCATCGAATTCCAATTCCCTTTCAACCAACCTTCGGCGCCAGGCATCTACCGAATGATGATTTTTAGGGACCAGCGGACTCCACGGTTTTAGATGTGCCGCATTGTCAGTGAAGTAATGCGCAATAATCTCTTCGTGACCGGGTTGTGCTCTTATGATGTTAACTGTTGGCATCTATCTTCTATTCGGCTTGCTCAAGATGCTTCACCATCAGCAGCGTTTCCTCTTCATGTATTGTCAGAGTCTGCAGTGGCTGCCAACCTAAATTGGTATACAAGCCACCAGTCAAGTTTTGGGTTTGAAGATAGAGATGAGGTAAGCCTCGACGCTCCGCAAGATCAATTATGCATTGAGTAATCCGCGTGCCCATTTTTTCACCGCGCCATGCCTCATCCACAAACACACTGCCCAGCCAATAATTTTTTTCAGGAAACAGATCTTCTAACTCATGCAGTTTCAGTGCAGCGACGGCGACAGGCTCATCATCCACCGTCGCGATCATATACACTGGAAAATCGGGTTGTTGCAACGATTGGTGAAGTTGATTCTCAAGGCTTTCAAAATCAGATCCCATGCGGTCAGCCCAAACGGTGTGCCACCACCGAATTACCAAGGGGACATGATCTGGTTGCTGAGCAAGATTATGAAATTGCAATGACATAACGGCACTAGTCGACGTTGGCCGACACAATATAGATGCGAGCAGTGAGTGTAATAGGAGCGAGAAGGAATTAGTAGCTAGCTTATTCGGATAAGGATTAGGGAATGAGTTGTACTCGTTCCATGTCTTCCATCTGGCCATAGCCAGAAGTAATGACACGTTCGCCTTCTTGCAGACCTGATTGTACTTCGATGAAACGGTTGTTACGGCGCCCTACTCGGATATCGCGGCGTAACGCTGTTTCACCTGAGCTGTCTAATACAAATACCCAATTGCCACCGGTGTCTTGAATAAATCCACCAACGGGAAGTAGTAATGACTCAACAGGATTACCAAGGGTTAGTTCCATCTGCAGTGTTTGACCGCGGCGAATATTGACCGGAGCGGGACCTTCGAAGATAAGATCGACTTCAAACGTTCCTGCCGTGATCTCCGGATAAACAATATCGACGCGAGCGTTGTATTGTTGTCCGGCTAGAGTAAAAGTTGCGGTTTGATCTGGTGCCACTCTCGAAACATAGAACTCATCGATTTGTGCGACGATTTTATATTGGTCGACCACATCAATCTGACCAAGCCGTTGACCAGTTTGTTTGCTTTGACCAATTTCTGCATCCAGCGAAGTGAGTTGTCCAGAAATCGGCGCTTTAACCAGTAAGCTTTCAAAGCTGGCTTGCGAGATTTGCAAATTTTCAGTCAGCATATCGATCTGCTGTTCAATCTGCACACGCCGGCGATCACGCTCATCGTTTTCCACTAGCTGCCGCGACTTGAGATTTTCCAGTACTTGTTCCTGATAAACTAACTCGTCGATGATGGCTTCATATTCTTCTTCTGAAATCAGGCTGTCATCCACCAGACGTTCAAAGCGACGCTTCTGTCTATTCAATGTGGTGATGCGAAACTCTGTATCAATTATCTGACGTTCTGTTGCAAGTTTCTGATATTCAAAGTTTGTTGTGATGTTGTTGAGAAAATTTAATTGTTCTGTAGTGCCAGCATCCGCTTGCGCTGCACTCAATCGGGTCTGGGTATTGGAGAGTTGCACGAGGGGTTGTCCGGCAACGACAAATTCACCCTGCTCTACAAAAACTTCTTCAACTGAACCACCGATGACCGCGTCGAGAAAAACACTTTCAAGTGGTTGAATGGTTCCCCTAATGGGAATCAGATCTTCAAAAGCACCTTGTTGCACTGTTGAGACAATGAGTTGATCCGCTGACACACGATAAGTGCGGATGGAAGCATCGGATAAAAGTTGCATCGCGCCATAGGACAGGCCCACAGCAACTGCAGCGATAGCTCCCCATTGCCAGAGAGGCCGCTTCTTCTTTTCGATTACTTTATCCATTGCCATGGCGAAATTATAACTCCAATATCTATCAGAACGTATTTACTCTGTTCTTAGCGCAGTAACTGGTTTTACCGATGCGACGCTATAGGTCTTGTGGAAAATGGTGACGAGTGCCAAAAGAAACGTAGCCATCCCCGCCAGAAGAAATATTCCAATTGTAATGTCAGTACGGTAAGCAAAATTCTCCAGCCACTGTTGCATTGACCACCAGGCTAACGGCCACGCAACAATATTGGCCAAGACAACAAGCCTGGAGAAATCCCAGACCAGAAGAGTTGCAATGTTCGCCACTGTCGCCCCCAGTACTCGTCGAATACTGACTTCTTTCGTACGCCTTTCCGCCAAATATGCTACCAGTGCATAGAGCCCAAGACAGGCAATCATAACCGCCACTACTGACAGTGAAATAAACAAAATGAATGTTCGATTTTCGCCGGCATAGAAAGCAGTGTAGCTGTCCTCAAGATATGCGCGCTGGATTGGAAACTCCGGTACTTGAAGATTCCAGATATTATCTATCTCACCTAGAGTCGCGTTATGACTGCCTTCTGCCAGTTTGACGATCATCGTGTCTATACCTGGCTCCAGGGAAAATGAAATTGGCACTATATCTGCTCTTATCGATTGAAAATGAGCATCGGAGACGACCCCAACGATTGTAGACTCATTGCGATAAGTGACTCCCCTGAATGGACCTTCTGACACGAATTGATAGCCAATTGCATCGGCTGGGCTTGACCATCCGCCTTGTTGTACGGCCGCTTCGTTTAATATGACGCCACCAGAGTTAGACGTAACTGTTGCCGACCAGGGCTCGGTTCTATCTGCGGGAAAATCAGGACTGAACGCTCTGCCGGCAATTATTTGCATACCTAATGACTCGAAATAATTGTCGTCAACGCGGACCCATCGAGTTGCGAGAGGTTCGTTTGAAATACCCCCAGCTACATTCCAAGCACGTCCATCTGACAAATCCTGCGTAGGTACCACGGATCCTGCTGAGACAGAGATGACTCCAGGCAGTTGCGAAATTTGATCACGCATTAGCGGGTAGGATTGCCGCGCGCCGCTATTGGGCAAGTCGATTGTGACCACGTTATCGGGAACAAATCCAAGCGACTTCGTCATTGCATAGTTAATTTGGTTGTTGACGATCCCAGCCGCCACCATCAGCCCGATAGAGATACTGAATTGCGCGATAATAAGTGAACTTCGAAACTGGCTTGCACCGCTCTGTTTTAGATTTCCTCTCCTCAGAACTGAAATTGGTGATGTATTTGCAGCTGTTATCGCTGGATACAACCCTGCCAATATGCCAACTGTCATGGCAACCATGAATAAAAAGCTAACGCTTCCTACACTCAGAAAAGCACTATCTTCGATTCCAACTCCAAGCATCGTGTTGAATCCTGGAAGTAAGGCAACACTTAATGCGATTGAGAGGACAAATGCCGTAGCAGAAATTATTGCAGTTTCAACCAGAAAGAGTCCGGCAAGTTGATTGGGGGACGCGCCAGCAATTCTTCGGATTCCTACTTCTTTTAATCTTCGTCCGAGTTGTACTGCTTGCAAATTCATAAAGTTAAAAGCAGCAATAAAAAGCGTTAATACTGCGACGCCAATAAATATGTAGATGTCTGAACGCTGCCGTTGGCCTTTAACCATTCCTGTAATGTCATCGCGCAATGACATTTCGTTTTGCAAGTCTGTTGTAAAGTGAATGTCCAACATGGGTTGAAACACTACGCGATTAGCAGAACCCTGAGCGATGTTTTCCTGATAAAAACTATTCGCATTTTCTTCAACTAATCTGAAATCCACACCAGATTGGATTCTGGCATAGTGGTACAAAACATCTGAACCTGTGTTCTCCCAAAATTGCGGCGCATTCCATACAGTTGTGATGTTCTCAAGGTTTATATAGATATTTGAGACTAAATGACTGTTTGCAGGATTGTCATTGACGACGGCGCCTACGATAAAGTCGTGAGTGCCGTTGATTGTAAATGTTCGGCCAAGTGAGGAAGTAGACCCAAATAGTTCTAACGCTGCTGCTTCAGTTATCACTGCTGAATTCATGTCTGCGATCGCATCGCGGGCATCGCCATGAATTGATTGGTAAGTGAAAAAATCAAAGAAAGTATCATCCACCATACTCAGCATTTCATACTGATTCTCACCATCAATAGTAAATAGCTCCTGAGAAATACCTAGCCTCGCAGTTTCTTCAATCTCGGGAAGCGCTGATTCGAAAACTGGTGAAAGCGGATTAAAAAATGTTGCGAATCGAGCTCCCTCTCCGGTAACCCAATTCATTCGGTAGGTGCGCTCAGCATTCTGATGCATCGCATCGAATCCCTGCTCATAGCGCACAAAAGAAAAGATCAGCAAACTAACCGTTAGTCCTATGGATAAACTAGTTAGCCCAACTAACGAATAGAATTTTCTATTCTTAATATTGCGAATAGCAGATCGAAACAGATTGCCCATACATCCTACCGAGTAACAGGAACACGAGGTGGACGAGTTCCTAATTCAAGGCCTAAACCTAAAACTCAAGCCAAAGGCCTCAGCCACGAATTACCGTGTTTTGGGTTTAGACGAACAAACCCCAGTGTAGGTTACTGCTAATTCGGGAAATCCTTATCGCCTGTCTACAATTGCCGCATCGACCAATCGGGTGAAATTCTCACGAAATCCGCCGCCTCGAGAAGGTGATACCTGGGCCATTATTACAGTGATCATGTCCTGCTGGGGGTCAATAAAATAGCGGGTTCCAGCGGAACCGTCCCACCAGATAGTGCCTTCAGACACCGGCCAGGAATAGGCCGACGGGTCTATGACCAGATTGAATCCACCCAGTGTCCAGCCGGAACCTTGCCAGTAGCCGCTGTCGCCAATCGGCATGGCGGCATCGGGCACACCATTTTGATAGAGCAATGCTGCAGTTTCTGGCTGGAGAACCTGTCGCCCATTAAATTCTCCACCGTCCAATACCATCTGGGAGAAATTCACGAAATCCATCACGGTGGACAGCAAACCTACTCCGCCTTCAATCAGACGTGGGCGCATGGTCCAGGGCACAGCTTCAATTCGATAAGGTAATAGTCGTCCATCGGTTGGACGATATAATTCTGCTAGCCGATCTACATCATCACCTTCAGCCCAAAACATTGTGCTGTCCATTTCGAGTGGAAGAAAAACATTTTCTCTTAGATAATCTTCGAATGGTTGTCCCGACCATACTTCAACGAGTTTCCCCAAGATCGTTGCATGTATGCCATAGCGAAACGCTGTTCCCGGATCATGGAACAACGGCACGCGTGCTGCGTTATCAACCATTTGATCGAGAGAAATGTTTTTGTCTCGCACACGTTGTTCCCGATACAAGCGTGATGATCGACTTCCTAGACCGGAAGTGTGAGTCAGCAAATGCGCAACAGTAATTTCACCTTCCCGTAATCGTGATGCATCAATGTCTGTACTCTCGGAGTCCAATAGCACTTTCTGCGCTTCGAATTGTGGTAAGAATTTTGTAACTGGGTCATCCAGTTCGAACAAGCCTTGTTCGTATAACTGAAGAACTGCAAGGCTGGTTACTTCACGAGTCATTGAATAGATACGAAACAACGCATCATCGCGCATAGGTTTTACTTGTTCTATGTCCATCAACCCCAGTGATTCGAAATAGACAATCTTGCCATCGCGTACTACCGCCGCGACGACACCAGCAATTTCTCCATCATCAATATGTTGTTGTAAGCGATCGGTTGCGGCTTGCAAACCACTGGATGACAAGCCAACACTTTCAGGCGTAGCGAACCCAACTGATTGCGCATTTACACCAGCGCTAAGCAGGCATAGACAAGCAGAGACAAACGCATAACGTGTCTTTCTTTGTAGTTGAAACATAACTCGTAGTAATTGCATAAACTTCACCATCAATTAATTAGCTTGCTTTGATTCAACCCAACGTTCCACTCTGGCATGCATCATAGGCATGGGCACCGCACCAGCTCCCAACACCACATCATGAAATTCTCGGATATCGAATGCATCTCCGAGTTTCGCTTCGGCATTGGCACGGGCCTGCTGAAAATTCATCATGCCAATCTTGTAGGCGGTAGCTTGGCCCGGGTTTGAAAAATACCGTTGTACTTCCGAGCGGACAGCGCCTTCTGGAATTGGAGAATTATCCAGGAAGAATTGCACTGCCTGCTCTTCAGTCCAGCGTTTGGAATGAATGCCTGTATCCACTACCAGCCTTACTGCACGCCAGATCTCTCCTGCCAAACGCCCAAAATCTGAATAGGGATCTTGGAAGCCACCCATTTCTTTTGCCAGCCACTCAGAATAAAGACCCCATCCCTCGGTGTATGCCGTCGTACGATATTGGGTCCGGAAACGCGGAACGTCAGTGAGTTCCTGCTGAATGGAAATCTGCATGTGGTGACCAGGATTGCCCTCGTGGTAGGCAATGTCTTCGATTTGCCACTTGGCTAATGTCGACATATCCGACATGTGTGAGTAGAACACACCAGGGCGGGAACCATCAGGAGCTCCCTGCCGATAATGTTGTGCGGCACCTGCTTGTTCTCTGAACGCTTCAACTCGTCGCACTACAAGCGGAGCTTTGGGGAGCCTACCGAAATACTCCGGTAGTCTTTCATTTATATAGTCTAGATATTCATTATTGATATCGAGGTAGTCCTGCCGCCCTTCCTCAGTATTCGGGTAATAGAATTGATCATCTTCACGTACATAGACAAAGAATTCTTGCAGGCTGCCTTCAAAGTCCGTTTGATTTTTAACGGCTTCCATTTCATCTAACAGCCGAGCAACTTCTGACAAACCGATTTCGTGAATCTCATCGGCTGTCAGATCCAGAGTCGTCATTTGTCTCAGGCGTTGGTTGTAATAGTTTTCACCATCGGGAAGTGCCCAAACTCCTTGGGGTTCTTCCGAACTGTTTACCATGTCTTCTTCTAACCACTGCTGCACCTCTTGATAAGCAGCAAGCACTTCACCAGAAAGTACGCTTCTCGCCTCATCGAGATATTGCTGAGCCTCTTCGCTATTGATTACGTTGCTTTCAATGAGGCCATCAACTTTGGATTGCAAATCAACCCAAATAGGCGAGTTTGGCGAATCGTCATTACTGTTAAACGGCACGCCGGAAGTTACTCGATCAATCTCAGTTAATGCATATTCATAATTGAATCGAGGCTGACGAATACCTGCGGCAGCTTGTTGTCTGCTGCGCTCCAATAGCTGACCAAACACACGATCGATTTCTCGCAGCCGCGATACATAAGCTTCGAGATCCTCAACTGTATCTATGCGATGAAAACTGATCATGAAGCTAGGCAAACCAGCATGGGGTCCGCCACGGCTAAAGATGTATCCGTAGTTTCGATAGGGATAAGCTTGTTCGGATTGTTCTAACGCGTACTCCCACATATCCCAGGAAAGCTTTCCATCATCGGTTAACGCGTCGTAGTCGAATTCACTCTGCATGGTAGCGACACTCTGTCGGCGCCACTCCAATACTGTATCCGTCGCGGCCAGGGACGAATCATTGAGCTGATCGTAATCAGTCTTGTCCCCCAATACCGATCTCGTTTGCGGGCTAAAATTGAGTTGCTCCTGATACTGATCATCAAACCAGGCGTTTAGTCGTTCAGTCTCACTGATCTGCGGAGTCGCTTCCGCCGGTGTGGCTGTTGAAGAGGTAGGTGCGTCGTCACTGCAAGCGACAAGCAACAGTAAAATGGGTAAGAAAAATTTCTTCATGTTGGATTTTCCTAACTGCCTGGACATTCTATTCAAGCACTTAATAAGCAAAGAAAGCGCACGCTATCGCGTTTACCTGAAGCTGTCCAGATCAGTGCTATCGAGTGTATAGAGGCTTGGATGAACCGCGGCTTAAGGCATGCCGGGCTGTAACAATGTTACCCAATCGTACTGGCGATCGCTGATCGCGAGAAAATGTGGATTGAGGATATCGGCTTTCTGGTTATAGTCCAGCTGAACAAATTGGTCTGTTAGCACGTCACCCCCGGCTGCATACAGTACAGCGTGAGCTGCCGCCGTATCCCATTCACTGGTAGGTGCCAGGCGCGGATATAAATCGGCTTTTCCTTCAGCCAGCAAACAGATTTTCAATGAACTTCCCATGCTCACCACTTCAATATTGTTAAATCTTGTCTTGAGTTGTTCGATCAAGCGATCAATCAGCGCTCCGCGATGGGAGCGGCTCGCAACAATTCGCAAGGTATCGCTCTGTTCCAGTCCGCGGCTTACTGCAATCGCTTGCTGCGATTCACCAGGTTTATCCTGCCATGCACCACTGACCATCGAACCACCCAGGTATGTGACACCTGTGACTGGGACATGGACCACACCCAACACTGGCTTGCCTTCATCTATTAGGGCGATATTCACGGTAAATTCACCATTTCGATTGATGAATTCTTTAGTGCCATCCAAAGGGTCTATCAACCAGTAACGAGACCACTGGGATCGAATGGAAAAATCGGGTTGGTCCAATTCTTCGCTTAATAGTGGAATAGAGTCATCCAATGCTTGGAGTTGTTCGACGATGACTGCGTTGGCTCGGCGGTCGGCAATAGTCAGTGGGGAATGATCATCCTTGACTGTTACATCAATAGGTCGACTATCATTGTAGACAGACAAAATTTCTTCGCCGGCCTTTTGGGCAATAGTAGTAATTGAGTCGAGTAGTTTTTCCATTGGCTGTTACAATCAAATCCCGTTAATGTGGTTCGCCTGATGCCGAATCATACACCAGAAGAGAATAACTAGATGCTCCCTTGGTCTCAAATCGATACCGTAATGTTCGACATGGACGGTACCTTGTTGGATCTGCATTTTGACAACTACTTCTGGTTGCAGCTTGTGCCCAAGCAATACAGTGCCAAACATAGTCTAAGCGAAGCTGAGGCGCTGGAAGCTATAAAAGAAAAATACGAAAACGTCTTTGGGACACTCAATTGGTATTGCATCGATTATTGGCAAGAGCAATTGCAGTTAGATATCCCAGAAATGAAACGCAGTGTTTCCCATAAGATTGCAGTACGACCCAGCGTTTTAAATTTTCTTGAGGCATTACAAAAAACCAATAAGCGAATCCTGCTGGTTACTAATGCTCATCCCATGAGTATGCAGCTCAAAATTTCACATACAGGTATTGCAGATTACTTTCACCAATGCGTCAGCTCTCACAGACTAAATCTGGCAAAAGAAAATCCTGGATTTTGGACGTCGCTACAAGAATTGGAATCTTATAATCCTGAGCGTACGGTGTTATTCGATGACTCACTGCGGGTATTGAATAATGCGCGCGAGGAAGGAATAAAACATCTTTGGGGTATTCATCGTCCTGATAGTCAACAACCTCCGGTTCAGCTTGATGGGTATCCGCAAGTTGAAGACTTTGAACATCTCATGACGGATCTCTTGCCGGACTAATCTGATACGCCATGGCAGCAAAGAAGAACACATCAGACTCAGACACCAAAGTGCGCATTGATAAGTGGCTTTGGGCAGCTCGCTTTTACAAAACCCGGGCATTGGCGAAACAAGCTATCGATGGCGGCAAAGTACATTGCGAAGGCAATCGAGTTAAACCCAGCAAAGAACTTGAAGTGGGAATGGTGCTGAAGTTAAAGCATGGCTATGACGACAAAACCGTTGTAGTGAAAGCCTTGAGTGATCAGCGGCGTGGTGCTCCTGAAGCGCAACTACTTTATGAAGAAACAGACGAAAGTATTGAGCAACGAGAAAAACTAATCGCACAACGAAAGTCCCAACCCAAACACTGGCCCTCTGCAACACGACCTAATAAAAAGCAGCGTCGACTTATCACTCGATTTAAACAGGGACTGCCCGATAAAGCAGATAGTTAGCCGTTTTCCCGCGATGGGAAGGTGTTCGCACGCTCGGGATGAATCTGACATAATGCCCACCCCGTGCGAGTCAACAGATAATCAGGAGCGACGTTGACCAAGCAATTCCACGAGAGCCTTCAGCGCTATCATCTTCCAGAGTTTGACAGCAGCTGGGGAGCGATTCGAAGAGGTATCGAAAAGGAGAGTTTGCGA
The DNA here is from genome assembly GCA_965262465.1 of uncultured Pseudohongiella sp. Lineage (GTDB taxonomy): Bacteria > Pseudomonadota > Gammaproteobacteria > Pseudomonadales > Pseudohongiellaceae > UBA9145. Next base: position 3,737,591 of record OZ253535.1, on the reverse strand, counting down.
ATATCTCCAGAGGGTCATATTTCACAAGGCCCTCATCCGCAGGCGCTCGGTTCGGCCCTTACCAATCCTTATATCACTACCGATTTTGCCGAAGCGCTCCTCGAGTTTATTACACCGGCATACACAGATATTGATGAATGTTTATCGGTGCTAGAAAACATCCATCGCTTTAGTCTGCAAAATTTAGACAATGATGAGCTGCTGTGGGTAGCGAGCATGCCATGCCCACTTTCCTCTGATGCAGAGATCCCTATCGCAGAATACGGCAGCTCCAATATCGGCAGGATGAAAAACCTTTACCGGCGTGGATTGCATAATCGTTATGGAAGTTTGATGCAGGTTATTGCTGGTCTGCACTATAACTTCTCGATGCCGGAAGAATTTTGGGGGCCTTATCAAGCCATTTGTGGTGATACTCAGTCCTTACAAGAGTTTCGTACAGAAAAATATCTACACCTGATTAGAAACTTCCATCGTTATTCCTGGTTGCTCATCTATTTATTCGGTGCTTCCCCGGCTGCATGCAAATGTTTTGTGCAAGGAAGAGAGCACGGCTTGGAAGAGTTTGATGACTATAGCTTGTATCTGCCTAATGCCACGTGTTTGCGCATGGGTAATCTCGGATACAAGAGTGATGCGCAAAAATCATTGTTCGTTTGTTACAACGAACTACAGTCTTATGTTGATTGTCTCTATAACGCGATGCACGAGCCTTATGGCGAATATGAAGCAATTGGCCACAAAAAGAATGGCGAGTATCTTCAAATCAACACCAGTCTTTTACAGCTAGAAAATGAGTTTTACAGCACAATTCGACCGAAGCGAGTAGTGAAAAGCGGAGAGCGACCTTTAGATGCGCTGATTAATGGTGGTATCGAGTATGTCGAAGTTCGTGCCTTGGATTTAAATCCGTATCTTCCGCTAGGAATTGATGGAGTCGAAGTGCGGTTTCTGGATACGTTTCTCTTGCACTGTCTTTTAAGTGATTCACCGCAATGCAACGAAAGAGAATTTTTTGAAGTTGCTTCAAACCTTTCCAAAGTTGTAGAGCATGGCCGTGATCCAGCATTGATGTTGTCAGAAGAAGACAACGCCATTTCATTGCGACAATGGGCAGACGACCTACTAAACGATATGGCACATAGTGCAGCACTGCTGGATCAGACTCACAACTCAAACGAATACAATGCAGCCTTACAGCAACAACTGGCAAAAGTCGCCGATGATTCCTTAACTCCGTCTGGGCAAATGCTGAAAGAGATGAAAGAAGACAATTTGTCTTTCTTTGAATTTTCAATGGCCCGCTCGAGAGCTGCGCGTGATGCATTGCAAGCAACCGAGCTATCAGCTGAAACGCAGCAATCATTCAGTGAGGCAAGTTCACAGTCCCTCACCCGACAGCAGGAAATCGAAGCGGCAGACACTCAGAGTTTTGATGACTTCCTTGCTGAGTGGAACGCCACTTAGAACTTCCTAGTTTTAAGCCCCTCTTTGCCAGGCAAAAAATTTCTCCATCCAAGGGAAATATTTTTCTGGCAAGCGTGCATTTCTCCATGCATTGGCAGAAAACTTATTCGCTTCCAACAGTGTTGGATAGATATGGGTTACAGCCGCGATTTTCTTCAGCCCCATTCCATGCGTCATCGCAAATACAAACTCACCAATGAGTTCACCCGCGTGGTAACCCACGACGGTAACGCCGAGTATTTTGTCTTTTCCAGGTACTGTTAATACTTTGATGAATCCATGGGCTTCGCCATCGGCCAGTGCTCGATCCAGATGATCCATGTCATAACGAGTAACCTCGTAGGCTACGCCCTGTTGCTTTGCTTCCGTTTCGCTCAAGCCAACTCGTGCCACTTCAGGATCTGTAAATGTTGCCCAGGGTACGACCCGATAATTGGCTTTTAAGCGCCACCAACCACCCAATAAGGAATTGATACTCGCAAAGAAAGCCTGGAATGAAGCCATGTGAGTGAATTGATACGGACCGGCCACATCGCCACATGCAAACATATTGGGATAAGCGGTTTGCATAGCGTTGTTGATCTCGATGGTGCCCTGCGGCGTCAGCGGCATTTCCAAATCTTCTAAGCCAAAACCTTCAACATTGGCCTTGCGTCCAATGGCCAATAACACCTTGTCGAATTCCACGGTAACCGTATTGCCATCATGCTCAGCTTCCATGGTGAAGACTCCATTGCTATTGGAGAACTTCACTAATCGATGATCGGTTAAGACATTAATACCATCGCGTTGAAACTTGTCAGCTACTGCTGCAGAAACTTCCGGATCTTCACGCGGCATAATGCGAGATGCCATATCTACTTGAGTTACGGTTGAACCAAGATTGTTAAACGCCTGTGCTAACTCACATCCGATTGGTCCGCCGCCAACAACTAATAAGCGCTGAGGCAGTTCTCGCAGTGACCAAACAGTATCTGAGGTGAGGTAATTCACTTCTTCAAGGCCAGGTATTGGTGGAACAAGTGGTCGGGCTCCCGAGGCAATAATGATCGATCGTGTATTTATGGTGCGACCATCAACCTCTACTGTGTAGGGTGATGTGATACGAGCATCTCCTTCGATGCATTCGACTCCTAGCGATGTAAATCGCTCTACTGAATCGTGGGGCTCAATGGTTTTAATTACACCCTGCACCCGTTCCATCACTTCCGCGAAATTTACTTCACCTGCTGCATTATCAATTCCATATTCTTTGCCCCGGCGAATGTAGGACATAATCTTTCCGCTACGCAGTAAAGATTTACTCGGTACGCATCCGGTGTTGAGGCAATCGCCTCCCATCTTATGTTTCTCAATAAGAACCGTCTTGGCTTTCGCGCCAACCGCTATGATTGCCGATACTAGACCAGCGGAGCCTCCGCCAATAACAACTACATTGGCGTCAAACTTTTTTGGCTTACTAAATCTTTTCATGATCTTGTTTTTTTGAACGGTGTTTACAATGAATCGACCAATTAGGGGAAAAATTCCCAACAGAACCAGTGACAGAATTACTCGGCCACTGACTAATCCAGAGAGTGAAGTAATCTGCGCGAGCTCGGAGCCGGCGTTCACATACACCGCCGTGCCCATCAACATTCCAAGTTGGCTTACGAAATAAAATGACGATGTTCGAATCGCAGTTAAACCCATTAACAGGTTCACCATAAAAAAAGGAAACAACGGAACCATCCGAATGCTGAAGAGATAGAAGTTGCCATCTTTTTCAATTCCACGATTAATAGGCGCCAGATAATCTCCGAATCTCGACTCTACCCAATCACGTAACAAAGTACGGGACACCAGGAATGCCAATGTAGCTCCAATAGAACTGGCAAAGGAAACAATTAGAGTGCCCCATAACAATCCAAATATGGCACCTCCGATCAGAGTGACGATTAGGGCGCCTGGGATCGACAACGCGGTGATCGCGATATAGAGAACAAAATATGAGAAAGCCGCGAGAGCAAAATTCTCGTCCTTGAAATTTTGGATAGTAGAAATCTGTGACTGAGCGTATTCCAAAGTCAAAAAGCGACCTAAGTCGAAAATGAAGTAGCTGGCGATAGCTATCGCAATTATTGCGAATAGAATGATCTTGGTTTTACTCACTTAATGTTCCTTCTACTTACTATTTATAGGGGTGCTTGTCCCCACTACTAATTTTGCTTACGCGCCTCAGACAAAGGTAGATCCCATTCGCTGCAATCAATGGCTCGCGAGCGGCTTCACCATGGCTTATAATCCCCTGCCCACTAGCAATTAGCAATTGAACGACTACTGGTTTTAGAGATATAGACTGTGTCCAATTTCGACTTCAGCCGCGTATTTCCTGACACTCGTATGCGCCGTATGCGCAGGGACGAATTCAGCCGCAGATTAATGCGGGAAACCACTCTGACCACTGACGATCTCATTTTTCCGATGTTCGTGGTTGAGGGATCCGGTGAGAAACAACCCATCGAATCCATGCCTGGTATGTACCGGGTGAGCATCGACAATTTGGTGGCAGAAGCAAACGAATTGGCGGCGCTGAATATTCCTGCTATTGCGCTATTCCCTTCGCCGAGTGCCAATGTAAAGACCGACGATGGGCGAGAAGCTTTCAATCCAGACGGATTGGTCCAAAACGCGATTCGTGCCGTGAAGGAAGCCCAACCACAGTTAGGCGTGATAACTGACATCGCTCTGGATCCTTACACTTCTCATGGGCAAGACGGTTTGATCGATGAAAGCGGCTATGTGTTGAATCAAGAGACGGTTGACGTCCTGGTAAAACAAGCGCTTTCACATGCCGAAGCCGGCGCCGATATTGTGGCTCCATCAGACATGATGGATGGCCGGGTTGGAGCAATTAGGTCCATTTTGGAAGAACACCAACAGACCCACACGCGTATCCTGGCCTACTCCGCAAAATATGCGTCGAGTTACTACGGTCCATTCCGCGATGCTGTTGGCTCCAGTGGAAACCTGGGTGGTGGCAATAAGTACAGCTACCAAATGGATGTCGCTAATAGTGATGAAGCTTTGCAGGAAGTAGCTCTCGATCTAGCAGAAGGCGCTGACATGGTAATGGTTAAACCAGGCATGCCTTACCTGGATATAGTGCGTCGAGTGAAAGACGAGTTTGGCGTTCCAACATTGGTCTACCAGGTAAGTGGCGAATACGCTATGCACATGGCTGCAGCCGGCAATGGCTGGTTGGATGAAGATGCAGTAGCACTGGAATCACTGCTATGTATTAAGCGAGCTGGGGCCGATGCAATCCTGACTTATTTTGCTAAGAAAATTGCGGCGATGCTTCAGCAGTGAAACTCACTGTCAGAAATTTTGGATTCTGCGGTCTATTCCGAGAGTTGGCCAACCCTTGAATCCTTCGAATTTGCCCTTATTATTACGAATCAACTCAGGCCCTGCGGTTCGATTGCAAAGGAAACTGGCCTACTCATGCTGATCGACCTGATCAATCAAGCATTCCAATTAACTTAGATCCCACAGGAAAGGAAAAGACGTATGAGCGACAACATCGTTCACATTTCAGATACGAGTTTTGAGCAAGATGTACTACAAGCCGAAGGTCCCGTCATCGTTGACTTTTGGGCGGAGTGGTGTGGCCCGTGCAAGATGATTGCACCAGTATTGGAAGAAATTGCCACTGAATATGATGGCAAACTAAAGGTCTGCAAGATGGACGTTGACGCTAATACAGAAACTGCACCGAAATATGGCATACGCGGTATTCCTACTCTAATCGTCTTTAACAACGGCGAAAAAGTAGGTGAAAAAGTAGGCGCCCTATCCAAGTCTCAGCTATCTGCATTTATTGACAGCGTAATCTAAATTGCGTTTAATGACGGTGTCTCGCAACCTGCGGGACACCAGATGGAAGTGGAAGTACCTGAATTTTCAGCGAATTTTTCTCAAATCTTCCACCATTACCTAAACAGAATACCCCAGCCATCACAGCCAACTCCTATTGAGTTTTTACTGTGTGGCATAGGAAAAACAGATTTAACTCAAAGGAGTCGAAATCTATTGAAATAAAGAACGCGCATTGAATTAATTCGATGATGTGCGAATAAGCTGACTAACAACACGCGAAAGTTAAACAGTTAAACAAAAGATAGAACACAAGAAAAACAAAAGTCAGCCGCACTAAAAGAAAACAAAATATAAAAAATTTAGTCGAACACAAAATGCGCCAGTGCTTAAAACACTAAAGCACTGCAGTAGAAGAACCGATAGCCCAGAAAGGTTCATAAATTTATCTACCAAATTATTAAGTAGTTTCAGTAATAACTTCCCTTTTTCAACCAAATAAAATTTCTTAGCTTTTACCTTAATCCTTAAGTTTATTCTCGTATGAGTTACGACACTTCAATGTGGATTCATTCGCATTCCGCGATGTCGAATCGCCGAATCACACTTTTATCTATTCTGAAAGATCTTCAACTATGAACCTCACCGAACTAAAGCAAAAACCAATTGCTGAATTAATCGAAACAGCCCACGAAATGGGTTTGGACAACGTCTCCAGAACCCGCAAACAAGACATCATCTTTGTCATCCTTAAAAAACATGCCAAGAATGGCGAAGACATTTACGGTGATGGTGTATTAGAAATCTTACAAGATGGATTTGGTTTTCTCCGATCAGCCGACTCCTCTTACCTGGCTGGACCTGACGACATATACGTCTCTCCTAGCCAGATTAGAAGGTTTAACTTACGAACTGGAGACACAGTTGCCGGTAAGATTAGACCGCCAAAAGATGGCGAACGCTATTTTGCTTTGTTGAAGATTTCAGAAATTAACTTCAACAAACCCGAAGCATCAAAGAACAAGATCCTTTTCGAAAACCTCACCCCTCTCTTCCCACAAGAACGTTTAGAACTCCAAGTCGGTAACGGCAGTACTGAAGACTTAAGTGCTCGAGTAATCGATCTCACTTCCCCAATCGGGAAAGGACAGCGAGGACTAATCGTATCGCCACCGAAAGCTGGTAAGACTCTTATTCTGCAGAACATCGCGCAATCAATTACGCGTAACAATCCGGAATGTCGATTAATCGTATTGTTGATTGATGAACGTCCGGAAGAAGTAACAGAAATGCAGCGCTCGGTGCGTGGTGAAGTCGTTGCTAGTACCTTCGACGAACCACCTTCTCGTCACGTACAAGTGGCAGAAATGGTAATTGAAAAAGCCAAGCGCCTGGTCGAGCACAAGGAAGATGTTGTCATCCTGCTTGATTCCATAACTCGACTTGCACGCGCGTACAACACAATCGTTCCCTCTTCCGGCAAGGTACTGACCGGTGGTGTGGATGCTCATGCACTGGAGCGACCAAAGCGATTCTTTGGTGCGGCGCGAAACCTTGAAGAAGGCGGAAGCTTAAGTATTGTCGCAACGGCCCTGATTGAAACAGGTTCAAAGATGGACGAAGTGATTTACGAGGAATTTAAAGGCACCGGTAACATGGAACTTCACCTGGATCGTAAGATCGCTGAGAAACGTGTTTATCCGGCGATCAACGTTCGTCGTTCTGGTACTCGCCGCGAAGACTTGCTTACTACTGAGGAAGAATTGCAACGTATGTGGATTCTGCGCAAGTTGCTGAGTTCCATGGAAGATGTGCAAGCGACAGAATTCATTCTCGACAAACTCAAAGATACCAAGACCAACGATGAGTTTTTCAAGGCGATGAAGCGCAAGTAGCAACGAGTTACTACTGACGCAACTTTGAGATACGCAGAATGGCATTCAAAGACCTGCGCGACTTTATCAACCTGCTGGAACAAGAAGGCGAACTGAAGCGCATTTCTACCGAGGTTGACCCCTACCTAGAGATTACGGAGATTTCCGATCGCACATTGCGAGCCGGTGGTCCTGCGTTGCTGTTCGAAAACCCCAAGGGATCATCTATTCCTCTATTGGCGAATCTATTTGGCAACACACGCCGCATTGCGTTGGCCATGGGGCAAGAAGATCTGGAAGGATTAAGAGATGTAGGAAAGTTATTGGCGTTCTTAAAGGAACCTACCCCACCATCCGGCTGGAAAGATCTCTGGCAGAGCTTGCCCAGTTATAAAAGTGTTTTGAACATCGCCCCGACGGTTAAGAAGTCGGCGCCTTGCCAGGAGATTGTGCTGGAAGGTGATGCGATTGATCTGACCCAGTTACCTATTCAAACTTGTTGGCCTGGAGACGCAGCGCCACTAGTCACCTGGCCATTGGTGATAACCCGCGGCCCGGAGAAAGAACGTCAGAACCTGGGTATCTACCGCATGCAGTTGCTAGGACCCAATAAACTAATCATGCGCTGGTTATCCCATCGCGGGGGAGCGCTGGACTTCAGAGATTGGCAGCTTAAACATCCGGGTGAACCATTTCCTGTCTCAATCGCCATCGGTGCAGATCCTGCGACTATTCTCGCCACAGTTACACCTGTACCCGACACCTTATCCGAATATGCGTTTGCCGGACTGCTACGCAATAGCAAAACTGAAGTAGTGCAGTCGCTCACCAATGATTTACAAGTTCCTGCCAGTGCGGAATTCGTACTAGAGGGTGTGATTCATCCTGATGAAACAGCGGAAGAAGGTCCTTATGGTGACCACACGGGTTACTACAACGAAACTGAACAGTTTCCTGTTTTTACCGTGACTAAACTTACTCATCGCAAGGACCCGATCTATCACAGCACTTATACCGGACGACCACCTGATGAACCAGCGATGCTTGGTGTTGCTCTTAATGAAGTGTTTGTACCGTTACTGCAAAAACAGTTTCCAGAGATAGAAGATTTCTATCTACCTCCGGAAGGCTGCTCATACCGATTAGCAATCGTCAGTATGAAGAAACAATACCCCGGTCATGCCAAGCGAGTCATGATGGGTGTGTGGTCTTTCTTACGGCAATTCATGTATACCAAATACGTAATAGTAGTTGATGACGATGTGAATATCCGGGAATGGGATGATGTCATCTGGGCGATTACCACAAGAATGGATCCCATTCGTGACACGGTGATGATCGACAACACGCCAATCGATTACCTGGACTTCGCTTCACCTGTTGCTGGTTTAGGATCGAAGATGGGTATGGACGCTACGAATAAGTGGCCAGCAGAAACGGAGCGCGAATGGGGTGAACCCATCACCATGAGCGACGAAGTCAAAGCACGTGTCGATGCGTTGTGGGAAGAGCTGGGGATAGACAAGAAATAGTTTTCTTGTTGGACAGATTCTAGTGGGTTACCTGGTCAGGGGTGGGCATGGGTAATTCTGGAAGTGTAGCTCCCATTAAGTCACCATAGCTTTTCAAATAACTTTCGCTCGCCTCTATATCTCCCAAGTGTTTCATTAAGCGACCTAACTCACCATAGGCTTCGGCAGATGGAGCGATCTTAATACTTGCCTCGTAATACTCTTTCGCTTTTCCCCAAAGTTGGTTGCGCATTGAGATACGGCCCAGGCTCAATAGGAGTTCAGCATCGGCTGGATTCGCCTTTAACCAACTTTCCGCAACCAGAAGTTGCTGTGCACTGGTGCCATATTCCTTTTCACCGTAGAGCTTCACGAGATTGCTATTCCATACTTTACCAAGTGCAGTCTCTATTACCTTTGCCGCATCTTGGTTCTCGTCCAGTTGAATCAACATATCCGCGTAGTGAGAAACTACTTTTTCATCAGCGTGAAATGTAACCGGCGCTTTCTTCCATAAAGTCTTCATTTCACTCAATGCATTACTGCTGCCCGACTTGACGTCATTGCACAAGGCATACAGCTTCTCCATGAATATGCGCTTGCGTACTCGATCGAGATCTTCACTGTCTAACAACTTATTCTTTTCCAAGCTAGGGAGTAGCTCTTCAAGATGCTGCCAATCATCAAGTTGCACATATACTTCTTTTAGCAAGCCAAGCAGGTTTCCATCGTTTAATGCATTCTTCTTAAGTTCTTCTAACACTGCCAAACTTTGTTCGAGTTGACCCGACTGATAGTGCAGTTGTGCTTTAACGTAATTGATAGTCGAGCGTGCATTGGGGTAGTTCTGCTCAGCACTCTCTAATAACTCCACCCAGGTATCTCTCTGGCTTAGCTTGTAGGCAGCATAAGCACCCGCCAAGTAGTTCACCACAGTGGCATCTTTTTCCGCCATACCTTTGCGCAGTAGTTTGAGACTGGATTCCCAGTTTCCTCTTGCGATGCAAAGCAAGCCTTCTGTTGTGTTACTGCGAGCCTTCGACTTACGTTGATGATTAAGCTCACGGCCGGCAGCAACCAGCTTCATGGGATTAATCCATTGCAACAGCAACAATAAAAACCGGCCTGCTGTGTAAATGACAATTGCGGCAACGAGTAATGCGAACAAACTTGTTTCAAACGTGACATTGCCAAACGCAATTAGCAGATAGCCTGGGTCTGCGGGGAAACCCACATAGAGCGTTACCCATAGTGCCAATACGATGGCGAGCAAGCTGAAAATGAATAATCTGATCATATGGATTTATTGAACTGACGCGGCCAGTTGCTCAACAGCTCCAAGTGATTGGCTAAGTTCGGGAAGTGAAGGATCTACGTTTATCGCTTGCAAGGATGCCAAATCAACCAGGACAGCCTGACCAGCTGTTGAAGCTGTCATCGCAAATTGGCGAACCCAATTCACCGCCCCTGAAAGGCTGCGCTGGTACATGGTATTGTTTCGCTCCAATAACGCGATCTTTGCCTGATCCATCATCAGTTGCACTCTTTGCAATATAAACGACTCTTGTCCGGGTGCGAGCATTGCTTCAGGAGAATCTTCCCAGCGTCGCCAGACAAAAACACTGCTTAGAAATTCGAAACTGCTATCAATAAAACCTGTTGCTGCAGAATCAATCTGTTGATCTGGGCTTTCATCAATACGATTCTGCAAACTCTCTCGCATTGAAGTCACCAAATCGATACTACTAATCTGTGACTTAACATTATCTAACTGAATATAGATGCCTTCGCGATCTAATAACTCAAGGTCGCGCAGCATCGCCAAATCATCAGCGATACCTTGCCGTGCTCTAAGGACAGCGTTACTCCCTGAATCCAGTAGCGCACTATCCGCAGACTGCAATAGTTGAATTGCCGAATCGACATCACTTTCAAGTTGCAGTTTGCGATTGGCTAATTGCACCAGGTAGTTTGCTTCTTGAATTTTCCATTGAGAATTTTGCGGAGCACTGGTTTCGACTTGCCTTGCAGCAAGATCAGCTAATTGTTGATTCAGGCTATTAATCTCATTAGTTAATCGAACCGCCAAAGCATCGGTCGCACTGTTATCCACTGGAACCTGTTCTGGAATATTGGCGATTTGCTGATTGAGAGCTGATAGCTGAGACTCATATGAATCGATGGTCACGCTCATCGATTCATTCTGTTGGCGCAAGGCAAGCAGTTCAGATTGCATGTTTAGTTGGCTCCAACCGACATAGGCCACAGCCGCAATCACTGGAAGGAAAAGAATCAGCACAATGAGAAATCGACGCCGAGCGTTTTTCTGGGATCGAGAACTGGCGCCACCAGATTTCGGGTTAGTCCCTTTGGAGATCTCATCCAGTATTTTTGAAGTTTCAGCTTTTTCAGCCACTGTCGCCTTGCCCTGCTATTGTCCTGTCAATGAAGTCTTTGTTTAGAGTTGAATACATCAACTGTCTATATTGGTTGTCCTAAATTAGTTGTCGGCTTGCGCGGCAACTTGCTGCAATGCGGCCAACATGGATGAGTCATCAGCTCCTCTGGCGTTAAGCACATCGCTGAATCCTTCATCTAGCGCCATCTTTCTTACGCGATCAGAGGGAACCACTAATGGTAGCAGAGTGATTTGATCTCTGTTATCGCCTGTTAGTTCCAATAGTCGCAGTAATGACTCACCGCTATGGACTGTGATTACATTACAAGACGTACTGCTAAGTAATTCGGTTACTTCGTTTGTATCATAAGGTACTGCATTGCGCTCATAGACTTCTAACACAGTCACCTCAGCGCCGCGCTCGGTGAGCTCAGATTGCAGTAACTCTCTGCCACCTCTGCCACGCATTATGCCTACGCGCTTGCCCGCAACATCTTCAAGCTGCGGTAAAGCCAGCACTGCCTCACTATCGCTTCCCTGTTCAGGGGTTATAACCGTGCACTCCAAGAGTGTAGTCACTGCACGAGATGTAGTCTGCCCAATGGCGATAACAGTTATGCCTACCGGAAACTGTGGCCAATAGTTATCGATCAAGTCTCCGCCGATTTGTGCTGCGTTACTACTGACAAAAATAAGGATGTCGAAACGATCCAGGTTCTGGATTGCAGCAATAGATTCTGGGGCAATTTCACTCTTGGGAATCGGAGTTATCTCCAGCAGAGGCAAGCTAACTGTGCTTGCACTAGAGTCCTGTATTGCGTCGACTAATGACTGCTGCTGATGCGCTGGCCGCGTGACTAGCACATTAAGACCGGTAAGAATGACAGTACTACTGTCGTCGTTGCTCATGATTACTAATCAACATCTTGTGTGATTGCTGCGAGAATTTTATCAGCGCCCTGAGCAAGAAGGTCTTCCGCTGCAGAGATTCCAATTTGTTCTGCCTCATGCACACTGCCCAGTCTTTCAGCACGAAGAATATGTGTGCCGTCGAGAGAACCAACCAGGGCACGCAAGTACAAATTGTCTTCTCGGATTTCTGCAAAACTTGCGATTGGAACCTGACATCCGCCTTGCAAGGTTGCGTTAACAGCTCGCTCTGCCGTTACTCTGATTGCAGTCTCGGTATGATGAAGGCAATCCACTAACTGCAAAGTATCAATATCATCTGTACGGCATTCAATACCCACCGCTCCTTGCCCACCTGCTGGTAAACACAAATCTGAATCGAGACGTTGCTTAATGCGTTCTTCCATTCCCAGTCTTAGCAAACCGGCTGTGGCTAGAATAATGGCGTCGTAATCTCCGGCATCAAGTTTAGATAGACGCGTGCCAACATTACCTCGCAGATCCGAAATTTTGAGATCGGGGCGTAGTTGTTTTAATTGGCATTGCCGTCTAAAACTAGATGTACCTACTGTAGCTCCAGGAGGTAACTCATCCAAAGATTTGTAGTTATTGGAAACAAAAGCGTCCCTGGGGTCTTCGCGTTCACAAATCACAGCCAGCCCCAGCCCATCAGGAAATTCCATTGGCACGTCTTTCATGGAGTGCACGGCGATATCGGCAGTATCCGCCAACATGGCCTTTTCTAGTTCTTTGACGAATAAGCCTTTACCCCCCACTTTAGCCAGGGGTGAATCTAATATTTGATCACCACGGGTAGTCATCGGAACCAGTTCCACTGACAACTCTGGATGATGCTGCAACAAAGCATCTTTTACGAAGTTTGCCTGCCACAACGCGAGCGGGCTTTCACGCGTGGCAATTCTCAATCGGTTCATTCCGCTCACTACTAAGGATTTCGCTCTAAATACCTAGAAGGTTAAGTTAGCCTATTCTACGGGATTAGGAGGGTTTTGTCCGAGATGAGGAATTTACGAATCCTGGCTCCTTCTTCAATCTTTTCCCTTACTGTATAATCGCCCACCCCTTTGGAGTGCATTCCCAAATTTTCTAGAAATGAACGACGACAAGAAATCAGACAAGTTATGGGGCGGACGATTCAGCGAAGCAACAGATGAATTCGTAGAACAGTTTACTGCCTCAATACAGTTCGATAAGCGTCTGTATCAATATGATATAGAAGGCTCGATTGCGCATGCCCGGATGTTAGAAATAGTTGGCGTGTTAAGCACCGAAGAGTTTGAGCAGATTGAATCTGGATTACTGTCGATTCGTAACGACATTGCAGAAAACAAATTCGAATGGTCAATCGAGTTAGAAGATGTGCACATGAATATCGAAGCTGCACTGACAAACCGAATTGGTGATGTTGGTAAGAAGCTACATACAGGCAGATCACGTAACGACCAAGTGGCAACTGATATCCGTCTTTATGTTCGGGACAAGATTGATAACTTGTGTGGACTGGTGACAAGACTTCAGACTTCTCTAGTTGATCTTGCCGAACGAGAAGCATCAACAATTCTTCCAGGCTTTACTCATTTACAAACTGCACAACCAGTTAGCTTCGGTCACCATATGATGGCTTGGTATGAAATGCTAAACCGGGACCATGACCGACTTGTCGATTGTCGCAAGCGAGTCAATGTATCGCCATTGGGAGCTGCTGCACTTGCGGGTACAACATTTCCGATTGATAGAAGCTACACCGCAGAGCTGCTTGGTTTCGATGCCCCTACTAATAATTCTTTAGATTCAGTCAGCGATCGGGACTTCGCGATCGAGTTAGCTGCTGCCTGTAGTTTGATCATGACCCACCTGTCACGTTTCTCCGAAGAGTTAGTGCTCTGGACTTCTGCGCAATTTGATTTCATCGATTTGCCAGACAGGTTTTGTACAGGCTCATCCATCATGCCGCAGAAAAAGAATCCTGATGTGCCTGAATTGATTCGTGGCAAGACTGGGCGAGTGACTGGCCACTTGATGTCTCTTTTAACATTGATGAAATCTCAACCTCTGGCTTACAACAAAGACAATCAAGAAGACAAAGAACCCTTGTTTGATTTGTTGGACACCGTTGAAGATTGCCTCTACGCCTATGCCAGCATGATGCCTGCATTGTCTTGCAAACATGACAATATGTTGAAGGCAACGAAGTTAGGCTACGCGACTGCCACAGATCTTGCTGACTATCTGGTTAAAAAAGGTCTGCCTTTTAGAGACGCACATGAAGTCGTTGGCAACGCAGTGAAAATGGGCATCGATCTGGGCTTGGATCTGTCTGAGTTAACACTAGAACAGCTGCAGACTTGTTCATCATTGATAGAAGATGACGTGTTCGATGTGCTCACATTGGAAGGATCTCTTGCAGCAAGAAATCATTTTGGCGCAACAGCGCCAGAGCAAGTGCTTAAAGCTGTTACTGCCGCAAGAGAAAGTTTGCAAGCACGCTAAGGATTGGGCGGCGATTGCAACTGGATGTCATAACTTAAGACGCTATTATCCCGCCGGGTTCGCACCGTAACCGTTTCTCCAGGCCTTCTCTGTTCGATCGCAGTCGCAAGATCATCTTCATTGCGGATAGATTGACCATCGACTTCAAAAATAACGTCACCCAGAACAATTCGTCCACGTTCTGAGCGTGCCAATCCGCGCATGCCTAAGCGCTCGGGATCAGTGCCTTCAACTGTGTCGAGCACGATGACCCCTTCAATTCCCCACAGCTGGCGATAGTAGTCCGGTTGGGGAATACGGGTTATGCCCAGTATTGGAGTCTGGACTCGACCGTACTGAATGAGTTCAGGTACAACTCGGTTTACCGTATTAACGGGAATCGCAAATCCAATTCCTGAACTGCCTCCGCTTGGGCTATAGATTGCGGTGTTAACACCAACCAATTGACCCAGTGAATTCAACAAGGGTCCGCCTGAGTTGCCAGGGTTGATAGCAGCATCAGTTTGAATTACATCGCGAATGGTTCGCCGATTAACGGAATCGATTTCTCGTCCCAGCGCACTTACGACTCCGACAGTCATCGTGGTATCCAAGCCAAATGGATTACCAATGGCGATAACTTTGCGCCCGACTTCTAATAGAGAAGAATCTCCAGGCACTATCGGTACTAACTCTTGATCTGCTTCAATCTTCAGAACCGCCAAGTCCCGACTAGGATCGAGTCCTACTGCGCGAGCTGAATAGGTAGTGCCATCTTGCATGGTCACCAGGACTCTATCCGCTTCCTGAATCACATGAAAATTAGTGACGATGTGGCCGGATTCATCCCAGACGAATCCAGTGCCGCTACCCTGCGGTACTTCTTGTGGATTTAACGAATAAAAAGAACGTACCAATCGCGCATTGGTGATGTTAACCACTGAGGGGCTGGTGCGTTTAAACACCTCAATGTTATTCGCCTCATCATTGGTGGCGAATTCACTGTACTGCTGAGTCTGGGCGGTGGCCATGCTCGACAGTACCAAGGCCATCATGCCGAAAAGTGTTGAATAGAAACCTTTCATAGATCGATATCCGCTACGATGAATAAAACGCAGGTTTTTCCTATTGTAGCTCTTATTTATGGGCATCTTTGAACAAGATTCAACCCTTGAGATTGCCCCAAAATGACGGGTATAGGAATCATGCTAAGCTGTTGCCCACTATGCCAGCACGCTACGACAAGATTGGAAAAACCTACTCATCAACGAGAGCAGCGGATCCACGCATCGTTTCGCGATTGAGCGATTTGCTTGATCTACCCCAGGGCGCCGCGTTGATCGATATTGGAGCGGGTACTGGTAACTATAGTCACGCTCTCGCTGAACTCGGATTCGATGTGCACGCGGTGGAACCGTCTGCAGTAATGCGCGCGCAGGCGAAAGCCCATGCAAATCTTAATTGGTATGAGGGCACTGCTGAAAATTTGCCTTTCGATGATGATCGGTTTGCTGGTGCCGTCATGACCCTGTGCATACATCACTTTACTGACTGGCAGTTAGGCATCAGAGAAGCACTTCGAGTTACTCGTAACGGTCCGTTGGTAATGTTTGCCTTTGATATCGAGTTTCAAGGGACTTTTTGGTTGTTTGACTACATTCCCCAATTCAAGGAACTGGATAAAACCATGGGGCCAACACTACAGCAACTTGCAAACTTTGTGGAAGATGATTTACACAAGCATTTTTATGCAGAGCCTTTTCCTCTACCTAAAGACTTACAAGATCATTTTGCAATGGCAGATTGGGCTCTGCCTGAAAACTATCTTAAAGAAGAGTATCAGGCTGGAATTTCTACTTTCCATAAACTCGACAAACAGGAATTGCAGCAGGGCTTGCAAGCACTCGAGGATGATCTCAACGATGGGAGTTGGAGCAGGAAATATGGGCACCTGCTAGAGCAGGATGTTTACGATCAGGGTTACCTTTTTCTTCGCATTAATTAAGCGGAGAACACGCCTGCTCAGACGATGAATAACTGTCTTGGTATTTGCTTTCGATAGGACGAATTCGTACTATTGCTGGGCTGTGCACGTTATTACGGTGGTTGGATGAAACAAATACTCATAATCGACGACGACGAAAAACTGGGCGAACTGCTCACCCAGTATCTCGAGCGTTACGATATGAAAGTGCACGTTGCACTTGCGCCCAGCAAGGGCTTCGAACTCATCAAAAAAGTTAAACCTGACTTATTGATTCTGGATGTTATGTTGCCAGAGAAAGATGGGTTTGAGATTTGTCGCGAGATTAGAGCTAAATCGTCTATCTATGGACAGCTACCGATTCTCATGCTCACTGCACACGCCGAAGTTACCGACCGCATTGTTGGACTAGAACTTGGTGCAGATGATTACTTGCCTAAACCTTTTGAGCCAAGGGAATTAGTTGCACGCATCCACAACATTTTGCGTCGCAGTAGTGATGACAACTCAGTACGAGACATCAAACCCATTAATGGTTTAGAAGTCGATGTGTCTCGTCGCGAAGTTAAACTCGATGGTGAGGTGCTGGAATTAACCACCATGGAGTACGAGTTACTCATCTTGTTTATGCAATTCCCTAACAAGACCTTTACCCGTGATGAACTTATGAATCGATTGCGCGGTATTGATGCTGAACTTTTTTCTCGAGCTGTGGATACTTTGGTTAGCCGCCTCCGACATAAGTTAAAAGACACCTCTAAGACACCGCGATTTATTAAAACGGTTTGGGGACGTGGCTATACTTTTGTCGGTGAGCAGATATGACCACCCTCGCCGATCAAGTCAAAAAATCTCTCTTCTTACGACTGTTGCTGATCTTCGGCTTCACCGTCATTAGTTTTTTTATCATTGTTTCAGTATCACTACGGGTGATTAACCAAAATCAAACCAGTATCGATACCATTCCCGACTTCTTCACACGAAATGTAGAGTCAATTATTGAAGATATTGGCACTCCACCAAACCTGAGTAATGCCATGCGACTGGCAGACGAATTGGATTGGACGATCAATATTCGTAATCCAATCATGCGTTGGAGTTCCGACCCTGATAATCGACTCAATGTTGATGAATCAGAATTCGACCGGTCGCTATCCTCTGATGCTGAAGTGAGAACCGTCGGTAACGAGGGCATCATTCATGTAAACCGCAGAGGCTATGAGTTTTTTCTCTACCCTCGCTTTCAAGGTGAAAACCGAATTAATGTTTTTGTTTTGTATGTTGGATCGGCGTTAGCAGTAGTCATCTTGTTTCTCAATTACATCATGGTGAATCGATTGCTGGCTCCAGTGCAGTTACTGCGTCGTGGCGCTGAGCGTATACAGAAAGGCGACCTGAATTATCGAGTGGAGAGCAATCGGCAAGATGAACTGGGCGAGTTGACGGAAAGCATTAATCTTATGGCTGACTCATTGCAATCAATGCTGGAAGCCAAACGTCAGTTGTTATTGGCCATTAGCCACGAGCTCAGAACTCCCATCACCAAAGCGAAGCTCCGCTTGGAGTTCATGCCAGAAAGTTCGGAAAAAGATCAACTACGAGAAGACATCGATGAGATTGATTTGTTGATCTCTGATTTATTGGAAGCCGAACGTCTCAATAACGAACACGCAGTGTTAGTAGAAGAACCTGTCTACCTCGCGGAGTTTGTTGAAGGAGTGGCTTCTCAGTTTGAAAGTTATGAAGGTGGGCTAAAGATCAAGGTTCCTTCTGAAGACAAAGAATTTTTGATTGACCGTCTGCGTATTCGATTATTGATCACTAACTTGTTAAACAATGCCATTCGTCACGGTGAAGCCAATCCTATCGAGGTAAAACTCAACATTGGAGACAGTGAAGCTGTCATTGAAGTTATTGATCAGGGCGAAGGAATCGCGGAAGAACACTTACCGCAACTGAGTGAACCTTTCTACCGCGCCGATAGTTCTCGACAACGAAACACCGGTGGATTCGGACTTGGTTTGTATTTAAGTCGCCTGATAGCCGAAGCACACGGTGGTGACTTGCACATCAGTAGTGAACTGGGCGTGGGCACTCACATTAAAGTGAAGATACCTGCACGCCCAGTAGAAGAGATGGAAGAAACTGTCGCTTAGTGCGCTGCGTTTCTTCTTCGCACTCGGCCAAAGTGGGCGAGCAAGGCGAGAATCGTTAGCAATATCGGAATTGCTGCAGTATTAACTGCTTTGAGATTGCTTCCCAAACGATCGATGTCTTCCGTCAGTTGGAACTGTACATCTCGCAAACTTCTTCGAGTTTCCAACAATTCAGCATTAAAGCGATCAATTTCTGCCTGAATTTCCGGCGTGATCTGACCGATGGGATTGCCATCATCGTCTTGATTCAGTTGCGCCAATGACGCTTCGGTTTCAGCCAATCTATCCAGCAACTCTGCTTCCGTGGTACGCAATCGATCGTCTGCCTCACGCTGCAAATTGACCACGCGAGTGAACGGTCGTGAATAAGTGCCACGACTTCGAATGCTTACCAGGTCTGCGCCGCCACTCAGATTGTCTAGAGTATTGATGAGCAAATCACCATTGTTGGCGAAAGGCTGTGGAATACGCTGACCCAGGAACTGAGCAACCTGAACCCAGAGTCTATCCATAAGCAGATCAGAATCAGCAAACACAACAATGTTCACTTCCCCATTAGATGATGGAATATGCTCCGCAACTTCTACTACAGGTGCTTCTTCCACATCTGCATCTGCGATGGGTTCGGCTGGGTTGTCCGTAGATGCTTCTTCAGAATCCTCAACGGATTCCGCTTCTATTTCCTCTTCTATTTCCGCTTCTTCGACTTCCACTACTGGACGTCCATCAGGGAATGCGCTGTTAATCACACCAGTTAATCGAGCAGCGATCACGTGTCTCTCGTCAGTAGATTCAAATTCATCGAATAGAACCGAAGGATCCGTGACACTTTCCAGTAGCACACGATCCATTAGCATTGTGTCATTCGATGAAACAATCAATGGCTCGAAACTAGTGCTCGCACCTTCGGCTGGTGCAATGACTCCCGAGGAAGACAGGTTAATGGTTTCAAGTCGACTGGTGATGATGTCGTCTTGCGTCAGATACTGGCGCTGCACACCTAACATGCCCAAGTGTGGAATGGGTCGTTCGGTCTGACTCATTCTAACTCTTAACGCCAACTCATTATCGGTGAGTACTTTGTCGCTGGCATATTCGATTCCCCAGGATTCCAACAGACCAGGTAGATCAGAACTCATGCCGGCGGGAATCAATGCGCCCTGCGGTGAAAGTGACACCATCGAGTCCGCATTAGGGTCGAGGAATACCAGCGTTTCTCCTCCACGCATGACATGCTGATCAATTGCATAAAGCAACTGCTCAGAAAGACCTTGCGGATGAACGACCATCAAGATGTCTATCTCTTCATCAATGTCAGTGGCTGTTTCTGGAATGCGCTCCACTACATAAAGCTGGCGAATCAAATCCATCACAAACCATGGCGGGGAAGCTTGGCCAGTTTGTGGATCAAAACCCCCATCGATATCCAATCCAGTAATTAGTCCCACGACTGTTCTGTCGGGGTTAGCCACTGTTGTGATCATCTTCATGAATTCGTATTCAAGAAACTGTTCTTGGTCAGGCCGCACTAATGGCATTGTTTCTGAGGCCGGTGGAATGAGTGGATTGATGTCTTCCGGCGCAACATCCTGCGCAACCACTAAACCAAAATAAATTTCTTCGCCGCCTTGGCTAACTGGCACCGCTTGAATTCCATATTGCCGTGCTAGATCTTCGTCTTCTGAAAAAGGCTCAGGATCAATCATCGTCAGACTAAGATTACCGTCACTGGCAATTACTATTTCGCGTAGCAGCTCCTGAACTCGTGTTCCATAGGCGCGGATCTGAGGTTGATCCTCTGTTGCGCTTTCCGAGTAAAAGAACATGAGCTCGACCGGCTGTTCCAGGGTCGAAACAATATTGCGACTCCCATCCGACAATGTGTAAAGCTGATCTTCAGTTAGATCGATTCGCAAGCTGGGAAGGAAGCTGATAATCGCGACACTCACTACAAGAGCGACTGCGATGCTGATTAATCCAGCGGGAGAAAATACAAATTTTTTGTTCATGTGTTTATTCCCTCCCCTTAGTTAGCTTTTTTCATTTCAATCACTACGGCGCTGGCCAACAGCCAGGCCCCAATGAATGCGGCAAAGAACAGAAAATCGCGAATATCCAACACTCCTTTTGAAATTGAATCAAAATGAGTGAGAAATCCCATCGCTGAGAAAGCGTCCACCAATATCTGTGGCACCCAAGCAGGAAAAGCATTGAGCAGAATTGGAGACCCTAATATGACGAACAAGAAGCAGATAGAGACGGTAAGGATAAAAGCGATTACAGAATTTTTTGTGCAGGCGGACATGCATGAACCGATGGCAAGAAAACCTCCAGCCATGAACCAGCTGCCAATATAAGCCGCCAATATCACACCGTTATCTGGATCCCCCAAATAATTAACAGTTATCCAGATTGGAAAAGTTAACAGTAATGCGATTCCGGTAAGCACCCAGGCCGCCAGGAATTTTCCAAGCAC
The DNA here is from genome assembly GCA_965262465.1 of uncultured Pseudohongiella sp. Lineage (GTDB taxonomy): Bacteria > Pseudomonadota > Gammaproteobacteria > Pseudomonadales > Pseudohongiellaceae > UBA9145. Next base: position 3,716,468 of record OZ253535.1, on the reverse strand, counting down.
AACATCTGACAATCTCACTGGAAGAGTTAACAGCAACTCTATCGTGCCGGTTTTTCGTTCGTCAGCCCACAACGTCATGGCAATGGCTGGGACCATGAAGAGATACAACCAAGGATGAAAACCGAAGAAGGGTAACAGGTCAGCTTGTCCGCGGATGTAAAATCCACCGAGGTCGAATGTAAAAATGCCGTTAGTGATGAGAAATATCACAACGAATATGTAAGCGAGTGGCGTTGCGAAATAGCTCATTAACTCGCGACGAAAGATAGTTGATAGATGTCCCATAGTTACACTCCTTGCGCCGTTTGTGTAACGGTGCGAAAGACATCTTCCAACTGGCCGCGCTCAACGTGAAACTCTGTCACTGGCCAATGTTTGCTTTGCGCGATTTCCGATACCTGCGCGAAAATGGATTCACCATCATTGGCAAGTATGGTGTATGTCAGATCTTCTTCTGCATCCTTTTCTACTTCACTTATTCCTGCAACACCCGATAGATCGGCAGCAAGATCATAGTCGCTACTGAGTTTTACACTTACTGCTTGATGGTAACGAGAACGGGACTCTAACTCTGCCGGTGTGCCATCAGCTACGATACTTCCATTCGCAATAATGATTGCGCGACTACACACTGCAGTAACCTCTTCCAGAATGTGAGTAGAAATAATGACGATTTTGTCTTTGGCTAAGTTTTTAATGAGCTCACGTACATGGTGTTTCTGATTTGGATCGAGCCCGTCAGTAGGTTCATCTAGAATCAACACTTTGGGATCATGCATTATCGCTTGCGCCAATCCTACGCGCCGCTTGAACCCTTTGGATAGTGTCTCGATGGTTTGTTCTCGAACCGACTGCAGTGCTACTTCTTCTATAACGTGCTCAATTCTTCGCTCTGCCTCTTCTCCTTCGAAACCACGAACACGAGCGATAAATCGCAGGAACTCAGTGGTAGTCATATCGCCGTACGACGGTGCCCCTTCCGGCAAATAACCAATTAGAGATTTAGCATCGATTGGATCTTCCACGATATCGTGACCATCGATGGTCACTGAGCCACCTGTAGGTGCCAGAAATCCGGTTATGACTTTCATGGTGGTAGATTTACCAGCGCCATTCGGCCCAAGAAAACCCAGCACCTCTCCTTCTTGCACGTTGAAGCTCAAATTATCAACGGCAACGAATTGATCAAACTTTTTGGTCAGATTCTGAATTTCAATCATTTCTTGTCGCTTTCAGTATGAATCAAAATTAATAAGTGGATCTCACGCGCACTGCCATTTGCTCTGGCTCTCTCCTGCGCATGGTCCATTGGCCAAATCAAAAGAGTTGGGAAATATAGAGATCAAAAAGACAATTTTCAAGACTAGTTGAGACAAACGGAAACTCGAATAAAATCAACACCCTGAGTATGGGTAGAATGGGTTGATAGGGGCGAGATAAGCCTGTGTTTATGCCATAGCTGGCGGTATAATCCTCCGCTCTTCAACCCAGCAATCAGAGAAACCATGAGACGCTTTCCGACGCTACTATTATTTGCAAGTCTGGTTTGCTTTAGTCTCACGCTTTCAGGTTGTGGTCAGAAGGGCGGACTTACCCGTCCTGAGCAAGCTCCCACCGCAAATTTTCAATCCTAACCAACGAAAAACGTTTAACTACAGAATATCCGAACATGGACCATTTCAATTTTCGGGCCAATCAACTTTTTGCGGAAGAAGTGCCCGTCGAAGAGATCGCAACTACATATGGAACGCCTTGTTTCATTTATTCACGTGCGACTCTGGAACGTCACTACAATGTCTATCAGCAAGCGATGGGTGAGCTGCCTCACCTGATCTGTTTCGCAGTGAAGGCAAATTCAAATTTGGCGGTATTGAATATCCTGGCGCGACTAGGCTCGGGATTCGACATCGTATCTGGCGGAGAGCTAGATCGCGTTATTGCTGCAGGTGGAGATCCATCAAAAGTTATTTTTTCTGGATTAGGAAAAACTCAAAAAGAAATCGAACAATCACTGGAGTGCGGCATTCATTGTTTTAATGTCGAGTCTGCTGCAGAGTTGGAACGCATCAATTCCATCGCTCAAAGTCATGGCGCTCGTGCACCTGTTTCCTTACGGGTAAATCCCGATGTGGATGCCGGTACCCACCCTTATATCTCTACCGGACTAAAAGAAAATAAGTTCGGCATCGCTACCGATGAAGCGCTACGTGTTTATCACGCCGCAGCCGAAATGGCCGGTATTGAAATTACAGGTATCGACTGCCATATAGGTTCTCAACTCACAAGCACGGCACCTTTTCTGGACGCAATCGATCGCCTGTTAAGCATGGTCGATACATTGGCTTCCGATGGAATTAAGTTAAAACATTTCGATATGGGTGGCGGACTTGGTGTGTCGTATGCAGACGAACAACCGCCGGAACCTGCCGAGCTAATTAATGCAGTGCGCGGCAGATTCGAACAAAGAGACTTAACACTATTGGTCGAACCTGGTCGATCCATCGCTGCAAACGCGGGCATCTTCGTCACGAAAGTTGAGTACTTGAAGTGCAATGACTACAAAAATTTCGCCATAGTTGATGGCGCTATGAATGATCTGTTGCGCCCTGCCCTCTACGGAGCCTGGCAAGAAATCGTTCCAGTAGTTGGTCGAGATGAAGAAGCAAAGCTGTATGACGTTGTTGGCCCAGTGTGCGAGTCGGCAGATTTTCTGGGTAAAGAAAGACAATTAGCATTACAAGCTGGCGACTTGCTTGCGGTGCGATCAGCGGGTGCCTACGGTTTTGTAATGAGCTCCAACTATAATACTCGCGGTCGAGCACCCGAGATTGTTGTTGATGGTAGCACCCACCATCTGGCCAGGAAGCGTGAAGAAGTATCAGAACTGTTGGCAAACGAAACTTGTTTGCCAGATTAGATAGCAAAACCTAATACTAAATATGCAAATTCCATTTACAAAAATGCACGGGCTTGGAAACGATTTCATCGTAATAGATGGAATCAGTCAGACCGTGAGTATCGATCCTGATCGAATTAAAGCGCTCGCCGACCGGCGCTTCGGTATAGGGTTCGATCAGCTTCTCCTGGTAGAGCCACCGAGTTCTCCAGAAGCCGATTTTGATTATCGAATTTTTAATGTAGATGGGTCTGAAGTTGAGCACTGCGGAAATGGTGCTCGCTGCTTTGCGACTTTTGTACGAGAAAAAGGTCTTAGCGCCAAAAACCCTGTCGCGGTTAAAACCCTAAACCGGATTTTGATTCTCGAATCAGATCATACGGGCAATGTCACTGTGGATATGGGGGCTCCCGAGCTAAATCCTGAGGAAATTCCATTTTCTACATCCATGCAGGATACGACCTATCGGCGGGAAATTGAGGTCGATGGTGAGTCAATAACCATCGAATTCAGTGCAATTTCCATGGGAAATCCCCATGCTGTGATAATCGTTGAAGACCTGGCAAATACGGCCGTAAAAGATATTGGGGGAGCGTTAGGTTCGCACCCCGATTTTCCGGAGGGCGTGAATGTTGGTTTCATGCAAATCGACAACCCCGAGCAAATCAAATTGCGAGTCTTTGAGCGAGGAGTCGGTGAGACACTGGCCTGCGGCACAGGTGCTTGTGCGGCAATAGTTGCTGGGCAACGACTCGGGTTATTGAATACACAAGTAAACGTAAGGCTGGCAGGCGGGTCCCTGTTTATTGAATGGCCCGGAAACGAGTCATCAGTTCTAATGTCAGGACCGACCACAACAGTCTACGAGGGTACGCTAGAAATATGAGCAAAGAAGCATCCACTGCAGAAGCCGTTACACCAGAGACTCTCGATGAGTTACATGCTGACGATGTTGCAGCCTATCTTCGCGAACACCCAGAATTCTTTCTGCAGCAAGATGATTTACTTGCTGAGCTGTCACTTCCCCATGAAAGTGGCAACGCGATTTCTCTATTGGAACGCCAGGTCACCATTCTTAGAGAGCGTGGCATCGAGGCACGACAGAAACTCAATAACTTATTGGAAAATGCCCGCAACAACGATCAACTATTCGATACCACACGAAATCTAGTGTTGGCATTACTGCGCGCAAAGAATGTAACTGAAATAGCCGATGTTGCCGTAGACCAGTTATCCAATCATGACAGCATCGATGCGTGCGAAATTATTTTAGTTGACCATCCAGATCTGCAAGTGGCTAATTCCATTCGAACCGATTCGTTGGCGTCATTAAAGCATCGCTATGGTGATGTTTTTCGTTTAAAACGCACACATTGCGGCGCGCTGGAACAAGAACATATCGATTGGCTGTTTCACAACAATGATTCCGTGCAATCCACCGCTCTCTGCCCAGTAATTAGCAATGGTGAAATCCTCGCCTTACTTGCATTGGGCAACCACGCCGAAAACTATTTCAATGTGAATCTGGATACTCTATTCCTAGATTTCATCGGCCACGTGGTGGGCGCTGTACTGGATCGCCAGCTGGCGGACGTCGCTGCCTGATAGTTCTTCCTGCAGGGAGAAAGGCGGTATACTGCAGCCTGATCCTTACAGGAACCTGGTTCTTCAAAACCTCCCATGCCTTCTGACTCGAATGCCAGCTCTGACGCGCTTGTGTCCATCATTTGCAGGTCAATTGGGCGCCCTTCTCTGGCTGATGCTTTAGCTTCAATAGCTGCACAAACCTATCCTCATATCGAACTTATCCTGGTTAACGCCGGCAACAGTGAATTGCAGGAGTTTATCGGAGCAAATGAGTCTCTTAACTACACACAAATCGGGGGCAATGAAAAACTTTCCCGCGCAGTGGCAGCGAATCAAGGATTAAACTCAGCGAGTGGGCAATACTGCATGTTTCTCGACGACGATGATTGGGTAAGCAAGGATCACGTAGCCACGTTAGTCGAAGCCATTGAAAATCAATCTGCAGTCCAAGCCGTGTATAGCTGCACTCAACGCACATTATCCGATGGGACGCTGACTGAGGATGTGTTTCGGCAACCATATGATTCGGCATTGCTCTTGCGCGACAACTTTATGCCAATCCATTCAGTGCTATTTGCAAAGACGCTTGTAGATCAAGGATGCAAGTTTGATGAGCAGTTCGACATATTCGAGGACTGGGATTTTTGGTTACAAGTCAGTCAACACACTTCGTTTAAACTAGTTGACCAAGTCACTGCGTTTTATCGAGGCGGTGGCGAGTCGGAAACCAACCAGGATGATATTTCTGTCCGTTACAAAGAAGATCATGTATTGGGCAAAGCACGGGCGAAGCTTTTTGATAAGTGGTTAAACAAATGGTCTGGTAATGACTTGAACAACCTACTTGGTTCGATGGATCAAGCTGAATTAATCACAGGATTACAAAATTCTATTCAGGAACGCGATGAGCAACTGGCAGCTGAGCACCAGACTAATCTGGATCATCAAAAGCAGATTTCAGATCTTCTCAATGAAGCTGAAACTCTACGCAGCGAGGTAGAGACAAAAAGTCATCAGAACGCGCACTTGAACGAACAACTAAAAGCAGCTAACACACATGCTGCAGATCTTGAGACCTTGGTTAGTGACATCACGCATTCAGTCTCGTGGAAACTAACAAAACCTCTGCGCTATATAGCGAGATTGTTTAGCGGCAACAGCGCGGGAACGGCTGAAAAGACATCGGCAAAGAAAGATATATGACTGACGCTGTAGTGACTTCTAATGCCGATGCTGAATCATCGATTGCTTGTTCCATCATTATTCCTACTCGGGACATGCTGCACTTCTTGCAACCCTGTGTTGAAAGTGTCCTTCGAACCGTTCCGGAAAACTCTGTTGAAGTAATCGTTGTTGATAATGATAGTCAGGAGCCGGAGACTCTGGACTTTCTGGATGCTATCGACAAACTGCCTCAAGTCCGCGTTCTTAAATGGCCACACACCTTCAATTTTTCTGCCATCAATAACTTTGCCGTTAGTGAATCCAATGGCGCCACACTATGTTTTCTCAACAATGATATAGAAGTGAGCCAAGTTGATTGGCTCGACAAGCTACTTACTCTGGTTGATCAGAAGAATGTGGGCGCTGTCGGTTGCATACTAACCTATGACGATCACACTATTCAGCACGGTGGAATCGCGCTCGATGAACAATCAATAGCCAAACATATAGCTCTCAAAGAGCCAGCAAACTTTTTTGCCGTAAAAGGCATTAGCGAACCTATCTCCGTGGATGCTGTGACGGGGGCTTGCCTGCTGATGACGAGGAAAGTGTTCCAGTCCATTGGCGGATTCAATGAACAAGATCTACCCGTGTCCTATAACGACGTAGACCTTTGTTTGCGTGCAAGACAGAACCAACTTGATGTACTGATGCATCCTGGAGTCTGTCATGTTCATCACGAATCAGTGTCACGTAAAAGTGATGAAGCGCCTGCTAACAGAGAGCGAGCTGAGAAAGAGTTTGCCTTCATGCAAAGCAAATGGAAGTCGAGCTTGAAAGGAAGGCAATACACATCAGGACTTCCCCAACAAACATCATCAATATCCCCACGTGCTAAGAAGGGCAACAGACCGAGCCAGAGGATTAGATTCAATGCATCTTCAGCAGACTATCAACGGCTAAAACTTGAGAACGAAGCACTGCAACAACATATCACTCGGATGGAAGAAGCCCATCGATTGATTGAGCAATCCATATTTTGGCGTATCACCTATCCCTTGCGCGCGTTTAAGGAATTCTTGCGTAGTGTCATTGCTGGCACTGGCAACAATGAACATGCTCAGCTTGACGCGGAAAGCAGCGAAATCACAAGTACTGATGTATCTGAGCCTATTTCTACCAAAGAACAATACGACGATAGAGCGAAAGCTTCTCTCCTCAAATTTTTGGAAGAAGGACACACCATTCAGTTCCCTGAGTTTGAGGAAATCGAACTGTCGATTGTATTGGTGTTTTACAACCAGGCTCATTTAAGCCTGTTGTGTCTGCAATCCATATTGGAACATGGCGATTCCAACTACGAGGTTGTCATCGTAGACAACCATTCATCTGATGACACCAGCGCGCTGCTAAATCAACTCGACAATGTAAAAATTAGTCGTAACACTGAAAATCTTGGATTCGTGCGAGCTGTAAACCAGGCGGCAGAACTCGCATCAGGAAAGCATTTACTTCTACTTAACAACGATGCGCTGTTAGAGCCTGACACACTGCACAGTGCCATTGAGACACTAAATTCGAAAGATGAAATCGGCGCAGTTGGAGCAAAAATAAAATTGCTGGACGGCTCTTTACAAGAGGCTGGCAGCATAATTTGGCAGGACGGCGCTTGTGCTGGCTATGGTCGCGGTGATGACCCGGAAGCACCGCAATATATGATGCGCCGCGATGTGGATTATTGCTCTGGCGCTTTCCTACTATTTGAGACGGCGCTTTTTCGTGAAATGAATTGTTTCGATGAAGCGTTTGCGCCGGCTTACTACGAAGAGTCAGATTTTTGTATCCGCTTGCAACAGCTTGGTTACAAAGTAGTGTATGAACCAAATGCGCAGATTACTCATTATGAATTTGCCAGTTCAGGCGGACTGAGTGGAGCCACGAAACTTCAACAGGAACACCGCGACATACTGGTCTCCAAGCATGAAGCATACTTAAGCCAACGTTTAGAAAATGATCAATCTAATGTACTTGCTGCACGTACGGCGAACGACCATCCCAATGTTTTGATTATTGATGACCGCGTGCCCTATCCTAGTTTGGGAGCGGGATATCCCAGATGCTCCCATATATTGAATGCGGTTGCTGAACTTCCTATCAACCTCACGTTCTATCCGTTGCTGTATCCCGATGAATCCTGGTCTGATGTGTATGAGTTACTGTCACCGGAAATTGAAGTAATGCTGGAGTTGGGACAGTCCGAACTGCAACACTTTCTGCTTGAACGTAAAGGTTTCTACCAAACCATCATGGTGAGCCGAGTTCATAACATGGAGATCTTCAACGAGATCGTTAAGCACGAACCAGAACTAATAGAAGGCGTAACCGTCATTTACGATGCAGAAGCGGTAAGTGCACCAAGGGAAGTGCTACGTCGCCGCTTGTGGGGAGAAGACGTTTCATCGGCGGAAGAACAGGAATTAATCGCGACCGAACTCAAGGAAGCGAAGTCTGCAAACAAAGTAGTTGCTGTATCTGACCAAGAAGCGTCGCTTTACCACCAACAGGGCATTGAACGAACAGTAGTTCTGGGACACACCTTACCTGCTGAACCAACTTCCAAAACATTTAGCGAGCGACAGGGCTTTCTATTCGTCGGCGCATTGCGTGACGAAGGATCGCCAAATGTTGATTCCCTGCTGTGGTTCCTCATAAATTGTTGGCCACTTATTGAAAAACAACTACCCGAATGCGAACTCTTCGTGGTAGGAGATAACACTGTGCCTTCTCTCGCTACTGCTGATCGTGGCAATGTGAAGTTTTTGGGGCGGCTTGAGACGATTGAAGACTATTACGATTCTTGTCGAGTCTTTTTGGCTCCCACACGATTTGCTGCAGGAATTCCACATAAAGTTCATGAAGCAGCCAGCATGGGATTACCTTCAGTAACTACTACCCTGCTCGCCAAACAACTTGGTTGGGACAATAATGCGCAACTGCTATGTGCAGATACTCCAGAAGAGTTTGTTGAATGTTGCACTCGACTTCATGAAGATGAGGACGTGTGGCAATCAGTTCGTAATGCCGGTTTAGACGCGATTACGAATGATTGTTCCCCTACAGTGTTTCGAGAAAATCTTAAGCAACTTTTTGAAGTAACAGATAATTAGTGATTGCGGACACGACGATAGGCAAGTCGTTGCAGCAATCCAATAGAGTTGTTTAGCTTTTCTGCCTTAACTAAACCTTCTTGTTGAAATTTTTCCAGTTCCGCACCATAGCGTTGTGCGAATGCATTGGCTTGGCGCGCCACTTCCAAAAGATGGGGATTTGGTGACAGACTAAGAACTCGGGCCAGATGTCCGAGCCGCGTCAGTTTGCCTTGCTGATGTTCCTTGGCGCCGATCGTATTCCGACCATGCTGCCGATAGTAGACTGTTGGTTCATCTATATATTGCAACTTACCAAACGCAGCAGCCACCATCGCCAACCACCAGTCATGCATAATGGCCTGATCAGATACTGGCAAGGCTTTCTTGGCCAGAGATTCGTTCAATAGAGCGGTGCATCCTGTTACCAAATTACTTACGGTAATTTGAGTAAAGCCATTTCGTTTCGTTTCCAAACCCTGATAGCGTGCCATGGATCGGCTGATAAGCGACTTATCTTCAGCTACCACTTGCAGATCACTGTGCACCAGGATTGGCACATCAGATGAATTTTCTGCTTCTACTTCCAACATACGACGCATCTGCAACTCGATCTTACGAGTGAACCACACATCATCCTGGTCACAGAACATTAAGTACGCCTGGGTTAATCCAAGCTTCTCTTTATTGTCCAATGCATACTGAAGCAGAAAACTGAAGCTGCCGCTTGCACCGAGGTTACTAGATCCTTCGCCGTCTTCATTCGCATTTACGAAGTGAAAATGGTTTGCATGATTTGTCAGATAGTCTTCAATTATTCTAACCGTACCATCTGATGATCCATCATCACGCACAACTATCAGCACGTTCGAATATGACTGACTTAATAGTGAATCAAGCTGCTCGGCCAAATATTTTTCGCCATTGTAGGTTGAAAGTAGTATCCCTACCCTTGGCGTTTGAATTGCGTCAGGAGCATTAGAGAATTCAGAGACTTGAGAAGCTTGAAAAGTAGTCACAGAAATTCCTAACTAAGAGACTTAGCATCTCGAATACCCGAGCGAATATTCTGCCAATAGGCTCTACGTTCATTTGAAGCAATGAGCAACCAAGCAGCCTTTATGAAGAATCGCACTCTATCTCGAATCTTCCAGCCCAATGGGGAATATTTGACTCGATACAAGTGAGTACGATTGCGACTAGAGTAATAAGTTCGCGACGGATTGTGCTGAGCCATTATGCCTGCTCGCACTAATGGGTTGACACTCCGCTCCCCAATTGCGTGATACAACACAGCAGCGTCTGTTCCAATCAGATCGAATCCCATGGATTTGGCGCGGAAACACCACTCCAGATCCACATTATCGATGAAGTAACTTTCTTTCATCGCACCAATTTTACTTAGATGCTGTGCGACTAATAACGTGCCCGATGTAATCAAAAAATCTGCAAGAAAATGATCTTGTGTGTTGGCGAAATTGCGGTCAGACCGAAGCATTAAACGATTAAACAGTTTAAAAGGAGTCTGGCGCATTGTCTGGGGATTAATGATGCGCGGGCCAACAGCGGCAATCCCATTTTCGGAATGCTTCACTGCGTCTAAGTATGCGCCCACCATTCTTTCGACAAACAGATCGCAAAGACTGCTGTCCTGGTCGAAGAGAAAAATATAGTCATAGGAATTATCGAGTGCTTTCTGGATTCCGATGTTTAAGGCACGTGCCAGACCCTCATTGTCATCAAGTCGAAGTAGCTCTGTGCACCGCTCGTATACGGTGATTGATTCTGCAATACGATCAATCTCAGGCGATCCGTTATCAATAACAATAAAGTCTGTTTCCTTATTTAACTGACCCAGTATCTTGAGCAGCGCGGTGATATCAGGCTCATAAGTCACCACAATTGCAAAAGTATTCGGCTTAATAGGTTCAGTTTGCATAAGAGTTGTTAAGCACTTCCAGGGAGTTCGGGCGACACCGCATCGTATTTTGGATCAAATTTGGAAAGCGCCAAAAAATATCCGATCGAACCTATACCAAAGCCCAAACCTACGACAACACCAGCATCGAGAATTCCACGCCACGGCTGAGGCAGCTGTCGTGCGATCAAGATGAAGCATATGATCATTATTGTGAGGCCAAACGATAGGAGCTGGCGCTTTCTTGTCGTGTGGAAGTAACCCATGCAGAACAAAGGAGCGAGCAAGGTATGGCTTAATCTTGGATTATCGAACAAGTAACCGGCGCGAGAAACCACTCGCGGCGCGAATCCAAGATAGAACCCTTTATACCCCTCGGCATACGCCATGTAACAAACACTGAATAACAGTGCGCCCCAATGCAGAAGCGACAAACTGATGTCTTGTAAAGCGAAGGCCATTGGCGCCAGCCGATAAATCGCGAATACTAACAACGTCAAAACGCCACCGACGCCCCAGATATAACCTATGGATCGCACTTTTGTTCCACTACAAGAGAATTATTCAGAAGCTGCCTATTATAGACCTTTTCAGAGGATTCAGACTAAAACTCGTAGTGCTCAGTTTCGCGTCAAGAATGAAAGTGGGATATGATTTCGCCGCCTTGGTATATTGTGATTTCTAGCTAATTGTCGAGAGAACCTGGATGACTGTAACGCTTGGTGTAGTAATGGACCCAATTGAATCCATTACCGTTTATAAAGACACAACATTAGCAATGTTACTCGCTGCTCAGAAACGTGGGTGGAACATACGCTACATGGAGCAACCTGATCTGTATTCTGATCAGGGGGTTAGTCGTGGGCGCATGCGAGAGTTACAAGTTCAGGACGACCCAAACAGCTGGTTCGAGTTTGGCACAGAGTCCGATCAGCCATTAGGAGACTTGGATGTAATATTGATGCGGAAAGATCCGCCTTTCGATATGGACTACATTTATTCCACCTATTTATTAGAACAAGCACAACGTGCCGGCGCATTGATTGTTAATGATCCGCAAAGCTTGCGGGACTGCAATGAAAAAATGTTTGCCACTCAGTTTCCACAATGCTGCCCGGACTTCATCGTTTCGAGTTCAGAAGCAAAACTTAAATCCTTTCATGAGACACATGAGGATGTAATTTTTAAGCCATTAGATGGAATGGGTGGAGCATCTATCTTTAGAGTGAAGCCAGGTGATCCTAACTTAAGCGTAGTTCTTGAGACCTTAACACTCGGTGGTCAACGACAAATTATGGGCCAAAAATATTTGCCAGAGATTAGTGCAGGCGATAAGCGCATACTAATTATTGACGGCAAACCGGTAGATTTCGCATTGGCGAGAGTGCCAGCTTCAGGTGAAAGCCGGGGAAATCTGGCAGCTGGAGGGAAAGGCATTGCTCAGGAATTGAGTGACAGAGATCGCTGGATCTGTGATCAAGTTAGCGACACGTTAAAGGCCAAAGGTTTACTGTTTGTTGGATTGGATGTGATTGGCGATTATCTAACGGAAATTAATGTAACCAGCCCTACCTGCGTACGGGAAATCGATAGTGCTAAAGGTACCGACATCGGGGGCGATCTCATGGATTGTATATCCGAAAAATTAAACCAGTCTGGATAATCTGGGTACTTTCCAGGTGCAATTGTGGCGATTGAAGACGAAGAGCTTTCTAGAGAACGATTCGGTTTCACAGTATTCCTGTCGGCCTGTGTTCACGCGATCATCGTTTTCGGGCTCGGCTTCACCTATCTTGAAGAGTTAAACAGTGAGCCGGCGCTGGAAATCACAATGGCGCAGTATCGCAGCGAGATTGCGCCAGACGATGCCGATTTTCTAGCGCAAGAGAATCAAATAGGCAGTGGCACCTTGGATGAAGCCGCTGCACCATCCACGCCTTTTGAATCGGACTTCAATGCTGATCAAATACAAGAAGTATCTCCAGTTCCACAAGCTCCCCAAATAATCAACGAACCAGTGGTGCAAGACACTGCGGTGATTGCAACACTTGATAATGAAGAAGAAATTAATCAGCAGCTGGAAGAGCCTGACCCAGAAGAACCACAACCTATCATCGATGAAGTCGTACCTGATGATTTGAGTTTGGCTATCGCGAGCCTGCAAGCACAACTCGATCGCCAACGACAGGCTTATGCCCGTCGACCTCGCAAATACACCATTTCATCAGCATCTACTCGAAGGAGTCAGGACGCACAATATTTAGATAACTGGCGCCGTCGAATCGAGGCAGTTGGCAATGTGAATTACCCTGCCACTGCTCGGCAGCAACAGATCTATGGCAATGTAAGAATGCTGGTGTCGCTACGTCCTACTGGAAGAATAGAAGAAGTAAGAATCCTGCAATCGTCCGGCCAACCGGTGTTGGACCAGGCCGCTCTGGACATCGTGAATCTAGCCGCACCGTTTGAGCCTTTTCCTGATGAGTTGCGAGCAGAAGCTGATATACTCGAAATTATTCGTACTTTTAGATTTCACGAAGGCAACGAACTTACTAGCTACTAAAAGTTCGACCGTTTATGTCTGCAATCGAATCGCAAAGCTATCTGGAAAACCAGTTTCTGATAGCCATGCCACAACTACTAGACCCCTACTTTGCCAATACGGTGACCTATCTGTGGCGCCACAATGAAGAAGGGGCTCTAGGCATTGTTATTAACAAACCCTTACAGGCACGTATCACCGATATTTTCGATGAGTTAGATATCGAGTGTTCTGTGGGCGAAAAAGAATTGAAACAACAGCATGTGCTTGCTGGCGGACCAGTAGAAAGAGACAAGGGATTCATCATCCACGATGCTGGTGAGCAATGGGAATCCTCTATTGCGGTGACTGAAAATATCTCTGTTTGCACGTCGAAGACGATCTTGCAGGACATCGCTAGTGGGTCTGGCCCCTCGAACTATTTGGTTGCCTTGGGTTGTGCTGGCTGGGAGGCCGGGCAATTAGAACGGGAGATTACCGAGAATGCCTGGCTTACGGCACCTGCTAATTCCGATTTACTCTTTTCGAAAGACTACAACCAGAAAGCGAAAGATGCCGCTGCTTTGCTTGGCATCGAGCTAGACCAATTACCTCCCGACGCCGGACATTCCTAGGCCTCAATTCTTTATCCATGACAATCCAGTCCTTCCCTGCAGACCGCACTAAACCAATTGCTGCACTATCGTTCGATTACGGCACACAGCGAATTGGCGTTGCCTTCGGACAAAGTGTTTCGGGCACGGCGCAAGCGGTCTGTGTGTTAAAAGCCAAAGATGGGATCCCTAACTGGGATCAGATCGAAAAACTAATCGAAGACTGGAGACCGGATGTCTTTGTAGTGGGTATGCCCTACAACCTGGATGGCACTGAAAGTGAATTGATGGCGCGGGCAATCAAATTTGGTAATCGACTTAACGGACGATTCGAGAAACCTTGTTTTGGGATGGACGAACGACTCTCGTCTAAAGAAGCTATCGAACAAATAGTTGAAGAAAGTGGCAGCGCAACTAAGAAATCTGCAATCGATGATATCGCTGCTGAGATAATATTGACGAACTGGTTTAATGAATTGTCGCGTGATGTTGACTAACAAGAAGTAGTCGAACGCTGATACGCTTTATCTAACAATTCTTGCAACACATCTTTGTCCACATCATCCAGCTTGTTGATGTAGAGACAACCACCCCCGCTAACCTTGTGCTTACCTAACTTTTTAAGCAGACTCGCACGTTCTTTAAATCCACCCAGATAGAATGTTAGCGCCGAAGCCCTTGGCGAAAAGCCAATATGACAAATCTCTTCCTGCTTGCCATTGGCCAATGAATACTTTCTTGTGCCATAACCAACAATACTTGGGCCCCACATCTTTGCCCGCTCACCAGATGCGGCACGCATCATCTTGGCGACTTCTTTCGCATCGGCTCTGCGCCGATCATTCTTAACGTTTTCAATAAATTCTTTGACACTGGTTTTGTTCTTAACGGTTTTTCTTTCAGCCATGTTCGAACCCTCCCAACAGGTAGAGACAATACTAACTAAAAGCTAAGGAAGAATAGAAGGAATTTAGACGATGCTGCGCGAGGCGCCCCGGAGCGAGCTCCGAGGCATAGTGCATTACTAGATGAGGAGTGAGCGAGGACGCAACGAAGCGTTGCGAGTCTAAAACCTTCTAATTAGAAGTTCTCGGGCATTTTGGCTTTTGAGCGCGCGTCCTCGCGCGTCACCATGCCTTTCGCCAGCAAATCCTTCAAACACTGATCCAAAGTCTGCATACCTGCGGACGCACCAGTCTGAATCGCTGAGTACATCTGCGCTACTTTGTCTTCACGGATCAAGTTACGAATCGCAGCAGTACCAATCATAATCTCGTGAGCTGCAACTCGTCCGCCCCCTGGTTTCTTCAGGAGCGTTTGAGAAATTACTGCCTGCAATGATTCTGACAACATGGAACGAACCATGTCTTTTTCTGCAGCTGGGAATACATCGATAACACGGTCGATTGTTTTTGCAGCAGAGGTGGTGTGCAATGTGCCGAATACCAAGTGACCTGTTTCAGCAGCGGTTAACGCCAAGCGAATTGTTTCCAAGTCACGAAGCTCACCAACAAGAATAATGTCCGGGTCTTCACGAAGAGCTGATCGAAGTGCTTCGTTAAATCCATGAGTATCACGGTGAACCTCACGTTGGTTTACCAAACACTTTTTACTTTGGTGAACAAATTCGATGGGGTCTTCGATAGTTAGGATGTGTTCGTACTTGGAGTCGTTGATGTAGTCCATCATTGCCGCAAGCGTAGTGGACTTACCAGAACCCGTTGGGCCAGTTACACAAACTAGTCCTCGAGGCACATCTGAAATCTGACGAAACACATCGCCCATTCCTAGTTGTTCCATCGAAAGAACTTTTGATGGAATCGTACGAAATACTGCTGCGGCTCCGCGATTTTGAATGAAGGCGTTTACACGGAAGCGGGCAAGGTTAGGAACTTCGAACGAGAAGTCAGTTTCTAAAAACTCTTCATAGTCCTTGCGCTGTTTGTCATTCATGATCTCGTAGATCAGCGCATGCACTTCCTTATGATCCATTTCAGGCACATTGATTCGGCGAATATCGCCATCAACGCGAATCAGTGGTGGCATGCCCGCCGTGACGTGTAAGTCCGACGCTCCTTGTTTCACACTGAATCCTAAGAGTTCTGTAATATCCATGACCCGTACCTATAACAGTAGTTATTCTGGTTATTAAACTGTACCTCGCCTATAGTACCCGTCCTTTTCGGATTATCCCAGACCCAGATCGGGGAAAACCCCGGGCAAAACGTGACCAACATAGCAGAAAGAATTACTCGCATAGACGCCGATATACGCAGGCTTGAGGAGGAATGCACGAGAACCCCAGGCTCGGTTCAGCTGCTAGCGGTCAGCAAGCGCCATAGCGAAGAGAAAATCCGGGAAGCTGCAGAGGCTGGCCTCAAAGATTTTGGCGAAAACTATCTGCAAGAGGGGTTGGAGAAGATCCAGAATCTAGAAGGATTGGGTCTGATTTGGCATTTCATTGGTCCTATCCAATCAAATAAAACCAGAGGAATTGCTGAGCACTTTCACTGGGTGCATAGCGTCGAGCGACAAAAAATTGCGCAACGACTCTCAGAGCAACGACCGGAATCATTGTCACCTCTGAATGTGTGTATTCAAATCAACCTTTCCGAGGAAGCGAGCAAGTCTGGAACTTCTTTCGAAGACGCCGCCAAACTCTGTGATGATGTTGCCAGCTTGCCTCGACTTAACTTGCGCGGGCTCATGGCAATTCCCGCGCCCATAACAGACTTTGAGGAACAGCGAGCTTGTTTCTCTCAACTCAAAGACCTGTTCAATCAATTGAAACAGTCTCACGAGGGCATGGATACCCTATCGATGGGAATGAGCAATGACTACCCAGCAGCGATCGCCGAGGGATCAACCATGATCAGGCTGGGGACTGCGATATTCGGACCCAGAAACTAGACGACATTGGGCAGTGCCCTGCCTACTTTTCCCTTATCGCCCAATTGGTGAATACGCTAGAATAGCGACCCAGCGTAACTGGTATGGATTGGTCCTTCAGACTACTGATCGATACCGCCAGGAATCCTGTAGGGAGACACTCTTTGGAAAACGAAACCCTCGGCTTCATCGGGGCCGGTAACATGGCGAGCAGCTTGATACGCGGGCTAATTGCCAAAGGGATAAATCCCAAGTCGATTCTGGTCGCTGATATAGATTCCGAAAAACTGCATAACCTCAGCAGTGAATGTGGAATTCAAGCAAGCGACAATCAAGAGATTGCTGAGTCTGCTGATGTCATCGTCTTAGCGGTGAAGCCGCAAGTGATGAAAGACGTGTGCTCAAACATTAAAGTAGGCGATCACTCCCCTCTTGTTGTTTCTGTAGCTGCAGGTATTTCCATAGAGCACATTGAATCTTGGTTAGGCTCCGACACTGCAGTAACTCGCTGTATGCCAAATACGCCAGCACTCGTTGGTAAAGGTGCCAGCGGATTATTTGCTAACAGTAAGACTACTGATGAACAAAGATCCCTCGCGGCGAATTTAATGGAAGCCGTTGGGATTAGTGTCTGGGTAGAGAAGGAAGAAGCTATCGATACGGTGACTGCGCTTTCGGGCAGTGGACCGGCTTACTTCTTCTTATTTATAGAAGCGATGCAAGAAGCAGCAAAAGAGTTAGGTCTTGCTGAAGACATTGCCAAGCGCTTAAGCATTCAAACAGCACTAGGTGCAGCAGAGTTAGCACTACAAAGCGCGGAAGATGTTGCAGAATTACGCCGGCAGGTTACTTCACCTGGTGGCACAACCGAACAAGCACTCAATGTGTTTGAAAGTGAAGACTTGAGAAGCTTGGTAAGCAAAGCACTTAAGGCAGCTCATGATCGTTCAGCTGAGCTAGCAAAAGAGTTTGGTGACACGTAGCTAAGAGATCGCAAACAAAAGAGATTTTATTATGGGTGTATTAGGCAGTTCAGCCGCGCTGATTTTTAACGCATTAGGCGGATTGTATTTATTGGCAGTCCTTCTGCGATTTCTATTGCAAGTTGCGCGTGCGGATTTTTATAACCCTGTCTCTCAAGCCGTAGTACGGATTACTGATCCCATGGTGCGAATGTTTCGCAGTTTTATACCGGGCTATAGAGGTATCGATTTTTCAAGCCTAATACTTGCATTAGTAGTAGAAGGTGTAGGTATCTGCGTTCTTATATTGTTGTACGGCGGCTCTATTCCATCAATTGGTTTTATCGTGACATGGGCATTCGTCGGGGTGGTCTATTTTGTGGTGATTATTTATTACTACGCCATCATCGCTTCGATCATAATGTCGTTTGTCATGTTGTTCTCTGGCAACATGAACCCACACCCGCTGCTGCGACTCATCTGGCAATTGACCGAACCTGTAATGGCGCCGGTGCGCAAAGTACTTCCACCAATGGGTGGGTTAGATTTTTCACCAATTTTTATTTTCATCGCGATAGGTTTGATTCAGAACCTATTGATTCAGACATTCGGCATCAATGAACAAATTGCTGCCGTTGTAATCGGTATCTAACATTCGTTCAGCCAAATCAAAAACTGGCACCAAATGACTAATTCGATTCCACAGGATTCCGTTGGGGTTGTGACCCCGCAATGTATTCATTTCGATGAAGCATTGACCCTGCGTAGTGGAAAAACCCTCCAGGGTTTCGACTTGATGGTAGAAACTTATGGAGAACTCAATTCTGACAAATCCAATGCGATATTGATCTGCCATGCTTTGAGTGGCGATCACCACGCAGCCGGATATCACAGTGCTGACGATAAAAAGCCGGGCTGGTGGGACGCCTGCATTGGGCCAGGAAAGCCTATAGATACAGACAAATTTTTTGTGGTGTCACTGAATAATCTCGGGGGATGTGCAGGCAGCACAGGCCCAACGTCGATAAACCCAGACACCGGGAAATATTATGGTCCGGATTTTCCTATTGTCACCGTACGAGATTGGGTCAAAAGCCAAGTGATGCTAATGGACCATTTGGGAATTCCGCAATGGGCGGCTGTGGTGGGCGGCAGTTTGGGCGGCATGCAGGTACTGCGTTGGGCTATTAGCTATCCTGAACGAATTCACCATGCAGTATGTATAGCAGCAGCACCGAAATTGTCGGCACAGAACATTGCTTTCAATGAAGTTGCGCGGCATTCCATCGTAAGCGACCCAAATTTTCACGACGGTCGATACCTGGACGAATCCACATCTCCCAAGCAAGGTTTGATGCTGGCCAGAATGGTCGGACACATTACTTATCTGTCTGATAATGCAATGCGGTCAAAGTTCGGTAAGACCGTGGGCGACTTCGAAGCATCAGGTTCAAACTTTGGGCGTGACCTGCGAAGCGGAAAACTGAGCTTCGGTTTCAATGTGGACTTTCAAGTAGAAAGCTATCTGCACTATCAAGGTGAACGGTTCTCAGAAAACTTTGATGCCAACACTTATTTGTTGATGACCAAGGCGTTGGACTACTTCGACCCATCAGTTGATTATGATGGTGATCTCAGTAAAGCATTCGCCAATAGTAGCTGTAAGTTCATGCTCGTCTCGTTTAGTACGGATTGGCGATTTCCGCCAGAACGATCTCGGGAATTGGTTAACGATTTACTAAAAGCAGGTCGGGAAGTCACTTATTTAGAAATAGATGCAGATGAAGGCCATGATGCATTTTTGCTTCCCATTCCTCGTTATGTAAATGCACTGAGTGCTTACATGAATCGAATTCATCGGGAGGTATGTGAACATGCGTCCTGATCTCGAAATAATTCAACAATGGATTGAACCCAATAGTCGTGTTCTGGATTTAGGATGCGGTGACGGTAGTTTGTTGCACTTCTTAAATGAAACGAAGAATGTCAGATCTATCGGACTGGAATTCGATAGCGAGAATATCGAGCAATGCATTAACAATGGCGTGAATGTGATCGAACAGAACCTGGACAAAGGGCTGGATAACTTCCAATCCAATAGTTTTGATACGGTATTGCTGGCGCAAACACTTCAGGCATTGAGCAACCCGCAAGAACTCGTTAAAGAAATGTTGCGCATTGGTAAAAATGGCATTGTGACTTTTCCTAATTTTGGTAACTGGAAAAGTCGGTTGTATCTGGCCTCCAAGGGACGCATGCCTGTCAGTAAATTCATGCCTCATCAATGGTATGACACACCGAACATTCATTTTTGTACGGTGAAAGATTTCGATGCCCTGTGCAAAGAGATGGATATCCGAATCCTCACGAGGACTGTGGTGGATTCACAACATCAAGGCAGTTGGGCAATGAAGTCATGGCCCAATCTACTGGGTGAAATCGCAATCTATCACATCACCAGGGACTAACTGATGCAACGAGTAGTATTGGCGAGCGGTAACCAAGGCAAGCTTGTTGAGCTGCAAGATATGCTAGCTATTAAAGAAGTCGAACTGGTGCCCCAAGCTGAACTGGGTGTCGGCGATGTGCCAGAAACCGGCCTAAGCTTCGTGGAAAATGCGTTGATTAAGGCCCGTCATGCCTGCGAACAGACCGGGCTGCCGAGCATTGCCGACGATTCCGGAATTGAAGTGGATGCCCTTAATGGCGAGCCTGGCATCTATTCTGCCCGCTATGCAGGGAAACAAGGAGCGGAGGCAGACCAGGCTAACAATGACAAACTGTTAGCTGCACTTGAGCAAGTTGCAGAGGCAGATCGGACTGCGAGATTCCAATGTGTCATCGTATTCCTGCGACATGCAAAAGACCCAATGCCATTGATATGTCAGGGCACATGGGAAGGCAGGATCTTATTCAATGAACAAGGAGAAAATGGTTTCGGCTACGATCCCCTCTTCTATGTCCCTACTCATGATTGTGCCTCTGCAGAACTCCCTGCCGATGTGAAAAACTCACTCAGTCATCGTGGTCAGGCTTTGCGTAGCCTTTTGGAATGCTGGAACTTCCCCCACTAAGCTTATACATACACATCCCATGGTGTGTACGTAAATGTCCTTACTGCGATTTTAATTCTCACCAAGCCAATGGTGATGTTCCTGAAACGGAGTACGTCAAAGCACTCGTTGAAGATCTTCATTTCGAGAGCAC
The DNA here is from genome assembly GCA_965262465.1 of uncultured Pseudohongiella sp. GTDB lineage: Bacteria > Pseudomonadota > Gammaproteobacteria > Pseudomonadales > Pseudohongiellaceae > UBA9145. The sequence goes on along the minus strand of OZ253535.1, from coordinate 3,695,564 downwards.
ACGACGTAACGAACAGGACAAACGGCCACTGCGATCAATTTTTTTCGGCGGTGGCACTCCGAGCCTGTTTAGCGCGCGAGCAATCGATTCAATTTTGAATGCAGCAGAAAAGCAATTCGGCTTTGCGAATGATATTGAAATTACATTAGAAGCGAATCCTGGCACTGCTGAAGCACAACGATTTAAAGACTACGTATCGGTAGGAGTCAATCGACTCTCAATCGGAATTCAAAGTTTTGCAGACAGTAAACTCAAAACCTTGGGTCGAATCCACACCAGTGCAGAAGCAAGACATGCAATTGCTCTATGTCGAGAAGCTGGTATCGACAACCTTAATTTGGACCTCATGCATGGATTGCCTAATCAAGCAATTGAAGAAGCAATTGCTGATTTAGACGAAGCGATAAGTTTTGATCCTACACATATCAGTTGGTATCAACTAACTATAGAACCGAACACTGAGTTCCATAACAAACCACCGGCTCTACCTGATGACTCGATAGCATGGGAAATCAACAACAGAGGGTTTGAAATGTTGGAACGCGCCGGTTATCGGCGCTATGAAGTCTCTGCATTCGCTAAACCAGAAAAGCAGTCACAACATAATATGAATTATTGGCAGTATGGGGATTACATTGGGATCGGTGCGGGTGCCCACGGCAAACTGTCTGATTCTTTGCAAGGCCAAATAGTTCGTAATAGAAAGAAGAAACAACCTAATCATTACATCGAAGCATCTGCTAATCGAGAAGCTGAGCGCATCGAGGTAGCTGCGGGTGATCGACCTTTCGAGTATTTGTTGAATTCCCTCAGGCTCACTGAGGGATTTAACGTATCAGACTTTGAAAAGCGGACCGGCGTCGCTTTTTCATCCATAGCAAAGCAGGTAGAATACCTGTCCGCTCAGGAACTGCTTACTGTCAGCGACAATGCAGTCAAGACGACAGCACGCGGTTATCGGGTACTAAACAGCGTACTCGAAGAATTTCTGGAACCTAGCTAAGCACCTCTCAGCTAACTACATCGAGAGTGCGGAGAATCAAACGTGGACGAACTTTACAAGCGTCGTTGCGAGCCTTGTGGACTTGGGGCTCCGGTTGTAACCGAAGAAGAAGCGAATCAATTGCTGCTTGCGGTTCCAGCTTGGCGTCGGGAATTCCACGATGGCGTTGAAAAGTTGATTCGGGAATTTCATTTCGTAGAGTTCAAAGATGCTTTTAGTTTTACCTATAAGATTGCAAGTCTCGCTGAGCGCGAAGATCATCATCCAGGAATTTTTACTGAATGGGGCAAAGTCACAATCTATTGGTGGACACACAAAATTAATGGCTTACATGTGAATGATTTTATTATGGCTGCCAAAACCGACATGATTGCAAAACTGTCAGCCCCGTCCTGATTCAAGTAACTCTTAACTCTGACCAACATTAATTCCCTAGTATCACCTCCAAGATAAAACTCACTATTAAAGGCATGCGCTATGTCGATGGCAATCCCTGACCTCCTCAGTGGACTACAACAGGTCGTTAACATTCCCAGTGTTAGCTCAACAAATGCTGAGCTAGACATGAGTAATCTGCCAATCATTGAGCATCTGGCAGAAAACTTTGAGCGCCTCGGATTTAAAAATGAAATCGTAGCCTGCGCGTCTCCCGGAAAAGTGAATTTAATTTCCACGTTGGGAAGTGGACCTGGAGGCATGGTGCTGGCTGGTCATACCGATACTGTCCCGTTCGATGGCGAGTTGTGGTCGACCGATCCATTTAAACTGACTGAACAAGATGGAAAGTTACTCGGTTTAGGTGTTACCGATATGAAAGGATTCTTTCCGATTGCGATGCAAGCGATTCAAGAGCTTGGCGATGCAACGTTTAAAGAACCCTTGATCATTTTGGCTACTGCTGATGAAGAAACCTCAATGGAGGGTGCCAAGACCCTAGCTGAAATGGGGAAACCAAGAGCTAGAACCGCGTTGATCGGAGAGCCCACCGGATTGAAACCAGTCCGAACCCATAAAGGGATTCTAATGGATGCTATTAGACTGGTTGGGCAGAGTGGTCACTCTTCCGACCCTAGCCTTGGTCGTAATGCGTTAGAAGGAATGCATAAAGTCATTTCTGGTTTGATGATTTATCGAGAAGAGATGCGACAGCAATATCAGAATCCACTTTTTGAAATTCCCTACCCGACACTGAATCTTGGCAGTATTCATGGCGGTGACAATCCGAATCGAATCTGTGGCCACTGCGAGCTGCAGTTCGACGTGCGACTAATGCCCGGGCAGAACATTGAAACTGTGCGCAATGATATTGAGCAGCGTGTTGCTGCGATCGCTCAACCGCTAGGTCTAGAGTTTGAGCTGGTCAAAAAGTTTACTGGCGTGCCAGCATTCTTCACTGACGAAAACAGTGAGCTGTTAAAAACAGCGGAAGAACTCACTGGCCACTCAGGCATCAGTGTGGCGTTTGGTACTGAGGGCCCCTATCTACAGCAACTCGGCATGGACACTATAATTATGGGCCCGGGGCATATCGAGCAAGCCCATCAACCCGATGAATATCTTTCTCTCGATATGTTGAATCCAGCGGTAGAAATCATCAAACAACTAATTATTAGACAATGCATTGAGTGTTAAGCACGCATTTGGTTTAAGACATGGCAAACGATAAGCAAGACTCACAAATAGTAGATTGGTTTAGGGCGTCCACCGCCTACATCAATGCTCACCGGGAAAAAACTTTTGTTATTTTCCTCGGCGGTGAGGCTTTAGCTGATCAAAACTTACCTAATCTTGTGTTCGACTTCAGTTTGCTACATAGCCTGGGTGTGAAGTTGGTCCTTGTACATGGAGCAAGACCACAAATCTCCGCTGCTCTGGAAGCGGCAGGAGAAAATTCTCAATTCAGTAATGACCTACGGGTTACCGAAGCTGAATTCATGCAGTCTATTACCGCTACCGTAGGCAACCTGAGTGCAAAACTTGATGCATTATTCTCGATGGGGTTGCGAGACTCCCCAATGCACGGATCTAACATAAACGTATGCCGCGGCAACTTCGTCACAGGGAAACCTGTTGGGGTAGTAGATGGAATAGATTTTCACTACACCGGCAAAGTAAGAAAGATTCAAACTGACGCGATCAATCAGCAGCTCGATTCTGGCAATATCGTTTTGCTTTCTAATCTTGGTTACTCAGTAACGGGAGAAGTGTTCAATTTATCCGCCGAAGAGATAGCAACAGAAACCGCGATAGCACTCAATGCAGACAAACTCATTTTCTTGGTGCCCTCAAGCGGAGTTTTGGATGCTTCCGGCAATCTGGTTCCTTCCCTCACTGAGAAAGACGCGAAACAGTTCATAGAAAAACTAAGTGACCAGTTGAAAGAAAATGAAAGCGACGAATCTCTGCATATTGCCCATGCCTTAACTAACGCACTTAAAGCCAATTCCAATTCAGTGCACCGAACCCATTTAATCAGTTACAAAGAGAATGGAGCATTGTTGCTTGAGTTATTTACCAGGGAGGGTCGTGGTAGTTTGGTCAGTAGCGATAGCATTGATCAGTTAAGACAAGCCACAATCGAAGATGTCGGTGGAATAATTTCGCTTATCAGTCCGCTCGAAGAAGCGGGTACTCTCGTTCCACGCTCACGGGAACTATTGGAGAACGAAATTGCTAACTTCCAGGTAATCGAGTTGGAAGAAACTATCATTGCCTGTGCAGCACTCTATCCCGTGACTGAGAAGTCAGCAGAAATCGCGTGTATAGCAATACACCCCTCGTATCAAAAAAATGGTTTGGGCCAGCGACTACTTGAAAGCCTTGAGCAGTCAGCCAGAGAAAACAACGTGGCCGAGTTATTCAGTTTGACTACCGAAGCAGCGCATTTCTTTCTGGAAAACGGTTACCAAGAATCCAAGGTGGAAGATCTGCCTGAAGCGAGGCAACAACTTTATAACCTGCAACGAAAATCTAAAGTGATGAAGAAATCACTTGCTTAGTTGTAACTAACGACGTTCTAACAGACAAATGCTGTAATCGTAGGGATTTGATTCGTCCTTTTCGAAGTCGACTCGAGCTGTTTCCTGCCATTCACTCTCATCAAACTCGTCGAGTCGCGTATCACCCTCCACTTCTGCATGCACTTTAGTGAGGTGAAACCGTTGCGCATAAGGCAGTGCTGCAGCGTAGAGGCCAGCACCTCCGATGACGAAGGCTTCTTCTGTGCCATCAATGATTGAGATGCTCTCGGCAAGTCGAATCGCTTCAGGTAGCGAATTCACTACCTTTGCCCCAGGAGCCTCATAGTCTTCATTGGTGCTGACTACAATACTCGTTCTACCGGGCAGCGCTCTGCCAATAGACTCCCAGGTTTTACGACCCATTATTATGCTGTGGCCCATGGTGGTCGCTTTAAAGTATTTGAGATCTTCGGATAGATGCCACGGCAAGCTATTGTTGCGTCCAATAACGCGGTTTTCAGCCATGGCGCAGATAAGAGATAGATTCATTCGGACTAAATTATTTGCTTGCTAAACAGAGAATGGGTACGCGATAGGCTCATGGTGCTGATAGCCTTCGACAGAGAAATCATCAAGAGTCACCCAGGTTTCGATGTCTTCAAGTGACTTGATATCCGGATTTATGTGCAACTTAGGTGGGTCAAATGGCTCGCGCTTAAGTTGCACATCTCGCATCAACTCAAGCTGGTCCTCATAAATATGGGCATTTACGATTTTGTGGTAAGCCAGACCTGGCTTGTGTCCCGTTATTTGTGCAACCAGCGCCAACAGGGTGAACACCTGAATCTGATTAAAGTTCAAACCCAGTGGTACATCGCATGATCGTTGATAACTGGTTAAGAATAACTGGTCACCTAACAGCGAAAAATTGTGAGTGTGCATGCATGGCCTGAGACACCCCAAATCGAATTCACCTGGATTGTAGAATGTAAGTATTTCACCTCGATCATCGAAGCCTTGGTTTAAGTTGTCGATGATTTTGCGGAGCTGGTCAATTGTGCTGCCGTCTGGCTTTTGCCAACTTCGACCCTGCACTCCGTAGACCCGACCCATATCATCTTCGCCCTTGCGCACCGGATTGTTGAGCCAGGCGTCGTTCTCGTTAGCATTGGCATCCCAAGATTTTGTACCTAGCTGTCGAAAGTCCGCTGCATTGTCATAACCTCTCAGATAGCCTAACAATTCTGCGATTGCTGCTTTCCAAAAACTTTTTCGGGTTGTAATGATAGGAAACTGATTGTTTGCGACGTCGTAAGTGAGGTCGGCGTTGACTACGGTCAGACATTTCTTGCCTGTACGTTTGTTTTCTATCCAAACGCCTTCATCGACGATGCGCTGGCAGAGTGCCAAATATTGTTGCATGGTTTTCTTATCGGTTAACTAGTTGACGAATAGAATCGCATTATCTTGTATTGGTTAAGGAGTTTGGCTGTTGGTATGCCAGCAGCAGAAATACCACTCCAGCAATTATCAACGGTGCTGAAAGCGCCTGGCCCATTGTGAACCAGTCAAACGCCAAATATCCGATGTGCCCATCCGGCTCTCTGAAGAACTCGATGAAAAATCGAAAGCTTCCATACCCCAGAGCGAACAATCCCGACACTGCCAATCTCGGCCGCGGTTTGGAAGAAAACCACCAGACAATGATAAAGAGTGCTACTCCTTCAAGTGCCACTTCATACAACTGAGACGGATGTCGAGGGAGTTGATCTACATGTGGAAACACCATGCCCCAAGCAACATCGGTGGGTTTGCCCCAGAGTTCTCCGCCTATAAAGTTGCCCAGCCGACCGGCGCCCAATCCAAATGGCACAAAGGGGGCGATGAAATCCATTGTGCTCCAGTAATCTTTCTTAATGCTGCGGGTATAAAAATAAAATGCGATCAGGACGCCAAGAAAGCCGCCATGGAAGGACATTCCACCTTCCCAAATGCGAAACAACCAAAGCGGGTCGCTAATAAACTGACTGAAGTTGTAGAAAACAACTGACCCTACCCGGCCTCCAACTACGGCGCCCATCGCACCATAAAACACGAGATCTGAAATTTGTTCGGACGTCCAGGGTTCTTCTACTTTGTTCGCTCGATAGGCTGCTAGTAACCATGCACCACCAAAGGCGATGACATACATAATCCCGTACCAATGAATACTGATTGGACCAAGCGACAACGCAACTGGATCAAATTGGGGAAAGGTCAGCATGGATTACGAGAAAGAATATGCAAACAAGGAAAAATTAATTATGCGGAATAAGTATAGCAAGATTGCTTCAACCGCAGGGAATTAACCGCTACCATTTAACTAATGTGCCTTATCATTTTTGCCCACCAGGCAGTAGTTGGATATCCCCTGGTATTGGCAGCAAATCGGGATGAGTTTTTCCCGCGTCCAACCCAACACGCTCAATTCTGGTCCGAAGAAACTGGATCGCAACGGGTATTAGCCGGAAAAGATCTTCAGGCCGGTGGCACCTGGCTCGGAATCACAGACTCTGGCAGATTCGCGGCGGTTACGAATATCCGCGATCCCTCTCAACCGGAACAAAAGCCTCGCTCGCGAGGAGAACTAACTCTGTCTTTCCTGCAATCCAACCTGTCGGCTGAAGAATATGCCCGCAGCTTGCAACCCAGCCTGGATGAATTTGCTGGGTTCAATTTATTGGTGGGTGACAATGATTCGATGTGCTACATCAATAACTTTGAGGGCATAATCCAGCAACTGGAGCCTGGTATCTATGGACTATCAAACGGACTGCTCAATAGCGACTGGCCCAAGGTTTCCCACGGCAGAGATAAGCTTGAACAGCTGGTGCAAGAACCTGATAAATTAAAAACTGATCAGCTAATTGCCATGATGGGTGATAGTCAACAAGCCGATGACTCAGAGCTGCCGGAGACTGGCGTTCCCATAGAACTAGAGCGCGAACTTTCCGCAGCATTTATTCACAACACGCAAAGAGAATATGGGACACGTTGTTCCACAGCGCTCGTAATGGAGTCCTCCGGAAGAGTTCGTTTTAACGAACAGAATTTTGATGCTGACGCGAACCCGACTTCTGGTCACTTTTACGAATTCCATCAATAGCAGCAAGCCTGCTTGTCGCTATTCCTAACTTTTTCTACTAACTGATCGCCTATGTTTCTTCCTCGACATTTCGCTATAGATGACCCTAACGAGATCGACGAGTTCATTCGACAAAATGATTTCGGCATCTTGATCTCCCAGTTAGATAACGAACCTTTTGCAACTCACTTGCCATTCCACCGACCGGAAAAAAATTTGCTGCAAGCGCATTTCGCGAAAGCCAACCCGCAGTGGCAACAAATAGATGGTCAACGAGTGTTAGTTGTACTGCCTGGGAATCATGACTATGTCAGCCCGACTTGGTATGAGAGCCCCGGCGTGCCCACCTGGAACTACCAGGCAGTACACATTACCGGCATAGCCAATAGCTTTTCTGATACCGACAGATTGAGAGAATTAGTGCTGGCACTAAGCGCGACTCATGAAGGGAATAGAACACCAAGTTGGGACGGCGAATTCAACGAGACTATGTTGTCTGCAATCGTAGGTGTCGATATAGAGATCGAGTCGATTCAATGTAAATTCAAATTGAGTCAAAACCGCCCAGAGCAGGATAGACTCAATGTAATCGCCAAGCTGCGTGAAGGGGAAAACCCAAAGCTCGCTGATGCGATGCAGAAGCTGGTTGACTCCTAAACCTTTAAGCTGGATCAAAATCACAGATTCCACAAGGCTTACACTGAAGTAGAGGAATTGGGGTTTTCAGATTCTCCTCTGAAAGCCCGAACTACGGAGGTGAAGCCATGAAATATTTTCGCAATACATTCCTGTTGTTGTTAGTCACTGCGCTGGGCGGCTGTGCGCTGAATACAAGCGAAATAGGCTCTAATGTCACATTCTGTTGCCCAGGCGATTACGACTCCTATTCCGCCTATGGGTTGGAAACGGAAAACATCCCAGTCTTTTTGCGTGACTATCTGGTAGCGGAATTCCAAGCCGCGTTTGAAGAGAAAGGGCTAGTCCACGATGATCGGGATAATGATGTACAAGTCCTCCTCACTTACAACCATGTGAATTTGCAAACCGGCCAGGAGCAGATCGATCCGTTTGTTCGATTGGAAACGATGAGCACTGAAATAAACTATTTGGCAGTTATTGATATCATGATCATTGAAACAGAAACCCGCAATCAAGTATGGGGTGGTTCAATCAGCCGAGCCCATCAGGTTATCCCTGGTGAGTACATGCATGAAGACAGAGCAAGACCCGAGTTCAGAAATGCATTTCGAACAGTGTTGAATAGCTACCCTTCACTAGCAGCTGGCGAATAAAACGACTAAGCTGTCTGAAAACAATCTGTCGACCAATACTGCCAGTCGATCACACTATTCAACATAAGGAGTTGCCGATGTCGAATGAAGGCTACCATGAACCAATAAATGAACTAACCGATGAAACACGGGACATGCATCGTGCGATTACTTCTTTAATGGAAGAATTGGAAGCTGTCGATTGGTACAACCAGAGAGTCGATGCATGCAAAGACCCTGAATTGAAATCCATACTGGAACACAATCGCGATGAAGAGAAAGAACATGCTGCCATGGTATTGGAGTGGATTCGGCGTCGCGATCCTACTATGGACAAAGAGCTCAAGGATTTTCTGTTTACCGACAAGCCTCTGACTCACGACTGATTGAACATTTCTATTAGCGCCTGAAAACTCGGCCAACATGTTTCAAATAAAAACCTCTAGACTGCTTTTGCGTCAATGGCAGGAAGCGGATTGCACGCCGTTTGCTGCCATCAATGCAGACCCACAGGTGATGCAGTTCTTCCCCAATAGATTGGAAAAGGATCAGAGTGATTCTTTGGTTGCTACCTTTCAATCCGAGATTGAATCCAATGGTTGGGGATTTTGGGCAGTGGAAATTTCTGACGATCAGACGCTTGCTGGATTTACTGGCATTCGAACCACATCAGATACACCGAGAGGGTCATGCGTCGAAATCGGATGGCGTTTGGCACGAGATTGTTGGGGTAGCGGTTATGCGACTGAAGCGGCGGAAGCGTCACTTCGGTTCGCCTTCGAGTTTTTGAATTTATCTGAAATCATTTCGTTCACTACTGTGGATAACAAACGTTCAGAAGCAGTAATGGTTCGATTGGGAATGACGCAACGAGATCCGAATTTTATGCACCCCAAGGTGCCAACAGATTCACCGCTGTGCGAACACATTCTCTATTCGATTAAAGCAAGTGAATTCGAATCCACACTGCCGATGGAAGTTGATCGAATCTGACTTGGTTAGTTTGTGCGTGAAGAACGTAACAGGCGATCAACACCTGCATTGTAGAGAGTGAGATCGACAGCACTTCGAATCATTTGCGCATCGTCCATCTGCATCACCTGGTCTAACAAATCCTGTGCAGCGTCCAGACTGACGCTTCGAATTACGGATTTAACTTTCAACAAAGTTGCAGCGTTCATCGACAAGATGTCGAATCCCATTGCCATCAGCAATATGGCTGCGCCGGGATCACCAGCCATCTCTCCACAAATACACACTTGTTTGCCGGCTTCCTGCGCTTCGCGCACTACGTGATACAGGGCATGCAACACTGCTGGATGGAAAGCACTATACAGACTCGCAACTCGCGGGTTGTTTCGATCCACCGCCAACAGGTATTGGGTGAGGTCATTACTGCCCACTGAAACGAAATCAACCATGCGAGCAAGTGCTCCGGTTTGATAAACCGCCGCGGGAAGTTCAATCATCACTCCGACTGGTGGAAATTTGACTGATAGACCTTCCTGAATCAGTTCACGGTGAGCGCGCTTAATCAGCTGCATCGCTGAATTCACTTCATTCACATTGCTGATCATTGGCAGCATGATCTGCAAGTTATCCAGCCCGATACTTGCCCGTATCATGGCGCGAATTTGTGCAGTGAAAATTTCTGGATGGTCGAGTGTGACGCGTATACCTCGCCAACCCAGAAACGGATTTTCCTCTTCGATAGGAAAGTATGAGAGAGCTTTGTCCCCTCCAACATCCAGCGTTCGCATCGTCACCATCATTGGCGCGAATGCTTCCAGCTGTTCGCGGTAAATCAAAGTTTGTTCTTGTTCGCTTGGGAATCGTTCACTGAGCAGGAACGGCACTTCGGTTCGGAACAACCCCACGCCTTCGGCGCCTTGTTCCAGAGACTGTGCAATGTCAGTTATGAGGCCAGTATTAACCCAAAGATGAACGCGGTGATTGTCGGCAGTCTCGCATGGCAAGTCTTTCAACTCTTGCAGACCTGCTATCAACTCATCCTGCTCTTTGATGGTATTGATGTAGCGTTCGGTGACGGTTTCGGAGGGATTACCTATGATCTCTCCTTTATACCCGTCCAGAATTACTTCTTTACCATCAAGCAAGTTGATTGGCAGATCCACCGCACCCATAACAGTTGGAATTCCCATGGTACGCGCCAGGATTGCAACATGTGAGTTACCTGAACCCTGGATTGACACAATGCCTTTCAGTTTTTCTGGTGGTACTTCCGCCAACATCGAAGGCGTCAACTCATCACCAACCAAGATAGTATTTTCATCATACTCAGGTTTAACTTCTTCACCTTCTTGCAAATAGAAGAGCAAGCGACTACACAAATCCTTAATGTCTACAGCTCGTTCTCGCAAATAAGGATCGGACATTCGTTCAAAGTTGCTGATGTGTTCATTAGCCACATAGGCCAATGCTCCTTGAGCCCAATGTCCTTTCTGGATCATGTCGACAATTTCATTACCCAGCGCTTCATCGTCCAACATGTGTAAATACACATCGAATAGCTGGCGTTCTTCTTCTGCCACTTTCCCCGCCAAACTTTCGTGCAATGCCTTCATGTCATCTCGCACTTTGTTCAGGCTGCGGGCGAAATATTCAATCTCCCCTTCTATGTCGCGCGTGCGTCGCACTGGCACCTGGCTTAGGTCAGCTTTTGGAAACACCACTACAACTTTACCGATCGCGACACCTGGTGCGCCGGATACCCCAGCAAATACTGTGTCTGAAATCTTATGTCCTGACGGGCTGACACCTTCAATTGCATCAGTTGCTTCGGCTGAGGCAATAACACCAGCCAACTGAGCAGAAAGAGTTACCAGGAATGCTTCTTCACCTTCGTCGAAACGACGACGCTCTTCGTGTTGAACGACTAGCACACCTAACACGGCGCGGTGGTGGATGATTGGAACGCCCAAGAAGGCATGAAAATCTTCTTCACCAGTTTCCTTGATGTAATGGAAACTTGGGTGATCGGCAGCGTCTTGCAAGTTAATCGGCTCAGCATGTTTGGCTACCAAACCAACCAAGCCTTCGCCAATCTCGAGACTGACATGACCGACTGCTTCTTTATTGAGACCTTCGGAAGCCATTAGGACATGGCTATTTAGATCGGCATCGAACAAAAATACAGAACACACCTGCGTGTCCAACGCTTGTCGGACTCGTTTGACAATAATATCCAGGGCCATCTGCAGATCTTTCGCTGCATTAACTTCCTGAACTATTCCGCGTAATTGTTCAAGCATACCTTGATAGATTCTCTCATCAGTCGCTTCGACGGTTATTGTTTCAACAACACAAGTTGCAAAAACAGTATCCGGAAATCAGCGACTTTTGGCGGCTGAGAATGCCTACATTTATGCAGGCTTTTTTATTGTTGGTTTACGTAATTCTTCAGGGGATTGAGTAATTCCTGCAAAGCTCGACGATATACATCTCGCTTAAACTCAACTACTTGATTAACTGGATACCAATAGTTAACCCAACGCCAATCATCAAACTCAGGCTGACCTGATTTACTTAATGAAATCTTGTCTTCTTCAGCCTGCAGACCCAGTAAAAACCATTTTTGTTTTTGGCCGATACACAACGGGTCTTTGTTGTAGCGAATAAAATTCTTTGGCAATCGATAGTGTAACCAGTCGTTAGTTTGGTGGAGGACCGACACATCATCTGCTGTCAGTCCAACTTCTTCGTCTAATTCACGATAGAGTGCTTGCTCTAAGGACTCGTCGGACTTTATGCCTCCTTGCGGAAACTGCCAGCCCGTTTGGCCAATCCTCTTAGCCCACAATAATCGACCGAGCCGATTGCATATGACTATTCCCACATTCGGGCGATAGCCTTCGGAATCAATCATCCCACTTCCTTAGACACACTCAGGCGGCTATTGTTTCACACTCGTTCCTCGCCAATCAATGCTAATGCCGACCTGGAAGCCCAATAAACGTATTGTTTTCAATGATATACGTTGATTACGGCGACCCGAAAATAGTCATGATGAAGCACGGTTGTAGCTCCTGTAGCGCGCCACCTCTGGGTATAATGACTTTTTTAGCCCGAAGCTCCCTTTTCAGTGCCTATGTCCTCTCGGCTCGCCCTCTTCGACCTCGACAATACGCTCCTCGCCGGTGATAGCGATCACGCGTGGGGTGAATTTGTGATTGAAGAAGGCTTGGTGGACGCTGCTACCCACCGCGCAAAAAATGATGAATTCTATGAGCAATATCTGAAAGAGGATTTGGATATTCATGCTTACGTGCAATTTACTTTGCAACCAATTCTCAACTTAGATTCTGCTGAGCGCGCAACACTGCACGAAAAGTTCATGGGTGAAGTTGTTGAGCCTATGATTTTGGAGTCAGGCAAATCACTTGTTGAAAAACACCGCAACAACGGTGACTTGTGTGTTCTCATCACGGCGACAAATTCGTTTATTACCTACCCCATTGCAAAACGGTTGAGCATGGACGCATTGCTGGCCACTGAATTGGAATTAGAAAATGATCGGTTGACCGGAGTGATCTCTGGTACACCTTGTTATCAAGAAGGAAAAGTAGAAAAACTGCAGCAATGGATGAAAGAAACAGATCAAAATTTTGATTTGCACTCCGCGTGTTTCTATACCGATTCGATAAATGATCTATCCCTTATGGAAATAGTCGGTGAACCCGTTGCCGTCGATCCGGATGAAAGCCTTGCAGAGATTGCCAGTAAGAATGGTTGGCAGATAATGAGTTTGCGCTAATGATGCATCCCATATCACATAGTCGAAACACATTATTACTCCTTTTCATTACACTCGTATCCGTGGGTTGTAGTGAGGAGGTATCGGTTAGTGCTCCTCCAACTGATGTGCCGGTCGCAGAATCAACTTCAGCCATCACAGTCGACTCTGCAACTGAAAACGCGATTCAGTCTTTACTGGCCAACTACATTATCCAGATAGATTCCGACTTCAGTGGCGTCAATGACTCACTGGCAACATTGCGTGAATCAATTGCCTCACTAATTAATACACCTGACAACGATGCCTTGGCCGCTGCACAAAATAGCTGGCTTGATTCTTACACCAACTACGAACTCACAGCATTGCACAGATACTTTGCTGATACGGCAGTCGACGAAAACAGTGCACTGGAATTATTCCAACTCCAATATCAGTTAAATCAGTGGCCGATTCTTCCAGGCTATCTTGATTACGTAGGGGATTATCCAGAGAGCGGAATTGTCAATGACATGACTGTTGCTTTGAACTCGGAAAATCTTAGAGAGCAGCACGGTGCTTTCGATGTTAGTGAAGCATCCATTGGCTTTCACGTTGTTGAGTTTATGTTGTGGGGTGAGAACCAAACTGATGGGCCGCGACCCATTGCAGATTTCTTACCACAATTAGAGCCGACCCCTGAACAAGCAAGCGACGGTATGGCAGTAGCCGACTTGTCCAACAACCGTCGTCGAGTGTTCCTAAATACAGTAGCCGACGCTCTGACTGAAGACTTTGCATCCTACATGTCGGTTTGGTCTGGTGGATCCGCGCAGCTGAGACTCGAACTATCAAGTCTCGACGGTGCAACGCTATTGCTACTCACTTTAGACGCCATGACAGCAATGCTAACTGAAGAGTTACTCTTAAAGTCTCTGTATCCCATGTTGAATGGTGACTTTGAACAGAGTTTGCCCTCTCCTTATAGCAAGACTTCGCAGAATGTTGCTTCCTCCCATCTTTCAGCATTAGAGCAATTGTTGCTAGAAACGCCTTCCGACGATGAACGAAGTTTGGATGAAATCCTGACTGGATTTTCCACCGAGTATGCAGAGTTTTTTCTACAAAGCTTTGATGCCAGCAAAGAGTGTTTAGTCGTCCTTTATAGTGACGATTTACAGGCTGGGACAGATACTGAGTTTAAAGTAGTCGAGTGCATAAACCTGCTGACCAATATGGTCGACTACTTTGAGCAGATAAAAATTGCCCTAAGCACAAATGCCTAGTTCACTAGCTTGGGTTAAGTTCCACAATTAGATCGTCTGCCAAACTCTCAAGTTCCTTTTGCAAATCTTCCAGTATCATTCCCTGTGGTACGCGCAAGGTTGCTCGCGTGCGAAACAAAATATCACTGGACATGGGTGCCGGTGAGCATTCAGTGGAGAGTTGTTCAACGTTAATCGATAGCACTGCCAACGCATGGGAGATTTCTCTAACAATTCCAGGGCGATCATTTCCCACCAGCGAGAGTTGAACTATTACAGGTTCTTCCGTTGATTCTTCATTGTCGACTTGCTCGATTATCAGTTTTAAATCACCTGAGAGCGCTTCCAAGCCGGCCGTTAGTTCCGCCACATTTTCCTTGCTAACACTGACCCTGAGGATGCCGGCGAATTTTCCGGCCAGCTGCGACATACTGCTTTCTAGCCAATTGCCACCATGCTCCGCAATGACGCTGGATAAGGTATCTACCAGCCCTGGTTTGTCATCGGCGATTACTGTTAGCACTAAGTTCGTATTCATTGTTTGTTACTCGTTAGAAAAGCCCGATTTGACGATCCAATACTTTATCCATGGACGATCCACTAAAGACAAGAATGGAATCGGCAATTGGTGCCAATTGTTTATCTATATAAAAGTCATAGTCGATAGGAGACTGTCTGTACTGTTTAGGCTCTGGCCCATTTGTCGTCATGATGTATTCGATCCATCCGCCAGAATCATACAGGCTCGGTAGGTTTTTACTGCTGCGAATTTCTTCCGCTTTCCTCGCTGCCTGCACATGGGGTGGTACATTTTTCACATAGTCTGCCAGCTTGCGGCGCAGTCGCTTGCGTAGAATTAGCTCAGATTCAAGTTCTTCATCCTCGATACTGGCCACTACTTCCTTGATGTAGTCGTTAACCGGTTTTTCTTCAAATACTTTTCTATAAAGCACTTGTTGAAAGTTTCGCGCCAATGGAGACCAGTCGCTGCGCACTGTCTCCAGTCCCTTGAACATGACATCCCCGTTCGCTAACAAACCCGCGTATCTTTTTTTGCTGCCGGCTTCTGAACCACGCACAGTTGGCATGAGGAATTTGACGAAGTGAGTTTCAAACTCCATCTCCAGATAACTAGTTATTTGGTGGTCAGCCTTAAGCGTGTCGCGCCACCAGTGATTCAATTCTTCGGCAAGGCTATTTCCAATTGCAGGCACATCTGCAGTTTCCACATCGCCAAGCAATACGAATACAGAATCTGTGTCTCCGTAAATTACTTGATAGCCCTTCTCTTCAATGAAGTCTTTGCTGCGAATGATAATGTCGTGACCCCGTTTGGTAATGGAGCTGACCAAACGTGAGTCGAAAAACCGGCAGCCCAATGTGCCAAGCACTCCGTAGAAAGAGTTCATGATGATCTTAATAGCCTGAGACAATACCGCGTTCTTGCTAGCCTTAGCCCGATCTCTTGCGGCCCACAGCGTTTCGATGAGTTCAGGCAGAATGTGATGTGCCCGTGAAAATTCACCACCATCAAATCCTGGAATTGGATCTTCCTCTTCCAAACCTACGATCAGTCCCAGGGGATCTACCTGAAACGTACGGATGATGCTGGGATACAGACTCTTAAAATCCAGCACAATGACATTGTCATGTATTCCCGGAATCGAGCGCATGACATACCCGCCAGGACTAATATTGCTCGATTCGAGCTCGGCTAGCGCTGGAGCAACAAATCCTTGCCGATGTAATTTGGGAAGATAAAGGAAATCTAAAGCGGCTACTGAACCACCGTAGCGATCGAGTTCTAAACCCGTAAGTAAACTTCGCTCAATGGCAAAGCCAAGAAGGTTTTCTTTCTCGAATATATCCCAAACTAGTTTGCAGTCTTCCAGGTTGTACTTCGCTAAAGCCACTTTATCGGTGTGAAATTGCTCAGTAATTTCTGCGCCGCGTTGATCCACGTCATCCACAAGCTTGCCACGACCTAGAAGTTGTTGGGCTACATATTCAAGGGAGAAGTTTTCGAACACATAGGTGGCTGAGCGCATGAGCTCGATACCATCGAGAATGACTCGTCCAGGTAGAAGCGCGTAGTAACGATCTTGCCCTTCTCTTGCCTGTCGCCATCGAATTACTTGAGAGTCACGGCCAATAGCCAAATCGACTTTGCAACGGTCGGCAAATCTTTGTAAGCAACGAAAATCAAAGTTCACAATATTCCAACCCATGATCACATCTGGGTCTAACGCTGTGATTTCCTCAACGAACGCACGCAATAGACTTGCTTCATCAGGGAAGTAGACGAGTTTTTCTTTCTCCGTTTCCTGCCTTTCCTTAACCGCATCATTCACCATTAATACAGTTGCATAGTCATCAGCATATAAACCGATCGAGTAAAGATATTCAGCGTCGTAATCCGTTTCGATATCGAGAGAGACCGCTCGCAACTGCGGTCGAAACTCCCCTGGTTTCATCGCCGGTGCATCAGCTGACTTAAACCCCTCATGGGATTCAATGTTTCCGATGACCTTAGCCGCGCCTGTGACAAAGCGTTCCATAAGATAGCGATCAGTTGGCTTGATATCGGACTCTAAGAGATGCAAGCCCTTGGCTGCGAGTTTGTCTCTTACGTCGAACAGTTGTCGTTGGCTCTGTAAGTAAAGAGCAGATACAGGTTCCGACTGAAAACTTTTGAGTTTAGTTTCACCTACTCGCCACCTTACCTTACCTGCCAAGGTGCGCTTAACCAAAGGCAATTGGGAACTAGGAAAGAAGCAGACCGACTCTTGCTGTTCATAAGCAACACGCATCGGCCCATCTTCTGTGGCTAGCCAGAAGATGAGTGCGGTTCCGTTCGGTTTTTCAAGCCATTGGCGAGTGAGGATCAAGCCCTCACTCGAACTGCTGACAGATTTGATGGGATCAGTCATAGCCTTTGCTAGACATTTGCTTTAGAGGCAAATTCTAACAAAGGCGACTGTCGATGAAGCAGAATTTTTGAGTTTAGATTTCCAGAGTTCTTGGGAACTGACCGAAATCTTCCCAGTAACTTACTTTCTCTGGCAGGTCTGCTTGAGTGGGCTGCACATTACCGTTCACATCCGTAACTCGCGACACGATAGTGTGAGAGCCAGGACTTGGATTGCTCCAATCGTAAGTGAACAGCTTCCAGGAATATTGAGAATTGCGCGGATCCATTTCAGCTCTTTGCCATGGACCGTCATCAATCTTCACTTCGACACTTTCCAGTGGAGTTCCGTCGTTCAGTACGAAACCCAACACTTTATATTGCCCATTGCGTTCAGTGACTCGAATGATGGAGGACTTCAAATTCATCGTAGTTACTGAGTTTTCAACCCAGCGCTCTACGCCGCCAACTTCTTCTTTCTTCAAGGTAACGTAGTCGCGACCCATGAAGCGACCCATGTATCGCGTGCTCTGTACATGTATCTGAGTCAGCCACTTCACATTCGCAACGCCATACCAACCAGGGACAACAAGTCTTACTGGTTTACCGTGATAATGAGGGAGAGGTTCTCCATTCATCTCATAGGCCAGCATATTTTCGGCGCGCATTGCATCTGGAATGGACAGTGATCTGGCGAACGCTTTTTCAACTTCGCGGCCACGAATTTCTTCCATTGCAGTATCTGCAGCAAAGAACACGACTTCTTTGGCACCATCTTGAATGCCAGCACGACGCAAGATGTTCGCTAACGAAACACCACGCCAATTCGCATTTCCAATCAGGCCGTGGAAAAGTCGCTGGCTATTACCGCCACATTCGAATCCAACTTGACGCTCAACTGACTCATCACCCATAAGATCTGAGAGTGATAGCTCAAGTTCGTTATCCACCATCCCAGTCACACGTAAACGCCAAGAATCATTATCGATTTCTGGCTGCCCATAGTGCTGAACTAAATAGAAGTCATCATTGTCAGAAACGAACTCTGAAATTTGACGCGTATCTTGCCAGTGAGTGGTATTAGGCTGTACCGGTCGAACCTGAAACGAGTCAGGCACGTCGGAGAAAGGAACCAATCTTTCGCCCTGTGCTAATGCTGGCAACACCCAGCCTGATGCAGCTGCTCCAGCAGCCAGCATGCTCCCTTTTAATACTTGTCGTCTGCTCTTATCTTCGGGATTCATGAGTCTCTCTCTGTTTTATCTCTGTTTGGTTTTATCTGTATGAACTGAGTAGTGCTATTAGCGTGGCGTAGACCGTGATCTGCCGCTTCTTATTAGTGTATAGACCTTATCACAGACTGCCGGTGAATGTGCATGCCAAACCCGCTACTTAAGCGCGTCAATCTCTTCGCTTAACTTAAAATCTTTGGATGTCACGATGGATTCGAGCACCTGGATTCGCTTCTCCAAATCCTGTGTCTTGTGAACGAGTCGCTCGTTCTCTTCATGCAAGGATTCTTCGATCGATTCCATTCCAAAGCGCAGGGCTTTGCTGCGGTATTGAAGGTAGGAGGCAAACCCTATAAATGAAAACACGATCAGTACGATCATTACTGCTACTTCGCCGCCGTTCATTGATGCTCCTATCGCTTTTGCGCGTTAGTCAGGACAGTGGGGTATTTTGAAACGAGTCCCTCCCCATTGTCATCTGTTTCTCTTCCCCTATTATTGTCGCCTGTCTTGTATCCTTTTTGTGAACCTGCAAACTCAGGGTAACGAGATTTTTTTGCATGCTTGAAAATGACGGTTAACCATTTGTGACTGCCACCAATCATTCGAGAATTTTGCTAACTCAGGATCTTGGTCCAACGGACCGATGTCGCGAGGTCGTGTGGTCTATGTTGTGCGATTTCTATAAATGGCCAGACTATCTGAGCTCCCTAAATTCTGTTGAACTTTCCGAGCCGGATAATCCTGGCCGAGGCAGCACACTCAATCTTCATTGGCACAATCGTTCAGATACTGCGTCCCTTACTCACTGGCATCCTGAGCACCAGCTGACTTGGGTAAGTGGTGAGAAATCGCGACGCATCGGGGTGCGTTTTTCGCTTGAAACCGCAGAAGAAGACCAGCAAATCCGCTTAATGATGGATGTGGAAATAGAACGAAATGGCCCAATCGCACCCCTCAATTCTTTCATGGCCGACCGAGCCGCCGCCGACCTGAAGCACAAATTCGAGC
Source organism: uncultured Pseudohongiella sp. (assembly GCA_965262465.1). Lineage (GTDB taxonomy): Bacteria > Pseudomonadota > Gammaproteobacteria > Pseudomonadales > Pseudohongiellaceae > UBA9145. The sequence continues at coordinate 3,676,058 of OZ253535.1, read as the reverse complement.
CACTTTTTCGCGCAATTAAGACCGCCACCACTCCCTAATAGCACTACATTTAGTGTTCAAAAATTGATCAAACCCCAACTTGTGGGCATTTAAGGAAATCCCCAGCTTTTGCTGGCGGATGTCTCTCAAATGGCTGATTTTTAAGTAAATTCTGTGTAATGTGTCGGTGTTCACAATCCCGGAGTTGAATTCTGGTATCTTCAGTTTGATGGGCAAATTGCGATGCCGATCAAGTTGCTTCTAACTTGATTCTAATAATTACAACAGAGATCACTAATCGCGCATGAGTTCCGAATCCGTCAATAGCTTGATCGCTCAAGTCGAACCCGAGCGTTCGATGCAGATCAATGTTGATACCTTAGCGCGAGGTATCGACAACTATCACATCGATATTCGCTTGAGTCGTCGATTTGCATCTGATGTGAAGAAGCTGGTGTCTCTCCTCGTTTCCCAACTAGGCGTACCGAAACCAAAATCCTGGGACAACTCCAAACTCTACGAAAAGTTTCGCGACAAGTATCTCGATTTGATGACGGTACTTATTCATCGGGTGAAAACAGATTTGAAGGCTGATGAGATTTGCCTTCTGCAATTTGCCACCGTTAAACACATTCTAAGTTTCACCCGCAGCCAATTAGATGACGAAATCCGACGAGTAAATTCCAAGCTCGCAGAAAATAGAAACAAGGGTTCGTCTGAAGCGCTGGCGACACAGCAACGCCTGTTCTGGTTAAAGAAAAACTACGACGCCATTCTCTATGCAGTTAACCGAGTTGTTTTTAGTCAGCTGCAACGGGTCGAGGAACGACAACTCGATGCCGTACGCGAACAGTTCTTGGGTGAGGACTATCGTTATGCATCGAGTGTGATACTAAATCCACTGCTGTACACCTCCGAGCTGAGTGCGCTCCCTCTATTGCTTAATGAATTCAGCATGTGGAACTGGAATGGTGAAGACGCTGGATTCATTGATATCAACAACAAGGTTGAAGAACTACTCAACAAGCGACTCAAGGAATTACATATATCTCCTCTGCGTGATGACGATGGTGGGGATGCCGAACCTGAAATTCACGATGAGTTAAAAGGCCTATTTCTCACCCAATCATTCTTAGGCAAAGCCGTTGATACAAAGAATTCTTTGTCCGAATCATTTAACTGGTTCGAGATTCCAGAAAACATCGAGCTGTTGTTTAACATCAGAAAAAATGCGGAAGAGCTAAAAGAGATTCGCAAAGAGCAAGGTTTGGGTGCCTGGTGGAATGCAAGATCAGAAAGAAAGAAGCTGGAACGCACGCTTTCTGCCTTCCGCAAATTGCTACGAAAAAATAAAGTGTTGCCGCAGCTTCTGGCTACTCACTACATGCGGAGATCGATCAATCCCACCATCGCCGAACATGTAGATCTAAAAGTAATTTGTCAGTACCTATCAGGAAACATTCCGCTTACTAAGCTCGAAGAAAGTATCGTTGGTGGATTCACCCTGAGTTCTGAGCAGCTTAAGTCTCTCGAGTCATTACGGGAGAAAATAAAAGAACAGATTGCCAAGGCGGATCATGCCGATTCGTTAAAGCTACTGCTTGATCTCAGCAAATTTCGTCAGCAACTGAAATATTTTAGATTCGCCCATCGCGCATTTAACCGCTTCACCATCCTCACATCCGCTGAAGACATTAAGCTATCCAAGTCCGCTGGTACGCTTTATCTCATGCCGACGTCTTCAGAAATTGAGGAAGATGATGAACGCATTTGTCATCACGCGATTCTGAAGGCAGATGTCCGTGGTTCAACAACGGTTACTGATGAGCTTCAGGCCAAGGGTTTAAATCCAGCATCCTATTTTTCTATGCGGTTCTTCAATCCGATCAACAAGATTTTGGAAACCTATGGTGCCAACAAAGTTTTCATTGAAGGCGATGCAATCATCTTAAGCTTTTTGGAATATGAGCATACTCCACAGCAATGGTTCGCCGTCGCGCGAGCATGTGGCAATGCCAGAGACATGCTGAAGATTACTGGTTCCAATAATCGGTACTCCACGCAAATGGGCTTGCCATTGCTCGAATTGGGAATCGGGGTTTGTTATTCCGATGAGGCGCCACGCTATCTCTACGATGGCGACCACCCAATCATGATCTCGGGCGCCATTGGTCTTGCTGACCGTATGTCCGGTTGCTCCTGGAATCTCAGGGCTGCCATCAAGAAGAGTCTGTTTAATGTTGATGTGCTGCGCATCGCTGAAGGCGAGTCAGGCAAGGGCGAAAAAGGTCAGCACTTTCTGCGTTACAACGTAAACGGAATCAATATCGATGATGCAGCCTGGGCCAAGCTTAAGACTGAGATTCCTTTGAAGTCAGTGAAGATGAAGCTGAATGGGAAAGAGTATCTTTTCCATGTCGGCCAATATCCTGATGTAGATGGGCGCAAGAAAGACTTAGTGATTCGGGAAGGCAAGATTGGCTTATGGAAAGACAACGAAGTGCATGATGATCCAGAAGCCACCGAAAGCTATTTCGAAGTTGTTGTGAATCGCAAAGTCTTACCATTGGTGTTAGAAGCGGTCTCAAACAAACAAGCTGAAACTGTCGAGTAGAACACTTGGAAGAAGATCCAACTCCTGAGAATCTGCCCATTCCAACTTCGGTTGAAGATCCCTCTACCGCCAGCAAACTAGCACACTACTTCTCCTTAACGTTGTCACTACCTGAACGCACTGCTCGTGCCCTAAGTGCACTCGTGGGTGGTGGAACATTGCTGCTCACCCATACTTTTGTACCCGGAGCAATCAAGAGTTCCAGCAGCTATCATTTCACGATGGGTATGTTTCAAACCTTTCTCATTCAAAATGTCGCGGGTATGGCGCGAGTTCGAACCCAGTCAGAATTGCGAGATAAGTTTGTGCACCGCAAACTCGTCGGATCGAGTTTAGAAGCGGCAGGTTTGCTCACCATGCATTTTTCGCCAGTGTGGGTATTTGCAATTGCTTCGGACGCAGCCAAAGGCGGGCAGGTGTTTCTTCAACGATTAGTCCATCACTTAAAAGAAAGTAATGTGATTGACCCGGAGAGCAATCCAGAATCTCTCGAACAAATTTTGCAGTCCATTCATGACATGTCTCATCAAGGCGCAACTGCAATCGATACTCCTCCACTTTCTGTACAAGAGATTCAAGAACTGGCAAACGACCTAAGGAAATCTGCAGGAAACCTCACAACCAACTCCACAAACTTGTTACCAAGATTTGAAAACCTGTGGAATCAAATTACCTTGGTAGCCAATAAAGAAGACATGAGCTTGCCGCAAATTCTAGGCATGCTTTCCGTGCAAGCAGCCTCTGTTTCAGGCACTTCTCTAAATGCGGCGGGCGCTGTAGGTAAAACCGGTATAGGAATACTGGATGAAGTCATTCTCACAGAATACCGCCAAACATTGCAGGGAATTTCGGAAGAAGGTGCAGGCAATTATCTGACTAATCACATGCAACCTTTCTTAGAAAACGCCAAATCCCATTTTGATTTCAAACAAGAAACCGTTACACAACGTTGGTTTAAGAACACAGTAAGTAAGTTCAAAGCCAAACTCTTCCCTGAAAACTAGATTTCGTTTTTGAAATTTGCATTTCTAGCTCACTGAAAACTACAAATTTCAGGATAATTCCCGTTAATTTGAAGAAAAGATTGTCATCAAAAAACCCTGTGTTAGCTTAATCACACTTCGGAATTGAGGATTCTGAAGATAAGAAAAGGGGAAGCGCAAGGAAGCGAAATCTACAAAAGATAGAAGGGTTTTCTGACACACAAGGTTGGTATCAGATTCCCAAATTTCGAGTATCGGGAAGCACAACGCTATGAGTCATCCACAATTCACCAAATTTTCTCCCATCACCGTGGCTGTGAAGAAGAATGTTCGACAACTTCGATTGAACGCCGGCTATTCAATGAATGAAGGCGCGAGACTATTGGGCGTATCGAGAAAACAGTTGGAGGATATCGAGACTATTCGAAACTATGGATGCCACTTAGATCTGGAACTTTTGGCCAAAATGAAAGTGATCTACAAGACTTCATTAGACGAGCTCGTAGGTGAGCTGCCAGAAGATTATTACTCAGAATACTATGTTAGACCTCGCAAGAGGCTCGGCTCCAAAGCCAGATAATCCACGATAATCCCTAAAAAACAGGCTTCGCAAGAAGCCTGTTTCCCGTCAGTTAGCGGAAAAACGCCATTTTGTGTATAATTATCGGCCCTTTAAGGCAATGAGTATTCGAAGTTATGGCGAACAAACCAAAAAAAGAAGCAGTAGTTAGCACCCGCGAGGATTTGGAAGAGCACATCGCAGCTTTCTTGAAAGCCGGTGGTAAGGTACAACAAATACCTTCTGGGGTGAGTGGCCAGACTTCTACTAGTGGTCCCAGACAAATTGTTCTGAGTCACAAGACAAGCTCGTAAGCTAGACCGAATAATAAAAAAGGGCCGATTGGCCCTTTTTTAATGTCTGCAAAAAACTGAGTTCCTCAGAGCTGGGTCACTTCATACCCTCTTGCGCGCAACAATGTCACCAGTCCATCTTCGCCAATAAGATGCGCTGCACCCACTAAAACAAATTCCGTATCACTATCGTTTAGCATCTGTTCAATCTGTGGAATCCAACGAAAGTTACGCTGCCTCAGTAGTGAATCATAAAGCTCTGGTGCCTGCTCTTTCATATCGGTGACAAACAACTCTTCTAGCCGATCAGAATCACCGTCGCGCCAGGCGGTTATCATCTCTCCCATAATCTCATTAGTTTTCTCTAGATCTGATAACGACAGCAAAATGAATTCGCTTTCATTGCCTTCACCCATTGCAGCGAGAAAACCAATTTGTTCTTCGATAGTTTCAAGCGCGCCAATCGATTTTCCATCGCCAATTCCACGAGCGTTGAAATGCGCGTCCACTCCCTGTGGTGTGAATCCAAGTTTTTGAAACTCCAAAATTTGTAAAGTGCTTACGATCATGCCCGGTTTAAATTTTTCCATCATCATTAAGGGCAGACCGACTTTCTCTGTGTATTCAGTGAGCGCAGTGTAAGCTTCGTCGTTTAATACTGAATTGAGTGTGCGATCATCATTGTAAGTGAGCTCTTGCAACATTTTCGCTTGAACACTGAGATCGTTCATTGAAGAAATGTCGGTTTCAAAATAGAGCTCTTGTGAATCTCCATAAGCCTCTTCGTATTCAGAAGGCAATGGATAGTCACTCGGTCGAAGCAGATGCACAGTGCCACCGATGTATAAAGTGCTTGAATCTGACGTGACCTGCCAGACAGATGAATCTGCATGCGCGGCAGAAAAAGGTAATACAACCGCTAAGGCTGTAAGTAATGTCAGCACTGAGTTGCGTAATGCTACAAGCTCATATTGGTGTTTCATGCTCTTACCTCTTGGGCCGAAGTTTGCTGCTTCTACCTTTAACTGTGCTTTCTTTAACTGTGCTTTCTTTAACTATACTTTCTTTAGTCTTACTTTCTTTATAATAGACAGGTTTTCACCTTAACCCCAGTGCTATTTGAATATGGCTAAACTACTGTTCCGCATGCGCCATGTGCCAGATGATGAGGCACAAGAAGTGCGAGATTTGCTTGATCAAAACGAGATTGAGTATTTCGAGACATTTGCCGGGAACTGGGGAATTTCCATGCCTGCATTGTGGATAAAGGACAACGCGCGGTTTGCAGAAGCCAGGCACCTGATTGATAAGTACCAGGATGAGCGCAGAAGTCGTGTGAAAGCAGAATATGAGGAGCAGCGTAGTCTGGGTGAAACCAAAACAATGTGGGACAGCTTCGTTGAAGAACCGCTCAGGTTTATTCTCTACTTTGGCTTGATTGGGATCGTGCTCTATTTTTCTTTGCGGTTCTTTCTAAGTTTCTAATCTTCAGTTGCAATGAATCAGCTGCAACGAATCAGCTGCTATGCGCTGAGATCGTATTCGTCACGTTTTCCAAAAAAGTTACTGCCATCGAGCTCTAGCTCAAACTCAGTCTCCGGTGGTGGAGCCCAATAGTCATCGCAGGCTTCAACAAAGCGCAAACCAATTTCCCGATCTTTTACGCGCACTACTTGAACTGGTAACGATGGGGCGGTTTTCTCCCAACCATCTCCATGTATTCGAACATCCAGCTCCATCATGACAAAAAATCGTAGTTCTTCATCCAGCGTGAGAGATAGGCCACTTACAGACATATCATTTACGTCACCTGTAATCGTTCCGAGCAACGGATGATTCAATGTTGCCCAAAAATCTACATCAACACGCCTGTGCGCTCTTCTTTCGTTCATAACATCATTCCATCAAGATCGCTAAATCCACTAGGCTGACCGCTAAGTCCATTCCTTGCCTGTAACTCCTATGCGCTCGAGATTAGTGTGGCAGTCGCAACCAACTGAAACTGTGCCGAACTGCACAATTTTTGAACTAACAGGCGTTCATATCACATCTATCAACAGGTTGAATGCCGGATTTATTTCGACTTTTAGGTAGGAAAAATATTCTTGTGTCACTGCTTTACAGTGGGGCTACCCTGTTATATAAAAACCTTGGACTTTTGTTAGCGGTTCCAACAGGGGGAATCTCCTAGCATAACTTCCATCCCTGGAACATGAAGGAGGTGATCCCATCAATAGTCAATCTATTAAGGGAGCCTCCGGTTATTTTCACTAAAGGCTTTTAACTTTAGTTAGAAGTTAAAGTGGGTAACTGGAGGGGATAGAAATTTTTCTTCCCTAGCTCCCATATGTAGAGCGCACTAACTATTGGCCAACAATAGGTGCGCAAGCAAGACAGAATCCCGTTGTTGCATTGCAGCAGCGGGATTTTTTATTGAGTAGGAAAAGTTGTGCTTAGCGACTACCGATGTAGCTCTTCAAACGCGGTGGAAAAATCTTACGAGTGAGCATTTGTTGCAATTGCCACTGTTCTTCAGCTTCAACCGGGCGAAGAAAATGAATTTCATCACTTTCTAAAACTGCGACCGGCACACCTCCTCGATATAAAACGCGATTTTTACTTAAACGGGGAAGCTTCTTACCAGGCAAAATAAAGTTTAATAAGTTCAGCGGGTCAGTTGCTGATAGCGAATAAAATTCTGAGCTGGTTGAATTCTCTTTATTACGTTTGAATTTTCGCAATGCATCGACGGTTTCTGTGAAGGCAAATTGTTCTCCGCCCACGCCATTTATAAAACGACCGCCACGCAATGCGCCGCGTAATTCCAGTCGGCGTAGAACAGGCAGCAACACGCGCCAAGGGGGAGCGAGTAGTTCCCGAGTTAAGATGCCACGGAATATGACTCCCCAACGTTCCAGATAAATAGTGATTAATCGTTCCAGTTGCTCCTCATCCAGAACATCCCAATGCCGACTACTGGGCTGCTCAGTTTGTTGATGAAAAGTTTCCAGGATGCTCCAGCGACCGGCATCTTCTACACCAAACATGGCTTTTCTGCCGCGGCGTTTATGACTACTTGGCTTTTTGTTATTCGGTGTTAACAAGGCTCGCAGCCCGGTGTAGCTATCACTACACACTCTGCCCAGACTTACCAATTCCGCCAGGCCTTCTTCCAACTGTGATTTCAGCAGCCCGGTGCGGGTTTGTATCTGATCGAAGAAGCTCGCCCCGTGTTGCTGCAGATCCGTTTCGATACGCTGAGCAATGGAGCTGCCTGTCTGTGGTTCTTCTTCATTGCATTGTGCGGCGGCAAGAGCCTGCCAGATATCCAGATTATCGCGGCGCATCAGCGCGATGGGGGTGCTCTTAACTGGCCCGGAATTTCGCTTCTGGTTTTTCCGCTTCGTAGACATGGTTGGCAAAGTGTATCTACCCCATACAACCCGCCCACTAATGCACATGACATCTAGCCAGTTGGGATCGTAATTAGCGATGCGAGCTGGATAGATATCTGCCTCCCAGCTCACTGCCGGGGCCGACATGCCATCCAATAAGTTCAGGCAGTTTTGCAAACTGGTTTGCCCATCTAATCCAGGTTCAGATGAGCTGCCATCGGTTTTGATTGGGACCAGCTGATGTTTATCAAACAAAAACTCACTATAGGTTTCTATTGAAACTGGCTTGATCTGTTTTCGATGATGATCGATGGTGTAGCGATGTATGCGTTGAAGTAGTCGACGCTCGCACCATTCGATCTCCGGTTCCTCCGATGAAGATTGCAGTGCATTGTGAGGAGTGAAGCGTCCTTGAAACGCAAAGCCTTCCACTTCTAATGCAATGAGTGCCTGATCAATATCACTTCGTTCGACATTTAATTCCTTAGCTAAGCGACTGGCCGTTGTTGGACCCAGACATTCCAACCTGCCGCGAACAACTTCCCGTAAGGCTTCACTTGGGTCCCATTGTTGTGATCGCAAGAATTCAGGTAAGTCGTCAACGTTTACAAGTTTAGGAAATAGCGCAGCAATCTTGGGAAGGTTTTCAGTTGCGCACCACAATTGCTTAGGGTGTTCATGCAGCTGCTGTATGCGTCCCGTCTCTACCAGACTGGATTGCCATTGCTTCGAATCCTGATCAATCATTTCATCAGGCATAAAATAAGAAGCGCTTAACAACGCATCATGCAATTCCTCTTCGTTAGAAACGAAGGGCCATGCTTCTTCACGCACTCGGTTGATCGCTTCGATATCCAACTGACTAAAGTCTTTCGCTTCAGCAGGGTCTGCCCAACTACGATTGCGAATCGCATTGGTTCGACGTTCCTCAAAAGGCGCATCGTCCAAAAATGCATAGGGCCTGGCGTTAATAATTTCCTGGGCAAACGGTGATGGTTCACGTAAGTCCTTGGCAATTAAATTAAGACGCTGGTTTTCAATATCATCGATAAGTGATTCAAGTTCATCGATGTCCATGGCTTCTGTTAGGCAATCATGAATTGTCTGATTAACTAATGGATGATCAGGAACATCACGTTTACCTGTGATGTTTTCCTGACAGGCGATTTGATCTGGGAAAACATGAGCCACTAAATCTTCAGCATCCATGCGTTGAAACTGAGGCGGCACACGTTTGCCATTGCGATTACGTTGAATAGCTAACGACCGAGTCGCATTCCAGCGCCAACGTACTTCAAACATCGGCGCATCCAACATCGCTTGAATAAGAGTTTCGCGTACCGTAGCAGTTTGCAGATAACGATACACTTCATCCAACGGGAAGCTGTGTACCGAGCCAAGTGAAATCACAATGCTGTCTTCGTTCGCCGCAGCCTGTAATTCAAAATTGAATGACTTACAGAATCGCTTACGGAGTGCTAATCCCCAGCCGCGATTTAGTCTACTGCCATAAGGCGAATGAATGACCACATGCATGTCGCCCACTTCATCGAAGAAACGCTCCATTACCAGGGTATCCCGGGTAGGCATTACGCCTAGCGCATTCATCCCTGCCTGGAGGTAATCCACCAGCTGATTTGCTGCACTCTTTGGTAGCCCGATGGTCTGAATCAACCAATCTACGGCGGCTTCCGCCGATTGATCGATAAGCAGTTCAGCGATTTGCTGACGCAAGCGAGAGACTGATTCCGACAGCTCCTGGGTACGGCCAGGCCCTTCACCAAACCAGAATGGAATGGTGGGCTGCATGCCCTCCCCGTCTCTGACCCGAACTTTGAGGCCATCTACTCTTAACATTTGCCAGGCATGAGTACCCAGGGTGAATACATCTCCAGGCAGTGCCTCTAAGGCGAAATCTTCATTCAGTGTGCCAACTACAACATCATCAGGATCTAACACCACCTGATAATCAAACATGTCGGGAATTGCTCCACCATTGGTGAGCGATACTAGATTGGCACCACGACGTGTTCGTACTTTGTTGTTAATGCTGTCTAAATGCAGGTGGGTGCCGCGCCTTCCTCTTCTAGTTGAATAACCTTCGGCGAGCATTTTGATTGTGGTATCAAATTCTTCCCGTGATAGATCACGATATGGATATGCATTGCTAAACAACGCAAAGAGTCTATCGAGATCCCATCCATCTTCTGTGTCGCCATCTCCATTAAGAAATGGAGACGACACTTCAGCAACGATTTGTTGTGCCAAGATGTCTGCAGGTTTTTCAGGCATCACAATGCGATCGAGTTCTCCGCATTCAATGCTATGTAACAATGCAGTCGCTTCGACTAAATCGTCACGGGTTAGCGGAAACAAAATGCCTTTAGGTGTGCCGTGTATTGAGTGACCAGAACGACCCACTCGTTGCAAAAACGTTGCAATACTTTTTGGTGAAGAAAACTGAACAACAAGATCAACTGAACCAATGTCTATTCCCAATTCCATCGATGCTGTTGCAACCAGCACTTTAAGATCGCCTGCTTTTAATCGCTGCTCTGCATTGTGGCGTTGGTCTTTGCTCATGCTGCCGTGATGGGAACACACGGAGCCGTCACCCAAGCGCCTCGACAGAGCAAGTGCCAGGCGTTCCGACAACCTTCTTGTATTCACAAATATCAAGGTCGTCTCATGGGATTCAATCAGATGTACTAAACGTTCATACAATTCTTCCCACACTTCATTCGCCATGATTGCAGTCAGTGGCGAACTGGGCACTTCCAAATGTAATTCTGCTTTGCGGCGAAAACCCGAATCCGCAATTACGCAATCAACTTGATCATCATGGCAGTTGTTATTCCCCACCAGGTAACGTGCAACCATGCCGATTGGTTTTTGAGTGGCTGACAATCCGATTCGTTGCAAATGTAAGCCACCATTTAATAAACATAAATGTTGCAGCCGCTCGATTGAGAGTGCGAGATGGGAGCCACGCTTATCACCTAACATGGCATGAATTTCATCCACGATTAGAGTAGAAACTGTAGCGAGCATATTGCGCCCACTGGCGCTGGTAAGTAGCAAGTAAAGTGACTCAGGAGTTGTCACCAAAATGTGCGGCGGATTCTTCGCCATCTTCTGCCGTTCGTTAGCAGGAGTGTCTCCGGTTCGAACAGCCACCCGAATATCCACTGGTGCAACACCTTCCAGATGCAAATGTTCGGCGATGCCATCCAATGGTATTTCGAGGTTGCGATGAATATCGTTGCTAAGAGCTTTGAGAGGTGACACATACAAGATATGCACACCATCGCTCAATCGATTCTCCACACCCTTTTCCACCAGACTATTAATAGCCGCATAAAAAGCAGCCAGAGTTTTACCGCTTCCGGTTGGAGCAGAAATTAGTGTATGGCGCCCATCTCGAATCGCCGGCCAGGCTTCAGCTTGAGCCGCAGTTGGCTCACCGAACTGGCTACGGAACCAGCTGCGGCAGGCGGGATGAAACTGATCGAGGATTTGGGCAGGTTGCATGCGCAGTTCTTAAATTACTGTACAAAAATACAGGTTATTGGACGCTGTCAGCAAAAGCAACTGAGAAAATGGCGTTTCAACGCAGATTTGAGGTCCGTGATTCCCGCTGAAAGCCCCGTATCATGCGGGTTTCGGGCTATTTGACCGAGTTCAAAACCTGCCAGAAAGCTGATTGACAATCCCCAGCACGCTGGCTAACTTAATCCAGATAGATGTAGTAGCAGTATAGCCATCATGGATTTGAACCACAGCAATTTGAGCAATCGCCTCCACAATTACACCCGAGCCTTCTGGAAAGAGAACCGCCAATTCTTCTTTCTTCTTTTTTGTATCGTGTTCTTCAAGAGCGCTATTGCCGATTTGAGTTCTATCTCCGGCGCCTCTATGCAACCTACTCTGCTGGATGGCGATAAGGTGTGGGTCAACAAGCTGGCTTATGATGTAAAAATTCCCTGGACCGAGATCTCACTGGCAGAAATAGATGATCCTGATCGAGGCGACATCGTCATTATCGATTCCAAACGTGCCGGCAAGCGATTAGTAAAACGCATCGTAGGACTACCCGGTGACACCATTTATATCCAGAACAATACGCTAGTCGTTAACGGCGAATCAGCGAACTACGAGATTTTGTCGCGCGATTCCACTGCCATCATTGTGCAGGAAGAACTTCCCGATATGGCGCACCAGGCGCAACTCTCGAGCCGTTATGTAAATCGTACCAGCCGTAGTTATGGTCCAAACATTGTGCCCGAGGGACAGTACTTTGTGCTTGGCGACAATCGGGACAATAGTGCAGACAGCCGCATCTATAGCTTTGTGCCTCGTGGTGAAATTATCGGACGCTCCAGTTCGGTGGTGTTTTCTTTAGATAGCCACAACAACTATTTGCCCCGGGGAGAACGATTCCTCGAGGGTATCGAATAGACTGCTCAGTCACCTCAATTCCATATAGCGTGCAATAAAATGCCCACTAATCGGGTATTATAGAAAGCGCCCTGCGCGAAATACCCTTTTGTTCAATGATCGGGCCAGAACCCGTAAAGGACTCAATGATGCAAAGTAATTCACAGCGTCGAGGAACCATTGGCAAGTCACTGCTTGCCCTGTTTCTGTTGTCTGTGTTTCAGGTATCGCTGGCACAAGAATATGTCTGGGCACCAGACTTTCCTGTCGGCAGTGCTATCCCTGAAATTTCAGCCGAGGATCAGAATGGCGACTTACGCGATTTTGACGATTTAGTAGGCGAGAACGGCATGTTATTCATGCTTAGCCGTTCTTTTGATTGGTGACCATTCTGTAAATCTCAGCTCGTGCAGCTGATCGACATTACAGACCAATTCGAAGCCATGGGAATATCCGTGGTTGCTATGACATATGATTCAGTTGAGATGCTGAAGTCAGTTGAAGAAGACATGGGAGTTGAATTCACTATGCTTCGTGATGCGGACATCAAGCATGTAAATGCTCTAGGTATTCTGAATACTGATTATGAACCCGACAGTCGGGCTTATGGTGTGCCACACCCAGGAATCTTTTTAATTGATCCCGATGGTGTGATTCGCGCGAAGTTTGCCGAAGAAGGTTATCGAACTCGCCCAGATTTCGATTACGTACTGGAGGCAGCGGCTGATCTCTAAGGATTAGTTCAACGATCAAAGAAAAAGGGAAACCACTGGTTTCCCTTTTTTTATGGTCACACATCTCTGGTATGAGTCCATTCCCCGCAGGCTTCTGACTTGGCATTAACTAATGGGGCTTTTTGTCGTCTAATACGCCTATTAAAAGTATTAATAGAAGCAGTAGTTCGGTTGTCTTCCTTCCCTGCAATTCAATTCCCTTATCGATCGCTGTCCTACCTGGCGGTAGCTGTGTGCTTTCTGGCTATCGTGCTTGGGCCTCAGCAACTACGCGCTCAGTCGGATTTTGATATTCCCCGTATCACCACCGCTCCGGAAATCGATGGTGAACTACAAAGCGGCGAGTGGCAGAACGCGTTGTCGGTCTCTATCGATGTAGAAACCGAGCCCGGTGAAAACATCCCAGCACCAGTGCAAACAGAAGCCCTGTTAATGGAAGACGGCGAAACCTTGTATGTCGCTTTCATCGCTCAAGATCCCAATCCGGAAGAGATCCGGGCCTTTTACCGCGACCGGGACAGAATTTGGGACGATGACTATGTCGCTGTAGTGTTGGATACGTTCAATGACGAACGGCGAGCCTATGAGTTTTACGTGAATCCACTCGGCGTCCAGGCCGATGACATTTGGGATGATGTGAATGGACGGGATGACGAAGCCTGGGATGCAATCTGGGATAGCGCCAGTCAAATAACGGCCACCGGATACACCGTTGAAATGGCGATACCGTTGAAGCAGTTGCGCTTCTCTCCTGCGGATGGTGCGCAAACCTGGGGCATCGATCTTATTCGGCAATATCCGCGTGATCGCGAGAACCGTTTATCAATCGTGCCACAAGATCGAGATGTGTCTTGTTACCTGTGTCAGATTGCTAAGGCAGATGGCTTTGCAGAATTAGAGCCCAGCATGAACCTCGTTGTTATTCCCACCTTAACAACGATTGCCAATGAAACCCGCGACCCTGCAGATGGCAATTGGATCGGTGGTGATCCTGAACAAGAAGCAAGTTTGGATGTGCGCTGGGGAATAAGTCAGGACACTTATCTTAATGCCACAATCAATCCTGACTTCTCACAGGTTGAAGCAGATCGCATTCAACTGGATATCAATCAAACGTTCTCTCTGTTTTTCCCTGAACGACGAACATTTTTTCTTGATGGGGCTGACTACTTCGATACGTTTCAAAACCTTGTGTACACACGCAACATCGCGCAACCTGAAATCGGTGCGAAACTCACTGGAAAAACCGGCCCTCATACTTACGGACTGTTAGCGGCGAATGATGAGTTTACGAGTTTTATTATTCCGCGCAGCTTAAGTTCTCGGGTCGCAACCTTAGGCGAAGTAAAAAGCGAAGCGGTTATTGGACGTTATCGCTATGACATTTTTGATAACTCGACCATAGGTGGACTGGTTACTCATCGCCAGGGCGATGGATATAGCAATAGTGTATTAAGCATTGATTCAACCTTGCGCCCGAACAATCAAGACACTATTTATATTCAGCACATGCAGTCCGAGTCTGAGTATCCATTGCAAATTCAAACGCAACACAATCAGGCAGCTGACCTAAGCGATTCAAGCACAGTGATTCAATACAATCACAATGAAAGAAACTGGGATTGGCGAATTGGTCACTATGACTGGGGAAAAGATTTCAGAGCAGACCTGGGTTTCATCAACCGCGTCGACTACATCTACCAAGTCGTTACTGTCGGTCGCACCTGGTGGGGCGATGGCGATGATTTTTTTAATCGCGTGCGTGTGGCACTGGATTACGATCGCACTGAAGATCAGTCTGGTCTTTTGTTAGAAGAAGAATTCGAAGTCTTTCTCAATATGAACGGCCCTTTGCAATCTTCGGTATTCGGATTGTTTGGTGGATCGAAAACCTATTGGAATGGTCAATACTTTGATGAACAGTTCAATACACTGAACATCAGCATGGCGCCCACTCCAAATTTGGAGTTGGGGCTGAACATGCGGTTCGAAGATGTGGTGGATTTTGCCAACACCCGGCTTGGTAATTCGAAACGATTAGGACCGAGCATTCGTTACCAATTTGGTCGCCACTTACAATTCGATCTGGATCATACCTGGCAAGAATTTGATGTCGATGGTGGTGAGTTGTTCACCGCCAATCTCACTAGCCTGCGTACGACTTACCAATTCAACAACAACAGCTTTCTTCGAGTGATCGTGCAGCACGATGATCGTGACCGCAATCAGGATCTCTACAACTTCCCGATCCAGAGTCGATCCCGGGAGTTGACCACCCAGCTGCTATACAGCTACCGAGTAAATGCTGCGACCCGCTTCTTCGTGGGGTATTCCGATGCCGGTTTTCGGGATGACAGCCAGGAATCCATCTACCGCACCAATCGCACGTTTTTCGCCAAATTCAGCTACGCCTGGCAGCCCTAAATATCACCCGATTCCCTGCAAACCTTTTGCTTTTTCGCTCGTCCAATCTAGTACAGCCGGGCACAATGGCCTTGGGAACGATAGAGCATGGGGACCGCCAACATTTATTCCATCAATAAGGACCAACAGGCCAGTCAGCTGGCGCTGGATGCGGACCTAGCTCTGGCAAAACTGGCGGCAGCCGGGGACCGTGAGGCCTTCAAACATATTGTGGACAGCAATAAGCAGCGCATGTTCACGGTGGCTCGCAGCGTGCTCAATGAGCCCGGATTGGCGGAAGATGCCGTGCAGGAAGCCTTTATCAAAGCCTACCGGGCACTAGCTGATTTCAAAGGGCAATCCAGGCTTTCTACCTGGCTGCACCGCATAACCTATCTGGCAGCGATCGATCTACAACGGCAGCGAACCCGTCACCTGCGCCTGGTGGATGGCGAATATGAAGAGGAAGCCAGCCTCGATACCAATTCCCGAAGCCATAGCGAATCGGGAGTCGAAGGTGAACAACTGCGATCTCACATCGATCAGGCAATCAGCTGTTTGAGTGCCTTCGAGCAAACTGTTTTTACCTTGCGCCATTTACAGAATTTCAAATTGAGAGAAATTGCAGTGGTAGTTGATCGCTCTGAGGGAACCGTTAAGAACATTCTATTTCGAGCTATTCGAAAACTACGCGACGAACTCACGTCGCAACAAATTAATCTGCAGGAGTACGAACAATGTTGAATTGTGATGCCTGCCAAATCCTGATCGCTGATGCGATCTATCAGGATGGAGGCGACAGCTTACCGCGCGAATTGACACAACACTTGGAAAGTTGTGCCAGTTGCCGAGCTGAATTTGACGAACTGCAACAGACCAAAAAATTGTTGGAGTCTGCTGGACTGCAACATGGAACGTTTGATGACATTCCGGAACGTGCTTCATTAGACGATCTTCATACACGTCTTCTTCCAGAACTCGACAAAATTGATGCACAACGCTATCGAGAGATGGCACCCAAACGATCCGCCCATTGGAATATGGCGATCGGTGCAATTGCGGCTTCCTTAGTTATTTTCGTGACTGGTTTCGTTTTTCTATCGTCAAACCAAACAGAGACACCAAGTACTGCTTTCACTCAGCAAGTGAATCCAGATTTGATGAACTATTTAAACCGAGCTCAAGTCATGTTGATGCAAGTTGCAAACACAGAAACTACAAACGGGTCAGGTCTCCCCATTCAACGCACAGTAGCGCGTGATATGGCCTTAGAAGCCAACGTTTTGCACGAAGTGGATAACAATCCATTTGCATCAGGTGAAAGAAAGTTACTTAGAGATATTGAATTTATGTTGTTACAGATTGCCAATCTCGATGAATCAAACATGGAAGAAGGAGTTGCACTCTTACAACGCTTCCTTGAAGAGAATGGCGTTCTGTTCAAGATCAGACTAATGGAGATGCGAGACAACGATCTAGTGATCTAAGTCCCATCAGGAGAGTAAGCAAATGAAACACAAAACCCTTTTACCTTTGTCACTCAGTGGTGTTCTTTTAGTAAGCGCCCAAGTGTTTTCTCAAGAACAGGATACTGTTGATTATCGCAGTGCCTATAACTTGATTCTTGAACAGCAATGGGCCGAAGCAAGAGAAAATTTTGAGCAGTTCAGTGCAGACTGGCCTGAAAGCGTTTGGGCAGACGATGCCGCATTCTGGGGCTGTTACTCCGTCGAGCAAGAACAATCTGCTGAAGAGCAGGAAAACTTTTCTTGCTACCAACAATTCATTTCAAGCTTCCCCGATAGCAGTTGGGTAGCAGATGCTCGCACCAAGATGGCGGTTCTGGGTGCCGAGCTCTCTGCCCTCGGCTATTCCGAATACATAGATCAAGTCACTGACGAGTTTGACTTCGATTTTGATTTTGATATCGACAGCGACGAGATTTCCGAATCTGTCGAGCGTGCGATGGAAGTTGCGGAGAGGGAAATGGAACGGGTCCGCATCGAAATAGGCAATATCCGCATCCCTAACATGCCTGACTTCCCTGACTTTCCAGACATGCCGGAACTCAGTGACGAGCAGATGGATGATATTCGTCAGGCCATGCGTGACGCTCGGATGCAGCTGCATGAAATGCGTCATCGTCGCCACTCAGCGGACGACGAGTTGCTAACAATTATTGGCGCACTGCGAGATGACTCACGAGTATCGGACCTGCTAATCGAGCGCCTGGAAAATACAGAAGACGACAGCATGCGTACGCGCCTTATTCTGCTGCTGGAAGATCTTCCCGGTGAATCAATCAGCAACACACTGCTAAACATCGCCGAGAACGGTGATGCAGAGATGGTGCGCAATGCGGCGGTAATGGTGTTACTTGATCGTGATGAGGAGAATTCCCGCGAGCGTTTATTGGCAATTGCCACCGACGACAGCTACCCCGCCTCTATGCGCGCTGAAATTATTGGTGAGCTTGATGACTGGGAAGGAACGGCGGCGGTCGATACCTTAAGCCGTTTGCTGGAAACTGAAACCGATCCGCACATTATTCGCGAGGCAGCAGATGCCTTGTCTGATATGGAAACTACCGATTCAATGCTTGCCTTAATGGGCGCACTAGACGGTTTAGAGTCAGCTGAGTTGCGACAAGAGATTATCGATGAAATCGCAGACATGGATTTACCTGATGTCATGTCTTTTCTATCCGAGACTGCATTGTCAGAACAAGATGACGAAACCGCAGCAACGGCGATTGAAGGCATTGCCGATCGCGAAGATGGAATAGCGGTTGCCGCTTTGGAAAATATCTATGCGAATACCGATAACCTGCAACGCAAACTCGCTGCGCTGGACGGCATGGGCGACACAGAAACGCCGCAAGCAGTCGAAGCACTAACCCGCATCGCTGGTGATGAGTCCGATGAACAGCTAGTCGCTGCCACTGTGCGTGCGCTAGGTGATACTGAACATCCTGATGCGGTTGATCCAGTCATCTCTGCCTATCGGTCACACGACAGCGAACTCGTTCAACGCTCTGCAGTTCGCGCCTTACGCCGCTTGGAAGATTACCCAGCAGCGATAGAAGGGATGTTAGAGATTCTTGAGGATCGATTGAATGAGTCTGGAGTCGACCAATGAAATCCTGGGCACTAAGCGCACTGGTTATTGGTCAGTTACTGCTCGGTGCTACGACTCAGGCCCAAACTGTAACGAATAAACCAGCTTCGATTAGTTCCCTTGCCCAAGCTTGGGAGTGGGGACTAGAAGAAGTTAACAATCAAAGCAACGCGTGGATCGCATTTGGCTACACCGTTGAACTTGATGAAAAGCTAGAAGTGGGATTGTCGTCGCGCCATGATGATTTCATCGAATGGAATCGGCCCAGTCGCGGGCGATGGGGTGGAAGGTGGAGTGGCGAGTGGTACAACATTGATTCAGGTGGTTGGCGCAATCGCCATTCACTCGCTTCATTGCAAGCCAATGTCTCCACACCACAAGATGATTACACAGTGCAACAACGAGTGCTTTTTCTAGCACGGTACGAAGACAATGCCATTGCTGAATTGCGGGTAATCGAAGAAGACGCACTCATTAACTGGTTCGACTTACCCGTGTATTGGTTAGGCGATGTGTCACAACAAGAAAGTTTCACGCATCAACAATCAATGTTGTCACCACTATCAACTGATGCAATTCAACGCACAATTGTGCGCAGCCTGGGACTTCATAACATTGCTAATAGGGATGATGTAATCATCGCAATTGCCAATGACGAATCTCGACCTGCGTTACGCTTTGCTGCAATTGAAAGCATTGCCTTTCAGAAATCAGATTCGGTTGCGGAATATCTTGCAGACATTGCTCAAGACGAAAACGAAGTTTTGGGTGCACGCAAGATCGCAATCTCGGCTTTGAGTCGTTACAACAGCACTAGCAATCTGCGATTGTTGAGTGAGCTAAGCAACAGAATGAATCCACAAGGTGTACGCCAGGAAGCCATCGCCAGCTTGTCATTGATTCCCGGCGAAACCAGTAATGAAGTACTGCGCGAACTGGCGACAGTAGACGATGATCGACATATCGTGATGGCTGCATTGGCAGGTTTGTCTCGCCGTCCCTCCGAATATGACACGGTGGCAGATGTAGCAGAGAACCATCGTGATGAAGAGATTCGAGAAACTGCACTGGAGTTAGCCGCCTATATGGACGGCCGACGCGCATTCTCCTTGTTGCAACGTTTGTTTGAACGAGATCCCAGTGAAGACGTGCGGGAAGAAGCCCTGCAAGCAATGGACGAAGTCCCGGCCGAGTTAGCCGTGCCTTTTCTACTGGAGCTCACCGGCAATGAACTCGTAGAAGAAGACTATCGCGCCGAAGCCGTGGACACCCTGGCTGAATTCGATGCAAGCATGGTCCTGACTGATCTCAATCGACTCGCCTGGAGCGACTCGAATGAGGAGGTGAGAGAAAACGCAGTACGCGGACTTGCTGATCTGGATGACCCCAGCATTGGTGGACTGCTGCTAGAAATTGCGCGCAATCACCCCAGCCGACATACCCGAATGGAAGCGATGGACGAGCTGGAAGACCGAGTCCTCTAGCGCTTCCAGCAAGACTCCGTAAGACTCAGCGCAACTGCTATGAATGCCATGTTGGGACGGGTAGAATGCCCCCTCCTTTTAGCAGCTCAACCTTTATAGCAGTTACGTTTTGGGTCAAAAAACTCCTCTTTTTCAAAAGCATATCGATGCCGGTGGCAAGATGGTGGACTTTGCTGGCTGGGATATGCCTATTCATTATGGCTCTCAACTCGAAGAGCATAACCAGGTGCGCACCGCCGCGGGCGTGTTTGATGTATCCCACATGACTATTGTGGACGTTGAAGGTCATGGCGCTGAAGCCTACCTGCAACGACTACTCGCCAACGATGTGGCGAAACTGGATGAGAATGGCCGCGCACTTTATAGCGCTATGTTGCGACCTGACGGTGGCGTAATTGATGACCTCATCGTCTACCGCATGGCTTTCGGATTTCGCGTAGTAAGTAATTGCGCGACCCGCGAGAAAGATCTGGCCTGGATGCAGGAAGTGTCCGAAGGCTTCAAGGTTGAATTAAACGAACGTCCTGAACTGGCTATCTTGGCCGTGCATGGTCCTGATGCCATCGATACGGTTTGCCAACTCCTGAGCCCGGAACATGCTGAAGTTGTGAGCGCCCTGGGTAATTTTCGTGGGGTGTTGTTGGGTGAGTGGTTTATTGCCCGCACCGGATACACCGGGGAAAAAGGGCTTGAACTAATCATTCCTCATGACGAAGCGGAAGCATTCTGGGACCGCTTGCTCGACGCTGGAGTGAAGCCAATCGGTCTGGGCGCGCGAGACACCTTGCGGCTGGAAGCCGGGATGAATCTCTATGGCCACGACATGGACGAGGACATTTCCCCCATCGCCGCCAATATGAATTTCAGTATCGCCTGGGAGCCTGAAGACCGGGCTTTTATCGGTCGCGAGGCCATCACCAAGCACCTTGATCAGCAGCGCAAAGGCAAGCTGCCAGAGCTTGTAGGGCTGGTGTTGGAAGAGCGTGGAGTGCTGCGCGAAGGGCTAAAAGTGGTGACCGAAAATGGCGAAGGAATTATCACCAGCGGCAGCTTCTCACCCACATTGAAGCATTCAATCGCATTAGCTAGAATCCCCGTGAATAGTGAGTCCTGCCAGGTTGAGATGCGCGGAAAACTGGTTCCAGTCAGAAAAGTCCGTGCTAATTTTGTCCGCTTCGGCAAGAAGGTTTTTGAGTAGTTTTTAGTTAATTTAGCGAGGCTGTGTGTGAGCAACTTTCCCGATGATCTCAAATATGCTGCATCCCACGAGTGGGTAAAGATCGATGACAGTGGTGTGGCCACCGTCGGCATTAGCGATCATGCTCAAGATGCGTTGGGGGACATTGTATTCGTCGAGCTTCCTGAGCCGGGAACGACCGTAAACGCCAAAGATGAAGTAGCCGTGGTTGAGTCCGTGAAAGCTGCTTCTGATATCTACAGCCCACTGTCGGGTGAAATTACCGAAGTGAATGATACGCTACTCGACGCTCCTGAAACTGTTAACTCAAGCCCGTATGAGAACGGTTGGTTTTATAAGATGAAACTAACCGACGAAGGTGAGTTGGGTGAGTTGATGGATGCAGATGCTTATTCCGATCACTGCGAAAACGAATAAACAAAAATTCGTTTAGCACCAATCGCGCTATTCAATTCAAGCGTACCAGTATTCTGACCAGACTAATTCTGGTCAGCTTTAATTAATTCTTATGTGAAGTCTGCCAATGCAAACTGAAAACTCTTCTTCAACTTCCACTGACACAACTGATTCCTCCTCATTGGAAACATTGCAGCATGCGGGCGAATTTATCGATCGTCACATCGGCCCTGATGAACAACAGATCAATGCCATGTTGGAAGAGTTGGGACTGGAGTCTTTAGAGCGATTGGTTGAGAAGACTGTTCCTGAATCTATTGCATTGCAACAACCACTGGCGATGGCGAGTCCCATGACTGAAGCCAATGCCCTGGCGAAACTTAAAGCCATTGCCAGCAAGAACAAAGCGACTCGTTCTTTTATAGGCTTGGGTTACTACGATACAGAATCACCGAATGTCATCGTACGCAATGTATTAGAAAACCCCGGTTGGTACACCGCTTACACTCCTTACCAACCTGAAATCTCTCAAGGCCGATTAGAGTGCCTGTTGAACTTCCAACAGATGGTGTTGGATCTTACGGCGATGGAGCTAGCCAACGCTTCGTTATTGGATGAAGCAACTGCTGCGGCAGAAGCCATGGCGCTGGCAAAACGCGTAAGCAAAAATCGCGGCGCAAACAAATTTTTCGTCGATGCTAATTGCTTTCCGCAAACCATTGACGTCATCAAAACGCGGGCTGAGTGTTTCGGTTTTGAATTAGTCATCGGGGAATTTGATCAGGTCGATAGCAGCGAGTTGTTCGGTGCAATCTTTCAGTATCCTTCGATGTTAGGCGACGCCACTGATTTGTCAGCCGTGATCGAACAACTGCATGAACATAAAGCGATTGCTATTGTCGCTGCTGACCTTATGAGTCTTGCCTTATTGAAGCCACCGGGCGAGATGGGTGCCGATGTAGTATTGGGCAGCACACAACGTTTTGGCGTGCCAATGGGCTATGGTGGCCCACACGCGGCTTACCTCGCCACTCGTGATGATTACAAGCGCGCGGTTCCTGGTCGCATCATTGGAGTTTCCGTTGATGCACGCAACAAACAAGCCTACCGCATGGCATTGCAAACTCGTGAACAACATATCCGCCGAGAAAAAGCGAACAGTAACATTTGTACTGCACAGGTTTTACTAGCCAATATCTCTGCATTGTTTGCCATGTATCACGGTCCGGCTGGCATCAAGCGAATCGCTTCACGCATTCATCGCCTAACTCATATTTTGGTGGCTGGATTAACCGCTAATGGCGTCAACGTTATTAACAATAACTTTTTCGACACAGTGACTATTGAAGTCGCTGATGACGAAGCCATGGCAATTGCAGAACGGGCGAGCACAGCAGGTATCAACTTGCGAATGGATCGGGTCGTTACTCATCACACTATTGGCGTTAGCCTGGATGAATGTACTAACGAGTCTGACATTCAAACTCTGTGGCAAGTCATTCTTGGTGATGTACCTGCATCGCTAACTGTCGCGGAAATGGATCAACAAATTTCCAGCGGCAAGATCGGCGCAATTATTCCAGACGGATTAAAGCGGGTGACGTCTTATCTTACTCATCCAGTTTTCAATCGCTATCACAGCGAAACTGAAATGATGCGTTACCTAAAACGCCTGGAGAACAAAGACATTTCATTAACCCACGCGATGATCCCGCTGGGTTCCTGCACCATGAAACTCAATGCTGCAGCAGAAATGATTCCAGTTACCTGGCCAGAGTTCAGTAAGCCTCATCCGTTCACACCAGTTGATCAGATGCAGGGCTATCAGGAAATGATCACTGGCCTGGAAGATATGTTGCAAGAAATTTTGGGTTTCGATGCGATTAGCATGCAACCCAACTCCGGCGCACAAGGTGAATATGCGGGTCTATTAGCGATTCGAAAATACCTGGATGGCAAAGGCGAATCTCAACGGGATGTCTGTTTGATTCCAACGTCTGCACACGGCACTAACCCTGCTAGTGCGCAAATGCTAGGGATGAAAGTCGTGTTAGTTGCCTGCGATGAAGACGGCAATATCGATGTTGCTGATCTTGAAGCCAAAGCCAAAGAACATAACGATACTTTGGCAGCATTGATGATTACTTATCCTTCTACCCATGGCGTGTATGAAGAGGCGGTCAAACATGTATGCCAGATCGTGCATGATAACGGCGGCCAGGTTTACATGGATGGGGCAAACCTCAATGCCCAGGTGGGAGTTGCCAAGCCTGCTGACATTGGGGCCGACGTTTCTCACGTTAACTTGCATAAAACATTCTGTATCCCTCATGGCGGTGGCGGTCCAGGCATGGGACCAATTGGGGTTAAAGCACACTTAGCGCCCTACCTCGCAAATCACACCTTAGTTGAATTGGACGGGCCAAATCCTGGCAACACCGCCGTATCGGCTGCGCCTTGGGGCAGTTGCGGCATTCTGCCTATCTCGTGGATGTATATCGCCATGATGGGTGGTGAGGGATTATTGAAAGCAACACAGGTGGCAATGCTCAACGCCAACTACATCGCCTCCAAGTTAGCGCCACATTATCCAGTGCTCTACACCGGTCGTGCAGGCATGGTGGCTCACGAATGTATTATTGATATGCGCCCACTCAAGGCAGCATCGGGAATCACCGAAGAAGACGTGGCCAAGCGCTTAATGGATTTTGGTTTTCATGCTCCGACTATGTCATTCCCTGTAGCCGGCACGTTAATGATCGAACCTACTGAAAGCGAATCGAAGTTTGAACTCGATCGATTCATCGATGCCATGATTCAAATTCGCAAAGAAATCGCCGAAGTGGAATCGGGTGAAATGGACGCGGAAAATAATCCACTAAGAAATGCACCGCACACACTTGAAGACATGCTGGATGAAAACTGGCAGCGCCCTTATCTCAAATCACAAGGTGCGTTCCCACTTGATGACATCCGCGAAGCGAAATACTGGCCACCAGTAAACCGCATCGATAATGTGTATGGCGATAGAAACTTGTTCTGTTCATGCCCGGCGATAGAGGTTTACGCCGAATAAGGTAGGCAGGACTAGTTGTCCTTCATATCGATATGTGACTTGCGCATTTTGCGCAGTTTTTCCATTTGATCTTCGATGTTATTCATGCGCTCGTTGAGTTCGCGCTTGGTCGCAATGATCTCATCGTCTTCTGCTTCATCAAAAGTCTTATAAGAAGAATACAAATCCGATTGTTCCTTCTTTAGCTGTTTCGCGCGGTATTCCTTATATTCATTTACTTGTCTACGCACTGCCAGCCCAGGTACTAACACTATCGAGACTGCTAAAACGTAAGGCAGCGCCAACCAAAGCAAATAGATAGTTTGCACATACTCTTTGTACATAAAGCTCCATCTTACGTTGACTAAGAAGATGGAAACTAAAACTCCCACCGCACCAATCAATAAGGCAAAGAACCAAAGCGAATCACCTAAGGTACCAATGCCACCAGAGCCATCAGGATCATCTGGGTTCAATGTATGTTGTAAAGAAGGTGCAAAGCGAAGGACTAGGGTAATCACTGCCGCGATTGAGAGAAGTCCAATACCCGCGAGGAAACCTGAGAGGAAAAAGCCGACATACATCATTGTCAGTGCTGCCACTGATTCATGCACAACAGCTGGCAATCCCAAAAGATGTCCTACAACAGTATT
Source organism: uncultured Pseudohongiella sp. (assembly GCA_965262465.1). Lineage (GTDB taxonomy): Bacteria > Pseudomonadota > Gammaproteobacteria > Pseudomonadales > Pseudohongiellaceae > UBA9145. The sequence continues at coordinate 3,650,758 of OZ253535.1, read as the reverse complement.
CAAAGTAGCAAAACCACATCCAGCCATAATAAATCGACTATCGGACATCCAGTTCTCAACGATGTCTTGTCCCAGTCGAGACTTGCCTTCGAATTTATCGATAGTCGCCAGAGTTTTTCGGAACGCCATCGTGGCTGCATAAAGAGCCATGATGCAGGTAGACATGATGGCACCAAGCACCCAATAGGATTGCTCAAAGAAAGCAACTTTGTCCGGGATCACTAGGAAGAATGCCAATATATAGAGCAAACCCACACTCAAGGAGATGCTCACCTTGGCGGTCATGCTAAGCATCTGACCTTCACGGTAAGGATCGTAGAACGGGTAAAACTCGGTGCGAGATTGTTCCATGGGTATTTTGATTCTAATTATGGATCTTGTGCCGATCGTTGGGGGATTGCGCTGACCCCCTTAAATGCCAATACGAACGGATGCCCAATACAGTTTTATTCTATGGGTAAGGACTATTCTGTGACAATGCCCTCAATTTATAGACCGCCCAACGGCTGAAACCTTTCTTCAGACGATCTTAAGTAGAATATCGGACTTATCGTGGGATATTTTGAGAATTATTGAGCCTAACCGACGTTACTGGAGGCGGGCTGACTTAACTCTTCCAAGCTGTCTCGGTAAACACTCAAAGAATTTCTTTGTCTATAAAGATATCTAGCAAACTGCTCATGTTGTTTCAGAAACTTATTTCTTAAGCCAAATCCATTAGCACTAAAACTGGAGTATCTATATTGCCCGGCATTACTCACTAGCCCTTCATTGACTGGTAGGAGTTCTGTTAGAGCTTGGTAAGACACAAACTCTGAGTCATCTCGAATAACTCTACTCTGAAAACAATTCGAGACAGGTCGGCCGCCTCTCGAGAAACGAGAGCGATAATATTCGTTGTATTGTTGAGCAACGGATTGCCATTGACTGAAAATGCCACTCGGTGTGGTTGGGGTGAGGATAAAGTAAATCCTTTGAGGAGTTATGCAATAAGCATGGATCTTGATGTGAAACTGTCTCAGGCTATTAAGTATTCTCACCAAGAAAAATTCGATACATGCTTCATCAAAAAACACCCCCCCCGGCACTTTGCTGTCATACCAGATGAAATAGGTATGTCCTACATTGTGATATTTGTTTTTCTGCATTGAACGTGCTCTGTTAGGTTTAGCTCACAGTCCATACGGGCTACTAAGTCGCGATCGTGCGTAACCAAAATGATTGTGCAACCTGTAGCTTTTAATGTGCCCAAAATGGTATGGGCAGCTTCTTTGTTTAGATGTGAAAGTGCTTCGTCGAGCAATAGCAACTTTGGTGATCTATAAAGAGCTCTAGCTAGCAGAATCCTTTGTATTTGTCCCGCTGAGAGAATGTTTCCTAGTTCTCCCACTCCGGTACAAAGACCTAAAGGCAAGCTCTCGATTAACTCATCTAGGCCAAGCTCATTACAAATCTTGCTTAACTTTTCTTGATTACCTGGATCAACTCCCAAGTGGATATTGTATGCAAGGTCACCAGACAACAAACCATCATCATGTAGCACTGCACTTACCTGAGATCGCAACTCATATCTGCTAATGCTTTTTAGCTCTCTGCTCCCTATTGATATGTTTCCGCCGTAGTTCACATCTAGTTTTAGCAAGGCTCGCAGAAATGTCGATTTGCCACACCCCGAGTTACCAGTGAGCGCTATTGTATCTCCTTGTTTCACTCTAAAATTAATGTCTGAAATTAGTTGTGTGGATGTGCCAGGGAAAAAAATGGAAGCATCTCTAAACTGCATCTCACTATCTATCGAACAAGTTAAAAGATGGTTTTCTTCATCTGTATTTTCTAAGGGTGAATTGAGAATGTCGGACACCCTTTCCAACTCAATATTGAGCATTTTAATTTCACTTAGCTTTGGCAGCATTGCTAGCACAGAACTAGTGAAGTGTTGCTTTAGAAAGATAAAGCTCATTAGTTGGCCGAGTGTGAAGCCACCAGATATTACAGCTCCGGCGCCAAGATAAATCACAGCGATATTTTCAATCCCTAGTAATACAGATTGATAAGTACCTAGGCTCACTAGAAATGACTCCAATCGATATCCCGAGTTTAGCTGCTTAACTAAATCATTTTCCCACTCTGCCAGCCTAGCTAGTTCGATGCAGTTAACCTTGCTTGTACTAACTGACCGGACATTCTCCATGAATTTTGTTTGTTGTTTTGCACTTGTCACCAATGCTGTTTTTCTCAGCGTCTGCTCATGGTCTATGCAAGCGAACCTGATGCAAGTGACTAACATTACAATTAGAAGCACAACACCAGCCAGAGTTGGGCTATAAACAAATAGTAGAATCAGTGTGATTATCGAGAACAATCCATCAACTACCACCGTCACCATTTCTTGAGTGACCAACTTTCGTATGTTTTCTAACGATCCGAACCTGGAAACGATGTCCCCCATTTCTCTTCTTGAAAAGAACTCAATTGGCAAGTTGAGCAAATGATGTGCTGAGTTACTAAGTAGTTGAAAACTAATGCTATTTCCGTATTGAAGTAAATACATTCCACGAAGATGCGTAATTGTAGTTTTCAAGAGAACTACGGCTACAAATACCAGCCCTAACATCAGTACAAACTCTGAATCTCCCTTGACCAGGCCCTGATCTACAACTAGTTGGAGATAGAGTGGACTCAGCAGTGCCAAAAGCTGAATCAACAAGGTCATGATGAAAATCCTAACTAGGCTTGCGCGCGTAAGATCAACACCATCAAACAGCTTGATCAGTTTTATACTGGAGGTCTGGATATTTTTCTTGAAATTAGCAGTTGGAGTAAATTCGATTGCAATCCCTGTTAAGTGGTAGTTCAACTCATCAACTCTATACTTTTTGATACCTACCGCTGGATCATAGATCGTCGCTGTGTTTCGATTAAGCTCCTTTAGGATTACAAAGTGATCAAGATCCCAATGCATTATTGCAGGTAACTTAATTCCTTTGAGATCATCTATTTCAAATTTGAGAGCACGCCCACGAAGATTTAGTTGGGCGGCCAAGCTCATTAACTGCTTAGCAGAACTACCTAGAATTGAAGCACCAAAACGACTTCGTATAGTTTGTAGATCCAATGCACTTCCATAGTAGCTGCTGATCATGGCGACACATGCAAGGCCGCACTCATTGTTTTCAGCTTGGAAGATCATTGGAAGATGAATTCTGTTGAAAAATCGAGTGCTCAAGTCAATTTTCCTCTAAGACTCAGTACTGGTTTGAAAATAAGCTCTACTAATGACATTTCTGCAATAACGAAATCAGCTTCAAGTAATAGTCCTGCTTGCAGCGGATAGATTTCGCTTCCCTCAACATAGTGCTGATCTGGTTTCACTAACACAGGGAAAACCGGCTCAGCATGATGTGAAACTGGAATCAAGTGTTCACGGGAATCCAGTGAAGAACGCCCAATGTACTCAATAGAAGCGAAATACCTACCATAAGTATGAAAATCGAAGGCGTCATACCGAATTAACACTTCTTGACCGACAAATAATCGCGCCACTACTGACGATGGAACGTAGATTTCAGCTAACAGATTTTGATTATTGGGTTGAATGTAGAGTAGCGTCTGCCCCTCTGAAACCGCCTCGCCTTCTTTAACCGGAAGAGCAGATACAAAGCCATCTCGTAGTGCAATTACTGAAACTGTTTGCAGTTGATAGTTCTCTTCCAGTCTATGTGAAAGAGAATAGATTTCTTGTTCAACTTGAGAAATTGCTATGCCTTTGTCTAATGCGCTCTCCTCTATCTGATTTCTATACTCAACAAGCAATGATTCATTTTCTTGAATCTCAACTAAAACAACATTTAGTCCTCGTACTAAATTGAGATGTTCAAGCTCTTGTCGCCTGAACGCTGCTTCTGAGACTGAGCCTCTATCAAGTAGAATTTCTGTCGCAGCTAAGAGTTCACTGCTAATTTGTATCTGGTGTTCTAGTGCTAATTCTTGTGCACTAGCTAATCCTATTTTTCGTTGTTGTTCTGTGATTCGATCTTCGAGCTGGTCTTGAAGCAATGTGAATCTGTCCGTAATCAACTGCTGTTGTTCACGCAACCCCTGGAGTTTCTTTTCTAGAAAGTGCCTTTCCGAATCACTCAATAATTGTCCTTCTGCCCCATAGAGGCTTAAGGACACGACAGCCACCACTTGGCCTGCGGATACCTGATCACCGCTGCCCACCCTGAGCTGCTGAACTACACCGGACTTGGGAGCGACAAGTTTTTGTTCTGCTTCAGTTGGAACCAATCTTCCCCTTGCTGTTTCAGTTTCTCGATACTCGACTAGACAAAGAAGCAAGCCCAGTGAAAATACAAGTAGAGTAAATATCCATGCTACTCCTCGATATTCGGCTCTATAGGGAATCTGATCCTCCGCGCGTTTGCGGTTGAGCCTGTAAGCGATTGCTTCAGGGCGAAACAATTCGGTAGGAATCTTCATATTTCTCACTCCTGGGATCTGCTTCGCTATTTTCAAAAAAAGAGGGCAAATTAGTGAGGAACCGCCACTGCCAAGGATACAAAGAGATTGCGCCCTCAAGATGACTCACAAGTTGTTGTGTGGTTTTTCTTACTGCTTCTTCAATGTTCCGAGTTGAAAGTTCCACAGGCTCAATTTGAGGAAAAACCTTGATTTCGTTATTGCGCTCGCCAGAAATGTTCAAAATTGGAAGGATTGGCGCTTTAGCCAATAGTGCGATACTAGCCGGGCCTTTCGGAAACCAAGCTTCCTTCCCAAAAAACTTCACTTTAACTCTCTCTCCAAATCCTTTAGGAAGGTCCATGAAAGTCAAAAGTGTGGTGTTGTCTTTTTTAAGCAATCTAACAAGTGATAGAGCAGTGCATGAGTCTGTGGTGAGCTGCTTTGGTCTATCTACCGTTGCAGCGAACGCAGTGTGCATGTTTGATGTAAAGCCGGAAGTAGGGTGCAGTTGCGTGAGAAAGAATTGGTCTCTGGTTTTCTCTTCTAGTTTTGCGAGCGCGTTGTTGCCGTAAACAAAATCACCAAAGTGATAGCTCACTAATAAACGGGATCTCTTGTCTGCGTTAATTAGGTGTAGAAATTGAGATTTATGTTCAAAGCGAAACGATTGAACGTGATTCTTTAGAACTACACGAGGCTGTTTTTGATTACGCAGGCTTTCGATAGACGCCAGATAATTGCGATTGCGCTTTAACAATGAACGCAACTCCCGTAATGGGAGATTAAGATAGCGCCCCAGAAGGATGGCGGCCATTGGGAATTGACGAGAAGAATCACCCAATGTCCCGATGGCGTTTAGAAACTTATAGAAGTTTGCAAGTGCAGTTTTCATCGCTGATTGTTTTCCTTAACCTTGCAGCAATGTGTGTTTGTTTTGTTTCTCCCTCAGTGTAGGCGAGCTTTTTTAAGCTCGCCAATGAGATTTCAGGTAGCTTCTAAATCTTCACACGCACTGCGGTCCCGCTCACGCTCACCATCATCATGCCGCCATGTTGACCGACGACTTCGTAATCAATATCGATTCCAATGATTGCGTTTGCCCCCATGGCACGAGCCTCGTCTTCAATTTCTTGAAAGGCTATATCGCGGGCTTTACCCAGCTCATCTTCATAAGCTCCAGCGCGCCCACCGACGATGTCGCGGACTGCACCGAATATATCTTTGAATATGTTGGCGCCAAGAATGGCTTCCCCGACAACGATGCCTAGATATTCTTCTATCTCTCGATCTTGCAAGGTATTGGTGGTGGATCTAATCATGACTTACTCCTTTACTGCTTGTAGGAATTCGAAACGGTTCTTTACTGTGCCAGCCAGGACTTTGCTGCGTCCTCTGATGTAAAAAACCGGATAGTGGGATGGTGTTGATGTTCCAGGACTAAATCCTGAAACGATGAACTGTATTGCGAGGGGTCACTGACTACGACGGCTAAGCTTTGACCATAGTTCACAAGCTTCTGCATCAGCTCGCCTGCAATACCGCTGCTTAAATCAAAAAATTCTGTGCCGAGTTCTGCTTCGCTCACCAGTAATTGCCCGCCTGAGTCAAAACTGCGGGCAAGTAATTCATCTATTAACGTATGTGCCATTAACGAACGTAATCAACAATCGCCAGCCACATAGCGAGTACGCTTAAGTTTCCTATACCGAAGACAACGAGACGATGCATAACATTGTTGTAGCCAAGATGGATACAGGTATGAATAACGCGGGCAGCAACAAAGACCCACGCTGCATACACTGCAAATGGATCAGGAATCTCCAGTGCAACATAGAGCACGCCACCGGCATAAAACAGCACAGGCACTTCGAATAGATTGGCGAAGTGACGACTGGTCTTTGCCACCATATCTGGCACTTGTTCGCCCTGGAACATGGAATAGTAGCTAAGTGACACTTCGCCTTTTCGAACCGAAGCAACACGGGTGCGCAGAGTAAATAGCAAAATGACGAAGGTCAGGATGACCATAATAAACATGGGATAGATCATGAGTTGTCTCCGTGGACTCCGGGAGTCCGAATTTCATGGCGAGGACATCGCAAGGCTCAGTATAATTCCCAGGCGCGCTCGGCAACAGGCTAGAAGCGGCATTTGTTGAGCAGATAGCAGGGTTAGAGGGATAGAAAGAAAGTGATTTCGGAACAGTATGCAGACCACGTGCGCCATGTGGCGGGTATTTACACTGATGGACTTGCCAAGCTGGAGGAAGCTGGCAACCCCTGTGATGGAGTGCTGATACATAGTGGTGCTGAGCACTACTACTACAGTGATGATCGGGGTATTGCCTATCAAGCCTACGGCCATTTCCTGCATTGGTTGCACTCGAATCAGCCTGATCAGTTCATCCTGTTTCAGCCCAATAACAAACCCACATACTTTCATGTGGTGCCTGCTGATTACTGGTATGAGCAAGATGCACAGGTAGATCCACTGTGGCATGACAATTTCAATATCGTACGGCTAAGTTCCAAGCAGGAGCTAAAGGCAAATTTGCCTGGTGGCGTATTGGCCTATTGCGGGGAAGACGAGTCATTGGCTGAGTCGCTAGGTATCGCATCTGCTCTGGTGAATCCCTCCTCACTTATTAGCTACCTGGATTATCACCGCGCCTATAAAACAGAATACGAACTCAACCAATTACGGGAAGCCAATCGGCTCGCGCTAATCGGTCATGCAGCAGCACAAGAATGCTTTCTTGCCGGTGGCAGTGAATATGACATTCATATGAGTTATCTCGGCGCCTGCAAAATTCTCGAAGATGAAACACCCTATACCAATATTGTCGCCTTGGATGAGAAGGCTGCAATTCTGCACTATCAAAACAAACGACGCGTATCTGAATTACACAGCCAGGTATTGTTGATTGATGCGGGTTATCGAGTGCGCAGCTATGGCTCTGACATTACTCGAACCACAGTGAAGGATTCAGCTCATGCCGTATTCCTGCAGTTGCATGAAGGAATGGAAAAACTGGAACTCGCATTAGTAGATGAAGTAAAACCTGATAAGTCTTATGTGGACATTCACCTCAGTGCTCTTTCACAACTTGCTGAGCTGTTGTCGCAATTAGGTATTTGTCAGGGTGATAGTGATCAGTTGTTAGAACAGCAAATCCCCCAATTATTTATGCCTCATGGCGTAGGTCATTTGTTAGGGCTTTATGTGCATGATTCCGGTGGTCATCAACAAGACATCGCCGGAACTATCCAAACACCCCCTGCTCACTCCCCCATGTTGCGCAATACTCGAATGATGCAAGAGAACATGGTGTTTACTATTGAACCGGGTTGTTACTTTATCCCCTTGTTGCTCGACCCAGAAAGAGAAACCGAGAGGGGGAAACTAATCAATTGGCAATTAGTTGATGAGTTAACACCACTGGGCGGCATACGCATCGAAGACAATGTAAGGGTTACCAGTGATGGGGTAGAAAACCTGACGCGGTCACCTGAGCAGTAAACTGTTAGTCGGCATTAATTGCGAAGCAATGAGTCGATAGACCCGATCAATAACGGCAGGGCTTGTTGGTTTGCTTTTACCAAGGCTTGCCCTGCTGCTCCCATCTGATGTCGTTGATTCGGATCCGACAATAACTGATTGACCGCGACAGCAAGCCCATCACTGTCTTGCACAGTCTGCAACGCCCCCGCCTGTTCCAGTTGTTCGCAAATGGTCGCGAAATTAAATTGCGACGGTCCTACTACAACAGGTAGTGCCAAGGCTGCCGGTTCGATGACGTTTTGACACCCTGTATCCACCAGGCTGCCGCCGACAAACGCCACAGTCGCCAGCTGATAGTAGGCATTCATTTCCCCCATGGAGTCGCCTAACAACACATCCGTATCACTTCTTAGCTCGCCATTCTCACTGCGGCGTTGCACTGATAAACCTGCTGCGGCGCAAATGTCAGCCACTTTGTCGAAGCGTTCCGGGTGGCGGGGAATAAGTAACAACAACACGTCGTCGTTCGCTGCCTTTATCTGTTGGTACGCTGCAATTACTTTTTGTTCTTCACCATCGCGAGTACTTGCCGCGATAAGCACTGGCCTGCCCGAAGCCGCGACAGAAGAAAAAATTGGGCTATCCAAATTAGCTGCACCGGGATCCTCTGTATAAAACTTCAAAGAACCCGTCACAGAGACAGTGCCTTCCTGTGCGCCCAGTGCTGAAAAGCGTTGTGCGTCGGCGTCAGCCTGGGCTGCTATTCGATCAATGTTGTGCAGCATCGAGCGGGTTAATCCACTGAAACGGCGATAACCTGCTGCAGATTTTTCAGACAAGCGAGCATTAGCCAGTAGGACTTTTACTCCTTGTCTCTTGCTATGGTGCAACATGTTTGGCCACAGTTCTGTTTCCATGATGATGAGTAACTGTGGTTTCAACGTTGATAGGAATCGGTTTAACAGAAACCCTAAATCATAGGGCACATATACGTGAAAGAGGGAATCGCCAAACAATGTTCGAACACGATCTGATCCTGTTGGTGTGGTTGTGGTAACAACAAGATTTAGCGAGCGCTGTTGCAGTGCTTTTATCATCGGCGCCGAGGCAACGACTTCACCAACAGAAACCGCGTGTATCCAAATTGTTTTTTTGTCGTGGTCCCAATCAGATGGCAGGGGTACAGATCCAAAGCGCTCCCCTATTCGTCGGCGATAGCCTGCCACTCCAAGCGATTTAATGAAGAGTCGGAGGACGAGCAGAGGCAGTAACGAAAAAAGCAGGATGCTATAGAGAAGTCGAAGCATGAAGTAGAAGTTGTTTCCTATAGCATGGCTAGAATCCAATCCATGGGAAATTCAGCCTGATGTCGATATACTTCAGAAGCCCTCTTAGCCATGACGGCTTACTGAACACTTCCACATAAAGTTGCAGTCAAAGGTAACCAATGAACTTACGCTATTCAACTGACATCGTCATCTTCGGCGGTGGTGTAGCCGGTCTATGGTTGCTGAAACGTCTGACCCAGGAAGGGTACCAGGCCATTCTGATAGAACAGAATGAGTTAGGAACTGGTCAAACCCTCTCCTCTCAAGGGATTATTCATGGCGGCCTTAAATACGCACTTAGCGGAAACTTAACAAATGCAACGCGGGCGATCGCTGATATGCCTGCCCGCTGGCGACAATGTTTGGCTGGCGACGATCCGATGAATTTGAGCCAAGTGAAAGTATTGAGTGAGCATTACTACATGTGGTCCGCTTCTAGTTTCCGCTCAAAGATTAAGACCTTTCTAGGCAGCAAAAGCCTGCAAGGTAGAGTCTCTAGTGTACCGAAAGATCAACTGCCCGAATTTTTTCAACACGACGCGGCAGACGGCAACCTCTATCAGCTTCCAGACTTCGTGATAGATACTGCTTCTTTATTAGACACCCTAATCAAGGATATGGAAGCACACATTTTTCAGGTTGATACAAACCTGATTGATTTCGTCGCCGATGAAAGTGGCAACTATAGTGGCATTAACATTAATAACGATGGCACTACAATTCAGATTGATTGTGGGCGGATGGTATTTAGTGCCGGTGAAGGCAATAACGATTTAATTGAACGCTGCAAACTCAATAAAGTCGACACGCAAACCCGACCACTGCATATGGTTTACCTTAAGCATCATTCATTACCTGAAGTGTTTGTTCATTGTATTGGTGATGACTTCAGTATGACTCCAATGCTAACCGTTACTTCCCATCGAGATATCGACGGCAATACTGTCTGGTACTTAGGAGGTGAGCTCGCCGAGTCGGGAGTGAATAAATCCAGGGAAGAACAAATAGAAGAAGCACGTGCTCAAGTTGCTCAGTATTTTTCCTGGGTGGATTTTAGTGATGCACAGTGGGATAGCTTCTTGATCAATCGAGCCGAATCCAAAATGCCTGACGGCTCACGACCGGACGATGCAGCGTTAGCCGAAGAGTCCAATGTCATTGTGGCATTCCCAACCAAGTTCACTTTGACGCCTAACCTGGTTGATCGTTTGATCGCCCATCTCGATGAAACCAATGTTGAGAAGGCAGGCGGCTTGGATGTATCCGGGCTAAATTCGCAACTTCGCAATGCCACGCTGGGCAGGGCTAAATGGGAGACTGCACACTGATGGCAAGTGAAGAGATGCTGCCTTTACGACCGCTCGGTGATACGGAGATTGATGTCTCGGTGCTTGGGCTGGGAACCGTGAAGTTCGGGCGCAATCAACAAGTAAAATACCCATCGCCTTTCGACTTACCCACTGACGACGAGATTCTGTCACTTCTATCAATTGCCAAGGATTTAGGAATCAATTTCCTGGACACTGCGCCGGCATATGGCAGTAGTGAAGAAAGGATTGGACAGCTTCTCACAAATAGAGAGCAATGGGTTTTGGGCTCGAAGGTAGGGGAAGGATTTGTAAATGGTGAATCCGTGTTTGCATTCGATGGGGCTGCAGTACGGGCCAGTATTGAAAACAGTCTTAAGCTGCTAAAAACAGATTATCTCGATGTGGTACTCATCCATTCAGATGGAAATGATATCGACATTCTTAACAACACTGACTGCGTCGAGACTTTGCAAACACTGAAGCAGCAAGGATACATCCGCAGTATTGGCATGTCTGGGAAAACTGTCGAAGGCGGTCTTGCAGCTTTAAAACAGATGGATGTCGCTATGGTGACTTATAACACCGAAGCAACTGCCGAAGCCGAAGTAATCGAGTATGCAGCGGCTCACAATAAGGGCATCCTCATCAAAAAGGCCATGAATAGCGGACACTTATCTGTCGCCGATAATGGTGCAGAACAAGCCTTAGATTTTGTGTTGTCGAAGTCGGGAGTGAGCAGCGCGATTGTAGGGACGATCAATCCGGATCATTTACGCGCTAATGTGGCTGCAGCAGTTGCTGTGTGCAAATAACGAAATCAATCAGTGAACGACTAGCTTTCCGCCTGCTTCATTTTCTCTACCATTTCTGACGTAGAGCAATTATCAAGAAATTCGAGCGCTCGTACTTCTCCGCCATAAGACTGTACGAATTCACCACCCACTACTTGCTCAAGTGAGTAGTCGCCACCTTTTACCAGTATTTCAGGGCGCAGTGTTTCCAGCAGAGTCTCTGGCGTATCTTCGGCGAAGCTCACTACCCAATCTACCGCTTCTAAGCCAGCTAACACTGCCATCCGCCTTTCAACTGGATTAATTGGGCGACCCGGCCCCTTTAATCGTGTTACTGAAGCATCATCGTTGATAGCAACGACTAGCCTGTCACCTAATTTCTTCGCTTCTGTCAGATATCCAACATGGCCAGCGTGAATGATGTCAAAGCAGCCATTGGTAAACACAATTTTCTCACCGTGTTCGCGTGCATCCTCAACAGCAATGGAGAGCTGTTCAGAGGTCATCATGCCTCGGCTTGAATCGAGCTCGCCTAATATGGCTCTGCGTAATTCAGGACCACTGATAGCAGCAGTACCCAATTTGCCAACCACAAGACCGGCAGCAAGGTTGGCTAATGCAGTGGCATCGGACATGGTCTCCCCTGCTGCCAGCGCAGCAGCGAGAACTGAAATAACCGTGTCACCCGCACCGGTGACATCAAACACTTCTTGTGCTCTGGCTGGTAAATGCAGCTCAGGAGTATCCGGTCGAATTAGAGTCATACCATGTTCACCGCGGGTAATGAGGATCGCCTGCAGTTGTAGGTCGCTGACTAATTTAAGTCCCTTGTTAACCAATTCTTCCTCATTGGCACACTTACCCATCACGGCCTCGAACTCATTCAAGTTCGGTGTGATCAAAGTGGCGCCACGGTATTTGGCGAACTCTGTGCCTTTAGGATCTACTACAACAGGTATGCCTTTCGATGCTGCGAGTTCGATCAGGGGAGTGACATCTTGTAATGCCCCTTTCGCATAATCGGAAAGAATGACTGCTTGGGTATCGTCTATTAAGTCTTGGGCCTTGCCTTGAATGGAGGCGACATCGGCAGGTGAAAAGAGTTCTTCAAAGTCAGCTCTTATCAGCTGTTGATGCTGGCTGATAACACGAAGTTTTGTGATCGTCGGTTTGTCGGCGCATTGAATAAAATCGCAATACACGCCAGCAGCATTCAAACGTGATTGCAATTCAGTGGCGGCATCATCTTGACCTACCACACCAATAAGACGGGTTGCACTTCCCAAGGCTGCAACGTTGAGAGCAACGTTGCCTGCGCCACCAGGTCGATCTTCCTGATTGCCAACTTTCACTACTGGTACAGGCGCTTCAGGTGATACGCGGTGTGCACTGCCATGCCAATAGCGATCCAGCATTACGTCGCCAATGACGAGCAAGCGGGCATCCTGAAATGGTGGCATGTCGAGTTTCATTAGTCTCTCCGTTGGCAAGCAGTTCGTGTGCCGCGGCGAATAATACCATAGCCACAGCGCTATCGGCCCGTGGCGGATGAACGATATATTTAGTAGATCACTGTAGATCAATCACCATTATCAACGGGTTCGCGCGGCGATCCTTACTGCTCTGGTACAATAAATCCCTTAACTGCTACAACACCCATTACGTGACCAACCCTGCATCTCAAAATGACGACCATCTGATTCCACTTGGTCAATTCAAATCACCACGCTATTGGCCAACCTGGATTGGCATTTTTTGCATGCGGCTGGTGGCACATCTACCTTTTTATGTGCAGATTAAACTAGGCCAACTGCTCGGTTGGTTGTCCTATTTCTTGGCACGTGGCCGGCGGCATGTGTGCGAAACGAATATCAAACTTTGTTTTCCGGAACTAAATGATCAAGAAAGAAAGCGTCTTGTTAGGCAGACGTTTTTGTCAAACGGCATTGGCTTCATAGAAATTTGTATTGCCTGGTGTGGCAATAAAGAACGCTATCGTGATCGGGTCAGCTTTCATGGCTTGGAAAATCTTGAAGCCGCTCTGGCAAAAGGGCGTGGTGTGTTTCTTGTCGGTTCACATCTCACTACCTTTGAAATAGCAGGTTTTCTCTTCAGCCTGGTTGGTGACATCAATGCTACTTATCGACGTAATGATAAGAATCCCCTATTTGATGCCTTTATGTTTAATGGTAGACGCCAACACTACAAAGGTGTTTACGAACGCAAAGACATTCGAGGCGCCATGCGATGTTTAAAGGAAGGAAGAATGTTGTGGTATGCGCCCGATCAGGACTACGGGGCGCAGCACTCGGTTTTCGTGCCCTTCTTTGGTAACCTCGCTGCTACGATTACTGCAGGCAGTCGCTTTGCCAAATTTAACGATTCACCGGTTCTCTTTTTCAGCCATTATAGAAACCAAGAAAACACTGCATACGAAATCCATTTCAGTCCTGAGTGGGATGATTATCCCAGTGGGGACGATGAGACTGATGGAAAAATAATTAACAGATGGGTGGAAGAAGCGATTAGAAAACAGCCTGATCAATATCTCTGGCTGCACAAACGATTTAAAACGCCACCGCCTGGAAAAACAGAAAACCCATACTGAACTATCGAAAAAGCAATGGATAAAACTTACTGGCAAAATCTCGATGTGCGACTGTGTGCAGTCGCTGCCAGTTTATTGCTTTCACTCTACACATTTCTGCTCGCTGATATACCTAACGACGACGCTTATACCTACATACGTGCAGCTGACATATTTCGTGAACAAGGTGTTGGTGCTGCAATCAGCCACTATACATGGGCTGGTTACCCAATATTAATTGGGCTCTTAAGCTCGATAGGGATTCCTCTTTTTGCCGCCGCACATCTTATTAATGCTTTGCTGTTTGCATTGATCGTTTTTTCTTTTATTAGCATTGTCCAAACAATAGATGACTCTAATCCAATTGCTTGGTTAAGCGCACTTACAGTTCTTGTGTTCCCAGAGTTAAACGAATACCGCGAAATGGTGATTCGTGACATCGGCTTCTGGGCATTTTCCCTGTTAGGTCTGTGGCAGTTTATGCTGTTCTACCGAGATCGTGAGCTGAAGCAAGGTGTCTTATTCTGCTTTGCATTGGGCTTTGCCACGCTGTTTAGAGTAGAGGCAATTCTCTATCTGGCGTTTACCCCATTGTCGTTGCTACTGGATAAGCGACAAGGGAGCTCAACTAACCAAGCAGGCTTGCTGCGGTTATATTCCGTGATTGCAGCGTTGGGTGTAGTCGGATTCGTTGCGATGCTGATCGCAGGTATCAACCTGTTTGGGCTGCTCGTAGAGTTCATTTCGGTTTACCAACCATTTTTAGCAAACGCGTTAAATCCAAGTGAAGCTGATGTGGCTGCCATGGGCAACGCCATATTCGGCGAATATGCTTCGACATTCTCGCGCCAATACGTAACAGCTGTGATTGCTGTTGGGTTGCTCGTTGTTCTGTTTATGACTGTGTTCTATGCCATCAGTGGGCCTTACTTTTGGCTACTCGTGTTTGCCTGGTTGCGTAAACGCATGGCATTCGATTCCCAGCAGTTGAAGCCTGTATTGGTTTATCTCTTGATCAATGCGGTCATTCTATTTGTGTTTCTCTATATCACCCGTTATCTCACTAGCCGCTACGCTGTATTGCTGGCACTCATGGTTGCAGTTCAGGTTCCATTTGTTATTCAGAGAATTGTCGAGGCAAAGAGAGATACGAAATGGGAGCGATTTGGCACCCAATTCCTGGTGCTATTTTTTGTCTACTGTGCAATTGATTCCTATGTAAGTTTTGGCAAACCCAAAGACTGGTTGCTGGATTCAGCTAGTTACGTCAGCGAGTCGGTGCAATCGACAAATAGCGTGCTAACAAACAACCACACAATTGCTTACTTCTCTGGTGAAGTCGAAAACTACGATGAAGTGCTGCGTATACTCACAGTGGAAGAAGTGGCGCGGACAAATCCTGGGGACATCATTGCCATTGAGTTGATTTATGAGATGACTGTCCTGGTAGAGAATCCAGAGGTTGCACCTTACTTGCAGCAACTTGCAGTGTTTCCAGCAGAAGGTGAGCCACGAGTCGGCATCTACCGGCGTTCTAACTATTAGCAATCCCTACCAGTCTTCGCTCACTTCGCGCTTAGTCACTAACACATCTTCCAGAATCATGTAGTTTAGATCGGTTCCCATAAACATGTTGACCGCATCTTCAGGGGTGCACACCAGTGCTTCACCCGGACGACTTAAGGTAGCGTTGATCAACAATCCATGTCCCGTTTTATCTTGAAAGCGTTTTAACAATGCATAGAAATCTGGATTGGAAGATTCCCGTACGACTTGCGCGCGACTGCTGCCATCACGATACACAATAACTGGATACTTTTCCTGCCACTTGCGACTCACAGGGGTATTGAACAGCATGTATTCGTCATGACTCTGGCCTGGCAACATTTCTTCCGCGACCGTGTCGAGAATGCTTGGGGAAAATGGACGCCAATGTTCACGAAACTTCACCTGATGATTAATCGCATCAATGATTCCCATCTGGTTTGGATTGGCGAGGATGCTGCGATTACCTAATGCGCGAGGCCCGAACTCCATTGCGCCCCGAAACCACGCAACCAGTTGTCCATTGCTCAAGAGTTCTGCTGCGGTTTCATGGGGATCGGGAATGATCTCCCATTGAGGTTTCTCGCGATGCATCATGCAGGCATTGATGCATTGATCAGTGGTGAATGACGGCCCCAAATTCATGGCATTCACCGGTTCAATCTTTATGCCCTGTTGGCGCACGGCATAAGCCGCCGCACCAATGGCGGTACCAGGATCACCACAAGCTGGATGTACGATTATTTCGTTCACCAGGGGATGGGATTTAATGCGCTGGTTAAGTCGGATATTCATCGACCCTGTTCCTGCTACTGCAAGTCGCCCCGTCTCTTTAAGAATGTCTCCAAGATAGTTTTCGATTAAGCCAATTGCGATGTCTTCGTATAACTTTTGAATCGAAGCAGCATAGTGCACGTAGGGATCTTCCAAGAGATTTCCTGCACGACGAGGGCCGAGCTTCTCCACTAACTTTCCACTGAAATAATGACCTTTGGATTTCGCTTTGTAGCGACGCAATCCGATAGTCGTGATAAGGCGTGTATCGACTTTAAATTGCTTTCCGTCAAAACGGGCCAGATACGACAGGTCGTACTTGTCGGGATCTCCATATGCGGCGATACCCATCACTTTGTACTCACCATCCAAGATTTCAAAGCCGAGATAGTCAGTCAGCGCTGCATACATGCCGCACAATGAGTCAGGGCTGTAGAAGCGCTTAATCTTTTTTATTTTCCCCTTATGACCACTACCAAGAAAAATTGCAGCGTATTCACCTTTTGAGTCATTGCAGAAAATGGCTGTGCGTTCATCGGTTTCTGCTAAATGATAGGCACTGCTTGCGTGGGCCAGCTGATGTTCAACAGGCACCAGTTGAATTTTGTTTGGAGAAATATGCAGCTTCTCTAACAGTCCGCGCAATTCACGAACATACCGCCGGTATCGTCGATTGCCATTGAACAAACTATCGATGCTGCGATCAGGGGCATACCAGTGACGATAGGCATAATGCCAGCGCGCACGGCTAAACAGTGAGACCGGTGCATAGGGAATAGCAACGTGGGTAACATCGTCGGCGCGCAGTCCCGCAATTTGCAAACACTGGCGGGCTGACAAATAGGGCATTTCATTTTTCGCGTGCTTACGACGGATAAGGCGCTCTTCTTCTACCGCCGCCACGAGTTTGCCGTCGACAATCAGAGCTGCGGCCGGGTCATGGCCGATTGCGCCTGCTAATCCGAGTGTGACATTTGTCATGGTTATCTCGCTTGCACCAACTGCTCTATCAAATCGGTGGCATGATCGCTCATGCGATACAAATCCGGATTTGCACCATAAGCGATACCATTATTAGACCACGATGCCGTAGGCAATTCTCGCAACATCGAGAGCAAACGTTCATCCAGTTCCCGTTGCTGGAATGGTTCGGAGCACACTTCACCCACTTTGGCTTGCTCAATGTGAAACGCATAGCCACAGCTAGCGGTAGTTAAGACTGGTAGGCCTGCAATTGCAGCTTCTAACAGCACGTAACCTGCACTCTCTTGGTAAGCAGGATGCAACAAGAGATCAGCACCTGCGAAGAAACGGGGTATATCGTCTCTGCCTGGTAGAACAGACACTCGATTTTCCAGGCCTAGTTTCTTGGCCAAGCGCAAAAACCGGTTTGGTTTGCCCTGGCCCACCAATATATAGCGTACTCGCTGCTGCCATTCTTGCGGCAGGGAAGCAATCGACTTCAACGCTCGATCGACACCTTTTATTTTGAAGCCTGAACCAACCTGCAGAATTAAAAGCTCATTATCAGAAACACCAAATTCCGCCCTTAATGAAGCTCTCGCCTCTTCATCTCGACGTTCAACCTTTCTGTCTTCGGCCATCCCTGCTGGTAATAGATGAAGACGGTCTTCACATTGCGGATAGTATTTTAGGTAAGCATCCCGTTGCAGCGGTGAAAGCACTAGTGAGTGAGTCGTGCAGGTGTCTCCAAATACAGCGCGTTCATGAGCAAGGAAATGTTTGTAACGGGGAGTGAACTTGTAATAGGCGCCCCGTTGCGTATCAGCCTTTTCGATAAAGCAGGAGTCAGCGGCGAAGTAGACATCCAGTCCAGGCATTTTGTTGAAACCAATTACTGCATCGAACGACTCTTCTTCTAAAGCAGACAACACCCACTCATTAAAACGTTGATACAGCTTCAGCCTACTCGAGGATTTTACTGGCACCAGTGTGACATCCAGCCCTTCGGGAATGTCTCCTTGCCAGCGCAAAGTGAAAACTTTGACTTCATGCCCACGGGCAAGACAAGTATTCGCGATTCGCAAGAAATCTCGCTGCTGACCACCGTAGGGAAAGTAATTGTAGATGAGTAAGCAAAGGCGCATGACTCGATCTAACTCGATACAAGTTTTTCGAATTGCTGCCAAACGTTTTCAGGTTTATGGGCAGAGAAACAAGGGGGCGTTACCGCAAACGGCTGATCGCCAAATTCATCAGTAATACCTGGTCCGGTGTAGCCACAACTGCGTTTCATGCAAGGCGCGCAATTAAAGTTGGAATTTAAATGCAGTTGGTTCTCTCCAAACGTGCCTGATAATCCAGGGTCTGTTGGGCCATAAAGGGAAACCGTAGGTTTGGCCAATGCCGCTGCGAGGTGCCCTAATCCAGTGTCGACTGCGATTACGCCGTCTGAGCGATTAATTTCACTGGCGATGCCCGACAATGATTGTTTGTCTAATACTTCTGCCCCTGAATTATCGCGCGCAATAAACTCTGCACGCTGGCGCTCGCTGTCATCGCCCCAAGGCAATATCACATGATATCCAGACTCATTCGCAATATGAGCCAGATGTTTCCAATAGTGTTCGGGCCAGTGTTTAGTAGCCCAGGTGGTGCCGTGTAAAAACACTACAGTTTTTTGATCGCGAGAATCGGACGACTCTTTTGACTCCTCAGAAAATCGCGAAACATCGAGACCATAGTCAATGTGCTCTTTATCGTATCGATGTTTAAGCGCACGGGAGAACAATTCTCTCACCCGATCTACTGCATGCTCGGTCCAGGGAACTGAATACACCTTGTTGTAAAACAATGTGGCCAGAGGTTCACGAATAGTCCGGTTGCTCAATCCGATGGTAAGTCCTCTTGAAAGACGACTTATTAGGCCACTCTTAATTAGTCCTTGAGCATCAATTACAAAATCGTAGTGCTCGCCCTGCAAGGCATGTTTAAAACTGCGAAACTCTTTTCGCATATAGGTCTTAACCAGGTTTCTGCGCCAGCGCCGAATAGCAACCGGGATGACCTTATCAACTGCGGGGTGCCAGGCAGGCACTTCGACGAAATTTTCTTCGACCACCCAGTCGAAAACCAAATCCGGGTGAGCACGATGCGCATCGGTGACGGCCGGTAAGGTGTGAATGATGTCACCGAGAGAAGAGACTTTAACGATTAGGACGCGCAACTGAGAAAATTCCTTGTTCTTTTAGTTGTTCAGATAGTTATTTACTAGCTTGTAGGGACGAGTTGCTTAACTGCAGCAATGGCCAGCTCTGGATTTAACTCAGTTAAACAGCGCAAATGTCCATAGGGACATTGACGTTTGAAGCAAGGTCGGCACTCTATATCTGTCGCTAGTAATTTTACCCTTTCGGCTAAGGGCGGTGTAAAGTCAGGTGAGGTCGAGCCATATATGCCAATGACTGGTTTGCCAAGCGCAGCACCCACATGCATTAAGCCAGAATCGTTGGATACAACGGCATCAACGCATGACATAAGGTCGATAGCCTGGGCCAATGAGGTACTGCCCGTCAGGTTTTTGCAGGCCGCGAGATGGCTTGGCTCGATATCAGCCATAATCGATTCGCTGATTATTTGATCGTTAGCCGACCCAAAGAACCAAGCCTCCCAACCATCTTCAATTAAAGCATTGACCATAGAAGCATAGTGTCTTGCTGGCCACTGCTTGGACTCACCGAATTCTGCCCCAGCGCAAATTGCGGCAATCTTTTTCGATCGGTCTAATTTGAATTCATTAACTGTCGCGTTAACTTGATCGCTATTAACTCGCAAGTTGGGATTCGGCGTGTCTGCTGGTGGTCGATCAGCAGCTGGATAAGCAAGAGCAGCAAAGCGATCAACCATACGAGGGAAATTATCTTTATTGAGCCTGCGACAATCATTCAATAAAGGGCGTCGCCACTCACCTTTCCATCCAGTTCTGTTGGGAATACCTGCGTGAAATGGAATTAGCGCCGACTTAAACGAGTTAGGTAATACGATGGCCCGGTCGAACTTTTCCTGTCGAAGGGATTTGCCAATCTTGCGTCTAACACTCAGTTTCAATTCACCATGATCAAGTTCAGATCCAATGCTTTCCTCAACCTCTGGCATGCGATCCAGTAATGGCCGAGTCCAATCGGGGGCCATTACCGAAATTCTGGCAAGTGGGTTTTGTTGTTTTAGCGAAATAAAAAGTGACTGTGCCATGACCATATCGCCGACCCAGGCCGGTCCTATGATCAAGATTTTTTCTTCTGAATGCGGCACGGTTTACAGATAGAAAGGTGAAATGCCAATCGCTTATTGCTAAGCGAATTAATTCTGCATATCGGGTGTGACCCGCAGAACTTCGTTAACAGTCGTGAGTCCTGCCGCCACTTTTTGAGCACCGCTCAAACGTAGGCTTAACATGCCTTCTTTATAAGCTTGTTTACGTAATTCCGGTAGATCCGATTTGTCATCGGCATAGCGGAATAATGATTCGGTAAACGGCATTACTTCGTATATGCCTTCTCGACCGAGGAAACCTGTTTCACGACACTCCAAACATCCATCAGCCTTGGCTGCTTTTTTCGGCAACTTAACTTTCCACGGCGACGTTAAAGTTTCCCAGGCATCTTTCTCGACTTCTGTTGGTTGTTTGCAATGCGGGCAAAGAACTCGAACCAAGCGCTGGGCCATTATGCCTATAACAGTAGCTTTTAAGAGGTAAGGTGGCACACCTAACTCAAGCATACGAGTGATGGCTGAGGGTGCGTCATTGGTATGTAAAGTAGTGAAAACAAGGTGGCCGGTTAGAGCTGCCTGAATCGCCATTTCAGCCGTAGGCAAGTCTCTAACCTCACCAATCATGATGATGTCTGGGTCTTGTCGTAACAAGGCTTTCACACCATCCGCAAATCCTAGGTCGATGTTTTCTTGCACTTGCATCTGATTAAAGCTGTCTTCCACCATCTCGATCGGATCTTCAATGGTGCAAACATTTACTTCTTCAGTAGCAAGAGTTTTTAAGGTGGAGTAAAGAGTAGTTGTTTTACCACTACCTGTCGGTCCAGTAATGATGACAATGCCGTGATTGTTTGCGGTGATATTGTTCCAGCGCTGCAGATCATCGTTGATCAGTCCTAACTCTTCGAACGGTTTAAGCAGAACTTCTGGATCGAAGATACGCATAACCAACTTTTCACCGAATGCAGTGGGCAAGGTTGATAAGCGAAGTTCTACTTCATTGCCATTTGGACTCTTGGTCTTTATGCGACCATCTTGAGGTTTACGTTTTTCAGCCACATTCATGCGGCCAAGAATTTTTAGTCGACTCGTTACCGCACTGAGTGCCTGCATGGGTAATGAGTACACTGTGTAAAGCACACCGTCGATTCGAAAACGAATGTTGCCCTGTTCTCTTCGCGGTTCAATGTGAATATCACTGGCACGTTGTTCGAATGCATACTGCAACAACCAATCAACGACATTTACGATGTGCTGGTCATTAGCTTCTGGGTCTTTGAGTTTTCCCAACTCAAGCATTTGCTCAAGGTTGCCAATGCCTTTGAGTTGAGTTTGACCTTGTGTCGCACCCTGGATTGAACGCGAAACACTATAAAATTCTGAGGCGAGGCGTTTTATATCTAGCGGATTAGAAACAACGCGAGTAATTTTTTTGCCGGAGGTATGTTCAAGCACCGATTCCCAGGAATCGAGAAAAGGTTCTGCGCTGGCGATAACTACTTCGTTCGCTCGATCTTCAACGGCAAGAATCTGATGCCGCTGCGAAAACTTGTAGTCCATGACTTTGGTGACTTGTGCCACATCGATCTTTAATGGATCAATGCGGTAGTAGTCCTGACCACATTGCTTACTTAAAGATTGAGTCAGGGTTTCGATATCGAGATTGCGACCGGCGTTTAGTTGATCTTCCAAATTAAGGTCAGACACAAAATGCACCGGATGCTTGCCGCGATGTTCTGGTGCATGACGGCTCTTGAGTGCGAGATCAATATCCGATTGTTTGATCCGGCCTTCTTCAAGTAATCCATCGAGAAAATCATTGAGATCCAATGGCGCATTGGGGCGCGGCATCGTCTTATTCCCTGACTTGTTTTGCTCTTCAACAGCAGCCATGACTAGATCCTGGAGGTGGCCAAGTGGATTCGCTCCTCTGTTGCAGCCCTTTTAGGGTCACAGATTCTCGGAACTGCCCAAGTTTAACCTCGTGCCGAGCAAAAACAAACCATCCTGCACCCCAGATGAGGCGCAGTTCGCTTTATAAATCAGTGGTTTAGTGAGGAATTGGGCGCTTGGTGGGCGCCCTGGGGCTATTCGACCAGCTTCACCCAGTCACCCGCTTCCGGGTTGCCGGAGGGGTAATATCCATTCAGCAAACGCAAGGTCTCCTCGGGATAATTGGCAATCTTGCTGGATTGAGCCACCACAGCGAAATCAAAGAATTCCGAGGCTTGCACATAACGCAGCTTCAATTCGCTACCCAGTAGGGTTTCTCCCCGTTGAATTGCGCGGAAACTACGAATGGAATCCAGCATCACTTCATCGATTTCATCAACAGCGCTGGCATCAGCAATATCTCCGCGGAATATAAATGCACGCGGGCCCAGGTAGATCACTGCAACTCTTTCGGTGTTTCCCGTCTCCGGTGAAACATGGGTTCCGGTGTGACCAAGTAATCGGAATTGGGATAGTGCTTCTGATTTTTGCAGATTGGTAATGCCGAGGTTATCTCGAATAAAAACCCGAGGCTCGATATTGTCGCGCAGTCGTCTCGCTTCTACTTGTAAGCTGCCAATGCCTTCTTCTTCACCAGTTACGGTGGTAAAGGAATTTTCAACATTCCATTCATCTGGAAACACCATGGTGTATCCGAGGGTGGTTTCGTAGTAACGATTACGTTCATCCTGTTGTTGAGCGGCCGCACTCTCACCAACCACTAATCCATTTATGTGTTCGCGGAACTTACTGTCGTCGGTTAGTGTTGCTTCTGATTCTTCCAGACTACCTACTGATGCGATGGCTTGTTGCAGACGGGTATCACTGCGAGGGTGAGTTGCAAACAAACCATGGTAACCACCACCGCTACCAGTGGTCAGGCGATTAAAGTCTTCCTGGTTCTTTAACACAGTAACCACTTCAATCATCGCCGAAGGATCGTAGCCCGCTTTGAGAAGATACTCTGCACCAAGACTATCAGCCTCCAGTTCCATTTCACGGCCAAAACCACTCAAACCGGTTTGTGCCCAAATTGAAGCAACCTGACTTATTTGCGATCCGGCATAACCACTGCCTGTTGCAACTGCAGTTACAAAACCACCTACAGTAACAGCAGCATTCGCCAGCGCTCCTCGGGCCTGTTGTTGTACAGCGTGTCGTGCAGTGATATGGCCAATCTCATGAGCTATTACCGCAGCAAGTTCTGCTTCGGTATTCATGAAGGTAAGCAGCCCGCGATTCACATACACGTATCCACCTGGTAGTGCCATAGCATTGATGGCTGGACTATCAATGATTGTGAACGTGTATTCCAAATCTGGACGGTGACTAGCGGCAGCGACTCGGTTGCCCACTTCGGTGACATATTCCAACAGTGCTTCGTCTTGCAAAATGGGTTGGCTTGCCAGCACCTTTTCATGTTCTTCCAAACCGATTTCTTTCTCTCGGTTTTCGCCCATTAGCACCAAGTTAGGACTGCCGGTGGCAGGATTAACTGCACAGGACGTTAAGAAAGACGCAGAGCTAAATGCCACGACTATCAAGAAGAGTTGTTTAAGAGAAAACTGCGCGATGATTGCACCGCCCAAGTTACGCAGACTTAGAACATGCATAAAGCCACCTGTCGATCGGTTGGTAGTTAATTCCTTAACTACCGTTTACAAACTGTTTGAGCTGAGCGGCCAAGCGATTACAGGCATTAGCTTCAACTCTGGCAATGAGTGGTATAGGCACCACAAGGGCAGGCAGATAGGACTGGCCTGAAGCATCGGTATTAATTGTACCCACATTGGTTAAAGACCCGACGTCCCAGACGCGTGCATCAAAATTTGCATCATCTTCCCAAGTGCCGAAGCCGAAGCATCCGCCGCCACCTGGTCCGATTGTGCAAGAAATAGATCCTTGGCGATCAGTGGTTTCAGTAAATCCATCCACCCACACGATGTAACGAATTCCAAACTCTCCCATTTTTCTTGCCACTACATCTTCAGCCATTAGCTGTTCAAGATCGCGCGTGCGCAAGGGAGCAGTACGTGGTTCAAACCACGGGAACATAGCATCGATAAATTCTTGTTCGGGAACAATGTTGATGGCGTTTTCACCGCGGGCCATGCGATCGCCAACACACTCTACAAAGCCTGAATCCGTTTCATAGTCGCTGGCTTGGCGTCTTCCAAGAATCACCACTGTCTCATCACTTTCGATGCCAGTCTCGCCTTGTCTAAATTCATCAACAGTGGTGCTGGTACAAGCGGCTAGAAGTCCTAGTCCCAGAACGAAAAATAACTTAACAGTTGTTGTGTATCGCTCACTCATCATAACCAACCCCCTACTGAATAACTTGCTACAAACTCGCAAGCCAGTCACGTACCTCAGGAACTTGTGAAAAGGTCAAAGAAAAGCTGGAGGCCAAATCTCTTAAGGCAACCACAGCGGCTTCATTAATACCTGCTTCAGCAGAACGAAATGTGTCAGTTGGTGTTTTGCCGTATGACGTTAACACCCAATCAGCGATGTAATCTCCTTCCGGAGTTACCAAGCGCATGTTGTATTTGATCCAAACTTCATACACATCGAGTTTGGTTTTTGCTGGCAGTGCGAGTTGAAACTCTTCAATCAGCGGCATAAACACCGCATCTACTTGTCGAGTGCCAGCTTCTTCAACCTGAGTTACTTCCACAACCTGGTTGAACATGGCAGGCAGTACAGCGTTAAACAACTGCACATGAGATTGACCACTCGCAATGTTGAACTCTTCGGTGCCTGTTTCGGAATACTCCATGTAAGTGAAGTCTTTCAGGGCGTCGTCATAGTAGACAGCGACACTCAAAGGCAACTTGGATATGTTAGGCGTAGGGAACTCACCCTGGATGGTGACATTGTTTACACCACAGCTCGCCAGCAATCCAACACACAGGAGCAAAACCACATGTTGCAGAGTGTGGGTTCGTTGAATTGTTGTGTTGCGTCTATTCCTATTCATGTTCTTCACTCGCAAGGCTGATCAGTCATCTATACGCTGAGACCACCAGCTTGGCTCATTGAGTCGCGTTTAATCCTACAAATGTACCACCATTTCGTTGCGTCATTTCACGCATTAAATTGGTGTAGCGATAGGCGCTTTGTCGAAAGCGCGGAGGCCCCATAAATATAGTTGGGAATCCGATACCATGAATGCGAACCAAGCGGTCTCCATTGGCATCTTCCACATTGATGCGGTCAATAGTGTTTAGCACGTCCTGTATAGACCCGCCTGGCTGAAAATCATCCCCCAGTACATAGATACTAATTTTCTTATCCGGGGAATAAAAGGTATTAATCGCGCGTGTCACACCTTCTACAGGGCTACTATTACTGTATGGCTGCCAAGAGCGCAAGGTGGAAATGATCTGATTACGTCTTCCCGGGGTATCCGGAATCCACTCGTTGCGGTAGGTGTTAAACATGTAGTCACCCATGTCATTCATGACCTGGATGCCCTTCACTTCAGGATAGACGTTCAAGGTATTGTCGATGACCTCGAGCATTTTGTCCCAGTTTCCGGGGGTATTGGCCATACTGCCCGAAGTATCAATCACGAAGATGATGTACTCGCTGTCCACCGGGACCCCGCCAATGGCGTTGTCTTCCGGCGCGGCGACATTGGCTAACAAGCGCTGCATTTCCTCCGTCAGGGTTTGCCGTGCGATGGCCAGTCGGCCCACTTCGTCAGTGATTTCATCTGAGAGTTGATTCGAGGCATTGAAGCGCCCTTGCACGTCATTCAAATCGCGGCGAAGGCGAGCAATTCGCTCTGTCAGGGATGACAGTTGCTCATGTTTGGCATTGAGTTCCCGATTCAAAATCGTGGTTTCACCACGTATCTCAAATAGTTGCTCCTGCAGCTCAGTAACCGTGGCCTCTGGGGTCAGGTCGGAGATCTCCAAGGTCACAGGGTCGGAGTTTTTAGTGATCATCAAGAGAATGATCATGGCACCGAAACCACAGGACGCCACGTCCAGGAAAGACACGGTAAACGAATCTGTTTCTCTGCGGTTTTTCTTGCTCATGTCTTAGTTACCCAACTTAAATATTCGTTGGAAAGGACACTCCTAAATCTTCCGAAATCTCTTCTGTACTTTCTACCCGGGCGACAGAATTATCATCCCGCGGTTCATCCAGTTCGTCTTCTTCCACCGCCGACGCACCGCCGGGCCAATCTTTGGACGGGGAAATCAGCGAGCCTCTGGAATATTGGGCCAACTCCCAAAATGCCGCTGCGGCACTGGGATCACCTTCCAATGGCATCAATATAATATTGACCGGAATACCCTGTAATAACTCCCCGACTGCGTCTTCATATAATTCCAACCTGTCTCTTGGTGAGATAAGCGGATCCCTGGCCCCGCGATCATCGATCGTTGGCAGCCCATCGGTAATTAGAAAGATATTGTCCGGCGGGGGCGACATGTTGGCGACCTCACGAAACAGCCGCTCATAGTTCGTGCCACCTTCCGGCGCCAAATCCATCACCTGTTCAACTGCTTCATTTAGCTGGTCCCGATCCGCTACTTCTAGCCAAGATTGCTCCGTACCTGGAATGGCGGCCCGCACCTCTTGATTGAAGGCATAAATCTGATAACGACTGATAATAGGCAGCTGGGTGGTAATCCAATCGACAATTTTGACAACACGTTGCCATTTTGGCGCTTCTTTCTTATATACATCAGCCCTGAGGCTGGTACGAATGATGTTGACGATGGTGTCATCCAGCATACTGGCGGATGCATCCACTACGATAAGAATGCGCTGACCACCGAGATAGAGCCCGGATAAATACTGTCGCTGGCCATCCCCAATAAACTGCCGCACGCTAGATCCTTCCTGTTCCAGAGCACTGGCCTGCAAGCGAAGCAGTTCTTCTTCGAGCTGTTGCACGTCTGCTCGCAGTTGTTCCACATCTTCCACCGTTGCCACGCTGGAATTTTCGAGCGCCGCCAACTCCTGCAGAAAAGTATCGATCTGTTCCTGAATCTGGCGTGCCAGGCCTTGCGCTTCAACCACATCGAAGTCGACGTCCGATAGGGTATTTCTTATACGTACTAATCCGAGTTGCCCTTCCTCCACTTCCTCTTCCAGTAGATTGATCTCAGCAAGCAAGTCCGGGTTGTATTCCACATCAGAGACTGTGCTGTTGTGATCGAGGATAAGGAAAATCAGAATCACCGCGCCAAAACCACAGAACATAACGTCCAAAAAAGACAGGCTTATTGGATTAAATTTACGTCTGGCTGCTCTGTGTTCGCTAGACATCGCGCACCCTTATCAAGGTCAACACATCGTTACTGCCACTAAACTGAATTCGGTCGCCTACGGCGAGCTTGCGCGCACCGCTTGTTGCAACGCCATTAAGTAGATAAGAAAGTTCTCCACTATCAAAATAGACGCCATCATTTTCCTTAGCGATGTTGCCAAGATTTTCTGGCAGGTCTGCAATCGATAACGCGAGAACATTTACAGCTTCACTATGGCCGTTGATAGTTTGGTGGTTCTCAATACTGATCTTGTTCACCGGCAATGCCTGGCTACCATGTAAAACATGAGTAGGCGCTACAGTCTTTTGGTCAGCACTGTGGTTTGGTGTAGTTCCACCCTCTGGAAGTGGTAATGCACTTACCAAACTTATGCCCTGATCCGTCGCAGTGATTAACTCGCGATACTCAAGACAAGTTTCATTCACGGCATTGTCATCAATAATGATCAAGTCCAGTGACGCAGGAAGGCTGGCATTAAAACCAGGTAACTCAGCGAGTGAACTGCTGACGACTAACTGAGTATCATGATCTGTCGCCATCGCAGCAAGTTGTTTGTTGATAGTCTTGTAATGACCATTGAGGCTATTTACCAAACTATCCATTGGCATTTTTGCCGTATGAATCGTATCGCCGGCGTTTAACTCTAGAATTAGATTGCCGTCTTGTTGCGCTTGCGCAAGCCACTGCGGAAGTTCGTTATAAAGTTGCTGTTCGGATTCAGCGTCATGTTGCGGATTAAAGCGACATTGCTGAATGAACATACCCGTAGCCAACTGCATGACCAGGTCAGTGAAATTCTGACTACCTACTCCAGGAATCTGCACTGTCGTGCTGGTACTTAGTTGATTCTCTTTTGCAGTGAGTTTCGTTATGACTACCTGGTGTAACTGCAGATCGGCATACAAAACATTGCTTGTTCTGGCTGACGCAAGCGCCGCAGCCAATGCTGAATCGACAATGCCGCTGATATTGAATGGGCTGTGCTGGGAAAGTCCGAGAAGTATTGAAAGTTGTTGTCGAGAAAAACTGCCTGGTACTGCAATTACTACATCAGCACCCACATCAGCCTCTTCGGCCAGGTGTTGCAGATGGGCAAACGCGATATCGGCATGGTGGCGAAAGTTATTGCCATGCTCGATGGGATCGAGATTAAGTTCTTGCCAATATTTGTTGTAACTATTGGTTGGCTTTAACCGCGCCTGTTTTTCCGCTTGTTCACCGAGTAGCACTTCGCTTCCATCTGCCAAAGCAAAGCCGGGACTGCGAATAATCACTCCCGTTTCATCGCCAACACTAATGGCTTTGTCGTTTAGCTCGATGACTTTAAAGCTCATGCGGTTTCTCTCGCCTTAGCCGTCTCACGTGGTTGCTAATTCAGATTCCGAATCAGGAACTTGGAGATGGCGAATAAGCCGTTCATCACAATAGTTTTGACAGTCCAGTACTAATCTATCCTGTAACTGCTGCAGCTGGTGCAACAGGAACATCAGAAAAATGCTCACTACCAGAGCAACAAATGTTGAGTTAAATGCCACGCCCAGGCTGACTGTCACCCCCACGATATCGCCGCTTACTGCCTGGTATGCCTGCCCCAATGCTGTACCGATACCGCGCACGGTGCCCAAGAACCCAATAGAAGGAATGGCCCAAGCGATGTATCGCACCAGCGATAACTCGGTTTCCATTCGGTCAGCTTCAGTCTCACATGTATCTTTAACCGTGTTGGATACATCCTGAATATTGCGCGTACTTTGAAAGCGATGCAGGCCTGCAGTGATCGCCCTGGCTAACAGGAAATCCTGTTCGCTTTCCGGCAGTGCTTGTACGGGACGTGCATAATTTCTTGCGTCTTCGGGCAATATACTCATGCCCTGATTAACTTGAATAAGTGTTCGGTCTAATAGAGAACGTTGCTTCAGTGTTTGCTGTGCTTTCATTCCTATAATGAACAGAGCCCAGAACATTAAGATGATGCATGTTTCTTGTTCGAAATCTCGAAGAATGATGAATACAGACCGTTCCGGAACAAAGTTTTCATCTTGCTGCTGCAGAAGTGTTTGCTGCTCTTGAATGAGATCGGCATTAGGCCGGATCACGGTGACATAGGTTGCATGCACAATGATCACACAAAAGATCAGTGCTACTAGTTGGAAAAATGTTTCGTAAAGCGAGCCTTGCTTCATTACTGATTTCCTATTCGTCCGTATTCAATTCAAATGCAAGATCGTTATTCGAGATATCTTGCAACGCGAAAGCCAACGTCATCCCTTGGCTCTACACCAAAATCACGAAATGACAATCGCATTTCTGTTATCGCACCATGCGCCCAACTCGAGCCACGGATGGTATGAAATTGTCCAAGTTCCGGTCCTAACGGATCTATCTCTACACCGAGACTTCCTGCAGAACCGTAATAGTCGTGTACCCACTCTGATGCATTACCTGCCATGTCAAAAATGTCATAGTGGTTAGCAGCAAAAGATCCAACGGGTGCAGTGGCGAAATAACCATCGTTGTAGTCAAACATCACTTCGCCTAGATAGGCTTGTGCTGTTACATCACCAAAATTGCCGGCGTTTTCCGGTGGTGGAAGTTGAGTACCCCAAGGGTACTTTAAGGTGTTGCCAGTGCCATCGGTTCGAGCGATCCAAGCCCATTCCGCTTCGGTAGGTAGGCGATAGCCAGTTGACTCAGGATTAAAACCAACTACTTCCTCGCCTTCGACTTGATAAAAGACCGGTAGCCCTTCCTGTTCACTTAACCAATTACAGTACAGAGCAGCCTGATCCCAGGTTACGCGAACGACGGGCTGTGATTCGTTGTTAAGAGTAAGCCCTTGTATGGTGCCGGAGTTATGCTCTCCATCGAACAATCGATATTGTGCGTTTGTGACCTCTTGGTAACCAATATAGAACGGTCGTTCCAGCTTAATATCTCGTAGCGCTTCATTCGGACGTCGGCCAGCTTCTCTGCGCGATGCGCCCATGGTGAAGTCACCTGGATAGAACAATTTCAATGACTGCCCTGCAACGGTAGTGATCACCGGTTGTATCTGTTCCAGGCGCGCTTGCTCTAGCGACTTTAACGTAACTCGTATGACCTGATCCAAACCGGGGCGGGATGTGAACTCGGTGTTATAAGGGACGTAACCTTCTTTACGAATCTCGATTTGTTGACTGACCGCCATCAACTCCACAGTCTGATTCGCCAAGCCCAACAATTCTCCATTTATGTAGAGCTCAGCATCTGCCGGCTCACTCACGATCTGCACACTGGCAGTAACCGGACTCAGAGAAACAACAACAGACTTTTCTTCATTGGGGGCAGTCCGCACTGTGCTGCGAGTCATTTCATAGCCGTTTTTGAAGAAGGTCAGTTCATGGTTCTGGTCCGGAGCTAACGCTACTTCAAGTGGTGTTAGGCCCTGAAATTCTCCACCTATCGTGACATTGGCAGCTGAAGGATTGCTCTGAATAAACACCAAGCCATCGGCCGGTTCCAGGTTGATTGAGGGAACCACAAAATCTTCGCCGGCAATGACATCAAACTCTTCCTGCCATGCTTTATGGCCAGCAAGCTTCAATGTGACATCCCGCTCACCTTGCAGAATTTCTGCATTAAACGGAGTCTGGCCGACAGTCTCACCGTCGACGATGATGTCAGCGCCAGCCGGGGAAGTGGTAAACGACAAGGTTGCCCAAGCGGGTTCTAAGGTTGCTTCGAAAGTTTGGGGAACTGAACGACCTTCTATTTCTATGGTGGTGCCATAGTCCAGATAACGATCATTACTGATTGTGAGCTGGCGCTCTCCGGGTTCGACTGGCACATCTACCAGTGGTGTCTCACCAATATCCACGCCATCGATTTGCACACGAGCGCCGGTCATGGCGATGGTGTTGATGCTTACCAATCCAGGCAATTTTCTCATGGTAAACGGATGAGTCTGCGCAGCATCGGAACCCACTATGAGGCTAGTGACGCTGTCGTGATAGCCCTCGTTGCGCAGCGTGATCTCGTATGAGCCTGCACGTATCAGGTAACGCTGACCCAAGCGAAAATTCAGCCCACCCTCAATTTCTATCGACGCGGTGATTGGATCTACTTCTACAAAAACTGATTTCGCCGTCAGTACGAACCAGCCCGACACAGATGACAGCAGTACAAAGACTGCAACCACTGCGTGAAACCAATGGAACTGATAAGTGAATTTTTTCGCTTTGACTTCATGTGGCGTGAAGTCAATCGGAACTATGGGGTCAAGTGCCCCATTATCTGTTGAGTTGTGATCTGAGTTTGTCACAG
Organism: uncultured Pseudohongiella sp.; assembly: GCA_965262465.1. Classification (GTDB taxonomy): domain Bacteria; phylum Pseudomonadota; class Gammaproteobacteria; order Pseudomonadales; family Pseudohongiellaceae; genus UBA9145. The sequence continues at coordinate 3,618,640 of OZ253535.1, read as the reverse complement.
CTTTATCGTCCGCTTGCGCCGACCACGCGCTCAGTGCATCGAACAACTACTGCATCAGGAGTTTGTCCAAACCCCACTACAAACTCTTCTCTTACATCGCGAAAGCCTGCTCGTTTTCCTACTGCAACATAGCGTCCGGGCTTGAGAGATAAAGTGTGCTGTTCAAACGGACCTATGTTTCCTATTCGCAACAAGGTCACATCAGTGAGATTGTCTGAAGTTAAACTCACTTCAATTGGAATTTGAGAATCAATCAGAAGTTGTTCTAACTCATCGAGCTGCGATTCCAATCGAGGACCTGGGTCAGGAAGATCACGCGCAACGAAGTAGTAACCCCGCGTTTCTTCAAACACATCGTCTTCTCCGAACCGCTCTGGGTTGGTAATGGCGTTAACCAAGAAGGCATCTAAATTGGCGCGTTGGTTTGCATTGACTCTACCTTCCAATGCAAACGTGAGATTCGGATCAATCGCCAGCACACCGTCATAGGCGGTTACCGCATCTGCCCACATTTCACTTGCTTCAGCAGAATCGATTTGCGCGCGTAGTGCATTGATTTGTGAATTGGCAACCTGTGTTTCGGTTTGCACAATAGCAGCTTGTGCCTGGTCTTGATTAATTCCCAGATTTGCTGCGCGTTGAAATGTTGCGATAGCTTGTTCAGGATCATCTGCTTCAAGTAATGCGAAGCCTTCGGACATGATGCGAGAAAATTCGTTTTCTCTAAGTTGTGCATCAACCGCTGCAATCTTTTCTGGTGCTGCTTCGTTGTAGCCGTCGAGTTGAATAATCTGATCATACAACTCTCTCGCAGCTTCCAATTCACCGTCTTCAAATAGATCGTCCGCCTCTGCCATTAAGCGGGTCACTTCATCCAACGCTTGGGCTCGTTCCAAACCGATTTGTGCAGTTTCATTGTTTGAGTCAAGTACTAGAGCCAGTGAGAAACGGTCTTGTGCTAAATCGGAATCAGCGGCACTCAAGGCGTTTTGTGCATCAATCAAAATTCTCGCAAGTACTTCGGGCGTTGACTCGACTAATTCCGTAAGCCCATCTCTGCCTCTCGCATAAGACTCTGTAGCTAAGAGAAAATCTTGGGTACGGTAGTACTCATCACCAATAGAAGCTTCTTGCAAAGCCGCATCGTACGCTTCTTGTCCCCACTGACTAACTTCGAGCAGATCGAGTTCTGACTGCAGGTCCAACAATTCAGCCAAGGTATCTTGTGCATCTTTGCGCTGCAGGGCTCGCTGCGCTTCTTCGAAAGGAGATATTGTGACTTCTGGCTCAGCCGTTGTAGCGGGAACCACGGTGTTAGCAACTTCCGTGCGGCGCTCAAGCGGTAATTCATACTCGGTGACTAAGGAAGGCAGAACGAAAATTACCAGCAACGCGACGATCAACAGACCGCCGAGGCCTAACCACATTATGGGAGAAGGTTTCTGACTTTTGGGAGGCGCTATTTGTTGCGCAATGCGCTCTGCTTCACTTAATTGGTCAGCATTACCCAGAGCAGATTGATCTGTATTGTTGAGTTCGTTCTCTGACATGTGCAGGTCTACCGGCTGTGTCCATCACTTGCCGATTTCTCAGCCTTTAATTAAATCGTTACAACTGACCTAATTCTTCGGCATAGAGGTCTGCCAGAATTTCACGCCACTGGTCGTACTGTTCTTCAACTGAACCAGACAGTGTGATTGTTCTATCGTCGAGAGTAATCACTTGCGGAGCAACAGCGTTTTCTAATGATTGGCCAAGCTCTTCCAGAGCCTCCATATGCATTCGCGCTTCTGCTTGTCGATCGAATCCACTCTTGATGAGATACGCGCCTGCTCCTACACCAACTGCACCACTCGCTTGTGCACCGTATGTACCACCCTGTGTAGCAGCAGCCAGGCCGCCAATTACAGCTGCCGTACCGGCGATAAAACGACGTCGTGCTGACGCTTCTAACTCTCTAAGAGTAATGGTTTCGTGATAACTCTGTTCGCGCCAAGAATCGTAAGGCAAACGCATCTGCCGAACATAAGTTGCGTAGTAATCCTGCACTGTATCGATGAACATGAAGTCACGTTCACGAATGTCTTGAATTCGATTTAATAAAGGATCATTTTCTGCAGGCAGTGCGGCCAGTTGATAGTTGCCGTCGCGGTCAACTTGCAGATAGTCAGAAAACGCTGCTTCTGAAAAACGTTGTGCAAACAACATTTCAGATACGGTGCGAATTTCTCGAATGTCTTGGCTATCGAGATTTGATTCTCGATACGCCAACAAATCGTTAGCGATCTTGTTGTAGATTACTTGGAACGGATCGCTTTTCTGCCGCTGTTGTGCGTCGTAGCTAAACTGGCTAATGACTTCTTGATATTCCTTGGTGAACCAGAGCTGTCCTCTCGAGTCTTTCACTTCGACTCGTACCGCCATTGATTCGCCATTGGACTCTAAGATCGTACCTGTAACGAGCACATCCATCGGGCTACTCGCATTCGGCATTAAACGCACGATTCCCCAATTGGCAGAACGCTGCAAAGTCTCCGACAGCAAATAAGGCGCATAACGTGCTTCCGCTACTCGGATCTGCCCATTAGTCACTTCTTCTTGATCGTCATCCAACTCATCGAGACCTGGATCAAAAATCGATACGCCCACGTCTAAAAGCAAATCTTCAGGAACGTCCTGACTGTTTTGCACAACGGGTGTGTACGAAGTGGTCTTAACGGTGTGAGTGGCGCATGCCGTGGTAAACAACGCCAACAGTAAAATTCCAAAAAACTGCTTCAAAGGCATTCTCATTGTTCGTCACCAATACCTGTGTAAACTCTGTATTGTTCCCAAAGTGCTTCGCGCAATTCTGGGTCTGGTTCTGTCATCGCGGCTTCTCGAATCTGCCGCGCAACTACATCGTCATCCCGTCCACTTGGAATGTCATCAGGTGGAGGGAAGGTTTCAACTTCTTCCTGACTGGAAGAAGGCATTGAATTCGCAGTGGCCGCAACCACTCCAGAAGTCGGAGTAGACGAGCTTGCTTCTTCCATAGTTTGTGGTTGGTTTTGACCGCCGCCACCGCCGCCAGCATCACCGCCGATGGCAACACTGCCCGCGGCATTGCTTTCATTTTGAGCACGCTCACGTTCACTCAATATAAAGCCATCAAATGTTTCATATCCGCGGCGTAACCGTTCATCCAAAATAGCTGCACGTTCTGCGGCAGTTGATGCGCCTCCCGTGCTGGCAGTGGATTGACCACTTGACCCACCAGGGACTTGTTGCCGACCATCAGATCCTCCTGGACTCTGCTGTTGCTGGCCACCGCCACCAGCAGTTTGCTGGCTATCTGTCCCACTTTGGCTGCCGCCAGGCAAGTTTTCCAGGCTGTAATTCCCACTTGGCCGCCCTAAAACGCCGCCAGATTGGCCCTGACTCCCACTTTGACCACTATTTAGGTCTCCAGTGGAGCCATCTCTCCCACTTTGGCCTCCATTTCCCTGTTCGCCAGGTGATCGAGACTCGGTTCCTGCTGCCTGGCCCGGTTCCTGGCCACTTGTGGTGGATGACGACTGTCCCCCACCTTGCTGCTGATCTCCAGGAATTGAGCTGCTGCGGCTATCTTGTCCGCCGGGCTGCTGGCCCGATTGACTGCTTGATGCCTGACTGCTGCTCTGTCCTTGTTGGCTGGAAGTTGGCAGATTTGCAGTGGGAATTGATGCTCCCGTACTTGCCGACTGGCTGCCTTGTGAAGACGAGCTGGAGCTCGAGCTACTGCTGGATTGGCTGGACTGAGACTGGCTTGAAGAACTGGATTGCGAGCTGCTCTGGCTGGAACTGCTTGAGCTACTGCTCGATGGCATACTTGGACTGCTGGAACTGCTGCTGGAAGATGCAGATGGAGGCATCGGCATGCTGCTACTAGTGCTGCTTTGGCTAGACTGGCATGCCACCAGGACCAAGCCTAATACGCTCACTATTAACACTTTAAATCGATGCATTGCTTTCAATCTCACTGCCTGGCCTACAGAGTGAAAAGCCCACTCAACAAGGCGCTTAAACGAAATAACTACTTATTTCACATAATCCGAAGATCGACTCTTTTGGGCGCTTTTTAGCGACCAATCGCGGCTTTTCAAGCCTGCCGCGCAGTCAATTCCAGACCTGCAAAATATTCTACGTAACAGTAGACAAAAACCCCTTAATCTTTGCTTAACAACAGAAGCTCCGACACCGTCGATGCTACCTCTAACCAGTTAAAATTAGTACCAAAACCGGATTCTAACGAGGTTGTCATCGGACTCGACCGCCGCGCCATCAACCACTATTGGGCGGAACCGGCTTTGGCGTAATTCGCGAGCAACTCTTGTTACTTGACCGGTATTCTCGGGAGTCTCTTCTGTCAGTAATACAACATTTCTTACTGAACCATTACGTGTAACGGTGAAGCTAAGATCAGCCATGCCTTCCTGCAGATCTGCAGGAGACAACAGCTCAGTTCCGCGCCGCAGAATGGCGCGAGGTTCGGTGACAAAAGTAGGGAGTGGAGTAACTTGACCAAACAGACGATTGAGCAGCTCTTCCCCGTTTTCCTGCTCGGCTAACAAGTCCCACGCTTGCTTGTAATGCTCATCAGCAATGCGTCGACGTTCAAATACTATGTACCAATCACCCAAATTGGCATGGGCTTCTGCCAAGGCAAAAACATCATCGCCTGCCCGCTCGTATGCGGCTACGACTTCTTGCAATGCACTTTCTCCCACCCGGTATCCAGCGGGCGCGACTGGTTGTGGTTGATTCAATCTGGCTGCTAGTAGCTCTTGAGTATTGCGAAACGTAGCCCGATCAATGGCCGACATGATCTCCGGGTTTTGCGCAACCAAGTATGCAGAGTCAGCGATATTGCGCAGATAAGGCACAAAGCGCTCATCGCTACTACCAAAATGTAGAAACACCATGCGGGCAGCAACATCAAACAGAATTTGCGCATTGCTTAGTCGCAGTCCCAGCGCTTCACCGCCATAACCCAAGCTGAACGCTTGCATGTGCCATTCCGCCAGCTGCGCGAACACCGGAATCATTCGAGGATCTTCTGGACCAAAGGCTTTGGTTTGAATGAAAAAGAGATAGTTGTAATACAGATCAGCACTCTCCCAATCTTCCACCGCCATGTAACTTTCAATGAGTTCTTCAACGATTGGGATTTGGTCAGTGGTGTGCAAACCACCATTGATGCGATTGACGTGCATGGCTCGATCGAATGTCTCCACCGCTGCCGCATAATCACCAAGTTGTTGTTGCAGGTTTCCGAGCGCGGAAAGCTGTTCTATGAGCGCGGGATCCCAGGCACCGCCGGCGGCTTCAATATCTTGTAGAGAGTTTTCATAGTTCGCTAAGGTTTGCAGCGCAGCTTCGTCTGGTTCACCGTTGATGGTTTCCCCGTAGTCGAAGGGAGGAAGCACTGGATCTGTACCTGCTTCATAAACCAACGGTATATCCACATACATGACTGCCGTGCGATCTTCTTCTAATCCTTCAGCCTCTGGTGTGCCAACTGCTTCTGCCGCTTCCTGGCCGGCGCTTCCACCAATGAATACGAACTGACTCGTAAGGAGAAGCAGAATCGATAGCAATTTTCTCGTGCTGTGGTCTGACATACTCTAATTCTAATGATTCATTACTGCGGTTGAATCGAAAACCGAATATTTGAAAATGAAGTTGTTGGAATTGTGACTCTGCAATTGCAGGGGGTCAGTTGCATCCTTTACAACTTCTGTGCCCAATGCTGATCTTCTGGGTCTTACTCTAACCGTTTTAACTGCAGGTTTCCCCAATTGTCCTTAGTAACTTGCCAATTTTCCGCGACATAAGTCGTTGCCGAAAATTCTGTGACTATCGCCGGCCCATCAACACTTTCGCCTGTACTCAATTCAGATCGATCAATGAGTTTGGCAGCATCAGCATGACCATAGACCTTAGTCTCTCTTAGATTATTGCAAGGTTCGGCAGCATTTTGCTCACTTGGAAGCTCAATGTCCTGCTGTTGCACTGAAATATGTACGCACAAGTTAATGAGTTCGATTGGTGCATCCAGAGCATAGCCATATCTTTTCTCATGCTGTGTACTAAATTCCGCTTGCATGGCAACCAGATCATTCCAGGGCACATTTAAGGTGTATGACTGACCGGCATAACACATGTCTATGCTGCGAGATGACTGTAACCGCGACTCTGCTATGCCTTCTGCAACCAATTCAGCAATACCGTGCTCACTCAGTTCTTGAAATTCATTTTCCAGTTGCTCTGCTGTCGCATGCTCGAGGTTAACGCCAATGGTTTTCGTAAATTGCCTGCCTTGCGCCGCAACCAACATACCGAGGGCTGAGAGTACGCCACCCCGAGCAGGAACAATTGCACGATGCATTTGCATAGCTTCAGCCAATGCACAAACATGCAGGCCACCCGCACCACCGAAACTCGCCAGTACAAACTCTTTTGGATCATGGCCTCGATTTACCGAGATTTCCCGGATGGCTTTGGCCATGTGTTCATTAGCTATTTGAGTAATGCCCAAGGCTGCTTCTTCAACAGATAGTCCGATCTGATCTGCCAAGCGACTGATAGCTTCCCGCGCTAATTCGCTATTTAGTTGCAGGCCATCAGCCAAATTCACATCGGCAACTAATCTGCCCAACACCAAATTAGCATCGGTCACAGTAGGTTCTTCACCGCCCAATCCATAACAGGCAGGTCCGGGTGAGGCGCCAGCTGAGCGTGGACCAACTTGCAGCATTCCACCGCTATCAACAAAGGCTATGCTGCCCCCACCGGCACCGATGGTATGCATATCCACTGACGGAACAGCCATGGGAAAACGGCCAATACGGCCTTCTGTAGTGATACCGATGTCACCTTCGAGAAGCGCAACATCAGTAGACGTGCCACCCATATCAAAGCTGATGATGTTGGACTCGCCAATCTGCTGGCCAAGGAATTTGATTGCCGTTAGACCACCTGCTGGCCCTGACAGTAAAAGATTAACTGCCGTGCTTGCTGCTTTTTCTGCAGCGACAGTTTCGCCACTAGATTGCATGATCTGTAACGAGCAGTTGGATAGTTTATCGGTGAGTTGAGAAATGTAACGGTGTACTACTGGCCCCAAGGCTGCATTGAGCCAGGTAGCAATGCCGCGTTCATATTCTTTGTACACCGGTAATACAGAGGATGAACGACTTACTACACAATCGAGTCCGGCTTTTTCAATAGCATCTTCGATTGCAACTTCAAACCGCGCATCGAGAAAAGAAAACAGTAAATTTATCGCCACGGCATCAGGCTCAAGTTTCTTCAGTTGAGCAATCAAAGTTTCGATTTCAGCTTCGCTCAATGGTTCTAGCACGTCGCCGCTAGCTGACAGTCTTCCGCCGGTTTCCAGACAAAGTTCAGGTGGCACTGGGGGATCGACTGGAGGGAATTCCAAGGCATAAAGCTTCGGTCTGGTTTGTCGGCCTAACATCAGCAAATCGCCGAAGCCAAAGTTGGTTATGAATGCGGTGCGCGCAGTCTTGCCTTCCAGTGCTGCATTTGTCGCGACGGTACTGCCATGCACGATGCTGACCAGACCTTGCTGAACCGAATCGTTCAGGCCTAAATCAGCAATGCCTTTTAAGATAGCCTGTTCCGGCGCGGCTGGTGTGGATAGGGTTTTATGCAACGTAATTGATGTTGCTTCACCCATTCGAATGCAAACGAAATCGGTAAACGTTCCGCCCGCATCTATTCCGAGTAATATGTTTTCGTTGGACAAGTTCCGTTGACTTCCTTTCCCTTGATGAAACGATTATAACTGCAGCCTCGCTAGTACTCACTCGTTACATCTGAGCTTATCCCTTGCCTGAATTACCAGAAGTAGAAACTACCCGAAGAGGAATTTCGCCTCACATTGTTGGTCAGCAAATTTCTGACATCGTAGTTCGCCAGAAAAAACTGCGTTGGCCCATTCCTGCTCAAATTTCTCAACAAATCCCCGGCGAGAAAATTGAATCAGTTGAGCGACGGGGTAAATATCTATTGTTGAACTGCGCGTCTGCCACCTTGTTAATTCATCTGGGCATGTCGGGAAGCTTGCGAATTGTTCACGCTAACACTCCACCGCAAAAACATGATCATTTCGATTTTGTTTTTAAGTCCAAGAAAATTTTGCGATACACCGACCCGCGTCGCTTTGGTTGTTTGCTGTGGCATAGCGGAGACATCAATGACCACAAACTAATCGCCAATCTTGGCCCAGAACCACTTACAGATGCTTTTAGTGCTGACTATTTGTTTAAGCAAAGTAGAGGGAAGTCTGCTCCAGTTAAAAGCTTCATCATGGACAGCAAGATTGTAGTGGGGGTTGGCAATATCTACGCAAACGAAGCGTTGTTTCACGCCGGCATTCATCCAAAGCGCGCAGCGACTAAGATTTCTAAACAGCGCTACAGTCGGCTAGTTGATTGCATCAAAGATGTTCTTGGGAAGGCCATTGAGGTCGGAGGAACAACGTTGCGGGATTTCACCAATAGTAGCGGTGAACCCGGCTACTTTAAGCAATCACTATTTGTGTATGGCAGAGGTGGTCAACCATGTAAGCAGTGTGATCAACCACTAAAAGAAATAAGACTGGGACAACGCAGCACTGTTTATTGTGGCAAGTGCCAGCGCTAGCTCAGAGTTGTTCGATGGCCTTGGCTACCGCAGGATGGACGAACTTGGAAATATCGCCACCATAGGAAGCAATTTCCCTGACCAGGGTGGATGAGATATAGGAGAGGTGTTCCGCTGGTGCCAAGAAGACCGTTTCAATCTCAGGCTCCAATACTCGATTCATGCCCACCAACTGAAACTCATATTCGAAGTCAGCCACCGTGCGCAGTCCGCGCAATATGATGTTCGCATCACAAGATTTAACAAACTCAGTCAGCAATGAATCAAAGGACGTCACTTCTGCGTTTTCGACATGTGCCAACACTTCGCGCGCGAGATCTACCCGCATCTCAGCTGGCATAGTGCCGTGCTTTTGCAAGTTCGTGCCCACCGCCACAATGACTTTGTCGAACAAGCCGGCAGCTCGTTCAACCAAATCGGTGTGACCGTTGGTTATTGGATTAAAAGTTCCTGGATATACAGCAATCTTCATAGTGCAACTGAGTCATTGGTCTTAACGCTGTGCGCATTCTAGCGAATTGAAATAACACCCACAATTCGGCTGATCCACAGGTATTTTGTGGCGTTCACTGGTTCAGTATGTAGCGCGAGATCCGTTTTTCCAGCCATTTTTCCTTTAGACCAGCGACAAAGCCTACATGTCCGCCGTGATCCTGCAATTCCAGATCAACCTGGCTCGACAACTGGGTTGCTGCTGGCAGTGCGGGCGGCGGAATCATTGGGTCATTGTGACCTTGAATTAGTAGCGTTGGCACAGAGATGTTTTGCAGGAAATGAATTGAGCTGCACTGTTCGTAATAATCATCAGCGCTAGCGAAGCCATGGAGCGGCGCCGTAATCCTTTCATCAAAATCCCATATTGATTGAACAGATTCGGTATCACCTAGCGACAAGAGTTTTTCCAATTCTTCTTCGTTTGCAGAATTTTTAAACAGCGTTTTCTTTTCTTCTAATGCGGCGATAAGCCTTTTGGTAAAGTAGCGACCATACACTCGCGAGAAGCCATTCAACATTTGCCTTGAACAAAGCGCGAGAGTAAATGGCGTAGATACCGCAATCGCTTTAGCCGGTACGGCGGTAGTTCCCGATGCGCCAGCCTCTCCTAACCACTTCAGTAAAACGTTTCCGCCCAGCGAATAACCAATGACCACGAATGACCTCGAGGGGAATCGTGAATGCAGATGGGAAAAGACTTCAGCTAAATCATGAGATACGCCGGAGTGGTAGGTTTTTGCCTTTCTATTCGGTTCGCCGCTACAACCACGGAGATTCATCGCAACACTTGCAATACCATTTGCTAGCAGTTCCTTTTGCAAAGAGAGAACATATGAAGATTCCGAACAACCACAAAGACCATGAATGATTAACACAATTGGCATATCGTCGGTATCGTTGGTTAAACCTTCACCTGCTGCTTGGTTGTTATTTTCTGACCAATCGAGGTCAATAAAATCCCCGTCCGCTAATTCGAGTCGTTCACGACGATGATTCGCCTGCTCTGCTCCAGCGAATTTACGCCAGAGCGTTTGGCTATGTCCGTTAGGCAGCCAGAAGGCGCCCCTAAAAGTATTCTCAATTCTAGGTTTAAAGTGATTATTGATAGTGCCATGTGTCATTTTTTAGTTCTGAATCTCAAACAAGTAGAAGTGAACCTGGCCAGCCTTTTTGTGTTTCAATTGCTCAAAGTTATCTGGAAATTCTTCCTGAGCAATAGCCTGGTCATTTTCAACATAAACTTTAGTTCCCGGTTTGACGAAATTCCCTTTGATAAGTGAATTGCAAATTTTCGTTATTAGTTGCTGTTTGTAAGGTGGATCGATAAAAACTATGTCAAACTGGTTTTTGTTTTCATTAGCGGACAACCACTGTTCTGCCTTCAAATTAGCGACTGCCGCTGGAGAATAACTTAGTGCGGCGAGATTTTCCTTAAGACTGTCGACGGCAGATCGATCGAGTTCTACGAATTGAGCAGATTCAGCACCTCTTGAAAGTGCTTCAATACCGAGCACGCCACTTCCAGCAAATAGATCCAAACAGTTTGATTTCGGTAAGTCGGATTGCAGCCAATTAAACAGCGTCTCTCGTATTCGATCGCTGGTTGGGCGCAATCCTTCTATCGCTGGGAATCGAATCTGGCGGCTGCGGTGTTCACCGGCAATGATTCGTACCTTATTCAAAAGTTGTTTGTTGGCTTTGCGATTCATATTTAAGCTTCGTGCCTGTTCCGCTTATGTATCCCAATACGCGGGGATGATAGGATACCCCAGCCTCGCGGGAGGCACTTCAATATATTTAGTAGATAGTGATGTTTGGTTTCGGCAAAGATAAAAAAGGCTCCGAGCCTTCGACGGATACAGGATCAACCAAGGCAGAAAATGCACAGTCATCCGATGGCCTGTTTGCGCGCCTTAAGAATGGGCTCAACCGTACCCGTGGTCGGCTTAGTGAAGGTATTCAAACGATTGTTCTGGGCGAGAAGACTATCGATGCTAGCCTGTTGGATGACATAGAAACTCAACTTCTTTCGGCGGATGTAGGCCTTGAGGCTACTGACCAAATCATTAGCAATCTCAAAGACAAGCTGAATAGAAATCAGCTGGCCGATAGTGAAGCATTTATGGCCAGTCTTAAGAATGAGCTGGAAACTATACTTGCTGACTGTTCACAGCCACTCGAAATAAAAGATCATGAAGGTCCTTTTGTCATCCTGATCGTTGGCGTGAATGGTGTTGGCAAAACTACCACCATCGGTAAACTCACTAAGCGATTTCAATCTCAGGGCAAGTCTGTGATGTTAGCTGCAGGAGACACATTTCGTGCAGCAGCGGTTGAACAGTTGCAAGTATGGGGTGAACGCAACGAAGTTCCGGTAGTTGCGCAAGCTACCGGTAGTGATTCCGCTTCAGTGATCTTTGACGCACTGCAATCAGCGAAGGCTAAAAACATTGATGTGTTAATTGCGGATACCGCTGGCCGCTTGCACAACAAAGACAATCTAATGAACGAGCTCGAAAAGATTGTGCGGGTGCTACGGAAACAAGATGCGGCTCTGCCTCACGAAGTCATGTTAGTGCTCGATGCGACCACTGGTCAGAATGCAGTGAGTCAGGCGGAAAGCTTTAACTCTTCGACTCAACTCTCTGGCATTACCTTAACGAAACTAGATGGCACAGCTAAAGGCGGTGTGGTGTTTGCACTCGCCAAGAAACTTGGATTACCAATTCGATTCATTGGCGTAGGTGAACAAGTTGATGATCTAAGGCCTTTTGACGCTCACGAATTCATTACTGCTCTGTTTTCCAGTTAACTACTTTTTGCATCTGCTGCATGATCAAGTTTGATAGCGTCAGTAAACAATACGAAGCTGGGCATAATGCACTGTCCGATGTAAGTTTCGAAATTGCAAAAGGCGAGATGGTTTTTGTTACTGGCCATTCCGGTGCAGGAAAAAGCACACTTCTTAAGTTAATACTGGCAATGGAACGCTGCAGCAAAGGGCAAGTGTTTGTCGATGGTGTTAACTTAAATCGATTGTCAGTAAGTCGTATTCCCCAACATAGACTGCAAATCGGTTCCGTGTTTCAGGATCACCAATTGTTGTTCGACCGATCGGTTGGCGAAAACGTAGCACTTCCTTTAGAAATAGCTGGCTTTAACTCCAACGATGCGCAACGTCGTGTGCGAGCAGCGTTAGATAAAGTGGGTCTATTGCAGAAAGAAAATCTGATGCCAGAAAAACTTTCCGGAGGTGAACAACAACGAGTTGGCATTGCACGCGCTGTTGTTCATCGACCAAAAATAATTTTGGCGGACGAACCAACCGGTAATTTGGATCCTGAATTGTCTGAAGAAGTCATGAATGTGTTTCAGCAGTTCAAAAGTGTTGGTGTCAGTCTGCTGGTGGCAAGTCATGATCGGGCCCTAATCTCCAAACTAGGCTGTCGTACGTTGACTTTAGATCAAGGGAAACTTATCGATGACCGCTAAACGTCAAGCTGCGAGAAATCGATCCAAAAGCTCGCCTGAGTCTCGCGCCCAAAATCCAATTGCTGAGCGAGTCAAAATTCACCGACAGGTGTCCAAAAAAAGCTTACTGCGCTTGTTGAAAACTCCCGGCTCCACATTGATGACGGTTGGTGTAATCGCTATTGCCCTGCTGTTGCCTACTTTGTTGCTGCTGGCCGATGCAAACATGTCAGCGGGATTGGGCGGGATTGAGTCCAGTGCCAAACTCACTCTTTATATGGACACAGCGGCTACAGATCGTCAGATTGAGGATGTAAGTAACCACTTACTATCGGTTTTTGGGCCAGATAGTGTAGATTTCATTTCAGCAGAACAAGCTCTGGGGGCATTTACCAACAACCAGGGTCTAGGGGATTTACTTGTCGATCTCCCTTCAAATCCATTACCCGCGGCATTTGAAATTAGTCCTTCAAGCCCAGAGGTGCGCATTATTGAAGCCCAGGCTGCTGAGCTGGAGGCCATGCCCGGTGTAGCTTTGCTGCAATTTGACCGACTTTGGATTGAGCGATTACAGGCCTTCTTGGGGTTAATCGCCGCGTTTAATCAGGTGCTTGCAGTATTGGTCGTTGGGGGCCTGCTGGCTGTGGTCGGAAACACTATCCGACTGGCCATTGAGCATCGCCGTCAAGAAATCCAGGTCATCAAATTAGTTGGGGGAAATAACAGTTATATTGCCCGTCCGTTCCTCTACACCGGCCTATTTCTGGGGCTTGCAGGCGGAATCGCTGCGAGCATGTTGGTGTGGCTGATCGCGTCATTATTGGCTCCTTCCATTACAGAGGTCAGTTCTTTGTATGGAGGAACTTGGCAGCTTGAAGGTGCAGGATTCGGTATGTTTCTCGGATTGGCCATAGTCGGCGGCCTGATTGGCTGGCTAGCTGCATTTGTTGCAAGTTTTAGGAAGATCGCTGCAATTAACCCTTAGTTCCCGCGATTTGGCGAATTTTATCGATGGTAAGTTAATTTCGCCCAGGCACCATTAATAAATATTGCTGCCAGACCTTGAATTCCCTGGGGTTGAGCCCCACTAACAGTAGTCGGTTTGAAGTAATCTGTCGTATTACTAGCAGAACCCTGATTAAGACCGCTTCAAATTCCCTGTAGCCCAATGAAATCAAGCGCTGCAGCTGCCCTTCGGCTTACCTCGGATGGCACAAGGGAACGAGAAATGCTAAAATACGGTCTATGTATGGTATCTAATAATTCAAGATCACCAAGGAATTCGGAACACTCAATGAGCACAGGCAAGAGTTTACAAGTTATCGACCCAACCACTCCGGGTCGCGATTTGACTGCTTATATTGCGTCGGTCAACAGCATTGCTGTGTTGACGCCTGAGCAGGAACTCGAATTGGCGAAGCAGTACTACTATGAAGATGATGTAGACGCTGCCCGCCAATTGGTCATGGCGCACCTTCGATTTGTGGTGCACATGGCCAAAACCTATTCCGGTTATGGCCTATCTCAAGCTGACCTGATCCAAGAAGGTAATGTCGGGTTGATGAAGGCTGTTAAGCGTTTCAATCCTGAAGTGGGTGTTCGACTAGTATCCTTTGCGGTGCATTGGATCAAAGCAGAAATGCATGAGTACATTTTGCGCAATTGGCGCATTGTGAAAATTGCGACGACTAAGGCGCAGCGCAAACTGTTCTTTAACCTGCGAAGCTCCAAGAAAAAGCTTGGTTGGTTGAACAACGAAGAAGCTGAAGCTGTTGCACAAGATCTCGGCGTTGATGCGAAGGTGGTGCGACAAATGGAAGGTCGCATGAGTTCCTACGATACGTCTTTCGATGCAGAGCCAGATAGTGATGACGAGAATGCCTATCGCGCTCCAGCATACTATCTCGAAGACCAAAGCTCCGATGTGGCTGTAAGTCTGGAAGAAGCTGAGTGGGAAGAAGTTACAAACAACAGCCTGCACGGTGCACTCAATGAGTTAGACGAGCGCAGCCAGGATATCTTGCGTAGCCGTTGGTTAACTGACAACAAGGCCACGTTACATGAACTAGCCGATAAGTACGGCGTCTCTGCTGAACGAATTCGTCAGCTAGAAAAGAATGCAATGAATAAGATCAAAGCCAGGATGGCTGCCTGATCTTCTTGAGACCAAAAACCAGTAACACATTTCAATGTTGATTATTAAAGCCGCGCAACCCGCGGCTTTTTTGTATCTACGATATGATAATTAACATTCACAAACTGCTATTGCTGCCTGAGTAAACATTCCAGATAACTTCTATGACAAGACTTACATTGGTCATTGCTGCTATCAGCGGTTTTCTTGCCGTGAGTCTCGGTGCCTTTGGCGCTCACGGGTTGGAATCAGTTTTAACTCCCGAGCGATTAGCGACATTTCAAACTGGTGTTGATTATCACTTCATACATACCTTGGCCTTATTAGGAGTTGGGATTCTCATGCTGCGGTTTCCGCAGAATAAGCCATTGCGATTGAGTAGCTACAGTTTCATCGCGGGTATCGTCGTCTTTTCTGGCAGTCTATATGTCTTGAGTCTTAGCGGAATTTCTTGGCTCGGTGCGATCACACCAATCGGTGGTCTAGCCTTCCTGTTTGGATGGGCCAACATTGCATGGTTTGCCTGGGGCTTAACACAAGACCAATAACGATGTCTGACAACTCTCCTGATTCTGGCAATTCCAAACGACCGGTACGCAGTTTCGTTATTCGCTCTGGGCGACTAACTGAATCTCAGCGCAAGGCAATTGATTCCTATTGGGATGATTATGTATTGCCGTTTGAGCCGGCTCTCACAAATTGGCAAACAGTGTTCAGCAGTGAGCAACCACTCACGGTAGAGATAGGATTTGGCATGGGTGATTCGTTATTAGAGATGGCACGCGAGCAACAAGCAAACAATTTTCTTGGGATTGAAGTGCATCGAGCCGGGGTCGGGAAACTGATCAACGGCATTCAACGCAACTCTCTGTCGAACATCAAATTGATGTGTCACGACGCCGTTGAGGTGCTGCAACAATGTTTTGAGCCAGAATCAATTGATCGCATTCTAGTGTTCTTCCCTGACCCTTGGCACAAGAAGCGCCACAATAAACGACGTCTTATCCAACCCCCTTTCGTCTCACTACTCACCAGTCGCTTACGTCGAGGCGGTCAAATTCATCTCGCTACCGATTGGCAGCCCTACGCGGAACACATGGTTGAAGTGTTAGAGAACGAAGATTCGCTGGAAAATGCGAACGGCAAAAACAATTATTGGGACAATCCAGCACGCCCAAACACCAAGTTCGAACAGCGTGGTAAACGATTAGGTCATGGTGTGTGGGATTTGCTCTACACCAAGATTGTTTAAGTCGCAGATCTCGGCGCTTAAAACCAGAATCGGTGTTCGTGTTCCTTTAGCCAATCCACATAGTATTCGTAGCTTGGGCAGATGGAATGAACCAGATTCCAGAAACTGCGTGAGTGATCCATATGCACCAGGTGACAGACCTCATGAGTGATCATGTAGTCGATGATGCTGTAAGGCGCCAACATGATCAGCCAGTTGTACTGTAATACACCCTGTGACGTGCAATGACCCCACTTTGATTTGGTTTTCCGTAGCTTTATTTCTTTTATCTTGTGATCAACCCCTAGATGGCGAGCCAGGCCTTTTGCACGAGGAATGATGTACTCGCTGGCCTTATCAATAAGATAGTCTTCAACCTGCTCGCGGGCCTTGGCGGGATTGAGCTTGTGGCCCTGAATGATGAACTGGTCGCCGCTAATTAGAATGCGCTTCTTGCGGCCTTCTCGAAACACAATTGTGAGCTCTCGAGCACGATAAAATATTTTCGCGCCGCGCTCTATTCGCAACATTTCGCGCTCGCGCTGCGCTTCTTCGAGTAACCGCTCCTCGATCCATTCGCGATTACTGGTTACAAACTCATGCACCTCGCGCTTTGATGCCCTGAGCGGGCAACGCACGATTACTTTGCGATGCTGGATGTAGAGGGCCAACGTTTTGCGTTTGGTACGCTGAATATCACAGCTGTACGGGAGAACATGTTGTTTCCCGATCACACCGATATTCAAAGGTAATACTTTCGATTTCGCCATGTTGCTTTAATTTATGCTTCCGGTTTTCTCGCTATCAGACTTGCCACTGCCTTGGTTGAATTTGAGGAGTTCGTCACTTCCCCTTCAAAGTAGTGCAAGACCTGCCAATCCTGAAATGCTTCATATAACTCTTGTTTCTTCAGCAAGAAGTCAGGATTTGTTGGTCGCCCAAATTGGCGCTGGTCCTCAGTAAAAGTTTCATAAAACACCAGACCACCTGGCGTTACGGCTTTTCTAATGCTGCTAAATAGCGGTCTATGTAGGTAGTTGAATACTAAGATTCCATCAAACTGTTTGTTTGCGAGCGGCTGTTCACCAACCGCCTCCAAATCAACTAACCACGTTGTTCCCAATTCGCCCTGGGTGCCGAGTTCTGACAAGGCTACATTGACCGCTTCCAGCGCAGCCTCATTATTGTCGGCAAATATGACTGGAATATGATGTTCAACTAAGAACAATCCGTTTCGGCCATTGCCACTTGCAAGATCCAGTACACCATTGCTGATATCCATGTCTTTTAGTAGCGTAAAATTCTCTGCCACTAGCGTTGCAACGCTGGCGTTTGAATGTGACATGGATAATCGGATAATGCGCTTTCGAGTTGCACTCAGAGCAATGCGTAAAATAAGTGAAACTTTGCTTTCACACAATAAATTTTGGTGGGACTTGAAAATTAGTTAATCCTCAACTCAAAACGCGTAACGATGTCAGAAGACAACCAACATAAAGATAAAATTTTTGCCGAAGAAATGAGCCCGAGCGACTTTGTGTTTGACGATAAGGTCGCGGCAGTGTTCGACGACATGGTAAATCGTTCCATTCCCGGCTACCGCACAATCCTTACCATGATAGGGGTACTAGCAGAGCGCTATTTTCAGGAAGGCACTGAGATATATGATCTGGGTTGCAGTCTTGGAGGAGCTAGTTACGCCATGGCAAAACAGTTAGGCGATAAGAGTTATTCAATTCAAGCGCTAGACAACTCAGAAGCCATGATCGAGCGGCTCGAGCAACGCCTGGTCGAAGATTCTGACCTAAAAATAGCGTGTCGCTGTGAAGATATTTTGCAGTCCGACATTCAAAATGCGTCGGTAGTTGTACTCAATTTTACGCTCCAATTTGTGGCACTGGAGCAACGTCAGCAGCTTATGGACAAAATATGCAACGGACTAAAGCGGGGCGGAATTTTGGTAATTTCAGAAAAGATCATTCTGCCTGATGCAGAACTAAATGAGTTGATGATCGACCTCTACCATAATTTCAAAGAATCCATGGGATACAGCAAGCTGGAAATTAGTCAAAAGCGTACAGCATTAGAAAATGTCTTGGTGCCTGAATCTCTTGATGCACATCGGCAGCGCTTGGCAACCAGTGGGTTCAGGACCTCTGATGTGTGGTTTCAATGTTTCAACTTCGCCTCGATGATTGCCATTAAGTAGTTTTTCGGAGCGAGTCCAAGTGCAATTTCAATCCCTCATTCAACGAATAGCCGACACCCCGTTGGATGCACTCCTGCCTTTCCTGCAGCAAGAGTTTCTGCAAGCAATTCGCTATGGCGATCACCATAGATGGCAAGAGTTAGTCGCGAACCTACCTAGCGTGTCGCCCTCATCAGTAAAGCTTGGGGAAACGATAGAAATTGGAGCGACATCGGATTGTGATCAGGCTACGCACAAAGTGATCGAAGCAGCCTTGAGAGAGTTAATCCCATGGCGCAAAGGACCTTTCACACTGTTCGATATAGAAATAGACACGGAATGGCAGTCCCAGCTGAAGTGGTCCCGGCTTGCCGAACATATTTCTCCACTGACAGGTAAAGTCGTATTGGATGTGGGAAGCGGCAATGGCTACTACAGTCTCCGGATGCTGGAAGCCGGCGCAGAATTAGTAATCGGTTTGGAACCTCACATCCCTTATTACGCCCAGTTCTCTGCTATTAAGCATTTCGCGCCAGACCTATCCGCCTATGTGATGCCGCTGACCCTGGAGAAAATGCCTCTGCCACTCCCGCAGTTCGATACCGTGTTTTCGATGGGGGTTATCTATCATCGCCGCTCGCCACTGGACCATTTGCTGCAACTGAAGTCCTGCTTGAAACCAGGGGGCCAGCTGGTAATGGAATCAATTATTGTGGATGGGGAAGCGGGTTACAGTTTAGTGCCGAATGATCGCTATGCTCGAATGAGCAACGTGTGGTTTCTCCCCTCCATCCCGACTCTTTGCAGCTGGCTTGAGAAATGCGGATTTCAAGAAGTCCGGGTAGTGGATGAGACAGCAACAACTTTGGCGGAACAGCGCCGCACTGAATGGATGCCATTCGATTCCCTGGAAAATGCTCTAAGTGAATCGGACCCCTCCTTAACCATTGAAGGTTACCCCGCTCCAAATCGGGTTGTCGTTATCTGCGAAAAGCCTGAATAAAAATCAGATTTCGTAAAAGGGGTCTGATGTCGCTTTAATTGGCATTCCCTTAACACGCATTTTGATATTGCAATTGCAGTGACACATTCCTTTTTTGTTCACATATACTCGGTTCGTTTTCTATTCTGTTGACGGGTGTAGGCAATTACGATAGTTATACGCCTGATCCATATAGGGTCAGCTCTAACTTTTTTACATTAGACTTCAATAGCGAGAACAGCTATGGCCAGACCTCTACGAATTGAATATCCAGATGCCGTCTATCATGTTTCGAATTACGCGCTTGATAACCAACGTGCATTTCCTTCTGCTAAATACTTTGATGCGTTTATGGAAGGCCTTGCAGAAACATGTTCACGGTTAAACGTAGAGGTTCATGCATTTTGTTTACTGAGAGACCAGTATCATCTGGTTGTAAAAACACCTGAAGGCAATCTAAGCCGATTTATGCGTCAGGTTGATGGTTTGTATACGCAAAACTATCAGCGCATGAAGGCGTCTGACGGCTCTCTATTTCGCGGTCGCTATAAAGCTGTATTAATCCAGGCTGAAAATTACTTGCTGCCGCTGTCTCGTTATATCCATTGCAAGGTCAAAGCAGCGGACAGAAACACCTATAAATATAGTAGTTTCCCGCTCTATACCCGCAAAGCTGCCCCTCCTTCCTGGTTTAATCGGGATGACAGCTTGCGGCAGTTGCGTGTAGCCGCGGCTAAACGCGCGACCGCTTACAAAAAGTATGTTGGAGAGGGAGTTGATGACGAGCTTGCACATTTTTATGGCAAGAAAAACCTCTCCTCCATTATGGGAGACGCGAAGTTCAAAAAAGCTGCGCAACGAAAACGATCTGCTTCTGCAGCACGGGGAGTGTCGCGAGGGGCTAATGCCAAGTGGAGACCATCTTGCAAACAGATTATTTCTGCGGTTGCGAAACAGTTTAAAGTCACTGAATCCAGTATTTATAACGCTGCTCGAGGACCCGGTTCGAAAAATGTCCCACGTTGGGTAGCGATGTATCTTTGCCAGGAGTTGTCTGCAGTGACACTACAGGCGATCGCCAAACTGTTTAAGTTGAAGCGCTACGGCACAGTCTCAACTACAGTTGGTAAACTCAAGGCGGAGTTTGATGATGATCCGAAGTTGCAAGCGACAGTGGAGAGATTAGCTAAGCGTTTGAGTAAGGGAAAATAGCGCCGAACAAGTTTAGCCTTGGTTCCCAAGGAATTTGATAGAAATAAAAAAGCCGGCTATAGCCGGCTTTTTTGTATGTCTTGTGAATTTACGAGTTACTTAATCTTCGACTCTTTGTAAATCACATGCTTACGCACAACAGGATCATACTTTTTGATCTCCATTTTGTCTGGCATTGTGCGCTTGTTCTTGTCTGTAGTGTAGTAGTGTCCAGTGTTCGCACTAGAAACTAATTTAATCTTATCTCTCATTTGCAATCCCCTCTTATCGGAATGCCGCCAGGTTAAACCTGGTGACCTCGCTTACGAACATCAGCCAGAACGCTATCAATTCCTAGCTTATCGATGATGCGCATTCCTTTAGTGGATACACGCAGTTTCACAAAGCGCTTTTCGGACTCGACCCAAAATCGGTGAGTGTGAAGATTCGGCGAAAATCGACGCCGAGTCTTGTTGTGCGCGTGTGATACGTTATTTCCAGTTACTGGCTTCTTGCCTGTAACCATACATACCCTAGACATGTCAGTGCCTCACATAGCTACTTAACTAGCTGAAAAGTAGCATTCAGTTTTCAAAATTCTGTTGCTTGATTTGCCGTACCGATCAGACTGAATTTTGGCCGGCAAAAAAGAGCTGCGTTTTATACCAGAACGTCCTCGGGATAGCAAGAAATCAGCTGCTTGAAGAGTGTTTTCTGATCCCCGCAAAAGCCCTATTTTTGGGCTATATGAGGCCCTGCTCAGCCATGGAGATCACTTCGTTCGCGCCAACAATAAGGTGATCGAGAACCCGCACTTCAACCGTCTCGAGAGCTCGCTGTAATTGTTGGGTAATAGCGATGTCCTGGGCACTGGGCTCCGTTACTCCAGACGGGTGATTATGAGCGAATATGGTGGCTGCAGCGTTGTAACGCAGACATCGCTTGACCACTTCCCGCGGATAAACACTGGCGCCATCAATGGTGCCATGGAACATTTCTTCAAATTTGACAATATGATGCTGATTATTCAAAAACACCACACTGAATACTTCATGCTCGGTGTGCCTATATTTATGCAAAAGGAATTTGCGGGTGGCAGCAGAACTGGAAAGCACCTCGCCTAGCTGCATTTCTTCTTGGGCCAGGCGTTGGGCTAGTTCGTGTACCGCCTGTAAACGCGCGGCCTTGGCTGATCCGAGACCAACTCGGCTGCATAGTACTTCTCGCTGTGCACTCAGCAATTCACCGATGCTGCCAAATTCCACTAAAAGCTCCCGGCTCAACTGCAAGGCGGATTTACCTCGACAGCCGGTATTCAAAATGATCGCTAGCAACTCCGCATTCGAGAGTCGCGCGGCACCATGATTTAACAATTTCTCTCTTGGCCGCTCTCCGGCAGGCCATTGAATAATCGTCATTGCAAAAGTGAATCGTTGGGATTGAACACTTCAAGCATAGTCCAGATCCTGCAAAGGCCTTAAAAACCACCAAATTGCGTCCATTTGAGCATCCTGCTAGTCTAGCCCTCCTTGCTCCCTAGGCTCTGACCTGCCCATTTTATAGGGGATTCCATGTTAAGCCTCACTAACAAACGCATCCTGCTCGGCATCACAGGCGGTATCGCTGCCTATAAATGTGCTGAACTTACGCGCCTGCTTACTAAAGCCGGTGCGGAGGTCCGTGTGGCAATGACGAAAGCTGCAACGGAATTCATTACTCCATTAACGATGCAGGCGCTTTCCGGAAATCGAGTGCATTTGGACCTACTGGATACAGAAGCCGAAGCGGCCATGGGTCATATTGAGTTAGCCCGCTGGGCAGATTTGATATTGGTGGCACCAGCGTCGGCGGACTTTATTGCGCGCATGCAACATGGCCAGGCTAGCGATTTGTTATCGACGCTTATCCTCGCAACTAATTCTCCAATCGCAATTGCGCCAGCGATGAATCAAGCAATGTGGGCTGATCTCAGCACCCAGGAAAATCTCAAGAGTCTGAGTGAAAAAGGGATTTATATTTGGGGGCCTGACAGCGGCGAACAAGCCTGCGGCGATGTCGGACCAGGCCGCATGATTCAACCGGAGGAAATCGCTGAACACTGCGCCAGCATTTTTGAAGCGGGATTTCTCGCGGGCCGAAAAATCGTAATTACCGGCGGGCCTACAAGAGAAGCTATCGACCCTGTCCGTTTTATTAGCAATCACAGCTCCGGAAAGATGGCTTTCGCTCTCGCCGAGGAAGCGGCCAGTGCAGGGGCGAATGTCACTTTAGTAAGTGGTCCGGTGACATTGACCGCATCTGAAACTATCAATCGAATCGATGTGGTAACTGCCCTGGAAATGCTCGATGCAGTTAAAGGTGAAATCACTGATGCGGACGTGTTTATAGGTGTAGCTGCTGTTGCTGATTACCGGCCAAAGAATGAAGCTCAAGAGAAGATAAAGAAGAAAGATGATTCGATGCAGATTGAGCTCGTAAAAAATCCAGACATTATTAGTGAAGTGTCAAAGTCGACTCCACGCCCAATGGTGGTCGGGTTCGCCGCGGAAACTGAAAACGTAACTGATAATGGCAAAGAGAAGCTGGTGAAGAAAAATTTGGACCTGCTCTTTGCTAATCACGCCACCAGTACTTTTAATAGCGAGAACATAGCAGTCACTGCAATCACTGCAAGTTCAGAACAATCAATTCCTGAAGGTAACAAGAGCTCGGTTGCACGCACCATGTTGCAACTAATTGCTAGCTCTCTAAAAGACAAGCAGCAAGGGCACGCTGCATAGCAACTCAAACAAGGCAACGTTCAGAATTGTCATGGACCATTCGCTTCACTTAACAGAAAGTTTCAGTGAGCAACAGGAGATAGAAGTCCCGGCTTCTGTTTTTCGTGCGTATGACATCCGCGGAGTTGTTGATACCGAGCTTTCGGAAAAGTCTGTTCTACTTATTAGTAAGGCTATCGGTAGTGAAGCGATAGAGAAAGGCATAGATACTCTTTATGTAGGTTTTGATGGCAGACTATCGAGCCCTACGTTGTCGGAAGCGCTAATCGCCGGCTTAAGAGACTCAGGCTGTTCCGTTGTTTCGCTGGGAATGATTCCAACACCGTTGTTGTATTTTGCAACTCATACGACTGAGATTCATTCCGGCGTCATGCTGACAGCGAGTCACAATCCGGCAAACTACAACGGACTGAAAATTGTCTTCAACAAGTCTTGTTTAGCGGATGATCAGATCCAAAAAATAAGACAACGGGTGGCTGAAAAAGCATTCGCTACAGGGCAAGGAGATCTAACTCAGCGAGACATTAACACCTCATATATAGGAGAGGTGTGCAATCGAATAGATATCGCCAAACCCATGAAGGTAGTGTTGGACTGCGGAAACGCTGTTCCTTCCAATGTTGCACCGACATTGTTTTCCAAGCTGGGATGTCAGGTTGACACCTTGTTTGGCGATATCGATGGCAGCTTTCCTAACCACCACCCTGATCCGACTGTCAGCAAAAACCTACAGTCATTGGTGGCAGCAGTGAAAGACAACGAAGCCGACCTGGGCATTGCATTCGATGGCGATGGCGACAGGCTGGGCCTGGTTACCAATCTCGGTGAAGAAATCAATGCGGACAAGATGCTGATGTTGCTTACCCAAGCGATTGCACCGCATTACCCTGGCGAAGCCGTCGTGTTCGATGTGAAGTGCAGTAAATCACTGGAAGAGCTAATTCGAGATTCTGGTATGCAACCAGTAATGCATCGAAGTGGACATTCCTTTATGAAGCAGAAGATGCAAGAAACCAATGCGCCGCTCGGTGGTGAGTATGCGGCCCATGTGTTTCTAAAGGATCGTTGGTATGGATTTGATGATGGGATATACACCGCCGCACGAATTGTGGAGATACTCAGCCAACAAGATGCATCGACTAGTGAACAATTTGCTCACTATGCAGTGCCATTCAGTACGCCAGAAATAAAGATAGCAGTCGACGAACAAAGTAAGTTTGAGTTAGTGAATAAGATTGTTCAGTTAGCAGATTTTCCCGACGGACATTGCAATACATTAGACGGATTAAGAGTTGAGTTTGAAAACGGCTGGGGATTAGTCAGAGCATCTAATACAAGCCCGGCACTCCTGTTGAGATTCGAAGCAAGCAGCGCACAACAACTTGACGAAATCATTGAACGATTTAAAGCACTGATTCAAACCGCAGATAACAACGTTGATTTAGATTTTTAGTAAAAGGAATTAGTTAAACACTAACCACTCAGACCATGTCGCTAACAATTAACAAAGCCAAAAACATTGCTAAGGTTTTGACCGAAGCTTTGCCCTATATTCAAAAATTTACGGGGCGAACGGTTGTCGTCAAGTATGGCGGAAATGCGATGGTAGACGAAAAGCTTAAGCAGAGTTTCGCGCGCGATATTGTGCTGATGAAACTGGTCGGCATGAATCCAATCGTCGTCCATGGTGGTGGTCCACAGATTGGCGAGTTGCTCGAGCAACTCAATATTGAATCCAATTTTGTAGATGGCCTTAGAGTTACAGATAGCAGAACAATGGACGTCGTCGAGATGGTTCTTGGCGGTTTGGTCAACAAAGAGATCGTCAACCTTTTGAACAAGAGCCAGGGCAAGGCGGTGGGTGTCACTGGTAAAGACGGCAATTTAATTCGTGCCAAGAAACTCAAATTAAAACGCAAAGATAGCGCTGGCGATTTGGTTGATATTGGTCAAGTCGGGCAAGTCGTAAGCATTAATACTGAAGTCCTGGAAGTCATGAAGGACAGCGACTTCATTCCTGTCATTGCGCCAATAGGCACCGACGAACATGGTGCGAGTTACAACATCAATGCTGACTCGGTGGCAGGCGAGGTCGCAAGAGTGCTCGGTGCTGAAAAGCTGATGTTGCTGACTAATGTGGCTGGCGTACAAAACAAAAAAGGCGAGGTTTTAACCGGCCTCAGCGTGAGGCAAGTTGCGAAGTTAATTGCCGATAAGACCTTACAAGGGGGCATGTTGCCTAAGGTGGAGTGCGCCCTGAAAGCAGTTAAGGGCGGGGTCAATAGTGCCCATATAATAGATGGTCGAGTTGAGCACGCCGTTTTGCTCGAAATATTCACTGATGAAGGTGTTGGTACCTTAATCACCAAAGAAGGGCTCAAGAAGTAAGAGCCGAACAGACGGTTGCTGGGAACCTAAATGGACAATTCCAATAAAGTGTCGCGCAAAGATCAGATATTGCAGGCTTTGGCTCGAATGCTGGAGACCGCTCCGGGTGAGCGAATCACGACGGCGGCCTTGGCGAAGGAAGTCGGGGTCTCTGAAGCGGCGCTCTATCGCCATTTCCCCAGCAAAGCGCGCATGTTTGAGGGCCTCATAAAATTTATTGAGGACACACTCTTCCAACGTATTTCCCGTATCTTAAAAGAAGAAAGTAATGCCGAGCAGCGTTGCTATAAGATCTTGACCTTGCTTCTCACTTTCTCTGATAAAAATCCCGGCATGACTCGAATTATGACTGGCGACGCACTGGCAGGTGAAACTGAGCGACTGCGGGAACGAATCGCGCAGTTCTTTGATCGTCTAGAAGCGCAACTTAAACAGGTATTGCGGGAAGCTCAGATTAGAGAAAACATGAAACCCAGTGTGTCTGCCGCAGCACTGGCCAATTTATTGCTGGCAAGTTGCGAAGGTCGATTGATTCAATTCGTCCGCAGTGAATTCAAAGATTCTCCATTGGAACATTGGGAAACTCAGTGGGAATTTCTGAGCCGAAACTTGCTTGAGCCGTTCTCCGCACCTTCTGCAGCTAACGTCGGTTAGCTCGCTTCTACACCATACTCAGAACGATAAGCTTGCACTGCTGACAAGTGAGATTGCAGTTCGTTGTTATTTGCACGCTCTAAATAGTCAACGATGTGTTGCAAGGTAATGATACTAACAACTTTGATTTGGTAGGTTTGTTCGATTTCTTGAATCGCTGATGTGCTACCCGTTCCTCTTTCCTGGCGGTCCATAGCAACAGCAATTGACGCCAGGTTAGCGCCATTCTGCTGAATAATTTCTACTGCCTCTCGAATAGCAGTGCCAGCGGTTATCACATCATCCACCACCAATACGTTACCACTTAACTGGGCACCGACGATCGAGCCACCTTCTCCATGATCTTTTGCTTCTTTGCGATTAAAGCAATATGGCTTATCGATGTTGTGGTGATTGGCGAGTGCGAGCGCAGTAGCAGCTGCAAGTGGAATGCCTTTATAGGCTGGACCGAATAACACATCGTATTCAGCGCCAGAGTCAGCAATAGCGGCGGCATAACATTGAGAAAGAAATGCGAGTTTAGTTCCTGTGTTGAAAAGCCCGGCATTAAAAAAGTAAGGGCTGACTCGCCCAGACTTTAAAGTGAATTCGCCGAATTTCAAAATTTCATGTTCAACAACGAAATCTAAAAACGCTTTCTGAAAATCTTGCATCTCTTATCACTTCTATATTGTTAGTTGCTTTAGTCTAAGCTGTTACGCTGGGCTTGTAGCAAGCCTTTAATTCCATGTTCCGCCAGTGCGATCATTTCTAGTAACTGGCCGTGTGAAAAGTCACCGTCCTCGCCAGTACCTTGAATCTCAATAAATCCACCCCGCTCAGTCATAACAACATTCATGTCTGTTTCTGCGGTAGAGTCTTCTGCGTAATCTAAGTCCAGTACAGGCTGACCAGCACAGACTCCTACCGATACAGAAGCAACCAATTGCTTCAATGGATTGGTCGAAATAATTTTCTTATCTTGCAAATAAGTTAACGCATCAACTAATGCAACGCAGCCGCCTGTAATGGAAGCCGTTCGGGTGCCGCCGTCAGCTTGAATGACATCACAATCGATCTTGATTGTGTTTTCGCCAAGCTGATTCATATCTACTGCCGCTCTCAGTGAGCGGCCGATCAGGCGCTGTATTTCCTGGGTGCGGCCAGATTGCTTTCCTCTTGCCGCTTCACGATCCATGCGGCTCCCGGTAGAACGCGGCAGCATGCCGTATTCTGCAGTAACCCAGCCCTGACCCGAGCCCTTTAGAAAGCGGGGCACGCCCTCTTCAACCGATGCTGTGCATAGCACTTTGGTTTCACCGAATTCGATTAGAACCGAACCTTCGGCATGCTTCGTATAACGTCGGGTAATGTTGATATCTCGTAACTGGTCTGGGTTGCGCCCGCTTGGCCTGGATGCTGACATAATTGATGCTTCAAAATGGATTTTGGTAGTGGTGTAGAACTGCGAATTATCCTCGAATTACGCTTTTAGTGCGAGTTCACTGCTATAAAACTCACATTGCGATAGAATACACTTTAGTAATCACAAGGTTTTCGCTATGACATCAAGCATGACTGCCTTTTCTCGGCAGCAATCAGAACAGCAGTGGGGATCCCTTACTTGGGAAATTCGTTCTGTTAATCACCGCTATTTGGAAACCAGCGTGCGGTTGCCAGAAGTTTTCCGTGGTTTGGAAAACGCTGTCAGAGAAGCAGTGCGTAAAAAACTGAATCGTGGAAAAGTTGAGTGCCAACTTCGTTTTCAGTTAAACGATACGAGCGCAGGAGAAATTTCCATAAACAGTGAATTGGTAGACCAGCTTGCGAAGGCTAATAGTGAAATTCAGAAACAGCTGGACGGTAACGTCACAGTAAACACTATGGAGATTCTGCGATGGCCTGGAGTGATCGCCGAGTCACAGCTTGATAGTAATGAACTGGAAACTGCCGCTCTGGAATTGTTTCAGTCTGCTCTAGATGATTTGCTCGCAACTCGACAGCGAGAAGGGGCAGATTTGGAAGGCTTCCTTAATCAACGCATTCAATCGATTCGGGAAATAGTGAGTGAGCTACGCGAAAAGATGCCGGGCATCATCGCTGCTCAACGCCAATCACTAACCGACAAGCTCGCTGAATTAAAAGTTGAATTGGAACCTACTCGGCTTGAACAGGAAATTACTTTGCTGGCGCAAAAAGCTGATGTCGATGAAGAGTTGGATCGGCTGAACTCTCATCTTGATGAAGTAGAACGGGTGTTAAAAACCAGTGGACAAAAAGGTCGTCGCCTAGATTTTCTTATGCAAGAACTAAATCGTGAAGCGAATACGCTGTCATCAAAATCGATTGTAGTTGAAACCACTCGCGGTGCAGTAGAGCTCAAAGTATTAATAGAGCAAATGCGCGAACAGATACAAAATGTTGAATAGGTCGTCTTAATCTCATGTCGCAAGGAAAACTCATAATCGTGACAGCGCCATCTGGCGCCGGCAAAACAACACTAGTAAGCGCTGTTGTTGAAAACGATGACAAGATTTGTGTTTCTGTTTCTCACACTACTCGTGACAAGCGACCCAACGAAACGGATGGTGTTAACTATCACTTCGTAGACGAAGCCACGTTTCTTGATATGTTACAGAACGGCGACTTCCTGGAAAGCGCTGAGGTTTATGGTGCTCGTTATGGCACATCGCAACACTGGGTGAATGAAAAACTCGCTGAAGGGATTAACGTCATTTTAGAAATCGATTGGCAAGGCGCAGCACAAATCAGAAATCTCTATCCCGATTGCTGCTACATATTTATCCTGCCGCCATCGCTAGAAACGCTTACCAAGCGGTTGAAAGATAGAGCACAAGACGACGAAGCGACCATTGCCGACCGCATGGCGGAAGCCCGCAGCGTGATCGAGCATGTATGTGAAGCTGACTTCGTCGTGGTGAATGACGACTTTGACCGGGCATTAGAAGATATCCGGTCCATTATTCGCTCCGAGGGCCTGAAAACAGTGGTCCAGCAGACGAATCTCAGCCAACTGTTGGGTAGCCTGACCAGAGGCTAAAACACGGGAAAAAATGCATTTTCAGGGGAAATTCAGTAAAATCCCCGCTCCTTGAAGCCCCGGTCTCCGGGGTCTTTGTTCTCTGGGCCTTGAAAACCCCAGAATCGTTCTCAGATAAGTAGTACAGGTAATAGAATGGCACGAATTACTGTAGAAGACTGCCTGGACAAGGTAGATAACCGCTTCGAACTCGTCATGGTTTCCAGCAAGCGCGCGCGCCAGCTGCAAATCGAAGGCAAAGACCCAATGGTTTCTGTAGACAATGACAAACCTACTGTTATTGCTCTACGTGAGATCGCCGACGGATTAGTAGACGCTGAAATCCTGGTTGAAAAGCCAAGCGTTGAACTAGAAGAAGTTGAAGAAGAGATGGCGGAAGCTGTCGCTGAACAACAAGGCGATCAACCCACAACTGAAATCTAATTCGGCGAGAGTCAGAGCGTTGTATCAAAGCCTTCAACGCTCATTGTGGTGCTGCTAGAGCAAAGCTATGCAAGCCGTAACCGAAAACATCGACTCACTCGCTACCGACCTAACCGGCTACCTTCAGCAGGAACAAGTTAATAGCGTACGCCGCGCGTTCTACTACGCGGAACAGGCCCATGATGGACAGTTCCGCCGTAGCGGCGAAGCTTACATTTCTCACCCACTAGCCGTTGCCGGCATCCTGAGCGAAATGCATATGGACCATCAGTCTCTGATGGCTGCCATGCTGCACGACGTCATTGAAGATACTGGCATTACAAAAACTGCTATCAAATCGCAGTTCGGCAACACCGTCGCCGACTTAGTTGATGGTGTAAGTAAACTCAACAAAATTACTTTTAGTAGTCGTGCCGAAGCACAGGCAGAGAACTTTCAGAAGATGGCCATGGCCATGGCTAAAGATCTGCGGGTGATTTTGGTAAAAATTGCAGACCGTTTGCACAACATGCGAACACTGGAAGTACTTGCGCCAGAAAAACGACGTCGCATCGCTCGTGAGACTTTGGATATATACGCACCGATTGCCAATAGATTAGGCATGAACAATGTGCGCGTCGAGTTTGAAGAACTAGGCTTTGCAGCACTTTATCCAATGCGGGCACGTCGAATCTCTGAAGAAGTTAAGAGAATCCGCGGCAATCGAAAAGAAATCGTTTCGCAAATTCAGACATCACTCGAAGCATGCCTCGAGCGCGAAGGTTTACCAGGCCGCACTATCGGAAGAGAGAAGCATCTCTACAGCATCTACGAAAAGATGCGCAGTAAGCGTCGTTCCTTTTCTGAAATCATGGATGTATATGCATTTCGCATAATCGTTGATTCGGTAGATACCTGCTATCGAGTGTTAGGCGCGGTGCACAATTTGTATAAACCTGTGCCAGGTCGATTTAAAGACTACATCGCCATCCCTAAAGCCAATGGCTATCAATCATTGCACACCGTATTGTTTGGAATGCATGGCGTACCGATTGAAATTCAAATTCGCACAGAAGAAATGGAAGCCATGGCGAACAATGGTATCGCTGCACATTGGCTTTATAAATCAAGCGAAGATTTGCCCACCAATGCTCACTTGCGTGCAAGGGAATGGGTAAGCGGTTTATTGGAAATGCAAAAACATGCGGGTAACTCACTGGAGTTTATCGAGCATGTGAAGATCGATCTCTTCCCTGATGAGATTTATGTGTTTACGCCTAAAGGCACAATCCTTGAATTACCAACCGGCTCAACTGCAGTTGATTTTGCCTATGCGGTACACACCGATGTTGGTAACTCGTGTGTGGCCTGTCGTATTAACCGCCGCTTAGCGCCATTGTCCGAACCGCTGCAGAGTGGCCAAACCGTAGAGGTCATCACGGCGCCGGGTACACAGCCTAACCCGGCATGGCTAAGTTTCGTTTCAACTGGTAAAGCACGTAGCAACATTCGCCACTATTTGAAAAACCAGAAACATTCCGAATCAGTAGCCCTTGGTCGACGGCTGCTTAATAAAGCACTGGCCAGCTTCAGTAGCCAACTCGATGAAGTACCCAGAGAAAACATTGATGCAGTATTAGCGCAAACTAACCTCGATTCAGTAGACCAGTTACTAGAAGACATCGGCCTCGGCAATCGCATGTCTTATATGATTGCCCAAAGACTGGCAGCTCATACCAAGCAGGCAGATGACGATTCCAGCGATACATCAGAGCAAGGCACTCTGGCGATTCGTGGATCGGAAGGCATGGTGATGAACTATGCGAAGTGTTGTCACCCAATTCCGGGCGATCCAATCATTGGTCACATCAGCTCCGGTAGAGGCATGGTCGTGCACACGGACGACTGCAACAATATTGCTGAGATTCGGGACAATCCCGAGAAATGTGTGTCGGTAAGTTGGGATCCTGATGTTGAGGGTGAGTTCTCTGTCGAACTGCGCGTAGAACTGGAAAATCAACGGGGTATCATCGCTACATTGGCAACGACTATAACTGGTGCTGATGCAAACATTGAGAAGATCAGTACCGTTGAACGAGATGCACGTTTTAGCATCGTGAACCTCTCGATCAATGTTAAGAATCGTGTGCACCTTGCCCGCGTGATGAAGCGAGTGCGATTGATTAAGCATGTATCGAAAGTTACTCGCGTGAAGAGTCGGTCGGTGCGCAAAACTATTAAACGTACACTAGGTAGTCATAACTCATGAGTGATCCCAAACCGATAAACACTGACCTTGCACCAGCCGCTATTGGACCATATTCACAAGCCGTTAGATTTGGTGACGTGGTTTTTTGCTCAGGTCAAATTCCACTGGATCCTCAATCAATGGAGATTGTAGAGGGCGGGATTGAAGCACAGACTAAGCAGGTGTTTGAAAACCTTAAGGCTGTAGCTACAGAAGCTGACACAAGTCTCGATCGAGCGATCAAGCTCACCATATTTCTCACTGATCTAGGTGACTTTGCTGTGGTAAACGAGATCATGGCCCAGAATTTTTCTGAGCCCTATCCAGCACGAGCAACAATCGAAGTGTCTGCATTACCCAAGGGCGCAATTGTAGAGATAGAAGCAGTACTTGCTGGTTAACTCGATTCTCTCGTTGGCTTGCAGTTCCACAAACTTTCTTCCTCCTTCTCTAGGCCCCTGCAGTTAGAGAACCTATACTGCAAGGAGTTTAACTATCTCATTAACAGAATCCTGTTTCTGAAATCCTCTGGCCCATAGTCAACGAATGCCTGGTCTGCACTTAGAGAATTTGTCCCTCACTACCCTAAAAGGTGTTGGGCCAGCGTTGGAGCAAAAGTTCGCACAGCTTGGAATCACCTGTGTGCAAGATTTGCTCTTTCATCTACCTCTACGTTACGAAGACCGAACTAAGATACACAGTATTCGATCTGCAAAGATCGGCTCTACAGTACAGCTCGAAGGAGAGATTGCCTCCAGCAATATTCAATTTGGCCGCCGCCGTAGCCTGCACTGTGTACTCACTGATGGAAGCGGACTCATCAGTCTGCGTTTTTTCCATTTCAGTGCGGCGCAGAAGAATTCTCTTGCACCGGGCACTCGCATTCGGTGTTACGGCGAAGTGAGAAGAGGTCGCGCGGGTTTGGAAATCTACCATCCAGAATACAAAGTGCTCACTGAAGGCCAAGAAGAACCCATTACTGACAAGTTAACTGCCATCTATCCAACTACCGATGGATTACAGCAAGGACGTTTACGTAATGTTATCAATCAGGCATTGGATCTGCTCGATAAGGCAGAAAACCTGAAAGACTTTCTACCCTCTTCTGTTACTGAACGCTTCGGATTGCAGCCTCTTACCGAATCAATTCGACTCATTCATCGGCCGCCAATTGATGCGCCTTTGAGCTGGGTTGAAGCTGGCCACAATCCTGGTCAGCAACGCTTAGCCTTCGAAGAGCTACTGGCTCATCGACTCTGCATGCGGCAATTCAAACGCCTAAACGACCAGCAACAAGCTCCTGCCCTGCCCATTGTTGGGGATAGCAAGCAGGCCTTTGTTTCATCACTGCCATTTCAACTGACCTCAGGACAGCAACAAGCCATTTGTGAGATTGAACATGATTTGAGTAAGCAGTGTCCGATGTTGAGGCTACTGCAGGGGGATGTTGGTTCGGGAAAAACTGTCGTGGCTGCCATTGCTGCACTCGCTGCCGTGTCCAATGGCTATCAAGTTGCCCTCATGGCGCCAACCGAAATATTAGCGGAGCAACACTTCCTAAACTTTTCTCAATGGATGGAGCCACTAGGTATCAAATTGGGTTGGTTGAGCGGCAAAACAAAAGGAGCTATGCGTAGAGAATCGCTACAACAGATCTCCAATGGAAAGGCTCAACTGATTATTGGCACCCACGCATTGTTCCAAGACGAAGTTCAATTTCACAAACTCGGCTTAGTGATCGTGGATGAACAACACCGATTTGGTGTACATCAGCGTTTAGCGTTACGAGACAAAGGGGGTTCTGCAAAGCTAAACCCTCATCAGTTGGTAATGACCGCCACTCCCATTCCTCGTACCTTGGCAATGAGTGCTTACGCAGACTTGGATTGCTCGGTGATAAACGAACTTCCTCCGGGAAGAACGCCGGTTAACACAGCACTGATTTCCAGTGAACGTCGCGATGAAGTGGTTAGTCGCATTGAACAGGCCTGCAAAGAAGGCAATCAAGCATATTGGGTTTGCACCC
The DNA here is from genome assembly GCA_965262465.1 of uncultured Pseudohongiella sp. Taxonomy (GTDB): domain Bacteria; phylum Pseudomonadota; class Gammaproteobacteria; order Pseudomonadales; family Pseudohongiellaceae; genus UBA9145. The sequence goes on along the minus strand of OZ253535.1, from coordinate 3,584,719 downwards.
TGGTGGAAGAGTCTGATTCCTTGCAAGCTCAAGCGGCAGAAGCAACTGCGCAACAACTCAGTGAGTTATTGCCGGATATAAAAATAGGGCTGGCTCACGGCCGATTGAAAGCTGAACAAAAGCAGCTTGTGATGAACGCATTCAAACAAGGCGATGTGCAGTTGTTAGTTGCCACCACAGTAATTGAAGTCGGTGTTGATGTGCCTAATGCAAGTCTGATGGTAATTGAGAATCCTGAACGACTGGGCATGGCACAGCTGCATCAGCTTAGAGGGCGGGTTGGTCGAGGTTCAATTCAAAGTCACTGCATACTGCTCTATCAAACACCTCTTTCCAATAACGGAAAGCAACGGTTGTCCGTATTAAGAGAAAGTACTGATGGCTTTTACATTGCGGAAAAAGATTTGGAGCTTCGAGGCCCCGGCCAGGTACTTGGCACTCAACAAACTGGGCTTATGACTTTTAGAGTTGCGGACATAGGAAGGGACTCTTCAATGTTGGATGATGTGAAGCACGCATCTGAGATCATCATGGAACAACATTCAGATAGTGTGGATGCACTGGTTGAGCGGTGGATTGGGGATCGCATCCACTTTGTAAACGTGTAACACCCTGCAGAAATTTTGGATTTGCTCGGGAGATCAGGCGTTGTGACCTTAGTCGAAACCTTTTATTCTACGCGCTCCTACGTTGTATCTTAGTTGTTCTATAGTTCCAACCGTATGCCTAAACCGGATTCCCTCTGGATTAATTTACAAAAGAAGTTTCGCGCCAGGTTCCCGGAATTTAGTGCAAAGATTCCTGCGTTTATTGAACTTACCCGGTTCGACCGCCCAATCGGGACCTTCCTTTTGTTATGGCCCACAATTAGTGCCTTATGGATTGCGGCAGAAGGATTTCCTGATTTTCATCTGCTTGTAATTTTTGTGCTTGGCACAACGATCATGCGCGCAGCAGGGTGCGCGGTGAATGATTTCGCCGATTATAAAATTGATGGGCATGTTGGTCGTACAGAAAAACGACCGTTAGCTACAGGAGCCTTAACACGCAATGACGCGCTTGCATGTTTTGCTGTGTTGTCTGTATTGGGATTCGGATTAGTCCTACTAACCAACGTGTTAACCATCCAATTATCTTTTGGCGCCGTGCTCGTTATCGCGATCTATCCCTTTATGAAGCGATTCACTAATCTCCCCCAATTGGTGCTCGGTGTTGCCTTTTCCTGGGGAATCTTGATGGCGTTCTCAGCACAAACCAACACCATCCCTTCCTCGGCGCTCTTACTTTTCGTAGCGAATGCAGTTTGGACTGTTGCCTATGACACGCAATATGCCATGGTAGATCGAGAGTTCGATAAGCAAATAGGGGTCAAGTCTACCGCAATACTGTTTGGAGAGGCCGATAAGCTGATGATCGGTTTACTGCAAGGTATGTTTATTGTGGCAATGTGGTTAGCGGGGAACCGATTCGAATTAGGAACTGTTTACTATGTAAGCTTAGTCGCAGCGATCGGATTACTCGCATACCAACAGTTTCTAATCAAAGACCGCACGCCTGGACTTTGCTTCAGAGCTTTTCTTAACAATAATTGGGTAGGCGCAGTAATCTTTCTCGGTGTCTTCCTTTCCTATCTCTAGATTTCCGGTTGTCTGGATCTTTAGAGAATAGGACTAGGCGCAGGGCTTTCGCTATTGAGATGAATCAGCTGGAATCAATTTCCAATATTGAGGTTGTATCTAGTGGATGCTAGCCGAGGCGGTTGTTCTATCCAAGGGAGGAGTTTACTCGTCAGTAAATGACGACCTAGGATAGTACAACCAACGAAAGATAGCGCCGCTAGAAACGACCGTTACCCAGTAAAAGCTTGGATACCGGTCTGAGCCCTACCCAATATCAGGGCGTGGATGTCTTGAGTGCCTTCGTAAGTATTCACCACCTCCAGGTTCTGCGCATGACGCATCACTGGATACTCATCAGAAATCCCGTTACCTCCCAACATATCCCGCGCTTCGCGAGCTGCATCGAGAGCCTTGAGGCAAGAGTTGCGCTTTAACAATGAGATTAATGGTGGTGCCAGTTTGCCTTGATCCCGCAGACGAGATCCTTGCAGACAACCCTGCAATCCAATCGCTATGTCTGTCTGCATCTGCGCAAGTTTCTTCTGGATAATTTGATTGGCAGCAAGCGGTCTCCTGAATTGCTTACGATCCAGAGTGTATTGCAAGGCAGCATGCCAACAAGTTTCGGCAGCGCCCAAGGCACCCCAGGCGATTCCCAGTCTGGCCGAGTTTAAGCAACTGAATGGTCCATTGAGCCCAGCTGCACCTGGAAGTTTGTTTTCCTCTGGGACAAACACTTCATCCATTACGATTTCACCGGTGACGGATGCACGTAATGCCAGCTTGCCTTCAATCTTTGGTGCACTGAGCCCTTCCATGCCCTTGTCCAGGATAAATCCTCTGATGACGCCATCATCATCTTTAGCCCAAACAACGAACACATCAGCTATTGGGGAATTGCTGATCCAGTTTTTTGCCCCGGAAAGGCTGTAGCCTCCACTTACTGATTTAGCACGGGTATTCATGGATCCAGGGTCGGAGCCATGGTCTGGCTCAGTTAGACCGAAGCATCCAATGTATTCACCACTGGCCAGCTTAGGCAGGTATTTTTGTTTCTGCTCTTCGCTTCCGAAGGTATTAATAGGGTGCATAACCAGGCTGGATTGCACTGACATCATGGAGCGGTAGCCCGAATCAACGGCTTCGATTTCGCGCGCGATCAAGCCATAACAAACATAATTCATGCCGGCACAGTCATAGCCCTCGATCATTGGGCCGAGCAGACCTAGCTCACCCATCTCACGAAAGATAGCGGGATCGGTTTCTTCATTTCGATAGGCTTCGCGCACCCGAGGCAAGAGTTTATTTTGCGCATACTGTTTCGCGGTATCGCGCACCATGCGCTCTTCTTCGCTGAGTTGCTCTTCCAACAGGAAGGGGTCTTGCCAATTGAAAGCCACGTCGTCTGATCTCACCGACATTTCGTTCTCCCGGGATGCTGATTAGGTTGGCCTGTTAAGGCACGGGGCGCGTATTCTAGCAAAATACCCCGCGCTTAACTAAAACTCATCGTCGATGAAAATTCTAAGGACCCTGCAATCGTAAACAGGCTAAAATACGCACCCCATGGATGTATCCCACATACTCGATTCTCTAAACGATCAACAACGCAACGCAGTCGCCAGCCCAGCTCAAAACTTGCTGGTCTTGGCAGGTGCTGGCAGTGGCAAAACTCGTGTCTTGGTGCATCGAGTCGCCTGGTTGCTTGAAGCCGAAAATGTCTCTCCCTTTGCCATCTTGGCAGTGACTTTCACCAATAAAGCCGCGCGAGAAATGCGCGGCCGTATCGATCAGCTTGTAGGCCAATCTTTCAATGGCATGTGGGTTGGAACGTTTCACGGTCTTGCCCATCGGCTACTTCGCAGTCACTGGCAGGAAGCAGGCTTGCCAGAGGATTTTCATATTCTCGATGCCGACGATCAGTTGCGGCTAATCAAGAGACTATGTAAATCCTTACGCATAGATGAAGAGCGTTGGCCGGCTAAGCAGTGCCAGTGGTACATCAATGCGCAAAAAGATGAAGGATTGCGCGCTGGCAATATTGAACATTTCAACGATGACTACACCAAAACAATGTTGGAGGTGTATAAGGCTTACGAAGAAGCATGTGATCGCGGGGGCATGATTGATTTCGGGGAAATCCTGTTACGTGCTCATGAACTGTGGTTAAACAACCCCCACGTATTGCAACACTATCAAAAACGATTTCAATACATCCTGGTTGATGAGTTTCAGGATACCAACACTATTCAGTATGCCTGGTTGCGTGTGCTAGCTGGTCGTGACAATCAATTGATGGTTGTCGGTGATGATGACCAATCGATTTATGGTTGGCGCGGTGCAAAGATTGAAAACATTCAATCGTTCAATACGGACTTTGAAGACACCGACATAATTCGGTTGGAACAAAACTATCGTTCTACTTCTACAATCTTGAACGCGGCAAATAAACTGATCGCTAACAACCAAGGAAGATTAGGAAAGAATTTATGGACTGAAGGTAGCGAAGGTGAGCCTATAAGTCTGTATGAAGCATTCAACGAACAAGACGAAGCACGATTTATCGTAGATCGATTACAAGATTGGAGTAATCAGGGAAATCGACGTTCGGACGCCGCAATTCTCTACCGCTCCAATGCACAATCCCGTGAACTGGAAGATGCGTTGCTACGTGTTGGTATGCCTTATCGAATCTATGGCGGCCATCGTTTCTACGAGCGACTTGAAATTAAAAATGCTCTTGCCTATTTGCGCCTACTGATCAACCGACACGATGACACGTCAGTGGAAAGAATCATCAATGTGCCGGTAAGAGGGATTGGTGGTCGAACCATCGACACGATTCGACAAGTTGCACGCGGTCACAATTGCTCCCTCTGGCAAGCCTGTGTTGAATGTGTCAATCAAACCTTGCTTAGTTCTCGTGCTTCGAATGCAGTGCTCGCTTTCCTGGAGTTAATAGATGGTCTTGATAAAGCCTGTCGCGATCTTGAGTTGCATGAGAAAGCCGAACACATCATCCAGCACTCTGGATTGATTCCACATCACGAGAAAGAAGGTGGTGAAAAAGCACGTGCAAGAATTGAAAACCTGGATGAGCTAATTAGTGCTGCCAGCAGTTTCGATGATCCCGACATGGAAGAAGAAATTGATCTTAAGTCCAATGCATTGCTCGCAGCGTTTCTCGATCAGGCTTCTCTTGATGCCGGAGATACTCAAGCCGACGAAACTGAAGATGCCGTGCAGCTGATGACTTTGCACTCGGCCAAGGGCTTAGAGTTTCAATTGGTATTTCTGGCAGGCATGGAAGAAGGTTTGTTTCCACACAAGATGTCTATGGACAACCTGGCGGGGCTCGAGGAAGAACGCCGGCTTTGTTATGTTGGGATTACTCGAGCGAAGAATAGGCTCTACTTGAGTCATGCTGAATCAAGACGCATGCACGGCGATGTGAACCTCTGTCGTCCGTCACGCTTTATCAAAGAAGTTCCTTCAGAGCTCATTGAAGAAGTCCGTCTTAAAACAACCATAAATCGCACCATGCCTGCCATGGGGCAGAATGGAAAAAACTTTGGCAAATCCTTTACCAAGAATGCCGAAGTACCACAAACTGAGATCTCGCTAGGTCAGCGCGTGGCCCACGGTAAATTCGGCGAAGGTGTTGTTTTGAACTACGAAGGACAAGGCAATAATGCCCGGGTACAGGTAAACTTCGATGCCGTGGGCAGCAAATGGCTAGTATTATCTTATGCCAAGCTTGAAGTACTCAGCTGACCATAATTGACTACAGAAGAACAAAACTATGCGATCAAAGAAACTCTTTCACTCAATTGGAAAAATGCTGTCTATCGTCGGAGCTGCAGCCTTATTAGCGGCTTGCGGGGGCGAACAAACAGCTAATCAAACTGCAGCCAATAACCAAGCAGTTGAGCAAGAGGTCTACGAGTGGAAGATGATCACTTCATGGCCAAAAAATTTACCTGCGCTCGGCACGTCACCTGAATACTTCGCCGAAATCGTTGAAACCATGAGCAATGGCCGTATGCAAATTCGAGTTTACGGTGCCAACGAGCTGGTTGGTGGTCTCGAAGTGTTTGATGCGGTATCGCAAGGTGTAGCCGAAATTGGTCATACTGGTGCCTATTATTGGCAAGGAAAGATACCTGGCACCCCTTTCTTCTCATCCATCCCTTTTGGCATGACTAGCTATGAGCAAGATGCCTGGTTAAGCTTTGGCGGGGGCAATGAGTTATGGCGCGAAATTTATGAGCCATTCAATTTAATCCCAGTCCGTGGCGGTAACTCGGGTACACAGATGTTCGGCTGGTTCAATAAAGAGATAAACTCGCTGGAAGATTTGCAAGGTCTAAAAATGCGTATTCCTAGTCTAGGCGGCGAAGTTTTCAGAAGAGCAGGCGGTGTACCTGTAACTATGCAAGTCAGCGAAGTGTTCACTGCATTACAAACTGGTGCATTGGATGCAACTGAGTTTGTAAGTCCATATAACGATCTGGCTGCGGGATATCACACCGTCGCTGATTACTATTACTACCCTGGTTGGCATGAGCCCGGCTCTACCCTGGAGACAATCTTTAACAAAGAACGCTTTGAAGCACTACCGGAAGATTTGCAGATGATATTAATCACCGGCGCTGAAGTAATGAATCAAACTTTGCTTGATGAGTTGATGGCGAAGAACAATGAAGCGCTTAAATCTCTCGTGGAAGAGCATGGTGTTGAGCTACGAAGACTACCAGATGATGTGTTAGCCGAATTACGTCGTCTATCGGACGAAGTAGTGCAAGAGCTTGCAGCCACTGATCCGGAAACTCAAAGAATCTATGACTCGTGGAGTAGCTTTAAGAATGGTGTCATGGATTACAACAGAATTGCAGAAGAAGCGTATATAGAGGCGCGCAACCTTCCTGCGAACTAAACCACCTCAGTAGCTTGACCTAATTCTCGTTGGGATGCGAAAGGCAGCCCTTCCAATTCTGCATGCTTTGTAATTTCCATCTGGGTTTGCCAACCCGGCGGCATGATGAAACAGAATAATAGTTCTTTGGCAGAGCGTGCTGTGGTTAGCTTGATTAGAAAGCGCCAGAAACCATGAAAGAGTACAGTGATCGGATCCTGATACTTTAACGGTTTAGTAATACCATATTGAACGGGCTCATCCTCCGGCTCGAACGTACCAAACATCTTGTCCCAAATAATGAGTATGCCTGCATAGTTTTTGTCTATGTATTGTGGGTTGCGACCATGATGAACTCGATGGTGTGAAGGTGTGTTCATTACTGCTTCAAACCATCTTGGCATTTTTTGTATCCGGTCTGTGTGTATCCATGCCTGATAGATTTGGTCAGCAATAATTGCCATCCCTAATAGGGTGGGCTCAAAGAACAAGGCGAGCGGTAAATGAATGGCGGAAGAAAAAAATGAATCCAGCGGGCCAAATCGATAGGCCATCGGGATGTTTATATAGTCTGAACTATGGTGAACGGTATGTGTCGCCCACATACAATTAATACGATGAAACGCCCGGTGTTCCCAGTAGTACCAGAGGTCTGCAATAAGTAGAACGAGGGCCGCGGTCCACCAACTCCACTTCCAATTGATAGATAGCGTAGTTTTCATGAATGACGTAAGCCAGCGAGAAAGCAGAACCCACGCCAATTAGTGTCATGGCGTAGGACATCCCAGCTATGGCCGGCAGAGTAGCGACGCTTGAAATGGAATCCATCACATATCGCCACGAAAGGGATTTAGACTTGATGCGTGAGCCTATTTCCCAGACGGCGATAAGTAGAATAAATAGAAAGAAGTAATAACTATAGGCGTCATAAGCTGCAGTTATCTGAAGCTCAATGTCGGTTAAATCCGTGGTTTCCAAGCCTTTTTCCACCCTTATTCCTGCTTGATGCTTGCCACTGTATTAGGATTTAGGTAAATTGTCAAATATGACAATTTATAGAATTTCCCATGCCCAGACCCAGTAAGAAGCTCGAGCGTACGTCTGAAATTCTCGACGCAGTCGCTCGCTGTGTTGCCAGATATGGAGTTGCGGGTACGACTCTTGATGCCATCGCCCAGGAGTCAGGTCTGGCCCGCCCTCTCATTCGCCACAACCTTGGAAATCGAGAGGACATAATCGAAGCCTTTACCGCGCGCTACTTTGAACAATCCAAAACAGACAACATTGCAATTGAGCAATCATTGGTTTCGCTTCAATCCAATGAACAACTTGTTGAGATGCTTTTCAGTATGCAATACGAAGACAATACCGCTGCAGTGATTGCACAAGCACTTAACATTGCGGCGATCGAGAATCCAAAGTTAGCGGTCAGGCTCCACGAATGGACTAACGATCTATCCAAAATTATTTGCAATGCATTGCAAAAGAATTGCCCTGAGGCATCTTCACAGTCTTGCTCGGTGATTGCTGCTGGGCTGGTAAATCTTTACTTGAGCGTTGCTAGCTTTGCTCCGCTCAACCCGAGTCCTAAATTTTTACAGGACTCAATAGACTCAGCGAAGGTGTTGGTAAGGTCATTGAACAGTGCTTAATACCAGTAACCCTTGGAGGGATTTGCATTAAGGCAACGGTCTCGGCCTACCGTCATCATCAATTGCTACGAATACAAACTGGCCTTCTGCAACTTTTAGCCAGTTATCATGAGTCAGTTGGGGTGAGGTCCATACGTCTACTGCGATCGACACCGAAGTACGACCCGTCTTAGTTACTCTACAGTAACAACTTACCGTTGATCCCATGCTTACTGGTTTTAAAAAGTGTACGTTTTGAATAGCAACAGTTGCTGAGCGTCCTTTTGTTACCTGTTTGCTAATAATGCCCGCAGCCAAATCCATTTGAGACACTAACCAACCGCCAAAAATATCACCATTCGCGTTGGTGTCTTTCGGCATGGCCAAAGTTTGCAGAGCCAGTTCGCCTTCTATTGAGGCTTTGGGAAGTGAGTCAGAACTCATAACTAATTCCTTGTTACTGCTGTAGCAACTGGGGCAACCACGTTGCAAGTCCCGGTTGAAACGCTAACAGTACCAATAACAAAAGTTGCATCAGGACGAACGGAATGACGCCTCTATATATTTCAGTCGTAGCGACGGAATCCGGAGCAACGCTGCGCAAATAGAAAAGTGAAAATCCAAAGGGGGGCGTAAGAAAAGACGTTTGCAAATTAATTGCTATCATCACCCCGAGCCAAATGGGATCTAATCCCATACTCAATAGCACTGGGCCGACCAATGGCACGACCATAAAAGTGATCTCGATAAAATCAAGAATGAAGCCCAACAGAAATATCACCAGCATTACAACCAGTGTTGCGGTGACAACACCTCCAGGCATTCCACCGAATAAACTTTCAATTAGTTCTTCACCGCCGAACCCTCTAAAGATAGAAGAGAATATGGTGGCGCCCACTAAGATCAGATACACCATTGATGTGATGCGCAGGGTCTCAATGGATACTTCATGTAATACGTCGCGGCTCAATTGACGACGGCTTAGTGCCAACAACATAGCGCCAATAGCACCAACGGAAGCGGCTTCAGTTGGAGTTGCCACGCCAATTAGAATAGATCCCAGCACTGCTACCATTAGCAATACTGGCGGAAACAATCCCTTTGCCAATGCTGCGACTAATTCTTTGCTACTGACTTTCTTATGGGATTGTGCAGAAGGCGCGGCATCCGGATCCATGATGGCAACAATCAATACATAAGCTGCGTAAGCGCCAACTAAAATAAGTCCAGGAATAATTGCGCCCGCAAATAAATCTCCAATGGAAACAAAGTCTGGAGCAAACACTCCGGCATTGAGTTGAGACTGTTGATAGGCATTGGAGATCACTTCTCCCAACAACACCAAACATATAGAAGGAGGAATAATTTGGCCCAGGGTTCCGGTCGCGCATAAAGTCCCGCATGCGAGTGATGGTCTATAGCCTGCGTTTAACATTGATGGCAATGACAGAATTCCCATCGTTACCACGGTTGCGCCTACGATGCCTGTGCTGGCGGCCAGCAGCATACCTACCAAGATGACTGATATGCCCAATCCGCCCGGCAACCGCGCAAAAACAATCTCCATGTTTTTTAGCAGGTCTTCGGCGATGCGCGATTTTTCCAGCATCGATCCCATAAATACAAACAATGGAACGGCAAACAGGTTTTGATTCACCAAGATGCCATAGATGCGATTCGGTATAAGTGAAATAAAAGCTGGATCAAATACGCCAGCGAGCTCGCCCAGTCCAGCAAAGAGTAAAGAAACACCAGCCAAAGTCAGTGCTACAGGATAGCCCGCCATAAGAAACAAGCAGACAACTATGAACAAGACAATGGGTAAGAATTCGATCAAGTGTGCGGTCCGTTAGGATCAGATTGGGGATCTTCAGCTTGGCGCAATACTTTTATGCTGCGGAATAACTCAGACAATCCCTGCGCCCCTAACAATAAAGGAAGAATCAACAGGCAAGATTTGAGTAGATAGACAAAGGGTAGCCCGCTGGATTCAGCTGATCCTTCGCGGATTCTCCAAGAAACAGCAACGTAGTCCCAGCTCGCCCACAGAACAAATCCGCAAGTAACGAACAAGAAAAGCGAGGTTCCAAAAATATCGACTAGCTGCCGCGTTCGTTCACTAAATCGGTTGTAAAAAACATCGACTCGCACATGGCCCTGTTCTTTAAGCGTATACGCAGCACCGAGAGTGAAAACCAATGCATTCAAATACATTACGGATTCTTGCATGGCGATAGAGCCGAACTGAAAGGCGTAACGCAGAACGACGATGACGAACATCACCAGGACCATAGCCAAGGCTAGCCAAGATGACCATCGCCCTAATCGATCATTGATTGAATCTATTATTCTTATGAGGGTATGCATGGGGCCGGGAACTAAAAACGCCGCGCTATGATGCCATAAATAGAGCCTAATGGCCCTGCTTTGGCACTAGTCTCGATGCACCGCCAGGCATCATGAAGCTACATGAAGTAGACCCTGAGCAGTTGGTAAGTTAACAACAGTAGCGCGAAGCTAAGCCCTACAAACAACAATCCCAACACCCAGAGTGCTGCACGGCGCATTTTTCGAGACAACCGAACTCGCCAGGCCATGGAAGAATCGACCACCGGAACGTCGAGAAAAAAGAAGCTCATGCTAAACAGAGTGAGCGACCACAGCATGGCGGCTATGGCAGGAATCAACCACTGGTCTGAGCTTATCAACGGATTTTCAATGAGGCTAAGTCCCATCAAGCCAGCACTAGCTGCTGCTAGCAGTAATAAGATGGGCCGAAGTGGCCTTAAAATAGTAGCAATTCGTTGCAGGCGCTCTATCATAGCCGACCATCATAATCCCATCGCGCCGCCATAAGCCAACCTCTCTCATGCCAGAAAATGCTGACACTATTGAATTGCCCTTTCTGGCCGGTGTAAATCAGGAAGGCGATCCGGTCTTTGAATCGCTACAGGCAGAGTTTCTACCCGATGACCCCCATCGTGTGAGACTGCTCCGCTCACCATTGTTTGCTCGCAACCTGGCGAGCGGTGACACGCTGAAGCTGATTAATCCCGATGCGGCTGAATATGAGTTAGAACGCAGAAGCGGCAATCTATGCGTGCGGGTATTTCGTAAACTAGGTATTCAAGAAGTTGATAACTTCTTGACTCCGACCATCGAGAAGTTGGGCGGGGCGCTAGATTTAGGCGAAGAACATGCGCTTGTATACAGCATTCATGTTTCGATTGGGTTTGGCACTATAGAAAAGCTGCTGGATCATGCCAGCCAAACTTATGACGGTACGGTTTGGTATTATGGCAATGTTTATGATCCAGAAGATGGTGAAACTCCACTGCGTTGGTGGGAAGAATTTGTTAGTCAGGAATAGTTAGTATGTTGATCGTTGTATCTCCAGCGAAATCGCTGGATTACGAAAGCAAAGTGAATAAACGAAAATTCACCCAGCCAAGATTTCTAAATGAGTCGCAGCAGCTGGTGGATGAGCTTAAAAAGCTCCAACCTGAAGACTTATCCAATCTAATGGATATCAGCGATGCGTTAGCAGTAGAAAACTTTCAACGCTACGCTGAGTGGCACACGCCCTTTGATTTGAAAAATGCGCGGCAAGCGATTTTTGCATTCAAGGGCGACGTGTATTTAGGATTAAAAGCGGAAGAGTTCGGTACTGCCGACCTAAACTTTGCGCAGAATCACCTGCGCATACTGTCTGGCTTGTATGGGATTTTAAAACCCATGGACCTGATGCAGCCTTACCGGCTTGAAATGGGCCGTCGTTTCGGAGTCAACGGATCCAAAAACCTTTATGAGTTTTGGGGCTCGAAGCTCACTGACTCACTTAATGAGGAATTGGCTGAGCAACCAAAAAACAGCCAGATTCTTGTTAACCTGGCCTCTAACGAATACTTCTCGTCACTGCAGGCCAAATCGTTGAATGCCGAGGTCATAACGCCGCAATTCAAGGATTGGGCAAGCGGCAAATACCGAGTGTTAAGTTTCTTTGCGAAAAAAGCACGGGGTGAGATGGCTGCATACATCATTCGAAATCGGCTGAAGAAAGTTGAACAACTCAAGTCGTTTGATATAGACGGCTATCAATTCGATGAAGACGAGTCTTCTGCTAACAAACTGGTTTTTAAACGAAAACAAAACGCCTAGCCAGTGAACGACTCGTTGCCTTTCAGCCAAGCTTGTGAAAACAACAAGGCGCCCATTCTTCAACACTTCACGACCTTGTTGGAAGATAGCGCCCGATTGTTGGAAGTCGGTGGCGGTACAGGCCAACATGCAGTCTTCTTTGCTGAGAATTTAACTCATCTCCATTGGCAGAGCACTGATATTCCAAGCAATGTGGATTCGTTAAACCTCCGCATTGCTCAGGCCGCAATGCCAAACCTGCCACTCGCCTCTGCACTGGATGTAAACGATACTCAATGGAATGTCGGTAAGTTCGATGCAGTGTTCACCGCAAACTCAATTCACATAATGTCTGCCGCGAGTGTAGAAAGATTTTTTTCCACCTTGCCAAATCATCTCGAGTCTGGCGCTCTACTCATTATCTATGGCCCCTTTCGATATGCTGGTGAATTTACTACCGAAAGTAACGAAAGATTTGATGGTTGGTTGAAGGCTAGAGACCCATTGAGTGGTGTGCGGGATTTCGAATGGGTTGATGAGCTGGCACAACAAGCAGGTCTTAAGTTGAAAGCAGACCACTCGATGCCAGCAAACAATCAATTATTGGTGTGGAACAAAGTGAGCTAGTCACAACGATTAACTTTCTTCTTTCGCATCAGACCCAATCGGTTGTCCTATGAGAAGCGCGAAATTGAAGGTGGCCACAATTAGCTGGTAAGTCACAGCAACCAAAAAAGTGTTGCTGGCAGGCAAAAACCCAAGCGCAGCTACAGCATTCGAGAGCACCATTACATAGGCGGCCGTATGCATAGCCTTTTCGCTGAGCTTTTCAAGTTTGGATCCTGAGCCTTTTAGAAATCTATAGATGTTTGAGCCCATGACCAGGGCTAGAGTTGCGGCGGCTATGCGCCATGCAATTTCAGGATCCGTGGTCAAAAGATGAAGGAGATATGGGAGCAAGCTTAAAAATAAAGCCGATACGCTAGCTCTAAGCAATGTCGCGAGATTACCCAGGTCCTCTGCAGTCCAGATTGAACTGCGGTGTTTGAACGCACCAACAATTCCGGTGAATCCAGCGAGCGCGACGGCAATTTCAGCAACCAGGGCTAGATAATCTTGGTGTTCCATTATTAGTGTCCGCCACCTAACTCCTATCGTCGACGCGAAATACGTAGACGTTTTCCAATCCTGGGCTGTTCCATGCCGGATACTTTGCTTCCAATTCATCGTGCACCGCAACCCGAATGGATTCGTCGGACACATAGCTTAACTGTCTATCGTATAAGTTCTCACCGATTTTAATGCGCACCCGGGGGTCTCGCATAACGTTTCGATTCCAGCCTCTGTCGTCGGGAAACGTTCCGCCACCATAGTAAGCAGAGAACAAATAGAAATCGCCAGCATAGTCAGTGCTATAGGTAGTGACTGAATGCGGAATGCCATAGAGAGTATTGGTTTGTACAAATATCTCTTCATGGTTGTCAGTGAATGACCAGTCGTCTACCGGTGATGCTTGCAACGTACCTGATAACCACATACCGGGTCGCTGGTCTTGTGGATTCAGCCCAACAATTCGTAACGTCACAAGGACAAGAACAATGATTGAAACGAATCCAATGCCTATGTATTTGATAGCTTTCATGGTTTGCTCAAAAGTCAGTTAGTGTAATTAATTTGTATCCGTGACAACTTCAACCATACCGCTGGGCTGAAATCCAATGCGATGGGCTATCGCTACCAACCGCTGATTTTCTGCCACTGCAACCGGTCCTGTGTAAACCTGCCAATTAACCATATTGTAAGGGTCATCCGGTCCTAACAATTGATATCCGATCTGGGCGCCGACAGTATCGCTATTAAGAACTACTCTGCCATAACGTCGTTCGGCGACTGGTGTAGCTGTTACTGGTTGGTTTAAACCTGGCCACATCGATTCAATCAACTCCGGTTCAGGGATTAATCCTTGATCATTAATCTCATCCATCCAGCGAGTCATTTCTGATCTTAGCTCTTCAAGCTTCTCTCTGTATGCTGGGTCTGCCGCTAAGTTAACGAGTTCATGAGGATCGGTTGCTGTATCAAACAACTCTTCTTCCGCTTTGTTTGATCGAAACCATTGCGCCTGAAACTCATCCAGTGCGCCCTGTCGATTCAACCGAAGTAGTTCTTGCATGATTGGCATCTGTTCGCGATAAGTTAGCGGCAGGTAGTAAGGTTGATCTGGATTGAAGTTGCGCAGATATTTATAGCGCTGATCACGCACGGCTCGAATCGTATCGTATGCAGTATCGAATCGATCGGCAGCCGCATGGATGTACTGCCGAGGGCTGGATGTAAATTCTCCAAGGAACGCTTGCCCATCTACATAGTCTGGAGGCTCAATGCCAGCTAATGACAATGCGGTAGATTTGAAATCAACAAAACTAACTAGTTGATCATCTGTCTCCCCTGCTCGCCAACCGTCTGGAAATCTAACAACCAGTGGAACCTGTAATCCAGAGTCGTATAGAAGCCGTTTCTGTCTTGGCAGCGGTCCACCATGATCGGAGTACCAAAAAATTATCGTATTTTCTAACAGACCATCTTCTTCAAGTTGGTTGATGATCTCACCTACTTGTTGATCCATTGCCACAATATTGGAATACACCTGACGAATATCTTGTTGTGCAATTTCGGTATCCGGCAAATACGGCGGAATTGGAACATTCAGGTTTGAATTAATTAATAGCGGATTGCTGGCTTGCGCCCACACCTGAGACTCATGAGTAATTCCAAAATTAAAGACGGCGAAGAATGGTTGATTTGGTGAGCGATTTCGCCAATGGGCAGAGTTGCTACTGTCATCCCATGCCGTTAGCGCTTTACGAAATTGATAATCTTCCTTCGCATTGTTGGTGGTGTAATAGCCAGCTTCCCTAAAGTACTGACTCAACATTTTCACTTCGGGCGGAGGTACGGCTTCATAAGGCACAAGGCCTTCGACTCCGTATCCAGAAACATTGGTGGTGCGCATGTGCAATGCTCCAATGCCATTTTGATACATGCCAGTTGCTAGCGCCGCCCGGCTTGGAGCACAAACTCCGGAAGTTGAAAACGCATTGGTAAAGCGAATGCCTTCATCCGCCAGTCGGCTAATGTTTGGCGTGCTTACAGTGTTGTCACCAAACGGTGGAATGATCGGACTCAGATCTTCCGCTACCAACCACACTATATTTGGACTGGGCGGCAATACGGGACCGCCACTAGTTGAATTAGTAGCCGTGTCACAAGCACTAAGACCACAGAAAATGAGTCCGGCAACACCGATTCTCTTTATTGTTCTTCTTATGGTTGTTCGGTCGAAATGGAACAAGTCTATTAGTCCGCTAGGGTGTTTCTGCTACTCAGCATGACATAGAGCCAACCCTCTCTCAACGCTTGATGTTTTCGCATCTACTGGCTTCCTCGTTAAGACCCGGTTCAGTGTCGGATAGGCATAGTGAAGGCTATTGGGGTGAAAGGTAGGGCCAGACAATGATCTCGAAAGCCGCGAAATTACTGGCGTTAGCACTGAGTATGGCTGCTGCGAGCCTGGCTTATGGGCAGCGTGCCGTGATCGTTGATGGCGTCTTAACAGTGCCGGAAGTAACCACTGCCGGAGGCGCCTTCTATGCTGAGTTTTCTGTGCTGACAATTCACGATCCGGTGCGAATAGAACTCATTGCATCTTCCTCCACCGAGCCGACCGGTAGCTTGTTAGCAGCAAGTTTCGAGCAAGGATTGTTGGTTGTCCCGGATGCCAGTTTCGATGGCACTTCGTACTGGTTGGAGTTCGAGCACAATGGTGATAACCAATTTACCTTGCGTGACTTCGGAACTAATACCACCGTTGAAAATCCCCCGCCTCGCCCCTTTACGCCATTCTTAGATTGGCGCCAGGTACTTGGCTTCGCCTACGACATTGGCGTCGGAGCCAATGGCGATGTGTGGGTTATTGGTACCGATCCTCAGCCTGGTGGTTACGGCATATATCACATTGACGGCTTCGGCGGATTTGCAGTTGAAGGGGGCGCACTTCGAATTGATGTAGATCCTTTTGGCCGCCCTTGGGTTGTTAATTTCGATCATGAAATCTACCGCCTCGATTCGAACGGATTCTGGCAACGCATGCCGGGATTCGCTCTGGATATTGGCATCGGCGCCGACGGTTCAGTCTGGGTTGCCAATTTTGAAGGCATCTATTTTTGGAACGGATTGGAATGGATCAATTTCGGTGGCGCAGGTAGTCGAATAGATGTTGGTCCGAATGGCCAACCATGGGTTGTTAGTTTAAGCGATCGCATCTATACCCTGGTGGATGGCGATTGGATTCAGTTGCCCGGTGAAGCTGGCGACATTAGTGTCGGTGCCGATGGGTCGGTATGGGTGATAGGAGTGCCATCCGATGACTTCTTCGATTTCGATGGGCTGCAAGGTATTTACCGCTGGAATGGTTTCGAATGGGACCAAGTAACCGGGGATGGTTTGGATATCAGTGTTGGCCCAGATGGATTGCCGTGGGTTACAAATACCTGGGGAGAAATCTGGCGCGCAATCTAATGTCTGATGCGGAGTCTAATTCTAGTTTTTAAAATTGGGATTAGGCTCCCACAACTCTATCTTGTTTCCTTCAGGGTCAACGAACCAACCAAACTTCCCAAACTCACCTTCTTCTTTTTCTTCCATTACTGTAGCTCCACCGTTACCGGCTTTTAGCAACACAGCATCCACATCGTCGACCATTAAATTAACCATGAAACCTTTCTGTGAAGGCTTAAAGTATTCTGTATCGTCGGCAAAAGGGCCCCACACACAGTATCCCCCTTTAGGCGCAGAGGAAAAACCAAATTCAGTTCCGCCATATTCACCTATGTTGAACCCCAGATGTTCCTTGTACCACTGTGAAAGTTTTTCTTTGTTTTCACATTTGAAAAACACGCCGCCAATTCCGAGAACATTTGCCATATCTATAGATTCCTCTAATTAGGGCTAAACATGCTGGTCAAACAAAATGGTATTGCCATCTGGATCTTCAATCACAAAAGATGCAGGCCCGGTAGTATTTTCATCCGCTTCAACCTGAAACATTATTCCCGATTCCTTAAGCTGCCTTTGCAGTTCACGAACATCAGTATAAGAGTCTAAGGTATTTGCATCGGCATCCCAGCCAGGGTTGAAGGTCATGATGTTGTTATCAAACATTCCCTGAAATAATCCGACGATACAATTATCGTTGCGCATTATTAACCATCCTTGTGTTTCTTCCCCGCCGAAAGAACTAAATCCAAGTTTTTCATAAAACGCTTTGGATACTTGTAAATCTTTCACCGCAAGACTGATTGAAAAATTTCCTAATTGCATAGTGTGTTCCTCTCTTTAACTATTAGATTTGCGCAATAATCCAGCGGACACCAGACTTACTAGTACGCCAACCGGGAACAGTTCCAGAGTTGTAACACCCATTCGAAAGATGGGATTAGAGTACTGCTCCACAAACACTGCCATATCATTTCGCAGTGATTCAATTTCTGCTTCGCTTGCACCATTGGCTTGCTGCTGGGCAATCATCATTTCTGTGTAAGACTCTGCAAACGCAAAATCAGTAATGGCGAGATAAAGCTCCCAACCCAATACATACATTACTGTAGCCATGGCACTGATTCCTAGTCCCAACTGCATGCCTTGCAAAAAAGAAAGCGAGCCTCCTAACACTTCATCTCGGTACTGCTGCATTGCGATGTAAATCGCGCTCAACGCAATCAGCATTATTAGGTAACCAAGCCATTGGTAAGGCACGTTCAATTCAATTGTGCCGACTATTGAGGCGATGATTATGGCGCCCGAGACTGCGCCAAAAGTAAGAATGGGTTTTAACATGCGGTTTCTCCCGTCAATGGGGTAAAGCTAGCACGTGAGACCTAAGGCGCCATCACCCGAAAGAATGATTTGAGCTAATTGTAATTAATTCAATAGGTTACGGAACTAGGCCGAGATCACGCGCGCGCTGAACCGCCTGTCCTCGGTGGGGGGCATCGAGTTTTTCATAGAGCCGCTGCAGGTGAGTCTTCACAGTATTGACCGAGATAAACAAGGTGTCAGCGATTTCCTGAGTATTGTTCCCTGCCGCTAACAAATTCAGAACGTCCATTTCGCGCTTGCTAATGCTTAGCTCCGATTGGATTGCTGTATTGCATCGAAACTCACTACTCGACTTTCTATTCAATTTCAGTCCAAACCAAATACCGAGTAGTGAAAACAGCGTACAAAGTACAACTACCGTTAACTCTACCGAATGTTGTCGAAGCAGATACTGGTACTCCATCCATTGCAATAAGAATGTGCCTGCAGCCAGAAGTATGCCGTAGACAAAGATAGTAGCCAGCATCTTGTTGGACTTAAGTTGAAGGAGTAGCTGGGTCATCGATTGGTATAAATGAAAAGGCCAGAATTAACTGGCCTTCTCTCACTTTCTTTCTGATATTGGTTTTAGTTGATGGCTTTTATAACTTCTCTTGCAAGACCCCAACGATCGAAACCTTGACGACCATAGTCCAGGCCTCGCCTTACGATTACCAAATCATGTGATGGCACAATAATCGTGAACTGCCCACGGTTGCCATTCGTCATGTATGCATCTTTTGGTACGTCGTCTCGATTATCAGGAACTAACCAGAACTGACCACCATACATGTTGCCAATTTCAGCAGTTGCAGGAGCTGGAGTACGTACGAATTCTATCCAGTCTTCAGATAATAGACGTTCGCCATTCCATACGCCGTTGTTTAGATAAAGTAATCCAAAACGTGCCAGGTCTCTCGCATTAGTATAAACCTGACTACTTAAAATGAAGTCGCCAAATCGATCGGTGCTGACCAGTGTGTTGCGCATGCCAATTTTGTCGAGCAATGCACGTCTTGGAAATTCTGCGTATTCTTTCTCGCCACCAAGCGCTCGCTTCATGGCGTAAACCGCAAGCAAAGTGTCGTAGTTCTCGTAATCCCAACGAGAACCTGGCTCACGAATCAACGCACGGCTTAGTGCACCATTTATAGAACTGGAACCTGCCCAGTAAGACATGCCGGAACCCGTTGCGTATTCCATGCGATTGTTATCGATTGATTGCAAGCCGGTTGACATGTTGAGGGCATGTCGCAATGTGATGTCATTGCGAGGATCCGTTTCACTGGACCGAGCTTCTGGTAACCACTCAAACCCTAATGGATCGTCCAGGTTCATGCGGCCTTCATCGACCAACATTCCGATTAGAGTAGACGCGATGCTTTTGGCGGTAGACCAGGTGCGAGTGCGTGTAGTCATGTCAAAGCCATCCGCATAACGCTCATGCACGATGTCGCCTTTGTACACCACTAACAAGCTGATTGTAGATTGCTCCGGCGTAGGACGATCGAACGCCCAATCTGACGCTGCCATTAGTGCAGCTTGATCTACGTTTGCCGCGAGTGGTTTGTCCTGAACCAGATCTCCATCTGGCCAAGGAATCTGCGCTGGGTTGCCTGGAGGGTATGGCAATGTAAGCTCAGGCAAGCGGTCAGCATCTGCCAGTGTTTGATCGGGTGGCAGAATGATGCAACCAATCCCTTCGCGGAACACGGCTCGCATAGGAGGAACTGCACCCGGAGCCCCGATCTCCACAGCTTGCCGGTCACGATCTATCTTATAGTCGCCACCTTCGGCAGTGCCAATAGGCTCTGAAAAGAAGGCTAGTTCTCTTTCAAATACCTGCTCAACAGTTCGATTGGATGTGAACAGGCCATTGCACATGAATATGGCCTGTTGGCCGCGGCGAATCATTTCTCGCTGATGCTGCCAATAGTCGTAGGCTTCTTCCTGCTGGGCCTGTGCAGCCAGCGGAAACATTAGGCTTAAGACTGCTACTAAGAAAGGTGCGAAGCGAGTCATAGCTCTCTCCTGCTGTTGTTTTTCTGTTTTAAGGGTCGGTTATTCTAATTCGGCTGATCCCAAAGGAGAACCGAAATTGGCTATTTATGCGCCAGTATCACTAAAAGCTTCGGCCACTATCTGGTGGCGATCTTCGTATGTGATATAGCCAGGCTTATCTGTCTGAATCATCTCCACTTCGATATCGTGGGCCTCCAGAATCGCAGCAAGTTCTCGCATTTTGGCCACATGCTCAATGGCCGTGTCTTTAAACCAACTGATTGCCTTGTTTAGGGTGTGGAACTTGGAGGAGCGGCGGAGGCTGTAAGGTACTTTCATGTTTTCAGAAAACCAATCTAATAGCTCTTGCCGCTGTGCTTCTTCATAGTCATATAGAAGGCCGGCATCAGACGCTTCGGCCAGTGCTTGAAACACACCTTGCCGATGACCAGAGTCTGGATCTTTATGTGTAATAACAAATCGAATGTACATGCGGGGCTTTACTCATTCGATTGTTTAAAAGGTAACAGGCTTTCAGCGTCGCGCTGATACGCCAAAATACCCGGTTTTTCTTCCATTAAAAAATTCTCGATCGCTTGAGCAAATCCTTCATTCGCGATCCAGTGATTAGAGTAGGTTGTGATCGGTTCAAAGCCTCTCTGAATCTTATGCTCTCCCTGTGCACCGGAATCGAATGATTGGTGACCATGTTCAATCGCGTAGTCGATGCCTTGGTAGTAACAGGTTTCGAAATGTAGAAATTGATGCTCCTCTCTACACCCCCAATAACGACCGAATAGTTTTTCCTGGTTTTTAAAAAATAGCGCCGCAGCAATTTCCCTACCATCCTTCACAGCATTGATCATCAACATCTGTTCTGGCATTGACTGGGCAATACGTTTGAAGAAACCCCGCTTGAGGTAACCCTGCATTCCTCGCGCTAAATAGGTTGTTTGATAATAAAGGTAAAAGTCAGCCCATTGCTGATCGGTAATGTCTTTGCCTTCGGTGCGCGTGAAGGTCACATCTTGTTCAGCAACTTGTCGGCGTTCTTTGCGAATGGATTTTCGCTTGCGGGAATTTAAGTGTGCCAAGAAGTCATCGAATGATTGATAGCCCCGATTAAACCAATGGAACTGCGTTGCTATTCTCGGCTTTAAGCCCAAGGATTCTAATTTCTCATGTTCAGTCTGTTCTGGAAAAAGCACGTGCCAGGAAGAAGCGCCAATCAACTCCGCTTTTTCCTGCACTTTTTCAGTGATTTGTTTTAGTACCGAATTTGCATCTGATGAGTCAGAAAGGAAAATTCGCCGACCAAAACTTGGGGTGAAGGGCGCGGCGGTTACAAACTTCGGATAATAGTCAAAGCCATAACTTTGAAAGGCATTTGCCCAGGACCAGTCAAATACATATTCGCCCCAACTGTTAGTTTTTAAAAACAGGGGCATCACCGCCGCTGGATTGTTGGGTGAAGATTGGTGTTCCACTAAAACATGATGAGGTTGCCATCCTGTGGATTGGCTTGTGCATCCCGTCTCTTCCAGAGCTTGTAAGAACTCATAGCGCATAAAGGGATTGTCGGTGCCCGCCAAGCGGTTCCAGTTTTCCAATCCGATTTGTTCGATCGAGCTTACGAACTGCAGCGAGAATTCTTCAGAGGAGGTCATGCAAAAAGTGCTTCCAGAGCCCTAATTCGGTAGCATTGAGAGATCACAATAATTTAACAGGTGCGTTGTGCAATCACCTAATCTCATTCGCCGCATAACGGAAAATCGCGGAGCCTTACGTAAATCAGAAGCCAAGGTTGCTGATTTCGTGTTGGCTAAACCTAATGATGTGATTGCAATGCGAATCGTCGATCTTGCCGCGGAAACCGCTGTGAGTGAACCTACTGTAATACGATTTTGCCGTGCTATTGGTTTCGACGGATTCCAGTCTTTCAAATTGCAACTGGCGCAGCAACTCGGCTCCGGCAGTGTTTATACGCAGTTTGCCGTAGACGAAAATGATACTGTCGAGGACTTGCGAGACAAGGTGTTCGATACCACCATAGGTTCGCTGCGTGCAGTAAGAGATGAACTGAGCCCTGATGTGCTAGAGAGTGCTATCAATACCATTAGCAATGCTCGACGGGTGGAGTTCTATGGTTTTGGTGCATCTGGTTCAGTAGCAGCAGATGCTCAGCACAAATTCTTCCGCCTGCAGCTTTCCAGTACCGCCTATACTGATCCACATATCCAGCACATGTCGGCTATCTCTCTAGGTGAGGAAGATGTGGTCGTAGCGATTTCTCAATCAGGACAAACTCGAGCGCTACTCGAAAGTGTAAGATTGGCGATGGAAGCCGGTGCGACAGTGATTGGACTTGCGCCTGCCGGAACGCCGTTGAGCGAGATCTGTAGTATCTCAATTCCGGTCAACATGGAAGAAGATCTACAGGCATCAACTCCTGTTTCTTCGCGTATCGCACATCTTGTAGTTATTGATGTATTGGCCACCGGGGTCGCTCTGCATAGAAAACCGCTGCTCAAAGAACACTTGAAACTCTTAGAGCGAAGTCAGCGTGCATTGCGAGCACCAGGTTCCAAGTAGTAGGACGAAACGACCGAGCAACATTAAGTGAGGTGTCTCCTATGTCTGTTTGTGTTTTCTCTCATGAAAATTTGGCAATCGTTCAGAATGCTAAGAACCAATTAGAATCCGAAGGAATTGAGTGCCAACTTAAAAACGAGTTTCATGGCGGCGGCGGTCATGTTGGCCTGAATATTGTGCCAATAGAATTGTGGGTAGTGCAGGATGCCGATGCAGATCAGGCGTTTCAGCTACTGGCTGCAGAGTCGTTGGAAGATGATTCTCCCGATGATGAATCGCCTTGGCTATGCGATGAATGTGGGGAAGAAAATGAAGTTGAGTTTGCGGCTTGTTGGAAATGCCAAACGACTCGATCGCAGTAGTTCTTTATTCCACTGTGACAGACTTAGCCAGATTTCTTGGATGATCAACATCCGTGCCTTTCATAATTGCGACATGATAGGACAGCAGTTGTAACGGCACCGTGAAGACAATCGGGTCAAGGATGTCAGGCGAGTTGGGCAAATTGATCACTTTGCAACTCTTATCACTTTCATACTTGATACTTTCGTCTGCAAAAACGTAAAGCTTCCCACCTCTAGCACTTACTTCTGACAAGTTCGCGCGAAGCTTTCCTAATAGATCATTGTTTGGTGCCACGGCAATAACTGGCATTTTGCTATCCACCAATGCAAGAGGGCCGTGCTTTAACTCACCAGCTTGATACGCTTCAGCATGAATATAAGAAATCTCTTTGAGCTTCAATGCACCTTCTTTTGCCACAGGATATTGAATTCCTCTGCCCAAGAATAAACAGTGATTCTTATTGGAGAATTGTTTTGAAATTTTCTTAATGGATTTGCTGAGCTCCAAGGTTTTAGCAATGAGCTTGGGCAATTTGGCAATTTGTTTAACCAGTTTGGTTTCGTCTTTTTTGGACAAACCATTTCGTCGCGCCAGGGTGATCGCCAAAATTAACAATAGACAAAGCTGTGTAGTGAACGCTTTAGTCGAGGCAACACCAATCTCCTGGCCTGCCATGGTCAACAAGCAGAAGTCTGATTCACGCACTAATGAACTGGTAGCTACATTGCAGATAGCCAAGCTAGACACATAGTTTTTGGTCTGGGCATAGCGCAGGGCAGCAAGGGTATCGGCAGTCTCACCTGACTGGGAGATAGTGACAAACAAGGTGCCTGGCTGAACGATGATGTCGCGATAACGATAGTCGCTGGCAATGTCTACTTGGCAAGGGATTCGGGCAATTGATTCCAGCCAATACTTGGCAACTTGGCCGGCATGGAAACTCGTCCCACAGGCCACAATCTGTACTGATTTCACTTTGTCGAAAACCGCTTTCGACTTGATTCCGAATGCTTCTTCGAGAACCCTACCCTCACTAATCCTGCCGTCTAGCGTGTCCTGAATAACCTGGGGCTGTTCATGTATTTCCTTCAGCATGAAGTGTTTGAAGCTACCCTTCTCAGCCTCATTAGATCGCCCTTTTACGGTTTGTTCAGGCCTTTTTACTTTCCTAGAGCCATGCCATATCTCGATATCATCAAGGCTAACCTGCGCAATATCGCCTTCTTCAAGATAAATGAAGCGATCGGTTACCTGGCCTAGTGCCAAGGCGTCTGATGCTATGAAGTTCTCGCCCATGCCGAGCCCGATGACCAGGGGTGAACCACTGCGGGCAGCAACAATGCAATCGGGTTGAGTGTTGTCGATCACACACAGTCCATAAGCACCGTGCAATTTTTTTATGGTGTCCTTAACCGCGTTAAGGAGTGACACCTTGCCGCCTTTTCTCGATTGATGAATAAGGTGCGCGATGACTTCAGTGTCGGTGTCCGTTTTAAACTCATAGCCTGCTTTAGTGAGTTTGGTTCTTAACTCGGCAAAGTTTTCGATGATGCCATTGTGCACTATCGATATTTGTTTGCTGGATTCATGGGGGTGAGCATTGGTGATAGTCGGTTTACCGTGGGTTGCCCAGCGTGTATGGGCAATCCCAACTTTGCCACGGACTTTCGATTTTTTGGCGGCAGCGACGAGTTTCTTTACTTTGCCTACCGCTTTAACTGTTGAGATGCGCTTGTTGCCAGGGTTGATGAGAGATAGCCCAGCCGAATCGTATCCTCGGTACTCAAGTCGCTTGAGACCTTCGAGCAAAATGCCCGACACTTCTCTTTCTGTCACTGCTCCAACGATACCGCACATGCGCTAAGTTCTTCTCTCTAGTTAAATGTAGAAACAACGAGGGTGGTTAGTCTTTCTTGGGTCGTTTCCAGCCAGATATGTTTCTTTGTTTGGCGCGACCAACTGCCAGGCTATCTTTAGGTACCGTAGTATTTACTGCGGATCCGGCTGCGACAAACGCATTGTCTTCTAGCTCAACCGGAGCGACTAACACACTATTGGAACCAACAAAGACGTTGTCACCCAGTTTCGTCTTGTGTTTATTCACACCATCGTAATTACAAACAATAGTGCCTGCTCCAATATTGCAATTTTCACCAAGCTCAACGTCACCTAAGTAAGCCAAGTGACTTGCTTTTGAGCCATTGCCCACTTTCGCGTTTTTAGTTTCGACGAAATTGCCGATCTTGGTTTCTTCCCCGAGTTCAGTGCCGGGCCGAATTCTAGCCATCGGACCAACTGATGCATTTTTGCCAACGGTGCTTTCTTCTATCAAAGTGCCAGGTAGCACTTTTACGCCATCGGCAATGGTGGAATCTTTAATAATGACATTCGCACCAATGCTTACATTGCTGCCAATAGAAACTGTGCCTTCCAAAATCACATTGCAATCTATTTCCGTGTCTTTTCCACAGCTCACATCCCCTCGAATGTCGAGCCGCGCTGGATCGCGAATGGTTACGCCTTCATTGAGAAGTTGTTCGGCTGTTGTCATTTGAAAATGTCGTTCCAATTGTGCAAGCTGACTTTTGTCATTCACGCCCATGACTTCCATTTCATCAGCAATGCTTGTTGCTGTTACTTTACAGCTATCTTTTACTGCAAGCGCAACTATATCAGTTAAGTAAAATTCTTGTTGGTCGTTGTTGTCCTGCAGCTCACCCAACCATTTCTGCAAGCGAATAGCAGGAATCGCCATGATGCCACTATTGACTTCGGTAATCTGTTTTTGTTCCGCGGTGGCGTCTCTTTCTTCTATTATTGCAATCACTTCACCTTTATCGTTTCTAATAATCCGTCCCAAGCCTTCTGGCTGGTTGGTGTTTACCGTAAGCAAAGAAACACTATCGTCAGTGCAGGCATCTAATACTTTTTCTAATGTGCGTTCTCTAATCAGAGGCACATCCCCAAAAAGCACCAAGATAGGATTATTCGGAGCGCTTAGCTCGATATTGGGTAGGGTTTGTTCTACGGCATGGCCCGTCCCTAATTGTTCAGCCTGCACAGCCCACTGAATGGCATCGCCTGAGGGATGGTCTGAAAATGCTGACTGAACTAAATCGGCCCCAAAGCCTATAACAATATGAATCGACTTGGGTGCAAGACGTGATGCGGTGTTCACTACGTGGCCAAGCATAGGTTTACCGCCGATGGTGTGCATAACCTTCGGTAGTGCCGAATTCATTCTGGTGCCTTTGCCAGCAGCGAGTATTACAACTTCCACGAATTGCGCCTTAACAGATCCTTTGAAGCAGCATCAGATTACCAAAAAAAAAGGTAGCTCTCGCTACCTTTTCTTTTGCTTAAAACTTTAGAAGTTTGTGTTATTGAGCGCGATTCTTTAATTGTCTCAATGCGCGGAGTTGGGCTGCCGCCTCAGCTAACTGAGCAGCTGCCGTACCATAATCAAGCTCTGCACTCGCATCTTGCATCGCTCGCTCCGCCTCAGCCATTGCTTCCTGTGCTGCTGCTTCGTCTACGTCATCGGCACGCAGCGCAGTGTCAGCGAGCAAAGTAACCACGTTGCGCTGCACTTCGAGGAATCCGCCAGATACGTAGAACACCTCTTCTTCGCCGCCGTCCTTGATTAGACGTACCGGGCCCGGAATCAATGCGGTTAGCAGAGGAGCGTGACCAGGCCCAATACCTAGATCACCGAGTGAGCCAGCAGCGATCAACATCTCAATGCGGCCTTCGAAGATGCTCTCCTCGGCGCTTACGATGTCGCAATGCATTGTCATGCTCATGTTTGTCTCCTATAGCCCCGATTCGATCGATTGGTGGTTCCGCATGAGCCTACTACCACCACGTTGGGTTTTACTGCCTTATACGTTATAGAGTCTTCGCTTTTTCAACGGCTTCTTCAATGGTGCCTACCATGCTGAAAGCCTGCTCTGGAAGCTCATCATATTCACCATCAAGAATCGCCTTAAATCCAGCAATAGTATCTTTCAGTGAAACATACTTACCTGGTGCGTTGGTGAATACTTCTGCAACAGTAAATGGCTGTGACAAGAACTGAGAAATACGACGAGCTCTCGCTACAGTTTGCTTGTCTTCGTCAGACAGTTCGTCCATACCAAGAATCGCAATGATGTCTTTCAGTTCTTTATAACGCTGCAATACACCTTGAACGCCACTAGCTACATCGTAGTGTTCTTGTCCAACTACTAATGGATCAAGCTGACGTGAGCTGGAGTCCAGAGGATCCACCGCGGGATAAATACCCAAAGAAGCGATGTCTCTCGAAAGTACAACTTTCGCATCAAGGTGAGCGAATGTTGTAGCTGGTGATGGGTCAGTCAAGTCATCCGCCGGTACGTATACCGCTTGGATCGAAGTAATTGAACCAGTCTTGGTAGAAGTGATGCGCTCTTGTAGCGCTCCCATTTCTTCCGCCAGTGTTGGCTGATATCCCACCGCCGATGGCATACGTCCAAGAAGTGCTGATACTTCTGTACCCGCCAATGTGTAACGATAAATGTTATCGATAAATAGCAGAACGTCTCGACCTTCATCGCGGAATTTTTCCGCCATGGTCAAACCAGACAGTGCTACACGAAGTCTGTTTCCAGGTGGCTCATTCATCTGGCCGTAAACCATGGATACTTTAGATTCGCCTTCCAGGTCGATTACACCTGATTCCTGCATCTCGTGATAGAAGTCGTTACCTTCACGAGTACGTTCACCAACACCTGCGAACACTGACAATCCTGAGTGTTCAGTTGCGATGTTGTTAATAAGCTCCATCATGTTTACGGTCTTGCCAACACCCGCACCACCGAACAGTCCGACCTTACCACCCTTGGCAAATGGGCAAACTAGATCGATAACTTTAATGCCGGTCTCTAACAACTCGTTAGATGTTGAAAGCTCTTCATAAGTTGGTGCTTTACGGTGAATAGGCATTCTTTCTTGTTCACCAATATCACCACGCTCATCGATAGGTCGACCCAATACATCCATGATTCGACCCAGAGTTTCTGTACCTACCGGAACCGATACGGGTGCACCGGTGTCTTGTACTGAAAGGCCTCGGCTCAGGCCTTCTGTACTACCCAGCGCAATAGTGCGAACAATGCCGTCACCCAATTGCTGCTGAACTTCCAGCGTAATTTCTCTGTCGTCGACAGTTAACGCGTCATAAACCTGTGGAATGCTGTCTCTATCAAACTCCACGTCAATTACGGCGCCGATAATTTGTACGATTCGACCGCTGCTCATCTTCGGTTCCTCAATCTTTTCTATTTTCTAAAATTAAACTAAATAAACTTTTCGCCCAGTTTCGCGATTACTCGTGATTAAAAGTATCGCGAATTAAACTGCGGCTGCTCCGCCAGCAATTTCTGACAACTCTTGTGTAATTGCTGCTTGTCGGGCTTTGTTATAAACCAGACCCAATTCATCAATCAGATCAGCTGCATTATCTGATGCGCTCTTCATGGCAATCATACGCGCAGCTTGTTCACATGCATTGTTCTCTACTACTGCCTGATACACCTGCGACTCGATGAATCGTAATAACAATCCATCCAACAATTCTTTCGCATCAGGTTCGTAGAGATAATCCCAATGGTGTTGTAAGTCTTCTTCTTCCGATGGCAGCAATGGTAGTAGCTGAACGATAGTAGGGTTGTGGGTCATGGTGTTAACAAAATCATTACTAACAATCATGAGTTGATCTATTGTGCCTTCGTCGAATTTTTCTAACATAATTCGAACTGCACCGATCACATCAGCTACCTCGGCGGTATCACCAATGTCTCTTACGGAAGCAACAACATTACCACCGTAATTGTTAAAGAATGTCGCCGCCCTACCACCGATTGTGCAAATATCTATATCAACGTTTTGGTCTGCCCATTCTTTCATGGACGCCACTGTTGCTTTAAACGCATTAATGTTTAGACCGCCACATAAGCCGCGATCAGTAGAAACAACAATGTAACCAACTCGCTTAACATCTCGAGTATCAAAGTACTGATGGCGGTACTCAGGACTAGAGTTCGCAATATGGCCAATTACCGAACGAATGCGGTGCGCATAAGGCTTGCCGAGTTTCATGCGATCTTGCGCTTTGCGCATCTTGCTCGCTGAAACCATTTCCATCGCCTTGGTGATCTTTTGAGTATTTCCAATACTCGCGATCTTTGTGCGTATTTCTTTACCACCGGCCATCGTAATTTAATACCTGTCTTTTCTATTAGAGTTTTAGTGCTCGATTACTAAACGAACTGTAAAGCAATGTTTGTCGAGGGGTACCGTCTAAAAAAGGACACCCGACACCTTTACTAATTAATAACTCTGCGTCGAAACAAACTTCTCCATAATTTCTTTGAACTTCGCTTCGGTTTCATCATCCCAGTTACCTGTCTCGTTAATCTGATCGAGAAGGTCGCCGTACTCAGATGCTGCGAAAGAAAGTAGTGATGCCTCGAAGTCCAACACTTTGTTCAAAGGCACTTCTTTCAAGTGGCCTTCGTTAGCAGCATAAATAGAAAGACCCATTTCAGCGATTTGCAGTGGCGAATACTGCTTTTGCTTCATGAGTTCTGTTACCCGCTGACCGTGCTCCAACTGGGCACGAGTTGCATCGTCAAGGTCTGATGCAAACGCGGCAAACGCTGCCAATTCACGGTACTGAGCGAGTGCGATACGAATACCACCACCCAGCTTCTTAATAATAGAAGTCTGTGCCGCACCACCTACACGAGAAACCGAGATACCTGGGTTCATCGCTGGTCGAATACCTGAGTTAAATAGGTCTGTCTCCAGGAATATCTGACCGTCCGTAATGGAAATCACGTTGGTCGGTACGAAAGCTGATACGTCACCTGCCTGTGTCTCAATAACAGGAAGGGCGGTTAAAGAACCGGTCTGGCCTTTCACTTCGCCATTGGTGAACTGTTCAACGTAGTTAGCGCTTACTCGCGCTGCACGCTCCAAAAGACGGGAGTGCAAGTAGAAAACGTCACCTGGATAGGCTTCTCGGCCTGGCGGACGTCTAAGCAACAATGAGATTTGACGATAAGCCCAAGCCTGCTTGGTCAGATCATCATAAATAATCAATGCATCCTGACCACGGTCGCGATAATACTCGCCCATGGTGCAACCGGAATAAGGTGCAATAAATTGCATGGCCGCCGGATCAGATGCGGATGCAGCAACCACTACGGTGTATTCCATGGCACCGTGTTCTTCTAGCTTTTGCACAACGTTAGAGATCGACGATGCCTTTTGGCCAACCGCCACATAGATACACTTAACGTCTTTGCCTTTCTGGTTAATGATGGTATCGATCGCTACGGCTGTCTTTCCAACCTCACGGTCACCAATAATCAACTCACGCTGACCACGACCAATTGGTGTCATGGCGTCGATTGATTTAAGTCCGGTTTGTACTGGTTCTGATACTGATTGACGAGCAATTACACCCGGTGCAACTTTTTCGATTGCATCAGTTTCTTTCGCTTCAACTGGACCTTTACCATCAATCGGTCGGCCCAACGCGTCAACTACGCGGCCTTCCAGTTCAGGACCAATAGGCACTTCCAAAATGCGGCCAGTACATTTACAGCTCTGACCTTCTTTCAAGCTTAGGTAGTCACCGAGTACTACGGCACCGACCGAATCTCTTTCAAGGTTAAGAGCCATACCATATAGCCCACCTTCGAATTCGATCATCTCGCCATACATCACATCAGCAAGTCCATGGATACGGATAATACCGTCGGACACACTGACGATAGTGCCTTCATTCTTTGCTTGAACAGACACATCGAGATTGTCGATACGCTGTTTAATGATTTCACTGATTTCTGATGGATTCAGTTGTTGCATCTTTGTTTCCTATTCTCCTATCGCTACAAACTTTTTCTGTAACGATCAGGAAGTCAATGATTCAGCTAGTTTAGTAAGCTTGCCACGCACAGAACTGTCGATAACCGTATCGCCCGCTCTAATGATTGCACCGCCAATAAGCGCTTCATCAACGCTTGTTGCAAGATTGATTTCTCGTTGCAATCGAGTCTTAAGAGCTTGAGCCAGCTTGTCGGAAATATCTGAACTGATTTCAAAAGCTGTGGTTATCTCTACGTCCACTGATCTTTCCTGATTTGCTTTCAGGTTCTCAAACAACGTAGAAATTTCGGGCAATAATTCCAGACGCTTGTTCTCCGCTAACAGGCGGACAAAGTTTTGTCCCTTTGCATCAAGCTCTTCATTGCAAACATCAATAAAAGACTGTGCAACCTGTTCGGAAGACAAGGCTGGGTTTATTAGCAAAGTTCTTACAGCTTCTTCTGCAGTAATTGCTGCAGATACGCGAAGCATGTTCGACCACTTGTCGAGAGCGCTATCTTGTAGCGCCGATTCGAATGCCGCCCTTGCGTAAGGTCTTGCTAGAGTAGTTAGTTCTGCCATTGTGGATTCTGCTTAAAGTTCTGATGCCAGTTTATTGAGCATGTCTTCATTGGCTGCCTGGTCTACTGATCCTTCTAGGATTTTTTCAGCACCAGCCAGCGCAATTTCAGAAACCTTGCTACGCAGAGCTTCTTTAGCGCGATTTACTTCTTGCTCTATTTCAGCATGAGCACCGGCGATAATTCGCTGGCCCTCTTCACGCGCTTGGTCTTTCGCTTCATCAACGATTTGGGCCGCTCGCTTGTTGGCCTGGTCGATGATTGCGGCAGCTTCCGATTTGGCTTCTTTTAGTTGCTCAGTAGATTTTTCCTGGGCAAGTTCCAAATCTTTCTCTGCTCGTGCGGCGGCTTCCAGACCGTCGGCAATCCTCTTCTTTCTTTCTTCCATGATTGCCATGAAAGGTGGCCACACGTATTTCGTGCAGAACCACAAGAAGACGCCCATCGCGATCATTTGGCCGAGGAAAGTTGCGTTAATATTCACGGTATCACTCCCGCTCTATCGATTTACTTAACCGCCAAGTGCTGCAGTGAATGGGTTGGCAAAGGTAAACCACATGCCAATACCAATACCGATCATGGTTACGGCGTCGATAAGACCCGCTACCAAGAACATAGAGCCTTGCAGTTTAGGTGCAAGCTCAGGCTGACGAGCAGACCCTTCCAGGAACTTACCGCCCAGGATGCCGAAGCCAATCGCTGTACCAGCAGCACCCAAGCCCAGCACTAGCAATACGCCAAGTACTGTGTTCGCCAATATTAATTCCATCTTTTCCTCCAGGTTTCTTCAGTTCAGATGTAGTTCAAAAAAATCGTTCAACAATTAATGGTGTGTCTCGTGAGCTGCATTGAGATAAACAATAGTCAGCATCATGAATACGAAAGCTTGCAGTGGAATTACCAACAAGTGGAATGCGGCCCATGCAAAGTGCGCCGGCAACTGCCAGAGGCCAAGCATGGAAGCTATCAATAAAAACAGGAGCTCCCCTGCGTAAAGGTTTCCAAATAGTCGCAAGCCAAGTGAAATTGGTTTAGCAAATAGTGTTGGTACTTCAATAATGAGATTAAAAGGCAGCATCCACTTACCAAACGGGTGGAACGCTAACTCGCCCAGGAATCCACCTAGGCCTTTGTTCTTGATGCTGTAGTAGATGATCATTAAGAACACCATGGTCGACATGCCCATGGTGATGTTGGGGTCAGTTGTAGGAACAACTTTAAAAGGAGAGTTCTCCATATGGAAAACTGTATGCAATAGAGGCTCGAAACCAAAAGTGGTGAGCAAATCTACTGGCACAAGATCCATGGTGTTCATTAACAGGATCCAAAAGAAGAGCAGCAGACATAAAGGGCCAATCAATTCGTTTTTATAGTTAAAGCCTTCGCTTACTCGAGCATCAACAAACTCAACTACTGATTCTACGAAGTTTTGAACACCGGATGGGTTGTCGATAGAAGCGTTTACTGCGACGCGGCGAAAGAACCAAAGAAAGCCAGCGCCTAAGAATAGAGACCAACCCATGGTATCTACATTGATTGCCCAGAATCCCATCTCGGCCGCTTCTTCAGGCGTATGGGCAAAACCCCAATGACCATCAATCTTGCCAAACGTTAAGAATGATAGATGGTGTGTGATGTAATCTTGAACTGTAAGTTCAGCTGCGTGGGCTGCTTCGGCCATTGCGTTTGTAATTACCTTCGTTAATTAATTACGTGATCGTTATCTTGGTTCTATATATAGGTATTGCTGTGTTCTAGTTCGGTGACGGGGTGTAATTAATAAACGCCGACACCATCACGCCGATAAAATGGACTGCAATAAATCCAAGTATTAGCGCGAGTTCGTGCAAATTCGTAATCAGGGTAAAGCTTAGTGCAAACAACACTAAGGTTATGCCTATCTTGCCGAGCTCCCCTCTTATAAAACTCTTCACAACTCGATCCGCGTTTCTTGCGCCCTGAAATTTGAACGCTTGCAATGCGAAGTAGCTGTTCGGCAATGCGCTTATCAAACCGCCTACAACAATCGAATAGGCTGTGATGGTGCCTGACAAAAACAGAGAGGCAGCGGCAATAAAGGCAGTCGCTAAAAACTGTGCGACTATCACTTTATAAACTGGCGGGGTTCTTAGATTAGTCACAAATCAGACTTAGTCACTCAGCTCTTGTGCCGAGTTGGTTTTGCAGCCTCGCTAAGTCTTCCCAGACTCAGTCCCCCAACGACACCTGAAACAAACACTGTTGTTGTTATGGTGGTCACCAAAAAAGCAGGCGCATTATAGGGACTTTAAGGGGGTATCGCAACTACGTCTGAGGTTCAGAATAGGCTGAAAATAAAGGGATTTCGGCGATTTCAGTGGGGATTGGTTGGGCCTGAAAAACACAGCGTTTTTTGGGCGGTTTTTGCGCTAATTTATGTGCGAAAGAATGCCGTCGAGCTCATCAAGGCTGTTGTATTTCACAACCAATTTGCCTTTGCCTTTCGCGGTGTGTTGAATCAGTACCTTGGCACCGAGTTTTTCCGCCAAGTTCTCTTCCAGGTTTTTGATGTCTGGGTCAATAACCTTGTTTTGCTTCGCCGCGCTAGGGCCTGCCATCAATCTTCGAACCAATGCCTCGGTCTGTCTGACGGAAAGTCCACGACCAACAACTGTTCTTGCTGTTTCTGGTTGTTGTAAATCCGGTAGAGATAAAAGTGCCCGCGCATGGCCCATTTCTAAATCACCGTGTTCTAACATCCGACGCACATCAACATGCAATCCAATAAGGCGCATTAGATTAGTGACAGTGACACGAGACTTGCCAACCGCGTCGGCGACTTCTTGCTGGGTCAGTTCGAACTCATCTTGCAGTCGTTTGAGGGCCATTGCCTCTTCAATGGGGTTTAAATTTTCCCGCTGAATATTTTCGATCAGCGCCATGGCGATCGCTGCTTCGTCACCCACTGGTTTAACCAGAGCTGGGATGGTGTCCAGTCCAGCTATTTGGGTTGCTCGCCAGCGTCGTTCGCCGGCTATTATTTCGTATTTATCTGAAGAGATTGGGCGCACTACGATTGGCTGCATGACGCCCTGGTTTTTGATAGAGGCAGCGAGTTCTTCCAGCGCCTCTTGGTGCATATCTGTTCGCGGCTGGTATTTGCCTCGCTGAATCAGATCCACCGGGATATTTTTTAAGTCACCGTCTTTGGCTTCCGCAGCGCTACTGGTTGACTCTGGCTCTCTCGGTTTTCCCCCTAACAAGCTAGCCATAGTTTGGCTGCTGCCTGTCGAGAGCAGTGCGTCCAACCCTTTGCCTAGTTTCTTATTATCACTCATGTTGGTTAGTGCTTACTTACCTTTATAAGTCTTTGTTTTGGGCTTTAGTTAAGGGCGGCGGCAGATTCATCGTGCCGTCTTAATAATTCGCCAGCTAACGCTAAATAGGCGATCGCTCCCCTAGACTGACGATCATACTTGATCACTGGCTTGCCGTAACTCGGGGCTTCGGCCAGCCGAACATTGCGAGGTACCACGGTACGATACACCGCATCGCCAAAATAGTTGAACAGTTGTCCATTCACTTCGGATGTAAGTTTGTTGCGGGGGTCATACATTGTGCGCAGTATGCCCTCGATTTTAAGGTCTGGATTAATGCGTTCTTGAATTGCGCGGATTGTATCCATCAGGGCAGATAGACCTTCAAGCGCGTAATACTCGCATTGCATTGGAATAACCACACCATCCGCTGCAACTAGCGCGTTGATAGTGAGCATGTTCAACGATGGTGGACAGTCAATTACAATGAAATCGTATTGCTCTCTAATCGACTCCACTATTTGTCGCAGTCTAATCTCTCGATTTTCCACGCTCATTAATTCAACTTCAGCGGCAACCAAATCACCGTTTGAAGGGAGCAGATCATAATCAGCATCCTCGGGCCGCATTACTACCGCTTGTACTTCAGCACGATCGGTGAGCAGTTCATAGACCGATAGATCTAGTGAGGACTTGTTTACACCGGAACCCATAGTGGCATTACCTTGAGGGTCCATATCGATTAACAATACTTTTTTGCGAGTCACTGAAAGTGAAGCAGCCAGATTTACTGAAGTTGTGGTTTTACCCACACCACCTTTCTGGTTTGCAATTGCTAAGACTTTGCCCACTTGTGAATCCTTGTACCTTTGTTGGCGAAAACCTTGGGTCGGTTTCACCTCTAGTGCTTTCTACCAATTTCGATCACGTGTCTAGCCGCTTCACTATTCAGGATCGAAACCTGATGGATATTGGCCACTTCATAGTCTGAATCGATTTCGTCGATTTCGTCTTGTGGCACATGGCCTTTCATGGCCAGGAGTCGAGATCCGTTATCCAACAAATTTTCCGTCATTTCTACCATTTGCGGTAGGGACGAAAATGCCCGACACATCACAATATCAATTTGGTCATTACATTTATAGTGCTCAATCCGACAATTTTCGATTGTCACATTTCCTAGGCTCAATTCTGTTTTGACTTGGAACAAAAAGCGTGTCTTTTTGCCATTGCTGTCCAACAGAACGAATGTTCGATGGGGGTTCATAATAGCCAGAGGAATACCGGGGAAGCCTGCGCCGGTTCCAAAATCAAGAAAAGAGTTACCAGCCAATATTGGGTTAATCGCCAAACAATCAAATAGATGACGATAAATAAGCTCATCTTCACTGCTATCAGCTACCAAATTGTAGGTGGCATTCCACTTCTGTAACAGCTCAATATAGGAATGCAGTTGTTCTAGTTGTTCAGCTGAATAATCCAGGGCTATTGTTTGCAATCCCTGTTCTATTTTGGAGATCAACTTACTGCTCTTGGTCTAATGCTTTAACTGGCTTTTCGATTGGATGAGGAATGCTGTTTCTTTAAATAAATAAGCAGCAACGAAATAGCAGCAGGCGTCATTCCAGGAATTCTTGAAGCCCTGCCAATATTTTCTGGTTTAGCAGAAATCAGTTTTTGTTTTATCTCTGTGGATAAACCCTGCATGTTTTCGTAATCGAAATCAGCTGGTAAAACTGTCCCTTCTTGTCTTTTAAGTCGTTCTATCTCGTCTTGTTGACGATCAATGTAGCCCTGATATTTGATCTGAATTTCCGCCTGCTCTCGAGCTTGATTCAACATTCGCTGTGTTTCGTTTTGAATTGAATCTGGCTTGTTTTCTGCATCACCGTGCAAGCTGGAAAGTAACTTTGTGTAAGAGACCTTAGGTCGTGCTACTAAGTCAGCCAAACTATAGGGGCGGGTAATGGGTTTTTCTAACAATGGATTGATCTTTGCAGCATCATCGCTATCTGGTTGAATCCAACATGATCGTAATTGTTGTAATTCTTTTTCAATCGCTTCTCTTTTGTTGCTAAAAAACTGCCAACGTTGATCTGAAACTAGTCCCAGCTCTCTACCTTTCTCAGTCAGTCTGAGATCCGCATTATCTTCGCGCAAAGTTAGTCGATACTCGGCTCGGCTAGTAAACATTCGATAAGGTTCATTTGTGCCGAGAGTAATTAGGTCATCAACCAATACTCCAATGTATGCTTGATCTCTGCGCGGGCACCACACATCTTTTTCCTGCACCGACAAAGCTGCATTTAGGCCAGCGAGTAAACCTTGGGCAGCAGCCTCTTCATAACCAGTAGTGCCATTGATTTGGCCGGCAAAATACAGACCATTAATGAATCGGGTTTCTAATGAATAATGCAAATCTCTAGGATCGAAAAAATCATATTCAATTGCATACCCTGGTCTTGTAATGTGCGCCCCTTCAAAACCTTTGATTTGATGCACCATATCTAATTGCACATCAAAAGGTAGGCTTGTAGAAATTCCATTAGGATACAGCTCGTGTGTGTTTAATCCTTCCGGTTCAACAAAAATTTGATGTGAAGTTTTGTCAGCGAATCGCATGACTTTGTCTTCAATTGATGGGCAATATCTCGGTCCGGTTCCTTCGATTACTCCGGTGTACATTGGAGAACGATCAAGACCAGCTCGAATTAGTTCGTGGCATTTTTCGTTGGTGCTCGTGATATAACAATCGATCTGTGGTGGGTGATCTTCAACCCTACCTAAGTACGACATCACGGGTAATGGTGAATCGCCAGGCTGAACTTCCATCTTGGAGAAATCTACTGACCGTGCATCAATACGTGGTGGAGTCCCAGTTTTTAGACGCTCTACGCGAAACGGTAATTCGCGCAATCTTTGCGCCAATGCAATTGAAGGTTGATCACCAGCTCGGCCGCCCGAACTATTTTCTAAACCAATGTGAATTTTTCCACCAAGAAATGTACCTGTTGTAAGAACAACTTTACGAGCTCTAATTTCTAAGCCCATTTGCGTCTTAACGCCGCACACCTGGTTGTTCTCAATAATTAGATCATCAACTCCCTGCTGAAATAGTGAGAGGTTTTCCTGTTGCTCTAAAATTTTGCGAATTGCGTTTTTATATAGAACACGATCGGCTTGCGCTCTCGTTGCTCTAACTGCTGGCCCCTTACTGGCGTTTAAAATTCGAAATTGAATTCCAGCCTGATCAATCGCCTGCGCCATCGCACCACCAAGTGCGTCGATTTCTTTCACCAGGTGACTCTTCCCGATTCCGCCAATGGCCGGGTTGCAAGACATCTGACCGAGAGTTTCGATGCTGTGGGTCACAAGCAAGGTCGACACCCCGAGACGGGCAGCAGCTAACGCAGCTTCGGTGCCGGCATGACCACCACCAACTACGATGACATCGAAATGTTTGTCCAGTTGCATTACGTCGAATCCTGTTTGGGGGCGAGCAGTATAAAGGCTAAGTTTGAAATGTGAATGCCTATCAACTGTTATCGATGGCTCATCTCAAATCGTCTTTCTATAGATAAATAAAAAATATTATTTATAGAGAGAAGATATAGTATAGATGTTGTTGTTATAGGGTCTGCCAATTTCTGTTGAAAAGCGTTCTTTTCTCAATATTTTCAACACGTTAGAGCAATGATAACCAGGCTAAAAAGCTCTTAAATAGCGGCGTATTGGCGGTGTGTTCATTGTGTAGAAAATCTTTGGCTACCAAGCTGGTTAAGTAAAACGCCAGTTATTCCCGCTTTTATCCACCAACTATCAACGTCAATGCTGTGAATTGCCAACATGATGTCCAATTGGCGGCGATTTTCTAACTTCACTTACCAACACAGAAACTGGAAAAGATCTCTCCCAGCAAATCATCGCTGGTAGTTTCGCCGGTAATAGAACCGAGACATTGCTGAGCTAGCCGCAGGTCTTCGGCCACTAATTCTAAATGTGACTGCTCACTAACCCCCAAGACTGCTTTTTCTATGAGGCTCTTAGTCTGCTCTAATGCCTGCAGGTGACGCTCGCGGGCAATAAACGCATTCTCACTGTCAGACTCGTAACCGCAGCTGGATTTTAACCATTCTTCTATAGCATCAACACCGAGGCCAAGTTTAGCCGCGGTGTGGAAAGTAGGTAGAACTTTGTCTTGATAGTTTGTGGATGCTACCCCTGGCTCGACTCCATCAACTCGATCAACTTTGTT
The DNA here is from genome assembly GCA_965262465.1 of uncultured Pseudohongiella sp. Taxonomy (GTDB): domain Bacteria; phylum Pseudomonadota; class Gammaproteobacteria; order Pseudomonadales; family Pseudohongiellaceae; genus UBA9145. The sequence goes on along the minus strand of OZ253535.1, from coordinate 3,545,535 downwards.
CACAACCAATGAAAGTCGATCAGCATTCTCAACAAACCATTGAGCCGGATTTTGTTCGTCACTTAATAGATTTAGGTTTTGCTCAATAGAGTCAGCACTTAATTGGTCAACCGACCCATCAATGACTAAAAGAATGCGATCGGCTTTTGAAATTGCATCCCGTGCTCTGCGGACGCCTTCTACTTCTACGGCATCTTCGCTTTGTCTTAAGCCGGCGGTGTCTGTGATATGAACAGGTAATCCATCGATACTTATTTGTTCTTTTAATAAGTCACGAGTAGTGCCAGGTATGTCGGTGACGATGGCAGAATCAGCTCGGGCAAAGGCATTAAGCAAACTGGATTTTCCCGCATTAGGAGCCCCGGCGATAACAAGGGCAATACCATCATGCAACAATGCACCCTGTGTTGCTTGCCGAAAAATAGTGTGTAGAAGATCTAATAAATCAGATAGCGATTCACTTACTGCATTGTCACCAATTACATCGATATCCTCGTCGCTAAAATCAATAGCGGCTTCCACATGCACTCTTATCGATGTGAGCTTTTGGACAAGCTGATGCACATGGGCTGAAAACACGCCCTGCAAGGTTCGCAAAGCACTGCGTACAGCTTGCTCAGAATTTGCATCAATAATATCTGCTACGGCTTCTGCTTGAAGTAAGTCGAGCTTATCGTTCAAGAATGCTCGTTCTGTAAACTCTCCTGGTCTGGCAATACGAGCGCCAGCGTTAAGCGTTGTGCGTAATAAGGAATTTAGGACCGCAATGCCACCATGACCTTGCAACTCTAAAACATCTTCTCCGGTAAATGAATTTGGAGACGGGAAGAACAACGCAATGCCGTTATCGATGACATTGTCTTCAGCATCTTTAAATTGGGCATTGGTAGCTGTTCTTGGTTCTGGAAGTGCGCCACAAATTTGCTGCGCGATGTTGGAAGTGTTCGGGCCTGATACCCGAATAATTCCTATTCCTCCACGACCTTGTGGTGTGGCAATGGCGCTGATTGTATCTTGGTCAAGCTGAGCCATTGCATTCTCTTTGAGTAACTAGGAGGAGAAATTTCTACGTGGAGAAGCTCTTTTTTACTTTGCAGCTTTAGCTTCGTAAGCAGCTTCAATTTTTCTTGTGATGTACCACTGTTGCAGAATGCCTAGCAGTCCATTCGTTAGCCAATAAAGCACTAAGCCGGCCGGGAACCACAGAAACAACACGGTCATCATAACCGGCATAAACTGCATCACCTTTGCCTGAACGGGATCTGCCGGAGCAGGGCTCAAACTGGTTTGTAGATACATTGTGCCACCCATCAAGAGAGGCAAAATAAAGAAGGGGTCTCTCACGGATAGGTCTTCCAGCCAAAGCATGAATGGCGCGTGTCTCAATTCTACGCTTTCCATTAGCACCCAATACAATGCGATAAACACCGGCATTTGAACCAGCATAGGAAGACAACCACCAAATGGATTTATCTTCTCTTTCTTGTACAGCTCCATGGTTGCTTGTTGCAACTTCATCCGGTCGTCGCCGTAACTTTCTTTTAACTGTTGCATCTTAGGCATCAAGCGGCGCATGCCAGCCATCGATTTGTACTGTGTCTCAGACAACTTATAGAACAGCGCCTTAACAACAAAAGTAAGCGCAATGATTGAAAGCCCATAGTTCCCAATAAAGGAATCTATTTGACGTAGTAGCCAATAAATTGGAGCCGCTAAAAACCAAAGAAAGCCATAATCAATTGTTAGGTCTAGATCAGGAGCAATCTCGGCAAGTACGTATTGGTCCTTGGGTCCAGCATATAAGCCCATTGTCCATGAGTCAGAAGCGCCGGCTGGCACGGAAAACGCCGCACTAGTGAACTCGCCGAAGTACTGATTAGCGCTGTTTTTACGGGTGGTAAAGCGGTTTCGAGAATCTGCAGGTGGCACCCAGGCCGACAAGAAATAATGCTGGCTAAAACCAATCCAACCACCATCGTCATCAAATGATTGCGAAGCATCATCAATGTCATCAAAGTCGATCCTGATGTATGGATCATCCGCTGAAGTGGTAACGAATCCGAGATAACTTCTGCCAAACCCACCAGCCGCACTAGGATCGTCAAAACCATCGCGTTTGATCTGGCCAAATGGATTTGCCTGAAAATCCGACTGGCTACTATTGTTAACGATGAAGCTTACATCTATTAAGTAGCTGTTGCGGTGAATGGTGTAGCGCTTAGTAACTTCAACGCCGCTGTCAGTAGTGGTGATTAGATCAACAGACAAACTGTCGTCGTTATCGCCAAGGGAATAAGACTCTTGTGCTGTGCGGTAAATCGCTCGCTGAGATGAATCTATTCCATCACGACCAATGAGCCCGCTTTGTGCCACATAACTGCGACCGTTGTTCGATTCCAATAGCTCAAAGGGGTCACTTGGCACATCTAATTGCTTTAGGTATTGGGGCATAGCAAGCGCAACAATATCGCCGCCATTTAGATCAATAGTTAACTCGAATGTATCGGTTGTTACCGCAACGAGTTGTGAAGAGGTTACTGCCACCTCTGGTGCGGTAGTTGCAGTATTAGCAGGTGCAGCAGTTGGAGCTGAAGGCGCGGGTACATCTGCTGGTAGGTCAGACGAAACTGCTGGAGTTGAATCTGGAATTGATTGCAACTCAGAAACAGGAGTACCGCTGTCGACAACTGGAGGATAATCTTCTTGCCAGGCTAACAGCATTAAATAAGTTATTGCTGCTAGTGCGGTATATAAAGAGAAGCGCGTAAAGTCCATGAGTTACCCAATTACTCTTTCGGAAGTGTTAGATTCCGGCACCGGGTCAAAGCCACCTTCATTCCACGGGTGGCAACGACATACACGTTTAACGCCGAGCCAGGTTCCATTGGCAGCACCATGTATGGCAATAGCTTCTTTGGTGTACTGAGAACAGCTAGGATAAAAGCGACATGGCGTGCCGAAGAGCAAGCTCAAACTGCGCTGATAAACATTAAGTAGGAATATGAGAGTTTTGGCTAGCATCCAAGGTTAACCTGATTCAGTCTCTAGACTCTCGTCTGTTTACGGCCCGTTGCACTACTTTCTAATTTGCTGATCGCTGCAATTTAGATTCGAGATCCCGCCAGAGTTTATTCAAGCTTTCAAAAACTTCTGGGTTTCGAATCTTGTCCGCACCCTTTCTGACTAGCACCACAATGTCTAACGATGCAATTGAGCCAGTGTTTTGTCTGAATGACTCTCGAATAAGGCGTCTTATTCGATTTCTTTGCACCGCCAAAGAAATATTTTTCTTCGCAACCACTATTCCTAGGCGAGAGCCAGAGTTTTGTTGGCTCGATGCAAGTATGAGGAAGTGACGATTAGCGACCTTGTATTGGTTATTAGCAAATACTGAGTCGTAGTCACAGGCGTTTAACAAGCGGGATGCTTTGGGAAAGCCGGCAGTCGCCACAGTACATTCTCAGTTTTCAGTGTATACAGAAAACTGGCGTCTTAGGCAGATAAACGAGCGCGGCCTTTAGCGCGGCGTCGCTTAAGCACTAAACGTCCACCCTTGGTTGCCATCCGCGCGCGAAAGCCGTGAGTACGGGCTCGCTTTAGTACGCTTGGCTGATAGGTTCGCTTCATAGCAGATAATCCGATTTTTCAGTCACTTACAGAGCAGGCCATCAATGGCAAATGCGCTGCGAAAAAGAGGCGGAATTCTAGAGGTTTTGCCCCGAACTTGCAATGACAGCGAGGGGGCAAATCCACTCTAATTCGGGCTAAAAACCGAGCCTTAAAGCTACCCCAAACCTGCCCACAAGTTATCCACAGAATATTTATCAACAGGGTACTAAAAATATCCAATTTTGGGGATTTTTTTCACCCGATAATTATCAGCGGAAATCTTGTAAATAATTGAATATTAACAATATTTTTCAAGATGAAAATCTCACTTTTCCGCCCAGGGACCAGTGGATAACTCTCAACCCACTGGATAGAATTGCCAGCCTGATAACGGAATAAAAACAAACAAGATGGGCGATAGAAAGTGGTTGTACCGCATTGGCAGAAATGCACTGATTATTTAAAAGACGAATTACCCTCGCAACAATTTAATACCTGGATAAGACCTCTCAGAGCCGAACAACAATCGAATACTCTAGTGCTGTTTGCGCCAAACCGATTCATATTGGATTGGGTAAAGAGCAAATTCTATTCGCGTATTTGCGAGCTACTCGGGGAAATTTCCTCGGAATCTATCTCGGTTGAATTAGAAGTTTCGCAAGAAGATTTTCGAAGCGAGGCTCGTGAGGAAGAGCGCAAGCACATTTCTCAACCCGAACCGAAAAGAGTAAATATTGAGATCAGCCATTCAGGCGCGATCGCCAATTCTCAAAATTACTCTCAAAACAACCACGACAATCCGATAGCCAATCGATCATCGAAGGGCCAGCAGGTCGACACGATTATAGAAGGGAAGCTTCGACATCGCGGTGCGCTGAATACCGAAAACAACTTCGATAATTTTATTGTAGGCAAGTCGAACCAGCTTGCGCGGGCCGCCGCTATGCAGGTCGCTGAAAATCCTGGATATGCCTACAACCCCCTATTTATCTATGGTGGCGTGGGGTTGGGCAAGACACACTTGATGCACGCTATTGGCAATTATTTGGTAAGCAAAAAGCCAGACGCCAAAGTCGTCTACCTTCATTCGGAAACGTTCGTTGCGACTATGGTGACCGCACTGCAGCTTAATGCGATTACCGAATTCAAACGATTCTATCGTTCGGTGGACGCCTTACTCATCGACGACATTCAATTTTTTGCTGGCAAAGAACGTTCGCAAGAAGAATTTTTTCACACGTTCAATGCGTTGCTCGAAGGTGGACAGCAAATCATTCTGACTTGTGATCGCTTCCACAAAGAAATTAATGGACTGGAAGAACGGCTTAAATCTCGTTTCGGTTGGGGACTAACAGTTGCTGTTGAACCGCCGGAATTAGAAACCCGTGCGGCCATTCTTATGAACAAAGCAAACTTGTGTAATGTCGAATTGCCTTACGAGTCAGCCTTGTTTATCGCACAACGATTGCGCAGCAATGTTCGGGAGCTGGAAGGGGCACTCAAACGAGTAATTGCTCACGCCAACTTTAAAGGCGCGCCAATAGATCTGGATCTTATTAAGGAAGCACTGCGGGATCTCTTCGCTTTGCAGGATAAGCTAGTCACAATTGACAACATACAGCGGTCTGTTGCCGAGTATTACAAGATTAAGATGGCTGATATGTTGTCAAAAAGACGCAATCGATCAGTGGCGAGACCGCGCCAGGTAGCAATGACCCTATCTAAAGAGCTCACTAACCATAGCTTGCCCGAGATTGGCGATGCGTTCGGTGGCCGGGACCACACCACGGTTTTGCATGCCTGCAAGCAGATTAACAAGCTGCGACACGAGTCCACGGACATCCAAGAAGACTACAATAACCTGCTTCGTTCGCTCTCGAGCTAAGCAGTAACCTGTTGATAAATAAAGGAAAAATACGAGAAAATGCAATTTTCCATTAGTCGCGAAGCACTGCTTAAACCGCTGCAACTAGTCAGTGGGGTGGTCGAACGGCGACAAACATTACCGGTGCTATCTAACGTGTTGATGGTTCTGGAAGGAGAAGAGTTAGCACTCACTGGCACCGATCTTGAGGTAGAACTTATTGGCCGTGTTGGGGTGCAGTCAGCCAAGCAGGGTGGTGAAATCACTGTGCCCGCTCGCAAGTTGCTAGATATATGTAAGTCGTTAGCAGATGACGCGGATATCGATATAACGTTGAAAGACAGTAAGCTGCTACTCAAGTCTGGTCGAAGTCGGTTTACACTTACTACCTTACCAGCCGCAGAATTTCCGCGGGTTGAAGAAGAGCCGGATACATTTTCCCTGGCTATACAACAGAGTCGCTTGCGTGAATTGTTAGATTCAACAAGCTTCGCCATGGCGCAACAGGATGTTCGCTACTATTTGAACGGCATGCTGTTTGAGGTTGCCGGCGATTATCTTCGGGTGGTGGCTACTGATGGGCATCGATTGGCGATGGAAACCATTGCCATGTCCAATTCGATTAACGAGACCCAACAGCTCATTCTGCCCAGGAAGGGCATAATGGAACTAGCCCGATTATTGGAAGAGTCGGGGGAAATCGTGCTGACATTTGGTCAGAACCACATTCGCGCTAAAGTCCCGGAGTACACCTTCACTTCAAAACTGGTTGATGGCAAATTTCCTGATTACAACCGAGTTCTGCCCAAAGGCGGAGATCGCACAATGCTGGGTGAATGCCAGGTATTACGCCAAGCATTTTCCCGAGCCGCAATTCTTTCTAATGAGAAATATCGCGGTGTACGAGTGATGCTCGGAGGCAATGAGTTGAAGATCTTGGCCAACAACCCGGAGCAAGAAGAGGCCGAGGAAGTGGTACAGGTAGATTATGATGCCGAGCCTATAGAAATTGGTTTCAACGTGAGCTATTTGATTGACGTGCTTTCAACTATTGCCAGCAAAAATGTAAAAATGACTCTCTCTGATCCCAATAGCAGTGCGCTGTTGGAAGCAGAAGAAGGCAGTGACGCACTTTATGTGGTCATGCCTATGCGTCTCTAGCGCTTGCCGAGGGTCCGTTCCCTAAATGAGTGCTATTTCCAGCCTCGAAATTCACCAATTCCGGAATATTTCGTCGCTGTCCTTGGAGCCAGCGCCTGCCATAAATCTGATTTACGGAGCAAACGGCAGCGGTAAAACCAGCCTGTTAGAGTCCATCCATGTTCTAGCCACCGGCAAGTCCTTTCGCAGCCACTTAGTTGATCCCCTGATTCAGGATGGATCAACTGAGGCAACGGTTTTTGCCCGCGCCGCTGACGGCAGCACCTTCGGGCTTCGCAAGCCCAGAAACAAGAAGCACGACCTCAAACTGAACGGGGCAAACCAATCTAATTGGGATGATGTGATTCGAGCCCTGCCGGTTCAGGTGTTAGATGCCAGTTCCTTTCAATTATTGGAAGGAGGCCCTAAAGCGAGAAGGCGATTCTTGGACTGGGGAGTGTTTCACGTGGAACCTCAGTTTGTCAGCGCCTGGCGCCGTAGTCGAAAAGCACTAGCCAATCGCAACCGTTTGCTCAAATTTCAGAGGCTTGACGAAGATCAGTTAGCCCCCTGGGATCAGGAGCTGAGTTCGGCCGCCGAAACCATAAATGCGGCCAGAACTTCCTATATTGACAAGCTGTTACCAAATTTTGAAGAAATCTACCAAGAATTGGCTGGCGACACAGAAGGGCTCACCATTAACTATGAAAAAGGGTGGGATGAGGAAATTCCACTGCTGGACGCATTGATCGCCCACCGAGCCCAGGACTACAAATACGGCTCAAGCCAAATCGGCCCCCACAGGGCAGACATCGAGATCAAAGTAGGAAAGCGCAAGGCTGTTGAGATCCTCTCTCGCGGACAGCAGAAAATCCTGATCTGTGCACTAAAAATTGCCCAAGGCAAACTGCTATCGGAGTCTATGGGAAGGCAGTGCTATTACCTGGTTGATGATTTACCGGCTGAGCTCGACCAACAAAATAGAGAGCGAGTGCTTACTAAGTTAACTGGGTTGGGAGGGCAGCTTTTCGTCACCGCGGTTGAAAAAACTGCGCTCAATTTTGATGCATTTGATGCTGTGGAAATCGCCACGTTCCACGTGGAACGTGGTACAATAAGGGATTGATTTTTCGTCAAAATATCGCAAATTTGCAGTAATTTTCAGGCCTCAAAAAAAGCCTGAAATTCGGAGAAAGAAGCCATGAGTGAAGAAGCTCAACCCGAATACAATTCCGAGAGTATTAAGGTCCTAAAAGGGCTCGATGCAGTTCGGAAACGGCCAGGAATGTACATCGGTGACACTGATGATGGCACCGGGTTACACCATATGGTCTTTGAGCTGGTAGACAACTCGATCGACGAAGCCCTCGCAGGACACTGTGACGAGATTCAGGTCATTATCCATGTGGGGGAAACGATCACCGTTTCTGACAATGGCAGGGGAATTCCCACTGAAATGCACAAAGAGGGCGTTTCAGCAGCGGAAGTCATCATGACCGTACTCCATGCTGGGGGTAAATTTGATGACAATAGCTATAAGGTATCTGGCGGGCTGCACGGAGTCGGAGTGTCCGTAGTCAATGCGCTATCGGAGGAGTTAAAGCTTACTATCCGCCGAGGCGGCAATGTACATGAACAGTATTATGAACACGGTACTCCCAAGGCGCCCCTCACGATCGTTGGCGAAACCGGCAGTACCGGAACCGAATGTCACTTCAAACCCTCAAAAGACACCTTCTCCAATATCGAGTTTCACTACGACATCCTGGCCAAAAAGCTACGTGAGTTAGCGTTTCTAAACGCTGGGGTCGCCATTCGCTTAACAGACGAGCGCAGTGGCAAAGAAGAACTCTATAAGTATGAGGGCGGGCTCAAGGCCTTCGTTGAGTACCTCAACACCAACAAGAATACAGTAAACAAGCTATTCCACTTCTCGTCCGAACGGAATGATGATGGCATCACCGTAGAGGTGGCATTGCAGTGGAACGATTCCTATCAGGAAAACATATTTCCCTACACCAACAACATACCTCAGCGAGACGGCGGTACTCACCTTGCAGGTTTTCGGTCGGCATTGACCCGTGTTTTAAAGAGCTACATAGACAAGGAACTGGCTCAGAAGAAAGGTAAGGAAGTGGTCACTAGCGGGGATGATGCCAGAGAGGGCTTAACAGCTATCATTTCGGTGAAAGTTCCTGATCCCAAATTCTCCTCTCAAACAAAGGACAAGCTAGTCTCGTCAGAGGTGAAATCTGTGGTTGAACAGGAAATGGGAGCCCAATTTAACGACTATTTGTTGGAAAACCCTCAAGACGCAAAGTTAATCGTCGGTAAAATGATCGACGCAGCACGAGCACGAGAGGCTGCTCGTAAAGCTAGGGAGATGACTCGACGCAAAGGCGCCCTGGATGTTGCAGGCCTACCAGGAAAGCTAGCCGATTGTCAGGAAAAAGACCCGGCGCTTTCGGAAATCTACATAGTGGAGGGTGATTCCGCCGGAGGTTCTGCGAAACAGGGCCGTAACCGTAAAAACCAGGCGGTACTTCCTCTGAAAGGAAAGATTCTCAATGTGGAGAAAGCTCGCTTTGACAAAATGCTGAGCTCGGCAGAAATTGGAACGCTGATTAAAGCGCTGGGTTGTGGAATTGGCAACGAAGAATTTGCTCCGGAAAATCTGCGCTACCACAGCATCATAATCATGACGGATGCGGATGTCGACGGATCTCACATTCGAACATTGCTTCTCACATTCTTTTTCAGACAAATGCGCGAGTTGGTAGAGCGCGGCCATATCTACATTGCACAACCGCCGCTTTATAAAATTCGGAAAGGCAAACAAGAGCAGTATTTGAAAGACGATATCGAATTGGCAAATTATCAAACGCAAATTGCCCTCGAGGGGGCAAGTTTGCATGTGAATGCCAACGCTCCAGGTATCGCCGAAGATTCACTAGAGTCTTTGGTTAAACAATATAACGAAGCTTATGGAATCATCAGTCGCTTAGCTCGGGTTTACCCGACCGAAGTGTTGGAAGCGATGATCTTTACTCGCCCGTTATTAGAGGAAGAGCTGAAATCTGCAGAGAACACGGAAGCCTGGGTTAAAGAATTAGCCGAGAGTTTGGAAACTACTCACCCCGGAGTCAGTGGAAACTACAGCTTACAAATCATTGAAGATCCTGAACGCCACACCTTTATCCCAACTGCGATTCAGAACATGCATGGATTGGAAAAACGATTTCAATTCAGTGCTGACTTTTTCCATTCCGCGGAATACAACACATTGGCGGACCTCGGCAAAGTACTGGACGGACTTATTGAAGAGGGAGCTTATGTGAAGCGGGGAGAACGCAGCAAAGAAGTCGCGAGCTTTGGCGAAGCGATTGCATGGCTCACCCAAGACGCAATGAAAGGCCACTACTTACAGCGTTATAAAGGTTTAGGTGAAATGAATCCTGACCAGTTGTGGGAAACTACAATGAACCCCGAAACTCGCCGTATGCTTCAAGTAACTATCGATGATGCAATGGGCGCTGATCAGCTGTTTAATACCCTTATGGGTGATCAGGTTGATCCACGTAGGGAATTCATCGAAGACAACGCACTATCCGCTGATAATCTCGATATCTAGATTCAGGCATTCCAATAAGCACTCATAACACTCGTTATGGGTGTGCTACTAAATGCTCTCTTACCCACGCTTCCGCTTGCTCAGTAGCGTCACTTACTGACTGCTCAATCACATCTATTGGCTGACCAATTTCCACAGTGATCATGCTGGGATTCTTAATAAATGTTCTAGGCGGCCAGGCATAACCTGCATTGTGTGCAATTGGCACGATCGACACGCCGGCCGATTGCGCCAAGGTGGCGCCACTTCTGGAGAAGCGTTTAACTGTACCGGGCGCAGAACGGGTGCCCTCAGGGAAAACTATGACAGAACTGCCGCTCTGAATCCGTTGCACGCCCTGTTTCAATAATGATTTACCTGCCTCCCGGGGTTTGCTTCTGTCTATCGCAATAGGCTTGGTTAACCGCAAAGCCCAGCCCCAGAATGGAATATTCATCAGTTCCTTTTTCAGAATTGGCGATAGTGGGTAAATGAGCTTGTAAAACAAAATTGTTTCCCAGCTGCTTTGATGATTCGATAAATACACAGCCGGATCTTGAGACAAATTTTCGATTCCCTTCACCTGGTAGTGGACGCCGCAACAAATCCCCAACCATCCCAGTATTACCGTGCACCATGTTGCGGCAAAACGATGATGACCCTTCTGCGTTAATACAGGAAACGACAAAATAAAAACAGCGGACATCAGTATCGTTATCACAACGTAACCGATGTAAAAAAACGTAGAACGTATGAGGAGTAGCAGCCTATTCATGGTTCGCCAATACAAACTGACTTACGGCATCATATAGATTGTCAAACACTGGAATATCAGACATGCCACGAGACTCAAGTTGGGACTCAGTACTGGTGCCTTTACCCGTGCGGACCAACACGGGAAGTAGTCCATATGACGATGCTACCTGTAAATCTTTGAGACTATCACCTATCATAATAGCGCCAGGTAGCACACATTCGAACTCAGCCTCGATTTGCTTCAGTAAACCAGTTTTCGGCTTTCTGCATTCGCATTGATCGTCGGGGCCATGAGGGCAGAAAAAAATTCCTTCAATGAACCCATCCGCCTCTTCAACCATAGAACACATCTTATGATGAATGGCAGCTAGCGACTCGCCGTCAAATAGACCGCGCGCTATTCCAGATTGATTGGTAGCAATGGCGACACGAAAACCATTGCTATGTAGCAGGGCAATCGCATCGAGACTACCGGGTATGGGTAACCATTCGTCTGGAGACTTAATATAGTCATCAGAGTCCGCATTGATAACGCCGTCTCTGTCCAGAACGATTGTTTGCATTAACTTTTCCGAAGCGGCGCAGGATTAGCCGCTATGCAGGTGAGAAATATCAGCTGTGTGCAGAAACAGCCCTTGTAAGCGTTGAAGTAAAGCCAATCGATTCTCTTTGGTCGCTTCATCTTCAGCCATAACCAGAACCTCATCGAAAAATTTATCGACGGAATCCTTCATGGTAGAAAGAGACGCTAGGCCATCAGCATAGTTGCCCGCGTTGAATAAAGGCGCTACTTCATTTTCCTTTTCACTTAGCAGCGAAAACAGTGCCTTTTCAGCATCGTCAGCAAGTAAAGCCTCATCGATATTCCTTTCGTTTCCAGAGTCACCTTGCTTAGAAAGAATATTTGCAACTCGTTTGTTGGCCGCCGCCAGGGCTGCCGCCTCTGGTAGCGAATTGAAGCGATGGACAGCAGCGATGCGTCGATGGAAATCCACCGGTTTCGAAGGGCGTAACTCGAAAACTGACTGAAACTCTTCGGCAGAAATGCCTTCATCCAGATACCAGGCCTTGAATCTATCCAATAGAAATTCGAAGACTTTATCGGACGTATCCGGTTCCAGGGATATGCCACTAAAGCCAGCCATACCTGCCTCAATACAATCGACTAAATCCAATTCAAGATTTTTTTCGATCATGATGCGCAGAATTCCGATGGCTGCTCGCCTTAGGGCAAATGGATCTTTTGAGCCCGTGGGCGGTTGACCAATTCCAAAAAGACCAATAACCGAATCTAGTTTGTCCGCAATAGCGAGTAGTGCGCCGGTATCAGATTCAGGTACGGAGTCGCCAGAAAATCTCGGCTGGTACTGTTCGTTGATAGCAGCGGCGACTTCTGCTGGCTCACCATCATGTGTTGCGTAATAGCTTCCAATGAGTCCTTGTAAGTCAGCAAACTCACCAACCATATTGGTCAACAAGTCACACTTGGATAGCTTAGCCGCCCGTTCGCAAAGCTCTACGTTATTAGATGTCTCTGCAGCCAGTATTGCTGCGAGCTTACCTACACGCTCGCATTTGTCTTTGACCGTGCCTAACTTATCCTGAAATATCAGATTACCAAGTGCATCGAAACGAGACTCTAAGGATTCCTGTCGATCTGTATCGAAAAAGAATTTCGCATCTGCAAGGCGTGGCCGAATGACCCGCTCATTACCTTCAACAACTTGTGCAGGATTAACGCTTTTTATATTGCTAACTGTAATGAACTTGGGCAAAAGGTTTTTGTTTTCATCCACCAAGTAGAAACACTTTTGGTGTGATTTCATTGCAAGAATTAATGCTTCTTGCGGCACCTCTAGATACTCTTGATCGAAGTTGCCCATTAGTGCGACCGGGTACTCTACCAATGCAGTAACCTCATCTAACAGACCTTCATCAATAACAGCTACTGCATTCGCTTCTTTGCCCGCTGCTTCTACTTGTTCACGAATAATTTCTTTGCGCTTTTCAAAGTCGACTACGATGTGACCTTGGGACTCCATAACAGCTTCATAATCAGCTGCTTCTTTTAGAGTGATTGCCTCTGAGGTGGGAAATCTATGTCCGCGAGTAACGTTTCCGCTAGCTACTCCCAATACAGTGCCACTGATAACTTCACTACCAAAAAGTAAAACGATCCAATGAACAGGGCGCACAAATTCAGTACGGGAACTACCCCAGCGCATGCGCTTGGGAATAGGGAGTTGTGCTAGCGCTTCGTTCACAATGTCAGGTATCAGCTCTTGGGTTGATACACCTTTTTCTACAGAAGAAAAGCTCAGTTTCTCGGTACCGTCACTATCGGTACGGCCAAGCTCTGACACCGATACACCGCATGATCGTGCGAATCCTTCGGCCGCCGGAGTAGGATTACCGGCATCATCAAACGCCGCTTTAGTAGCGGGGCCCAAGCGAGTTTTATCGTTGTCCGGCTGCGACTCATCGAGACCATCTAACACAATCGCTAGCCGCCTTGGTGTAGCAAACCCGCGGCAATTGGAATAATTGAGCGACTTGCTTGTTAACTGTTTACAGACCGAGTCCGTAAATGATTTTGATAGACGAGAGAGAGCCTTCGGTGGAAGCTCTTCAGTTCCGACTTCAATTAAAAGATCTCGCTGAGCCATTAAGAACTCTCCTGCAAGTATTGCTGCCGGAGTTCTTCAGGCGCGAGCGGAAACCCTAAGCTCTTGCGGCTTTCGAAATAAGTTTCCGCTACTGCTCGTGCCAGAGAGCGGACTCTCAGAATAAAGCGTTGACGTTCCGTGACTGAAATCGCTTTGCGCGCATCGAGCAAATTAAAATAATGAGAGGCTTTAAGAACTTGTTCGTAGGCTGGCAGAGCGAGTTGCTTTTCTAACAACTCATTGCATAGCGACTCGCACTCATCGAAATATCGAAACAGCTTTTCGGTATCTGCATGTTCGAAGTTAAACGCGGACATTTCTACTTCGTTTTGTTTAAACACATCGCCATAGGTAACTTTACCGGCGGGCCCATCAGTCCAAACAATGTCGTAGATGCTATCAACGCCTTGCAAGTACATTGCAATGCGTTCAATTCCGTAGGTTATCTCTCCACTCACCGGGTGGCACTCCAGGCCCCCAACTTGTTGGAAATAGGTAAACTGAGTGACTTCCATCCCGTTCAACCAAACTTCCCAACCTAATCCCCACGCTCCTAATGTGGGCGACTCCCAATTGTCTTCAACAAAGCGGACGTCATGGATAGACATATCAATGCCTAAACTTTCGAGAGACTCCAAGTAGACTTCCTGAATATTGTCGGGGGATGGTTTCAATATCACCTGGAACTGATAGTAGTGCTGCAACCGGTTCGGATTCTCACCATATCTTCCGTCGGTCGGTCGGCGACATGGTTGCACGTAAGCTGTGTTCCAGGTCTCGGGGCCGATCGCCCGTAGGAAAGTTGCAGGATGAAAAGTACCAGCACCAACCTCGAGGTCGAGAGGTTGCAGAATTACACAGCCTTTCTCAGCCCAAAATTGTTGTAATGCCAGGATCAGCCCCTGGAATGTTGAGAGGTCGTTGGAGGCGTTCACGATAATTGAATTGCTCTGTACTTCGCGGGGCTGCAATTATCCTCGATTCTCTATAACTATTCCACCAGCCCCCGTATTTTGGGCCTTCCAGATGGGCACCCCTTTCCCCTCAGACGTATGGTAAGTTATGCCACTTATTTGAACCTGACACCAAATCAGAGCCAGCAACATTCAAACTCTCAGCTATTTTCTTGTTCGTGGGCTGCTAACACTTTTCGCGTTTATGCCCCTATCGCTGCTGCATGGGATAGCCGGCCTCTGGGGCAGAGCGCTGTATTGGTTACCTACCAAAGCTAAAGACACCACCACCAAAAACTTACGCCATTGCTTTCCGCAACTCGATGAGCAGGAGTTGCAGCAGTTGATTAAGCATAGTTTGGTGAACACCGCGTGCACGGCAATTGAGATGGGCAAGGCTTGGTTGGCGCCAATTGAAAACACCCTGGCACTAGTTACCCAAGAAGAAGGCTACGATGCTTATCGGGCAGATGTGCTGAGCGAACGAGGCGTGATCTTGCTTGCGCCGCATTTGAGTAACTGGGAAATTTTTGGCTTCTATGCGGCTGAAGGCCTACCTTCAAATTTCATGTATCAGCCACCGCGTATCGCAGGCCTGGATCGCTTGTTAAAAGAAGTGAGAGCGCGCAACGGTGTGCATATGGCACCAACCAATCGTAAAGGAGTTGCTGAGTTACTCGGTGCTTTAAAACGCGGTGAAATGGTAGGAATACTTCCTGACCAAGTTCCCAACGATGAAAGCGGAGTGTTCCAACCGTTTTTCGGTCAACCTGCATTCACCATGACTTTGGTAAGCAGACTGGTTCAGCGTACTGGTGCCAAAGTGTATTGCGGATACGCTAAACGATTACCCAAGGCAAAAGGCTTTTGCGCTGTGTTCCGGCCAGCGGATGAAACTATATACAGCGCAGACTTGGATGAATCGGTTAGGGGTTTAAACCAATCGGTTGAGAATGTAGTGAACGAATCGTTAAGCCAGTATCAATGGGAGTACAAGCGATTCAGACGACAACCAGATAACTCAGAGTTCTATCGCGTTAACCAATAGTCCTAACGCTTCCAAAACATTGGTGTAAATAACACCAGCAGAGTAAATACTTCTAGTCGGCCTAATAGCATCGCAAAACATAAAATCCATTTTGCTGTGCTAGATAACTCAGCATAAGTTTGAGCAACGTTTGCCAATCCCGGGCCAAGATTGTTTATACATGCACCAACTGCACTGAAAGCAGTAATGATGTCGAGGCCAGTCGCTAACAAGGCTAACAACATCACCATGAACGCCATTACATAGACGGCGAAAAATCCCCACACAGATTCAATTACTCGATCGGGCATTACTTTGTTACCGAGCTTGATCGGTATAACCGCTCTAGGGTGAATGAGCCGCTGAACTTCTCGAATGCCCTGTTTGAAAATGAGCAAGATTCGAATAACTTTCATGCCGCCACCAGTTGAGCCGGCACAAGCGCCAATGATGGCGGCATACAACAACACATAAGGAAGAAAAAGAGGCCAGCTATTAAAGTCAGCGGTAGTAAATCCAGTTGTCGTTGCGAACGATACGACCTGGAATGTGCCCTTCACAAAAGAGTCGCCAGCAGAAATATAGGTTCCAGAGAAATAAAGAATTGCCACCGTAACAATGGACACACTAAGCAGAATGAAACCGTAAAATAAAAATTCCGAATCTTGAAAGTAGTGTTTGATGGTCGTGTCGCGTTTCTTGTTCCAAGTAATAAAATGTAGAGCGAAGTTTATGCCGGCGATAAACATAAACAGTACAGCCACCATTTCTACTAAGGGGTTTTCAAAATACCCAAGGCTGGCATCGTGAGTTGAAAAACCTCCAATCGCGATAGTGCTAAAGCTATGGGAAACCGCATCGAATAAATTCATGCCAGCGACCCAATAAGCCAACGCGCACGCAAGAGTAAGGGATAAGTAGATATACCAAAGACTCTTGGCGGTCTCTGCTAAACGGGGAACGAGTTTGTTGTCTTTGATCGGGCCAGGACTCTCCGCCCGATACAGCTGCATGCCGCCAATGCCTAGCATGGGCAGAAGCGCAAGCGCTAACACGATGATGCCCATTCCACCCATCCACTGCAGCAGCTGTCGATAAAACAGAATGGATTTGGGCAATCCGTCTAGCCCAGAAATGACGGTGGCTCCAGTGGTAGTCAGACCAGAAATAGATTCGAAAACAGCGTCGGTAAGCGAAAGACTGACAGAGCTGGAAAGCAGGAAAGGCAAACACCCAGCACTTCCTAACACAGCCCAAAACAAAGTAACTACTAAAAAACCATCGCGGTTACTCAATTCCTTTTTCTTGCGAGCAGTAGATGCCCACAACAGAAACCCGGCAAAAAATATAATTAAAAAAGAACTAAGAAACGCACCAGCTACGCCATCATCGTACAGCAATGAAATCAGCAACGGTGGCAAATTGCCGAGTAAGCTGAAAATCATTAGCAAGATGCCAATTATTTTTAAGACGATTGCAATGTGCATTGAGCCGACGGCTCCTAAAAGAAAGTTGGATCGACTTCAAAAAGCCTTTCGACCGTAGGAATTTGTTTACTATTTACCAAAAACAAAATTACGTGATCGTCTGGTTCAATTACGGTGTCATCATGTGCAATCAATACTTCGTTGTCGCGTACGATTGCTCCGATAGTAGTACCTTCAGGTAAGTCGATATCTTGCACGGCTTTTCCAATTACCTTGGAATGGGCAGCATCACCATGGGCGATCGCTTCCATTGCTTCTGCTGCACCTCTTCGTAGTGAATGCACGTTGACTACATCACCACGACGAACATGCGCCAATAAACTGCCTATCGTTGCCAGCTGTGGAGAAATTGCAATATCGATTTCGCCACCCTGCACCAAGTCGACGTATGCAGGGTTATTAATTAGTGCCATTACTTTTTTGGCACCCAGCCGTTTTGCTAACAATGACGACATGATGTTTGCTTCGTCATCATTCGTAAGTGCCAGAAACACATCGGTATCTTCTATGTTCTCTTCTAATAGAAGCTCTTTTTGCGAAGCTTCACCGTTTAGCACTATTGCTTTATTGAGTTGTTCAGAAATATGCGTACAGCGTTTGGCGTCTGATTCGATAATCTTGACTTGATATCGGTCCTCAATGTTTTGAGCAAATCGAAATCCTATTTTGCCGCCACCAGCAATCATTAATCGACGATATGGTTTATCAAGTCTTCTCAATTCACCCATGCAGGAACGAATGTTTTCTTGGGCAGCGACAAAAAATACTTCGTCGTCTGCTTCAATAACCGTTGAGCCTTCAGGAATGATAGGCCGGTCTTTGCGAAAAATTGCAGCGACTCGCGTGTCGATAGATGGCATGTGTTGTCGAATGAGACGAATCTCTTGGCCAACCAGCGGTCCGCCATAAAACGCCTTTACTGCTACCAGCTGCACTCGGCCATCAGCAAAGTCCAATACCTGAAGCGAACCCGGCAAATCAATCAGACGCGTGACATAGTCAGAAACAATTTTTTCCGGGCTAATGAGAACATCAACGGCGATCCCCTCTTTACCAAACAGTTTGTCATTTTCAGCATAAGAAGAAGAACGAATACGACAGATTTTTTTCGGCACTTGAAACAGTGCGTACGCCACACGACAGGCAACCATATTCACTTCATCTGAATCGGTTACCGCGATTAGCATCTCGGCATCTTCAGCGCCGGCTGCTTCTAATACATCAGGTAGAGATGGTTCGCCTTCGGTGACCTTTACATCCAGGCGATCATTCAGCTCGCGCAGTCGCTCGCCATCTTCATCAACGAGAGTGATGTCATTTTTTTCTTTTGAAAGCGTTTCTGCGAGTGCAGCACCAACGGGATTGGCACCGAGTATGATGATCTTCATGATGGCTTTGTGATGCGGTCCCTATTTCCTACGAAGCAAGGAATAGAAAAACCCGTCCGGCCCTTGTTGATTCAATGGCAGGAGCTGTCTTCCATAACTGCATTCTACTCCCCAATCGGCCACGACGCCTTCATATTTAGCGTCACTCTGCTGCTTTAAAAACAGTTCGATGACCTGAGTGTTCTCTTCCGGCAGAACTGAACAGGTGGTGTAGAGCAAAAGCCCATTCTGTGCCAAACAATGCCAGAGTGCAGTTAGAAGATTGAGCTGTTCATCCCGCAGCTTTTTGATTGCTGATTCTGAACGCAGCATCTTGATATCAGGATGACGACGAATCACACCAGTGGCTGAGCATGGCGCATCCAACAGAATTCGATCGAATGCTTGTTGATCCCACCAATCTTCGATTTGAGATCCATCTCCTTGCTGCACAGTGGCCTGGAGCTGAAGTCTTTCCAGATTGTCTCTAACTCTCGCCAGGCGACCAGGGCTCTTATCTAGTGCGACCAATTCTGTAAGTGAATGCTCACTTTCGAGTATGTGACCAGTCTTCCCTCCCGGTGCTGCGCAAGCATCAAGAACTCGCTGACCCGGAGCCAGCTCCAGCATTGAGGGCACCAACTGAGAAGCCTCATCCTGTACGCTGACCAAGCCCTCAGCGAATCCTGGTAGATCCAATGCTGGTGAGGGTTTTGCTAAATAGATGGCAGAAGTGGCTAGTTCACCGGCCCTGGCCTCTATGCCGGCTTCATCTAACCGCTTTAAATAATCTTCACGGGATATCCGCGATGCATTTACCCGTAAGGTCATTGGTGGCCGTAAGTTGTTGGCATCTAACAAGGACGCAAGATCATCAGGCCAATGCCTCGCAAGATTGTCGACCAGCCACTGAGGATGAGAACTGGTGATGTCTACACCCTGTTCAGAGGCCAAAGACTCCAACTCGTCTTTCTTTCTTACATAATTGCGCAATACACCATTGATCAGATTTTTTGCCCAAACTTTTTTGAGCTCTGTTGCTGCCTCGACAGTTTCGTTTATTGCTGCGTGATCAGGAATTCTCATTTCCCGGAGTTGATAAACCCCTAGTAATAAAAGTGCGAGAACATCGTTATCTTTTTTCTTCAGAGGTTTGTTGAGCAAACAATCGACAAAGAATCGCAATAAATAAGACCATCGACAGCAGCCGTAACAGAATTCTTGTAGCAACTGATAGTCGGCATGCTCTTTGTAATTGTCTAAATGACTAGAGAGGGAACCAGCATCCTCAAAGAGGTTAGCAAGTATGTCAGCAGCGATCGCGCGACTGTTATTCATGACACAGAAGGTGAGTTAAAAACAGTATCAACGGCAATTAAATTGCTATTTGAATTTACAAAGTCACGAACATCAATCGGCTTTTTACCAGGCAATTGAATCTGCGTAATGTGAACAGTCTTATCAGCACACATTACTTCCATACCGACTTTAGATAAACCTATAACTGTGCCAGGTATAACACTTTCTTTAACTGTGCCAACTGAAGCCCGAAGTATTCTGATCCTATCATCACCTATTGTAGTAAAAGCAGGCGTTCTTCCTACGCCGGCTCTTACCATATTCAATACTCTATCTGCCGACTGGGTCCAATCAATGTGCGCTTCTTCTTTCGCAAGCTTATCTGCATAGGTTGCTTCGGTGTCATCTTGTTCCTGGCTATTGGCGCGTAAACTAGCGAGGTTTTCCAAGGTATAGACTAGCGCTTCTTGCCCAGCCAGGCTGAGTTTATCTGTTAGTGAAACTCGATCATCCTCTGGTTCTATTACAACTGCAGACTTATACAACATTGGACCAGTGTCCAGCCCGGCGTCCATCTGCATTATGGTGACACCTGACTCCTTATCCCCAGCAAGAATTGATCTCTCAATTGGTGCTGCACCACGCCAACGAGGTAGGAGCGATGCATGCACATTAATGCATCCATAGTGAGGGATATCCAAAATTGATTGCGGCAGAATCAAACCGTAGGCAACAACAATTAGTAGATCCGGCGCTATTTCTCGTAACTCCGCCGCGGCTTCTTCCCCGCGTAGTGATGTGGGTTGTTTCACTAATAATCCAGCATCAAGAGCCACTTGCTTTACTGGACTTGGTTGAAGTTTTTTGCCACGACCTGAAGGACGATCTGGTTGGGTGTATACCGCAGCGATCTCAAAATTTTTTGAAACTAAATAGGCAAGATGTTCTGCAGCAAAGGCTGGAGTGCCTGCAAAGCAGAGTTTGAGAGCGGACATTGAGCTATGCAGACTTTTTGTGTTCTTTTTCCAGCTTGTGTCTTATGCGCTGGCGTTTGAGGTTACTGATGTAGTCGACAAACAACTTTCCTTCGAGATGGTCGATCTCATGTTGAATACAGGTAGCGAGCAAACCCTCAGCTTCTAATTCGAATTGTTCGCCAGTCTTATCTTGAGCAGTGACCTTTATGCGGCTGGGGCGAGAAACAGTTTCATAGAAACCGGGCACTGATAGACACCCCTCATCATATTCAGAGGGTTCAGGTTCAATAATCTCGAAGCTCGGGTTGATGAAAACCAATGGGTCTTCTTTCTCTTCAGAAATATCGATTACCAACAGACGCTCATGGACATTAATTTGTGTCGCGGCCAGACCTATTCCTTGCGCCTCATACATGGTTTCGAACATGTCTTCGATCAAGACTTCCAGCTTCTCGTCGAAAACAGTTACGGGGCTGGCTACTTTGCGAAGCCGGGGATCTGGAAATTCCAAAATTTGCCGTATTGCCATGGATTAGTGCGCTATTGAAGGAAAACGAGTAAACAAGCAGTCTGTGAACTGCTTCTAGTGATAATTATATCGTATTGCTAAGATATCGCCGCACACTAAGTGCAGAATTTAATTGATGAAAACACGAATTAAACATACGTCATTGGGCCTCTGCCTGGGTTTAGTTGCCCTCGCAGGCGCATCTCTTGTTTCAGCCCAAGGCGGCTTATTGCGCTTAGACCGGCCAGAATCATATGTCGTAGCAGATGGCGACACGTTGTGGAACATTGCCGGCCAGTTTCTGCAAGATCCTGAAAGATGGCCTGAAGTATGGCAGCCTGATCCCTACCTCGATAACTCAGACTTCATCTATCCTGGAGATACCCTGAAGCTTAGTTATGTGGACGGATCACCCAGAATTCTAGTGCAGAGAGGCGATAGAGAAATTGAGGCATTGGCACCGATGATGCGGGCCGAAACTCTATCTAGCGCCATCCCAGCCATTCCACTTGAAGCTATTGAAAACAGCTTCACGCGTAATCGAATCGTTAGTGAAAGTATGGTGGAGGCCGCGCCATATATTGTTGATAACGTCACCGATAACTTGGCGATTGCCATCGGCGATGAAGTCTATGCCCGTGGTTCCTGGCCAATGGGCACAACATCATTCGAAGTGTACCGCCCATTTAGGGAACATCTGGATGATGAAGATGACGATATTGTCCTGGGCGTAGAACTCGAATATCTCGGGTTCGCCAGTATCACAGGCATCGAGGCCTCAGATGTGCGCCGCTTGCTAATCAACAACAGTAGCAAGGAGATCCGGGTTGGTGACCGCTTACTAGTCAGGGAAGAGTCTACAATTGGGGCTACTATCTTTCCGACCGAGCCAGTAGAGAATCTAAATGGTCGTATCGTGGCATTTCTTGGTAATGAAACCATGGCGTCTCAACTAGACACGATTGTTATCGATCTGGGGATCACTGATAACCTGGCAATCGGCGATGTTCTCGCTGTGTCGAAAGAAGGCAGCGAAATGGTGGATCAGGTCGAACGCGATCGAATGAGTTTTCGGGAACGCATGCGCGCCATCTTCCGAGGTGATCGCTTGGCATTACCAGGGAACCAAACCGGCACAGTCCTGGTGTATCGCACTTTCGAGGACATGAGCTACGCCGTCATCCTCAACAGCATCGAGCCTATCGAACTAAGCGATTACGTAATTAATCCTTAACCCAGTGCGGCTATCTCTCGCCGCTCAACTATACTGAATTCAATTACCCAACCGCAGTTAAGCTGCGGTTGTTTTCTTGCCTCCACGTAATTACTCAAGGAAGAGTAATGGAAGAGCTCCTGTTAAGGGCATACCTGCATTTGCTTGCCCACCCACAATTCGGATCAAAACTTCTATCGGCTTTACTCGCTCGTTTTGGAAACTTGCAAGAAATAGCGAGTCAACAAGTACAGGCTTTTGATGAACTAGGGTTGCCGGAACTACAAAGAGACATTTTGTTCAGTGCGCTTGATGATCGAAATAAATCTTCTGAACTCATTGATCGCGCACTGGCTTGGCATAACAACGTTGATCAGCAGCTTGTCACGTTTGAGTCGTCGCACTACCCCTATCTGTTAAAGACTATTGCCGTACCACCACCGCTTTTGTTTTGTCACGGAAAAGCTAGCCTAATGTCGGAACCAATGTGTGCGTTTGTTGGGAGTAGGAATGCAACCAGCTATGGCAAGCGACAGGCAACACTCTTGGCTGCAGAGTTAGCTGACTTGGGGTTCACCATTGTTAGCGGCCTGGCCCGCGGAATAGATGCAGCTTCCCACTCCGGTGCACGAAAAGCACAAGGCAATACAATCGGCGTAATTGGAACAGGAATTGATATCATTTACCCGAGAAGTAACGCGAAATTGTTCGATGATCTCAAACACAATGGTTTGGTGTTAACTGAGTTTTTGTTTGGCGCACCACCACGGGCCTCACACTTTCCACAACGTAATCGTATTATTAGCGGAGTTTCCTTGGGCACAGTAGTAGTGGAAGCGAGTCTGCGCTCAGGCTCTCTAATTACCGCCAGATTAGCACTGGAACAGAACCGCAATGTATTCGCACTTCCAGGCCCTGTCGATAGTGAAATGTCTAGTGGCTGTCACTTCTTGTTGCGGGATGGCGCGACACTTGTGCAGAAACCCCAGGACATATGTGATGAACTTCTTAGTAGTTGGAATCTAGTCAAACCCAAAACGAAATCCAAAACTAAAACAAAAAACGCCATTCAGCCTTCAGCGCAGAATACTAAACAGTCGGGTATCACTTGTTCACTTACTAACTCTGAGTCAGAAGTGCTCGTGGCGATTAGTGAGCCGGCCATGTTATTCGACAACTTGGCGCATGCCGTTTCCTTACAACAAGAAGCTTTAATAGGAATACTGTTGCAGTTAGAACTAAAAGGCCTAATTCAAAACGATGGTGGACGCATAAGCCGCACTTAGTCTAGCAAGGCAGAGCCAACACCGCCTTGCAACGGATTTAGTACTCCTGTAGTTTCCCGTTTTCATTTGTCTAAGGCACGGCATTTCCAATTGACTGCTATATCTACTCAATCAGCTGGTGAAGTTTTAAGTAATGGTGGTGTTATCGCTTATCCAACAGAAGCAGTGTGGGGACTTGGCTGTGATCCGCAGAATGAGGAAGCAGTGCATCGCATTCTCACTATCAAGCAACGCGAAGTTAGCAAAGGACTTATTCTGGTTGCTGCGAATCAAGAACAAATTTCTCCACTTATTTCTTCGTTGACAGAAGACCAACGAAAGCTTCTCAATGAGTCATGGCCTGGGCCTGTGACTTGGCTTTTACCGGATCCGGATAACGTTATCCCGAGCTGGATAAAAGGGGAGCATGCCTCTGTTGCGATTCGTGTAAGCGCACATCCAATAGTGGTTGAGCTGTGCCAAGCCTTCGAAGGGCCAATCGTCTCTACGTCTGCTAACCAGGCCGGTGAGCCAGAAATTAGATCTAGATTAATAATAGAAGAACAATTCTCAGATAAGATTGATGCTGTTGTTGAAGGGGAGCTTGGCAGTTCTCTTCAACCATCTGAAATTCGAGATATTACTTCTGGCGCACAACTCAGGTAACGCCAGCTATTAGGTGAAACAACGCATGAATGCTGAAGACATAAACGCCGTCAAAGAATTCCTATTAGGGCTGCAATCATCAATCTGTACTGGTCTGGAAAATGAAGACGGGCAAGCCACATTTAAAACTGATCAATGGGATAGAGAAAAAGGTGGCAGCGGAATCACGCGAGTGATCTCCGATGGTACAGTATTTGAGAAAGGCGGAGTAAACTTTTCCCATGTGTTCGGCGACTCAATGCCAGCGTCGGCTACCGCCGCCAGACCTGAGTTGGCGGGCAGGGCATATCAGGCCATGGGGGTGTCTTTAGTAATTCATCCTCACAATCCATATGTCCCAACATCACATGCCAACTTTCGATTATTTGTTGCTGAAAAAGACAATGAAGATCCAGTGTGGTGGTTTGGTGGAGGATTCGATCTCACGCCTTACTATGGATTCGAAGAAGACTGCGTTCATTGGCATAGCATCGCTAAACAATCTTGCGAACCTTTTGGGGCAGACTACTACCAGAAATTTAAAACTTGGTGCGACGAATACTTTCATCTTAAACACCGCAACGAGCCCAGGGGAGTAGGCGGTCTTTTCTTCGATGATTTCAATGAACTCGGTTTCGACAAGAGTTTCGAATTTGTCCAAAGCATGGCAGCGGGATATCTGAAGGCCTATTTACCGATTGTAAATAAGCGAAAAGATACAGAGTACGGAGAGCAACAACGGAAATTCCAGGAGTATCGTCGCGGCCGCTATGTCGAATTTAATCTGGTCTATGATCGCGGCACAGTCTTTGGCTTACAGTCAGGGGTAGGCAGAATTGAATCAATACTTATGTCGCTTCCGCCGGTAGTGCAGTGGACTTATGATTGGCACCCCGAGCCAGGATCTGAAGAAGCTCGTTTGTATAGTGATTTCCTCAAACCGCGAGACTGGGTATAGTTCCAACTTCACTATCAATCATTGAGCTAAACCTTGTCTCGCTACGCCGTTGTTGGCGATCCAATCGCCCACAGTAAATCTCCAGAAATTCATTCTCAGTTTGCACGACAGACTGGTGAAGATGTCAGCTATGACAAACATCAGGTGTCGGCCGGTGAATTTGAACAATTCGTCAGGACCTTTTTTGCAGAAGGCGGTTCGGGGTTAAACATAACCCTCCCTCATAAAGAATCGGCTTTCAATTTAGCTGCCGTAAAATCTACCCGCTCGCAACTAGCGAAGGCGGCCAATACTCTGTGGCTGAATGATCAAGATGAACTCTGTGCTGAGAATACCGATGGCGCAGGTATCGTTCGCGATTTAACGGTTAATCATGACGTGCAGCTATCCGACCGGCGTCTATTAATAGTAGGGGCAGGTGGCGCAGCACGTGGTGCACTAGCAACGCTTATCGAAACCAATCCAAGCGCAATTGCAGTGTTAAATCGTACGCGGCAAAAAGCAGAGGCGATTGCTGGCGATTTTGCGGGAAAATTTGACCTGCAAGTATTGGATTATGAATCCCAGGGAGATGGTGATTTTGATGTCATCATCAATGCCACCTCGATGGGAATACAAGACAAGGCTCCACCAATAAACGCACAACTTATTGGCAAGGAATGTTGCTGCTACGACATGATGTATGGCGACGAACCAACAGCATTTATGCGATGGGCCTCTGACAACGATGCAAAGATAGTGATCGATGGATTGGGCATGCTGGTGGAACAGGCGGCAGAATCTTTTCGAATTTGGCGAGGAGTTCGACCTCAGACACAACCAGTTATAGACGCTTTGCGATAGTCGTTCTCATTAAATTCTAGACAAGAAAAAAGGGCTGTAGATTTCTCTACAGCCCTTTTTGTATTTAAGAGTGAAGTGATGCTTAGTGCGCTTCTTCTTCACCTCCATGTTCTTCGCCATGGATATCGCTTGGTCCGAGTGCCACCGCTTCACGATCATGTCCCCGATAGACGAATCGAGTCTCTTCTGTGTACTGACCTTCTACTGCCATAAATGCAATAAATAGAAGAAGCACTGCGGGTGGCCCCAATATCGTAAACACCAGAGCCATTCTTTCCCAAACAACATGCATGAAGATGGCCACGATAAAGCCAGCCTTCAGAATCATGAATATGATCACCAACGTCCAGCGCAAAGCACCTTGCACGTCGAGATAATCCACCATGTAGGAGAAAAAGCTGAGTACGAAAAGTAGAACCCAGATTTTGTAGTAAATACCCAGTGGGTGTTGTTGTCCTTCAGCCGAAGCCATTACTCTATCCCCTTACAATAAGTAGAAAAATGCGAAAATAAATACCCAAACCAGGTCAACAAAGTGCCAGTAGAGACCAGCGATTTCGACGATCTCGAAACCTTTGTTGTCGTAGTAACCTCGTTTGACTCTAAATGCGACCCACATCAAATAGATTACACCGGCCGATACGTGCAAGCCGTGGAAACCGGTCACCATAAAGAATATGGATCCAAATTGCGGTGCCCCAAATGGGTTGCCCCAAGGACGAACGCCTTCTTCGAAGATCAGCTTTGACCACTCAAAAGCCTGCATGCCGACGAATGTGGCGCCGAAGGCAGCAGTGGCGCAGATTAGCCAAAAGGTCCGCATCTTATCTTTGCGATAGCCATAGTTCACGGCCAAGGCCATGGTGCCTGAGCTCGTGATTAACACGAACGTCATAATCGCAATCAGGATTAGAGGAATCGGATCTCCTCCAAACGAAAGTGCGAAAATTTCACTTTGTGGTGGCCAAGGCTGCGTAGTGGTTACGCGAACATTCAAATAGCCAATTAAAAAACAAGAGAATATAAAGGTATCCGATACCAGGAATATCCACATCATGGCCTTGCCCCAAGGCACATGATAAGCCTGCTTATCGGCACTCCAGTCGTCGACGAGGCCTGTTACGCCATCGTGTGCGACTACCTCATTTGCGGTTGCTTCACTCATCCATCTTTCCCGTTATTTATAAAGCAAATTTTAATAATAGTTGTTTGTTAAGTATTCGAGAGTATGGCAAACAGAACTAACCAAACCAGCAACAAGAAGTGCCAGTAAACAGCACAAAGCTGAACACTCAGTTTGATGTCTTTAGGTTCGCTACCAGAAATCAATCGAATTGAACTTTTACTCCATACCCAAAGCCCGCCTAATAAATGCACGGCATGGAGGCCGGTCATCAGATAGTAAAAAGCGTTAGCTGGGTTAGAGCTCATATACAGTCCTTGGGACTGCAAGTTTTGCCAAGTAACCAGTTGACCAACAATGAACAGAACTGCAAATACACCTGCGCCAATAAGAGCGGTATATAGATTGCGCTGCTCATCACGGCCTACGATGTTTCTTGCCCACTGAAACAGGATACTGCTGGCTACCAACAGACCTGTGTTAAACCACAGCTGAGTAGGTTCAGATAGAGGCTCCCAATCAGGTAGCTCCATGCGAATGTAGTAGCTCACTGTGAACAGTGAGAACACAACAGAAGCAATAATCAGAAAAAACGAAAGCGCAACGCGTTCAGTTTCTGTGTCGAATGCGCCCTCTGGACGCATTCCACCGATTACCCCTTTGCGTTCCCAGGGTTTGGTTGTGACTGTTTTAAATAGGCTCATACGTCTGCCAATGATTGATCCTTATCAGGATCAAAATGCTCATCACTCACCGTAGGCTCTTCCGATTCAGAAACATTCTGCGGAATAAAGTCTTCATGCGCTCCTGGCACACTGTAGTCATATGCCCAGCGATAAACTGTTGGCAGGCTATCGCCCCAGTTGCCATGTGCAGGTGGTGTATCAGGTGTTTGCCATTCCAGCGAAGCAGCGCCCCATGGATTTGGATCTGCTTTCTTGCCGTACTTCAGGCTCCAGATAATGTTGATGAAAAACAGAATCTGGGAAGTACCAACGATCAATGCGGCAATAGTAATCGTCGCATTGAGATCTTGCGCAGAGGCAGGAATGAAATCAGTAGTACCCAACGCGTAGTAACGGCGAGGTACACCCAGGAAGCCAAGGTAGTGCATTGGCAAGTAAATAGCGTAGGCGCCCAAGAAAGTTAGCCAGAAGTGTAGCTTGGCCATGCCTTCATGGAACATGCGACCCGACATCTTCGGATACCAGTGATAGATCGCAGCGAATAACACGAGGATTGGGGATACACCCATAACCATGTGGAAGTGCGCGATTACAAAGTAAGTATCAGAAAGCGGTAAGTCGATCACCACGTTACCCAGGAATAGACCCGTTAGTCCGCCGTGGATAAAGGTGAAGATAAAGCCAATCGCAAAATACATTGGCACGTTCATGCGAATGTCGCCTTCCCACAGAGTCAACACCCAGTTGTACACTTTAAGCGCGGTAGGTACTGCAATGATCAATGTGGTTGTGGCGAAGAAGAAACCGAAATATGGGTTCATGCCAGACACATACATGTGATGTGCCCATACGATGAAGCTCAGACCGCCAATGGCGATGATTGCCCATACCATCATGCGGTAACCAAAAATATTTTTACGAGCATGTACGCTCAATACATCGGAAACCAATCCAAATGCTGGCAGTGCAACGATGTAAACCTCAGGGTGGCCGAAGAACCAGAACAAGTGCTGGAACAAGATTGGGCTGCCACCGTTGTGGTCTAGTGCCGTACCTGCTTCAAGTACCGCTGGCATAAAGAAACTTGTGCCAAGCAAGGTATCGAACAACATCATGATGGCGGCAACTAGCAGGGCTGGGAATGCGAACAGACCCAATACAGTTGCTACGAAGATGCCCCAGATTGAAAGAGGCAGACGCATCATGGTTAAGCCGCGGCAGCGATACTGCAGGATTGTCACAACGTAGTTCAGACCACCCATTGTGAAAGCCACGATGAACACAGCCAGTGACACCAGCATGAGAATGATACCCATGTCATGACCCGGCGTGCCTTCCATTGCTGTTTGTGGAGGATAGAGCGTCCAACCAGCTCCGGTTGGCCCCCCTCCGACAAAGAAGCTGGCCATCAGAATGATCACGGATACCAGGAAAACCCAAACTGAAAGCATGTTCATGAATGGGAAAACCATGTCTCGCGCGCCGCACATCAGCGGTACCAAATAATTCCCGAAGCCCCCTAGAAAGAGTGCAGTAAGGAAGTAAACAACCATGATCATGCCGTGCATGGTGATGGCTTGGTAATAAAAGTTTGGATCAACAAAATCTACTGATTCAGGAAAACCAAGCTGCATGCGGAACATCAGCGAAAGCACCAGGCCAACAATGCCGGTGAAAATCGCGATGCTGCCATACTGAATGGCAATGACTTTATGATCCTGGCTCCAAACGTATTTCCCGATCCAAGTATGGGGATGGTGCATCTCCATTTCTGCATCTTGGTCAGCTAATGGTACGTAAGCCATTAATACCTCCTAACTCTCTAAAAAATTTTCAGCAACGTTTGCTGATTAAAAACTCTACTTAAAAAATTCGAATTAACGCAGCGTGTTGATATAAGCCGCTACGTCTTCAATCTCTTCCAATCCAGACATGGCAGTCGCCATGGATACCATTTGTTCACCGAAGTCATCTTCAGAGTGAAGGCCACGAATACCCGCGCGGAAATTGCTAATCTGAGTAACGAAGTACCAGTCACTCATGCCAGCCAATTTAGGCGCATCTGTGTACCACGTGCCGGCACCATCATCGAGGTGGCACGCCGCACAGTTACGATCGTAAATGTCGTAACCATTATCGATGTCACCAGTGATTGTTGCTTCGGCAGGGTTGTCTGGGAGTGACGCAATGTAGGCTGCCATGTTGCGCACTGCATCATCAGTCGCAAGCATGTTGGCGAATGGGGCCATCTGCTGACCATTGGTATCGCCTTCGCCGCCGCGCGCGCCAACTTTAAAGTGATTCAATTGACGCTCGATGTACCAGGCTTGTTGGCCTGCTAGTTTCGGTGCATTTAGAGCTTGATTGCCTTCGCCTTGCTGACCGTGACATGCAGCACAGGCAGCGTATTGTGCTTGGCCTGCTGCAATATTTGGTGCAGCCATGTTTTGTGTTTCGGCGAAAGTAGGCTGTGAAGCTAACCAGGCATCGAATTCAGCTTGAGGTTCAACTACTACTGAACCACGCATGACAAAGTGGCCGATACCGCAAAGCTCTTCACACATAATGTCGTAGGTGCCTTCTTTCGTAGGATCAAACCACAAGTAAGAAGTTAGACCCGGCACCAAGTCCATCTTTACGCGGAATTGGGTGACTGTGTAGTTATGCAGCACGTCGTTGGAACGTAGCAGTGCTTTAACAGGTTGATTCACAGGCAAGTGCATGACGGGGTCGTTGACCACTACATCATCCATACCATTTGGATCTTCAGGGTTAATGCCGAACGGGTTGGTTTCGCTTACAAACGGAGTATCCGCTGCACCAAGAATGCCATCGGCACCGGGGTAACGAAATTGCCACTGCCACTGTTGGCCCAGTACTTCATACTCGGCAGCATCTTCTGGTGGAGTTACAAACTGTGCCCATACGAATAGGCCGGGAGCCAACATGGCGATAACGCCAATGGTGGTGAAAATGGACAAGCCAGCTTCCAGCTTGGCATTTTCAGGCTCATACACAGCCTTGTGGCCTTCGTGCTGTCGGAATTTCCAAACGCAGTAAGCCATGAACAGGTTGCAGGCAATGAAGACAAATCCAGTAACCCAAAAGGTGATATTGATGGTGAGATCGATAGTGCCCCAATCAGCTGCAATATCGGTGAACCACCAAGGGCTGGCGAAATGAAAGATGACACTTCCAATCACCAAAAGAAAAATAACGACCGCTAAAGCCATAAACCCGAATTCCTTCTTTAAAGTTCTCTGATTCTGCCTCTTACAACAATCCGAAAGTTAAGATTATTGAGAAAGCTGGCAGAAACTATCTGTTGTTCGCTTAATCCACCGAATTATTGATGCGCTTGTGCACAGACGACGATGAGCAAGCGATTGCTAAACCCACTTTTTCGTCCCAATAATCCGAGAGATTGTCCTAATGTTTTTGTTATCTGGATGGGGTAATTCCGCAGCTCATTTTCTCTTCAAATTTTCCGCTTTAGCTTTGGGAAAAATCCTAAAAAAATCGAGCAATTTGGCACACCTCACGCGGACCGGAATGCTATAGAAAAACCCCTTTTCAAGCAAGTCATTATGGCCCAGAGAGGCCCTAAAAATGCGCTAAATCAAGTATTTTTGACAGGAAACTGTCAGCTTCATTTTTTACCTAAGGAATTCGCTAACAATCGGTTTAAAAATTTGTGAAAATGCGTGCCTATTCGCTACTGCCTGGCTTGAGCTAGGAGGCGAAAAATGATGAAATGCCGCCGCCTAAAAATGCCATCTCAGTGAGCTGGTCGGCAGGCACCCTTTTAAACCCATCCCAGATTGAATTGAAACGCTGACGATAGTGACGGAACTTACTTCCCAAAGCGCTGCTAACTGGCGCGACTATTACGAAATGTGCAAGCCAAGAGTGGTCATGTTGATGATCCTTACTTCCTTGGTGGGCATGTTTTTGGCGGTTCCCGGAATGGTGCCGGTCGATGTCCTAATTCTCGGCAATCTGGGTATTGCCTTGGTAGCAGCGTCGGGTGCTGTGGTTAATCACCTGATAGACCACAAAATTGATATCGTAATGAAGCGAACCCACAATCGCCCGGTAGCCCAGGGGCGCGTGGATACCCTGCAGGGGTCAATATTCGCGCTAGTCATTGGTGTTGCCGGCATGGCGATCCTGCTGTTCTGGGTAAACCCATTGTGCGCATGGCTAACTCTGGCTTCTTTCGTTGGTTACGCCTTCATTTACACCGGCTATCTCAAGCACGCCACTCCGCAAAACATCGTGATTGGTGGATTATCTGGAGCGATGCCCCCTTTATTGGGATGGTCAGCCGTGACTGGAACGATTGAGGCTGATGCCTTAATCCTGGTTCTGATCATCTTTGCCTGGACCCCTCCGCATTTCTGGGCCCTGGCCATTCATCGCAAGGACGAATACGCGAAGAGCGGTGTGCCCATGTTGCCTGTCACCCACGGGGTACGGGTTACTAAGCTCCACATCATTATCTATACCGCAGTTCTGGTTCAGGTAAGTGTCCTTCCCTTCCTCACTGGCATGAGTGGGATGCTCTATTTGGTCGTCGCCTTGGCTCTTGGTGCCAGTTTCCTGAGCTGGTCCTTTAAGTTGATGACAAGGCCTGAACCCACCACAGCCATGGATACGTTTAAATACTCAATCGTGTATCTCGGCGTGCTCTTCGTCGCACTGGTTGTTGATCACTACCTCTATCAGTTCTAGATTCGGAACTGTGCAGCTTTCCAGAAATACCAAAATCGCCATAGGCGCCTTCCTTGCATTCGACTTGCTTGTCGCGAGTTGGCTGGTCTATTTGTTTTTGGTTCGCTCAGAAGTAAATGAGATTAATGAACTGCGAGACCTTGGAGCGACCCGCTATCCAGATCCGGCATTAATCGAAAATATCGAGTTGACCGATGCAAATGGCGAACTGTTTAGTGAAGAGTCATTGCGAGGACAATGGTCATTAGTCTTTTTTGGCTTTACGTCTTGTCCTGATGTTTGCCCAATTACCATGGAAGAGCTTGCTCAATTCTATCGACGCTACAACGAATCTGGAACGGACAACTTACCGAACGTTGTTTTTATATCTGTCGATCCGGGTCGAGATGGCGTGCAGGAAGTTGCTGACTACATGAGCAGGTTTGATGAACGCTTCATTGGTCTTACGGGAGATGCCGAGGCGATAGCGAATACTGCAGAACAATTCTACGTCGCATATTCTTCCGATGAAGAGGCGGCAAGCATGCATGAGGGACACATGGCCCCTTCTGCTGCAGATGCTCCCTCAATGCAAAACGACGGCTACATGGTTAGCCATTCGGTGCATGTCAGTGTTGTTGATCCAGAGGGCAGACTGCACTCAGTAATACGACCGCCGATTCGACGAGAAACAATGTTGGAGCTTTATCCGCAGCTAATTGCAGACTAAGTCTTCGGCTGCAAAAACTGCGATCCTGCGAAGATCACTGCTGCAATAACTACCACTGTTGGGCCAACTGGGGTATCCAGTTGAAAGGCCAACAATAACCCGCCAATAATTGCTAACACTCCCAAGAAAGATGCGAAAAACGCCATTTTTTCCGGGGTTTTTGCGAATGCTCTACTGGTGGCAGGTGGAATAATCAGCAGAGATGTAATCAGCAATACCCCTACAATTTTCATCGACACCGCAATAGTTAGCGCAATCAACATGATCAACAAAAGATTGAGGCGATCTACATTTGCGCCATCTATTTCCGCAAGTTCTCGGTGCACAGATACGGATAACAAGTCGTTCCAAAAATAGATGACTGAGGCCAGCACAACTACGCCAATACCAACAATCCAAATCAAGTCAGTGGTTGTAATCGTAAGCATTGACCCAAACAGATAACTTTCCAGATCAACTCTAACCGAGTCGGTAAGTGCTAAAAACACCACGCCGAAAGCTAATGCGCTATGAGCAAGGATGCCCAAGATTGCATCGCTACTGAGGTCGGTTTTTTTGTCCAGCAGTGCCAATAACAAACCCAACACAACACTGCTTAGGATAATGCTGAGCTGAATGCTGCTGCCAGAAACGAGTCCTATAGCTATGCCCAACAAGGCTGCATGAGCCAGTGTGTCTCCAAAATAAGACATCCGGCGCCATACGATAAAGCTTCCTAGCGGGCCGGCAATAATGGCAAGGCTAACACCAGCTATGGCTGCATATAGAAAGAAGTCTGTTGAAAGAAGTTGCAGCATGAGACTTAGGTTTTTATGTTGCCGCTGAGATCATGTTCGTGGTTGTGGTGGTGGGTGTAAACCGCCAGACCGTCCGATGCAGAGGCACCAAACAATTCCAAGAATGCAGGATCACTGCTGACTTGTTCGGGCTTGCCGTGACAACACACATGGTGATTTAGACATATCACCTCATCGGTGGCAGACATCACTAAGTGCAAATCATGGGAAATCATGAGCACGCCACAACCCCGTTCAGTTCGGATGTCTCCAATCAACTGATAGAGTTCAGCCTGTCCTGCTACATCAACCCCCTGTGCCGGCTCATCCAGTATCAAGAGCTGTGGATCATTGAGCAGTGCTCGAGCAAGCAGCACACGTTGTAGTTCGCCACCAGACACCGCGATCAGCTGTTGTTCACTGAGATGTTCAATTCGCAGTAGTGAAAGCAGCTCTGCAATAGCCCCTTCATCAGCTGATTTGGCGAGTTGAAGGAACCGCAATACGGAGAGGGGCATAGTCTTGTCGAGGCCCACACGCTGCGGCATATAGCCAATGCGCAATCCATCCATCCGACTAATGGTGCCGCCATCGGTCTCTAGCAATCCTAATAAGATCCGGACCAAGGTGGTTTTGCCGGCACCATTAGGGCCGATCAACGACACGACTTGTCCTGCACAAATCTGTAGATCGATATTCTGCAGAACCGGGCGTGATCCAAACTGGATGCTAATGCCATCCGCCCAGATTAATTTGTTGTCAGATGAAGAGATGGAGTCGCCTACTGTTTATGGTTAAACCAGGTTGGAATCAAAGACTTGGCTCGTATTAGCCGCAAGGACAATGGTATATCATAACCACGATGTCAATTAGTCAATTCAAGCCCGGCAGTTGTAGCGCCACTTTATTGGTCATCTTCCTCAGCCTTATTTTCTCGACCAGTTCTTCAGCTCAGGTTTCTGTAGTCAGCACAGTGCGTCCGCTTCAATTTATAAGCCAGGCAATCTTGCTGGATGATGATGTTGCCTACGCCATTGAAAACGATAGCCATGCTGCGCACTCAATTACCCTGTCACCGCAAGACCGCATTCAAATTGAAAGCGCTGATCTTGTGCTATGGATAAGTGAAGATTTTGAAATCTATCTGACTGATCTATTGGAAAGCTCAAACGCCGAGCTAACAGCGCTTAAAGCTGCCGACATTGCACAGTTGACTCTACATAGAATGCCCAATGGTGATCTGGACCCACATCTCTGGCTTGATCCTAACAATGCTTTGTTGATTGCCAAGCACTTGACCGCAGAGTTGGTGAAGTTGGCTCCGGCTCGAGCCCAGTCCTACGAATCCAGACTAGCCGCGTTTCAAGAAAATCTGCATGCGGAGTGGCAGCGAGTTGAACAAGAAATAGCAACGACTAGCCCTAAGCCATATGCGGTTTATCATGATGCCTTCAGATACATCGAGACACCGCTGGGTCTGTCACCCGCAGTAGTGCTGTTAGACAATCCTGAAGTAGAACCTGGCATGCGGGACATCATTGCCAAACGGCAGCAATTGGAAGCAACGAATCCGCAGTGTATCTTCTTGGAACCTGAAGCATCGCATGAATTGGTGGACACGATGCTCCAGCAATTGACGCCTCAGCGAGTAACGATGGATATTTTGGGTTCATCTATAGAGGAAGGCGATCAAGCCTACCTTCACTTGCTAAATCACGTAGCTGAGGGATTTAGCAACTGCATTTCTACTGATTAGATTGGGAGCGGGACCTCGTGGCTACACCTAAAGAACTAATCCTGGTCGACGGTTCTTCCTACTTGTTTCGGGCATTTCATGCCTTGCCGCCATTGGTAAATAGTCGCGGCCAGGCTACCGGCGCAGTCAAAGGTGTGATCAATATGATTCGCGCACTTATCAAGAATCACCCAGATAGCAATATCGCCATTGTCTTCGATGCGAAGGGAAAAACCTTTCGTAATGACATCTATGGTGATTACAAAGCCCATCGACCACCTATGCCTGATGATTTGCGATCTCAAATTCAACCCATCCACGACATTATCCGTGCAATGGGATTGCCGCTTCTCATAATAGAAGGAGTAGAAGCTGACGATGTCATCGGCACACTTTCCGTTCACGCCACGAAGAAAAAGATTCCTACCCTGATATCAACCGGAGACAAAGATCTCGCGCAGTTGGTAAACGACAAAGTCACACTGATGAACACCATGACTAACGAGGTGTTAGACATAGATGGGGTGAACAAGAAGTTTGGCATAGGGCCCGAGCTTATTGTGGACTATCTGGCGCTTATGGGAGACAAAGCAGACAACATTCCAGGCGTACCCGGAGTCGGTCCAAAGACTGCGGTGAAGTGGTTGCAAGAATTCAACTCAATGGAAGGCATTATTGAAAACGCCGAATCGATTGGCGGCAAGATCGGTGAACGGCTAAGGGAAAACATTGATCTTCTTCGGCTATCCCATGAGCTCGCCACAATCAAATTAGACTGCAAACTTGATTTAGCAATCACTGAGCTGGTGCCTGGTGAAGAAAAGTCCAAGGAATTGCACGACCTGTTTAGCGATCTCGAATTCAAAACCTGGATTAAGGAATTAGAAGAACGCGGAGTTACAGGGAGTGGGGAATCAAAGAAAACCAGCGCCAGCAAATCGAAATCCGAAAAAGCAGAGGCAGCAGAAGAAGTTTCCATCGTCCCTAAAAGCATTGAGTACCAATGTGTTAACGATGCCAAAGGGCTGAAGTCTCTAGTAAAAAATCTCTCCCAGACTAAGCGCGTAGCAATTTGTATTGAGTTCAGTGGCGAACATTTCATGCAAGCCGAGATTCTTGGCATTTCATTTAGCCTGGAAATTGGTAAAGCAGTCTATGTTCCCTGCGGGCATCAAAATGATAAGGACCAGCTTGAGCTGGCAGACGTATTGTCGGAGCTAAAACCAATATTCGAAGACCCGCTCATTACAAAGGCTGGTTACGACCTGAAGACCCAGAGGCATGTACTGCAGAACTACGACATTGATTTGCAGCCATTGAAATCTGATGTCTTGCTTGCTTCCTATGTGTTGAATTCTGTAGCGGTTAAACATCACCTTGAAGACATTGCACGATTCTATCTGGATGAAGATCCGAAAGAACTTGAAAGTCTGCTGGGCAAAGGAAGAGGAAAGCTCACGCTACCTGAAGTTTCGATCAAAGACTTTACAGAATACAGCTGCCAGCGCGCCGACTTTATTTTGCGGCTAGCCACGAAACTAGAACACGACATGGCTTCGCAAGGGCATTTGGCGGGCCTGTATCAGTACTATGAAGCGCCATTAATAGAAGTGTTGCAGCTAGTAGAACGCAATGGCATCAAGCTCGATAGCAAAGTATTGGAAAAACAAAGCAAACAGCTAGCTAAGCAATTAGATAAATTGCAGAGCGACGTTTACGATTTGGCAGGCGAAGAATTTAACTTATCTTCACCCAAGCAACTGCAAACGATTTTCTTCGAGAAGCTGGAGTTGCCAGTTCTAAAGAAGACTCCAACAGGCCAACCATCAACAGCAGAACCGGTATTACAAGAACTAGCAGAAGAGTATGAAATGCCGCGCTTGATCTTGGAACACCGCTCACTAAACAAGCTCAAATCGACTTACACTGACAAATTGCCGTTAGAAGTGAACGCAGACACGGGAAGAATTCATTCGTCTTTCCAGCAAGCGGTTGCAGCAACAGGTCGGCTCTCATCAACCGATCCCAACTTACAAAACATTCCGATTCGGACCGCAGAAGGTCGGCGCGTCCGGCAGGCTTTTATTCCTGATAAGGGCTGTAAATTGCTCGCCGCCGACTACTCTCAAGTTGAATTGCGAATAATGGCGCACCTTTCCCAGGACCCAGGCTTATTGAAAGCGTTCACCAGTGATGAAGACGTGCACCGAGCGACAGCTGCGGATGTTTTCAATTGCGCATTGGATAAAGTCACTGCGGATCAGCGACGCGGGGCAAAGGCGATCAACTTTGGATTGATTTATGGCATGTCTGCATTCGGTTTGGCGAATCAACTCAATGTGAGCCGAGGTGAAGCGCAGAAATATGTTGATCGTTACTTTGATAAGTATCCTGGTGTGAAAGACTACATGGAGCAGACCCAGGCTTACGCTGACGAAAAAGGTTATGTTGAAACACTCTTTGGTAGACGACTGTACTTGCCAAATATTCATGCCGGCAATGCGATGATTCGAAAAGCCGCACAAAGAACCGCGATTAATGCACCGATGCAAGGTTCGGCCGCCGATATCATTAAACGCGCCATGATCGATATTGCAAACTGGCTCGAGCAAGATGACATTGAAGCCAAAATGGTTTTACAAGTTCACGATGAACTCGTATTCGAAGTTAAAGAGGGAGACGTGGAACTTTTGGCTGAAGGCGTAAAATTTCGGATGGCGACAGCTGCCTCACTGGATGTACCACTTATCGTAGATGTCGGGGTTGGTGATAACTGGGACGAGGCGCATTGATTCACCTACTGTTTAACAAAATTCGTCCCTGAATTTTCTTAAACGCCATCAGCGATCTCTGGCGCAGACACAAGGTTCTGCTGGAGATCGCTTCCTCGCATACGCCGTAGGCGTATGTCGTCATCCATGACTCATTTCGTATCTTATAGAAAACTGAGTGGAGCTTGGCGAAAGATTTATTCAGTCGTTAACCAGTCCGCAATCACTTTTTGTGCGCCCTCGATACCTACTCTGTTCATTGCAGAAAACAATTGGACTTCCACTTCAGAAAACTCTTCAATGGATTTACGCACTTTAAGCAAAGTATTTTGCGCCGCACCGCGTTTTAATTTGTCGGCCTTGGTAAGAAGTAGCAGAACCGGGAGCTCTGATTGGACGGCCCAGTTCACCATCATCTGATCAAATTCTTTCATTGGATGGCGAACGTCAGATAGCACCACGATGCCTGCCAAGGGTTCTCGTTGACGCAAATAGCGTTCGAGTTCGGCCTGCCACTTTTCCTTAACCGCTAAGGGTACTTTGGCGAAGCCATAACCGGGTAGATCCACGAGGTAGTGGTGGGGCTCAACTTCAAAGAAATTGATTAGCTGAGTTCGCCCCGGAGTCTTGGAGATCTTGGCTAATTTGGTTTGACCGGTGATGGCATTAATCGCTGATGATTTACCCGCATTAGAGCGACCGGCGAATGCCACTTCCGCCAGACTCTCAGGTGGGCAGTCTTTCAGGGTGGCAGCGCTGGTAACGAATTGGGTGCTATTGAAATTCATAATGTTGTAGCGGTGGATATCTCAAATAACGGACGCTATTTCTAAGGGTATCTTACCTTCGTCTTGGGACTGTGCGAGGCAAGGAATTAAGCTATAATCCGCGTCCGCAAAATTACTGGATTGTCCTTAGAAGTCCTGGAAACAGAAATTTAGGAAATTTCATGAAGAAACTAGCCATTGTTCTTGTATCGGCCCTATTGGGAGCCATTGCAACCCCTTCTCTGCTCGCTCAAGGCGATGCAGCAGCTGGCCAAGCCAAAGCCGCACTTTGTGCGACCTGCCATGGCAATGATGGCAATAGCCAGTTGGCGATCAACCCTAAGCTGGCAGGTCAAAATGCTAAGTACATGGTGAAGCAGCTAATGGATTTTAAATCCGGGGCTCGCGTTGGTCCTACTATGGCGGCTATGGTAGCTGCCCTGTCTGAAGAAGACATGGAAGATATTGCAGCTTGGTACGCATCTCAGGAAGTTACTCTCGGTGGCGCCGACCCAGAATTACTGGAGTTAGGAGCGTCTATCTATCGTGCGGGTAACCAGGACCTTTCTGTAGCAGCCTGCTCTGCTTGCCATGCCCCTGACGGCAAAGGCAACGCTCCTGCTGGTTTTCCAGCGCTAGGTGGCCAGCACCAGGAATACACTCTGCTGCAACTACAGCAATTCCGCTCTGGCGAACGCGCCAATGATCTAAGCGGCATGATGAGGACCGTTGTAGAGCGCTTAACTGACCGTGAATTGCAGGCTCTAGCCAGCTATGTGTCAGGCTTGCACTAATTTCTGCCGGTCATCACTCAATACTATAGAGACTAGATTTCACAACGGATCAGGCCAAAGGACTTTCCGCTAGACTGATTGTCACTTTCGCTTGGTCCCGTTGCTCAGATACCGACATAGCAAGGATTTCGCGGCTATGTTAGGGTTTTTAACAACTGCACCTGATAGATAGATGGAGTAGCAACATGACTAAACGACTAATGCAGCTTGTTGTGATGGCAATGCTTCTGCCTTTAGCGGCAGTGAGCTATGGCCAAATCGAGCGCTATGTAGCTGGCACTCATTATCAAGAGCTGGCTGCCCCCGTAAATACAGTCGATGCATCCAAAGTCGAAGTACTGGAAGCCTTTTGGTATGGCTGTTCTCACTGTTTCCGCTTTGAGCCAGTAGTGATTGCATGGAAAGATGCTCAGCCTGACGATGTTGAATTTGTTCGATTTCCAGCGGCATGGAACGACTTGATGAAGACCCACGCCAAGATCTACTACATCGTAGAAGTCTTGGGGGCTATAGACACGATCCATCAAGAGGTATTCAACGCCATCAACCTGCAAGGCAATATCTTGCAGCGCGAAAATTTAATTGCTGATTTTTTTGAGGCCCAAGGTGTGCCGCGCGACCGCTATGAAGCTGCCGCCAACTCCTTTCAGGTTTCCTCTGCCATGAGTCGCCTGGATGTTCGCATGCGCGACTATGGAATTCGTTCGACTCCCAACATGATCGTCAATGGTAAGTACCTTGTGACTACAGGTGGTCAGGTACGAACTCAAGAAGAAATGCTGGAAGTTGTTGAATTTCTTGTAGAAAAAGAACGTCAGGCACTCCGCTCTAGCGGCGACTAGCCTAATTCTGTCAGTCAGATGTGCTGGCCCGTTCCAGGGCCAGCATTTTCTGTCTCCC
Organism: uncultured Pseudohongiella sp.; assembly: GCA_965262465.1. GTDB lineage: Bacteria > Pseudomonadota > Gammaproteobacteria > Pseudomonadales > Pseudohongiellaceae > UBA9145. The sequence goes on along the minus strand of OZ253535.1, from coordinate 3,504,353 downwards.
TACTCCTACTACCCTCACTCCTAAATCAATACCCATACTGCTCTCCATGGCCCGAATTTCCTGGGTTTGCTGTGGTGTCAGCGAACTTTTTGCGTGAAATTACGACCGCAATCACAACTTCACCGTTGATTTTCCTACCCCATCCAAACTTTTTCTCCTCAGTCGCAGTCTTAACCAGTCAGAAACAATAATTTTTTCAACGGCTTAGCTACCGGGAAGGATTGCTCATAACGCTATCCATAACGACAGGGTTGCAAGCCAACGGCATTGGGTTGCGTTCCTCGTACAAGTTACTGAGTTAAGAAGATGGCGATGAGCATGGGTCTACAATCGATCATGGGTCGGATACCAGCAGTTATGCGTCGTTATCTCCTGGGCGATGCTCGCGCAGAACTGAGCAACACAGTGAGTGACCGAATCGTAGTGGGTAACGATGCGCTCATTCATATCGAAAGCAGTCGAAGCGCCCCGCTAGTTGCAAACGCAAGAGCAGAACAAATCGCACAAACTGTTAAAAATCTGTTAGGCGAAGCCAGCGCTAATTCAAACATAGAGTTACTCCTGGCCCCTTCCGAGTTTGTCGCAACCAGTCAATCGATGCCGGGTGTGAATGCTGACAACCTGGAATCGGCTATTTTGCTGCAACGAGACAGCTTGCTACCCGCTTTGGATGAACCACTGTCTATGGCGATATCCACAAGCACAAATGCAAACCTTGATAATGATGTAGTGGCCCTATGGTTGCCTAGCAAAAGGCTACAGGAACTGTTTGCAGCGTTCGCACAACACGAGCTGAACCTAATCGCAGTACTACCTCGAATTCTTGGTAAAACCCACAACCTTGAAACAGAAGTAGCTGAACTCATCGAAGAAGATGAAGAGCATGTAACTGCAGTGCGACTTCAAAACGGCTCACTTTTAACCTGGCTGCAATTAGATAAGTCTGACCTCACTCAATCTGATTTTGCCAATCAATGGGAATCCGAAACTGCCACGTTTACTAGTGCAGTGCTTACAGATGCAACAGATCTGGATGCTTATCCCAACGAGCGCTCAACTGGAAAAGACTATCTCTTCTTTCCACAAGGCGCCTTAGATGCACATAAGCGGGTGGAAAAAGGGCGGCAGTTGCTGATTGCTGCATCACTTGCCGTTGGGCTAATGCTGTTGTCCTCGACACCTTTTATTTTTCAATCGATCGAATTTCGCATGGCCAATAGCCGGCTTGACGCAACTCGAGAGATGTCTGCCGATGCTCGCACAGATCAAGGCATCGTCGTGAACTTCGAAAATCAATGGGGCGCCATAAATGACTACCCTGACCAACAATTACGGGCGGCTATGTTTCGGTTACAGGAAGTGCTCGGCAATGAGCAACTTTCTTCATTAGAGCTTAGCGAAGGACTAATTCGAATTCAGGGAACCAGTGCAGACCCACAAGCAATACTACAACGCCTGGAACAGGATCCTATGTTTACCGAAGTCGTGTTCTCCAGGGCGACAAACAATACGCGTTACTACATAGACTTGAGACTCGCCACTGTGAGCTTCGAAGCCTACATGGTGCGCTACTTTCCTGACGCGTCCTAAGAGTAATTAAGCAATGCCAGTGACAAAAAGAGAAAGAAACATACTAATGCTTGCCGGCTTGGTTGGCGTGGTATTTGTTATTACTCAAATAGTCCCGGCATTGCAGGGAATGTATCAGGACCGTTCGGAATCTATCGAGGATGTGTTGCTCGCCATCGATCGCGAGGAACGTTTGATAGAGGACTCTATTGAATGGAGAGAGCGTCGAATTGACGCACAGGTTCAACAGGCAGACATGGAGTCACAAATTTTTACCGGTGACACCGTACCCCTTATTGAAGCAGCCATCTCGCGCGACCTTGCTCAACATGCGAGGGATTCCGGCCTCACCGTCGCTTCGACTCGACTAGCTGAACGTCTGGAATCAGATGAATGGTTGCTCATCTCGCAAGAAATTTCGTTCAGAACTGCTGATGCGGGAAATACCGTCGTGTTCCTAGAAAGGCTGGAAAACTCTGTACCCCGACTACGGGTAAGAGACTACAGCTTCGATCGCAATCGCAATCAGTACAGCGGAACAATCACAGTCGTTGGTTTTGCTCGCGGCACAAATTCGCAGGCAGAGGCTGACAACATTTAGTTGATTATGGAAACAGAAACAATCGACAACGCCATTACACTTCCGATCTTCAGCCAGTTGCTGGAGCCGGAGGGCATTGCTCCGGCGCAAGATTTTCAAGAGTCAGGCAAATTGCTATGCAATAGTTTGCCGTCTATTCAGTTGCGCTCGCAGATTCGATTTATTGTCGGTGGCACGCTTGAGTTTGTCTTGAGTGAAGATGCTGAAGTTCGACGTATGCTCAAACATTGGCGCGCTGAGTTATCACCGCAAATCGAAGGGTCCGACGATGATGTCTTTGTCTCCGGCTTTGATGAAGACGATGCATTAATGGATATGGCGTCTGATGCGCCGATCATTCGCTTGGTAAATCATTTGTTCGCCCGAGCTTTGGACCTAAATGCGTCCGACATCCACTTCGAACCGAATGAAAACACCCTGGACGTGCGATGTCGAGTGGATGGCATTATGACTCGCATTGAGCGCTTGCCGGCAAAAATTCATACCGCTGTGGCTTCTCGTTTAAAACTCATGGCGCGCTTAGACATTGGTGAGAAACGTTTACCGCAAGATGGCCGCATCGATTATCAGATCGGTAGTAATCAACTGGACATGCGTGTCTCAACCCTGCCCGGTGTGCATGGTGAATCCGTTGTGTTGCGAATTCTTGATCGCAGCGATACTGCAGTAGATTTGCAACAGCTCGGCATGCCTGAGCAAGTACTTCAGGACTATCAATCTGTTGTGACTCAACCCCACGGCATGATTCTCATTACCGGGCCAACAGGCTCCGGTAAAACCACAACGCTCTATGCCACATTAGAAAAAATCAACGACGAGAAACGCAAGATCATCACCGTGGAAGACCCGGTGGAGTATCAGCTCGAAGGTATAACCCAAATTCAAGCGAATGCCAGCATAGGACTGAGCTTTGCGGCAGGCCTGCGGTCCATCGTACGGCAAGACCCCGATGTCTTGATGGTGGGTGAGATTCGAGATCATGAAACAGCAGAGATTGCGATCGAGTCCGCACTCACTGGTCACTTGGTATTTTCAACATTGCACACCAACGATGCCGCCGGAGCAGTAACCCGCTTGCAGGACATGGGGGTAGAAGGCTATCTCATTAGCTCCAGCCTTCTAGGTATCCAGGCACAACGCTTGGTTCGAAGAGTATGCACCGACTGTCAGGAAGAACATCCAATTAGTGAAGACGAATTAGCAGTGCTGCAAATCGAAGTCCAGGAATGTCCGACGATTGTTCGTGGCCGAGGCTGCGAAGCCTGCGGGCAAACTGGCTATCGCGGGCGAGTGGGGCTTTATGAACTGTTATTGATGAGCGATGCAATTCGCCATCACATCGCCTCCGGTGCGGATGCCAATGTAATCCGAGACGAAGCAATCGCCAGTGGGATGCGTACCTTGCGTCAAGATGCACTAGAGAAACTTAAGGCGGGGCTCACCACTCCAGAGGAAGTGGTGCGAGTAACCCGAGCGTTATAAACAAAGGAAAGAAGTCGAATTAGCTAGAAAAGTGAATATGACGAGATGAGCGCACTCTACTTTAAATACCAAGCCTTCGACAGCCAAGGCAATGTAGAAAGCGGACAGCTAAACGCTGAGTCCGAGCGTGAAGTCGTGCGACTGTTACAAGGTAGAAACTTAACCCCAGTCAAAATCCAGGAAACTCGCCCAAGCGCTGACAAGTTGCGCCGCAAAAAAATCGCGAATAACGATCTGTTGGATTTCACCAATGGTCTTTGCACCTTAGTGGAAGCTCGAGTCCCAATCGATAAAGCGCTTCGCCTGCTTGAAGGCATCACAGAATCTTCTGCCATGCGTGAACTCGTTGTGCAACTTTTGCGTGATGTGAAAGAAGGCAAAGGGTTGGCGGACGCAATGGAGTCCCATCCTCACGTTTTCAGCAAGATGTACATCAATATTGTGCGCGCCGGCGAAGAAGGCGGCATCTTGCATGAGTTGTTACCGGACTTGGCAGAGTTTTTAGATAGCAGTGCCCGTACGCGTCAGGCAGTAATCTCCGCCATGATCTATCCCACTGTGTTGCTAGTGACCGGTGTTATCTCGGTGTTTTTGTTGTTGGTGTTTGTAGTGCCGCAATTTGCTGCGATGTTCGAAGATGCTGGCACAGAAATTCCACCTTCAGCGGCATTCTTGCTTTCACTCAGCGGTTTTATGCAGAGCTATGGTTATTTGTTAATCATTGCAGTGGTGTTAGCCATCTGGGGTTGGCGTCGTTTAGATCACCAACCGGCAACCAAGCTGAAGAAAGATAACTTCCTGTTGTCGTCGCCAATTTTGGGTAATCTGATTTTGTATCGAGAGTGTGCAGTGTTTGCGCGAACTCTTGGTGCCCTATTGGGGGCAGGTATCCCACTTATAAGGGCGCTGCGGGTGGCCCGCGAAGTAGTCAGCAATAGTGTACTCGACCAACACTTGCGGGTAGTAGAAGACGACGTAAGAGGTGGTGCTGGCCTGGGAATTTCATTGGAGAAAACCAACCAGTTCCCCACTTTGCTACATCAATTAGTTGCGGTAGGCGAAGAATCAGGTCGCACGTCGGACATCTTGCTCAAGTCGGCGGTGACTTTTGATACATACGTCAGAAACCAGATGGCTACCTTGGTCGCTGCGTTGCAACCGGCGCTCATCATCTTTTTGGCAATCGCCGTAGGCGGCATCACGATCACTATGCTTTCTGCTGTGTTCAGCATGAATGCAGTTGAGTTTTAACTTTTGGAGAGAATTGTGAATATTAAGGAAAGGGCTTCCAATAACGAGAAGCGCGAATCAAAAAGGAATGCGTTAAAGCGTGCGGTTGCGCTCAGTAGCATTCTGTTAGGAATGACTTCTTGCACAGTACTCGAACAGAATCCCTCTCCGGTGAGTACGCAGCAGAGTGGGGCTGTGCAAGCTCAGCAACCAGCACAAGCTCAAAACGCCCAAGCAATTCCTGTACTGGCTACCACAAGCTCCGCTGAACAACAGGCACTGATCGACGCGATAAATCGCGAGGGTCAGGTGGTGAGTTTTGGAGGCTATCGTGAAGACGTTCCGTCCCCTGAAGTGTTGGAAGGCGAAGATGTAGTTGAGCTTAACTATGAACAAGCAGAACTGCGTTTGGTGTTGGAAGAGCTGGCCGATGCGCTAGACATTTCCATGGTGATCGATCCTACAATCGATACGCAAATCTCCATTCGAACCTCTCCAAACCGGCCTCTTCAGAGAGATGATATCTGGCCTCTAATGCGCTTGCTCAGCAGAGATGCTGGCGTAGTTCTAGAACGAGCGGGTGATGTCTACAACGCGCGACGAGTAAACAGTAACCTTGCGGCAGAAATTGCCACGCCAGATACCCTGGGCGATGGCTCAGCAGCTCGAATAATGCAGGTAACACCGCTGGTCTATGTGTCCACGGAAGCGGTTATTCAGGCTATAGAACCATTGTTAGAAGGGAATGGAGAGGTAAGCCAATTAGGAACTGGCAACCTGCTTCTTATCAGTGGCTCAGAATTCGATTTGGAACGGGTTAATCAACTGTTGATGTTGATCGATGCTGACCCGTTTGCCAACCAAGGCATTCACCTCTACCAATTGAGTAATGCCAATGCTACCGAAGTTGCTCAAGAACTCGCTGAAATCCTACAACTCATTGAAGGGCCGGACCCTGCTTATCAAGTAAAGGGTATTGAACGCATCAATGCGCTATTGGTAACGGCGCCTGCTGCACGAGGATTTGAAGAGATCTCCCGCTGGGTGCAGATATTGGATGCAGACAGCCAGGAACAAGTTGAACAACTGTTTATGTACCGGGTTAAAAACCTGGTGGCTTTAGAACTAGCGGAAACGTTGTCAGAAATTTTTGATGAAGATGAAGAGCCTTTGCAAACGTTAAACAATGATCGGGGCAATCTTCCGCTGAACTTTTCTGGCGGGGGTGAATCGGATATTGCTGATTTGCAAACCATAGAAATTGGTGATTCCGCAACTGCCTTTACTACTGGTATTGGAAACGCTGCAGCAGTCTCTGCCAATCTCTCAGTAAAAATCGTTGCCGATGAAGCCACCAACAGTTTGCTAATCAGAAGCACGGCTCGGGATTATCGCCAACTACTCACAACTATAAGTCAGCTGGATGTTGTGCCATTACAAGTGATGGTCAATGCGGTTATTGCGCAAATCACACTGAACGATGAAACGAAATTCGGTGTTGATTGGAGTCGCATTGCAGCAGACGCTGTATTGCAACCAATTTCCACCAACACGACTACTCAGTTCACTCCTACCGGTGGCCTAGGTGGCTTGATGTTTTCCAAAGGATTTCTTGATGGCTCCGCCCGGGTTGAAGCCACCTTGGAAGCAATAGCAGTAAACAATGATGTGCGCTTGTTAGCTCGACCATCATTAACGGTAAGCAATAACCAGGAAGGTGAAATTCAGATTGGTGCAGAAGTACCAGTGGAACAAGGTGAAGCGTTGGGCGCTGGTGGCGTATCTACTACCAATATTATTTACCGCCCTACCGGTATCGAGTTGTATATCACGCCACAGATTAATGATGACGGTGTGGTAAACCTCATCATTCGACAAGTGTTGTCATCAGTTGATAGCAGCTCGGCGGGGGTTAACAACAACCCGGTTTTTAATAATCAGGAAATAAGCACCACTGTTGTCGTGCGTAATGGCGAAAACATCGTGCTCGGTGGCTTGATTCAAAACGATATTGAAAACCTGAATACTGGTGTTCCTGGTCTCAATCGAATTCCGCTGCTTGGCAATCTGTTCTCATACCAGCAGCAGAATGTAGAGCGGCGCGAGTTATTTATCGTGTTGCGCCCAGAGATCATCAATCTTAATCAGCAAGCAAGTGTACAATATGCCGATATTCTTGATCGCTTTGAACTGGCTTCGGAACTGTTCGAGGACCTCGACATCAACTAGCGATTACGGTTTCAGCTTGCATTAAAGGAAAGACGCAATGAATAGCTTTGGTAACAACGTCAAAATGACTAATCACGCCCTAGCCTCCAAGGGGTTCTCGTTGATTGAGATCCTGGTTGTGATGGCGATCATCGCGATGCTAGCTGTGATGGTGGCTCCAAACATTTTCAATCAACAAGCCGGCGCGCAGCGCGATGCAGCCTTGGCCCAAATATCGGCAATTGAAGCAGCGCTCGATGCCTATTTTATTGATGTGCAGTCTTATCCAGATAGCCTCGATGGGCTCAATGAAAATGACTCAGGCCGTGCTTCATGGAATGGCCCTTATATGCGTCGTGAAGTGCCGCTCGACCCTTGGGGTAATGAGTATGTGTATGAATCCAGTGGTCGCAGTTTTACTTTAGTGTCCTATGGCCCAGACGGAGAAAGAGGCGGCGAAGGTGATGACGCCGATATCGGGCTTTAGAGCAAGCGCCAGGTCTATTCCCTGCAATCAACAAGGATTCACCTTGTTGGAACTATTGCTGGTGTTCAGCATTATCGCTGTCGCCAGTGTCCTCATTTTTCCAAACGTCAGTAGTCTCGACAGCCGCTCATTCTCTGTACAAGTACGCCAGGCGAATCAGATGCTCAATTTTGCGCGTCGCGACTCCGTAGTGCGAGGTCAACCTAGCACGGTGCGATTGCACGCCCAGCCTTTGGAGGAAGACGAACAAATCATCACAAATCCGAACGTAGTGGCGAGCTGGGAGAGTGAAGGCATCCAACTCAGTTTTCTCGACAGCACCGACAATGTATTCGACATCAATGAAAGTATAGATGTCACGTTCTACCCAGAGGGCGGCAGCACGGGTGGCACATTGTTACTGGCACTTGATGAGCAGAATGCTCGCATCGTGATCGATCCATTTACCGGCCGCATCAGCAATGAACTCGATGATGAAGAGTAATCGCCTAAACGCAAGCAGCGGATTCACACTGCTTGAAGTCATCGTTGCCTTAGCTATTACGGGCTTCGTGTTGGGTAGCTTGTTTTCGCTGGTTGGCGGCAGTAAACAGCTCACCTGGCGTTCCGAAGAAAGCCTGCTAAGAGCAACAGAATTGCGTGCCGTCACAAACTTCGCGCTGTTGCAAAACGAATTTCAGGATGTGGAGCCCATTCTAGAGATTGATTCATATCGCATTATTTCTGATTTAGAAATGGAAGCGCCAGAAAGAAAAACACAGCCAATGATCAATGCACTGCAGATGTTCGAAGTGCTTAATGAAGAAAGAGATGAGTCGGTGATGGGGACTCGCTGGATTCAACTGGACCTGCCACGATGAGCTTAGAACGACTAGTTAAAGAAAAAACTGGGACTAGAGGCTTCACCTTGGTGGAAGTGATGCTTGCGCTGTCGTTAACTGCCATGTTGCTAGGGCTGTTGAGCACGGGTGTCTATGTAGTCGCGGATGATTGGAATCGCAATACCGATGTGTTCGATCAAAGTTTGGATGAATCTTTGGTCGTGCTGCAAATTGATCGCGCGTTGCATGGAGCATTTCCTCACAGTTTCACGAATCGTGAAACTCTCTCTCGGCAAATCTATTTTCAAGGGGAAGACAACTCATTGAGTTGGGTTACTACTGTTTCGCCCCAGCGATCGCCTGGTCTTACTGCTTGGGAGTTGTATGCTGTGGAAGACGAAGGCGTGTATCTCAAGACTGTGCCGGCATTTACGGATAACCCCGAGTTACGCCTGGAAGAAGCAGAGGGTGTACTGCTTATGCCTGATTACGATTTGTCATTTAGCTACCTATTTGAAGACCTCGATGAATCTTTGGTATGGACGGAAGAATGGGAAGGCGAAGAGCGTTTAGGTTTACCTCTTGCCGTCTATGTTCAGCTAAATGACCTGGCAAGTGATACGGAGAGACCTGTTGAGATCGTCGCTCGTATTCGCAATAACGCACATCGCAGTATTCGACCAAACGTGGGTGAGTTTATCTCTCTGTAAATGATTATGTTGCGTCAAAGAGGATCAGTACTGATTATCGTCTTATGGACCGCCGCACTGTTAACCGTGCTGGTGACCGCCATGGCTGGCAAAGTAAGACTGTCTGCTCAGACGGTAATGCACAACCAAACTTCCAGTAACGGTTGGGCAGAATTGATGGGTGCTGTGCATCAAGCTGAGATGGAGTTGATGTTGGAACTTATGTCTCAGCCAATCGATTTTCAGCCGGAGTTAACTGACGAGGGCGAAGTTCGAAATGTTCGCTATCGCTTTAACGGCCAGCCTTTGGATCTCCACTATGAAAAGTCTGATGACATCGTGGTGAGAGTCTACGATCACAGCGGAAAAATAAATCTTAATCGTATCCCCCGGCGCAACATGCAAATGTTGATTGAGAAACGGTTAGGTGGATTCGACGCCGACCCGGAAGAAGTACAAGACCTGTTAGCCGCATGGACTGATTGGACCGACCTCAATGATCTGGAAGGTCTCAATGGCGCGGAGGAAGAGTACTATCAGGATTTGGAACAACCTTTTTCACCGCGCAACAATCCAGAACTGGATACAGTAGAAGAGCTACTGCATATACGAGGATTCGCCGAGTTGTTTGAAGGCGTCAATCTCGATGCCGCTTTCACCATCTACGGAAACAATCGAACAGTGAATCTCAACTTGGCGACGCGCGAAGCCATGGAGTTACTGCCAGGATTGGATGAAGAGATTATTGAAAACATCATTGCCTACCGTGAGATAGAAGATATCAGCAACCGCACTGAAGTGGCGGAAATTATCCCTTTTGAAAACCTGCAACAAGTGTCGGCATGGATTGGCAATAACACATCGCAGGTATTCAGCATCTTTGCGTATCCCAAGTCAGATTTGGATGAAGAGCAGTTGATGGAATTGGAAGCTGAACAGGAATGGGTTAACCCAGATCCTGTGACCCAGGCATATATGGAAATAGTTGAAGTACGCAGCTATAACAGCCTGCCACGGGTGTATAAGATCGACCCTTATGGAAAATTGCCCGACACGGCTTTAGCGCGCGTCCACCCTGAAGACTACCTATTTCCTTACTAGGTGTTAGTACACAAACTTTATTTTCGAGACACTGACCAATCAGAATCCATGATGATTGGCCCTACGCCTTTATTGGCTTTGATACTCAGTTGCTTGCTGAATTTCGTCTCGTACCACAGCAGACCACTCTTGTCCGCTAGCCCGCCGAGTACAAAATACTCACCAACCCGCATCGCGAAGTGATGCACAGTTAACGACACAGTGAACACGTCACCTTTGTGAAAGGGACCCTTCTCAACATCGTCAACATCGGTGGTTAGAAATGATGCATGCGGTTCTTCCGAGGATTTCATGAAGGCAAAACCAAAATTCCCTTCGATACCATCCTTCAACACTTCGACTTCCATCTCCATGGTGACACTGGTCAGCGGTTCTAACTCATCGATCTCATTGCCCTCAGAGTCTTTCACTGACAACGAGTTAATACGGCAGTCTTGCACCAGAGTTTCCGACTCTTCTTCGTTTGTGCCCCCCTGCTCTAACTCTTCTGGCAAATCTTCCTGAATACTGTTGTAGGATTTTTTGCTGTTGCAGAAATCTTCGTAGTGACCAACTACCTTGTCGCTATCACCGATTTCCCGAATCTTGCCTTTGTCTATCCAAATGGCGGTATCGCACAGCTCTTGAATGTGAAACATGGAGTGGCTGCAAAACACCATGGTCTTTTGCTCGGCACGGAACTGATTCATGCGCTCGACACACTTCCGTTGGAATGCCATATCACCTACAGAGAGCGCTTCATCGATGACTAAGATGTCTGGCCGCACCATGGTGGCAATGGAAAATGCGAGGCGTACAAACATGCCAGACGAGTAAGTCTTAACTGGCCGATCGATGAAGTAACCCAACTCGGAAAATTCGATAATGTCATTTTCCAGCTCCGCGATGTTTTCGTCCGGTACACCTAAAAGTGATGCGTTTAAATAGATGTTGCGCCTGCCAGTAAATTCCGGATGGAAGCCGGCTCCAAGTTCCAGTAGCGCAGCAACTTGTCCCTGGATCTGAATATCGCCGCTAGTCGGCTGTAAGGTTCCAACTAACAATTTAAGTAAGGTCGACTTGCCTGCACCATTGACTCCAATGATTCCCAGGCTCTTTCCATCAGGTACTGCAAACGAGATATCGCTCAAGACATGATAGACATTGTGTCGCGGCCGGCGCAGCAGAATCTCCCACAGTCGGTCTTGCGACCGATCGTAGATTTTAAAATCCTTATGCAGGTTGTTAACTGTGATACGTGGCACTAATCAAACCTTATTTAAGCATTCACTAATCACAGTACATCACCAAATGCATGCCTGATACGCATAAATAGATAACCACCAAGGAAGTAACTGATCAACGAAACCGGAATCACGATCTGAAGATTCGTCATATTGATCTCGCCCAACAACACGATTTCGCGGTACAAGTTGATGAAACTGTGCATGGGGTTAAACAGAAACAACTGCCGCGTTGCCTCATCCTGCACCATGGTGATGGGATAGATAATGGGCGTGAGGAAAAACCAGATCGTTACGCTCAAGGACACAATTTGCTGTAAATCACGCAGGAACACACAGAGTGCTGAGAGCACAGCAACCAGCCCCATGGTGAATAAAAACTGGAAAAAGAATACCACTAGAATCAGCAACCAACTTGCTGTGAGTAATCCCTGTGTCATGAGATACAACAGCAACAATCCAAAACCGATACCGTGAGTCATATAAGGAATCACTGACCCTACTACTGGCAAGATTTGCACGGGGAACATCACCTTGGTGATGAGCGGTGCTTTTTCTATTAATAGCCCTGTAGATTTACTGAGCGCATCGTTAAAGGCAAACCAGGGCAAGTAACCAATCATCATAAAGATGACGAATTGAGTTTCGCCATACTCTTCTGGCGCGCGAATCTGAAAGATGTAGCCGAAGACGAACGAATAAATAACGATATGCACGATCGGTGTGAGGAATAGCCAGAGGAACCCACCAATCGAAGCGGTGAATTGGGCAAAGAAATCCTGTCGGGTGAAGTTATGAAACAGCCGATAATGGGCTGCGGGAGTCATCACCCATTCACGAAGTAATGCGAACAACATTAGCTTATCTGCTTATCTCTGGAGGCCTTGTATTCTCTGACTTTGCGGCAATCTAAATTACCCCTGGTCGGCTGCGCATTTAAGCATGAATTGCCCGCAAAAAGCTAAAAATTGCCGCCGTCAGGCTATATACTCTGCGCTCCTATTCCATTGAGCAAACACTCTCACAGTTTCTTAAAAAGAAGCGCTCATGCTTAAAGTCGAACACGAACTGATTCCTTTTGACGTCTCCCCTCTGCCGCCTGGACCGTGGTTGGTGTTTGCACCTCATGCAGATGATGAAACCTTTGGCATGGGCGGAGCCCTATTAAGAGCAAAGCATGAATCTGTGGAAACCCATCTTGTAGTGCTAACTGATGGGGCATTGGGTGGCGATCGAGAAGATCTAGTTTCAATAAGAGACCAGGAAGTTAACAGAGCAGCTGAATTGTTAGGGCTTAACAGTTTGCAATCGTGGGGAGAGCCAGACAGAGGATTGGAAGTCAGCCAAGGTTTGCAGCAACGAGTTGTTGAAACAATCGCGACTTTAAACCCAGCAGCTGTATTTTTCCCAGCGCCTTTAGAGATTCATCCTGATCACAGAGCAGCGGCATTCATTGTATGGGAAGGTTTGCAGCAGGCTTATCAGCAAAACCAGAAACCGCAAATCATCGCTTATGAGATAGGTGTGCAGAGCCCCATCAATTTTTTTATCGACATCACGCCAGTGGTGGAAGAAAAAGAACAAGTGATGGCGGTGTATGCCAGCCAGAATGATGAGAATAATTATCCTGAGCTTGTACTTGCACTTAACAAGGGCAGAACGTTTTCGTTAGCAGAACACATTAAGTTTGCAGAAGGGTTTTATCGGTTTGATGAAGCTGATTTACAAGCCAGCTTGAGAGAAATGACCCATCGACTGATCGATCGGTATCAGTAATGATTAAAAAGAATTGGATTAGGCATCCGGTTCAACCATTAGTCTACTGATTTCTACCAAGTCACCTGCATTCAATGTGCCAGCCTCTCGTTTGAGGAGCAAAAGAAAATTGATCTGTTCATAACGTGCGCGTTGAAGATCTCGCTCTGCCTGGAATTGGTCACGAAGGGCATTGAGTACATCGACGTTTGTAACTGTCCCTAACTCGAATCCTTGTTGTGCGGCTTCTGAAGAGAGTCGAGTTGACTCTAACAAGCGCTCGGCCGCTTCGGTCAGCAACATACTGGACTGAACTTGAAGAAAGGCTGACCGCACACTGGCATTAGCATCCAGCTCAGTTTGACGTAATTGGTTTTCGGCAATGTTGCGCTGCGCTCTGGCCTCGCTTTCGCGAGCACGATTTGCTCCACCAGCGTATATCGGAATTGTGACATCCACCCCAATAAAAGTATTGTCAGTATCACCAAGAAATCGATTATCAAAACCAACATTCGATTCCTGCCTAGTAACAAAGAAATTCATGCGGGGCATGTAAGCGCCTTTGCTTTCAGATATGCCTTCTTCAGCAGCATTGAGCGCGTAGCGTCGTGCACGAATCTGCTGATTACTACGTTCGGCTAAGTTTACCCAGTACTGCATGCCGTTCTGAGCCTGGGGTAATTCAGTTCCTTCGTTCAGCACAAAAAGTGTACCAATGTCGATTCCAGTGATAGCACGCAAATTTTCTTGAGCAAAAGCCAATTCTGCTTGAAGCCTTAACTGTTCTGCTTGCACTGCTACTAAGCTTGCTTCTGCTTGCCGCAGATCCGTAATTTGCGCCAACTGAAGATTGAACAGGCTCTGAATCTGATTTAGCTGATTGGTAACTGCATCAATTTCAGCACCAACTGAAGTGAGGGCGTCTTGAGCCTGCAGAACACTGAGGTACCTCTCTGCTACATCAGTGAGCAATAGCGAGAGTTCATAATAATATTCAGCTTCTAGTTGATTTTCGATTTGGGATGCACGCCTTCTTGCCGCGAAGGCCTGCCAATTGAAAAGTACTTGCTGCATCGAAACAGAGAATCGTTCTCCGCTGAAGTCTTCTGTCATTTGCTGACCAAACTGATTAAATGAGTTGCGCGTGTTGTCGGTCAAATTGGCGTTTGCATTTACTTGGGGGTGCAGTTGACCTTCGGCTTGGCGCTTTCGAGCACCTCCAATATTGAAATTCTCTTCTGCTATTCGAAGCCTCGGGCTGAATTCAATTGCAGCAGTGAAAAAATCCTCAAGCGTTTCACCAATAACAAGTGAGCTTGCACCTGTTCTAGATTCGGCAGCAATCGACAAAGGGATTTGGGTCAAAGCTCCCCAGAGCAATACTAAAAAGGGAATTAATCGGTTCATAGCAATACTGAATTAATCTTCGTTAAAGCTACGCGCCATTGCGTTTGACAGTGGCTTAAAAAGATATTGGAGAAAAGTCCTGGAGCCAGTGTTAATGTAAACCTCCGCTGGCATTCCGGGCATTAATGCTATTTCACCAAGCTCTTCTAAACTTTCTGGATTAACTTCTACTCTGGCAAGATAGAAAGAAGTACCAGTTTGTTCTTGCGGAATTGCATCTGCGGATAAACTTAATACGTTTCCAAAAATAGTTGGGGCCGAACTACCAAACGTAGAAAATCGAATCCGCGCTTCTTGTCCCTCGCTCACACGATCAATATCGATAGGATTAACATTAGCTTCGAGTATTAGCTCATCACTTTCTGGAACTATCTCTGCGATAGGTGTACCTCCCCCTATCACACCTCCAATCGTGTGAACCTGCATGCCATTAATTACACCAGACTCTGGAGCAGTAACTGTTGTCCGACTTACGATATCTTCTAAAGCAGTTATGCGCTCAGAAACATCTTTCAAACTAGTCTGAGCGTCACCCAACTCACTTACAACTTCGTTCAGGAAATCACTTTGCTGTTGTAAAATTTGTAGACGAGTTTCGCCGATTTGTACTTCGGTTGCCGAGATGTTAGCTGTTAACTCCGCTGCTTCGCCAGATGAAGAAGCGAAACTTCGCTCAATTTCTCTAAGGCGTGTTTTTTCCGAAAAGCCTTGATCTAACAAAGTTCGAGTATCATTCAATTCTTCTTCAAAAGAAGTTGCTAACAATTGCTTAGTTTCACGTTGAGCTTCCATTCCTTCAACTTGATTTTCCAATTGCTCAATTCGTTGTTCCAAAATTTCATTGCGACCTACATTAGAGTTTTTTCGTGCTTGGAAAATAGCCAACTGCGCATTCATTTCTTCTTGAACACGCTCGTCAGTTCTTTCAGCAATATTTGGGAAATTGAATTCTTCTAAGTCGTCTCGTTCAGCAATTAGTCGTGCTTCTCTCGCCTTCAGCGCAATGAATTGACCTCTCATTATTTCAAGCTCGGCCCGAGCCTGGGTGTCATCAATTTCTAAAATTGGATCACCTAATCTAACTAAGTCCCCGTCTCGGACAAAAATGTTTGAAACGATTCCGCCCTCTAAATGTTGAACAATCTTTTTGTACGATCGAACAGTAACGGTTCCAGGTGCAAAAGCGTTGCTGTCTATTGGAGCCGAAACAGACCAAACCCCGAAAAAACCGAAGACTAACGCAAACAGAATTAGCCCAGCTCGTTTCGGTGCTTCCATGCTAGTCATGCTCTGCAATCGATCTTCTTGCGTACTTTGTGCAGTAATTTTCATCGCTATTGCTTAAGTTTGATTGATCAATTTATTGGTTGTTAGTTTGTTGCGGATTTCGGAACTGCAGCTGGAGCCATTAAATTGGAGAGAACTTGGTCTTTTGGACCAAAATTTACCGTCGCACCATCTTTAAGAACCAAAATGTGATCAACGCATTGCAGAACCATGGTTCGATGAGTAATCACAACGATTGTGCAACCCTCATTCTTTATTCGCCGCAGTGCTTCTACCAATTCTTTCTCACCTTGATCGTCAAGATTGGAATTTGGCTCATCTAGAATTAGCAACTTTGGCTCACCATAAACTGCTCTAGCCAATCCTATACGTTGACGTTGGCCACCAGAAAGAATCCCGCCAACACCACCAATAACTGTGTCGTAGCCTTTTGGTAGTTGAAGAATCATATGGTGGACACCAGCGAGTTTTGCTGCTGCAACAATTTTTTCTGGATCAGGCTCGGTGAACCGACAAATATTGTTGGCAATTGTGCCATCAAAAAGTTCGATGTCTTGTGGTAAATAACCTATATAAGGACCAAGCTCTTCACGTTCCCATGAAGAGATATCTGCCCCATCAAGGCGTACTTTTCCGGAGTACGCTGGCCATATTCCCAGCAAGGCCCGGGCTAGAGTGGACTTTCCTGAAGCGCTCGGGCCTACAATCGCCAGTGCGTCTCCAGGGGCAAGATTAAAAGAAACCCCTTTCACAACAATGTTGCGAGATCCTGGCGGTACTACTGATACTTGTTCTACGGAAAGTGCCCCTGAAGGTGGGGGTAAAGTCATTGATTGTGCTTCGGTGGGTATACTGTCCAATAATTCCCCCAGCCGATCATATTGTGCTCGCGCAACAGAAAAGCCTTTCCAAGTGCCTACTAACAAATCTATAGGAGCGAGAGCACGCCCGAGTAACAAGGAGCCCGCAATCATCATGCCCGGGGAAATTTCTTGATTAAGCGCTAGATAAGCACCGAGACCAAGGGTCAAAGACTGTAGAACTAAACGGATAGATTTGGTTATTGCAGTAAGTAACCCCGACTTTTGACTCGCATCAGTTTGCAATTCCAAAACTTGATCCGAATTTTGTTCTTGAAGCTTCCTAATGTCGTTCGCCATTCCCATGGCGGCTACTACTTCGGCGTTTCTTAAACTGCTTTGAAACTGACTAGTAACTTTCGCCATTCCAGAGTTGGCTTCTTTTAGCTTGTCGTTTGTTGCCGCTTCTTGTAGATACGCCATACACAACATCATGATGCCAGCAATTATTCCAACCACACCAAACCAAGGGTGAAATAAAAACATCACACCAATATAAATTGGAAACCAAGGGGCATCGAAGAAAGCAAACAAGCCATTGCCGGTTAAGAATTGACGTAAAGCTGTAAGATCTGTGAGCGGTTGGGCATTCGAAATTGCGCCCCCAGAAAGTAGTGCGCGTTTAAATGTGGCATCTGACACCCTTTTCCTGAGGTTGGTTTCAATTCTATTACTAGCACTTACAAGAATGCGCGATCTCACCCATTCGAATCCTCCTGACGAGAAAAGCAATGCCACCATTAAGATGGTTAACATCGCTAATGTAGATAGGCTTCCGGAGGCCACAACTCGATCGTATACAGAAAGCATGTAAATAATCGGAGTGAGCGTCAAGATATTGACTGCAGCACTGAAAATACCGGCATAAACAAAGTATTGCTTGCAGTCATTCAGTGCAGCACGTAATTCTTGATGTGTATTTTTATTTAAAGATGCCATTGTTATTCGATTTGCTTAATTTGAATGATTCGCTTGCATTAACGCCTTAATGATCATTCACTCTCTCAGTTCCGCATAAGTGAGGCTGTATTCTCACATTTCAAGTTAAATGAACTGAATTAATTCTATAATGCACGAATATTCTAGAATGCACGAATAGCCTTTCTATCTCACTTCAACTCATCTGACCCGTCTGCAAGTTGCTTCAGCGCATCCAAATTTTGGACTAATAGCTTTGTTGGGCCGTCCCTTTTTACGATCTGTTTGCTCTGCAATGACTGGAACACACGCGTCACGGTTTCACGACTAACATTCAACATAATCGCTATTTCCATATGTGTTGGCGGATTAATGATTTCAGAGCGACTACCTGATGCCCTGTTATCGGCCAACTGCTTATCTTTCTCAGGAACGAGGAGCCAGAGCTGACAACAAACTCGTTGAGCAATATTGGGCAGGCCGAGCAGTGAGCGTTGAAACGTCATTTGCCGTACCCGGGCCGCTAGTTTCATACCTATTACGCTAATGACCCCAGGAGTTTTAAGCATTATTTCTCGCAAAGCAGAAGAAGGCACGAATACTACCACAGCAGCCGTTAGTGCTATGACGTACTCAGGTTGCTTGCCTTCGTCGAACAGTCCCAATTCACCACATAAATCTCCAGGTTCCACAAAATACAAGCCCACCTCTCGGCCGTCGATAGTGAAATCAACACCTTGGAGTCGGCCTTCAAATAGAAAGCATACTGCGTCCTCGTGCTCCCCTGCTGTCAGTACAACTCCACGGCGGGAATATTTTTCTAATGAACTTTGCTCAGCCAGTTGTTCTAGAACTGGCATTGGAAGTAGTTTCAATATCGGAAACGCACTGAGAAGCTCTGGGGTCACCACCATGAGAAATCGATCCGTAGGCCCAGGGAATGAAGGGCGGAAAATCCGCTCCTGACTGGGCCAGGGCGGCATTATAAGTGCTTGAACAACCAGCGTAAAATGGCCTTTTCAGACCCTGTGTGATTGAAATCACGTGCTGACAAGCGAGCTTAGTATAAGGTAGCTTGTGACTATGATTAGACAGGGTGTGAGTCGGTAATTAATACACTACTCAAAGTAACAGAAGTTGCTTTACCCACCGCCAATCAATGCTAATATGCAATAGATAAGCTGTTGATTTAAATAGATTTTTAATAAAAACAATTTGGAACCCAAGAAATTATCTCTTAACTGAAGGCGTTGGGTTCGGGTTTGGTGTCATCATGAGAAATTCAAGCTTGGGTATTAAGCGCATGGTATGGGCGGTGACGCTTTGCCTGTGGTTTGGCAGTCAATTTGTTGCAGCCCAGTCTACTGTGCAGTTTGATGAAGGTGCTGTCGGAATTGTGAGTCTGGTCCTGGGTAAGGCCCATCTAGTGGATGGACGCGGGCACTCCACGCGGGTTCAGAGTGGCAGCAAAATAGCTGTACAGGACCGGATTGTTACTGAATCTAATGGCCATGTTCACATTCAGTTTGTCGATGATGCGCTTGTGAGTGTTAGGCCTAATAGTGTGCTTGAAATAGTGCGCTATGAGTACAATCGCCAGCAACCAAGCCAGTCTGCTGTCAAATTTGAATTAAAAGAAGGCGTCACACGCGCCATATCTGGTGATGCTGCGCGGTCGGCCCGCGAAAGATTTCGTTTGAACACGCCTATCGCGGCAATAGGAGTAAGGGGCACTGACTTTGTAGTAAGTGCTGACGGAGACACAACACGGGCTCTAGTAAGCGAAGGCGTGATCGTTATGGCTCCCTTTTCTGAGGCTTGTAGCGCGGACTCTCTCGGTCCTTGTGCCGCTAATGCCCTCGAACTAGCCGGATCTAGCCCTCAAATGGCGGCAATGGACGTGAACGCGCCACTTCCCAGATTATTGCCAGGTCAAGCTGTTCGCAATCCCGATGTCATGCAACAGCAGGTGCAGCAGGCTATTGCGAGTTCCGATCAGCCTGCTGATTCAACCTCTGCAACATATGCAGAGTCAGATCAAACTACTAGTAATATCGTGATACTAGAAGGTGCAACCAACCGTACAGTAACATCAGACGCTGAAGATGCCGCTGTAGCAGCACTGACTCCCCCTCCCACCGACTTTACTCCAGAATCTCAATTGTCGCTTACCGATGTAGCGCAGCGTCAATTGGTATGGGGTCGTTATGCCGATGTAGGCCTAGATTCGGAGCCTCTGGCCTTAGGGTTTCCTGAAGCTAGCGCAGGCAGGGAAATTACGGTGGGCAATTTACAGTATGGTCTTTTTCGTACGGAAGATGGGCCGAAAAGAGTCGCCGACAATTTAGGCCTTGTAGGGTTTCAACTTAATAGTGCCCAAGCAGTCTACAACTCTTCGACTGGTGTAGTTGCCATGCAGGTCAACGGAGGTAGCTTGGATATAGACTTCCAAAGCAATCTCTTTAGCACTGAACTGGCGTTGAATCATGATTTAACTGGCGCTGTTAATTTTACAGCGTCCGGCCGAGTCATTGATGGGGGTTTTCTCCGTGCAATTGAAGAAACTCAAAAGGTTGCTGGTGCTGTTAGCTTGGATGGTACCGAGGCAGGATATCTCTTCGAGAAAGCACTCGAAAATGGCAACGTGTCAGGTCTCACTCTTTGGGATACAGGACAATAAAGGAATTGGATAATTGTTCTGCATGATAATTTGCAGAGGAATCCAAGCAGTTAATTAAAAGACAATGTCTGAGTCATCTAACACAAACCCATCCAGTTTAGTGGCATTGCTACTGCAGCTACCTGTTTCGGTGGCCAGGGTATTTGGGCTGATTACTGCCGTAATTATCACCCTTTTGCTTGGTTTTCTATTCAAGCCATCGCTAACCCTGATAGAAGAAAACCTTGGTGCTCTTGGCTGGACTCTCGCCCCGGACACGACTCTTGAACAACGAGTAACGCTGGTTGTCATCGATGAGAAAAGTATTGCTGAAGTTGGACCATGGCCTTGGCGTCGCGATGATATGGCTCGGCTAATAACATCGATTGATACAGCGGGTGCTCAACTACAACTGCACGACATCACTTACCCTGAGTCACGTCCGGGAGATGATCAGTTCATAGCCGCAGCAACAAACAGCAATGGCATAATCATTTCGCAAACTCCGGCTCTGGACCAAACTTCAAGAGCCACCGTGGCAGGAATGCTGTCACATCCAATCAATGGGGTCTTTTGTACTGCAGCAAGTGGGGGTATACAAATTCCACAAGCGAATGGGTTTGCTGCAAGCGCAGCGACATTTTCAGGTATTCCTAAAGGTCACAATGCAACATTGCTAGACAGTGATGGAGCCGTAAGAAGAACCCCAGCAGTAATTTGTGATGGAGACTCTGCATATCCTGCGTTGCCTGTCGCAGCTTTTCTTCAGCTAGGTTCTTCGGGACAGTGGCAAGGAAACTTAGAGTCTGAGAATTCATTTCTAGCACCAACAGCTACCCTTACATTGCCCGACTATCCCGGTCTGCAGATTCCTGTAGATAGTGATGGCTCGATTCGAGTTTCTTACACTAAATCACCAGATAGCTTTCTCGCGCTGTCTGCTATTGATGTCATGAATGGAGACATTGATACCCGTATGTTGGAAAACGCTTGGGTATTAGTAGGCGTAACCGCTTTTGGTAGTGGAGATATAGTCCCCACTCCTTATAGCGGCGCTGCATTCGGGATCGAAATCCAAGCTCGCTTGCTAACTAGTTTGCTGGATGTGGATGTCCCATACACGCCAGCGTCGGCAGCACTGCTATTACTGCTAATCAGTGGATTGTTTGTGGCGGCTCTGTACGGGTTAGCAACCCTTGGTGATCGGGTGGCGGCATATGGACTACCCACAGCAGTTATCGTTTTGCCTATCACTGCCTTGTCGGTCCATGTTGCAGTTTTGAGCAATAGCTCGATTTGGTTAGGTTGGATAATGCCAGCGTTGTTTAGTGTGACGGCGGCGAGTGCATTGCTGTTGCTTGAACTAGGCAAAACTCGAATGGAGCGTTCCCGGGTATTTGGCAATCTAAACAGTTACTTGCCAAATGACGTGGCAAAAGAAATTGCTTTCAGTCTCCCTACTTCAAGTGTTAATGCACATCGTTGCGACGTGACTTTGCTAAACGCGGACTTGCGCAATTTTTCAGCATTTGGTGAAGCGCGACCCCCAGAAGAAATTGCTGCTGTGCTGCATTATTTCTTTACTCGTGCCACAGAAATAATCGAGAGCCAGGGTGGACGAGTGCAAGAATTTAAAGGTGATAGTTTGCTGGCAATTTGGGATGGTGCTGATCGAATCTCTGCAAGCAATGCACTGCGATCCGCAAAATTGCTGCACGAAGCATTGAATGAAACGCTTTTACCAGAGCATACAATTGCTGGGCTTGAACCCTTGGCGCTTGGAATTGGAATTGAACAAGGGCCAGTGTTGATAGGCTCAATAGGGCCAGCGCATCGCCGTAGTCACACATTGCTAGGCGATACTGTAAGTATCACTCTTCGCATCCAAGAAATGACGGCAGAACTTGCTCAACCTGTCCTAATTGGTGAATGCGCTGCCAGACAATTAAATGATGAGAATCTGGAATCCCAAGGCTCCTATTTACTCAGTGGTCTTCGAATTCCACATACCTTGTTTGCTCCAGCTTCAGGCACGGAGCAATCTCGAGTTGAATCACAACCAAATCTAACCGTTGTGAGCGGTGGCAAACGCTAGCGCATGCTAAGACAAAGAGAGTTAGGGTTCAAAATCAATTGAATTACCCCCGGCTGCAAAGAAAATAGCGTGTCACATTGCGGCAACTGTGACTATTCACGATAATTTTTTTCATAAAACACCCAGTATCGATAACTCTAACAATAAGGACAGGCCCAGTATGCTATCGCGCCTGGCCAGAGCAGATTTGCTCGGGCCGAAGTCCAGCTTATCAATCTCGGCCAAAACAATACTGTTCGCCATTGCTCTAGGCTTCAGTCTTGCGGCGCCTGTTTCAAGTTTTGCTCAAGAAAACTGTCCAGATCTTTCTTCTTATTACTCCAACTCGAGTTCAAGCTGGAAGGGCGCGCGATCACAGCTCGCCCTGCTTTTTGATAGGTGCCTGCGCAGCTCGGAGTACTTTGCTCTATATGGTGCATCTCAACTAAATACGGGGAGGCTCAATGCAGCAATCGAGTCCTTAGAGCGAGCGCTGTTACTGGATCCGAATAATGGCGCAGCCTTGGTAGATTATGCTCAAGCACTGCTGCAAGACGGACAGCTATTCGCAGCAATCGAAGCTAATCAATTGTTGATGGACAGAGAGGATGTGCCCGAACAGCTCGCTTTACAGATACAAGAACGTCAGCGCAGTTGGCAATCATTAGCTCAGCAAACCAGCTGGCAGCTGGATGTATTAGGCGGTTATGACGACAATCTCAATGGTGCCCCGGACCAGGATTTGATAACTCTCACATTATCTGGTGAATCAGTCCTTCTGGGCCTTAGCCCAGAATTTCAGGCTATTAGCGGCCCTTATCTAAATGTCAGATTCGCTGGCCGGCACCGCCGGCTAAGCCCCGAGAATCAACACAACTTCGTAGGCGAGATAAGGGGGAGAATCAGCGAGGATTCAAATTCTGACATTGTGCAGTTGTCTACTCGCTACAACTTAGTTCGTCCTGACGGCCGCAATAGCTGGCAGGTTAATACAGGTGTTAATCACCTATTTTTTGCTGGAGATCCGCTCTTCACAGGTACGGATGCTAGTTTTCGCTATCAGTTCCAAGGCACGCCAGCTTGCCGTCCCTACTATGGTGGTGCTCTTCAACATCAGCTCTACCACAATCAAAGTCAGCTCAATGGCTTGGAAGCAAAGTTGGGAATAGGCACCAACTGCCTTGTGTTTGGTCAAAATAATCAGCGCATCAATGCAGAAGCGAGCTTGCTTCATAACGATGCATTGAAAGACGACCGGCTCGGTGGGAACCGTAAAGGTTGGCAGGTAGTCTTAGATTGGCAATATGCAATGCAGCGGGGAGTTATCACAGCACAGCTAAACCACTCCAGACTCCGCGATCGGCGGGGCTTTACGCCACTATTGGCAAACAATGCGCGGCGCGATGTGGAACGAAACTCATTCCTATTGCAGTATCGAGAGCCACTCCCTCAACTGGGCGCTGGGGCCCAATTGCTGGTCAATTTCTATCACCAAGACCAGCAAAGTAACTTGCAGCTTTTCCAGACGGAAGATACGTCATTGGAAATTGGCGTTAGTTGGCGATTTTAGTTCCTTAGTTCTCGCCAAATCCCCGGGATTTCTGCGCACAATTGGCTGATTTCAGCAACTAAATTGCGGGCCATAAATAACATGTCAAAAATTGCCCAAAATCACCGAATTTTTTACCCCGATTTTGTTGAAAAATGAGCTAGTTACCTCATTTTGTTGATTTTTTTCCTACATCGGTTGTTTTAGGGGTAAAGTCTCTGTAATATCCCGCCGATACCTATGCCTGTCAGCGGAGTTCCTGCGTGTGTGCTTTACACTAAAAAAAGCCGTAAACGCAGTAAACATCAGGGGTTCCCAGGCAGAATTAGTACTAAAGAGGTATACAGAATTTTCGGGGTATTCCGCCTCCATGTGACTACAATCACAGGGATAATGGGGTGCTTAGATTATGCTAGCAAAACCGATGATGGGGGCAGCTGCCAGTTGTATGAGCGTTCTCCCGGGATTGTGAGAACCCAGCAATGGCCGTCACACCATCGGAAAACAACATTGAAATCGATCTCAAGGAGTTACAAATGGCTATTACAGCTGAAACCCGTACCGATATCATTGAACTGGTAGTCACGACACTAAACGCGGCTCCTGGTACAACGTTATTGAGCGAATTGACAGCAATTATTGACGGCGGTGGTACGCTGGCTGATATTGCTGCAAACCTAACCGCTCGAGCCGACTACCTGGCTACTTACCCTTCATTTCAAACTAACGAAGAGTTTGCTGCTGAATGGCTTGGCAATCTTGTGCCAGAAGCTTCTGCAGAAGTGTTGGCTGAAGGTATTGCCGTAGCAGTTGGTCTTTTGAATGGCGGCGCATCTCAAGCCGACCTAATGATTGAAGCACAAGCTTTCCTAAGTGCTACATCAGAAACAGACGTATCTTTTGGTACTTCTGCTGCTAACTTCAACAACAAAGTCGAAGTAGCAACTTATCACACAGTTACTAAAGAGCAGGATGGCGCTGACCTGACTGCACTTCAGGCTGTAATTGATGATGTAACAAGCGATGACGCGACTGTAACTACTGCAAACGCGGCTGTTAACATTGCAGATCAAGTTCCAGGCCAAACTTTTACGCTCACTACTGGTGTGAATAAGTTCACGGGTTTAGCGGGAGACGATACGTTTACCGCTGACAACACTGGTACGGATGTCACCTCAACGGCTGATGTTCTTGATGGAGGTGCAGGAGCTGACACACTCGACTTGTTCTCTGATGGCGCCGCTGCTGCTCTACCGAGGTTAAGCAGCATTGAGACTATTAACCTATATGACCAAGACGCTAACATTACCTTAACTGCTTCCGCTCAGAGCGGAGTCGAAACACTCAATGTCTATCGCGGTGACGGGGCATTGACTTACGCGATTGGTGCCACCACGGATACCGTAAACTTAGTCGATGTGGTTCTCGCTTCAGGCGGCGCGGTCATCTCTGCTCCAGCAACGACAACGGCGCTAACAATCGGAACATCTTCTGTTTCAACAGCAGGTGCAGCGGCTGATGAAAATATAGACGTCAATGGCACTAAGGTTGCATCGGTCACTTTGAATTCAACAGGAACAACTGCGGTCGACGTACTCGATATTGCTGCAGCTGCTTCACTCACGATCAATGCCGGCGCTAAGACAACAATCGGCGGAATCACCACTACCTCTACAACTGGCGCTATTACAATCACCGGATCCGGCGCTACAAGCATTGGTGTAATAGACAATGGCGTAGACAGTATTGTTGCCACGACCAACACTGGTGGAGTTACTCTGACGTCGCCAGTTGACAATAAGGATGGTGTTTATACACTGTCAGCGGGCAACGATAATTTCACAACTGATGATGATGGCTTTGCCACCACGGATAAATTCGCTGTGGACGCAGGTGCGGGCACAGGCGATATACTTACGGTCGCTGCTGGTGCTGATATAAGCACTACAGACGAAGGCGGTCGATACACAAACTTTGAGATTATCCGCACGAATGACTCCGTGGATATGTCCAAGGTTGCCGGTATTACATCTTTACAAATCACTGGCGGAACAGCTAAAGCCTATACCAACATGACTGCTGAACAAGCAGGGGCGGTGACGTTCTTGGCGGATAACAACACTAGTACACAATTCGCTCTCAAGACGGCTACTGGAAAAGAAGACGCCATTACAATTAATCTATCTTCTGCTACGGCCACAACAAACATCGACCTGGCCGGCCTCGATGTAGATAATTTCGAGCATGTGACATTCAACGTGCTAACGGGTACTAACTCTACTGGAGACAGTGCGCTGGCCTTCGGTGCCAACAAGGCAGATGAAGTTAAGTCGATCACCATTAATGGTAGCCAAGACGTCACATTAGACGTCGCTGCAAACACGTTAGACGTGGTTCCCGTTACCATTAGTGCAGCTAATATGACTGGCACGGCTGACTTCACGCTCACCACTGGTGTGCTAGTTTCTGGCTCAAGCGTAACTGGCTCACTTGGCGGTGACGCAATCACAGTCAGCACCACAACAGGTACTAGTTATGATGGCGGTGCTGGAAATGATACCTTCACAACAGCGGTAGCATCTCTAGTTGCCACTGGCACGAACGACAATAAAGTCGGCGGTGGTGATGGAACAGACACACTGGCTGTTAGTACTGTCGGTGCAACGCTGACAGACAACCATTTTACTTTCGTGACTGGCATGGAGAAGATGACTACTACAACAGGTAGCGTGTCACTGACTACAGGCGGCAGTTTTAACGCGGCTTACGCAGACAGCTTTACGCTAACTACCGGCACTCTCGCTGATACAAGCACTTTCAACTTGCAAGCCGGCCTGTACAGTAAGAATGTTACAGTGACAATTGATGGTACTTCTCTAGTAGCTGACGCAGGTGGTGAAGATGTCACTGTTGTAACAGCAGGCGGAGACGACAAGATAACCCTTACTGGTACAGCGTGGGTGGGTCAAGCAGGTGATTCGGGAACGATTACTATAACTTCAGGAGCAGGCGCTGACACTATCGCATACTCTCACGGTACCCTGAACGCCACGACCACATCTAAGAACGCCGTAATTACAGCGGGCACAGGCGCTGACAAGATCACGAAGGTTGGTACGAATAGCACCACTGTGACATCTGTCTCGGAATTTGTTATTGCCTCTGGTGATTCAAACCTAGACGGAATGGACCAGATTACGGGTTTTGATATCTCAGACGGCACCAACTTGTCTGACGCTCTAAACTTCGCTGGCACAGCCGCTATCGGTACGCTAAGCACCACTGTGGACTTTGGCACTATCCTGAGCCACTCAATCACTGCTGGTGTTGCGACATTTGATGATGCAGCGAACTTCTCTTCGGCCATTAAGATTACATCTGCTAATCTGAGCGACGTTGCGGGGTATCTAGCAGCGAATACGTCAACAAATGACACAGTTGCATTTGTGTATGATGCTAATGCAGATGGTACAAATGACTCTACAATCGTATTTAGCAACCAGGCTGTAGACCAGTTCGTATTACTCGTAGGTGTAACCGCGGTAGACGCTCTAGTAACTACCAACGCAGCTGGTGCAAATGATTTGTTCATTGCATAAGCGCTAAGTCCAAGACTTAAAGCGAAGTAAAACGAGAAAACCAGTCTTTTCAGGAAGGCTGGTTTTTTCGCATCTGGAGTACTAAAAATGACAGACCAACAAAAACTCGCAGAATCTCTTGTTCAATTCTCAGAAGCAATAAAGAAGATCAACGCTAACCAGAGTAAGTAAGAGGAATTACGGAAGCCAGCTCTTAATGGGGTTGGCTTTTTTTGTGCGTGGGTGTTTTGCAGTATGCGGATGGTTTGCGCGTTGTTTGGTTGGTTTGGTTTGGTGTGGCTGACCGGGTTGTTTGGTTGGCTTGGTTTGGTGTGGCTGACCGGGTTGTTTACGAAGTGCGAAGTGGTCGGTGTATGGAAAGACAGAACAACCAAAGCAAAATATTTCTAATATAAATACAACTGTGGCAACCTTAGGAGAACTTAATAGAACTGGGTGGAATTTAATATGCCACGCAAAAAGACAGTACAGCCATTGCCCGCAGAGAGCGTTGACTTTGGCGATGTTGTCGTTGAGGTTTGGGAGGACGGCGTCTACCCGATCGGCCGGGGACTTCACAAACAGGCGAAGTTTATTGAGCTTTGCAGTCGAATTTTCGAATTTGTTGTACCACACTACGTTACGGCTAATAAGGTTATCTCACCACTAGATAAGGGGATGATGCGTTCTGCTTCTGCCCTTGATGCGGCTCTCGTCCGGTCTGGCCTCTTTACCGAGATAGAAGACTTAGGTAGCGTAAGAAAACGCATTTACCCGAAAGTTAGACAGGACCTCGAAGCCCTAATAAACGCCAAGCTCGAGCAAATTGCAGCCGCCCCTTCTCGACCAACCCCTCCTTAATTTTGACTCTGTCTTAGGTACGTCTTGCGACCACTTTCCTTCTTTAAGGCGCGTAGTCTTCTCAATGTATTCACTGAGAACGCAAGGATTATCTATGCGACTACTAAGACTAAACGCCGTAAAGGAAGCCACGGGCTTGTCGACGGCTTCGATTTATAAGGCTATCGCCGCCGGACAATTTCCACGCAGTGTAGCGATCTCTTCACGTGCACGAGGCTGGTTAGACAGCGACATCCAGCAATGGATCGAGGAGCGGGTTACTGAATCTCGCGATGTTTCTGCGCAGGGGGTTGACCATGACTAACCCAACTAAATGTGGTGCGACGTTCACCGCGATCTGCTCGCCAAAAGTTGCTAAGAGCTATGAAATTGAAGCAGGCCAGTTGGTCAAGAAGGCTGCCGACACGTTAAAAACAGGGTCCTTCAAGACCGTTAGCGTAAATACGATGGTTGAGCTTCGTGATTATCTAGCCTCGCTCAGTCCCGGTAGCGTTCTACTAGCCGGAGTAAACAAAGAACGTAAAGACGGGAACATCGGGTTCGGTAAGAATGATCTAAGACGTAATAAAGTCAACTTCCCACACTCTACTACTTTACCCGGTATAGCTGTTGGTGATGGCGACGACCTGCTGAGTCTGGGGATCAAAACCCGTGAGGAATTTGTTGAGACGACTACTAAATTGGTTGGTGACGTACAGTTCGCAGTTTCGCCCAGTGCGTCTTCCGGAGTACACCTCCCGGGCCAACAGCCTGAGTTTAAGGGCGCGCATGTTTTCTTTTTCATTGAGTCGCCTGCGGATACCGAACGCATCTTGACTATCTTACACAAGCGCTCAATTGCATTAGGTTATGGCCGTGCGTTGATTACTGCGAGAGGGTCAATTCTCGAGAGGAGCTTGGTTGACCTCGCGATGAAAACTTCGTGTCAGCCATGTTTTGAAGGTGGAGCCATAGTGCCAGACGGAGTGCTTCAGTCGAGGGAGATAACGCTACATAACCCAGACGGGGCGCGCTATCTTGAAGTACCTGAACTGAGTGCAGAAGAAGAAGCTCAGTATCGAGAGAATTGGGCGAGGCTGTTAAAAGATGCGACTCCTGAAGCTAATCGAAAAAGGGAGGCTTGGGTAGCGAAGAACGTCGAGAAAATGGTGTCTCGCGGGGTCGACCGAGAAAAGGCCGAGGAGCAAATTTCTAAATTGGCCTCAAGCGAACGATCAACCTTGCCCATGGACTTTATTATTTTTACCGAGCTGTTTGGTGAGGTTACAGTCCGAGAGTTGCTTGCTGATATAGCGAAATATGATAAGTGCGATTGTCGGGACCCACTTGACCCTGACTATGGTCCTAAAAAAGCTAAGTTCTATGCGAATATCGGCGGTCTACCAACTATTCATTCTTTTGCGCATGGCCCCCACACATACATGCTGGAGGACGACCGTGACTTCTGCGCAATATCAGATGACTATGACTTTACTGACGTCGATCCAAGTTTTATTGCTAGTTTAAATCAAGAAGACGACAGCAATGAAGAAACAACCACTGAAGATACAACAGCAACTGCCTCGTCCCTCAAACCTATATCCGAGCTTCGCGACATCGCAAACGGCATCCGCTTTGCCAACGACTATCGAGGACGAATTGTTTTTGTTAGGGATAGTGACAAGGTGTTCAAATACAGCGAGCAAAGAGGGTGGGTGCCCATTAGCGCTGATGAAGTGACGCAGCTAGCCAAACGTGTTGTATCGAGGATGCGCCAAGAGTCAGCAGTCGCTTTTCAGAACGAACAGCCCAATGCAAAGGAGTTGATGGCGGAAGTTTTGCGTTCTTCTACAGAACGCGTGCTGGCTTCCATGATCTCTATGGCGCGCACAGAGCCGGGAATGTCTGTCTCGATGGCTGAGATAGATGCAGACCCCTACCTGCTTGGCGTTATGAACGGCGTCGTCAGTCTCCGTACAGGCACTCTGGAGAAACCTTCGCCTAGCCTACTCGTCACCAAAAGGGCTAACGTAACTTTCGACGTAAGCGTTTCGGGAGCGACCTTTGAAGCTTTCCTGCGGTCTGTTGTTCCCGATGATGAGGAGCGCGAGTTCCTTATTTGTTGGCTTGGGTATGTTCTAAGCGGTCTGGTTACTGAGCAGTACTTCTTGTTTATCCACGGTAAAGGCGCAAATGGGAAATCGGTCCTGGCGGAGTTCATCGCGTGGTTGCTTGGCGAGTACGCGCTTCGCATCGATACGCAGATGTTGATGAGGCAGAACCGCAGCTCGCAGGCAGCTTCGCCAGACATTGTAAACCTCGCAGGAAGGCGCCTTGTGTATTGTAGTGAAACCACCGATGGTCAAAGGCTCGATGACGCTCGAGTGAAAGAGATGACTGGAGGCGACACGTTACAGGGCCGTGAGCTATACGCAAGAAGCCCAGTAACTTTCTCGCCAACTCACAAACTGCTGATGATCGGTAACCATACGCCCATAGTCCAGGACGACTCTGATGGTATGTGGCGGAGGATCAAGACGCTACTGTTCCCCTCGCAGTTTCAACCCGGTGACAAAGGTTACGACCCAGACATACTTACCAAACTCAAAGCCGACGGTCCGGGTGCGCTTAACGTATTGCTCGGGGGGTTTGCAAAGTTCCAGAAGTCCGGAATTCAGATACCCGAAAGTATGGCGCGGGCGACACAGCAGTACAGGGATGACCAAGACCTCTTCGGTCAGTGGCTTGAGGATAATTGCGTAATCGACAGTAACTCTACGACGCCAAAAGAGGACCTGTACCGGAACTATAAATGGTGGTCTGAGTCATGCGGAGTTCGGCCACTCGCACGGCAACGATTCTCGCGACGTTTAACTGAGCGAGGGTTAAAAACTTTACCAGATAAGCGGACGGTGAAAGGTATCGAGTTGAGTGCGCGTATTGGGCTTGCCGGTGTTTTGTCGTCAGTTGCCTAGATGCCAATGATGGGTGTTGGGGGTGCGCACTTGCGCACTTCTACCCCCTTTTTCAAGAAGTCTCTATAGAGAGAGTGTAGGAAAGATTTAGAAATACCCCTTAATCTGCGCAAGTGCGCACCTAAACATTTTTTAACAGGAAAGCCAAATGACCTTAAATCTTGATTCAATTTTTGACAATGACCCTAAGCTCAACCCTTACGATGCGAAAATATTTTATGATTACCAGTACCAATACGAACCCTACATTTTTATCTTTTACCGCGACCGACTGGTGGAGGCTTTTACTGTGCCCGAGATAATGTCAATGGCACACACGCTGAGAAAAAGTAGACTAAGTAATACGTCTGATATGATGATAACGAGGCCGCCACAACGAGCAATTGACCGGGACCTTAGTCAGGCTGATTTTGAGAAACGATCCGGGAAAGGTGAGTACCTGCAACAGCTGCTTGGTATTGATAAGTAGGTTCACACAGCTGGGGTAATGGACTACCCCCAGATCATGAGGTCCATTCAGTAATTGTTTTTGCCAGCATCGCTCGGACGTCATCAAGGGATTCGAGCTTGCAGTATGCGGACGCTTTGCGCCCCGTGCATCTTGGTGCGTTTGACATACCTAGTAAGTACATAGCGTCTTCGAGTTGTGATAGTTGTGCTGAGGCTTCACTGTGTTCTGTTTGAGCTTGTTTGGTGTACTTACCGTTCTTTAAGTTTGCTTTGGCGCTGTTTGCTTTACCCTGTTCAGTCTTTGGCCCCGTTGATTTCGCGCCGTGCGTGCGACAGACCTTTTTGCCCTTCATTGCAGGAGCACCACAACGTAACTTAGTGCGCTTACTGCGGGCACTGCAACGTCGGCACCGAATCCGTCCGTATGCTAGCAAGAGAACATCGTCGTCATTGAGTTCCATAAAAACACCTCGTCGTTTGAGCGTATTAGTATGTATAGGGAGCTGGCGGAGTCCCTTTGTGTGAAGTGGTGGGTGGGTACCCAGTACCCTTCGTAGATCGGCCTTCCTAAAAAATAGGCCCCCCCTACTGACTAGCGATCTGCACCAGTTGAACTTCGTGAGTTTTGTTAGGCAAACAATGCGAGATAGGCACAGCATTCGACACAGCATTGGCCGCAGACAGTAAAGACTCTTGAGACAGATGCGCATAACGCTGCGTGGTTTTGATTTGGGTATGACCAAGAATCTTTTGCACTTCATAAAGACTACGACCTGCGTTAACCAAGAACGACGCAAAGCTGTGTCTCAAATCATGCACTCTCACGTCACCCAAACCCACTGATTTACGCGCAGTATTCCACGCGTGGAAGAAGCTTATGTAAGGCTTCAGGGTCTTCGGGTTAGGGAAGACATACACACAGTCATCAAATACAGGAACGTTGCTTAGAAGCTGTTCTACGCCGTCTGAGAGGGGTACATAACGCGCCTTACCAGACTTACTCATTGGTATGCGCCAGACCTTCTGCTCAAAATTAAAATCTTCCCATTTGGCGTTAATCACTTCGTTCTTTCTCGCCCCAGTTAGGATCAACATAGGCACGATGTACTGCAGCATTTTGTTAGGCGACTTCTGGATTGCACCAAGTAGTGTCTCTGCTTCTTCCTTAGATAGAAAACGTTCTTTCTTGTTGTTTTCTTCAAGCAGGGGAATGTTGTTAGTTGGGTTCTTCGTGATACCAGTAGTCTCCCAACGAATGGCGCAGTTGTAGATATACCTCAGCAGGATGGTGACTCGATTGACGCTACCGGGTGCGTGAGTCTCTAGGTGTTTACCGATGAAGTCGATAACGTGCTTCTTGTTGAGCTGGTCCATATACAGATGACCAAAGGTTGGGACGATGTGGTTCTTGAGAAGTGACTGGTCGGTATCCCACGAACGCTTGTAGGTCTTGATGAACGGCAGGAAACTCTCCCAGATAAACGTCTCCAGCTTAGGTACACGCTTTAGTTCGGCTTTCGCCTCCCACGGGTCTTCACCCATCGCGAGTTTGCTTCTATATTTATCACAGAGGGTTCTGGCTTGTTTTAATGTGATACTATTGGCATCAGACAGTTTGGGCTGCCGTGTAACATTGCGGTCGTCTTGGTAACGGAAGTAGTAGGTCTTGCGACCGGTGTTGCTAACCTCCAGAACGAGGTTCTTGCACCCTTTGTCAAAGACAGTGAGTTTCTTACTTCCCTCGGCGCATGAGAGTGATTCTATAAGCTTCTGAGTCAATGTCATTTTAGCCATAACAGATACCAATTAATATATAAACGATACTAATAGTATAGCATATGACCACTGAAAGTCCAGACATCTCATACCGCACGCAAGTCGCGCTCACCATCCGAGCAGCAAGAACAGCATTGGGCTGGTCTCAAGAGGAGCTTTCAAAGCAGGCTTCCGTTTCTAAGCCAACCATCGCCCGCATAGAAATGAGTGGAATCTCTCCCCGAGCGGACACGCTCAATACACTCATGCAGGTGTTTAAAGGGCAGGGCGTTGATGTCGTGATGGGGGCAGAAGAGGTGTCTATTACCTATCGCAAAGAGGCGTTGCTCACCCTGCAAAACCGCCTTGGTGCGAAGTAGGCGGGGTGTAGGTAGTCGTTTTTACCTAAGCTACTGTTTTTATTTAACTAGTTTGAAATTCTTTCCCTCCTTCTCTTCAAAACCTACTGCACCAGTGTAGGTATTCTGTAGGTAACTATAAATATACTATTAGTATCATTTATTAAGTTATTGATAAATTTAACTATTCCATAAAGGCTAATCTGGTCGCTCACTACAGGTGTTGACAATAAAACATTGGGCGATGGTAACGACACTATTACAGCTGATAACACCGGAACAGATGTTACCTCGACCGCAGATACCATAAATGGCGCTGGCGGTATCGATACAATCAGCATATTTTCTGATGGTGCAGCTTTCGCATTGCCTAAGCTTTCCAACATCGAGATTGCTTATATTTATGACCAAGATGCAGACCTTAATCTATCCGTCGCATCAGTTGCTGATCTTGAGCAAGTGCACTTGGTTAGAAGTGATGGGGCATTCGGCTTAACGTTGGGCACTAACGCAACCACTGCTGCTGTAAACGATATCGTACTAACAGGTGACGGCGGTGATGCCGGTATCACAGTAACCTACGGTGCAACCGTTACAGCAGGTACTTTAAATGTGAACGGAATTACAACTGCCGGTAGCGATGCAGACGAAAACTTAAACATGGCTGGAACCAAACTCGCTACAGCCAACATTTCCGCAGTTACAACTAAATCTTCAATCGATAACGTGGCAGTCGGGGCGGCTTCAGCTATTAACTTAGACGCAGCTGTCGATTTTACTGTGGGAGCGCTAGCAACTACATCTACAAAGGCCACTTTGACAGTTAGTGGAGCCGGCAAGGTTACTCTTGGTCAGATTGATAACGGCATTACATCGATAGTTGCCACTGATAATACTGGCGGCCTGGTACTGACCGCTCCAGCTGACAGTAAAGATGCTATTTTCACACTGTCTTCAGCTGCAGATAAAGTCACGACCGACGATGATGGCTTCGCAGCAACAGATAAGTTTGCAATCGACGCAGGTGACGGTGAAGACACTCTCATTATCGCTAATGATGCAGATGTAAACACAACCGGTGAGGGTGCTCGATACACTAACTTTGAAATCATTCAACGCGCGATTAATGCTAACTTGGATGTATCTGGTTTCGGCGCAAGCACAACTATTACTAAGGCGGTACTCGGTGATGGTGGTCTTACAAATATGCAAGCCGCATTGGCTCAGGGCATTACTCTAACGGCCGATAACGCTGGTTCAACGTTCTCATTGAAAACTGCAACAGGTTCATCAGATACGTTGTCAGTTACATCCAAGAATGCAACGGCGACAGCATCTGCAGACCTTACCACCGCATCAATCGATGGATTTGAAGTGCTTAACTTTACCGCTAACTCCGGTTCATCTGGTGATAAGACGACAGTGACTATTACGACTGCGGACCAATTGAAGACAGTTAATCTTGCCGGTTCAAACTTGGTTGTTATTGATGTAGCAAACGACACAGCAAAGCTTACTGCTCTCGATGCTTCTGCTAATACTGCAGGTACTACGATTACTGTAGGCGCACAGACGGGTGCTCTTGTCGTGACTGGCTCAGAAAAAGTTGATGGCATTACACTTGAAGCAGCTGGCAGTGGAGGAACACAAACCATTAATGCTGGATCAGGAAAAGATGTAATTGGAAGCACTGTTGCTATCGCAACCGCAGCTGTAATCGACGGTGGAGCAGATGAAGACACAGTCTCTTTCTCAGATTCCAACTCAACTACGAATACACTTACTATAGGCGACAATTCATTTGCCAATATGTCTAACGTAGAAGTCATTGACTTCTCAGGTGCGATCGCGGGTGACTTAGTCTGGACTATTGGTGGCTTTGCTAACGCGTTAGCAACTGCAGCAGGTGGCACTCTAAAGATAACTGGTGATACGTTTGCTACTGGTGCTGCGGCTGATGACATTACTATTGACGCTTCAGTAATGACATCTGGCAACTCTATTAATGTTAATATCAAAAATACTGACGCGGATGATGGTGCTGCTTCTGACATCGCAGTAACAGGTTCAAATGGTGATGATACTTTAGCAATCGAGGAAGCTACTGCCGACTCAGCGAACATCATTACAGTTACATCTGGCAAAGGTAATGACACGGTTACGATTAAAACATCAGCATCACAGGACGGTAAAATAGTTATTAGCTCCGGTGATGGTGACGATACGATTGTATTAACTGGTGCAACAACCGATGCTAGTGTAGCTGATAACGTCATTACTCCTGGAGCTGGCAACGACACTATAAAGTTGGATTCCGAAGGTGGTGATACTGATTTCACGATCGTTACAGGTGCTACAGCGGCTGCAAACGGTGTGGACACCATTACCGATTTTACTCAGGGCTCTGGTGGGGACGTATACAAGCCTGATGCATTCCTGGATGCATCTGCGATGAATGCTAAGGTCGCAGCCAATCCCGGTGGCTCTTCTGATGTTTCAGATGATGTCTCGCTACTCGTTGATATTGCAGGAGGTCAAGATATAACAACCGCAGCAGGTCTCACGACAGCCCTTGCTGCCGGAGGTGAGTACTCCAACATTGATATGGGTGCAAGCAAGAAAGCGGTACTAGTTACAGCAGCGAGCAGTGACGCTGCGGTAGCTCAGAACATTTTCTTCGCAACATCAGACGCAGCTGGAAATATCTCTGTGACGCTGGTTGGCACGATTACTGGCGACATTGATAGCTTCGTTGCTGCAAACTTCGCAATCTAACGCGCAGCTTATCCTCGAATAAAAGAGAGGATTACGTAAAACTAAAAAAGCCAGCTCCTAACGGTGCTGGCTTTTTTTGTGCATGGGTGTTTTGTGGTGTGCGGATGTTTCGCACGTTGTTTGCTTGAAGGTGTCTGGAAATAGCTTGGTGCGTGCGTTGGTTGGAGGACCGATTACTGGTTTCGTTTGGCTGAGGTATGACCGGGTTGTTTACGAAGCACGATGTGCATGTGTGGTAAATGGGCTGAGCTTAGTGAGATGTCGTCGGGGTATAGCAGAATAGAAGAAGCAGATTTACTCTTAGGCCATAATTTCTCCATCGCAACTATCTCAGGCTATTCATCACGCC
Organism: uncultured Pseudohongiella sp.; assembly: GCA_965262465.1. Taxonomy (GTDB): domain Bacteria; phylum Pseudomonadota; class Gammaproteobacteria; order Pseudomonadales; family Pseudohongiellaceae; genus UBA9145. The sequence goes on along the minus strand of OZ253535.1, from coordinate 3,467,352 downwards.
GGAATCCCGCTGACCAACCAGAAGCAGGTCAACGAAATAATTACACAAGGCTAGGAACAGTTTAGAGAATATGAAAAGAAATGGTACGACAGCAACACGGGCAAGAAAATTAAAAAGCCGCTGCCATCTCACAAGACAAAAATTGTTCGTTACAACCAGAAAGAAGTGCGCACCATCTTGATCTCCGCCTTGTGTAGGGCATGGATGGTAGGCACTAGAAAGGCACCGACGCTGAACCACATATCAGACTACAACAGCGATTTCTTTAAGTTTGCGCAAAACATAATGACTCTGAAGGGTATAGGAGATATTGACGCGCATCTTGAGGAATATTGGTCAAACCGCAAGAAAACCGCAGAAAATGAGTTAAATCTTAAAAAAAGGCGACTTTCCTAGGGGAGTTTCGCTAGGTACGGCAAGGTTTAATGGGCCTCCACATAAGGAGCCCTAATAAGGCTAATAAGGCTAATAAGGACATAAGGCCGCAGATAGACCCTCTCGCAGTTAACGAGAAAACCGCCGCCGAACTCCTCGGCCTATCCCCGTATTGTTGTCCACACCGCCCCGCGTTCGAATGGTACGCACTTTTTTGGAATTAACTCCAGAAGTGATACGGCGGAAGGACGAGTCTACGGCCGAGCTCAGGCAGCATTCCATCAATCTGGCAAAATTCCCGATATACCGGCCGTGATTAAAGAGATTGAAGCTGAGTATGACCAGCTTGAGGGGACCAATACGATGACTGATACTCATGAGGCCTGGAAGCTGCTTAGCCCTGAGAAGCCCTTTAGCCGTGAAGTGCGGGCTTTACACCATACGAACAAAAACCGCGTTGAAAATAATGTGTTTCGACCAGTTGAGTACAAGGCCCAAAAAGAGTTTAAATGCGCGGTAGAGCAGTACGCGGCAGATCTTAATGACCAGGGCTACAATGTCTACTTCTCGCTGAAACCCATAAAGCAGAGTTTCACAGGAGCCTCAGCATCCGACGATGACATACTGCAATACGAGTTATTGACCTTGACCGGGCAGGACACACGAAGAACCCTGCGACGTATAGGGAGATCGAGCTGGCAACTTTTTGTTAGGTGACACAGTCAATGGGTTCCTCACGGGGCTGGGTTGGCCTCAACCGACGCGCGCTATGCCAGGAAATGAGCATCACCTATATTACCGTCTTGATGACCTACCGATTGCTTCTGAGTCTAAGCGACTTATCAAGCAAGTTCTGAGTTGTTTAACTGATAAGTTCAATACGAAAGACATTGAGGTTGATCGCGTTGTTTTCAATTCGTCGCGCATAACCAAGTTCCGCGAAAATATCATGCGTAAGGGCACGGAGTCCGATGACAGGCCTTACAGGAGGGCGACGATTCATGGAAACTAAATAACCTAACTCAGTCTGATCGCACCCTTCAAAGGGTCACCAAGGAGATGCTGGAGGAACTCTGTGCTTCTCTCTCAAAGCCTGTGTCACTGCTTGAGTTATCTAAACCTGCCGTACGCCCCGATCTTGCGTCTCTAAGTTCCCGCCACTTCCTGAGACGCCAGACGAAATCCAGAGGGTTAAGTCTGCTTTGGCCAAGATTGGTCCCGATGTTCCTCTTGGCATAACCAACAAAAAAGGCCGCCCCATGGGCGGCCTTTTTTGTTGCTATTTTCTAGTAATAGGCAAGGCGGGATAAAGCTAACTCTGTTAAACGGACAACTCACAATTAGCATATTACCTCTGATAAATAGAGTGAACTTTGCTCTCGGCCGCAGACCAACTTTTTACAGCCCTTCGAAACTAATGATTCCATGATCCTGTGATGGGTCAAAAGAAACATTTTCCGTCATACTTATTGATCTTTCGCTTTTCGCAATATTCACAAGATTTCGCATATTCACCATCGAATAAATTTGGCCGTGCGCTGCCAAGAGTGCATTAGTCTCTCTAAGTTCGACTAAGGCGTTAGCCTCTAATCCATTCAAAGAATCTTGGTCTATGCAATATAGTCCATCAATGGATTTGATCTCTGTAGTGTCGGGATTCGAGTTGTCGTCCTCTATAGAACCTTGGTTAGATACATTTTCTATAGTCCAATTAATTGTCCATTCTTTGAATAGATTATGGGATTTAAATTGGTTACAGATTGCTTCAGTCGCTACTTGTTTATTGGCGTATTCGATCAAAAATGTCTTGATCTTCTCCAACATCTCACTAAGCTCTCCATTAGGAGTAAAAAACCTCTCTGCTTCTGGTTCAGAAATACTTTCATCAATTACCAGTCCACTTCCCTCATCAACGCATACCACTCGTTCTCCTTCTCCGATTCCTTCTGGTTTTGCTATTACAAAGGGATAACAGCGATAGCATTCTGGTAGGTAGCCGCCTCCCCATCGCCCCTCATTGTTTACCAGAAAATTACGATTGGACTCTAACCCCATTACTGCAACTGGAACGTAGCTACCATCAACTTCTATAAACGCGATTGGAAGCTTAAGTAAAGCTGCTCCAAATTCGGAAATGACCAGGGGCGCAACAGCATCTGAAGACGCAAATTTATAGTTTTGAAACCGCCTCCAACGCTTATTGCTGTGTCGCTCTTTAGTTATGGCATGAAAGTCGCTCACTAGACACCTCGTAAAAATGATTCCGCGAGCAATAATAACACTGAACGATCGATGAGCTATTAACTCATAAACTTGGGAGCCTATAGGCCGTAAATTCAGCTATTTGCGGTATGCATACAGCTTTACTTCATAATCCGTTTGAATTGAGTAATACACGACAAAAAATGCTGTTTTGCTCAATCAATGGGCTGTCATATACTGATTGGCAGTTAATGAATATATAACGGAAATTGAAATAATTATGAGTGAATGGTCTGCAGGTTATGTATCTGATGTTGGCTATACCTATGGCTACTATCAGGAGTTAAATCCCCTCCTTTTAAAAACAGCCATGCTTCATGCAGGATTGAGTTGTCCAGACATAAAAGTTGCCTGTGAATTAGGGTTCGGTCAGGGCTTGAATACTAACTTTCACGCTGCTGCGACAAAAATCAAGTGGTATGGAACGGACTTTAATCCTGCTCAAGCTAGCTTTGCTCGAGAAATGGCTCAAGCATCTGGATCTGACGTACACCTTTACGATGATTCTTTCGAAGAATTTTGCTCTCGCAAAGATCTTCCAGATTTTGACTACATAGGTCTACATGGAATTTGGAGTTGGGTTTCCGATGAAAATCGGCAGATCATAGTTGACTTTATCAGGCGAAAACTGAAGGTAGGTGGTGTGGTCTATGTGAGCTACAACACTCTCCCAGGTTGGGCTGGATTTGGGCCAATGCGGCACCTAATGACTCAACATGCCGAAATTATTGGATCAGAAGGTAGTGGCATAGTTAGTCGAATAGATGGAGCGTTGGAGTTTGCCGACAATCTTCTCCAAACCAACCCTTTGTACGCTGCAGCTAATCCGAATATTGGTGAACGTTTAAAGAAAGTTAAAGAACAAAACAGACACTACCTAGCACACGAGTATTTCAACAAAGATTGGGACCCTATGCACTTTGCAACATTCGCACAATGGGTAGCGCCTGCTAAAGTTGATTTCGGATGCTCGGCATATCTGATCGATCACTTTGACACTGTCAACATGGATCAAGAGCAAAAAACTATTCTCAATGAAATTACCAATGTAACTCTTCATCAGTCAACCAGAGACTTTATAGTAAACCAGCAATTTAGACGCGACTATTGGGTAAAAGGGCTACGCCAACTATCAGAATTAGAAAAAATTGAGACACTTCAGAAGCAAGAGTTTTTACCTACTGTGGATAGAGCCAGTGTTTCACTTAAAGTGCAGAGCGCGAAGGGTGAAGCAACAATGAATGAAGATATTTACAATCCAATCTTGGATGTAATGGCAAACTTCAAACCGGTATCTGTTGAAAAATTACACGAGCAAGTAAAATCAAATGAAATTAATTTTTCCCATGTGATTCAATCACTGATGGTTTTGGCAAGTACTGGTCAAGTTCGGGCCATCCAAGATATGACAATTGCAAAAAAACTTAGCGCCCGTACTGACAAACTCAATGATTACTTGATTAAGCGAGCGCGCAGTAATGGTGAAATTACTCATTTAGTGAGCCCTGTAGTTGCTGGAGGGGTTCAACTGACGAGGTTTGAACAATTGTTTACAGGCTTGTATAAACAGGGAGTTAAAGATCCAACAGAAATAGTGAAAGCTGTATGGCACGTACTAAAATTTCAAAATCAGGTTCTAATTAAGGAAGGACAAACTTTGCAATCAGATGAAGACAATGTGGCCGAATTGATGCAACAAGCCAATGAGTTCATAAACAAGAAAGTCCCTATCCTAAAATCCCTGCTTATTCTTTAGCAATCGTGGGTAAATATCGAAAAACTTTTCTGCTGTTTGCTTCGTCTAAGTAGTTGATCATTGAAAAAGGGCGCTTTCTATGGATATTCTGGTGACAAGACTTCGGAGTTACGGCTTGAATCAGCTTTTGCTTAGTCTTTTAGTCTGCGCGTTGCCTCAACAACTAGCGGCTCAGAATTCGGTCTCAGATCAATCTTTTAACCTGTTCGAAGGATTAGATTCTACTAGCAATAATTCTGCATCGTCAGCTAGCAATGGTCGTAATCCCCAGAATTCTCGCGGCACTAGGGCTACTCAAGCCCAGCCTACTTTTACCTTGGTAGGAACCTCTCGAATTGGAAGCAACCGCAAAGCGATCCTGCGTCATATGAATGGCGAAACGATTCAAGTACCTCTCACCGACGGCATTGACAATGTACCCGGTCACGAGCTTTATGCTGTAGTCAGTCACGGAGCAGGGCAAGTTGCACTTCGTTATCCCGCCGCAGTTCCTTGTGGAGACTTTCCAGATCAGGGCGTGAGTTGTGATTCCAATACCAATATTTCTTCTTTGAGCATAACTACAGCAGAGGCGATCGCCATTGCTGAGCCAGTGCAACCAGCAGTAGAGGTTGTATCAGAAGCGCAAGAAGCAGAGGTAGTTGAACAAGCAGAAGCGGTACGCAACCCGTTTGCAGCAATTCGCGACCGCGGGCGGGATGGCACCCAGGCAACGTCAACCTCGCAATTTCAACCAAGACGAATCGCACCTGAAGACGTTCCCCCGGGCAAGAGGGTGGTATCTACTCCATTTGGTGATCGATTAGTCGACATTTAGTCTGCATCTAGACTCAGCGCTACTAGCTGAGCACAGTAGCGCTCCCTTACAATAGAGCCCTCACAATACCTAAAAACCAAAACTAGTGCGGCTCTCTTCGATTGACTGAACCCCAACCAATATTAATCTCGATCTCTATCGTCTGTTACTACCCAAAAGAAGGTGAGTTAGAGAGCGCAATAGGCTCGCTTATATGTGCGCTAGAAGTCGGGCATATCCGTCCTGCCAGCATTACCCTAATCGACAATAGTGATTCCAACCAACTTGAGCTGGATAGCTTTGAAAAGTTTGGAGAACGACTTGAAGCCCTAGATTGCGAGCTGCGATTACTTCAAGGTCAAGGTAATGTCGGTTACGGGTCTGGCCACAATTTGTCTTTAACTAAAGCAGACTCGGAATTCAGTTTGATTATGAATTCCGATATTGAAGTAGACCCTGAAGCATTAAGAAAAGGCATCCAATATTTACAAGAGCACAAAGATGTTGCCGGAGTTAGCCCAGCAGCGACTTTCGAATCAGGTAACAAACAATACTTGTGCAAACGCTATCCTTCAGTGATCGATTTTTTCTTGCGCGGATTTATGCCTGGCTTCATCAGAAATTTGTTTGATAAAAGATTATCTGAATTCGAGATGCGTGAGTTATCAGATGATGTACCAACAAAGGACATACCGATAATCAGTGGATGTTTTATATTGTGTAATACAGAAGCCATTCAAAAAGTCGCTGGATTTAATGAAGAGTATTTTCTCTACTTCGAAGATTTTGACCTTTCAATGCGTCTCAGTGAACAATATTCTCTAGCCCACCTGCCTTCGATGAAAATCATTCACCATGGTGGAAACTCTGCACGCAAAGGGCTTAGGCATATCAAGTATTTTTTCCAATCAGGTTTTCGCTTTTTTAGAACTTACGGTTGGCGATGGATCTAGTTCCAATTAGATATGATTGAGCAAACTTCGAAAGTAGCATTAGTCACTGGAGTCTCAGGATTCATTGGTTCGTCCCTTTGTGAGTATTTGCAAAGAGCAGGATACAAGCTAAAAATCATGCTTCGACAAAATTCAATGGCGTTGTTACCCGGTAACGGAATTATTGAGATTGTTAAAGCAGACCTTCCAAGCACAGATGGATTAGCAGATGCATGTAATGGTGTTGATACTGTTTTCCATTTAGCAGGTATTGCCCATGTGGGAAATGTAGCTAGTGAAGAATACAGCCGCATAAATGTAGAAGGGACCCGAGTGCTGGCAGAAGCAGCAAAGCAAGCAGGCGTTAGAAAGTTTGTTTTTGTCAGCAGTATTTTAGCGGCCGGAGCTGAAGATCCGAAAGCCACAACAGCCTATGCGAGAAGTAAGAAGAATGCTGAAGATTTGCTTTTTGACCTAGCCACCGATGATTTTCATTGTGCCGTGGTTCGGCCAGCTAATGTGTATGGCGCAGGAATGAAAGGAAACATTGTTGGTATGATCCGGCGCATCAAATCGGGCCGCTTGCCACCACTACCAAAGTTAGAGAACAAGCTCCAATTGATAGCAGTAAGTGACCTTTGCGCAGCAATACTGCGAGTAGCCGATAGCGAAAATACGAATAGGAAAACCTATACCTTAACCGACGGTCAAGATTACTCGCCGAATACCCTGGAGAGCGCTATATATGAGGCTCTGGGGCGAAAAAAGCCGGGTTGGTACACCCCGCGTATGGTATTCTTCCTAGCCTCGTTGGTAGCCCAAATTGCCAATAGTTTTGGGTTGAAGAGAAACGACCTGGGTCTACGAACTTACCGCAATCTCGTTGCCGATTCTGGAGCGTTTTTAGCTTCCAATGAGGAAGCGTTTACCGATCTCGGATTTGAGCCTCAGCGTTCGTTTCAGAGTGAGCTGCCATCTATTATAAGAACGCTTTAGGGACAATGAGCGATTGAAGTAGGTCACTTGCTCATGTGCAAAGGACATCTGAAGTATTAGTAATAAGGATTTAATGAACGAATCATGACTACCGATGGCGTAGCTACAAAAGGAATCATTCTAGCTGGTGGTACTGGGTCCCGCTTGCATCCAATGACTATCTCAGTCAGCAAACAGCTTATGCCAGTGTATGACAAGCCGATGATTTACTATCCGCTTGCTACATTGATGCAAGCGGGCATAAAGGAAATTCTAATTATCACCACGCCTGAAGATAGCAATAGTTATCAGAATCTCTTGGGTGACGGCGCGGGATGGGGAATTCGAATTTCTTATGCGGTGCAACCAAAGCCAGAAGGATTGGCACAAGCTTTTATTATTGGCGAAGAGTTTATTGGTGATAGTCGGGTCTGTTTAATTCTTGGCGACAATATTTTCTACGGCAATCGCATAGAAGACACATTACAAAGCGCTGTGGAACAAAAAGAAGGCGCATGCGTATTCGCCTACTATGTGACTGATCCAGAACGTTACGGTGTAGTAACTCTGGATGAAAACTCTAATGCAATCGACTTAGAAGAAAAACCAGAAAATCCCAAATCACACTATGCGGTTACTGGTTTATACATGTATGACAACGACGTAGTAAACATCGCAAAATCAATAAAACCATCTGCACGTGGCGAGTTAGAAATAACAGATGTCAACAAAGTATATCTTGAGCGCAAATCATTAAAGGTAGAGCTATTTGATCGCGGTACGGCATGGTTGGACACAGGCACCATCCAATCGTTATTAGACGCAGCAAATTTCATCCGTGTATTGGAAGAGCGGCAAGGTTTAAAAATAGGATGCCCTGAAGAAATCGCTTATCGCCAGGGCTTCATCGATAGCAAGCAACTCGAGCATTTAGCACACAGACTTGAAAAGAGTGGTTATGGCCAATACTTGTTAGAACTACTCAAACAACCCTAGTCGCTTCGATCCATGAACATCACTAACACTACAATTCCTGAAGTATGGGTATTAGAGCCCACCGTTCACGGCGATGAACGTGGCTATTTCATGGAAACGTTTCGACAAGCACATTTTGCCGAACGTGGTGTGGACTGCGAATTTGTGCAAGATAATCAGAGCAAATCTGTGCAAGGCACATTGAGAGGTCTCCACTATCAGCTGCAATTTCCCCAGGGCAAGCTTGCTAGAGTGATAGCCGGTGAAGTATTCGATGTAGCGGTGGACATTCGCCAAAGCTCTCCCACATTCGGCCAATGGGTTGGTGAGATATTGAGCGGAGAAAATAGAAAACAGCTTTGGATGCCCCCAGGTTTCGCCCATGGTTTCTACGTAATCAGCGAAACTGCAGAACTCTCTTATAAATGTACTGAATACTATCACCCCGAAGACGACCACAGCATCGCCTGGAACGATCCGGATATTGGGATAGATTGGCCAATAAACTCAGAGCAAGAGAGTGCTCCATTGTTATCCACCAAAGATCAAAACGGGCGTTCCCTCAAAGAGGCCCTGCTATTCCCATGACCGCCAAGTTCCTTTTGACAGGTGCTGAGGGGCAGCTGGGCTCGACAATTAGACTGCATTGGGCAAATTCCTCACTCGCCGACATCTACAAACTTGAGTGTTGTGACCTAGCAGACCTAGATATCACCGATGAGGCTGCCACCAAGAATTATCTCGAGCGAGTAAACCCCGCTGCTGTCATTAATGCCGCAGCCTATACTGCCGTAGATCGCGCGGAACAGGACTCGGAGCTTGCTTTCGCAGTGAATGCTAATGCAGCCGGATATATTGCCAATTGGTGTGCAGCAAATGATGCGAAGATGTTGCAGATATCAACGGATTTTGTTTTCTCCGGCAAAGCCTCAAATCCCTACAATACTGAAGAAGTTCCAGCACCTTTAAGCGAATATGGTGCGAGTAAACGAGCCGGCGAAGAGCAGGTTCAACAAATTCTACCCAACAGCGGAGTGATAGTTCGTACATCCTGGCTCTATTCCGAATTTGGTAACAACTTTGTTAAGACCATGCTTCGACTTATGGCTGAAAAATCAGAATTGGGAATTGTTGCAGATCAAATTGGCTCTCCTACATCGACACACTCTTTAGTCAAAGTAGTTTTTCAATTATTGGACTCTAATAGCGCTGGAATTTTTCATTGGTCTGATGGGGCAGCAATTTCCTGGTATGACTTTGCTACGGAGATTCAAGCAATTGGGTTGGAACTCGGAATATTGAATAATGCTATTCCGCTTAACAAGCTCACTACCTCGGAGTACCCTACGCCAGCCACGCGGCCAGCTTATAGTGTAATGGACATAAGCAAAACTCTTTCTTTATTGAGCGAAGCCCCGCGCACCTGGCGGGCAGAGTTAAGAGATGTCATTGCTGCATTAATGAAAGATTAAAAAGATGAAACAAGGAAAATCTGGGTTTTATAAATGAGACGACTACTAGTAACAGGCGCTGCAGGATTTATTGGTAGCAACTTCGTGCATTATTGGCGCAAGGCTAATCCAGAAGATTCTATTGTTGTGTTGGATGCGCTCACTTATGCAGGCAATAGAGCCAATCTTACGGCCCTTGAAAACGATCCCCAATTCACTTTTGTTCAAGGCTCGGTGTGCGACTATGACTTGGTGTTGAAACTTCTTCGGGAGCATGAGATTGACACCCTGGTTCATTTCGCAGCAGAGAGTCATGTCGATCGCTCCATCACAGGGCCAGATGCATTTATCGATACCAATATTGTGGGAACCCATACGCTATTGAAAGCAGTAAAACAGTGTTGGTTAGACGACTCCACTCTTGACGACCATCTATTCCATCATGTTTCTACTGATGAAGTATATGGAACACTGTCCGCTGACGATCCTGCATTTAGTGAATCAACCCAGTACGCGCCCAACTCACCCTATGCGGCTAGCAAGGCAGCGTCTGATCACTTAGTACGTTCTTATCACCATACATTTGGATTGAAGGTTACTACCAGCAACTGTTCCAATAACTATGGTCCTTACCATTTTCCCGAAAAACTGATTCCTCTTTGTCTGCTAAATATACTTAGTGGCAAACCATTACCTATTTATGGCGATGGCAAGCAGATTCGAGATTGGCTCTATGTTGATGATCACAGCAGAGGGATTGAACTCATCATTAAGCAGGGAAGGCATGGTGAAACTTATAATATTGGTGGCAATAATGAATGGACAAATATTGATGTGGTTAGCTTGTTGTGCAAGCTGGTTGATCAACGATTTGAAAAAGACGCTAGTCTAGCTGCAAGATTTCCAGATTCACCTTGCGCTAAGGGAGATCAGGCTAGCAGCCTGATCACTTATGTTGCAGACCGTCCGGGCCATGACACCCGATATGCTATCGATGCTACCAAGATAATGTCTGAATTAGGTTATCAGCCTCAGGAAGACTTCGAGTCGGGCCTCAATCGCACTGTGGATTGGTATCTCGACCAGGAACCATGGTGGCAGGCTATTCTGGATGGCTCCTACAGAAACCTCTGATACAGTTTCTAGATTGTTGGCCAAGTGTTAGCTCAGTCTCAGTTTTCGCTTGAGTTAGTGTTACTCTGCAAGCGAATGAGAATCCTACCGGTCTTCGTATAAACATTTACCAAACCCTAGATAGCACTCGTCAACGGAATCAAGGCCCAATCGTTTTATAATTACTTAGGCAAACTAGCTCTTAAATACTTAGACATGATCAAACACAGTAATAGAAATCCCATCCAGCTTTGCATACTCGGATTCTTTTTGAGCGTGAGTAACTCTGTGTTGAGTTTTGAGCTGGATGGAACGAAGTGGTTTCGTGCTCAAGCTGAATACTATGTAGGAATTACTGGAATATCTGCAACTGGCATTGCTTGGAATACAGCTTTTATTAATGCAATGAATAGTTGGACAGAAGAGACTGTTTTCAATTTTACTGTCGTGAATGAACACGCTGATCCTTGTTTAAACAATGGCATTAGTAGTGTTGATTTCGTTGATGATTTTTGTGGAAGCAGTTTCGGAAACAACGTGCTTGCAGTCGCTGTGCGTAGATTCGAGCCTCAAATTTTAGGGCCGCCCAATATTAGAGAGGCGGACATAGTGGTAAATGCCAATGAAGATTTTGACATTTTTGATGGTCCGTTAGTGCAATTTGGTCAGTCTTTTGCCGGATTAGATTTTGCTCGCGTTGCTCTGCATGAGTTAGGACATGTCATTGGACTCGATCATGAAGAGTCAAATGAAGCCATCATGGCCCCAAATATTGGTAATCTATTCGAGCTTCAGGAGGATGACATCAATGGAGTAAATACTCTGCATGATGGCTTATCTAACTGCGATATAAACGCGTTTGTATTTGGATCGATTAGCAATGCTCTTAACAGTAATGACTGCACAGTAAGTGAATTAACTGTCGGAGGCACCGATAACAGTTTCATAGATCTATACCAGTTTGAATTGGATCAGTCACGCCAACTGACATTTAATGTTACTTCTGGCGTTCTTGATGCTGTTTTGATTCTAGCTACTACCGATCTACAGTATCTTGATGTGCAAGCACCAAGTGATGGAAGTTGCAATTCACAATTGTCCGCAGATTTAGATCCTGGCAGCTACTTCATCATGGTTAACACATTTACCTCGCAGCAAAATCCCGACTGCAACGTCTTTGGAAGTTACGAGCTGTCTTCAAGTTTTAGTAGCACCGCAGAACCTTCACTTGGTTCGTCCATTAGCCTCAATAATACAAACGTTTCTGCTCAGTTCTCAGGAGGTATCACCGCCGATAACGGGACAAGCTTCACAAACGTATTTAATTCAACAGATTCATTGGACATCTCTGCTCAAATTACAATCGATCCTCAGCATCTGGGCCAAGCTGGATTTCTTGTGGTAGCCGCACTAATTGATGACCAGGTATTGATGCTTAACAATCAAGGAGAGTTTGTGGACGTCACCGCAAACCCGCTGCCTCCAGTGCAATTTGCGAATAAGACTCTCACCAGCGTGGAGTCTCTGACCATAGCAACAGATCTTGTGCCGGCCGACCTGGGCATTCAGGAAATAGAAGCCAATATCGTGGTGGGCTATGGATTGCAGAGCGATTTAAATGACATTTTCTATCACCAGACGCCTCTCAATCTCACCGTAGTCCCAGGGCCATAATCCGCTCAAAATCGTTACATTTAGCGACAATATCTTGCCATTATCTGGGGCCTCTGAGCCTGCCCCATGGGTTTCTGAGAGCCCCAATTCCTGTATAATTCGCCTGCATTTTTTGGGCAGCCATGACTAAGAGGCAGCGCAGCCCGGATCCCAGATCAACCCAATCCAGCAGCCTGAGCGTATTACTTAAAGCGAATCAGGCGGGGAGCAATAGCGAAGTGTTTTTATCAGGAATTAAGCGCAGCACAGCCCTGTTAGGCCTTGTGTTGCTGGCGAGTCTTACTCAGGTATCGGCATACGCCCAATCGGCGGCAGACAATATCCGACCAGTTGGCCAGATCTGTATGGCTGGCCAGCCATGTGTTGGCACAACTGGCAACGCCAGTTCGCCTTCGGCAGCGCCTGCTGAGGTCGCAGCCGAGCCTGTTACAGCTGAACCAGCACCTGCTGATCCAGAACCAGCCGCTACAGAAGTAGCAGCGGCTGAAAGTAGTTTCGATGCGGCGGCAGCTTATCAGGCTAGTTGTTTTGCCTGTCACGGTTCAGATGCTTTGGGCGCACCACAACCAGATGACGCTGCGGCTTGGGAAGAGCGTATGGCGAAAGGTATGGATGCGGTAATGGCAAACGTGATCAATGGATTTAATGCTATGCCGGCCAGAGGTATTTGCATGACCTGTAGCGATGATGATCTACAGGCCATAGTCGACTACATGTTGGCGCAGTAGTTGTTCAGGAAAAATTCATTCCAGACGTATTAAAATTGGTTTTATTGAGGTAATAGGAGCAAGAGCGTGTTACAAAAAACTTCAAAGATGATGTTAGTCCTTCTGACTTCTTTGTTTGCTTTCGCAAGCATTGCAGACGAAGCACAGCCATTACAATTGGCTCAAGTTAGTGAAGGCTTCAATGTTGAACAAAAATACATGGCATCCTGTTTTGCATGCCACTCAACTGGTGCAGCAGGTGCACCTAAAGTTGGTGCTGGTAATGCAGGTGAATGGGAACCGCGTCTTGAGAAAGGTATGGACGCAATCGTTGCCAACGTAATTAATGGCGTGAATACAATGCCACCTAAAGGTCTATGCTTCGACTGCAACGATGACGACCTTCGTGCAATCGTTGAATACATGATTGAACAATCTAACTAAGAGAATTCAATTATTAAAAGAATGGGCTCATTGAGCCCATTTTTTTGCCTCTAATTTGTAAAAAACTTTAAGGCTCGACTATTACTGTGTGTGAAAAGTAATCCTTTCACAGGCTGTTGAATTGTCTCTCGCTGTTGTTAAGTCTCGTGCGCTACTGGGAATTGAAGCGATACAGGTTACCGTTGAAACCCATTTGTCTAATGGATTACCTGGCTTCGCAATTGTTGGCATGCCGGAAACCGCTGTGCGAGAAAGTAAGGAACGGGTGCGTTCAGCGATAATCAATTCTGGACTATCTTTTCCCGACCGACGCATCACAGTAAACCTCGCACCTGCTGACCTTCCTAAATCAGGCGGTCAGTACGACTTATCGATTGCGCTAAGTATTTTGCTTGCATCTAATCAACTCCCAACAAATAGCCTCGATGCGACAGAGATCATGGGGGAGCTGGCGTTAAACGGTGAAGTAAGGCCAATACGTGGTGCTGTCCCAGTCATTCATGCCGCGCGCGCCGCACACAACAGCATTATCTTGCCCAAATCCAATCAGAATGAATGCTTACTCATTGGTGATAAGCAAGTTGGAACTGTTGAGTCTTTGTTGGAGTTTGTTGTCCATGCCAATGGTGGCGATTCATCGATATTCAAACCTGAACAACAAAACAAAGAGCTCAATATTCCTGAGCCGACTTTTCTGCAGATCTATGGCCAAACATTTGCGAAACGAGCGGTGCAGATAGCGGCAGCTGGAGGGCACAACATATTGTTGATTGGCCCTCCCGGATGCGGCAAAACAATGCTTGCCCAAAACCTAACCCAACTTCTGCCGCCACTATCTGACTCAGAAGCAATGGAAGTGGCTGCTATACATTCCGTAGCAAATATTCCGTTGTCGTCTCATGTCTTGAAGGCCAGACCAGTTCGCAACCCTCATCATTCAGCTACCCATGTCGCTTTGGTAGGCGGTGGAAACAAAGCAAATCCTGGCGAAGTGACTCTGGCCCACCGGGGAGTTTTGTTTCTCGATGAGTTTTCAGAATTTAAACCCTCTGCGCTAGATGCCCTGCGAGAACCGCTAGAAGTGGGTGAGATTACTTTGAGTAGGGCGAATTACCGCATTAAGTATCCAGCAAACTTCCAATTGGTAGCGGCAATGAATCCTTGTCCTTGTGGCAATGCATCCGATCCAAGCCGAGAATGCCGTTGTGGGCCAGATAAGGTAAATCGATATTTAGGTAAATTATCTGGGCCACTGATCGATCGTATGGACATTAGTGTGGAGTTGCCAGGGCTCAGACAGAGCGAGCTGCTGCAACAACCTGAGACAGCAGACCAACAGAGCTTGAATTGGTGGCGGGTTACGAAAGAAAGGGTTGCTGTTTGCAGGCGCCAACAAATCCAACGCCGGGGCAAACTTAACAACGCACTGAGCTCAAATGAAATCGAAGCCTGTTGCAGTCTGAGTAATAGCTCTCGGAAAGTGCTGGCTGATGCAATGGATCAACTAGGCTTATCTGCTCGCGGTGTACATCGAATCATGAAAGTCGCGCGAACAATTGCCGACTTTTCCAATAGACCACAAATCTCTCAGAGCGATTTGCTAGAAGCGATCGCACTCCGTCGCAGTCGCTGCTTTCAAAAATATTGAGCTCTCAACTGCAGCTAAACGCTCACGCCTGATTCCAACCCATAGTGACTATTCCAGCGAGTATCAGCGCTGCTCCAACGCTTTTGGTCGATGTGATTGACTCACCAAAAATGAAACTCCCAAGTAACATAACAAACAACACAGACAAGCCAGTGTAGATTGGATATAGAGTAGATATAGGACTGGTTCTAAGTACGAATACGTAATAGAAGAAAACTAATCCATATAGAAACAGCGCAAGAAAAATCATTTTCCACTGTTCAATAAGCAACTGCATATAGTCAGTATGTTGCTGGATTGAAACCCATTTCAATACAGCATGCGAGATAGAAAGAGTAAGAGCGAGAAGAAATGCATGGATTAGTATGGGAAGAAATTTAGTCATGTTCAGTTTTCTCGCTATCTGTATCTAGGTCAATGATGAAATTGGGGCGTCTCTTAACTTCTTCGAATATTCTCCCGAGATAAATACCAATTAATCCCAGGCTGAACATCAACGCACTTCCGATAAACAGAATGATTAGAATGACGGTAGTGAATCCATCCACCGCTTGGCCGGTGATTTTGTCGACCAGAGCTATTCCGCCAATAATCAGGCTAAAGAGGAAAGTTATGATTCCTAAAACTGTGACTATCTGCAGAGGGTAAGAAGTGAACGACGAAATTGTGGATATGGCATACCGAATCAGTGATGTTTTTCGCCACGAAGATTTATCCCTTGTCGCGCTCTGCACACTAAATGGGAGCTGAGTGGTTGGAACTCCCATCCATTTAATCAATCCTCGAAAGAATCGATTAGTTTCCGGTAGCGCACAATATGAGTTGACCACCTTCTTATCGATTAACTTAAAATCAGTGTCGGTGCTGATATCCAGTCCGGTGAGAAGATGAAAGAGTGCGTAGTAAAGGCGTGCAGACCATTTTCTTAGCCAGTTCTCATTTCCTCTGGAAGTTTTAATCCCTTCCACAACCAGACTCCCCTGTTTCCAAAAACTCACCATGTCAGGAATGAGCTGTGGAGGATGTTGAAGATCACAATCCATGACAATCGCAGCATCGTGTGATTTGGCAGAACTTAGGCCAGCGAATATAGCTGCCTCCTTTCCGTAATGTCTGCTTAGGCTGATCTTTTCTAAACCTACTCCTTCAACTTGCTCACCAAGGCTTTCCAGGACTGCAGCGGTTTTGTCTTCGGAACCATCGTCAACGACAATAAAGGTGAAATCGACATCCGCTAAAGATGACAGATGGGTTGAAATCGCCTGCAAACTCGAGGCTATGATCTCTTCCTCATTTAGCACGGGAATAATGATGGCTATCTTCTTCAACGAGATTCTCGCTCCCAAGTGGTAGTTTGCGAACTAATTGATATGCGCTGTTCTTCTGAGTATGTCGTCCAACCCTCGGGTGAGGTGTAGCGCAAAAAGAACGATGTGCATTCGTCCAAGCTCACTCGCAACCTGCCCGCAGGCGGCGCTGGGACTAGTCCTAAATCAGTAGATACGATATGAAACTGACCGGAATCATAGGGCCCAAATCGCCAAGTGAAGTAGCTATTGTTGTATTGGTACTCCATTGACAGTTCCGCATTCTGATCTGCTTTATCCCTGGAGAGACTCACTGCATCTGCGACGGAGTAATTCTCTTGCTCGAGACAATTACAAGCTGATTGATAGACCCAGGGACGTGTGCTTGTCGGTTGCTCGAAATAGTAGTCAACCACTGGCTGTGGGCTTGAGCTATTCTCAATCAATCGAGATTTAAATGTTGATAGGTCTGTTACATACCAATAAGAAGCTAGCAGTTCCGGTGACGGCTGATAGATCTGCTCTTCGTTATTTTGCCAAATGAACTCCCCTTGTTTGTCATAACTATTAGCGATAACCAAAACAGATGCCAAAGTCTGCTTGCCTGCCACTACACTCGCCAATGCAAGCACTAATATGGGGCTACACCAAATCGTGATTCCTGCTCCTCTATCTCGTATTAAATTTTGACTTAGTCGGTCGCAAAACCAAGCCACTGAAAAACAAATTGCAACCCAGGGCAGCAATAAATACCTATCTGCAATTGTGATTCCAGGAAAACTCACCAAAGGAACTAATGGTGTGCAGACTAAAAAACCGACCAGGAAAAAATGTCGCAATACAGCCCGATTAGTAATTGCAGTAGCAGCGAACAAGAACAAATAGAGGAAAACGGCGACAAACCAATAGTCACCAAATAGTAGGGCTGGAAATGTCAGGAACGTGGAGGCAACATTTGAAATACTACCAAACGACAAATAGTCGCTTGCGCCAATGTATCCGCCACCCAGGTTTTCTAACATGTAACTGCGCCAGGCTGTATACAAAAGTGCAATGCAGACATGAGGGAGTGCAGCAAACAGTCGAGTTTTCCAATTCGATTCTGGCATTAGTGGCAATAACAACACCAGAGGCACATAAGTTTCTTTTGCGGTTGCAGCCAGCACATAGAGTAGAGTGCTGATTATCAAAAGACTGGCTCGCCGTTGCCGCAGATACATTACAAAACAAATAAGAGAAAACAAGCAGAAAACCAGACCCTCGACATAGTGGCGAGTCATTAGTTGCTGAGCTATGAGAAAACTCGGAGTGCCACACAGGAACAGGGCTGCTCCAAATAAAGCGAATACTTTCCTCGTCCAAAGTGACAACAAGAAGAAAAGTGAAAATGCTGCAGCGGATAGCGCAATAAGTTGGTGGCCGTAAAAAAATGCAGGGCTCAGGCCAAATAGAATTAGATCAATCTCATAGGAAAAGGTAAGCCAAGGAGTCAAATTTGCAGGGGAAAAGCTCTGCCAGACCTCAGGCTCCAAAAAATCGCCAATAAAAGAATTGGTATGTATGTGCAGTAAGATTGACGGATCGTCCCAGCGCCAGGATCCAGCCAAAGCAGAGTGGTTGAGTAGAATTCCTGCTACAGCGAGTAGAGCGAAAACTAGAAATGAAACCGATAAATTTCTTACTGACGGTAGGAAGATCATTGAGCTGTAAACTCTTCAACTAAAAATCGGTTGGTTTCATTGGGCTCTTTAGCAAGCGGAAGGATGAAAAGCTTTGTAGACAAATTTAGTCTTCGGCATCTTCTTGTTCGAGTTTTGCCTCCAGCTTCTTCACCACATTTTCCAACTCGGTAATTCGTTGTTCTGCCCGTTCAAGTGCTCGAGTATGAACTTCGAACTCTTCTTGAGTGAGCACATTCAAATCTGCCAAACCGTTCTTGAGAGCTTGCTCAATTTTGGTGCGGGTCTCCACCCTTAACTCTTCTGCAGCAGGCATTATTCGGGACAAGCGTTCGCTTAGCTCCTTCAAAAAGTCATTGTTCGGCATAGGCAACCTGGAAATTGTGAATCTACGGCTCATTCTAGCACTTAGAATTTACAAAAAGAGTAGTACTCGCTGCGGCCGCACAATCCTGGTGCATGGCCATGCATGGTGCACTTAGAGCGTTCAGTTTGGTGCACAAAATTTCACAATGACCAGCAAAAAAGTCTATTTGGCGCCTTGAATGCCCGTTTTTTGGGGCGCGACTACATCTGGCACGGCCCGTGCATAGCCCTCTTGGTGTTATGCGTAAGTTGTCATCTAGCAGGACAGCTGGCTTAGAAATCGAGGAGCGAAACAATGAAGTTAGTCACGGCTATTATCAAGCCATTCAAATTGGATGATGTCCGCGAGGCGTTATCCGAAATTGGGGTGCAGGGGATCACCGTAACTGAAGTAAAAGGTTTTGGCCGGCAGAAAGGCCACACAGAGTTGTATCGGGGTGCGGAATACGTCGTGGATTTCCTACCCAAGGTGAAGCTGGAAATTGCTATTGGAGCAAGTTTGCTTGATCAGACATTGGAAGCCATCACCAAAGCGGCCAATACCGGAAAAATTGGTGACGGAAAAATATTCGTAACAGAGCTGTCGCAAATCATCCGCATTCGTACGGGTGAAACTGGCGAAGAGGCAGTTTAAGAAAAAAATACTCACAACAAGATTAAGCAAACTATCAGTGGCCGTATCGGAGGGCCACAGTGGAGGTAAACGTGCAAGACCAAATTTTTGAATTACAGTATGCGATGGATACTTTTTATTTTCTTATCTGTGGCGCACTGGTGATGTGGATGGCGGCTGGCTTCGCCATGCTGGAAGCGGGCCTGGTCCGCACCAAAAACACCACAGAAATCTTGACGAAGAACGTCGCTCTTTTTGCCGTTGCGTGCACCATGTACCTGGTGTGCGGCTACCAATTTATGTATGACGGTGGATTCTTCCTATCTGGTGTCACCACCGTAGCAGGAATGGACGATGCAGCAGTGCAGGCAGTCCTGGATGCATCGAATGAAGCTGGTTTCAGTGATATGGGCGAATACGCTGGCGCATCAGACTTCTTCTTCCAAGTTGTGTTTGTAGCAACGGCCATGTCCATCGTGTCTGGTGCGGTTGCCGAACGAATGAAGCTCTGGGCGTTTCTAGGATTCGCCGTTGTGATGACAGGCGTTATCTATCCAATCGAAGGCGGATGGACTTGGGGTGGTAAGTCAGTATTCGGCATGTTCGAGCTTAGCTACTCTGACTACGCTGGATCAGGCATTGTGCACTTGGCAGGTGCTGCTGCAGCATTAGCTGGAGTTTTGTTACTCGGCCCACGCAAAGGCAAATACAACAAAACTACTGGTGCGGTACAACCGATCCCAGGTGCCAATCTGCCGCTTGCAACATTAGGTACTTTTATTCTTTGGATGGGCTGGTTTGGATTCAATGGCGGTTCAACATTGAAACTTGGTGGCATCGGCGTTGCCAATGAAGTTGCAAACGTGTTCTTGAACACAAACGCGGCAGCAGCTGGTGGGCTCATTGCTGCACTGTTAACTGCTCGCATTATGTTTGGCAAAGCAGACCTCACTATGGCACTTAACGGCGCATTAGCTGGACTGGTAGCGATTACCGCTGAGCCTGCAGATCCAACCCCTCTGCTATCGACTATCATCGGTGCGATCGGTGGTGTGATCGTTGTATTCAGCATCGTGACTCTGGACAAGTTAAAGATCGACGATCCTGTTGGTGCAATATCTGTGCATGGTACGGTCGGTATCTTTGGAATCTTTGCGGTTCTCCTATCAGACCCGGATGCCACGTTTGGAGGCCAACTGATAGGAATGCTGACTATCTTTATCTGGGTATTCGCTACTAGCCTGATCGTATGGATGGCACTCAAAGCCATCATGGGAATCAGGGTATCGGAAGAAGAGGAAGCCGAAGGCGTCGATCTCGCGGAATGCGGAATGGAAGCCTATCCAGAATTCGTCACGCAATAAGCATAATTCGCTACTACTCTCCCTTTTTGTAGTATCACTCGGCGCCCATCGAAAGATGGGCGCCATTTTTTTGCCTATCAATTCATTATCCAAAACCCAGATTTTTCATGGCCCAGAAGGCCGTATAGCACGAAATACGTGGGATAGACGGGTGTTCAGGACTGTGAGCTTTCTCACAAGCAGGGTCCTGAAAAGTCGCTAAGCTTGGCTCATGCAGTTGCCTAGTAGTAATGCCAACAGCAGCGTCGGTAACCCACCGTCTGGCTATCTCATTACCCTCGATGTTCGGGATCTCCTCATCGGCATGTATGTGTGTGAGATCGATTGTCCGTGGTCGGTAACACCCTTTCCCATGGGCGGGTTTCACGTTAAGAAAGTGGAACATATCGAAACGCTGCAGAAATTCTGTAAAGTAGTCACCATTGATACTAATCGCGGCGCAGAACCAGCTCGTCGGCGTAAAACCGATCTCACTATTCTCAGCAGCGCAAGAAAAGCTGCTCCACAAGCGTCCGCTGTAAAGGTTCAACGCGACACTTATCCAGTGTCCCATTCCATCAAACAGCTGTTTGATAAATCTGTAACTGCCTACGAGCAATTGCAGGATCAATTTCAAACTATCTGCGACAACATCCGAGAAGGCCAGTGTGTAGATCTACAGTCACTACATACTCACTCAAACACACTCATAGATAGTTTGATTGCAAACCCACAAACACTTATCTGGTTGTTGTTTACCGATGGCGAATCGCGACAAACGTTTAGCTACTGTGTTCGAGCTGCAATTTGGTCAGCGATGTTGGGGCGACAAATCGGTTTAAAGCGTGCAGATATCGATACACTTTTTATGGGGACCTTGCTGTGCGATATCGGCATGAACTTGTTGCCAGAACGTTTAGTGACAAAACGTGGTGTATTTCGACGCAAAGAATATTTGGCATACCGCAAGCATGTCGAGCTAGGGGCCGACTTGCTCACGCAATACGCTGACCCCGATGAACAAGTCATTCGCATTGTACGCAACCATCATGAACGGCATGACGGCTTAGGTTTTCCCAAGGCAGTAAAGGGTGATCAGATTCCATCGCTCGCTCGCTATGCCACTTTGGCGTATTGCTTTGAGCGTATGTTACGAACAAACAACGAACACAGCAGAGTTTCTCCGGCCCGTGCCATCGCTCGCCTTTACAAACAACGCGCACTAAAATTCCCCGAACAGCTCGTCGTGGAATTTATTCACGTGATGGGTATGTATCCAGTAGGCACACTAGTGAAATTGTGCAGCGGTGAATTAGCGCTGGTATTAGAACAAAACGAATCGCAAAGACTGTTTCCTAAAGTCGCGCTGTTGAGCGACTCAAAAAGAAAACTACTCTCCAAGCCGCAAGTGATTGAGTTAACCGATCAGGCGAGTGATAAGAATCGGGGCATCAGCTGCAGTATTGATCCAGGAAAATATCCACTCAAACTAAGCCAGTTTCGTGATGCATTCTTCGGCAAAAAGATCGGGCTAGGCCCATTAAGCATTCGCGTTTAATCGAATTGCCCTGATCTTTAGACCTATTATTAGTCTGAGAATAGTTCGTAGACTACCTACAAATCACCAAAACGATGTTGAAGTATTGCCAGTGCAGTAATTGGTGCTGTTTCAGTTCGCAATGTCCGCGGCCCAAGACTAATAACCTGGTAATTGTTTTCTTTCGCCTTCTCTAGCTCGGTGGAGGAAAAACCACCTTCCGGGCCAATGAATACGTTGACCGCATCATTGAGCTCTACTTCTGATAGTGAGTCACTCCCGCTACCATCCATTATCAGAGTTGGGATTGTTGAATCTTTAGCTATGCAGGTCAAAAATTCTGCGGGGCTGTTAATCTTTGGTACGTCTAACCTGCCACTTTGCTCGCTTGCGCTCTCTGCGATGCGTTGCCAATGGCGGATTTTCTTCTCGAGTCGCTCCGATTGCTTCAATTTACTTTCACCGAACTCGGAAAACAGTGGAGTAATGCTGACAACTCCCATCTCCACCGACTTTTGAATGCCAAAATCCATGCGATCACCACGAGAAACTCCCAGATACAAATGGATTGAAAATTCTGGGGCTTTGAATGAGCGTAGGTGAGAGTTGATACTGACAGTGGCTTTCGATTTTTTCGCAACCGTTAATGCGCCTTCAAATTCACCGTCTGCTTCATTGTAGACGTGAACTTTGTCACCAGAGGAGTGGCGCAATACGTTGATAAGATGATGGGCTTGTTCTTGCGATAGGGAGATGTCTTCCTTTTCAGCGAGATGTTGCGAGCAGTGAAGACGTGTAATGCGCATTGAAAAAGTATCTAGCGCTCGGCAAGTGCAAGATTTTGCCAGAGCTTCGTGACACTGCCGGAACGATTCATCGAGTAGAAGTGCAGTCCTGGCGCTCCTCCTGCCAAAAGTCTTTCACATAACTCCGTAACCACATCCAGGCCAAATGCTCGCAGCCCTGGCAAGTCGTCGCCAAACTCGTCCAATCGCTGTCGTAACCATAGAGGAATTTCCGCACCACACTTTCCGCTGAAGCGCGCAAGATTCTCATAGTTTGTGATGGGCATGATGCCAGGAACGATCGGAATGTTTATTCCTTGCGCTGTACAGTAGTCAACAAACCGGAAATAGGCATCACTGTTATAGAAATACTGAGTGATAGCTGAATTAGCGCCAGCATCTACTTTTTGTTTAAAGAAGCTTACATCTGCTGCAAAACTTTTTGCCTCAGGATGAACTTCAGGATAAGAAGCGACTTCTATATGAAAGTAGTCGCCTGTTTCTCGACGAATAAACTCCACCAGCTCGCTGGCATAACGATAATGAATTGGTGCACCACTGCCCGAGGGTATATCTCCTCGGAGTGCAACCAGTCGATTGATACCCGCCTCACGATACGTGTCCAACAGCTCCAATACTTCGTCCTCATCAGTGCCTCCGAAGGAAAGATGGGGAGCAACCTGAGAACCTAGACCTTGGTACTTGAGTACTAACTGCTGTGTACCACTTTTAGTAGAGCCACCCGCGCCATAGGTCACGGAGAAAAAGTCCGGATTTAGTCGGGCTAATTCTTCGTGGACGGTGTCCAGCTTGGATTCTCCCGCAGCAGTGCGCGGCGGGTAGAATTCAATACTAAACGGAGAGTGGGTAGTACTCATTGGCACTTTTTATACTTAGTACTTGTAGCTGTCTGTCTTGTAAGGACCTTCAACTTCAACATTAATGTACTTCGCCTGGTCCGGCGTTAGCTCGGTGAGCACACCACCAAAACCTTCCACCATCAACGCGGCAACTTCTTCATCCAAGTGCTTTGGCAGCACTTCTACAGTGATGCCGGACTTCTTAAAGTCTTCTGACAGGTCAGCGAACTTTCTCTCATAGAGATACATCTGAGCGAGAACCTGGTTCGCGAAAGACCCATCCATAATACGAGAAGGGTGCCCAGTGGCATTGCCGAGGTTAATTAGTCGGCCTTCAGACAGCAGGATCAAATAATCGTCAGCTTGCTCCGCCCCATTGCGATAGATCTTATGGACTTGCGGTTTCACTTCTTCCCAAGACCAGTTATCGCGCATGTAAGCGGTATCGATTTCATTGTCGAAGTGACCAATGTTGCAGATGATGGCACCTGCCTTTACAGCAGCAAGCATATGCTTGTCACAGACGTTTACGTTTCCGGTTGCAGTAACGATAAGGTCAAGTTTGCCGAGCAAAGCTGCGTCAATAGCAGCAGCGTCACCTGTGTTCTTTCCTTCGATGTAAGGAGAAACAACTTCGAAGCCATCCATGCAGGCCTGCATCGCGCAGATAGGATCAATTTCCGCGATGCGAACAATCATGCCTTCCTGGCGCAAGCTTTGTGCTGAGCCTTTACCAACATCACCATAACCGATAACAAGTGCATGCTTGCCTGAAAGCAGCATGTCCGTGCCACGCTTGATGCCGTCATTAAGACTGTGTCGGCAACCATACTTATTGTCATTCTTTGATTTAGTGACAGAATCGTTAACGTTGATTGCAGGAACCTTGAGTGAACCTTCTTCCATCATCTCCAACAAACGGTGAACGCCAGTTGTTGTTTCTTCAGTAATGCCATGAATGTTATCCAGCAACTGTGGGTACTTGTCATGAACCATGGCAGTAAGGTCACCACCATCATCAAGAATCATATTGGCTTCCCAAGGCTTACCATTCTTCAGAATGGTTTGTTCAATACACCACTCGCCTTCTTCTTCAGTCTGACCTTTCCACGCGTAAACTGCGATGCCTTCGGCCGCGATACAAGCGGCGGCATGATCTTGAGTTGAAAAAATATTGCACGACGACCATCGAACTTCAGCACCGAGCGCAACCAACGTTTCGATTAGTACAGCAGTTTGCACGGTCATGTGAATGCATCCGAGAATCTTGGCATCAGCCAACGGCTTCTCAGCAGCATACTTTTTTCTCAATGCCATAAGTGCAGGCATTTCTGATTCCGCCAGAGTAATTTCCCGGCGGCCGAAATCGGCAAGGCTGATATCAGCCACTTTGTAGTCGTGGAGGCTAGTAACGTTATCTTCAGCTACACTACTCATTGTTTGCTCCTAAAATAGTAATTCAAAATATTCGGTTAAATGCATGCGTCGGCACGAAGTGCTTCGGCCTTATCAGTGCGTTCCCACGTAAAGTCTGCGTCCTCTCGACCAAAGTGCCCGTAAGCAGCAGTTTGTCGATAAATAGGTCGCAATAATTCAAGCATGTCGATGAGCCCTTTAGGCCTCAGTTCAAAATGTTGGCGTACAAGTTCAACGATTCGGCTGTCTGCAATCTTCGCCGTACCAAAAGTATCCACGCTGACAGATGTTGGCTCTGCAACACCGATTGCATAAGACAGTTGTAATTCGCAGCGATCAGCAATTCCTGCCGCTACAATATTCTTTGCTACATAACGTGCTAGATAGGCCGCAGATCGATCCACTTTGGATGGATCCTTACCGGAGAAAGCACCACCACCGTGGCGCGCCATACCGCCATAGGTGTCTACGATGATCTTGCGACCGGTCAGTCCACAGTCTCCGTGAGGCCCGCCAATAACGAATCGACCAGTTGGGTTAATGAAGTACTTGGTGTTTTCATCGATCCATTCAGGTGGCAGAACAGGCTTGATAATTTCTTCCATCACTGCTTCCTGCAGTTCTGCCAAACCCACTTCTTCACGATGCTGTGTTGATAGAACGACTGCATCGATACCTACAGGCTTGCCGTCGTCGTAGCGAAAAGTAATCTGACTTTTCGCATCAGGCTCGAGCCACTTCAAAGTGCCGTTCTTGCGTACTTCAGACTGACGCTGTACCAATAGATGTGAATAGAAAATTGGAGCTGGCATTAACACGCCGGTTTCGTTAGTCGCATAGCCAAACATTAAACCCTGGTCACCAGCACCTTGCTCATGGCCTTCAGATTCATCCACTCCCATTGCGATATCTGGCGATTGACTACCGATAGCATTGAGGACTGCGCAAGTGTTGGAATCAAATCCGCTTTCTGAATGGTTATAACCAATGTCATTCACAACATTACGTACGATGTTTTCTACGTCAACGTATGCATCAGTGGTTATTTCTCCTGCAACGATGACCATGCCGGTCTTTATCATTGTTTCACATGCAACTCGAGACGATTTATCTTGCTCGAGTAAGGCATCGAGAATGGCGTCCGAAATTTGGTCGGCCATTTTATCTGGATGACCTTCCGAAACAGATTCGGAAGTAAATAGATGTGGTTCTGCCATTAAATATTCCTTAAATATAAATAGAACTAGTTGAATTAAGTACCATGTGTCTCTTTTTGAAACACACGAATTTGTATTTGAAAACCGTTGCGAAGTCCGAGAAAAGAACTTTGTCCAGTAGATAGGCCTGCTTTTTCCGCCCAATGATCTAAATCAGATTCTTCGAACCCAAGCCACAGGTCGCCGCAAGTTTCACGAACCCAGTCTTGATCATGAGAAGACAGCTCAATTATCAATAGGTAGCCGCCTGGGTTTAACAACTCGGCGGAATCTTTAAAAGTCTTTGCTGGAGATGAGATATGGTGCAACACCATATCAAAAATAATCAGATCACTAGATTGCTTCTTCTTGCGCGCGACCGTGGTATCGCCCAGCAAGAAGCTAACAGAGTCGCGACCATTGTCACTAATTGCTTGCCGAGATCTCTCAAGCATATCTTTTGAATTGTCTAAGGCTGTAAGCTGACTAAAACGATCTGCCAGTTGCACTAACAACTGACCCTCACCGGGACCAACTTCCAGCACTGAAGCATTTTCGTTAAGCCCCAGGCCTTCAATGACATTGAGTAAAGTGCCGTGATAGTCCTTGTGCTCAACTATCAGGCCCTGTTTCTCTCGAAACTTGGCAGCGTTCTTATTAAAGAAACTGAGGGAGAGTTGAGCGCGCTCTAATTGAATCTGTTTAATCTTCTTAGTTTGGGCAGTTGGGAGCTCAGATTCGTCCAGCTGATCATAGACCGAGGATTTGATATCGCGCAGTGGATCATCGTCAGTCAAAAATGCTCGGCGGTAGAAAATCGAGTTGCCTTCCCGCCGGGTAGAAACCAGGTCCGCTGTTGCCAGAATCTTCAAGTGGTGGCTAAGCGCTGACTGCCGAATATCCAGAATCCGACATAGCTCAAGAACACCAAAGCTTTCACCTTTTAACAGGCGCAGGATCTGCAGCCTCAGCCCGTCAGCGAGGGCTTTGTGCAGGCTCGTTAGCGCTTCCAAGGGTGAAATGGCTTCCAACTTGGGCACTGCGGTAGTTGAATTTGATGTAGCAGTTGAGGGCACAGCTTGGAATCCAGGTAGAGAGATAGGGCCAATGTTAGTGGGGCGCTAAAGTAGCAGCTCTGACAGCCAATTTCAAATCTATATCAAAATATTTTGATATAGTTTAGGAGCCTATTTGGAGGCTTTTTCGAGCAATAGATGCCGAGAGATCGGTGGAACATTGCGCGGCTCCCCAACAATCCACTTTTTTTAGAAATTGAAGCCTGCAGTCAGGCTCAGAGTGTGGAATTAAAACCGTCTGTGCGGGAAAATAGCCGCCTTCCAAATATCAGGCCGATTAACAGGCTGCCACTGAAACAACCCCCGCCGACCGGGCTAATTCATAGGGCCAGCGCACTAAAATAGGACAGGAGTTTCTGAATGACCGACGCTGTATCTCGTAGAGACTGCGCTAATGCAATTCGTGCATTGAGCATGGACGCCGTACAAAAAGCAAAATCAGGGCATCCTGGTGCTCCTATGGGCATGGCAGATATTGCCGAGGTGCTGTGGCGAGACTATTTGAGCCATAACCCTTCTAATCCCAATTGGTTTAATCGGGATCGATTCGTGCTGTCCAATGGCCACGGATCCATGTTGATTTATTCCCTACTGCATCTATCTGGCTATGACTTGCCGATGGCGGAGCTGGAAAACTTTCGACAGCTGCATTCTGCAACACCTGGTCATCCTGAATATGGCGATACTCCTGGAGTAGAAACTACCACCGGCCCTTTGGGGCAAGGTATAGCCAATGCCGTCGGTATGGCAATCGCTGAAAAAACTCTTGGGGCTCAATTCAATCGCGATGGCCACGACATCGTTGATCACTTCACTTATGTGTTTGCCGGTGATGGTTGCTTAATGGAAGGCATCTCCCACGAGGTGTGTTCATTAGCGGGCACATTAAAACTGGGCAAGCTCATCGTTTTCTATGATGACAACGGCATCTCCATTGATGGTGAAGTGGAAGAATGGTTTTCAGACGATACTGCCAAACGATTTGAATCCTATGGCTGGCAAGTATTGAGCGCTGACGGCCATGATGCAGAAGCGGTCAGCGGGGCAATAAAAAGTGCACAAGCTGAATCATCGAAACCTACATTGATTAGCTGTAAAACCGTAATCGGATTTGGCTCTCCAAATAAAGGAGGAACCTCAGCAACACACGGTGCACCATTAGGCGAAGATGAAGTTGCAGCTGTCAGGGAAGAACTGAATTGGCCTCATGCACCTTTTATTGTGCCTGAAGAAATCAAAAATGCCTGGGATTGCACTGAAAAGGGATTTCACGCTGAAACCGAGTGGAAAGAAAAACTCGTAGTTTACGAAGAAGAGTATCCAGAATTAGCGATGGAGTTTGTGCGTCGCATTAAAGGCCAGCTCCCAGGATACTTTGCTGAAAAGGCGGATGAGTACATTCAACAATGTCAAAACAGCGATGACAACATTCCCAGCCGTAAGGCTTCACAAAATTGCATCGAAACATATGCGGCTGTGTTGCCTGAACTAATTGGTGGTAGTGCAGATCTCACAGGATCAAACCTCACAACTTGGTCAGGTAGTACACCTATCACTCAACGGGACGATGGCAACTATATATTTTACGGCGTGAGGGAATTCGGAATGTCTGCTATTGCCTCTGGTATTTCTCTGCATGGTGGATTCATTCCATACACTGCGACGTTTCTAATTTTCATGGAGTACGCTCGCAACGCAGTGCGCATGGCTTCATTAATGAGGCAGCACAGCATCTTTGTTTACACCCACGACTCTATTGGACAGGGTGAAGATGGACCCACTCACCAACCTGTAGAGCAACTCACAACACTACGAGTAACTCCAAACATGTCAGTCTGGCGACCTGCTGACAATGTAGAAGCTGCAGTTGCGTGGAAGGCAGCAATTGAAAGAAACCAAGGACCAAGCTCATTAGTATTTTCTCGTCAGAACCTTCCCCATCTGGATAGAAGCTCAGAGCAGGTTGGCAACATTGCGAAAGGTGGATATGTGCTGCTGGATTGCGAGGGTGAGCCAGACGTTCTATTAATCGCTACCGGTTCTGAAGTGAGCATTTGTTTAGACGCAGCGAGCCAGTTGAAAGCACAAGGCACCAAGACTCGAGTCGTCTCTATGCCAAGTACAGATGTGTTTGAATCACAGGATCAAGACTATCGCGACGCAGTGTTACCACCTAATGTTCGAAAACGCCTGGCGGTTGAATGTGGTGCGGTAGATGGCTGGTACAAGTGGGTTGGTCTTGATGGCGAAGTGTTAGGCATGCGCTCATTCGGTGCTTCTGCGCCGGGTGGGGCATTGATGGAACACTTTGGATTCACCGCGGACAACGTTGTTAGCATCGCGTCAAAGTTGTAAGTCGTTAAGTTTAGGACACACATTGAGTTTGCTCGGTTGAGCAAACTCCCTCGCACATTTTCTTATGGCATATCGAATCGCAATTAATGGCTATGGCCGCATCGGTCGCAGTATTCTGCGGGCGTTCTACGAAGCGACCAATGAAGCAACTAACGGAAACGCATCTATCTATTCCGGGATGCGATTTGTCGCGATCAATGATATCGCCGATCCCAATACGCTTGCTCATCTCACACGCTACGACAGTACTCACGGCCGGTTTCTCGGCTCAGTCGAGTGCGCCGATCAAAAACTAATCGTTAACGGCGATCCCATTGCAATCTCACAACAACCAATGCTGAGTCAGCTTCCCTGGCAAGAAGAAGAAATAGATTTAGTACTAGAGTGCAGCGGAACATTTACCGATAGAGCAAGCGCACAACGCCATATAGACCAGGGATCAAAGCGCGTATTGTTTTCACAACCAGCAGAACAAGACGTTGATGCGACGATAGTCTATGGCATAAACCATGAGTCGCTGTCGGTGTCCGACACTATTATTTCAAATGCGTCATGTACTACTAACTGTATTGTTCCAGTGCTAAAAGTTATCGATGACAATTTTGGTATCGCTTCCGGCGTGATCACAACGATTCACTCGGCTATGAATGATCAACCGGTAATCGATAGCTATCATAATGCGGACCTGCGAAAAACACGCAGTGCCATGCAATCAATTATTCCAGTAGATACAGAACTCGCGCGAGGAATCGAACGAATTCTTCCAGAGTTAAAGGGTTTATTGCAGGCACAGGCAATTCGAGTACCTACCGTAAATGTGTCTGCCATGGACCTAACGATTACAGTGAAAGAAGGCTGTGATGTTAAGGCGATCAATGATGCGTTGGTGAAAGCCAGCCAGGATTTTCCGACCAATGTTTTAGGCATTAGTGACGAGCCGCTCGCTTCCTGTGATTTCAATCATGATCCACGTTCGGCAATTGTCGATTTGAATCAAACTCGTGTGGCGCCCAACAACCTGGTCAAACTCTTGGTGTGGTTTGACAACGAATGGGCTTATGCCAATCGAATGTTGGATGTGGCCAGGTTACTCAGCCAACTTAACTAAGGTGCGAATGCAGCAACGCCAGAGAGGAATACGGTAAGCGGATATGACATTTAAGCGCATGAATGAAATCGATCTCAGTGGTAAGCGCGTATTGATCAGAGAAGATTTAAACGTTGGGATCGAAAACGGTGCTGTAGTAAATGACACCCGAATAAGAGCGGCCTTACCAACTATTAAAGCCGCGATGAATTCTGCTGACCAGGTGATTTTGATGTCTCATCTGGGTCGACCAGAAGAAGGTAAACCCATCACAGAGCAGCCAGAATTTTCCATGTCACCCGTGGCTGCACATCTTGAGAGCCTCCTATCAGAACGGATAACTCTGGTGAGTGATTATCTCGCCAACCCTGACTCGGTGGCTGCTGCTGGAAAACTCGTCTTGCTGGAAAATGTGCGAGTTAACGGCGGTGAAAAGTCCAATGAAGATGCCCTTGCACAGCACTACGCGAATTTTTGTGATGTCTTTGTAATGGATGCATTTGGCACCGCCCACCGTGCTCAGGCCAGTACTCACGGCGTGGCAAAGTTTGCGCAGCAAGCCTGTGCAGGTCCATTGCTGGCGAAAGAACTGGATGCATTGGAGCGTTCACTGGCCAACCCCGAACGCCCACTACTGGCCATAGTCGGTGGCGCCAAAGTCTCCACCAAGTTGGAAGTGTTAAACAATCTGTCGACCATCGTCGATCAGCTCATTGTTGGAGGTGGCATTGCCAATACCTTCCTGCTGGCAAGTGGCTTGAATATCGGCAAATCACTATGTGAGCCAGAACTGGTAGACACTGCCCGCGCGCTTATGCAAAAAACCGAAATTCCATTGCCAACCGATGTAGTAGTGGCGACTGAATTTGCTGCCGATGCTCAGGCTACGGTAAAACCTGTATCGGATATTGGCGAAGAAGACATGATTTTGGATATCGGCCCAGAAACCGCTTCGACGCTAGGCAAGCTTATCAGTGATATGCGCTCTATTATCTGGAATGGACCTGTAGGTGTATTCGAGTTTGAACATTTCGCCAAAGGCACCGAACAAATTGCGCGAGCCGTTGCTGAAAACTCTGGATTTTCAATTGCTGGCGGCGGCGAGACCATAGCCGCGATTGACAAGTTTGGGGTGACCGACCAGGTGTCTTATATCTCAACTGGAGGCGGCGCTTTTCTGGAATATGTACAGGGTATTGAATTGCCCGCAGTGCAGATTCTTAAGCAAAGAGGCGAGCAATAGCAGCGAACAATGAAGTTCCGCTCCGAGAACTTCACTCAAGAATCATTTTCAGTGAAAATAATGTTCGGAATGAGATTCAAGAATTAAAGTACTAGAAAATTAGAGAACTAGAGAAATAGAGAACTAAAGAGGAAAGAAAATGGCACTAATCAGTTTGAGACAACTTTTAGATCATGCAGCAGAAAATGATTATGGAGTGCCTGCATTCAATGTAAATAACCTCGAGCAAGTGCGAGCGATCATGGAAGGGGCAGATGAAGTAAACAGCCCAGTGATCCTGCAAGCGTCAGCAGGCGCACGTAAATATGCTGGCTCCACGTTTCTTCGGCATTTGATTCTCGCTGCCATCGAAGAATTTCCTCACATTCCTATAGTGATGCACCAGGACCATGGTGTATCGCCTGCAGTATGCCAGCGTTCTATTCAGCTTGGTTTTTCATCAGTAATGATGGACGGGTCGCTGGGCGAAGATGGTAAAACCCCAACCGATTTTGATTACAACGTGCGAGTAACGAAACAAACTGTCGATATGGCGCATGCTTGTGGCGTATCGGTGGAAGGTGAAATCGGTTGTCTCGGCTCCTTGGAAACAGGAATGGCCGGCGAAGAAGATGGCATTGGCGCTGAAGGCAAGTTGTCTATGGATCAGTTACTTACTGATCCTCAAGAAGCTTCTGACTTTGTTGATGCAACTGGGGTTGATGCTTTGGCAATTGCTGTTGGTACCAGCCATGGTGCGTACAAATTTAGCCGACCACCTACTGGTGATATCTTGGTAATCGAACGCATAAAAGAAATTCATGCAAAAATTCCCAATACTCATCTAGTGATGCATGGCTCTTCATCAGTGCCACAAGAATGGTTAACGGTTATTAATGAGTTTGGTGGTGAGATTCCGGAAACCTATGGCGTACCTGTCGAGGAGATTCAAGAAGGCATCCGTCACGGTGTGCGTAAAGTGAATATCGATACTGATTTGCGCTTGGCCTCCACTGGTGCGGTTCGAAAGTTTTTGGGAGAAAACAAGTCTGAGTTTGATCCGCGTAAATTTCTTATACCAACAATTCAAGGCATGAAAGACATCGTTAAAGCGCGCCTTGAGGCTTTTGGTACAGCTGGCCAAGCTTCGAATATCGGCAAAGTCTATACCCTCGAAGAAATGTATCAGCGTTATCAACAAGCTGCTTAATCAAGCATTAGCTAAATCAGAATTGGCTTCATGTTTACTCTCGACGATGCACAATCATTGCGAGATGCATTGGGGCCAATCAATTTCTCTGCGGCAACGCAGAACAGCGAACTGATTGAAAAATATCTGGCAACTTATCAGTTGCAACTGGATTTACCCTCTCATGACTATTCCATCGGCTTAATAGAAAGCGGTGGATATGAGTTAGTGGGGCAATACTTCCAACTCTCTGTAGAGCAATGCAAGGGCTGCATTTTTGTCTTGCATGGATACTATGACCATCTCGGCCTCTATCGGCACCTCATCAAACACTGTTTGGAACAAGGATATTCAGTCTTTGGCTTTGACTTGCCAGGTCATGGCCTTTCGGCCGGTAAGGCGGCAGCTATTGAATCATTCAGTGAGTATGTGGCCGCATTACGAGATTGCTGTGGGGCAGTGAGTGACGCGATTCCTCAACCATGGAATGTGATTGGTCAGAGTACTGGCAGCGCAATAGTTATGGATTATTTATTGGGCGCTGATGCAGACCAAACGCCTTTTACTCAGCATATTCTGTTTTGTCCTTTGCTCTACTCTACAAACTGGCGCTGGTCGCGCATTCTTTTCTATCTGGTAAGACCATTTACCCAATCTTCCAAGCGCACATTTGCGAGGAATAGCCACGACGAAAATTTCCTGCGGTTTATTCGCCGGCAGGATCAGTTACAGAGTCGTCGCCTGCAAGTATCTTGGGTTAATGCCATGATCGACTATCACCATCGATTTAAAGATGCGAAATCGAGTGATACAGAATTACAAATCATCCAAGGGACCGGTGACACAACTGTCGATTGGCGAAAAAACCTTCCACTAATTCAAGAAAAATTTCCGCGATCCGCAACTTACAAGATTGCCGATGCCCGACATCATTTGGTCAACGAAAGCGAAGAGTATCGTTCGTTAGTATTTGGAAAAGTGTCTGAACTATTGAGAGATTCTAAAACAGCACGCGGCAGCGAATAGTCCCTTGCACTTCATTTAATTTTTGCAGTGCAAGCTCACTGTATTGTTCGTCAATATCCATCACCACATAACCAACTTGGTCATTGGTTTGTAGATATTGTGAACTAATGTTGATACCAGTCTGAGAGAAGATACTGTTAATTTCTGTGAGCACGCCCGGCACATTCTCATGAATGTGCAACAAACGATGGTGTCCTGGATGTGCTGGCAAGCTTACTTCTGGAAAGTTAACTGATGTAGAGCTGGAACCATTATCGCTGTACTTAATGAGTTTCTCCGCAACCTCAATCCCTATGTTCTCTTGCGCTTCCATCGTGCTACCTCCGACGTGCGGAGTAATGATGCAGTTATCAAACTCACGCAACGGCGAGAGAAACTCTTCATCATTTGACTTAGGTTCTTGCGGAAAAACATCAATTGCAGCACCAGCAATTGCTTTTTCTTTGAGTGCAGCGGCTAGTGCATCAATTTCAACCACGCTACCACGAGAAGCATTGATGATCACGGCGCTCGAATTCATCCAACTCAATTCTTTGGCACCAATCATATCTTTGGTTTGAGGTGTTTCAGGTACGTGAAGGCTGATCACATCACAAGTCGACATGAGTTCTTGTAATGTATCTACCTGAGTCGCGTTGCCTAAGGGTAGCTTGCTAGCTACATCATAAAGGAACACCTTCATACCCATGGCTTCTGCTAGAACGCTGAGCTGTGAACCAATATTGCCGTACCCGATGATGCCCAGTTTCTTGCCCCGGGTTTCAAATGAGCCGGCAGCCGCTTTCTGCCAAATACCCCGGTGCAGCAGCGCGTTCTTCTCCGGAATTCCTCTCAACAACAAGATGGCTTGGCCAATCACCAATTCGGCAACGCTTCGAGTATTGGAAAACGGTGCATTGAATACCGGAATACCTCTCGCTAATGCGGCATCCAAGTTGACTTGATTAGTACCAATGCAAAAGCACCCAACTGCCTGCAGTTTTTCTGCCGCCGCAAAGACTTCCTCAGTAAGTTGAGTTCGGGAGCGTATGCCCAAAAAGTGCGCATTGGCGACAGCGTCGAGTAATTGATCTCCTTCGAGGGAGGTTTTCAACTGTTCGATGTTTTCGTAGCCAGCTTTGGTCAGAGTGTTTATCGCACTCTGATGCACAGATTCCAGTAAGAGGAATCTGATCTTGCTCTTTTCGAATGATGTTGCTTGCGGTTGGTTCATAGAGGGTCGGTTGTGTAGGGCGCGCATGGTAACATGAACGATTCAAATTTTGGTGAACGAAAACGCGAATTTTTCGAGACAGCATTCAACGATATGACAGGCAATAGTAAGGAAATCATTGCAGCCCTGGCTGCAATAGTAGGTGAAGATTGGACCAAGACTGGGGAAGAAGACCTGGCCAACTATGGAAAAGATTGGACTCGCCAATATCAGCCATCTCCCCTTGCGATTGTGCTGCCAATAACCGTTGAACAGGTACAAGCCATTGTCCTTCTTGCCACCGCTAGTGAGTTTTCTCTGGTGCCTTCAGGCGGCCGCACAGGATTGAGCGGGGGAGCAGTGGCTGCCAATGGCGAAGTGGTCATAGCATTGGATCGAATGAATGAGATATTGGAATTCAATGGAGCCGATCGCCAAGTCCAATGTCAGGCGGGAGTTGTTACTGAGCAGTTGCAACAGTTTGCTGAAGAGAACGGTTTGTTTTATCCGGTGGATTTCGCGTCGTCGGGTTCAAGTCAGATCGGTGGCAACGTAGCGACCAATGCAGGCGGTATTAAAGTCATTCGCTATGGCATGACCCGAAACTGGGTACAAGGGCTGAAAGTTGTTACTGGCACTGGAGAAATTCTTGATCTGAACCGTGGTTTAACCAAGAACGCTACTGGTTACGATCTGCGTCATCTATTCATTGGATCAGAAGGCACCTTAGGCATTATCGTAGAAGTCACCGTTGCGCTGGCGAGCCCTCCCAAGGACCCTGCAGTGTTGTTGCTTGGGGTGGAAAACATGAGCGAAACAATGCCTGTGCTCGAAAGCTTTCAGAAAAAACTCGCTTTGACGGCGTTTGAATTCTTTTCTGACAAGGCGATGGCCTATGTCATTGCAGAAAAAGGCTTGCAGAAACCATTCGAGACCGACTGTCCTTTCTATGCATTAATTGAGTTTGAACAGTTTTCAGAGCAGGACATGGATGTGGCGATGGAGTTGTTTGAACATTGCCTTGAACAGGGATGGATCGCGGACGGCACTGTGAGTCAATCACTCACTCAAGCACAAAACCTGTGGCGCTTGAGAGAAGATATTTCTGAAACCATCGCTCAGTTCACTCCTTACAAGAATGATATTTCAGTCAAAGTGTCTGAGGTTCCGCAGTTTCTAAATGAAGTCGATGCTTTGGTGTCGAAAGAATACCCGGATTTCGAAATTATCTGGTTTGGCCATATTGGAGATGGCAACGTACACCTCAATATTCTTAAACCAGCTGATCTTGAGCAAAGTGAATTCTTTGATCGCTGCGGCAAAGTATCTGACTTCGTCTTTGACATTGTGCAACAACATGGCGGTAGCGTTTCAGCAGAACATGGCGTTGGTTTGTTGAAAAAACCTTTCTTGCACTATTCTCGCACTGCAGAAGAGATCAATTTTATGCGTGCGATAAAGCAAACGTTCGATCCGAATGGAGTGATGAATCCTGGAAAACTTTTCGATTAGCGTCAAAGTTCCCCGATTCCCTTTCTACTGTTCATCCATTTTTACTCTCTGTCACTTCAAGTGCAGGGGCACATTCGAACGATTGATCGCTTTTTCTGTTTTCGCCTAGTGCTGATAAAGAAATTGTCCTGCAATTGTCACAAAATTCAGCTAAAACTCATTTCCAATTGCAGCCAATAGGCGTACACTGCTTGAGCGGGTGTGTGCCCGTAGGCTGCTTTGTGAGAGCCTGTTTTATTTTTTAGATGCATGAGAACACTATGTCAGAGTTAGTTGAGGGTACCGTTAAGTGGTTTAACGACGAGAAAGGATTCGGATTTATAGAACAGGAAGGCGGTAAAGACGTATTCGTACACTTTAGCGCAATCAATGGATCCGGAAGACGATCGTTGCAGGAAGGTCAGAAGGTAACTATGGAAGTTACCAACGCTGAAAAAGGTCCCCAAGCGGATAACGTTACTCCGCTGTAAATCGAGTTAGAACTTCCACAACCCCTTTATTTACCTCGTTCCTAGCACCATTCAGGGCTGGATCGAGGTATGGATTTCTCAAGATCCGCAGGGATTTCGTTCGGAAACTGAACTCCCGCCTCGAAGCTGACTACCAATTGGGATGTAGGTAGGACTGAGGTGCTTCGACCGCTAGACTATGCATGGCTTGGCTTTACGAATGGGCTGGCTTGATGGTCTCGACGCCGTTCGCTGTGCCTAATAAAAGTACATCCGCACCCCGTTCAGCAAATAATCCATTGGTGACAACCCCCACGATCTGGTTCAGATCGTGTTCCAGCTGTCGTGGGTCGAGAATCTCCAGATTGTAGACATCCAGGATGTGGTTGCCATTGTCAGTAACACAGGCTTCTCGGTAAACCGGATCTCCTCCCAGCTTTACGATTTGTCGCGCCACGTGACTTCGCGCCATCGGAATAACTTCGACTGGCAATGGAAATTGGCCCAGAACATTCACCATTTTAGATTCGTCAGCAATACAGACAAATTCTCGCGAAGCGGCTGCGATGATTTTCTCCCGAGTGAGAGCTGCGCCTCCGCCTTTGATTAGGTGTAAGTGCGAATTAGATTCATCCGCTCCATCCACATAGATATCCAACATGCCAGTGCTGTTTAGATCAAACACTGGAATATTGTGTTCTTTCAATCGTCGCGCAGTTTCTTCTGAGCTTGCTACTGTTCCGGATAAGCGGTGAGCAATTGTGCCCAACTCATCGATGAAAAAATTTGCCGTTGACCCAGTACCAACGCCAATCACCATGTCATCTTCTAAGCGGCTTTCAACATAGTCGAATGCTGCTTTTGCCACGGCTTGTTTGAGTTCGTCTTGAGTCATCTTCCTGTCCTATTGCTGTAACTGACGATGGCCTAAGGTTAGCTAGGCGTTTGGTATCTTCCAAGTAGCTGACCCATTTGTACCGAGCTATTCGCTACCAGATTTGTTTCAAGCTCAACCGCGCCCGGTTCGAATAAAACGATAGCAGTCGATCCCAATTTGAACCTGCCCATCTCTGCCCCAGTGGCTAATTGTACCGGCGGTGTATGGGATGCAAAATCAGTTTGTTTAATACTGCTTTCACGGTTTGGGCAGACTTCACCTGCCCAAACAGTTTCTATTCCAGCCACAATCATTGCTCCGACTAGAACTAATGCCATGGCACCCGCTGGAGTATCAAACAAGCACACTAATCTTTCATTGCGTGCAAAGAGCTTAGGTACAGAATCAGCGGTCACCCGATTCACTGAAAATAGTTTCCCAGGTACATAAAGCGTTTTTAATAGCCTTCCTTCTATTGGCATGTGCACTCGATGATAGTCGCGGGGAGAGAGATATACCGTGGCGAAGCTACCGCCAGTAAATCTATCGGTATATTCCTCGTCAGCTAACAAATCGCCAACTGTATAGTAGCGACCTTTCGCTTGCAGAATGCGATCCTTATCAATCGCTCCGATCTCACTTATGGATCCATCGGCAGGGCACACCACCGCTGAGGATTCAGCAGCCAAAGGGCGGGCACCAGGTTTTAGTGCTCTCGTAAAAAATGCATTGAAGTTCTCAAACTCTTCGATATCAGAGCTTACTGCCTGGCTCAGATCAACGTTGTAGCGCTTTATGAAGAGAGAAATTAGTGTGTTCTTCAGAAAACGGCCACGCGCAATTCGCCCTGTAATTCGAGACAGTAAGTGGTGGGGCAATAAGTACTGCAGGAATATAAATAGTCGAGACATCAGCTAATCAAGGTGAATCGCCAGTATTGATCGGAGTATCAGGATGATTACCCCATTCCGACCAGCTGCCGTCGTAAGCTCGAATGTTGAGCCCGAGTGCTTTACCCACTAGATAAGTTAATCCAGAACGATGGTGGGTTTGGCAGTGCGTAATTATCTCTTTGTTGGCGTCTATTCCCAGGTTTTGCAATATTTGCTCAATCTCACTGAGCGGTTTCAAACGCAGATCGTTGTCTCGATCCATAAGATCCAGCCAATCCAAATTTACAGCACCGGGTATATGGCCGTTGCGTTGAGCAGTTACTTTCTCACCGACATATTCTTGAAATGCTCTAGCATCCCAAACAGCCGATTGATCATTGGCTATTTGATCGATTACTTCATCTAAGGACGCAATTTGTTGCCGGTCTATATTTGCTGAGTAATTGCTGGGAGTCGGGCTATAAGGTTCATTAGTTACTGGTAGACCACTCTTAATCCAAGCCACTAAACCCCCATCCAAGTAGGACGAATTTCTATGGCCCATTACATCCAATGTCCAGATTAATCTCCCAGCCCAACCGCCTCCTTCGTCGTCATAGGCAATTACATGGGTGTCATCTGTCAGCCCAATGCGAGAGAAAAGCGCACTGAGTCGATTCTCATCTGGGATTTTTCCAGTGGCAGGTTTAACCCCACTGACTAATTCAGCGGGCTCGACTAGCACCGA
The DNA here is from genome assembly GCA_965262465.1 of uncultured Pseudohongiella sp. Lineage (GTDB taxonomy): Bacteria > Pseudomonadota > Gammaproteobacteria > Pseudomonadales > Pseudohongiellaceae > UBA9145. The sequence goes on along the minus strand of OZ253535.1, from coordinate 3,427,537 downwards.
GTTGGGAATGTGATGTGTATTGAATACCTGAGCGCTACAAACAGCGACCAGAAGAATATCCCTGCCTTGAGTTACAGATTCCAGTTCTTCTGGCTGAATGATTAACGGTAGGTTCGAAAGGTTCATAAAGCCAAGTGTAGCATTAGCCGTTTTACAACACCCAATCACTGGTTACCGGTTGGGGATGCAATGATATGATGCGGGTTCATACACTGGTTGTAAGGTCCCATGTTTTTGCGCATTGGCCTTAACCGGCAACAAACATGAGTTCGACAGAAACCATTCCAATTACGTTAGCTGATCTCGGCTGGCAACCCTTTTTCCAACAGCAACTGACTCTGGATGAACTGGGTGTGCTCACTCCTATGCGTTTGGTGGAACAACATCGCAAGGAAGTTGAACTGATAGGAGAAAATGGCAGCCACCAGATTGCGCTACTAGCATCAATGCCACAGATGGTAGTTGGAGACTGGATTCTTATTGATTCAGAAGGTGGTTTTGACCGGCTGTTAGAACGTAGCACTTGCTTTCGTCGCATCGCAGCCGGGCATCAAAAAGAAGAACAACTAATAGCAGCAAATATCGATACCGCTTTTATCGTTTGCTCCCTTAATGATGACTTCAATCTGAATCGAATCGAACGCTATCTTGCACTTGCCCATAACGCGGGCGTCGAGCCGGTTGTTGTTCTCACCAAAAAAGATCTTTGTGATGACACCGAATCTAAACTCGACTCAGTGCAATCATTAGCGCCCCTTCTATCGGTTGAGGTTGTGAATAGTTTGGACAGTGAAACCAAGGAACAATTGGCCCCATGGTGTAACCCTGGACATACCATTGTAATGCTAGGTTCGTCTGGGGCTGGTAAGTCTACTCTCACAAACACTTTGCTGGGCGAAGAGATTCAAGCAACACAGGAAATTCGAGAGGACGACAGCAAAGGAAGGCACACGACAACGTCGCGCTCGCTCATTCCAATGTCAGGCGGTGCCATGTTGTTGGATACCCCTGGGATGAGAGAGCTTCAACTCGTAGATACCGAGGCGGGGGTAGCAGCAACTTTTGCCGATATTGAAGAATTATCAACGCAATGTCGTTTTAATGATTGCCAGCACCAAACGGAACCTGGATGTGCAGTGCAGGCAGCGATCACGGCTGGAGAGCTGGACGAGAGACGTCTACAAAACTATGAAAAACTGATGCGCGAACAAGCGATGAATTCAGCATCGTTAGCGGAGCGTCGTGCCACGGACAAAAATCTTGGCAAGTTCTATAAAAAAGTCATAAACGAATCAGTGCGCAACAAACGTGGCGATTGAGCGTGAAAGGATAGTAGAAGGACAACAACATGGATAAATCTCAAAATCTAATTTGGCTGGACCTGGAAATGACAGGTCTAATTCCGGAATCCGATCGCATCATCGAGATCGCGACCTTAGTAACTGATGGTCAGTTAAATATTTTGGCAGAAGGCCCTGTGCTAGCCGTAAAACAGAGCGATGCTATGTTAGAAGGAATGGATGATTGGAATCAAAAACATCACGGCGCTTCAGGGCTAATTGATCGTGTTAAAAACAGTTCTGTAAGCGAAGCTGATGCAGAGCAACAGACCTTGGAATTCCTGGCACAGTATTCCGAGAAAAATGCGTCACCAATGTGTGGTAATAGCATCTGCCAAGATCGGCGTTTTCTCGCTAACTACATGCCTGAACTGGAAGCGTTTTTTCACTACAGGAATCTGGATGTCAGTACTTTGAAAGAACTGGTTCGTCGCTGGAAGCCGGAGATACTGGAGGGACTAGTAAAACAAGGGACACATCAAGCGATGGAAGACATTAAAGACTCTGTGAACGAGTTAGAACATTACCGAAAGCATTTTATTGTCGATTAGTGTTTCTATACGCTGTGTTGTTGCAGCGCCCACTCGATATGTTCACGCACCATCGGACTTGCATCCGCTAACCTCTCTTCCAGCGCGGTGACAACAGACGTTGTTGTTTCAGCATTGCCAAGCCCAATCGCTAGATTTCTTAACCAGCAGTCGTAGCCAATTCGTCGAATCGGTGAGCCAGCGGTACGTTCCAAAAACTCGTCCTCATTCCAACGGAACAAGCTCACCAGATCCACGTCGTCGAAGTTGTGTCGCGGAAGAAAATCGTCTTCTGAACTGACTTCAGTGAATTTATTCCAAGGGCACACTAGCTGACAGTCGTCACAGCCAAATACACGATTGCCCATAGCTTTTCGAAACTCGACAGGAATTGTCGTGCGCAGTTCTATAGTTAAGTAAGAAATACAGCGCGTGGCATCCATTTCATTCGGTCCAACGAATGCATCCGTTGGACATACATCGAGACAGGCACGGCAGCTGCCACAATGATCACTAACTTTCTCATCTACTGGCAAAGGAATGTCTGTAAATAGCTCGCCCAAGAAAAACCAGGAGCCAGCGCGTTTGTTGATTAGCATGGTGTTCTTGCCGATCCATCCTAACCCTGACTTCTCTGCCATCGCTCTTTCCAAGACTGGCGCACTATCGACAAACGCTCTGTAACCAAACTCGCCAACTTCTTCTTCTATTTTGTCGGCTAAGGACTGTAAGCGTTTGCGCATCACCTTGTGATAGTCCCGGCCACGAGCATAACGTGCGATATAGGCCTTATTCTTTTCGTCCATCGGTAGTAATGAATTGGATTTGTCCTGGGCATAATCCATACGCACACTGACAACTCGAAGCGTGCCCGGCAGAAGCTTGTCTGGATGCAATCTTAAATCTTGATTCTCTGCCATATACTGCATGGCACCGTGGTGTCCGTTGCTTAACCACTTTTGGTAGCTGTCTTGATATTCGCTCATGTCGACGTCGCTTATAGCAACCTGCTGAAAACCGAGCTCGGATCCCCAGGACTTAATTTTTCCAGCGAGTTCGTTTAGGTCTTCTTGTGCAGTTAACATGAGGGAGTTGCGCCATCTTATAGCTGACAAAGACGGGAGGCTGCTTCTTCTAGAGTTGAATCGTCTTTACAAAAACAAAATCGAACGATCTTCGTTCCTGGTGCTTCACTATAGAATGGAGTAACAGGAATTGCCGCTACTCCATGCTCCATGGTTAGTTCGCGCACGAAACTCATATCGTCCAAGCTGCTTATTTCACTGTAATCGGCTAACTGAAAATAGGTTCCCCGGGATGGACTTAGCTGAAACCGTGAATCTTTCATTAGGTCCAAAAACAAGTCGCGTTTTTGCTGATAAAACCCAGATAGCTCAGTGGCATGTTCCGGGCACTCGGCCATGAAGTCCGCGATGGCATACTGCAAGAAACTGGTAGTGGTGAATGTGACGAATTGATGAACTTTACGAAATTCATTAGTTAAGGTTGGATTGGCCACGCAATAAGCCAATTTCCATCCAGTGACATGATAGGTCTTTCCGAAAGAGAAGACAGCGAAGCTGCGATCTCTCAACAGTGGGTGGCTCAACACGCTACAGTGTTTTTCGCCTCCATAAACCATGTGTTCATAGACTTCATCGGATAGAACGGTGATGTCGCGTTGTTCAATAATAGAAGCAAGACTATCGAGATCGGCGTTAGTGAGAACTGCCCCGCAAGGATTATGGGGTGAATTGATGATAATCAGTCGCGTACGTTCTGTAACAGCATCGCTTACTCGATCCCAATCAACGCCATAGTCGGGCAGTTGCAGTGGAATCCGAACCGGTACACCACCAGCCATCTGCACTGCCGGCTCATAGGAATCATAGGCCGGGTCCAGCAAGATTACTTCATCGCCAGCATGGACAACGGCTTGAACCGCGTCAAATAAGGCCTCTGTAGCGCCGGAGGTTACCGTGACTTCTGTTTCGGGATCAGCCGTGCATTCATACAGTGAACTGATCTTATTTGTGATCTCCTGACGTAATAGAGGAATTCCCGCCATTGGTGGGTACTGATTCTTGTGATCGTTGAGGTAGTGGACAACCAGCTCTTTCAATCGCTCGGGGCATTCGAAATCGGGAAAACCTTGAGAAAGATTAATTGCGTTGTGGTCCTGAGCCATTTTCGACATCACAGTGAAAATGGTAGTACCCACGGAAGGTAATTTACTTTGCAAGATGAATCCCCTAAGGTCGGTCTGAATCAGAAGATACGTTTATTCTAACTGATACCACGCTAGCTGGGCCAAATAGCGAAAGGAAACGCAATTGGCCACGGGATTTCTGAATAATCCGCCAAACTAAAAAACCTAATACGTTATTCCCATTTCAGGAACCTACTATGTCTGTAATCGAAAACCTGTCAGAAGCAACTCAGGAATCAGAGACTAATCCCGGTCCAGCTGCGTCAGCTGGATTTTCATTACCACTGTTGCATCTCAACAGCGGGCGAGATTCTGTGCTCGCCTATTTCGAGAATACATGGTCACTAACGGAGACACTGTTTTCGGCGTTAGCGAATGACGAGGCGTTTTTTGTTCGCCCCTATCACAAAACTCGCCATCCATTAGTTTTTTACTATGCGCATCCGGTCTGCTTTTACGTCAACAAGCTGTTAGTTAGCGGGCTGATTGACAACCCGGTGAACCAAGAATTTGAACTCCTGTTTGAAACAGGAGTGGATGAGATGAATTGGGATGACTTGCACGAAGGTGAGCAAGACATATGGCCTGAGCTCAGTGAAGTTCGAGCTTATCGAGCCCAGGTGTATCAGTTAATCAAGGATGTTATTCAAACCCATCCATCGTTAGACAATCCGATTACTCAATCGTCACCAGCGTGGTCTTTGGTGATGGGTTTTGAGCACGAGCGAATTCACTTGGAAACGTCTTCGGTGCTGATTCGAGAACTTCCCTTGGAGTACGTAAAGCAACCAGAGCAGTGGCCAGATTGGTTAAGTGAGCCAACGGATCAAATTTACGATCCACAGCAAGGAGAAGATTTTCCAGTAAATGAATTAGTAGAGGTCGCATCAACGTCAGTGGAACTTGGTAAACCAGCACACTGGCCAAGTTTCGGTTGGGATAATGAATATGGAGATGATTCAAGAGAAGTATCTCCGTTCAGAGCCAGTAAGTTTTTAATCAGCAATGGTGAGTTTCATCGATTCGTAAAATCCGGCGGATACGAACAACGAAAATATTGGTCGGAGTCTGGATGGGGCTGGCGCCAATTTCGTAACGTAAAGTGGCCAACGTTTTGGGTGCAAGATGGTCCTGCTGGCTCACACCGCTACAAACTCAGAACAACCTTTACCGAAATCCCAATGCAATGGAGTTGGCCGGCGATTGTTAATTACTTCGAAGCAAAAGCCTACTGTGCATGGCTTAGTGAACAAGACGATGCGAAGCTTCCTTACCGACTGCTACAGGAGAGTGAGCACCTGGCTTTACGCGGTGATGAATTGCCACATGCAAATCCAATAAGCGCTGATTCGGAGCTACCCGTTGAACTAGACTATGTGATGCAAAATCAGCCTGCCAAAGCCTTTAATCATAATTTGCATTGGGGCTCTGAAGGAGCAGTGGACGCACTCGGCTCTAACGGGCTAGGTGTGCATGACAGTTTTGGCAATGTTTGGCAGTGGTGTGAAGATCCTTTTCATCCGCTTCCCGAATTTGAAATCCATCCTTATTACACCGACTTTAGTACTCCCTGCTTTGATGGTGAACACCAAATGATTTTGGGTGGTTCGTTTATCAGTACAGGAGATGAAGCTAGTATCTGGTCGCGCTTCCATTTCCGTCCGCACTTTTTTCAACATGCAGGTTTCCGCGTAGTACAGGACCTGACTGCCGAAGCCAAGAAGGGCGATAAATATGATACTGATGAAGTGGTTGATCAGTATTTACTGTTTCATTTTGGTGAAGACCAAGATCAGCAAGACAAATCGATTGCCGAAACAGTTCAGTTTCCTGCAGTGAGCAATCTCATCACTCATACAGTTTCATTAGTGAATGAGTTCTGTACTGCAAATGAGAAAGTACTGGATCTTGGCTGTGCCGTGGGCAGGGCCAGTTTCGAATTGGCACGCACGTTTAATCATGTAATCGGACTGGATTACAGTGATGCATTCATTGACGCTGCGGAAGCTCTGCGGAAAAACAAGGAATTGCCATACTCTCGATGGGAGACGGGTCGCCACCGCACGCCAATGGTAGCGACTAATGATAATAAGCTTTCCACCGATGGCATAGATTTCGTCCAGGGTGATGCTTCGAACCTTTCGGCGGTACCTTTGCTCAATAGTGATCAGGCTTTTGATGCCATTCTGCTATGCAATCTGCTTTGCCGATTATCCAATCCGCGGCATTGCCTCGAACAGTTTTCACAATCAGATAACTACTTGAAGTCAGGTGGCATTCTTGTAATCGCTTCGCCTAACACTTGGCTAGCGCAATACACCGATGAAGAAAACTTTCTTGATGGCGCAACCAGTGACGAGACACTTAACGCTATAGGCAACCACTTACCAGGGTTTACTCAGCTCCATAGCGAAGATGTACCTTTCATGATTCGCGAACACCGAAGAAAGTACGAGTACATCATTAGTCAGGTGTCAGTCTGGAGAAAAGACTAGCGAAAAAAAAGCCACTACGAAGTAGTGGCTTTTTTGGAACGTCTTTTATTGCTTTTGGTATTACTCAGCAGCTCGTAACCATTGATTTAAATCGATTACGTCTTGTGGCGTTAATATTCCCGCCACTTGCTTCAATATAAGTGTGTCCAGAACATAATCGAATCGGGCATCCGCGTATTGGCGCAGTGCGCGATACAAGTTCTGTCTCGCTAACAATACTTCCACGATGTTACGAGTTCCTACTTCCGCACCTAGCTCTGTAGCATCAAGCGCAGTCTGGCTTGAAACAATGGATTGTTGTCGCTGTGCTATGACCAATACATCGGTATTAACCCGACGATAAGCATTGCGAATATTCTGGGTAAGTTGGCGCTTGGTAAGTTCCAACGACTCCTGAGCGGCTATTACATTGTATTCCGCTTGTCGTCTGCGAGAGCTCAAGGCGCCGCCTTGATAGAGTGGAATATTGATGGCCAATGCTAATGAAGTTCGATCGAACGCACCGCCACCAATCTGGATACCTTGGCTAATAATTGGCGCTGTTACGTTGTGACCGTATTGGCCAGTAAAATCTACGGTAGGAAGATGGTCTGATTTTCTCGCGCGTAAATTCTTACGTGATGCATCGAGATTAAACTCTGCTGCCGCGATAGCAAGACTGTTATCTTCCGCTTGATCTTCCCATTCCATTAACGAGCCTTCCACTTCAATAATTGGAAACTCTGCGATCAACTCATCAATATCGGTATGGGGTTGACCGGTTATAGCTTCTAGGGCTTCAAACCGCGAACGTAAAAAATCTCTTTGTAAGATTGTTGTGTTGCGAGCAAGGTCATAAGCAGCCTGACTGTCATACACGTCGGTAATTGCAACCAAACCTACTTCTTCTCGTTGTTGCGTTTGTTCAAGTGAACGAAGCGCCGCAGCTTCTTCCTGTAGATTGGTTTCCAATAACTCTTGCGCACGTAACACATCGAAGTAAGCAGTAGCTGTGCGCATGATCAAATCTTGTTCTTGCGCAGCAAGGTTTACTGATGCAGCTCTGTCACTCGCTCTGGCACTTTGGAAGTTGTACCAGCTGGCGAGGTTGACCACGCTCTGGGTTAAGTTGACTCCCCAACCGTGGTTGTTGAGACCTGGCTGAAAGCTGTGTGCCCGTTGCACAAGCACTCGCTGTGACTGGCCAGTGACTGGATCAGTGATTGTGCGAAAAATATCATCCGAAGGCCCCGATGTTACTCGAGAAGTGCTGCCGCCGACGCCAAATGTTGGCAACAGTGCAGATCGGCTTTGCACCATATTCTCTCTATTCGCCCGATACGTTGCTTCTGCTTGTTTGAGCGTCGGATCGTTATCAAGGGCCAATTGCAATATGGTGTATAGATCCTGGGCTTGGCTAGCTGCGCTGCCAAAACAGAAAACCAGAATAATTCCTAAGTACTTCATAAGACGTCCCATAGTTCGTGACCTTAGTGTCTGAAAAATGTGAATAACCGCAAATTCATAAGAAGAATCAGCGGCATACAGGCTGGCGGAATGGAGCAAGGCGGCATTCTACACAGTGTAACCAAAAGTGACAATTTACCTGCCTCTCTCATACGCAACTCGTCGCGCAATAGATGATTCAGTAGTGTTTATTTTCCGCACCCCTTTCCCTTTCGACTGCCAATAAGTATTAGACGTCAGGGAAGAAGGGCGGTTACAGGGAGGAATCGGGCTTGCGATGAACCGAAGTGTTTAATTTATTAGGCCACTTTCTATATAGGCAGCCAGCGCCTGAAGGCAGGATTCCGCCAGCCGACCAGAGCGCTCTGGGGACCAGCCGAATTCGGGGTCTGGTGTTGCGGACGTATCCTTAAACGGCATTTCCAATGTCATTGCTAAACACCCGTGGTTGGATGCAGTCTGTGCTGTGCTCATTGTCAGGTTTGCGGTACCTGGAGATTTGCAGGGGTAGCCTTCCTTGGTTTGAAAGTCTGCATTTAACTCAGCCAGAACATTCTTATAGAAATCCAATTGCTGTTGTTGTTCTGCACTCCAGCCACTAAGCCCCTCTGTTCCAGCGATAAAACAATAGGGCAGTGCTTCATCACCATGCACATCTAACAAGAAGTCTACGCCGGTTTTGGCCATAGCCTCTTTTACTAGAAACACTTCAGGAGAGTACTCGAGACTTGGTTCAGCCCATTCGCGATTTAGATTTCTTCCAGCTGCGTTGGTTCGCAGATGACCTCGATAGCTACCATCGGGATTCATATTTGGCACAAGATGTATGTCGCAGTTTTCTAATAACGCATTGGTTAACTCGCTTGAGAGATCAAGCAACTTGTTAATACATCCTTCCATCCACCACTCTGCCATTGTCTCGCCGGGGTGTTGTCTGGCAATGATCCAACACTGCAGTTTCTTATTGTCACCAGGTAAAGCAAAAGACAGTTGATCAAAATCCTGCCCATCCAATGTGTTGCCGAGTTTTGTCAGCGCGCAATGTTTAGCTGCTTGCGCACGCGCTACCAACTTAAAGTGTCGTTCCATTGGATAGGGAGCAAAATAAGCGAAGTACACCGAATCGCACTCCGCATTAAACTCAAAAACCAGTTCCCCTTTAGTTAACTCAGTGTCATGTCGCCGCCAAGATTCACGGTCGTAGGAGTAACACACGCGATAGTCTTTGAATCCATCAGGGTAGGCAGCACCAGCAGCATTCAAAATGCGATAGCAGCAGGTTTGGTTTTTGATGCCGGTTACGCGGAAGAAAAACCATTGATAGAAATCCGATTGGTGATCAAGCCGAATATTCAATTGAATGTCTTGTGGGTTTGATGCGTCGACAATATCGATATTGCCACCATCAAATGCTGTACTAATTTCCATTTCGGATTTCCTGGGTATCGCTCAAGCCATTGAATCTATTTGAAAATACACAAATAGTTACCTGACTTTCTAAAACACATTCTGTTATTATTGCCGCCCTTTTTTTACTACAGGCAACGAAAGGCCAATATTGGCCAGGATAAATAGGACTATAACGCCATGTCAGCGCTTACTGACAACCTTAACATATCGTCGAATGACGCACTGATCACACCGGAGTCACTGAAGCAGGATCTTCCACTGGAAGGCCAGGCCCTCGACACTGTGCGTGAAGCGCGCAACACCATTTTTTCCATTCTTGATCGTAAGGATCCTCGACTGTTTGTCGTGGTGGGTCCTTGTTCGATTCATGATGTTGATGCTGCAATGGATTATGCCGCCAGGCTGAAAGAGTTGGCACCAAAAGTTGCTGACACTTTGTATATCGTAATGCGTGTTTATTTTGAAAAGCCTCGTACTTCCATTGGCTGGAAAGGGCTAATCAATGATCCTCATTTAGACGATTCATTTAAGATTGAAGAAGGTCTGCGCATTGGCCGCAAACTATTGCTCGATATAGCAACGTTAGGATTGCCAGCTTCCACTGAAGCGCTGGATCCGATTTCGCCGCAATACATGCAAGACCTAATTGCCTGGTCAGCCATTGGCGCACGCACTACTGAATCGCAAACCCATCGTGAAATGTCTTCAGGATTATCTTCACCAGTCGGTTTCAAAAACGGAACTGATGGTGGCCTTATGGTTGCGATTAACGCTATGCAATCAGTGTCTAGTCCTCATCGATTTCTGGGAATCAATTCCGAAGGACAAGTTTCTGTAGTCACAACTAAAGGCAATCCTTATGCCCATGTTGTTCTGCGTGGCGGAAGCAATGGACCTAACTTTGACACGGTGCACGTTGCACAATGTGAGACGGCGTTAGAGAAGGGCGGGGTTAGCAACAACATTATGATTGATTGCAGTCACGCAAACTCAAGCAAAGATCCTGATGTTCAACCTCTCGTATTAAAAGACGTTACGCATCAGATATTAGAAGGCAACCAATCTATTATTGGTGTGATGTTGGAAAGCCATATTCATCATGGCAATCAATCGATTCCAGAAGATCTTTCGCAGTTGAAATATGGTGTGTCAGTGACCGATGCCTGTATGGATTGGGAAACTACTGAGACTGCACTGTTGGAAATGGCAGATAAGTTGCGAAACGTATTGCCGTCGCGCAATAGCTAATTCTATAACGCTAGAAGCTAGATCCTGGCTGGGATAAAAATTCGAGTTCTTCCGCAGTTGATTCTCTACCCAGCACTTCGTTGCGGTGCGGGTAGCGCCCAAAACGATCGATGATTTCTTTGTGTTTCACTTCGTAGTTGAAGTTGTCTTCAAGGCCCGGTTGATCAAACAAAAACATCGCAATTTCGTGAATCTCGCGCGACTCACTGTGCATGAACGGCATATAGAGAAAACACTTATAGCGAGGCTCAAGTTCTGCATCCAACTTCCTGCGCACTGCTTCCTGCGCCAATACTAAGGCTAATGGATCATACGCAAATGCTTCGGCGCTATCGCGAAACATATTGCGGGAGAATTGATCTAGTACGATAACTTCAGCCAGCGCATCCAGCGGGTGTTCGCGCCAGGTATAGAGTTCACCCACTGCGGCCTGTCGATGAATTTCTCCAAACCGGCTAATTATTAGCTGGTCAAATTCTGGGTCTTTTTTGAAGCGCTGCTTTGGCTCAATTTCTTCGAACCAAAAGTTAATGACATCTGGGGCGGACATAAATTAATTATCGTCCTGAAACCCCTAATCTTTTAGTGAGCTATCCAAGTGGGTATTGCCGAAAAAAGAAAAGCCTCCGAAGAGGCTTTCCAGGATGCTTGATTTGTGGGTTGATCAAGCGTTACTAGCATAAGCGATAGAGAGCGGCTCCTTTTCTCTCCTCCCTTCCGTTATCCATTTTTGTACGAAAGGATTATCGAGAAGGGTCTGCATGTAAGTGTAGGCTTCCGTACTGAGTTCCGCGCCATAGGCATCAAAACAAACAGCGATCGGTGCATACATACAATCTGCTATAGAAAACCGGCCATATAAATAGTTGCCTGTTTCACCAAATCGTCTACGTGTGCAACTCCATATAGCATCGATGCGTGCAATCTCATTAGCCAGCGCCTCCGAAGGAAGCAATCTGAATGACGCTTTGCAGTTCATGGGCCAATCTTTCTTAAGATGAGGAAACTCAGAATGCATCTCCGCGCAGATTGAACGTGCATTTGATTTGCGTTTCGGATTTCCTGGCCAACCTGCACCGCCAAGCAACTCATCAGAGATGTATTCACATATGGAGAGTGAATCCCAAACCGTCACTTCCTTGTGTAACAGTACGGGCACTTTTAGCGATGGTGAATAAGGGCCAAGTTTTTCAGCCGTGTTATCTTGGTAGAGTGCGATCTGAATTTCTTCGAAGTCGATATCGAACATCTTCAAAAGCAACCAGGGGCCCATAGACCAAGAAGAATAATTCTTGTTGCCGATTACGAGTCTTACATCTTTCATCGAATTTCTCCGGACGCCAGCTTACTGACCTTGGGTAAGCATTTGCTGACTGGTATCAATGAGACGAACTAACACGCGACGATCAAAAAAATCCGTTTCAAAATGTTGCGCGGTATGCAGAGGTTGGGTTTCTCCATATGCCACTGCAGTAATGTCAGTATCTAGAATGCCTAAATCATTAATGAAATCCTTTACAGAATTTGTTCTCTGCCAGGACAGATCTAGATTTCTGTCAGCGTCGCCATTGCGATCTGCAAAACCGGTAACTTCTAATGCACTGTTCGGTAATTGGCTGGCGAGTCTAACCAGGCTTCTGAGTTGATCTTCATAGTGCGATTCGATAACGCTTGAACCCGTTCGAAAATGAACAGAAATTGCAGTGTTATCGAACAGAGGATTTTGTGGTGCGGTGTTCAAAAATGCTGGAAGCACTTTGGGAGGTGCGTTGCGCAATTCTTCCAACTCTTGCAATGCGAGTTGTCTTTCTTGCTCCAGGATTTCAGTTCTTTCTCGATACTGTTCAGTTTCCACTTGCATGGCTACCCATTCCGCTTGCATCTCTGCATGCTCAGAGCGGGTCACCCAGCCATCGCCGATGAATACGCCCAACGCGGCACCAACAATTGCACCAGGTGGGCCACCAGCTGCGGCACCGATCGCTGCACCAGTGAGAAGTCCGGAGGCTTCCTCTTTGCTGACGCCAGAATCACCGTATTGCGCAGGCGTCACATCAGCGTAGACAGAACCGGCTAAGGTGAATGCTGCAACGGCGGTAATTAACACGCTGAATTGTTTGTTCATATCGTTATGTCCTTCTCTCAATGGGGATAGAGTTATTCATTCCACAGTCAAAGTACTGTGGGAGCCGGTAAAAACACTCGACTTTCTAGGCTGCTATTAAACAAGCTGTTTATTGCCTCCGGGGGTAAGCATTGGGGCTATGCAGTGATTAAATATGGCAGAATCATGGCAATCGCCAGGGACTGAGAACCGGGGCTCTTTTTCCGCCGACAAATAAGGTATAGTCGCCCCTAAATCGTTGATAGATAATGAAAAGTCTTTCAAATCAAGGAGCTACAAGCAGGCCATTTTTTAGACCTAGGCAAGGAATATGAGTAGACGTATAGCAATCGTGGAGGATGAAACCGCACTTCGGGAGAATTACGCGGATGTCCTTCGAAAACAGGGCTACGAAGTTCAGACATATGCGAACCGCAAGGACGCCATGTCAGCTTTCGATATCCGATTGCCCAACTTGGCGATAATCGACATCGGTTTGGAAAACGAGATCGATGGCGGGTTCACGCTTTGTCAGGCATTACGGTCGTTGTCCGATACTTTGCCCATTATCTTTCTGACCGCACGGGACAATGATTTCGACACCGTGAGTGGATTACGCATGGGAGCAGATGACTATCTAACCAAAGACATTAGTCTGCCGCATTTAACCGCTCGAATTGCAGCGCTGTTTCGACGACTGGATGTGATTGACCAACCTCCGTCGCCGGAAAATTTATTGCAGAGAGATAAACTGTCATTAGACATCGGACGTCTAACTGTTCAGTGGGATGGCAATCCCGTGCCATTAACCGTCACAGAATTTTGGATGGTGCACGCGCTGGCAAAGTATCCTGGTCATGTTAAAAGTCGCCAAGTACTAATGCAGGAATCTAAGATTTTTGTAGATGGCAGCACGATCACATCTCATGTGAAACGCATACGCAAAAAATTCATGCAGGTAGATCCTGAATTCGATTGCATCGAAACAGTGTATGGCATGGGTTACCGTTGGAACGTGGATCCAACTCAACAACATTAATCGCGCTGTATTCTCAGTTAACTGAGTGCCAGATAGATGCTCTTGCATCAATGAAGCAAAGCGATCAACAACACTAAATAATCTAATTTACAAACATGGGTCTAGCACTGAGAAATCCTTTTGGCATTCGCTCGAAACTGGTGTTCCTCTCCAGTTTCTTGCTTGTCATTCCCTGGCTCGGTTACCAATACATCCTGGAAATGGAAGATGTGTTGCGTCGTGGTCAGGAACAAACAGTGCTGGGTACGGCGCAAGCATTAGCAACGGCACTGAACGAAAGACCAGAGCTGTTTAATGAAGCTAACTTTGGTCCTGCCACTCGTAGCCAGGATCTATACGTCTATCCAATCTACTCCCCACTTTCTCTGGTTGATAGTTCGCTAAACGATTGGGGCGAGTATCAACAATATGAAGTTGGCTATGACGAGCGCGATTACCTACGCACTGCATTGAACCCAGGCAGCCCACCTGAAGATGGTGAATCCCTGAAGTTCAATACCATGTTGGGTGAATACAATGGGTTTCTCTATGCCTACTTTGAAGTAGCAGATGATCACGTTGTCTATCGAGATCAAGAAGCACTAACAGTACATCGCAGTGATTTCTTGCAAATCTCGATGCTATCGCGAGAAGGGAATGCGGTTGATCGCTATGTCATTGCCCCTTATGAACCTGAACCAATTTACCCATTTAAAGTTCGCACTGACTACAGCGACCCGACTTACGAAGAAAGTATTGTTGGGCAATGGTATGAAACCAATGCAGGTTATGCAGTTGAACTTCGCATACCAATGGAGATGCTCGGAGAAAGGTTGGGGTTTGCAGTATTTGATGTTGATGATCCGGTAGAGCGTGATGTCAACATGGTGGTTGCGACCTACAACATTGATGACAACGAACTGCTCGGTTCACTCCGTTTACCCACACCTGAAATCGACCGAATCGTTGCTGGTATGGGCCATAATAATTCTCGTATCCAAGTTGTAGATCGCAGCGGCCGTGTACTGTTAACCGTGGGCGACATTCAAACCGCAACCGGTTTGCTAATGACCGATATCGTTGGGCAGGAGCCAGTGAATAAGTACTGGCTGTACGTGCAGGATAATGTGCTAAATCCGCTTTACTATCAGATCCTTTCCAAACCCAGTAACGACTTCATCGATGAGTTGTACTCTGATGTGTCAAGGGAAGGCGCGCATATCGATTCTGCGTTGCGCGGAGCTCCCATGACTCAGTTCCGGACCTTAGCCGATACGGAAACGCGATTACTTGAAGCTGCTCATCCTATTCTTGCGAACAATGAAATCATGGGTGCGGTAGTTGTCGATCAGAACATGAATGGCTTACGCACCTTCCGTAATCAAGCGTTGGAACAACTCTTTAATACCCTGCTGGCTGTGATGGTAGTGGTGGTGTTTGGTTTGTTCTTTTTCGCATCACGGATCTCTTCGCGAATTCGTGTCTTACGTAATCAAGCAGAAGGCATTATCGATGACAGTGGCCGCATTCAAAATACCATCCTGCCTTCACGCAACTCAGACGAGATTGGTGATCTCTCTCGCAGTTTCTCTAATATCGTTGAACGTTTAACTCAGTACACAAACTATTTGGAAAACATGTCCTCCAGACTTTCTCACGAATTGCGTACACCGGTTACCGTTGTGCGTTCTTCTTTGGAAAATCTTGGCATGACAGAAAAGAATGAAGATTCGGCAGTCTATATCGAACGCGCAGAAGAAGGGATCAAGCGTTTGAATCTGATTCTTACCAACATGAGTGAGGCAACTCGACTCGAGCAGATGTTGCAGACTTCGGAAAAAGAAAAGATTGATCTGTGTGAAGTCATAAGCGGCTGTGTTGAAGGTTACAAACTCGCTTATACCGATACGCAATTCGAATTAGACCTACCTAATTATGCGATTCATGTGAATGGCGTACCGGAATACATCGCTCAGTTGTTAGACAAGCTTATCGCTAATGCTGTGGAATTTTCCTATCCTGATCAACCGATCACGATTTATTGCCGAGCGTTACGGGATCATGCTGTGGTTAAGGTAACGAATGCTGGACCATTCTTGCCGGAAGAGATGAAAGATCGATTATTCGATTCGATGATTTCAGTACGGCCACAGGAGAAACAACGTCAGCCCCACTTAGGCATGGGACTTCACATTGCACGGCTAATTTCTGATTTCCATGGCGGTCAGATTCGCGCTGAGAATCGACCAGACCGGGAAGGTGTGATCGTGACGGTGGTTATTCCGCTGTTCTACAAATAAGAACTAACAAGCAACAACGTGTTAGAAAAATCAGAATCTAACTAGCTGGTTTGTCGTCTCCGGTATACCAGTCAGATGCATTTTCTTTCACCACAGGAGAATCTGTAGACCATGCATGACAAGTATCGAGCACCACTGGCCGTTTCTTCGATTTAGGAGTTTCCTCCATAGTCTGCGCCTCCCGCCGACGCTGCGACTTGATTGGCCAAATGGTTTGCATAGCAACAGTAGCCATGGGGAAGAGCAACTCTGTCAGGTGGGTACACCCTTGCACGCCACCCACTTTCATCCGTATCGCTTTACGCCAGCCCGGGCCCATACGAATGCCTATTAGACTCTTGTAACTGGGAGTAATGGACGGGCACATTTCAAAAGGGCTGTTATCCGTTACTGCAACGATGTCCTGGATTTCAAAATTGTCATCAATAGTGACGCGTAAAAGCATCTCATGCAGAGGCTCACCAATCGGCACAGTGCCGCGCCACTTGTTGGTGAATTCGTAAGTCTTCTTGTCAGTCATGTGGGCTTCAATATCCCACAGACCGTCTTCTCGCTCATAACCGCGATAATCGATAGCGCGGGTGTGTACATGCTTGCGCGGAGAGGGTTCTGGCAAAGGCATAGGATTACTCTGGCTTATGCTAAGTAGAAAAAATGAAGTTCTTAATAGGGGTGAGATGGTTGGTGACTGCCCTGTAACCAACACTCTGTTACCGCTCTAATACAAGATCGTCATTATAAGCGCTACGTAGCTCTTCTGCACCTCACAGCGGCGGGGTGTGTTATCCATGTGGCTCATGCATAATGCGGGGAACACACCGTAATGAACTTTACTTACTCTATAAAGGAACAATCATGACTACAGCATCTGCACGACATATATTGGTCGACACGGAAGAAGAATGTTTACAACTAAAAGAACGAATTGAATCAGGTGAAGACTTTGGTGATGTGGCCAGGGCGCATTCAAGCTGCCCTTCTAAGGCACAAGGTGGTGACCTGGGCCAATTCGGACCTGGCATGATGGTTAAAGAGTTTGATGAAGTCGTATTCAGTGCTGACGTCAACACGTTGCAAGGCCCGGTTAAAACTCAATTTGGTTACCATTTGTTGGAAGTTACTTCGAGAGATTAGGACCATTTAGCATCGAAGAAAGAGAACATGCATATTCTTTTTCTATGTACGGGTAATTCGTGTCGTTCACAAATGGCTGAAGGATGGATGCGAAAGCTCGCAGAGGAGTTAGCACCAGAACTGAATATTGGCGTTAGCTCCGCTGGCTTAGAAGCTCACGGATTGAATCCTCGAGCGGTTGCCATCATGCAAGCTAGAGGTGTTGATATTAGTAGTCACACATCCGATGTGCTTGATGAGGGGATGATAGAGATTGCTGATCTCATCATTACTGTCTGTTCCCATGCGGACGCGAACTGTCCTTTAGTACCACCACAAAAAGAAAAGCGTCATATCCCTTTTGATGATCCTGCTAAAGCGGATGGATCAGAAGAAGAAATTGAAGCGTGCTTCTCACGCGTGTGTGAAGAGATACATGTCACGCTGACAGAGCTCATTAAAGAACTTAAGTCTTCAACTAAACAGGCGTAACCGAAAGCTAATTTCATGCCCGACAAAACCAAATTCTCTAGTGCCACAGATATAGAAATTTTGTCGAGAGAAACAAGTCTCGATTCATTTTTACAAGTAGATGCACTTGTCCTGAAGCATAGGCTATTCGAAGGTGGATGGAGCGAGCCACTTTCACGTGAATTGTTAGTAAAGACTCCTGCCGTGGGAGTTTTGTTGCACGACCCAGATCAATCACAATTTGTAATGATCAAACAGTTTCGCGTAGGCATGTTTGATAGTGAAGAATCTCCTTGGCCGCTAGAATTAGTTGCAGGCTTAATTGACAAGGATGAATCTCCTAAAGAAGTCGCGCTGCGAGAAATAGAAGAAGAAACTGGATTGCAAGCCAATGGTCTGACCAGGATTTGTGAATACTACAATTCCCCAGGGGCAAGCACTGAAAGGGTGACTTTGTTCTTCGCGCAAGTGGATGCCAAAAAAGCAGGCGGTGTTCATGGCTTGGATAATGAGAACGAAGACATTCTGGTTCAGGTGTTATCAGAGAGCGAGGTTAAAGAAGCCATCAACTCGGGCCTTATCAATAATGCGATGTCACTGATCGCCCTGCAGTGGTTTTTCTTACAGCGAGAGTCGGAAAACTCCAACTAGGCCCGGACAGGGTCGGATTCAGGCCAACTTGTCAATTGAAAAATCTTTCTGTCATCCCTCGCAAATACCAGCCAACAGGTTACAATTACCCTTATATTTTAAGCACCTAGCGAATTCTGCAGGTGGCTGGAATAGGCTAAATTAGAGGCCTGTTGGCCAATTTTTGAGATAAGGCGACTATAATATCTAACAACGTGCCGATCCCATTGATTCCGTGGTTACAGGTTCACGCAGGATGGCCGTAAAAATGAAAAGAACTTGAGAAATCATCAAACGAGAGTTATGAGCAAAACTAGTTACAGCATTGATCTGATCAAGCAAATGGCAGAGTGTGATGCCAACTACATTCGCTTGTTGAAACTCGTGCCGCAACTTGCCGCCTATCTCGATAAATCATTCCACTCGTATATAGAAGATTTCGATCAAACGTTCGCTGCCGAAGAGATTTCTGCCAGCAGTGAACCAGAAAAGGTTCTAGAAGGAATTACTAGAGAGTTTTGTATTGCAGATCTGGACGATGTGCAGGAAAAAGTCACCGTCGAAATAAAGATCCTTGAAGCGTTCAAATACACAACTACTCTGGAAATCGTACAGAAACCCCAGCTTGAAACTTGGATGACAAATCCATCCATGTTGGTGCGGGTCTATCATGACGCTAATACTGCCGAAGTAGTCTCTTATCAAGGTCATCGTAATCTCAAACCGAGATACACCCAACCAAATCCTAAGATGTATCACGCTGATGAAAAGATGCAGGTGAATCAGTTCTTGGGAGAATGGTTAACTCATTGCCTGAAGGTAGGAAGAAGTATAGAAGCGCCGGAACTAACAACTAACGCATAACAACAGCGGCAGCTATGACATTGCTGAAGACAGACAAGCCGATTCAGCTAATTCAGATTACCGACACCCATCTCTACGGGACTCCGTCGGGTACGCTGTTGAAAATGAATACTCACAACAGCTTTGAGCAAGTACTTAACGTCGTCAAGGAACGGGAAGAGTCGATCGACCTGGTTCTGGCTACAGGCGACATAGCGCAAGACGCGTCAGAAGCTGCCTACAAAATCTTTGCAGACAACATCGCTGAACTTAAAGCGCCGTATCGTTGGATACCGGGCAATCACGACAGTGCGAAAGTTATGTCCGAAGTTGCCAATGGCACTTCTGCAAGTGAGAAAGCAATTCGTGTTAACAACTGGCAGATTTTAATGTTGGATACCAGCGTTGAAGGACAAGTGCACGGAATGCTCAAGCCAGAAGAATTAGAGTTCCTCACTGCCAAGTTACAGGAAGCAGAAATCGATAATTCGGTAGATCACAGTTTAGTGTGTCTGCATCATAATCCGGTGAAAGGTAATGCCGGATGGATGAAAGACATCGGTCTGCACAACAAGAATCAGTTTTGGGAAACCTTAAAGCAGTCCTCTACCCTCCGGTGTGTAGTGTACGGGCATGTACATCAGGAATTGGATTATGAACATGAAGGCATTCGGTGTTTATGCACGCCTTCTACTTGTATTCAATTTAAGCCCAATGTGGTGAACTTCGCCCTGGATCAGGTTAATCCTGGATACCGCACGCTTTGTCTTCACGATGATGGCCGGATCGATACCGAAGTGCATAGGGTAGAAGGTGAAGGCTTCGAAGCAGATTTCAGCAGTGGCGGATACTGATTTAACAATACTCTATCTCCACGGTTTTCTTAGCTCCCCGCAGTCAACAAAAGCACGCCAAACCGTCTCCTATTGTGAAGCTCATGGTCTCGCACATGGGTTGATTGTGCCTACCATGCACAATGGACCAGCCGATACGATTGCTGAACTTACAGGCCTGCTCAAGGATGTGCCCCTCGATAAACTGGGAGTAATCGGCAGCTCGCTGGGTGGGTACTATGCAACCTGGCTGTCTGAAGAGTTCGATCTACCGGCGGTGCTGATAAATCCAGCCGTGAGACCATTCGATCTCTGGGAAGATCATCTTGGTGAGCACAAAAACTATTACAGTGACCATATTCATGTAGTGACGGAAGACCACATAGACGAACTGCGTGCGCTCGATAAAACCCCAATCCAGCGTCCTGAGAATTTCTTGGTACTGCTGGAAAAAGGAGATGAGGTTTTGGATTATCGGGATGCGGCAGAAAAGTTTACCGAAGCTCAGTGCATAATCCACGAAAACGGGGACCACAGCTATCAGGCATATGAGGCGGAACTCCCCGTAATCATTGAGTTTCTCCTATCAAGAATTGGCCATTCTGCGCGATAAAATAGAGTATCTCTTAGTTTAGTTTCATGGCTCCAATGGGCTCATAAATGGGCGTTTTGAAGCACCACCTGCAGTAGTTTTCACCTCCAGCAATTCCGATGACAAACAGTTATAACGCCGACGCAATTGAAGTCCTCACAGGTCTCGATCCTGTACGCAAACGTCCAGGTATGTATACCGATACCACCCGTCCAAATCACCTGGTACAAGAAGTCATAGATAACAGCGTTGACGAAGCGCTGGCTGGACATGCCCATACCCTCACCCTAACTCTGCATAAAGATGGATCAGTTGAAGTAACTGATGATGGTCGTGGGATGCCGGTGGATAAACACAAAGGGGAAAAGGTGAGTGGTGTAGAACTCATTCTGACCCGCTTACACGCCGGGGGAAAATTCTCCAATAAGAATTATCAGTATTCTGGCGGATTGCATGGAGTAGGCGTCTCAGTCGTTAATGCCTTATCTAAAACACTTGAAGTCACGGTCAAGCGCGACAGCAAAGTGTATTCGATGAAATTCAAAGGCGGAGAGAAAGCGTCTGAGCTTAAGGTGACGGGAAAAGTTGGTAAGAGAAATACCGGCACCACTGTGACCTTCGTTCCCGACGAGAAGTATTTCGACTCCATAAAGATTTCAATTCCAAAACTGAAACATGTGCTGCGCGCGAAAGCCGTGTTGTGTTCAGGTTTGCGTGTTGTCTTTATTGATAACACGGTCAGTAAAGCTAAAGCTCAAAGTGAAGAGTGGTTGTTTGAAGATGGACTTACTGACTATCTGACTCAGGCAACAGCGGAATGGGATACTTTGCCAGAGGAACCATTTATCGGTTCAGTGCAGGGTAACGATGAAGCAGTGGACTGGGCCATCCAATGGCTACCGGAAGGTGGCGAGGTCATTGGTGAGAGCTACGTCAATCTAATTCCGACTCCACAAGGTGGCACCCACGTTAGCGGTTTGCGCACAGGACTGCTGGATGCATTAAGAGAGTTCTGTGAGTTTAGAAACTTACTGCCTAGAGGCCTAAAACTGACTGCGGAAGATGTATGGGAAAAGTGCAGTTATGTACTTTCTTCCAAACTCGTGGATCCTCAATTTTCGGGTCAAACCAAAGAACGTTTGTCTTCAAGACAGTGCGCAGTGTTTGTCGCCGGTGTAGTCAAAGATTCCTTTAGTCTGTGGCTGAACCAACACACCGCAGAAGCAGAAGCGATCGCTGAGCTCTGTATCAGCAATGCGCAAAGCCGACTTAAAGCCAGCAAGAAAGTTGCCCGCAAGAAAGTCACTTCCGGTCCAGCCTTACCTGGCAAGCTGGCAGATTGTTCAACTGAAGATGTGATGGCTGGCGAGCTGTTTCTGGTTGAGGGTGATTCAGCCGGCGGTTCTGCCAAGCAGGCAAGGGATCGAGAATTCCAGGCCATCATGCCGTTGCGCGGAAAAATCCTTAACACCTGGGAAGTAGATTCAGGAGAAATACTGGGTTCACAAGCGGTACACGACATCGCTATCGCCTTAGGGGTTGATCCCGGTTCTCCCAAGATTGATGGACTCCGTTACGGCAAGATTTGCATCTTGGCGGATGCGGATTCTGATGGGCTACACATTGCTACATTGTTGTGCGCCTTGTTCGTCAAACATTTCCGTCCAGTAGTTGATGCCGGGCATGTCTATGTGGCAATGCCACCGCTATTTCGCATCGATGTGGGTAAAGAAGTGTTCTATGCCCTCGACGAAGGTGAAAAGGAAGGCATCCTGGATGCAATCGTTGCGGAAAAGAAATCAGGCAAAGTGAACGTACAACGTTTCAAGGGTCTCGGTGAGATGAACCCGATTCAGTTACGTGAAACAACAATGGCACCGGATACCAGAAGGCTAGTGCAGCTAACGCTTGAGGAAAAACCGGAGAAAAAGAAAACCGGCACATTGGCAATAATGGATATGCTATTAGCAAAGAATCGTGCAGCAGACCGCAAGACTTGGTTGGAAGAAAGCGGCAACCTCGCGGACTATGCAGAGTAAATGTAATTAAGAGTAAATAATGAATCAGGACATCACAGTAAACGACGAAGGCGTCGAACAAATCGCACTGCGCAATTACACGCAGCAAGCATATCTTAATTACTCAATGTACGTGATCAATGATCGCGCACTGCCAAACATCGGTGATGGTTTAAAGCCAGTTCAACGCCGCATTGTGTATGCGATGTCAGAACTTGGTTTAAAGGCTACTGCGAAGTTTAAGAAGTCTGCACGAACCATCGGAGATGTGATCGGTAAGTTTCACCCCCATGGCGACTCAGCATGTTACGAAGCCATGGTGCTCATGGCGCAGCACTTCACTTACCGTTATCCATTGGTTGATGGCCAGGGAAACTGGGGCTCACAAGATGATCCCAAGTCTTTTGCTGCGATGCGTTATACGGAATCGCGACTGCAGAACTACGCCGATGTTCTACTCGGAGAATTAGGACAAGGTACAGTTGATTGGAAACCAAATTTTGACGGCACATTAGATGAGCCAGAAATTCTGCCAGCTCGCCTGCCCAACGTGTTACTCAATGGCGGCAGCGGCATTGCAGTAGGTATGGCAACAGATATTCCACCGCATAATCTCAACGAAGTAGCCAAAGCGTGTATTCATCTGCTTGATAAACCCAAGGCTACAGTGCGCGACGTTTGTAAAATTATTAAAGGGCCAGACTTTCCTACTGAGGCGGAAATCATTACTCCCAAGAGTGAAATCCTGGAGATGTATAAGACCGGCCGAGGCTCGCTAAAAGCCCGCGCTACCTACGCCAAGGAGAATGGTGAGATCGTGATCACGGCCTTACCCTATCAAGTATCGGGATCGAAAGTCTTAGAGCAGATCGCTGCTCAAATGCAGAAGAAGAAACTACCGATGGTAGTGGATTTGCGTGATGAATCAGATCATGAAAATCCAACCCGCATCGTGGTAGTGCCACGCTCAAATCGAGTTGATGCCGACAGCGTGATGTCTCATCTGTTTTCGACAACAGACTTGGAAAAGAACTATCGCGTCAACTTCAACATGATTGGAATCAATCAGCGGCCACAAGTAAAAGACATTGTGACCCTGCTGAAAGAATGGTTGCAGTTTCGTACCGTAACAGTCCGACGTCGACTTCAGCACCGTCTGGATAAGATTCTTGATCGACTGCATATACTCGATGGTTTGCTGATCGCATTTTTGAATATCGATGAAGTGATCAAAATCATTCGCAAAGAAGATAAGCCGAAGCCGGCGTTGATGAAGAAATTCGAAATTTCGGATCGCCAAGCAGAAGCAATTTTAGAACTGCGTTTGCGTCAACTGGCAAAACTTGAAGAAGTTAAGATTAAGGCTGAACAAAAAGAACTAAGCGCTGAACGTAAGACAATAGAACAGTTACTTAAATCTGCGGCACGTCTCAAGACCTTCATCAAAAATGAAATTAAGACTGACGCAGAGAAATTTGGTGATGATCGTCGCTCGAAACTGATAGAGCGCGAAGAGGCTAAAGCGTTCAGTGAAACAGAACTGTTATCTACCGAGCCAGTAACCATCGTACTTTCTGATCGTGGCTGGATGCGTGCAGCAAAGGGACACGACGTAGATCCAAGTTCGCTGCAATACAAGTCTGGCGACAGCTATAAACTTTCAGCCAGGGGCAAGAGTAATCAACTTGCCATCTTCTTGGATTCAACTGGCCGAGCCTACTCCCTACCTGCTCATACATTGCCATCTGCCCGAGGGCAGGGTGAGCCAGTATCCGGCAAAGTTAATCCACCATCGGGTGCCACGTTTGAAGGCGTAGTTATTGGTGAAAACGATCAGGACGTACTGCTGGCCAGTGATGCTGGATACGGCTTCGTGGGCAAAGTGGGCGATCTAATCAGTAAGAATAAATCAGGTAAAGCCATTCTACGCATGCCTAAAGGCGGGATAGTTTTGCCAGCAGTGATGGTGAATGACTACGACAACGATCTGATTATTTCCATCACCAACGAAGGTCGTATGTTGATGTTTCCAATCAGTGAGTTACCTCGCCTTGCCAAAGGCAAGGGCAACAAAATTATCGGAATACCAAGTGCGCGGGTGGCTGAACGGGTAGAGTTTGTAGTGGCTATGTCGGTACTCACTGCTGAGGATTCGCTCACAGTTTATGCTGGACGCCGCCATCACAACCTCAAGCCATCAGATCTCGATCATTATCGAGGTGAACGTGGCCGACGCGGCAATAAGTTGCCTCGCGGATTTCAAAACGTAGACCGCATCGAAGTCGTCGAAAAAGAGTAGCCTGGCTAATCAGAATAGAGCGTCACTAGCTGTATAGCTTGGCGCTCGAGCAACAATTTGTAGTCCGACAATGGCTCTCGGCCCAGATAGGTTCGGATTACTTCTTCATCCCCAATTTCGGAAAATTCGTCCGCATCAACTCGAGAGTGAGCGCCGGCGTGGACGTAACTGGGCTCACTGACTAGCAGAGCATTGTCAGGGCACTCACGGCAGATATCCCGAGCCTGATCTAGAGTCTTTCCAGTGAGGTTATTGGTTGTACCAGTAATCGGTGAATACAGACTGCTGACATGCTGGCCGCTATGCACAACCAATTTGTATTTCGATTGCACAGGCTTGTCATCCACATCATTAATATCGCCAACGATATGTAGAAAAAGTTGCCCGGCACAAATCGCCAGAAATGCTTGATCTTCTTCTAACGGTGCATCAGAAAAATTAATGACGACTTCACCTTCAGCGCAGTAACTCACTTTGCCGTTATACAACTGACTGACTTTATCGACATAAAAATAGAATCGATTTAACAGTCTAACGAATGTTGATTCTTCCATTGTCGAAGCCAGGTACTGAAAGTTAGCCATGCTGATGATCAGTAGGCTAACGTCCTGTTGGCCAGGTGCGAGCTTCAGGTTTTGCGGATCGGCTACCGGTTGACGGTTGCCAAAGTTATCAAGAAACGCATTTTGAGCGAGAAACTCTGCCGTGGCATTGTACTGACGAATGGCCAGGCTCAATTCATTGTTAGTGTCTGGTTCCGGGCAGGTCTCAATCTCACCTTTACGTATATTGCTCAGCGCAAATGACAACAAGCTCGCTGGAAAACTCACAAGATATTGAAAATAGGTAGAGGTCATGACAATACCTACAATCAACAGCAACAAGGTGGCCCCAATGATGAGAATCAAATTGTTAATCATGCCCATCTCGATATAGTCGAGATTGAGTTGTAGGCGAACAAACCCAATTACTGAATCTGGCAACCGAATGGGCGCTTGGTATTCCGCTGAGAGAGTAGTGACAGGGAATGGTAAGGGGATAAATGGTTGCAGTGGCTCTGCTTGAGCAGTCGAAGAAGCGATTAGATTATTGTCGACTCCAAGCACTGTTATCTCCGCGATCGATGCGTCCCGGGTCAAGCTCGACAGCACAACATTCATGCTGATTAAGTCGTTGGCCAGCACTAATTCGGTCAATTGAACTGCGGTTTGTTCGGTCAGCGTTTGACCCAGGCTATCTGCCTGTTGAACGAGTAAGTTTCTAGTGTTGTAGCTATTCACTAACCAGAACACGCACATGGCCAGCAGTAACAAAAGGCATACCGCCAGTGAAAATTTGCGTGAGAGTTTTCGAATAGGGGTGGCAGGTTTAGCGGAGTCGTTCTCCATCAGGTCCTGCTTTTCTTCTGCTGCAGCCAAGGCCAGTGCTCATATCGATCCGTCTAATTGCCAAGAATAACAGGACGAGGCGTCTGGCCCAATCCTTCGTCACCATAATCAGGCGAGAACGGTTTTACTACTTTCTCCCGGCTCTTCACAAACCAATCTGGGAACCAAATAACCAGGCAGCTGTTTGCGCATATCTGCTATCAACTTGCGACCTATTGCTTCGCTCACATCGAAGTGGGCAGTGCCCTGAACTCGATCTGGCAAATGCAGGTAATAAGGCAGCACGCCATGAGAGAAAAGCGCCTTATTAAGAGCAATGAGTGAGTCCAGATCATTGTTAACGTCGCGCAACAACACCGCCTGATTCAATATCACATGATCATTAGAGCGTAGCTTCTGCAGCGATGCCTCCACTTCACCATCGATTTCATTAGCATGATTGCAATGGGTCACAATGATTACCTGGCAGCGAAGCGAACTAAAAAGTGAAAGCAGCGGTTGCGTAACCCGTTGCGGAATCACAATCGGTAAACGGGTGTGAATGCGCAATGTGCTGACATGAGGAATAGCATCCAGCTCATGCAGCAACCAGGCTAAATAACTATCTGCAGCTGCCAACGGATCACCACCGCTTAAAATGACTTCCTGTATCGAATCGTCCGCGGCAATGTAATCAATCACTTCACGCCACTTCCCTCGACCAGGTGTATTAGCCTGATAGTCGAAATGTCGACGGAAACAATAGCGACAGTGGATCGCACAATGTGGTGCTGCGGTTAACAGCACGCGACCATCGTACTTGTGTAGCAGTCCCGGTTGCGGGTTGAAACGAGACTCTTCCAATGGATCCTTATCCCGAGACGGGTCACTAGTTTCTTCCTTAGCATCTGGCCAAACTTGAAGTAGCAATGGATCTTGCCAGTTGCCTTTGGCTATGCGCGCTGCATATGGCTTGGGTACTTTGAGCGGGAAGTCCTCAATAGCAGCTTTCCCCAATGGCACTGAGTGAGGATCGAGATCGAGAATTTCCAGTAATTCCTTTGGATCTGTAATGAGATCAGCTAATATCTCTTGCCATTTTTCAGGCAGGTCAGATTTAATAAGGGAAAGATGTGTCGAGTTCACTGCTTTTCTGTTTAGACTGATAGTAGTTGGACGCATCATAACAGCTCAATAAGCGAAGAAAACAGTACAATAGACTGTTGAATATAGAAGACCGGACTAAGCACCTCTAGTTACAAAAGAGAGTTCGGGTAGAGAGGAAGACATGGCAAGTTACGCAACAAACGAATTTAAAAGCGGATTGAAAGTATTGGTAGAAAACGAACCATGTTCGATCTTAGAAAACGAAGTTGTGAAGCCGGGCAAAGGCCAGGCATTCAATCGAGTTAAGTTCCGTAACTTACTAAATGGTCGCGTGTGGGAGCGTACTTATAAATCTGGCGAATCAATCCCTGCTGCTGATGTCATGGAAACAGACATGGAGTATCTCTATACCGATGGGGAATTTTGGCATTTCATGAAAACTGATGGCAGTTTCGAACAAGTAGCTGCTGATGCTGCCGCCATTACTTCAGCAAAAGACTGGTTAAAAGAACAAGACGTATATCAAGTCATCCTTTGGAATGATGCTCCAATCTCTGTAGTACCACCTAACTTTGTGGAACTGGAAGTAACTGAAACTGACCCCGGTTTAAAAGGAGATACCGCGCAAGGTGGCACGAAGCCAGCCACTCTTAGTTCCGGAGCAACGGTAAAGGTGCCACTGTTCGTGAATATCGGTGACGTATTGCGAGTGGACACGAGAACCGGCGAGTATCAAAACCGAGTCAACAAGTAAGGCTTAACAATCTTCGTTATGGCTGATAGCAAGTCTAACTGGCAAGCAACAGCCTCCCTTCAAAGGTTAGAACAACGTGCGCAGCTACTCGCTGCGCTGCGGCAGTTTTTCGCTGACCGAAATGTGCTGGAAGTAGAAACGCCAATTCTCAGTCACCACACGGTGACTGACGTCCACCTTAAATCATTTGCAATCTCCTCATCGGGCGCTGACAAGCAACAGATGTTTCTTCAAACCTCGCCCGAGTACGCCATGAAACGATTGCTGGCGCAGGGCAGTGGGTCAATCTATCAAATTTGTAAGGCGTTTAGACAAGAAGAGCAAACCAGACAGCATAATCCAGAATTCACTTTGCTTGAGTGGTATCGAGTCGGTTTTGATCTCGAGCAGTTAATGGATGAAGTTGAGGAGTTGATCAGAGGGCTATTGCACTGCGAATCCATTCCGCGATTTAGCTATCAACATTTGTTTGAAGAACATTTCGAATTCAATCCACACAATATTGAATCATCTAGGCTACAACAAATTGCAAAAGACAAACTCAGCATAAGCGGTGAGCAGCTGAGTGATACCGACTTTTTGCAATTGTTAATGAATCACCATGTTGAGCCCAAGCTTCCCTCACGATGTTTCGTTTACGATTATCCAGTAGCGCAAGCGGCCTTGTCGCGATTGGAAAAGAACTCGGCTGGAACAACGGTTGCTAAGCGGTTCGAGCTCTATTGCGATGGAATGGAATTAGCCAATGGTTACGCGGAGCTAACGGACCCTACCGAACAGAGAGCTCGTTTTGACACTGACAACAAGGTCCGCGCTAACTTGGGATTAAACGAAGTATCGCTTGACGAAAATCTACTCGCAGCAATGGCTCATGGGCTGCCAGATTGCGCAGGAGTAGCGCTGGGGGTAGATAGGCTTGCGATGGTGTTAGACAACAGCACTCAAATTGAGGAAGTAATAAGTTTCCCGTTTGATCGAGCCTAGTTATCCATTTGCAGCTTCATCTAAAACGCGATTGGTATAAAGCTCTCGCATCTTCAAAGTCACCGGACCAGGTTTTCCATCGCCAATTTGTTGGCCGTCGATTTCAACCACACCCAGGGCCATTGTTGTTGCACTGCTGATGAAAGCCTCATCTGCAGCTAATGCTTCATCCAAAGTGAACAGACGCTGTTCAATTTCAATCCCAGCAGATTCTGCCAACTCCAGCAGAGTGCGGCGCCGGATGCCTGGCAGAATGGAATTCGAAAGAGGGCGCGTGATCACTTTGTTGTCTTTTACGATGTATGCAGAAGAAGACACACCTTCAGTGATATACCCATCTTCCATCATCCATCCTTCTTTTGCTCCTTTGCTAACGGCATCTTGTTTCGCCATGCACTGACCTAACAGATTGATGGATTTGATATCTCTCCGTTTCCAACGTAAGTCGGTAGTCGTTGCAACTTTGATTCCAGTAGTCGCCGCAGGATTGTTCAGTAATTCCATCGGTGTGACAAACGCCATAAAACTCGAGGCAGTATCGGCAGGAAAGTGAAACTCTCTTTCAGCAACCCCTCTCGTTACTTGTGAGTAGACAACGCCTTCAACCAAATTATTGCGAGCAATGAGTTCATCCATGACTTCTCCATACTCTGCTTGCGAGCATGGCCAAGGAATACCCAATTCACCAAGGCTCCTATCCAAGCGCTGGTAGAAGTATTCTTTGTCGACGACTTTGCCTTCAAAAACGGGCACTACCTCATACACGCCATCACCAAAAATAAATCCCCGATCAAAGATCGACACCGTGGCGTCAACACCAGGAAGATAATCCCCATTGAGGTATACGATTCTGTCCATGTACATCGTTAAAACTCCCTCGCGAAATTTTGTAGTTCTTCTCCGTCGAGTCGTTGCACAGTCCATTCATCCATTGGTGCAGCACCGATTGAACGATAGAACTTGATTGATGGCTCATTCCAGTCGAGTACGGACCATTCAACTCGAGTGTAATTACGATCCACTGCGATCTTGGCAAGGTAGGCTAGTAGACATTTACCAAACCCTTTGCCACGCATGTCCGGGCTCACATAGAGGTCTTCCAGATAAATGCCTGGTCTGCCAGTGAAGGTAGAAAAATTGTTGAAGAACAGCGCATAGCCAACCGCATTGCCCTGATATTCAGCAATGACGACTTCAGCGTAGGAACGCTCCCCGAATAAAGAGTCTTCTAGAATCTCAACTGTGGCGACCACCTCATGGGCTAGTTTTTCATATACGGCAAGCTCCATGATGAAACTCAGGATGAGGGGGCAATCCTCTTTGGTGGCTTGGCGCAGTTGGAAATCGGGTAGGGTTGTCTCAATTATCATGATTGGTAAATCGCTTATTCGTTTTCGTTAGTCTTTTTGTTAGTGATTTTAAGGTACTCAGTAGGCCCCGCCGGCCTGATCTCAAGGTCGAGCGAGGATTCCTGCACTATTCGCTGTATGGCTTCGCTGCTATAATACGCGCCCTTTTTGGCCGGGTAACTCTAGCAGGAGAGACCAAGCTGACACAAAAAGAGGATTGGCGAAGACATCATATGTCTTGCAAAAAATCCGGACGAAATGACTCGGAGATTTCGGGAAAGCGAGACAGCTTTCCGCACTTTTCCGCACTATAGCTAGGTAAGCCAGATGGCACCCATCGTGGCGGTAATTCACGTATAAGGAAACATGATGTCAGAGAAAAAATCCACCATTATTTACACGGAGACCGATGAGGCACCTGCCCTGGCAACCTATTCATTGCTGCCAATTATTGAGGCGTTTTGTAAAGCTTCCGACGTTGCAGTTGAGATCAGAGATATCTCCTTGTCTGGACGGATCATCGCTAACTTTACCGACTTCTTAAACGCTGACCAGCAACAGAGTGATGCATTAGCGGAGCTTGGTGAACTTACTCAGGACCCAATGGCCAACATCATCAAGCTGCCAAACATCTCTGCGTCCATTCCTCAGATGAAAGCTGCCATCAAGGAATTACAGGATAAAGGCTATGCCCTTCCTGACTATCCAGAAGAACCTGCTGATGCAAAAGAAGAAGACATCAAGGCACGTTACGATCGAGTAAAAGGCAGTGCGGTTAATCCAGTGCTACGAGAAGGAAATTCGGATCGTCGCGCACCAGCATCTGTTAAAAACTATGCGAAGAAAAATCCTCACTCAATGGGAGCATGGTCAAAAGACTCACAGTCTCATGTGTCTAGCATGCAATCGGGTGATTTCTTCGGCAGTGAACAGTCCACCACAATTCCTGCGGCAACTTCTGTAAACATTCAACACACAGATGCTTCTGGCAACGTTACCGTTTTAAAAGAAGGCATTGCACTACAAGCTGGAGAGGTGATTGATTCTTCCTGCATGAACCGTGCAGCGTTGCGTGAGTTCCTCGCAGAGCAAATTGCTGATGCGAAAGCACAGAATGTTCTGATGTCACTTCACATGAAAGCGACCATGATGAAAGTGTCTGATCCTATTATTTTTGGTCATGCCGTAACGGTTTATTACGCTGACGTCTTTGCAAAGCATGCTGAGACATTCAGCCAGCTAGGTGTTGATCCAAACAATGGAATTGGCGATGTATACGCCAAGATTCAATCCTTACCTGCAGATCAGCAAGCTGCTATCGAAGCAGATCTGCAAGCGGTTTATGAGACCCAGCCTGCAATGGCAATGGTGGACTCTGACCGAGGGATCACTAATCTGCATGTACCAAGTGACATTATCATTGATGCATCCATGCCTGCTGCACTTCGTTCATCAGGTCAAATGTGGGGGCCCGATGGTGAACTGCATGACATGAAGGCCATCATTCCTGATCGTTGCTATGCGGGAGTCTATCAAGAGGTTATCGATTTTTGCCGCACAAATGGTGCATTCGATCCTGCCACCATGGGTAGCGTACCGAATGTTGGTCTAATGGCGCAGAAGGCTGAAGAGTACGGCTCCCATGACAAAACGTTTGAAGTTCCTGCAGATGGCAAGATGAGTGTAATCGACGCCAGCGGTGCAACTTTAATGGAGCACGATGTAGAAAGCGGTGATATCTGGCGTATGTGCCAGGTGAAAGATGCGCCAATTCAAGATTGGGTAAAACTTGCAGTTAATCGCTCGCGCCTGAGTGAAACGCCTGTTGTATTTTGGTTGAACGAAAACCGAGCCCATGACGCAGAACTGATTAAGAAAGTTAATCAGTACTTGCCTGATCACGACACTTCAGGTTTAGAGATACATATTAAAGCGCCAACCGATGCTTGCCGTTTCTCACTGGAAAGAATTGCTGAAGGGCAGGATACGATCTCGGCAACGGGCAACGTTCTACGCGACTATCTAACAGATCTATTTCCTATCTTGGAACTGGGTACATCTGCAAAGATGCTATCAATCGTTCCATTAATGAATGGCGGTGGGTTGTTTGAAACTGGTGCCGGTGGATCGGCTCCCAAGCACGTGCAGCAGTTTGAAAAAGAAAATCACTTGCGTTGGGATTCACTCGGTGAGTTTTTAGCCATGGCTGCTTCCCTGGAACACCTGGCTAACGTTACAAACAATCAACGCGCGCAGGTATTGGCAGACGCATTAGACAAGGCCACTGGTAAGTTCCTTGATACCAATAAGTCTCCATCACGCAAAGTAAATGAACTCGACAATCGTGGAAGCCATTTCTATCTCTGTATGTACTGGGCAGAAGCATTGGCTGAGCAATCAGACGATGCAGAGCTTCAGGCTCACTTCACGGCAATCGCCCAGGAACTCGCTGCAAGCGAAGCGAAGATCGTTGAAGAGTTGAATTCAGTACAAGGTGTCGCGATGGATGTCGGCGGCTACTACAAGCCAGATCCAAAGCTCGCATCGGTTGCTATGCGTCCGAGTGCTACTTTTAATGAAATCTTAGCGAAGGTCTAACCACGACTGATCAACTCAGATCAGCGTTCGCTTCATCCAGCAACACATAAGCGCCCAGTGCGGTCAGGATCGAACCCGAAATTCGATCCTGCCAGCGCTGAGCTGACTCATTTCCCTTCAGCCAGTTCGCTGCTCTGCTCGCGAAAAACGTCACAAACAAATCGCATGGTATAGCCGACAGCGTTACGATTAATCCTAACAGCAAGAATTGTGGTGTCGCGGGTCCAGCCAGTGGATCGATGAATTGCGGCAACAAGGCAATAAAAAATAATGCTGTTTTTGGATTGCTTACTTCAACGAATACACTCTCACGGAAAATCTTTTTGCTATGGGAATGTGAATCGAGCTCAAGTGCTTGTGATGGTGTAGTGCTGAAACCACTGCGCAATGCTGTGGCGCCGAGATAAAGCAAATAGCCCGCACCAACTAGTTTCAAAATTGAGTAAGCCAACGGTGAGTATGTGAATAGTGCGGAGAGACCCAGAACCGCAGCCGCCACATGAATAAGACTGCCCACTGCTAAACCTGCTACCGCCGACAGGCCTCCCCTAACACCCTGCTCTAAGGTACGAGCGATAATGTAGAAATTGGAAGGCCCGGGTGACAGGTTTAAGATGAATGCTGCAAGGGTAAATGCGAGTAAAGTCTCTATTGCGGGCATAATATTTTTCTTAAGGTATAAAAAAGGCTCATCAATGATGAGCCTTTTTCGAAAAGCAGTGAAGCTTAATTTGCAGGTCGAACGTAGCGCTTAATACCGCCCACAGGACCAACTTCAGCGCCGAAGATGTTGCCGTGCTTGTCAGCAACTACACCTTCAGCAGTACATGTGCCGCGGCAATCAGGTTGCGGATCTGGAATCAAAAATTCCACTGCACCCGTAATTGCGCTGCCAACCCGGATTCCTCTAGTCCAATGACCGTGATCAGGATTTACCGAACCTGACTCAGAATCAGCGGCATACAACACGTCATTGTCGTCGATATAGATTCCGCTATTACGGCTAAACTGATACCAGATGTCTAACAGATTGCCATCTTGGTCGAAGATTTGGATTCGATCGTTACCACGGTCAGAAACAAACAATCGGCCTTTGGAGTCCATAGCCAATGCATGCGGCTGACGGAATTGGCCAGGGCCCATGCCCCATTCGCCCCATTTCTTGATCAGGTTACCATCGGCGTCGTACTTGTACATCGCGTTTGGCGTGCCTTCGGCACTGGAGTGTCCTTCACCGATGAAGATTGAGCCATCAGGAGCAACCAACACATCATTTGGTGTGTAGCAGCATTCGCCATCTGATCCGCCGCCTTTAACACCGATAGACATTAAGTGAACACCAGTAGGGCTGAACTTGTGAACTTGGTGACCAAAAGACTCACCCTGGTAGTCCTGGATCTGGTTTGTTCCTCGTGCATCAGCAATCCACACATTGCCATCAGGATCCACGTCGATTCCGTGAGGCCAAGTGATGTAGCCGGCACCGAAACTTCTCACCAGATTTCCGTCCTTGTCGAATAGCATAACCATGTTGGTGTCTGGGCTATTCACACAGGCATTGATGTTGCCGGCACAGCGCTCAGCAATCCAGACGCTTTCACCGTCAGGATGAATATCTACCGTACTGGAAGAACCCCACTCACGGCCGCCAGGCATCTTGAAGAATCCTGACTGGGTGACATAAGGGTTTGGTAGGTCATTAACAGGATCCATGTCGGCACTGCCACCTTGGGCAAAAGCTAATGCTGGTGCCACAAGTAGTGCTATGCATGTTGTTATTAGTCGCGTGATTCTAGGCATTGGGGGCCTCTCATTGTTGTTCTAGTAATTGGAATTGGGTCATCAAGAATAAACCAGGGATAACAGGCAGTTCAATCGACATAACAGCCTTATTCGGCGATGTTACAGATTGTCATAAATCCCATTTCAGCAAGGGAAATGATTTCAGGCCGAACGCTCTCGTAACCTAACTAAACCCAATCAAACCCAATCAAACTTAGGCTAACTGCGATTACTGTTAGCTAAAAGTGCGCTTGCGGCTAAGTAAAGCGTGCCAGTTAGCCCATTTTGAATCTTGCTAGCGCGTTCATTCGACAATAACCAACGTAACTTGGAAGACACCAGTGCATAACCGCTATCGATTACCACAGCCATTATCCAGAACGTTAGTGAGAGTTGAGTTATTTGCAACAGGTAGCTTTGTCCAACACTGACAAACTGCGGTAGGAATGCGCTGAAAAAAAGAATGGTCTTGGGGTTGGTCAATGAAACCCAAAATCCGCGTTGGAAAGTTCCTAATGCACTAGGCTGCGAAAGTGAGGGCGTAGACATTTGGCGCAACGCAGTGAGCCCAAGGTATAACAGGTAAACAACTCCCGCCCACTTTATCCAACGTAATCCTTCATTGAGTAATGCTAACAATCCGGATGTACCGAGTGCGGCCACGCACAACTGAATAACCATCGCCGCGCTAGTACCTGCAACGGTTTGTAAGCCGCGCACTCGTCCTGCAGTAAGCGAGGTCGATACGATCACCAGTATATTTGGGCCTGGAATAGCAATGACTACCAGAGAAATCAGGACAAAAGATATGAATACTTCTGAAATCATTAATTCAACACTTCGATTTGGACGAGCTCTTTAGGTTGCTAGTTTCTTTGCGAAACCAAAATACCAAATTGATCGATTTCAACCAAAACGTTCTCATAGTTAGTCACATCAATAGGCGGTCTAGTTGAACTATCATGCTGGCCGAAAACAAAAACTTTCAATGCATCGGCACGGCGTTGTGGCAGACTTGCCATGTCAGAATCAAATCCCTGAGGTACAAATACTGAAACCAGATCGACGCGATCTCCTGCTTCTTCCAAAAACTCTCGCTTGTTGGAGTACCATGCGGTTTTCGTTGCGGGGAAGTTGTCGACTATTGATTGATCGTAAACAAATACGACATCTACTTCCGTTATCAATATGGCGTTAAAGTCCAGACGTGACTGAATGAAAACTGAGCGTACTTCTGCGACAGCATGACTGCTCAACATCACCAATGCTACGCAATAAGAAATCGCTTTTACTAGTTTCATGGTTAAGGCCACAGGCATAAACAAAAAAGGCCAGCAAGTTGCTGGCCTTTTATAGTAGCAAACTTGATTGCTAATTTTCAGAAGTAGGCACAACTCCGGTTTCAGACTTTGGTGAACCGTCGCCATTAAATCCCATTACTTCATAGCGGCGCCAGCCTGCAAGAATTCCTAGCAAACCATGATTACCTTCGTGGCAAGCATACTCATAGACCGGGTCTTCAGAAGCGCGTAACGGAAGCCGCGCCGACCATGATTCGTCCCAGGACAATGGATCAGTCACTGTGAAATCATATTCAAGAGTATTCTCATCAGTGCGGCGGAAGTGCTCAATGACATGAGCTTGATCTGACATGCCGCGTAAGTTGTAAGTGTGATACCAACCTTTGGTTTCAATAATTAGGGTATCGTCTTCCCAACGAGCAATAGAATTTCCTTCCCACTTACCTTGTTTGATTTCAAAGTCGGTGGCGTAAGGAATGATGCGCGCGGTGTGAACCATTTCATTGAGGATCATCACATGATCTTCAGTCTGCACTAACTGCATGTTGTTGTTATATGAACCAGGAATCATTGGTGGCCCACCAACAAATCCAGTTATGCAGCGGTCAACGGTTGTGCGTCCTTCCGGACCTGCGCTTTCAAATACCATTTGTTGATATGCCGCGCGTCTTTCTCGACCCGCATCATTAGATGGAGGTAGACGGCCATTAGGCGGATCATAGATGAGCGAGGTGCGGCGGTCAGCGATAGTCTTGTTGCCGCGCTCGTACCAGAATTCGTTATAAGAAATTACACCCGGTGGGTATTGAGCTCCCCCCACGCTATCGATGATCAGATCTCGATTCTGCCGACGATTCTCAAACTCTTCCCACTCAGCAGCTTGTTCCGCAGTCAGCGTTTCAAATCTTTCCAGTTCTCTGGGTCGCTGTAGGGGTGTGATGGTTCTAAACGTATAGAATCCCTGGAAATCAGGATGCCCATATTCGGTGCGTGGAATCTCACTATCCTGTGCGCTCAGCATCGATGCCATGAATAGGCTAGCTGTCGCTAATGAGAGTTTGGTCAGGGCTCGGGTCTGCATTGGAACCTCCAAATCTTGTTATTTCGCTCGGGTCTGAACGAGCCAATCCGCTGAAACTACGCCTGTTTCAGGCAATTATCAAGAACTCAGCGCCCTGCGGAAAGAAGCTGAGGGCAAATTGAATTGGCCCAATAGCTGGTTTATGCTTCGGAGCCTCTTACCACGCGCAATACCACGGAATATGGCTACTTCCATAGCTGCCGGCAACAAGAAGTCGGCTGCTCGCAACAAGAATTCGACAGCAAAGACACCTTCTGGATTCACGGTAGCGAATTTCAGATTTCCTGCCTTTCTGACTGCCTGCCTGTTTGCCCTATCGTTTGTACCACGGGTACAGAGCAATGAGGTGTTGGTACAAGCTTTCTGGGGCGCCACCGCTGCCCTTGTCGCATGGCAAATATGGCAAGTCGTTCAAATGCAGCGCCAGCAACGTGCCTTCGGTTTTTTCGTCCTGTTGCGGCCACAACACTATGTTCAGGCAATGGTCCAATCCAGTGTCTATTTATATTGGGGCTACTACTGGCAGTCGGTGTATGAGCATTTTTGGCTAATCATCGCGCAAATTTTGTTTGCCTACACTTTCGATATGTTGCTCTCCTGGTCACGCAAGCGTGACTACACATTAGGATTTGGGCCTGTACCAATTATTCTCAGTGTGAATTTGTTTTTGTGGTTTAGAGACGATTGGTTTTATTTGCAGTTTCTAATGATCGCTATTGGATTCATGGGGAAAGAGTATGTGCGCTGGCAAAGAGAAGGGCGCAATGTTCATATCTTCAATCCTTCTGCATTTGCATTGGGAATCTTTTCGATCATCCTTATCGCAACCAACACGACTTCACTCACTTGGGGCCAAGAGATTGCATCCACTCTTACTCTAGCTCCAAACATTTACACCTTTTTGTTTCTTGCCGGTTTAGTGGTGATGTACTTCTTTTCCATCACACTCGTGGCAGGAATGGCGGCAATAACTTTATTTTTGTTTAGCGCCATTTATTCAGGTGCAACTGGAGTTCCCTATTTTATCGATTCAGAAATTCCGGCGGCGGTATTTCTCGGACTTCATCTTTTAATAACAGACCCTTCAACGTCACCACGTACACCACTAGGCAAATTGATGTTCGGTTTGTTGTATGGCATTGGCGTATTCGCACTTTATTCATTGCTAGGTGCATTGGGCGCACCAACTTTCTACGATAAGTTGTTATGTGTGCCTTTGCTAAACCTCAGCGTTATTGCAATCGATCGCCTGGTTCGCTCGGTGAATTCAGATGCCCTCATCAATGTTTGGAATCAGAGTTGGTTTAGTGGTCGGGGCAACTTGGCCCATATGGCAGCCTGGGTAGTATTGTTTGGTTTTATGTCAGTACTAGGAAAAACTGATAGCAAACATACTGGAGATAGCCTGCCGTTTTGGCAGGAAGCATGTGCACAAGGTTTAACGAATGGCTGTGAAAGGTTGGTGCAATTACAAACGACTTATTGTGGCGACAATGCAGCATGGGCTTGCAACGAACTTGGCACACACTTTCGAGAAGGCGCGATTGTAGATGGGAATGATGAGTTGGCGATCGCCTATTTTTCTCGTTCCTGTGAACTTAAGTTTAAAGCCGGTTGCGTAAATCTGTTGGACGACTCAAGACTTGCTAGGGAAGATCCTCGTGAGTTGGATTTGCGTCTGTTACTAAGGGAAGGTGGACAGAACCTCATGGCCTTACCTATAGATCAACTCTATCAACGTGCCTGTGAGCATGACTGGTCTTTCGCCTGCGATCCCTCGAGTGTTCGCATATGAGTACTGAACAAGATACTGAACAGCCAAAGGTACCTTCTCGCACTTTTGGTTTTAGTGTCATGCTCGTTGCAACACTCTTTGTTATCTACTTCCTGAATCAACAAGCCACAAATTTATCCTCAACCTCTGCAGATTCCGTTCCTGCTTTGTCTAACCAGGTATCAGGTTTTGACGCATCAAGGTGGTTTTTGCCAGCTGAGGCAAATCTGGGTTTTATCGAGATTCCAGCTGGACCATTCACTATGGGGAGTAATCCTTCATTAGATCGGATGGCCTATGAGAATGAGCGCTGGTCTGATTTGCGTCGCCAAGGACAAGTAGATCTACCTATGTTTCTAATCAGTCGCTATGAGACAACAAACCTACAATTCGCAGCCTATCTGGAACAGAATGGAATCACTTCAACTCAATCGTCTGCCTATGGTGATCCAACCCTTCCCGTGACCAACGTGACGTGGGCCGAGGCGTTGAGTTATGCACGCTGGCTCGACGCGCATTTACGACAGTCTCCTGAAACACCTGATGTGTTGAGAAACCTGCTGAACAATGGCTATAAGGTATCGCTGCCTTACGAAGCAGAATGGGAGAAGGCAGCTCGCGGAACCGACGGTAGAGTTTTTCCATGGCGTGACGTTCCTGCTGATTCTGTCGCGAATTTTAATAATGATGCACCGCGACCAGTAAACCAGCAGACTTGCGACGCCTGTGCATGGGGCTTGAATGATATGGCTGGCAATGTGTGGGAACTGACTCGAAGCCCGCTACAAGACTATCCATACAATGCAGATGATGATGCTGAAGACCTGGTAGGCGATGCGCTTTATGTGATGCGTGGTGGTTCCTATGCAGATGCACTGAACAATATTCGCACGGCCGTCAGAGGAGGCGCCGATCCTGGTGTGCGCAATGCCACGATAGGATTTCGCCTGGTTATTAGCAGCCTCTAGCAAACTGTGAACTAGCTCACACTTACTCCTGTAAACCACTTTCCCTTTACCGCGTTTTAATATGCAAGCCAGCATATTGTTGGCACAACACACTCTAAGCAAGAGGCATAGGGGTAAAGGAGTTAACAAATGAAACGGTTGATGGTTACAGCGAGCCTTGGATTGATAATGACAATGGGTTTTAGTGCAGCAGAGGCACATCCACGTCTATACGCTCACAGTCATCACAAGCATGTTGTGGTGAAACAGGATGTGGTAGTGCGCCCTGCACCAGTGGCTAATCTGGTAGCGCGTACAATTGGTTCAGCATTCAATACGATTCCAAACAATCATGTTCGAGTCGTACATTCAGGAAGAACTTACTACGTGCACGATGGCGTTTACTACGTACGAGAAGGAGCACGCTATGTAGTCGTTAAACCTGTTACTGGTATTCGTGTGACATTTTTACCAAGAGGCTATACAACAGTTCGAATTGGTGGTCGTACTCATTACCGTTTTAATGGTGTCACTTATCGACGAGTTAACAACTACTACGTCGTAGTTTAAACAGAATCATTTCTCCCCTTGGATGGGTGCCGCGCAAACGGCACCCATTTTTTTTTGCCTAATTGGAATTAATGTCCGCGATCAAATTATTAAGTGTTGCGGTAACCTCAGGCGTTATGTCGAAGCTAAATCCTGACATAACGATACTTTCGGAGCGAAGGATTAAGTCATAGCCGCCATTTTCGTACACGTCATTGATCGCATCACCTAGCAGAGAGCGATAGCGCTCGATAAATGCATTCTGGGTATCAACTAGTGCGGCCTGTACACGCTCACTCATCCGCCGCAGTTGCAGTTGTTTGACTTGTCTCTCTTCTTGTAAGCGTTGCATCTCCGCAATCGAAAGAACCGGAGCGTTGGTTTCGATATTTTGCATAAGTTCAGCCAGTTCAGAACGTAAAGATTCTGCTGCCTGTTGGTCTTCTCTAAAAGTTTCTTCGAGATTTTCCAATTCTTGTTGCCAAGCTTCTGTAGCAAACACCGCGCGGTTTAAATCGAATACACCAATAGTGGCGTGAGCCAAAACAGAATTCGTAAAGAGACAGATGCCTACCGTTGCAAAGAACCTGACTATTCGGCGAGAATTTTTTTTCATGGACGAGTTCTCCTAGACCAGTTGAATAATTCAGCTAGTGTGTCAGTAAGGGTGGAGTGAATGTTCGTTAACTTAGAGTGTGGAAATGCTCAAAAGTTGCAGGGACTAGTTTATCGACTGATCCAGAAGTTCGGATTCAGCCAACATTCGAATCATCGCAATGGCATCGCGGTCGACTTGAACGTAAGCGGCTTTGAGGTGTTCACCAACGTCAACCTGATCATCAGTGTCTTCCAGCTCTCTTTTATATTTAAACCGCACAAAGAGATAGCCTGCTTCTGGCTCCTCAATCGAAGTTGTGCTTTCCGCTTTTATTTGTTCACGATCGCTAACCGTACTCGTGTGAATGCGCTCTTCTGGAAAAAGCTCAACCCTTTCGCAGAATGTGCTTCCTCCTGCATTTATTGTGCGGAGAAATTCATGCTCACCCAGAAGTTTGGTTTGGCAATCGAGACTTCGAATAAACTTCTCAGGATGTTGTGCTCGCATCACCAATCCGCGCCACAACTGGCTGCGGCTCAAGGCGTTGATGTTGGAGTTGTTCAAATCGTTGACCTGAACAAGATGTTCAAACTCGAGCAAGAGAAGTCCTTAATAGAGTGTGTGGCCAGTGTAACTCAAGACGGTGCAAATGAATAAGACAGCTATTGAATTCGACAAGCAGCAGCCCTATCTCTAGAATCTCCCCGCACTTGTAACCAGGACGCAGTAATGAATACGGATCCCTTGTTTAGACCTTTCGATCACCCAAAACTCCAATTGCCTAACCGAATTGTTATGGCACCCATGACACGCCAGTTCTCGCCAGGCGGCGTGCCTGATGATCAAGTGCGAGACTACTATCGGCGCCGGGCTGAGGGAGAGGTTGGACTGATAGTGACCGAGGGAACGACAGTGCCTCATAAGGCCGCATCTTCTGCGGTAGAAATTCCTAAATTTCATGATGAAGCCCTGGACGGGTGGGCTCGAGTCGTTGAGGCCGTACATGATGCAGGTGGCAAGATTGCACCTCAGCTCTGGCATGTAGGTGTAATTCGAAAACCAGGC
Source organism: uncultured Pseudohongiella sp. (assembly GCA_965262465.1). Lineage (GTDB taxonomy): Bacteria > Pseudomonadota > Gammaproteobacteria > Pseudomonadales > Pseudohongiellaceae > UBA9145. The sequence continues at coordinate 3,385,382 of OZ253535.1, read as the reverse complement.
GAGGGGCCTTACCCCGACTATCAAACAGTTTCACCATCTGGCTATCTACGGCCAGATAAGAAAGTGCTGGATCCTCTCAGCAATTCTGAGATCGATGAGCTAATTGGCGCCTATACACAAGCCGCCAAGAATGCCAAAGATCTAGGATTCGACGCATTAGAACTGCACGGCGCTCACGGCTATCTAATTGATAATTTTTTCTGGGAAGGCACGAATGTAAGAGAAGACGAGTTTGGCGGCTCCTTAGTCAAACGCACACGATTTGCTGCAGCAATTGTAGAGTCCATTCGCGCCGAGATCGGTGATGACTTTCCGATTATTCTGCGCTTCTCTCAATGGAAGCAGCAAGACTTTGATGCCAAACTGGCACTCAATGCAGAGGAGCTAGAACAATTCCTGGCGCCATTGTCGACAGCAGGCGTGGATATATTTCACTGCAGCACAAGACGTTTTTGGGAACCAGAATTTGAAGGCAGTGATCTCAATCTTGCTGGTTGGGTGAAGAAGATTACAGACAAGCCAACAATCAGCGTTGGCAGTGTGGGTCTAACAGAAGAATTCATCGCAACCTACCGTGATGGTGAGGCAGAAGTTGCAGGTATCGACGATTTGATTAAGCGCATGGATGCCGATGAATTCGATCTCATTGCCGTGGGGCGTGCGCTCTTGGCAAACCCAGACTGGCCACAATTAGTAAGAACAGGTGAGATGGACAAGATTAAAACCTTTAGCAAGGATCAGCTCACTGAGTTAGTCTAAATGTGACATGGTTGTGCACCACGATGCACAGAATTGAGAAGTCATAAGAGGCAAAAGAAGGCGCGTCGACGATGAAAAAACTAGCAACAGTCTTTGGAGTAATCGGAGTGATTGGCTTAGTGGTCAACTTTTGGCTGTTTGCTTCGCCTGCTGTGTCTGAGGCCGAGATCCCAACTTCACCTGAAGCTGTTGAACGAGGCGAGTATCTGTTTATTGCAGGGGGTTGCATTAGTTGCCACAAGAATGAAGACAGCCCGGAAACACCCAGTGGTGGATACGCAATAGAAACAGACTTCGGTACCTTCTATGCACCTAACATTACGCCAGATGTTGATACCGGTGTTGGATCATGGACTGGTTCTGATTTCATCGCAGCGATGAAACATGGACGGACGCCAGATGGCAGTTTTTATTTCCCTGCTTTCCCTTATCGAAGCTATGCCGGTGTGAGTGATGAAGACGTGTTGGATCTGGCGGCTTATCTAATGTCGCTTGAACCAGTTGCCTACGCTACTCCCGATCCAGAAACTCCGGCTTGGCTGCAACGCTGGATGGTTGCAGGCTGGAACAAGATGGCTGACTTCGCTCAACCTGCTACGGAAAGCTTTGATGACCCACTAGTGGAGCGTGGCGCGTATCTGGCGCGAAATTTGGGCCATTGCGGTGAATGCCACACACCACGTAACGGATTAGGGATTCCAGACTTGAACAGAGAGTTTGCTGGGGCGGAAATCGGTGAGGAAGTGATCGAAGCAATCGATGCCGAAGCTCTGGCCGAGTGGACATTCAATAATTTCGATTTGTTATTAATACTCGGCATGAAACCTGAAGGTGAGTTTGTTGGCGGGGATATGAACGAAGTTATCGAACACAACACTTCACAACTCACTGACGAAGATCGCGATGCGTTAGCGGCGTTTTTTACTCGCCACTCTACTGCTGGTTAGGCTCAGCTACTAATACAACAATCTTTCCGCAGTGTTTCGCTGCTTGAAATCGTTCAATCGCTTCCGCGGTTTGTTCGAGCGGATAACGTTTGTCGACAGCAGGCAGTATTTTCCCAGACTCAACCAAACCCGTGAGATAGTCCAAACCGCGATTTGGTTTCAGTCCTAACACCTCAATCCGTTTGTTGTGTCGCCAGGCAATCCATTTCTTAAACAATGCACACTGCAAGACACGCCAGATGTTGCCCCCGATTGACATGTAGATACCACCTGCGTTCAGTGCTGCTGCACATGCAAACGGAGAGCGCATGGATTTGTTATCCAGAATTACATCGTATTGCTTACCTGATTTGGCGAAGTCTTCTTTTTCATAATCGATTACATGATCAAAACTGAGAAGATGCATGTATTCTTGTTTGCGCTCACTGTCCACACCTGTCACTCGGCAGCGAAATTGTTTGGCGAACTGCAAACCGATTGTTCCTACCCCACCTCCTGCTCCGTTAATGAGCAAAGTCTGACCTTCTCTTATTCCAGCCAGGTCTTTTAGGCCTTGCAACGCGAGTAACCCAGCGTGTGGAATTGCGGCTGCCTGGGCGAACGACATATTGGTAGGCATATGACTAAGCTCGCTTTGTTTAACACACACATAGTCAGCAAAGGCGCCAAATTTTCCATAGCTGAGATCGCTATACACTTTCTTGCCCGGTTGGAAACGAGTGACATCTTGTCCTACTGCTTCGACTACTCCGGCTACCTCACAACCTGGGATCCGAATCTTGGGACGAAACAGTCCAATGAAAAGGCGCATAAACAACGGCCTACCCGCCATCAAGCCTAGTTCCCAATCATTCACACCGGCAGCATGAACCCTTACCAGAACTTCATCATCTTTCGGCGTAGGTTTTTCAACCTCGGCTATCTGGAAGACTTCCAATCCCCCATACTTCTTTTGAACTATTGCTCGCATGCCGGCAGTGTACTCTTTTCAGCAAAAACTTCATTTATCATAATTCAGGGTCTACACTGAGTTATGAAGTCGCGATGGATTTGTGACTTCTCATCATGATACGGAGGTCAATCAAATGCGTGAACTAAACGAAGAAGAATTATCGCAAGTCACCGGCGGATCTATCGGCGTGGGAATCAATCCGGCAACGGGACCACTGGTAACCACCTTGACTAGTGATGTGCTAATGAACGCAGTTGCACAGAGTCAGCTCAATCAACTGAATGTGCGCGATCACATCAATCCGGCTGAATTAAGTTCCTAACCATTCAAAGCGAAAGCTAAGCGCACCATTTGTTTTTTAGAAGAAACAAAAAAGGGGCAGCTCAGCTGCCCCTTTTGGGAAACAAGTAAGACGTTACTTGTTAGTCAGTGTCTACTCGGTAGGTGTCATGGCAGTTGCCGCATGATCCACCGAAAGCGCGAAAAGCGCCCATGGCCTGAGCAAATTCTCCTGTTGCAGCTGCGTCAGCAAATGCATTGGCATTGTCTTCTAATGCCTGTGCTTTTGTTGCTATGTCATCTAAGTTGTCCCAGATACTATCCAGCGCTGTAGTTTCGATGTTATCGAAGTCGCTAGTGTCGGGTGCGAGAACTTCAGGAATCATTGATGCAATTGCTGAAATGCGTCTGGCATTTCGCTCAGCAACTTCTGCATCAAACGGAGCACCTTGCGCCATACCAGCAATTGGTCTCAGATTGAACACAATCGTTTGGAACAGTGCTTTGCGCTGAGCTACGGCAGCAGCAGCACGTTCTTCTGGAGTTGGTTCGTCTTGGGCAGAAGCCACAAACAACGCTCCAGAGGCAGCAACACACAACGCCGAGATCAGTAGTAATACTTTCTTCATCATTATTCTCCAACAGGGATATGAGCTAGACCCAAATAGTCTGGTCTGGACTATATTACAACGGCTCAGAAAATGTCACCGTACCGCGACAATCTGTCACTAATTGGCGACTTCTTTCCACATGAACAAACGGGTCGCTGCTACGAAACTAATCACGAACCACACAGCAATACCAATCAGACTTGGGAATATCTCCAGCAAAGTGGAGCCAGCATTCGCAATTTCACGCATACCGGTTGAGACGAATGACAATGGCAGCAACTGCGCTACGGGTTGAATCCATTCAGGCATAGAGTCGATGGGATAAAAGATACCGGATAGAAATATCTGGGGCATGATAACTATATTGCCTAGTGCGCCAATGGCTTCCTGGGTCTTGGCCAGACTGCCCAGACAAAATCCCTGACAAAGAAACACTATGGTTCCCAGGATCACCACAAAGTAGTACGCGAAGAAGTTTCCTACAATTCGGATATCCAATAGCAGCACGGCAAACAATATCAACACCGATAACTGCACTAGCACGATGGCCATTCGTGCCAACACGATCGCGGTGATGAAGTCTTTTGGTTCAATCGGCGTAACAAACAAACGCTTCAGAATACCTTTGCGTCGGTACTCCACGATATTGAATCCACTTCCTGCAATCGCCAATTGCATTAGGGTAAATGCCATTAGTCCAGGTAATAGAAAATCGATGTATCTCTGAGACCGTGCTTGCACATCTTCAATGGCGATTGAAAACATTGGTTCGATGTTTCGAAACTCTCGTTCTATTGAGAGCAATGTTTGCTCCAACACTGGCATGATCAAATTCAACTGAGTGACTTGCGCTGCGTCAACGATCACATTGATTTCACTGCTTACGTTGTCGGGATTGACGCCAAAGTTTTCTGGCAGCTCCAACACCATAGTCTGATCGCCAATGATTAGCTCGTCTCGCAATCGTTGCTCTTCACCCACTGTGACATTAAACAGCGGACTGTCGATTAACATTTGACTGAAGTCTCGCGCAATGTCACTCGAGGAATTGTTGATAATCCCTACTGAGATTGGTTCCTGTTCTCTACTGTTAGCAAAGCTAAACACCGTCATAAAGATCACAGGGAAAAACAGGCTGAAAAAAATCGAGCGCCGATCTCGCCAGAATATTTTCAAAAATACGGCGGTTAGTTGTCTTTGCAGGGCGGTAAACATCATGATTACTCCCTCAATCCATGACCAGTTAGCACCAGAAACACATCTTCCAAATTGCCGTGCAGTGGCGCTTCTGGTGGTTCAGGAGCATGAGACAGAATCAATTCCTGGGGAGTACCTTCCGCGATAATCTTTCCCTGATCCATGATAGCTAATCGATCACATAACTCTTCGGCTTCTTCCATATTGTGAGTTGTGAGCACAATAGTCATGCCGGTTGAATTTAAATCGCGCACCAGATCCCATAGATTGCGTTTGGCTTGTGGATCAAGCCCAGTAGTTGGTTCATCAAGAAATAAAACTTTCGGTTCGTTGACCAACGCACAAGCGATGGAGAAGCGTTGCTTTTGTCCGCCCGACAGATTTGCCGGCTTGGCTTTAGCCTTTTCTTCGAGCTGTACTTTCTTCAGCAACGCGATCGGATCGATAGTGCGATCATAAAGTGCACCAAACAATCCAAGCAGCTCTTCCAGGTTCACGTTGTCGAAGTATTCGTTGGCTTGCAGTTGTACGCCAATCACTTCTTTAACTTTGTAAGGATTCTCGCTGACGTTAATGCTATCGATATGAGCTTCGCCACCGTCGATATCGTTCAGCCCTTCGAGCATTTCTAGAGTAGTGGTTTTGCCGGCACCATTTGGGCCGAGGATGCCAAAAATCTCGCCGGATTCGATTTGCAGAGAAACTCCGTTAACGGCGAAAAACTTTTCGGATTTGTTATCAGGCAGTGGATACTGCTTTGCGAGATCGCGTACTTCGATGATAGGCATCATGACATCCTTGCGAGAGCGCTGGCTATGATACTCCAATCACGCGGAGTGAGAAGAGGGTGTGGAGAAAATTGTTCTCCACACCCGCTTTGTTTCAGAACGGGATATAAGTGACCAACTTAGTTGGCTATCGATAATCGTAGAAGTAGTCGTCGTCGTAGCGTGAATAACGACGCTTGGGCTTTATCGGAGCCAGAAAGAAATAGAAGATCCAGGCGAACCAGCTCAGACAGATCATGGCTAACAACCACGCGATCTTCTCAAATCCTGTAGTCACATCGGACGTGGCAATAATCCAGAAAGGCACTAACCAGATGGCCAGGCAGAAGATACCGAAAACAATACCCACTCCTGCTGCAGCCAGCGGAATTAGGGCCAATACGCCGAGAATTACCAGGAATATAACGAGCAAATTACCAAGTACTTTCATGATGTTATCCGCACACGCGGTGATGCGCTCCTCTTAATCAATTTCGCTATTTTTCTAGTTACACCAATATATAGAGCGAAAACCATGCCAACTCATTATATTCAATTAAAACAACAAGTTAGGTAAATGGCAGGCAGAAATTCCAGGCCAAAACCACCCAAAAATGGCGAAATTCACCATCTGTGAAAAATGAGGAGAATCCAGACAAATCGGGGCCTGTAGCCACTAGGACCTGGGGTCATTGGATGCCATACTCCGCTGCCAAGTCTCCTAGCACCGAGGAAAGGGTTATTACTCAATTACTAGAAACAGAGCGATTGAAGTTACGGGAAGCGAACATCGATGACGCACCGTTTATGTTGCAGTTGCTAACTGAACCTTCATGGCAGCGCTTCATTGCACGTCATGAAATAAAGACCGTCGACCAGGCTTGCACGTATTTGCAGGAACGCATTATTCCCGCTTATGAAACAGGACTGGGTTTTTGGGTGGTTCAGTTAACGTCGCAAAATACAGCGGCGGGCATCTGCGGTTTAGTGAAACGTCCCTTTCTTGAAGAAGTCGATCTAGGTTTTGCTTTATTGGAAGAACATTGGGGATCTGGATTAGCCTATGAAGCGGCGCTAGCCGTCATTGCTCATGCCCAAGAAAAACTCCAACTCAATAAACTACAAGCCATCACAGTTCCTCATAATTCTGCTTCAGTGAAGTTATTGGAAAAACTCGGATTCGCGTTTAAGGATCACATTAAAGATGAAGAGGGCGAAGAGCTCGCGTTGTACGAACAAAAGCTGGGGAAGCTGCCAGAAATAAATCTAGTAAAGTAGATTTATACAGAAGCTGTGTTCTAAATATCTTCTAGCGGGATGTAGTCAAGATCAAACCCAAATGCTCTTGGCTCTGTGACGGCTAGCGCTTCAGGTGTTCGGTAGTGATGAGTACAACCGATGCCAAATACTGTTACCCGTTGACCGTAACGCATTCGCTCGGCATTAAGTGGTCTACTTGTTTCTTGTTCCACAATGCAAATTAAATCGGGAACGCTTGCAACTACTCGATCACCAATCTTTGCCACCAAGTATTCATTCTTGATCAGCAGTTCCATCTTCTGATCGGCATTATCAAAACTTTGCAATGTAGCCGATCCAACATCATAGCCACCAATTATTTTGCGTTCGCTATCGATGACCTTGCCAGTAAACAAATGTTTAATAACACCGTACTCGCTAGACTCAAATAGACCGAACAATTTCGATTCAATAGCGGCGATATTGCCATCATGCTCACGCAGCAGTTTTCCTAATTGCGTAGCAAAACTTAAGGTGTGGGGGATTGCGCTGCGCCGCACGATATCTCCTGACATCCCATGCTCGGCAGACGAAATCATGCCGCCCATTGCGACGGCTTTGGCCCTGATTTCAATTTCAAAACTCAGAGCATCATCGCATTCCAACAACTCATGGTTACCAAATGCATCCATTATCACAGCAGGGGTTGGGTGAGCTCCGTAAATAGGAAAGGTCATCATTTGTGCTTCGGGCAGTGCCCGTCCCATTCCGTCGCCGTCGATACATGGAATACCTTTCATCGCCGCAACGAACAACGGAATAGTGCTATTACCTCCACCCACCTCAAAGGGAATGACTGCATCAATTTTGCGCCCGGTTATTTCTTCATATTTGTTAAGTGCACCAATCGCTTCTTCCTCAGTAGGAAGTTGTTCTAAAGTGACAGTGGGTGCCCCGACCATGCCCACACTCACCACGAAAAAATCATCAGGTACATCTTCCGGCGCTATTAATGTAGCAGGTCCGTACTTGTTCAGTATCTGTTCTGCTAAAAGCTGCGATACGTAAGGATCACCACCGCCACCAGTTGCAAGAAACGCTGCGCCGGAACACAGGTCTTTAATGTGTTCTGCTCCAAGAGTCTTCATGCGGTCTGTCTCAAGTCACCAACAACCTTTATTCGAATTCGTGCTGCATCGTCATCCATGTAACTCATGGTGGTTTCTTCCACATCCAAGACACGAAGAGTGTCTTGATCTGCGCCTGCAGCGATTGCTTTTGTGCGCGCTTCTTCAGTTGCTGCATCCATTGCTTGCTGACGGTCAATCTTGGAGTAGCTCACGATATGCTCCACTTCACCACCAACTTGTGCGATTGCCGCGCCAATGGCATTCGCCACACCGGCATGCTCTGGGTGCAGTAGTTCAGACGCGGTAAGCAAAGGGCGTGACACAAGTACAGCACCTCCACCAACCAGAATCACCGGGACTGGTTCCTCGCTGGGGCGCATTTTATCCACGGCCTCATCGATCATGTCGTGCATCGTTTGGGTTGCGGTTTCAATAAGGTCCGGGGAAAGGTGTGACACTCGGGTGGCATCGCCGATTTCACAAGAACCATTGGCTACGGCGATATCTGTAGCAGTTAAGGTATCGCCACCAAAGATCAATCCTTCTTGCACCAAGCGGTGGCCAACTGATTGTGGACCAATATCCTTGCCGTCATTTGCAACCAGGCTACCGCCGCCGAGACCAATCGGCAGGATATCTGGCATACGAAAATTTGTGCGCACGCCCCCGACATCAATATGACTATTGCTCTCTCGCGGAAATCCATTTGCCAGTACACCCACATCCGCTGTTGTGCCGCCAATATCCACAACGATGGCATCGCTAACGCCGGATAAAATTGCAGCGCCTCGTAAACTATTGGTTGGGCCACTGGAGAATGTGAGAGCGGGATAGCGAGCAATATAGTCTGCCGCCATCAAGGTGCCATCATTCTGACTCACGTAGAACGGACAATTAATGTTTCGCTCAGCAAGTGCGGATCGCATATTCGAAACAACCCGATTTGCTAAATCACCCAAGGCTGCATTTAGCAGCGCGGCGTTTTCTCGCTCGAGAATCCCTAGTCTTCCAATTTCATGGCTTAGTGAAATATTGGCTTCGGGGATTTTCTGCCGAATACGTTCCGCCATTTGAATTTCATGATCAGCAACAGCCGGTGAAAATGCAGCAGCAACCGCAATGGATTTCACTTGATGGCTAGCAATGTCTTCCACGACTTTATCTAAGGCAACGACATCAAGCTCGGCAATGGGTTTGCCATTAAACAAGTGTCCCCCGCCAACCATGTAGCTGTAATTTCCCGTTGCGCCTGCAATGTCTTCGGGCCAGTCACATTTTGGTGGTAAACCAGATCCGGTGGGCAAGCATGCGCGAATGATCGCAGTATCGGATAACTCTTTGCGCTCGATGACGGCATTAGTGAAATGAGTCGTACCAATCATCACGGCTGATATCTGATTAGAATCAACTTGAGCAGAATCAAGCACCGCATCAAGTGCTTCGATGATGCCCTGCCTTACATCGCTACTGGTTAATGCTTTATGCGAACTGACTATGTTCAGTCCATCCATCAGCACGGCATCGGTATGAGTACCGCCAACATCAATGCCAATACGCATTACACAACCTCCTTACGACGTTGTAAGGATGCAGGCCACGCTTTCCGGCACAGCAAATAAATCGGAATGGTAATTAGTAGAGCGTCCAGGCTAGGAATAGTCGAGAGAGTAAACTCAGTAACGAAAGCAATTGCAGAAAGAAGTGTACCCAGTAACCAGGCTACTAATGCAGCACGATCATAATCTGGAAGTTGTTCGCGTAATGTCAGTGAATAGTCTTTTTGTTTTAGGAAAAAATAATCAGTCAAATAAATACTGGCTACCGGCGGTACGATAACGCCAAGCCATTCCAGAAACTCAATGAAGTACTCGGTTATGCCAATCATGGCCAACGCAGTCCCAAACATGCCGCAGCCAATCGCTAGCTTCCATTCCGCAGTACGTGGATTGATGATGGCCACGGCCAGGGTCGTGCTATAGAGGTTAACGCTATTGGTGGTCCAAGTAGCAAACACCAGAATGGCAAAAGCACTGCCCAACAAACCAAGAGTAATCATGTAAGCCATGGGATCCAAGAGCCCAGTGACTATGGCTGGAGTCACACCCATCAACATAGAAAAACAGTTGCCAATTCCATTTCCTAAAATCGATGCAGTTACGCAATCTTTTACCGAACGCGCATAGCGGGAGAGATCAGGCATCAGAACGACTCCGACAATCAGACTCCCAATAACGGTGGAGACTGCGGTGGAGAAGTAACTAGGATCTGCCCCTTCTGTTTGTATAACAGTTTGCCAACTCGCGTCCTGCAGCGATAAGTTGGTGACATACAGCAGAAACAATATAAGCAGCGGTACTGCGAACAAAGCTAATCTATCTATCGCTTTGAAGCCAAAAATTGTTGTGAGAATAATTAAAACGCTAGATACCAGGGTAAGAAACCAGGTGGGTGGTGAGCTTCCAAACATTTCAGTGAATGCTATCGCCAGGGTTTCCCCAAAGAATCCAGCAGTAACTGCAAACCACCCCAATAAGGTGAGACCCAACAACGCATTAACAAAATCTGATCCTTTTGTTCCGAACACAAACTCAATGATGAGATAACTGCTCAATCTGGTTTGAGCTCCAACTATTGCCGCGGGCACTGACATCATTGCCAATACTAAACTTGCTAAAGCTACTGCTTGAGCCGTTCCGACAAATCCTAGCTGTTCGGCAGTAAAGGCGCCGGTGTAGAGTGTAGGGAGAGTTAAACAGATTCCGAATACAACAACGCCAACCGACCAACCCGAAACTGTTTCATCATCTCGCACAGCCGTGCGAGCGCTTTCATCGAAGTAGTCTGTAAAGTTGCTCAAATTATTAGCTTTTTGTTGTTGTGTTAAGAGCGTGGGAAGTTAGGCGACGTAACGATCTCTGCCGCCTGTTTTTGCAGAATAGAGCTTCACATCTGCTTGTCTTACCAATTCAGTGAAGTCTATGTCTGGAGAGTGCATAGCAATTCCTGCACTAATTGTAACGTCGGTCTGTTCTCGAATCGTTTTGTTAATACGATCGATTAATATCTTTGCTGCTTCAAGATTAGTAGATGGAAGCACTAACAAAAACTCCTCACCGCCATAGCGCACAACCAAATCCTGATCACGAGAACATTCTTTTAGGATATTGGACACTTTAACTAAGGCTTCATCTCCAGCATTGTGCCCGTAAGTGTCGTTGTACTGTTTAAAGTAATCGACATCCAACAAGATGATGCTAAACGGATCTTTTCGGCGCAGTGATGCTGGAATTAGATTTTCCATATGCAACTGCAGTCTACGACGGTTGGAAAGATTTGTTAGAGGATCTGTTAATGACTGTGATCGGTTTTCAATTTTAAGACCGATGTTTTCGAGTAGTACCTTGTGTTGTCTCGGCAGTAATCGCATTAACAAGATGTAAGTGACTATCAAGGTTACACCCATCGTCATTGCGATCGGGCTGTCGACCAAAAACATTCTGATAATCAATGGCAAAATTGCGCAATGCAAAAAGAGCAATATCGCTGGAAGTGAAGTGCTGTAAGTAATAATCCCACCAGCAATTAATGCCAGAGCGACTGAGCTGTAAAACATCAAGCTGATGAGTTCATTCTCGCCGTAGGGCATGAACACCGCTGTCGCAAAAACAACGAATGGGGGAATACTGGCGAGCGCAAAATAGTTTTCCCAGGGAGCAGCGTTGTCTTTTTCTATCTCACCCCGTTCGACTTTGTCATTGAATTGCCGAGACATAAATATTCTCGGGAGGTAGGCGATCATTAATCCGAAAAACCAATAAGCCGCATGGGTTGTTGTGGTCATGGTGCCGATCAGATAGGCCATGCAAATAGATGCCGCTGCCATGCCCAAATAGCCAGTAGCCGTATTGCTATAGAGGATACAGATCCGCTCGAAATCAAATTCGAGCTTATCGTCCTCATCATTCAATTGGGGAGCATTGGCCATTCTGGGATTTCCCTAGTGTGCTCTTCTTCTCGGACTGCCAGCTTATCAAAAATCTGCCCCATAGGCGTCCAAATATGGGATTGACATTCCACTAGCTTTAAGCGCTATGGTGCGGATTCATTGCGCGGAACCACAGCTATGACTACGTCATTAACTTACTTCATCATTAGCTTCTTTATAGGGCTAGTTCTAGTAGCACCCTATTTGTGGTGGTTGAATCGGCTCAGTCTAAATCGCTTGAATCAGGCCGCTGGGGTAGGACTCATTGTCGCCGCGATAATCTATATCGGCTTTGCCTGGTTCAATGGCAATGAGCCATGGCTGCTGGTCGAGGCTTTAGGAGTATTGTTGTATGGACTGAGCGCTTGGTTAGCCTGGCGCTTTTCCATTCTCTGGTTGGCTGCCGGATGGGGATTACATCCGCTATGGGATGTTTGGGTTCATTGGCTGGGTCCAGGCTCACATATTGCGCCCGCTTGGTACGCCATTGCCTGTCTTTCGTTTGATTTTGCTGTGGCGATTTATATTGTGAAAAGAAGTGGCCTGCGGCCACTTCTCCATCACGAATCTAACGGTGGGAATAATTGAAGTACTGAAGAAGATTTAGCGATGACGCTTAAATCGAGATGTTCTGCCAATCGCGGACTGATCCGCTTCTTCGTCACTGATTATCTCCAAGCTCGAAGCGTCAACTACAGGTAGCTCTCTATAACCGCGCTTAAATGGTGGGTGGCCAGAGAAGTCGGCACGCCATACCCGTTCCATTTCTGCGTCTGTACCTTCAATTTCCAATAGAGCGATATCAGCGGCTGGGAGCTCTCTAAATTCTCGCTTGAAAGGAGGCTTCCCCGAGAAGTCTGTTACCCACACGCCAACTGTTTCTATTTCATTTGCGCTAGCCACAGTGTTATTTGAAGCACACGAAATCATTGCGCCAGCTGCACCAGCAATCACTAAAAAGCGTCCGAAAATTTTCACATCAATCCTCCATACCTCGCTGATTAACGGCAACTATTTTACCAAAATAGTCTCAACACTATGACATATACGAGCCCATTATTGCGCTAGATCAGAGCGGAAATTTAGCCCAAATTGCACCAAAGCTGTGCGCTCTGCACGCCAATGGTGCACAAAATTGCACAGCTCCATGCAGTATTCCAATAAAAACAATGGCTTAGCTCTGGCCTGGATATTGCACCCCTTATTTATAGTTCTAATCATTTCGGTTGTGCTCATGGCCAGATCGATCAGTCAGTGCGATTACTTATCGCGACTCATCAAAATCCTCTTTTGTGGGTTGAGCATGATTGTGTCTGCATATTCATTCGCTGATAACGGTTCATCAGCGTTCAAACCATTTGCTTTTGAAGTTCCATTGAATGGTTCCGGTGCTGGTAGCCTTACCGTGATGGCGCAAGTCGGAGAACAGGAGAGTGAATTCTTAGTCGACACTGGTGCCAGCATGGTGACAATCGAAAAGGCACTCTTCGATAAACTTCGCAAAGAAGGGGAAGTAGTTAAGGTCCGCAGTGTTGCTGCGCGCATGGCAAACGGAAGGGTGCAAGCTCTGGATGTGTATTTGATTGACAAGTTCGTGATCGGATCACAATGTAATCTTGGGCCGATCGAAGTAGCGGTAGTGCCGCGTGGTGGTCGTAACTTACTTGGCATGAATGCGCTTAATCATGCCGCTCCATTTGGGTTTTCTATAGAGCCTCCTACTTTAGGTTTGTCGCGTTGCGAATCTGAGACCTTACTTTCCTCTACTAGCCACTAATCAATTCAGATAATTATTCTGGCTCACTGTGGGTAATTTCCCATTTGGTGCTAGTATTTGTTGACCAAAAAAATTGCCTCAAAGTCTAATTTTGAACGGCTGATATAAAACACCCATGCATTCGTTTTTCAAAATACTTCTTTCTTGTTTTTTATTGTTGCCAGTTGCCTGTGGGGCGCCTGAACAAGAATCTACCGTCATGATTGAAGCTGAGCCAGATCCCATGGCAAAAGAGTCGTTCACGATGCGTAACGAAGAAATACTGGAAGCAATCCTTGCCCGCCTTGAACGAGAAAACATCGAGCATTGGTCGAATGACGATGGTTCGGTGGGGTTCTATGCGCGAGATGCAAAAACGGTTGATGCAATTGCCAATGCCGAAATTGGCAACTGGGTAACTCTGCAGTAACTCTTCTTCTGGTTAGCCCTAATTAAGGCGCGAGACTGGACCTCGCCTGCGTGCCCCAATGACCATCCACCAAAGTCACTATATATAGCGACTGATAAGTGCCTATCGGTTCGTTGTCACTATTGAACCGCTGGAACACAGTATTTACGTGTACTTTACCCGGAGACACTAATGCCACATCTCGACTCAACCAATGGGAGTGGTCCCACCCCGTTCTGGGTAAACGCTCAAAAGTTCCACCTTGTGCAAGTTCCTCCGCAGAGTTCCACACTGTCACCGAACCACTAGCAAAGCGTACATGAGGATAATTGAGTGTTGCCGCCCACGCTTCAGGATCCCGTGAGTTAAACGTCAACATAAATTCATCAAGTGCTTGCATCGCACCGTCAATAGCAGATTCTATTTCTGCGTCGGTTTGCGCCTGTGACGTTGATAGTGAGAAAAGCAGCGGCAGCGCTAACAAGCTGCAAATATTCTTAACCATATTATTCACCTAGTAGGTTTTCAGCTCAGCATAGCATGTTATGGTGTAATCAATGAGGGCGTCTTTGTAGTAACAAATCTATTAAGAATACGTCATTAATCAAGAAGACGAATCATTGCGCTAAGTGAGAATCAGCGAGGTTCATTGTATGAACGTAGAAAAATTTTGGGACAACCTAGCAGAAAAGTATTCTAAATCCCCGGTTAGAAATGAAGAGGTCTACCAATACAAACTCAACAAAACCAATGAATTTTTGAAGCCTGATTCGCTCGCATTGGAATGGGGCTGTGGAACGGGTACCACGGCGATTCACCATGCTCCGTCAGTCCAGCACATGACAGCAACCGATATCTCTAACAACATGTTGGACATAGCACGCAAAAGAGCAACGGAAGCCGAGGTAAGTAATATCACTTTTACTCATTCCACGGTCGAAGCATTTGAGGCTGATCCCGAAAGCTTTGATGCAATTCTTGCGTTAAATGTTGTACATCTTCTCGACGATCCTAATGCGTGCATCAATAAAGCATTTTATTTGTTAAAACCTGGGGGAGTATTTGTAACCAGCATCCCTTGCCTAGGCGACACTCTTTTCAGCTACTGGCGAATTCTTATTCCAATCTTCCAACTCATTGGCAAAGCTCCATCAGTGCAATACATGAAGCGAAAAAACGTTGAAGAAGATTTAGCCGCGACGGGATTTGAGATCGCATTTGCACGAGAACCGATAAAAGGCGAAGCCGCCTTTATCATCGCCCGAAAACCACATTGATCCACTAACAACCAGGGTATAAGCTGGATTCCAAAGATCCTGTTTTGCAACTTGGGAGTTACGATCATGCAAGTACTCCACTCGGCAGTTTTACTGTCTGTCCTCTCGTTGGCAGCATGCCAACCTGCCGGCTCTAATCCTGAAGAAAACCCTATTACCCAAACTACGCAGGCTACTGAAAGCAATGACGTGGTGCTCGGTACAATCGATACGATTGAATCGACAATTCTGGGAGAGGATCGCGACCTTTGGATCTATTTGCCACGCAGTGTTGAAGATGAACACAGTGACTACATCTATCCTGTTGTCTATTTACTAGACGGCAACGGTCACTTCCGATCAGTGTCAGGGATGGTATATCAACTGAGCACTGTAAACGGGAACAAAAAAATACCTGAGATGATTGTTGTCGGTATTCCCAACACTGACCGATTTCGTGATCTTACACCCACTCACACTGAAGGCACTTCGGGTGGTGGCACAGCCTTCTTGGACTTCGTGGAAAATGAAGTTATTCCCCATGTTGAATCCAACTATCCCGCCAGTCAGCACAGAACATTCATCGGCCATTCGCTGGGCGGGCTAATGGCAATCGAAGCATTGATTACACGACCAGAAGTATTCACCAACTACGTCGCGATCGATCCAAGTCTTTGGTGGGATGAGCAATCAGTATTGCACCGCGCCGAAGCCGCGCTGGATGAAATGGATTTTTCCGGCAAGTCCTTATTCGTGTCGATCGCCAACACAATGCCACCTGGAATGACAGTTGATGAGGTGGTAGAGGATGATCAGGAACGAACAACTCATATCAGATCGATTCTCCAATACTCTCGAAACGCAGAGAGTAATAGCAGAAGCGGGCTGAATTTCGAATGGGCGTACTATGATGAAGATTCTCACGGAAGTGTCCCACTTATATCGGAGTATGACGCCTTTAAATTTTTGTATCCGTGGTACGAACCAGACAGCGACATTTTTGAAATGATTAACTCGGATATGCCAGACAATCCAGAGTTGGCATTACAAGAAGTGACCGATCACTATGCGATGTTGTCAGAGCGATTGGGATTCAATCACCCAACACCTCGTTCCTGGGCTTATCAAGTGGCGATGGCTTTCCAGTTTAACGACAAGCCGGAATCTGCATTAGCGTTTTTCCAATACAACTTACAAAACTTCCCATCTCACCCGCTGAGCCACGAATCGATTGGAGATTTTTATTTATTGCAAGAGGATGAAGAATCAGCCCGGCTGCATTTCCAACATGCATTAGATCGCGGAGCTGATTTCGATATTGATTCGAAATTCGCGCAGTCCGAAGACTAAAATTTTCGCAGAACAACAACAAAAATTAGACATCTTGAGGTGCACAATGAGTAAGCCAACTCACCCAATACTTTTAGTACTCCTATTGCTAATTTCTTCCTTAGTTTCAGCGCAGGAAAGACGACCGATGGTGACAGATGAAGATTTTCATCGCGCGATGGATGAACTTTCTAATTGGGGTAGGTGGGGAGATGATGATGAGTTGGGTCAGGCCAATTTCATTACTCCACAAAAAAGACTCGAAGCGGTGGCCTTAGTGTCGGTGGGGATCACGGTTTCTATGGCCCATGATGTCGTGCAAGGCGATGAAATTGATAATCCAGATACTTCAGCTGTATTAAATCGTGAAGTAACGCGGGTCAGTCCGACCGGCGCATCAGATAAGTATGAATACTCCGGAAGTTATCACGGTACGATTCATAGCCATCTTGATTCGTTGGACTGCCACATTATGTATGAAGGAAGCGGATACAACGGGGTGACGTACCAAGAAGTAGAAGAGGCCGATGGTTGTCCTCGCGGAAGTATTTATGCCCACCGAAATGGCATAGTGACTCGAGGTATTCTGTTTGACGCAACACTGCTGCCAGGATTTGACCAGGGTGGATGGGTTGAACCAGGCACTGCAATTACTTATGACCAGTTGGTTGCCTTGGAAGAAATTCAAGGCGTGACGGTAGAGCCCGGAGATATCATTTTTCTACACACCGGTCGTTGGACTCGCCGTGCCGCTTTAGGTGCCTGGCCTACATCAGAAGGTGTTGCTGGTTATCATGCTGATGTTGCCTATTTCTTAAAGGAAAGGGGCGTTGCCATGATTGGTCATGACATGTGGAACGATGCCACTCCCTCAAATGTCGGTACTCAATTCTTGCCTCTTCACAGCTTAGCGTTGGTGTCATTGGGTGTTTCCATATTTGATAATCTGGATTTCACAGAACTCGCAGAAACCGCCAAAGAACTGGGCCGGTATGAGTTCATGTTCATGGCCTCTCCATTACGAATAGAAAAGGGCATGGGATCGCCACTTAACCCACTCGCATTGTTTTAGGAAATAAATTGGATAATCAAAAAACAGTATTAATCACAGGAAGCAGCCGTGGTATTGGAGCCGCAAGCGCTAAACTTTTTGCCCAACATGGGTGGGGCGTTTGTTTGAATTATGTAAACAATCGCGACGCCGCAGAAGAGGTGGCTGAAGCCGTTAGAAGTTTCGACGTTCCTTGTTCAATAGTTCAAGGTGATGTTTCACAGGAAGAAGATGTGTTGCGGGTATTCGAACACATCGACAAGGAATTCAACTCTCTAGATTCACTGATTAACAATGCAGGAATCTTATTGGTGCAAAGTCGCCTAACCGGAATGGATGCGGAACGTGTTAACAAAATACTTACTACCAACGTGACCAGTTGTTTTCTTTGTAGTAGAGAAGCAGTAAAACGGATGTCGACTAATGAAGGTGGAAATGGCGGCACCATCGTAAATGTATCTTCTATTGCTGCAAAATTGGGTGCGCCCAATGAATATACAGATTATGCAGCAAGCAAAGGAGCAGTGGACAGTTTAACCCGTGGACTCGCTGTGGAAGTTGCCGCTGAAGGCATTCGCGTTAATGCGGTGCGTCCTGGAGTAATCTACACGGACATTCATGCTGACGGTGGTGAGCCAGGACGTGTGGATAGGGTTGGTCGCATGGCACCAATGCAGCGAGGCGGTACTGCTGAAGAAGTAGCAGAAGCGATTTACTGGTTAGCGTCTGAAAAATCTTCTTATTCCACCGGCACCTTTATTGACTTGGCGGGCGGTCGTTAAACTTAGCTGCCTTGAGCTAAAGAAAAGCCTTCATCCAACCATCCGCATACTCCCCCAATCATTTTTTTCACGGGGCGATTAAGTTTCGCTAAACGAATGGCCGCTTTTTCAGTTGCATTGCAATGCGGCCCGGCGCAGTAAACAACAAACAGCGTGTCATCTTCATACTGATGCAGACTCTCCTCGTTAATTTTCGAATAGGGGAAGGAGATGGCTCCGTCGACGTGACCCGCTTCGAATGCTTCCAGGGAACGCACATCCAGAAGCACAAAATCTTGCAGCCCATTGCTGATGGCATGATGCACATCCCAGCAATCAGTCTCGAAACGCATTAAAGATTCAAAATGTGCCAAGGCATCGGGACTCGATGCGGCCTCAGGTCTGGAAACAGCGGAAGACATGGGATTTCCCTCTATGAGCAGATGAGTAGGTGATTGATGCAGAGTATGCCGGCTCAATAGCAGGATCAAAATTGGCTTAAAAGACAATATTCGCTAATATTCAGCCAAATCCTCGATACGATACTAGAGCATCTACGAAATGCACAAGATTGCCATCCTGGCTAACGAGCACGTTGCGCTATTTGAACTGGCCTGTGCGGTTGAGCTCTTCGGATTACCCCGACCGGAATATGAAGAGTGGTACCAGTGCGAGGTAGTGACGTTCGGATCTGAAATGCAGGACGCTACTTGTAATGTGCGATTGCAGGTGAAGCCGATCAAAAGTTTGTCGTCTTACTCCACCTTGATCATTCCGAATTGGCCGGTTGCCTCTCCTACTACTTCTCCCAGCATCTCAGCCTCCATTTCACCCGCTATCGCTGCGGAAATACGTCGTTTTGCGGCAGCAGGCAATCGAGTCCTGACTTTTTGTTCAGGTGCATTCCTTTTGGCAGAGCTGGGACTACTGGATGGCAAACGTGCAACGACTCATTGGCGATATGCCGAATCGTTCAAATCTCGTTTCCCGCAGATACAGTATGTGGAGGACGTGCTGTTCGTCTATGACGGTCAAATCGGATGTTCAGCAGGAAGCGCATCAGGAATAGATCTCGGTTTAGAAATTATTCGTGAAGACTTTGGGCATAAAGTCGCCAATCAAGTAGCCAGGCGAATGGTTCTCTCTGCACATCGCAGCGGCGGCCAATCACAATTCGTGGATTCGGCAGTGCCGCAGAAACCAGACCAGTTTGCCCGCTCACTCGATTGGGCAATTCAAAATCTCAAAAATCCCATCGACATTGATAGCTTGGCTCGCAACGCAAACATGACTCGGCGCACGTTTGATCGAAAGTTCAAGGCCTCGCTCAACTTGTCTCCTAAAACATGGTTAACCCAGCAGCGTGTAAACAAAGCAAAGGAACTATTAGAAGATAAAGCACTCAATGTAGAACAGGTGGCAACCATGTCCGGTTTTGAAACAGCCACCACCATGCGCCATCATTTCAAGCGAAATGTTGGTATCTCACCGACGCAATATCGAAGCCAATTTGGTATTGGCCGATAAACTGTAGACAGTTCTTACTTCTTACCATCACACTTTAGATTCAGTGTGGAGAGTTTTAGGTTCATGCACTCGACCTTTCGATCAGTCTCAAAATTCATGCTTTGTCCGCTTCTGGTGTTGGGGCTATCTAGCCTTGTCGCCGCTCAGGAAGAGCGGAATTTCGAAACCTGGTTAGACGAACTGCGTCAGGAAGCGTTAGAAGCAGGCATTAGTGAATCATCTGTCGAACTCGCTTTTTCAGAAATAACTCCACCTGTTCAACGCATCATTAGCAACGATCGTGCACAGCCCGAAAGAGTTCAAACATACGAAGAATATTTATCGGCGCGAGTAAGTGAATGGAAAATTCGCAATGGCAAGTCACGAATGACAAACCATGACGAGTTACTCAATGAAATAGCTCAAGAGTATGGCGTTCAAGCGCGATTCATTGTGGCTTTCTGGGGAATGGAAACTAACTTCGGTACTTATCCTATTTCAGAACCAATCTTTAATGCGCTCGCCACTCTGGCGTTCGATAATCGACGAGCAGCGTTTTTTCGAAAGCAATTCATGGCAGCACTTTCGATGTTGGATAGTGGTTTTCCAACATACGACATGATGAAAAGCTCCTGGGCTGGAGCAATGGGCCAGTCCCAGTTTATTCCGGAAAGTTATCTCACTTATGCTGTGGATCATGATGGTGATGGCAGAAGGGACATCTGGGAAACAGAGGCCGATGTTTTTGCATCGATTGCCAATTACCTTAAAGCGCGAGGTTGGCGAGACGATCAGACCTGGGGTCGGCGAGTGAAGCTCCCTCCTGGCGGAGAACAATCCTTGCGTGGTGACAGAGACGAAGGACTTCCAGTAGATCGACACTGCCGATCTTACGGCAGCTTGGGTGTATGGCGAGATTTACAAGACTGGCAGGCATTGGGAGTCAGGCGACCAGATGGTAGTGACCTTCCCACTCGGTCAATCCCCGCAGCCCTTGTATTTGCTGACTCTGGGGATGATGAAGCGTTCATTGTGTACCGCAATTTTTGCAGTATCATGAGCTACAACCCTGCATTCAAGTACGCGCTTTCTATTGGATTGTTATCCGATCTAGTTGTACCCTGATCTGCACTAATCCATAAAAAAATCTATTCCATACTTGGCTCTGTTCGCGAGTCGCTACTTCACGGGCGATAATTCATTTGAATTCTTGCTGTTATAGGAGTTCGCTTTGGCTATCAAACTCATTCAAGTTATTGCACTGACGGCTGCTCTTTCAACTTCACTCCGCGCTGAAGTCCTGCATATTGCAGACACGGGTTTTATTGTTAGTAACCAAATAATTGTTAGCAATGACATCGATACTACTTGGTCCGCCTTTGTTGACGAAGTGGATAACTGGTGGCCCAAGGATCACAGCTGGTGGTTAGATCAAGGTACATTTTCTATTGAACCAGTGGCAGGTGGATGCTTTTGCGAAAAAGCATCAGAAGGGCGTTCTGCAGAACACATGCACATAGCCTTTGTCGACCCTGGTAAAACCATGCGTATGACTGGTGGACTCGGTCCGCTTCAAGGATTGGGAATGTTTGGTGCACTTGATTTTGTTTTTGAAGAAACTGATTCAGGCACAACTGTGACGATGACTTACCGGGTTAACGGAATAAATCCAGATGGATTTGCTGAATTGGCACCGATTGTAGATACAGTACAAGGATTACAGATTGGTGGATTGCAGAATTTTTTGAATAGCAGATAACAAATAGCGCTCAAGGGTGTTACATGGCACTAGAATTCAATAGAGACACACTTATTCGATTCGCCAGTATTTTGTTGCTGATCGTGATTCTTCCTGCCGCAGCAGAACTGCTCTTTGTACTAGATGTTTTTGGGCTCGAGTTTACCCTTTCATTCATGTTTCTCTATTTGGGATACGCTCGCGAACGGTTGGTGTTGTGGGTAACAAACTTACAGCGTGAGATTGGTGGTTTCATTATGTTTATCGCCAGTCTCTATTTGTTTCAGCCCAGAGTGCTAATTTCACATTCCATTGCCAGTAGCATATTAATATCGCTGACATGTTCTCTTATGTTAGCCACATTGTTTTGGTTGCCTGCGTTCTATCTAAGTATGGGGTATTGGTAATACTGAGGAGACTCACTCATGCCTAATCACAACAAGATTGATTACGTTGAATTTGCCGCTCGCGATATGCAGGCCACTAAACAGTTCTTCACAGAAGTGTTTGGCTGGAGTTTTGAGGATTATGGGCCGGAGTACACTGCGTTCTCTAATCAAGGTGTCGATGGCGGATTTTACGCTGCAGAAAAAAGCTCTAACTTTGAGTCGAACGGAAGTTTGATCATATTTTTTAGTGAAGATCTGGAATCCACGCAAAGCGCAATCGAACAAGCGGGTGGAACAATCTCACAACAGATCTTTTCTTTTCCAGGTGGTCGGCGTTTTCACTTTACAGAGCCAAGCGGCAATGAAATGGCTGTGTGGAGTAACAAGGATGAAAACGGCGAAGTAATTTCATGAACGAGCCAATTAGAATTCGCAATGCAACTGCTGACGATGCAGCTGCTATTGCTACGATTCAATGCATCGGAGTGAAAGAGGTCTATCACGGGAAAATCCCACTCGAGTATTCCGATATGCCTGTAACCCAATTTCGCATTGATAAATGGAAGGGATGGATAAATCGCTCACGAGTAGAAACAGTAGTTGCTCAAATTGGTGACGAAGTAATCGGGTTTAGTACTTTGCAACCACTTAAAGAAGAAGGCATTGAGTG
Source organism: uncultured Pseudohongiella sp. (assembly GCA_965262465.1). Lineage (GTDB taxonomy): Bacteria > Pseudomonadota > Gammaproteobacteria > Pseudomonadales > Pseudohongiellaceae > UBA9145. The sequence continues at coordinate 3,362,651 of OZ253535.1, read as the reverse complement.
TGAAGTAGCGGACATAACAGCGACCTATGTCCTGCCACAATATTGGCGACAGAAGGTCGGAAAACAGTTATGCGACGCGATTGTAGATCTCGCAGAGCAGAAAGGGCTGAGTGAGATTTCTCTATGGGAGCTGGAAGGTAATGACGCTGCGCAAAGTTTTCACCAGGCTATGGGATTTCGAGAGGACGGCGCCAGACGAATTTTCATGGAACTTCCGGAATCCAATCTGTACGAGCTGCGCTATCGCATGTCATTGTAATTTGTATCCTTCTTCTAGCACCTAAAATCTGTCGATTAGTAACAGTGCGGTTTATACTGCATTTCAATAAAAAAATTACCACTTCAATGGTGCGCGCCATGCCAAGATCTCTTGCTTCGTTAAAAGTTTCCATTTCATTGTCGCTTGCTCTACTCGCTACTGCTTGCGGTCAACAGACCGCTGAAATGTCAGAAACAGAAGGTTCCTCTAGTGCGATAGAAGTTCCAGGTTCTAGTTTCGCGACCACATCTTACGCTCCGCAGAACAGGCCAGATGTAAGAGGACAAATCGGCGCCGTGTCAGCAGGCCATCCATTGGCCGCGCAAGCCGGACTTCGAGTATTGCAGAATGGCGGTAATGCTACCGACGCAATCATTGCAATGGCCGGTGTGTTAGCGGTAGTTCGTCCTCATATGAACGGAATCGGAGGAGACGCCTTCGGTATTTTCTATGACGGTGAATCGAAAGAAATCACCGCACTTAATGCCAGTGGTCGATCTGGCGCACTAGCTACCCCTGAATTTTTTTCCGCTACCGGCTTGGATCGAGTGCCGGGGGTTGGGCCTTTGTCGGTAAGCGTGCCGGGTGCGGTGGCAGGGTGGATAGATGCCCATGAACGCTATGGCACCATGGAATTCTCCGAGCTACTAGCGACTGGCATAGATTACGCGCGGAATGGTTTTGCTGTCTCCACGCGCCTAGCCCAAGACTTTGAAGAACAAGGTGCCAATCTCAATGAGGCCGGAATGGATCTGTATTTGCCGTTTGGTGCTGCACCTCCTGTAGGTTCACTACTCGTTAATCCGGAACTGGCAGAATCATTAGAGGTAGTAGCGAATGAAGGTAAAGAAGGTTTCTATCAAGGTGAAATCGCAGAGAACCTTTCGGCATTCATCACCGAATTAGGTGGTTACCTGCGAAAAGAAGATTTTGAATCTCATACATCAACCTGGGTTGAACCACTTCGTGGTGAATATCTGAATCATGATTTCGTTGTCATGCCGCCTAATACGCAAGGCATTACGCAACTGGCACTTTTCGAAATGGCGAAGTCTCATAGCCTGGAAGAGATGGGACAGAATAGCGCCGATTATCTTCACAACCTAATCGAACTTAAAAAACTCGCATTCGCTGATCGCGATCGTTGGGTAGCGGATCCCGAACTCGCCAATGTGCCAGTTGATCAATTACTTGATGCTGATTATTTAGCGCAACGATCTATGCAAGTAGATATGCAAATCGCAGCCAGTGATGTGGCACCAGGTTTCGGCGATGAAATTTTCGCAGAGCCAAACGGCAGTCGTTCAGATGCGGGAGATACTGTTTATCTCACTGCAGTTGACCAGTGGGGCAATGCGGTAAGCTGGATTCAAAGTAATTTCGCTGGTTTCGGTTCCGGACTATTGGACGAAGCAACGGGAATCTTGCTGCACAATCGCGGCGCGTTATTTACCCTTGAGACAGGCCATCCAAATCAAGTGGCGCCGGGCAAACGACCGTACCACACGTTGTCACCGCTAATGGCTTTGTATCCCGATGGCGAGTTCGCCTTTACACTTGGGACTCCCGGTGGTGATAGTCAAACACAAACGATCTTACAAATTACTCAGAACATGTTGATGTTCGGCATGACACCACAACAAGCTATTGAGGCTCCTCGCTTTCGTTCACTAGGAGGCGTTAACTTGGCAATTGAAGACCGGGTCTCTGGTGACGTGCTGAGTGATTTACAAAGTCGTGGGCATGCAATCGATTTGATTAAAGGATGGACTGCTACGTTTGGCGGCGCCCAAATGATTCATCACAATCCAGATACCGGCGTGTTAACGGCGGCCGCCGATCCCAGGCGTGAAGCCTATTCGATGGCGTACTAGTTTTAACTAGGTCAATTTCTCAATCGACTTTCATAGGTCTCTGCTAGTACGCGGGTATAGGTATCAATCCCTAGCGCGAAAGAGAGGTGCGTGGTGTCGACAAACATTTGCGGAGTTATTTCCGGGAGATCTTGCATGTCTCTGACGGGGACGCCAGTCTCCGCCGTTATGCGCGCCATGAGATTATCGAGACGCTGCTGAACTTCAGGTGTATACACTACCCACTCGGTGTTTCTGGGAAGCAAAATTACTTCCATGTGATCTGACACTGCATTCAAATCATTCACCATATTGATAAACGCTTGAACCAGTCGCTCTTCAAAGTCTAGGCCCAGAATATCGCCCTGGTTGATACGGCGCTGTAAATCAGGTGCCATTAGCGCTGGATGAACATAGCTTTCAGCCCAGGCATAGAGGGCTTCTAAACTCTCGCTAGATAATTGAGATTTATCCAGACGTCCACCTCTTCTTGCAATGCTCCATTGGTCCGCAAAAGGATTGTTGCCTTCCGGTAGGGTGTCGCGAAATTCCCGCTGCAGTTCACTGCGAGCCGCTGCAGCTTCAGCTCGCTCCGGATCGGGTTCACCAAAATTCACTGGGCCATCAATAGTAAAAGCCGACGATAGTAATTCTGCGGAGATGCCTTCTCTGAAGTATCGGATATTGAGTAAGCGAAGACCTCGATCTGGATCCTCAAAGGTAACGCGCATTAAATCTTCTAGCGGCAATAACACAGCTTCATTCTGGTCCCGTGTAATTACCCCGAGTACATCTCTGGCTTTCGTCGTTTGAAATGGATTGAACTCGAGCAAGCTTAAAGTGAGGGTTTGATCTCTGGATTCCAATTCCTGCCTGATGTGCCTGGTAACGTACTGCTGGAATTCAGGGTTTAAGTTGCCCACGCCGTAATTGTAGGAGATCACATCCATATCGCGTTCAGCAAAGTAAGCATCGAATTGGTTTGGTTCGAATCCCGCCTGCACCATAGATGTGCCAAAAATCATTACTTTTTTGCTCTCAGGTCGTTCAGTAGCAACTGTCGGCATGTAGGCCATCATTTCTAATACACGTGCATTCATTGGGATATTACTTGCAATGAATTTATATAGACCCACCACCAGGAGAAACATAAACAGCCCACCGAGCAGGGTTTTAAATCGGACCTTCAACGCATTCGAATCGTCGAGGGTCTGATACTGATTCTCGAATTCAGAATTGGAAATAGATGAAGGCATTGCTTGGTACTCCAAACATGAAACTTATAAATTGAAAGATGAAAATGATGGGCCAAAACAACCATATGCGTTTTTCTATGCCATCACTAAAACGTATGACTACCCAATCAATCAAGTGCATCAATGCTAAGGCCGCGACAGTTAACCAGAATACTAATACTGCTGGTGCAGCGGCCTCGAACGTAGAGAGGCCATGCATACTCGATAAAACAGTAGTCGCGTCACTGAACTCTTGAGCGCGAAAGAATACCCAACCAATTAACACCAAATAGAATGTGACTGCCCACTTTAGAAATCGAATAGCGAGTGATTTGCTTTCTCCGATCCATTGCAGAGATCGTATAGAGCCCAAGTAGTGTGTGGCGACGATGATTAAGCCATGGAAAAATCCCCACACCACAAAGGTCCATGCCGCACCATGCCAAAGCCCGCCCAATAGCATCGTAAGCATGATGTTGCGGTAACGGTGGTTACGATTTCCGCCTAGAGAGATATACAAGTAATCACGCAGCCAGCTGGAGAGTGAAATATGCCAGCGTCGCCAAAAATCCGCTGGAGAACTGGCGAAGTAAGGAAGTCGAAAGTTGAGCGGTATCTTAAAGCCGAGAATCATGCCTGCACCAATTGCCATATCGGTATAGCCGGAGAAATCTCCGTAAATTTGCGCGGCAAACGCCAACACACCAGACCATGCTTCCAACATACTCACGCCCGGGCCATCGAACGCGTATTGCACATTTGCTGCTAGAAGATCGGCGACGGTTTTCTTAAAGAGACCAACGGTAAAAAGCAATGCACCGTGTTTCGCGCCAGACCAGGTTGGCGAAGGCATTACTTCTAATTGTGGAAGTATGTAACGGGCTCGCAAGATCGGCCCAGCGACGAGTTGCGGGAAGAATGCTAAGGCACAGATGAATGTGAGTAAGCCTTTACGCGCCTGCATCTCACCGCGATACACATCAATGGTGTAACTCATGCTTTGGAAAGTGTAGAAGGAGATGCCAACTGGCAAGACAAAGTTCAGCATCGTCCAACTTGCGTCGTACCCAAACAGGCCCATTAAGTCGACTACTGACTGCATCGCAAAGTCTGTGTACTTAAAAATGGCAAGGATGCCTAAGTTAGTTGCAATAGAAATCGTGAGCAGAAGTTTGCGCCGTTTAGCTTCGTCTGAATTCTGAATGCCAATGGCAACGAAATAATCCACAATGCCACTGAACACCAAGAGCGGAATAAATCGAAAATTCCAGCCGGCATAAAAAATAAGACTGCCAACCAGAATGAGTAGTAACCGAGGGTATCTTTTTAGAAAGACAAAACTGTAGAGCAAAAAGAAACAGCTAAAGAACAGGAAGAACAGAGGAGTGTTAAACAACATAGGCTGAGTTCTGCTTATCGTTATGAGTTTTTGTGAGCTCTTGAGATTTCGACTAGCGCCTCATCTATTGACGTAGAGTAGGAGCAATAGTTTCTCTAAATGTTTATTCCGCTAAAAAATTAGCGCATTATAAAGCCACTGGATAGCCTTGCGAAGACCATGCCACAAATTAATTACTTTAAATTCAGTAAGTTAGCTGAAGAGAGGTGCTCGTTCGGCAAAATTCCCAGCGAGAAATGCGAGGATATGGCGAGAATTACCATCTAGCTGAAGATGGCCATTCAGTTATTGAAGGCGCACTGGCCCTAAGAGCTATAAACAGGGGCTATGTTTAGGGCTGTGGATTAGGGATTGTGATTACGGGCTATGAAAAGGTGCCACAGCGCCACCGGGCAACCAGATTGTGAGAACAACCGCCGGTTCATCACCTTCGACACTATGAATGATGGTGTCGCCAGGTCGACAGATACCAATTTCTCCTGCTTCCAATACACCAGGCTCGCCATTGACGTTGTGACCAAAACGGCCTGAAAGCACATAGAAAATTTCGATGGCATCGTGGGTGTGGGGCTGACCTTCATAGTCGGTATTAAAGGTGAGCTCAGCAATGCGCGTTTCTATCCCGCCTAAGTTTGCTGCATCAACTAATACTTTCCATTCGAGTGGACCACCCTCAGCAGATTCCCGCAACGCTTCTTCATTCAGTGGTCGGTACTCCACCCCTTGTGCAAATGTCACTGTGGCAAAAATGCAGAGACAAACGATCAAACAACATTTCTTCATAGCGCACCTTTCGTCAGTATTATTCTTGTTTGGGTGATTTAGTTTCCGATGTAGCCTGGACCATGCAATATTCGTCCTGGTCTACGACCGGTATGCACACCGTCTTCTACTACGACCTCACCATTCACTAAGACGTACTTCATACCTACAGCGTATTGATGTGGATCTTCAAACGTTGCCCGGTCAATAATTTCGTCGGCATCAAACACTGCAATGTCTGCGAAATATCCATCAGTAAGTAATCCGCGATCGTGAATGCTTAATCGCCGCGCAGATTGGCTACTCATTTTCTTCACAGCTTCTTCCAACGAAATGATTCCACGTTCCCGCACGTAATGACCAAGCACTCTTGCGAAAGTTCCATATTGTCGAGGATGAGGAGCACCTTCGCCGAAGATGCCAACGGGGCCATCAGAACCAATTGCGGTCGCAGGATGTTGCATAATGCGATCAACATCATCAGGTCCGATAGCATGATACACAGCGGTTGCGCCTCCGCCCCGAACGATATCGAATACAACATCTGCTGCATTCTCTGGGGTTGGTTCCATTCCCGTCTCTATTGCTAACTCGGCTAAGTTCTTGCCAGCCATTTCAGGCGCCCAACTGTTGCGCGAGATAAACACATTCTTAGGGTCACCGCCGCCGCGGTCATAGAGAATTTTTGCAACGACTTCATTCTTAATCGTTTGGCGTGTTTCTGGACTATTGATGCGCGCCAACATCTGATCACGCCCACCTTCTTGAGCCCATTGTGGAATCAATGCATTGATACCGGTTTGCGATGCAGTGTAAGGATACTGATCAATGGTGATGTCGATTCCTCGTGCACGTGCCTCGTCTACCATTCGTAGACTATCAATTGATGCTCCCCAGTTTTCGACTCCAATCACTTTATGGTGTGTCATCTGCACTGGAATACCAGCCTGCTCACCAATCTGAATAGTCTCTTCAACCGATTGCACGAGCTGCGCTGCTTCTTCACGCATGTGAGAAATGTAAATACCACCATAGCTGGCAGCCACTTTACTTAACTCAACCACTTCTTCAGTAGGAGTAAAACTACCTGGCACGTAAAACAGACCTGTCGAAATTCCAAGCGCGCCTTGTTCCATGGCTTCGGCCACCATGGTTTTCATTTGTTCTAATTCAGCTGGAGTCGCGTCACGGTCTTCGGATCCAATAACTTGCTGCCGTATGGTTCCTTGTCCGACAAATACAGCCCAATTGGGGCTAATGCGTAACTCTTCAATTGACGCATAGTGCTCATCAATTGGATAAGGCGATGAGCCATCATTCCCCTCGGTTAATGTTGTCACGCCCTGGAGCAGCATGCTTTCTGCATTTGGCACATCGAATATGCCGCGCATTGCATGAGTGTGGGGATCGATAAAGCCTGGACTAACTACCAGACCCGTTGCATCAATGATGCGGGATGCGCTGGCGCCGGAAAGATTTCCGATGCGTACGATTCTGTCTCCATTGATGGCAACGTCTGCGTCATACCACGGTGTGCCTGTTCCATCTATTACACGGCCGCCTTGAATAATGATGTCGTAAGACTCTTGCCCAAGAAGAGGGCTGACGGCGAAGCTAGAAAAAATACTTATATATAGAAGAAAGAGTTTTGTTTTCATTAGTAGTAACTCTGATCTGATTAAAACAATGAGTGCCGACTGTTATCGGCACTCATTGTTGGGGTCTAGCTGACTACTACCAGATTCTAATGCGATCTTCTGGTGGTAGGTAGAGTTCGTCTTCTGGTTGAACGTCGAATGCGCGATACCATTCATCAAAATTACGCACAACACCATTCACTCGAAACTCCGAAGGTGAATGTGGGTCAGTAGTAAGCCGCTGAATCAAGGCATCTTCACGATACTTACGCTGCCAAACTTGGGCCCAAGCCAAGAAGAATCGTTGATCACCAGAAAGTCCATCAATAACCGGTGCTTCTTCACCACCAAGTGCCATTTGGTAGGCACGGTAAGCAAGTGAAAGACCGCCTACATCACCGATGTTTTCACCTAGCGTGAAACGACCATCAATAAAGTAACCAGGCACAGGCTCAAACTCAGAGTACTGGTTTGCTAATGCATCAGCCTGGGCTTCGAAATTCGCACGATCTTCATCGGTCCACCAGTTGCGCTGAACACCAGCCCAATCGGATTTGGAACCCTGGTCATCAAAGCCATGGCCCATCTCATGTCCAATAACTGCACCGATGCCGCCATAATTTACCGCCAGATCTGCAGCTGGATCGAAGAATGGTGGTTGTAAAATGCCAGCAGGGAAAACAATCTCATTGAATGATGAATTGTAGTAGGCATTTACAGTTTGAGGCGTCATGCCCCATTCTTCACGATCAGTAGGTTTGCCCAGTCGGCTGACTTCATCAGCGTAATTGAATTCACGAACGCGCTGAGCATTACCAAACAAATCGTCACGGCGAATATCTAGCTCGGAAAAATCCTTCCACACATCGGGATAGGCGATCTTTGGTCTAAAAGATTCCAGTTTTCGATAGGCTTCTTCTTTAGTGGCTTCACCCATCCAATCATTTTCAGCAATGCTTTGCCGTAGTGCAGCACGCAGATTCTCTACTAAGTCATCCATCTGCTGCTTGGCAGATTCAGGGAAGTGTCGTTCGACATACACTTGTCCTAATGCTTCACCAAGGCTTGCTAATGAACCAACTCGCATGACGCCCCGTTCCCAGCGCTCACGCTGTTGTGGAACACCATTCAGTACCGTGGAATAAAAATGGAATGCTTCCTGATCAAGTTCTTCCGACAACACATTAGCGCTATCTACAATAAAGCGATAAGTCATATAGCTCTGCCAGTCTTCAACCGGTAGCGTATTGACTAGCTCTATAATGGGAGACATGGCACTAGGGTAGAAGACGTTTAAATCACTTATGTCGGCGATGCCAGCAGAAGTGAAATAGGCATCCCAATCCAAACCCGCATACTCGGCTTTGAAATCCTCATAACTCATCGGGTTGTAAGTAAGATCACGATTTCGTCGCTGCGATCGAGGCCATGTGTGTTCTGCTACTGCAGTCTCGAGTGCCAAGATGGACTCCGCCTTTTCAGCGCTGTTCTCGATGTTGGCAAAATCCAAAACGCGAGTAATGTGAGCAACGTATTCCTGTCTCACATTGGTGAATTCTTCAGTATCTTCGAGGTAATAATCGCGATCGGGCAGGCCAAGACCACCAATAGACAAATTCAGCTGATGGCGATCGGGGTCAGAGCGGTCGGCACCGACATAAAAACCGAAAACGCTAGCGGTGTTATCAATCTGTGCTCGACCAAAGCCAGCGATGAGTTCTTCCCGAGTGTCTATGTCACTCAATGCGGCAAGGCCTTGTCGCAGTGGGCTAATGCCCAACTCATTTAGCGTTTCCACATCCATGTAGCTAAGGTAGTAGTCGCTAATTTTTTGTTCTATCGAGCCAGCAACTGGCTCCATGGAAGAGAGGTCATCAATTATGGTGCGAACTCGCTGGTCTGAACGATCACTTAGAACAGTAAATGAACCGTAGTTACTGCGATCAGCAGGCAATTCAAACGTATCAAGCCAAGCCCCGTTGGTATAACGGAAGAAATCGTCTCCCGGGCGCACACTTGGATCTTGGTGGCTAAGGTCGACTCCGAAAGTGCCTAGTTCAGGAACCGCTGGCGATGTTTCCATAGCAACAGGTGGGTTGCTGGCTGGAGCCTTAGTGGCAGCAGTGGTTGGGGTAGATTCTTCAGAGCCGCAAGCGACGAGCAAGCTCAATGAAGTAGTAGCTACCAGTGTCTTAAATGGCGATGACATGACATCCTCCGTGCATCTTAAATTTGTTGGCTTAAAAACCGGACCGGCAGTATAACCGAATTAGTGAGAGCCCTGAGCCTATTGGTCTCCAGAAAAACTCCTGCCTTTAACAATATTCATTGCAGGCGTTAAACTGCTGGTTCGCAAAAATAACTGTCATTCGATTAGACATCCGTAAACGACAGGAGGTTATCCATGTCGATTTTTTTCCGAACTATTCGGAATCACAACCGATCCAGAATTAGTGGATCAGTTGTCCTTGCTGCAACTGCAGCGTTACTAGGTAATTTGGTTAGCGCGCAAGAAACCGCAACGCCAAATGGTATAGCAGACAACCGCAGCAGCGCTTTCGCATTCACCAACGCCACGCTCTATATGGGTAACGGTGAACTGGATAATGGCACGCTGTTAGTGCGAGACGGCCAAATTGTGGAAATCACAAATGGCGCAGCTCCAGCTGGTTACTTTGAAATTGATCTCGCTGGGCGCTATGTCTATCCGGGTCTAATCGACATCTATACTGATTTAGGGCTTGAAGAGCTTGAGTCAGTAGATGGCAATGGTGCGGCTGAAAACCTCTTTCCTTCTGCTGGTGCACTCAACGCCAATGATGCTATTCGCGCGAACTATCGTGCCAGTGAGGACTACACACCTGACGAAGAAGCCATAAAGCAGTTTCGCAACATGGGTTTCTCCACAGTTTTGAGCCACCGTCATGATGGAATCGCTCGCGGCACGTCTGCACTGATTACGCTTGGTGATCAGAATGCGAATGAAGCGATTATCGTGCCCGATGCGGCAGCGCATTATTCTTTAGATAAAGGTAGCTCAACCCAATCCATGCCAACGTCATTAATGGGCTCATTCGCATTAGTGCGTCAGACTTTTATGGATGCGGAGTGGTTTCAGAACCAAACTCCAAGACCTTTTACCGATGCCACCTTAGAAGCCTGGTCAGAAAACCAATCACTACCTCAGATTTTCGAAACAGAAAACTGGCAGCTTGCCCTAACCGCCGACAAGATCGGCGATGAGTTCGATACCCAATATATTTTGAAAACTGCAGGGGATAGTTATAAGCGAGCAGGTCTCATCGCAGGCACCAACGCGTCACTCATTGTTCCTTTGAACTTTCCTGAAGCTCCTGAAGTGTCAGATCCGATTCTTGCAGAAGACGTCACTTTGGAAGATTTAAAACATTGGGAACTTGCACCCTTTAATGCACGGGTACTTGAAGAAGCGGGAATCCAGTTTGCGCTCACATCTAGTGACTCTGGTGAGGACTTCTGGAACAACCTCCGCCAATCGGTTGCCAATGGTTTATCTGAATCTACCGCCATCGATGCAATCACCAGTGTGCCTGCTGCAATTTTGGGAGTTGAAGATCGCGTCGGATCATTGCAAGAAGGCGCACTGGCCAATTTCCTGGTGACTTCAGGTCCACTCCTGGATGAAGACACTGTGATATTGGACAACTGGATTGCTGGCGAGCGTTATCAGATCAACAATGATTTTGATAATCGTGAGGGGCGCTACGCCTTAGCGGTTGGTGATCAGCGATTTTCACTTAGCCTGGAGTTCGATAATGCGACTCCTAATGCAACCTTGGAAATGAGCGACGATGAAACACGCAGCGTTGATCTAGACCTTAACGCGGACATCATAAACCTCAATTTTGAGTTTGATGATGCTGGAAATCGGGTTCGGCTAACTGGATGGACCAATGATGCGGGTTGGCAAGGTAATGGCTATACCCCGGATGGTGAATTGGTCAGCTGGCAATTGACGCGCGAAGGTGCATTGGATGTCGCTGCCAACGATGAGGATGCAAGCGCGTCAAACGACTTGCCTGGCAACATTCTCTACCCCTTTACCGCTTATGGTCGTCAACAGATGCCTCAACAACAAGATTTTCTTGTTAGGGGAGCAACGGTTTGGACGAACGAAGATGCTGGGGTCGTTGTTACTGATGTGCTGATTGAAGATGGTCGAATTGCTGCAGTAGGCAATGATCTGTCTGCGAATGGTGTGACAGTTATTGATGGCGCAGGCAAACATCTGACCCCAGGCATAATCGATGAGCATTCCCACATCGCACTGTTCAACATCAATGAAGGGCAAACCAATTCCTCTATGGTGCGCATGAAGGATGTAGTGGATTCCGAAAACATCAACATCTATCGCAATCTTGCCGGAGGCGTCGTTGCCGCTCAGTTGTTGCACGGATCAGCCAATCCAATTGGTGGACAGTCAGCCATTATCAAAATGCGCTGGGGTTCTTCACCGCAAGAGCTACTAATCGAAGACGCACCAGAGTTTATTAAGTTTGCACTGGGTGAAAATGTTAAGCGTTCTCGCAATCCTGCTTCGGTCAGGTATCCACAAACCCGAATGGGAGTTGAACAAGTTTTTATGAACGCGTTCAGCCAGGCACAAGAGTACGAAAAAGCCTGGGAAGACTATAACAACCTCTCCCGCGCACAGCAGCGAAACACGTCGGCACCACGCCGCGACTTGGTTGATGAAGCCATGGTAGAAATTTTGAATGGCGAGAGGTTCGTTACCAGTCACTCCTATGTGCAATCAGAAATCAATATGTTGATGCATGTGGCTGATAGTTTTGATTTCAACATCAATACCTTCACCCATATCCTGGAAGGCTACAAAGTAGCCGACAAGATGGCCGCCCATGGTGCGGGAGGTTCAACGTTTGCAGATTGGTGGGGCTATAAATGGGAAGTGCGTTATGCAATTCCTTATAACGCCGCATTGATGCAGCAAGCTGGTGTTACTGTTGCTCTAAATTCCGATGATGCTGAAATGTCACGTCGCCTAAATCAGGAAGCAGCAAAAGCGGTTAAGTATGGTGGAGTGAGTGAAGTCGACGCGTTAAAAATGGTCACTCTCAATCCAGCCATTCTGTTACATCTCGACGATCGAATGGGCAGCATTCGGGAGGGGAAAGACGCCGATATTGTGCTCTGGTCAGATCATCCCCTTTCTATCTACGCGGTGGCTGAGACTACCTGGATAGAAGGCATTCCTTACTATGACATGGAAAGTGATGCGCAAATGCGTCAGGCAATAGCCGATGAACGAACACGGATAATCGCCAACATTGGCAGGGAGCAGTCCAATGCAAACTAACAAATTTATTACTCGCATTGCTCTAGGACTGGTTCTTACGCTGACAACAGCGTCGCTGGCAATTGTTCCTACTCCGGCGCCGGATCAACCGGGACCTATCGCCATTACTGGTGCAATCATTCATATCGGTGATGGCACAGTGCTCGGTGACGGGGTCATTACTTTTGAAGACGGCATTATCACAGCAGTTGGAACGGACGCAGACAATATTGATCTCAGCGGACATGACGTGTTCGATGTGCAGGGCCGCCATGTCTACCCTGGATTCGTGTTGCCCAACAGCACACTAGGATTAATCGAAGTGAATAGTGTTAGAGCCACTAACGATGTGTTGGAAGAAGGCGACATCAATGCGAGCGTACGAAGTGCTATCGCTTATAACACTGATTCAGAAATTATTCCTACCAATCGATTCAATGGAATTCTCACAGCTCAAGCTACCCCGCAGGGTGGTTTGATTTCTGGTTCATCCTCAGTGTTTAAACTCGATGGATGGAATTGGGAAGATGCATTGCTGTCTGAAGATGTTGGTCTGCATTTGCACTGGCCAGGATATCGACAACGACAACGCAACTCCGAGACTGGTCAGTTTGAATTGGTAGAGAATGAAAACTATCAAGGCCAGACACAACTGCTGCATTCATTGTTCCAGGATGCACAAACCTATACCGGTGAACCGCTAAATCTGAATTTGCTTGCCATGCAACCGTTGTTCAACGGCATCAGCAAACTCTTTATTCACGCTGATGAAGCAAGGGAAATTATCAGCGCTGTCAGATTTGCCCGATCCTACGGAGTAGAGGAAATAGTGTTGGTAGGTGGTGCTGATGCATTGCTGGTTCAAGACTTCCTGCTTGCAGAAAACATTCCTGTTATTTACGAGCGCATCCATGAATTACCGTTGCGCGAGTGGAATGATGTGGACGCTCCGTTTAAAACTCCATTTCTACTGCACGATGCTGGCATTAAGGTCGGCATCGGCGGCGGCGCCACATCAATTGACCGACAACGAAATCTGCCATTCTTCGCTGGCACTGCGGCAGCTTACGGCTTAGATAGAGAAACAGCGCTAGCAATGATCACCCGCATCAATGCTGAAATATTGGGAGTAGATGAGCGAGTCGGAACATTAGAAGCTGGCAAAGACGCAACGTTGTTTATTTCTGAAGGTGATGCATTGGATATGCGAACCAGCCAAGTCATTGGCGCATTCATTCAAGGCCGCGATATAGACCTTAACGGAACACAGCAACAACTGTATGAACGATTCCGAGACAAGTACTCGAATCAAGTTGAATAGATTGCGTCAGTAGTCATAGGAGAATCTGTCATGGAAGAATACCCAACGTTTGTTACTCATCTTGAGTGCAGTTACACCGGCAAACACTATCCCGCCGATCAACTTCACGGTTTGTCAGAAGCTGGCAAACCGTTATTGGTGCGGTACGACCTAGATGCTTTAGGCGCGGCGATCAAGAAAGAAGATCTGATTTCCCGTTTGCCTGAATTTTGGCGTTACCGAGAATTCCTACCGGTCAGAAAATCTGAAAACGTGGTGCGCCTTGGCGAACTCATGACGCCGTTACTGCCAGCAAACAAAATACAGGCGCAACTCGGCAGTGGAGAGATCTTGATTAAAGATGAAGGTCGTCTGCCCACGGGTTCATTCAAAGCCAGAGGTCTCGCCCTTGCTGTCGCGATGGCCAAAGAACTCGGGGTTGAGCGTATGGCAATGCCAACTAATGGCAATGCTGGTGCTGCATTGGCAGCGTATTGTTCTCGCGCCGGCATCGAAACTTTCGTGTTTTGTCCCGAGGACACACCTCGGGTAAATATCGAAGAAATAGCTTTCCAGGGCGCCAAGACTTTCCTTGCCAACGGTTATATCAATGATTGTGGCCGTATCGTTGGAGAAGGCAAAGAAGCCATGGGTTGGTTTGATACGTCGACCTTAAAAGAGCCTTATCGAATTGAAGGCAAAAAAACCATGGGATTGGAACTTTGTGAACAACTCGATTGGGATGTGCCTGACGTAATTCTGTATCCCACTGGAGGCGGCACTGGCCTAATTGGAATGTGGAAGGCCTTTAATGAATTGGAGTCTATAGGGTGGATTGGATCAAAGCGTCCACGCATGGTGGCAGTTCAAGCGGAAGGATGCGCACCTATTGTAAAAGCATTTGAAGAAGGCGAGAGACATGCTGAACCATGGCAAGATGCGCACACCATAGCAGCCGGTATTCGTGTACCCGCCGCTGTAGGAGACTTTTTAATTCTTGATGCAGTAAGGGAAAGCAACGGATTTGCTGTTGCAGTATCAGATGAAGCAATTAACGCCGCTCACAAAGAATGCGCCCAGACTGAAGGCATTCTTTTGTGCCCGGAAGGCGCCGCGACCTTAGCAGCACTAAAACAGGAATTAGCTAGCGGTCGAATCAGTTCAAGTGAAAAGGTTGTACTTTTTAACTGTGCGACCGGACTTAAATACCCAATGATATCGAGCCATGAGTCTATAGATCTCAATCAGCCGATTGACTATGACTTCATTAAGAACGCTTAAGGCTTGAGTTACTGCAGGACTCTGCGGAGTTGGTCGCGGTGCAAATTGGATGTGTCCTCCACATCCACCATTAAGCGACATACTCGTTTTGGTATAAACGTGCCCACTGGTATTTCACGGCGACAGATGATCTGTTCGTCTGGCGGGACCTGCGCATTGTAGGCTTCCACTTCGGCATCAGTCGGGGGCCGTGCTCGCGGTTCTTCATCTGCAGTGTTAGCGCATGCAGTCACAAACACCAAAAGACATAAGAGGCATGTCGCTCTAAATTCCAACTTGAATGACTGCATGACTAGTTACCGGAAAAACTGAGCGTGTTGTACTGCGGAGGAAAGAGATATTCCAATTCGACGTTTTCTGATCGAGTGGGAGATCCATTTTCTAGTCGCGGGCGAAATTGCAACAACGACACTTCATAAATCGCACGCTCCCTTATTAGATCGCTGTCAGGTGTAGTCGAAACAACTTCCAAATCATCCAGATTGAAACCTAGTTGAATCGCTCGGCTATTACTAAGCAGTCCTGATGGGAGCAATGGATGAAGATCGAATCGAATAAGCGCCATGATTTCAGCGCCAGCGCTGCCATTTACTGCAACATGTTCTGATGGAAGTGCTGTCGCCGGGTAGTTAGTAGACCAGGCGTTGAATCGGGCGGGTTCTTCACTATGTGATGCAAGCATCGAATCTACGTCGCTGTGCAACTCTCTATCAGGCAATACAAAAGGACGCGCGAATAACTGATTGGCTCGATCTTCAGAGACTCCAATACTTACCAAGCTATTAAACGCTTCGGCATAGGTTGCTAGGGCTGATTCTTCATTGCCGAACATCATTTCCCAGTCGGCCAGATAGATCTTTGCTAGCGCGGCACTTTCAAGCTGTGGGTCTTCAGCCTCCAAATAGATTGTTGAAATACGCTCCAACAGTTCTTTGCCGATGCGATAACTTATGCGAAGTGATTCGCCCTTGGTCAGGGTCCATCCTCGTACTTCTTCGTCTTCTTCATTACGAATGACCGTGCTCACCATGCCATGACGCTTGATTAGAGAGCTTTGGTAGTAATGTGCTAACACGATGTTATAAAGCCAGGGTGCTAACTCGGGATGTGATTCGCCTAGCGTTGCTTCGATGCCGCCAACAGCACGCCAATTCAAATTCTTAGCTGCAATTAGGTAGCGGAAACCAAGTGGATTGCTGGGATCAGCCGATGCTTTCAACAACATGCGATTGAGCTGTTCAGTTCCACTCAGGTAAGCATAGAAATCGCGTAAATAGATTTGGTCGTTTAACCACTCGAAATAATCTAAGTGATTATCTACAAGTTCCCATTTGCCTTGAGCCAACTGAGCTTCAATTACATACTCAAGCGGTGCGCGTTGTTGTTCCGCATTCAATCCAAAATTTACCTTCGCAACTTGCACCGCATCCATGAAAATTCGTTCCGCAGTAGCAAACTCACCAGCGCGCATCGCGCGTTGCCCCTCATCGATTAATTGTTCGCTTCTGACCTGGTCATAGGCATTTAACCAAGCAGTTTCTTCGTCACTGGTTGTTTGGGCGAAAGAAGGGGAGACAGTGAGAAGCAGCACAGCACTGCCAACGACGAGTGCATGCGCGAATCGCTTAAAAGGGGGAATCGAAGTCATCGGCCTACTCATGACATCAATAGCCTCTGAACACCTAAAATTGAGGGATTTTTGAGCATACCCACAAATTCGAGCCCCCGCAATTCCATTCGATTCCTGTCCCATCTAAATCTTGCTAAACGTCGGCGAAACAGCCGCTTTTCGCTATACTCGCGGCCAGTCATTATCGTAATTTTGAGGGAGCACTCATGCCGAATGGAGCTGAAACATCAGGAATAGACCTGTATACCTGGAGTACCCCTAATGGTCGTAAGGTTTCTATTTTGTTGGAAGAGCTTGGTCTGGAGTACCGCGTGCATCCAATCGATATTACGAAAGGCGACCAGCATGCTCCGGATTTTCTAGCGATTAGTCCGAATAACAAAATTCCTGCAATCGTCGATCACGATGCTGGAATTCATCTAATGGAGTCAGGTGCCATTCTTATGTACCTGGCAAATAAGGAAGGTCGATTTATCAGCCCAGCGGGTGATGAAAAGTTTTGGCAGGAAATGGAGTGGCTAATGTTTCAAATGGGGGGTGTTGGACCGATGATGGGTCAAACCCACCACTTCGTGAAATTTAACCCTGGTAAGTCGCCTTATGCGGAAGAGCGCTATAGCGCAGAGAACTCTCGTTTGTACGGAGTGCTAGAGAAGAGATTGACCGATCGTGAATACATTTGCGATGAGTACTCAATTGTCGATATGGCAACTTGGCCCTGGATCTCGCGCTTCGACTACCAGCAAATGAATCTTAATGATTTTCCTAGGCTGAAGGATTGGTATATGCGAATTGCTGATCGGCCAGCGGTGCAGCGAGGTTACGCAGTTCCTCAGGACTTGCCAGTACCTTTACCTTAGAACCAGGCTGATCGGATCACTACAACGTATAGGCCAAAGGCAGTTGAGTGGTGTATTTGATTTGTTCCATGGCGAAGCTGGATGACACATCAGCCAGTTCGGTGGACTGCAGAAGCTTCTTATAAAATTTATCGAATGCACCAATGTCTGGAACAACTACCCGCAATAAATAGTCAGACTCGCCCGCCATACGATAAAACTCGACAACTTCAGGAAATTCACTCACTGTCGCCGCAAAATTTTCCAGCCATTCCCAATTGTGTTGATTGGTTTTCACGGCTACGAATACATCGACACCTAAATTGAGTTTGTCCCGATTCAACAGAACCACGCGATTAGCAATGACACCGCTCTCTTCCAGTTTCTGGATGCGTCGCCAGCATGGGGTAGTCGAGAGCCCAACCGCATCAGCAATTTCAGCAGTGGATAGCTGGCTGTTTTCCTGCAGTAGTTTCAGTATTTTCTTGTCTGTCTTATCCATAGAAAATTATTCTATATATAGAGAAATATGGAGATGATATTGCTCAATAGTAGGAAAATTGAGCAAAAATCGCAAAAATTTTTTAAGCCTGAGTTGCTACAATTTCTGGCACCTAAATCCTTAGGGTAGTGAGAGGCACCTGCGATCTCAGCGTGGGTAAGGAATTGTGTCGGTGAAAAGGTTAAGTACTCATTTACAGCAAGTGGACGAAAGCTATCTGCAGCACATGGGGCATGCATTGTCTTTCGCTTTGAACCTTGGCGTTGCCAGCGTTGTTTGTCTGGTACACGCGTTTCTACCTTTCCTGTTTGAAAAACAAGGGAGCGATCTCGTACGAAAACTGCACGATCGCATGGTAGTCAATCGACACAATCTCACTAGTCGCAGTTCTACTAGTCAGAAACAAAGAGGCGAACAGAAGGATCCATCAAACCGTTGGCTCTCCGCCGGTTAAGGACGATTCTTCGCATTCCGTTAATCCGCCGTAGTGTTGTTGTATTTACTGCGGCGGATTTTTTATGCCAATTCAATTTCTCGCTAGTCTATCGGGTTCGCCTTTCTTCCCGGCGTTATCGCATTGATTAAAGCCACTAAAGCCTTTAAGTTGTGAGCCAATTTCGTAGTACGCCAATGTAGTACGTCAAAAAGGACGCCAAGAAGGAGGCGATATGAATCGGACAACTTTTACCGCTGTGTTAGCAGTAAGCTCATTACTCGCTAGCTTAGCCTCAGCGCAGGCTCCGTATGTCCCACCACGCAATATTTGGGGGCAACCGGATCTGCAAGGTGTATGGAATTTCTCTTCCAACGTTCCCATGCAGCGACCAGAGCAGTTCGGAGAACGTCAGTTCATGACCGACGATGAGATTGTGGCTCTGCAACAGCGACTAGCTGAGCGTGACGCAGCATCTGATGCAGCGGTGCCAAGAGAAGATCCTAGCGATGGCGGTTATAACGATTTCTGGGTAGAGAGCGCAGGGATTACCGACCACATTCGAACATCCCATATAGTTTATCCGCTGAATGGTCGTTACCCGGAGCGGACTGAAGGCTCAGTCATTCAGTTTGGTGGTCTTGGCGATGACATTCCTGGTGCGCGGCCAGTGCGTTTTACGGTTGGAGGAATAGCAAAAGACGGACCAGAAGATCGTGGACTTTCCGAGCGGTGCATCATTGGATTTAACGATGGTCCTCCATTCTCTCCAAGCTTGTACAACAACAACGTGCAAATATTTCAGCACAAAGACACTGCAGTGATTCTCACAGAGATGATTCACAATGCGCGTATTGTTCCATTGGATGGCCGCCCACCATTGCCAGAAGAAATTACTCAATGGTCAGGCGATGCGAGAGGCTATTACGATGGAGATACTCTGGTTGTCGTTTCAACCAACTTTAATGGAATGGCAGCGGCGCTTGAGCCGTTCGGTACTTCACATGACAAAGTGTTAACGGAACGATTCACCCGCATTGATGATTTTACTGTTGAGTATGAATGGACCTTGGAATCACCATCCACTTTCACTGACAATATTACTGCTGTAGTGCCGATGACAAAAGTTGCAGGGCAGCTTTATGAATATGCTTGCCATGAAGGCAATTACGGCATGGTGAATTTGTTAAGAGCAGAACGTGTATTAGAAGATAGAGAAACCGAAAACTAATTCACATTTAGTTTGAAACTATAAAAACCCGATTGTTTGCGCAATCGGGTTTTTTATTTCTAGTTGTCCCATTCTCTCCAACCGGGTCCTCGCACAACCTGTCCAGGTAAAGCGCCGGTATGTTCGCCATGTCGGAGTACGACCTCGCCATTGACGATTACATGCTCCATGCCAGTGGCATATTGATGGGGCTCCGCAAATGTTGCGTGATCAGTAATAGTCGCTGGATTGAAAATTACTATATCTGCGAAATTGCCTGACTTCAGTTCACCGCGTTCACGTAATTTCAAATTCGTTGCCGGCAGCTTACTGAGTTTTCGCACTGCATCAGGAAGTGAAAGCACTTGGTCGTCGCGCACGTACTTGCCAAGTACTCTGGCAAAGTTCCCATAGGCTCTTGGATGTGTGCTTCTTTCTAGAAACACACCTTCGTTAGCCATCGATTGTGCATCTGATGCGAAACTGACCCAGGGTAGGGCAATCCCTTTTGCGACATTCTCCTCTGACATCATGAAGTAAACCACTTGCACGCGACTTCCGTCTTCGATGACAAGATCGATAATGGTATCGGCATCAGAGGTTCCACGGTCGGCAGCGACTTCCGCCAAGGTCATGCCAGTGTAGTGGCGTAAGTCGGGATTATTGAAACCAACTAACAAAGTCCCTTCGGTGCCCGATGCTAACCAAAGATTTTCCCAGTCGTCGGTCGGTGTGGTCATCTCGTCTAATACTTGAGAACGTATTTCCGAATTCATTAAACGCTCACGCCAAGCTTCATACCCACCTTCTTGGACCCAAGGCGGCATGGCGGCATCTAGTCCGGTCGAACCCGCTGTGTAGGTATAAATATCCGCAGTGACATTCAGGCCTCTTGCTTGTGCAGACTCAACACGCTCAACAACATCATCAAACTTATTCCAGTTTTGTTGGCCAGCCATTTTTAGATGATAAATTTCTGCGGCTACATCTCCTTCATCCGCGATTCGAATCAATTCATCTATTGCCTCAAGTAATCGATTGCCTTCACTGCGCAGATGGGAGATGTACATGCCGTCGTATTCGCCAACAACTTTTGCCAGCTCCACTAATTCTTCCGTGCTGGCATAAAAGGCTGGGGCATAAATCAATGAAGACCCCAATCCCATCGCGCCGTCTTCCATTGCCTGTCTAACGAGCGCGCGCATTCGATCGAGTTCCTCGGCAGTCGGTGCACGATCTTCGTAACCGATTTCATGCTTCCGCACAGTAGTTGCGCCAATGAATGATGCAACGTTGGTAGAGACACCGCGCTGAACCAGAAACTCTAGATATTCATCCAGGCTTGTCCAGCTGACATCCGCTCCACCATAGGCGCCGGCATCGATTGCTTCTTGCCTCATGACTTCATTGATTGGCCCTTCGGAATTTCCTTCGCCGAATACTTCTAATGTCACGCCTTGACGAATATCACTTTGGCTCCGGCCATCAATCACCAACGATTCTGTTGCCCAACTCAACATGTTGATAAACCCGGGTGCTACTGCATAGCCACTCGCATCAATTGTTTCGTCTGCACTACTTTCGATCTGTCCTATTGCAACGATACGATCATCGACGACGCCAATATCAGCAACGAATGGTTCGCCACCATTGCCGTCATAGATGGTTCCGTTTTCCACAATCAGGTCGAAGGTATTGAGTGAGTTAGTTGCACAGCCTGTAATTAGAATCAGGCTTAGGGCTGCAAGAATTGACCGCATGAATTTTCGTTCCTTGGTTGTTTGAAGCAACTTACCGAATTTAGCTTTCTTCGTATAGTGCTCGCGCCTGCATGCAAACAGTTCGGAAAACGTAGACTTACATCCTTGTAAACTCGAGCTCGGCATCCCTGCCTCGCACGTTTCCTCACTTGTTTACTTGCAGCCCTTCGCACTATTTCGAGCTTCTTTCGTCCATCCAGTTGACTTTGGCTGGGTATCAAAATACTGTATATATGTACAGTAGATCACTATGTCATCATGGCCAAGGAATCCCCCGCCGAAACCGGGTCAGCCGTTAGTGCTGGGCCTGGGGTTTGGCTTAAGAACAACGCTCTGCCTGCCTATGCGGAGCTGCACTGCATTTCTAATTTCACCTTTCTTCGGGGCGCTTCGTTTCCGGAAGAGCAAGTGCAGCGAGCCTGGGAATTGGGCTATGAAGCCATCGCCATTACTGATGAATGTTCTCTATCGGGTGTAGTGCGTGCCCACGGAGCAGCGAAGGCAATCGCAAAAGAAAGAACAGAAAGAGACGCAGTAAAAGCTCCCATTCAACTGGTCATCGGTAGTGAGTTTCGGTTGGAGCAGGACTGCCATTTGGTGATACTGGCCTGCAATCGTCGTGGCTATGGATTCCTCAGCCATCTCATTAGTTGTGCACGTCGGGAGTCACCCAAGGGCAGCTATCAAATTGATCGCAAGATGATAGAGGCCAATTTGCCCCATGACTGTCTGGTGTTGTGGTTGCCAATAAAAGAACACACGCCTGAACAGTTAGCGAGTCAAGCGGTGTGGTTGCAACGTCTGTTTTCCGGAAAGTTGTGGATTGCCGCGGAGCTTTTATTGCGAGGAGACGATCGTGTTCGATTAAGGCAACTGCAAAAACTAGGTCGGCAGTATGGCATCCCATTATGTGCTGCTGGTGGTGCTTACATGCACGTGCCCAGCCGACGCATCTTGCAAGACACTGTTACCGCGATTCGACTTGGTCGTCACATTGAAAAGCTAGGACTGGACAGTGAGTGTAACGGACAACGTCATCTACGTTCACGAGTACAACTTAGCAAACTCTATCCTTCTGACTTGTTAGAAGAGACTGTGCGCATTGCACGGCAATGTAAATTTTCTCTCGATGAATTGCGTTATGAATATCCGCAAGAATTAGTTCCACCGGAATACACACCCCATGGCTGGCTTAGGGAACTCACTGAACGAGGTATTCGGGAGCGTTGGCCAGAAGGTGCGACGCCGAAAGTGCGAAACATCGTTGAGCATGAATTAATGCTCATTAAAGAACTGCAATACGAGCATTACTTTTTAACAGTACATGACCTGGTAGCTTTCGCACGCAGCCAGGGAATCCTGTGTCAGGGCAGGGGCTCAGCTGCCAACTCGGCAGTGTGTTATTGCCTGGGTATTACCGAAGTAGACCCGGCACGCATAGAAGTCTTGTTCGAACGTTTCATTTCCAAAGAGCGAAACGAACCGCCAGACATCGACGTGGATTTTGAAAATGCTCGTCGTGAAGAAGTTATTCAGTACATCTACAACAAGTACGGTCGTCACCGTGCTGCACTAGCGGCAACAGTTATTACCTATCGTTCACGCAGTGCGGTGCGTGATGTAGGAAAGGTGTTGGGATTGGAAGACGAATTACTGGATCACATTTCAAAATCGATTTACTGGTGGGGAGCATCGCTGGAAGAACAATTATCTGATTCGGATATCGACTACACCGACAAGAAAATTCAAATGTTGGTGACCCTGGCTAAAGCGTTGATCGGTTTCCCCCGGCACCTCTCCCAACATGTAGGTGGCTTCGTGATTAGCCAGGGACCGCTGACTCATTTGGTGCCCATTGAAAATGCCACCATGCAGGATCGCACAGTGATTCAATGGGAGAAGGACGATCTGGAATCCTTGGGTTTGTTGAAGATCGATGTGCTGGCCCTGGGCATGCTCACCGCGGTGCAGAAATGTCTGGCTTTGGTGAGTGATTACAGCAAAGAACCGCTGACTATCCAGAAGATACCCGCAGAAGATCCCAAGGTTTACGACATGATGGGGCAGGCTGACACCATTGGCGTGTTTCAGATTGAGTCCCGTGCTCAGATGAGCATGTTGCCCAGATTACGGCCTCGTAATTACTATGATCTGGTCATTCAAATCGCTATTGTCCGACCGGGTCCTATTCAGGGCGATATGGTTCATCCCTATCTCAATCGCCGCAATGGCAAGGAACCGGTGAGCTACCCCAGCGAGGCGGTGCGGGATGCACTGGAACGTACCATGGGAGTACCCATCTTCCAGGAACAGGTGATGCAGTTGGCTATGGTTGCCGCAGGTTTTAGTGGCGGTGAAGCGGATCAACTACGCCGCGCTATGGCAGCCTGGAAACGCAAGGGAGGGTTGGAACCTTATCGCGAGAAGTTAGTTAAGGGCATGTTGGAGCGCGGTTATGAAGAAGGGTTTGCTGAAAAGCTGTTTAATCAGATTAAGGGCTTTGGCGATTACGGCTTTCCTGAATCTCATTCCGCTAGCTTCGCCTTAATTGCCTATGTGTCGTCCTGGTTTAAGCGTTATCACCCCGCTGCTTTTTGTTGCGCCTTACTCAATAGCCAACCCATGGGTTTTTATGCACCAGCGCAACTAATAAAAGACGCGCGGCATCATGATGTGCTTGTTCATCCTGTCAACGTTAACGCCAGTGACTATGACTGCACCCTGGAATTTGCAGACGCTTATGTAAAACCTGATTCACCGTGTCATTACAATACTGCCGCACAATTGCGTTTGGGTTTACGCATGGCCAAAGGTTTATCGGAACAAGGTGCCGAAGCCATTGTAGAGGCTCGGCAAACGGGTCTTTACACGAACGTGCAGGACCTGGTGTTTCGCAGCGGTATTAACCGCACTGATCTGGAAGCATTGGCTGCTGCCGATGCCCTTCGAGATTTAAGCGGTGATCGTCATCGGGCATTTTGGCAGGCCAGTGGTATTGAGACAGCAAGCCAGCAGCCAGCTGTAGTTGCCGGCGGCTCTTCACCAAATTTTTTCACTGATCCGGATTTCGATAACGACTTTGGCGCTGATGTGTTGTTGCCCGTAGCAACTGAAGGACAAAACATTGTTGGAGACTACACTGCAACCGGATTAACACTACGACGTCACCCTGTTGCGTTGTTTCGCCCTCACTTAGAAAAGTATCAGGTGCTTAAAGCGATCGATCTGGAATTGGTGGAGAACGAAGGTAACGCCAAGATCACTGGCATCGTGACATGTCGACAACGACCCATGACAGCGGCCGGTGTAACTTTTCTAACACTGGAAGACGAAAGTGGTTTTGTGAATGTTGTGGTGTGGCCGAGCCTGGGAGAGAAACATCGGCCAGTTGTGCGACAGGCCATGCTAATGGGAGTTGCGGGACATGTGCAGAAAAGCGAAGGAGTAATTCACCTGATAGCCAGAGAATTGGTTGACCTCAGTCATTGGTTAGGCACGATGGAGGTATCGTCCAGAGATTTTACCTAACATTCGCAGGCTACTACGCAGAACTCGATATAGTAGCTGCTAATACAATTAACAAATAAACGATAGGAATGAGGCCCATATAAATAACAATAACAACAAAGCCTGTAAGAAAGGCACGGACAAGACCAATCTTATAAAACAAACCAAGGGCCCAAGATGTATACAAAGAAATAGGCCCAAGGACAATCATTACAAGAAATAAACCAAAATCATCGAATAGAAATACGCTATTCAGTTGAAATAGAACGAGTAAGAATAGAGCGATTTGACTGATCTGGTACAGCGTGAATACTAGTGACTCAGCAAAAGATCGGCCTCGTCCATACAAAGCAATATGCAACATCAATGTGGCGATTGGACTTAAAAGAAGAATGTAAGCAACGAAGTAATTTTGGATTGCGATTGCAATCCAGCCAAATAAAGAAAAACTATCATCTAGATCATCAGGAGAAACATTAGTACCTGTAATATCCGCAGTGGGACTCCCTATCAAAACTACTAATGCAAAAACCACGATAAAGTATTGAAGTGGACCAGCGAAACGTTTCCGTTTTCCTTCAACATAGTCAGTTGTTAAAGAGCCTGGAGACCTAATTAAACCTACAAAAGTTTGATACCAGCGATTATCAATACTGGTAAAAGACTCCCAAGCCTCGGTAAGAACATCAAATGTGACCAAGCGTTTAGTGCTACTTTTCTGACCGCAGTTGCTGCAATAGATACTTGAACCTAGTTCAACTCCACAGTTCAAACAATTAGACATTTTGCAAATCCTTTGCGCTTATCTCTGCAAGTTCAGATTTCATTTTCTTAGTCAGCTTGGCACAAACCAGATCGTAGGACTCATCAACCAGTTGTGAAATCACTTTTAATGGGACATCAGAATCAAATTTCACACTGATCCAATAGCGCTTATCTAAATGAGAACGATGTCCGACGCCCTCGTATTGTTCGCGCAACATCAACACATGATTAGGGTCGCACTTCAGAATAACTCCCTCGTCATCCCGCACTCCCAAAATGGCAAACATCTTTCCCATGACGTTGTAGATGAACACCAACGGAACTGACCCGCGCGGGGCAAACATGGGTTTTAATTCAGCGCCAGGTTTCTTCTCAATGGTAGCCATTATTTTTAGCGATTGAGCGCCGAGCGATAACTCGTGCTGCTTCAACACCTCTTTGCCACTGATGATGAGGTCATCGCCCATAGCGGAGAGTCACTTTTTGATAAGGGATTTTGGCGCTTTATCGCGCCAGGTCTGTTCCAGTAAGTCACCTACAAGTTCAGCATTGGCGATGTCGAGATTTACTGTGACTCCACATACTTTTGCTCCCCAGAACAGTTTTTCTAACGCATCTGGGTTCATTTCTAGAGCTGGCTCTCGCGTGGCTTCGCTAGCCATTACATTGAGAAATGGTTCGCCTTCGATAGCGGTGGCAATCACTTTGCCGCGAATTCGGAATGATGTGCGTTCGAAATGTGGCTCTTCAGTGACTTCCGGTAAATTCAATGCGATCTTTCGCACCTGAGCAAGCTTCATTTATTAGTTATCCCTTATACGCTTCTTCTAGTCCTGCTATGTCAAACTTAATCATCGTTTGCATTTTTGCCAGTACGCGTTCAGCAGTTTCCATGTCATTAGCATTGATCCATTTCATAAACTGATCAGGCACAATTTGCCATGCCACGCCATACTTATCTTTTAACCAACCGCAGGCCATTTCGCTGCCACCGTCTACCAGTTTTTCCCAGTAGTGATCAATCTCTGCCTGGTCTTTGCAATTAACATACATGGAAATCGCCTCGCTAAATTTGAATGCTGGGCCTCCATTGAGTGCTAAAAATTCTTCTCCACGTAATGTGAAACTTATTGTAAGTACTGAGCCTTCAGGGTTTGGCATACCCGGAGGGTTTCTTGTGATTTGTGTGATTTCTGAATCTGGGAAAATGCCAGTGTAGAAATTGACTGCCTCTTCGGCATTCGCATCGAACCACAGACAGGGCATTATGGTTTTCATCGTTTTCTCCTATTTTAGGGAGTGCAGGCCGAACATATTGCCATCGGGATCTTTGGCGTGTGCAACGAATCCGTATTCACCGATAGACATTTTGTCTCGCTCTAAATTGCCACCAGCTTCATTTACTCGCGCTGCTTCTACTGCGCAATCATCGCACTCGAAATACACCAATGTGCTGTTGCCGCCGGTGGGCATGCCTGGCACTTGCACTAACGCGCCAGTGCTTCCTGGGGCTGATGGGTCTTGTGGGAATGCGAGCATGGGAATATCAGGGCCAGGCAATTCACCCAGGTTTATGCCAAGTACGCTTTCATAGAATGCCTTGGCGCGTTCTAAATCTTGTACATAGATCTCGAACCAGGTGACGGGGTTTGTTTCCATTGTAGGGCCTCCGTTCTTTTTCTTTGTTTGATCACATCAAATCACATTGTTGGCAATTCAGCTACGCAAAAAAGCCGTGAAGAAACCAATTTCTTGTGCCACTGCGTTCGCGGAAAATCCACAGCCGACTACCGTTCTGTTCCTGGGCTACGTAATAGTCTCTGCGAATATCGGTGCCATACCACCAACGGGTTTCAATTCGTTCTGGGCCGCTGATCAATCGGATAGGCTGGCGATGATAGAGCTTGCCGTTCTTCAACACTAACGGCTCCGGTTTGTAGAGTAACCATAGTGGTCTGGGATTGCTTACAACATCTTCGAGTAGTTTTGGTTGTTGGTTTTTTCCTGAGTTGGATTCTTGATAATCCAGTTCCTCACAGGCGTACTCGGGGCAATGCTCTGCCACGGTGTTAATACTCTTAAGAGAATTAGCGCCCAGGCGGGCATGCAGTTGTTCCATAAACTGATCTAACGCTGAGTGACTACCTCCTTGTGCGCCGGCTCTGTCTTCGATCAGTAGTCGTTCACTTTCTGTCATGAACGCATCGAACTTTTTTACCTGTAGCTTCAAACCAATAATTGGTGCTGGCACGCTAAGCTTTCCGAAGTGAGTTTCGAGCAACAATAGTAGGTGATCGCGACAACGACTGGTTTGCCTAAGCGCCATATCGATCTCTGTACTGGGGCGCTTTTCATGTTGTAAGGCAAACAATAAATGGCTGGTGCTGAGATCGCGGCGTTGCAGGAAATCACAGAGTTGCGCCAGCATTTCATCAGCCACCGGTAGCAAGCGATCTAGATTTTCTAACTCGTAAGGCAGATCGTAAACACTACTATAAGCAGGAGGAGCAACATAGTTGCGCGTTGGTTCTGGTGCAGTCCCTAAGGCCTTGCTAAGTAAGTTAACAAAGTCACTACCGAAACGTTTACGTAGTCCATCGGTGGGAAGGCGCCATATGTCCCTTATTTTACGTACGCCCATGTTATACAGGCGACGGTTTTGTTCTTTGTTGAGCAACAATACATCGGTAGAGAGTTGTCCCAAGACTGAACGTAAGTTGTCTTTACGATAAACCAGTGCGTTATGTCCGGACCGGGCCAATAGCAAACTACCGGTTACGGTTGGACTGGCGGCATAAAGAAATTGTTCGGTTAGTCCTGTCTCTTCCAGGGCTGGAGAGATTAGTGATTTAAGTTTGTCATGAATGACATCGATGCCACCGAAGTATTTCAAGCTGCTGCGCACTTCGCAGATCAATGCTTGAGGGTGGAAGCTCACGGTGGAGCTGACACTTTCTACCAAGCCAGCCAGCTTTTGCAGAATCCTGTCTTGTTGTACATCACTCAGCTCAGCCAGCTGTGGCAGAAATAAGGCGTACCAAAGATTTTGCCGCTGCGGTTTTTTCGCCTCGGTGGGTTGATCAAGAAGATCACCGCCAGACTTTTGCTTTTGCTCAGTTGGCAGGGGCAGCTTAATGATTTGGGCACCTGCCGCTTCCGGCAGGGGCAATTGGACCGTGGGTTCGGAGTCCTCCATGGATTACTCCGAAGCTTAATCAGCGGGTTGGTGATGATAAAGATTAAGCTTGGCGGTGAACGGGCGGAAATTACCCCGTGCCTTGAGCAGGGTCACCTCGGCCTCGGAAAATCCGTTGCTGCTATCGCGAGAATCCTTTATTTGCATACGCATTGGCGATGGTGAGTACTTACTATCATTATGCTTAAAGAGCACGCCCAGGGTCTCACCGGTTTCGCCTGCCAGCTGTAAACGACGCAGGACTCGGCCCGGTAACCAGTTCTGCCAGGCCAACACCAAACCGCAATTTTGTGTCTGCAATGCCTTTTCCATACTCCATAAAGCATCTCGGCAGGAGGTGTCTGCTTGCACGATTAGGACCTGACGAGTATCGATACCAGCCTGAACTAATGCTGGTGCATAAAGTTGATAAGGAGGTGCTACCCAAAGAATCCATTTGCCTTGGGCAATCATGGATCGCATTAATGGCATCAATAGTTGTAATTCACCCATTCCCCAGTGTCGGGTTACCACCTCGACCAAACCACTTCGTGGCCATCCTCGGCCCGGTAAAATGTCATCCAATTCGGGGAAACCGGTGCTGTATCCATGGCGACCTTGTCCGGCCAACTCGCAGCCACGCCATAGCTTCGGATTGCGATGCAACAGCTGTTCAATAGGCTGTTCCTGATCGTCGAGTGTTTCTCTGTAAGCCGCGTCAATTCTGGGCTTGCGCTGCATTGCTGGGTTGGAGTGAGCGGCTATTGCTCCCCCCAAAGTTGCGTGTGTTACCTCTCTTGTTGCTTGTCTCATGATCTACTAAATCTCCATCCACACCATCTAATACTGTATTTTTATACAGTATAAATGCATGGCTTTTTTCCTGGCAACACTTTTTTCAAGGTTTATCTATTTTCTGATGAAAACCCAGTAATGCGTTGTAGTTTAAGGAAAATTAGGACTAAAGCTTTGGAAAACGGCGCCGTTAAGCCAAAGGAACGTTGACTCTGTAACGGAGCCGCAGATGAGCAAGAAGCCAGACATGGTGTTTGTCGTATTCACCCTGTTTGTTGTAAGCGTACTGGCTAGCAGCGTGGCACAAAGCGCACTGATGTAGCGCTAGGTGTCCGAAGTTAAGCCGACCCCTACAAGACGTAGTCGGATTTCGAATCCAAGAAAACGAGAAAGGACGAAGACGCCAGGGATAGGTAGGGAAGTCGCTCTGTAAAGCCGCCCCAGGATTAAGTAGTACCTAAGCAGTATCGGGGCGGTATATTTTTTCCGGCGTGACGACTGAGTCTAGCCGCACATCCCACACCTCTGTCGGAAATGGTTCAATCAACTGGCACTCATGTGCTAATCCCACCAGCAGTGGTTGACTGCGTCGATTGAAAATCTTGAAGCTAAACGTGCGATCGTAAAATCCTTTGCCCATGCCGAGGCGAAAACAATTCGCATCGAAACCAACCAGGGGCACAAACACCACATCGAAAACAGTAGGAGAAATAATTTCTTCGGGTAGTGGTGGTTCAGCGACTCCCCACTGATTCTCCGTAAGTTCGGTATCAGTATCGTAAGGCGCAAAGGTTAATGCTTCTTCATTGTCGCGACTAATGACAGGAAGAAAACAATCTTTCCCTTGATTAAGCGAGTGCTCCATCAAAGGCTGAGGATCTATTTCACCATCCAGCTTTTGATAGAAAGCGACACGTGACGCGTTCTGAAAAAATTCTTGATCTGAGAGTAAGCTGAGCAGATCTGCAGACGCAGCTGCTTGTTCAGCATCACTAAGATTTCTGCGCGCCTCTCTGAGAGTTTCTCTGAGGGCGAGTCTTTCTTCTCTATTCATGAATGTCTAGCAGAGACCACCGTTGAAGAATCAAGTCCCCCGGAACACCGCTACCAAAATTGCCCTGAACCAAAAGGTTCAGGTGGTGGCTCCCGCGATGTATAAGGCTTTCCGACGTGCGGACCTGCACACCAACATCTTACGAGTTGCCTCCGGGTTTAAAGATATCGGCTCAAGAACACCTTTGATTGGCAAATGTCCTAGGGAACTCTCAATTAAGTATAGCTTGGTATAGGGGCGGCAGGGAACCCGCGGAGTCAGTGGATTTCCTGTTAAAGATCAATAAGCTAGCTCCCACCAATCGGACGAAATTCGATTCAGAATTTTTCACCCGGATGTGTACGTAGGAAACTTCCTATGATTTCCGAAGTTACGTCAATTTAATACGTAGGGAATCTTGTGCGCCGTAATCGAGGAAGTTGAGACGAGGAAAGATGAGGCGAAAGCCAGGAGTTTATGGATCTATAAATGACTGGTTTGAGGAGGGTTTTAACGAAGTCTTGCCGACGACAATAGGTGCGTCTACTTAGATTTCTAATTGACGGCTTGATGCTAAGGCTAGATCAATTTTTTCTTCAATGCCTTTTAATTGCTGCGCAGTCCCCGACCGCGTCTCATTAATCATCTTATTCTTACGCAACATATCATGGGTAATATTCAACGCTGCCATCACTGCGATTTTTTCCGCACCGTGAATATTGCCGCGACCTTTAATCTTGCGCATGTTCTCATCAAGATATCGCGCTGATTTAATCAGTGCTTCCTGGTCAGATGGTGGGCAATTAACTTGATAGTCCTTGTCGAGAATTTTGACTTGTACTGCGGTGCTTTGTTCACTCATGGCTTATTGTCCAATAGTCCTACTTGGCGTTAGGCATTATCCATCGCGCGGAGACGATCCAGGATTGATTGAAGCTTGGTTTTGGCTTCCTGATTTTTTGCAATCAACTGCTGACGTTCAGAATCCCAAGAGCTCTGGGTCTCTTTCAGCATCTGATTTTCCCTTTTCATTTCAGCACAAAGGTCGATGAGGTCATCTACCTTGGCACTGAGATTATCGAAGCTTTCGTCGGTCATATCGTAGTGTGTTGAAATTATTGAATTTCCAGTAGTCGCAATGCACTACTGACATAAGTTTAGGATTTACATTAACAATGCAGTAACTATAGAGCCGCACCCGGAATGGGTCAACACGGTGAGTGTCAAAAGAAAGAAAAAAGAGACGAAAATGGGACTTGGTTCCGCATTAGGACATCTATATCCTTGTGCGCCTGAAACTGCAGTATTGATGAGGCAATCTATGGCCCAAAAGCCAAACTTGTATCGTGAAATGAAGAGCCGTCGCAAAGAACTGATGGCTCAAATGGAACCCAATAGCATCGCATTAATTCCATCTGCGCCGTTAAGTATGCGCAACAATGATGCGGAATATTTATATCGACAAAACAGCGACTTTTACTACCTCACTGGGTTTGTAGAAGAAGACGCGTTGTTAGCGTTAATCCCTGGAAGAAAACAAGGCGAGGCAGTTTTGTTTTGTCAGGAAAAGAACAAAGAAAAAGAGTTATGGACTGGGATCCTGATGGGTCCGGAAAAGGCTCAAGATGAATTGGGATTAGATGATGCGTTTCCGATAAGTGACATTGACGATATTTTGCCTGGCCTGATTGAAGGGCGTGATCGCGTGTATTACGCAATGGGCAAAGACGACAAGTTTGATGACACAGTCATGGATTGGGTCAAGGTCATCCGCAACAAAGCCAAGTTAGGCGGCCATCCTCCTGGCGAGTTCTTGGTACTGGATCATTTGCTACATGAATTGCGACTGATCAAGAGCTCAGCTGAAATCAAAATAATGGAGCAGGCCGCCAAGATATCTGCAGAAGGGCACCGCCGTGCCATGGCGGTGTGTAAGCCTGGAATCATGGAATATGAAATGGAAGCAGAGCTGCTACATGCATTCGTACGCAATGGCAGTCGTGCGCCAGCATACAACTCGATTGTTGCAGCGGGGGATAATGCTTGCATATTGCATTACAACTCCAATAACGCTGAAGTTAAAAAGGGAGACCTGATACTTATTGATGCGGGCTGTGAGTATGAACATTATGCATCAGACATTACTCGCACATTTCCTGCCAGCGGCAAATTCAGTCCAGAACAAAAAGCCATCTACGAAATCGTGTTGGCTGCCCAAGAAGCGGCTATAGAAGCAGTACAACCGGGAGCGGCATGGGATGCGCCCCACAATGCTTCAGTAAAAGTTATCACTCAGGGTTTGGTTAAACTCGGACTCTTGGAAGGTCGGCCTGCGCAATTGATCAAGAGCGAAGCCTACAAAGATTTTTATATGCATCGAGTTGGCCACTGGATCGGCATCGACGTTCACGATGTGGGTGATTACAAGATTGATGATGACTGGCGATTGTTGGAAGCTGGCATGGTGACCACTATCGAGCCTGGAATCTATATCGCGCCAGATAATACCAAGGTGCCTAAAAAGTGGCGTGGCATTGGAGTGCGAATCGAAGACGATGTATTAGTCACCAAGACTGGACATCGAATCTTGAGCAAAGGCATCCCTAAGACAGTGGCTGAAATAGAAGAGTTCATGGCTAATCCAGTCCATTAACAATGCTCATAGAAAAACCCAAGACCCACTATGACGTGCTAATTGTTGGCGGTGGCATGGTGGGCGCCAGCTTTGCGCTAGATCTCACCCATCGCACATCAACATTAAAGATCTGCGTAGTCGAAGCTATCGGTCTTGATGACAAAGACAATCAACCGAGTTTCGATGCCAGGTCCACAGCCTTGTCCTGGGGTACGCGCACGGTTTTCGAATCGATGGGAATTTGGGATCAGCTACGCCACGTAGTAACACCCATAGAAGAAATTCAGGTTTCCGATCAAGGTCACTTCGGTGTCACTCATTTGAACAGGGAGGAGCAAGATACAGAAGCCCTGGGATATGTCGTTGAAAATCGCGATCTCGGATCTGTGTTGAACTCCGCGCTAAGTGATTCAGAAAGTATAGAAGTCATCGCGCCAGCCAGTCTTCGGTCTGCCAAGCCTTTGTCAGCCGGTATGGAACTCAGTCTAGAATCCTTACAACATGACTACACAGTTACCGCAGATCTTGTCGTGCTGGCAGATGGTGGCCGATCGCCGATGTGCGCACAACTTGGTATCGAACACGACAAAGAAAGTTATGATCAATGCGCGCTCATTACCAACATCGCTGTGCAGCACCCTCATAAAAGCAAAGCCTTCGAGCGATTCACTGCTGCCGGCCCGCTGGCAGTCTTACCATTGCAAACGTTTGAAAATCAGAATCGGTGCTCGTTAGTTTGGACGGTGAATACTGACGATGCACAGGAGCTGCAGAACTGCAGTGAAGAAGAGTTTGCTTTCAGACTTGCAGAGTTGTTTGGCAGTCGATTGGGAGCTATTACTAAAGTCGGACAACGCTTTAGTTATCCACTAGTGTTAACCGAAGCGCGGGAACAAATACGTCCACACTTAGTATTGCTAGGAAATGTTGCTCACACCTTGCATCCAGTGGCAGGACAAGGACTCAATCTTGCGCTGCGTGACTCAGCTTGCCTGTCAGCTACCGTGGCTGAAGGTTTGGCCCGAGGGGAATCTCCTGGATCCATGTCTGTGTTGCAGCGTTATCTCGAGCAACAAACGCCCGATCAACATCAAGCCATCCAATTTACCGACCAAATGACTCGGCTGTTTTCATCCAATCAAACCAGCAAGGTTGTTACCAGAAAAATGGGACTGTTGGGATTGGACCTTATTCCCTCATTGCGACAAGAATTCGCTCGGCGAGCCATGGGATCTTAATCTCTTACATTGGCAGCCAATCGTTGAATCCGAACCAA
Source organism: uncultured Pseudohongiella sp. (assembly GCA_965262465.1). Classification (GTDB taxonomy): domain Bacteria; phylum Pseudomonadota; class Gammaproteobacteria; order Pseudomonadales; family Pseudohongiellaceae; genus UBA9145. Next base: position 3,328,030 of record OZ253535.1, on the reverse strand, counting down.
TCAGTTCGTTATCTCGCTTCAGCTTCCATTTGAAACACAAGTCGCTGCCTTACATCGTAAGTCGAAACAGCATGCCCATCTTCTACCGCAGGTGAGTAACGCCAGCGTTGAATTGCTTGTAATGCTGCGCGCTCGAAATACCCTTCGGGGAATGCATTGAGAATAACTGGATCAACCACATCTCCGAGTTCGTTCACTGTGAATGACAATTCCACAAACCCTTCAATTCCTTGCGCTATTGCGCGTTGAGGATAGGTCGGAGCTGTGCGCACCAATGGAACCATGATATTTGCTGAGGGTATTGCTGATGTTGTTGGAGGTGCTGGCGGTGGCAGTTCAACAGTCGGTATTGAAATAGTCGGGCCACTGCCTCGCGGACCTGAAGTTGGGGGAGGCGGTTCTTCTACCGGCTCAGGGGGCAACGGTTCTGGAGGCTCGATTTCAATTACAGGTTCGTAGTTAAACTCGGGCATCGTGGGATCAACCAGTCGCACCACATCGATATCCTGCACCACGGATCCACCAGTTTGAATCAGCGTTTGCATAAAATAGAACAGGGAAAGGGTTACAAACCCAGCGGCAAGAATGATGCCGTTGAGTTGGAAAAACCTAAACACGAGCGCTTGCATAGTGAGGCCTCCATTGTTGGTCTTTCATACAGTTTCCATCCAGTTTCGTCTTCCAGCATTAATCGCTAATAAATTAGCGATACGCTAAAAAATTAACACTTGGGGACGAAATGTCAAGGCCTTTGATAGGAAGTCGTATCTTAGTGGCTTAATGCGCTATGGCAGCAGGGAGCGGATATTCTCGATGCGATTACGATTTGCACCCAAATCGCTGTATCCCAATCGGGAGGCGGAGCGTACATGGGTTACGCCGCTGGCAGCATCATGCAGAAACTCTACATCATCCACGTAGCCCATGATCCGGGAAGTAAACTCTGCATAAAGATAGTTACCGTTTGAGCTGACGATATTGGCTTCATCCAAACTCACCAATACTTGTTCGATATCTTCCAGAGATGCACTTAAGGGCTGGATTCCATGCTCCTCATCGGATTCGAAACTGGATACGCAATTAGGAGAATCAGGGCAGGCGGTCAAGCGTCCGTTTTCCACGCCTATGTTTGTGGGTGGTTCTCCCGCACAAGCAGTCAGAAAAGGGATAATGGATAGTAATGGTTTTCTCATTGTGAATTGATTCTCTAATTTGTTAGTCCAGTAGTTGTTTTACGCAGCGACACTCAAGTTAGATTAACTGAGCACTGTCATGCCCAACCACTCAGCAATAAGGGCAGGTTTGTCTTCACCTTCAATTTCAACAGTCACTGCATGTTTCAGTAACCATTGATTAGGATTCTTTTCTTCTGCGCTGACCAATTGAAATCGGCCTCGGATGCGGCTGTCTACTTTTACGGGATTTATGAATCGCAGCTTGTCGAAACCATAGTTAATTCCCATAACACTGTTTTCAAGTTTAGTACTGCCTTCATACCCCATCTCAACCATGAGCGACATGGTAAGAAAACCGTGTGCGATAGTAGTACCGAAAGGTGTTTGTGCGGCACGCTCAGGATCCACATGAATGTATTGGTGATCACCAGTTGCATCGGCAAATTGGTTAATGCGGTTTTGGTCAACTGTCATCCATTCGGATACACCAACCTCTTTACCAATGTAGTCATCGATTTGATTCACGTTAATTGTGAGCGCCATGGTTTTTCCCTCCAGTTAAGCTGTCAGCCGCAGAAGTCTATCAACATTCCAGACTACGCGGAACAAGACCCCTGAGTCTTTGCCACATATAATGGCTTCTATGAACGCGGAAACTGAATTTGATGTGGTGATTATTGGCTGCGGGTTGGTGGGTGCAGCGATGGCACTTGCGCTCAAGCAAACGGGTTTGAGGGTCGCTGTGGCGGATCGCCAGGCATTCGATGCCGCAAAGGCTACACATGTCAGTGAGCCTGAACGTTTCGATCCTCGGGTAAGCGCGCTAACCGTAGGGTCGCAACAGTTTCTGGATGGTCTTGGAACTTGGCAGTCAATAGAGGCTGCCCGCTGCTGCGCCTATAGTGATATGCATGTATGGGACGGCGAAGGGACTGGATCAATCCACTTTAATGCTAAGGACATAAGCCAAGCACACTTGGGGACAATTGTAGAAAACTCGGTGGTATTGTCCGCGCTGACTGAACAACTGCAGCAAGACTCCTCAATTACTCGGTTGATACCTTTCACTATCGAGAATATGGAAAGCAATCCTAGTGGAGTTACCTTACATTCGGCGGAAGGACAGCAAATAGATACTAAATTGGTGATTGGTGCCGATGGTGCGAATTCCCGCGTCAGAGAGCTTATGCACTTCACTACGAAAGAGTGGGACTATCAACACACTGCAATTGTCACCACAGTTAAAACCGAACTCTCCCATCAAAACACTGCTTGGCAACGATTTATGACCAGTGGTCCGCTAGCGTTTCTACCGTTGAGTGGAGATTCAGAACAAGCGCAACAGTATTGCTCTATAGTTTGGAGTATCGTGCCTGAGCGGGCCAATGAACTAATGGCATTAGATGACACTGACTTCTGCCAAGAATTAGGAAGAGCATTCGAACATAGACTTGGCGAAGTCTCATGGTGCGATAAACGATTTCAATTACCGTTGCGACAGCGACATTCCACTGAATACTTTAAACAACACGTTGCTCTAGTTGGCGATGCTGCCCATACCATTCATCCATTGGCAGGTCAGGGAGTTAATCTCGGGTTTCAAGATGCTGAAGCATTAGCAAATGAAATTAAAAATGGTTTAGCGTCAGGAAGAGCAGTAAACGATCCTGTAGTGTTGGCGCGTTACCAACGCAAACGCAGCGGACACAATTTGGGCATGATGTGGTTAATGGAAGGCTTTAAACACTTGTTCGCCGAACAGGCGCCGCCGATTCAATGGCTACGTAACATCGGGCTTAACGCCGTTGATAGTCTTTCTATTGTAAAGAACCAATTGGCACGTCGTGCCATGGGGCTGGACTAGACTGAAACAGATTAGTGCTGGCTGGATTGTCGCTGTTTGCTGATAATCGCGTCGACAGTCATCTTCACGTGATTGCGAATCAGCGACTCAACTTCTTCCACTTCATTGAGGCCGCAGCTACTCGGCCAATCTTGATAGGCAACTGCCGCAGGAATAGAACCCGAATTCCTTAGCATCACAATACCGTGCAATTGTGACCATATAAGCATTGTAGTGTTCACGACGTCTTCTTCGCTGCATGAGACTTGATGCTTCTCAAACACCTTGTAAACCAATTTGCGAGAGCGCACGAGGCTATGGCAGGACACTTCAATAAATTCTGGTGTGGATCTTTCTAGGGGTAAGGTCGAGCTGAACAAGAACATAAAGCGAGCAGGTTGCTGCTGAGAAAATCGAAAGTAAGCAAAGCAGACTTCGAGCAACGCTTGTTCTGGATCTTGATTCTCAGAAATCTCAGTATCGAAAAACCGATTTAACTGCTCATACAGCCTGATCTTGATGGCAAGCATCAAGGTATCTCTGTCAGCAAAATGGTTGTATACCGCAGAAGGCGTTACACCGACTTCTTTCGCCAGGCGCCGCAGTGAGATGGAATCCGCCTCATTCCGCTCGATCAACTCCATGGCAGCGTCAATTAAGGCGTTCTTGACGTTACCGTGGTGATAGGACTGTTGTTGTTTTAAGTCTTCAGAGAACATCTTCCCATCCTTCTCTAGAGAGAGAAACTGTAACGCAATTGCAGCTGAAATACATCGTTAAATCGAAAAGCTGCAAATGGCGAATTCATATTGGTACTGTAATCCACATACAGTGCGCCGATTTCCAAATTATCTGACCATGTATAGTCCGCCTGGAGCCGCACCACGCGGCCCGTGTCGCTGGCCAATTCGTTCCAAACGCCCAAAATTTGCCAGCGTTCATTCATCGGCGTCCAATAGACACGGATACCACCACTTATCTGATCCTCGTCCATTAACATGAAGGGACTATGAGATTGGGTGTGAATGGAGTCCAGCTCAAAAGTAACCGTGAGATTTCTGAAGCCGTTATACTCCGCTCCGATTACCGCCAGCACCTGATCTTTTTGTTCCCACCCGTTAACTTGGCGGAGAAAACTATCAACGCTCGGACGCACAGCTTTGTCTTTATGCAGCGCTGCCTCACCAAAAAACAACCAAGAGCCTTCTACCCAGTTTGCACTGAATCCGATAGCACGCATGCGATTCAAGTGATAAGTCACTCTCGGATTTGTAGAACGCAGTGCTTCGATTCGTTTTACCGAAGGCGCATTGTCATTAAACTCGCCCGCGATTATTTGCAGGTCACCCTGTGCCAGCTGAGTAGATGCACGAAAGAAAAACTCAGATCGTTTGTCGGGATCTTCTTCCAATATCCACAGACCAGCATTTCGCAACGAGATAAATTGATCAAACTCATCGCCAGCTGGGCCAATAAGATTGCTGCCAGCTTTTAAGGTTGCCACAGTATCGAAAACCCAATTCCCCGCGCTGAAACTCAACAGCGCCGCTGGAATTTGTAAACGTAAATCTTCCAAATCTTGTTGAGCAAAATTGAATTGGTTTTCGATATTGATAAGGTCAGTGACTCGCAGGTATTCCGATTGTCCCCACACCAAGAGTTGGTTGCCGAGCTTTAAGTAAATTCCGTTCTCGGTTTCATGTTCTAAATAAAGATCTCGGATTTCGTAACGGTTTCGAAACGTATTAATTTCATCTTCGGTATATGGATTGTCATCCATCCATCGATAGATTTCTTCGTGGTACATCCGGGCAGCAATTCGGATCGCTGTGCGCTCATCAACATTAAAATCCAGCTGCCCATAGCCCGTCGTTTCTATTTTGTTGATTTCTTTCTCTGAGCGACTGAATTGAGGACCAGGTGCTTCGAGTCCAAATCCAACTTTCTGCGTAACCCAGCCGAAGAAGTCGACGAAGCCATCATCATCGTTACCGTCCTCGATATCGATATCAATGGTATTAAAAAAGTCGTCCTGACTAAGCGCTACAGGAGTAAAGGTGAATGCACATAGGATGAGTAATGTGCGAAGGAGGGAAAACAAGTGAAACAAGCGGGAATTAAAGGCGCGATTAATCCAAGCCGCGCTGCATATATTCAGTTGAGAACATATCGTCATCCACATTCTCATTGTATTTCACCTCATCCAGCTGCAATACGCTGGCATGTTCCTGGCGGCCGTTTCGCGTAGTTACTGCCTGCAATCGACCAATGGTCCAAATACCATCTATCTCTTCTATATCGGAAGCTGTGAAATATTTAATACGGTTTCCGCGTAATTCCCATGCCTGGCCCCGAACTTCCACAAAGTTGTCTTTGCGCACCCAACTCTGGAGTTTCGAATAACCAGTGGAATCTTCGGCCTTATCCTTGAATTCAGGCTTTGGTGTCGCTTCGATGACCCAGGTGTCGAATCCATTCACTTCCTCAGATTCTTTGACGAAATTGAAGTCGAACCATTCCAACTCCATGCCATTGATATCTGCATAGGTGAAGTCACTCCCCAGAAATGAATCGGAAGTGTCGCTGGAGGCAATGCGTTTTACCCGTTGCAGTGCTGGTAGGAAAAGCCAAGAGTCATCATCTCGGTCAGGATCATCCCAGTCGAAGTTGAGATAGGAAGTACCTCGAATATCTACCGGAGATTCGAATTGTGAGAGTGATCTTGAATCTTCACCATATTCTTTTGTGTAGATCCGCAAACTCCGAGTTCTTTGCCTGTCTCGCCTATCGATCAACACCATTGTGTAATCGGCGATTATGGTGTCGCCTTCGTAGCGATCCTCAACTTGCTGCATGACTTCTTGTGCTGACATATCTGCCGCTATGCTGGCACACGAGTAGGCAACAATTGATACTGTTAGAGCTAAAGAAAAAGGTTGTTTCATAGTCCAAATATTACGCAGGTGGATCAGCAACCCACAATTTAACTGACCTGTGTTTCCATCACGTTGTCCTGTTTCTCATCTCCGTCAACTAAATAGAGAATCGCAGGTAGAAAAACCAGGTCGCCTAGTAGTGCGAGGCTCATTATCACCGATCCAAACAAGCCAACGTTTATGACGGTAGTAAACGTACCAAACGTCAGCACGCTAAATCCGAATACCAACACCATAGAAGTAAACAATACAGCGCGACCCGACTCATTCATTGCGCGCTCAATCGACACTCGCGTGCTTACGCCGGCCTTTTTGTTTACCAGGTAGCGACTCATGACATGAATCGCGTCATCCACTGCCAACCCCATCGTCATAGCAAACACGACGACAGCACTTTGATCGAGAAACACGCCCAAGAACCCGGCAACACTCGCAGCCAATACAATTGGAACAACACTAGGCACTATAGATAGCAGTCCATATCGTACGCTGCGAAAAAGAACCACGAAAAATAATGTAATGACACCAAGAGCCACGAGAAAGGATCGCAACATTCCCTCCGCCGTATAGATTTGTTGTGCAGTGAGAAGCGCCATAGTGCCGGTAATGACAGGTTGCAGATGGTCGTAGTTGGCCTGCATGTATTCAGTTATCTCGTTCATTTCTTGCTGCAAATCTGAAGCCGGCATATTCACGACAGGCACAACTAATCGAGACAATCTTTTTTCAAAATCGATGATGTCGGATAAATCTTCCGTAGGACCAGCACTGTCATAAAGCAACATAAACTGGGCAGTCATCTCTCTTGTTTCGGGTAATCGATAAAAACTGGGATCATCACCATTCAGTGCTAAGTTGATTTCTTTAAGATAATCCGCCAGCGAGTTAATAGGACCCAAGGTATCTCTATCGTTTAACCAGGACTCAATGTCATCAATTGCGCCAGTGAACTCAGGTTCGTAGATTCCGTTTTCTTCACCCGAATCCAACACAATATCGAGCGTCATCGTGCCTTTGAACGTGTCATCGAAATATTGAATGTCCTGTCGAGTGTCGCTGTTTTCTTTGAAAAGAGTAATGTAGTTCGTATCGATTCTTACCGACGGCAACGCCAAACCTGCAAAGACGATTATTACTGCTCCTAAGATGAGTATTCTGGTTCTGTGCAATGCGGTTAAGGAAGGAATGGCTCTTGTTATAGAGCTGATAAATCCGCTTGCTAACACAGTACTTGTACGAGCAGGCAATTTATTCACGAAACTCAACATGGCGGGCAAGGTAGTTAGTGCAAAAAGGAACAGCAGTAATGAACCTATCGCTCCAAGCAGTGCGAATTCTCGCAACGGTAAAAGCCGGGTTGCGGACAGCGCAAGAAAACCGGCTGACGTTGTGACTGCAGTAAAAAGTGCGGGCAACCAAATTATTTCAACGGTCTTTTGCGCAGCCTCTTTGCCATTTGATCCATTTACACAGCAATGAAAAAACTCCAACAGTACGTGAACACTTATTCCGATTCCGATGATTATCATCGTTGAGGGAATAGCCGCACTATCAACTGTCGTGTGAGGAATTCCGATGTAGTACTGGATTTCTTGCAGCAACAAAATACCTGCTGCAATAACGAAAAGAGGTAATACGGTGGCAACAACAGATCGAAAGCAGAAAAAGAGAATGCCGATCATGACAACAATCATGATGGGGATTAGCAACGCAGTATCATTTGCTGAAAGGGTTTCGAAGCGTTCATTGATGAGCGGATAACCCGAAAGATGAAGTTGAAATTCATCAGATTCCAAGTTTTCTTCTTCAATGAATCGATAGAGATCCTGGGTAACTGCAACCTTAATTGCTGATGTATCTGGACTGTATTCGATCCGCGCAGCTATGCGTGTGTGTTGCCAATCCTCCGTGACTAGCGTTCCTATTGCCAAATCTTCTTCCACCAAAATCGTTTTGACACGCTCGATTTCAGCAGGACTATCAGCAAGGCTGCCAATGTCTTCAATTAAATAGTCTGTGCTTAGATCATCATCACTGCCGTGAATGTATTGATACGTCGTTAACGAACGTAACTGAGTTACGTTTGGATGAAACTCAAGGAAGTCGGATATCGTCGAAAGTGTTTGGAGTATCGGTGCTGAAAAAACACCGGCTTGTTCGTCTGTTGCTTCAATACCGACAACTAAATATTCATTGTCTCCGAAGTTGTCATACAAACTGTCGTATTCGAGGACAGCCGGATCACCAGGAATGAAATACCGTTGAGTACTGTTATCGAATGGAATGGTTCCGCCGGTGAATAGTGTTGCGACAACAAGAGCGGCGGTAAGGAGAATAATAGGAATACGTTGCGAAACAACCAAAGTGGCCCAGGCACGAATAAATGCTGTCATGCTGAGTTACCTGACTCTCCCGGGAACAACCTTGTTCCTTATCATTTTAGTTATAGTCGGAGCACTGCAATTTGGCAAAACGCTCTGCAAACGAATCGCCGCGAAGATGGCTATGACGGAGCCATTCACTAACTTCGTGAGATAAGTGTAATCCGTGAGGTGAACCCCGTAAAGATGAGCGCAGAGGTCAAAATTTGCCGAAGCAAAAGGTGAAAAAATCCTTATATTAGAATTTCTTATGAAGATTTCTTAAAGTCAGTCGATACACTCCTTGTGCGAACAATGACCCCTTAATACGGGGGCTTCAGAGTAGTAGGGAGCAGTAAAAATGGCCAAGGAAATCAGAAAAGGCAGAAAATTTCCGTTCAATCTGGACCTGAGTAATCTGGATACGGGAAGCATCACGAACATCCTCAGTGATATTGAGCACCACTTGCCTTTAATGGAGGATGAGAGCGATTTGAGTCAGTTGTTGCGAGTCAAAGCGTTCTTCGAAGACGAACTTAAGGTCGCACACAGGCTGCATTAGTTTATAGCGCAAGAGCGCGTCCATGCGCTCTTGCTTCAGCGTCAGGAATTACTGGCGGCGAATTGCGATTAGCCTGGTAATTCCCGACTCGCGATTGCTTCGCAATCGTCGCCATCCATGGCTCAATCACAGAACTTCTCTTAATCCTAAGAAATTGCCGGCATCCATGCCTCATACACGGTGTCTTTCTTACTAAGATGGTCACTCCCGGGCATTTCTAGTCACTTCGTCGAATCCGGTGTACTCCCTCGGAGCCTTGGTTTATGCTGCCTAGCCCGGTTCCAGTAGGTCTGGACTCCGCATAAACAGAACGACTAATAAAAGGTGATGACTATGAAATCATTCCTATCAATTCTTGCAGTATGTCTTCTTGGTTCTACTGCATACGCCCAACTAGATACGGCCGCATTAGAGCGCGCTATGGCTAACCCTGATCGGCCTGCGGCTGACAAGGAGCGAGACGCGAGTCGCCAAGCGCCAGCTGTCTTAGATTTTCTAGGTCTGGAAGCTGGTATGACTGTATTGGATATCAATGCATCTGCAGGCTGGTATACCGAAGTGTTGTCCTATGCCGTTGGTTCTAATGGCAAGGTGTACATGCAGAATCGACCTGGGGGCCGTGCCGAAGAAGCCGCCAACGCGCGTGCTGCACGACTCAGCAATGTAGAGCAGATCGCAACATTTGGTGATGCGCCAGCAGGCTCAGTTGATTTTGCAATCACTGCGCTGAATTTCCATGATTTCCACAACTCTAATCCGGAAGCCGCACAAAACATTCTGGCTGGCGTTGTGTCTGCACTTAAACCTGGTGGCACATTAGCCGTGATTGATCACGAAGGTACGCCTGGAGCAGATAATGTCACTTTGCACCGCATTGCGTTTGATGAGGCAGTGAAAGCAATTTTGCAAAATGGCAATCTTGCACTAGCGGGGGCAAGTGATGTCTTGGACAATCCAGCTGACGATCATACTGTTGGACCATTCGATCCAAGCCTAGGTCGAAACACTGACCGCATCGTGTTGAAGTTCGTTAAGATCTAACAACCAAATTTGAAAAAGGCCTGCGCATTGCAATGCGCGGGCCTTTTTTATGCCTGTGCTAGAATCTGTTACTCGTAATTCCGCGTAGTTAAGAGAATCTACTGATCAATTCAGTTCCATTCTCGCACCATATTCCAAGATCATTTTGAGTTCTTCTGACGAAACCAATTCAGTTGCCAAGTTTCTTGCTGTATTTCAGTACAGCAAAGTAGCTATAGAAATTGTGTGGAGCACAAGTGCTGCACTGACAATCTTAATGGCTGTGGCAACCCTGATGTCTGGCGTATTGCCTGGACTAATCGCATCAGTAGGCGGCCTATTCGTCGATGCAGTTGCAAGCGCGCTGCAACAATCTGGTGCGGATGCCGAACAAGCGCGTAGCGACGTGTTGTTCTATGTATTGGTGGAAGCTGGGCTCGTCGTGTTAATGACTGGCGCACAAAAAATAAATAGTGTGTGCCAATCAATCCTTCGTGTTCTTTTGGGCAACAAGATCAACGTAATGATTCTGGAGAAAGCATTAACGTTGGAGCTAGCCCATTTCGAAGATGCGGAATATTACGACAAACTGGTTCGAGCCAGACGCGAAGCGTCAAGCAGGCCCCTTAGCCTGGTCGTGAAAACTTTTGATCTTGTTCGTGACATTATCTTGTTGTTAACAATTGGTATATGGCTGTATCAATTCTCGCCTTATGCTGTTCTGCTTCTTGGTTTAGCCGGGATCCCGGCATTTGTTGCGGAAGCAAAATTTTCCGGTGAAGCGTTTCGCATACACCGTCGCCGCTCAGCTGAGCGGCGCATGCAGATTTACCTGGAGATGGTGTTGACGCGGGAAGACGGCGTTAAGGAAGTGAAACTGCTGCAATTGGGAAAACTATTTCTTCAGCGTTACGTCGACATTTTCCGCAACATCTATAAAGAAGATAGAAACCTGGTACTGCGCCGTGGGTTCTGGGGCTATGTGTTGGGCTTGCTGGCTAGTGCAGCGTTTTATTTTGCCTATGGCTGGGTTGGTTTTGCTGCAATCGCGGGAGCCATCACCATTGGTCAGATGACCATGTACATCGCGCAATTTCGCTTGGGACAGAACGCAGTCACCAACAGTCTCACTGCCATCAATGGCATGTACGAAGACAATCTCTACTTATCGAATCTCACCGAGTATCTGGATCACAAAGTCCCAGAGCAAACTGGTGAAGCGACTTTCGGACCTACACCCACTGATGGCATCAGATTTGAGCAAGTGAGTTTTACATATCCTGGAAGTGAAACCCCAGCTCTGAAAGATGTCACCTTACATATTCGACCTGGCGAAAGCCTGGCAATCGTTGGTGAAAATGGCAGTGGTAAAACAACGTTAATCAAGTTGCTTACTCGTCTCTACAAACCCACTAGCGGCAAGATCACGTTAGAGGGTTTGGATCTCAACGATTGGGACATCAATACGCTGCGCAATAAAATCGGGGTGATATTTCAGGACTTTGCGCGGTATCAGCTATTAGTAGGTGAAAACATTGGCATAGGCGATGTGGATGATCTAAGCGAAGATGAGCGTATCGAAGAGGCTGCCCGCAAAGGTATGGCAGAAGAATTCGTAAAAGATTTGCCGAATGCCTATCAAACCCAGCTTGGTACCTGGTTTAAAGATGGCAAGGAACTATCCGGTGGCCAGTGGCAGAAGATTGCTCTGTCTCGAGCCTTTATGCGTAACAAAGCAGATGTGCTCATTCTGGATGAGCCAACTGCAGCGATCGATGCACGGGCCGAGGCTGAAATCTTTTCCCATTTTCGCGATCTTACTGCTAACAAGATTTCGATTATTATTTCTCATCGCTTTTCTACGGTGCGCATGGCGGATCACATCATCGTGTTGGAAAAGGCAGAGATTCAGGAAGAGGGCAGTCATCAGGAACTGCTGGCGAGCGAGGGCCAATATGCCACATTGTTCAAGTTGCAAGCTCAGGGCTATCAGTAAACTGACATTAGGGGCGAGTGCATCATGATGGATGGACCGTTGCTCTATTTAGTAGTGGGCCTTATCGCATGCCTGATCGGCACCATTCCTTTTGGGCCAATTAATCTCACCGTAGTCAAAACAACAGTTGACTACAACGCGGCGCGGGGCACAGAAGTAGCGATTGCCGCGTCTTTTATCGAGATCATTCAGGCTCTCATTGCCACGTGTTTTGGCATGATCATCAGTAACTTCCTGGAAGCGAACCTACTGGTTAGGAGCCTGATCGCACTCGCGTTTATCGTGCTGGCAGCGGTGATTTTCACTCGCAAACCAAAGCCTCAATTGCAACAAGACGGCGCCGAGGAAAAGTCTTTTTTCATGAAAGGCTTGGTAATCGCGGCATTAAATCCCCAAGCGGTACCGTTCTGGATTTTCGCACTGGCCGCGATCTCTCAGTACTTCGTATTCGAATATGTCGGCATTAATCTAGTGGCGTTTCTAGTGGGCGTATTCATCGGCAAACTTATTGCTCTTTATGGATTCGTTGTAGCAAGTGCCTATCTCAAGACTCACCTTGAACAAAGCAGTGTCTTGGTCAATCGCATTTTGGCAGGAGTACTTCTATTCATTGGAGTCAGTCAGGGCTGGAATGCCTTGGTTGCTTAATCGGTTAAGGCCTTCTTTCGGGCGCAGGTAGGAACTTTCCTCATATACATCACCAGCGAACTTGGCTAGAGTAATAGCACCAGTTTGCGTAGTGTATTTATAGCAATGGCAGAGGATCCTAAATCAGGGATCGATGATTCAGACCGATTCATCACACCCCGCCCATCACCGAAGATGTTAGCTCAAAGCAAAGCATTGCTAAGAGCGCGCACTCGTCTCATTGTTAGTTTCTGGACTTTACCTGTTTACATTGCTGCCATTTGGGTACTGCTCAATAACGGTCGCAATATCGATACACTGATGTATATCTACATGGGCATGTGGGGAGGGTTTGCCATCGATATGGTGCGTCGACTATGTCCTTCTTGCCATCGACAATTCTTCGTTAAGACCATACTGATGAATTTGCGCACTCGAAGTTGTGTTCACTGCGGATTCGATTCACGTATAGCAGCTCAATCTGTTGAGGGAGGTAGATCGAACGAAGAAAAAGTTACGTTCTAGCCGTCATTAGGCGCCACAACTCAATCATTCGAGGTGGCTGACCACTACGCAACACTCCCTGCCGAAACACTCTACCCGACAACCACAATACAGCGACAATACTCACCACCAACAAAACTGTAGTTCCTACTACATCAACCATAGGGGGATCTGCTGCTGCACGATTCATCATCAAATAAGGTGTGAACAGGGGAAACCAAGACATCGCGCGAACGATGGAGTTGTTTGGATCCAGTACAACGAACGCCATCATCGCGATCGGCACAATCTGAATCAAAATCATTGGCGTCATAAGTGCTTGTGCTTCCTTCAAGGTATTACACAGACTACCAATAGCTAAAAATACACCTGAATAAAGGGCGTAACCGGCGAAGTAGTAAAACACAAACCACGGGATCAACTCCGACCCAAGAATGACATCAAGTATCTGGCTGATCAGTTCCGTTTCGGTACTGCTGTAGATTGTAATAAATAGATAGAACGATAAAAGCCACACACCAATAGTTGTAAGGCCTGCCATACCAATTCCAACTAGCTTGCCCATCATGAGTTCGTCGGCGGTAACCGAAGCCAGCAACACTTCAATAATGCGATTGGATTTTTCTTCGATAGTATTGCTGAGCAAATACTGCACGTTCTGCATTAACGAAATGAACATCAAATAGACAAAACCGATAGGTGCAAATTGCCTAAAGGTATCAGCCATACTCACCGCCTCTTCACCTTCCTCAGCAGTGGGATCCAACTGACTTACCGGTAGCCGAGTACGTTGCACATTGCGCACCAGCTCGGTGTTCACTCCCAGGGTGTTGTATTCCCGCTCTCGAATCTCCGCATTAATGCTCCGAATTATGGCGTCAGGTAATCGGGAATCTGTCAGATTGCGCGCCCAGTACTGTACGCCCCGCGTGGGATCTGGCGCTTGAGGCATGGTGCCAGGTCGCGTGATATCGTTGTCGATGTTTTCTGGAATAAGTATCAAAGCGAACAATGGTCCAGACTCGTCGCCAGCAGAGATTGCTTGTTCGCCACTCAAGTAAGGGCGCAAGGCAGCCACGATTTCATCTGGGGTGCCATTAGCATCAACTTCCGTGGGTAAATCTGCAGCGATGAATTGCGGATCAGGTGCTACAAAATCTGGGCGTTCAGATTCCAGATACGGACTTGCCATGGTGAGCGCGAAATTTAAACCACCGCTATCAAGCCACTCATCCAAAGCAGCGACTTCGTCTGCATCAACATCATCAATCAGCTGACTCGCCGCATTGTTGGCATTCGCTGCGGTAAGTTCGAGATCAGCTTCCAGGCGATGCTCCATTAAATAACTCACGAACTCTTGCAGAATGCGGCGCTGATGCTCTCTTTCAATTGCGACATCAACTGCCGATTCATACTGTCCGGATTGGTCGATCAATATGTAATATCGAGTAGGCGTGGCGTTATTAAGCGCCACTTGTAGAAAATACATGCCGATGAAAATAATCGGGATGATTAAGATGGTGACCCAGAATCCTTTGGTTCTGACATTCTCCATGTACTCGCGCCAAGCGATTAGCCGAATCATATTCATCGTAATGAATGCTCCTTGGCTTCATCTCCCACCAGGTGAACGAACACATCATGCAAACTAGGTTCGGTAAATTCGAATCGACTCAGTGCTAACTGTTGTTCGAAGCAGTGACGCAAAATTTCCTGTGGGTTTAACTGCTCGGAAATTTCTATTTGCCATTCATTATCGCTATCGCCAGAAGTGAAAGGTTGCACTGAAATAACACCAGCAAGAGTTTTAATTGAATCCGTTGAACCTTCAGTCTCCAACAGGATGCGACGAGGTATGCAGGCTCGTGCTTCTGCAATCGTACCGTCAAATATCTTTTCACCGCGGGTAATGAGCAATATGTGATCGCAAAGTCTTTCCGCATGTTGCATCACATGAGTTGAAAAAATAACGGTTTGTCCGTT
This sequence comes from uncultured Pseudohongiella sp., assembly GCA_965262465.1. GTDB lineage: Bacteria > Pseudomonadota > Gammaproteobacteria > Pseudomonadales > Pseudohongiellaceae > UBA9145. Next base: position 3,313,024 of record OZ253535.1, on the reverse strand, counting down.
AGCAGACATCTCGCGGATAAGATCTTCTAATACTGATTGATTGACTGGGTCGAGACCGGAAAATGGTTCGTCCAAAATAACCAGCTCAGGTTTGTGTGCAACCGCAGAAAGCACCTGAACCTTTTGTCCCATACCTTTGGATAGGGATTCCACTTTCGCTTCAGCAAAATCTTTTAGACCGTACTGCTCCAGCAATTCAAAAGCTCGCTCCTTGGCCGCAGATTTTTCCATTCCTTTCAGCATGGCGAAGTACTGAATAATTCCCCATACCTTCATCTTTTTATAAAGTCCTTTTTCTTCCGGCAGGTAGCCGATGCGGTTTCGTACTTTTAGTGCTGAGTTTTCCCCCAGGATTGTCACTTTGCCATTGGTGGGCTTGATGATGTCCAACACCATGCGAATCGTTGTGGTTTTGCCGGCACCATTTGGCCCCAAGAATCCGTAAATCGAGCCCTTGGGAATCGTGAGCGACACGTCAGACACGGCGTGGAAGTCGCCATAGGACTTGCTGACATTGTTTAGGGTGAGTACAGAAGAATCCATCAATGGCAAACTGCGGATGAATGAGGCTATCTAGTATGTCAGATATTCAGAGACTCAGATACCAATCATCCACCGAATAATTATTTGCTCATTCGGTGAACTCTTCCTACTTCGCATTGTCATACCTATAACTAATAGGTAGACTGAAACCTCGTTCTGATGAGGTGACCTATGGCCAAAACCAATGCGGCATTCATGTCTGGTGTTCCTGAATTGTTGGTACTCAGGCTGTTAAGCAATAAAGAGATGTACGGCTATGAATTGGTCAGGGCTATCCGGCTTTCAACCCAGGACTCGATCAATCTGGCTGAAGGAGTCGTATACCCAACATTGCATAGCTTAGAAGCTCGAGGAATGCTGCGAGCGCGAGAAGTAGCTATGGCTGGTAGAGCCAGGGTCTATTACAAAACAACCGCGAAAGGTAAGAAGCGGCTGCAGTCTTTGATGAATGAGTGGGGCAGAGTGAGTGGTGGCATAAATGCCGCCCTAGGAGAACTCTATGCGAGTAGTTGATTTTAAGCGACTGAGAATGCGCTTACTGAAAGGTGGCATCGCACCTAAGTTTGTAAAAAGAACAATAATGGAAATGAGTGCGCACCTTGAAGATCTAATTAAACAAGAAAAACAGAATGGAGTTTCAGAAGCGGAAGCTAGAGCTTTGGCGTTTAGTGCGCTCGGCGACGAAGACGCACTAGTGAGTGAAACGCTTGCGAAAAAAGAGCTGATGTCTTGGTCGCGGCGATATACGAAAAGCTTCTATTTGATTGTTCCGTTAGTCTGTTACTTCATCTTCATGTTTTGTTTACTCTACTTCGGTATTGGAACGATTTCCGATATAGCCCAAGCGGACCGAGATGGAGAGCTACAAACATTCCTAATTTATTTCGCCAGAACAGTTTTATTCTGTATTGAATATGTAATAACTCCCTTTCTAGCACTAGTCTTCACTTACATTGCAATCCGACGCAACGTGCACATGATGTGGCCACTTATTGGGATTGTAGTATTAAGCTTTTTCGGATCCGGATTCGAAACGATCTTGCGTGAACCAATTGCAGGTAGCCGCGAAGGTGGGGTCAATCTGATTTGGGGTTGGTCATTCTTGCCATGGCGCTGGGTCCAACCTCCATGGGATCAAACTTCCGAACAAGCCCTACGTGTCATAGTCACCCTAGGCTTGGCGTTTATGGCATTCAAACATTACAGGCCTTACGAAGCTGAATCGAACTAGGAAGGAAAGTATTAAGAGGGAGATGTTATGGGCTGCTGAGATTTATCGAAAGTAGCCCGATTTTTTTTTACGACAAGAACTTATCGATCTCGTCTGCCACCAAACGGCCTTCGTCAATCGCTCGAACTACTAGAGACTGGCCGCGACGACAATCGCCTGCTGCAAAAACTTTCTCGTGAGACGTACGGAAATCATTGTATTCCGCTTTGTAGTTTGAACGCTGATCAAGCTCCAAACTAAGAGGCTCACTGACATAGTGTTCAGGGCCCAAAAATCCCATTGAAAGCAAAATCAAGTCAGCTTCCCAAAACTGAGTGGTGCCAGGCACTTCTTTAAAGTTGCTGTCTACTTCAACGGTATTGATACCAAGTAGTTTGCCATCATCGTCCCGCACAAAGTCTTTGCCCGAAATAGAATAGACTCGAGGGTCATTGCCATCTCGTGCTGAAGCTTCTTCGTGTCCATAGTCGACACGAAAAATTAACGGCCAGGTTGGCCAGGGGTTATTGTCACTGCGATCGACAGGCGGCTTGGGCATGATTTCAAAATTTACCAAGCTCTTGCAGCCGTGCCGCAACGACGTACCGATACAGTCAGTGCCTGTATCACCACCACCAATGACGATGACGTTTTTATCTTTTGCACTAATGTAATTGCCGTCGTCCAAGTTTGAGTCCAATAAACTCTTGGTGTTTTTCAACAAGAACTCCATGGCAAAGTGCACGCCATCGCCTTCGCGGTTATCAATTTTTAGATCTCTTGGTGTAGTTGCACCCGTTGCCAGCAGCAACGCATCGTTGTCGTCTAAAAGCTGTTTGACGCTAATGCCATTCACACTTTTGCTACCGACATCCGCATTCACCACAAAGTTGACACCTTCTTCTGCCAGCAGATTCACTCGGCGATCCACGATGCCTTTGTCCAACTTCATGTTGGGAATGCCGTACATCAACAAGCCACCAATACGGTCATCACGTTCGAAAACGGTGACTTCGTGACCTTTTTGATTAAGTTGTGCTGCAGCTGCAAGACCAGCGGGCCCTGATCCTACGATTGCGACTTTCTTTCCGCTTCGCGTTTGTGGAGGGTTCGCAACAACCCATCCTTCTTCAAAGCCACGATCGGCAATTGCGCACTCGATGTTCTTAATAGTTACCGGTGGTTCATGAATGCCAAGTACACACGCGCCTTCGCAAGGCGCTGGGCAAACACGGCCTGTAAATTCAGGAAAGTTGTTGGTCTTATGTAAGCGGTCTAAGGCTTCTTTCCAACGATTGTTGTAAACCAGATCGTTCCATTCAGGAATAAGATTGTAGACCGGGCATCCGTCGCCAGATTGGCAGAACGGCACACCGCAATCCATGCAGCGAGCGCCTTGAGTTTGTAGAAGATCAGTTTGATGATCAGTATAGATTTCTTTGAAGTCCAGCAACCGTTCCATCGCATCGCGATAGGGTTCTGTTTCTCGTTCGAATTCTTTAAAACCGGTTGGCTTGCCCATGTACTTTTTCCGTTAGCGTATCGACTGCTAAGACTACGCTGCGCTTGCTGCAGCGCGTTCTTCCAAGACGCGTTTGTAGTCAGTGGGCATCACTTTAACGAATTGAGATAAGCTGGTTTCCCAATTATCCAGTACCGACTTCGCAACAGGCGAGTCAGTATAGTCATAGTGATTTTGAATGAGTGCTTTCAGCTCGAGAATGTCATTGGCCGCTGACACTGCTTCCAACTCATACATTTCTGCATTGCACTGTTTTGGAAATTCGCCGTCAGGATCCCATACATAAGCGATCCCGCCGCTCATGCCGGCGCCAAAATTTCTTCCGGTCTTGCCGAGAATGACAACGCGGCCACCAGTCATGTATTCGCAGCCATGATCACCAACCCCTTCAACTACGGCGCTGGCACCACTGTTTCTGACACAGAAACGTTCTGCGGCAATACCTCGCAGATACGCTTCACCACCGGTGGCACCGTACAAAATTACGTTACCTGCAATGATGTTTTCTTCAGCTTTGAAGGTGCTTTGCTTCGGTGGGTAGAGAATTATCTTGCCACCTGAAAGTCCCTTGCCGAGATAATCGTTTGCATCACCTTCTACTTCTAATGTGATGCCTTTAGCTAACCATGCGCCGAGACTCTGTCCAGCCGAGCCGTGGAGTTTTATGTGAATCGTATCTTCAGGCAACATCTCGGCACCGAAGCGTTTACACACTTCATTAGATAGCATCGTGCCAACCACTCGGTTGATGTTGATGATCTCGTGTTCGATAGAAACCTTTTCACCATTTTCCAACGCAGGTTTGGCGAGTCGAATGAGTTCATTATCCAGTGCTTTGTCCAAGCCATGATCTTGCGATTGGGTGCAGTAGAAACCCGTGTTCTCAAATATGACCTGGGCAGGCTCTAGGATTTTGCTGAGATCCAGGCCACTGGCTTTCCAATGACTGATTGCATCATTGGTATCCAGTAGATCAACACGGCCAATCAGTTCATTAACGGTGTGGATACCAAGTTCCGCCATGATGCCGCGCATTTCTTCCGCCACCATGAACATATAGTTCACTACATGCTCGGGCTCACCCTTAAATTTCTTCCGAAGTTCTGGATCTTGTGTAGCGATGCCTACCGGACAAGTATTCAAATGACACTTACGCATCATGATGCAGCCCAAAGTAATCAACGGCGCTGTAGAAAATCCGAACTCTTCTGCTCCGAGAATCGCAGCGATTGCAACATCGCGACCAGTTTTAAGCTGACCATCAGTTTGCAATACAACTCGTGAACGGAGATTGTTCATCACCAAAGTCTGATGGGTTTCAGCGATACCGAGTTCCCAAGGCAGACCAGCATGTTTAATTGAGGTTAGAGGCGATGCGCCCGTTCCGCCATCGTGACCAGCAATCACCAAGTGATCGGTTTTCGCTTTAGTCACACCGGCAGCGATAGTGCCGACACCGATCTCAGAAACCAGCTTGACTGAAATGCGCGATTCACGATTAGCGTTCTTCAAGTCGTGGATGAGCTGCGCAATATCTTCGATAGAATAAATGTCGTGATGGGGAGGAGGACTAATCAATCCTACACCCGGTGTCGAGTGACGAATGCGGGCTATCTGATCATCCACTTTGCCGCCAGGCAGCTCACCACCTTCTCCAGGCTTCGCTCCTTGGGCAATTTTAATTTGTAGCTCATCCGCATTAGTGAGATACCACGCCGTAACCCCAAAGCGACCCGACGCCACTTGCTTAATGGCTGAGCGCTTTGAGTCTCCATTGTTCATCGGTTCAAAACGAACCGGATCTTCACCACCTTCGCCTGTATTTGATTTTCCACCCAAGCGATTCATCGCAATAGCAAGTGACTCATGGCTCTCCTGTGAGATGGAACCAAAACTCATGGCGCCAGTAGCAAAGCGTTTAACGATCTCACTGGCAGGTTCAACTTCTTCAATGGAAATTGATTGCGCCTCGTCGGTGCGAAATTTTAATAAGCCACGCAAGGTGCAACGGCGTGTAGATTCTTCGTTCGAATGCTTCGCGAATGCATGGTATGCATCGGCGTTGTTGTTCCTAGCGGCCAACTGCAAATTGAAAATCGTATTCGGATTCCACATGTGCTGGTCGCCACCAGTACGCCAGTGGAAATCCCCCGGGTTGTTGAGCACTGGAATGCGTTCGCTTTCTCGTGCCGGGAAACCAATGCTGTGACGACGCTTAGACTCTTCGATTAAGACATCGAAGTTGACGCCCTGCACACGACTTGCGGTGCCAACGAAACAAGTATCGATAATTTCATCAGCCAATCCGACCGCTTCAAATATTTGTGCGCCTTTATATGATTGCAAAGTAGAGATGCCCATTTTGGCCATCACTTTGAGCATGCCTTTTGCCACACCTTTCTTATAGCCAGCAACGATGTCAGCTTCAGTCTGATACTTATCGCCTAACAGATTTTCTTTATTTGCTTGCCATAGCGCTTCAAACGCCACGTAAGGGTTGATCGCGTCGGCACCGAATCCAGTTAGCAAACAATGGTGGTGGACTTCGCGGGCTTCGCCAGTTTCGAGTACTACACCAATTTGCGTGCGTTGCTCATGCTTGTTCAACCGATGATGAACAGCACCGCAGGCAACGAGAGCACTCAGAGGAATGCGTTGCTGTGATATTGCTCGGTCAGACAAGATGACAAAAGAAAATCCATCAGCAATTGCTTGTTGGGCTTCATCACAGATGCGGGTAATGGCATTCATAAAACCATTTTCTTCGGTCGCATCATAAGTAATATCGATTACTTTCGATCGCATGCCTTGATGATCGATCTGTTTAATGTCGTTCAGTTCCTGATTCGACAAGATCGGATGATCTAAACAGAGACGATTCACTTGTTCTGGTGTGCTGTCGAGTAAGTTGCCTTCCGGCCCAACAAAACAGCGCAGTGACATAACCACTTCTTCACGAATCGAATCGATTGGTGGATTGGTTACTTGCGCGAATAGCTGTTTGAAATAGTCATAGATCATGCGCGGTTTGTCAGACAAACACGCGAGGGCTGAGTCATTCCCCATTGAACCCAGTGGATCCCTTGCCTCGGTCACCAGTGGAATTAGCATGAATTGCATCGTCTCAGTGGTGTAACCAAACGACTGCATACGCTGCAATGTGTCACTGGCTTCTAAAGAAATACCGGGCTCATCTCTTGCGATGTCACTCAGCGTTACCTTTTGTTTCGCCAGCCACTCGCCATAGGGGCGTTTGTTGCAAATGATTTCTTTGACTTCTTCATCAGGAATTAAACGTCCCTGATCGAAATCGATTAAAAACATTTTGCCCGGCTGCAGTCGTCCTTTGACTTTTACATTAGCTGGATCAACATTCAGTACACCCACTTCAGACGCCATGATGCATTTGTCATCATGAGTAATGTAGTAACGGCTCGGACGCAGACCATTTCTATCTAACACTGCTCCGATGTATTGCCCATCAGAGAACACAATGGAAGCGGGACCATCCCATGGCTCCATTAATGCAGAGTGATACTCGTAAAAATCTTTTTTGGCCTGGCCCATGTTTTTGTCAGATTGCCAGGCTTCAGGAATCATCATCATGGTAGCTTCGGCAAGGGAGCGACCTGACAACAAAAGGAATTCCAGCACAGCATCAAAGCTACCGGAATCTGAGCAATCTGAATCAATGACAGGGAAAATATCTTCTAATTGGTCGCCAAAGGCGTCAGTTGCCACTTTTCCTTGGCGCGCCACCATGGAATTCACATTGCCACGCAGCGTATTGATTTCGCCGTTGTGACTCATAAAGCGATTGGGTTGAGCTCGATCCCAGGAAGGGAATGTGTTGGTGCTAAAACGTGAATGCACCATTGCCAAATGCGTTTCGAAGTTGGGATTCGTTAAATCTTTGTAGAAAGGAAACAACTGACCGGGAGTCAGCATTCCTTTGTACACAATCACATTGGAGGAAAGGCTACAGGCGTAAACCTGTTTTGCTTCGGTTAGTGTTTCGTCATTACGTAGCCGGTGTGAAAAACGTTTGCGAATAATGTAAAGCTTACGCTCAAATTGAATTTGATCCAGACCATCAGCGGCTGCAATAAAGAGCTGCGCAATGTGCGGTTGCGCCATCAATGCCGCAGGTCCGACATCAGCATGTTTTGCATCAACTGGCACATCGCGCCAGCCAACCAAGGTTTGGCCTTCTTCAGCGACTATCTCGTTAATGACCGAATAGCACTTCTCTCTTTCTTCTTCTATCTGTGGAAGAAAGATGTTTCCAACGGCATAGCTATCCGCATCGGGTAAGTCTGCACCGAATTCCTCTGCTGCTACTTTTTTGAAGAAGCTATGGGGCTGAGCCATGAGGATACCGGCGCCATCACCAGTGTTGGCTTCGAAGCCACAACCACCGCGGTGGTCCATGCGGGAATTTAAATGATAGGCGTCCAGCATGATTTGATGGCTGGGCACGCCTTTTATGTTGGCGACAAATCCGACACCACAAGAGTCTTTCTCATTTTCCGGATCATACAGACCGGTTTTTTCTGGAAAGCCAAACTTCAAGGGGTACTGCTGGTCGCTCATGGGTTTAGGTGTTCTCTCTGATCGCGATTCAGTTCTTATTTTTGTGTTTCTTATACCGTTACTTCACTCCCCGGCGAAGACTTTGCAACTCGGGTCTGATCACGTAACGCTGCTGAATTTGGCCCGAAAGGGCAATGCGTAGTGTGTTCTACTCCCACCAAATCGTCCGATTGCACGGGTGTTTTGGAGGGTCAGACAACATAGCATTCATGCAGAATATGTCAAGGTTTACGCGGTTTACCGCAGATTCTTCGGTTCAATAAGTGACTGTTTTCTTTGCAGTTGTGTCGTATGCCGGTTGAAAAATATGCCAACATATTGTCAAACACAAAAATCCGAAAATTGGTTAAATTTTGAGCAAGTTGATCTGAGTGGAATGTAGTTTTCGACGTGGAACTATTCTCAGAAATCTGCAATTGCCTCGATCGCCTCGAACAATTTTTCGGTCAATGCTTTCGACTCGATTATGCATCGGATTCGACTTAAAAATGCGCCGAATAACCGCACAAAAAATGCCGTTAAATCACACCCTGCCAAATCGCTGAAGCGAGCAAAAACTCTGGCTGTGAGCAGGGGTGGCTTGCTTGTAAAAAACAGGAGGGTGATTTACTCTAGCTTGCGATGTTGTACTGCAACATATTGATCTAATTGCAAATAATTCTCATTTAGATTACATCGAAAAAACAACACGCGAATTGCAGAACAAAAACAATTTTAAGAATAAAAATAGTCAGCGATTTCCAAACAGAATTTGTAATCCCACTTTTACGGAGGCGACCAACCCGTGAATCCTAACTTAACCCGACGACGCTTCATCAAAGGTGTAATAGCCTCGGGTGCAGCGGCGACTACTACCGGTATGTGGTACGCGGCCAATGGCCAAGAGCGACCTGCCGGCGCGGTAGAACGTCTGATTCGAATTAACGTCAACGGCCAAATGCGAAGTGTTGATGTAGCGCCACAAGAAACTTTGGCGTCTACCTTGCGCTACAAGCTGGGTCTTACTGGAACCAAACTAGGCTGCAACCGCGGCGAGTGCGGTGCTTGTACTGTCCTGGTTGATGACGTTCCAACTTATGCCTGTTCAGTGCTCACTCATTCCATGAAGAATGGTCGCATTGAAACGGTAGAGGGACTGGAGTCAGCCAACGGCGATCTCCATCCGGTGCAACAAGCTTTTGTCGAAGAGTTATCACCTCAGTGCGGTTACTGCACACCAGGCCAGGTGATGTCGGCGGTTGGATTGCTACGCGCAAATCCAAACCCAACTCGCGAAGAAGCAAGACAGGCCATGTCCGGCAATATCTGTCGTTGCGGTTCATATGATTCATATCTCGACGGCGTTATGCGCGCTGTTGAGTTAGCGTAGGAGAATCATCATGGCTTATATGCATATTGGTAAAGATTTCGTGCCACCCGATGTAGCGGGCAAGGTCACAGGTCGCATTAAGTACGCAGAAGATTACTCCCGCGAAGGAATGGTCTATGCGCGTTTACTCACAAGTCCTATTCCACATGCTCGAGTGTTGGATATCGACGCCTCCGAAGCACTGGCAATGGAAGGTGTGTTTGGCATTCTCACTGCGGATGATGTTTATCCAGAAGGTGAACCGCAAAGCACAGGACTGAAGATTCTTACTAACGAACCAACTCTGGTTGGTGAGCCGATTCTGGCGGTAGCAGCAGTTGACGAAAAGACTGCAGAGACTGCGATCTCAATGATCAACGTCACATTCGAACGGTTACCGTTTGCTTTAGATCCTCTCGACAGCTTGGCTGAAGGTGGACCAAATGCTTACCCAGGCGACACCAATACATTTGTATTTCGCCAAGGCTTCGCCACTGAGAAGTGGTCGGCTGATCAGGTAGCAAGTTTCCGCGCTGGTAACGAGCCAACTGCTGAGCCGCAGCAAACAGTTGAATACGGCGATCTGGCAGCTGCATTTGCTGAATCAGAATATGTTTACGAAGGTACCTTCACTACTGCTGGTTATCCGCACCATTCGATGGAGCCTCGCAGCGCCATGGCGTATTGGGAAGATGGCAAGTTGTACTTGCACGGTACCTCACAAAGCTTAACTGCATTTGCTGACGGCATCGCCGGTATCATCGGTGTGCCAAAAGAAGATTTGGTTTTCATCAATGCAGCAACAGGTGGCGGATTCGGTCAACGCGCTCGTGCTAACTCAGTACCGAGTGTGGCAATCCCTGCCAAGCTTTCACAAAAAATTAATCGTCCAGTAATGATGCGTGTGACTCGTGAAGAAGAGTTCACCATCGGTGGTGCTCGTCAGGGTTTCCAAGGCTGGATTAAAGTTGGTTTCAAACCTGATGGCGTAATGGCAGGTTGCGATCTCTACATCGTTTCAGATAACGGTGGTAAAGGTGGCGGTGCTGACGCTTACTCTGCAGCTGACTGTATTTCCGTGTTGTACCAGGCTGATGCGGTTCGCTTCCGCGGTACTTCAATCGGTTCTAATACTGGTCACCGCGGCGCTCAGCGTGGCCCAGGTCAAAACCAAATTGCACCAATCATTTCTCCGATCATGGACGCGGCAGCTGATTCACTCGGCATTTCGCGCTTGGATATTCGTAAAGTGAATTCCGCCATGACTGGTGATGTAGGTGGTCCACAGCGTACTCCTTTCACCAGTGCATATATGCCTGAAGCGCTCGATCAGGCTGCAGAAGCATTTGATTGGGAAGGACGTCAATCACGTCGTCGTCAACGCAATGGCAGCAAAGTGGTAGGACTTGGCATCGGTCAGGGCTATCACAACGCAGGTCGTTCCGGTATGGACGGCATCGTGATGATGGGTGCCGATGGACGACTCAAGATTCATAACGGTGTTGGTAACCTCGGTACCTATTCTTATGCGTCCACTTCACGTGCCGCAGCAGAAGCATTAAAGATGCCTTGGGAAAGCTGTGATGTGATAACGGGTCGCACCGACCTTCACTTGCCAATTACTTCACCACAGGATGGTAGTAACTCAATCTTCACTAACACGCGAACCATGTGGGGCGCAGCGCAAGATATGTTGGCGAAGATGAAAGAGATTGCAGCTACTGACTTGGGTGGTTCACCAGATGACTACGATGTGTCTGATGAAAGAGTGCGTCGTAACGACGACGAGTCAGTTGGCTACACTTATGCAGAAGTTGCACAACGTGCAATGGAGCTTGGTGGTAAGTACACCGGTGAAGCAGAGCTTCCAGAAGAACTGGCTGAATGGACGCAAATATCTGTATCGCGTCTAGCCGGTACTGGCTTCATGGGAGTGTTCCATGATCCTCGCCACGAAGGTAACCCTCCAGGATTCACAGTGACTTGTTGTGAAATCGAGATGGATACTGAAACTGGTAAGTACGAAATTCTCGACATGGTGAGCATCGGTGAGTCCGGCACCATCGTCCATCCACAAGGCATGAAGAACCAGCTAGTGGGTGGTGCAGTGTGGGGTATTGGACTGTCCGGTTATGAACGTCACCTCTACGATCCACAGAACGGTATCCCAGCTTCAACCGGCTACTGGCAGAGTAAGGTTCCAACCTACCTCGATACGCCAGTGAAGATTGAAACGGGTTGGGTGGATCTTCCGGATCCAGAAAATCCAGTTGGTGCTCGCGGTATTGGTGAGCCGTCAATGGGATCAGTTTCAGCTGCACTCACAGCTGCGATTTCTGATGCCTTGGATGGACACATCTTTGGAGCTGCACCAATTACTGCAGACATGATCATTAACCATCTGGCAGACACTGATGAGAATGCAGTGCCTCTTGCTCAGAATAACTTCAGAGGTAGAGGTTAATATGGTAGCCACATCACATGACGTAATGCCCGATATTGAGCTTTATCAGCCTTCTGATGAAGACAACGCCCTGGCATTGGCGAACGAGTTAGGAAGCGATGGCTGGTTACTTGCTGGTGGCCAGGATACTTTCGGATGGTTGAAGGATCGCAACAAGACTCCTTCGGCCATGATCGAATTAACCCAAATCGATGCTTGGAAAGGCATTCGTGAAACCAGTGATGGTGTCGAAATCGGTGCAGTAACAACACTCACCGAAATCGCTAACCACCCACTGATTACTTCACGCTATGGTTTGTTGGCGGAAGCCGCAGGCGTAGTTGCCAGTCCTCAGATTCGTAACGTGGGTACGCTCGGCGGCAACCTGAATCAGGATGCGCGCTGCTGGTACTACCGTCGCGGTCTGGATTGCTATCGAGCGGGTGGAAACATTTGTTACGCCGATTCACCTGAAGGACTTAATCGTGAACACGCAATCTTTGGCGCTAGCCGCTGTGTTGCTGTCAGCCCATCTGACACCGCACCTGCACTAGTCGCTCTTGATGCCACTATGGTTATTTCTTCTGCAAGTGGTCAGCGTACTGTTTCAGCACAGGACTACTTCATTGGTCCAGCACGCGACATCACTCACATGACTGCACTTAATGATGGAGAAATTCTTACTGCAGTAAGACTGCCTGCATCATGGGCAAATGCTGAGTACTACTTCGAGAAAGTGGCTGATCGAAACGTTTGGGATTTTGCCCTCGTTAACGTAGCCGCTGCTATGAAGGTGTCAGGTGGCACAATTGAAGATGCACGCATTGCCTGCGGTGCTGTGGAATGTACTCCACGGCGTCTGGAAGCTGTTGAAAATGCCGTTCGCGGTCAGCAGCGTTCTGAGTCTGTCGCAGAAAGTGCAGGTGAGTTAGCAGTCCAAGGCGCAGCGCCTTTGAACTACAACCACTTTAAAGTGCCATTGATGGCAAATCTGGTTAAGCGAGCGATCCGAGGTTAATCCTCGGATCTGCTCCGGCAGATTGCTCGGCAACAATAAAAAGCAACAGTAGCAGAATTAAGTTGAGAGGGTAGTAAAGTGGGAGAAATCGTCCGCTATAAACGCGATGTTTGGGGTGAGGAAGTCATCCTCGGTGTGTCCTGGGATTTGCTATGGGTAGTAGCGGTAGCAATTCTGGTTCTGCTTGCAGCACACGCAATTGTCATGGCCGCACTGGCTAAGAAAAACTTGGACCGCCCGTCTGCCGAAGGCCGACGTGTAGTTCGTCATGAGAGTGTCGATCGACTCTTTCATTGGTTGATGGCCGCGAGCATTTTGGTACTTATCTTCACCGGTACTGCACCAATTCTCGGGCTTCGAATCGCTTGGTTGAACATCCACTGGATGGCTGGTTTATTGCTGACCTTCCTGGTGGTGGCGCACATAGTCAGAGCCTGTTTTTGGCAGGACTTCAAATCGATGTTGCTAATGCCAAAAGATTTTTCTGAGCCATTCGATTCGGCAAGAAAGCCTGGAAAGTATTATTTCGAACAGAAAGGTATGCACTGGGCGGTAACCGTAGTTGCTCTAGCAGTAATTATTACTGGTGTACTGATGTTCATGCAGATCGATACGCCATTTTGGGATCGCACTAACAGCATGCCGGAAGATCAATTAGGTCTGGTGTTCTTGCTGCATGGTCTTTCTACTTTGGCATTAGTTGCCCTGGCTGCTACGCATATTTATTTTGCGCTGCGCCCAGAGAAGATCTATTACACTCGCGCCATGATCTCTGGCTGGATGTCAGAAGAAGAACTGGCTGCAAACCACGATCCAGCGAAGTGGACGCCGAAAGAAGCTGACTAAACCAGTTTCTACGTAATAACAGAAAAGGCGTCAGGCCCAGGCTTGACGCCTTTTTTAAACCCTGAAAATTGGGTGAAATTTAGAGAAAAATTTAGAGGACACCCATATAAAATTCAGATGGGTGTCCTTTGTTTTGAACAGTGAGATTTTGAAGAGAAACACAATGGATTTAGCAAAAAGCATCGAGACAATTGAAGCCGGTTACGAATTCCTGCTGGCCTATGCGGCTCAAGGTAGGCCTGCGGGCGCAGAAACAGGTCCCGGACCTCATGCCCGGCCAACTATAGAGGGCATGGCAGACGCGATGGCAGAAATCGAGCAAGCGTTAAACGGCAGTGACGATGCGTTTGAGGCTGTAATTGCCGAAGATGCACGCAAAGCCGGCGCAGCACTTCGCTTTATTTTGGCGCAGGAAGGCATTGGTTCTGAAATAGTCGATAACCTTAACGCCTCAATCCACCTTCGTGCTGTGTTGACCGATTTGTTTCTCTACAGCGAGGCATTGAATCCACTGGACACCGGCGAAGCCGAACAATCCATGTCATACGACGCCACAAAGTCTGACTAATATTTAACTTATTCAATAAAGAGGGGAGTCTTTACTCCCCTTTTTTTGCGCTAGCACTATCCGATGATCAATTACCCCAACCGACTATCCCTGGCAAACCTGCCCACACCGCTAAAACGTCTTGAGCGTTTTCGCGTAGAAAATTCTGACGCACGAATTTGGGTTAAACACGATGAGAGTACGGGCACGGAAATCTCGGGCAACAAAGTGCGCAAATTGGAGTTCTGTTACGCCGAAGCTCAGGACCAAGGATGCAACACCGTCATTACCTGCGGTGGCATTCAATCTAATCATTGTCGAGCGACGGCAGTGTTGGGTGCGCAACTGGGTTTTAAGGTTCACCTGATTTTGCGGGGTGAGAAACCTGAGGTCGCCGAAGGCAACCTGTTAATGGACTATCTTGCTGGCGCTACCGTGGACTTTATTCCACAAAAGGAATGGAAAACCCATCCGCAATTCGCAGAAGAGTTAATTGCGAAATATGCAGAGCAGGGCGATAAGGCAATGTTTATTCCCATAGGTGCCAGCGATGAAATTGGACTATGGGGCTACATTGCAGCGAGTGAAGAACTAAAACAGGACTTCAAACGACTGGAACTTTCACCAGACTATATCGTATGCGCAACCGGGTCAGGTGGAACACAAGGTGGATTGTTAGTCGGTGCACAACTCTTCGATCTTCATGGTCAGGTTATGGCAGTTAATGTGAGTGATGATGCCGCATACTTTGATGCGAAAATTCGAGAAGATGTATCACTCTGGTCACAGCGTTACAAAATCGACTTCGATGCCTCTCAACTCCCAATTAAAACCATCGAAGGTTATCTCGGACCAGGCTATGGCTTTGCTGAGCCACCAGTGTTTGATTTGATCGCTGAAGTAGCTCGGACGGAAGGGCTGTTCCTCGATCCGGTCTACACCGGAAAAGCCTTCTACGGTATGGTTTCCGAGCTGGCTAAGGGTGATGAAGGCGCGCTGGCAGGCGCCAAAGATGTGGTCTTTGTGCATACCGGTGGCCTATTCAGCGTGTTTCCTCAGCAATCGAACTTTCGCTTCGAGTAGAATGCAGCATATCTGTGACAGAATAATTATCATTAGTACCAACCCGTAGGTAAGGAATGATGTTCATGAAAAATAGTGTCAAATTTGGCAATCAATGGTTGAGCGGTAGCCTCTGCTTGCTCTTTGTCTCTGCAGCCCTTGCGCAGCCGCAAGATGAGCCCGATGGTTATGCCGGCGCAACTGCTGCTGAAGAAGCACCTATGGAGGCAGGATTTGATACCACTTTCGAAAGTCGCTTACTCCCTAATACGCGCCAGCTCGTTGTAGAGGGTGCTCGCTCTGGAGAAGGTTACTTCAGCGCCGATGGCACTGAATTCATTTACCAAGCGGAGATGCCTGGTAATCCTTTCTACCAGATCTATTTAATGGACCTCGCCACGGAAGAAGCTCACATGGTTTCTACCGGAATCGGACTGACTACTTGTGCGTGGGTTCACCCGACACTTGATCGAGTGATGTTTGCCTCTACTCATGAAGATCCCAACGCGTTAGCCAAGCAGGCTGAAGAGATTGCGATTCGGGAAAGTGGAGAAGAGCGCCCTTATGGATGGGATTACGATCCTTACTATGACATCTATGTTGCTGATAAAGACGGAGGCAACATTGCGAACTTAACCAACGTAATGGGTTATGACGCAGAGGGATCGTATTCACCCGATGGCAGCAAAATCTTGTTTGCCTCTAATCGTGAAGCCTATGCGCGTTCGTTGAGTCAGGCAGAACAGGCGTTACTTGAAGACGATGCGTCGTATTTCATGGATTTGTACATCATGGATGCCGACGGTTCTAACGTACATCAGCTAACTTTTTCACCTGGCTATGACGGTGGCCCCTTCTTTAATAAAGAAGGAGACAAAATCGTCTGGCGTCGTTTCAATCCAGATGGCAATAGTGCTGAGATTTGGACCATGGATATCGACGGCAACAATGCCCGTCAGCTAACAGCGAATGCCATGGTGAATTGGGGTCCTTACTTCCATCCAAGTGGTGAATACATCATCTACTCGACCAACCTGCTTGGCCATGCGAACTTCGAGCTCTTCATGGTCGATCCAGAAGGTTTCAACGCACCAATTCGCGTGACCAATACTGAAGGCACGGATATCTTGCCAGTGTTCTCACCAGATGGCAGTCGACTGGCATGGAGTACAACTCGTACACCTGACGGTGCTTCACAAATCCATATCTCTGACTGGAACCATCAGTTAGCGTTGGAGTTGTTGGGCCGTTAACGCTCACATTCACCTAACATGAATCGGTCGGTCCTTTTATTACTCACAGCAGTAACCACGCTCTGCAGTGTACCGACCGGTTTGTTTGCGCAGTTACCGCAGACCGCAACGATCCCTGAACCAGAAGTCGTCGATCATCGACTTACGGTAACGCTCGATCCTCAACAAAGCTCAATTGAAGTGGCTGACTTCATAACAGTCCCTGATTCATTGCGGGGACAAGAATTGGTATTCACTCTCAATGCCAATTTGGAAATCACTGCGAGCTCGCCACGAGTGCAGGAACTACCTTCAACACTCAGCACCGCAGTCAGCAATACAACTGTTATTGAAGTTGCACAAAGTAAACGCTATCGCGTGCAATTACCTGCATCATCGGACCAAGAGTTCTTTATCACATACAACGGAGTGATAAACGATCAAGCAGAGCAGGTGGGTGGTGAATATGCACAAAGCTTTTCTGCCACCTCAGGCATCATTGCAGAGCAAGGTGTTTTTCTAAGCGCTGCTTCTGTCTGGATACCCACGTTTGATGATGAGTTAGTAAGTTTCCAGCTCGATGTTGCGTTCGCAGACAATGCATCTTCTTGGACTGCAGTTTCACAAGGTGATCGCCTGGAGCCTAATGACGGTGCTAATTGGCGATGGCGTGAACGTCAGCCAATGGAAGAAATCTACCTCATCGCCGCTGACTTCACCGTGTATTCGGAACAAGCGGATGACACTACGGTGGAGGCGTATTTGCGCTCTGCAGATTCTAATCTTGCTACCCGCTACATGGATGCGACGGTTCGTTACTTAAAGTTGTACGAACCACTCTTGGGTGACTATTCGTTTAGCAAATTTGCCTTGGTGGAGAACTTTTGGGAAACCGGTTACGGCATGCCCTCTTTTACATTGTTGGGTCCACAAGTTATCCGCTTACCTTTTATTCTAGAATCTTCCTATCCCCATGAGATATTGCACAACTGGTGGGGCAATGGGGTATATCCAGACTATAGCGCAGGCAACTGGAGTGAGGGTTTAACAGCCTACCTGGCTGACCATTTGTTTCGAGAAATGGATGGGCTTGGTCACGAGTATCGCAAACAAATGTTGGCGCGTTACAAAAACTACGTAGCTGACGAAACAGATTTTCCATTATCTCAATTCACTGCGCGTAACTCTGCCGCAACCCAGGCAGTCGGCTACGGTAAAACTCTTATGCTATGGCATATGTTGCGGGTGGAATTGGGAGACGAGATTTTCCTAGAAGGGTTGCGCCAACTTTATGCGGACTACAAATTCCGCCGAGTATCTTTCGTCGATATTGAACGGCTGTTTACAGACCTTAGTGGTGTCGATTTATCGTTCTTCTTTGAACAATGGGTGCAACGCACCGGCGCGCCAGCCCTTTCGGTTGATGTGCAAGAAGTGAATGGAAATCGTGCGCGCATCATGTTCGCTCAGACGCAATTTGGCGATCCTTACTTATTAAAGGTACCAGTCGCTCTCTACTACGAAGGCGAAGCTGAGCCGCAGCTCTATGACATCAGTCTGTCGCAAAAGACCGAAGGATTCTTTGCGCCTGATTACGATCGTTTACAAGCAGTATTGGTTGACCCTTACTTCGATGTATTCCGCACACTTGATCGGGAGGAAACTCCTCCTAGCGTAGGTGAATTATTCGGGGCCAGTTCCGTCAATTTCATTTTGCCGGAGACTAATCGTCAGCAATGGACAGAGTTGGCGCAAAACTTTGGTGGAAACGCTGACTTTGAATTGATTTTCGCCGATAGCATCGATTCTATTCCAGCGGATCGTCCGGCCTGGATTCTGGGGCAAGACAACCCATTTGCATCAGTGGTGTCGGAAGCAGCGTCAGTGTATGGAGTCTCTGAAACCGATACGGGGCTGGCAATGGCAGGTTCCGAAATCGGATATGAAGATCGCACTAATCTTATACTCAGTCGTCATCCAGAGAATCCCGATCTAGCTATCGGTTGGTTACACATCGACGACATGGTGGCATTGCCAGGCACCATTGAAAAACTTCCTCACTATGGTCGTTATTCCTACGTCAGTTTTACCGGAGACGAACCTACAATAGATGTACGAGGTGAATGGGAAAGTGCCAACTCGCCATTGCAATGGGTTAAACCCAATCTAACCGGCGCCGTTGCCTGGGATAGTTTGCCGACTCCTCCTTCTATAGCAGAGCTGCCACCAAAGTATCTGCCTGAACAATTAGCTAGGCATACCAATGCCCTTACATCGCCAGCATTCGAAGGGCGCGGATTGGAAAGCGAAGGCCTGGATGCTGCTGCCTATTACATCGCCGATCAATTTCGCACCGCCGGACTTCAACCAGTAAATGGAACTTACATCCAACGCTGGCAAGAAGTTCGAGCTGGCTTGGGTTTGGTTGAGATGGCCAATGTTGTTGGCATGATTCCTGGTACTAACAGGGAAGTGAGTGCAGCGCCCGCAATAATAGGTGCGCACTATGATCACCTTGGAATAGATCCAGAAACCGGTGAGATTTATAGCGGTGCTGATGACAATGCTTCTGGTGTTTCGGTTCTCATCGAAGTAGCCAGTAAATTATCCCGTGCCTTTACCCCGCAACGTCCTATCTTGTTTGTTGCATTCACAGGTGAGGAATCGGGATTGTTGGGGTCCGAGTATTTTGTAAAGAATCCGCCTGGTGCTTTTGAAACGGAAAACTTGTTCGCCATGGTTAACCTCGATGCAGTTGGTCGATTGGAAGGTATGCCTTTGCAAGTCTTTGCTTCAGACAGTGCTTATGAATGGCCATTCATGGCTCAGGGGATTGGATTCACCATTGGCGTACCATCAGAGTTTCCTGCAGAAACAATAGCCAGCAGTGACCATGTCAGTTTTCTCAATGCAGGGATCCCAGCAATTCATGTGTTTAGTGGCGCACACTTGGATTATCACCAACCGACTGATACGACGGATAAGTTAGATCTAGCGGGAATGTCAGATGTGGCGTTATGGGTCGAAGAAGCCATGATGTTTCTCGGTGATCGTGTTGATCCCTTGCGAGTTAATTTAGCGAATGCCCGACAATCTATTCAGGTAAGTAGTGAAACGTCTGAGCGCGAAGCAAGTCTCGGTACTGTTCCTGATTTCGCTTATAGCGGCGCTGGTATTCGCATTTCTGGCGTAACTCCCCGCGGCGCTGCTGAAGAAGCTGGTCTACTAGCAAACGATGTTTTGCTTTCGTACAACGGAACAGTCATCGACAGCCTGCAAACCTATTCCAATTTGATTCGCGGCTCTGCACCGAATGACGTGGTCAGTTTGGAAATCCAACGCGATGAAGAAACCTTTACAGTTCAAGTAACTCTCAAAGCGCGCTAGATCGTAGCGCCCTCAAGTTAGATTCACATTATGGTTATAAGAGAAGCAAGCATCGAAGACTTCGATGCGATCTGGCCTATATTCAATGAAATTGCATCGGCTGGAGAAACTTACGGTTATCGTAGGGATACGTCAAAACAAGAAGCGATGCATCTATGGATGGAATATCCACGCAAGACTTTTGTGTTTGAAGAAGACGGCGAAATTCTTGGTACCTATTACATTAAAACGAATAATGAAGGACCGGGATCCCATGTCTGCAATTGTGGATACATGGTGTCGTCTGCTGCCAGAGGGAAAGGGCTAGCAACCAGTATGTGTGAGCACTCGCAAGAAATTGCGTTAGAACTTGGCTACAAAGCAATGCAGTTTAACTTCGTCGCAAGCAGCAATGAGGGCGCAGTAAGACTATGGAACAAATTGGGCTTCGAGACTGTAGGTACTTTGCCTCAGGCTTTTGAACATCCAACACATGGATTCGTCGATGCCTACGTCATGTACAAATGGTTGGCAGAATAGACTGTGTGCTAGCGCAACACACTGAACAATATCCCCGCTGACACGAACAACAAGGCCATGAAAAATAGGCGTCGATTAACGGCGGATTTAGGATTGGCCCAGTTGTAGCTTTCTTCCTCTATAAACAGGCAGTGTTGAATCTTGCGCGCCATGGAAATCACTCTGATAAAAGGTCTGTACAGCTTGCATTAAAGCCGACAGAAATGGCCCCCATCAGGCTGAATTCGGGCAAAGTGCAGAACAATTATGGCGAATCAGGGCAGACTCTGGTTTCAAGTGCCATAAACCCTGGAATAGCCGCTAATCCAATTGCAATTAATTGTATCTACCTGGGGAAGGTATTTAGGCAATTCGTTTATAGTGGCGATAATTAAATAACTGAATTTTCGCGTCTATTTTGGCCAATTAGATGAATTGGTCCCAAGCAGCCGCACCCCTGCTGAGAGAGCTGAAAAGCTACAATAAAGAGAAGAACTATGGCTGGAATTTTGACCCGCGGCCTACTACTGAGCCTGCTTAGCTCATTGGTGGTTTTCTCAGCTGCACACGCACAATTTCCCCAGCTCACCCGCATCGAACAAGATGACGCCAATATCCAGCTGGATGGATTCCTTGATGAAGCAGTTTGGGATCGCATTCCAGTTTTTGATGGCATGCGAGTTATTAACCCGGATACCTTGGCTGAGACTCCTTATCAGACTGACATTCGGGTGTTCTATACCGAGCAAGGCATCTATGTCGGTGTCAAAAACCACCAGCCGGAAGAAACTCTCGTTGCTCTTATGACGCCGAGGGACACCCAACTAAATAGAGACGGGTTTGTATTGGGTATTGATGCTTCTGGAGAAGGTCTCTACGGGTTCTTTCTTCGCATAAATCTCGGTGACTCAATGACCGATGCGTCTCTGTTGCCGGAACGCCAAATGAATATGCAATGGGATGGGTCCTGGAACGGGCGCACGCAAGCATTGGAAGATGGTTGGAGTGTTGAGTACTACGTCCCCTGGTCCATGATGCCGTTGCCAGCAGTGGATGACACTCGACGCATAGGATTCTATTTCGAACGCCAGGTAGGTTCGATCGGTGGTGAGGCGTGGTCAAATCCTCCTCTGCCAAGAACTGTAAACGAATATCTCTCGGCATTTATGAAGTTTGAATTGCGAGATATCGAACCACGTCGTCAGTTAACTTACTACCCATTCGTTTCCAACGTGTTCGATGCTATCGGGCACGACAACAATCCCCGAGTTGGCACCGACATTTATTGGCGTCCAACAACCAATTCACTTCTATCAGCCACTATCAATCCTGACTTTGGCACTGTGGAGGCGGACGATGTCATCGTCAACCTTACTGCTTTCGAACAGTTCTTTCGTGAGCGTCGGGTGTTTTTCCAGGAAGGGCAGGACATCTTTAATAACACTTCTCCTCGCACAAGGGGCGGCGGAGGTCCAGGCGGACCGATTCAAATTCTAAATACGCGTCGTATTGGTGGCCCGGCAGAATTTACAGTGCCAGACGGCGTTAGTGTTAGTGCACCTGAACGTAACCAACCTACCGACCTATTCGGTGCTGCAAAATTTACCGGTCAAAGTGGTCCATTGCGCTATGGTGCTCTAATTGCATCCGAAGACGACATGGAGATTGAAGGTACCCTGGATGATGGAACTCCCATTGGTATACAGGCCACAGGTCGCGACTTCTTAGTGGGTAGGTTGTTGTATGAAAACACCAGCGGTGGGGGAAGGCGTCAAATAGGTTGGATGGGAACAATGCTAGATCACCCGACCATAGAATCCAATGTTAATGCATTGGATATGCACTATTTCTCTGCTGACAATCGTTGGGTTGTTGATACTCAGTTCTTGCACAGTGATAACAATGGATTAACTGGCGCTGCATTCACAGGCGATATCGGCTTTCGCCCCCAACGTGGTGTACAGCATTCACTGCGCGCTTCCTATTTCGATGACACATTCGACATGAACGAAATGGGATTCCTTAGTCGCAACGATCAGATGAGTCTCGACTATACCTGGTTCAAAGTTGAGTCTGACGTGCCAGGATTTCGACAACGAACAACCAACATCTTTTTCGTGAACCAATTCAATACCGACGGGCAACCCGTCCGCAACGGGATGTTTGCTGGAAGAAGTTATCAATTTAACAATTTCGATAACGTCAACTTCCGTTTGCAATATTTCCCCCGACGCGTGGATGACAGGTTGGGTAGAGGTACAGGCGATTGGGTGGTGCCTGATCGTTTTGGATTTGAAACTAGCTACGAATCGAATGTCTCTGAACCGTTCGCATGGAATTTGGGTTTATCGGT
Source organism: uncultured Pseudohongiella sp. (assembly GCA_965262465.1). Lineage (GTDB taxonomy): Bacteria > Pseudomonadota > Gammaproteobacteria > Pseudomonadales > Pseudohongiellaceae > UBA9145. The sequence goes on along the minus strand of OZ253535.1, from coordinate 3,290,422 downwards.
TAGCCAGGATGACCTTGGTCCAATGCAGTCCGAAGGAACAGGTGGTATTACATTGCGCCCGAACGATCGTTTTTCGTTTGATCTGCAATTACGTTATGAAGATAGAGAAGCTTTACTTGTTCATCGAGGCGACGGAAATTACACCAGCTTCGAATCGCACTCCTGGTCTCCTCGGCTAGAGGTGAACTACTTCATCACCGCGCGCCAACGATTGCGCTTCACTACACAGTGGACCGGGTTAAAAGCATTTGAAGATATGTTCTATGTTGTTAATCCAGACAAACGTGAGCGCTTGCATCCAGTTCCAAATCCAGATGACACGCCCGACGACTTCGTCATTAGTCGAATGACTTTTCAAGCTCGCTACCGCTGGGAGATTGCACCGTTGTCAGACTTATTCGTAGTGTATACCCGTGGTGCCAACTTACCCCGCAATAGCTTCTTCACTTTTCAGGATCTATTCGAACAATCCTGGAACGATCGAATTGTTGAGCAAGTTGCGATTAAGCTGCGCTATCGCTTCGGAAGTTAGAGCCTCTATTTGTAACTTATTCCTCCGCCTCGCGAAGGGCAGGGATACAGTCGAACGAACAATAAAGATCGCCTGACGGGATGGAAGGCGATCGTGAGTCGACTGTATCCGTGGGCTGAGCGTCCTACCACTGCAATAACACTGATTTCACTGTAAACTGCCTGTCATACACGCATCGCAAGATACGCCTTTGAACGACAGTAACTACAGCTCTGTGAACGGGTTAGAATCATGTCCAGATATCGAATTCTCTGTGCTCTGCTATTGGCCTTCCTAGCGACTGAATCCATGGCTCAAAAAATCGTCATTGCCCACCGCGGCGCCAGCGGCTACTTACCGGAACATACTCTGGAAGCTAAAGCCATGGCGTATGCCATGGGGGCTGACTATATCGAACAAGATGTAGTGATGACCGCAGACGATCACTTGATTGTGTTGCACGACATTACTTTGGATCGCACAACAAATGTTGATGAAGTGTTCCCGAATCGCGCACGAGATGATGGTCGCTACTACGCGATCGATTTCACTTTAGAAGAAATTCGACAGCTCAGTGCAACTGAAGGATTTCGCGTCATGTCTGATGGCGAAAAGCGTCAAGGTTATGCAGATAGGTTTCCCATGGGAACTTCATCTTTTAGCGTGCCGACTCTTCAAGAAGAAATAGAAATGATTCAGGGAATGAACAAATCCACTGGCAATGACATTGGTATTTACCCTGAAATCAAACAACCAGCATTTCATCGGCAAGAAGGCAAAGATATTAGTACAGCAGTAGTACGAGTGCTGAAGGAATACGGTTACACCACAAAACAAGACAAAGTATTTCTGCAAACGTTTGACTACGACGAGTTGGCAATCATTCAAAAAGAAATTCTGCCTGCTGCTGGAATCAGTGTGAATTTGATTCAGCTAATTGGGGGCACCAGTACTTATCCCTGGATGTTTGAACCCGATGGTATGGAGAAACTGGCTTACTCTGCAGATGGGATCGGACCTGATAAGAGTTTAGTCGTTGGTCGAGATTCAACAGATAGTGATTTGCAGATTACTGAATTAGTTTCTCGCGCTCATGCGGCGGGTATGCAAGTGCATCCCTATACCTATCGCAGTGATCCTGGCCAGGTGCCCGACTATGCCAGTGACTTCGAAGACCTGCTGGAAATTCATTACTTCCAAGCAGATGTGGATGGACTGTTCACAGATTTTCCCGACAAGGCGGTCAACTTCTTAAGAGCCAGATAATAGGTAAACCCTATGCGCCTTTTCAGTTCTTTACTCTGTGTCTTGTTGTTAGCGAGCTGCGCCAGCAATGCAGTGCGGGTGACATATACTACCGAGCCACGAGGCGCGATGATTTCATCGGTAGATTCCATTGCGCCCATCGGTCGCTCTCCAGTTACAGAGGCCTATCGCCTAGATGATTTGCCAGAGCCCGATGAGAATGGGTGCGTCGTAATCCCCGGCGTGGAAGCAGTGTGGGATAGCGGAGCTACGGCTCGCGTTGGCCGTCTTCGAATTTGTGATCTCGAGGATACGCGTCGCTTTGTGGACCTGCCCAGACCACGAGGTTATCCGGGATTAGAGATTGATCTGGAAGTGGCTGCTCAGCAGGGAAGACAACAGGCTAGAGATCGAGACTTTAGAACCATTGGTGGGGTCGAGCCACCCCGCAGCAACCCAACTGGCAACTAGCCGTTTCCTAATCTGCTGCTCACATCGTGGTAGGCAGCCTTTATTAAATCTTGCAGTGCCTGTTCATTTACTTCTATAGCAGGACCAACCTTCACATGCCGCATGCGTTTTCCCGAGCCTTCAAGTAAGTCATGTGGGTCATCCAAAAAAGCCCCAGTGAAAAATCCCACATTCACATGAGATTTAAATACGTTCACGTAACCAAACGCAGCAGTCTGCACACAGGCGGTTGGCATTCCATCATGCATAACCTCTAACACGTCATCTCCGCACTGACGAAATACAGCAAACCATTTGCGCGCTATCTCGTAGAGCTCTGGTGGATCGCTGGAAAGCCATTCATCTACTTCAGGCAGGTCGTAACCTGCTTTATTAAAAATGAAAAGTTGTTTGTCGTTCATAATAAGTTAGCGAAGTTGTTGCCTGCACTCACTCGGATCAGCAGCGCCAACATAGTTGTACTCTTGCAATGTCTCCTGCGCATAGTTTGCATTGATTGGGCTGAAGATTTGTAACCAGGGTTCGTACTGGTAGATGACGTCGAGTACTGAGCCATCGAAATAGCCATCATCCAAGTTACCTTCTTCATATTGGTAGACGAGATTATTTAGTCGCGCCCAATTAGCGCTCAAGAATTCTCCCATCACAATTTTTTCCTGAGCAGTTAAGTTATCAACGAGATCAAGATTCGGGTCGCAGCGAAACACTAAGTAATCCATTTTTTCCATTGCTGAAAGTAAAAGTTCGGGAGAAATAGAAAGGCTATAGGTTTGAATAATGTTTTCTGTGCGACTCTGATAAGCATCCGCCCGAAGAGTGGTTGTGTTCTGCCTAAGCTCATATGCCACTAATAAGATACTTAATAGCACACCAATGTTTGCGACCAGAGTCAGCCATTGATTGGTTTTGTCCAAGTCCATGAATTCAATCCCTATATGAATAGAGGAACAAACCTAGAAGGTAGGTATAAGAATAGAAGGGTGTGTTGCAGACCCGCTGATGGTAGTGCAAGCATGGTGCTTGCCTCCAATTCTTATTGTTGTTGGGTGCTGATATAGGTAGCAAGGATGACCAGCAAGATCAACGATTTTGCGCTATACCATCCCAATCTGTGTTGTTGTGTGCGATTTTCCATGGCTCTCAGACTAATGAGCCAGGGCGCAAGTTTCTATGGGTCACTAAACCCATATAAATTTGTACAGTAATCAGCTATCAGCTGAAGCGAGCGCTATGACACGGCTCGCGAGCTCTTCCCACTGTTCCTGATGCATGATGTGCCCCATGCGCGGGTCAAACCACAGCGTCGCTCCAGGTATGCGTTCTGCGGTGGCTTCTCCATGAGCCGCAGAAAAATAGGGGTCTTCTCCGCCATGCAGGACCAGTGTGGGCACAGAAATTTGAGATTGAGCTTCCCACAATCCGGGTGTGGAAATCGCCGCCTTTAACTGCCGTCCAATGCCCTCGGGGCGATAGGCACGGTCATAGGCATAAGCTACTCTTTCCTGAACAAAGGTCTCTGGAAAGGGGTAGCCGTTTCCCCAGAGCCAACGCCAGTAATCTACAGTGTTTTCTATGGCCTGATCTCTGGGCAATACATCGAGCACCTTAGCGTTCTTTTCTCGAACCGCCGGATCGACGCCTGGGCCATCGTCATCCGGCCCAGCCCCACTTCCGCTCATGACAACAGTGAGAGTGCTCACTAGTTCAGGGTGTCGAATAGTGACCCAGCGCGCAATAAATCCTCCCAGCGAAGCACCCAACACATGAACTGGACCATCATCCAATTCACGAATGACCGCAGCGACGTCATCTGCCATGTCATGCAGTGTGTAATCTACGGGTTCTTCAGTAGTAGGTCCGGATAAACCTGTATCGCGATTGTCGATGCGAACAACTTTGAAACCGGCATTGCCGAAAAATGTGCACTGTTCATCGGGGTACTCAACACCACCGATTTGTTCACCGAGTCCGGCGATAAGAACTAAGGTAGGGCCATCATTGTCGATGGAGACTTCATAATGAATCTTGCTTGTGCCATTAACTACTTCGGGCATGGGTTTACTAAGACGAGCCTATGGGGTGGAACACACCGTACACCATTCGAGATGCATCAAAGCCAACATCTGTTGCAGACATCAACTCTTCCATTCTTGGATCGGCGGGGACTTTTTGATGAGCAGCATCTCGTGATTCTTCTGATCCAAACAACATCCAACCAAACATGACAACTTCATTGTCAGTTGCTTTTATGGATTCGCGAAATGATGTTAATCCCTCAAACTGATTATCAGATTCAGCGCATTCCCAATATTCCAGTGCGCCATGTTCTTTCCAGATCTGGGCGACACTGACAACCAGCTCTTTATAGGAGTCCACTTTATCTTTCGGAATAGGATGTACAAATCCATCTACATAGTGAGTCATTGTGCCACCTCTTATCGTTTTTATGTTTTTGCATTAACTGCTAAGTGCCTTAACTGCCGATACAAGTTCATCCAGTTCATTCGTTGTCGTGTAAACATTCGGAGTGACTCGTACACCGCGCACACCAGGTCGATCTATCGCCGCAGTATAGATTCGATGTTCAGTCATTAATTTTTCTGCAAGCTCTGATGGTTCTAACCCATCAACACCAACATTGCCGATGCCGCCGTGACGATGTAACTCTTGAGGTGTGTTGACGTTAGCGCCAGGTAGGTCTCTTAGCTGGCTTGTCCAATAGTGTTGTAGATATTGTAGTCGTGCTGCTTTGCGTTCCAACCCAAGGGTATTCTGATACTCAATAGCATTAAGGATCGCAAGGTCAACGTGAACTGGATGTGTTCCTATGTGATTGAGACGACGCATATCATTGGGGCCTAGATCGCGCTCAGCCAGTAGAGGCCACACTTTGTCGATCTTTTCTTTCTTTACATACAACATCCCTGAGCCCAGTGGGGCGCTGAGCCATTTGTGTAAACTCGTGCCGTAGTAGTCGCAATCTAAGTCGCTCATCTGAAAAGGAATGTGAGAGTAGGCGTGTGCGCCATCCACCATCACCTCGACACCTCGAGCATGTGCCATATCTACGATCTTACGCACCGGCAATACCTGGCCAGTGATATTGATCATGTGGCAGATCATCAATAGCTTTGTCTTATCGGTTATCGCAGATGCGTAAAGATCAACTAACTCTTCATCATTCTTGGGGTGATTTGGTACGGACACCAATTTGTTCACAGTGCCGTAGCGGCGCTCAATCAACTTAAACTGATTAAGCATGGCACCATAATCCTGTTCCGCCATTACTGCTTCATCACCGGGCTGCCAGTCCAGTCCGCTGATGATAAGGTCTAGAGATTCGGTAGTGTTGCGGGTTATCGCCACTTCATCGGAACTACAGCCCACGATTTCAGCCACTGCATTCGCAACTTTGTCTTTGTTTTCATATTGCACAGTGCGCATGTAGTAGGAACCTTCCCGGTTCACATCACGCATATGCTCAATCTGACGCTCCAGAGTCTGTTGCGGGAGAAAACAGTAGTAACCGTTTTCCAGATTGATGTAGTCAGATTTAATGTCATAGTCACCACGTACTTTCAGCCAGAAATCTTCATCACCAGCCAGGTCTGAAACCGGCACGTTATCGACCGCGGCCACCGCGTCACGCAAGCTCGAGAAGCTCACCGCGGCAGCACTCATTAATCCCATGTTTTTAATAAAAGATCGTTTGTCCATGGAGTGCCTCGTTAGTAGTTAGCGCACATTGCCATCATAATACGATTCGATTTCACGGAAGAAGTCTTCCGGATAGAATTCTCGATTGCTTTCATAGCCTACTCGAAAAAATTCGTTGTCAAAAAATCCGACGAATAGCCTTGCTCTTATGCCCCATGTTTCTTCCGTGATAATGCCTTGTTCTTTCAGCTCATAAGCTGAAAATAGCACTATTAAGTATTCTTGAATCCATCCCAAAACCTGCGCAATCTCGTAGGGTTCGAGCTCTTGGTTGTTGAAAAGTTTAGCTAGAGATTGCGCGAAGTCAGTATTCTCAGTTGCCCTCGCGGATATGTCTTGAAATGCTTCGCTCAGAGAAAAATGAATGGATGAGTTCAGGCTTTCATCGTTTTGACGTAGCTCTAATACAACTACAAATAGGCCAACTAGCACACCGGTGTTTGCTAGTAGAGTTAACCATTTATTTAGACTATCGAGATTCATAGAATCCTAATCCCTAAATTCCATTGTGAAATCCACAAAGGATTTGCGCATTCTCAAAGAAATACCTTCAACCGGCCAATTGGGGTATACATACTTCATGATGGGATCATCCATAAAATTTCGAATGCCATCGGCATTGTTCTGCCATATCTCACTATCTAGAATTCCGAGTTGATATTGATAATGCATAACTTCTTGATGCCGTAGAAGTCGATCTGCAAATTCTTTCGCTCTACCAAACTCATCTTCAGTAAGGTCTTCCCCATTCTCTAGCTTTCTTGTAATTTCACCGATTCTATTTTGAATGGCAGTAGAAGCATTTTCTCTTGAAAACTGCGCCCGTTGCATACTGGATTCTGCCGACATAATTATTTGGGTTTGTCGTAGTTCTGTGACCACAGCAAATATTCCGATCAGAACTCCAATGTTCGCAGCAAGAGTTAACCATCTATTCAAATTATCGAGATTCATAATTGCCTAATCTATTTCTCTTTCGGGTAGTGTCAGAAACAACATCACCATACCCAACCCCACCAATTGAAAGGTTGCGAATTGAAAATACGAAGTACGTAGTTCGGTAATTGCGAAAGGTGAAAAAACAGTTCCCACCATGACCATGAATCCGAAGAACAACATGAAAATTGAAATACCAATTCCCAAGTACACTTTTTCTTTTGCAGCAGTGAATTCATTTGATGAACTCGATCTGGTCTTCCATAACTCGAAGGCACCTAGTGCACACAAAATTCCTGTTGCGAATTTTGATCCCCACACGAATGCAAAGCTCAGATGAGTGAGTGGTGGAAATGAAATAGCCCGGATGGACTCGGTGCCTTCAACTGACAGCAGAAATGCAGTTAAACCAACTGCACCTTCATAGTCTGCGAGGTTTTTCAGCCCGCCAGTAATTCCCCAGGCAGCGGCTGAGAGAGCGAGTAGTACTTTTATTATTCTTAAGGCCACGGTGAGGAGCTATTCAAACGTCAGTTTGTCGGATGAATGAGCATAACTCGACCTAATAGATGGACTCGCAAGCAAGGCGCTTGCCTCCAATTATTCTTGTTATTGTGTGGCGATATACGTACCAAGGATGACCATCAAGATCAACGTTTTTACGCTGTACCACCCCAATCTCGGTTGTTCGCTGTGAATTTCCATGGGTCTCAGAATAGAGACCCGGGAATCAAGTTTCTATGGGTTGGGTGCCCCATGTAAGGGCATACAGTGGTTTAGAACCGGTATCGAACGCCGAGGAACCCGGCTCTAGGTGGCGCAGCCCCCAGGAAAATAGGAACCTCCAGGTCTTCGATGATAGGAACTTCCACTTCACCAGGCTCTTCACCAAGCAGCCCGAAAGTCTCGAATTCCTCATTGAACAGGTTGTTCACTACCGCGAAGACTTCGAGATTGTCATTGAACCGATAGCGCGCCCTGAAGTTCACCATGGTGTAACCATCAACCGTATCGAGCTGATTAGATTCATCGCCACGAAGATGTTGATCACTATTCGCGATCACGTCGACACCCAGGCTGAGATTGCTATCCACTTGATAGTTAGTAACCAATTTAAATTGGTTTTGTGGAATGCCAGGAATGTTATCCCCGCTGTTCACTAGAATCTCACCTTCATCATCGGCGAATGCATGGTTTGGGCTTAACACTTTAAAGTCATCTTCGAAACTGGCATCGACACGGCTGTATGCAACAAACCAATTTAGATTTTCTAACTGACCTCCGATGCTGCCTTCGAATCCAACGCGTTGGGTTTTATCAACGTTGGCAAACAATCCGGTAGAACGACCTGTTGTTTGAAACAGGATGTCATTGTCATTGGTAGTATGGAAAAAACCGGCAGAGTAATTTAGGTCACCGATAAAACCGCGAGAGCCAAATTCGAAACTCTTGGCAACCACTTCGTCCAGTGGTGGATCAGCGAGAAATGCATTAGGCAGGCGACATTCGAAATCCACATCGTCGGGATCTTCACCGTCAACTAATGCGAACTGTACTGCTAAATCGAATACACCTTCGTTACAGGCTAACTCGATTGGCGTAGGCGCTCGGGAAGATTGACTATAGGATGCATAGAGATTGTGATTGTCGTTAGCTTGCCATGTTATTCCTATGGCCGGGTTAATACGATTGAATCCATGGTCGCCATTAAGCTCTGGTCGTTCGCCCGATAGATCATTCAATCGAACACTCGTGTCATTGGCGCGGGCAGACAAAGTCAGAGTTACTGCATCATTTAGATCAAGCGATGCATTGATGTAAGCGCTGATGGATTCGGTTTCAGTACGGATATTGGTTGCTGCCTCGTCGACAAAAGTTCCAGTGCCCAGTCCCGTAGTTATTCTGGTAAGCGGATCAATGTTCGCTAATTCCAACACGGAATTGAAATCAGTTTGACCGTTGAAATAGGCGCCACCGACAACAACTTGCCCAGGTACATCGAAAAATACCCCTTCAAGAGTCCATTGAAAATCGCCGCCAAAGCTTTCCTGAACACGGTTACTCAAGTTGTTAATGGCTTCATCGGACAAGATCCCAGTACCGGACAACTCATCATCTTCGAAACCTTCGATATTAAACTCTTCGTCTTCTCCCATACCCATTGCCAGGTCATTCAAGAAGTCTTCCAGTGCTTCGGCGTTTGCATATTGACCTTCGCAAAGATCATCATCGTCGATGCCTAATTCTTCTACGTCGTCTTCTTCTAATCCTTCGATCAGGCCGACACCGCTAGCAAATTCACAAACGGCAAATTCTGTACCATCACCATTGAACGAATCAGTGTCATTCTCGCGCCAAAAGAAATTACCGCTAAAGCTGATACCGCTGGAGACTTGATTAGCAAAGTTCAAGCTCACCATAGTCATGTCATTTTCGGTGATATCAGGGCCGGTGAAAATGGCTGCCCGGTTTAACTCGATCAGCTCAACAGGAGATGCGCCATTGCCGATTAAATCTGATTCACCATGTTGGATGTTCAGATTCATGGCAGAGTACTCCGAACGCCAACCTACACTGCCGTAAATGTTTAGCGCATCAGAGGCTGACTGATCGCGCCAACCATCTTCATCAAAACGTTCTACATTTAAGTAGTAGCCCAGTTGACCATCGTTACCACCAATCTCGAAATTGGCTCGAGTTCGGCCAAAGGAGCCGGCACTGACTTCCACATTGGTTCCCTGAAAACTGAAGCCATCTTTCATATCGATCACTAAGGAACCACCAAGGCTATTTAGTCCGTATAGTGGATTCGATCCTCCACTCAGTCGGATCTCGTTGATCGCAGTTTGCGGTAACAGATCCCAATTCACTGTATCGCCCAAAGGCTCATTGATGCGGGCGCCATTTTGATAGATCGCCAAACCTTGAGCTAAACCCAGGAGAGGAGAAGCCGTAAAACCTCTGTATTGCATATCTTGTTGCAGAGGATTGTTCTGAGCGTCATTGATGGAGACACTGCCGAAACTGCGGCGCATGAAATCGGCCAGACTGGTGCCACTCATATTCTGAAGATCTTCGGCGCTGCCCATCTGCATAGGGTAGGGAAGTTTGCTGCTATCCAGGCTAGACCCTGCTGGTACGACACCCACTACAACAATTTCTTCTGGATCCTGCGCTTGCGCGGCATGAATCTGACTGGCGATCGCCAGTGGTAACAGGCTTCTAACGAAGGCTTGGCGCAAAACGTTGTTCTCCAAAGGGTTTCTGAAGCAGGCCGGGCAGTATAACAAACCACACAGTGCGGGATAGGGCGCTCAACTCCTGATTTTGTGACGCTTTTATACGCACCGAATAACCACTAAATGAGACGCTCAAATTGCTCAAGAGTTACCTTTGACCAGCCTTAGCTAGCTGTGTACCCTACCGCCTCTTTTGCAACGCGCTGTTCGCTTGAAACCCTTGGAGACTCTTGATGGCTACTGTACTGATCACTGGCACCAATCGCGGTATCGGACTGGAATTTGTTAAACAATATTTAGCCCGGGGTGATGAGGTTTTGGCGACTTGCCGTGATCTATCGTCAGCTGGCGAACTGTCCGAGCTTGCTGCTGATTCCCGATTAAAGCTGTATGAACTCGATGTGAATAGTGAACAATCCATGGCAGCGTTTGCGGAATCCATTAAGGGCGAAGCGATTGATGTGTTCATCAACAATGCTGGGGTTTACGGTCCTCGAGATGCCAATTTTGGCAACGTGAGTGCAGCCGATTGGAATGCGGTATTGCATGTGAATAGCGTGGCACCAATGTTGTTAACTCAACTGATAATCAGTAGTTTGCGTCAGGGCAATGACAAGAAGCTGGTGTATGTCACCTCGAAGATGGGTTCCATTGATGATAATCGCGGTGGGGGTAGTTATATATACCGCAGTTCAAAGACGGCTCTGAATTCTGTTGTTCGAAGCTTGGCTGTTGATTTGGCCAGTGAAGGATTTTGTGCTGCCGTTGTACATCCGGGATGGGTGCTTACCGACATGGGCGGGCCAAATGCCTTGATCGATACACAAACCAGTGTGAGTGGCATGATTGGTGTGGTTGATAATCTCAATGCAGCCAATAGTGGTGAGTTTTTTAACTACGATGGCAATCCTATTCCCTGGTAGCGAGCGTACTCTCCAATCATCTTTAACCATTCTTTCTTCTATATATAAATTAGTTACCCCCGTTGAACAAAGTTTTTCCTAAGCGCCTTGTAGGCAGTCTTCTTATTGCGGGATTAGCAGTATTGCTAATGAATCGTAGCTACGCCCATGGCGGGGTGGCTTTCGAGGATGACCTCTGCGTAATCAACATCAACTTCATGCAAGCACACTTCACTGTGTTTCAACCCCAGACCTCCCAGACTGATGAGTTCTGCGAAGACATCCCCGATGTTACAAACTCAGTTTTTGTCATGGAGTACTTGCATGATCTGCTGACTGAAATGGCTATCGATTTCCGAATTGTGCGAGATGTGAACAACGTTGGGCGTTATGCTGCATGGGAAGATATCGAAGCGATCGAAGATTTAGAGGCTGCGACGGTTTTCTATCAGGAAGCTTCAATCGAGGAAGCAGGTTTCTACCGAGCGAGCTATGCGTTTGAAGAAAAGGGAACCTATATCGGTGTTGTCACCGCCGAGCATCCTACCGAAGATCGAAACTACAATGCGGTCTTCTATTTCCAGGTTGGCGGTGCTGATCTGGGGACTTTGCCAATATTCATTATCCTGGCAATCTTATTGCAGTCGGGTTACTGGCTTAGCTCTGGAGGATGGGCTCGCTTACAAGAGCGTCTATTGGGCTAACCAGTCCATCCTTTAGTGACAACCCCGTCACAATTACCGATATTTTTCTCAAAATACAGGAATTCATCCTGCACAATATTCAGGTCGCAAATATTGCGCCGATAAAGTAAGTGTACTTAGCAAGACGTTGTTGACGATGGATACAGCTCACGTCAACATATAAACTCTTAATAAAGTCGCAGTCGAATCCGGTGATCGAAAATGAATGCCAAGATTCTACGATTGAACAAAGCTGGCATCCCGGTTAGTTGGCTAACCAGGGAAGAGACTGCGACGCTCCTCGTTAAAGACTTAGTAATTTGGTCCCTCGGTGACACCGTGATGGAAATTCGCGGTGGATATAACCGTTTGGGCGAGCGCTCCGTTTTAAAATTGCCCAGCATCGTAGCCTGTGATGGCAAAGTGCATAAGGAGAGCTTTGATCCTCCGCTTGAAAACAAGTTTCTATTCCGCCGTGACAAAAATCTCTGTCTGTATTGTGGCAATGAGTTTCACGTTACAGACCTGTCGCGAGATCACGTGATTCCCATTTCGCGTGGTGGAAGGGACAAGTGGACAAATGTAGTGTCCTCTTGCCGCCGCTGCAATAACCGCAAAGCAGATCGCACGCCGGAAGAAGCCAGCATGGAATTATTGGCAGTGCCTTTCGTGCCGAATCAGTACGAATTCCTATACCTTTCAAACCACGCCGTACTCGCAGACCAGATGGAGTTTCTGTCTGCTCGGTTTTCACGCCACATCAAGCTCTCATAAGACTCGTTTGATACGGCTCTACCGGTGGATTCGTGATACGATGCCGGCTCTCTCGCATTCGCGAGAATAGTTTTCTAAGTATTAGTTGCTCATGAACCAAGCCCGACAAAACCACGTGGCAGGATTTTTATTGTCTCTTACAGCGGCTGCGCTGTGGGGGATATTGCCCATCGCCTTGAAGGAGCTTTTGGCTGGTATGGATGCGAGCACCGTCGTGTGGTATCGGTTCGCCGTTGCAGGAGTAGTGCTTGGGTTGTGGCTACTTATAAGAAATGATCTGCCGCCTATATTTAAGGTGCCAGTCAAAGAAAGGTGGCTGTTGTTAATCGCCGCACTTGGATTATGCGGCAATTATTACTACTTCTCCTACAGTCTGAATTTCGTCAATGCCGAAACCAGCGAAGCTGTCATTCAGCTGACTACGTTGTTTCTAATTCTTGGGGGAGTAATCGTTTACAAGGAACCGTTCGAGGGAGTACAAAAAATTGGTACGGCCTTGATCGTGTTCGGTCTGTTGTTGTTCTTCAACGATCGCCTGGAAACTTTTCTATCGTTAGATAACGCTGAAACTATCGGCGTGTTGGTCGTGGTTGTTTCTGCAATTACCTGGACGGTTTACGCCTTGTTACAAAAGCGGCTCCTGCATGACTTTTCGTCGGTACAGATTCTGTTTGTTATTTATGCGGTATCAATTGTTGTTCTTCTTCCCATCATTACACCTTCATTGCTGTTTCAACTGACGACTGTGCAACTGTGGTTACTGGTTTTTTGTTGCGCCAATACCTTGATTGCCTATGGAAGTTTTGCCGAAGCGTTAAATCTTTGGGATGCATCAAAGGTAAGTGCGACCCTAGCTCTTGCCCCGCTATTTACTATCGGTGGCCTCAAAGTAATCGTGTTTATCAATCCAGACTATGCGTTTTCAGATCGACTCTCTATCCTTTCAATCTTCGGCGCCATATTGCTGATTATTGGATCAGCTCTTACTGCACTTATGCCGGTAATCAACCAACGGCGTGCCGCGCAAAATGCCCAAGCGGAATCTTCACGGGTAACGGCTAACTAGCCAGACACAAAAATTTTTGAACAAAGAGAAAAGGGCATACAGTGATCGTATGCCCTAATGCGCTAAAGCTGACAAATAGCTGTCGTTATTTGCGCAGGTCGATTCCGTATTCGAGATAGCCTTTGAGGCATAACAAGAAGTCTTGCCAGCCGCCGCAGTTATCGTGCGAACCTTTATAGCCTTCTGCGTCAAGTCGCCAACCTGATTCGCTTATGCTCACCATGGTTGAGCGATCGTCCAGCGCTTCAAACTCAAAAGAAACCGTAACTTCGTAAGAATCATCATTGGTCTTCTGCCAGTTCTCTGAATCTAGACCAAGTTGAATCAGTTCGTTATCGACTACTTTCTTAATGGTGACTTCATTAGTGCCATATTCATCCCAAGTCCAGGCGACTTTGGTGCCTTCAACCATGTCTCCTGTGGTGGCATTCACAAAATACTTGGTGGATTGTTCGCCGGATACTATGGCATTGAATACTTCCGCCACCGGTTTATTGATTTTTGTTCTTACCGTGTAATTTCGCTCACTAGTCTCTGTCATTGCTATCCCTCCAGATAGGGTTGTTATTCACCTCTTGAGAAACATGTTATAAAAATATAACATATCAAATCAAGCATCTAATGAAGAAATATTGTGGTTAATCGTCCTTTTGAGAATCCGGAAGATCTGCAAGATGAGCGAGTCATCAAGGCTATAGCCAGTGCTGACCGCCGGCAGATCCTCGATCTATTGCGCGAAGAGCCCCGTACCACGGGGGATCTGTGCAAGGAACTGCCCTGGTTGAATCGCTGCACAGTAATGCAGCATTTGGGGGTATTGGAGAAGGCTGAGCTGGTAATTAGCAAGAAGGAAGGGCGACAACGCTGGAATTATCTGGACGTGAGTCCTATTCAGAGGTTCCATGAACGCTGGATTCAGGCTTATGCGCAGCCCTCAGCCAGCATACTCAGCCGCCTAAAACGGGACCTCGAGACTCAACCATAACTGCTGATCTCAGATGGGCAATGACTAATGGCTATCAATGAAAAGCTAACGGAAATTTCAGGAACAGGGCCAGTAAGACGCCTGGAAATCCAAATCGAAATTGCAGCCTCAATCGATGCGGTTTGGGATGCCATAACTCAAGTAGAACATGTTGCTCACTGGTGGACGAACGGCACCATTGAAGCGAGAGAGGGTGGGCGGATCGTGTTGGAAGACGGTTCCGCCGTAAATGGTACGGTTAAAGTGTGTAGTCGACCTAATCTGTTTGGGTTTACCTGGAATGACCATCCTGAGAAAGCAGCCCATCCTCACCTGATCGATCCAGTCAGTAAAAGTCCGGTGATGTTTCAGTTAGTGGAACAAGACGAAAATACAATACTTACGTTCTCCCAGTATCTTCCGCCAGGTGAAGTACAAGGAGCAGCAGCTGGTTGGCACCAGATCGTTGGTGAACGCTTGAAGGAATATACAGAAACCGGAATGGTCAGCGACGATGCTGACCAACGGTTTACTGAATTGTTAAAAATTTACAAAAATTAGATTAGTCGTCGCCGGGCATATCCAATTGCACCGCTCCTAATCGAGGTAGTGTGCAAGCATGGGCGGTGGTGTCATAAGACACATCGTCTACTTCTCCAGTTCCGCCGAGACTCATGAAACTGGTGGAAGGATCGTCACCGAGACATATCAAGTTTTCGATACTGTCGCCTTCTTTCACCAAGCCACCCCACACTATGTTGGCAGAGTTTTCCCCGGTTTCTGCATGCCACTTCTTAAGCAAGGCATGTCCAGGTTCGGTACCACCGCCGCTATAGTTATTATCGTGAATGTAAATTTGTTCGGGGTACGGGTCGTAGTTTGGGTCATCAATAGTGCGACCACCTAGGACGAAGCTGTACACCATGATGTTTACACTTTTATTGTCAGCAAAATTGTTATCGAAGACTTCGATATTGTCATTCGCTAGAACTAAGAGTCCCGTTCCAGGTGGGACATTGCCGACTATATTTCCTGGAGGTGCAAAGTTGTCGGTATTGTTGTTGTAAATCTCGTTGTTGAATACACGAGTCGATTGTCCACCTTGCACTTCGAGGTTAGGCAGATCGAAAACTAATACACCGCCAGTGTTGTTGGTTGCAACGTTATCGTAAACGTCAGCATAAGTTGAGTTTTCAATCTCAATGCCTGCAACGTTGTATTCCGCACGCGAATTGCGTACCACGATCTGACTAGACTGGCCCACATAGATACCTGCATCAGCTGCACCAATAGCCACCGAACCATCGATAAGTACATTAGTCGATTGCACAGGATAGATGCCGTAAGCGCCGTTGTTTGAATCTGGACCATTGGTCCATTCAGTGCGCACATTGCGAATCGTAACGTTGGTGCTCTCATTCACTTTCAGTGCGTCACCTATGGTGTCTTCTAGAGCGACATCTTCGATAACAAAGTCATCAGCTGTAACTAACAAGCCTTCGGCGCCTTGCGCTTGATTTGCAAAAGAAAGAATAGACGAGTCCATACCGGCACCGCGGATAGTAACGCCGGGAACTGTTAAGGAGAGGCTGCGTGTTAATTGATGAGTACCCGCGGGAATTTCAATGACATCGCCCGGTTGGGCTTCGATCAACTGAAGTTGCAGGGATTCTTCGAAACTGAGTTCAGGTGCCGGTGGTTCTGATTCGCTGCAACTTACCAGGAATCCGCATAGCCCCACGGCGGTAAGAGATTGCAATATTCTTGTTTTTTTAGTCATAGACTTAGCCTCCATCTCTGCTGACTATAATGACACGAATCGATTTTTTTCGACATCCTTCACCACTTTGTCATGGTCGAATACTTCTCCATTCATCGTGATGTAAACGCCAGGCTCTTTGGTCTGAACGGCAGTAATAGCGGACCCAATGTTGAACATGGCATCAGATGTCTTGAATCGCGCAGGTTCAAGTGCCCCAGTAAGCACAATCGTTTTATCCACCGCGGCACTTAGTACATTGGCGGTCTTGACCATAGTGTCGGTGCCGTGGGTAATGATGATGCGAGAGGCATCGCTGGATTTCACGGCGCTCAATACCGCTTCCCGGTCTTCGTCCGTCATCTCCAGACTGTCTTTCTGCATGAGGGAGGTGACCTGAAATTGGGGATTTAAACTAAGCCCCTCGAGTATCTCCCCAATATTGGGAGGCCCCACTTCATAGGTACTTTTGGCGTCAAAATAGATTTTGTCGATGGTGCCACCCACCGTAAATACTTGAATAGTCTGCATGTATTGAACTTCTCGTAATCCGGGCATTCTGGCGGACACGAATTGTAGCAAACCCGGTGATCCAAGCAGCGATCTGCGGCGTTTTACTTGATATGGGACTTTCGCTCTATCCGACTTGGTTGTCCTTAGAGCAAATACTCCGGTCCTCGATGAGTCACTGCAAACTCATCTCTCTCTTGGGTCGATTTGCCCGATTGAGCCGAATGTCCGGTTATCCATGCTCGTTGCGGTCGTAGTTTGTAGTGGCACAACGGGTCGGACATTCAGCTCTTTATTATCACTCTCCCCTATCTGTAGCGATATTCATCTAGGAACTGGCGGACCTTTTTCAGCTCGCGAGTTTGTTTTTCGATGTTGCGCATGGAGAACTGCTCTGCGAACTCTCCCAATGCAGGGGGCGCGCAGGCGATAGCTTTATCGCGCATTGCTCTGCCTTTCACTGTCATCGTTACTATTTTCTGTCTGCCACTGGTCGCATCAGGTCGCACTTTAACTAGTCCTTTCGCTTCAAGTTTTTTCAACGTATTGGTCATGGCGCCGCCAGTAACCTGAAATGCAGTAGCTAATCTGGTGGGCGTGGCTTGATCGTCCACTCGAACAAACCAGTTAAGTACTGAGAACTGTGAGTTAGTGAGGCCGTCCGGCAGGCTGCGTTCGAAAATGTT
Source organism: uncultured Pseudohongiella sp. (assembly GCA_965262465.1). Lineage (GTDB taxonomy): Bacteria > Pseudomonadota > Gammaproteobacteria > Pseudomonadales > Pseudohongiellaceae > UBA9145. The sequence continues at coordinate 3,272,959 of OZ253535.1, read as the reverse complement.
CCCGACAAGTTGGGAGATGATGCCTATCTCGTTGAAGTAGGTGAACAAGACAGGATCAGGAGCAATTGGTTTCTTGGCCATCGTTTATTGGTCTTTTAAGTTTTCTGAAGTGTACCAATAAATACTTTAACGTTAAATAGTTTAATGTTAAAGTATTTAACATTGGTCGATTAGATAGGGGTGGATCATGAAATATTTGTATTGGGCTATTGGTTTGCTGCTGGGAATCGCAGCATTGTTTGGCATATTGCAATACGTCGCATCAGAAAGAGTAGAGGTTGTCGAACTGCATACCCTCGACGCGGAAGGAGCTGAGGTTACCACGCGCCTGTGGGTTGTGGATGATGACGGATTCCAGTACTTGCGAGTCGGAGCTGAGGGGTCTGGTTGGTACAGCCGCATTCAAGACAATGGTGAATTCGACGTCACCCGTAACGGTGAGCGAAGTCGTTATCGCGCAGAAGTGCGTGCGGAAAAGAGTGATCGCATCAATGAGTTGATGCAGGATAAATATACGTGGGGAGATACACTAATAGGTATCTTGGTAGGCAGTCGTGAAAACTCACAACCTATAGAACTGCATCAGTTGTAATATTTATCGAAGCTTGGGACGCAGGTCGTGAAAACTTTAACGAACGATTTGCGATACAACTAAATCCCAATCCGACTCAATGTATTAATAATTTCGCGAATGGTTTTCTCTGCCACTGGATGGGTGGCAGCGAAACTTGCTTCCAGCGCGATTGCATCATCGAGAATAGTGTTCTCTGCCGTATCTATGTCGGGATCGACTAGTTGCTCAATATCTTCGTGTAATTGTTTTGCGCGTAGCATTGTCTCAGCATCAATACCATCGGTATCTTGAATTTCTGCTAGCAACTCTCCCATCAATTCTTTTACCCGCGCTTCGCTCATTGTTCTTCCTTTAAACTGTTAATCAATTTCTACGCGATCAAAATAGAAGTACTCAGTGGTGAGACTGCCATCGCTCTGCCGCATGCGTAAGGATACTGTCAGCTTGTCACCGGTGACTTCGTAGCTGAGTCCGCCAAACACTGCCTTATTATCTGACACACTATCAAAAGGAAAATTGACGTAGTCGGTCTTTTCTTCCCATCCAGAAAAATCGGGATTGAAATGCTTCAAGCGGACGGCCCAGCCTGATTCGCTTTCGCTTATCTCCATATATTCAGAAAAGACTAATGCCCCATCATTGGTTTGCGTGAAGATCCCAAACATTCGGCCGTTCGATGGCGGCATCCACATCTCTTCCGATTGGCCACCAAATCCTTCCCCCTGCCAATACCCAGCAAGGAAGGCGAAGTCTTCGATTGAGACTTCATTTGCGTAAGTGATTGAACTAAACGAGAAGACTGCTGTGCAGAAGATTGCGCTGATTCGATTCATGAAGAAGATCCTGCGTCGCACAAAGTAGGGATAACATTGTGGCGCAAACCTCTGATCAATCCAAGAAAATATCCCAAGGTTTCAGTTGGCGGGTACCGTGCGATCTTTGGCCCAGGCTTGCAGCTGCGCGATGCTTTCCGCCATCACTACTGAGAGTGGACGAGTAGAGGAAATGGCTTGTTCCAGCATCTGTTGATCGAGCTCTGTCTTTTGCGCCAATGCCTGATAGAGACCGGACACCACAACCTGCTCGATTTCTGCGCCTGAAAACCCTTCAGTTGAATTTGCAAGTGTGTCGAAATCCAAAGACTCTATTGCCATTTCGCGTTTCTCTAGATGTATGCGAAAAATCTCCTTTCGCGCTTCAAGGTCAGGCAGATAGACAAAAAAGATTTCATCGAGACGACCTTTGCGAATCAATTCAGGCGGCAAGGCTTCAATGTTATTTGCTGTGGCAACAATGAATACGGGTTTATTGTTTTCTGCCATCCAGGTTAATAATGTAGCGAGAACGCGCTGCGATGTACCACTGTCGTAGTCTCCAGTTGAGATGCCTTTCTCTATTTCATCTACCCATAGCACGCAAGGCGCCATGACTTCTGCTAGCTCTAATGCTCGGCGGATATTCTTTTCTGTTTCGCCAAAGAACTTGTTATACAAGGTTCCAAAGTCGAGCCGAAGTAAGGGTACTTGCCAGACACCTGCAACCGCTTTGGCCGCTAGACTTTTTCCACTGCCTTGAATCCCGACCAACAAAATCCCTTTTGGGCGATCAATCAGTTTTTCATTGGCTCCGGCAAGGAAAGCAGCCTTTCTAATATCTAACCATGATTTAAGCGCATTGAATCCGCCCACTTCCTGAAAGCTTGCCGTCTCATACTCAAAACTTAAGACACCGTCTTGACCGAGTAGCTCGTATTTCGCCTGTTGCACTCGATCAACATCGCAATGTGAAATCGCATCGTCATCATAGATGGCGTTGCGAATAAGTCTTTTGGCTTCGGTAACAGTGAGCCCAGTGAGATTGTTGAGCAATAGATCGATTGCTTTGCGATCCGCTTCCAGTTGAGAATTTTCGTTTCGCAATTTCCAAACTTTGAGCTCACTTATGATCAGTTTTCTTAGTGTTGCCCGATCCGGTAACGCCATCTCAAACTGTGCAGTAAAGCGCGAAAGTTCAGCCGGCATGGAAAGTTCGTGACTGATAAACACCAAGTGATGACCTTTGTCATGATAGTCCTGCGCAATCTCTTTAATGATGCGTACACAGAAGGGATCATCTAAGTGATGATGAAAGTCGAGCAGTACAAACAGGCTAGGAGTACGATTGCTGCTGATGTCAGATAGCAGCTCTTTGGGATTGGCCGCGTCCTTCTTATTTTCTGAGACGTGTTTGCCTGCCAATGACAGTGCTGGTTGGCCTGTCCCTGCGTCAACCAGTCCTTTCGTTAACGACCACTGCAACACTGGTTTGTTTAAGGTAACCGAGCAGCGCCGAACGAGATCGACTGCTCGTTGTTCTTCATGAGTCTGAATGCTGATAATCGGTTGCGAAGAGCGCAACAAAAGCAATAAATCATTCAGTTCAAACAACGTGCATTCCGCCTTATGCAAATAATCCAGTCAGTGCGCGAATGCGATGACTTTCGCTGTCAGTCACGTAAACCACACCACGATGAACACACACCCCATGGGGTCGATTCATGGCGCAAGCGAGCGGGTCTCCATCAGGTCCGTCTCCTCGTTCACCATTCCCGAGTACGGTATCGATTATGCCTGTGCCTAATGCCATTCTTCGGATTACGTGATTTTCAGTGTCCACAATATACAAACTATTGTCCGCTCGTGAATAGGCGATGCCCTTAGGGCCATTGAACGTTGCGTTGAGTGCATCGCCACCGTCTCCGGTGTAACCACGCTCTCCAGTTCCGGCAATGCGTTTAAGGCGTCCGGCAGATAAATCCAGTTGAAATACCGCATTGCCTTCTCGCAAAACTAAATAGGCATTTCCGTCTGGATCGGTATCGATTGAGCGCGGACCCAGCAGAGGAGTACCTTCGAGTTGCGCTTCATCAGGCGTCTGCTCTCTTTCGCCAGTGCCACCCAAGGTTGAAATGATGCCAGTCTCGCGACTCACACTGCGCAAGCGATGATTGCCAATATCACAGATTAGTAAGTTGCCTTGGGAATCGAACGCGATGCTATGAGGACGATTGAGTTGAGATAGAACGGCAGGGCGACCATCTCCGCTGAAGCCAGCTTCCCCATTGCCTGCCAAGGTAGTGACCAATCCTGTTCGTCCGGCAATGCGGCGTACACAGTGATTATCTCGCTCAACTACGTATAGATTGCCTTCATCCCAGCGAATCTCATGGGGTGCCGAGAAGGGTGTTTCCATTGGTCGGCGTGATTCTGGTCTAAAACCTGGTTGGCCGGTGCCTGCAATTGTCGTGACGCGCAAATTATTCAAATTGAGTCGCCGAATTCTGCCGGTATCAACTTCACACCAATACAGCGCGCCATCAGGGCCTGGCACGATGCCGTACGGATTGTCCGCATAGGTTTCTATTGCCACTAATCCGTTTGCGGGTTCGGGGTCATAGCCTGGTTGACCTATGCCAGCAACAGTAGAGACTTGAACAGTTTGAGCTTGTGCGATGAAAGGAAACTTGGCAGCCACTGCTGTGCCCACCAGACCTTTAAGAAATTTTCTGCGTTGTGCTGAAATGCTTGGAAATGAAGCCATTTTTGACTCCTCGCTGTTCTTCTTATTTTGAATAGCGACTCAGTGTTAAGAGTCGGCAAGCGCTCTCACTGTTGCTTGAAGTTGAGCATCTAGTTCCGTGTTACTAAGCCTACCTTGGCTGACATCAAAATTCTCATTAAATGAAGGTATGGACAATGAACCTTTGATCTCTGCGCCGAAAAAAGGTGCGGACTTCAAAGCGGCTTCTAATACGTTGGAGCCTCCTCGACCACCGGGGGAAGTGGAGATCATCACGGTTGGTTTGCCTTGATACACTTTCGTTTCAATACGCGAGCACCAATCGTATAGATTTTTCCATGCAGCAGTAAATGACATGTTGTGTTCCGCAAACGATATGAGCAGGGCATCAGCTCCCGATATTCTGCTTAAAAATAATTTTGCCAATTCCGGCTGACCTAGTTCCTGCTCTCGATCCACACTGAATAGCGGAAGTTCAAAATCATTGAGATCGAGAATCTCAGTCTCGGCTTCCGGGAGAAGAGATGCAGCGTATGTGACTAGTTGCTTGTTAATAGAAGAGCGGCTGTTGCTTGTGGCGAACGCGAGTAACTTCATAATGACCTCGGAACACAGATTTTCACGGTTAATGGTATTGAGTTTTCGAGCGAGCCCAAATACTCTCCTATCCTCAACATACCCGAATAATACTAAGACGCAGTAAGTGAGGACACAGCCATGTGTGATTTGGAGACCCAGAAAGATGCTGACGCATATACCGAGAGTCTAAAGAACTCGGATCTTAGTCGGCGAGATTTCAATAAGCTAGCAGCAGGTGCTGGCGTTGGCATGATGCTACCAAGTGTGGCTAATGCTCAGTCAATTTCAGAGCGCGACATCGATATTCGAACCCCTGACGGCGTGGCTGATTGTCACTTCGCCTACCCCTCTACCGGTGCGCACGCTGCGGTATTGGTATGGCCAGACATTCTTGCTCTGCGTCCAGCTTTCCGGGAAATGGGACGCCGATTGGCCAGAGAAGGATACGCTGTGTTGACAGTGAATCCTTTCTATCGCGATGCTAGATCACCAGTAGTGGAATTCGGCGCTAGTTTTGGCAATCCAGAAGTGCGCAATCATGTGCTACCTATGGCGCGCAATCTCAATGCGGACACACATTTCTCAGATGCTCGAGCATTTACCGATTGGTTGGATCAACAGCCAGAAGTGGACACGTCAAAAGGCATAGGGACTACCGGTTACTGCATGGGTGGCCCAATGGTGATGCGAACTGTTGCAGCAGTTCCTGATCGATTCGCGGCAGGTGCGACTTTCCACGGTGGCGGATTAGCAACTGGCCAGCCCAATAGCCCTCATCTGTTGATTCCTGACACTCGTGCAGCAATGCTTCATTGTGTCGCTGACAACGATGATGAAAACGATCCGCAAGCAAAAGTGACCTTGCGTGAAGCCTACGATGCGGCTGGCATCTCAGCGGAAATCGAAGTGTACGAAGGTGCTCTGCACGGTTGGTGTGCTATTGATTCTCAGGTATACCACCAGGCTCAAGCTGAACGGGCGTGGAGTCGATTGTTGAATTTGTTTGCTGAAAACTTGGCATAAACAAACTCATCAAAAAAAGGGCGCTCAATTTATTGAGCGCCCTTTTTTATTGAATGAAAAATTAGCCCAACGCATTCAACAAAGAAGCGATACGTTGTCCGCAATCTGGTGCATCGTAGGTTTCTCGATGACATGGCAATAATATGTGCCGGCGATTGTCATCAAAAAGCTTGAGCCCCCATTCTTTGAATCCCCTTTTGTCTTTGAGTCCTCGTAAGAACATCTTGTGAAGATTCAGCCCCTCTTTAATGCCGTAGACTCCGAGCAAAAATTTGATGATGAAATTCACGTCTAAACTGTCGAAGTTAAGGATGGCATCACCGAACATCCAATAAACGGTGTTGTTTTTTTCAACACTTATCCACACTTCGTGAAAATTGTTGTCCGGCAACTCGTACAACTGAACATGATCGGGTAGTAGAGGCACTAATTCTTCAATCGAATGCAGAGCGCTGGTATCACGCTTTTTCTTTTCCAGTCGAGCTTTAACACCTTTCGGTGCAAATGCCGTCGCGTCAGGATGACTTTGTAACCAGGGTTCCAATCCCAGGTTATGACCTGTACAAGGTGCCAGGAGTAATAGTTTAGCGCTTGCGGAAATAGAATCCGGCAGGCTTGATTCAAGTTCGGGTCCGGGACTATAGACTAAATAGTTATTGTCGCCGAGATCGACGATGGTTGAGAAAGGAGTTGTGCCAGGAACTGTGTAGGGAGCGCGAAAGATGCCCGGCGTACCGGGCATCTCTTGCCAAGAATTGGACATAAACTTTGTTGGTGGTAACTAGTCTTCGCTTTGGATATTAAGCTTGCTCGTCCAAAAGATATCAGCATTACCAAAACTGTTGTCTTGCCGTGATGAGAACCAGGCAATTGTTTCGCCGCCAGGAGGCAATGCCGGGCACATATCCGCGCCAGCTGTATTTACCTGTGGGCCCAGGTTCTGCGCCGGTGCCCACTCATTGGGTCCCAGTGACTGTGCACCATAGATGTCCATGCCGCCGTAGCCACCTGGGCGATTGGAAGTGAAGTACACCATGCCATTTACATCTTGGGTGAAATGAAACTCTTCACCCGCTGTATTGATGTTTGGACCCTGATTCATCAGGTCTCCCCAACCACCGCTGCCATCAGGCTTCACACAATAAATATCTGAACCGCCATAGCCACCAGCACGTCGTGATGCAAAGCAAAGCGTTTCACCGTCTTGTAAAACCGCAGGGCAGTGTTCATCACCTTCTGTAGTACTCACTGGAAAACCAACCAGTTCAGGCGTAGACCATTCGCCATTTACCTTTCGAGTCACGAAGATATCGTGATTGTTACGTGGCGAAGTCGTTGCTAGACGGTCGGAACGAAAATAAATCGTGTTTCCATCTGCAGTAATCCAAGGTTCGCGATCATCGCCCATTCGTAGTGGATCGACATCTGTTGCCGGTGGCTGATTAACCGGCATTCCCATATTCACTGGCGTATCCCAGGTTCCAGTATCGGGATTAAATTCCGCGATATAGAGATCTTTGGGGTCACCTTCAGCAACTGCCATGTCTTGGCGCGCGCTGCAATAAACCATGGTGCCGTCATCAGCAAATGAAAGTTCACCTTCGGCCCACATGGTATTAATTGGTGCACCGAAGTTGTGTACCGCGAGCTCAACCCAGTTGGGTTGCTGTGCGCTGAGATGTCCGCTGAACAGAGTCGCAATAGCGAGAGTAACGATGTGTTGCTTCTTCATGTTGTTGCTCCTATTTGCTGCGTCGCAAATGAATATCTGGCAATGGAAGGCTATTTTACTCCTTCCTCATGCAATGTCTCGCCCGCCTAGCTTCTTGATTGGACGTGAAATGTCCACCAGTGGTCGGGTCGTTGTGCGTTAGGATCTGGTCGCGGGTTGTTTGGACCGCCACCGAAACTTTGAAGTTTAGTAATACGTGCTAACCAGGCCTGGTCCATCCGGGCTGGTTCCTGTTCGCGATTCAAAACGATTGGATAGGTAATTCCATTCAGGCGCATCACGCCAGGCTCGTCTGCTTCAACTCGCGCCGCCCAATATTTGGTATCGCACACTGAGCAACTTAAGAACAGTTCACCTTGCGGTGTCGCCATGCAATTTAGGTTGATGGAATGAGGACGGATGCCTGCGTATATCTGTAATTGGCAGAGAGGCACATCATTCGCAAAGCTCCAATCGGAAACAGGGCCATCGGCCGCTTCGCCAAAAAGGAATCCACCGGGTGTTCGTTCGCAGGGGCAGACTGCAGAGAAAATTAGAAAACCCACGACCGCAATCGAGGCCAGGCCTCCTAAGGACCCACCGATAATCCATTTAAGTTTGGAGTTTCCGCTGGCAGTTTCTTCAGTCATTTGCTGCCTCCTTTTATTCTTCTAATTGTTATTTTAGGCACGCTATTTTGCGAAGCACTGAGACTACCCCATTTGGCCAAGAATCAAAATTGTTTTGCGAATGACCACACCGAAAGTGGGGTGAATTGAGGAGAGACGTCAGGGGCGAGGCGTTAATGACGAGAGGCTAGACGTCACCAATTTCCAATGTGAACAGCTGTCGCAGTATGCGTCGCCATTGAATGTACTGCTCTTCCATGGTGCCGCTAAGGCCATGCACGTTCCGATTTAGTTCCAAGATAGCCGGGGCTATTTCCTGATTGAAACCACTCGCTAACTCTAAGAATTCCTGTTCATAGATTTTGCTCCAGCGATAGCGGTTGTAACGTTGAATCAGAGTCAGTGAATTGTTGGTGCTACTAAACAGGCTCTGGTCTACCGATTGTTGCTCCGGTGCATCAAACTCTTCTATTTGGTCGTATGAGTAACGCCTCCAAACTAAATAGGAGGCCTCCATTTCGTCATACAGTGCCTGGTAGTACTCATCGACGGTGTCGATGAAGAGATGATGTCGCAGTCGCATTTCTGCTACGCGTTGTGCCATCGGATCATCTTCCGCTGGCAAACTGACTACTTGCAGCAGCCCTTCTTCATTTGTCGTGAGAGTGTGACCAAAAGACTCTGGCGCCAAATCATTTGCGTAAACCAAATTTGAGACTTGTCGCAGGTTGGTGAGTTCCTCTTCTGACATCGCATTGCGCAGACTGACAAGATCATTGCTAATTTGCTCATAGATATCTTCGAAGGGTTCTTTAACTTCATCAATTTCCAGCTGACTGGCGGAACGCAGTCGCGTGGAGTCGGGGTAGTCTTCTTCTATGCTGCTGTCGACATAGATTTCTTCTAACCAAACTTTGCCGGTGCTATCGCTTGCACGAATTTCCAAGACTAACCTTGTCCCATCGGATTGGTGAATCGTGCCTTCAATCGTCAAATCCACAGAAGGATCATTGAGGGGAAGCACACGCACTGCTCCCCATTGGTTTGATTCAAGTAATGTGTTGCGCAATAGATAAGGCAAAAAGTGTCTTTCATTGTCGCGGATTTCACTGAACACCCATTCGCCGTATCTCGCTGAATCACTTTCGATATATTGATTATCGAAAGCGACTATACCGATATCGAGAAGTTGGTATTCCTCAGGGGCTGAGCTGGCTTGTTGAAAGTCGACTTCACCAACTTGTGGCGCATCGGGAAACGCTGGTTCTGGTGGAGGAGGAAACTCATTACTGCTGCATGAAAACAGCAAAAGTGAAATCAAAAGGAGTGCGGTGATGTTTTTCATTGCAGCTGCACTCACTAGTCCAATGGTGTGACCTGACTACAGACACGACCGCGACTCACAGTGAGTACGCAGTTCAAATCATCAGGCCCGGCATCATAGCGATTAAACGCTGATATTAGATTGAAAGGAGTAGAGTCTTTGCTAGTGATGCTGGTTACCATGCGCAGCTCATCACCACCTGCCGCAACAGTAAAACGATGTTGTATTACCAAGTCGTTAGGCAAAGTTATTTGAAAGACGAGCTGTTGGTTGTCCCAGCCACAGATCTCTGTGCCATGAGCACTGCTAAATGTCGACATGGGTCCCATGTCCAATCCGCATACGAGGGGAGCTTCGCCACGTCGTTCAATTCGAATCTCATTGCGGTCTTGCACAATTTCCATAGTGCTCTGCCGATTGATGTATTCCGCTAATCGAGCCATCTCAAAGAGATTCGCACCGCGTCCCGAGCGGTTACTGAGATTGATGCCTCCGAGAGAGACGCGGGGACCCGAACCTCCGATTCCCGCGCGCTGCAATGCGGCTTGTTCCTGACGCATGCGCATTACACGATTCAGTTCGTCTTCCCATGAATCGCTACGACCAAAGTCTTTTTCCCAGGAGCCGGAGAAATTCAACCGCAGAGGTGTATCCAAATCCAGCAATGGCAGGTCATTCTCGTCGCGAGCATCCTGGGCCTGGACCAAACCAGAAAATAGTATGCCGACCACCAAACCCAGGTTGTGGCACAGTAATGCTCTGACACAAGATGCTCTCATACTGACATACTGATTTTGTAAGTTAAGTATCAATGATCCGGATAGCTCAGCGCTCTAAAACTGCTTATACGCCGATGGATGCCATTTCCTGCCCTGCTTAGGCCAATGAATGGGCTACTTTAAACCAAAACACGACGAAATTCCGAGGGCTCCATGGACATCAGTAGATTTGACTCTTATCCTCAGAAAACAGTTCCGGTACCCATAAAAATCATAATCGGTGGAGGTCAGCTATGTCCCACTCACTTTTCAACATTCAATGGTTTAAGCAAGGCTTGGCAGGCGTGATGTGCGCCGGTTGTTTGCTACTAAGTGGAGTCGCTGCAGCTCAACAGGATTTCACCGATGTGGAAATTATCCCTCATCATGTGGCTGGCAGTGTGTACTACCTAGAGGGGCGTGGGGGCAATATAGGATTATCGATTGGCGAAGACGGTGTGGTCATGATCGATGATCAATATGCACCACTGACCGATAGGATTCTTGCAGCTATTCGTGAACTCAATGATGGCGAAATTCGGTTTGTCATCAATACCCATGTGCATGGTGATCATACTGGAGGAAACGAGAACTTGGGCAAAATGGGCATTCTCATTTTGGCGCGGGATGAAGTTAGGGTGCGGCTCGAAGCACAGTCACCTAGGGATGCGTTGCCTGTCCTCACTTATAGCGATGCAATAACTATTCATCTAAATGGTGAAGAGGTTTATGCCTTTCCAGTCCCACCAGCTCATACCGATGGTGACACTTTTATTCATTTCATCGATTCCGATGTGATTCACACCGGCGATGTGTTTCGCACAACCGCATTCCCTGTAATCGACACCAACAATGGCGGCACCCTGGAAGGTTCTTTGCAGGCGTTGGGATTGCTGATTGGTACCGCAGGGCCCAATACAAAAATTCTTCCGGGGCATGGTGAAGTTTCCACCCGCATGGACGTGATGGGTTTCCGTGACATGATTTTAGACGTCAAAGAAAAAGTTGAACCCATGGTGTTATCGGGTATGAGCTATGAAGAAGTGGCCGACGCAGATCCGACGGCCGCCTACAATGATCGTTACGGTAATCCTGATCGGTTCCTGCGTGCGGTGTATACCGAACTGGGTGGTGAGCTCTAGACTGATGTTGCAATATTTAAAAAGTCACCTGGCACTTATTTTTTCAGGAACAGCACTCGTTTTTTCTTCGGTGGTTCAATCGGCCGAAGTTGAAGAGCTCGTCACTCAATTTTGGCAATCTGACGACGCTGAATCTTCAGCCCAAGCAGGTGCCGAGCTAATTGCCGCGAGCAGAGATGTAGCAGAGCTCTATTCATTACTAAAGCAAGGACCTAGTTATTCGTCTGATGTTCCGGTTGGCGAACAGGTGTCGTCGCGTATTGCGGAAGACGGCACTGAATTTCCTTACATGGTGTTTATTCCTGAGGACTACGACGAAGCAGAATCCTATGCTGTTGAGTTTGTATTGCACGGTGGCGTCGGTCGCCCAAAGCCTGACCCTGGTGAAAATTTTTGGCAACGCAGTTTTGATCGAATAGGCCAGGAAGGTCGCATAACTGTTGTGCCATCTTCCTGGGCTGAAAGGTTCTGGTGGCACGATAGCCAGGCCGAAAACCTGGTTGCGATACTCAGAGAGTTAAAGCAGCAGTACAACATCGATGAAAATCGCGTGACGCTCACTGGCATTTCCGATGGCGGCACGGGTGCCTATTTCTTTGCGTTTAAGCAACCAACAGAGTGGGCAGCTTTTCTACCTTATATTGGCCATCCAGGTGTATTGCGTAACCCCCAGAGCGGCGGTGGTTTCCGGTTATATTTTGAGAACTTAATGGGCAAGCCTCTCTTTATTGTGAATGGGGAAAATGATCGGCTTTATCCTGCAGCATCTCTAAATTCATTTATTCAGATTTTGCAAGATGAAAATGTGAATCATATATGGCGGGTTATTGAAGATGGTGGTCACAATACGAATTGGTTACCTGATGAACTTTCGAGCATCGAGCAATTCAAAATAGATAATCCTCGCGACCCTTTTCCAGAGTCGGTTCTGTGGGTTGTGGATAGGACGGATCTCTACAACCGAAATCATTGGATTCGTATTGATGATACGGCTGAGGCAGATACACCGAGCATGCTGAAAGTAGATCGGAGTGGCAATCAGTTTGAAGTTGATGCCAGAGGAGTGACAGGATTCACGCTTTTGTTGAATCCAGATGAAGTAGACTTCGCATCGCCTATTACCGTAAGGGCCGGAGGGGATTTACTGTTCACTGGATTGGTCCAGCAAAGTGCGGAGACGCTATTGCAGTGGGCGCAACGAGATCTTGATCGGACCTCGTTGATTACAGCAGAACTTAGCGTATCTGTAGGTGAGTAGTTCCTAATGCAATAGCTGTACAACCCAACTATCAACAGTTAGCATCTGCGGAATGGCCAAATGATTGCTCACTGCTTCCATTACTAGGGAAAACTGCAACAGACTCAGTGAAGAGAAGTAGTGATAGAAGCATTAATATATTAATAAAAGAAACAAGAGAATATAGAGTTTAAAGGGTACAAAGCCTTGAAAAGAAACATTCGACGCCAAATTGATATCGGTCTAACGGGGTTAGGCATTGCCATCATTTTCTCGGCAGTCATCCTGGGTGGATCGATGGAAATCCAGATGCAACTTCCACTTGCGCTTGTAGGTGTTCTGTTAATGGAAGCGGGCGTGTGGGGGCTCTCTAGTAAACTCTTTCCAAATGAGCGTCGGTATAGCCAGTTGCGTGACGAAGGTGATCAGATGATTGCATTGATTCGCGAACTCAACCATGCAGCAATCGCGAAGTCCCGTGGCCAGGAAGATGCGAAGCGATTCCAGGCCACTATGGAAAAAATGCATGAGTCGGTTGTGCGCATGGCCGAGTTGGCCGCCAAGGAAGACGGCGTTCCTAATCCAATGGCACCTCCGTCGAGCGATAATTCCTAACCTTCCTTTCTACTCGAGTTCCGTATTTTTTCCTTGATGCGTTCTTCAGAATGACGCAGTAAACTGCGGGCATGAGTGCGCAATCTACCGCTGGCCTACAAATCGATCCGCTTCTGCAACTATTTGTTGAAGAGGAATTGTTACCTCGCCTCAATCATTCCCCGGCACAGTTTTGGTCAGACGTTTCAAACATCATTGAAGAATTTACCCCACGTAATGAAGCGTTGTTGGCGCAACGGGATGCGCTACAGTCCGCAATTGATGATTGGCATAAGTCCCGCCGCGAACAGGGAATTGATCACGATGGGGAAGCATACAAACAGTTTCTTCTAAGTATCGGTTATCTCCAATCAGAAATTGGAGGCTTTGAAATTTCCACCGCTGGAGTTGATCCTGAGATTTCCAGTCAGGCAGGTCCGCAACTTGTGGTGCCGGTAAAGAATGCACGGTTTGCCCTGAATGCTACCAATGCGCGATGGGGCAGTTTGTATGATGCACTGTATGGAACCGATGCCATCCCAGAAGAACCGGGCACCGAAAGAAAAGGTGGTTATAACCCGGAGCGGGGCGCATTGGTTATTCGCCGCGCGCGGGAATTTCTCGATCAAAGCTGCCCTTTAGCACAGGGTAGTCATAAAGACGTCACGTCGTATTCGGTGCAGCAAGGAGAGTTGGTTTGCCAGCTGGAAGGGCATACCTCAACTCTGCAAGTAGCCCAACGGTTTCAAGGTTATCGGGGTAACCCAGAATCACCAGAAGCAGTGCTGTTGGTGAATAACCAGTTACATATCGAAATTCAGATTGATCCCAGCTCTGATATTGGAGCCACCGACAGAGCCGGCGTAAAAGATATCTTGCTGGAAGCAGCCATTACTACCATTCAGGACTGCGAGGATTCAGTAGCTGCTATAGATGCAGAAGATAAAGTCGAGGTCTATCGCAACTGGTTGGGATTGATTAGTGGCGAACTGGAAGAAAAATTTCTAAAAGGCGGAGAGGAAGTAACCCGCCGACTCAAACAGGATCGAGCCTATACAACACCGAGTGGTGAGACTTTGAGTTTGCCAGGACGCAGTCTGATGTTAATCAGGAATGTAGGACATCTGATGCGAAATCCTGCAATTCTCGATAACGCAGGAAAAGAAGTGTTTGAGGGAATACTCGATGCGGTTATCACATCAGCGATCGGCGCTATTGATGTTAAGGATTTAGGATCGCTTAAAAATTCCAGAGCGGGCAGTGTTTATATCGTAAAACCAAAAATGCATGGTCCCGATGAAGTGCAGTTTACTTGTGACTTATTCTCAGCCGTAGAAAAAATGTTAGGCCTGCCAGAATTCACTCTGAAAGTTGGAATCATGGATGAAGAGAGAAGAACCACTCTTTCTTTACAAGCCTGTATTAATGTAGCTAAGGAACGAGTGGTATTTATCAACACTGGTTTTCTTGATCGAACTGGAGATGAAATTCATACCAGCATGGAAGCAGGGGCGGTGATTCCGAAAGCCGAAATGAAAGCCGCTTCCTGGATAGATGCCTACGAAAGAAACAATGTTGATGTTGGTCTTAAGTGCGGTTTTCAAAATAGAGCACAAATTGGCAAGGGCATGTGGGCTATGCCAGACCGCATGGCCGATATGTTAGAGCAAAAAATTGGTCACCCTTTAGCCGGGGCAAACACAGCATGGGTGCCGTCGCCTACCGCCGCAGTTTTACACGCTATGCATTATCACCAAGTCAGCGTATTGCAAGAACAAGAAGCATTGAAACAACGAACTCCTGCTTTGATGGACGATATACTGGTCATTCCACTTATGCCAGCGGATCGCGTTTTATCAAATACAGAAATCGAACAAGAGCTTGATAACAACGCCCAGGGAATTTTGGGTTATGTCGTACGCTGGGTGGATCAGGGGATTGGATGCTCTAAAGTGCCAGATATTCATAACATTGGTTTGATGGAAGATCGGGCGACCTTAAGAATCTCTTCGCAACACATAGCCAACTGGTTGCATCACGAGGTGTGCTCAGCGGAGCAAGTAAATGCCAGTCTGGCCAAGATGGCAGCGGTAGTGGATGAGCAGAATGCTAACGACCCATTGTACGAGCCGATGGCGCCTAATCTTCAACAATCTATTGCTTTCCAAGCAGCCAAAGAATTGGTCTTTCAAGGGCTTGAACAGCCAAATGGCTACACCGAGCCGGTGTTACATCGCGCCAGGCAGGCCAAAAAGAAAGAATTGTTGGACAAAACACGGCCTTAATTTAGCTTGGGAGTGGTCCCACAACCCGTAATTTGTCATGATTGACGGTCCCTCTGTACTCACCGTATGGCAATACACAAGTACACAGGGCTACTGCTACTAGAGCAGCGAAACTACTAGAACAATAACTAACTCCTTAGAGGAACTCACCATGGGAACAGCAGTTCGGCTCCTAACCCTCATTCTCAGCATTTCCCTTGCCGGCAGCGCGTTAGCACAACAAGGCAATGCTCGAGGCACGATCGGCGAAAGCCCTTATGAAGTGGTCCGCTATTGGGCTGACGTTTTTCAGGAAGATGGATTTGCCTTCGGTGGCAACTCAGGTGTGTGGGCTGAATCAGAAGACCGCATCATCATCGCCCAACGGGGCGAGACCCACTTGCCGTATCCATTGCCCGATGATTTTGCCGGATTTGCCGGAGACGTCGGAATCAATGTATTGACTGATACTAATCGTCGTACCTGGCAAAACTGTCTCTACACTGTGGATGCAGATGGCACCCCAATAGAGATTTGGGATCATCTGGATTATCTCTGCGAAGGCTCCGACGGACCTGGCCCGCATCGTATTCGCATCAGCCCATACGATCCTGAAAGTCGCATCTGGCTTGTGAATGAAACTTTTCATCAAATTTATGTGATTGCCAATGATGGTAGCGAAGTTTTAGCTACTTATGGCGAGAAAGGCGTTTCAGGCAATGACGAAACCCATTTCGGACGTCCACAAGATGTTGCGTTTATGCCGGATGGCCGAATCCTGGTTGCTGATGGTTTAGATAATCATCGTGTCATCGTTTTCGATAATGATATGAATTACCTGGGCGAGTTCGGCGGTGAAGGCGATGGCCCTGGGCAATTCAACACTATCCATGCTTTGGGTGTCGGTCCTGATGGTCGTGTATTCGTTCTGGATCGCAGTGGAGGAGAAGTAAACCTATTCCGCGCAACCGATGATCCTGCAGTATTCGAATTTGAACGATCAATCGGTTCGCCTTTAACTTTGCCGCTAGACATTATCGTTAATGAAAATGATTTCTGGATTACAGATCTTGGACCTTTACGATTTGTAAATTTCGATTTCGAAGGCAACCTAAAGTACACCTGGTTAGTGCCTCGCTCGTTGCCTGATGGCTATATCGAAGTACATACATTCACTATTGATCCAGCTGGCAATCTCATTGGTGGCGACAATCAATATGGTCGTTCACAAAAATGGGTACCTAAGCCAGATGCAGATCCAGAGTTGTTAATTGAACCACCCTGGAATGCTAACTAGCGGTGTAAATCCTTAAGCGAGGAATCGCGATGATAAAAAAACAAACAATAACTCGCGCAATTCTCTCGTTGTCCGTTTGCTTTTTAGTCGGGTCGGCATCTGCTCAGGATGGCACCCGACTAAACAAGCTCATCGAAATGTTTGAAAACGACCAACCCGCTTTTGGTGTGTTGTCATTCGACTATGATTTAGCTAACGCTAGATCAATGTCCACTTCAGGCCTCGATTTTCTGTTCATCGATATGGAGCATGCTCCTTTTGATATCGAACGCCTGAGAATTTTTCTGCTGGGCATGACCAATAAACGCAGTATTCAAGAGAAGGGCAGCTTACAACCCGATGTAGTTCCTTTTGTCCGCATTCCAGCTGCCGCTGGCACAGAAGAAACGATAGCGCAGGTAAAACAGGTATTAGATGTTGGTGTCTATGGTGTGTTCTTTCCTTCTATAGGAACCAAAGAACAAGCTGAACTTGCTGTGCGTTCCACGCGTTATCCTCAATACAATGGTGTAGAAGATTACGAGCCTGCTGGACTGCGTGGACGCAATCCCTCGAATGCGGCTTGGTATTGGGGTGTGCGTGACTACCATGCCCGAGCTGATGTCTGGCCTCTCGATCCGCAAGGTGAGCTGCTGGCTATGATGTTCATCGAGTCGGCTGAAGGCGTAGAAAATATTGAGGACATCATTTCAGTGCCTGGTGTGGGTGCAATCTTTATTGGTCCATCTGATCTGAGTACCTCTATGGGTTACACAAGCCCTGCAGCGCCTGAAGTTGAAGCAGCAATCCAAACAGTTCTTGCAGCCTGCCTTGCTCACGACGTGCCTTGTGCGATAACCACCAATGCACGTACAGTCGAAGATCGCATCGCGCAAGGGTTTAAGTTTGTGACAGTGGGCACAGATGGTGGTTTGTCGGCGGGTGCAAGCAACGCTTTGAGACTAGGGCGCGAAGCCGCTGGTCGTTAGCTCTGAATAAGCTGTCTTCCCAGTTCTGCAAGAAAAGGCAGGCCTACCTCTTCATACTCGTAGTTGTCGTCGTTAAATGTGCGATTCGCGTTGACATGGATTGATGCGGAAATCAAAAATTCTCGTTCACTTCGCTCATCCACAATGTAAGCAGTATCGGTGAGATAACCGTATGCAAATCCAATCTTATTGAAGATCCTCAGGTGGCTGGGCAATCTATTCGTTTGATCGCCATGCACTAGATACTTAAATCTACCATCGGGATATTCGTCTTCGGGATAACCCACCTCTCTTGGTAGAGTGCGCATAGATCGCAAAACATATTCGCGGTTCGACACACTTAAGTGAAATCGTTCTCTTTCCTGAAACAAATTAGGAAACATGAGGCGTTTCATAATGCTGTGTAGTGATGAGAGGGGCAGGTAATTTTTCTCCGAGAAATCGAATGGCTCGTCGACACGGCGACCTGAATCCATATAAGCCACACCTTGTCGCAAGTTTTGCAAAGGTAAAATTTCTATTGGCGAATTATCGATTGGGCCAATTGTTTGAGATGAACCTGAATTACTGCTTATTCGCACTTGTTGTGTTGGTAATACATCTGAACCAGGAATAGATAACCGATGTGAAATGCGCGCTGCTATTCCTTTGCGCTGCAAACGAAAATTAATTTCGTCTTTACCAAGAAATTCAAACAAGCGATTGTAAGCAGCATCATCGCTTACAACGAATAGAGCTGTAAGATCTTCACTAAAGCTGCGCTCCTGTGAATCATCTCCCACGGTGTAGCGAGATTCGCGACTGTATCCCCCCAGCTCTTCCAGTTTTTCCAGAGCAAGCATTGCCACTGGAAACTTCACCGTACTGGCAGGGTAGAAGTAGAAATAGTCATCTATACCAAACGAATACTCATCAAACTCTACGCTGCTGTTTCCATTGCGCATCACTTCAGAAAACAGGATTTGTACCTGGTGCTGTTCGATATTGTCTACCACACGGCGGATGGCAGTGTTGTTGGCATTGAGTGCGCGTTCAATTGGTGAGGAGTTTGTCGCCATGAAAATAGGTATAGATAGTTTTTAGAATGTCGGTGCCACACAGGACAGCTGCTTAGGGGCTTGTTAGTATGGAACAGTCATGATCCGGTTGCAAAACGTCAGGAAGACCTTCGATAACGGCGCTAGCTATGCCGTGTCAGATACTTCGTTCTCAGTAGAGAAGGGAGAGCTGCTTGGTCTTATTGGCGAATCAGGCTGCGGTAAAACCACCACCTTAAAGATGATTAATCGATTGGAGGACCCTTCCGATGGATCAATCTTTATCGCCGATCAAAATGTCATGGATAGTCAACCAGAGTTGCTAAGGCGCAATATTGGCTACGTGTTTCAAGGCATCGGACTCTTTCCCCATTACACCGTAGCTGAAAATGTGGCCGCGGTACCGGGATTGCTGCAATGGGATGAAGAAAAAACCAATGCGAGAGTGGCACAAACCTTGGAAATGGTAGGTCTGCCTGAATCTGAATACGGTGATCGTTTTCCGGACCAGTTGTCAGGTGGTCAACAGCAACGCATTGGAGTTGCTCGAGCACTCGCAGCTGAACCTGATGTGGTGTTAATGGATGAACCATTCGGCGCGTTGGATCCGATTACACGCGCTGAATTGCAAGAAGAGTTTAAGCGCATTCAAGCTGACTTAAATCTCACCGTAATTATGGTGACTCACGATATGACCGAAGCACTGCTTATGGCTGATCGTATCGCGGTGATGAAAGACGGTGATGTGCTGCAGATTGGGTCACCCTCAGAACTTCTCAATAATCCTCAGCATGACTATGTTCAAGAAATCGTAGAGATGCCACGACGTCGGGCAGATCGCCTCGATAAGTTACTGCGCGATCAATCCAATTCTGAAAATGGAGCAGGGCAGTGAGCGAAAATTTACGCGAACAGCTGTTACTGCTTCCTGCCTATTTTCAAGGCCACCTTGTATTGACTCTAATCGCGATGAGTCTCGGTATTGTTGTTTCGATTCCGTTGGGAATCTGGGCGGCTCAGTCAGCAACGGTTAAACGCCCATTACTAACATTAGTAAGCATCATCCAAACGTTTCCTAGTGTGGCCATTCTTGCTTTGGTCGTTGCACTACTAGGTGGCCGTATTGGTTTAGTGCCAGCGATTACTGCCCTGGTGCTCTATAGCATGCTACCAATCGTGCGTAACACGGTTACCGGTTTAGAAACTGTGTCAGACGACGTGGTCGAAGCGGCGCGCGGCATTGGCATGTCGTCGCAACAGATACTTCTCAAAGTTCGAATCCCGCTGGCAATGCCAGTCATAATCGCAGGCATCCGCACTGCCGCGGTATGGACGGTTGGCTTGGCCACTTTGTCGACTTTGGTAGGGGCAACCAGCTTCGGCAATTACATTTTCACCGGACTTCAAACTCGAAACCTGGTGGCTGTCACAGTGGGCAGTCTTTCAGCCGCTAGCATGGCGGTGTTGTTGGATAGTCTGATTGGTGGCATTCAATGGTTAACCGAACATCGCAACGATACGGCTAGCAAATCCTATAAACGAATTCGATCAGCAGTAGTGACTTCAACTGTTATCGCTGGGCTGTTTGTTGTTTATACACTACTGCCAGAGGAAGAAGTTGATTTCGTCGTTGGCGGCAAAGGATTTACTGAGCAATATGTGATCGCCGGCTTGGTGGCGGCAGAACTGGAGGCAGCAGGATTTACCACTGAACAACGTCTGGGCATGGGTACCGAAGTTGTATATGAAGCGACTGCTAATGGCACGGTTGATGTGTACTTAGAGTATTCGGGTACAGTGTGGGCCAACATTATGGGTCGAGAAGACAATCCGGGTCGCGCACAAATACTGGGTGAAGTGTCAGACTTTATCGCTGCGAATGATGACATGGTCAATGTTGCGCCACTTGGGTTTCAAAACCTCTATGCATTCGCAATGCGGCGTGATCGAGCTGAGGAATTAGGAATACAAACGATTGAAGACTTGCAGCCCATCGCTCAGACGTTGACCGCTGCTGGGGATCTTGAGTTCTTTGGACGACCAGAGTGGACCAAGATTCGCGATACCTACAATATCGATTTCGATGACAAGCTCACATTTGATACGACGCTAATGTATACCGCGGTCAATGAACGTCAGGTCGATCTCATCTCTGCTTATACAACTGACGGTAGAGTTGCCGCATTCGATCTGCTGATACTCGAAGATACGCTCAATGCTATTCCACCCTACGATGGATTCTTGGCAGCATCTGACGAGGCCATGGCTAATCCTGAATTCGCCCGTGTGTTGGCAAACCTCTCCGAGAAAATTTCAGATGAAGCAATGCGTGAAGCTAATCGGTTGGTGGATGTAGAAGGGCTACCAGTATCGGAGGCTGTAAGCTTCCTTCAATCTCAGTTGTAACCAACTCACAAAGCTTACTAAGGTTGAATTGAAACCGGCACTCCACTAGAGCTGTAAACAAACACTTCAGTGCCCGGTATGGCGTAAGCAAAAAATACCGTTAGATTTGCGGCCGAAACACCTACCGTCGATGGAACAAAATTTTCGAATGCCACTAACTCTTCCGTTGCATTGAGCGGTCGAGCAGTGATGTTGGATTGCAGGGTTTCGAGATTGCCATCCCAACTTTGATAATCACCGTTGGCGTCGCGGAAAAATAATCCGGTGCCATCGACTGAAATCACCACGTAAGTCTCTCCCACGGAACCCTGATGCTCACTTGGGATACCCAAAGTAGCACGCACATCCAACGAATCACTGGAACTAAAGGCACTCTGTGGGTTATCAGGTGAGCTGCTTAAGGTTGCTGCCCCATACATGGTGAGATTTGATGAGCCAGATGTCGAAGTGATTGGCAGAAATCGAGAAGTTCTTCTCGCGGCAATTTGAAATCGTGTGTGATTTACCGTGAATACTGCATCAGCCCCCTGTTCCACATCAGACCGGGATACGCCACAAGGTAAGCCGTTGCAACTGGTGCTTTCCGGGTTGGAGAAGAAGAGAACATCTTCCGACCCCGGATAGAGCGACGTATTCGCCATGATGGTTGCGAATGAACCATCCACGCCGTGACCAAATGCCCAGCTGAATGTCGCTTCGGCGCCGGACTCTCGGTGAGAATGATTCAGACCATGGTTATGTCCAAACTCGTGCGCCATGGTTTCATCACTACAGCCGGAACCGCCCCCTTGAGGGAAGCCGTTGGTATACATAGTGACATACAGTTCAGGATTGGAAATATTGGGATGGAAGAATTCACCCTCAAATCCGATGCCGGGAGTTGTACCCAGACCACAGGCCGAATCAGAACTGAACAAGCCATCGATTAACACCACAATATCGGCACCAACTGCTGAACGGGTGTCATTAACGAATGAAAACTCTCCACTCGCTGCCTGGATCGCACTAAACGATGAATTCAAATTGCTGACAACATGATTCACCTCTCGATAAATTACCGGGCGAAAGGTGACATCGATTTGAGAGTTAGCATAGTAACCATTGGTGATTTCAACCAATTCATTGATCTTTGTTTCTGGCGTAATGCCACCGATATCGCTAACGAATTTCGGCGTATAAAGAAACATAAGATCAATTTCTGAATCTGTTCCACTAGCAAGCACGGAAGAAGCGCTGTTGGGATCAGTTCCTACAATGTCTTCATTGAAATCTGACTGACCATCACCATCGGAGTCTGTAAGCGTGTCGCGCACTACAAAAACAAAATCGTCATTGCGCACGTGGTCGCCGAATGGATCGCCAACAAACACTCCGCTGGAAATAAATGGATATGAGTTGTCTGTAAGTCTTACTGAGTAGTCTATTGAACTTGCGGCACTAGGTGCAGTATCAGGAAGCGTGCAAATCAATGAGAAGTTTGATCCGACATTGCCGGTAGTGCATCCGGCTGAACTTGAAACCAATTCAGCGGAGTCCAACACAAACAATACAGATAGTTGCTCGCCACTTAGTGTGCTTGCAGTATTGTTTGTTACCGAGACATTAATATCTACTTGCTGACCAACGACTTCAGTACTTGCGGAAAGAGTTTGTACGATAGTTACGTCGTTACCGGAGATCGCTAATACTTCAGCAGGCTCATCGTCTTGAATCGCAAATGGTGAAACCGGATCGCTAGCCATTCCACCATCATCAACTGGCAGAACAGTGCCCATGCCATCCTGACTATAAAGTATGCCCGAATATCCTCCAGCAGATTGCAATGCTCGCACTGAGTAGGAACTGCTTCCGGCATTAATGGATGCCACAACGGATTGCTCACTGACGATGAGAGACAACATTGCAGTGGACCCTCCATCGTTAGCTACCCCACTAAAGCCAGTGTCACCGTTTAGATAATTCCTTGTGCTAAGTAACTCGAATTCCCGTACTTCTCCAGGCAGCAATTCCAGCGCTATCGTTTCTCCTGCTGCTAATCCAGCAATCGCAGACGCTGAGATAGAAATACTGCGCTGATAAGAGACTACCGCTGGAACCAGCGATTCATCGATGGCCTGCGAGGATGTTTGCCACAGATTTTGCTGGGCTACCGAAAAGCTTGCAGTAAGAGTCCATAAACATAGGACGCTGAAGCAGCGGATGGTTCTGGAGAGAACGTCATTCATTAGTGGGATTATAGGGTGGAGAGGGCGAAAAAAGCGCATCCCGTTCACAAAAACGAGATGCGCTTGATGCTTTACTGGTAGATCGCTGCGCGCGAAGCGGCGTGA
This sequence comes from uncultured Pseudohongiella sp., assembly GCA_965262465.1. Lineage (GTDB taxonomy): Bacteria > Pseudomonadota > Gammaproteobacteria > Pseudomonadales > Pseudohongiellaceae > UBA9145. The sequence continues at coordinate 3,249,528 of OZ253535.1, read as the reverse complement.
GTCTGAATTGAGTAGAAAATATCGTCATTCTGGATCATGCCAATAAAAGCGATGTTCTCTACTGGGTCAATCCAAAACCATGAACCGGCGATTCCCCACCACCAATGAGTACCCTCTGATGCTCCTTGATAGGCGGCTGAATTTTCCACAATCGCGAAATCCAAACCGAATACATTGCCAGGATAGATCTGGCCAATGTTTGGAACGCCTTCAGGAAGCTGGTTGGTACGCATTAGTTCAATGGCTTCTTCAGAGAGTAAGCGCTTGCCGTTGTGCATGCCTTTGTTCATATGCATCTGCACGAACTGCATGTAGTCGCTAGCAGTTGATGTGAGACCGCCGCCACCGGATTCGAACGCTGGAGCGCTTTTGAAATCAAACCCACCGGCAATGCCAGCAAGATGATCGGTGCGACGCAGAGTGCCATCATCGTTCGGTGCATATTGGCGTGACAAGCGATCTACGTTTTCTGGCTTCACATAGAAGCCCGTATCTTCCATTCCTAGCGGGCCAAATACACGCGCCTGAAGAAATTCGCCAAAGCTCATTCCAGACAAGCGTTCGATCATGTACCCCTGAACGTCTACAGAGATGCTGTAAACCCATTGAGTTCCAGGTTGGTAACCAAGGGGAATGTCTTTTAGCGCTGGCATCGAATCCTGCATGGTGTGACCAGACAAATCCATGATGCCGGCTTCTGCATAAGCAGTAGCAACAGGACCTTGAGAAAGAGGAGGCGTGTAAAGCAGGCCGCCGGTGTGGCTCATCAATTCTCGCACTGTCATTGGATGGCCAGCTGGTTCAGTTTCCCAGCTACCGTCATCATTCTGCGAGACGAATACTTGCATACCAGCTAGTTCAGGCAAGTGCTTTTCTACTGGATCATCCAGCTGAAACTTGCCTTCATCCCACAACATCATTAAGGCAGTTCCAGTGACTGGCTTGGTCATGGAAAAAATGCGAAAGATGGTATCTGTTTGCATGGGCTCCTGGTCTTCTACATTTTTGTAGCCCAATGCTTCATTCAAAAGGACTTCACCGTCCTGTGCCACCATAACAACCGCGCCGGAGAGTTTGCCGGCATCAATGCGAGATTGAAGATCTGCGGTCACCGCGTCGAGATTGGATTGATCTAGGTCGGCATAGACTGGAAGCGCAAATGCAATCCAGGCAAATGACAGGATGGTACGTTGTAATGCTGCTTTCATGGTTCCCCCTGCTGAGCGAGCGATGCGCTTACCCAGGGGCAAGCGCGAAAATCGAGGGGCTATTAGAGCATCTATTTGCGACTGAAGAAAACCCGAGGAAAGGGGGCTCCCGGGGTTCTACCTTATGTGTAAATCAGGCTACCCCGGCGCCGCGAACTCCGACATAGACGGAGTACAAGGACTGGCTGGCGGTCATGAATAAGCGATTGCGTTTGGCTCCTCCAAAACAGACATTGGCACAGACTTCAGGCAGTCGGATAACCCCGATTGTGTCTCCGTCCGGAGCCACAATTTGCACGCCTGGGCGGGCACCAGCCCAGACATTGCCATCCACGTCACAGCGAATGCCGTCAGCTGAAGTGCGATTGCCTGTGGTCATATCAACCAGTTCAGCAAATACGCGTCCGTTTCTCAGACGCTCACCATCAACGTCCCATACTTTGATGTCGCGACCAGCGCCGGTGTTTGCAACATAGAGCATCGAATAATCCGGCGAGAAACAAAGACCATTGGGTGCATCGATATCATCAGTTACTCGATTGATACGCCCATTGTTTCCATCTACTCGATACACCGATAGTGGTTGTTCTTGCTCAGCTCTATTGCCCTCGTAGTTGCCACGTATGCCGTAAGGTGGGTCTGTAAACCAGATACTGCCATCAGGATGCACGACGACATCATTGGGTGAGTTCAATGGCCTGCCTTCATAGCTATCTGCAATGACGGTTTGAGTTCCATCATATTCGTAGCGCACAACTCGGCGGTTTCCATGTTCGCAAGAGAGTTGTCTGCCCTGGTGATCGAAGGTATTGCCGTTGCTGTTACCAGCAGGATCTCGAAACACCGTGACTTCATTGTCGTCCTCTAGCCAACGCAGTTGCTGATTACTGGGTATGTCGCTCCACACCAGATAACGACCAACCCCGTTCCAGGCAGGACCTTCAGCCCACAGGGTTCCAACATGATGACGTCTGATTGGAGTATTGAATGGAATGTAGCGCTGGAAGCGTGAATCCAGTGCCACCATATCGGGATCTGGATAACGCAGAGGAGTATTGCCAGACCAATCTCTTGGCTGATGGGGCGCAAGATCCTGCGCAACACTCGATGAATTAAACAGCGATGCCCCAGCACCAACCGTTAGGGCGGACGAAATGAATTGACGTCGTTTCATGCATCGACCTCTTTATTGTTGTGATTTAAAGGACACCCATAGGAATAGCTCTCCGATGCTAATTGAAGCCTATTACCTTGTCGAGCTAAGTAGTCAGGCGAGAAAGCCTGAAAGAGAAGTTAAGCGAGAGAGGGTTTTGCGCTGTCGGCAGCGTCAAGGAATGGACCATCCACACAGAGGCGGCGGCCATCAGGGGCGTCACAGGCACCGCAAATTCCTACGCCACATTTGGTCCAGTAGTCGATGGCGTTGTAGATTCGTTCAGGTGAACAATACTTGCGCTGCACTTTTTCTGCCGCGTGCACCATCGGCGCGGGTCCACAGTTGTAGAACACCAAATTTTCAATCTCTTCCGCTGACAATGTTTCGAGTCGTTGTTCAAGCAGCTCTGTCACTACGCCATGATGCCCACGACTGCCATCGTCTGTGGCGATGTGCAGGTCGCTGACTTCGGCACTCTCATCAACGAAATAGAGGCGTTCAGCACTGCGAGCACCGAAAAAGATCTCCGTGTTACCGAAGTCTCTTGCCAGTTGGTAAACCGCTGCCAATCCGGTGCCTCCGGCGACTGCCATAATTTTTGATCCCGGTGGCGGCGCTACTGCATTGCCATGGGGTCCACGCACATAGGCTTCAATACCTGGCTCCAGGCTCATCAATTCCTCGGTGAACTGGCCAAGGTTAATGACTGCGAGTTGAAACGGATCGTCGGTCAGTGCCGAGAATGGTTTTTCGCCAAGGCCAGGAATCCATAGAAAAACAAATTGCCCCGCTTCGATCTCTATCTTTCTGTCGAAAGTCAGAATACATATATCGTCTGTTATAGTTGTGTTGCTGACCAAAGTAACAGGTCGAAAATCCATATCGATGTCGTAACGCACGAGTGCCTCGGCGTTTCCGCTTCCGGCATCAAGATCTGCGCTGAGTACTCGAAAGTAATCTCCGATTTCATTCGTGGTCATCCCAATCAAAGCTGAACCGATACCAATGATTGTCGCTCCAGCTTCCTGGAATGCTCTTACGTTTTCCGCGCTGCTAATGCCGCCACAGGCAATGATTGGACAATCCACTGCGGCGTGAATTTCCTGCACACACTCTAGTGCACGATCGAGAACAGCTTTTCCTGATACGCCACCGACTTCATTGGTCAAGATCGGATGGCCGTGGGCCTCATAGCGCTCTGGCCCCATCGTATTGATGGCACAGATACCGTCGGCACCGCCAGCTACCGCGGCTTTGGCTATTTCAGCGACACTAGGGACATTAGGGGTGAGCTTGGCGATTACAGGTATATCTACTGCGGCCTTAACTGCCGCTACTATTTCTTGCACGAGGTCCGGGTCTTGTCCCATTGCCATGCCGTAGCCTTTGGCGTGAGGGCAGGAGAGATTGAGCTCTAAGCCATCCCCATGTGGAGCCAATTTTTTAGCCACTTCCACATATTCTTCAACACTGCCGCCGAAAATCGAGATCAGCAGAAATCGGTCGTCTGGAATGGCCAGCTCGGATAACAGTTCGGCAGAACGGTCAGCACCTGGGTTGGTGAGGCCTACTGCATTGGTAAAACTGCCGGGTTCGTACTGGGTAAGGACCGGTTCACGGTAGCCAAGTCTGGGTTCGGGACCAATACTCTTGGTGGTCAGCACACCGACTTCTGGCATCGTGTCGAATACACGTTGAATAATATTGGCAGAGCAAGTAACGATTCCGGACGGGACAGTAAATGGGCCTGAAAGGGTTTTACCTAGGAACTCGGTTTTCAACAGAACGCTACTTTGTATGAGGTAGGGGTTATAAATTGGCGCGCATTATACCTGCTTGAGAGGATAGCTTCTAATGGCAAGAGCTGTTCGGTGCGGTATCAGCGAGGTGGGCGAGGTGAGAGATGCTAGGCAAAGCTGAATTACCATGGAAAAATCCACCCATCGCTAATCAATGAGTTTTTGATCATGAGATACAAGACTGCCAATACCAATTACCTAAATATCGCTCGAAGGACTATCGTCAGTGTTTTCTGTTTGCTAACCCCATTAGCGTTTAGTGCAGAAAACGATGGTGTGGAAAAAGAGTTCATCAACTCGACGCCAACCTATACCCATGTGGTCACGGTGGAGAATGGTGACGTGAAGACCTTGTATGTCTCTGGCCAGGTTGGGAGTCGGGATGGAGAAGTACCAGAGACTTTTGCAGAGCAGATTGAGCTGGTGTTCGCCAACATGTCTGATCATTTGGCAGCGGCTGGTGCCAGTATGGCAGACGTGATCAAGCTCAATGGTTACATTGTGGATATCAATCGCGACAAGGTGAATGCCTATAGTCAGGCCCGCAGTCGATATTTCTCGGACGACCTACCACCACCAGCGTCCACCCTGGTGGGTGTCGCTGGTCTGGTAAGAGATTATTTCCTGGTGGAAGTTGAAGCGGTGGCGGTAATCCCCGCTTCCTAACATTGCAGAAAGATCTACAACGGGATAAAGGCCAGGGCGTAGTTCGGGTTCATCGGAATTACGAGTTGGTGCTGAGTTGAGTCGTAGCACATGGAGGCAGCGCTAGGGATGCCGGACGCAATTATTTCTGCCGGTTCACCAGGACGAATTCGGCTCACGGAACCAAAGCGTACGCTACTGACATACTTCGTCCCGTCATCGAGTACGACTACTCCATCATTGCCGCCCTCTACTGCATTTTCGACCCGCACTACGTCGCCATCGGGGCTGTAGCTAATCACGGCATTGTCTGCGATGTTCACAACGACGATGTTGCCATCAGGATCAATAGCGACACCATTGGGAACTGCTAGTGGTGCACCTTCGGCAAAGATAGACACTTCATCATCAGCGGTAATCTTGTAGATCAACTCGGGTTCGCGGGTATTTGAGGCATAGATAGTGCCGTCTTCAGTCACAGCGATGCCATTCAAGATAGTGGAACCAGGCACTTCTACCGATTTAATTGGCGCACCGGTTGCCAGATCGAAAGAGCGCACGTAACCAACGTCAACGGTATACAGCACACCATTGCGCACAGCGCTTCCCAGTGGGTGATGTAATTCCAATCCGTCACGAGTCTCACCGATCCATTTCGCTGTATGCACTGATCCATCAGGATTGATGCGGGACACAAATCCATCGTTTTCAGTCCCGTCTCCGCGTTCACCAGTGTTCATTGCCAAAATCAGATTGGTGGCAGGATCGAAGGTACAACTCTCTGAAAAATGAAAGCTGCCATACACTTTGACGTTGGAAGACATGGGGACTCTTACCCCATCCTCATTTACGGCGCCTAAAGGTAAACCTGCTCTAAACTCTTGTGCAGAAGTAGTCATGGATGCAGCGGAAAGAATTAATGCGCTTGAAAAACACATTGCGATTTTGCTTCGTACAATGGATTGAAATCTCATGTTGTTGTCCTCGCTAACAAGCTCAAAGTGTGAATATCAAAATGGATTGTGGTTATGTCATTTCTCGAAGCGCTGGTTTAGTTACCTTGCCCATCGCGTTGCGAGGTAAAGCCTCTACAATCTTTATGGCTTTTGGAATTTTGTAGGACGACATCTTGCCGTCGCACCAGTTCTTCAATGATTCGTAGTCCAGTTCGGCTCCAGGGTTTAGCCCGATGAAGGCAGTGACAGCTTCGCCCCAGGTATCGTCTTCAATACCTATTACTGCCACTTCAGCAATCGCATCGTGGGTTAGCAACACACCTTCTATTTCTAATGCAGATAATTTGTAGCCGCCGGATTTAATGATATCTACGGAAGACCTTCCCATAATCCGATAGTAACCGTCTTCAACTACAGCTACGTCACCGGTACAAAACCAGCCGTCTTTGAATGACTCAGTAGTTGCCGCAGGATTATCCCAATACTCCAAGAAAACATTGTCGCCTTTGATTCGTATCTCGCCCGGCGATGCTTCCTCTGTGATGGGTTGGTCATACTCATCGAATAACTGACACTCCACTCCTGGCAAAGGATGACCAACGCATCCTGCGCGCCGTTCTCCGTTGTATGGGTTGGAAATCCCCATACCAATCTCGGTCATGCCATAGCGTTCGAGCAACACCTGTCCAGTGAGTTCCTGCCATTGTTTAAACAACTTAACTGGGCAAGCAGCTGAACCAGATATGTTCAGGCGCATGTCTTTGAAGCCATCGCAGATTTGCGCAACTTCAGCATTATCGATGGAATCAAAATACTGAATGAGTTTTACGTAAATTGTTGGCACCGCCATGAATACGTTATAGGTGCCAGCTGTCACTTCTTGGGTAATCTTCGGAATATCGAATTTGGCAAACAAATGGACCGTAGCCCCCGCCCATAGTCCACAGCTTAAGATGTTGATAATGCCGTGAATGTGATGCAATGGAAGGAATAAAGGAATGACATCGTCTGACGTCCATTCCCAGGCATCAATCAAGGTAGTGATCTGAGCAACAATTGTTTTGTGGGTGCTCACCACACCTTTCGGCTTGTTTGTGGTGCCACTAGTAAACAGCATCATTGCTCGACGATTCTCATCGAGCACAGGTAAGTCACCTGCTGTTTCAGCAAGCACATCATCTACTGACATCAGCTCGATGTTTAACTCGGCGCACAATTCCTTTAGAGATTCTTGATACTCGCCATTAGCAATCATGCGAGTAACGCTGGCACAAGTAAGATAGTGGTCGAGTTCAGAAACAGCTGAAGCAACGTTGAGTGGAACCGCGATGCCTCCAGCACGCCAAACGCCGTGCATGACAGTTACATAATCCAATGAAGCTGGGATAAAAAACGCAATGCGTTCTTCCTCGAGATCTGATTTAGCGCCTAATAAGCCTGTCGCAAATCTGTCGATTCGTTCGTTTACTTCACCGTAGCTATAACTATTGTCCCCCTCTACCAGTGCAACTTTGTTGTTGTCGTTCTTGAGGTGGGGGAAAGCGTCTACTGCCATATTGATTACTCGTTTCTTTTGAACTGTTTAACTAAAACATCGCACTAACGATGAAAAATAGAATAGATGGCCCAAGCAAACAACCAACGCCAGTGTAGAACGTCGCGGTCATCGCACCATACGGCACAAGTTTAGGGTCCGTTGCGGCTAATCCGGCAGCGACTCCTGAAGTCGTGCCCATGAGGCCACCAAATACCATCGCGGATTGCGGGTTATCTAATCCAATAAACCGCGCGACCAAAGGTGTGCCTATCATTACCAGGATGGATTTCACTAACCCGGCTGCTACGCTCAGAGTTATGACAGCATCAGTCGCGCCTATTGCTTCACCGGTGACAGGTCCAACAATATAGGTGACAGCCCCGGCGCCGATGGTGGTGATCGCAGCCGCGTCGGTGTAGCCAAACATCACCGCAATAGCAGCTCCAACCACGAACGACACGATGACGCCGGCGAAGATTGAAATCACGCCAGCCAGTCCTGCCTTCTTCAGCTCACTAAGATGTACGCCGAATGCGGTGGCGACAATGGCAAAATCCCGCATCATGCCGCCGCCCATTAAGCCAATGCCGCCTAGCAAGGCCACATCAGCTACGCCAGTATTACCGCCAGTCGCAACACCACCGAAGTAAGCGGCGACTAAACCCAGTGCGATTGCAATCGCCGAACCATGTATTCGACCCTGGGTGAGTTTGTCTGCGAGAAAATAGGACACCCAGATTGTGACGCCGACAACGGCGAAAGCGACTACCAGGTTATTACGAACAAAAACTGTCTCGATGATATCCATCAGTTCGCCCCCTCGCTGTCAGACACTTCTGGAGGGTTTCCCAACTTGCTAATGACCGGCACCAGGGCAAAGCTCACGATGACCGCAGCAACGCCTGCAACCAATGCCAACACGCCTCCGTCTACCGCCGCCGCAACATTCTGTCTCGCAGCCATGGCAACCACGATCGGAATGTACATTGCACTCCAAAATTTAATGCCAGAACCGGCGGCATCTTGAGTCATTGATTTAAATTTGTCGGAGTTGCTGGCGAACACCAGAAACAACATGGCTATGCCGACCCCGCCGACATTGGCATCAACGCCCAGCATTACGCCGAGTGTTTCTCCAATTAGCATGCCGAGGATCAGACAAACGGACAGCAGTGCTACGCCGTATACGATCATGAGGGAGTCCTTCTTTATTGTTATTGATCTATTGTGATTGAGCTGAGACCAGGCTCACCCGGCACTCATTTTGGGAACGTCGCCGATGATATGACGCCTGCAAGCGTTAAGGCAAAGTGGAAGGGATTGTTGATTTTCCGGATTCGTAGCACTGCATTTACGGAGGCACGAATTTGCCTGAAAAAGAAATTGTCAGGCGAACAGCACGAGCAGCATGGCAAACATGAAAAGTCCGGTTGTTAGAACCACGGAGTAGGCAACAGTTGTCGTGAAATAGAGAATCGCAGTGACGAACCAGCCGGCATTGAAGTAACGCCGCAGGCTTAAATAGAGATAGACAAATATCCAAATCACTGCGGCGATGCCAAGGATATCCGCTGCTGTGCTCAAGAAAGGTACGCCGGCATCGTCGACAGCGCCAAGAAACATGGCGACGAAAATCATGAGAATGATGAAGGTGTGGTTGTGCACTGTCAGGATGAGATGCTCGACGAAATACCTTCTACTCAACACCCAGAGCATCTGTTGAATGAATGCTAGCACCGGCATCATCAGCAACATAAAAAACGTAATGTACTCCAGTGACCCCATAAAAAATTCTTCGGGGTCCGCAATAACTTCTTCGAGGTTGTCCCGCAGTTGGGTAGAGAGGGCAACCTGTAAATTGGCGTTCGCCTCTTCTGACAAGAATGGGAGCTGCAATGTCTCAAAGAAGTTAATTGCATCTCCAAAGTTCTCATCGAACTGCTCGTCCGTCATGCCTTCATCCACAACGATATCGGCACCGTCTTCCGAAGAAATCGTCAGAGTCGCTTCTGCATCTTCAGCAGAGCCTTCCAGCGCGAGTTGGAAATTCTGAAGGGTGTTGAACACCGTGACCAAGAGAAAGAATCCGATGCTCACAACCAGGAAGAGACGCAATGGAGGCGTGTACTTCATGCGGCGACCAGCAAAATATTCCTTGGTGAGATACCCAGGGCGAGTGATCAAGGTGAACAGGGTGCGATAGGCGCGCCCATCCAGTTCGAAAACGACTCTGAAAAATTCTTGCAGGAAGTAGATGATCGGGCGCAGGACCTCTTTTTCTTCCTGCCCGCAATGACCGCAATAGGATGCCTCCATCGCTTGCCCGCAGTTCAGGCAGTGGCGAGCCGGCAATTGGGTCTCAGTTTTGGCGGGTAAAGAGGCGTCAGTCATGGATCAGGTTACTCGGTTCCGATGATAGTGCTATCGGGCCCAATACCCCAGGCCATTAGGCGGTGGATAGACAGAAATAGAGGAAGTATCGATATGAGGGCCCCGCCCACTGCCTGGACACGCGAGCCAGGCAGAGGCGGGGATCTCAAGGAGGGTCTGGGCGCTGATTAAGAGGTGTGGAGGGGTGACGCCCAGACAAATGCAATACGACATTAGATCACTATGCTGTAGTGCGGGAGTCACATTACCACTATATATAGTGAATAACAAGCAGTGACACACTGGTCCAAGCACCGGAATCAGATCAGTGATTTGCCGGACTTCCTATAAAGCATCTATATAGTAAAGTAATTACTTTACTATATAGATGCTAAATGAGCAGTGCTTTGAGTATGGCCTTGCATTGCCAGCAAAACCGCTGACTGAACCAGTATGCTCTCACTTGATGTAGGTCAAAATCCCCAGGCCGTGGCCATGGTTTCATAGACCCCACGTTCAGACATCATCCCCCTTGACGCGGTGATTCTGAGCAACGATTCTCAAGCAGGGATGGGGTTGTCGCTTAGGCCAGGGCAGCCCCATTTTTTGCGCTACCGTTTCTTCCACATCCTCTCTTCCGCGGCAAAACAGTACTCACTGAAAAAAATTCAATTTTAGTGAAAGAAATTCTGAGGCTGAGAAAAGCATTTTTTCTTGTTCTGAAATAATCCATGTGGATACTGGTCTTGTTCGCATAGACAATTTGTTAGGAGTCCCTCATGGATCGGGCAAAAATTATGCACTACCTGCCTTGGGCTATGGCTATCTTTATTGCCATCGTTTTTGTGCAGTCTCTATTTTTTAAATTTTCCAATTCGTACGAAACCCAACACATCTTTGGGACTATCGGAGAATGGATGGCTGGAATCGGATTTCTGGAATTTGCCTCCGCTGGGTTTGCAGCGTACGGCGGATATACCGTCGGAACCGTAGAACTGATTGCTTCAATTTTGTTGTTGGTGCGCAAGACTCAAGCGTTTGGTGCTGCAGTTGCTTTCGGGGTTATTTCAGGCGCAATCTTTTTTCACCTTTTCACACCACTCGGTGTCAGTGTCATCATCAATGAAGCTGGTGATCGCGACGGTGGCCAGCTATTCGCGATGGCGGTTTTGGTGTGGTTGTTCTCTCTGGTGATTATGTATTTACGCAGAGCAGACATCGCTGCTTTGCTGGGCAAATCAGAAGTTGCTGCGGCATGAGAGGTGATGCAATGAAAAAGATCTTACTCTCTTCTGCTGCATTATTAATGCTAGTGAGCACATCGGCTAGCGCTGCAATTGATGCAATATACACCGGCTTTTTCAGCAACGAAGCCTTGCGCGGTTACGACACCGTTGCTTACTTCACTCAAGGAATGCCGGTTGAAGGTTCAGATGACTTCACTACCCAATACATGGGTGCAGAGTGGAAGTTTAGTTCGCAGGAACATTTAGATTTGTTCCTGGCGGATCCCGAAAAGTACGCGCCGCAATATGGCGGTTATTGTGCTTGGGCTATGTCCAATGGCGATACCGCCAGTGCTGAACCTGACTTATGGACCATCCATGAAGGCAAGCTCTATCTAAATTACAGCCGACGTGTGAACGAACGCTGGCTTGGCAATAAAGAAGAGTTCATTCAAAAAGCCGACGTCGAATGGCCGAAGTTCGAAAAAGAATAGAGGCGATTTAGAAGGGACAAAGAAAAAATGCAGGGACGCATTTCAGTGATATCGAAAAGCACTCGAAGTGAGCCATGGATGGCGTCATTCACCGCTGGCGAATGCGAAGAGAAAAACTCAAGCATAATCGCAATTCTGCGCTAGAGTTTTTCGATGAAGGAACAAAAGACCAGGGATGGGCTTTTGAGACTAATTAATAGTCCCAGGCACACAATCCGGATTCATGCCTCTCTCAATCGCAGACGACCGGGCTGCGAGTGCCGCATCCATTCTTGATCGAAGATCTGCCATACGAGTATCTGGCGCCGGGTGCGTTGAAAGCAACTCAGGGGGTCGTGGCCCACCATCGGATGACATGTTTTCCCACAGCGCAATGCTTTGCTCAGGATCGAACCCGGCATCAGCCATTAACATGATGCCAATTGAATCGGCTTCGCTTTCTTGCGTTCGGTTAAACGGTAAAAACAAACCTAATTGAGTGCCGTAGTCTGCAAGTTCGATGGCAGTATCTGATGCGCCCAATACTCGAGCTGCAGCTAAGCCGACATTTCTTATAGCAGATTGACTCGCCCGCTCATTGGAATGATTCGCCAGAACATGGCCGACTTCATGCGCCAACACTGCTGCTAACTGATGCTGGTTATAGGCCACGTTTAACAGTCCGTTATAGACACCTATCTTGCCACCGGGGAGTGCAAACGCGTTGGCTTGTTCATCATCAAACACGGTAACTTCCCACACCACACTGTTGCGTTGATAGGGCGGCAAAGCTTCGATCACATAGTCAGCAACACATTGCACGTAAGTTATCTCACTGGCGTTTGGTGTGACTGGCAGTTCACCCTGCATCTCACGATAGGCCTGCTCGCCTTGACGTGCCATTTCTGAATCTGAATACAACACGACTTGCCGACGATTCATCGGCGACGTTGCACAGGCTGAAACTAAGATAGTTATGAGGGAGAGGAGAACGAAGCGGGCCATAAGATGTCTATGCTCAACTACACTAAATTACCAGGAACTCCAGAGTTAGACCGGGGTTTTGTTAAAGGAGTTCCATAGTATGACGTATTCTGGTCGAGCATAAACCCTCTGAAAAAAGAACTTCAAAGGATTACTGGCCAAGAAAATCAGTAGTCGCAGACGCTGGGGTCGAGCTCAGAGCGCACTTCGTCGCCGCTACTATTACGCGTTATTTCATAACAGCGGCCTTCGAGATCCCGTAGCAATTTTCGACCGGAATTGATGGGCCGATCAGATCTCTCAGTTGTTATTACGCGACGACTGGAACTAGTCACTGGAGGTGAGCGATACACTACGCGGTCGTAAGTACGATAGTCGCGATAGTTGTAGTTATAGTTGTTTAAGCTGCTGGTAATAAGCGAACCCAATACGATGCCACCTACAACATCACCGGCGTCCCAACGTCTGTAGCGTGGGCCCCAGCCGTAACCATAACCATAACGCGGGTAGTAGTTGCCGAACGAGACGTTCCAATAGTTTCCGCCTCGGAAGCGATTAGATCGATAAAAGCCTCTATCCCATATAGAACCATAAAAATTATTGTAGCCCCAATTGTTATAGCCGCGATTGAAATAGCGGTGGTCAGCGAATGCCGACTGGCTAACAAGTAACGCAAATCCTAGAGAACCAAATAGAAAAAGCTTTTTCATAGCACTTACCTATAACCTAATCTGAGCTCACAATTCAAACACTTCTTTGCCAGTGTGATCTTAATGACGCCGCCTGAATAGAAGCTGAACGAAATAACTCAGGATTCTTGCTGCAATGCGGAGGCAATTCTTTCGCCCAGGGCACGGGTGGCAGGGCCTGCAGCGCTGCCCTTGGTGGTTACCAGGTAAGTATGGATAAAGCGACTGGCGCCCTCAACCAGGTTTATGCGCTGCAGCTCACCAGTCTGCAAACAATCCGCTATCCAGTTCGCCGGCATAAAAGCGAATACGAGGCCTGATTTGAGTAGCTTGATGCTGCTGGAGAAATGACTGACGGTCCATCGTTGTTGGGAACCCAGCCATCCCACATCCTGCTCCCGTTTTGTGCCGGTGTCGCGCAACACGACTTGTCGATGTCCGCGTAGTTCAAGATCAGTGACTGCCTGCGCTTGTGCCAGTGGATGACTTGGTGCCGCTACCGCAAGCATTTCGATCTGCTTTAATGGTTTCCCGGTATGACCCGTGGGTACCGCACCGGTAATCACCAGATCAGCTTGTTGTTCGAGAATAGCCTCACTAGTACCGCTCAGACTGGTTTCCAGAACTCGAATTCGGGTGAATGGAAAGTCCTGGGAGAACTCCTCAAACGCACAAATCAGGTCGTTGATTTCGATGAGTACATCAACTGCCAATACCACTTCAGATTCAAATTCGAGAGCGATGGAGCGCGCAACTTCTTCAGCCTGACTCGCTTGTTTGATCAGTTGATCCGCATGCAGGTAGAGCACTTTTCCTGCCTCTGTCATTTCAGCTTTACGACCCTGAATTTCTAATACCGGCTGCGGCAGCATTTCATTGATGCGTTGTATCGCATAACTCACAGAAGACTGGCTCTTGTTCAATTTCTCAGCCGCCAGCACATAGGAACCAGCGTCCACCACCGTTTTGAAGGCCAACCACTGCTCCAGCGAAATCCGGGGTAAATGAGTATTCATATCTAATTATCCGATATATAAACCATAAAAATAGCGTCATTCAATCGGATAATATGCTCTATCCTCTGCCACATCAATTAGACAAATCCGTTGAATCAGCTGTTTAGGAGGATCACCATGACTAAGCATTCAGAGGACACCCAAATTAATGTATTGAGAGTGCACACCAGTTTGTTCGCTGAGAACAGTGTGTCTTCTCAACTGGTTGAAGATCTAACAGAAGCGCTGGGCTCGAACATTGGCCAGCTCAGTATAGTCGACCGAGATTTTCGTCAGACTCCCATCCCTCATTTGGATGGAGAACGTTTAACGGCATTGATGACAAATGAAAACGAACGAACGCCTGAGCAACAATCGATGGTGGAGTATGCTGATTCGTTAATCGCGGAAGTGAAGGAAGCCGATGTGCTAATCATCGCCTTACCCATGTACAACTTCTCCGTGCCATCAATGTTTAAAGCGTGGTTCGATCATGTCGCCAGAGCAGGCGTCACGTTTGCCTATACCGAACAAGGACCAAAGGGGTTACTTGAGGGCAAGAAAGCGTACCTGGTATCTGCTATGGGCGGAGTTCATGAGGTCGGCCAGTCAGATTTTCTGCGACCCTATGTGGAACTATTGATGAAGTTTATAGGAATCGACGATCTAGAATTCGTTACCGCAAGCGGCCTCAACATGGGCGAAGAAGCAAGAACCAATGGATTGGATGAAGCTCAGAAAGACATTTTGCGCGTAGTGGAAAGTAAAACTAACTCACAATCATTGACGGAGGTGGCAGCATGAGTGAAGTAAAACGTGAACTGCAAGAAGTAATCACCGCACAGGCAGCAAGCGACGGCGATGGTGTGAAACTAAAACGAGTGTTTGGTGGACAAGACCTCGCACGCTTCGATCCTTTCCTCTTAATGGATGAGTTTGGATCCGATAAAGCGGCAGACTACATCGGCGGATTTCCCTCCCATCCACATAGAGGATTTGAGACAGTCACCTATATGCTGGAAGGCTATATGGAGCATCGCGATCACATGGACAATGTAGGAAAACTCGGTCCAGGTGATGTCCAGTGGATGAAAGCAGGGTCAGGTGTCATTCATTCAGAAATGCCACAGCAGGAAGAAGGACGTATGCGAGGCTTTCAATTGTGGGTCAACTTGGCAGCCGATGAGAAAATGACGCCGGCTTCCTATCAGGACATCAATGCCAATGATATTCCAACCTATGATCAGGATGGTTTGCATATTCGGGCAATTGCTGGACAGCTCAGTGTGAATAACAACGCTGCCCCAGGAAAAGTTCAGGATCTCACCACAGAACCTGGCTACCTGGATCTCCATGCTAATTCTGCGCAGGAGATTGCGGTCCAAATTCCCGATGGTCACAACACCATGATCTATGTGTACGAAGGTAGCGTGACTGTTAGTGGTAGTGATTATGTGTTGGAAGCCGGTAAGCTCGGTCGACTATCTCATGATGGCGATCTTGTTTTGCATACAGAAAACGATACACGTTTGCTGGTCATCAGTGGCAAGCCACTAAAAGAACCAATCGTGCATTATGGTCCTTTTGTGATGAACTCTATGGAGGAAATTGAACAAGCAGTCCGCGACTACAACGCAGGTCAGCTGGTTTAGTTTGCCAGAAGGAGCTTGTACTTAAAGAGGGAGCCGAATTTTTTCTCGAGCGATGTTGTAGCCTTGCTCGCGGACATATCGGCTCTCTTCACTTTCACTGTTAAGCAACGGATTGGTGTGATTGAAATGGATAAACCACACCTTGCTTTTGTCTTCATCACTCAAACCGTCAAACAAGGCCATGCTCTCAGATACGAATGGGTGAGGAATTTGCGACATGTCACGATTCCCGAGTTCACCATCGGCATAAAACGATCCATCGATTAATGCGTAATCGACTTCTTGCACCAGTTCAGCAATATCAGTCTCCCAAATATCCCACTTATTGATATCCGGTATAAAAATCGCAGTCTTGTTGGGGCCAGTAATTCGATAGCCCACAGTTTCTGAATACTCATCGCGATGAGGGACCAGCATAGGAGTAACCGTTGCACCCTGCAAAATGACAGGCTGCTGATCTGCCATATCCTGCAATTCAATGTTGTTGAGATTAACGAGTTGGTCCCAAGGTCCATTCGTGCTGAGGTAGTCACTCATTTTTGGCATGGCATAGACCGGTACACCGGAAGCACCCATCGCCTCTACGCCCAGAAACATCAGCCCAGCGTAATGTCCGATATGGGCGTGAGTAAGGAACACACCAGTCAACTCGGGGCCTGCCTCAAGACTCAATTGATAGAGCTGGTCAGGCAAATTTGGCGTGGCTTCAAACAGATAGTTCGATTGAGTTTGCGGAACGACCAAGGCGATTGACGTAGCGCCCCGCCTTGCAGCAGGATCTTCCCATCCTGGCATGCAGTGGGGCTGATAGCAGCCTGCTTGCGGATAGCCAGCGTCCTGCACTACACCTAAAACATATATATAAGGATCTTGTTGTGCATACACCTGGGCAGTAATGAGTGCAGAGGTAAGTAAAGAAAAGAGACTAGCTAAAAAGGTAGTTGCGAGTTTTGTCATTCGAATCATTCTTCACCAAAGTTAGGAATCTTCAATCAGTGACAGCGATTGGCCATCTGTCATCGGGGCATTTTGCAAGGATTCCATATCAACACCTTCAATGCACGCCACGTTGAATCCAAATTCATTGGGAGCAACACGGCGTTGATGGTGGGTATAGATCCCGCATTTCGAGCAGAAGTAATGTTTGGCAGTTTTCGTGTTCCATTGATACAAACTAAGCTTCTCTTCTCCCTGAGTAACAACTAAGTCTTCTAACCTGGCGGTTGCCATTACTGCACCTTTCTTGCGGCACAGTGAACAGTCGCAGCGTTTTAAGTTTTCTAACTGTGACTGATTGCGAATCTCAAATTGCACTTCGCCACAGTGACAACTTCCATTGAAAGTTGTCATGATTCTTTGGACTCATTTACTAACTGATAATGCAATTCCACCATACCGCTGGTATAGGCCTTTTCATCTACCAGGTGCAAACGAATGTCCTTATTGAGCCCGTCAAAAAACGGAATCCCATCACCAATCATTACCGGCAGGATAACGTAGTTGATTTCATCCACTAGCTCTAAGTTCACGCACTGTGTACAAAGTTCGCATCCACCTACTACCCAAACCGATTGATGCTTTGATTTAAGTTCCTTGATGAACTGAGTGAGATCACCATTGTGTAATGTGACTGTATCGCGAGTAGTTTCCAGGTCGCGAGATGTTAATACGTAGACGGGTTTATCCCCATAGGTCCAGCCTTGACCCTGCTTGTCGAAGTTAAGCGCAGTCTCATAGGTGCGGGAACCCATGACATAACAACCGATAGTCTCGAGAAACTCTTCAATAAACTCCGGCGTCATCTCTTCGCCGTCAGCGTATTCATCTTTGGTTTCAATCCAGTCTACACTGCCGTCTTTGCGCGCAACGAAACCGTCCAGGCTTGCGGCCATATGCACGATGACTTTGGAATCTTTGTTTGTCATAAGACTTGTCAATCGGAGACCAGAGCCATAACAGCTCCAGCCGGATCCTGCACGACACAGAAATTACTGCCACCCATTCTCCGCGGGCCGTCTAACACTTTGCCGCCTCGTTTCTCACATTGCTCAGCGCTGTCATCTACGTTCGCGACGCGCACATACAGTAACCATTGGGCAGGGATATTGGCGTTCGATCCTCTGGCATGACAAATTCCCGCAATAGTTTCACCGGAATCAGGAAGATTCATATTGAAGTCAGAGTAGCTTCCCATATCAACGTCTTCAGTGTTCCATCCCACTACGTTGGCATAAAAATTTTTAATTCTCTCACCATCACCAACAGTTAGGTCGACCCATTCAACACGACCAATGTTTGAGGAAGGAGGAGTTTCTTCTTTTGACTCAGCGTTTACTTCAGGTTCTTCACTCATGTTCTTCTTCCAGAATATAAGTAGGTTGTCCGTCCAGGCTCACAGTATTGCGATTAGCCCAGTATTCTTTGATGTCGGAGTCTTCCTTGGTAGCTAGCCATTTATCCATGTTGTCTCGTTCTTCTTTATAGTCGAAAAACGGTACGCCAAAACCGCAAGATGTTTGTACCAAATCAATACTGAAATCGACCAGCTGCCTACTACTGGGATGAGGCTCGAACATGCAATCCAGTTCTAAGAACTCCGGGTCGCGCGGATGGTAGGCCTTTGCTTCACCATACAAGCGCAAAATTTTTGGCTTACCGGTAAAGGCACAGAACATCATTGTCATCCGGCTGTTTTGTGCGAGGTGTGCGGCAGTTTCATTGCCGCTGCCGGTGACATTGCGCCAAACAATACGATTGGCATCCATCACCCGCAGTGAATCCCAACCCTTCGGCGAGACATTGATCCTGCCATCGTTGGCAGCGGTGCCAACGAAGAAGAGTTTTTGTTCCTTAATGAAGTCGATTAAGTCGTCACGTAGTGACTCATAGCGGCTGCCCATGTTGCAGTTCCTTGCAATAAAACTATGAAGTGAGTGTAACTCAGCTCGTGACGGAGCCGAAGAGGTCAATCTGCGCTTAGACGCGCACGAATAGCACGGTAGCCACTTGCGCAATCAATCGTGGAGGGATCGATCTCATCATAGGCTGCCCGTAGTGTTTCTATCACCTCAGGAGGATAGCTACTGCTTTCTAAAACCTGTTCGAAGTAAATCAGACCAAACTTCGAACCGGTCAGAGCGTTGAGAGCTACATTATTTGATCGCTCGACGTTTTCATCGAATTCGTCGAAAAATTCCCCCAAACGTTGATTACGTCGAGTTCGCATAATCAAATTTGCGTAATAAGCATTCATGGCAATCATGTCGGCATCACTCAAGGATTCGGGCTCGAAACAGGCTCTTGCAATAACTTCATTTAGATTTTCACCCATTCGACTTCGGCCATCTTCAAACTCATTGTTGAATGTCTGGTCAGTAAGCTGTGCTTGAGCAATCTCACGCGCCAGGCGCAACTCATAAACCACGAGAATGAGACCTAGTAAGACCGCCACCCCTGTTGCTATTTGAATGTAATCGATTAATTCCGACTTCTTCACGATCTAATTTCCCAAACTAAAAACGTAAAGCGCGTTTCCACTGGAAGGATGTCGTACATCAGGCGCAACCACACGTGGAACAGTACGCGGACTTACCCCTCGAGCACCCATTGCAGTGGTAACTGCGATGTATTGTTTGCCATCAATGGCAAACGTAGCAGGGTGACCCTGCACCGACGTACCGAGGCGGGTTTCCCAAAGAATCTCACCGGTGCTGGTGTCATGGGCTCTAAAATAGCGATCGAGGTCGCCAACAAATGCCACGTTGCCGGCAGTAGAAAGCACACCAGTTAAAAAAGCCGCGCGCTGTTCGTAAGACCATACTTCTTCCATCGTATCTACATTGAATGCGGCTAGCTTACCCATGTTGCCATCGGATCCCGGCATCTCGAACCAACGTCGATTCGCTGCAGTTCCACCCGCACCATGTACCAATGGCACTTCTCGCGCAGCAATCTCTAAACAAGATTGGCTTAACGGAATAATGAGGTTGGCAGTGGGCTCATGGTAAGACATAGAGTGCCAATCTTTGCCACCGGCAGTAGAAGGGCAAACAGAAATCCACTGATCGATTTGTGCATTTTGAATATCTTGTCGGTAGGTTACCGCACCTGTGTCGGGATCGATGTCAGTAAACGCGTTTTGAAAGATCGTTTCTTTGTGACTGATAAATTCACCACTCACACGATCATGTTTCCACAAGATGCCATGCTTGCCTATGGAGAAAACCAATTTGTCATCTCCGCGGTCAATGAGCACACGCTCAAAAACTTCGTCGAGATCCAATGCTTCGGCAGGAACATGTTGGAAGTACCAATCTAGCTCACCATTGTCGACATCAATAGCGACTGTAGCATTGGTAAACAGGCCTGCATCAAATATAGAAAGAGAACGGCTGGCAGGCATCCAGGGTTTTTGTTGCGCTGTACCCCAATAGGTGAGGTTCAATTCTGGATCGTAGGTGCCTGTGATCCAGGTTTCACCGCCAGCTCGAAACAAATCATCGATGCCGCCCCAGGTATCGCCACCAGGTTGTCCTGATTCCGCAATGGTGTTGAAGCGCCACAACATTTCCCCAGTGTTGGCGTCATGGGCACTGATGTAGCAATCGTCTTCGATAAAACGCGAACACCCCAAGAGACCTTGTAAAATCTTGCCGTCGGCTACAATAGGTCCGCTTGAATTACCGAATCCTTTTGTGCCATCGGCAATCTCAACCTCCCAAACTCTTTCACCGGTGCGGGCATCAAGTGCCAATAGACGGGCATCAGTGGTCGCATGGATGATCTTGTCGTTATAGATGGCGATGTTGCGCATGTCTTCGCTATCAAAAGGACCAGCATGGTGTTCCCAAATCAGTTCTCCGGTCGCGCCATCCAGTGCCTGAATAATATTGCTGGTATTAATTAAATAGATGATGCCATCGTGAACAAGCGGTGAAGGTTCTGAATCCCCTTCATGCATGCTCCACATCCATTCCAATCGAAGATCACCGACATTGCCTGCATTGATGTCATCCAATTCGGAATAGCTCCAGGCCTGATAGTTGCCCCGCAACATCAACCAATCGGCAGGGTCGGGATTAACAAGCATGTCATCGGTGACGGGTGTGTAGTTTGCAACTGTTCCAGCCGCAACGACTCCGGTTGGTCGATCAGGTTCTATCCGCTGCTGAGTTAATGCCGGGTTTACACCAGGAATGTTTGTAGCCATAGCATAGCTAGCAGTGTCATCTAACGCTGGGTTGTTATTGGTGACACCATTGATGCGCATCACGTGAGCAACGATGGACCAATAGTCATCGTCATTGATGCCTGCGTTGCCGCCAGGTGGCATATTGGCTTTAAGAAAATTGAAGAACTCGTAAGGTGATTGCCGACCATAGCTTCCTAGAAAGCCGCCACCACTCAACATAGGACCGAGCGCGGAGCCTTGCAGTTCAGCGCCATGACAGGCGCCGCAGCTAGTTGCATAGGTGGCTGCGCCAGCATCAGCTTGCGCCGCAAAACTTGGAACTGAATCCTCTGCAGCTGATTCAGGTTGGGTCGATTCACTGCCACAGGCAGTGAGAAGAAGTGTTGAGAGTAATGAGAAGCTTGTTATTGTTTTTAGTGCTTTCATTTTTTCTAACCTCATTTTTAAACTTCTAGTCAGGAAGTGAAAATTCGTAAATGGCCAATCCTTCTTACTTCAGTGTTTCCGTTTACTATTCTGGTCAAGTACAAAGACTCTATCACTCTTCGTGATTTAGTCTGGTAGGGAGAATACATATATGGCATTCCCCCATCTTGGGTAAGTAATTTCTGTTGCAATAACTCCGGGCACAGTGCGTGGACTCGTACCGCCCAAGGCTGTTGTTACCGCGATGTATTGTTTACCATCAATTGCAAAAGACACTGGGTGACCTTGAACGGAAGTACCGAGACGTGTCTCCCAAAGAACGTCTCCAGTATTTACATCGAACGCTTTAAAACGGCGATCTAAATCACCAACGAACACTAAACCACCACCGGTCGAAATTGTTCCAGTGTGTAAAGATGCGCGCTGTTGATGACTCCACACTTCTTCCAATGTGTCTGCGTGGTAGGCGCCGACCTTGCCAAGATTGCCATCGGTACCTGGCATTTCATAAAACTTACGACTGGCTGCCAGTCCGCCACCACCTTGCACCAAAGCCACTTCTCTTGCCGCATTTTCTAAACAAGTTTGACTGAGGGGAGCAATGATCAAACCAGAAGGTGGGTGGTAAGTCATGGAGTGCCAATCTTTACCGCCTGCACTCGAAGGGCAAGCAGAAGTCCATTCATTCAATTGCGCATTTTGAATGTCTTCACGGTAAGTCACTTCACCCGTATCAGGATCAATATTGGTGAATGCATTCTGGAAAACTGTTTCCTGGAAACCTTTGAACTCACCAGTGACCCGGTCGTTCTTCCACAAGATGCCGTACTTGCCAATTGAGTAGACATACTTTTCGTCGCCACGATTTACCAGCACACGTTCAAACACTTCATCCAGGTCGAGCGCTTCAGCAGGTACGTGTTGGAAAAACCAATCCAGTTCGCCAGTGTTGGTATCCACGGCGATAGTTGAGTTGGTATACAAACCAACATCGTTAATTGTCATGTGACGCGACACGGGTACCCAGGGTTTCTGCTGTGCGGTGCCCCAGTAAGTGATTTCCAGATCCGGATCATAGGAGCCAGTAATCCAGGTTTCGCCTCCGGCACGGAATACATTGTCCAGGCCGCCCCAGGTATCACCACCAGGTTCTCCCATTTCCGCAATCGTTTCGAATTGCCATAGCAATTCACCATCATCGGCGTTATAGGCGCTGACGTAGCAGTCTTCAGGAATGTAGCGAGCACAACCTGCCAGCCCAACAATCACTTTGCCATCGGCCACAATCGGTCCCGATGAGTTAGAAAATCCTTTGCTGTTATCTGCAATGACGGTTTCCCATACTTGCTCACCAGTTCGAGCATCCAGTGCAACAAGGCGTGCATCGGTCGTG
The DNA here is from genome assembly GCA_965262465.1 of uncultured Pseudohongiella sp. GTDB lineage: Bacteria > Pseudomonadota > Gammaproteobacteria > Pseudomonadales > Pseudohongiellaceae > UBA9145. The sequence goes on along the minus strand of OZ253535.1, from coordinate 3,226,828 downwards.
GCTTGAATAATTTTGTCTTCATACATGGCGATGTTGCGCATGTCCTGACGATTCGCTGGGCCAGTCCAATGTTCCCAAATCAATTCGCCTGTCTTGCCATCCAAAGCCTGAATCACATTGCCAGGATTAATGAGATAGATGATTCCGTTATAGACCAATGGTGCTGGCTCGGAATCCCCCTCATGCATATTCCAAACCCACTCAAGCGATAGGTTCCCCACATTCTCTTTATTGATCTGATCCAATGGGCTGTAAGAGTGGGCGTAGAAGTTTCGTCGATGCATTGGCCAGTCGTTGGGACTTGGATTGCGAAGCATCTCCGCGGTCAGCGGCACAAACGGCACAAAGTCTTCGGTATTACCGGCAACCGTTAATCCTTCAGGCGGTGGTGGTTCGGTGCGCTGTCGCTGTGCAACAACAGTTGAGATGTTGTCTGCAATTTCAAAATCTGAATTAGCAGTAAGTGCGGTCACAACACTATCTACACCGTTAACCTCGAGAATGTGTGCAACGATGTTTAGATAATCTTCATCAGTAAGATTGCCACTTCCGCCTGGTGGCATATTGGCCTGGATGTTTCCAAGCAACAGAGCAGGAGTTTGTTGTCCCCAACGTTGAACGAAACTAAAACCTGATAGCAAAGGACCAGAAGTGGTGCCCTGTAAATCTGCACCATGGCAGACTGCGCAGTTAGTTGCATACGAGCTGGCACCGCTTTCCGCTTGGCTCGCAAATGTTATTGCACCGGGTGTTGCTTCGACTTCCGCTGCTGCATTTGGTGCAGTTGCTACCGGGATTTCTGTCGACGAAGTGTTACCACCACCATCACAGGCTGTGAGGCCACCTATAAGCATTAAGCCAAGTGATACATTCTTTAGAGAAGAAAAATTCATTGTGTACTCCACCTTTTGTTCACCATTACTTCACTCTGACTCAACTATAGGTTGTCGAAATGACTGCGCAGGAAAATCCAGCCACGCAATTCCCCTGGTGCATTATTTACACTATGGACTTGTACATAGAGTTCGTTGTTACGAAGTGCTTCTACTTGCTCATCAGTCAGTTCCAAGGTGGCACTAATCTGACCCGCAGGTGATTGATCAATTTCCAACGTTGCAGCAACAGGGCCTGGCTGAGCAGGTGGGCCGTTGTGCAAGTGAGCGCCGGTTGCATTTGAGCTCATGCCGCTAAACTCGCCCTGGACTGTGAGAGTGTTGCCGTTAAGGGTCAGAATGACTTCGCCTTCACCGGTAATTTCAGTCACGGTTTGTGGTGTAGTTGGCATGGGAGAAAGTCGCGCGCGATAGGTTTCTTGTGCGCTGGCATTCAATCCGATGAATAAAATGAAAAACGAAATCAGGGTTGAAATTTTGCGGCCGAGTTTCATAAACACCTCTTGGCTCTAATTGTTGTTTTACTAGTAAAAAACTAGCAATAAATCGCCGGCACTGGCAATTCGCCTTGTCCCGTCTAGTCCAGCAATCCTAGCGGCACTCGAAGTTTTCGGCGCGCCAGTTAGCCGGGTTGTCTGCGCCACCGGTGGGCCCAACGTACCGAGCCTGTGCAGGATAGGTGCATAGGGGTCGCTCGTTGTCGACGTCACCGTTGTCGTCCTGGTGAGTGGCAACTATTGAATCTGGCACGATTCCGTTCTCTACCCAATCCACTAATGGCACTAGTTTGTCCCAGGTATCTGGTCCAGGGCCGCCACGACAATGCCCCATACCTGGTGCCAAATACATACGCGCGCTGTCTTGCGCCGACGCCATGCTGCCACCAAACGTGGTGTCGACCATGTCGTTGTAGTAATTGATGGTATCGGTGGCCACGATCAAGGTATCTACTAAGCCGTGATAAATAAGCATCTTGCCACCGGCATCAATTAGGTAGCGCGATAGATCGGGATCATTGGCATCGGTGATGGATTTCATAAGATCGCCTTTGCCGGAGAAGAAGTCATTGATATCCCAATCGATCCAGTGAAATTCTGGCATCACACCAGACGTCTTAGCTTGATAATTAATATCCCGCACATCAGGAACTGCAACACCTGGATCCTCTTCATAAAAAAGATAGTTCATGTGATCGCCGGCAACACCCATCAGTTTTGAAGGACCCATATTGTTTCTGGCAGAAGGAATGTAATAACCAGGCCAACGCGGCTCGGAACCGAACATCTTGCCTGGATAGACTTGGCGTCCTGCATCATCAACCGGGCCGTTATACAAATCCATGACGGTTTGCAGCTGCGCTTGAGTAAAACAACTATCGGTGCTGGTACCGACAGGGCACATCACATCCGCTAAATCTACAGAAGGATTAAATCCACAGCTTAATGGATCGCTGACTAAACCATCGCGCACACCATCACTCGCATCACATTGCTCTAACACTTTGTCATGCAGTACATCGATCAAATTCAAACTATCTAGGTTGCCATCACCATTGCTGTCTACCGCCAAATTGCCCGCCAGGTTGTCGCGAAACACGCGTTGAAGATTCCAAGTACCGGCTGCATTGAGACCCTGGTAGTTGAATGCCGGTGCGCCAGCGATGATGCCATCAAAATCAGCGGGGTAACGCTGTGCCGACATAAACGCTTGTCTTCCACCTTGAGAACAACCTTCGAAGTAAGAGTACTCCGCCGGGTCACCGTAATACTCCCGCACCAAACGCTTACCGGCCATCACCGTTAAGTGAACAGCTCGATAACCAAAATCGATTTCAGCCTGGCGATTGTTAAATGCAAAAGAGGCGCCGGGTTCTACACCGTTGTCGTGGCCCATATTGCTATTAGTGACTGCGTATCCTTCCGCAACTCGATGGTTGGCATAGTCGAGATCGCCATCCTTGCCACCGTCGCCCCATTGCAAGAAGCGACCATTCCAATTTGTTGGCAATGGAAGTTGTGCATGGAAATGAATTGCTGGACTGATGATGCCGCGCACATAACAGTAGCTGGATCCATCAAAAGGATTCTCGGTGACCTCTGCCCGAGTAATGGTGAGGCTTCTGAGATCGGCAAGCGCCTCACAGGCTGCTATAGACGCAGTGCCTTGGGCAGTAACCATGGAACTCGCGCTCCACAAAATGAGAGCCAAACTTATCGCAAAAAATTTAGACAGAGATTTCATGGCGCATCCTCTTATCATTCGCTCTATCGTTCACTTTGTTGTTCTCTTATTGTTCTTGTATAAATGGAACATATAAATAGAAGAAGGAATTGGACTTTACACTCCCCAGTCCGCGAAAAGCAATGTGTGGCCGTTTCAACCTAATTGATAGCCCTGAAATTCAATGGCTTTGCGAAACACTTGGCGTCAGCCTGCATGGTTCCTACGCTAGCGGGGATATTGCCCCTGGCAGTCGAATTGCCATCATTCATGAAAAAGGTGGAGAACGACAAGTATCCGAGGCGATTTGGTGGTTGTTTCTCGATCCAAAAACTCTGAAACCGAACTACAAGTACGCCAGCTTTAATTCCAGAAGTGACAAACTGGACAACAAACGAGGGATTTCCTACAAACCATTTCGAGAGTCTCGTTGCCTTATTCCAGCCAGTGCGTTCGTAGAAGGTTTAGGAGACAAGAAGACTTATCACAAAATCGAACTTGAAGATTCCGCCATTGCGTTCGGCGGTCTCTTCAAAGAACACTTGAATCATGACACCGGAGAAATTGTTTACTCTGCGTCGATAATCACCTTGCCTCCATTAACCCCTCAATGGGATGCGATTCATCCAAAGTCGATGCCATTGATGATCGATTTTGAAAATGAGGAGTTAGTCAGCAAGTGGCTCGATCCTGAATTCAACAACATAGAAGAATTTGAGCCATTACTGGAGCCAAAGATCACGAAGCCAATGATCGTCACCAAAATCGGTAAGCCAAGTAAATGGGATCCCATTGAAGATTCGTTTATGATCGTTGCATAACACACGAGGGATGGATTAATGACCAACGAACAAATTGCCGCCGCACTCTTTACCGCTTTTGAACAAGGCGACATGGAAACAGTTCGCGCGCTATGTGCGCCAGAATTTCGTGCAAGGCAAAATCTAACTACTGAGTTCGATGTAGAAACTCTGATCCAGTTTTCTACCGCTGTGTCTTCTGTAGTTAAAAACTTTCGTTATACCGACATCGTGCGTAGCGCCACTGAATCAGGATTTGTTGAAGAGCACCTGGTGTGTGGAGAATTGTCTGATGGCAGCGAACTGAAGATCGCTGCCTGTGTGGTTGCTGATATCTCTGACGGCAAAATCACCCACCTTCGTGAGTATGTGGATTCGGCTGCGGCCACAGGTCTGCGCCAAGCATTAGCCTAGAAGCTACTTATATGGCGCGTTTCGTTTTTCTCCTGCGAGGAATCAATGTAGGCGGCAATAATCCCTTGCCGATGTCGGAACTCAAGTCGTTGATGAGCGATAACGGATTTAAAGATATTCAAACTTATATCCAATCTGGCAACATCGTAGCCACATCCTCTAAAGCTCAAGCATCAAAATTGGGCAGCATCATAAAGACACAGTTTGATTTTGAGCCTGCTGTTCTCGTGCTAACAGACAAGGAATTCTTATCAATAGTTGATCGACTTCCTTATCCTCTCGATGCAGGGAAGCACGTTCACTTTTATTTCTGTTCTTCCTCTCCCAAACCTGATTTAGAAAAATTTGAAAAGTATCAGAGCTCTACCGAGCAATACCTTTTGGATAAGAAAGTTTGTTATCTCTATGCTCCCGATGGCATAGGGAGATCTAAACTCGCTGCAAACCTGGAGTCTTGTCTTGGTACCCCAGCAACCGGAAGAAACTTAAATACTGTGCTGAAACTTCAGGAAATGCTGAACAACTAGCCAGTTTTCGCCCATCCAGTTCACTCTCCATTCAGCTTGTTCAGCTAATAATCCCTCCTACAGTGAAAACTGTTTTGGAGGAGACAACCATGAAAACCACACTGTTCGGATTATTAGCAGCATCATTGTTAATGTTCGGTTCAGTTGCAGCGCATGCTGACGACCGCGGATTCCGTGATCAAAGCCGCAGTGGCACAGGCTGGAGACTGGGCGAACGCAATCGAGATGGATATGCCATCTATCGCCGACAAGGAGGCAACTGGTACCGAGTACCAGGCTCCGGAATCGCAGTAGGCGACGGTTGGGTGCTAGGCAGCAAGCGCGAAAGTGGTGGCTATGCGATTTATCGCTGGAATGGTTACGACTGGGATCAGGCTCCTGGCGGTGCAGTTGAAATAGGCGGTACTTACAATCGACCTTGGGTTGTTAATGACCGTGGCCAACGCTATGACTGGAACGGACGCGATTGGTATCGATCTGGCTTCGTAGGAAATGGTCGAGGCGTTCAAGGCAATCGATTTCGTGATCGGGATTTTCGGGACCGCAGAGATCGAGATCGCTATCGCGATAGACGAGATCGAGATCGATTCTTCGGAAACCGAAACCGCGATAGAAACTTTCGAGATCGACTACGATATCGCTACGATCGATCTTGGGATCCATATCGGTTTGATGAGCGTCGCCGTTTTGGTGAACGACGCTGGAGATGGTAAATCCCTTTCTTTGAAATCTCTTAGTCATTCGGTGCGAAGCTGTCTACAATAGGCAGCTTCCACCGAATTTCTTTATGGGATTTTGCTTTGCCTCTGGAACAACTCTCCAGCAACAAAAGTTTTGGCGGTACTCAATCGCGCTACCAACACTTTTCCACTACTTGCATCTGTGAGATGACATTCTCCATCTTTCTGCCTGAGCAATTAGCCACAGGCGCAGATGTAAAACTCCCAGTCCTATATTGGTTGTCAGGCCTGACTTGTACTGATGAAAACTTTGTGCAGAAAGCTGGTGCTCAACGCCTGGCATCTGAACTGGGCTTAATCATTGTTTGCCCCGATACTTCACCACGGGGTGATGGTGTACCCGATGATGAAGCAGGTGCATATGACTTTGGCTTGGGAGCGGGATTCTATGTCAACGCCACCGAAGAGCCTTGGGCCAAGCACTACAACATGTATGACTATGTAGTGGAAGAGCTACCAGAGTTGATCGCTCGCAACTTTCCTATAGACACTAACAAGCAAAGCATCTTCGGGCACTCCATGGGTGGCCATGGTGCGCTGACCATCGCACTAAAAAATCCAGAGAAATTTCACTCGGTGTCAGCCTTTGCGCCAATCTGTTCTCCAATCAACTGTCCGTGGGGAACAAAGGCCTTAAAAAACTATTTAGGCGAGGACCAAGAGCTTTGGTCAGAATATGACGCAGTCGAATTGGTTAAAAACGCGACCCGCCCAATCCCGATGTTGGTAGACCAGGGATCGAATGATGAGTTTCTAAAGGAACAACTGAAACCAGAATTATTGGTCGAAGCGTGTAACAGAGCGGGAATGCCCTTAGGTTTTAATCAGCGAGAAGGCTACGACCATAGTTACTTCTTTATCTCCAGTTTCCTGGAAAACCATCTACGGTTTCATCACGGCATATTAAGCATGTTGATTTAGCCTTCGCTAAATTGCCATCCATAAAATCACAAACATCAAGACGGTGGAGATCTGACTGGGGCGATCACTGATCGCAAACAACACAGGATCATCCTGCAGTTCTCCTTCAACTGCGAAACTCCAAATCCTAAAGAGAATAAGAAACAGGAGTCCGCAGATCGGCCATAACGTGATAGGGGAGCTATAGAGGGCTGCCGTTTCATCGGCATTGATGTAAAGCGCAAACACCAGGACTGCAAGTACGCTAGCCACGACTCCCACTATTGATAGCAGTTTCACGTGTTGCCCTGAGTATGCGCGACCAGGCAGCAGGCTACTAAGTTCTGTGTCTGTATTTACCAATTCAGTCACCCGCTTCACGATCGCTAATCCTAGAAATAGACTAAGTGAAAATGCAATTAACCAAGGGGACGCTTGCACATGGACTGCTGCAGCGCCGGCGACCAATCGAAGGGTATACAAGACTGAGAGGGTAATGACGTCGATTAGAAAAAGTCGCTTCAACAAAAAACTGTAAAGCAAGGTGAGCAACCAATACAGACCAAGAATTGCCACAAACTCAACCGGCAATAAATGTGCTATTACCACTGCAACGATTAACAACAGTGGTGCTACCACTGCAGCAACTTGAACAGGCAGTTCACCCGATGCGAGTGGTCGTTTGAACTTTGTTGGATGTTGCCGATCAGCTTCGAGATCCAGTAAGTCGTTTAACAAATACACACTGGAAGCAACAAGGCTGAAACAAATAAATGCAGTTACAGCGTGTTCAACCAAATTTAAGTCTGCAATCTGATGGGCTAGTACCAATGGAATAAACAGCAATCCGTTCTTTAGCCACTGATGAGGGCGCAATGCGCGCCATAACGCTGGCAATAAAGCCGGCGATGAATCAAAAAGCTTGGTTTCTTTGTCTGCAAGCGCAGCGCCACCTAACTCACCACTGCAGTTGACCTTAATGACTTCAGTTGCGTGTTCCCACACAGGAATATCAGCGGATGAGTTGCCCGCATAAGCAAACTCATTGTTACTACAATGCTGTTGGATGCGTTCCAGCTTCGCTTTTGCTTTTAAGTTTATATTTCCATCACTTCCAATCGCTTCGTCAAACAAGCTAAATCGTTTGGTAATCGCTTCCACAGCATGTTGGTCTGAAGCGGAAATCAAAATCAGAGGCCTGCCTTGTTGTTTCTGCTCATTGAGGAATGCGAGAAATTTTGGGTTAGTAGGTAAGAGGTCGACGTCGATAGTGGTGCGGCTAGCGACTTCAGACTTGAGTTTCGCTCGACCGCCAATTAACCACAGTGGAATCAGAAACAAATAGAAAGGATTCTGGCGGAGAAGCAAAAACAATCCTTCAAACAACAGATCAGTCTTGATCAAGGTGCCATCTAGATCGACATACAAAGGAATTTGCACGTTGCTTTCAGACAAGGTTTAAAACTTTAACCGTTTGAAAATTATTTCCGGAATAGACTTAACCACAGTCATGATGACTCGCCAATACCCCGGCGCATATACCGTATGGCCGTTTCCATCGATGCTTTTCACGATCTTGGAAGCAACAATCTCAGGGGTGGACCACAATGCACCTTTTTCAAACTGTGCCGTCATGGGCGAGTCCACCAGCCCTGGTCTTATGTCGATGACCTGGACCCCATGGGAGAGCAACTTGCCGCGTAATCCCTGCAGGTACGTAGATACCATAGCCTTGGCTGCACCGTAGACAAAGTTAGGTTGCCGACCTCGATCTCCAGCAACTGACGTCACCACCGCTATCTTCCCACTGCCTTGTTGTTTCAAGATGGTCGAAAGTTCAGTGACCAAAGAGATGACGCTTAGGCCGTTTACATCTAATGCTTCTTTTGCTGCCGCAAAATCCGTTTCGGCTGCATCCTGATCAGGCAGTACGCCATGACAAATTAGCGCGACGTCCATGGAGCCAAAGGAATCACTTGCTTCCTTAACAGTAGCAGCGTGCTTCTCATGTTCCAGTAAATCCAGGCAACTATAAGACACCGAGTTCGCCCCGCGTACGGTTAGGTCATCAGCCATTACCTTTAGTTTCTGTTCATCCCTGGCAATCAGAAATAAATCGCAGTTGCGTTGCGCATACAATCGAGCGGTGGCCTTAGCGATTGCCGAAGTGGCGCCAATGATTAACACGTTCATTGCGGTGCCCCTGCATCAGTGAGCCCGATACGATGAGATTGGAGTGATGCGAATCGCTGATGCGGATCTACTTTCTCTTTTATCTTTCTAAACTTTTCCCAATTGGGGTAGCCCGCCTTAAAAGTCGATTCACTTAGTCGTGCATCTTTAGCCAGATAGTGTCTGCCACCGTGATCCAATACGATGGCATCAAGCTCTTCTAACAGCGGAAACAAAGATGACTCTACTTTGAAATCCAGGGTAAGAGTTAATCCCGGCCCCGGGAAGGAAAGCAAGTTGTCATTAGAGGCGCCAAACTTTTTAAGCACAGCAAGGAACGATCCTTTTCCAGCAGAGGCAACTCTATCTAACACCAGGCGCATGCCTACGTTCGCCGATTCTTCAGGTAACAGAAACTGATACTGCAGAAAGCCTTTGCGTCCATACAATCGATTCCAATTCTTCACTCCATCCAATGGAAAAAAGAAACTGTCATAACTATCGAGATCTTCGCTATTCGATTTTTCATAGAGCCAGTAATACATACCGTTGAACCAACTCATGCTGTAGCGATTGAGGAACAGTGAAGGGGTGGAGAATGGCACTGACGGTCCCCAGCGATTTTCATATTCCAAATGATCGCCTTCCTCAAAATTTCCAGCATGGACTATGCCTCGGCCAAGTGAATCATTCGTCGCCAGGCAATCAACCCAGGCCACTACAAACTTATTGTCATTCTGTAAATCTAACTGCTCTAAAGTTTGCGCTAGATTATTGGTTGCTACTGATTGTGATCGAACAAAAACACTGGATACTTTTTCCAGTTTTAGGGTGGCATCCAAGATGATGCCCGTTAGTCCCATACCACCGCAGGTAGCCTGGAACAGTTCCTTATTTTTCTTGCGCGAACAGGTTTTTATTTCGCCATTAGCGAGCGCGAGAGTAAAAGATTCAACGTGATCACAAAAACTACCATCACAATGATGATTCTTACCGTGAATGTCCGCTGCAATTGCACCGCCAATACTTACCTGCTTGGTGCCGGGCACTACTGGTGGAAACAGGCCTTTAGGAATTGAAACCTTCAGTAGCTCATCAATGGTGATACCCGAATGGCAGCTAATTACACCTGTACTTTCATCGAGTGCTGAGAAGCCGTCCAGAAAACGGCTGCTGATAACGCAGTTGTTGAGTGAGCTATCACCATAGCTGCGACCAGCACCGCGAGCGATAAGCGATGTCTTATCACTGTTATTCAATAGCTCGATGAGTGCCTGTGATGAATCAGGTTCCAGCATTTCCGCATCGAGCGAAGGATACCGGCCCCAGCCTTGCAATTGCATGGTTAGCTCGTGGTGTCTTGTTTGAACACGTATCGTTTATCCAGTTGATACTTTACAACATAACCGAGTGTGAGTCCGATGATTGCTCCACCATAGCGGGCGAGTCGCGTACCCCAGATGAAGTGAAAACTAAGCTCGAATCCCCAAAACAATGCTGTAGTGAATCCACCGGTGAAGGTATAAAGAATAAACTTGTGAATGTCTTCTGCTGCTGAATTGGATTGATAAGTGAAGATAAACTTTTTGTCGAACCAGTATTTGCTAACCAACCCGGTTAGGGTGCCAACGAGAATTGACACATAGATGAAGTGCAGACCCTGATACACTTGCAGGCTTAGCTCTTGTGTAGAGAGATTAATGGCTGTCGCTAATGAAGCGAACAAAGCGTACTTGAGAGTTAGATTCAGCGCGGACATATCATTTCACTTATCGGCATAAGACCGAAACTTCACAATACAGAGACAAGAACGCCAGGAACACTATGCAGGAATTATTAACGTTTGCTCAGAATCTCGCACGCGAAACCGGTGCTTTAATTAAGTCTGAACGCGAATCTGCTCCACTTAGTCATGATTACAAGGGCGGAAAGGAGTTGGTAACTCAGGCTGATTTGAAGGCCGATCAAATGATATGTGATGCGATTCGAGAACGTTTTCCAACGCACGCGATTCTGTCAGAGGAATCGTCGCCAGAATTGCAGAAAGTGTGGGCGCTGTCTGAGCCGGTTTGGATCATCGATCCGATCGACGGCACCGTGAACTATGCCCACGGCCATATTCAGTCTGCTGTCTCCATTGCCTACTGCGAAGCCGGGCAGATTACTCTCGGTGTGGTGTACAACCCGTTTACCGATGAGTTGTTTCATGGGATTCAAGGTGGCGGGTCTTATTTGAATGGCCGGCCGATTGAAGTGGCCCAGGAATCAGATCCTGCTCGAGCGATTATTGCTACCGGATTTCCCTACGTTAAAGATGGCATAGGACCCATGGTAGATCGGGTGCATAAAATCCTTACACATTGCGCGGATATTAGGCGTCTTGGTTCTGCTGCGCTGGATATTTGCTGGCTTGCAGCAGGCAGACTTGATGGCTACTACGAATCTCTGAGCTTGTGGGACTTCGCCGCAGCACGGCTCATCGCCCTGGAAGCGGGCGCAGAATGCGGGCACTTTTCCGCTATACCAGAAGACGTGGACCCGCAGTTTCACCCCGAGGACATTTTAATCGCCAATCCCCAGCTATTTCCTCAGCTCAGAGAAATCCTCAACGGCTAGATCTTTGGGGGCCTGCAGAGGAGATAAGTCCCTGTTGCAACAGGGTAAAACGATCCTCTCTGAATTGACGCTGTGGGCCAATATCCGTAGTCTGTATCCTCTAGAAGAGGGGCATTTTCTGTTAATGACAGGTCCTGGCAAATAACCCTTAGGGTCCAGATGCCTAGCCGATTTATTCATTAACGAAACAGTATTGAGAGCCCTTGGCTCCCCTCAACGAATAATTTTAAATCCCTGCAAATGAGGAGATTACCGTGAAAAAGGTAAATCGCTTGATCAGCTCAATATTGGCAGTGACTCTGATGTCTGGTGTTGCTGTTGCTCAAGAGCGCGTTGGAGATTTTTCCCTGCTGGATAATCTTGGTTACCACCATGGAATGAGTTGGTATGACGATCACGAAGCAATTGCGTTGTTAGTTCAAACTAATGATAGCGCTGCTACTGCTGCTGCTATTGATGATTTCAATGCGTTGAAATCTCAATTTGATGAGCAAGGCATTGAGTTCTTCATGATCAACCCTATGGGTCTGCACAATCGCGAAGCAGTTACTGAAAAAGTTGCTGAGTACGGTGTAGAAATTCCAGTGTTGATGGACGACGCAAGAGTGATTTCTGAATCACTTGGCATTGAGCGCGCTGGCGAAGTATTAATATTCGATCCAGAGCGTTTCGTTGTTCGTTACCGTGGTTCAGTTGCAGGTGCAGAAACAGCACTTAACGAAATTCTAGCCGGAGACGATGTTAGCAATCCTTCGATTGCTACTAATGGAGAGGCAATCACTTTTCCTGAGACTGCTGTTCCTTCATATGTAGCTGACGTTGCTCCCGTGCTTGCGAATCAATGTGCCGAATGTCACCGCGCTGGTGGTGTTGCACCTTTCGCAATGGACAGCCATGCCATGGTTCAAGGCTGGTCACCAATGATTCGTGAAGTATTGATGACACGTCGCATGCCACCAGGCGCGATTGATGGTCATATTGGCGAGTTCATGAATGACCGATTGGTTTCTGACGAAGACGTACGAAACATCATTGCGTGGGCTGAAGCAGGTGCACCTAAAGATGGTGATCACGACCCGCTAACCAATTTGACTTGGCCAGAAACCAAGTGGGCATACGGTGAGCCAGACATGATTCTGGATATTCCGGCTACCACTGTACCAGCTACTGGTAACGGGGTTTTCGTCAATGTGGAAGTTACATTCGATATGCCTGAAGACCGTTGGATGAAAGCCAGCCAAATCATCGCCGGCGATCGCGCAGTTCTTCACCACACAGTAAACCGCTTAGACTTCCCTGGTGAAGATGGTCGTGGATTCTTGGGTGGCCCGAGCAATCCAGATAAAGCGAATATCGCTGCCTATATTCCTGGATTCGTACAAGAAGCCAATCCAGAAGATACCGGTGGACTAATTAAAGCTGGCTCTGTGCTGCATCTAAACATGCACTACACGCCATACGGTAAAGAGACCACTGACCGCAGCCAGGTTGGAGTATGGTTCTATCCAATTGATGAGCCGCCTGCAGAAAGAATGTCAGGTCGCTGTGCATGTATCTTCCCGAACGAGTGGACTACGATTCCTCCACATGACCCTGCTTTCGAGCAAGTTCAATCGTTCACAATTGCAAAGGACGCACACATTCATAGCTTCACACCACACATGCACTTCCGTGGTAAGTACATGCGTTTCTACGCCGACTACCCAGATGGCACTCGTGAAGAGTTGATCAATATCGCAGCTTATAACTATAACTGGCAGTTGGCATATCAATATGCTGAGCCTAAGTTTGTACCAGGTGGTACAACCATCACAGTTGTTGGCGCTCACGATAACTCAGCGCAAAACCCAGCTAATCCAAACCCAGATCGTGCAGTTGATTGGGGTAATGAGAGTTGGGATGAGATGTTCTTCGGAGTTGTTAACTGGAAGAATGTTGATCAGGGTGGCGACGATTAAGTCGACTTGCTCTGCAGATAGTTAGATCAAAAAGCCGGTCCTAGTGACCGGCTTTTTTGTGCCTGGGACGCAGTGTCTGAGAAACCACATTGCAGCGTTGAAAGTGTTTTTCGATTTGGTCATTTACCAAACTGTAAACTCCCATATCGAAAAACACTTTCGCCTTGCACTGAGGCTTCTCAGCCACCGCTCGATATAAGGCAGTGCATATGAGAAAAACTCATATGTAAAGCCTATTGTGAATTCAGTGAATTACTGTTCCAAAACAAAAATCTGAGGCGTACACTGAATAAACTTCAGTGAAGAATATATGCAATCCGACAAAACGAGAATCGCATTAACAAAATGTTATGTTTCTCGCTCTTTTCGAGTCATAAAGAAAAATGGAAGAACTTAATCTTATAGATCTTTTAGAACCTTTTGAGCTAGCCACACTTGCTAACGAGCACATTACTCTGGGAACTACTAATTTCGCTTTGTACCTCTCACTTCTAAGCGGTTATTTGGTCGCAGCGTACTTGGGAGGTCGGAATCTAAGGACAAATCAAGTGAAATTGATAAATGTTGTTTTTTCTATCTCTGCTCTCTATTTCTCATCTGCATTCATTTCTCATATGACTATATCCGCCGTTTACTCAGTAAAACCACCTAGAGCAGATGAGGCTATAATCGGAATCTATTTCTTTCTAGGTTTTGGATTTATCGTTTTCGTAATTATGCTCATTGCCATTCCGTTTTCTATTAGATTTATGAAAGAATCTAGGGATAGTAGTTAGGAATTGAATTACCGAAACATAACTAACAAATCAATCAAAGACTACGCTGACGCTCAGCCCACTATTCAGGGCGTTATGTGCACTGAATTTTGAGAAATCCACCAAGATCACTTATTACCAAATATGAAGGAAAAACTACAAGAGTATGCTCTGCTAGCAGAAATAATTTCAGCTATTGCTGTTGTTGCATCCTTGCTATTTGTCGCCCTCCAAATTAATCAAAGCAATACGGAAACCAGCCTCAATACTCGTGCTATACAGGTAAGTGCCTATCAGGATCTAATTTCGCAAATTTCGGAAATTAATTATTTCTCGATGCAGGATCCAGATATTTATCGAATTGAGGCTAAGTTGGAGCAAGGACTGGAGTTTGAAGATGCCTTGGAAGAACGTAAGTACAGATCCTTCTTCCGACTCATCGTTCGCCACTCAGATATGGCATTCTTCGAATACAAATCTGGCGTAATAGATCAAACGCAGCTCAATGATATGTTGGGACCCCTGAGAGTTAACCTTAGTTCATATGAATACTCAAGATCAGTCTGGACAAGCAGCTTTGGCACGGTGGCGCAAGATTTTAGAGATTACGTTAACGATATGATGCTCGAAGAAGGTGTTGACCTCAGATGAGTATATTTTTGTCGGCACATAACAAATAAATCAATCAAGGACTCGACAAAGCCGAGCCCTTTATTCAGGGCGTTATGTTCAAAAAAATTGCGATTGCTTCGGTTGTAACGGTTGTTTGTGCAACCGCTATGGCTTTCTTCGGTTTCGGAATCCTTACAGGTGCATTCAGCAGTACGCCTTCTTCTCTCGTAGACCCGGCTGATGAAAATGCAGCCCGGGCCCTATTCGTAATCCTGTGGATCATGTCGGCCATCTTTACGCTTTTTTTCTGGCTGACAATGGGATATCGGGATGCATCCACCCATTGGAAATCGGACCAGGACAGACAAGTGGCGGAGAATAGAATCGCCGCGGCACCCACATTTTCATCGGCTCAAGACAGACAGCAAGCACTGGATGAAGCTGCTCGCAAAGATTCAGCAGTGTTTAAGCCAATGCGGAATGAGCGTTGGTTTCTGTATGGAGGATTGGCAACGATAGTATTATTTGCCGCCCTAATGCTTGTTGCGGGAACTATCGATTTGGTTGTTGTTTTTTATGAGCTGATAATACTGGGATTTCTTGCCGGTTTTTATTTTTACGCCAAACGCTCATTTCTGATAATTGATCATGATGGTCTGGAAGTGCACTCTATATTCAGCAAGATCGAAGCTAGCTGGGATCAAGTGGCGGGAATACAGCATTCTACATCGGCGAAAGGTATTGTGATCGAAAGTATAGGAGTCAAAATCCCCATACTGTCTCATGGAGAAGACTCTACTGAACAATTTGCCTACGACTTTTTTCGCCCAGCAAACTTTGAACCAGGAGTGAATAAAGCGAATTGGAGGGAAGGTGAAATTGGCCAAGCAATTTCACATTACGCTCCTGAAGATGTAGCAGCAAGAGTTCTAACCGTATACCCAACGATCAAGTGACTAAAACTTAGTTAACGTTGCGCTCACCTTCTTTCCAATAAGGCTTTCTCAATTCTGTTTTGAGAATCTTGCCAGCACCGGAAAGTGGTAGTGGCTCGCTTTGAATCGAGACAGAGCGTGGGCACTTGAAGCCGGCGATCAATGATTTGCAGTGATCGATGAGGGTTTCTTCATCGCATTCGGCACCTTCTTTTGGCACCACGATAGCATGCACCGCCTCGCCCCATTTCTCGTCTGGGATACCAATAACGGCACACTGACTCACAGCATCATGCTGATACAGCGCGTTCTCGACTTCTGCTGAATACACGTTTTCGCCGCCAGAGATAATCATGTCTTTAACGCGGTCTACGATGAAGACGAATCCTTCTTCATCCATATAGCCGCCATCACCGGTGTGCAACCAACCATCGACAATAGTCTTGGCAGTTTGTTCTTCCATGTTGCGATAGCCTTTCATGATGTTGGGGCCTTTCATACACACTTCACCCACTACACCGTAGTCCACCACGTTGTTGTCGTCATCCATGATGACCACATCGATGCCAGGCAGTGCCTGACCTGCTGATTTCATCTTGCCTGCCATCGGTCCTTCGAAGACGTGGCGTTCTGGCAACAATGTAGTGATAACTGGTGCGGCTTCAGTTTGGCCATAAGCTTGGTAAAACTGCACTTTTGGTAAGACTTTAAGCGCTTGCTGAATAACTGCTTCCGGCATAGGAGAAGCGCCATACCAAACCGATTCGAGAGACTCGACATCGTAATCACCAATCGTAGGTTGGTGCACCACCATGTTGATCATGGTTGGTACCAACAACATGCGTTGAATTTTGTGATCCTGAATGCCTTGCAAGGTTGCCAGTGGGTCAAAAGCAGGCTGAAAATAATTTGATCCGCACAATGCCGTCGACATCATGCAGACAAAGGCGTCCGCAATATGAAACATTGGAGCAACGTGCAGAATCCGATCGCCTTGTTGTACTCCTAAAACTGATATGGCTTGTAAGGCGTTCACTACCAAATTGGTATGGGTAAGCATCACTCCCTTTGAACGGCCTGTTGTACCGCCCGTATAAAACAAACCAGCGATGTCATCATCGTGGCGGCCAGCATCAGGCACAGGATCAGCAGCGACTAAATCTGCATAAGCCATGTAGCCATCGGGCACATCACCATCATCAACAAAAATGAAATGCTTAACGTGTTGAAGGTCGCCTTTGATTTGCTCCACCAGAGGAACAAAGGTTGTATCAACAAACAGCACAGATGCTTCGGAATCGTTTAACCAATACTCGACTTCGGGGCCAGCGAGTCGGGTGTTGATTGGCTGAAAGATTCCTCCCGCCCAAGGTACTCCGTACATAAACTCAAAATAGCGATCGCTGTTCAGCGCCAAGATGGCTGCGCAATCGTTGTCACCAAACCCGAGTTTTTGTAATCCGCCAGCGAAACAAGCAATTTTATTGGCGTACTCTGGCCAGGTTTGTTGACGATCACCGTCTACCGTTGCCAATACATCAGGTTGATTTTGCGCTGCTCGGCGCACCATTTGAGTTGTTGAAAACATGATCTACTTCCTAATTACTTTTAATTTTTATTTGAGCAATTTTGCTTAAAGAATTTCGAATATATCGTAGGCAACCTTTCCAGGGATTTGCTTCGACTTACCCACACAGACAATGTGATTCAGCCAGTCATACTCTTCTGAAGCAGTATTAAAAAGCGGCGTTACTCGCCAGTACAAACCACTATCATTGCGCGCCACGATACCTTTATAAGTCATATAAATGATCGCACCGTCATCAGTATTTAAAGTGATCCTGACGTCGAGGGAACTGTGACCAGACACCTGAGTAATCCAGTCTGCGCCTCCATCTCTGACCGTGCCTTGTAATCTTGGCCCGGAAAACGTCCCACCAGTTACAGGTGCAATGCGCGTATGACCAGTATCTAGTTGGTCCGCGACGTCGAGAGAAAGCTCCATGAGATAGCGAGATTCCAATTCACTCGCGGGGGATTGTGCAGATGCCATTTGTGTCACTCCAAGTGTGCCAAGTGAAGCGGCAGTGATTGCCTTAGCACTCATCATACTGAAGTCTCTGCGGGAAAGTGTTTTTTCTTTCATTGTTATATTTCCTGACACATGAGTTTGAATAACTATACCTTCTATAGGCTAACTATACCTAAGCTGATCGACACTCGTCTTTACTCCAGGTTGATAATGAGGGATTCTCCGGGCCTATGACAACTAAGGAAAACCCCGCCGCCATTAAGGCACAAGCTCATCTGCACCACGCTTACCTTTTAGGTTTGCAGTTAATGGTTTCCAGTAACTGGTCCAACGATGAAGTCGGCGAATGGATGTTTCGACTTTTTCGTCGCCAACACCTGGATAAATTTCTCAGTAGTTTCGACAAACTCGGCTTGTCTAATGAGCCCGATGCTGTCGCCTGTGCCAAATACCATGTGCTATCCAACAATATGGGTGGGGTAGGCGTGGAGTATATGTATGAGTCGGACAAAAAAGCGTGGGTTCGGTTTCGCTATCCCCGTTGGATGTATCACGGACCGACTATTTGCGGAGTACCAGTGGAAGTTAGTCGCGGATTCCTCAATGGCTGGTATGCCCATAACGGCGTATCACTTGGCAATCCCAATCTCGGATATGTCTGTGTGTCGGAAGACATGACTGGCGAGTTTGGTCTTTGTGGATACTTTAAGGAATTTGATAAACCGCTTGCGGACGATGAACGTTTGCAGTTCGCCAAGGGAGAATTGCCACCACCGTTCAAACCGGAAGAGCAGCCCGCGCCGCCTGATACTCAATGGAATGAATTGCGATTACTGAAAGCAAATCGAAACTATGCACTGGACTATATTCGCAACGGGCTTGTTGAACTCAAGAATGTAATTGGCGACAAAGACTGTCGCGAACTGGCAAGTAGAGCGGCTCGACTTATTGGGCTGCAGTACTTTGCCGAAACAGCAGAAATGATCGAGGCCGCTGATGGAGATCTGACAGACGCAGCTCATTACCTTGCGACTATGTTTAATGGCATGGGAGATGCTATAGAAATTGAAAATGAAATTGAGTCAGAATCAGATTCGATCAGTATCAAACAATCAGGACTGCGAGTAATTCGGGATTTGCCGGAAGAGGAAGCCGCAATTATTTTCGATTGTTGGGCCGAAATTTGGCGAGGTGTGATGAGTGCGCAGCGCCAGCTAAAAACGCTTTCGGTAGAAAGAGCTACTGACCAAGCCATCTGGTCAATTTCAATCAGGCACTAAGAGAAGGCTTCTTATCAAACCGGCGTAATATGCTCGGCAAGTAAATCAAATCCAACACCAAGGCCAGTACAACGATTGGTACTAAAAGTTTGGCAGATTGCTGAAAGTACAGTGTGTTGGCAAATATCAATATTGTGGTACCGAGAGCCAACACCATTGTGGTAATGGTTAGCGCTGGACCTGCAATGCGAATCGAATGGGCGATCGCCTCATTCTGACTTGATCCTGTGCGACGACTATCCAGGTAGTGACTCAAAATATGGACGGTGTCGTCCACCACCAATCCAATGCTGATGCTGAATAACATCATGACAAAAGGATCTAGCTGACCAACAAACAATGCCCAGAACCCAAACACCATGGTGGCAGGCAAGAGGTTTGGTATAACACTTAAGATACCGAAGTAAGCACTACCAAGCCCAAACACCAATGTGATCGTAATAAGCAACAAGCTAACGGAATAGCCTTGCAGTAACTCTGTAGTTACCAGTTCATCCATGCGCGAGAACACGAGCAATCCACTGCCGTGAATTAACTCAGCCGACTCAAAAAATTTGTTGAACTCATCGGTGATCTGCTGATCGAGATCGATGACTTCTTGGTTTGAAATTTGCGTTGCATTGATCAGAATAGTGATTGCAGAAAAATCTTCGTTGATAAAACCGCCAATAGGAAACTCTTTACTGTTTACCATGGCAAAGGCATCGAGATAGTTCCCTACTGTTTCATTAGCTTCCGGTAAAAAATAGTAATCAGGATCATTGTCATTGATAAACTGATGAATGGTTTTTAGTACTTCAACCAGACTAGCCTGGGACTCGATGACTTCTTGCGTATTGAGCCACTCACCGAATTGCTCAACGTCTTGCAAGAACTCTACATCGATCGCTCCATTTTCGATTCCGGTATCAATTGCATAGGACAGCGCTGGGCCTCGGTTCATCTTGTCTGCGATCTCATCGTAGAATTGTCGGATATCGCTATCGTTGGCGATGAAATCCAAACGATTAAAGTCCGTTTCATTGAGCGGTAGCAGCATTACGGTAATGATCGCCAGGGCAGTGCAGCCATAGAACAGCGCACTATCGCGCTTTTCGGTAAAGCCAACCAATCTTTCTAGCTTTCCTTGCAGAAACAATTCTTCATCGGGGCTCACTTCAGGTGACCAGCGAGTGAGCAACACCATCATGGCTGGCAACATGGTGAAGGTTAGGAAGTAGGCAAACACAATGCCGATGGCAACTATTCGACCAAAGTCCTGGATCGCTGGCGATGACGTCATATTCAAAGACGAGAAGCCAATTGCGGTGGTAATCGCCGCCAGCGTGACCGGTTGGAAATTATGGGA
The DNA here is from genome assembly GCA_965262465.1 of uncultured Pseudohongiella sp. Taxonomy (GTDB): domain Bacteria; phylum Pseudomonadota; class Gammaproteobacteria; order Pseudomonadales; family Pseudohongiellaceae; genus UBA9145. The sequence goes on along the minus strand of OZ253535.1, from coordinate 3,206,626 downwards.
AAGGCTGTGTTGCATCGCATCCAGCTTTTCTTTGCCGGACTGCAATGCCTGTTTATAGATTGAAATGATGTGCACACTATTTGCCACCGCGATAATGATGACAACAAGTGGTGCGATCACCGAAATACTATTGAAAGAGAAGCCAAGGAAATTAACCATGCCGATAGTGCACATGGCTGTAACTACCTCATGGATCAGGATACAAGCGCCCAAAGTAATAGAGCGGAAGCAATAACAAATCACCAGCACACAAATGATAATGACGAAGGGCAACAGGCTAGTGAGGTCTGCCACCATGGATGACTGTTGCGTTTCTTCCAAAATTAGATCTGAGCCGGCAAACAACCGTACATCGGGATGTCGCAGACGAATCTCATCGCGTAACGCCTGTATCGCGGCAGCAACTTCCATGCGAGCTGCCTGATCAGCTTCTCTTGCGTTCAATGTGACATTCGCAAACGTTAGCCTGGCATCGCGGGACAGCAAATTGTTAGTGAGTAATCTGTCTTGAACTGCTTCTTCTGCCAGCTCGCTTAACTCATTCTCTGAATAATCAGATGTAGCCTTGGCAAATAGTCGTCTTTGGGTTTCGGGAGAAATCCAGTCGACGATAGTTGATAGATATGTCGCGGTAGGGATCGCGCCGTAACTATCTCGCAAGTCATTCAGCGCATTCAAAATGTCTTGATCGAAAACTGTTTCCCCATCTTTCGCAATGAAAATAAAAGAAGCATCACTCGAGATTGGAAACTCCTCATCCATGCGGCTCAGTTCATCCAGATAGGGATCACTTTCCGTGAGCAGCGCATTAAACGTTCCGTCGAATTTCGTGCTCAATAGACCGGTTGCTAATACCACGCTTATCAATGTGCTGATGGCGAACAACGGAAAACGCCTCGCAACACAGAATGATGCAATGCGAGAGGCTAAGGCGGTGAGGTCAAACGTCATGGTTCAAGCAAATTCAAATGCACAGGTTTCCAATTACGCGTTTCGGCAGTAGTTCATCCAACTTTCGATACCCTTACTACGATACTTTTGCCGATGAAGGATGAAATAAAATTTTCGTCGCCAGTTACGCTGAGGCGCGGCCAATGGTACCAGTGTTCCTCGCTTGAATGCTTCTTCCAGAGTCAATCGAGAAAGACAGCCGATCCCTAGGCCGGCCTCAACCGCGCGTTTGATCCCTTCGGTATGTTGCAGTTCAAGGCGGAGGTTTAAATCTGGCAAGATTCCGCTCATTGCGCGATCAAAAGCCTGCCGAGTACCGGAGCCTTTCTCTCTTACTATCCAATTGGCTTCGACAAGTTGTTGATCTGACACTTGGCTAGCACGAGCAAGTGGGTGTGCTGGCGCACAAAACGGGGTGAGTTCGTCATCGCGCCAGAAGATCACTTCTAAATGGGTGTCCTGTAATTCACCTTCGATAAGCCCGAGGTCGAGTTCGAAATTCCGCACCTTGGCGGCAATGGCAGCAGTGTTCTCGACAGTGAGATGGACGTCGGCATTGGGATGCTCAGCCATGAAATTGGCCATGATGCCCACGGCCAGATAGTTACCGATGGTTAGTGTTGCGCCAATCCTCAATTCTCCGACTTCAGCTTGTAGGGTCAGCGATCTTTCCAATTCCTGAGCTTGAGATAGGAGGGCGGCGGCCTTCGGACGCAGTGCCAAGCCCTGCTCATTCAATTGCAGGCGTTTGCCGTGGCGATCGAACAGGGGCAAGGAGAAGCGCTGCTCCAATTCCTTCAGCGCAGTGCTGGCGGCGGATTGAGACATCGCCAGGTCTTCAGCCGCATGACTGACATTCTCGTGATTCGCGACCGCCAGGAAAACCTGGAGTTGTTTGAGGGTGAAATGCATTGGGCCATTATATTCTTATATCTATGAAATAGATAAATAATATTTAAATTATCAATTTTACAGATAAAGGCCTGCTGGCTACACTGCGCGCCTCATCATTAGGAGTAGACCGTGGCCAGCATTTCGACCCAAAGTGTTACCGATGTCCATCATTGGAATGATTCCCTCTTTAGTTTTAAGACCACCAGAGACCGATCGTTGAAGTTTGAAAACGGTCACTTCGTGATGTTGGGAATGGAAGTTGAAGGTAAACCTCTGATGCGAGCGTATAGCATCGCCAGCCCGAACTACGATGAAGAATTGGAGTTTTTCAGTATTAAGGTGCCAGATGGCCCACTTACTTCTAAACTGCAGAACATTCAAATCGGTGATGAACTTCTCGTTAGCAGCAAACCGACGGGCACGTTGGTTGTCGATCATTTATTAGAAGGGCGAAACCTTTACTTGATTAGTACAGGCACAGGATTAGCTCCTTTTATTAGCATCGTGCAGGATCCAGAAGTCTACGAACGCTTTGATCGGGTTATCCTCACTCATGGCGTGCGCTATGAGTCTGAGCTCGCATACCAACAATTTATCCAACATGATCTGCCGAACAACGAATTCTTCGGTGAAGAAGTTCGTAAAAAACTTCTGTACTACCCTACGGTGACTCGCGAATCGTTTCGTAACCAGGGCAGGCTGACCAATCTGATGACATCAGGCAAACTGTTTGAAGATTTGGGACTAGCGCAAGCTGATCCAGCGCATGATCGATTCATGATCTGCGGAAGTCCAAGTATGTTGAAAGATAGCTGCGAGATCTTAGATGCTTGGGGATTCGAGGAATCTCGCCAAGGCATCAAGGCGCACTATGTTATAGAAAGGGCGTTCGTCGAGAAATAGTGGGTGAAAGGGACTACTGGCTGAGCTGATTAAGCAGTGCCTAACTGTTGAGCCATCAATTCCGCAATACTGTTTACTTCCAGTTTCTTCAAAATATTGCTGCGGTGAAATTCCACGGTGCTAGCGGAGATGTCGAGATCTTCTGCGATGCGCTTAATCGTGAAACCTTTGATAGCTAGCTCATAAACTTCTTTTTCGCGAGACGTCAGCGAATGTAAACGACGTTGATTAGCCTGTGATTGTTCTGCTTCGCCTCGAGACGCTGCGTACTCGGACAACGCTTCTTCAATCGCATCTTGCAGTGCCGCCATGGAGAAAGGTTTTTCCAAAAATCCAATGGCACCGCCACGCACTGCAGTTACCACATCTTTGAATTCACTGTCGCCTGACATAAACACGATCGGTAAGAGCACACCACGGTCTACCAGTCGCTCTTGCACTTCTAGTCCAGATAAGCCAGGCAGGTGGTTGTCGAGCAAGATACAGCCGTTGTCAGTGTATGACTCAATGCTGAGGAACTCCTCACTTGAGGTATAGAGCTCAGTCTTATAGCCCAAGGTACCCAGATAGAGAGCGAATGCGTCAAGAATTTCAGGATCGTCATCCACTAGGTAAATAGTGATATCTGCTTTACTAGTGTCCAAGATGCGCGGGTCCTCGGTTGGGTTGAGCGATGAGAGAGTTCCTATATTCATAGGAGAAAAAGTAGCACGGGGTGAATTGCCCTAGAAACTCCGGAAATCCATAGGACTACCATTCTATAGGAATTTCTGTGTCATCGCACAGATGGCAGCAGTCGCAGGCTTTCGCCTAACAATTATCTTGGGTTTATTTTCGACTGTTTTACCTCATTCATTCGTCTAACCAGTAGATCGTAAGTGGCGATTGGGCAGAGTCCATGACCTTTCTGAAGACAGGACCCGGAGACGAGCAGTGAACCGAAGAAGATTTATCAAAAGCAGTGCAGCGTTGGGAGTGGCTGCCGCGGTTGGCATCGAATATCGAAACTCCCTTTCTAGGGGGCGTGCATTTGCTGCAGGGCAAACCACAAACCGCAAACTCCCAATTCCTCAATTGTTGGAATCAATTAATGAGAGACCTATTGAGTTGGCGCTGCAATCAGGGGAGTGGGAAATAGTTGAGGGGATCAAAACTCCTACTATTGGATTTAACGGACCTTACTTAGGACCAACAATACGAGTACGTAAAGGTCAGCATATCCCGGTCACATATCGAAACCATCTATCAGAGTCTGTCGCAATTCATGCTCACGGCCTTCATATCCCTGGCGACTTGGATGGGGGCCCACAGCGCGAAATTGCACCCGGTAGTGAGTGGTCTCTCGAACTCCCGATAGCACAACAAGCATCAACATCTTGGTACCACCCTCATACTCATGGGGAAACCGGGCGCCAGACTTATCAAGGTCTGGCTGGAATGTTCATTATCGAAGATGAAAATAGTGCGGCACTACCCCTGCCGAATAGCTACGGCGTGGATGATATTCCCCTGATAGTGCAGGACCGCACTTTGGATAGCAGAGGACGATTGTTATACGACGTTGAAGACGCTGAAGATGGAATGATGGCGGAGACTATTACGGTCAATGGAATCAGTAATCCAATTAAAACAGTGCCTGCTGGATTAGTGAGGTTTCGCATTCTGAACGGTTCCAATGCCAGATATTACAAATTTAGATTTTCTAATGATCGTACTTTTTTCAAGATTGCTACTGATGGAGGGTTTCTGGAAGAACCAATTCCTCTGCAAGAATTGGTTATGCTCCCAGGCGAGCGTAATGAAATTATTGTTGATTTCTCTGATGGCAACTCGGCCAAATTAATTAGTGGGCCTAGCGTTTTCGCTCGAGCGGACGATTCTCGTCGCGATAGAGATAACCGGGAAAGACGAGGAGAAAGAAGGAACGATTGGGAACCTGGCGGTTTGAATGACAATTTTGAAATTATGAATTTCGTAGTCGACCCCAAACTACCTGCGATTCGTCAACCTTTACCTAGACAATTAAATAGTATCGAAAGGCCCAGTGTTGCAGGGTTGCCCACACGACGATTTGAACTTTACATGGAAGGTGGAGACCGGCGACGCGGTTTGCTTAGTAGCAGAGCAGACAATTCTGAAATGATCATGGGCATCAATGGGAGGCCCATGGATATGAATGTGATTAATGAACGACTAACGCTGGGTCAATGGGAGCGGTGGCAGATTCGATCAAACGATGGCAGCCATCCATTCCATGTTCATGGCTGTTCGTTTTTGGTGATTTCCCAAGATGGCCGCTTGGTTGGCCCAGAGGATGCAGGATGGAAAGATACTGTAAGAGTCGATGACAGCGCGGAGTTTATTGTGCAGTTTAATCACGCCGCGACTGAAGCCTATCCATTCATGTATCACTGCCATATCCTGGAACATGAGGACATGGGCATGATGGGTCAGTTTACGGTTACTTAGTTGCAGTAGTTGGTTAGAAACGCAGAAACAAAAAAAGGGAGACAGAGTCTCCCTTTGTTGAAGGATTCAAATTTGCTTAGAAAATAGCGACTAAGCAGCCTTTGGAATCTGGGATGTCATTCATATCCACAACGCCACCGGCCATTACAGTGTTCAGTGCGTCTTTCAGATAGTGCGCGCTAGCAAAGTTTCGCTGAGTCTCATATCCGAGCTGGTCATTGATCGGGCCGCGGTACAACACTTCGCGAGTACGCGGTTCGACGATGAATACTTCAGCTGTGCGCTCAACACCCAGTGCTTTAGCAAGTTCCTGACCTTCGTCCTTCATGATCGGGAAGTCGATGCCAAACTCTTCAGCCTCTTTCGCAATGCGAGGCAAGTTGTCCTGGATGTTCGAATTGAACATGGTGAACGCAATGTTTTTGTCAGCATACTCGTCGCGTACTTCGCGGTAATTTGGCAGCGCGATACGAGCGATTGGGCAGCCTACACCTTGCACATAGAACACGGCGAAGTCGTAGTCTTTATAAGTATCGAGCGTGTGCACCTCACCTTGGTGATCAGTCAATTCAAATTCTGGAATTGAACGTAACCAGTCGTCAGCGATCACTGCGACTGAGCTCACTAATACAGTCAATGAAATGAGTGCTTTGATCAGCGATTTCATTACTTAGCTCCTTGTCTTCAATCTGGCTATTGGCCTGATTTAACTTCGATTTCGTGGCAGTTGCCTTAATCGAAATCAACTTGTTTTGGGTAAGTCCAATATTAAGACCCGATCCAGGTCTGTTTGGTTACTTAACAGTGGGAATAATGGTAGCAATTATCCGCTTTTCGGCCCACCTCGGTTCACCTCAAAATCACAGATTGTTGCAGTCGTTCAGAACCGCTCTTTCCCCGCAAATACGGCGATTAAAATGTATATATAACAATGACTTATAGTTAATCATGCAGTGATCAAAAGTTAGTAACTGATAACCAATGCGACACTGTGACGCAGGACCATATTTATAAGCCTAAATGTGAATCCGTCGTGATTACTACGGCGTATTTTTGAGGATATTGAGGTCAAATGTTGTGAATCGAATATTCATCGGAAAACGCGTATAGTGGCCCATCAACAGCAGTACTGATCTAATTCTCTTCTATGTCCCGCTCCCCTGCAGCCCGGCTCTATAGCCAATTAGTATTTGAAAGACCTGTGCTCGTTATCAGCTTGGTGCTGGTCATCGCAGCCTTTTTTGCCTGGTACACCCAATTCTTTCGACTCGATGCGTCGGCCGATTCTTTGTTGCTGGAAAATGATCCAGACCTGGAGTTTTCTCGCGAGATTAACGTGCGCTACGGTGTGCGTGATTCAGTAATCGTTGCCTACACCCCAGAAGGGGAATTGTTCGATCCTCCTGAACTGGAGAAGCTGGGACGACTACGGGAAGAGCTGTTAACCATCGACCGTGTTGAGTCTGTAGACAGCATTCTCAATGTGCCGATTTTTGGTGACACCCCCCTTACTGGAATTTCCGAGGATTACCTCACGCTGCTAGATGAAGAGACCGATCTGGAACTAGCCAGACAGGAGATTCAAAGCAGTCCGGTATTCCAAAATGCACTCCTAAGTCCTGACGGACAAACCGCCGGTATGCAGGTCAGTTTCGCTATCGACGAAACCGCCCGCGGTCTCATTAGCCGCCGTACTGAGTTACGCAACCTGGAAACGAGTGGAGAAATAACGGCTGAAGAGATTGCCGAGTTAGCCCAAGTTGAATTGGACTACGCTGAATACAGTGTTGAAGCGGCAGACAGGCAACACCAAATCATCGGCGACATCCGGGAAATTCTCGATAACTACCGCGACGGCGCGCAAATCTATTTGGGCGGCGCACCAATGATTGCTGATGACCTGGTGACGTTTGTGCAGGGGGATCTCAACAATTTCAGTATTGCGGTTGTGCTGCTCATCATCTTCGCCCTCGGCATCATTTTCCGTCGCGTGCGTTGGGTGGCGATGCCTCTAATTTGTTGTGCGATAGCCGGCACCATAATGGTGGGATTACTGGGTTTGATGGATTGGCGCGTAACGGTAGTGTCGTCCAACTTTATTTCTTTGCTGTTAATCATCACGATTTCTCTCACTGTGCATCTGACGGTGCGCTATCGAGAGTTAAGAGCAACGCGACATTACAGTGATCACGATAAGTTGTTACGTCATGCAGTGCTCAGCATGTTTCGACCTTGTCTTTATACGGCGCTAACAACCGCCGTCGCATTCGGTTCTCTCTTAGTGTCGGGCATTCTACCCATCATTACTTTTGGCTGGATGATGATGATGGGTGTGGCCACGGCATTGATCGTTGCGTTCACCATATTCCCTTCCATTATGAGTTTGCTAAAGAAAGATGAATCTAAAATCTCGTCGGATTTGAAACTCAATCTCACCGGCGCCCTTGCCACTCTTACCGACAAGCTTAAGACCAATGTGCTGGTGATATATGCCTTAATCCTGGCATTCAGTGTCGCCGGTTTGTCTATGCTGCGTGTGGAAAACAGCTTCATCGACTATTTCCGAGAAAGCACCGAGATCTATCAAGGGATGCAACTATTCGATGACAAACTGGGCGGAACCCTGTCTTTCGATGTTGTGGTTGACTTGGCTGATGAAAGCGGAGGTATTGACGACGGATTCGATGATGGCTTTAGTGATGATTTTGATGATGGATTCAGTGACGGCTTCGATGATGGTTTTGGTGATAGTGGTAACGACGATGCCTATTGGTTTACTGCACCAAAGATGCAGCAGATCAAAGCTATTCATGAATACCTCGACAATGATTCTCAAACTGGCAAAGTCCTTTCCTTCGGTGCCATTGTGCAATTGGCTGAGATTCTGAATGGGAATCAAGAAGTAGACGGATTTCTTTGGGCTATTCTCTATAACCGAATTCCAGAAGCACTCATGACAACGGTGCTCACGCCGTTCGTTTCCATTGATGACAATCAAACGCGTTTCAATGTGCGTGTTATTGAATCTGCTCCCGATCTTAATCGTAATGAGTTGTTGCAACGCATTGAAGCAGGAGTTGAAGAAGAATTCGGTTTTAGTGATGAACAGGTGAGACTGACTGGCATATTAGTTATGTACAACAATGTGCTGCAGAGTTTGTTTCAGTCGCAAATATTGACTATTGGTGTGGTTATGTTTGCCATCATGCTGATGTTTCTTACGTTGTTCCGATCACTTTATATTGCGGTGCTTTGTATTATTCCTAATGCCATTGCTGCAGCGCTGGTGCTCGGAATTATGGGATGGCTAAATATCCCATTAGATATTATGACCATCACTATTGCCGCAATCTCGGTAGGAATCGGAGTCGACAACACGATTCATTACATGCACCGTTTCAAGCGCGAGTTTCCTCGTATTGGAAACTATCGTCAGACAATGTTTTTCTGTCACAACAGCATTGGTCGCGCGATGTACTTTACGTCAATGACAATCGTCGCAGGATTTTCCATTCTTGCGCTGTCGAACTTTATCCCGACCATAGTGTTTGGATTGCTAACCAGTTTTGCCATGTTAGTAGCCTTAACTGGTTCATTAACTTTACTGCCCCAGTTATTGATTACCTTTAAGCCCCTCGGTCCTGAGACTGAGGACGCAAAGGCGGCTTAGTTCCTATCAATCATGCGCTTTGACTCTATCGATTTGGTAAAGAAGTTACTCTCGCTACTGATCATACTGGTGGCTTTGAGTGCCTGTTCCTCGGAAGAGAATCAAGAGCCTCTCAGTCTGCTCGAGAGTTATATGTTGGATGAAGAAGCCCTTGAGCGCGGTCGACAGTTATATGAAGGCAGTTGCGCAAACTTTTGTCACGGTGCTGATCCTGAGCCAGGGGAAGACGTTAACCTTTTTGACTGCCGCTGGAATTACGGCAATACCAACGAAGATATATTTCGTATCGTAACGTCAGGCATACCCGATACGCGTATGGTAGGCTTCGGCAATAATTTCCCTGAAGGGCAAAACGATCTATGGAAGCTGATTGCTTTCCTGCGAGACGAACAACAAACCTGTGATTAGATGAATAGATAGAGGACCACTGTAGTGCACAGTTATCAGGACGACGAACGGCAAAACAACGAAGACGAGAAGAAAGAAGGCAAGAGTGGACGCTCGGGCTTCATGGACGAGAAACTTTTTAAGTCTCGCTCTATTACTATATTTGGCAACATCAATGACAAGCTTGCTAGAAGTGTTACGGAAAAATTGCTGGCACTAGCGGCTGAAAATGACGACCCCATTACCATTTACATAAGTTCACCGGGTGGGCATGTGGAATCGGGTGATGTTGTTTATGACATGATCAAGTTCATTAAACCCGAAGTGAAAGTGGTAGGTACTGGCTGGGTTGCAAGTGCAGCAACAACTATTTTCCTCGCTGCGAAAAAGGAAAATCGCTATTGCCTGCCTAATACGCGATTTCTGGTTCATCAACCATTGGGTGGTGCACGCGGGGATGCCACCGACATCGCAATTCAAGCCGAGCAAATCGTAAGAATGCGGGCGCGAATCAATCAGTTGATTGCAGATGAAACAGGTCAGCCACTGGAAAGGGTTGCTAAAGACACTGACCGGGATTACTGGATGACCGTTGAGGAAGCCATCGACTACGGCATCGTGAATAAAGTCGTAAGTTCCGTTACCGAGATTTCGTAACGCGTTTAATCTTCTACCTTTCTAAAGATCGCTTCGCGGTCTTTAGAAAGCACACACACCACCATAAAGTCTGGCACACAGCTTGCCGCAAATACCCGCGCAGTTTGATCATCAATCAATTGCGCCTGGATAACACCGGTGGCACCAGCATAGCTCACTGAGACCGAAGCAATACCGGCTTCGACGCTACCATCTTCGTTAGACCATTCCTGGCCCATGGATTCTATTTGCTCGATTACCATCACGCCGTTTGTAACCGTAACGCCAATCTGGAATAGGGTGCCTTCGGCAATCCACTTACCGTTCCAAACGTTAGAAGATTGCTCCGCAGCGAGCGAAGTAGTGAAAAGAAAAGTGAAACTAATGCCGAGCAGCAGACTGCAATACTTGCTAACCAAAACTGAGACCTACGCCAAAAAGTTGTCCATGGAAAACAGCCACCGTGCCATAAAGCACTAGACCGACTATAACCGCGATTACATCCCACAATATTGTGCCGGGATTTGGTGGTGCTGGTTGGCTCATGGTCAAGCTGATTGCTTTAACTGCCGCCCATGCAGTGAATCCGCCGAACAAGAGCATTGAAGCAAGATCGCCATTTGCCCACAGATGAGCTATCCCCCATAAGCATGTTCCAATCATCATTGGATTGCGCAAGTGCATTCGCAGGTAGGATTTCGGTACATTGCCAGCAACCACAAGAATGAAGGCTGGAAGCATCAATATGTGGCTAACGTTGCGCCATTCGAAGCGCGGTTCCCAAACCATTGAAAATTCGGCTTGGGACTTACCATAGATAATCATGGCCAGAGCAACCAAGGCGACGATGGAGAAAGTCCCCATGTAAGCCGCCTGCGACGGTAGGCTCGCAATAACACGGTCCCGCAATCCGAACTCCCGCAGCAGGTGGATAGAAAAGAACAACAGTAGACCGCTGATAAGAAGGGGCACGTCCGGTTCCTAGCTCAAGCAATTAGGGCAGTGTAGCACGGTAGGGCGGCTCAAATGCCCATAAATCCTGCCTGTTGCAGAGTGGCCCGGCAATGCTCATAAGCTTGACAGGTAAATTAATTAAATGTTTAATTAATTTCACTACAACCGGAATCAAGCTATGAACACCACGCAACAGACCAGGAAAAGCGTTGGCCGGCCCAGCGGAAAAGATAATGACCAGGTTCGGGCCCAACTACTCGATGCAGCTCGACACCATTTCATTCAAAGCGAATTCAAAGCAGTGTCGGTTCGCCAGATTGCGACGACAGCTGGCGTAAATGGAGCCATGGTGAGCTATTACTTCGGCAACAAGCTGGGTCTGTATTTAGCCATGGTGCGAGAACTCCTCGCGACTCTAGAGGCGAGTTTTGGTGAGCTTGGAAATTCGCAAGAACTTACGTTGGAAGATTTCAGTCGCAATTACACGCGCATCCTGGCGGACAATCCCTGGTGGCCAAATTTTATGGTGCGCGAAGTGTTGTTTAGTGAAGGCGAAACACGAGATGCAGTTATCGCGTTGTTTGCTGAATCATTTGCTTCTCGCTTGTTAGGAAAAATTAATCAAGAAATCGCAAGTGGAAATTATAGAGACGATCTAAATCCAGCATTAACCATGGTCTCTTTAATGGGCATGACTGTATTCCCATTCATTGCCAAGCCCATCATGCAACGGGTGCTCAATGTTGAACTCGATGGTTCAGCTGTAGAGATGGTAGCGCAACACAACATTGCTTTGTTTCACCACGGTGTGCTGAAACAAACTGAAGAAGTGGCGGGGTAACTCAACATGAAGAAGCCAATTCTAGTTACCTGTATTTCTTTGTCTTTGATCGCCTGCGAAGAAGAAGTGCCAATGGCAGTTGGGCAGTTGGAGTCTGACCGTATCGAAATTATTGCTGAGTCCAATGAGCCAATTATTGAGATAGCGGTGATAGAAGGTGATCAAGTGGCGGCGAATACGCTGTTGGTGCAACAACAGGCAACTCGGCTCGAATTAAGAATTGAAGAATCTGCCAGCAACATCGCGCGCATTGAGGCGCAGTTATTAGAGCAGCTCAATGGACCACGAATTGAAACCATTGATGCTACCCGTGCGAATTTGGAAGAAGCCATCGTAGAGCGTGATTTTAGAATTCGTGATCTCGAGCGCCTGACTGGATTGCGTGCTCAAAACCTCACCTCAATTGAAAGTGTCGATACGGCAGAGATGAGATTGGATTCTTCGCGTGCGCGTATCGAGGCCATTCGAGCGCAATTGGCAGAACTGGAAGCAGGTACTCGCGAGGAACAGATCGCACAAACTCGCGCTGCATTAGCTCAGGCTCAAGCGCAACTTAAGAGTTTGGAGTTTGATCATTCACGCCTGAGCATCAACACACCAGTAGCAGGCATTGTGGATTCGCTGCCTTTTGAGAATGGTGAGCGTCCACGCATTGGAGACATAGTGGCTGTGCTATTAGCCGGTGAACAACCTTACGCGCGAATCTATATACCAGAACCGCAACGGGTTGGATTGCAAGTGGGCGATAGCCTGCAAGTTTTAGTTGATGGGTTAGAAGGACCACTGAATGGAACTATCCGCCGCATCGCGTCCGAAGCCACCTTCACTCCTTACTTTGCGTTGACCGAGCGAGACCGATCACGACTTTCCTTTGTCGCAGAGGTTAACTTGCCGGAAAGAGCAGACCGCTTACCAGAGGGTGTGCCGGTACAGGTGCTGTTTTAAACATTATGAATTCCACTGAATTTGCCATCCAAGCAAGAGGACTAACCAGGCGGTTTGGAAGTTTGGTTGCCGTTAATAATGTCGATCTGGATGTACCTACTGGAAAAATCTACGGATTTCTTGGACCAAATGGTTGCGGCAAGTCCACTACGATTCGAATGTTGTGTGGCTTGCTGACACCAAGTGCAGGATCAGCAACCGTTCTCGGTCTTGATACGCGCAAAGAATCCGAGGCACTGAAGCAAAAGATTGGTTACATGACTCAGAAGTTTTCGTTGTTTGAAGATCTCTCGGTCAAAGAAAACTTAGAATTCGTGAGCACGATTTACACACTGAGCAATTCGGAGCGAAAGGCTCGGGTTAGCGAGCTACTGCACGAATTCAATCTGGCTGATCGCAGCAAACAGTATGCCGGCACTTTAAGTGGCGGGCAGAAGCAGCGATTAGCACTCGCAGCGGCGACTTTACATAGACCTCGCATACTGTTCTTAGACGAACCCACCAGCGCAGTTGATCCACAGAATCGTAGAGATTTCTGGGAAACTCTATTTGAATTGGCTGATCAAGGCACAACCATTCTTGTCTCCACACACTATATGGATGAAGCAGCACGCTGCCACAACTTGGCTATTCTGGATAAGGGAGTGAAAGTAGCTGATGGGTCGCCCCGAAGTTTAGGTGAAGGAATTTCTTCCCAAGTGATCGAAGTGACAGCTGATGATCCGAATCTAGCGCGAGCAAGTTTGGTTAACGAGTCCGCGATCACCAGCATTACTCAGCTCGGTGTTCGTCTCCGCATATTGATGCCTAAATCTTATCAAGGTGGTGTTGAACTCGTGCGCAGCAATCTCGAGCAAGCAAACATCACTGCCGAAGTGGAAGCGGTATTTCCAGACCTTGAAGATGTGTTTGTTTCAGTCACCGAGCTGCGTCGCATGGAGCTCGATGCAAACGCAAGTGAGGCGGCGTGATGTTTGGGTTTAATAGTCTGTTGCGCATATTCGCTGTTATGCGCAAAGAGTTTCTGCAGTTGGGCAGAGACAGATTAACTTTTGGCATGATCGTAGGCATTCCCCTCATTCAACTTCTGATGTTCGGCTACGCCATCAACACGGATGTTCGAAACCTGTCGGCCGCCTATGTCGATGAAGCTGATACCCATCTATCGCGACAGTTGATTGCAGACATGGCCGCTACCCAAGTAATCAATCTACGGCATCGCGCTGCCAGCATCACTGAGCTAATTGAGCTGTTAGACGCCGGCCAAATCTCAATTGGTGTTGTCGTGCCTGATGATTTTGATCGGCGTGTGATTAACGGCGGCCAGACTCTCACCGGAGAGCGGCAAATTGCCCAGATACTTGTTGATGGAACAGATCCCATCATCCTGGGAGTGGCGCAACAACTCACTGCGACGCCGGTTTCTTTCGACTCTCAATTTAGACAACGAGAAGTAGCAGCCACACTGGAAGTTCGCAATTACTACAATCCTGAACGGCGCTCTGCGGTAAATATCGTGCCGGGTTTAGTAGGTGTGATCTTAACCATGACAATGGTGTTGTTCACCGCCGTCGCTATTGTCCGAGAGCGGGAGCGGGGCAATCTGGAATTTCTCATAAACACGCCGGTTAAAACTCCGGAGCTCATGTTAGGAAAGATTTTTCCTTACATCGTGATAGGGCTGCTCCAGTTGGTCATTATATTTTCGTTGGGCTGGTACTTCTTTCAGGTACCGATTCGTGGCGACTATTGGCATGTGCTTTGGGCTTCGCTGCTATTTATTGCGACGAACTTGTCACTAGGATTGTTGCTTTCAACCACGGCGAAGACCCAGTTTCAGGCTATGCAGATGACTTTCTTTATCTTACTGCCGTCAATTTTGCTATCAGGCTTTATGTTCCCATTTGATGGCATGCCACCTCTGGCACAAACGATTGCGGAAGTATTGCCGCTTACCCATTTCAATCGATTAATCAGGGGCATAGTCCTGCGTGGTGCTGACATCATGAGTATGTGGGATGAGCTGGTTGCTCTGGCGGTATTTATGCTGGCAGCACTTACTCTGGCAATCGCACGATTCAGTAAGCGGCTCGACTAAAACGAAATAGAGAAATACTTGTCGAATAGGTTCGCATCGTCAAAATGCTGATTGGCAACGAACCCGGTTGCGTGAGTTCCCCATTGACGCATCGCTCCAACATTCTCAATCCCGGTCGGCCACAGAGTTAGACGCTCTAAACGTTCGCTGCCGGCAATAATTCCAGTGTCACCGAAAAAACTATCAACTCCTTCGGCAGTGGGTAGGTTGTAAAGAGAAGTATAGGAAGTCAGTCTGTAAGTTGTTGCTTCTGAAACTGTCCCGTTGTCGACTCCGACGATGTAGTGCTCATTGGAACTAACCACTAGATGCAAACCAGTTTGGTGATCTAATGTAGTCAGATCAAATATATTCGCTGGCTCGGCGGATAAAGGATTTTCCAACACGGAGAGTGAATCATTGGCAATGAAATATTTGTGATAACAACCACAACTGTGAATGCTGTCATATAGCAGCACTTTTCCTTCACGGTCTAAAGTGACGCGCCAAATCAGGCTATCAATTTTTCCTGAATAGAGATCTATCCAGTTTCGCGGCTCTCTCGATGGAAACCAAAACACGTAATTCAGTTGAAGCAAGTTCTCTCCGGTGAACCTTGTATAAGATGAGAGAAATTGCGCTGTTACTTCGTCCGTATCGATAGTTGCTATGCCATTAATTATGGTTGGCGCCCCTAGAAGATCTTGCGAACCAATTTGCTCCACCGTAATACGAGGTGCGTGTTGCTTGAAAAGAGTAAGCAAATCATCTTCTCCCAACATTGGTATTCCCAACGGGCTCGCCTGGTAAGCGCGCTCGAAAACTTCTCTGTCTGTTTGAGATACGGATTCATCTTCCAGCATGTAGGAATTGCTACGTAGAAATTGTTCTGTTGCAGTGAACAACGCTTTCTCTTCACGATGCAATTTCTCAATACGCCATTCGAATATTGGTCGTAGTAACGGTAAAAACCCGACCCATTGGGCCGCGGGAATGTAGCTATCATCGATAGCGGGCGAATCCTGAAGTTGATTTATGAGTGCCTGGCGAATGGCAACCTGGTCTACTCCATTGGCGATAGTGAAACTGCATTGGCTTAATTCGTTCAGGCGCTCCGCAGATTCGGGATTACGCAAGTTATTGTTTTCACTTCGGCGAATGCTTTCGCCGAGTCGAGCCATGGCGGAGAGTAATTCCTGCGCTTGCAAGTCGCTGCTTACTTCATGGGCAAGCGAATCGTAAAAGCGAGTGCTGTGAAGAAACGGTGCAAAATCGACGGCGGGATAACCTGCATTGGTAGCTGAAGCGCTGTCTATCTGTTCCCGAAATTCTGCTCCTATTGCGAAGCAGGATTGAAATTCTTCACTGTTAGAGAGAATTGTTGGTGTTGTAGTCTGACAAGCAGCCAGGACGAAAACCAATAAATAGAAAATAAAGCGCATCGTATTCAGTATTCTTGCAATCTGAAGCAATCTAGAAGAAACGAAAAAGGGGAAAACGCGATCGTTTTCCCCTCATTATTTTTGTCGTGACTTGATTTAAATTCAAGCAACGAATCCTTCGCTAGACCGATGCTAAAGGAGTCGACTGGCGCAAGTCATGTTTTCTAATTGGTAACTCACGAATTCGCTGGCCGGTTAAAATGTAAATCGCATTAGTGACTGCAGCTGTAATCGGTGGCGTGGCGGGCTCACCGAGACCTCCAAGCGAATCGCCTGACTCGATAATGTGCACATCGATTTCAGGAGCAGTAGCCATCCGCACCATTTCATAATCAGGGAAGTTGTTTTCTGCAACACGGCCATTCTCAATGGAAATTTCCCCGTATAGAGCGGCTGTTAGACCGTAGATAATTCCACTTTCGACCTGCTGTTCCACGGTATCCGGGTTTACAGCCCAGCCACAATCGATGGCTGCGGTAACCTTGTGCACGATTGGCTGGCCGTCTTCTCCGATTGAGACTTCAGCGACCTCAGCGCAGATACTGTTAAAACTTTCCTGCACCGCGAGACCCAAAGCGTGTCCTTCAGGCAGGTTACGTCCATAACCTGCTGCTTCCGCTGCGACTTCAAGTGCTTTGCGATGGCGCGGGTGTGCTTGCAACATGTCCATGCGAAACTGATAAGGATTTTTTCCTGCGCGATGTGCAAGCTCATCAATAAATGACTCAATGAAAAACGTCTGTTGCGTGTGATCCACGCTGCGCCATGCTGCAACTGGAACGTGAGTATCGCCATCCACTACGCGAATCGATTTATTCTCAATGGCATAAGCAGGATGGGAGGCCCCTGGCACCTGAATAGGTCCGGTAAATCTATTGTGCCAGGCAATCAGATTGCCATTCGCATCCAGCCCCCCTTTAAAGTTTGAGGAAACTGCAGGGCGGTAGTAATCCTGCTGTAGATCGTCTTCTCGGCTGAATACTGTTTTAACTGGCACATCGAATTCCATCGCAATCTTGGTTGCGTGGTCGATACAATTCCAATTGAAAGGCAATCGCCGGCCGAATCCGCCGCCGCAATAGCTCGGATGATGTGTCACATCGTTTTCATCGAGACCTGCAACCGATGCTACACGCCCACGCATCGACAATGGATCTTGTGTACTGGTCCAAAGATCAGCCTTCCCGTCTTGGATGTGCACCGTACAATTCATTGGTTCCATTGGCGCGTGAGCTAAATAAGGAACTCGGTAACTGGCTTCAACTATCTCTACTGCTTGTTCCAGTCCTTGATCCGCATCGCCTTCTTCCAAGTCTTCGCTACCATTGCTGTCAGCGAGCTCACGATCAAACCGCGCTGCAATGTCAGCACTGGAAACGTTGTCGTGTTCAGATGCTTCAAACTCGGACTTAACAAGCTTCAATGCTTCTTTCGCCCGCCAGTAGTTATCAGCAACAACTGCAACGGAATCTTCAAGCTCGATTACTTTCTTTACGCCGCGTCGTTGCAAAACATCACCGGCGTCAACGGAAATCAATTTCGTGCCAAATACTGGAGCGAGTCGTATTGCGGCATACAACATGTCATCGGTATGGGCATCGATGCCATAAGGTGCGGTGCCATCAACTTTAGGAGGAATGTCGCTGCGTGAAATCGCTTTCCCCATAATGTTGAATTGGGAGCGATCTTTTAACTGCGGATTTTCTGGTGGTTCTAAAATTGCGGCGTCAGAAGCTAACTCACCGTAACTGAGAGATTGCCCGCTTGGATTATGTTGTACATAGCTGAGAGCCGTCGTGCATTCTTCAGCGGGAACACCCCAGCGTTCTGCTGCGCATTGAATAAGCATCTCTCTTGCTGCCGCACCTGCTACACGCATACCGTGTTGACCGGTATAACGAACGGAAGAGCTGCCACCTGTAGTTTGTAAATTGCCAATCTGTGCAATCTTTAACGAGCTCGCTTCCACTAGTGGCATTAACACTGAAGGAACACCAAACTCTTCGGCAAAGCCTGTAGCCAAGTCGCCAGCAGCATACAGATCCGTAGCGGGAGCTTGTTCAATGTGCACATGCTCCCAGTCGGCGTCCAATTCATCAGCTGCCATCATCGACAATGCGGTATGGATTCCTTGCCCCATCTCAGAGTGCAGCGGATAAATCGTTATCTCATTGTCAGGTGCGATTCGAATAAAGGCGGTTAAGTATTTATTGCCGTTCTTTGCAAGTTGATCATTTGCTACACGGTGACCACTAGGACGCGTTGCGGCATAACCGATTAACACACCACCGCCCACTACTGCGGTGCTTAAGATGAAACGGCGTCGTGAAATTTTCATAGTCGCTTCTCCTTAGGCGTTGGCAATGGAACGAATGGCGCGGCGAATTCGAGGGTAGGAACCGCAGCGACATACATTGGTCACACTGGCATCGATTTCCGCATCTGTTGGATTGGGGTTACTGGATAGCAAAGACGTTACCGCCATCACCATGCCAGATTGACAGTATCCACACTGAGGCACCTGATGATCGATCCAGGCCTGCTGTACCTGGGAGAGTGAAACCGGTGTGGCTTGGGCAGAGTTGGTATCAGCTGAGTAAGCTATGCCTTCGATGGTTGTTATTTCTTGTCCCTCAACTGCAGACACAGGCAGGACACAGCTTCGAACTGCACTGCCGTTAACGTGCACGGTGCAAGCCCCGCAAGATGCGATACCGCAACCAAACTTAGTTCCGGTCATGCCAAGTTCGTCCCTGAGTACCCACAGCAGTGGCATGTCCGGTTCAACATCCACTGTGCGCTCAATTCCGTTAATCTTGAAAGTCGCCATTTATCTCGCCCCCAGCGCAGTACAGCGCGTGAATTCTAACTATTTCAGCCATTGTAACGCCGCCCAATTGGCATTGCGACGGTGGGTTTGGCCCTTGTTCTGCTTACACCTTACACTTATGGGCTTCCCGCTTTTTTGGGGCGCTAGGAATTAAGAGGCAATGGTCGGATTCAGCTACACAACATTGGAACAAGTGCATATTGGTAAGCCAGCCCATGAAGTGTTGCCATCGTTGGTGTCTCAATTGAAAGCGGAGAGACTCTTTTTGGTTGGATCAGGTTCGTTGTCTCAGGCCACCGATGAATTCCGAACTATACAGGATGCCTTGGGTAGCAAAATTGTTGGCTTAAGCACCGGTCTGCGTTCGCACACGCCACGGGAAGATGTGCTACAGGTGCTTAGTGACGTTCGTGCCAGTAATGCTGATCTTTTAATCGCTATCGGTGGCGGCAGTGTTATCGATGGTTGCAAAGCCATTCAACTCGCTATTGATCAGGATCTGCATAACGCTGAACAACTTCTAGAATACGCACAACGCGCGGATGGTAGTCGTGGCTTGAAAGCAGGCAAAGAAGAATTGTTCCAGCGCGAACCAAAAATTCGTCAGGTGGCAATACCTACTACTTTATCAGGAGCGGAGTTCAGCAATGCAGCTGGTGTGTTAGATACTACAGCCCAGGCTAAAGAGGGATATAGAGCTCCATCAATTTGTGCCAAAGCGATTGTGTATGATGCTGAGCTCACGACTCACACCCCTCAGTGGTTGTTCCTGTCTACGGCAATTCGCTCACTCGATCATGCAATCGAAGGATACTGTTCTGCTGATAGTTCGCCTTATCACCAAGGCCACTTTATTCACGCAATGCGCTTGTTTAATGAAGCTCTGCCTAGAGTTGAAGAAAATCCAGCGGATTTAGAAGCGCGTTCACTTAGCCAACATGCGGTCTGGTTAGCTTGTTGTGGCTTAGGAACCGTTTCCCATGGTGCAAGCCACGGCATCGGCTACATTCTCGGCAGTCTATGCGGAGTACCCCATGGCTATACGTCCTGTGTCATGTTGCCAGCTGTGTTGGAATGGAATGCAAGTCACCAGTCACAACAACAGCAATCCATTGCTGAAGCCTTGGGGGACAAAAATGAATCCGCTGCTACTTTGTTATCTCGATTGCTTGCTACTCTGCAGCTTCCGCAGACATTGCAAGAAGTCGGTGTAAAGGAAGATCAGCTGGATGAGATTGCTGAGCGAGCATTTCAACATCCAGTAGTAAGAAAAAATCCGAAACCTATCGAAAGCCCGCAGCATGTTCGTGAAATCCTGGAGCTAGCTTGGAGCTAGATAAGCCAATCTCAATGTTTATTCGACTATCTCTGCTTCTTCTTTTCTGGCTGCCATTTCAAATTGCGGCACAGGAGATTTCACATATTCGATTCGTTGAAGGTAATGGAGATTGGCAGGGCGAGCTACAAACCGCCGTGACTCGTTATCGTAATCAAGAGGGTCAATATGTTGATCTCATCGCAGCTGTTCATATCGGTGACCAAACGTATTATGACGAACTGAACAACTATTTCGCCAAACTAGATGAATTGTTATTCGAATTGGTTGCTGACCTTTCTGATATTCGAACAGCTCAACTGAATTCGCAATCTGGATCGCCACTGAGTTTGATTCAGACTTTGCTGGCCAATTACTTGCAGTTGGATTTCCAGTTATCGGCAGTCAATTATGCCGCCAAAAATTTTCGTCACGCAGATCTGAGTGCAAGCGAACTGCGAGACATCATGGCATCAAAAGATGAATCGTTTTTTGCGATGTTTCTAACCATGGCTGCGGCTCAAATCTCGGCGAAGCGTGAAGGATTGGCGAATGATTCAATTCGACCAACTGCATTCACACTCGTTTCCTTGATGAATGCGTTGTCTGCGGAGAATCAAGCACAAGCGCTGAAATTTTTATTGGCCCAGGAATTGGCGCGTAGCGGTGGACTAACTATCGATGCAGAAATTGAATCCGAACTCACCATACTTGGCGATCGAAACCAGGCTGCGTTGCAGGTGCTTGAAGATTCGTTGGCAGAGGGCAATAGGGAAATAGGGTTGTTCTATGGTGCCGCGCACATGCCTGGCCTGGCGCGTGCTATGACTAATGACATGGGGTTTCAGATGGAATCCCAACAATGGGTTACTGCCTGGGCTATTCCTTAACCATCACCGGAGCGAATTTTCGGCCGGATTGCCCCATTTACCGGTCTTTGAGGTTGACTGGGCCAGCATTAACAGGACAATAGGCGGACCGTTTCGCAATTGAGGCAACTCCACGTAGAAGGGGGGAGGGGTAGAGACAGAGTCAGCCACAGGCTGCTCCAGACGGTAGCTCCAAGCTTACGTTGTAAAACTAGAGTAAAAATTTCTGATTGATTGAGAAAGGTAAATTTTAGTATGAAAAAATTAATGAGCGGATGGTTGGTTCTATCTCTGGCCTTACTGGTAGGTTGTGCAGCAGGTACAGCACCAGGCGTTGGTGTTTGGGATGTTGAAATGAATACTCCTCTAGGTCCTTTGCCTGCAACATTAACACTGAATGCAGATGGCAGCGGCACTATGGGTTCTGATCAATTAGGTGAAGCACCTATTGATGGAATTACTTATGATGGTAATGGCATTGCTTTTACTGCTGAAGTTGACGCGCAAGGCCAAACTCTGGTTCTTGAGTTCAGCGGCGCGGTAGATGGTGATTCTCTGAGCGGTGAATTCGGAAGTGACTTCGGAGCTTTCGCGGTAACTGGTTCACGTCAGTAATCTAAAACTGATTGCCAAAGAAAAGGGGTGCATTAGCACCCCTTTTTTTGTTTGGAATTTTAAAACTAATCAAATGAGAAGTTTTAAATCACATCCATCCGCAGACGCTCAGTTACATACTCTAGGTTTTGTTTCGCATTTGGGCTGTTTGGATGAACTCGAATGAGATCTTCAAACGCTTCCTTGGCTTTAGTTAATTCATCCTGTTGCAAGTACACTAAACCGAGTCCGGACAGCGCACCGAAATGACGAGGTTCTAATGCCAAAGTTTTTTCTATGTCTGCGATGGATTCTTCAAAATTTCCTAACATGTAATATAAGGTTGCGCGCTTATTCCAACCCTCTGCATATTCGGGAAAATTTTCTATTATCTGACTGAACACTAACATGGCCTCTGAGTAGCGGCGCGAATTCATGCGTTGCGTGCCAATTTCCATCAGGCGCTCAAGATCGGCGTTAGGATGCTCTAACCAAATCTGCCAAATTTCATTTTCCGTTGTTCGAATGGAAACAGGATCATCGGTATAGGCGAGCTTCTCGAATAGATCATCGAGACGTGCGTCAGACTGATCGGCCAGGGTGTGTGGCGCAATCAATGTGGCAATAACTGCAAGCAGTATGATTAGGGGCCGAGAAGACAAGCAGGAATCCTCAGTTCAACCTTACGAAAATTCAGTATGCACCGAAGTTGCTCGCCAATCCAGAACAAACCACCCTGTTAGAAACTGCTGGCGTTTGCGATCGACCAATCCTCTCGATAGCTCTCCGGAATATCGGTGCTTAGCAATTGATCGCAGGCAAGAGGCTCGTAGAGTTGCGGAAACGATTTGATTCCTGAATCGGTGCGGCGAAGCAAATCGTCTGCCGTCAAATCATCCGGATCAGACAATCCCATCGCGCCACATAATTCCAAAAACGCTTCAATAGTCGCGTGGTGGAAGTTTCGAACACGAACAGACTTCTCTTCGATATCGACAGCACGCGCTCGAAACGGATCTTGTGTGGCCACTCCTGTTGGACAATGGTTGGTATTGCAATGCCGCGCTTGAATACAACCTAGCGCCAACATCATAGAGCGGGCTGCATTAACCGTATCCGCACCCACTGCTATTTTTTCTAGCAAATCGAAACCTGTTGCAGTCATACCTGAGCTGATAAGACGGATATCCTCTCTTAAGCCTGCGCCTTTTAGAACCTGGTTTACATAGAAAGTGGCTTCCAGGCATGGCACACCCAAGCGATTGGTAAACTCTGCTGGAGCAGCACCGGTACCTCCTTCGGAACCATCGATGGTTATGAAATCAGGCAAAATCTTGGTTTCCAACATCGCCTTTACGATGGCAAGAAACTCATGCTTGCGCCCGATGCACAGTTTGAAACCTATCGGTTTACCGCCCGAACCTTCTCGCAAACGTTGCACGAATTCCAGTAAGCCAACAGGAGTGGAAAATTCAGGATGTGTAGGCGGGCTGTTAACGGTCTTGCCAACTTCCACTAAGCGAATATCAGCAATTTCTTGAGTTACTTTTGCGCCTGGGAGCACACCGCCATGAGAAGGTTTTGCTCCCTGGGAAATCTTAATCTCTACCATCTTAACCACATCTCGATGAGCTCGTTCGGTAAACGCTTCATCATTAAATCTGCCATCCACGTCGCGGCAGCCAAAATAGCCAGTGCCAATCTGCCAGATGAGATCGCCGCCATGCTTAAGGTGATGGGGGCTCATTCCGCCTTCGCCAGTGTTATGAGCAAAGCCTCCAAGCTTGGCTCCTTTATTCAGTGCTTGAATGGCATTGCTACTCAAGGCGCCAAAACTCATCGCGGATACATTGAGTCGAGAAGCGCTATAGGGTTTGCTGCATTGTGGACCGCCGAAAGTTACGCGCGCATGTTCTTCGCCAACATGTGTAGCCTTTATAGAATGCAGCAGGCTTCTATACCCTTCCGCTTGTATGTCCTGTTCCGTGCCGAAGGGAATAGTGTCGTCCACGCCTTTCGACCGACGATAGATCATGTCGCGCCGTTCTCTGGAGAATGGTCTTTCTTCCTGGTTGTTGGAAATAAAGTACTGTTGTATTTCTGGTCGGAAGAATTCCAATACGTAGCGAATATTCGCAAGCACTGGATAGTTGCGGCGTAGATTGCTCACGCAGAACAACAGCTCGTAGCCACCTTCCAAAGTCCAGGCCAGACAAAATAGGAATGCAATGAGCGGGGCGGGATGCTGCCCCATGGATTCGAAGGAGTAGCTTCCGCCGATGCTATTGTGTAACCACAAAAAACTCAGGGGAAGCAGGATTAGGGCAATAACCCAATAAAGTCTTACGACCGGTGTCATAACTTAACCTCGAGCATAAAGGCACCGGACTTAGTCTTGCGCCGAGGCTTCCAGCGAATATCTGTTAGAAATTCATAACAAAAGTTATGGCAGTTTCTGTATCAGTCTTTTCGCGGCCAACCGGCACATCGGTCTGATGCTTTACGTTAAATGAAAATCGTAGTGAAAGATTATCTAGTATTTGTGTTTCGATACTACTCTCAGACCGGAATATGCTGGTTTCATTACCAGATTCAGTAGATAAACGCTGACCAAAGGTCGCAGTCGGAGAAATAGCCCACTGATAATCACCCGCCAAACGAATAATGGCTTCGTCGAAATCGTCTTGTTCGCTGCGACTTTGACGATAACCGATACCTGCATTAAGCGTTAGCTCCATGTTCTCTCTGGTGGTGAGCAAGTTGCGACCATAGTTCACCGAGATGTCGCTCTGGCTATCGTAACCACTGAACTCATCATCTTCATGGGCGAGTCTTGTGAGGATGAAACTCTGTTCATTAATGTCGTAGTTGGCATCTGCTACGTAGTACATGCGCTGCGCGGTGCGGATGTCATTTTGTGATGCACGGAAGCCATCAAGTAGGAATCCGTACTCCCAATCATCCCGTCGCCAGTCAACTTCCCCGCGAAAATTGATGCTCTCGTTTTCTGTGTTACCACTGGTGAATATAGCGCCCAATTCAACTTCCGTGCTTATGCCATTCTCTTCTTCCTGAGCATGGCTTCCCACTGCGAATAGCAGGGCGGTTGCCGCAATCGCGGAAGACATAAGTTTGTGCATCGATCTACTCCTGAGTAATGGCGCGAAATTTACTTGATCCCTCTGGTTAACGCCGACTTCCACCGGAGAGATGCCGAGTCTTAGTCGGCTACCTGCACTGTATCGGTAGCTGTCGAACTTTTCTGGAGTTGGATATCTATTTGGGGTATAAGGCAGCAATGCCGAAGCGCCCGTGATTCCGGGCTTGTAGAGGAATTTCTCGCCAGCTGAATCGGCATCAAATCTATGAAGACTTTGTATTTACTGCGGCATGCGAAATCCAGTTGGGATAACCCTGATCTGAAAGATTTTGAGCGGCCTTTGAGCGAGCG
The DNA here is from genome assembly GCA_965262465.1 of uncultured Pseudohongiella sp. Taxonomy (GTDB): domain Bacteria; phylum Pseudomonadota; class Gammaproteobacteria; order Pseudomonadales; family Pseudohongiellaceae; genus UBA9145. Next base: position 3,181,398 of record OZ253535.1, on the reverse strand, counting down.
CGGGCTGCGAGATGCGCCCCGAATGGGTGAGCGTTTTGTTGAGAAGGGTCACGAATTGCAGTGCATCATTAGTAGTCCTGCGGTGCGCGCAAAAACGACGGCAAAACTGTTTGCCGAGGCAATTGGATTCTCAGCGGATGAGATAGCCAGTAATCCAGAGCTGTATTTCGCCGGTACAGGTATGTTTTTAAAAGCGGCAAGCCTGCTGGACGATGAATGTAGTTCCGCTATGTTGGTCGGACATAATCCCGCGATCACAGATTTTGCCAACCTGATGGCAAACGCCGACATTGATAATATTCCGACGGCAGGTCTGGTCGAATTGCGAATTGATTTACAAAGTTGGTCGGATATCGAAACTGGTATGGCAGAACTAATCGAATTCGATTATCCAAAAAAATGAGTTATCAGATGAACTCAGCTTCTCGAATATTCGTTTTCTTAATGCTACTGGTTGGCTTTGGCTGTGAACCGAATACATCGGTGTCTGAGACATCAAATTCAGTGAATGAATCGGCTAGCCGTTGGTATTCAGAATCTCAAGCCACTGCAGGAGCAGCCGTGTTTGCTGAAAACTGTGCCGAGTGTCATGGGAACAATGCGCAGGGTATTGTGGAAGATTGGCGCGAACGGTTAGCGGATGGCTCGTTTCCACCGCCGCCACTAAATGGATCAGCACATGCTTGGCACCATCCTCAATCGGTGTTGCTCCAAGTAATTAACGATGGAGGAGTTCCATTGGGTGGCAAGATGCCAGGATTTGCAAACGTGCTCACCGAAGATGAGAAGCTTGCAGCTATCGCATACTTTCAAAATTTTTGGAGCGATGAAATTTATGCCAATTGGTTACAGATGGGTGGCACCAATTAATAGACTCTTACCTATTTTCATTTTGCTTACCGCCTGCGTTCAAGGTGCGCCTGCGGCTGAGTGGGACTCACCGCTATACACCGAACATGCACTCGTTGGAAAAATTTGGCATGCAGAATCCGCGCAGTTCGTTTCAGAAGAAGTATTCTGGCAAGACGTCGCTAATGCTCGCTATCTAATTCTCGGTGAGAAACATGACAATCCAGACCACCACTCGTTGCAGTTGTCGGTAGTGCAACAACTAGTCAGCAACGGTGCGCTGTCAAAACTAACTCTTGAAATGCTCGATAGCACCAGCGATGAAGCATTAGAGAATTTGTTCTCACAAGAATTTTCATCAAACGAACAGCTCAGAGACTATGTGGGTTGGGATGCAGAAGGGTGGAACTGGAATTTTTACGGGCCAATAGTTGCAAGTGCGTTTGAAAATCAAATACCGATAAGCGCCGGAAACATCAGTGGTGAAACAGTGGGAAGAGTGTATGGGCAACCGACTCCACCAGAGATTGAAGCTGTGTTTGATGATGAAGTGATGAGTCGGCTAACTCAGGATATTGATGAAAGCCATTGTGGCTTACTACCCGAGTCGCAGTTTGCAGCAATGGTCAGAGTCCAACAAACTCGTGACTATACGATGGCAGAAAAATTACGAAGTGAGACAACAGAAGGTTTAGCACTCCTAATCGCTGGTAATTACCATGCTCGACAAGATCTCGGTGTGCCAAACTACTTATTGGCCCAAGATAATGCACTATCCCGTGCAGACATTCTTAGTTTGTCATTTATGGAAGTTCAGCCTGGAGAAGAAAATCCATCCGACTATCAAGATAAGTTTAGTGCACAGGCTGCTTACGACTATATTTGGTTTACTCCAGCTGTAACGGCAGAAGACTACTGCGACTCCTTGCGATAACTTGTTCGATAACTTCTAAGTCGAATGTATTTGGAGATTTTCCGGATACACAAATTAGTAGACATACTTGCAGTTTAGAAGAACCTAAAACAGAATACTTGGACTAATACACCATAGATCAATTCATGCAAAACCAACTTTCCAAATTCTCATTATTACTTCTGTTGGCATTGGTAGTTATACCAGTACAAGGACAGGTGTATCCGCAGATATCTGGTGCGGGTGATGAAATCTATGATCTAGGTTATGACGATGCTGGCGAGTTCAACTTCGTGCGCGTGCAATTTGATACCTACTATGGCGGTGGTGGATTTGGCTACGGCACCTGGTCAATAGATTTTCCAGACGCAGACATGAATTTTCTGCGAGGAGTGTCGCGCCTAACCAATGTGCGAGTGATGAGTGATCCTATCGTCTTGCGCTTCGACGACGAAAAGATTTTCGACTATCCATTCCTTTATATGTTAGAAGTTGGCCAGGGTGGGGGCATGGTGCTCAACCCGCAAGAGATCGAAAACTTACGCGAATACTTATTGCGTGGGGGATTCCTACTAATTGATGATTTTTGGGGGCAGCGGCAATGGGATAATTTTTATGCCAGCTTTAGCCAGGTGTTCCCCGATCGCGAAATCGTAGAGTTACAACCAGATCATGAAATCTTTCATGTGTATTACGATATTGATGGTCCACAAATGATTCCTGCCTTGTTTCGCAGTGATGAGTTCGGCGAACAGGGAATCGACTATGCCAGCAATCATGCAATCCTGGATGACTCAGGAAGAGTAATGGTGTTGATTAATTGGAATTCAGATATGGGTGATGGATGGGAGCATACTTATCATCCGGCGTATCCCACTCGCTACGCCAACAGCGCCTATAGACTCGGAATAAATTACCTAATGTATTCCATGACACATTAACGGAGCTACTGCGCTCGACGATTTTTCGTTACTGAAAATTTTTCGCGCAGTCATTTACTACACGTAAACTCCTGCCCCAAAATTCTCAGTGCCTCAACTCCTCTTCGCTCGTAACGCTCCTTGAACTTGGGACTCCAGTAGCAGGACACGCGCTTGGATCGTTAGGCCTTTCACTTCTCACTTTGCTCTATGGTGTAAATATCATCGTAACGCTGGATCGGGTTTGTCGGGATCGATGTTGAGGTCGGCGGTGAGTTTCTTGAATTGTTTGGCATCGATATCACTTGCTCGGCGCAAGCCCACCAGAGCGGCATGGCAGATATAGTCTGGACTAATTTCATAGTAATCCCGTAACGATTCCCGAGATTCGCTTAAGCCATAGCCATCGGTGCCAAGCACTAAATAGTTTTCCGGCATCCAGGGTGCAATGCTGCGCGGAAGAGCCTTCATATAATCTGTTGCGGCGACAAACACGCCTTCAGCTGATGCGAAAAGTTTTTCTATAAACGGCTGTTCAGTTTTCTTATCTGCCTGCAGTCGATTGCTCCGCTCGCAAGCCTCTGCGTCTCGATACAATTCGTTGTAACTGGTGATACTCCAGATTGTTACCTCAAAACCCATTGCTTCAAGTTTGTCTTTAGCCGCTAAAACTTGCTGCATTATTGATCCACTGCCAAGTAAATGTATCTTTGACGACTTCACTTTTTTGGTTGAATAAAACTCATACCCACCCTGAATAATTCCTTCTGCCAAATCCTTACTCTTTGGCATTGGTGGCATTACATAGTTTTCGTTGTATGCGGTGATGTAATAGAAAATGTTTTCTTGTAACTCGTACATCCGACGAATCCCTTCTCGCACTATGACAACTAACTCATAGGCAAAGGCGGGATCATAACTTTTCAAATTGGGATAGGTATTTGCCACGATCTGGGAGTGGCCGTCCTGATGTTGAATCCCTTCACCGTTTAGCGTGGTTCGGCCTGCTGTACCGCCGATTAGGAATCCGCGGCATAGCATATCGCCGCAAGTCCAGATCATGTCTCCTACTCGTTGAAACCCAAAAATCGAATAGAAGAAATAGAAAGGAATCATTGGAAGCCCATGGATGGAATAGGCTGTTCCAGCTGCAAGGAATGAAGCGAGTGCGCCAGTTTCACAAATTCCTTCTTGTAGAATTTGTCCGTCTTCCGCTTCACGATAGGCAACTAAGGTATCTGCATCTACCGGTGTGTAATGTTGTCCCTGCAATGAAAAAATCCCAGCGATTTTGAACAGCGCCTCCAGGCCAAAGGTACGTGCCTCATCGGGCACGATTGGCACAATGTACTTATTCAATGATTTGTCTCGCATTAAAGTAGCGAGAATTCGAACCAGGGCCATGGTGGTCGATTGCGGACGATTGTTGCCTTCATTAAGTAATGTTTTAAAACCTGTCATCGGAGGAGGTTTCAATTTGATGCAATCGGTTTGGCGCTTGGGAATTGGGCCACCCAAGGCTTCGCGTTTAGATTTGAGATATTGAATTTCGGCGCTGTCTTCAATTGGTTTATAAAACTGCGCTTGCTTTAGAGCCTCATCGTCTAGCGGGATTCCAAAGTTTTTCGCGATGGCAATTCGTTGCTCGGCATCGAAGTTCTTCTTTTGATGAACAGTGTTACTTCCAGCCGCTCCAACAAGACCGTCGCCTTTCACTGTTTTGACAAGAATGACCGTAGGCTTTTCTTTGTTATTGATGGCCCGAGTGTATGCAGCAAAAATTTTCTCCGCATCCTGCCCGCCACGCTTAATCTGTTTCACCTCTTCATCACTTAGCGAATCCATCATTTGTTCGAGTTCGGCATTGCCATCCACCCAATGTTCTCGTTGGGCATTTCCCGGCAATACTGAGTAACGTTGATAATCACCATCGACGCATTCCTCCATGCGTCTTCTTAGTGTTCCGTTGTTATCCGCTGCTAATAGTTTGTCCCAGCCACCACCCCAAATTACTTTGATGACATCCCAGCCTGCACCAGTAAATGAAGCTTCCAGTTCCTGAATGATTTTGCCATTGCCTCGAACGGGACCATCTAGTCTCTGCAAGTTGCAGTTGATAACCAGAATCAAGTTATCGAGTTTTTCGCGGGATGCGATGTTAATAGTGCCGAGTACTTCTGGTTCGTCCGCTTCACCGTCGCCGATAAAGCACCACACTTTGCCGCCAAGTTTTGGTTTGAGTCCGCGGTTTTCTAAGTATTTGGCGAATCGCGCCTGATAAATCGCGGTTGGAGTTGAAAGCCCCATTGAAGCATTAGGTACCTGCCAGTAGTCAGGCATTGATCGCGGATGTGGGTAGGAGGTAACGCCACCACCGGATTGCAATTCACGACGAAAATTTGCGATTTGAGTTTCCGACAGCTCACCCTCTAACCATGACCGTGCATAAATACCTGGACTAGTGTGCGGCTGGAGAATTACCAAATCACCACCATAGTCATCCGACTTGTTGCGGAAAAAATGATTGAAACCTACTTCCATCAAAGTGGCCGCAGAGGCATAGGTAGCTATATGTCCACCTACACCAGTCCCAGCGTCCTGGCCTTGCAACACCATTGCCATGGCATTCCAACGCAGGATGTTTTCCAAACTTTGCTCGACCGCTAAATCGCCTGGATACGCCGGCTGATCCTCAACTGAGATTGTGTTGAGATAGGGAGAGTTAACACTGAGGGGAGCGGTATCGAGTTGTTGATCAGCACACCAGTCATTGAGACTCGCGAGAATTTCGTTGACACCTTCGGCGCCATAATCATCGAGAATATTGGCGAGCGCTTCACGCCACTCTTCTTTGTCTTGTTCAATAGCTGGATCCAGCTTCTTGGAATGACTCAACGATCCTGCCCCAAAAAATGGAATTGCTTATGGTTTTCATACTAGCGCACTCAAGCCGTGCTGCGGAACTAGCAGAATCCAATGGTTTTCTCAGGGCAGATTGGACGCTTAAGGCGCAGCGTCAGAGAGCAATGGTGAGCCGATGGCGGTGAGATAATCTTTAATAGTGCTTGCGTCTTGTTCGACACAGCCTTCACTTTGACTAAAGATATAGTTGGCAGAAATTTCCTGGATAGCAGGCACCTTGGCCAAGGTTGCCTTGAACGTATCAATTTCCATCGGGGGTAATCCCAAGTTTCGATAGAAATCGATCAGTAACAACATTTCTTTGTCACTCAGTTGTTGGGCCAGGATGTCAGCGATGCCGTCTTCGAAATTAGACCAGGCATAAGCCTGTTGATAACAGTTGGAGATACTATTCGTAATATGTCGTGGCAATCGAACATCGACCGACATGTTTACGATACTTAAATAGGTGCGAATTATTGCGCTAGTTTGTTGCTGCGCTGTTGATTCGAATTGTTCTGGGGTGCCGCTTACTTCCAGCAGCCTTTTGGCATAACGAAATGAGTTTTGAGATTCTGCATTGGAGCCTGGCACTGCTATTGTAAATAACAGTACCAGAGAAAAAACTACAGAATACCTTACCGCGCTTGTAGTTAGCTTAGTTGTCGTTGCTGTTAACAATTTCGAACACCACGGTAACTGATGTTCCATATTCTACTTCATCGAAACTCGGTGCAACACTGGCACTTGCAGCTGAACTCAGGGTGGCTACCCCATCAGCCGCTACCGACTCCGCCATTGCAGCCATGGGCATTGCTCGCGCCATCTGTCGAATTCCGCCGTAAAAGAAGTTAACTGCTTTCAACTCTAATCCTAAGTTGCTTTCATAGAAAGCCTTCTGGTCCATGACATCCTGCAGGGCAAGTTCTTGCACTTGTTGCTCGAATTCATCTTCTTCACTGTGTTCGAACTCGATACGTTCAAACTCCACTTCATCATTACTGTCAGCGGACCCGGCCAAGAGTTGCAGATGAGACTCACTCGATACTTCCACATCTAATCGTGCGACGACTTCAAACGATGAGGGATTCCGCCCGAAAAGGCCGTACTGGGGAGAACTGGCAAACTTGGAGTTGTTAATAGCCTCGGCATCAATTCCAGCCGACAGGAATTCTTCGATGAGTTCGGCTCGGAGAGACTGATTATCTGCCATTGCCGCATTCAGCGAACGGGCTTCAGTGGTAACTAGCAAACTGACCCGAGCAACATCTTTGTATGCGGTTAGCTCGGCGTCGCCACTAATGTTTACTGTATTGGGACGGGGAAAAAGGAAGCCACGTAACTCGTCCGGCGTACCAGAGAGCTGTGGTTGAGCATTAGCATGGTGAACCAGAAACAAGCTAGATGTAGTAATAAGCAACATTGCAAAAAGCTTTTTCGTCATAGTGTTGTCCTTTTAAGGTTGCAGCGCGGGGCAATGGCGGTGCCTGGTTCGCGGAATGAGTGTAATTACTTATTCAAGACGCAGCATTCGCGGTAATAGTTTGTCTAGTCGGTGAAATCTGGGGGTTAAGGCGACTTCTCTGGTTAATCGATTTGACTGACCCCGTGCTCAATGACAACATGCTGACAGAAATTTAATCGTATTAACTATGAGTCGGGTTGTGCATTCCTCAAAGCGCGTACTGTTTCTTGATCTTGTATTGTCAATCTTTCGCTTGAACGGCTTATTGATAGCCGAGGGCGATGCTATGACTGAAAAGTTAGGATTGACCCATGCTCGCTGGAAAGTGATTGGTGCCATTGCCTTGTCCAATTCCGGTCTCACGGTGCCGGGTATCGCGCGAGTACTTGGACAATCCAGACAGGCGGTACAGCGAATTACTGATGTCATGGTGAAAGATGGAATTCTGGAATACACAGCAAATCCCAAGCACAAGCGTTCGGCATTAGTCACACTGAGTGACAAGGGCAAAGATGTCTACAATATGCTGCGTGAAGTTCAGGATCCGTGGGCAATTGAAAACACCGAAGACGTTCCAGTAGAGGAATTAGAAAGTGCGCTGCGTTTAGTGCATCGACTCATCAAAAAATTCAATTGATGACTTTCGAAGCTTATGACTGCCACCACCTCATCTTTTCACAACGCGCTACCGCGTGATCTCTATTCTGCTGAAGAAACACGGCAACTAGATCATATTGTCATTAACCAATATGGCATCGAAGGTTTCAGTCTGATGCAGCGTGCCGGCATGGTGAGCTATCAGGCGCTGCAGGAACAATGGCCAGAGACTCGTCGATTACTTGTGTTCGCAGGTGCGGGCAATAATGGGGGTGATGCTTACATCGTTGCCGGCCTGGCAAAAGAGCAGGGGCTTGAAGTCCAACTTGTCGCTCTGCGAGATCCTAGTCAGCTCAGCGGAGATGCCAACTTAGCCTGGCAATGGGCTGAAGCGCGAGGAGTGGAATCTATTTCGTTTGCAGCTTTCGGTGAAATCACACAACCCGATAGACAGCAAACCGTAATTGTCGACGGACTTTTTGGTACCGGCCTGGATCGCGAAGTAACCGGCGAGTACTTAGAAGCTATTCAGCTAATCAACAGTAATCCTTCGCCAGTATTAGCAATCGATATTCCCTCAGGTTTGCATGCTGACACGGGAATGCCTTTAGGGTCAGCGGTCAGGGCAGACATCACCACTTCATTTATAGGCCTGAAACAGGGATTGCTTACCGGTGTAGCAGGAGATTATGTCGGGACGCTGCTCTTTAGTGATCTCGATGTACCTCCCGAAGTGTATCGCAGTGACGATGCGCCAAGCTCTTCTGTAACTCGCATTGATATTTTGAACGCGATGCAGCAATTGCAACCACGTAGAACAGCAGCGCACAAAGGCGACTTCGGACATGTATTAATAGTAGGTGGTGATTTAGGTTTCGGTGGTGCTGTTGCCATGGCGGCCGAAGCAGCAATGCGAGTGGGAGCTGGTCTAGTTAGCGTTCTTACTCGATCGCAACACCGAGGTGGAATCCTTGCGCGTCGCCCTGAATTAATGGTCGCTGGCACGGAAGACGAAGACGTTAATCCTGCAGCTCTTTTGGCTAAAGCGTCAGTGATTGTGGTGGGCCCTGGATTGGGAACAAGTGAGTGGTCTCGTACTCAATTGCAACGTTGTCTAGCAGCACAGATACAACATGGCACACCCTTGGTAGTTGATGCTGATGGACTCAATCTATTGTCAGAAAAAGACCATGGTGATGGTTCTATTACTAAAAGGGACAACTGGATACTTACACCGCATCCAGGAGAAGCCGCTAGGTTACTAAATGTAGATAACGCTGAAGTATCTAAAGATAGATTCGCAGCAGTGAAATCCTTACAACAAAAGTGGGGAGGAAACTGTTTGCTGAAAGGTCACGGCAGTCTGATTGTTGCCAAGGGTGATGAAGACAGTACACACACTTACTTATGCAGTGAAGGTAATCCGGGCATGGCAACTGGAGGCATGGGTGATGTGCTCGCAGGAATAATTGCTGGACTAGTGGCGCAACACCTACCTCTCGATAAAGCGTTAAGGGCAGCAGTGTGTATTCATGGTGAAGCCGCCGATCTCGCTGCGGAATCCGGGCAACGGGGAATGGTAGCGACTGATCTGTTCCCCTATATTCGACAACTAGTAAACACTCAGTGAGTTTGAAGGAGAGCCAGTAATGACCAGCCAGTTTAAGGAAGCACTGGCCGATGAAGAAGCCACGTTAACGTTTGGGCAAAACCTTGCTCGCGCTACTTTTCTAGAGAATGGTAACGCTGGTGTTTCTGCTCACTCCCCAGGCCATCCAACGATGGGTGGAATCATTCATCTGCACGGTGACTTGGGTGCAGGCAAGACCACGCTTACTCGCGGCATCATGCGCGGATTTGGTTATGAAGGAGCGGTTAAAAGTCCGACTTATACCTTGGTTGAGCCCTATGATTTCGACCAATGCTCCATCTATCACTTTGATTTGTACCGTCTAGCCGGCGCCGAAGAAATGGATTTTTTGGGTACTGAAGATTACTTTCAAGACACTAATCTCTGCATTATCGAATGGGCCGAAAAAGGTGGAGAACACGTCCCGGCACCTGATTTGTCCATTCATTTGTCTGGTACAGGAACGCAACGCGAAATAGTCTGTCAAACACAGTCTGAGAAAGGCGAACTCATCGCCAAAAGATTGTGGCAATCGGGCCGAAACTTATAGACAACCCGGGATTTTCCCTAGTCGTACGAAGAAGGTCGGGATGTTTGCGTTAGACCTGAAAAAACTCACTTTTTGTGTGCTGATCACCTGCACGTCTGCATTTCTGCAAGCCGCGGAAGTTAATGATGTGCGGATGTGGCGTGCGCCTGACCATACTAGACTGGTTTTCGATCTTAGTGCGGCCGTCGACTACAATCTGTTTACTCTCAATAACCCTGATCGTGTCGTGATCGACATCGTCGATGCATCAACATCCAATGCACTTAACGGATTGGATTTTACCGGCAGCCCGCTTCGAGGAATTCGTAGTGGTGCTCGAGAAGAAACCAACTTGCGCATCGTTTTGGACTTGGCGAGCAAAGTGCGTCCAGAAACTTTTACCTTGGCGCCGAATAGTGAGTTTGGTGATCGACTCGTAATTGATCTTTATGACTTGGAGTCTACCTCTACAGCTTCCCGAGTTGTTGTTCCACCTCCAGTGAGAAGCGATGAGAAGAGAGACATAGTGGTGGCGATTTCTGCCGGCCACGGTGGAGAGGATCCTGGCGCGATTGGTTACGATGGTCGTCTTAAAGAAAAGAATGTTGCACTAGCTATTTCACGCGCATTGTTTAATCGACTGAATAGCATGCCTGGTTATCAACCCATAATGATCCGGGAAGGCGACTACTATGTTGAGTTAAAGAAGCGACCAGAAATCGCCCGACAAAATCGAGCTGACTTACTAATTGCAGTGCACGCAGATTGGTATCGAAATTCGCGTGCAAGAGGTCTCACCGTTTATGCGCTTTCTGGTGACCGCGCCGACAGAGAAAACTCAGCAAGAGTGGCTGAGAAAGAAAACAGTTCTGATTTATTAGGCGGTGTTGGTGGAGACTTGGCCCTGGGTAATCTTGATGATGATGTCGCCCTCACGTTGGTGTCTTTGCAAATGGCGTGGAGCATGGAACAAAGCCTGATTGCCGGCACACGGATACTGGAAAGTCTTGATGGCATCACAACGATTCGTCGCGACAAAGTGCAGCAAGCTTCATTGCAAGTACTCAACTCCCCAGATATTCCTTCTATATTGGTAGAAACCGGGTACCTCACCAATCCAGAAGAAGCGCGCAGATTGAACACCTCTGGTTTTCAGGATCGACTAGCTGCTGCTATGGCGCAGGGTGTGATGAATTACTTTTATGATTCTCCGCCGGAAGGCACCCTGGTCGCCTGGCAAAAGGAAAATGGAATCGTTCCTGGGTCTTACACTGTGAAGCGAAACGATAGTCTGTCAGTCATCGCGCAGCGATTCGGAATTTCCTTAAGTGATCTCAAGACAGTGAATCAGTTAAATTCCGACACCATTCATATTGGACAGGTGCTCACTATTCCAGGTGGCGAACCCATCCAGCCGTCTGAACACACGATCAGAAGCGGCGAAACTCTCTCTGAAATAGCCCAACTGTATCGGGTAAGTGTTGCCAGTATTCGTAAGGCCAATGATCTCAATGGCGATCGAATCTTGGTGGGACAGATTCTGAAGATTCCTACTCTGTAATCACTGCTTACAACTCTGGCCTTAAACAACTCTGGTTTAAATAAGTAGTGCTACAATGCCGCACTACATTTATTGCATTTCCTTGTCAGACCACTATGCCGCGCATTGCCCTCCTTAATCAGCGTCTAGCGAATCAAATCGCTGCTGGCGAAGTGGTAGAACGACCCGCCTCGGTTATCAAAGAGCTAATGGAAAATAGTCTTGATGCCGGTGCCACCCAGTTAACCATCGATGTTGAACAGGGTGGGGTGAAGCTCATGCGGGTAAGAGACAATGGCTTGGGAGTTGCCAAAGAAGATCTCGAACTAGCGCTTAGTCGGCATGCAACCAGCAAGATAAGTGCCCTGGAAGACCTGGAGGCAATTGCCAGCTTGGGATTTCGGGGTGAAGCACTGGCGAGTATTAGTTCTGTTTCACGCTTGAAGATGCAATCAAAATCAGCGGAAGATTCTGCAGGCAATGGTTGGCAAATTCAGGCTGAAGGGCAGGGCATGACAGCGCGAGTCGAGCCCACTGCGCACCCGCAAGGGACCAGTGTTGAAGTGCGAGATTTGTTTTTCAACACCCCGGCCCGCAAGAAATTTCTTAAAACTGAAAAAACAGAATTCACCCGAATCGATGAGGTAGTGAAAAGGCTCGCCCTGAGTCGGTTCGATATCGATATTGGTCTCAATCACAACCAACGAGCAATTCACAAAATGCTCGCGGCAAAAAGTGATATCGAAAAACAGCGGCGAGTTGGTTTGGTATGCGGTCCGGCGTTTGTGGAAAATTCTGTAGCGGTCGATGTCGAACGTGCAGGATTGCGATTATGGGGTTGGGTAAGCTTGCCAACATTCTCTCGCTCACAAGCAGACTTGCAGTACTTCTATGTAAACGGCCGGATCATTCGAGACAAGTTAGTCGCCCACGCGATTAAACAGGCCTATAGAGATGTGTTGTATCACGGTCGTCATCCGGCCTATGTGCTCTATCTGGAATTAGATCCAGCCACAGTTGATGTCAATGTGCATCCAACTAAACATGAAGTTCGATTTCGAGATAGCCGCTTGGTGCATGACTTTCTGTTTAGTGCATTACACAAAGCATTGGCAGATGTAAGTCCGCAGGATCAGTTGCCTGATCAAACAGCATCTACTGCAGCTCAAGAATTCAACTCCGGTTCGGCAGGTTTCGGTTTTGAACCAGCTGCAGCGCAATCGCCTTTAGGCTTGCGTGAAGCGAGTTCTTCTTACAGCGTCGGAGATCGTGGCGGCAGCTTTGCAACTCGCACTGACCCGCAACAAGTCAGAGATCAAATGGCAGCTCTGGCTCAGTTGCATGAGAATGATCAAGAGATTCCTCCACTCGGTTATGCCATCGCACAACTGCATGGCATCTATATATTGGCGCAAAACAAAGACGGGCTGATCATTGTTGATATGCATGCAGCCCACGAACGCATCACTTACGAGCGCATGAAAATTGCTGCACAAGAAGAAGAACTTAAATCCCAGCCTCTGTTAGTACCTGTTTCGATTGCAGTGAGTCAGGCTGAGGCGGACTGTGCAGAACAACAGCGACAAGCCCTAAACGATTTGGGAATTGGCATTGAAAGAGTCGCACAGGAATCCATAGTCGTGCGCCAAGTGCCGAGCCTATTAAAAGACTCTAATGTAGAACAGCTAGTAAGAGATGTGCTGTCCGACTTATTGGAATATGGCAGCAGTGAACGTATTCAAGCGCATCAAGATGAATTACTTTCCACTATGGCCTGTCATGGATCAGTGCGCGCCAATCGACACCTCACCATTCCAGAAATGAATGCTCTGTTACGCGACATGGAGCAAACCGAACGCAGCGGCCAATGCAATCATGGTCGACCTACTTTTGTTTTCCGCAGTCTGGATGAGTTGGATAAACTCTTTATGCGCGGCCAATAAATTTTGTCTCCACCAAACAAAAAACCTGTCGCCATTTGCCTCATGGGTCCAACCGCCTCAGGCAAAACGGCACTCGCCATGGCCCTGGCAGATCATCTAGCCAAGACAAACAACACAAAGGACACCCATTTAATCAATGTAGACTCAGCTCAGGTCTACCGCGGCATGGACATAGGGTCTGGCAAATTAAATCCGAATCAGCTCAAGCAATATCCCCATGCTTTAATCGACATTCGAGATCCGAATCAGCCCTATTCAGCATCCGAATTCCGCAGCGATGCATTAACCGAAATTGCGTCCGCAACTGACTCTGGAAAACTGCCCGTTTTAGTTGGCGGCACTATGCTTTACTTCAAAGCGCTGCGAGATGGCCTGGCAGAAATGCCAACTGCCGATGCAGCCGTGCGACAAGAGATTGAACAGATTGCTGAAGAATCCGGTTGGGAAGCGGTCCATCAACAACTTGCCGAAGTCGATCCGGAGTCGGCGGCACGAATCCATCCAAATGATCCCCAACGTCTGCAGCGGGCATTGGAAGTCTATTTGCTGACTGGCAAGTCACTCACCGAGCACCACCGAGAAGAAAAGGCCGCAACTGACGGTCAAGAAAAGGAGCTGCCATTCCAGCCAATTTGGTTTGCAATCCAGCCAGCCGACAGAGCCGTATTACATGAAAGGATCGCGCAACGATTTAATCAGATGTTGGAGGCGGGGTTAGTTGAGGAAGTGCGTTCGCTGTTCGAGAGAGGTGATCTCGGACCACAACTTCCTTCAATAAAATCAGTAGGTTACAGGCAGGTTTGGCAATATTTGGACGGCGAATTGGACTATGATGACATGGTCGAAAAGAGTATCATTGCCACCCGGCAACTCGCGAAGCGGCAACTCACCTGGTTGCGCAGTTGGCCAGACTTGCAAACTCTTAGCGATTCCCCGGCTGATTCCATCAGTAATGTCGAAAGCATCTTGAATTACGTGGATTCCATCTCAATATAGACCTTATGTCTGCGCAGCGCGGCGTAGTGCTGGTATTTCGAGATAAGTACTTGAACTTTATTGGGAATATCTCAGTCACAGAGTAATACAGCAGCGAGTAAATACTCGATGTGGCTGTCGTTTGCGTCGCTGGATGCAAGATACATTTGAAAGTTAAGGAGAAAAACAATGTCCAAAGGACATACGCTACAAGATCCCTTCTTGAATGTGCTACGGAAAGAGCGCATTCCGGTATCAATTTATTTAGTTAGCGGTATTAAGCTGCAGGGACAGATCGAATCTTTCGACCAGTTTGTGATTTTGCTGAAAAACGCCGTTAGCCAAATGGTTTATAAACATGCCATCTCCACTGTTGTGCCTGCACGCATGGTGAAAGTGCCCATGTCAGGTCAAGGCGAATCTGGCGATGATGGAGGCGGCGAACCAGGAAATTCCTGATTCGAGGTTCTGATTGTTTTTTGAAAGGCCGGATTCCGGCGAAGTCTCAGTTCTCGTTCATATCACGATCGATTCAGAGTCAGAACGAGACGACCCATCTGAATTCGAAGAACTCGCGCTATCTGCAGGTGCGATGCCGGTGGACTACATCACCGGCACGCGCCGGCAACCTTCCCCTAGCTATTTCGTAGGCACAGGCAAGTTAGAAGAAATTGCCGAAGCTGTGCGTGCCCACAAAGCAGAGCTCGTCCTATTCAATCACGCATTGAGTCCAAGTCAGGAACGTAACTTGGAAAAACATCTCAATTGCCGAGTGTTGGATCGCACTGGATTGATTCTCGATATCTTTGCGCAGCGAGCCCGTAGCCACGAAGGTAAGTTGCAGGTGGAATTAGCTCAGCTGCAACACCTGAGCACTCGACTAAAGCGCGGTTGGACTCACTTGGATCGACAGAAAGGGGGTATTGGTTTACGCGGCGCGGGTGAGACGCAATTGGAACTAGACCAACGAATGATTCGTCAACGTATTAAGTCCATCAATAAAAGCTTGGACAAAGTACGGGGTCAACGTGAGCAAGGACGTCGTGCACGCAAGCGCGCTGAGATTCCGACAGTGTCGCTAGTGGGCTATACCAATGCCGGTAAGTCGACTTTGTTTAATGCGATCACTGAAGCTCAAACCTATGCGGCGGATCAGCTCTTCGCAACGTTGGACTCGACATTAAGACGCATTGATCTGCCCAACTTTGGTGCGGCGATTTTGGCGGATACTGTGGGATTTATCAGTCATCTCCCACACCAGTTGGTAGAAGCATTTCGTGCAACGCTAGAAGAAACAGCGTCGGCCAATTTGCTGTTGCACGTGGTTGATGCTGCGAATGAAGAACATACCTATCTAATGGAAGAAGTGAATTCGGTTTTAGCAGAAATCGAAGCAGACAAAGTGCTGCAGTTGCAGATCTTCAACAAGATTGATTTGTTAAACGAATGCGAACCTCACATTCAACGCGATAGTAATGGCAAACCCTTTCGTGTTTGGTTGTCGGCAAAGACTGGTGCCGGTATCGAGTTGATTCAGGAAGCAGTAACAGAGTTGCTTGCAGGAACTCAGGTTGTAGAAACCATCATGTTGCGACCCGAACAAGCGAAATTACGCAGTCAGCTCTATGCAAAAGAGTTTGTTGAAAATGAACAAGTGGATGAGTCAGGAAACTACCATCTTCAGTTGCGCCTCCCGGAAGCTGAATTCACCAAGCTAAAGGGTAGGGAAGGACTTCAGTCAAATGGCGCTGAAGAAGTCACTGAAGAAGAGGAAGACTGGACGAATCCGGATGTAACTAACACGGTGGAAGGCCCTGATTTAGCGGAAGTTAGCACTGCAAAATACTGTGTTAACTAGCCAGAATTGGCTAAAATCGATCTTCTGCCTCTGGAAAAAGCTGTGGAGAAACCAATGGCTTGGAATGAACCTGGAAATAACGGCAACGATAACGACCCTTGGGGTGGTGGCCGACGTGGTGGTGACCAGGGACCACCTGATATAGACGAAGTCATCAAAAACCTCACCAAGAAATTTAACAGCCTGTTCGGTGGAACAGGTGGTGGTGGCACTGGTGCCAACACTGGACAGCCCCCTGGCGGAATGTCCCCTGGTTTATTGGCAGGCATGCTTGCGGTAGTTGCTGTCATTTGGGGCTTCATGGGCTTCTACATGGTGGATGAAGCTGAACGTGGAGTTGTTCTGCGTTTTGGGCGCGTATTAGATGAGACTGTTGGGCCAGGCTTGCACTGGAATCCGCCTTTGGTTGATGAAGTTAATCTGGTGAACGTTTCAGAGGTTAATTCGAAGACCTATGAAAATCGCGCGATGCTCACCACCGACGAAAACATCATCGATATTGCGGTGACCGTTCAATACCGCATTGAAGATCCAGTTAATTACGTCATTGCTGTATCGGATCCCGAGCGTAGCCTAGACAATGCTGCGGAATCTGCACTTCGACACGAAGTAGGCAGCAATTTTATGGATCAGATTCTGACCACAGGACGTGATCAAGTGGCGGCAGCTGTTCAAGAAAGGCTGCAAGACTATATGGAAATCTACAACACCGGCATTCGCGTTGCGCGAGTAAACGTTGTAGATGCTCAGCCACCTGATGCAGTTCGACCAGCATTCGATGACGTGATTCGAGCACGAGAAGATGAGCAGCGTGCTCAAAACCAGGCGCAACAGTATGCAAATCAGCGCATTCCTGAAGCGCGAGGTGAAGCTCAGCGTCAAATCGAACAAGCTAATGCGTATAAAGAAGAAGTCATAGCAAAAGCAGAAGGTGAAGCATCTCGCTTCGACCAACTGTTCATCGAATATGAAAAGGCGCCTGAAGTAACTCGCCAACGACTTTATATCGATGCAATGCAAGACGTGATGACTGCGAGCAGCAAAATCATGATTGACGTCGAAGGTGGCAGCAACATGCTGTACGTACCACTGGATAAGATTCTTGAACAAAATGCGAGTAGCCCAGGGCGTCTAGCGTCAGGATCCAGTCAAGATCTGCGCGACTTAGCAAACCAATTAGCTCCATACCTGCCGGCTCCTTCTTCAGCGACTGCTGTTGATCGTTCGCGGCTGAACAGTGGCAGAGGAGGCCGACAATGAAGAACTTTATTTCAGTAGGCCTAGTAGTCTTCGTTCTACTTTTAGCGGGTAACGCTTTATTCGTAGTTAAAGAAACTGAACGTGCGGTTATGCTGCAGTTTGGTGAGTTAGTGAATAACGACATCGAACCAGGGCTGCATGTAAAAATTCCTTGGGTGAATACGGTGCGTAAATTCGATGCGCGTATTCAAACAGAAGATTCGCCTGCGGAACGTTTCCTGACTTTGGAACAGAAAGCATTGGAAGTTGATTCCTATGCGAAGTGGCGCATTGTTGATGTTGGCCAATTCTATGTGTCTACTCGCGGTAACGTAGGTACTGCAGGTAGCCTCTTATCAGAACGAATCAATGATGGATTGCGTGACCAAATTGGTGCGCGCACATTGATTGAAGTTGTTGCTGGTGAGCGTGATGAGTTGATGCTTGCATTGACCGACGATCTTAATACCACCACTGCATCAGATATCGGAATTGAAGTTATCGATGTGCGGGTGAAACGAATCGACTTGCCAGATGATGTGCGTTCATCAGTGTATGACCGCATGATCACTGAGCGAAACCGCGAGGCTCAGGAATTGAGATCACGTGGTGAAGAGTTGGCAATCGGAATCCGAGCTGACGCTGATCGTCAGGCGGTAATTTTCGAGGCGGAAGCGTATCGAGACGCAGAAAGGATCCGAGGTGAAGGTGATGCGCAAGCTACCGGTATCTATGCTGATGCGTATAGCAAAGACACAGAATTTTATGCCTTCGTGAGAAGTCTAAATTCTTATAAGGAAACTTTTAGTTCTAAGGGTGATGTGTTGTTGCTTGACCCCGAGAGCGATTACTTCAAGTACCTTAAAGATGGGGTTCCGGTACAGTAGATTGATATGAAAAGCTTGGTCATTAACTCAACACCCTTTGGAGACCAAGCGAAGACCAAAACTAGACTAAGCACATAACCAATACAGAAACCTGAATCGCTAATGCGGTTCAGGTTTATTTTTGTGAGAGAAAGAAGCTCTATTTATCGTTCTGAGAAGGAATGAAAAGACGAGCTAACTGCAGAAGAGCATGTGGCATGAACTAGCAATAGCATTTTGTCTGATGTTGGTGATCGAAGGCATATTGCCATTCATTGATCCCAAGCGCTGGCGCAGGATGCTGATGATGTTAGATCAAATTGACGATACAACGATGCGATTAATCGGCCTAGCAAGCATGCTTACAGGAACAATTCTCCTACTAATAATTAACTAACCCGAACGATAGAGCGATTTACTCATGACGTCTGCAAAACGCTGGCTACTGCCTGATGGTGTTGAAGAAATTCTGCCGGCAGAAGCGCACAAGTTAGAATCTTTGCGTCGAGAACTTCTGGATCTTTATCATTCCTGGGGTTACGAGCTAGTCATAACTCCACTTATTGAGTTTCTCGATTCGTTGCTTGTCGGCACCTCCCAAGACTTAGACATTCATACCTTTAAGATCACCGATCAATTGAGTGGTCGCATGATGGGCATTCGGGCGGATATCACTCCGCAAGCGGCCCGAATTGATGCCCACTGTCTAAATCGTGAGTCTCCCGTACGCCTGTGTTATGCCGACAACGTGCTGCACACAAAACCGAGAGGGCTTATGACATCTCGCGTGCCTATACGAATTGGCGCGGAGTTATATGGCCATGCAGGTGTGGAATGCGATGTTGAGTTAATAGGATTGATGCAAGAAACGCTTCGCTTGGTTGGTATAGAAGACGTTCGCATCGTCTTGGGACATGTCGGCATATTCCGAACATTAATGGCGGAAGCAAATCTTTCTGCAGATGTTGAACAGAAGCTGTTTGAAGCCGTACAACGCAAAGCCTTTGATGAAATCGATTCGATTGTGACCGCATCAATTTCCGACACTGAGTTACAAAAGAATCTTTGTGAACTGACAAGACTTAGTGGCGAAGAGGATGTTCTAGCTCAAGCACAACAAGTATTCGCCAATGCATCAGAAGCAGTTAAGGCGGAACTGGCAGAGCTAGTCGCTATCGCCGAAGGGGTTAAGCAGCGAAATCCCAATACTGTACTCGGTATCGATTTATGCGAGTTGCGTGGTTACGCCTATCACACGGGGATTGTGTTCGCTGCATATACACCGAGCTACGGTCGAGCAGTCGCAAAAGGCGGTCGCTACGATGATATTGGTGAAGTATTTGGACGCGCGCGTCCGGCTTCTGGTTTCGATAGTGATTTAAAGACTTTGGCTAAACTAACAAGCCGAGAGTTTCCGTTAGCCATGGGCATACTTGTCCCTGCGGGTAATGACAAAAATTTGCTGGAAAAAATCGCAGAGTTGCGAGCATCGGGTGAAAGAGTGGTGCAACAGCTAACACAAGATGAAGTTTCACAATCGCAAGCGGCAGAAATGAATTGCGATCGCACACTTGTCAAACAAGGTGACAGCTGGGCAGTAGAGTCAATTTCATAAGTATAAAAAGACAGTACTAAACATTTAACGAGTAGGAACATTACAGGAAGTTAATTAGGCATGGCTAAATCAGTAGTGATATTGGGCACGCAATGGGGCGACGAGGGTAAAGGCAAGATTGTTGACTTGCTAACAGACCAGGCGGACATCGTTGCCCGATTTCAAGGAGGTCACAATGCGGGGCATACCCTCGTAATTGGAGGCGAAAAAACAGTATTGCACCTCATCCCTTCCGGCGTGTTACGCGACAATGTGCACTGTGTCATTGGTAATGGTGTAGTTCTAAGCCTTGAAGCCCTGCTGAAAGAAATAGGCGAATTGGAAGAACAGGGAGTTCCAGTTCGTGAGCGTTTAAGTATTAGCGGCGCTTGCCCTTTAATTCTGCCGTCACATGTTCGACTCGATCAGGCAAGAGAGTCTCAGCAAGGTAGTAAAAAACTGGGAACAACCGGTCGTGGTATCGGGCCAGCATATGAAGACAAAGTTGCGCGACGCGGAATTCGACTAGCTGAAACACTGAATGAAGATCGCTTTAAAGAGAAGCTCGAAGAGTTATTGGCCTATCACAACTTTTGGTTAGAGAAATATTTCTCTGCAGAACCCGTCGATTTCAACGAGACATTTGAAAGTTGCCTGGCTCTTTCCAGAGATGTTCAACCGATGATTGCCGACACGGTGGATATGCTGCACCAGCACCGCAAGGCTGGCGACAACATTCTGTTTGAAGGTGCGCAGGGATCGCTGCTAGACATAGACCATGGCACCTATCCATTTGTAACCTCATCCAATACCACGGCAGGTGGTACAGCGACTGGCAGCGGTTATGGTCCGCTCTATCTAGATTATGTATTGGGCATCACCAAGGCATATACCACACGAGTTGGTTCTGGACCGTTTCCAACTGAGCTCTTCGATGATGTAGGTAAACATCTGGCAACAGTTGGTCACGAAAAGGGCGCCACTACGGGCAGAGACCGACGATGTGGATGGTTCGACGCGGCTGCAGTGAAATTGGCTATGCGCATTAATAGCGTGTCAGGTATCTGCCTGACCAAGCTCGATGTATTGGATGGCCTGGAAGCAATCCGAGTGTGCACGGGATATAAAGGGGCGACCACTACCTCAAGCAGCTTAATGGATTGTCAGAACTTCGAGAATCTAGAACCGATCTATGAAGAGTTACCTGGCTGGAGCGAATCCACAATTGGAGCGAAATCACTCGAAGAGCTCCCAGAAAATGCACGTGCCTATATCAATTATATTGAAGACGCGATTGAAGCACCTGTCGATATCATCTCAACCGGGCCCGACCGAGAAGAAACGATTGTACTGCGTCATCCTTTCGCTGCTTAAAGCGCCAGGACACCCAATTTATTTTTCTATTTATTGACAGTCTTTATTAAGGGACACCCATCTAATTTTACTTGGGTGTCCTTTCTTAAAAGTGCTTCTTAGAAACTAATTGTGTCACTGGCACGAAAACCATTTTCGCTGATTTCTTGCATAGTCAGTTAAACCAACTAAAATTCTTGGTCCCTGTTAGTAGAAGTTTTCCGCAAGAAAAGCACAGTCAGTGACAAGAGCACGCTCCCAACAAGTCTCTCTCGAAGACACACCTTACTACCATTGCATCTCCCGCTGCGTGCGGCGAGCTTACTTGTGTGGTGATGATCCCGTCACAGGACGCAACTTTGATCATAGAAAGCAGTGGTTAGTACAGCGCATCAAAGAACTAGCGAATCAATTTGCGATCGACGTTTGTGCTTACGCAATTATGAGCAATCACTACCATTTGGTACTGCATGTAGATTCAGAAACAGCAGAATCTTGGAGTGATGAAGAAATTATCCGGCGTTGGTCGGCACTGTTTCCTGGCCATGGCGCACTAATTGAGACTCTGACCTTAAACAAGAAAACTAAAGCTGCCCAGAAGCTATTGGAGCGCAAGACTAAAGAGTGGCGCGAACGGTTGACCGATATTAGTTGGTTCATGCGGTGCTTAAACGAGTCTGTAGCAAGAAAGGCCAATAGAGAAGATGAATGCACAGGCAGATTTTGGGAAGGGCGTTTTAAGAGCCAGGCACTACTGGATGAGAAAGCATTGGTCACGTGCATGGCCTATGTGGATCTCAACCCAATTCGAGCAGGAATAACAGAATCCTTAGATAGCAGTGATTTTACGTCAATTCAGGAACGCCTTATTGATCAGGCTAAACGCTCAAAGAAAAGAAACTATCGTCAGCACAGATTGCTCACGCGACGAGGAGCCAAGCATCTGCTGGGACGTAAGAAAGGCTCACAGCAGAGTTCGTTAAAACCATTGTCTGGGATGCAGGGCATAACAGATCAAACCCTGCCCATAAATCACCAAAGTTACTTCGAGCTGTTGGAGACAACCTGCAAGGCTTTAAGTTTGCGAGATCAAGATAAACCACGTGCCTTGCAACTAATGGATGAGAAACAATCCATCTTAAAAGAAGTGAAGGTCGGACCTGAATCCTGGCTTGAAGGAGTGCTCAATTTTCATCGCTACTACGGAATAGCCGCAGGGTCCGAAAAGTCATTGGTTCTGTTCCATCGCTCTCGAATGAAGTCTGGCGTGAAGTTTAAACACAAAGACAAATGGATTAGAGGCACCAGGCCAGCCAAACTACTCTTCGCTTCTTGATCGAATTTGACTGAGAACGGTCTTCTATCGCCGCAAGGCAACTACAACTCGAACTCTCCCGATTGATAGTCGTTCGATGATCAAAATTCCAACAAAAACTGTTTAGAAATTGAACGACCCTAAGTCGAGGTATAAGTTCGGGCGCTGATTGCGATTAGTTTTTACTTAAAGGACACCCATATAAATATTAGTTGGGTGTCCTTTATATTTAATACTCATCGGCGATGTGCTGTGCTTGTAAGTATCAGATTTCTAAGCGCTTATTCGAGGTGTGGTTAAAAGGAAGACAGCCTGGTTTTGCCGTAAGTCATTCTAACTACTACATATTGTTTGACTTTGCAGGGGCAACACTATATGTTGCGCAACATGCAGTGACACAGTTTTCGTAAGAAAAAGAAAAAGTTAGACCGAAGTTGCGTAGACAACTTATTCGTTAGCCAAAAATAAGAAACAACTGCAGTAACTGAGTCGGGTTCCTCACACACTCGCTCCGAAAAAAATCACATTTCGGCAGTTGCTGGTCATTTGAGAGATGTTGGAGTTGAATGCGGATGGCAAAACCTGCTGAAGTTATCGATCAAAATAAAGAAGCATTGCCCGATGAAGGCGTCGATGGTGACAAGCTTTTTTTACGGCAGTTAAAGGAAGAAGAAATTCGAGCAAAGCTGGATGCATTCGCTCGCGAACTGGCAGAAGCCAAAGCGAGAAGAGATCGAGGCTAACCGCTTTCCCCGGTCGTAAAAACGGCCAATCAATTCCCACGCTTCGATAACTATGATCGGAGCGTTTCCCTCTCCCAAAAACATTCCAAACTGCGACATCAAGTCGCTGCTCACATAATGAATTCATCGCGCGATGAAGCTACACTACCTCCAGTACTAGAGAGGTGACTGGCCGTGATTTCCAAACTGCAGATTATTTGTTTTATCGTTTTGACAGCGTTGGCTGCCTGTACCAGCAACCAGGAATATACGCCGCTGATGAGTGCAGATCCTGAAATAGAGGGAACTCTCACTCGGGCGCCTCGAACTCTCCGCCTTTACTACGATGCCTTGCCCGATGTGAGCCAGAGTAGTCTGCGCTTAGTCGGTCCGAACGGCGAACACTCTCTGCGTGGTCTGCACACGATGGCGGCGGACGATTTGATGATTGAAATTATGGACCCCGTCACTACTGGTAGCTACACCGTCGAGTGGACAACAGTCGTAGGCGACGATCCAAACACTTATTCCGGCTCCTTTGGGTTTACAGTAGTAGATCCGTAATAACACTCCTTATTGGTGTGAGTTTGAGACAGATCAAACTACTGAAAAGGACGTTCCCTATAATTGCCTTTCACTGACTTGAGAGGATTGCGAGTCTGCTGACCAATCTTCAGTGAGGGGATGTATTTAGATTGATAAGGGTTCCGTGCTTTAGCACGCCTACCCTTTTAAAGCGGATTGTTGTCGCGTGGGTTCTGGTCTTTATTCATATTTACTAATTAAGTCGCTCTATGAGCCGACTTCCGCCTTTCAGGAGCTGGCCAAGTCTGAGCCCGGTCCTGTAGCGATATTTTTCCGCTATTCCATTTGGCTTCTATTACTTCCCCCAGTCTTCGCTTTGATTGGAGCGGCGAATTTTGGTTGGCGCTTGGGTGCGGAAGAACCGTTGATGGTAGATCTGCAGTCGCTGATCGTCGTGAGTATCGGCTATTTCGTTGTACTCGCTTTTGGTCTTTTTAGTACTGCTCTTGTATCCACCTGGATGGCGTCTACTTACGGCGCGAATACCAATCTGGGCAAACATGTGGCGCTGATAACTATAGTGGGCGAGCCATTGGCCATCGCCAGCGTTGCTCATTTGTTTCCCGATGTGCTTATCAATGTGATCGTTCTTATTCCCACAATGATTTGGGCAATGTACTTACTCTACAAAGGCATTCCTATAGTGCTCGACACCCCGCCGGAACGGGGCATGTTGATGGCGTCTTCGCTAGTGGCATGGTTGTTAGTGGCAGCAGTGAGTCTGCTCGGTATTAGCATGGCACTGTGGACCATGGGCGTTGGCCCATTACTGGGAGTTTAGATTCGGATTTAGTTATGGATCGGACAAATCAGAACATCTACCAAGATAACGTTGTTATTCGCCTGATTCAGTTTTCAGTGATTTGGGCAGTGGCAGCAATGCTTGCTGGCGTCTACATCTCTGCGGAGCTGGTTTGGCCTGGTATCGATTTTGGCCAATTTTGGTTGTCGTTCGGTCGACTTCGTCCGCTCCACACTAACGGAATCATATTTGGATTTGGCGTGTCGGCATTAATGGCCACCGCTTTCTACAGTGTTCAACGTACTTCACACACCAGATTGTTTGCCCCTAAATTGGCTTGGTTTTGTTGTTACGCGTGGCAGCTATTAGTACTTACAGGCGGATTGTCTTTACTGGCTGGCTACACAACTGCCAAAGAATACGCAGAACTCGAATGGCCTTTTGATATTGCCATCGCAATCATTTGGGTCTGCTTCGGTGTTGTGTTTTTCGGCACCATTGCGACGCGCAAAATCAAACCAATCTACATTTCTAACTGGTTCTATGGCGCGTTAATTATCGTCATTGCCATGTTGCACATCGTGAACAACTTGGCGATTCCAGTAACACTCGGGAAGTCATACTCACTTTATGCGGGCGCACAAGATGCAATCGTTCAATGGTGGTATGGCCATAACGCAGTGGGCTTCCTACTCACTGGTGGATTCCTCGGCATGCTGTATTACTTTTTGCCGAAACATGCGGAGCGGCCTATTTGGAGTTACCGCCTTTCTATCGTGGCGTTCTGGGCGTTTGTTTACAGCTACATCTGGGCCGGACCCCACCACTTGCATTACAACTCCATTCCAGAGTGGGTGCAGTCTCTTGGCATGGCAATGAGTGTCGTCTTATTGGCACCATCCTGGGCCACCATGATTAACGGCATTATGACTGTAAGTTCAGCATGGGAAAAACTACGTACTGATCCAGCACTAAAATTCATTGTGCTATCACTGGCGTTCTATGGCCTTGCCACATTTGAAGGCCCGATGATGTCGCTAAGAAGTGTAAACGTGGTAAGCCATTTTACAGACTGGACTATTGGTCACGTGCACTCTGGTGCTCTCGGTTGGAATGCCATGATTACCTACGGCACATTCTATTTTATGGTGCCGCGCCTTGTAGGTCGGGAACTCTACAGCACGCAACTAGCAAACATTCATTTCTGGTTAGCACTTGCCGGCACCATGCTATACATCGTCGCGATGTGGGCGGCTGGTGTGTCTCAAGGTCTCCTGTGGTTGAGCGTTGATCAGATCGGAGAGTTGAGCTTCAGCTTCAAAGACATCATGGCAAGCATGACTCCTTACTATCTGCTGCGCTTGTTTGCTGGCCTGATTTTTCTCGCTGGCACTGTCTTGATGGGCTACAACCTATTCATGACCCTAAAAGGTCAACGAGCAGTGCAAGTCACCGCACCAGCTGTTAATCCCGCTTATGGAGTGAGCTAATGAGCGGAATATCAATCCACAAGAAAATTGAAGAAAACACCGGGCTTCTTATATTCGGTATTTTATTTGTGTCTGCCATTGGCGGCATGGTGCAGTTGCTGCCGGTGTTAAACCAAGAGAGTTTGGAAACGGCAACACAAAACTCACACTTATATAGTGCAGTCGAGCTGACCGGTCGCGATATCTATATAAGAGAAGGATGTCATGTTTGTCATTCTCAGCAAGTGCGACCGCTCATCGCCGAGGTTGAACGCTACGGACCTTATTCACGAGCTGATGAGTTTGTTTACGACCGACCATTTCTCTGGGGATCTAAACGCACGGGACCAGATTTGCACCGCTTGGGCGGTAAGTTCTCAGATGATTGGCATCGCATTCACCTAATTGATCCACGCACGGTAGTTCCCAACAGCATTATGCCCGCATACCCCTGGCTTGATGAGCGCCCTGCAACTGCTGCTGGGAATATCACTGCGAAACTACGAGCATTAACAATTCTCGGGCATCCCTATTCGGAAGAGGACATCGCTGGTGCGGAATCTGCGATTGAAGGACTAACTGAGATGGAAGCTCTGATCGCGTATCTACAAATTTTAGGTACAGGATTTAGCGAGGAGTCTGAGATATGACTTGGTTTATATTCGCTGGTGACATGTTAGTGATGGCATTCATGATTGGGCTCGCAATCTGGTTTGGCAATCGTGCAAACGATGAGCAGATCGCAGACACCGCACAAATTCCATTGCATGACGAGGACTATCATGGCTGATTTGCCAACAGGATTTTGGAGCGGTTGGATAATCGTTGTTACCTTGGTCTCGTTAGCCGCGGTGGCTTGGTTAACCTACAGCCTCTATTTTTCTCCAGATAACGAAAAGAATCCTGAAGTCGAGCCAGTTTGGGACAACGATTTGCGGGAAGGCAATAATGCGCCGCCGATGTGGTGGTTCTGGATGTTGTTTGCAGCGCTCATATTTACACTCATCTATTTGATGCTGTACCCGGGTTTGGGAAGTTTCACCGGATTTCTTAATTGGTCCCAAGGTAGTCGCGTCGCTGAAAGCTATGAAAATTTCGAAGCGAACTTTGCTGATGTGAGATCAGAAATAAGTGCGTTGAGCCTGGCGGAGATGCAGAACGATCTGGAGCTAATGGCAACAGCGGATCGAATCTTCGCGCGGGAATGTGCCGCATGCCATGGTCCCGATGGACGAGGTCAGGCAGCACTATTTCCTAATTTGCATGATGTAGATTGGCAATGGGGATCAAGTGCGGACCAAATCGAAGCAACGATTCGCAATGGACGTCAGGCACAGATGATCGCGTGGCAATCTATATTGGGCGACCAGGGTGTGCAACAAGTCGCAGAATACGTTCAAGTAATCGGTGAACCCGGAAGTGAAAGTCATTCTGGTAAAGCGGCATACGATCAGAATTGCGTTGTGTGCCACGCACCTGATGGAACCGGCAATCCTTTGCTCGGCGCACCAAACATTGCCGATGATATTTGGTTGTATGGTGGCGACTCCGAATCGATTGTTTCGACAATTCGCGAAGGGCGGTTTGGCATCATGCCAGCTTTCAATGAACGTCTTGATGATCTGCAGATCAAATTGTTAGTGGCGTTGTTGGCGCGTTAGGTATCTGAGAGATTCTCTTTCACTTCAACGCTGTCAGCCCGCCCTGAATAACCCTTCGTTAGAATCCAGCAAGAGATGCTCTTGGGCTATAGAGCTGTCAACGCGTAGAGTTAGGCTTCGTTGAGGTTTAGCAACAGATGCTCTTGAGCATTGAAGCTGTCAACGCGTTAAGTTTAATGCTCGTAAGCTAAGGAAGCTGGTGCCCAGGGGGAGACTTGAACTCCCACGACCTTTCGATCACTAGCACCTGAAGCTAGCGCGTCTACCAATTCCGCCACCTGGGCAACGATTTTTTGAAGTGCAGTTGCAAGCACATTGATCTTTAATTAGATATTGCAGCCTGGCGGCTGCCCTACCAATTCCCCCGGCCGCCAATCGCAGATTGGCGTCGTTCGCACTTCGCTGAAAGCTAACGCTTTCAATGCACTTGTGCTCACCCACCTGGGCATTTCAGGGGAGCGCAACGATACCCAGCACCCAACATCCTGTCAACTTTTCAAGCTCGTAACAGACAGCGCATAAGGGTGGGTGTATACTGCGCGCATTCTCATGCCCTCCCGCAAAAACAAACAGTCAAAAAAGATCCTCAGCCGCGACCCTCAAGCCAATCTTGAAGCGCAGAAATACGGCAATCCTATTGCCAGTCGTCAGTTTATTCTGTCTGAACTAGAAGCAATTGGAGAGCCAACCACTTTACAAGATCTCGCGTTTCATTTTCGTTTAAGCAACGAAGATGAAATTGAGGCACTGCGCCGCAGACTCAATGCGATGTCCCGCGACGGCCAAATCATAAGTAATCGTAAAGGTGCTTATGGATTAACTAATCACATGGATCTTGTGAAGGGAACTGTGCAAGGAACAAAAGATGGGGTTGGTTACTTTATTCCTGATTCCGGCGAACAGGACATGTTTCTTTCCTTGCGGGAAATGTCTCGCCTATTCGATGGCGATAAAGTGCTCGCGCGTTTCAGTGGTGTCAATGAAAGAGGGCGCAAGGAAGCTACGGTCGTCGAAATCTTGCAGCGACGCCACGAGGAAGTTGTTGGAAGGTACTTTAGTGATGCTGGATTTGGTGTATTAGTTTCTAACAACAAACGTATTCAGCACGAAATTCTGATTCCAACGAGCCACACTCGCGGAGCTCAAGACGGGCAATTCGTTGTCGCGAAAATTCGAGAGTATCCAAACCGTAGACGTAAAGCGATAGCGGAAATCATTGAAGTGCTTGGTGATGTTGCAACACCTGGCATCGAAATTGATGTTGCGCTGCATAGCTTTGACATTCCTCATGTCTGGCCTTCCGCAGTAAAAAAAGAAACGGCGAGAATCGCTGACTCTGTTGCAGAAGCAGATATAGCCGGGCGCCATGATCTTCGCCAATTACCGCTAGTCACAATTGATGGGGAAGACGCAAAAGATTTTGACGATGCCGTATTCGCGGAACAGAACGGTAGAAACGGCTGGACGCTAATCGTCGCGATCGCAGATGTTTCACATTACGTCAAACTCGGCAGTGCTTTAGATGAAGAAGCACAGAATCGCGGCACGTCAATGTACTTCCCCGGTCATGTAGTGCCGATGTTGCCTGAAAAACTTTCCAATGGTTTGTGTTCGTTAAAGCCGAACTGCGACCGGCTTGCAATGGCGTGCAAGTTACAAATCTCAAAAAAAGGTGAAGTTACTAATGCGGTATTCATGGAAGCAGTTATTCATTCCCATGCGCGACTCACTTACACAGAAGCCGCTGATATGTTGCAGCTCCCTCAATCAGCAACAGAAGAGAAATTGCAGAAAAAGCTGCGTACAAAATACAGCAACGTAACTTCCAGTCTAGATTGTCTGAATAGTGTGTACTGCGCACTCAAGGAAGCGCGGGCAAGGCGCGGTGCAATGGACTTCGATTCTACTGAGACGCGCATGGTCTTCGGTGAGAACAAGAAGATTCGAGAGATCGTGCCAGTAGAGCGCAATGATGCACATCGCCTTATCGAGGAATGCATGCTAGCCGCGAACGTAGCGGCTGCTGAGTTGTTTCAACATTGCGAGTGGCCAGCGCTGTATCGTGTTCACGCGGGACCAAACCCAGACAAACTGGCTGGACTACGAGAATTTCTAACCGAAATGGGATTGCATCTAGGCGGTGGTGATACTCCCACACCAACGGACTATCAAAAAACCCTGGCCCAAATTTCTGATCGCCCTGATCGGCACATGATTCAAACTGTATTGATCAGATCCATGATGCAGGCAGTTTATCAGCCGGAAAATACTGGCCATTTTGGATTAGGATTCGAAGCCTATACTCACTTCACATCACCGATTCGGCGCTACCCTGATCTGTTGGTTCATCGAGCCATTCGCTATTTAATTGGCAATCACAAGAGCCAACGCTTATTGCCTGCAAATGATCAGAAGTCCGTTTCAAAGCAATCAATCTATCCGTATTCCATGGGTGAGTTAATACACTTTGGTGAAGTGTGTTCAGCTAATGAGCGTCGAGCTGATGCGGCCAGCTATGATGTTATTGACTGGCTAAAGTGTGAGTATATGCAAAGTCATATCGGAGGCGAGTTTGACGGCGCAATCACAGCAGTTACCAATTTCGGTTTGTTCGTTGAATTGGATAGTATTTACATTGAAGGCTTGGTGCACATCACCGAGCTAAGTAATGACTATTATCATTTCGATCCAATCAGACACAGCCTGGAAGGAGAACGTAGTCGAAAAGTGTATCGCCTCGGTGATGCAGTACGAGTGCAGGTTGCTCGAGTTGATCTGGAAGAGAAAAAAATTGATCTTCTAATGTTGGACGGTAGTGGAAAGAAATTGGAATCAAGATCAAACAGGATTCCAAAAAATCCCAAAGGTGATAAAAATAGAAAGAAGAGTGGGAAGAGTAAGAAGGAAAAGAAAAGTAAATACTCAGGAAAGAAATCCAAAGCTAAGCTAGATAAGCAAGGTAAGAAGAAGGGAAAGAAAAAGGCAAAAAAGAAGAGAAAGAATGTAAGGAATGTAAAGAATACAAAGAATACAAAGAGCTTCAAGCCTAAGAGCACCGCCAAGAATTCCAAAAAACAATCGAAAAAGAAATCGTCACGTAAGAATACCGCTAAAAGAAGAAGGTAAACTCTGATCCTAAATTGTTGGAGAGACCACTCTTAGCATTGCTAGGAAAAACAAAATAAAAAATCACATGAGCAAGGACAATTATTGGGTAACAGGCATTCACGCGGTGACGGCGGTAATCAATCGTCGGCCTGCCGCAGTCCAACGCTTGTTAATTAGGCAGGGGAGAGACGATAAGCGTCTAACTGAATTAAGAGAAGCGGCAAAATCAGCGGGCCTGGATTGGGAAGAAGTTGATGAAACCGAATTAGTTGCGGTGGGTGAGGATACTCATCAGGGAGTTGCGGCCGAACTTAGCCAACAGAAATCTTTGTTGTCAGAGAAGACCTTATTGGCTCAATTAGAATCTTTGCCTCATGCTCCTTTATTGCTGGTGTTAGATGGAGTGACAGATCCTCACAATCTGGGTGCCTGCCTAAGAACAGCGGATGCCGCCGGCGTAGATGCAGTGATCATTCCTAAAGATAAATCCGCTGGGCTCAGTGCTACCGTGAGTCGGGTCGCTAGCGGCGCGGCAGAAACCGTGGATCTGGTGGAAGTAACTAACCTTTCTCGCTGCCTCAAGAACCTGAAAGACAACAATATCTGGATTGTTGGGACCTCTGATCAAGCGGAAACCAGCCTATTTAACCAGGATCTGACAGGGCCAATAGCACTGGTCATGGGCTCTGAAGGGACCGGAATTCGTCGACTCACTGCCGAGCAGTGCGATTTCCTGGTGTCGATCCCGATGGCGGGGGATCTCAGCAGTCTCAATGTCTCCGTGGCCACTGGAATTGCGCTGTTTGAGGCGGTCCGTCAGCGCCCTTAAGTGCCTGAATTCGCTTGCAAGAACAGGCCAGATTCTCTAGAATCCCCGCTCTTTTTACCGGCCCAGCTTCGGCTGAGCCCAACATAACTCCTTGCTTCACCACGCGCGCCAGCGTTAGTTGGGAAGCCTGAACCAAGAGGAGTCTCTATGAGACACTACGAAGTGGTATTTCTCGTGCACCCTGATCAATCAGAACAGGTGCCCGGGATGATCGAGCGTTACACCCAATTGATGACCGACAGCGGCGGCCAAGTTCACCGAATGGAGGACTGGGGGCGACGTCAACTGGCCTATCCAATCAATAAGATTCACAAAGCTCACTACGTCATGATGAATATCGAATGTGGCGGAGAAACTTTGGAAGAGTTATCCACGTTGTTCCGATACAACGATGCGGTACTGCGCAATCTTGTCATTAAGCGAAAGGAAGCTGTGACTGAAGAATCTCTAATTCTTAAGCAAGAAAGAGAGAGCAAAGAGCGCAAAGCAAGAGCAGAGCAGAAGCGTAAGGAAGAAGAAGCTGCTGCTGCCGCAGAAGCTGAAGCAAAGACTGATGATGTTGAACTAACACCTGATAGTGCTGAAGAAGCACCGGTGGAAGAACCAGCAGCACCTGAAGCAGCCGAGGAATCAGCTGATGAAGGTGAAGAGAAGTCTGAGTAAGCAGAAACCGGTTAATTAAAGGATAAAGTCATGGCTCGTTATTTTCGTCGACGTAAATTCTGCAAATTCACTGCGGAAGGCACCAAAGAAATCGACTACAAAGATTTAGAAACATTAAAAGCATATGTATCAGAAACTGGCAAGATAGTTCCTAGCCGCATTACTGGTACGAAAGCACGTTATCAGCGTCAGCTGGCAACTGCGATCAAAAGAGCACGTTATCTCGCTCTGATTCCTTACACTGACAGCCATCAGGTTTAAGAGTTAGGAAATAATCATGCGCGGTCTTGCTGAATATGTGATGACCGGACGCAAACAGGCCATCATAGCCGTTGTGCTGTTAGGTCTGATTCCACTGGCGAACTTGTTAAACCCGGTGGTAGTAGGGCTAGTCGCTCTGCGTAAAGGTCTTACCGAAGGCGTAATTGTTTTTGCTTGGGCCTTATTGCCTCTACTTGGTTGGGCATCGATTGATCCGGTGCCACTGATCATGTTGTTAGGCATTACAGGACTTGGTCTGCTTTTGAGAGAGACAGAGTCTTGGGAGTTCACACTTCTTGCTGCCATCGTAGTCGGCTTATGTGTTGAGTTCTATTTTCGATTGCAGCCTGCAGTGCTGGATGTACTAATGGCGCAAGTCGAAGACTATCTGCGAAACAACGCCCAACCAGGCGTGCAGATAGAAGACGTTAGAAATGTAATGACCAGTGTAATAGGCGCGGTCTATATGTTTCTTTCAATAGTTTTATTGATGTTGTCGCGATGGATGCAGGCAACGTTGTACAACCCAGGCGGATTCCAGAAGGAATTTCATTGCCTGAGGATAGAGCAAAAAGTAGCGCTAATTTTAATTTCGCTCATGTTGCTCTCCAGCTTTGAAGTGATAGTTCCTTCCAGCTGGGTGTTGTATTTGGTGCTGCCATTGATGTTCTCGGGCGTTGCTCTGGTGCATGCAGTGGTAAAGCAGAGAAACTTATCAACCACGTGGTTGGTAACTTTCTACATATTGTTAATGTTGCCAGTTGTAGTGCAACTTGTAGTTTTAGTCGCATTAATTGATAGCTGGTACGATTTTCGGACACGCATGCTGAGTAATAGTTAGTTACCGGCAGTGAAGGAGCAAGCGGCAACGTTTGCTGTTAATAGAGAGAGGTAGATCATGAACGTCATCTTGCTGGAAAAGATTGGCAAGCTAGGAGAAATTGGCGATACCGCATCTGTGAAGTCAGGGTATGCGCGGAATTTCTTATTCCCACAAGGAAAAGCAATTCCGGCCACTAAGGAAAACCTAGCCGAATTTGAACAGCGCAAAGCTGAACTGCTAGCTGCTCACAATGAGAAGGTGGCGGTTGCACAGGGACGGGCTGCGAAAATCAGCAATGCGAAACTTACTATCGAAGTTAACGCTAGCGATGAAGGCAAACTATTTGGATCTGTTGGTACCCGTGATATCGCTGATGCGTTGAACGCACAAAATGGTAGTGACATCCAGAAGAGTGAAGTCTTAATGCCTCATGGTGTTATTCGCGACCTAGGTGACTATGCACTGCAACTGGATCTTGGCTACGACGTTGTGACTGAAGTCTCAGTATCTGTTATCGGTCTGCAATCTGCTGCGGGTGTATCTGCAGACGGTAGTATTATTGAAGAGATCGACGAAGCCGAAGCAGCTGCAGAAGAAGCGGCAGCTGAGTCTGATGCCGAAGCTGAAAGCGAAGAGGCTGCTGACGGAGATGCAGAAGAGAAACCAGCGGCTGATGCCTAAAAGAATTAGGCCACTCCGCTAGAACAGAGTGGCCTGCTTTACATTAAAGCACCATTCTGTACACTCAGATGGTGCTTTTTTTATACCTGTAATCCCTACTTTTCATGTCT
Source organism: uncultured Pseudohongiella sp. (assembly GCA_965262465.1). GTDB lineage: Bacteria > Pseudomonadota > Gammaproteobacteria > Pseudomonadales > Pseudohongiellaceae > UBA9145. The sequence continues at coordinate 3,147,257 of OZ253535.1, read as the reverse complement.
GAATCAACCGAACCAACTGGTCAAACTTCGACCAGCAATCTCACCACTCTGAAGGTGCCACCGCATTCTGTGGAAGCAGAACAGGCGGTGTTGGGCGGTTTGATGTTGGACAATACCGAGTGGGACAACATTTCTGATGTATTGATGGCCGAGGATTTTTATCGGGCTGAACATCAACTCATTTTTCGCATGATGATGCGCCAGAGCGAGGCCAACAGCCCGGTTGATGTTGTCACTTTGGTAGAGGCGCTCAATAGTCTCGGCGAGCTAGCAGCATCCGGCGGTATCGACTACCTCAGTGAACTGGCTGGCAACGCGCGAGGCACTGCCAACATTCATGCCTACGCTGAAATCATCAGAGAGCGGGCGATATTACGCCGGCTCATTAGTGTTGCTAACAACATTGCCGATTCGGGATACAACACCGGCGGCAAAAAGTCGGCAGAAATTCTCGATGAAGCTGAACAACAGGTATTCAATATCGCAGACGAAAGACCCCAGAACGAAGGACCAGTGCCAATCAATCCTTTGCTGACTCGGGCGGTCGATCGTATCGATGAACTTGCTGGATCAGATGGTGATCTGACTGGGCTCGCCAGCGGCTACAAAGATCTGGATGAAATGACATCTGGATGGCAAAAATCTGATTTAGTAATCGTGGCAGCAAGACCCTCAATGGGTAAGACGGCATTTGCCATGAACCTGGTAGAACATGCCATTCTCAATGATGACAAACCGGTGCTTGTTTTCAGTTTGGAAATGCCAGCCGAGAGTCTTATTTTCAGAATGCTTTCCTCGCTAGGAAGGATTGATCAAAAGAAAATCAGAACAGGTGACATCAAAGACGATGAATGGACACCTTTTAATGATGCTGTAGCAAAGTTAAAAGACAAGAATCTTTATATCGACGATAGCGCGGGTGTTAGCCCAATGGAGATGCGCTCTAGGGTGCGTCGTATTGTTCGAGAACATGGCTCAATCGGCATGATTGTTGTGGATTATTTGCAACTGATGCAAATCAAGGGAACATCAGAGAATCGGGTAAATGAGATTTCTGAAATCTCACGATCACTGAAGTTACTTGCACGTGAATTCGAATGTCCAGTAATAGCCTTATCCCAATTGAATCGTGGATTAGAACAACGACCTAACAAGCGGCCTGTTATGTCTGACCTCAGAGAGTCGGGCGCCATCGAGCAGGATGCCGATGTCATCTTGTTTATTTATCGCGATGAAGTTTATAACGAAGACTCACCTGACAAAGGCATCGCAGAAGTAAATATCGGCAAGCAACGTAACGGCCCAATAGGATCGATAAGACTTAGTTTTCTTGGTCAGTACACTCGATTCGAAAATTTTGCTCAACCTAAGTACGACGATAGCTACACCCACGGCTTCGAATAGTGTCAGGCTAAGGAAGGTCGCATGACAATAGCAAGCCGCCGTGCTTGGGCAACAATAGATTTGAATGCTCTGCGAAAAAACCTCACGCGCGTTCGCTCCCTTTGCCCAAGTTCCAAAATATTCCCCATCATCAAATCCAATGCCTATGGACATGGCGTTGAGCAGTCAGCGTTAGCTCTTCAAGATAGCCATACCAACATTTCAGGATTCGGTGTAGCGACACTCGATGAAGCATTAGCCCTAAGAAAGCTAAATGACAAGCAACCCATATTGCTTCTAAATGGATTTATGACTGCCGAGGAACTGCAAGAGTGTTTGCATAATCGCATCGAACCAGTTGTTCATAGTGACTATCAGATTGCATTAATCGAATCGGTATTCAATGACGAAATCTTGGGTGACTTTAGAAAGTTTTGGATTAAGTACAACACAGGCATGAATCGTCTCGGTATGAGTCGAGAGATGAGTCGGGACAGTTACTTAAAGCTACTTGCTTTTCCGAATACTGAATTGACTCTGATGTCGCATTTCGCCTGCGCTGATGACCCAGACAATCCAGAATTCGTCAAAATGACAAATCAGCAACTGCAATCTCTTATGACTCTGCGCAGTGAACTAGTAGCATCAAGTCATCAGGAGGTGAGTTGTAGCATGGCTGCCTCTGCTGGAATTTTGCATTGGCCGGATTCTCATCTCGACGTGGTTCGCCCTGGCGTTATGCTTTATGGGAGCTCTCCCATGGCTAACGAGACTGGCGAAGATCTAGGCTTACAAGCCGTCATGCGACTGAGTTCTCGCCTTATCACCATTCGGGAACTGCAAGCAGGTGACAGCATCGGTTATGGTGCTACTTATGTGTGCGATAGGGATACCAAGGTAGGAACAGTTTCAATTGGATATGGAGACGGGTATCCACGTAGCGCTGAAAACGGTACTCCGGTCATTGTAAAAACAGCTAGCGGATTAACGCGAACGCGGCTCATCGGCAGAGTTTCAATGGATATGATTACCATCGACCTCTCTGGAATTGATGATGTGCAAATAAATGATGAAGTGATCCTCTGGGGGCCAGAGTTGTGTGCCGATGAGGTTGCACGAACGACGGGTACGATTTCATACGAGTTGTATTGCAAAGTCACTTCTCGCGTGCCCTATGATTATGTTGGATAGAGTTAGATCTTCGAATTGATAGAAATTTCTAAGCTTATAAAACAAACCACGTGGCAAAATCGAAAATAGCATTTGTTTGTACTGATTGCGGGACGGAACACGGCCAATGGCAAGGTCAGTGTTCTTCATGCAAAGCGTGGAATACTCTATCCCAGATCAATCTTGGCAGTTCCAGCTCACCGGCAACCAAAGCCGAGTTTCGCAAGCAAGGCTATGCTGGCGAGCAATCTAATGTGCAGGCCTTATCAGAAATCGATGTGCAATCATTGCCGAGGTTTTCAAGCACGATTGGTGAACTGGATCGCGTGCTCGGTGGCGGACTCGTGCCTGGCTCGGTTGTTCTAATCGGGGGTAATCCGGGCGCAGGCAAAAGTACCTTACTGTTACAGATAATGTGTTTGCTTGCGGCGTCTGGAAAGTCAGCATTGTATGTCACCGGTGAAGAATCACTGCAGCAAGTTGGCATGCGTGCACAACGGCTTGGGTTGCCTCGCGAAGATTTGAAAATGCTGGCTGAGACTAACGTTGAGCAAATCACTAAGGCGGGCCAGGAACACAACCCCGAACTCCTAGTAGTCGATTCAATACAAGTAATGCACAGCGCAGATGTGCCATCGGCCCCGGGAAGTGTGTCCCAGGTACGTGAGTGCGCGGCTTACTTAATTCAGTATGCCAAGCAGACCAACACTGTGCTGTTTCTTGTTGGGCATGTCACTAAAGAAGGAAATCTTGCCGGTCCAAAAGTCTTGGAACACATGATTGATTGTTTCGTCATGCTCGAAGGTGGGGATGACAACAAGTATCGAATCTTACGCAGCCAGAAAAACCGTTTCGGTGCGGTGAACGAGCTTGGCGTGTTCGCTATGACAGAGCAGGGGATGAAAGAAGTAAAGAATCCCTCAGCCATTTTCCTCGCACGAACCGAAGAGGACAGCCCTGGTTCACTAGTGATGGTGCTTTGGGAAGGCACCCGTCCATTGCTTGTGGAGATTCAAGCCTTAGTTGATAGCAGCCCGCTAGGAAACCCAAGAAGAGTCGCCGTAGGGTTGGAACAAAACCGCTTGGCCATGTTGCTTGCAGTCTTGCATCGGCATGGTGGGCTCTACATGGCAGATCAGGACGTGTTCGTTAACGTGGTTGGTGGCGTCAAAGTATCGGAAACCAGCGCAGACTTGGCGTTAGTACTAGCGATCGTTTCCAGCTTTAAAGATGCACCGATCGATAAACACACAGTGGTTTTTGGTGAAGTGGGATTGGCAGGTGAGATTAGACCTGTGCCTGGTGGTCAGGAGCGCTTACAAGAAGCAGCTAAACATGGTTTCACTCGCGCGATTGTTCCCAAAGCAAATGTGCCCAAGACTAAAATTGAAGGCATCCAAATTATTGGTGTAAACAAAGTATCGCAAGCATTAGACGCCTTGTAGTAGCGTTACTCTGGTGCGCGCTCGAAATCCTGCTTAATCGTTTTCGCTGCGTACCAATAGTGGATGGCACACCACACATTGACCAACACTGTGATTGACATGGCGTAGCGCAACGCTTGATCGCCATATTCTGGAGTCAATAGATCACTAGTAAATCCGGTAAGCATCGGACCCAATCCCAAGCCAATCAAATTCAACATAAACAGTAAGACAGCTGAGCCCATTGCGCGCATGCGAATGCCTACCAGGAAGTGAGTAGAAGCAAGACAAGGCGCGAGATACCAACCTCCACAGAAGGATGTGAAAAGATAAGAGTAAACGGCGTAGTAACCGTTGGGCATAATGAGAAAGGTATTCAACGCAAATGGAATGGCGAGCACTGTAGAGATGAACGGTACCCACATGTACCAGGTTGCGTCACCGGTTTTTTGTTTCATCCGGTCTGTAACCCATCCACCAAAAAATGTCCCGCTCAATCCACCAATGCCAGCAATCAATCCGTAGTACCAACCCACATCCAAAATTGGCATGCCGTGGACACGGCCGAGAAACAACGGCATGAAGTTACCAATTCCGTAAGTGACAAAGGCATGCAATGCGCAAGCAAACGATAGATGCCTGAATGATTTTCGTTCCCAAAGAAAACTCATCACGCCAAAAAAACTAGGGGGCTCACGATCCTGTCGATTTTCGGCCAAGCCGCGTGGTGGTTCTTTAACTACAAACCGCACGAGAAGTGATAGAAAAATTCCTGGAATAGCAACGACTATGAATGCAGTGCGCCAGTCGAAATACTGGACGAGGTAAGCACCACCAACGGTACCTACCAAGATTCCGCCATAAACACCAAGCGAGTAAATCGATAGCGCAGTTGCCCGCTGTTCTGCTGGAAAAATATCGGAAACGATAGAGTGTGATGGAGGAGAACCACCGGCTTCGCCGACTCCAACACCAAAACGCGCGAGGAACAGTTGGAAAAAGTTTTGCGCAGCGCCGCACAGTGCGGTCATTACACTCCAAACAGCAACGGCAATTGAAACGATATTGCGCCGATTGCCGACATCGGCCCATCTTGCAATTGGAATCCCCAGAGTTGTGTAGATAAAAGCAAACGCTAGACCTGAGAGCATGCCAAATTGCCCATCGGAAATTTCCAAATCTGCGATGATTGGCTGTGCCAGTACATTGATAACTTGTCGATCGACGAAGTTACACACGTAAACGACAGTCAGAATTCCAAGTACCAAATACCGGTAAGTGGGATTTTGATATGCCTTCTTTATTGCTTCTTGTTCAGATGACAGTTGAGTTGAAGAGTCACTCGCCGCGGAAGAGGTTGGGGATTCGCTTAGTTCAGACATCGACCAGCATTCCTTTAATTGTTATTTGATCTCGCCACGAGGACGAGCGGCCATGTAAGCATTTATTCTCGGCTGAGTCTACGTAACAAAATGGCGCTTAACTGCGCACGCTGCAACAATGAACTTAAGCGCGCTTCTTCGCGGTTTGAATGGGCTCCGGTGCCTGCTATGCCGAGGGAATCCAGTGTCGGCAATCCGACGGCCTGGGTTAGTGAGCCATCGGTACCACCGCCAGAGTCTGTAACTCCTAGTTCCTGGCCAAGCAAACGACCGATAGCGCGCGTCTTTTCCAACAAATGGTCAGACTCAGGCGTTGGAATTTTTGGCGGCCGATGCAGGTTAACCCAGCTATTGGTAGTGATTTCTCCACTATCTACCGGGTAGCTATACACTTGGCCAAATATAGATTCAAACTGAGCGATCGCATCTGTGCCTTGGTCAGGTTGCGGATAACGTAAATCGACAAATCCTTCGGCACAGGGAGCGATAGTGTTTCGCGCTTCACCTCCGGAAACCACACCGACGTTCACTGTGACTCCGGATTCATAGTTAGTCATGTTCTCGATTTCTACAATCTTGTAAGCAAGCTCTTTAATCGCGGATCGACCTTGCTCATGTGCGCCGCCAGCATGAGAAGCGCGACCATTGATAACAAATCTCGCCTGCCCCAACCCTTTACGTGTACGTACCAAATTGTCTGTACCAGAAGATTCATACACCAAGCCATAGTCATGATTGCGTGCTTGCTCCTCCAAGAATTTGCGAGAGGAGAGTGAGCCTACTTCTTCATCACTATTTAATAGGATGGAAATAGTCATTGCATCCAGATCGCCAGAAGCTGCGAGTGCTTTTAACGCATAAAGCATTACCACTAAGCCGCCCTTCATATCAGCGACACCCGGACCATAAATCGTATCACCTTGCACTCTGAAAGATTGGAAAGGACTTTCAGGTGGGAACACGGTATCCATATGGCCCATTAGTAAAAGCCGTTTTCCTTGTCCTTCACGGGTGGAGAGCAGATGGTCAGTTACATCGATACTGTAGTCACTGCCAGGACAACTCGGCATTTCAACGCGATCGCCAGGTAGTAATGAATTAGCAAAGCCTAAGGTTCCAAATTCCTCACGGAATATTGCGGTAATTGCTTCAACACCCGGCTTATTCAAACTACCGGAATTGATATTGGTTAGGCGCTCGAGAAGTTGCACCATGTTCTGTTCTTCGTTCACTAACCAATCAACTAACTCCAATTCATCTGCAGACAAATTTGGCTCAATGTTCTCGGCGGTTTGTGCTATCGATAGTTGCGAGATGGCTATCAATGCAATGTTTAAAATAGTTAGTTGTATCGCTTTCATTAATGAACCTTAGTAAGTAATTCCAATGTCACAGCTCGATCTGTTGGGGAAGAGTCCAGTAGATAAATTAAGGGCTTAATATATATCCAATAGTATAAACAATTCAGATAGGCGCTGAAGCGACAAATATCCAACCCCAAGTTTACTGCCTATTGCCTAATAGCCCTGCAAATTGTGGCGTTGTAATTGTTATGCCTTGATTGCATAATGCTCCGCGCCATGGGTGCTGTCACTGATCCAATTCTCACTGTCTCTGCTCTCAATAAGACCTATGAAGGTGGTTTCCAGGCTCTCAAGGACATCAATCTTGAGATCGCCAAAGGGGAGATTCTTGCCTTACTGGGCCCAAATGGAGCGGGCAAAACTACCTTAATCTCTACAATCTGCGGGATCGTTAAGCCGTCGTCTGGGAAAGTAACTGTCGCGGGATACGATATCGTTAATGATTTTCGAAAAACACGCTCGTTGATTGGACTAGTTCCGCAGGAGCTCACTACAGATTCTTTCGAATCTGTCTGGAGCACGGTTAGTTTTAGCCGTGGCCTGTTTGGCAAACCGCCCAGTGCCGAGCATATAGAGAAAGTGTTACGCGATCTGTCATTGTGGGATAAAAAAGACAACATGATCCGCACGCTTTCCGGCGGTATGAAGCGCAGGGTACTAATTGCGAAAGCACTATCCCACGAACCTTCTATTTTGTTTCTAGATGAACCTACCGCTGGTGTGGATGTTTCACTACGCAAAGACATGTGGAAAATCGTCAATGATTTGCGGGCGAACGGAGTTACTATCATTTTGACGACACACTATATCGAAGAGGCAGAAGAAATCGCTGATCGAGTAGGTGTGATCAATAACGGTGAAATCATTCTGGTCGAAGAAAAAAATCAGCTAATGCAGAAACTCGGCAAGAAACAACTCACGCTGGAGTTAACTTCGGCAATTTCCGAAGTACCGGCTGCATTGCATAGTTATCAGCTGGAGCTTAATAACGAAGGTAGTCGCCTTGTGTACACCTTCGACAACCAATCGAATCAAAGCGGTATCACGGAACTATTGGATGATCTCAAGGCGGCCGGAATTGGTTTCACAGACCTGAATACGTCCCAGAGCTCCCTTGAAGAAATTTTTGTCAGTCTTGTTGATGAAGCGTCGTGAGATGAAACAATGAATATCTACGGAATTCTCGCAATTTATAAATTCGAAATGGCGCGCACCAAACGTACCTTGTTGCAGAGTATTGTCGCGCCAGTGATCACGACGTCTCTCTACTTTATTGTCTTTGGTGCTGCGATTGGATCAAGAATTCAAGAAGTGGGAGGTGTGAGTTATGGCGCTTTCATCGTTCCTGGGCTAATCATGCTGAACTTATTGACACACAGCATCTCAAACGCCTCATTTGCCATCTACTTTCCCAAATTTGTCGGCACCGTTTACGAGATGTTGTCAGCGCCAATCTCAACCTTTGAAGTCGTGCTGGGCTATGTTGGTGCCGCCGCGACAAAGTCCATGTTGTTGGGATTCATCATTCTGCTAACGGCATCGTTCTTTATTGATATGCGCATCGCCCACCCAATTATTATGTTGGCGTTTGTAGTGTTAACAGCGGTTTCCTTCAGTTTGCTTGGATTTATATTAGGAATCTGGGCTGACAATTTCGAGAAACTATCGGTGGTGCCAATGCTGGTGATTACTCCACTGGTGTTTTTGGGTGGTAGTTTTTATTCGACAGATATGTTGCCACCGTTCTGGCAGTCACTTTCATTGCTGAATCCAGTGCTCTATCTGGTCAGCGGATTGCGTTGGAGTTTCTTCGAAATTTCAGAAGTGAATGTGTTGGTGAGTTTGTTCAGTATCACCGCATTCATGTTAGTGTGTTTTGGTGTGGTGTTAGCCATGTTCAAAACAGGCTATAAACTTCGTTCTTAACGTTATCTATTGATCGCCGCGCTTGCACTAACTCGGCGCCCGCCTTGAAACTCCATTGGTTCACTGTTGCCGGCTGAATCATAGTAGACGCCTGGGCCGTCACGTTCGCCCCGTAGCCACGGACCAACATAACGATCACCGTTGTAAAAGAAGTAGACGCCTTGGCCGTGGATTTCGTCGTCTCTAAATCCGCCTTCAAATCGATTGCCGTTAATGAAGTAAAACGTTCCTTGACCGTTCATGGCATCGTTCTGCCATTGCCCTTCGTAGCGATCGCCGTTAGCCCAGTACTTCGTGCCATTGCCATGCTGCATGCCGTTGCGCCATTGGCCTTCATAGCGATTGTCATTGGTCCAATAAAAAGTACCCATGCCATTGCGCGCATTATCTCGAAACTCACCTTCGTAACGGTTGCCATTGGCCCAGGAAAAAGTGCCTTGGCCATTCTGTCTGCCTTCACGCCAGTTACCGGAGTAATTGTCACCGTTGCTGAACGAATAGGTTCCCTGGCCATTGAATTGGTCATTTGCCCAATTGCCTTCGTAGCGATCGCCATTCAGGAAAAAATAGGAACCCCGACCTGACTTCTGATCGTTTTGATAGTTTCCTACATAACGTTCGCCATTGGAGCGATAAAGAGTACCGCGGCCATTGCGTTTACCGTTGCGAAACAGACCCTCGAATCGGTCGCCGTTGGAAAAAAAGTAAGTACCGGTGCCATTGTTCTGGTCGTTGCTGAAGGCGCCTTCGTAACGATCTCCATTTGGAAGTAGCAAAGTGCCCTGGCCTTCAAACTTGTTGTTAAGACATTGACCTTCGTATCGCGTGCCATCATTCCAACGATAAACACCGCTGCCACTTTCGCAGCTTCCCCGGAGCCAGCCTCTGGCTCTATCCTCTTGAGCTTCTGCTGGGCGCATAGCGATCACCAGCAACAAAGGAACAAGAATGGAGCAAGCTAAAAGGAGTCGGTTTCGCGTGGGGCTCATGTCTGTGACGGGGTGTGTATCTAGGTGGAAAAAACTAAGCATAACGTGTTTGAGTTCGCACTTTCGGTACTGGGTCGCATTTTGAGTATCCAGCGAAAAATCCCCTCTAGTCAATACCAGAGAAATAGTGACTAAAGTTGGGATTCGGGTGCTTAACGCAGAACAGTGCGGACTCCTTAGATTCTAAGGAGACCGCGTGGTTGATGGATTTTTGGCCTGGTTAGACCGAACGGGTAGCGATCGCGGGCTCTATCTTCGACGCACCGGAAGAAGGACCTAATACGGCAATCTGTCCAATGGCCAAGAGCGCCAGCATGCCGAGCGGAGTGTAATACCAAGCCATGGTCGGCATATTAAAATTCGTCGTGAGCACAATGCTAAACCCGATAGTGAGCGCCGCCCCGACAAGAACTCCAACGCCGGTGATCATGAAATTCTCGACCATGAAGTGACGCAGGATTTCCGGCCGGGTAGCACCCAGTGCTCTGCGAGTACCGATCTGCTTGCGGCGGCGATTGATGCCAAAGACCGCCAAGCCGACGATACCCATGCAAGTGATGAATACCAAGGTGATGATAATGACCCACAATACCGTGCTCATCGCGCTATCTATGCGGTAAGTGTCTGCTCGGGTTTCTTCCAATGAGCGCAGGCTGCGCAATACTCTATTGGGGTTTTGGCTGAGTAGCAGATCTTCAATGTCTGCCATTACCCGATCCCGTTCCCCTGGTTCCGTTCGCACCACATACAGCGAGTAAGTGTCCTCAAACATTTCTGGAATCAACATCGATCTCTCAATGAGCGAACTCTGAGGCCAGGGAGCCTGTAAAGTTTCCACTATGCCCACGATCTGAATTTCTTTTCCGCCAGGCAAGAACATCGTATTGCCAACCACTTCGTTTATGGTCAATTCTGGAAACAGGTTCTCGGCCAGGGCTCTAGAGATTACCGTTTTGTCAGCGATATCTGCACCGGATTCGGAGCGAAAGCGCATGTCAGATTCGGTAAATCCTTCACCGGCGATCAAATCCAGATTCATGGTATTGATCATGTGATCATCGGTTCGATAGATCGCTGTACCAATACTTGGTTTGGTTTCGTCCAGATCTAAACGAACGCCAGTAGATGAACCGCTGCCACTCACTGGAATAGCATTAGTCGTACTCGCATCCACCACGCCTGGAAGCTGACGGATCATTGCTAGATCGTCACTGACAATGATTCGCTCGTTGTAATCATCACCGAAGCCAATACTGGTGAAATGAAACAAGTTCGCCTCATCAGCACCACTCGGGCGAGCCATCATTCGATTTCGCTCGTTGATAATGAATATGGCGTTAATCATTACCGTCATCGTGAAAGCGATTTGCAGCGCAATTAGTATGACGCCTAATTTGTTGCGAGTTAGGGCACGTAAAATAGGTCCGATTTCCATGAGTATTCTCTTCTCTGAATTCCGATGACTACTGCGTCTTTAAATGAATCGCAGGATTGATATTGCAGGCACGCCAAATTGGATAGAGACCAGCCACAATAGTTGAGGTAATTGCTAACGCAATAGTCACAATGACCACAGGGATGTTCAGTTGAATCCACTCTGTCACCATGACATCTTGTCCCAACAGGATCTTGATACCTTCAAGCCCTAAGGCCGCAACACCAAGACCAATAATTCCCCCAAGCAAACCGATAAAACCCGCTTCTATAACGTGCTGTATAAACAGCGAACCTTTGTGAGCGCCAAGAGCTTGTCTAACTCCGATTTCCGCAGATTTGCCTAAGAACTTCGAAAGCAACAGGCCAATTGTGTTCAGTAAACAAACGGCGAGCAGCATAGCCGCCAGTGCAGAAAGGATTTGGGTTTCATCAGGCAACACTTCTTGCTCGATCATCCATTCCTCAACGTCGAAAAGGGCATTGTTAAGAGGCCGGCCAAAACGACCGAGCTCTTTTTGTTCAGCCGCATAATTGTTCAAATAGTTTAGGTAGTCTTGTTCCTCGTCATTTGAAGGAAGCTCTACCCAGAATTGAATCCATGTGCATTCTGAGTTGAGAAAGGCTTGTAAACCTGTGCCATCAATCGCTTTCCAACAGTTGGTATTGCCGGCGCGGCCGTAGTCCTTTTCGACGATGTGATGCCAGGGAACATAAAGGTCTTCGCCTGGATCAAAAGGACCATTGTTGACGTCGTAAAACTTGGGCACTGGTTGCCAATCGTCTAATACGCCAACTACGCGAAAGATATCCCCGCCCAAAACGATGTTTTCACCAACGCTGTCGCTACCCCCAAACAACTGTTCGTTAATCTCTTTTGAGAGCACGACAACTTGTTCCAGGTTGTCATCCGCATTGCGATCCCAACCCCGACCATAGAGAAAGGGCACGTCGAACATAGGAAAGAAGTCCGCCATTACGCCACGATTATTGGTAATCATTGGTCGAATTTCAGGATTGGACGGCTCAACTATCGCAGTAAACTTAGAGCTTGCGGTCTGCCGAGATGCGCGGTCTGCATCGAGCAATGCCATTGTGTCGAGATAAGTTAGTTGCTCTGGTGGATCGTTGTCGCGATTAGGATCGCCGGTGTCCAATTGAACGTGGAATAGCTGTGCACTCTTATTCGGAATAGGATTGCCGCCCATGGTGTAGTTCAAGGTATAGATCACCATGTAAGCACCAATACCAATAGCGACAGCGAGCACCATTAATGAGCTCAGAATTGGATTGCGTTTGTAACTCAGTGCACTGAGCCGCAAGTAATAAAGGAACATGACTTAAATCCCCTTAGGCTACTGCTTCAATAGATTGGTCAGTGCTGGCGGCACTAGTGGTTCCGCTTTCGCTGATTCGACCATCGAGAATATGAATATTGCGTGGCGACTGATTAGCTAAGTCTTGGTCATGAGTGACCATGATGATCGTTGTTCCTGAGGAGTTAATTTCCTCCAACAATTCCATGACGCCTTTAGCAGTGTTGGAATCCAGATTCCCGGTAGGCTCATCCGCTAGCAGAAACAAAGGGTCGCCAACCAATGCCCGGGCAATAGCTACGCGTTGTTGTTGTCCGCCAGAGAGTTGTGCAGGAAGATGTTTCTTTCTTGCCGCTAGGCCAACTGAATTAAGGGCGTGTTCAATTTTTTCTTTGCGTTCTGATGCTTTCATCCCGCGGTATCTAAGCGGTACATCAATGTTGTCGTACAAATTGAGATCCGGCATCAAGTTGAAACTCTGGAAAATGAATCCAATCTTTTGATTGCGCAGCTTGGCGCGATCATAGTCACTCAGCTGAGAGACGTTGACGCCGTCTAACAAGTATTCACCAGAGCTCATGGTTTCAAGTAAGCCAGCAATATTTAGAAATGTGGTTTTGCCACAACCCGACGGTCCGGTAATGGTGACAAATTCCCCTTCATTCACAGTAAGAGAAAAATCATTTAGGGCATGTGTCTCTACCAGTTCTGTGCGAAACACTTTGCAGACATCGGTCATTTGCAGCATGGGTAATGGCCTCTTTAATTATTGATTAGCACAGTTTCTGCGCCATTGAATTGGTCGGTAGCAGACACGATGATTGTGTCTCCCGCGTTGAGTCCTTCTAAAATTTCTACATTGTTGAGGCTGGTCGCCCCGGTGAGAATTGCAGTGCGATAGGCGATGCCGTCTTCTACGCGGTAAGCAACTCTTCCATTTCCGCTATCGAAGAATTGGCCTCTCTGAACTTTGAGCACATCGAATTTTTCTTCGAGCAGGACGCGCGTAGACAATCGTTGATTTTGACGTAAGCCGGCTGGGACTTGATCATTGAAGCGCACTCGACCAGTAACTTGGTTTTCAATTATTTCGGGGGAAACCGCAATCAGAGTTGCGTCATAAATATTGTTGCCAGCACGTACTTCTGCTTGCATGCCGATTGCGAGATCGTCTGCATAGCTTTCTGAAATTTGCACTTCAACTTCAAAAGCAGACAGATCAACAACACTTAGTATGGCCTGGTTTTTTGCAACATTGGTTTTTTGATCAACTGCCAGGTTGCCAACAATGCCATTAACAGGGGAGTCGATTGTAAGTTCCTGCACTTGGCGTTGCAGGTCCTGAACTAATAACTCTTGTTGCTCAACACTTAGCTGACGAGTTTGTAATTCGAATTCCAATCGTTCGTCATCTAGCTCTCGGTCCATCAATGCATGCTTGTGCAACAACTCAGCAGTGAGAAGATCATCCTGCGCTTTAACATAATCGACTTCAGTGAGCGCTCCTTGGGTATAGGCTTGTTCAGCACGTGTCATCTCCCGTTGCGCAGCTTTCAAAGTAATCGAAGCAGAATCTTCAGTTTTCTGATTTTCCAATTGTTGTTGTCGGGTAGTAATGCGCTGTCGATCAAGTTCGACTTTGAGCGATGAGAGCTGAGCTTGTTCTTGCAGCAGCTGGTTTTGCACTTCCGGACTTTCAATAGATGCGAGTGCCTGGCCGGCATGAACTGAATCACCGGATTCCACATTGAAAGTTACTGTTCCTGTTTGGGTGGCATACAGGGTGGGACTAACCGCAGCAACAACTCTCCCTTGAACTGAAATGTCGCGGACAAAATTTCCCCGCTCAACTTGACCCAGTCGCAGCCGTTCTCCAGAGATTGAATCCTGAGCTAGGGTCCAGCGTTGAACAGTAGGGGCGACTAGCCAAACCGCGATACCGAAAAGTGCTAGAGCGGCCAGTCCAATCAGAAAGGGGCGGCGGGTTTTAGGTGGTTCTAATTGCACGTCCTGACTGGACGTATCGCTAATAGGCATGATGACGGATTCTTGGTATTTGCGCTTGTAAGCAGAAAATTCTGCAGTGTCGTTTTGGGCTTAGACGTCGGTTTTGTGCAGTTGGTTACATGCCTGTGAGGCGAGAAGGCAAAAATTTAAATGGGTGTCCTTTAAATGAATTCGATCAGGGGGAGTTGGGCGCAGGCCGCGTAATCAGGACTCTAGAGCCGGATGAAAAGAAAGTTTGCAATTAATAATAGACTGGTCTAATATACGCCCATGCCTAGAGTTCGGGACCAGGAAAAATTCAACCAAAGCCGCGAGATGCTGCTGGAAGTTGGTCAGAAGCTGTTCATTAACAGCAGTTTCAATAGTGTGGGTCTGAACGATATTTTGCAGGAAGCGGGCATACCGAAGGGGTCTTTCTATCACTACTTCGAAAGTAAGGAAGACTTCGGACTGCAGGTTGTTGAGTTTTACGCACAACAGAATGTTGATGAGCTAGATGCCATCTTGGCGAAGAAAGATCTCAGTCCTTACGAGAAACTGAAAATGTTCTTTGAGGACAACATTCGGCATTTCGAAGATGTTGAGTACTGCCAGGGATGTTTGATGGCAAATCTTTCGCAAGAACTGGCTGACGTTAATGAACGTTTGCGGTGCAAAATCAATGAGCTGTCACAACACATGGTGAAGAGAATTGCTGTGTGCATTGATGAGATGCCTGCCGATGAACTCAGGCTCGGTAACTTGGCCGCGATAGAAGCCGCACAAGTAGTCATGAATTCTTGGCAGGGCGCAATAATGCGCATGAAGTTGGAGAAGAGCAGACAACCCCTGGAAGTCTTCATGAAGTTCTTCTTCAGTCACTGAAAAAAATTTGGTTTATTAATAATAGACTGGTCTATTAATTCTAGAGATTCAGTCTAAGATCCAACAGCGAGGAAATGTTTAGTAGCAATGGTTCGGTTCTAGCCGCTGAGAAAAATAAAAAAGGAGGAAGTGCCGGCGCGACCTAACAGCATTGATAGAGGTATAGACATGAAATTACAGAATTTGAATAAGCAGCTAGCCATAAGCAAGGCTCTCCTTGGTTTGCCAATGCACACGATGCCCAGTCCCCAAAGCATCGCATTGGCAATCTTTTTTTTCTTTAGTCTGGTTTCACATTCCAGTGCAGCGGCTGCTAACGATCCATTAGAAATGGTAAACCGTGGCACCCACGGTTTTAATCAATTAGTGGACAAAACAGTAGTTAAGCCATTGGCTGGTGTTTATGACAAACTTACTCCGCGATTCGTCAAAGTTGGAGTTTCGAATTTCTTTAACAATCTTGATGACGTGAGAGTTGGCGTAAATCATCTGGCCCAGTTAGATATGTCTAACGCCGCAAATGATTTTGGCAGACTGATCATTAACTCAACAGTTGGTGTTGGTGGACTTATCGACGTGGCCGATTCAGAGTTTGGGTTAGAAAAAAATCGACAGGATTTTGGCCGCACACTTGCACACTATGGCGTGGGATCAGGCCCTTATCTGGTACTTCCATTTTTCGGCCCAAGTACTGCTCGTGATGCATTCGGTTTAGCATTCGATTCCGTTGTTGAGCCTCTACGGCAAGTTGATCATGTGCCAACTCGAAACTCACTAGCAGCAACAGAGACTGTAGATTATCGCAACAAGCTTTCTGTGTTTGATAACTTAGTTATGGGCGACTCCTATCTGTTTCTTAGGGAAGCCTATTTGCAAAGAAGAGAATTTTTAGTCAATGATCGAGTGCCAAGTTTGGCCTTAGAAGATTTTTGAGAGTTTTAGGGGATTGCAGTTTTGCTCAATATGGATTTCAAACAACGTGTTGTATTGAACACAAACGAAATGGAATGGGTGCCTAGCCCTAAGCCTGGTGTGTGGCGCAAACCACTCGCTCGAGAAGATGCTGAACGTGGTCACGCGACAAGCATTGTGCGCTACGATCCCGGGGCAAAGTTCTCTGCCCATGGCCATCCGCTTGGTGAAGAAATCTTTGTGCTTGAGGGAACGTTTTCTGATGAAACCGGCGACTATCCTGCTGGTACTTACTTTCGAAATCCAGAAGGATTTAACCATGCACCATTTAGTGAAGAAGGCTGCACCATTTTAGTCAAACTGCATCAGTTTCAAGCAAACGATTCTCAACATGTGCAATTAGATACTACAACTGCGTCCTGGCAACCAGGTCACGGCAATCTCAAAGTCTTGCCACTATTTAGTTTGGGTACAGAGTCTGTTGCACTGGTAAAGTTTCCAGCCGGCGAAAGATTTCAACGACACGCTCATTATGGCGGTGAAGAGATATATGTCATTTCGGGCGAACTGATTGATGAGCATGGAAGATATCCGGCAGGCACATGGATCAGAAGTCCACACTTAAGTGAGCACCAGCCATTCGCTGAAGTGGATACTTTAATCTGGGTGAAAGTGGGCCATTTGCCCGACGCGACTAACTGACCTTATTCAGTAAACCAAAATTCTATCTCAGCGGTGTCCTCTCTGAATTCCGCTGCATGTTCTGCACCGGCTGGGACGTGATACCACTCGCCAGCCGCGATCGTCTGTACTTCATCGCCAATTGTTAGCAGCAACTCGCCTTTTGTAATGATTCCCACGTTCTCTGTGTCGTGCGTATGCGGCTCAATCTTTGTGCCAGCCGGATAACTTGCGAATAGCACATCGCAGCCGGAAGCGGCCAAGCGATAGGCCTCAAATGGCCCTTCAAATGGGGGTAATCCTTGGATTTTTT
This sequence comes from uncultured Pseudohongiella sp., assembly GCA_965262465.1. GTDB lineage: Bacteria > Pseudomonadota > Gammaproteobacteria > Pseudomonadales > Pseudohongiellaceae > UBA9145. Next base: position 3,130,092 of record OZ253535.1, on the reverse strand, counting down.
CGGGGTAATCGTTGCCTAAACTCATGGAGTGTGTCCCTTGTCTCGTTTCTTAGCGGAATGCCTTAAAGCTGCTCAGAAAATTGCGCGATAATGTGACCGTTCGGCCCTTTTTTAGCGACAATTTGTCACTCATTTAGGGTGCCGGAAAATGCTATTCTTGCGCGCTTGATAGACATCGGCAAGCGCCGGATTGTGAAGAAAGACAGGCTTTTCAAGGGGCTCTTTAAGGGAGCTCTTAAAGAGGCCTTTCAAAGGATATTGACGAAGGATAGGGGAATATCTGTGGCAGATTTCGTTTCTAGGCGAGAATTCTTAAATCTACTCGGAGCAACCGGAGGCACTGCCGCCGCGCTGCAAGCAGGAACCGCATTGGGTTTACTGCCAGGATCCGCTGCGGCGGCATCATTAGATTTACTTGGTCTAGGTTCAAATGCACGCAAGGTAGCAATCTTGGGTGGAGGCTTGTCAGGTCTCACAGTGGCGTATGAACTCGCAAAAGTTGGATACGACTGCACAATTTTGGAAGCTTCCCATCGCTGTGGTGGAAGAATTTTTACTGTTCGTCATGGTGATCTCATCGATGAGATTGGTAATCGTCAGTACTGTGAATTCGATGATGAACCCCATATGTATTTCAACGCTGGTGCGGCAAGAATTCCAAGCACGCATCGCAATCTCCTCGCATACTGCAAAGAACTCAATGTTGATCTAGAAGTTTTTATCAATGAGAACAAAACTTCTTATATCCAAGACAACAACATGTTGGGCGGAAAACGTATTCGCAATATCGATTACACCACCAACATAAGAGGGTTTATGGCTGAGTTAATGGCCAAGGCTCTTAATCAAGAAGAACTCGCCGCTCCTTTCAGTGATGCAGAAGCAGAAACACTGCTCAGTATGATTCGTTCCTTTGGCGATCTGAGCGAAGACGATATGTATAAAGGAAGCTTCAGAGCGGGTTATGCCTCTGGCGGCTTTTTGACGCACGGTGTGCAGAACGACATGATCGCGTTTCGCGACTTGTTGAAATCTCGACTAGGACGTCAACTACTGAATGCGAATGAAGGGGACACCGGCCCGCTACTTATGCAACCGACAGGTGGCATGGATAAAATTATTCATGGATTCCTAAACCACGTCGGTCATCAAGTTAAGTACCGCGCCATGGTTGCTTCAGTCCAAGTGAAGGATGATGGTGTGCAGATCACCTACGATCAGGATGGCGTGCGCCACAACTTGGATGTCGACTATTGCTTCAATTGTATCCCAACTCATTTAATGGTTGGTATCGATCATAATTTCCCAGCAGATTACGTAAAAGCGATGAAGTACGTTCGTCGTGGTGAAGCTTACAAAGCAGCATTTCAAGCCAAACGCAGATTCTGGGAAGAAGAAGATATTTATGGCGGCATTTCCTGGATGACAAATCCATCACGTCAGATTTGGTATCCATCCCACGGCATCCACAAAGATAAAGGAGTCGTGTTGGGTGCTTACGATTACGGCGGTGGCATGTTCCACACCAAGATGACTCAGGAACAACGAATTGAGGCACATCTAACTGATGGTGAAAATCTGCATCCGGGGTATCGAAATCTTGTTGAGAAACCCATCACCATTGCCTGGCACCGAATGAATCACATGTTGGGCTGTTCTGCGCGCTGGTCACGCAATTTCCGCAATGGATGGACGCACGAAGAAGAAGAGCTCTATCACACGTTGCAGCAACCAGTGAATGGAAGACATTACATAATCGGTGACCAAATGAGTATGCATTCAGCATGGCAAGAAAGTGCAGTGATGTCAGCTCAATGGGCCATGGCCGATCTCGATCAACGTGTGCGTGCCGAACTAGCATAGACGTCACTCTATTCTCGAACGCAATCACCCCGTTACCAGGAGTACTGATTCACGATGAAACCGCATCAGGGAAATCTATTTGCATTACTTTTCCTGCTTCTATCGAGCACGATTTCTTTTGCCGCCGAAAATGAGCGAGAGCCATTTAACGATCGCTACTGCACTACTTGTCATGGCAGTGATGGAAGAGGCAATGAAGGAGTGCAGGCTCCCAGACTCGCGGGTATGGAAGACTGGTACCTGGTTCGTCAGTTAGAAAATTTCCGTGCGGGTATCCGAGGAACCCATCCTCGTGACATCGAGGGAATCGCCATGCAACCGATGGCGGTGAAACTAACTGATGAGAGTATCGCGGATATTGTGGATTGGGTAGGAAGTTGGACCTATATACCCGCAGAAGTCACCATTGAAGGTGATGTGGCGAGAGGGCAACAGCTGTTTGCCGCCTGCGCTGCTTGTCATGGAGCGTCGGCAGAAGGCAATGAAGCGCTTGGCGCGCCCGCATTAGTAGGCCAAAACGATTGGTACATGGTCACACAGTTGCGGAATTTTATAGCGGGCTACCGAGGTCATCACCCTGATGATACTTATGGCCAACAGATGCGCACCATGGTGAATACCCTAGGGGATGACGCCGGCATTCTGAATGTAGTGAGTTATATTAACTCTCTTGCAGACCGCTAAAACTGGGCATTCGCCGCAATAAATCCAGCCAAACTTGGTTCTCATTAATGGGCTAGATATACTTCTGGAGCTAACCCGGAGGTATGAGCTCACATCACTGTCAGCCATACATCGAGCCCAATAAAGAGAAGAACAATATTCAGTCATCTCCTGGTTCCCTGCTTCATCGATTATGGAAGCGATTAGCTCCAGGAAAACTCCGGCGTTTACGCTGAGGAGCGAAAATCATGTCAATGTACGCGATAGTTAACCTCGTTTTATTTACCGCCCTGTTGAGCTTTCTGTTTCAGCTCACAAAAATGGAAATGAGTCTTTCCAGACGAGTGCTAGCTGGCCTGGTCGCCGGTAGTTTGTTTGGATTTTATCTTCAACTCGTCTTTGGTTATTCATCAGATGTGGCAACCGAAACATTGGTGTGGACCAATGTGGTCGCCAACTCCTATGTGAATCTGCTTCGCATGATCATCACACCGTTGGTGTTAATCACGATGATCGCAGCGGTACTCAAAGTTGAAGAAATCAATTCACTCGGCAAGATAGGCGGAACTGTTGTGGGAATGCTGATCCTCACAACTATGATTGCTGCATTGATTGGTATCGCTCTCGCTAGCGGCTTCGGTTTGAACGCCGGCGAATTAGCTGCTGGAGCAAGAGAGCTGGCACGAGCCGAAGTGCTTGAGTCACGCATTGCAACAGACAGAAGCGTTTCTCAGTTGCTGGTTGATGCGGTACCGCGAAACATTTTTAGAGATCTAGCTGAATCAAATCCCACATCAATTATTGCTGTTGCCTTGTTTGGTTCAATTCTTGGCATAGCAGCATTACTCGTGAGTCAGGAAAACGAAACTCACGCAGAAAGAATCAAAGGGTTCGTAGATACCACGCAAGCGGTCGTTATGCGTTTGGTTAAGTTGGTTATCAGCCTAACTCCTTATGGTGTATTAGCGTTGATGACCCGCGTGATAGCAAACTCCGATGGAGGAGCTATTGCAACTCTGATTAGTTTCGTCATTGCGTCATATATAGCCATCGGATTGATGTTTGTTGTTCATGGGATTTTTATCGCAGCCATTGGTGCTAATGTAAAAACGTATTTTCAAAAAGTTTGGCCGGTACTTACTTTCGCGTTTGTTACGCGTAGTTCTGCCGCCACTATCCCTTTAACTATCAAAGCACAGATTGAAGATTTGAAAGTGCCTGCACCGATCGCGAATATTTCTGCGTCTTTCGGTGCAACTATTGGGCAGAACGGTTGTGCCGGTATTTACCCAGCCATGCTAGCGGTTATGGTTGCTCCGACCGTTGGGGTGGACATCAATATTGGATTCATCATGAGCCTGTTGATCATTATCGCTATTGGCTCGTTCGGCATTGCCGGAGTTGGCGGCGGTGCAACAAATGCCGCATTAGTTGTGCTGCCGGCTATGGGTTTTCCAGTCACTGTCGCAGCGCTTTTAATTTCAATCGAACCTCTTATCGATATGGCTCGTACGGCATTGAACGTTAACGGAGCAATCACAACCGGTATGGTCACAACCCGCTTCTTAGGACAGAAAGCGGAAGAAAGTGATGCCGGATTAGCACAACAAAATTTGCAAGAAAATTAAGCTTTCCTAGAGAACGCATTTCATTGAGGAGAAGTAATGTTTAATAACAAAGGAAAAATGTTGGCCACTTTGTTGGCTTTGGTTGCATGTACTACAGCAGTTGTGCAGGCGCAGGAAATTACACGAAACAACGAAGGTCGGTATTTTTATACTTCTATTACTATTCCCGCGGGTGCGGAAACGATGTATTTGTCTGGTTCCGGTGCCCGGCCCATGGACGATGGCACTTGGGGTGATATGGAACAGCAAACCGTAGATACCTTTTCCCGGTTTAAAGAAACCCTGGAATCACAAGGCTGGTCTATGAGCGACATCGTTCAGGTACGTGCTTTCGCAGTCGCTGGTGAAGACGGATTGGATTTTGCAGGCTTCAATGCCGGTTATGCCCAGTTCTTCGGTACTGATGACAATCCCAATAAGCCCGTCAGATCATTTGTTGAGATTGCTGACTTAGTGGTTGATGGCTGGCTAGTGGAGATTGAAATTCGCGCCGCCCGTATGCCTTAGTCAAATCATAATTTGAATATTGAGAAAGGGCCGACTATCTATTGAGAGTCGGCCCTTTTTTGTGCGTGATAATTTGCAAGCAGGTATAAGAATGTTCAGAGCAGCACACTTTGTTTTCACGTTTCTTCTTCTTTCGTCTGTTTATGGGCAGACGTCATTCAATGTATATGAAGCAAGCATTACCGAAATTCAAACAGCACTGGAAGCTGGAGAAGTTACATCGGTTGAATTAGTTGAGCAGTACGTTGCTCGAATAGAAGCCTATGATAAACAAGGGCCGGCGCTGAACAGTATTATTCGAGTAAGCGATGATGCTATCGAACAAGCAAGAAGATTAGACGCCGAACGTTCCGCTTCCGGACCACGCAGTTTGCTCCATGGCGTTCCGATTTTGGTCAAAGACAATTACAACACAGTCGGAATGCCGACGACTGGTGGCTCCGTAGCCTTTGCCAATTTCATTCCCGGCAGTAATGCAACTCAAATCAATATGTTGGTAGAGGCGGGCGCCATCATCCTGGCAAAAACCAACTTACATGAATTCGCATCGGGAATTACTACGGTGGGCTCATTGTTTGGGCAAACGTTGAATCCCTATGACTTACGTCGAGTACCCGGTGGATCTAGCGGCGGTACCGGCGCCGGAGTCGCGGCATCATTTGGTGCCATTGGTTTGGGATCCGATACCTGTGGATCAATTCGTATTCCTTCTTCTTTTAATAATCTCATCGGCCTGCGCCCCACAAAGGGATTGTCCAGCATCTACGGTGTGATGCCCCTATCGCATACTCAAGATGTGGCGGGCCCGCTTGCCCGTTCGGCTCGGGATCTCGCAATCGTTTTGGATATAGTGGCTGGATACGATCAGCGCGACTCGGCTACTGAGTTAATGCGGAACAACTCGCCTCTGAACTTTCTAGATAATCTAGACAGTGCTGACCTGGCCACACTTCGGTTAGGCAAGTTATCGGTATATTTTGAGAACACATCTGGCGCCGTGAATAGTGTTATCGATGATGCATTGGAATGGTTTGAAGAGCAGGGGGCTACGATTGTCGAAATTGAAATTCCCGAACTGACTTCTCTGCTTAGTGAATCAGGCCTCATTGCACAGGAATTCAGAACTGATCTAAATGACTTCCTGCAAGAATTCGACTACGAACAGTTCCAAGATTATCAGGCCATAATTGATAACACCTTGTTTCATCTAGCAGTACAAGGTGCCATTCTCCGCCGACTCGCTGTAGATCCCGAGTCGGAGGAGTACCAAAAACGTATGGCTGGAAGAGACCTGGTGAAACAAGCTGCCCTAGCAGTAATCGCTGAACACGAGCTGGATGCAATCGTGTATCCAACGGTGTCTCAACCTCCAGTGCAGGTAGGTGACCCACAACCTGGTAGCCATTGCAGCCTCTCTGCCAACTCAGGGTTACCTGCCTTGTCGATGCCAGTCGGATTTGGCGCCAATGATCTTCCGGTTGGACTGGAACTGTTGGGCGATCATTTATCGGACGCACAACTTCTGGCGATTGCGCACGCCTATGAAGTGGCGAATTCACCGCGCGAGGCTCCTTCTGTTACACCGCCACTAGTGAACGGCCAAGGGCCTGAGGTTGAACAAATCCCGCTTTCTTTCTCTGCCAATGGCTTGGAGTTTGAAGCGATCTTTGAGCTGAATAGACAGACCAATCGATTGAGTTATACCGTGGCACTAAATCCTGAGAGCAACACAGAGGTGTACGCTGTTACGTTGGCACATATTGATTCAGAGCGCGAGGAGAATCCGGGTGTAGTAGTGCACAACTTGCTACCACCAACCATGCAATCCTCTACTGGTGACTATTTCATGTCTGCGGATTTCAGGGATGCGTTTGATGAGGGTCGTGCTGTGATTCGAGTGTTTGGTGAAGACACACCGCTAGAGGGTGTATCGATTCCATTACAACCTTGAAGTGAAATTGGAATCAGAATTAGTTTAAGGGACTACAGTGACTGCCAATTCATAGCTTCCGGTAGAGTTTTGGAAGAAGCTGGTCACACCCATCCAATAGGTTCCAGGAGCCAACTGCGATTGAATCGTGGAGTTGGTCCCGCCGCCGTTGTCATCGTTTTCGAAAAAGACTGAGCCAAATTGTTGAGAAGGGAGTACATCCACCAACAACAACTTCGTATCGAATGCGCTCGATCGAGCGTCGATTCTTAACTCTACTGTTTCGCTAACTTTAAATTGATAGATATCGATGTAGCGATTGTCGAATTGGCTGTCAGTTACGTTTAATGCGCCGACAATTTGCGGATTTGGATTAATCTCAACATCCACGCCATAAATCGAAGTGAAAGATTCCAAGCTCGAATTGACAAACGCATCAGTGGCAGTAATTTCGATGTCATAGTCGCCGAATTGTTGTGGGCTCGCACTCGTAGCGCCTATCCAGTAAGTACCAGCAGGAATCTGCTGACTAATTTGTGCGTTGTTTCCGCCGCCCGAGTTATCGTCCTGGTAGAAATTACTGGCGATGATTTGTTGAGTGGAATCAATTCTCGCCAAGATGAGCGCTGAGTCGATAGAGTCAGAATTCATTGCGAGTGTGACTAAAGAATCATTGGCAAAGTTAACCTGATAAATATCGATTGCTTTACTTTCGACCATAGCGTCTGCGCTTTCCAGTGCGCCGGAGAAATTTGAAGAGTCCTGTGGGCCATCAAACTGTTGCATCAATGGCAGGTGTATTGGTATTCCATATATGGAATCAATAGATGACATCCCACTGTAAATAAAGTTGGCGCCATTAATGTCGTCTTGTTGCAATGTATTCAGGTCGCTGGCAAAAGGTTGCATGATGGCATCGGATGTAAACTCGTGATTCAACCCCAGTGCATGTCCGAGTTCATGCAAAGCTACGCGTTCAAAATCCTCAACGTTTGATTGATGGTCCCCCGAATAAATGTCCCATTGCAGATTGCTGTTAAAAACAATGTCGGATTCGATGATTTCCTTCGGGCCAGTGCACGCCTGATTTCCGCATGACAGCGTAGTAAGAGTTATTGCCAGGACATTTTCTCCAAACGCTGAACCACATTGAGTACTAGCAAATCCAGCGCTATTACGATCATCGCCGAGTGCAGCTGTTTGCTGCCCAGTGCAAGGATTGATAAATCCATCAATAATTCCAAACTGAAACGCGGTTTGGTCAGTCCATGCGTTCATGGCGCGGGTAAAAGCTGCTTGCCAGGTTTCACCGCTAGGTGAAAAACCTGGAATGGCTACAAAAAAATCTGCTTGTCCGGTTGACCAGGAATCTCCGCTGACTTCAAAAGCGGGTGAGGGTCGCGCTACGAGGAATGCTAAAACAGTTAAAACTAAGAGAAAGCTGTTTCTGAACAATACTAATTCTCAATCAGTTCAGAAATGCGCGATTTGAATTCGTCAGCCGTCATAGCGGGTTGAGCACTTATGGCATCAACTCTGGTTACAACGCCTGCGGCGGAATCTGAATTTCCTTCGATCAGATCCAAAGGTTTCTTAATGGCGGCAGGAACATTTGCCATAGATTGTATGTCGGTTACTGGACTCTTGTCGGCGGTATTCACAACTCGTTCACCATTTTCTTCAACTACGATGAAGTGTCCTTGTGACCAACCTAGAATTGGATTAATTAAGTCTTGAGAAATAGATTCGAGAAAATAGATTCCTTCTTCACCCAGTTGAGGAATTCGCAAACCACTGACTTGCACAATCTGACCATTGTATTCACCGCCAGTGAATTTGAGTTCCAGCAAGTCTCCACCATACTCACCTTTGACTATGTCATCGACAGAAAATGTGACATACGTGTGAATGATGCCCGTTGCTGAATCGAGCAGCGCTTGCCGATCAACCACTCTTCCTTCAAAGATGAATTCCGCGTCATTAGCCAGACTGTCAATTTCCATGCTGAGAATAGTCGTAGCTCTTGCCGGCAGGCTCAAAACCATTAATACGGCAACGCTAACTAGCAGCAATTTCTGCCAATGTCGGGATTTGTCATTACGAACTTCAATTCGCACAGCACTTGTCCTTGGGCTTGTTCAATTTGCCCTCCGAAGTATAAGGAAGTCTCTTCAATGTAGACAGGGACATGGCCCAGTTTATTCCCTGAAGACAGGATCTGCTCGATTACGATTCTAAACTGCAAACCAGTGCGCAAAATCCCTTCCTATCTCTCTTAACGCACTCCTGAATAGAAGGTCTACAAAGGGTCAAATGCAGGTAAATACTGGCTTTCGGGCTAGCAACCATGGCAGGGGGATAGTATGCTCGGTCAGTCTGATCTCAGGAAAGCCTGGTTTCGGCTCGGCCCCTGATTAACCCAACAGCAGTAAGCTCGGTAGCACGGTAGAAAGTATCGCAGGCAGTTTGGGCAAGAATAATAATATGCAGTCAAGCCACCTCGCCAATATCATTTCCGGCACCCTGATTGCGCTGGTCAATATCTCTGTAGCAGTGTCAGTAGCGGCATTGCTCTTTGCACAAACTGACCCGCGCCTGATGGTGCCAGGTATAGCCATATTATTAATTGGCACACTCATCACCGGCCTCGGTGGTTCACTATTCAGTGATTTCAAAGCTGTTATTTGTTCGCCTCGTAATGGTTTAGTGCCGGTGTTCGCCGTAATGGTGAGCAGCATCTATGTGAGTTTTGGTTCACAGTATTCGGTTGGCGCCGAAGCAACGATCATTGTGGCCTTTATGGTCACCACCATGATCACCGGATTGTTTTTGTTGCTGCTGGGTCGACTCAAGATGGGCAACCTGGTGCGTTATATCCCTTATCCGGTTACCGGTGGATTTTTCGCAGGAATTGGATACATCTTCGTAGAAGGTGGATTGACCGTTGCAGCCAGTCAGGAACCATCACTTGGTTCATTCGCGGATGGCAGTTTTCTTCAGCTTGTGACGCCCGCTGTCGTGCTTGCACTATGTTTAATCTCAGGCAAACTTTTTCGTGACAATCGATTATCAGTTCCATTAATCCTTCTACTTTCCATTCTCATTTTTTATGGCGTGCTACTTACTTCCGGCATGACGCAAGAAGAAGCTGCAACTAATGGTCTGTTGCCATCGATTGAATCTACTGGAGCGTTGGTTCCGATATTCCACTTTGACTATTTTCAACAAGTAAACTGGATTGCAATCTCAGATCAGCTGAGCGGTATCGTTGTTGTCGCGTTGCTATGTTCAATGATGCTCTTGTTGGATGTCTCTGGTATTGAGTTGATTGCACGTGATGATTTGAATCCAGACCATGAACTTCAAATCATGGGTTACACCAATATCGTCAACAGTTTCTTTGGCGGTTTTCCTGGAGTGCACGATGTATCAGATACCGCACTAGTCGATCGACTCGGGGGCAAAGATCGCTTAACCGGCATTGTCTATGCGTTGTTGGTTGGTGCGGCGATTTTCGCTGGCGCGGAATTCATGGAAATTGTGCCTACCTTTATCTTGGGCGGTTTGCTGATCTATGTAGGTTTAGAGTTTCTAATTGATTGGCTCTGGAAGGCGCGGGACGAACTTCCTTTGTCTGACTATGTAGTCGTCATACTGATTCTGATTGTCATTATCTTCTCAGACATATTACAGGGCGTGACCTTCGGGTTCTTCGTCGCAATCATTCTTTTTGTGATTAATTATTCGCAATTGAGTGTGATTAAGATTGAAACTAATGGCAGCGACCATGCGAGTAATGTTGATCGAGATTTAGAAACCCGCGAATTACTCAACAAAGAAGGTAATCGCACATTAATTCTGATTCTGCAAGGATTCATCTTTTTCGGAACTGCTGACAAACTCATTAGTGCAATTCGTTCTCGCATCATGGATGGGGACCATAGTCGGTTTGATTTCCTTGTATTGGATTTTCATCACGTCAGTCAGCTGGACACGTCAGCGATTGTCACGTTTACCAAACTGGCACAACTCAGTGAACGAATCGGGTTTCACGTAGTCATTAGTGGAGCTGACGATAAATCGATAAAGCAATTGGTTAAGCACCGCTTCTTCACTCTGGGTGAGCAGAAGTGGGAGCGAAACTATAAGGATCAAGTCGACACTGCCGTGGACTGGTGTGAACGGAGGATACTCTCTGATCTAAATCGAAACGATGAGGATCATAATCTAGAACTCTCAGACGTACTTCGCAGAATCGCCTATGCAGAAGAAGACGTGAAAATGCTTGCGGACTATTTTGTGATTGAAAATCGAAAATCCGGCGAGTATTTGTTTAAGGAAGGAGATCGGGGCGAGAGCCTCTATTTCGTTGGATCTGGTACGGTCATTGTTGTTCTCAAGATTCCAAATCAGCAAGAACAAATTCTCCGAAAATATAAGGCGGGTGCAATTCTTGGAGAGATGGCGATCTACACAGGTGAAAATCGCACAGCAAGTGTGCGCATTGAAAATGATGCAACCTTGTTTAGATTAGATAAAGAAAAGATGGAAGCGATGGGGCGCACATTCCCTGCTTCTACCGCAGCACTTCATACCTATATTGTGAAAGTTCTATCGGAACGTTTAAGCAGAGCGAACCGTAATCTAAGTCGCTACATCTAATAAGCTAGTCTAGTTAGCTAGTCTAGTCAGTTAGAAAGTTGGCTCATCTACTGGCAGCAGTACGATAGGAACCATCTCGCTGTACTGAAACCAATCCCCATCGATACGCAGGATTCTGTCCGTATCGGCGTCACGTCTAATGGTCCCGGTAAATTCAAGATCCAGGCGTGGTATGCGAATCAATACATCTCGATCATCTACACTTACGCTGGTCACTGGCATGCCATAGATTCCCATTCCACCGCTGGTGAGAGTAGCGCGATAACCGTCATCACTCATGCTGAAAGTAAACGCCATTGTCATATTGTCGCGACCAATGACCAGAGGCCCTTCCCAAGACCCTTCCAGGGACTCACGACCCTCTTGAGCAACGAGTGATGTGCTGAGCAGTAATAAGCTCAACAGAAATACATTGGTTGTTTTTGCTTTCATGTGGCCATGGTAATGCAGCTCACCTTGCCCGTGCAAATTACAACCATCGCTAGGCGCTATTCCATGCTCATGGCAAAATGTCGATTGCTTCAATAGTCAACAAGTCGGAAGAACCATGGAACAAGAACTCGAACAAATGTCAGAAATTTACAATCTGATCACAACTTATCTAGTGACTTATAGTTTTCAAATTCTTGGTGCAATCATCATTTTGGTGATAGGTGTCATGATAGGTAGAAAATTGTCTGATGTCGTTTTTGCTATCGCCCAGCGGCGGGGAATCGATGTCACGCTGAGCAAATTTTTTGCGAGCTCAACACGAATCGCCGTCGTTGCTTCAGCAATTGTGATTGCGCTGCCGAAACTGGGAGTGCAGATAACACCATTCATTGCAGCTATCGGTGCTCTCGGTCTGGGCGCTGGGTTAGCAGTGCAGGGGCTTTTATCCAATTATGGGGCGGGACTTAGCATAATTCTCACCCGGCCTTTCGTTGTAGGAGACACTATTCGCGTTCAAGGTGTCTGGGGTGTTGTGAAAGAAGTCACCTTGGCTTATACCGTGCTAAGTAATGAAGACGACGAAATGATCACCATTCCAAATAAACATATCATTGGCGAGATCATTCATAACTCTCAATCTGACACAATTCTGGAATTGGCGGTTGGTATTGCTTACGAAAGTGATTCGAGCAAAGCTATCGACGCTATCCAACAAGGACTAAGTAATGTCGATGGGCTGAGCGAGAAACGTCCAGTGCAAGTTGGCATCGAAAGTTTCGGTGATAGTTCGATAAATCTCAGTGTTAGATGCTGGGCAAAGACAGAACGCTTTCATGATGTGAAGTTTACTTGCAATAAGATATTGCAAGATGTGTTGTCTGAAGGTGGAATTGCTATACCATTTCCACAGCGAGAAGTTCGACTACTTCAGTAATCATCACAGTAACTAACAGCGGACGTTAAAAGAGGAAGAGCTCACTATGGAATACTTGCCTGCAGTAGAAATGGATTGGCCCCCAGAGTCTGAAGCAACAGCGGCAGTGATTTGGCTTCACGGACTAGGGGCCGATGGCAATGACTTTGCCCCTATAGTTCCGCAATTGGGGTTATCCCATTCCACCGGCGTCCACTTCGTATTTCCCCATGCGCCTTCAATACCAGTAACCATCAACAATGGATTTGTGATGCCGGCTTGGTATGACATAAAGCAGATGGATGTTGACCGGCATGTAGATGATGAACAACTTCGACAGTCCGCACAGTGGGTGCATGACTTGATTGATCGTGAGATTGAAAGAGGCGTCGAGCCTGACCGAATCATTGTGGCCGGATTCTCTCAGGGTGGGGCAGTAGCATTTGAAGCTGCACTGACCTATCCCAAAACTCTGGCCGGTATTCTGGCCTTATCAACCTATTTTCCGACAGCGGGTTCGATTCAAATCAATCCCGTGCAAAATACTCTGCCAATCTTGATCTGCCACGGGACTCATGACCCCGTAGTCCCAGAAGCTCTCGGTCGCAAGAGTGTCGCAACGCTGCAGAACCTCGGCTTTGAGCCGGAATACGAGAGCTATCCTATGGAGCATGCCGTGTGCCCGCAGGAAATCTCTGATATAGGCACCTGGATGCGGCGCATTTTGGACTGAGAGCCAAATTCACCCAAAACCTTGACCTTAGAGCTAACTCTAAGCTTATACTGCGCTCCGATGTTGAGTTTTTAAGAGTAAAGGAGCGTAGCAGTGCTCAAAATTAGTGAATTAGCGGCCCAAACCGGCCTGTCGGCCCATACCATCCGATTCTATGAGAAGCATGGTCTGATCAATGCGAGTGAACGCAGTGAAGCTGGCTATCGTTACTATAGTGATGCCGATATTCGTCGAGCGGAGTTTGTGAAAACTGCCCGCAATATTGGATTCTCTCTGGATGATATTGGCCAGTTACTTTCTATCAGGCTGGATAAGGACAGCCACAGTTGCCAGGAGGTCACCGATATCACCCAACATAAACTCAATGAAGTGAATGCCAAGATTGCCGAGTTGTCGATGATGCAACAGACGTTGGAACGACTTCTTGAAAGCTGCGGCGGTGGTCCTGAGAACGCTACCCACTGTTCGATTATCGAAGCACTGGAAGAAGGGGTGGTCCCTGAAAACGAGACTGCCGAGTCGGTGAGGACAAACTAGTGGAACTGCTAAGAATTTTTTGGAATCTGGTCATTGAAAGCGCTCCTTGGTTACTCATGGGGTATTTACTGGCAGGAATCATCAAACAAGTCATTCCGAGTAGTTGGGTTGAAAAGCAGCTCGCGAAACCTGGATTCCTATCGATCGTAAAAGGCGCTTTTATCGGTGCGCCGTTGCCTCTGTGCTCATGTGGCGTTATTCCCACGGCACTCGCAATTCGAAAGGCCGGCGCATCAAAAGGAGCAACTTCATCCTTTTTAGTAGCGACTCCTGAAACAGGTGTTGATTCGATTTCATTCTCCTACGCAGTGCTTGGTCCAATTTTTGCCATGATGCGTCCAATCGGTGCACTGATCAGTGCAGTTATTGCTGGTGTCCTGGTAAACAGTTTTGATAACGACGAAACCACAGTTCGAGAGGAAGAGGCACCCAGTAGCTGTTGTGCGTCGAAGAACAAAACAGAAGAAGCAGAAGTAGCTCCACTTTCACAGCGATTTGTAGATGCTGTTAAGTATGGCTACGGTCGCATGATCTCTGATACGGCAAAATGGTTAGCAATTGGATTAGTCGCTGCGACCATTATTACTGCTGTTGTGCCCCAGGAATTTTTCCTGCAGTGGGGCGATGGACTAATGGCAATGATCATCATGGTGATCGTTGGTTTGCCAATGTATATCTGCGCAACTGCTTCAACACCGGTGGCAGCCAGTCTATTGTTTGCTGGAATCTCGCCTGGTGCTGCTCTAGTGTTCATGCTTACAGGCCCAGCTACTAACATCGCCACTATGGGCGTGATCAGAGAACAATTGGGCAACAAATCGCTGATTGCCTATTTAGTTGGCGTTATTGGCACAGCAATAGTTTGCGGGCTTGTATTGAATGCAATGTATGCAGGGTTCGCCTGGCCACTGCAACTATCAATGGCCGAACATGGAGAGAGCTATCCTCTATGGCGGCAACTAGCAGCAGTCTTACTAGTCGGTCTAATAGCTCGGGTTTGGATTCAACCTTTGTTTACCAACCGAGAATCTGTGGGTGCACCTGCAGAGCAAAACTAGACAGACCTACTAGACTCTCTATATGACTTATATGCCTAAAAATGGCCGCTAGCGTCTTCCCTTCCAACGATGCGGTGAGACTTATCCAAACGAAAAATTACATCTGCCTGACTCGGTAAGCGAGTCAGGCATTGTTGTGTAATGCGTTCATAGTGCTGAATAAAGCGATGTAGCTGACTTTCATTCATCACGCCGGGGCTGGCTTCGGTTTGTACCGCTTTCAGTTTTTTCTCTTGCAGACTGCGCCATTCAAACACCTGGTTAAACGAAGGTGCCTGCAGAAATACCAAGCCATCCATTCTGACAAACAGTGGTTCATAGTCAGAGCGAAGTTTGTCATTTACGTATCGACGCCAAGCACCATTTGCATCTTCTTCAGCCTCTAGCTGATTTATGGGATCACTTAAGGTTTGTTCAGATTCTGCAACGGCTCCGACGCACCATCCTTCAAGGATAATTAAATCAACGGGTAGGCTTTGTTGCAGAAATTGCGACTCCGATACTCGGTCATCTGTTGCTTTGTCGAATCGCGGCAAGTTTACTGACCCGTTCTCTTGCGGCTGCAGCAAGCTTTCTAAAGTGTTTTTCAATAAGTCTATGTCATGGGTTCCTGGCACGCCTCGAGTTTGAAGTAGGGGGTGCACAGCTTGTGCTAGCTGATTGCGCTCAGCTTTGCCCAAGTAGAAATCATCTATCGATAAACAAACTACGGTGAATCCTTGTCCTTTTAGAATTAGAGTTATCAATTGGCCTAGTGTTGATTTACCAGTGCCTTGAGCACCATTTAAGCCTAACAGCAAAGGGCGACTTCCCGGGGAGGAAAGTCGGGCAACAAGTTTGTCGAGGAAAGGGGCAACCCACTGTTCAACATCGTCACCATAGTGAGATGGAAGCTGGTGCAAATCGATAAACTGTTGGATAAGTTGTGGATACATCGTTGGCAACAGGTGAGCAATTACTCAAAAACGGCAGTTTACTGTGGCTTGAGCCCAACTCTCAATGGAGCGTTGGGGTGAGGATTTTTAGTGTGCTAGCATTGATCGAAACAGGGCTCATCATTCTCCCTAGGCCCTGTTAGTACTATTAGTCATTAACTCCTTTTTTCTGTCTATTACCTTGTTACCTGAACATCCTATCGTAATTTCTCCCACGCTAGCCGCCACTATCGGATTAGAAGAGGCGATATTGCTTCAAATCTATTCTGAGTCGATTCGGCATCGAGGTGTCACGCGGCCAGGGAATTCTTCGCTCCGTTGGGTACAGATCGAAGACAAGGAGCTCTTGGCTGCACTGCCTTTTTGGAATGCGGAAAAAATTCAGAGCATTCAACAGAGCTTGCAAACTCTAGGAGTAGTCACAGTCGAAGCGGGAACCAAATTAGAATGTCGGTGGGTAGCGATAGACAGTTCAGCGTCCCAGGTGAATCCACAAACTCCACATAGCGAAGAAAATGTTTCCCACGGTGATTCATCGGGAGATATGCATCGCCTACCTAATTCGGCTCCTAACACGACACCTAATCCCAATACTCGCTCGGCTTCTGTTACTCAATTGGCGGATAGTAATCGGTCAGGAAATCTAATTCCCCTGGACTGGCAACCGGATGAGAATTGGATTCGTTTGTGTAAACAGCATTCGATTCCGGAACCATTCATCCAATCCCTTGTGCCAGAGTTCGTAGGATATTGGCGCGATCGTGGTCAGGCGCGCTTTTCCTGGGGAAATGCTTTTTATAAACACGTTCTGAAAGAATGGCGGCAAGAACAAACAAGACGAGGAGCTCACGAACTCGCAAGTACCATGTCGGCAGAGTGGCAACCGAGCCAAGATGCGGTGGAGATTCTTGAGAAGTCGGGCATAAGCAGTTCCTTTATCGAAGATGCAGTTCCCGAATTCGTTTTGTACTGGCGTGAGCGTGGAGTAGTGCACGGAGCGTGGAATACGCGTTTTATTGAACACATAAGAAGACAATGGGCAAAGTTCACAGCATCATTCGGAGTAGATGACACGCCAAGACCAATTGATGAAAACTGGCAACCTAGCGCCGAATGCATTGAGATTCTGCACCTGGCGGAAATCGATGAGTCTTATGCGTTAAGTAAGGTGCCAGAATTCGTATTATATTGGCGCGATAGTCAGCAAGCGCGTGCTTCCTGGAACACAGTATTTCTACAATTTATTAAAATGGATTGGGCTAGACGACTAAGTGATCTCCAGTCCAGAGGCAGTTCACATGCAGAAGATCAAGCCATTGCTGGATCTCCAGAAGAAAAGGTTAGAGCAAGACTCGAACAACTCGCCGATCGAAGCTGGGCAGACTGAAGTGACAGAACCTGCGGCAGCAGGATACACAACTTCCGAGCCTTCCTCAGAAGCACTCGATCACACCGACGCCATAACACGTTTGTTCATGGAGTTTCAGTTCGCCTATCACAATCAGTATCACAAAGCGTTCTCCAATGAGCAGGATTTAATTATTGCCAAAAAGTTTTGGCTACAAAGTCTTAGTCAGTATCCGGTAGAAGTGATACTGCAGGCTGGCCAAAGTCTGGTCAGAACTCAAACCTATTTGCCAACCATTGCCGCAATGATTGAAGCCTGTGATAAAGGCGCTGAGTTGTTCGGCTTACCTGATTCTCGTAGCGCATATGTCGAAGCGTGTTCGGCTCCTTCGCCCAAGCAAGACTTCAACTGGTCTCATCCTGCTGTGTATTTTGCCGGTAAGGCATCGGATTGGTTCTTTCTCGCCAACGAATCTGAGCAAACAGCATTTCCAGTGTTCGATCATCATTACACGAAACTTTGTCGTCAGGTAATGAAAGGTGAGACTCTCGATATTGAAGTTACAAAGCCACTGCCAGAAAAAACTCAGGTAAGCCTGCCTAAATCTGAGCTACGAAAACGGCTAAAAGCGTTAAAAGAAGATCTTGCTAAATAGGCCTGCGTAGCCCGATTTATCTGGCGTATCGGTCAGATAAGTACTTGAAATTCGGTAATTCGTCCCCATATCTCTTTACTAGGCCAGCAAAACAATTCAATAATGAATTGACGCTAGTTAAGGAGACAAATTATGGAATTTGCACTTCTGTATTGGCATTGGATAGTGCTTGGTATCGCTTTAACCCTTTCCGAAATATTTATTGGATCTTTTTTCATATTTTGGTTTGGTATTTCGGCGATAGTTGTCGGAATAGTTCTTTTACTCATTCCGGATATTGGTGTTGCTTCTCAAGTTGTCATTTGGGCAATACTCTCTGGCGCATTTGCCGTTGCATGGTTTAAGTATCTTAAACCCCTCTCTCGCGATAAAACCAAAGCTGGTCTTTCCAAAGAAGCACTGTTAGGTCAAATTGGCCAGGTAATATCACCGCCCAATGGAGAAAAACGAGGAATGATTCGATTCCCAGCTCCTGTCCTTGGTTCAGATGAATGGTTAATCATATCAGATGATGCCCTGCAAGTCGGTGATCGAGTCAGTGTGGCCGAACTGTCAGGAAACTCGCTCATTGTAAAAAAAGCGTGAGCATTCAATCTTAGGCAAGCTACCAAAGGAGCTTCACTATGGAACCAGGATTTATTCTAGCCATTGCCGTATTTTTCTTTTTGTTAGTTACAGTTGCCCAGGGTGTCCGCCAGGTGCCCCAAGGATTTAAATGGGTCGTTCAACGGCTTGGTAAATATCACAGTTCACTTAATCCCGGGCTAAACTTCATTATTCCTTATATAGACAGCATCGCTTACAAGGTAACTACTAAAGATATTGTTCTCGATATCCCTTCACAGGAAGTAATCACCAAAGACAATGCTGTACTCGTAACCAACGCAGTTGCCTACATCAATATCGTTTCTCCAGAGAAGGCGGTTTATGGTGTAGAGAATTATGTCATCGCAATTCAAACTCTCGTTCAAACTTCCCTTCGTTCTATTATTGGTGAGATGAGTCTCGATGATGCACTGTCTTCAAGAGATCACATAAAAGCCAAACTGAAAGCGGCTATTTCTGATGACATCTCTGATTGGGGTATCACTCTAAAGACCGTAGAGATTCAAGACATTAATCCTTCAGGCACTATGCAGCAGGCGATGGAAGAGCAGGCTGCAGCCGAGCGTGCTCGCCGTGCTACGGTTACTCGCGCGGACGGTGATAAGCAAGCAGCTATTTTACAAGCTGAAGGTGAGTTGGAAGCGTCCAAGCGTGAAGCTGAAGCCCAGGTGATTTTGGCAGAAGCTAGCAAGACTGCGATTAACTTGGTGACCGATGCTATCGGCGAGAAAGAATTGCCAGTCGTCTATCTACTTGGTGAGAAATACATTAGTTCATTGCAGCAGTTATCGGACTCTGACAATTCGAAGTTTGTCGTCTTCCCGGCGGATATTCCGGCAGCATTACGCGGAATGATGGGAGGTCGCGGATAAACCAAACTCAGTAAATAGAGAACTCAACACCAGGGCACAGCCCTGGTGTTTTCGTTTTAGCTATCTAATTTCTTGTACTTAACCCGAGTCGGTTGATTGTCACCGATACGCTTTTTGTATTCTGTTTCGTAGTCGGTGTAATTGCCTTCGTGCCAAACGACTTGGCTATCACCTTCGAACGCCAGAATGTGGGTGCAGATACGATCGAGGAACCACCGATCGTGTGATACGACAATGACGCAACCTGGAAAAGCCAGTAATGCTTCTTCCAATGCCCGTAAAGTTTCAACATCCAGATCGTTAGTGGGCTCGTCCAGCAACAAAACATTGCCACCTTTCTTCAATAGCTTAGCCATATGCAGGCGATTTCGCTCTCCACCGGAAAGATCTTTTACATGTTTTTGTTGATCTCCCCCGCGGAAATTGAAACGACTGGCATAAGCTCGAGAAGAGATCTCATATTTGCCAATTTGCAGCATGTCTTGTTCATCAGAGATTTCCTGCCACACGGTATTTTCGCCGTTAAGCTCATCCCGGCTCTGGTCAACGTAAGCAAGATTAACCGTCTCACCTAAATCGATAGATCCGCTGTCGGGTTGCTCATTGCCGACGAGCATGCGCAGGAATGTGGTTTTACCTGCACCGTTTCCGCCAACGATTCCCACAATACTTCCTTTGGGAATACTGAAACTCACGTCATCGATTAACACCCGATCATCGAAGCCTTTGCTTAGATTCTTAACTTCGACAACTTTTTCACCTAAGCGCTCGCCTGGAGGAATATAGAGTTCCTGGGTTTCATTGCGCTGCTGGAATTCCTTGGAATTGAGCTCCTCAAAACGGGCGATTCGAGCCTTGCTTTTCGACTGTCGGCCCTTCGGATTGGCTCGAACCCATTCGAGTTCTGACTTGATCGTGCGCTCACGAGCGGCTTCTTGTTTTTCCTCTACTTCAAGTCGCTTCTCTTTTGCTTCCAGCCACGCGCTGTAGTTTCCTTCGTATGGAATGCCATGACCCCGGTCTAATTCGAGAATCCAGCCTGCTGCGTTATCGAGAAAATAGCGGTCGTGAGTAATGGCAACTACGGTGCCGGGGTATTCCTGTAGAAATCGCTCCAACCAGGCGACGCTCTCCGCATCCAAATGGTTCGTAGGCTCATCCAATAACAGCATGTCAGGTTTCGACAGCAGCAATCGGCAAAGCGCGACTCGTCTGCGTTCCCCACCGGAAAGTTTGCTGACATCGGCTTCCCATGGTGGAAGTCTCAAGGCATCAGCGGCAATTTCTAGTGTTCTTTCAATCTGCCAGCCATCTACTGCATCAATTTTGTTTTGTAATTCACCTTGTTGTTCCAACAACGCATTCATTTCATCGTCGCTCATCGGTTCGGCGAACTTGTCACTGATTGCATTGAACTCGTTTACCAGGTCGATAACACTTTTAATGCCCTGTTCGACATTTCCGCGAACATCCAAATCCTCATCGAGTTCAGGCTCCTGAGGTAAATATCCGATATTGATGCCAGGCTGTGGTCTAGCTTCGCCATTAATTTCAGTGTCGATGCCAGCCATGATTCGTAGCAATGTAGATTTACCTGCACCGTTGAGACCGAGTACTCCGATTTTCGCGCCAGGGAAAAAAGACAAAGAAATGTCTTTGAGTATTTCTCGTTTCGGCGGCACAACTTTGCCGACGCGATTCATGGTGTAAACAAACTGGGCCATAGATTAGGAGTCCGGTGCTGGGTTTAAAGTGGGCGCTATTATGGCACAGCCGCTGCGAGGTGCTAACAGGCGGGATTGGCCGAAAAGTACAATATATTGTGTCACTAACCCCAACATATGGGTGCTGATCCGGAATCGTTCAGGTAGAATAGCGCCTTCAAAAATCCCAGCCCAACCCCCGGAGAGTGAGTTAGATGTTCAAAACCGATATCAGCCTATCTGAATTCGACCCCGAGATTAGCGCCGCTATCGAAGCCGAAAAAACGCGCCAAGAGGAGCACATCGAACTCATCGCCTCAGAAAATCACACAAGCCCATTCGTGATGGAGGCTCAAGGCTCGGTACTTACGAATAAGTATGCCGAAGGCTATCCGCGCAAACGCTATTACGGTGGCTGCGAAAACGTAGATACAGTCGAAGAAGTCGCAATCGCGCGAGCTAAGGAACTCTTTCAAGCCGACTACGCCAATGTGCAACCTCATTCAGGTTCACAGGCGAACGCAGCTGTCTATATGGCTCTAGCCAAGCCTGGTGATACTGTTTTGGGAATGAGCCTGGCTGATGGAGGTCACTTAACCCATGGGGCCAATGTCAGTTTCTCAGGCCGTATTTATAACGCCGTCCAATATGGCCTCAATAGCGAAACAGGCGAGATTGACTATGATCAGGTCAACGCCTTGGCACAAGAACACAAACCTCGAATCATCATGGCTGGTTTCTCTGCGTATTCCAGAGTTATTAATTGGCAAAAATTTCGGGAAATTGCAGACAGCGTAGGCGCTTACTTTGTAGTGGATATGGCTCATGTCTCTGGCCTGATAGCAGCAGGGGTGTATCCGAGTCCAGTGAACATAGCTGACGTGACCACGTCTACTACGCACAAAACACTGCGCGGTCCTCGTGGTGGCATTATCCTGGCACGTGCTAACGAAGAGCTGGAGAAAAAACTTAATTTTGCTGTGTTTCCTGAAAGCCAGGGCGGACCATTGATGCATGTTATTGCTGCGAAAGCGGTTTGCTTTAAAGAAGCCATGAGTGACGATTTCAAGACTTACCAACAGCAGGTAGTTAAGAACGCACAAGTGATGGCGCAAGGGTTTATAGATCGAGGGTATGACATCGTTTCCAATGGCACTGACGATCACTTGTTTCTGTTAAGTCTTATTCGCCAAGGGATCACTGGTAAAGATGCGGATGCAGCACTGGATCGTGCAAACATCACAGTTAACAAGAACGCTGTGCCTAACGACCCAAATCCACCTTTTGTCACTAGCGGTTTGAGAATTGGTACGCCTGCAATCACTACTCGTGGTTTCGGTGAGTCAGAATGCGCAACGCTTGCAACCTGGATGTGTGACATCCTCGATGATTTGAGTAACGAATCCAAAATCGAAGAAGTTAAACAGAATGTTTTAACTCTTTGTGCAAAGTATCCGGTTTATCAATAAAAAGAAATATAAGCAGTAACAGAGACTTCTTATGCATTGCCCTTTTTGTGGTGCCATCGACACCAAAGTAATCGATTCGCGACTTGTTTCCGAAGGTAATCACGTTAGACGTAGACGTGAATGCATTACTTGCGAAGAGCGATTCACAACTTACGAATCTGCTGAGTTGGTAATGCCGAGAATCATTAAGCAAGATGGAATTCGTGAACCGTTTAATGAAGACAAACTTTTCGCTGGCTTGAATAAGGCGCTAGAAAAAAGACCAGTCAGCATAGAAAAGGTTGAAGAAGCTGTTAATCGTATTAAAGCAACTCTTCGTTCAACCGGTGAAAGAGAGATTCAATCACGGGATGTAGGCGAACAGGTCATGAAAGAATTGCGGAATCTTGATGAAGTGGCTTTTGTTCGCTTCGCATCCGTTTATCGAAGCTTTAAAGACCTTAATGAATTTCGCGAAGAAATTGATCGCTTGTCGAAAGACAGCTCTAGCTAAGCTTCAACAATTAGGCTATTCAGCTCTCCCTCTAATCTAAATAGACCCTTCTAGTCCCCGCATTACGGGGGCTACTGCCCTGTACAGACAGTCCAATTGAGGGGCTGATTCTGGTATCATCGCTGGCCCTGCGAGACTAAGCAGGCCGTATAAGGCCTCCACAGCAATTCTCTTTTCTTTCTAGAAATATCTGGCGATGCAACTTCTACACAATACAAATCTCGATGATTCCATGAAGGAATGGCCCGCGTTTTTGCAGCGTGCTGTCGATCTTGCGTGCAATGTATTGTCAGCGCATCCCAATCCTAGAGTTGGTTGCGTTATTACTGCCAATGATCAAGTGATAGGTGAAGGGTGGCACATTGCAGCTGGTCAGCCCCACGCTGAAGTTATGGCTCTTAGTAATGTCAACGGCGACACCAAGGGGTCTACTGCGTTTGTGAGTATGGAGCCTTGCTGTTTTCAAGGAAAGACTGGCCCATGCACTGAAGCGTTAATAAAGGCAGGAGTTGCTCGCGTAGTCATTGCAATGAAAGATCCAAATCCAAAAGTGGCGGGTAAAGGTATAGATGCTCTTGAGTCGGTCGGCATAGAGGTCTTTCAATTAGTAGATCTGGAACAAGCGGCCATAGATGTAAATCCTGGTTTTGTTAAACGGCATCAGCACGGCTTGCCTTTTGTGCGACTTAAACTCGCTATGAGCTTGGATGGTCGAACTGCTTTAGCGAATGGCGAAAGCAAATGGATAACCAGCGAAGCGTCTCGCGCTGATGTACAACAGCTAAGAGCAATAAGCAGTGCGGTTGTTACTGGCATCGGGACGGTGCTCGCAGATGATCCACGGCTGGATGTAAGGATTGATGAAATTGAATTGAGTGAGGCACAAATTCTTAGTAACACTGAATCTCTCAAGCGCCAACCGATTCGAGTAATTCTTGATAGCAAGTTAAAGACTCCGGCAGATGCAAAGATATTGCATGGCCCAGGACAGGCTGTTGTCTATGCAAGCACTGCAGCTGTAGAGGCGGATAATAACCTTTCGTCTAGCGCGGAAATTCGTCCACTAGCCGAATCAGAGGTTGGTGCGGGCTCGGGAGTGCGATTGTTATCTGTGCTAGAATCCCTGGCCGCTGAATTCGAATGCAATGATTTGTTGGTGGAGGCAGGTCCCACACTTTGTGGTGCATTCATTCAGGCAGAATTAGTTGATGAGCTTATCGTCTACATTGCACCGAAAATTTTCGGAAGCGATTCGCGCCCATTGCTGCAACTAAACAATCTAACGTCTTTGCTTGAAGCACCCGAATTTGAAATTGAGACTGTCGAGCAGATAGGAACTGATATCAAAGTCGTACTTAGAGCGAACTGAATTGTAAAGCAACTATGTTTACTGGAATTATCGAAGCCATAGGTTCCGTAGAGCGGTTGGAAGAAACCAGCTCTGACTGGCGACTGCAAATCGCCACCGGCAAGCTCGATCTTGATGATGTGGGGCTGGGGGACAGCATTGCTGTGAGTGGATGTTGTTTAACGGTCGTGTCATTACATGCAGCAGGATTTTCAGCTGATGTGTCTGCCGAATCTTTGCGTTGTACTTCATTGGGTAACCTGAAGCCCGGTGATGCGGTCAATCTAGAGAAGGCCATGTTAGCTACAGATCGTTTCGGTGGTCATATTGTTAGTGGGCACGTAGACGGCGTTGGAGAACTGGTTGCTCAAGAACCAGAAGGTGGAAGTATCCGATTGGAATTTGAAGCACCAGACAATCTTGCCAAATACATCGCAGCCAAAGGTTCGATTTGTATTGATGGTACTAGTCTTACAGTTAACACAGTTGAAGGATCGCATTTTACTATTAACGTTATCCCTCATACTCAGCAAGAAACGATTATCGGGCAGTATTCCATTGGACAAGAGGTGAATCTCGAAGTGGATGTCGTTGCCAGATATCTAGAACGATTGAATAGTGAAACTTCCAATACATCAATCAGTTCTGAATTTCTCGAAGAGCATGGATTCAAATCTGCGGAAAATAGTTAGGTCATGGATTTAAATACTACAGAAGAAATCATTGACGATATTCGCCAAGGCAAGATGGTGATACTCATGGATGATGAGGATCGCGAAAATGAAGGTGACTTAATTATCGCGGCCGAACGCGTGCGCACCGAAGATATTAACTTCATGGCTACCAATGCTCGCGGGCTTATTTGTCTAACGCTTACTCCTGAGCATTGTCAAAAGTTGAAGCTAGGGTTGATGGTTAATGAAAATAACACGCCTTATAACACCAACTTTACTGTATCAATTGAAGCAGCAACTGGTGTCACTACAGGTATCTCTGCTGCGGATAGAGCGCGCACTATTCAAGTCGCAGTGGCTAGAGATACTCAGCCAGAGGATATTGTGCAACCCGGTCATATCTTTCCGATTATGGCTCAGCCTGGTGGCGTGTTAAGACGCGCCGGACATACAGAAGCTGGTTGCGATCTTGCCAGGTTGGCTGGTTATCAACCGGCAGCGGCTATAGTTGAGATAATGAATGAAGATGGCACGATGGCTCGGCGTGAAGATTTAGAGAAGTTTGCAAAGCATCACGACATCAAGATTGGCACTATCGTAGATTTAATTCACTATCGAATTGCCAACGAACATACAGTACAGCGTAAAGAAACAAATGTTTTGCAAACACCTTATGGCGAATTTGTAGTCCACACTTATCTGGATTCGATAAGTGGAAGTATGCATTTAGCATTCGTCAAAGGAGACATCAAAACTTCGGAACCAACCTTAGTTAGAGTACACATTCCAAATACATTGCGTGATGTGTGTGAAGTATTTAACGCTGATAGAACCAGTTGGTCTTTTAGCAGTGCTTTGGAAAGAATAAGCCAGGAAGGAAACGGTGTGGCTGTGCTATTATCCGGCGAAGATTACGGCCAGGACCTCGCGCACAATTTGGCTACCGCGAAAGCTGAGCGCCCTGAAGCTTCGCCATCAGCAAGGGCAGGGAATGACCTGACCATTGGTACTGGCTCTCAAATACTGCGTGATCTTGGTGTGGGCAAGATGAGGTTGTTGAGTTATCCAGCTCGGTTCAATGCAATCTCTGGATTTGATTTGGAAGTCGTCGACTTCGTTACGTTTGAAAAATAGTGAGCGTTGAATAGCAGGAAGGAGTTATGAGTAACATCAAAACTATAGAAGGAAACTATCAAAATGCGAGCGCAAGCTATGGAATTGCGGTTGCAAGATTCAACAGCTTTATAGTTGATAGACTGCTTGAAGGTGCTATCGATGCACTCAACAAACATGGCGTGCAAGACAAAGATATCACTATAGTAAAAGTTCCTGGTGCTTATGAGTTGCCGATCGCGGTTAAGAAAATGGCTGCAAATCACCAACACGATGCAATTATTGCACTCGGTGCTGTAATCCGTGGTGGCACTCCTCATTTTGAATACGTTGCTGGTGAGTGTGTAAAAGGAATTAGCCAAGTCAGCTTGTCGAGTGATATTCCTGTGACATTCGGCGTTCTCACAGTTGATACTATCGAGCAAGCAATCGAAAGAGCCGGTACCAAAGCAGGAAACAAGGGTGCTGAAGCAGCTATGACTGCAATCGAAATGGTCAGCTTAACCCGCCAGCTCGAAGCTTAATTCGCTTCTCTTTCCGCAATACTTCATTACAGATCGAATCATGGGTACTAAAATTCCATTGGCCCAACGCCGTAAAGCACGCCAGCTAATCATGCAGGCTCTTTATCAATGGCTGCTTTCTAAAATGGATCCAATTGATATCAAGAAGCAATTTCGTGAGGATAATCCTGGAAAGATTGATTGGGAGTATTTTGATGAAGTATTCCTGCAGATCCCCAAACAGCTTGAAGCGCTGGACAACCACCTTGAGTCTCACCTTGACAGAAAGATGGATGCATTGGATCCAGTTGAAACATCGCTCCTATACTTGGGAACCTTTGAATTGGCCAATCGAATCGATGTGCCTTATCGAGTAGTGATTAATGAATGTGTTGAGTTGGCGAAGTCTTATGGAGCAACAGATAGCCATAAGTATATTAACGGTGTGTTAGACAAACTCGTTCCTACACTTCGAGCCGTGGAATACTCTGCGAAACTATAATCCTCAACAGTAATTCTCAACAAACAGTTGAAAGAATCCAAGTGTGAACACTGAATTTGAGTTGATACGACGCCACTTCGCTGAATCGGTAGAGCAATTCAGCAGGCAAGAAGTGGTGGTTGGTATTGGCGATGATGGTGCGATCTTGGATGTACCTAACGATCAGTTGCTTTGCGTTGCTACTGATGTGTTAACTGCTGATGTACATTTTCCCTCAGACGCAGCACCAAACCTGATTGCAAAAAAATCACTAGCGGTAAACTTGAGTGATATGGCTGCTATGGGAGCCACACCGTTGTGCTTTACTTTGGGGCTGACTATTCCTCTTGTTGAAAACGATTGGATGCAAGAATTTTCCGCTGGACTATTTTCACTTGCCAAACGTTATGACTGCCCATTGGTTGGCGGAGATACGACTAAAGGACCGATGGCGGTGGCAATTACGATTCATGGGTTAATTGATAAATCTCAACACATATTGCGCGAAGGAGCTGCAGTAGGAGACAGCATTTATGTGACAGGCACATTAGGTGATGGAGCTCTTGCGCTTCCCGCGTTGGGAATGCGATCACATCTTGGTGAGCGCTTGGCAATAAGTTCATCGCTGTCTGAGCAACAAATAGACTTTTTTACTCAAGCTTATTACCAGCCTGAACCAAGGGTAGAATTTGCACAAGCATGTAAAACTATCGTTTCCAGCGGTATCGATGTTTCAGACGGTCTGGTAGGAGATCTCGGACATATTCTCAGCGCAAGCGAAGTTGGCGCGGAGTTGTTTATCGATAGACTGCCTTATTCCGAAGTAACAAATGAAGTTGCATCTCTGGATGCTCGTCGAATGGCAGCCCTCTTTGGTGGAGATGACTACGAGTTATGTATGACGGTACCTTCTGCAGCGAGAGAAGAATTCGAGAGGCTAAGCAATCAATACGAATTAGAAGTGACTTGCATTGGCGAAATCACAACTGGCAATGGCATAAGCTTCTTAAATGAAAGCAGAGAAAAAATCGAAATCCATCTCGACTCTTATGAGCATTTCAAACCGAGTAATTGATCTGTGAGTAACACCGACAATCTTAATCTCAAAAACCCGATCCACTTATTGGCTTTCGGATTTGGTTCTGGTCTGGCACCGAAAGCACCAGGGACAGCGGGTACGATTGTGGCAGTATTTATGTATCTCCCGCTGAGCCAGCTAACTACTTTGTACTATGCCGTTGCACTAGTCATGGCATTTGGCCTCGGCGTAGTGATCTGCGAGAGAACTAGCAACGATTTAGGGGTGCATGACCATGGCGGAATTGTGTGGGACGAATTTGTGGGATATTGGATAACCATGTTCATGGTTCCAGTGTCCGCAGTCTGGATAATCGTTGGATTTCTGCTGTTTCGGCTGTTCGATATTCTCAAGCCCTGGCCTATCAAGTGGGCAGATACCAAGGTAGAAGGCGGAATTGGCATCATGCTAGATGATGTTTTAGCAGGTATAATGGCCGCCCTGTGCATCCAGGCCACTTTGGTCCTGATCAGTTAAGAGTATTCGAGGTACTTCGTGTCGGTTCAATATGTCGCTTCAGCAACCCTGCCTACCACATGGGGACAGTTTGCTATTCATGGATTTGAAGACCCCGCGACCGGCAAAGAACATGTGGCCCTGACAATGGGAGATCTGAGTGAAGGAGAGGCACCCCTGTGCCGCGTTCATTCAGAATGTCTAACTGGAGATTGTTTGTTTAGCCTGCGCTGTGACTGTGGATCACAGTTACAAACAGCGATGCAACGGATCTCAAAAGAAGGTCGTGGTGTGATTCTGTACCTGCGACAAGAAGGTCGGGGGATTGGGCTAATCAATAAGATTAAGGCCTATGCATTGCAGGACTCTGGTGCCGACACTGTTGAAGCAAACGTACAATTGGGATTCGAACCTGACAGCCGGGAATACGAAATCTGCAAGCCAATGCTGGAGCATTTTTCACTGAGCAGTGTGCGTCTATTGACGAATAATCCACGAAAAGTTGATGCGCTCAAGGCGATGGGCGTGGATGTGCCAGAAATCGTACCTATTCATACGGAAGCAAACCCACATAACGAAAGTTACTTGGCCGTTAAAGTGAATAAGTTAGGGCATATGAAATAGTTGGTTTAAATTTAATCCGAACCCCAACCTGGCTCGTTCACTCTCTTATCACTTGTCATCAAACACTAAACGCATAATCGTCGATTTTATCCGCCATGGTGAACCTGAAGGCGGGGACATCGTTCGTGGTCGGGTAAACCCGATTCTCACGTCATTAGGCTGGGAACAAATGCGGCGGGCAACAGCCTTAGACACACAGCATCAACTGTCCTCTACTACGCCCAACTGGACTCACATTATCAGCTCTCCATTGTCACGCTGCAGCGAGTTTGCCCAGCAAACGGCAAGCAACGCATCTGTTGAAGTTAATATTGATGATCGCTGGCAAGAGATTGATTACGGTGATTGGGATGGCATGCCGGCCAGTGAGTGGAGAGAAGTTGCTGCGGAACAGTTTAAGGCTTTTCGAAAAGACTTATCTGCCTTAGTCCCTCCTAATGGTGAGCCTTACCTAGATTTTCGAGACCGAGTGCTCGAAGCCTGGCAGTCTTTGAGTGAGTATGAAGACGGATCCCATGTACTGGTGGTCACTCATGGCGGAGTATTAAGAGTTGTGTTGCCGACTGTATTGGGAATGCCGCTCAATAGAAGCTTTCCGCTGCATATTCCATTCGCATGTTATAGCCGTGTTGAACTAAAAATAGTTGCGGACAAAATTAGTCCTTCACTGATTTTTCACAACGGGGCTGAGTATGAGGCTGGGGCCGAACTCAAACCTAAACCCACTTAGTAGTCGATTCCTTTCTGCACTTTAACGCCACTGTCAAAAGCGTGTTTTGTGTTCCCCAATTCTGCCACAGTGTCTGCTAATTCAATTAATTCAGAAGAAGCATTGCGACCAGTGACAACGACATGCTGCATCTCAGGTCGGTTACTGAGGGCATTCAATACCATTTCCTTGTCCAGGTAGCCGTAGGTCAGCATATAAGTCAGTTCATCTAAAACGACGAGATCTATGCTGTCATCTTTGAGTAAGCGTTCCGCTTCGGCCCAGGTCTGTTCCGCAGCAGCGATATCTTTGTCTCGGTCTTGAGTTTCCCAGGTAAAACCAGTTGCCATAACATGAAACTCAACATTGGGGTGATCCTGAAACAATAAATGCTCTCCTGTTTCCCATACACCTTTGATGAATTGCACAACCGCGCAATTCATACCATGTCCCAAGCTTCTGGCTAGCATGCCAAAAGCAGACGAGCTTTTGCCTTTGCCGTTGCCAGTTAACACCACCATGAGGCCCTTATCGATATTAGCCTGCTCAATCTTGTTATCGATATGTTCCTTTTTGCGCTGCATCGCTTTCTTGTGCCGAGCTTTGCGCTCTTCGGGCGTGGCCATAATTTGTATCTATCCTCAGTTGTAGTGCTGACTGATTAATCGGTAGTCGTGTATTCAGGGAGCCGCAATCATTATCGCTTGCTCGGATGCTGTCAATCGTTACTTTGACACCACTGCGAGCCACTTCCTATAATCCACCGGCTTACTGGTGCCAGACCCGCTGATAGTTGCGCGTATGGTTAAATGGGAACACAGGTGAACAATCCTGGGCTGCCCCCGCAACGGTAATCATCGATTGAAAGTATGGTTCAACATACTCTCAGCCAGGTGAAAGCCCGATACCTGCCAGCAAGCATGCATGACACAGCAAGCGGAGGGCTTAGCTGGATCGGTCAGTTCTGCATTTCTTACTGGCTTCTCCTCTCTCCCCTCAAAAGACACTTTTCATAGGACTGCTGACAGACTGTGAATTCGGCTCTAATGGTTCAAGGCACGACATCCGATGCGGGCAAGAGTTTGCTCGTGGCTGGATTGTGTCGTTTGTTGGCTCGACACGGTGTGGCTGTTGCTCCGTTTAAACCACAAAACATGGCACTGAATAGTGCGGTTACCGAAGATGGTGGTGAAATCGGGCGCGCCCAGGCATTGCAGGCAGAAGCTGCGTATTTGCCTCCGACCATTGATATGAATCCTATTCTCATCAAGCCTGAATCAGACAAACGCGCACAAGTAATAGTCCATGGTAAAGCGCTGCAAGCAATGGACGCACAGGAATACCAACACTATAAATCCCGTGCCCTAGAATTTGTGTTGGAATCCTATACAAGACTAAAAGAAAAATTCGAACTGTTAGTAGTTGAGGGTGCAGGAAGCCCTGCTGAGATAAATCTTCGTGAAAACGATGTGGCCAATATGGGATTCGCTGAAGCGGTTGACTGCCCTGTGCTTTTGGTTGCAGATATTGATCGCGGTGGCGTATTCGCCACGATAGTTGGGACCTTGGATTTACTTTCTGAGACTGAGCGAAATCGTATAGTAGGCGTAGTGATCAATAAATTTCGTGGCGACATTCAGTTGCTGCTGCCTGGAATTGACTGGCTCGAAGAACGCATAAACAAACCTGTACTTGGAGTGCTTCCTTACTTACCTAACCTGTACCTGGATGCGGAAGATGCGTTGAGTGCAGAACAAATTCTCGATCCAGACCTTAAGTCTTTAAAAGTCGTTGTCGTCGTCTTTCCCCGCATTAGCAATCACACAGATTTTGATCCCTTACGACTGCACCCACAGGTTGATCTGACCTATGTTGAAATCGGTGATGCATTGCCTGGTTGTGATCTTGTCATTTTACCGGGCACCAAAAATGTAAGGGAAGATCTGCAACGATTCGTCGATTCGGCAATACATAAACAGTTACTTTCTCATCTTCGATATGGAGGAAAACTGATAGGAATTTGCGGTGGATTGCAGATGCTGGGAATGGAAGTTAGTGATCCACAAGGCATCGAATCGAATCCGGGTGCAAGCAAAGGACTGGGTTTACTGGATTTTTCTACTGAACTCGAAGCGGAAAAACAACTCGAGAGACGGCAGGGGATGCTATTGCTCAACAAAGACAAAAACGTACCCATTACTGGATATGAAATTCATTGCGGTCAATCGATTGGTGGTGCGTTGAGCAATCCACTAATTAAATACTCTGATAGTGTCGATGGCGTAATTAGCGAAGATGGTCAGGTACTAGGATGTTATCTGCATGGGCTATTTGATTCAGAAGAAGCCTGCACAGCTGTATTGAAGTGGGCTGGACTAGATAGTGACAGGGGAGTCGCTGCAGCCGAACAAAGAGATCGACAACTCAATCGACTTGCTGATGAAATTGAAGCTCATATAGACGTTGCAGCTTTGTTTCCTCATCTGCAAGACAGTCTGCCTCGGGCGAATCGGGGCTGATATGGAGCGGACGAGTTACAGCACAGTTCGGACGATGTTGTTGATCGCGTTACCGGTAATCTTTCTTCTCTATCTTGCAGTTGGACCCAGTCTAATTTCTCCGCTACAAATTTTCTTATCACCAGAAGCCGATGGGGTTTCTCGTGAACGCATAATAGTGAACTCTATCCGATTACCCCGTGCAGTAATGGCCTTACTAGTGGGTTCAAGTCTGGCTCTTTGTGGAGCAGTGCTTCAAGGGCTTTTTCGCAATCCCCTCGCTGACCCGTCGCTGATTGGTGTTTCCAGCGGTGCATCAGCTGGTGCAAGTTTTATGATTGTGTTTGGTGCTGGCTTTGTTGAGAGTTCGCAACTCCTGGGATTATCGATCGTGGCAGTCGGCGCAGTAATAGGCGCTGTGTGTGCAGTTTTTCTCGTCTATCGCCTTGCCACCAATCGCTACGGAACTTCGGTTGTCACCATGCTTCTTTCGGGAGTGGCAATTGGTGCGGTAGCCAGCGCGTTAAATAGCTTGTTTACCTATTTCGCTGATAGTGTGATGCTGCGCCGAATCTCAGTATGGGAAATGGGAAATCTTGAAGGTGCAACCTGGCCTCGAGTGATAATGATGGGCTGTGTTGCAGCACTGTTATTGATACGACTTCCCAAGTATCGCTCGGCGTTAAACGCCTTCCTACTGGGAGAATCAGAGGCACGATATCTGGGCATCGATGTTGAATGGGTGAAGAAAGAATTGATTTTGTTATCCGCTCTCGTTGTCGGGGTTAGCGTTGTTGTAGTTGGAAACATCGCGTTCGTGGGCTTAGTTGTGCCTCACATTTTGCGCGGTTTTGTGGGTCCTGATCACCGTTATCTATTGCCTGCAACAGCACTAGCCGGTGCTTTGTTATTGTTGTGTGCTGATATGGCAGCCAGGACCTTGATTGCACCAGCAGAATTACCAGCTGGAATTCTTACGGCATTAGTTGGGGCGCCAGTCTTTTTCTATTTGTTGGTTCGAAGTCGATCTTTGAACAATCCGGAGCGACTGTAGTGAATACTGAAGCGAGCACACCCACACCAACCCCTAAACCGACACTACAGCTAAGCAATGTCAGTACTTATATTAATGCTGAGTTGTCACTGCATGAGATAGAGTTAAATCTTAACGCTGGGGAAGTAGTTGCAATCGTTGGCCCCAATGGCGCCGGCAAAACTAGTTTGTTGCGAGCAATTTGCAGTGAGATGCGATTGACCGAAGGAGAAATTAGCTTTGCGGGAGAAGACATTAATCAATGGTCGTTAGAACGCAAAGCAAAGGCGCTTGCGGTGCTTCCCCAACGTTCTAGTTTAGAGTTTCCGTTCACCGTCTCAGAAGTTGTGGCGATGGGAAGAATTCCTCATAGTTCTTCACACCAACACAATCAAGAGATAGTCGCTGAAGCATTAGAATTGGTTGATTGCTCTCAATTTGCCGATCGGTTTTATATCAATCTATCGGGCGGTGAGAAGCAAAGAGTGCAGTTAGCCCGGGTGGCGGCCCAAATATGGAATGCTAGTGAAACTCATCGCTGTCTGATATTGGATGAACCCAGTTCTTCTTTGGACTTAGCACATCAGGAAATGGTGCTTAATCTGATACGCAATTTCTCTCAACAAGGAGTTGCGGTTCTTACGGTTTTGCATGACCTCAATCTAGCCAGCAAATGTGCTGATCGAATCCTGGTTCTCCATCAAGGACAAGTTGTAGCCTGCGGCCCACCGGAGGAAGTTGTCACGGAAGAGTTACTGGCGAACGTGTTCGATATCAATGCTCAAGTTACGAAAAATCCTAAAGATGATTCGATTCTGGTTGTCGTATGAAACGTGAATTAACCAAGACCTTCACAAAAATCGTGCTGGTGTTTTGCGTATGCACAAGTCAGGTTCTTTTTGCTCAGGTTCAAGTGATCGATGATTTTGGCAATGAAGTGTCTCTTTCTGCTCCTGCGGAACGAATTGTTAGCTTAGCACCTCATGTCACGGAGTCGCTTTTCGCGGCCGGGGCGGGTGACAAAATCGTGGCCACGGTTCAATTCAGTGATTTCCCAGCCGCTGCGGCAGACATACCGCAGATCGGCTCCTCACGGGAAATCTCTCTGGAATCATTGGTCAGTGCAGATCCAGACCTGGTCATCATTTGGGCCAGTTTCAATGGTGAAGAATTGGCAGAACGCATCAAGAGCTTAGGGTACACCGTCTATCTTGATGAGCCGCGCAGATTAGAAGACATAGCTAATGCGATTAGCCGGTTTGGTACCTTGGCGGGCACCGGTGAAGTAGCGGAGGCAGCAGCAAAGGATTTCACTATGCGGCTCAATCGTCTGCGAGATTCTTATTCTAATTTGGAGTCAGTAAAAGTCTTTTACGAAATTTGGAATGAGCCACTTACAACCCTTAACGGTGACCATTTGATTTCAGACATCATACAAATGTGTGGCGGGAGAAATGTATTCGAAGCTGCTATACCGATTGCGCCTGTGGTTAGCACGGAATCGGTACTAAGCGCCGACCCACAACTCATTGTAGTAAGTGGTATGGATGAAGAGCGCCCAGAATGGTTGGATGAATGGCAAGATTGGCCAGGTTTATCTGCAGCCGAAAATGGCCATCTACGCTTCATACCACCTGACTTATTACAGCGCAGTGCGCCACGTGTTATTCAAGGTGCTGAAATGATGTGCGAATACATCAGCGATGTGAGAAGTGATGTGAGAGATGATGAAAGTGGCCAGGAAATGCGGGCCAACTAGCTTATTTCAGAACTACACAGCTTCTGAACGAATCTTGCAGGCTTTCAGTTTTTCTCGAATAGCGTCAATAATGCTTTCGCTATCGAGATTAACTTCAGCCAACATCTCTGGCACTTTGCCGTGTTCCAAAAACTTGTCTGGCAAGCCAAGATTTAAAATCGGAGTGGCATAGTTGCAAGAGAGAAGATATTCGTTAACGCCTGAACCTGCGCCGCCACTGATCGCATTTTCTTCGACAGTAACAATGAGCTGATGAGAAGCAGCTAAGTCACCAATAAGTTCTTCATCAAGCGGTTTTACAAAGCGCATGTCGGCGACTGTGGCATCTAATTGTTCTGCCGCTGCCATGGCTGGACTTACCATGCTGCCGAATGCAAGTATCGCTACGGACCGTCCCTTCCTGCGTAAGACTCCTTTACCAATCTCTACTGGTTCGAATCCACCAGACAATGCAACACCAGGGCCTTTACCTCGAGGATAACGGACTGCTGTTGGATCCGATTGCAAATAGGCCGTAGATAATAGTTTATAGGTCTCATCTTCATCACTCGGCGCCATAACAATCATATTTGGTATGCAGCGTAAGTATGTGAGATCAAAACTACCAGCATGGGTTGGGCCATCTTCCCCAACCAGGCCAGCACGATCTATGGCAAACATAACGTTTAGATTTTGCAATGCCACATCATGAATCAACTGATCGTATGCACGTTGTAAAAATGTAGAATAGATCGCGACTACAGGTTTTACGTTTTCACACGCCATCCCGGCAGCAAAAGTGACCGCGTGTTGTTCTGCAATCGCAACATCGTGAAACCGTTCGGGAAAACGTTCAGCGAATTCTCGCATTCCGGATCCTTCTCCCATGGCAGGTGTGATACCAACGACCGATTCATCTTGTTCGGCAAGATCGCAAAGCCATTTACCAAAAACTTGCGAATACGTTAAAGCAGCTGGCGCGTCATTTCGTTTAGGGATGTCAGACGGCTTCGCCCCAGCGTCTTTATTACTAGCGCCTGGGTCGATCTTACTCAGCGCATGCATTCCATAAGGATCATTTTCAGATTCAGAATACCCTTTGCCTTTTTGAGTAACGATGTGAAGAAGCTGTGGGCCGCGCAGAGTTTTTATATTGCTGAGAATATCGACGAGTCCTTTGGTGTCATGCCCATCGATTAGTCCAATATAGTTAAAACCGATTTCTTCAAATAACGTGCCTGGTGAAACCATTCCCTTCATGTATTCTTCCGCTCGATGAGCAGCTTTCAAGGCGGGCGGAATCTTGGACAGCATTTTTTTACTGCCAGTACGGATGAAGTTGTAGGGTTTACTTGCCCACATACGAGCGAAGTAACTTGATAAGCCTCCAACGTTATTGGAGATAGACATATTGTTGTCATTCAGAATGATTAACACATTGTCGTCGATATGCCCGGCATGGTTTAGTGCCTCGAATGCCATGCCAGCAGTCATCGCACCATCACCAATCACTGCAATATTGTGATGATCTTGCTCTTGCATGCGACTCGCAACCATCATTCCAAGAATGGCGCTTATAGAAGTGCTGGAGTGACCCACTCCAAAAGTATCGAACTCACTCTCTTGTCGATTTGGGAATGCTGCGAGGCCACCGGCTTGTCGCATAGTAAGCATCTGTTCCCGACGCCCCGTTAAGATCTTGTGTGGATAGGCCTGGTGCCCCACATCCCACACTAATCGGTCCTCAGGAGTATTGAAAACGAAATGCAGAGCGATAGTGAGTTCTACTACGCCCAACCCAGCCCCGAAATGGCCACCCGTCTGTCCAACTGAATATAGAAGGAACAATCTGAGCTCTCGAGCTAGATCATCCAGTTGCTCGATATCGAGTTTCTTCAGATCTGCAGGACTGTCGATAGAGTCCAACAGCGGCGTATCGGGCCTTGAAAGGGGTATTTCTTCTAACATGACTGTATTTCAACGCCAGGAAGGCCAGTTTTCAACCATTTCCTGCACGAATGCTATGAAATTGAGGCGCGTAACTTAATGCAGGGCAGGAGAGAGGTCAATGAATCAGCTCACTAATGTGATCTGTTCACTATATAAGAAGCAAGATTACGGAGTTGAGCCGCGGCCTCAGGGAAGGAATGTATCGATTGAATAGCTTCTTCTACTAACGCTTGAGCTTTGGCTTTTGCGCCGTCGAGTCCGAGAACAGTGACGTAGGTGGGTTTATTATTGAAGCGGTCTGATCCTTGAGGTTTGCCTAAGGTTTCAGTGTCACTTATTTCGTCCAGCACATCGTCTTGAACCTGAAATGCCAGACCGATGCAATCGGCGTAGCGTTGCAATGAGTTGAGCTGCTCTGGTTCAAGACCTGGATTGCACATGGCACCCATAGTTACTGCAGCCTTTATTAGTGCGCCAGTTTTGCAGCGATGCAGCGCTTCTAATTTCTCTTCCGTAGCATCAGTTCCTGTGACTTTAAAGTCATCAAACTGACCACCAACCATTCCTTTGGGTCCGATCGCTTCAGCGATGCATGTCACCATGCGTAGACGAGAGTCAACTGGAAGAGAATGTTGCGAGGAAGAAAGAACTTCAAAAGCGAGGCTCTGTAAGGCATCACCGACTAATATTGCAGTAGCTTCATCGTACGCTTTATGCAGGCTTGGTTTGCCGCGGCGCAAATCATCATCATCCATTGCAGGTAAATCATCGTGCACCAGTGAATAGCTGTGAATTAGCTCCACTGCACAAGCAGGAGCATTCGCCGCATCAATATCACTTTGTGTAGCCATCGCTGATGCATAAACCAGGACAGGGCGTATGCGTTTACCACCATTGAGGCAGGCATAAGAAAGTGCTTCGACTAGTTCTGGATTTGACGCGCTGTTTTGCAGACAGGATTCCAGCGATTGATTGACGCGGTTTTGGCAGTTAACTAAGAACGTTTCTAGCGTCTGTTCGTGACTGAGTAGAGAATAGTCGCTCATCTAAAGTTAGCTTTCTTCGTCCGAAAGCTCTAAGTCCTCAGTATCCCCGTTTTCATTAAGGAGTACTTGTACCTTTTGTTCGGCTTTCTTGAGAGCAGTCTGACATTCGCGGGTTAGCTTGATACCTTTCTCAAACGCCTTTAGAGATTCTTCCAGGCTCAGATCCCCTTCCTCCATTGACGAGACGAGATCTTCTAATTCTTCCAATGCCTCTTCGAAATTGAAGCTGGATTGTTTCTTTGACGCCATTTCTTAATTCCACCCGGTCTGTATCATTTATAGCGTAGAGCTTTTCACTCGTGGGCTACGGATTATACTCGATACCGGCTCCAATTTGTCCGGCAAAGCAAGATTCAAGCAAGTCCAGAATTGACCGCCTGCTCAGTGAGCTTTACCCTATACAGCCTCTAAATCTCTTGCAGACAATCTTTAGCAATGACAGAACATACAGGTCTTAAGGCCTATGTCCCCAAGGATTGGCGGATCCAATTCGGCTTAGTACTAACCTTTCTCTGGTTTGTATTTCTGGCTATCTATATTTCACGCAATGTGGGATGGGATTCATTTATGGATCTGCCCATCGATGAAATGGGGGCCTTCCTTGAAGGCGCGTTCGCATTCTTGGCATTCCTCTGGTTGGTGATTGGATTGTTCATTCAGCAATCTGTGCTGGCGGAGAACAATGAAGAATTGCGCCGAAACAACCTTCACTCTGAGAAACAAACTCAAGCAATCGCGGCAACGGAACTGAATGCCCGGCAGGAAACGTTTTTCAAAATTTCAGAAGCAACTCGACGCCAATTGGGTGCGATCTCCGGCTTGTTGTTTATCTCGAGTCAGGGACCGGTTGGCAATGAGACTTACACATCAGAAGACTTGGCTGAAATCTGGAAACAATTTGCCAGTGGCGATTCAGAAGTCTACTCCCGCATGTTTTTGAGCATGGGCCCGGTTGAAGAAGTAGATTTTTATGATCTGTACTATGGGACAGATATCCGTAGAAACCACACAGAAAATTTCCTGGTAGGGTTTGATCGCTTAATCAAGTTAGCAAGAGATTGCGATACCGATAATATTATTTTGGATTCGCTCGTCATATCTGCCCACGGCCTTCTTAATATTAGAATGCGCGAACTACATCCTGATATTAAATTTGAGGAAATTACGGTTACTGATACTCAACAATATTTGGAATCAATGGAAAGTGTGCATGTTCCAGATGAACAAGAAAAACTGGAAATTCAAAGCAATTCACAACTCCAAGTTTAAAAAATCACGTTAGTTTCATTAGGGGGAGAAAATGGAATACGTCGCAATAGTTATAGTAATCGCGTTAATTGAATACATCGTGTTTAGTATTTTGGTAGGTCGAGCCAGGGCGAAATATAACTGCCCTGCACCGGCAAGTAGTGGCGATCCTATATTCGAACGATTCTATCGCGTGCAACAAAACACTATGGAACAGCTAGTAGTATTCCTGCCCGCAATTGTTTTGTATGGATATTATGGCAATCCTAATATCGCTGCGGGTGTTGGGCTCGTGTATGTGGTTTCCAGAATAGTCTACTTGCAAGCCTATGTGGCAGATCCTGCAAAGCGGGGAAGAGGATTTATTCCTGGTTTCTTAGCAACCGCCTATTTATTGATAGCAGGCTTAGTTGCAGCTATTGGTAGCCTTTGAGATTTCCGTCCTCCTAACCAATAACGGTTAAATTCGAATGCCCAGTTGGCGAAGACTTCTTATATTAAGTCATCGCTACCTGGGCATTGCTCTAAGTATAGTTTTCGTTTGTTGGTTCGCATCCGGTTTCGCGATTATTTATACCGGCGGCATGCCCCGTTTAACCGAAGCCGATAGACTATCAGCGCTCCCGCCACTCAAT
Organism: uncultured Pseudohongiella sp.; assembly: GCA_965262465.1. Taxonomy (GTDB): domain Bacteria; phylum Pseudomonadota; class Gammaproteobacteria; order Pseudomonadales; family Pseudohongiellaceae; genus UBA9145. The sequence continues at coordinate 3,089,951 of OZ253535.1, read as the reverse complement.
CTTGAAAGCATCGACGTTTCACTCGCTGCAGCACAATCTATCGCGGCAACAAATTCTCTCCCTACTGTAACAACTGTATTGGATCGTCCTGCTTATCGGTTCACTAATCAGAGCGGCGCAGTTGTGTTTGCAGATAATGGTGATAGATTAGTTCAATCCATGGTCAGTTCACAACAAATTGTGAGCGCTTTCCTGGCGATCGAATCAGATCAAGTTAGGCGAATCGGAACAGTTGATGAAGTGGATCAATGGACTATTGGGCTAAGGTCACGATTGCCGTTAGAAAAATTTTCAGTCAGCGATGGTCTCGGCTCAGAACTCTATGTCTCTCAGCGTACGGCTGAAGTTGTGTTACACACAACATCAAGGGATAGACTGTTGGCTTGGATTGGAGCGATTCCTCATTGGCTATATTTTCTTCCACTGAGACAGAATACTGAAACCTGGTCAGCGGTAGTAATTTGGCTTTCTACTTTAGGCACCCTGCTGGCACTTATCGGCGTGGTGTTATTGTTCACTCAGTTGCGGTGGCGTTATTGGCCTAAATTACGACAGGCTATTCCGTATCACGGAGTAATGCGTTGGCATTACATAACAGGAATAGTGTTTGGGATATTTGTAGTTACGTGGACCTTTAGTGGGTTGCTGTCGATGGACCCCTATGCATGGAACAGGCAAGCAGGCTTAGTTGTTAATCTTTCACAAGAATCTGATTTTGGTTCTGCTGACTTCGGCGCTTTAACTTCTGCGTCTTGGCAAGCTGGCCTACCATCCTTGGTTGATGGCCAACCCATAAAAGAATTGGTACTGAAACAAACAGGCAACAATCCTCTAGTTGAGTTAATTGTTGCTGATCCGGCATCAACTTGGAGACATCGCAATATCCTGGTGAGTGCTCAAGCACCAGGCCAATTGTTTCCAGGGTTGTCAGAAGAAAATCTAATTGCACAAATCACCAACGCGGTAGACGTCGACGTGATGGAGGCAAATGTTCTGGATGAATATGATAGCTACTATTACTCCAGAGAATCCTCAGCCGGACCTGCAGCACCACTTCCTGTGTTGCGAGTTAAATTTGACGATAGGTTAAACACTTTCTATTACTTCGATCTGGCAACCGGTGAAACAGTCCGTCGTTTGCATCGCTGGAATCGCCTCGAACGATGGCTTTACAACGGATTCCATAGTTTAGATTTTAAATTCTGGTATAGCGCTCGACCACTTTGGGATGTTGGGGTATGGGTGCTTCTAATTGGTGGGCTGTGTTTGAGCGTACTGGGTTTGATTTTGGGATTTCGACGCATTCTTCCATCAGATCGGTCTGCTGCCGTACGCCGCTGAACCGCCATTTCTGCTAGCTCAGTTTCTTGTCGCTCTCTTGGCGCTGGGGTATTCTCAGACCCGGGAGGAAGGACCTATGTCGGAAATGCGCTCTGCCATTAGCGAGGCAGACCAGGATTTTTCGCGCTCAGCGGGAAGACAACTGCTGATATATGCGGGTTATGGATTTTTATTCATTATCGCGCTGTTCTATTTTTTGTCAGTTGCTGCTACTCAAGTTGGTGGGCCCGCTGGCGGTGGGGCGATCAATTACGAGCAGAATTCCATCACGATTGCGGTAAGGCAGGAACCGCCGCAGCTCGATCATACCCGTGCATCTGATGCATCAAGCTTTGTGGTTATTACCCACACCCTGGAAGGGTTGCTGGGATACAACAATGAAAATCAATTGTCTCCAGGTGTGGCTGAACGCTGGGAAGTTAGAGAAGACGGCGCCACGTTTTGGTTGCGAGAAGATGCGTTGTGGAGCGATGGGCAACCCGTAACTGCCCATGATTTTGTGTATGGCTGGCAAAAAGTAGTCGATCCAGATACGGCTTCTATCTATGCCTTCATCATGTACCCAATCGAAAATGCGGAAGCAATCAATTCTGGTGATTTACCTCCTTCTACCTTGGGCGTGCGTGCCGTTAATGACAGGACTCTGGAAGTAAAATTCGAACAACCCACTCCTTATTTCGAAAAACTCGTCGCTTACCAAACATTTTTTCCTCTGCGACAAGATTTCTACGAATCTACTAACGGACGCTACGGAGCTGATGCAGATCAGATTCTTTATAACGGTCCATACATTATGACCGAGTGGATCCACAGTGCTTCAATGCGCTGGGAAAAGAATCCGAATTACTGGAACAAAGAAAACGTTGGATTTTTAGACGTCATTGAAGTGGCTTACATAACACAGGATGTAAATGCCAAACTCAATTTGTTTAAGGATGGGCAGATTCCAGACACCCAGTTAGTTTCTTCAATGTTAGACAATGCAATGGAACAACGATGGAACATCGATCGGTTTATGGATGGGTCAGTGTTTTGGGTTGTCAGTAACTTTAGAGAAGGGCGCATAACTTCGAACTATCATCTACGAAAAGCACTGCAACTTTCTATCGATCCAGTTGAGTTTGTCTACAAAGCACTCAAGGAACCAGCCTATCTTCCTGGTACTTCGATGTTTCCTTATTGGATCAAAGGCGTCGATGGCCCATTCAGGGCAGAACACCCTCCCATTGAACATGTGCCAGATACACAGAAAGCTCTTGAACACTTAGAGATGGCCAAGGCTGAGTTGGGAGTAGACGAGATTCCTCCACTGGTAATGCTGGCTGACGATACGCCGGTTGGAAATATCACGGCAGAGTATCTACAAGCAGAGTTTGCTGAAAAACTCGGATTAGAAATTCGAATCGACAAACAGATTTTCAAACAACGGTTGTTAAAAGCAGGTGCAGGCGAGTTTGATATCTTGGTCAATGGCTGGTCACCTGACTACGATGACATCTTGACCTTTGGCGATTATTTCGCGTCATGGAACTTGAGTAATCGTGGCCGTTACAGCAACCCAGAACTGGATAGAAATGTGCGCATTGGCCAAACTTCACTCGATCAACAAGAGCGCATGGCAGCGTTCGCAGAAGTGCAACGTATCACCTATGAAGATGCTGTCGTATTTCCACTCTACGAACGTGGGTGGTCATTTGTTGTAGATCCGAGACTAAAAGACTTTAGACGGCGCGTTATTGGTCCCGAAGTGGATTATCGTTTTGCCTATCTCGACCGGGAAGGCGCTTTAGCCGATTAGAATTTATGCGCGTATCGGGGTCAGCCACGTAATATGTGGAGTTACATAATCAAGCGGATAATTCAGGGCATTATTACCGTTTGGTTTATCGCAACTGCCACCTTCTTCGCCATGCACAGTGTGCCTGGCGATCCCCTTCTCAATGACCGGGCCATGAGCCCGGAAATCCGAGCGAACCTGGAAGCCAAGTATGGCTTAGACCAACCGCTCATGACGCAATACGCGGTATATATGTCAAACCTGGTTCGCGGCGATCTGGGTATTTCTTTTGTGCACGAAAACCAATCGGTAAACGACATCATCAGTGATCGATTTCCGGTGTCTGCCATCCTTGGCATTCTGGCATTGTTTATAGCGGCAATTGGTGGAGTGATCTGGGGAGCCTTAACAGCGCTTTATAGAAATCGTTTACCAGATTACATCATCATGTTTCTGGTTATCTTGGGTATCAGTGTTCCTAGTTTTGTTATCGCGGCGCTTTCTCAACTTTTCCTAGTCAACGTAAATGAATTAGCAGGACGGACAGTTTTGCCCGTAGCAGGGTGGGGCAGCGTGCTGCATCTACTAGTGCCAGCACTGGTTCTCGGTCTAAGCACAATGGCCTACCTTACCCGTTTAATGCGCTCCTCCATGTTGGAAATTACTAACTCTGACTTTGTGCGAACGGCCAAGGCCAAAGGTTTGCCGCCGGCACGAATCTTTACGCGACATCAATTGCGTAATGCCATCCTTCCCGTGGTCACGGTTTTAGGACCACAAGTGGCGATCATTACTACCGGTGGATTTGTAGTCGAGATTGTTTTTGCCATTCCCGGCTTGGGTCGATTCTTTGTTGAAGCTGTGCAACAACTCGATTACACGGTGATTATGGGGACCACGGTTTTTTACGGTGCGTTTTTAGTGTTGATGGTGATCCTGGTGGATCTGATCTACGGCTTCATCGATCCTAGAATTAAATTGGAACAATGACCGATACGACTAGTAACGAAAGCATGCAGTTCGAGGCAAGTGATTTTCAGTCACTGACTCGTTCACAGGATGCGCAGGCAATCTCACGGCCGTCATTGTCCTATTGGCAAGATGCGTGGATTCGCTTAAAAGCTAATCGCCGCGCGATCACTTCTCTCTACATCATCATATTTCTTTTGCTGTTCACTGTTGTAGGGCCCTGGATATGGCGAGCGGATCCAGCGATCCAAGATCTTGATCAGATTAGCCAACCTCCCGGCACCGACCGCAGAGCATTAATAGTAGAAGAGTATGTAGCTTGGGATGGTCAAGTTGATGATGGCAGTGGACTACGAGTAATTGGAGTTGCCAACTCACAAGCAGTAAAACTCACCTGGGACCCGCTTGAAAATGCCAAAGGGCATCGGCTATATCGCAATCGTTTTCCAGTTGGAGATGAATTGGCGTTCGGCATTCCTATCGCTGAATATTTGGATAGCACGATTGTTACCCATGAAGACCGATTAGATGTTCGGCCTGATACATATTTCTATACCTTGGTTGCATTAGATGATCGGGGACAAATCACTGGCAATATTGAAACTATCGAAGTCGATGTCGAGCGAGTAACTACTCTGTCTGATGCCCGTGAAAGAGGGCTCATAGGCGATGATTCCTCGCTGGCGGTAGGCGACACAATCAATCTCGCAGCACATCCTCTTGGCACTGATTACCTCGGCCGAGACATGTTGGCGCGCCTCATGGCTGGAGCCCGAGTTTCGTTATTCATCGGTATTGGAGCGCCAACGCTATTTGTTTTATTCGGTGTGGTGTTCGGCAGTGTCGCGGGATTTATAGGAGGCAGGGTGGATCAGTTCATGATGCGCTTTGCAGATTTTGTCGTCGCGTTGCCGTTTTTACTCTTCATGATCTTATTCAAGATTGCGTTTGGAATCGGTCCTGGTGAAAGCGGTGTCTTGCCGATGCTAATTGCATTAGTAGTTTTGATGTGGCCTGCGACCGCGCGTCTTGTACGTGGACAAATTATTCAGATTAGAGAGCAAGGCTATGTTGAAGCCTCTCAGCTTCTGGGCGCCAGCACTCCTTACTTGGTAATCCGGCATATGCTCCCCAATACGATAGGGGTGGTGTTGGTAACGCTAACTTTCGAAATTCCTCGTGTGATTTTTGTTGAAGCCTTTTTGTCATTTATCGGTATGGGAGTAGCGCCGCCGACTCCGTCCTGGGGTTCCATGTCGAACGAAGGTATTCGCACCATGTTGGTAACTCCCCATGAGTTAATTTTTCCAGCAATGATAATCAGCATCACCGTGCTTGCATTTAATTTACTTGGTGATGGTTTGCGCGATGCTCTGGATGCACGCATGAGGAATCAAGAATGAGTGATTCCATGCGGCAGCAAAAACTATTGGAAGTGGAAAACCTCGAAGTTGAATTCGATACCTATGGCGGCGTGGTTAAAGCAGTCAGAGGTGTGGATTTCGCGGTTGATCAAGGCCAAACCTTGGCAATCGTTGGTGAATCAGGCTGCGGTAAGTCAGTAACTGTGCAGAGCATCATGGGACTCATCCCAATGCCACCAGGTCGCATCACAAATGGATCTGCGCGATTGCGCGGTCATGAAGTCTTAGGTCGCAATTCCATCGACGGGAAAGACATTCGTGGTGCTGAGATCGGCATGATTTTTCAGGATCCCATGACCTCACTGAATCCAACCATGACCATTGGTGATCAAATCGCCGAACCACTTCAAGTCCATCGCGGATACAGTTATCGCGACGCCTTTACGGAAGCGATAAATCTATTGGAGATGAGCAAGATTCCTGAGGCGCAGAAACGTGCAAAACAGTATCCGTTCGAATTCTCCGGCGGAATGTTGCAGCGGGCCATGATCGCAATGGCCTTGTCATGTAAGCCCTCGATTCTCATCGCAGATGAACCGACTACCGCATTGGATGTAACGATTCAGGCGCAAATCCTGGATCTTATGCAGGATCTGCAAAAAGAAACGGGCATGGCCATTATTCTGATTACTCACGACCTGGGTGTGGTCGCGCGCATGGCTGATGAAGTTGCCGTAATGTATGCCGGCAAAGTAGTTGAACATGGCACGGTAGATGATGTGTTTTATCGTTCTGCTCATCCTTACACAGTCGGTCTAAAAGATGCGATGCCAACTAACAACCCTGAGTTGCAGCACGAGTTAAAGCCGATTGAAGGCAGTCCACCAGATTTGTTTTCACCGCCACAGGGTTGTGGTTATTGTCCCCGTTGCCCTCATGCAATGAATATCTGTGAGAAGCAGCATCCCATAGACTATTTTCTGGGTGATCATCATTTTTCCCGCTGTTGGTTGCACGCTGAACAAGTAAGCGAAAAACCTACATCGCTCTTTGTAAGAGAGGCTGAGCGATGAATGAGTTAGTGAAAGTTGAAGATCTGACACGCTACTTCGATATCGGCAAAGGGCAGCGAGTGCATGCGGTAGACGGGGTTTCCCTGTCTATTGCTGAAAAAGAAATTGTAGGTTTGGTAGGGGAGAGTGGCTCTGGCAAGTCAACCTTCGGAAAAACTCTAATCGGTCTCCATTCAAAGACATCCGGAACGGTGACTTACAAAGGGGAGCAGCTTCCGCAAAAATATGGTTCATCGGATTTCCAACGATTAGCTGTAAAAATGCAGATGATTTTTCAAGACCCCTACTCGTCCCTGAATCCAAGGATGACAGTGGGGGAGATTATCGGTGAAGGTCTCAAGTTGCACATGGATCTCAGTGCATCAGAGATCAGAGATCGAGTAGCTGAATGGTTAGAGCGCGTTGGCCTGAATGCTGATCATATGTCGCGTTATCCTCATGAGTTCTCTGGAGGACAAAGACAACGAATCGGAATAGCCAGAGCGCTAATTCTTGAACCCGAGTTTGTAGTGTGTGATGAGCCTATTTCAGCGCTGGATGTATCAGTTCAAGCGCAAGTGATTAATTTGCTAGGTGAGCTCAAAGAAAAAATGGGGCTTACCTTGCTATTCATCGCTCACGACCTTTCCATGGTTCGTTACGTGAGCGATCGAATGGCGGTGATGTATTTAGGATCGCTTGTGGAACTTGGTAAAGCTGATGAAGTTTACTTCGAACCCAAACATCCTTACACGGAAGTGTTGATCGGATCCAATCCTGAGCCGGATCCAAATTTGGAGCGTTCTCGACCTTCTACGGCGATTCAAGGGGAGATTCCTTCCCCGGTTAACATTCCTGCTGGTTGCCGGTTCGCTAATCGATGCCCAAGAGTGATGGACGTTTGCAGAAACTCGACGCCAGAACTGATTCCACTGAAAGACTCTGATCGATTGGTTGCTTGCCATCTTTACACCTAATCCTTAATCAAGATAGTTGTCGGCGTTGCGAAAGACTAGATAGTTAGTCGTCATCAACAGCACCACCAAGGAAAAGCTCACCCCAAATTCCATACCTCGGTTGTCCAACAGCGCTATAGGATAAAAATGAAAGCCATCGTCATTACCTATGATGCCGAAAGACATGTCGAAATAAATTGCAGTTCCTAACAGCAAGAGCATTGAAAATACGTAGACCCATTGCACATAGGCGGGTTTGAACGATCCCAAATCAATGCCTATTGCGATAATGAGGATGAAGACCAGTGCGCCTAAGCTGAAGGTAACTATTTCCGCAGCTAAGGCTAACGTGAAGTCTTCATGCACAAGAGCGCCATAAGCAATCCAGGCTAGAGTTTGAATCGCTAGCCAGCTAACAACGAAGAACCACCCAGCACCAAAAATATGCTTTGTTGGGACTGGTAATTGGGCGAAGAGCCGAGCGCGTTTTTCATGCCCGCTGTTTGAAGCAGCAACGATCAACAGCACCCAGAAGCTAAATATGGTCCCAGCCATATAGCCAAAGACTTCCACGTCTCTGATCGCCATGGTGCTAAATAACAAAACGTTGATTGCTAAAGAAAGCAATAAAATGGTTTTGTTTGCATCTAACTCAGTATAGGCAAGAGTTTTAAACATGATTTATTTCCCTCGCGTTGTTCTTAAGTATTTCGATAGCAATTTTTTCAATAGAAAGATTGCTGATCTCTAAATCCGAGACACCATTTTCTCGCAGGTACGTTTCAGTCGCTGCGCCGTCGTCGGAGATTATTTCCTGATAAGGATGTTCTCCTCGCTGGCTCACTGCACTTGGAACATTGGTAATCGGACTTTCGCTACGAAATGTAATGCGCTTCCATGTTTCACTTAAGTCTTCCTTAATCACATCCCGAATCACCTGGCCTTCACTCAAAAACACTAAGCGATCTGCCAGATTTTCAATTTCAGAAATGTGGTGAGTGGCATAAAGTAATGCTGAATCACCTGCTTCCATTTGTTCATGAAGTAAATCCATGAATACGTCCCGTGCTACCGGATCGAGACCGTTCGTGGGCTCATCTAACACAATCAAATCGGGGTTGTGACTAAGGGCACACACGATTGCCAATTTGGTCCGGTTGCCAGTTGAGTGTTCCTTCACTTTCTTGTTCAAATTTAAGTTCAGTCGGCGTGCCATTTCTGTAGCCTTTTGCATTGACCAGTTAGGGTAGTACTTTGCAAAAGTGGCTAAGTTTTTATGGCCGGTCCAACCATCGAAGAAAGGAGAATAGTCACCGACGTAACCTATGTGTTTTTTCCACTGACCATTTGCAACGATTGCCTCTCTATTGTGAAGCAGAAAATTTCCAGAATCGGTTCTCACGGTACCCATTAGTGAACGAAAAAGGGTGGTCTTGCCGGCGCCGTTGGCACCGACCAGACCTAATGCGCAACCTGCTTCAACTGATAGGTTCACTGGCCCCAAAGAGAAATCTCCATAGTTTTTGGTTAACTGATTAATCTCTAACATTGTCATCTCCTGACTGCAGAACTTCGCCGAAGATCTGCTTGATCTCTTGTTCGGAAAGTCCATCCCGTCGAGCGGCATTGATAGTTGCGTCGAGTTGTTCTGCAAATCGTTGCTGCGCTAAGGCAGACTTGTCACTCTGATTGAGTGTGGCAACAAAGAAGCCTTTTCCACGACGGGAATAAATAAGCTCTTCGTTCAAAAGCTGGTCGTATGCTCGTTGCACGGTAATCACACTAACCCGCAGTTCTTTTGAAAGAGATCTAATCGAAGGCAAAGGGTGGTCGGCTGGCAATTCGCCATTCAAGATCCGAGCCCTGACTTGCCCTATGATCTGCTCCTGCAGGGTTTCCGAAGATTGTTCTGATATATGAAGTAACATATGCTTATCTCTACTGTGTATATACAATATATACAGTAATTACAGAAAGCAACAGTTTTTCTAAGAAATTTTTATCTTATTGAAAAATAAAGGAAATTTACTGGTGAGGAAGGGAGTTACTAGAAGAATCAGCTCTCGGGACTGTCTTCCTGCTGTTTGACGATCTCAGTGAGGGTACGGAAATCAGTCTTGCCACTGCCCATATAAGGAAATTCATCTACTACTACATACTTCTTGGGGAGAGCTAGATTCGGAAGTTCCTCGGAGAGTTGTTTTACCACCACTTGCTGGTCTATTTCTTTGCTGGTCACACCGATAATGCGAGATCCACGTTTGGCGTCAGGTAATTCCACAGCACAGCACTCAACATCATCAGGCGTAACTGAGTTAAGAGTTTCTTCTACCATCACTAGTGAAATCATCTCACCACCAATTTTGACGAAACGTTTCAGGCGCCCTTTGTGCCAAAGGAAATTATCTTCATCGAGGTAACCTAAATCGCCGGTGTCGTACCAACCTGACTTTATTCGGAGATGAGATTCCTCGATGTCGTTGAGGTAACCCGACATAACGCCATCGCCTTTGACTAAAATCTTGCCAGTTTCTCCTGGTGCGCAGTCTTCACCGCTATCTATGTTTTCAATGCGAATCTCTGTGCCTGGAATCGCCACACCGATGCTGCCTGGTTTGTTGTTGTCTCTTGGGTTTACAGATATGACTGGAGAGGTTTCGGTTGTTCCATACCCTTCAAAAATCTCTAAGCCATGTTTGTCTCGATACAATTGTCTAAGCGATTCAGGACATTTGTCTGCACCTGACACAGCCAATTCCACACTAGAGAAATCGCCAGATTCTGATTGACGAACATAACCCTCGAGAAACAATGGCGTGCCAACAAGCAATTGCGGTTGCTCGTCTTTGATTATTTTCGCGATGATCTTGAAGTCCAACGGATTGGCATAAGCTATCGATGTCATCCCTAAACACAAAGGTGTCCATAGATTAATTGTTAAGCCAAAGACGTGAAAGTAGGGCAACACAGCAAGCAATCGATCCATGTCGTACACATCCATCATGTCAGAGAATGAATCGATATTAGATAGAAGGTTTCGCTGCGTGAGTTGAACAACCTTTGGATCTTTTTCACTACCACTAGTGAACAAAATCACAGCTGGTTTTTCTAAGTCATAACCACCAGCGATTCGTTTTAGCATGCCAGTGGGAAGCTTGGATTTTAAGAACGCGAGAATCTTTTCGAATTTGCCCAGATTCGGCATGATGTCATCGATAAACACCATACCTGGCACTTCTTCACAATTAACTCTCTCGAGTAATGCTCTGGCTGTAATGATAGTACGAAAATCACATTGCGATTGTGCATACCGGCAGTTCTTCGCAGCTCCCGTTGAGTAATTGATCATTACAGGGGTTAGTCCACTAAACAACGCACCTACTACTGCCAGTGCTCCACCAGAACCAGTTGGAAGCATTATCCCAATGCGACCACGCTCTAGCTTTTTAAATCGGCGCGCTAAGATTAGCGATGCGATCAAAGCCTGGGAGAAAGTAATATCTCGCCCCATCGCTTTGTCTTTTATAGCGATCTTTTGGGGATGTTTCTTGGCGTTTTCAATGAATCGATGTTGTAGCATGGCCGCAGTGTATCTTAACTGTAGAGGCCTTGAATAGTCGCTTGGAAGCTTGCAGGGCCGGTGCTAAAGTGCAATCTAGGTGAGGGGTAAACATGAAATCACTAAGTTTTCTTGTACTCGCTCTAAGCGTGTCTTTTTACTATACAGATATTGAAGCAGCGAATGGGTTTCAGTCTTTGTTCTTGCCGTTTGTTGATTTCCTTTTGCTGTGTGGGTTGGCCCTCTGGGTGGCCGGACGAACAGGTTGAAAAACCATATCGCGCCACGATAGTGGTGGCTTTTTCGATTTTTTTGATGGAGGCGGTGGGAGCTGTGACTAAACTAACGAGCCAATTGATGAGGTCAGCGACAGTTTTGTCGCTTGTGGTTTTCTCAAGTTTTGCATTAGCACAAAACTGGACCTTCACTCCCCATGCTGTGCAAGGCAACGTGCATATGCTGGAGCCAGTAAATACATTTGGAAACGTAGGTGTGTTTGCAGGTGAAGATGGCGTGCTCATCATTGATTCACACTTTCAGCCAGCGGTAGGCGCTTTGCTATCTGAAGTTGAGAAAATATCTTCAGCCGAAATCAAATTTCTTATTAACACCCACGTCCACCCAGACCACATAAGTGGCAATAGTTTGTTGGCAGATTATGGCGTAACCATAATCGCTCATGACCTGGTTCGACTGCAGATGCTTTCCGAAATTCAGATACCTAGAAATGGAGGGACGTTTCGACCGCAACCTGAAGAAGGTGCACGACCAGTATTAACTTACACTGACGCGCTTACTTTTCATCTAAATGGCGAAGAAGTGAGAGTGTTTCATGCGCCACCTGCACACACGGGCGGGGATAGCTTTGTCTATTTCACTGGATCTGATGTATTGCACTTGGGTGATGTGTTTCGCACACGTCGTTATCCGATTATTGATCACTACAATGGCGGCAGTTTCTTGGGCATGATCGATGCGATGGGTTTGGCAATTGGAATGGCAGGCCCGAATACAAAAGTAATCCCTGGCCATGGTATTGGCTTTACCGATCGTGATGGCATGATTGAGTTTCAAAACTTGTTATTCGAACTGCGCGACCGAGTACAAGCTCTTATCGATCAAGACTATTCAATAGAAGAAGTATTAGAAGCTAAGCCTACTAGTGATCTTGACACAGAGTGGGGGGACGATCCTGGCTGGACTGCAACTGACTTGCTTCCAATTATTTATCAAGAACTCACCGACAATTAGTTTCAACTAGAAAGTAATGTGGTTTAAAAGGTCCCGATAAATTTACGGGAGTTCGATAGAGTGATCTAGATCATTTATCCCTAAGTTTGCCCGGAAACCGCCCGATTTCATCCCAGGGAAAGGTTAAAAATTCCTACAAATTGCGCCTATAATCTCTGCAGAATTACAGAGCACGACATTGTGTGTCACTCCAGACTTCCCAGAGGGTTTTATGAAAAAAATTATAACTACAGGCTTAATGCTAGCAGTTGCATTATTTGGATCCGTTGCACTAGCCAAGGGCAAGAGCGGCAAAGATGCAGGCGCTTCCGATATCGAGGTTTTACATTGGCCAACGAATAACGAAGATTTCTTCTTAGTTATTCCGATGAATGCGTTGGCTGGACATCTCAGACATGGCGACTGCCTACCAGACGGCATACCTCGAAATGGCGGCGGCGGGGATGATGAAGCCGGAGGAGATGATGATGCTGGTGGAGACGATGGAGTCGGAGATGACTACAGCGAGGATGCGGAAGCTATATTGGCAGCAATTGCCAAAGCTGGCGCAGATATAGCTTGGGTAGATGGTTGTCTGCTTGATGATGAAGACGAAGATGATCCAGAAGTAGAGTAAGACGTTTAGTCATCAAATTTCTATAAAAAAGAGCTGATTTTTTTCAGCCTTAATTATTCGGAAGGCCAACTTGATTCAAGTTGGCCTTCTTCGTTTTAGCTCCTTACAATTGAACTGCTAATAAAGTCATAGGAAGAAATAGAGGCATGGCACAAGCGTTTGAAGGTGGATGTCATTGCGGAGCAGTTCGCTTTAGTGTCGAGTCGGAATTGCCGCTGGAACTAGAGCGCTGCAATTGTTCAATCTGCACCAAATCGGGTTACCTTCATTTAATTGTGCCAAAGGCACAGTTCAATCTGATCTCTGGGGAAGAGAACCTGAATACCTACACATGGAATAGTGGGGTAGCTCAACACTTCTTCTGTAAAAATTGTGGCATTAAGCCTTTCTATATACCTCGCTCAAATCCCGATGGGATTGATGTCAACGTGAATTGTCTCGATGAGGAGCCACAAGACGTCAATATCGTTGTATTCGACGGCCGCAACTGGGAACAGAACGCACACAAGCTGGCACACAAGACAGCGAACCAATAGACTGCAGTTTCACCATTGGCTGATACTGGAATTCGTCTGTGCGGGCGTTTCTCATACAACACATCAATACTATCTGGCTGCTCATCGTCATAGTGTGCGCCGGAATCTTGTTACTTTATCCAGAGGCGCTCAGTCGAGATTCTATTTCTGATTTCCTCAACGGCCTGGGAACTCTGGCTTTAATCGTCTATATCGGTCTATCCCTCACCAGGGCTCTATTGATGATTCCCTGTACGCCGTTTGTCTTGGCGGGAGGCATTACTTTCCCCGAAATGCCTATTTTAGTGATGGCGATTTCTTACGCCGGTATTGTGGCGGGGGCCTACCTGGTATACAGTTTCCCGTCCTTTGGGAGCTATGATGAGTTTCTCGAAGAGAAGTACCCAGATAAGGTTCAGTTTTTGAAAGAAAAGATGCACGGGCCTTATGCGTTCTGGATAGTGGCAGGGTGGTCATTCTTCCCATTGGTTCCCACAGATGTAATCTGCTATGTCGGTGGCCTGGTGAAGATGTCTTTCAAAAAAATGGCGTCAGCTGTAGTTATAGGAGAAATTCCACTGGTAACGCTCTACGTATTGGTTGGAGTTGAAATCGGTGAATGGTTAAGGATATGACTGCGAGATTTAAACTGAGCGATTCAATTAAGCTCATTAAAAACATCAAGACTACTGGCACCATTACACCCAGTTCCAAAGTGCTGATCAATGATCTGTTAAAACCAATCGATTTTTCCAAAGCCCAATGCATCGTGGAGCTAGGTCCTGGCAACGGCTGTGTAACTAAAACACTTTTGGAACGTATGACGGAAGATTGTCAGCTTATCAGTCTGGAACTAGATGGCGAATTCGCTACCCGACTTAAAGCAATCGAAGACAAGCGTCTTCATGTATACAACGCATGCGCATCATCCATCCGCTCTATTCTCGATGAGCTCGGAATTTCAGCGGTCGATCACGTCGTGTCCAGCTTACCTCTTGCGCTCATTGATGATGATATCGTGCAAGATATTTTGAGTACGGTGGGAAGTAATTTGCGCGATGGCGGTCGTTTTCTACAGTACCAATACAGTCTTGCAAACTACAGTGATGTGAAGCCGTTGTTCAAAGACGTAAAACTGCATTTCACGTTACGCAATATGCCACCTGCATTCGTATATGAGTGCGTAAAATAAGTCAGACCTTGTGTTTTCGCACAATCCAGTTCTGATTTAGAAACCTGATTGAAGAAAGTAGGAGACTATTATGTCATTACGAATTAATGATGTAGCGCCTAACTTCACGGCGCAAACTACTCATGGTGAAATCGATTTTCATGAATGGTTAGGAGATCAATGGGGAGTGCTGTTTTCCCATCCAAAAGATTTCACACCAGTATGCACCACCGAGCTTGGCTATATGGCTGGATTAGAAGCTGAGTTTGCTAAGCGCAATTGCAAAATTATTGGCCTGAGTGTGGATCCGGTAGACAGCCACAAGGAATGGGAAAAAGATATTGAAGAAACCCAAGGCCATGCTGTGAACTATCCGATGATAGGTGACAGCGATCTAGCTGTAGCCAAACTCTACAATATGCTGCCTGCAGATGAACCTGGTTCTTCGGAAGGGCGAACTGCAATGAATAACGCTACTGTGCGTTCAGTGTTTGTTGTTGCTCCTGACAAAACCATCAAACTTATGTTGACCTATCCAATGACGACCGGTCGAAACTTCGATGAGATTTTGCGAGTACTGGATTCAATGCAACTGACTGCCAAGCACAAAGTTGCGACTCCAGTGAACTGGAAGCATGGCGAAGACGTGATTATTGTTCCTGCAGTGTCCGATGAAGAAGCGAAGGACATGTTTCCGGATGGCTGGAATACCATCAAGCCCTATTTGCGGACCACCAAACAACCAGGCTGAGTATTAAAGATACTCTAAACTGAGCCATGGATGGCGACATTTGCGAAGCAAATGCGAGGAGAAATTTACAAGACGAATCGCAATTCGGCGCCAGTAAATTTAGACGACAAAGCAAATATCCAGGGATGGATATTTGCTTCAATTAGTCAACGGGATTCGGTTATCTGGATCAGGCCTGAAGATCAGATAACTGATGTCTGTTTCCAATTCACTAAACCAATGGGGGGTATGGCCTGGAATGATAATAATGTCACCGGGAACGACCCTACGAGAAACTCCTCCTTCAATCGCAGTGCCTCTTACCCAGGTGTCGTTTTCCTGCTTAGCATCGGTCATCGTGCCACCTGTCACTAAGGTGGCAAATCCACTCAGCATGTAATAGATCTCAGTGGTGTTTACCTGGTGCAAGTTTGAACCCCCAGGGAATTCCTTCGGTCGAAACACGCCGTAAACACCGATCCGGTAGTCGCCAGTCACTTCTACATTCTTAATGGGGCGGTCACTTACTCTATCTTTGGGTAGGGCATCAATAAACTTGGCTACTTCTTCTGCGGTGACGTCGGTAGCAAAGGGAAGTGTGTCAGGTGCAGGAGACTGAGCGTGCACAGTGACGAAAAACAGCGCGAAGCAAAACAGTGAAAACATTTTCATTGTTAATTCTCCCTAAAGGTTTGGGTTTGCCCTTATTCTGGTAAAGCGAAAGCAAGTAGTTCGGGACTATGAGCTCTGTCGCCAATGGCTACCAGGATAAACTGACGACCTTCATGCATATAACTTACTGGGGCATTGGTAGTTCCGGCTTCCAGCACGGTTTCCCAAATTACATCTCCAGTCTGTTTATCGTATGCGCGGAAGTGCGGGCCTCCGCTGTTAGTCGCAATTTCCACCGGCATGTTTGGCGGTATCCGACCACCTGGTCGCTGATTGGTGAGTCCTTCGCCCAAGAACAAGAGAGTACTGGTCAGCAGCGGAGTTGGCCTGCCAGGTACGCCAAGTTTCTCGAGATTCAGATGAGCTATCGCTGGATTGTCGATTGGCCCATAACCGTTAGGCACCATCCACACATGCTCACCTGTATTCATGTCGATTGCTGTGATTCGACCGTAGGGTGGTTTGAATAAAGGTAAGCCCTGAGGGCCGGCGATCCAACGTCGTGAGCCCTTGGTATAAGTAAGGTTTGTAACTTCTGGATCGCCAGGAAGTAGATCTGCTACGAATGGCGAAGTGATAGAAGGAACATATAAGTAACCTGTTTCTGGATCGAATGCTGCGCCTTGCACATCAGCCCCACCTTGCGAGCCAGGCAATTGAATGGTGCCTTGTGTCCCATTTTCGGTTCTGATTGATGGCGGAGTAAACAATGGCCCGGTTACATAATTATTAAATATCTCCAGTGCTTCCGCTCGCAGTTCTGGTGTAAAGTCGATGAGGTTTTCTTCCACGGCGCCTTGTCGATCAAACGGAGCTGGTTTGGTCGGGAATGGTTGAGTAGCTGCAGTAACTTCACCGGGAACGTCAGATTGAGGAACTGGTCGCTCTTCGATCTCCCAAACAGGTTCGCCGGTTTCTCTATCGAATACAAAGACAAATGCTTGCTTGGTAAGTTGAGCAACTGCCTTGATGTCGCGCCCCTCAACGTTGATGTCCATCAGGATAGGAGCAGCAGGTGGGTCATAATCCCAAAGACCATGATGCACAGTTTGGAAATGCCATACTCTGTCACCAGTTTCTGCATCAACTGCGACGATGCTCTGACTAAACAAGTTATCCCCTAAACGGTGTCCGCCATACATGTCATTGGTCGAAGAAGAAATTGGCATGTACACCATGCCCAGTTCTTCATCGGCACTAAACAAGGCCCAAACAGGAGCATGTCCGGTATATGACCAGGATCGGTCCTGCCAAGTATCAGTACCAAACTGACCTTCTTGCGGAATAGTGTTGTAGGTCCAACGCAGCTCGCCAGTGCGCACATCGAATGCATGGACATCACCACGAAACGCTTCTTTGTTGGAGAAAGTGTCTGACATGGCTTGCCCGATTACTACAACGTCGCGTACGACCATCGGCACACCGCCCCAACGAAAGCGTTCAAACTCTGCTGGGATCAGTTGCAGACTGACTCTGCCGTTCTCTCCAAATTCAGAAACTGCTTCGCCGGTGTCAGCATTCAATGCATATAAATAGGTGCCACGTTGCACAAATATGCGTTCATCAGCACCATCTCCCCAATATGCAGCGCCGCGAGTAGGAGCTCCCGGTAATCCTTCAACACCGTCTACTGGTTCTTGTGTCCAAATAGTTTCGCCAGTGCCAGGATCGAATGCCTCAACCAATCCAACTCCGTTAGTAATGTAAGCAATGCCATCCTTAACAATGGGTGCCCCATTCCAATTTGTTGAATAGCGCTGGTTAGGATTTAGATCGACGTAGTACTCATCAAGCGCAGGTCTACGCCATACCACCTCCAGCGAATCCACATTCTCTGCGTTGATCTGATCCAGCCCTGTATATTTTGTAGCACCGGTATCAGCGCCGTAGGCTTGCCACTCTCCATTTAACGCACCCTGACCTGCGGGAGACCAAGTTCGCGCCTCAAGTTCTGATGCTGGCTCGGTGGTTTGTGTCACTTCATTGGGTGAGGCCGGTGTGGATTCATTTGATGAATCACAGCCGATCAATAATGTAAGGAACAAGCCGAGGAGAGTGATGCGGACTGTTTTGATCGGATCATTACCCGCACGGGAGAGATTCTGATTCATGGTAGATCCTTTATTTTTCTTTTGATTCTACCCAACACCAGACCTGACAAAAAGCGATTCATCGCAGGATTAGGAGTGATTGTTGAATCGAGCGCTCGGAGCGCTTAGGCTGGGGAAATCATGAATCGAAAACTGTCACAGATTCAATAAAATAAGGGCCTGCGGGGCAGGGAAGAGTTACCCCGACAGGCCCTAAATGCGCAGTCCAAAGGAGGATTTAATCCAGTGTGCCGCCTGATTTGACTCAGACTGGCTAGAGCGTGATGGAAGACTGTCAATTCCACCGCTCACACCAGACTCGAGGATATCGCTCAATTGGTGGCTTCGCGGGATTAAACTTAAGAAACAATGAAAATATTTACTATGCGTCCATCATTCCATGGATATTCATCCAGTAGTATCGTGAAGTGGTACTACGACAGGGCCTGGAATACGCTGAATGGAGCCAAGCGCGCAATAGTTGCTCGTGCCGTGGATTTGTACATGACGGAAATCGCAGCGGACCATCGCACTATAAAATTCAACATGCCGGACAACGCTGACGATGCGGACCAGTTTTTAGAGTGCAATAAAAAGAATATAAAAATCGTTGATGATTTTTTTGCTGACAATTCAGTTCGGTCAAAACATTTCAGAGACAATCTCGAAATCTATATCGCGCGCGCAATCGATGAGATATTTGATACAGAAATTTGCGACATACTGCGCCAAAAATTGTTTCCAGAAACTGTTGTTCCTCAAACCCAAGAACAATTGGATCAATTGCTAGTCGAAACTAACTCCAGTTACACCGAAGCGGTAAACGAGTGTGTTCGCGTGTTTCGTAACGGGTTAAGTGATGACAGTGAAGAAGAACTGGAAATTTTGGAAAGCAAGTTACTGTCGGCGCGAGAAATGCTCGACAAAAATGTTGGGGCTATTGAGCACGAACTGAGTCGCAGGAAGAAAGATCAAGAGTCGAACTAGCCTCAGAAACAACAACTAAAACAAAAAGAGGAGTAGAGGTGCTTAACCAACTAACTCTCACCCGAAGACGATTGCTGAACTCAGCACTTGCAGCCACTGCTATCCCTTACAGCAACTTACTTCTAGCCCAAGAGAATCCAATGCGCGGTGCATTCATGATTCTCACCACTCCTTATACCCAAAATGGGGAAGTAGACTTTGAAGATTTGGCGCGGGAGGCTGCGTTCTGTCAACAGGTTGGAATAGAAGGCATTGTTTGGCCGCAAAACTCCTCCGAACAACGATACTTGTCCAAAGAAGAACGTATTCGCGGCTTCGAAGTGCTAGCAGAAGTCAGCCAGCGAGGAAGTATGGCCCTGGTTTTAGGAGTACAAGCCGACGACACCGCTGGCATGTTGGAGTACGCACGAATTGCAGAGCAGTTAGAACCCGATGGCATGATTGCTATTCCACCCACTACGGCAGAAACCTTAAGTGATATACGAGATTACTATGCCGCGCTTTGCGAGATAACTAACCGTCCGGTGTTTGTTCAAACTAGCGGTGGGCCAGATATTGAGTTAACGATTGATTTCCTCGTGCAACTTGCCAGTGAGTTTCCGCAATGTGGTTATATAAAAGAAGAGTATGGTGAAGTTCATAAGCGCATGATGGCATTGCAAGCTCATCGTCCTGATCCAATACGCAGTATATTGGGCGCGACGTTTGGTCGAGGGTGGCTATATGAGATGCGCCTGGGAACAGATGGAGTAATGACCGGGGGCGCGATGTATGCAGATGTGTATGCCAACCTCTGGGATTTCCATATGCAGGGAAATGAAGAGGCATTGCGTGACTGTTATGCCAAGTTATTACTAGTTCAGAATCTCGATGGAGTCATTCCTGGGGTAAGGCTTCACATAATGCAGATGCGTGGCATTTTTAAAACCACTAAATCCCGCCGCGGAGAATATTCGTTTAGCCCTCAACAGATTGCGGAAATCGAGTATCGGTTTGATGCACTAAAGCCGTACCTGAAAGCCTAAAATTTCCAAGGCGTTAACGAGTACGTTCTAGATAGTGATTGAGGGAAGGTCGGAGACATCTACCCGCAGTCAGGCAACAGCTAGCGAGTTCTGCGCTGTTTGCTCTTTTGGACAATTTTTCCAACAAAGGGAAGATGCTCATACAGCATCGCACCTAAATCGAAATAATCCCGGTGGTAGTAAATCTTGCCATTGCGGGTTTTCAAATAGCTGGCTCCCTCTACTCGAATTGTTTCCCCGCCACTTAGCTTTGGATGCTTAAAAAACATCGTCCAGGTCAGGCACACATTGCTGCCATCCGCGATGGTGGAGTGGAATTTGATGGAGCACTGATCCAGCTTTCTGAACATCTTGCCAAAATAGCGGATGAGGGCAGCTTTGCCCTGAATGGCATGAGACGGGTCCTCAAAATGGACATCCGACGTATACAGCGACTCGACATCAGCAATATCGGTGCTGGCGAGAGACTGGTAAGCCTCGCGCACGCGCTGCGCCAAGTAGTCTGCACTTGTCACGTCTTCTGCTGTTTTGAGTTCCGGTGTGGGTGTCATTTGGCCTATTTCCAACCCTTTTGAGGTTTCCCAGTTTTACGGCTTCTGCTAGGGTTTGGATCACTTTTCACTGAATTAAGGAGCCGAAAGTGATCCAGAGCCCGCAACCCTGCGTAGTTGGCTGTTATGACCACAATGGCTCCTGCATTAGGCAGCTTTAACATGGGATCCGTCGCTAAAGACAACACTCCTATTGAGGCCAGCACTGCAGCGGAAGTAGCAGTGACCCCCGATAGAGATAGTGACGAATATCTGTTAATTGCAGTTGGGAACAAGCAAGACACTCAGGCATTTGAGTTGCTGTTTTCCCGGTTCGCCACCCGTATTTATGCGATGGGGGTGAAACTCACGCGCAATGAACAGCTAGCGAATGATCTTGTGCAAGAGGCCATGTTGACCGTCTGGCAGAAAGCACCGCTTTATGACCTGGATCGAGGATCGGCTCAGAGTTGGATTTTCACCCTAACTCGTAACCGCTGCTTCGATATTCTGCGCAAGATGAAGCGCCAACCATCCACGGTTAGCGCTGACGATATCTGGCCGGGAGAAGGTGAAGTAGACAGTCAGTTGGTACACGAGGAACAAGGCAGCGTTGAAGCCGAAGTTGAAAAGATTCAGCGCTACTATGAGCAACTGCCAGCGCCTCAGCGCGAAGTTGTTGAACAGATTTATATCCATGATCGCACCCATGAGGAAGCGGCAACGACTCTCAACATTCCTTTGGGAACGTTAAAGTCACGACTGCGTCTTGGCATGGGTAAACTCCGGCAAATGCTGGGCACAGACGAGAACGAGTAACGAACGAGACAACCACGATGAATTCTGAAGCTAAATTTCATCCTGAAGAAAAATTACTGCAAGGTTTCGCTGAAGGCACATTGTCAGCGGGCCTAAATGTAGTGATTTCCGCCCATGTTGAGCAGTGTGTTAGCTGCCGCAAGAAGACCAGCGAACTGGAGGCCAAGGCCACCGTCGATTGGTTGCAAGCGGCTGATGAAGAAACTGCGAAGACACCTAGTTTCGAAGGCATGGTGGCTGACATCACCAGCAAGGCACAATCGAAAGAGAGTGCTGAAATGGATAATTCAGTTACTGAGATCCATATGTTGGATCACAGCGTGAAGCTGCCAAAGGTTTTGGCGAAAGTGGCATCAGAAGGGTTGGTATGGAAGAAACTTGCCGGCGGTATTAACCAAGCCTCGGTAACTTTAGATGATCAAACCCAGTGTGAATTCTTGTACATGAAACCTGGCAGTCAGGTTCCAGTACACAAACATCAAGGCACTGAGGTGACTCTGGTACTTGATGGCAGCTTTTCTGATGAATTAGGTAAATACCGTCCAGCTGATTTTGTGGTGCGAGATAAAACTCACACTCATCAACCGGCTAGTGAAGAAGGATGTTTGTGCTTCGCGGTACTGGATAGTCCGTTAACTTTCACCAGCGGCCTGGCTCGTTTGCTGAATCCATTCCTGCGCTATCGTTTCCGCCGCGCAACTAGTATGGGCTAGGACAAGAACTCGTCCTAACTTCTTAACACCGCATCAATGTTCATGGCGATAGAGATTCGTTCTCTTTCGCCTTTGTACACTCGGACACCATGTCTCAGCCACGCCGGGAACACCACCAAATTTCCCCGACTCAGATTTAGTTCGGTTTCGTATTGTTGGGCGACACCGTTCACTCCCATCATTCTGAAACTGGTGTTTTTCATGGCCACCATAGGAAAGCGCGGGTCTTCAAAATAAAACCGGCCGCCGACTGAATCCAATGGGTGCTCTTCATCTTCCCCCATATCCAGATACAGCACTGCTGCCCATAGATTTCCGGGATGGCTGTGTAGATGATTGAGTCCGCCGGATGGGCTGATATTGGCCCACATGCGCACTAACCATTCGTAGTTTTCCAGATTCGATTCTTTAAAGTGACTGAGTCGCTTGGCCACATTCACTGCGGTTTCCGCTAAGCGCCTGGCACCGGCCCCACCCCATTCCAGCATGTCGGTATCGGAATGCCAGCCACCAATATTGGATCGATTTAAGCCATCGGTAGTTTCGCGATTAGATCGAATGGCTGATTCCAAATCATCTAAGAGTCCATCAGCATTTTTAAGTTGGCAGAATCCAATTGGTGTTTCAAAAATGCCAATAGGTTGGGCTTCAACTGTTATTTCTGAGTAGTCGTCTGAATTGCTCATAAGTTCAAGGAGTGAAACGAATCGAAAAAGCTACAACAGCCTAAGTAACTCATCTTTGATACACAAGGTTAATCGTCAATTTACGTGTGAGCGGTTTAATTGTCATGTAATTGCAATGTAATGGTCGCAGAACTGCAATATGCCACTCCTATCATGACCCGACTAGTGGATTCTCCAAGTTAGAAAACAAAGACACCAAGGAGTCGTCATGAATTTTAGTAAAACTCGAGTCAATGCCATTGCCGCAGGGGTAGCACTAGGCGTTGCTTCATTAGCAGTTCAAGCCGCAGATCAGCCAACACTTCCAACCACTGGAGCAAAGACTGGCGCCACAATTACAGCAGGAGCAACCCTAAACGGTGGTGCATCATTTCAGACAGTCGTGCCGGCCGGAGATGCTTTCGATATCGTGGCAACGATCAATCCCGACAGCAGTGATGTGGGTCAATCTGGCTCGCTGGTCGCAGTAGCTCAGGTGCCAGGCGTTGGAGATTTTAATCTTAATTCAGACGGTAATTGGGTCACGCTTGATACAGCAAACTTGCAAGCGTTTGAGACTAAGACTCTTTCGGCATCTGAAGAAGTTTCAATTCTTAGCGGTGTCGTCGGTTCTGCGGTTGGCCTCGCAGGAGTTGACCTAAATATTTTTGTTGGTTACTTCACAGGCGGTGACCCAAACACCATTACCTATACCAGCTCGCCAGCGAGCGTAAGCATTGCAACGGTTCCTTCTGGCTGCCCAACAGGAACTACAGCGAATGCTGCAATGTTTAATGGACTGCCGGTATGCAACATTCCAACTGGCGATCCAATCATGTCAGACATGCATCTGACGTCTAATAATGCCTATTTTTTCACTGGTACGGTTTTCGTTGGTGACAATACGGTAAACACTCCAGATGCAAGCAAAGTCAGTCTGACAATTGATCCTGGTACTCAAATCATTTCTGAAGGTAACCAAAGCGCATTGGTAATTAATCGCGGCGGAAAGATCTTCGCTAATGGAACAGCCGCAAAGCCGATCATCATGACATCCAGTCAAGATGATGGAAGCCTGGACGTGCTCAACGCACGAGGACTTTGGGGTGGGCTTACAATTAATGGCTCAGCAACTCAAAACACCACCAGTGGATTTGCCGAAGGTGAAGGTGCAACGGGAGAATACGGAGGCGGCGCAAATCCCAATGACGCGGATAGCAGCGGTTCAATTACATATTTGCAGATTCGCTATGCTGGATTTCCTATCACTGCAGATGATGAATTGAACACAATCTCTCTACAGGGAGTGGGCAGTGGAACCATACTTGATTACATCCACAGTCATAACGGTGCAGATGATGGCATCGAATTTTATGGCGGTACCGTCGATGCCAAACACATCCTGGTTACCGGTCAGGATGATGACGCGTTAGATTGGACTAACGGATGGACAGGCAAGCTTCAACATGTCGTGATATCGCACACCAATTCTGGCGACAATTGTATTGAGGCTGACAATCTAGGTGCCAATCCCACGGCAACTCCTCGATCAAATCCAACAATTTCGAATTTGACTTGTGTTACCAGCCTAACTCAAAAAAGCAATGGTCATGCTTTCGAATTAAAAGCAGGTACTGGAATGCAGATGTTCAATTCCGTAATCGGTGGGCAATTGAGTTCAACCGAAGGCTGTATTCGAATAAATGGAGATGACACTTTCAGTCAATCCGGCGCTAATGCTTCTAGTTTGAATGGCACGCTGCGAATGGAGAACAGTCTTATCACCACGGAATGTGCTGCCGAACTTACCGGCGAAGGAACATTCACCGCCACCGAATGGTATGAAGCACAAGCAAACTCCACAGCGGGAATTGTTGATCTAGGTGGAACGGAAGGTTGGACCAACGGTTCCGCGGTCAATGCAATCACCCCAAACATTCCAACAGACTCATTTTTCGATCAAGTCGATTACATCGGTGGCGTAAAAGATGCAGCGTCGGATTGGACAACTGGTTGGACATTTGATTTTGACTAATCAGTTTTGATTTAGAAATCAGACGAAACGAAAAAGGGTGCAATCGCACCCTTTTTCTTTTGGCTCGAAAAATTTTGCTTTGTTTCTATCTTTACCCATTTTTGTAATGGAAGTGTCATCTTAGTGCAAAACCTTTGTCACATAGGTGCAATATCCTTCGCGGCTAGAAACAACAAAATCCGATTTTTTTCTCCGCGGAGCCTTCACACTAATGAAACTTCAGAAGCTACTACTTCTTTGTATTGCTATTGCTTTGAATTCTTTCGCATCAGCACAAGTTCAACAGATTGAAGAAATTTCCGTAATAGGCCAATTCGTCCCCGATGAAAAACGCGCCACCGATGCGGTTGCAAACGTCGTTAACTCCGAAGAATTTCAACGCACAGGTGATGCGAATATTGCTGAGTCACTTAAGCGTGTCGCAGGCTTAAGTACGGTTGGTGGCAAATTCGTTTATGTGCGCGGATTGGGTGAACGTTATTCAACAACACTACTAAATGGCGCAATCCTTCCAAGCCCCGAGCCTATTAATCGGGTTGTGCCAATGGACTTGTTTCCAACGGCTGTCTTAGACAGCGTACTCGTACAAAAAACTTATTCGGCTCAATTTCCTAGCGAATTCGGAGGCGGTGTTCTCCAAATGCGCACCAAGAAATCAACCGATGAGTTCTTTTTCAATGTCACTTCGTCTGTAGGCATGGTGCAAGATGTCGCTTTTAGCAATGGATTTCGATTGGATGGTGGTGATACTGATTGGCTTGGAATAGACGACGGTTGGCGTGATCAACCACCTGCACTACAAGCTGCAACGGCGAATGACCAAGAGCTTCGTATCTTCAGCCCTTTCTCTGGCGTGGGTATTCCAGCTGCGCAGCTGGAAGAAGTAGGAGAAAGTTTTAACAATCAATACTCACCAACATTTGAAGAAGTTCCTGCCAACTTCAGCGCAACCGTTTCTACCGGCAACTTCTATGATCTAAACGACAAGGGCATGAAGCTGAATTATCTGGCTTCAGTTAACTATTCAAATTCTTGGGACACCGACATTATCGAGCGGAACAACTACGTGCCAGCAACCGATGGACTGTTTCAGCGTGAAGGGCTCACCTATACCGGCACAGAAAACAGTGTAGATGTAAGCGGGATCTTTACCACCGGACTAGATTTCAATTTCGATCACAACATAAGACTTACATCAATAATGTTGAGAAAGACTGATAACTTGGTTGGCAGACAAACTGGTTTTTTGGAAGAGGAACTCGATGTTGAGTTAACTGAGATACGCTGGATTGAACGCCAATTGTTCTCCAATCAGTTACAAGGGGATCATTATTTTCCCGAGTTCAATGAGCTCACAGTCAACTGGCGTCTAAGTAATATCGAAGCATCGCGCGATGCACCTGATGAGCGTATTTATCGTAGAGATGCTGGGGAGTTTTCTTCACGGGTAGATGGCAACTTGCGTAACTGGAGTGTACTGGATGATACGGTTAATGACTTTGGCGTAGATCTTTCCATGACTTTCTATGGTGGTCCGCTGGATTCAACAATCACTACAAAAGCCGGTTATGTCTATTCTGAGAAAGAACGCGATTCAGAAATCCGTCGCTTTGGTTATGCGTTTGCAGGCGCTTTAGCGAACGACCAGCAACTACTCCAAAATCCACTGGAAAACATACTCACACCTGAGTTTATCGATTCAAACGGTTTCGTGATTCGCGAAATAACCAGACCTACAGATAACTACGTTGCACAGAATGAGCTAGAAGCTTTTTATGGTGAAGTGGAATTTAACTTTGATGAGCGATTTCGATTCACTGTAGGTGCGCGACAGGAAGACTTTTTGCAAACAGTCGACACCTTTGATTTGTTCCGGCCGAATATTGCTTCAGGTGCGAATCAAGACAGTTCAGAATTGTTGCCTGCACTAAGCATGACTTTCATACAAGGCGATCATCAGTTTCGCTTTGGTTATAGCGAAACGGTATCGCGTCCAGACTTCCGAGAACTGTCACCCGCAGCATTCACCAATCCAGTGACTGGTAGAGAAGTAATCGGAAACCCTGATTTGGAAATTACCGAAATCAATAACTTCGATCTGCGATGGGAATGGTATTTCTCATACAGTGATTACATGTCCTTAGGGTTTTTCTATAAAGAGTTTACCAATCCTATTGAGGCATCGATTACCGGAGCTAATACGCGACAAGGTACTTACATTAACGCGGAAGGTGCGGAGAATGCAGGAATCGAATATGAGGTGTATAAGCGTCTAGATTTTCTCGGTGATGGATTCTTTAACGGCATAGGTGAAGACTTTTATGTGCAAACCAACGTCGCTTTTATCGAATCAGAGGTCACCATTGCACCAGAGGATCGTGGCATCTTGACGTCTACAACTCGTCCCCTCCAGGGCCAATCGGATTGGCTGTTTAATTTCCAGCTGGGATACGAGCCCATCAGTGGTACTACAGCAACATTGTTGTATCACTACTACGGTGAACGCATCGCTGAAGTGGGAATTGAAACGGCACCAGACTTAATCGAACAACCGTTTGGCGAGCTGAACTTTGTCTTTATCCGTGACCTTACAGATGACCTCGCTATGACTTTCAAAGCGAAAAACATCATGGATGAACGCAATGAAGTGACGCAGGATGGACTTGCCACAACGGCATATAACCGCGGACGAGAAATCAGCTTTCAGCTTGATTACACGTTCTAATTTTTAGCACTCTAAGTTCAGCAAAAGCGCCGATTTTAGGGGCTTCCAGGCACTTTAGTGTCACACAACTGTAATATACAATTGCCATAATTCCGTACTCTCAAAGTTGCCAAATCATGGTCTGAAGCACTGGAAATGAGCGAATCTACTATTCTTATTGTCGATGACGAAGCCGCTATTCGCGATATGGTGGGCATCACATTGGATCTCGCTGGGTTCAGCAGCATTTCCGCTGCCAATGCACATGACGCTCATGTTTCCATAATCGACAAGAAGCCTGATCTGGTGCTGTTAGATTGGATGCTGCCCGGTGGTAGTGGTATTGAATTAGCGCGCCGTTTACGCCGCGATGAGATCACCACTAACATTCCCATCATAATGCTCACCGCCAAGACTAGTGAGGACAACAAAGTCCAGGGTCTGAGCGAAGGTGTGGACGACTACATCACTAAGCCTTTTTCGCCTCGTGAACTAGTTGCCCGCATCAAGACAGTGTTACGTCGAGTAAATGGCAAACAGAAGGACAAGGTGCTGCAGGTGTTCGATCTCAAACTGGACCCAACCAGCCACCGAATCTCCATAGAAGACAATCCGGTCGACATGGGGCCGACGGAATTTCGTCTGCTGAAATTTTTCCTACTCAATCAAGAAAAAGTCTTTAGCCGTGATCACATTCAGGATTCGGTATGGGGAGGCAATGTCTACCTGGAAGAGCGGACGATTGACGTTCACATTAGAAGGTTGCGCAAGGCATTGTCTTCTATCGACGATACCGCCATCGATTACGCCAAACTAATTCAAACGGTTCGTGGCGCAGGGTATCGGTTTTCGGTTCGACCACACTAAACCACCTCTAGCGGTAAATCAGCCAATCTAGTCGGGAGAGTCTTCTAACAGCTCCTCTCGGTCCCTCGAGTACTCATCAAAGGAAGTCTGATATTGGGCTTCACAGGCAGATTGTTGGGGGATCGGTAGTTCCTGACAGCGTCGAATGTTATTCAGTTGTGCGGACTCATAGATAGCGCGGTTGGTGCAGCCGGCCACGATTAGAGTGATTCCAACTGTTAGGAGCAGCTTCCCTTTCATAGGTGATCTCAACGAGTCTCAAGCGAGAAATTCAATCTCTCGATTTTGCCCAAATTTCTCGAAATTAGGCAGTCCGTCGACCAATTTTTTCCTGAAGATGTGTACACCATAGATATACCGTGGAATATGGCAAAAAGATGGCAAAAAACGATGGATAGATTCGATTCTATTACCTGAGTAAATTAGTCAACTAATTACGCTAAGTACGCGGAATATTAAGGAATTCGTAGTAACCAATTTCTGAAATCACACAATTTCTCAAGAAAAGGGCAATTATTACGGAAGTTTTTACAAATTGTTACAAATGTGGCTATGTGTTTCCCTGCAACACGTGTAGAATCCCGCGCCAAGTGACCTAGAAGTCGTAGGTTGCACATATCAAATCAATAAGAAAGCGGGTGCGCTCGGGGATATCTTTGCGCGCTCATTTTTTTATCAAAGGGGAAACATAAATGTTTAGACAAAAACCTCTGGTTGGTGCCATCGGCGCTGCCACTCTTCTTGCGACGGCTGCATCAACACCAGCTCTAGCGCAAGATGGAGCCCAGGTGGAAGAAGTAATCATCACCGGTTCACGGTTGAGAACTTCTAACGTAACTTCGGCTACGCCACTAGTTCAAATTGGGGCTCAAGAAATCGACGCACGAGGCATCGCGCGTATCGAAGATGTAGTAAACATCCTTCCTAACGTCTTTGTTGACCAGACTGCTCAAGTAGCAAACGGTGCGACTGGTACTTCTGCGCTTAACTTGCGTGGACTTGGCCGTAATCGAACCTTGGTCTTGATTGATGGCAAACGACTTCCTTTCGGAAGCCCATTCACTTCAGCTGCAAACGTGGACATGGTTCCATCTCGACTGGTTGAGCGCGTTGACGTACTAACGTCTGGTGCTTCAGCGGTTTATGGTTCTGACGCGGTAGCTGGTGTTGTGAACTTTATAACCAAGAAAAACTTCGAAGGCTTCGAAATTGATTATCAGTACGGCTGGAACCAAAACCCTAACGACAATGGGTTCATGGCTGACGTACTTCAGCGCAATGGCATCGACAACCCAGGATCAGTAACTGCTGGTGAAACTGGATTACTGTCCATGCTGATGGGTGTTAACACTTCAGACGGCGCTGGCAACATTACTCTTTTCGGTAGTTATGAAGACCAAGAAGAGCTTCTAGGTGCAGACCGTGATACGGGTGCTTGTACTCTAGGTGGTACTTCTACAATTAACTGTGTTGGTTCATCTAACTTCCGTCGTTTCAACGGCACATTGGGTAACGGTGTAACTGGTACTGTTTTCCAACAGCCTGATGGAACTCTAACTCCATTTGCTGGCGGTGCTGCTGAAACTTATAACTTCGGTGCACGTAACCACTACCAGCGTCCTGTTGAGCGTTGGAACCTTGGCGCAAGCGGTCACTATGAAATTTCTGGTGGTCTAGAAGCTTACGCTGACACCAACTACATGAATAACGTGACAACAGCTCAGATTGCTGAGTCAGCGTCATTCAACCGTCCATTCCAGACAAACTGTAGCAACCCATTGTTGCAAGCAGGTCGTGGTCCTAACGGCACTGGTGCTTTCTCTTTTGCCGACTTCACAGGTAACTTCGATGCAGACGGCAACTTCGTAGACTGTAACGCTATCCTTGCAGGCGGCGGTGACGCAGATGTGCAGTTCATCAACTCTCACCGAAACATTGAGGGTGGCCCACGAAGAAGCACTTATGAAAATAGTTCTTGGCGTGTAGTTGCCGGACTTCGCGGCGACATCACTGATGAGTTCTCATTTGATGTGTTCGCTCAGTACTCTGGTACTGAAGGCACGCGTATTTCTCAAAATGACTTGAACTTTGAGCGTGTACAGCAAGCACTATTCATCGTTGATGACGGCATGGGTAACCCAGTTTGCCGTGATACAAGCGGCGGATGTGTGCCTTGGAACATTTTCGAAAGAAATGCGGATGGCTCAACTGCAATTACTTCTGACCAGACTGACTTCATTCAAGGTGTTGGTATCGTAACTGGTGAGACTGAGCAGATCGTATTCGGTGGTGTTATCGAAGGTGACTTCACTAATTTCGATTGGGTTCTTCCTTGGGCTGAAGACGGTGTTTCTGGCCTAGTTGGTTTTGAATCACGTACAGACGAACTATCTCGTTTGGCTGATGACATCTCCAAGATCCCAGGCGGCCGAGGCCTGACTGGTACTGGTGGTGCAACATTGCCAATCGCTGGTGAGATTGAAGTTGACGAACTTTTCATGGAAGTTTCAATTCCTGTTATTCAGGGTGCGGAATTCGCTGAAGAAGTCGGTATCTCAGCTGGTTACCGTTATTCTGATTACACAACTAACGGCAACAACATCACCAACTCATTCTCAACTGATACTTGGTTTGCGGGTGTGAGCTGGGCGATTAACGACGAAGTTCGACTTCGTGTAAACCAATCAGTTGCTCTTCGTGCGCCTAACGTGTTCGACCTTTATGTAGGTATTAACACTGGTCTGGTTGACCTTTCTACTCAAGAGAACGGCTTGTTCGATCCATGTGCATCTGCTCCTGGTGTATCGCCAGCTGCTTCACTTGAAGCTTGTCAGCGCACTGGTGCGACAGCTGCTCAGTACAACAATGGTATTGAGGACAACCCAGCGGGTCAGTACAACCTGATCACTGGTGGTAACCCGAATCTGATCGCAGAAGAAGGTGAAACTACTACTTTCGGTATCGTATACACACCTAACTGGGCACAGGGCCTTTCTGTTGCAATCGACTACTTCGACATCACTGTTGAAGACGCGATCGACAGTATCCCAGCTCAAGCTAGCTTGGACGGTTGTATTGCCGGTGGTGCAGGTTCAGATACTTTCTGTAGCCTAATCACTCGTGATACTGCTGGTACGCTTTGGCTAAGTAACGACGCACCTGGTGGTGGTCTTGCTGGTATCAGCCAACAGAATGCCAACATCGCCCTTCGATCTACTGAAGGTATAGACATCAACGTAAACTATGCTGTTGATCTGGATGATTGGGGTTTGAATAATTGGGGTTCATTGAGCTTTGATTATGCTGCCACAGTTCTAGATTCACTGGACGAAGTTCCATTCTCTGGCGCAGATACTATTCGCTGCCGCGATTTCTACGCTGGCCAGTGTGAGCTTCCTAATCCAGAGTATCAGCACCGCTTCCTAACTAACTGGAATACTCCACTAGAAGGTTTGCGAGTTGGTTTGACTTGGCGTCATATTGGCGAAACTACTCTATTCGGTCTTGATGAGGCAGCTGCCGCACAACGTCCTGAGCAGATGAACGATCGCCTGGAAACAAGAGATTACCTGGACATCAACGCTAACTATGTTCTTAATGACAACATTACGTTACGCGCTGGTGCCAACAATCTTCTTGCTAAGGATGCGCCATTGTCCACAAACGTAGGTACAGGCACAGGTAACAACAACACGTATCCTGGTCTATACAACCCAAGCCGCTTCTGGTTCATGGGTGCTACTTACAGATTCTAATCGCCTAAAGGCAAACTGAATCTAAGGGGAACTTAGTTCCCTAACAAATAGAAAGGGCAGACTTCGGTCTGCCCTTTTTTTTGCCTTCGAATTTCTCAATCGATACTGGGTTGGATGGCAGTTTCTCGTTCCCGTGAAAAGGATCGATGGCAGATGCAGTAATTTTCTCCGAACTTGAGCCCAAGAAAACTCAATTCTCTTCAAGCACTTACAATTTTTTTAAAAAAAAGTGTGTCAAATCGTAACCATTTCAATAAGCCATCGTCTCAGTAAACAAGGGTGCGCACCTTATCGAACAACCAAATTCTTACAGATTGGAGAAGTACTAATGAGAAAGCAGATTTTTTCGATTGCAGTAGCAGCCGCATTCGCCATCCCTACAGTGGCTAGCGCCGATGTCGAAGTTCAATCCGTTGAAGAAGGCAAAGTGCTAGTTAGCTATGACGTTAAAGAAGTGTCGACTATAGAAGGTCGTGCAGAACTCGAACGGAAGATTCGTCGAGCAGCAGACCGAGTTTGTGGTCCACGAACTGTGCGTGAGGCAGGTTCTTTTGCTCAGTCCAGACATAACCGCGCTTGTTTTAGAGACGCAGTTGCGCAGGCTTTGAGGACAGTTAATTCCAACACTGGAAACATTGCCGCAGTCTCTTCCAATTAAGTTTGGAATGAGTCAGATCTAATGGGGTCGTCTTGCTGATAAGCAACTCGACCCTAATTAGTTCTGATTAGTTAGTAACTGTCGACCGCTTCCAGTAACTGGGTCACCAGAGCTTGTTCTTCTTCGCTAAGCTCGGGCTTCCACACTTCAAAGATAAGCACGATGCGATCTTCATTAGAGTTGTTCCAGGCTTCGTGCTCGACGGTATCATCGAACAACCAGACTTTACCTGGCTCCCACTCACGGACATCGTTGCCTACTCTGAACGCGCAACCGGCTGGAATGATCAACGATAGATGACAGATCAATCGCGTATTAATCATGCCGTTATGTGGAGGAATCTTGGCACCAGCCTTGAGTCGCGAGAACAACACGTTTGGACATCGACGACCGGAAAACACTAAAGGCACAGCTTCCATGACTGCTGTCGTTTTTGGGCAGCGTGCTTGATTCTCAGGCACCGGCTCGCCGTTGTACCACAGATAAAATGCTCCCCAATCACGATTATCTTGTAAGCCATGCACGTCGTAGGCGGGGCGACTGCCTTCTGATTTGAGATAGGCACCAAACTCAGCTTGCTCACGTTGCAAGTTTTCGGCTTCCGCGCGAATGTCTTCATAAGCCGCTTCTACGGCTGGCACCCAGTCAAAGTCCTTGGGTTCAGCGAACTCTAATATTGGCAGTCCCGGAAAATGAATCTGCTTTGGTTTGGGATAATAGATCTGCCGTTTTCCCAGGAGCATGTCGACGGCCTGGTTCATACGAGTCGTATCGCCTTTAGCGTTGTTGATCAAGTCACCGACTTTTTCGTTGAGGTGATTCGTAAACTCGCTCTCCAGGCTATCCATGCGTTCCTGAGCTCGTTTGATATCTATTGCCATGTCCGGAGCAAGTTGGGTACCGGCAGGTATCAAGGCGATCGCTTCTCGATAAAAGGCTCCCGCTGCCTGGCGCTCTCCATCTTTGAAAAAGGCGTCGCCTTTAACCACCAGTGCCCTTGGATTGCGAGGCTCAAGGCTGAGGGATCGGTCGGCAGCTTCGACCGCGCTTTTCATGTCGCCCTGATCCCGACAAGCCAATGCAAGGACTCCCCATACCGCGGGGTTATCGACTCCTTGTTGAATTAGCGGGGCGAGTATTGCCCGCGCCTGACCTGGGATGCCGCCCTGCAAGGCTGTGATAGCTTGCTGCAGGAGATCATTGTTGTCTTGTGCGCTTGTCACTGAAATCTTCCTTTGATTGTTGCTGCCGGAACTGGTGGCCGCTTGTGGAACTCAGTCCCAACTATCGTTCGCAAGGGGGCATTGTAGTCGGCAGTTATCTGAGTGTCAGTTGATTATTGGTGGGTATTACTGAACAAATTCTGATTGACGTAGGTCTACTACCAAGTCAAATTTGAATGCATAGTTAAAGCATAAGGTTCGAGCTTTCATGAAGTTATCAGTGAAGAATATCTTCCACATATGGTGTGTGGCTGGGCTGTTAGTCACCACTGGGCATGCTGCTGAATCAGAATGGGAGCAAAAACGTGACCGTGATGGGATTCAGGTGTTCACCCGGAATGTGGAGGGCTCGCCTTACGATGCTGTTCGTTCTACCACGATAGTGGACAATGTTCGGCTGTCTGCCCTTGTCGCGTTGATTGAAGATGCGGAAGCCTGCCCCAATTGGGCAGATCGGTGTGCTGAGTCCTATGTGGTTGAACGAGTCTCCGATGCAGAGAGCTATGTTTACACTCACAATGACATGCCGTTTCCGGTTAAGGACCGGGATGTTATTGCTCACGTTGTTTGGACCCAGGATGCTGATTCACTAGCAGTAGAAATGAATAGTGAGGCTGTTGCAGGGAAGATGGAGGAAGTGTCTGGGCGATTGAGATTACAAAACGCAAATGCAAAGTGGCGGTTTGAGCCACTGGAAAACGGGCAAGTTCGTATAATCAGTGAAGCTCATATCGATCCAGGCTCTTCATTGCCAGGTTGGGTAACCAATATGTTGCTAGTGGATACTCCCTACGAAACAATGAAGTCGTTGGTAGCAGAGGTATCCAATCCAAAGTATCAAAACGCCGAACTTAGTTTTGTACAAGAAGTAGAGTAACCATTGGAATAATTGAAAGAAGTATAAAAAGTATAAAGAAGTATAAATATGTCCCACGACCACACAGAACCGCCTTCGGAACTCACCCTCAAAGTTAAAGCACTAGAGAGTTTGCTGGTGGAGAAAGGCTTAGTGAACCCAGAAACTCTCGATGAAATAATCGAAACCTATGAAAGCCAGGTTGGTCCTCGTAATGGTGCTCATGTTGTTGCAAAAGCATGGGCGGATGAAGAATTCAAAAGCGCATTAATGAATGATGCAACCGAAGCGGTTGCTTCTCTTGGTTACGCAGGTCGCCAGGGAGAACACCTTAAAGTTGTAGAGAACACTGCTGACACTCACAACCTGGTTGTTTGTACATTGTGTTCTTGCTACCCCTGGACGGTGTTGGGGCTTCCACCAGTTTGGTACAAGTCAGCTCCTTATCGCGCGCGTGCCGTATCAGAACCTCGCAAAGTACTGGCAGAATTTGGCACAGAGTTACCAGAGTCCACCAAGATAAAAGTGTGGGACTCCACATCAGAGATGCGATATCTAGTGTTGCCCATGCGTCCTGAAGGCACAGATGGTTGGAGTGAAGAACAGCTGCAAGAGTTAGTCTCCAGAAATTCAATGATCGGTGTTGAGCTAGCAAAATCTGCAGAGAATCAGAACTGATGAAGGGCGCGCATGATTTAGGTGGCCGCTGGGGCTTGGGCGCAGTGGATCCAGAAGCCGAAAACGAAGAACCTATATTCCATGCTGAATGGGAACGCAGAGCATTCGCCATGACTCTAGCGTTAGGCATGTTGGGGAAATGGAATATTGATGAAGCCCGTTATGCGCGGGAAAGACAACATCCCGTCACCTACCTTAATAATACTTACTATGAAAATTGGCTCGCAGGGATTGAACGCCTGGTTGAAGAGAAGGGCTTGTTGGAAACAGAAGCGCTTGCCGAGCTAAGGGTGCCTTCACCCGAGGAGGCGAAAAAGATTCTTTTCAGCGGTGGTCCAACTTTGATGGAAGATAATGCTCCACCAAAATTTAATACAGGCGATAAAGTTCGAGTTAAAAAGATTCAAACGACAGGCCACACCCGAGCTCCTGGCTATATTCAAGGCGTGATTGGAACAATTAGTGACCATTACGGCACACATGTGTTTGCTGATGCCCATGCACGCAGCGAGCGCAGTGGAGAACATCTCTATTCGGTGAGCTTTCTAGGAACCGACCTGTGGGGTGATCAGGCAGAAGCAAATGAAGTGTTGGTTGATCTTTGGGAACCCTATTTAGAAGAAGTAGCTACTTGATGGATTTTTTACTGCAACCAAAAAATGAAGAGGGTCCGGTCTTCAGAGAGCCATGGGAAGCTCAAGCTTTCGCACTGGTTTTAGCCCTACATGCAGAGAAAGCATTTACCTGGGATGAATGGGCAACAACTCTCAGCGCAGAGATAACGAAAGCGCAACAAGCAGGCGATGCAGATTTAGGGGACACTTACTACCAACATTGGCTCAATGCATTAGAGCGCTTGGTGCTGGAGAAAAACCTGTCAGAGTATTCTGAAATTTCCACCCGAATCGTAGAGTGGCGGGACGCATACTTAGCTACGCCCCATGGTGAGCCGGTGGAGCTCACGCGACAATAAAGGCCAATAGTCTTCAATCGAGCAGCCGTTAACAGCAGTTAATTACTTGTTGGATACCAATCGCCCCGCACATAGTTAATGCCACTTCCAGTCAGCTCTTCCGCGAATCGATCAAGACTTTCGTTTACCGTTAACTCTCCTGGAAGAGTAGATCCTTCATAATCAGGATTGTTGAGTCGGCGCACCCAATCCTGGTCATAGTGGTAAATATAGACATGCTCAGGTGAGAGAATTTTTGCGCACTCCGCTGCTGCCTCGGGGGTCATCCTGCCGACTGGAATATTCATCGGCAAAAATGCGATATCAATATCAGCGAGTGCTTTAACTTCATCCACGCACTCAGTCACTCCAGCAAAAAAAAGCCGTGTCCCACCTAGATTCACTACGTAACCGTTGGCATCGCCTAGTGGATGCTCCGGTGCACCGGGAATAATGTCGTACGCCGCAATGGCTTCAACCGTTACACCAGCAGTACGCAAGACATCACCAATGTTCATTATCATTGCCTGGGGAAGATCCTCCGCGCTGTTTTGCGGAGCGACTATGCTCGTTGTGGGTTTTGATATGGCTGCAATGGTGGCTGTATCTTTGTGATGAGACGGACTATCAGTAACAATTATTAGATCCGCTGCCTTGTAGTTGTCAGTGGGAATAGCTCCCCATGGGTCTAATTGAATCACCATGTCCTGATATTCCACCTGCACACTCGAATGCACCTGAGGGGTAATTTCGATTGGCCCTGAAGGAGTAGGGTAACTATCACCATTGCTAGAGCTAATAATCAAAAAGCTCAATGCGATGCATAAAGACTTGGAGCAAGCGAGTAGTTGTGAAAAAGTGGAGAAAGGTTGAGACATACCAAAGGCCATGTTCACAGACTGGGAGTGGATTCAGTATAGAGTGCGCTGTGGGGAATAGAAACGCTTAAATTACCGGGGTGCATTAATGCTGCGGTTTCTGGTGTCACTGGTAGTTGATTCGTTTTAGACTACGCCTGCCAAGTATTACTCTACTCTCACTCATTCATGTCTCAATTCTCACTTTTTCGGCGACTGTTTGGACGCTTTGCTAGTAATGACAGTTCTGCAGAGGCATCCGACTCCTACGATAAAGCCAAGCAACTTTGGGGTGACAATGCTGCGGCATTAGTGCGCAAGAGCCTTCCCAGCTCTTGGGCGGAATGCCCATTTGTGCTGGAAGAATACATAAACCCCTTGGTGTCTCGTTCCAATCCACCGAAAGATTGGCTTTCTTCAATCGCCAATACCTATTTTCCTGAACCAGTGCCGCGAGTGTTAAGCCTGGGGTGTGGAAGTGGAGGTTTAGAGCGTCATGGATTGGATCTAAAAATTACTGCGCAATTCGATGCGTTGGATTTTTCGCCGCAAGCGATAGAGGTGGCAAAGAAAGAAGCGAAGAAACTCTTCGGTAGTAGAAATATTAATTATCAAGTAGCAGATCTAAACAAACCGAGTCTTGATGCTGAATTCTATGATGCAGTGTTTGCTTCACAGTCTGTTCACCACATCGAAAATCTTGAAGGGTATGTCTCAGAAGTACATAAAACCTTAAAGCCAGGTGGCTTGTTCATTGTTAACGAATACATTGGTCCGAACCAGTTTCAATGGACTAACGTGCAGTACGAAACAGCCCAGCAAATGTTATTGGATATACCTGTGCATTACCGGGCAATGATTCGGGAAGAAGGCACAAAGGAGAAGGTCGGCAGACCCACCATAGAAGAAATGAACGCATACGATCCAACCGAAGCCATTCGCTCAGAAGATATCGTTCCGCTATTAGAGCAGCATTTTGAAATTATTGATCGTCGAGACTTCGGTGGCACGCTATTGCATCTCGTGTTGGACAATATTGCAGGGAATCTAAGTCAGGACGAAGAAGGTAAATCAATTCTTCGCAACATGTTCGCAGAAGAACAAAGACTCATCGCCGCTGGTGAAATACAGAGTGACTTTACAGTGATAGTCGCAAGGAAGAGTGTGTAGATGCTATGGCGGTAAAGTTTGATCGAATATTAAAACGTGCGGAAGATCGCAAGGGTGGGCCAGCCGCACTCAAAAAACTGCTGCCCAAAGTAGCAGGCACTCGAAAGCTTTCCAATATTCCAGATGATCGCTATTTGTCGATGATGACACGCTGCATTAATCAAGCCGGATTTAGCTGGAAAGTCATTGAGAATAAATGGCCGGAGTTCGAAGAGGCATTCTTTGGTTTCGATCTGGATAAATTGAGCTTGTTGTCCCCTGAGCAATGGGAGGCTTACACCAGCGATCGTCGCGTCGTTAGAAACTGGCAAAAGATTGGTGCGCTTAGAGACAATCTGTTTTTTGTGTCAGAAATTCGTAAAGAACATGGCTCTTTTGGGAAATGGTTGGGTGAATGGCCACTGGAAGATCAGATTGGGCTTATGGCGTATCTGAAAAAGCACGGCTCCAGGCTGGGTGGTCAGAGTGCATTGTGGTTTTTACGGAGGATGGGAAAGGACTGCTTCGTTCTTTCTAAAGATGTAGTCACAACACTTAAGGGCTGCGGATTGGAAATCTCGGAGACTCCATCAAGCCAGAGAGACCTGAAGAAAATCCAGCAGCAATTTAACCAGTGGCATGACGCTACTGGATTGCCTTACAGCCATCTAAGCCGCATTGCGGCCTGTTCTGTTGGTGAAAATTATCTCTAGCCGAATTCTCGCGCCACTTTTCACAAGTGGCTTTCAGAACTTGTAGTTTCGGGCTAGGAAAAAGTCACAGGCTGTTTCAAATGGCCGTTGACTGTCCTAAATAGACTCTTTAGTCTGGGTCAAAAATCAGGCCGTCATAGAGCGGTGCAAAGGAGAGAGAAAGATGCGCATCCCTTCCAAGAAATGGTCCATTACTGGCCTGTTAGTTTTACTACTTTCAATGATCGCCGTTCCATTAACGGCTCATCACGCCAGTGCTCCTTTTTATGATCCCGAAGATCGTGTGTCATTAGTCGGCACTATTACTCGATTCGTGTTTCGTAATCCTCATGCCTTTCTGTTCCTTGATGTGGAAGAGGGCGGTCAAACCGTAGAGTGGCAAGTAGAGTTAGGTGCGCCGGTGAGTTTGCGCCGCACAGGATGGACTCCGGACACCTTGGAAGTCGGCATGACAGTTAATGTAACTGGCAGTCGCTCCCGGGCTGAAGGATCTCGAGGCCTTTGTTGTGTGCGAATGACTCGTGAAGATGGCAGCCCTGTCTTGCGCGGCGGTCGTGTTCAAGAAGAAGATCAAAATTAAGGGAAAGCGAGGAATACAATATGAATACCAAACGAGCGATTTCCTTTGTTTCTGTCGGTTTACTCTCCGCTGCCTTTCTCACTCCTCAATTAAGCGCGCAGAATGATAGTGAAATTCCAGAACTTAATGGACTATGGGATGGTGGCTTTAGTGTGCGACCAGTAAATGGTCCCGATGTGCCATGGGGAGAAGAAAATTTTCCTAAACTAAATTCCCGTGCACTGGCTTATCAGGAAGTGTGGGAAGAAATCATGGCGCCGAAATATGATTGCCAGCCTGCGTCATCGCCAGCTATCCAATATGACCCTTACGCAATGCAAGTTACTCAGTGGCCTGATCGCGTACTGTTTCGCTACGAGAAAGACGATCAACTTCGTACGGTTTGGTTGGATGGACGCGAACCCAAAGCTACGGACTTCAGCATCCAGGGTTTTTCAACTGGCTACTACGAAGATGGTTCTTTATACGTAACGACTACGCATTTCGTATTCGACGTTGCTGGATTTGATGATTACAACGGCATTCCGTCATCTTCGCAGAAAGTGGTAACCGAGCGTTATTGGCGAGAAGGGGAAGAATTGAAAATGACCCTTACCTTGGCTGACCCGATGTTCTTGTTGGAACCCACTTCTTATACTACTCGATGGTTACCTTCTGCGCCGGGTTACAAACTTCAGCCCTACGATTGTGATGCAGAAGCGTCTCGTGCGTCGGTGCGATTCTATCCTTCGAAGTACGACTAGAGAGCAATACGATCCAAGAACTCAATACCTGCCAAGGATGGCAGCGAATTGAATTCGATTGATTAACCTGTGCCCACGTAAGGGATCAGGCGTCCCGCTAACAACACCCCCGTCCACATTGTGAGCGAAGTATAGGCGCTGGCCCGGGCTTGCCATGGAGTTTGTTCGTCCACTGAGTTTTCTATTAGCGGATTAATCTTCCAGTGATAGAAGAGTGCGTTAAGTCCTGCGATTAACACTAACCACATTTTGATTTGAAATCCGATATTGATTGAATATCTGCCCGGGTCTCCATAAAAGAACAAAATGCCAGTAATTAAATTTAGCGCAAAACCTATTACTACGAACCTTAGTAATTGGTGAGACGCGAGCCGCGTTACTGATTGCAGATGACCGGCCATTCTCAAGTCGACTACGATCAATCCACCCAACAATAGTGTTAATCCAATAAAGTGAATGATTTCCAGTACCGGCCATAGCCAGTATGTCTCAGCGATCCACTGGTTAATTGCACTGTCGGAAGCGATGTCTGCGAAGTAGCGCCACATAACTCAGTACACGTAAGCGATTAGGCGTCCTGCAACAATTGCACAACACCACACAAGTAATGAAATCCCTGCCAGCCAACGGATTTTGCTCTCAGCAATTTGAGCGCTGTTGTTGGCAGCTTCTATAGTCGACAGCTTACTATTTAAAAAGTAAGCCAATGCCATACCCAAGAAAACGCAACTGATCTTGCTCAGAAACGGAATGCTGGTTGCGAGGTAACTCGCTTGGGAGCTAAACAACAACAGGCCGGAAATTAGATTGATCAAGAATCCGCAATAAGCCAGCGTTCGCAATTCAATGAAAACCTGCAAATTGATACCCGATGCTAATCCCAGGAGTCGCAAATCCCGCATGGCAAATACACCAACAACGATCGCGAGGCCAACGATATGGCAGGCTAATAGCCCGGGATAGGCATAAAGCGACTCGCCAACCCAGATGGCCAACGAAGTTGATTCAAGTGTTGTAAGCAAGAGTACTCACCAAGTCCTAAGATATTCCGGGTCTTCTGCCTTCTGCCCAGTCTGTATTTGAGCTGCGAGCAGTATTATGCTGTGCCGATCAGATAAGGTAAACCGCTGTAGCTATTCACGCTGTAAGGACTTCAGGCAATGTGGCAAAAACTTCTCACTACACTTTCAACATGTCTTCTAGTGTCAGTCTCAATGGCAAGAGAACTAAGTCCAATGGATGAGTGTTTGCTAGAACAACTAAATTCATTCACAAACCAAGATCAAACGGTGAGAGACATCAGGCAGTCTTGTATTAACCCTCTTTCCAGTAAGCCCACTGACAATTTGTCTGATGAGTTGTCCATGGAGTCAGCGATAAATGAGCGAGCGCTTGTTACTGCTGAAAATATGCCTCGGGGATTCAGAAGATTCTTTGCTCCTTATAAAGAGAACTATATTTTGTTCGGCTCGATGCAGAACAAAGATGGATCGGCACCATTTAGCGGGAAGACATTAGATATTCGTTTCGAATTTGGCATGAAGTTTCGAGCTTTTCAGGGGGATAACATTGAGTCTACACCACCAATATATTTTGGTTACTCACAAAAAGCTTGGTGGGATATTGCCGAATCATCGGCGCCGTTCAGAGAGCATAACTACAATCCGGAAGTGTTTTGGGATTTTCGTGAGGCAGATGCTTTAGGTAAGACTGAAAACACGTTTCTATTCGACAGGGTAGGAGACTTAGTTGATCGTGTAGGAATCGAACACCAATCAAATGGACTTGCTGGTGCTGTATCGCGTAGCTGGGATAGGGTTTATGCACAACGCACGTTTAGCACAGAATCAAATGATTGGTCATTGCGACTAAAGGCTTGGAACGTTATCAATCTCGGGGTCGAGAACGCTAACATCACCGACTTTCTCGGCAATCTGGAAGCCAAGCTCAGTTATCGGCCTCACCAAGACTTTGAGATTAATGCCACGGTGTTGAAAGGCCATCACACGAGTAAATACAGCTATCGCCTGGATTTGATTTCTAGCCCCTGGAACCTTTCAAACTCCAAATTTATGCTTAGTTATTACGATGGTTACGGTGAAGCACTTATTAGCTATAACCAGAAAACTACAAGCCTGCGTGCGGGGTTTTTCATCCCGATTGAGCTTTGAGGAAAGGGCGATTTCGAGACTATAGCGCCTCTCAATTGTAGGTATAATGCAGAAATCACCTAATTCTTGTTTGACTACTCCATCGTTCACAGGAGCTTTCAATGAAAACCAAACGAGCCAACTCTTTACTGGCTGCAGCACTACTAATCTGCCTTAGCGCCGGATCGGCAAGTTTTGCGCAGGACTACAAATCATTTGTTGAACTTGCTATCGACAATCAAGCTGATCACTACGGTGAAGTCGCACAATCCATTTGGGATCTAGCAGAAGTAGGCTATTTGGAAAACGAAAGCTCTGCACTTCTGCAACGTGAGTTAGCAAATGCGGGATTTGAAATTAGTGCCGGAGTCGCTGGCATTCCTACGGCATTTGTTGC
Source organism: uncultured Pseudohongiella sp. (assembly GCA_965262465.1). GTDB lineage: Bacteria > Pseudomonadota > Gammaproteobacteria > Pseudomonadales > Pseudohongiellaceae > UBA9145. The sequence continues at coordinate 3,046,832 of OZ253535.1, read as the reverse complement.
GTCCTGGAGCAATGGCGATGGGCCGGTTGTTGGAATCTTGGCTGAGTACGATGCACTTCCTGGCATTACACAAGATAGAAATCCTCTTCGTGCACCGATCAATCATAAAGCGGCAGGACATGCCTGCGGTCATCATTTGTTCGGCACCGGTTCCGTCGCTGCAGCAATCGCTACAAAAGAATGGATGGAAGAAAGCGGTGAGGTGGGTGAGATAAGACTGTACGGCACACCAGCAGAAGAGGGCGGTGCAGGTAAAGTTTATATGGTGCGCGATGGGTTGTTTGATGATGTCGATGTTGTGTTGCATTGGCATCCCAGTGATTCCAACGCGGCCGATGCTCGAAGTTCGCTTGCGAACAAATCCGCCAAATTCCGCTTCTCTGGATTATCTTCCCATGCAGCTGGTGCGCCTCATCGTGGACGCTCAGCGCTGGATGGTGTTGAGGCGATGAATCACATGGTCAACCTGATGCGTGAACATGTACCGATGGAAACCCGAATTCACTACGTGATTACTTCAGGTGGTGCTGCCCCGAATGTGGTTCCAGATTTCGCTGAAGTCTATTACTACGTCAGGCACCCGGATCCAGCACAAGTCAGTGCTATTTTTGATCGCGTTGTACAAACAGCGGAAGGTGCCGCCTTAGGTACAGGCACCGACATGGAGTTTGAAGTAATTCACGGCATCTACAATGTGCTGCCGAATGTCTCACTGCAGGAAGCAATCCATGCCAACCTGCGTCGTGTGGGCGGAGTAGATTACACAGCAGAAGAAAGGCAGTTCGCCCAAACCCTGCGTAACGCATTACCAGACAATTCGCCGCCAATTGACACCGCAGCGTCAGTTCGTCCCATGGTAATCAATGAGCGTGGAGGCGGAGGTTCTACTGATGTGGCTGATGTTAGCTGGGCGGTGGCAACCGGAGGTATGCGTGCTGCGACGTGGGTGCCAGGTACCTCCTCCCATTCCTGGCAAGCCGTGGCTGCCGGCGGGACATCAATTGGTAACAAAGGTATGATCGTTGCTGCTAAAACCCTGGCGATGACAGCAGTCGATTTATTAACGAATCCCCAGTTGGTGGAATCAGCCCAGGCGGAGCATGAGAACCGATTGCCAGATGATTGGGAGTACGTCCCACTGTTAGGTGACAGAGATCCACCTTTGGACTATCGACTTCCTGCAGGGGCTGGAAACTAAATAGAAGTAAGAGAGAGATAAAGATGGAATGCCCGAAGTGCGACGGTGAATTAGAAACCAAGAACGTCGCTGAAGAAGTCAATGTCGATCAGTGTAATCGCTGTTACGGATTATTCGTGCCGCCAGGCACAACACAAAAATTACTCGCTATCTGGGGGCCTGATACCAATGTAGATACCGGGTCAGAAACGCTGGGTAAAAAATACGATAGTGTGGATGATATCGATTGTCCTAAGTGCAAAGTGAAAATGGACAAGATAGAAGATCAGGCTCAACCCCATATCTGGATGGAAAGTTGCGCGGTGTGTGGGTCGACATTTTATGACGCTGGTGAACTCACTGACCTTAGTGAGAAAACACTGTCTGATTTTTTTAAACGATTTACCAAAGGAACAAGAAACTAAAATGCTCAACTGCTTGAGCTTGGAGTAACTAATGAAAAAAATACTAGTTAGCACTTTAGCAACGGTAATGCTGGCTTTGTCAGGATTGGTTTTCGCTGATGAAAATACAGTGCTGATGTTTATTCGAGATGATTCACGCAATTTGGAATTGATGCTGGAAGAAGAAGTACTGTTGATGAAAAACATGCTTGAGTCAGAAGGATATCAGGTGGAAGTCGCCACAGTGGATGGTGAAGACCTTTCTGCAGGTTCATTTCATGTAGAGGTTAATCACAAAATTGCTGACGTCTCTATGGACGATTATGGGGCTATAGCTATCCCTTGCATGGCTCCACCACCGGGGGCGCCGATTGAGAGTGAAGTCGTAGCACTTGTTAAAGCGGCATCTGATAGCAGTAAGCCGATTGCTGCATCTCGCGGTGCAGTTGGCTATCTGGCCGAAGCAGGAGTATTACAAGGTAAGCGCTTTGCCTATGCTTCTCCTGTTAACGTAGAAGAACGTCCGAGTTTTCGCGGCGGTACATTCGTTGGAACAGGCACAGAAAGAGACGGCCTCGTGACAACCAATGGCATCTGCCCATTAGCTTCCCGTGGTACCGGGCTACCTGATGGTACTGGCGACATGACCCGTTCGTTTATCGATACCTTACAACAACGAATCTAGTCGAATTTATTCTGTTCCCCAATGACCCGCGTTGCTGATCATTTCTCTAAAGAAGAGCTGCAACATTATTGTAGTCGCAGCGATTTTCTTGCGTGGGTCACAGTTCTCGGAAACTGGGCTGTTATCGCCTTTGCCTTTGCGTTGGTTGCCTGGCAGCCCAATGTACTAACCATTCTGCTTGCACTAGTTTTAATTGGTGGGCGTCAACTGGGTTGTGGGTCACTCATGCATGAGTGCGGTCACGGTTCATTGTTTGCTAACAGAAAATTAAATCGTTTCTGTGGAGAGTGGCTAGGTGCAGCACCGGTTCTGTATCGTCTTGATGACTACATGGCGAGTCATCTTAAACATCATCGCGAAATAGGCACTCGCGACGATCCTGATTTACACCGTTATGAACGTTATCCCATACCTGTGGCGTCGCTCAGAAGGAAATTGTGGCGGGATCTGACGGGAAGAACGAGTTGGAAAAATTTGAAGGCTTCACTCTATGCCAATGGAATTCTCTACATTAACGACAATGGTGCAAAGCGATTTAGTCTGAATCGCCTGGCTGTAAAATGGTATGCGCCGATCCTGTCGAACCTGATTATCTTCGCAGTACTCGCCCTTACTGGAAATGCAGTGCTGTATTTGCTCTGGGTTGTGGCCTATTTCAGCACGTACATGGTCTGTAGCAGAATTAGAAACCTGGCAGAACATGCATCTGTGCCCGATTTAACCAGCACCGATCCCTTGTGCAATACGCGCACAGTGATCGCAAAGTGGTGGGAGCGTTTTACCTTTGCGCCAAATAGTGTCAACTATCATCTCGAACATCATTTAGTGCCAGCCATTCCCAAGTACCGCCTGGCAAGTTTTCATCAGGCATTAAAAGACAAAGGAGTGCTTCAGAACGCAGATATCTGCTATGGATACACTTCTGCAGTAAGAAAATTTGTTACGGCCTAGCCTGTGCTTTCCCTTTTTCGAAAACTAATACTTCTTTTATTAGTTGTTGTTACTATTCCTGAGCCTTCTCTGACTCAGTCTTCATCTGATAGTGAGCAAGAAGTATTTATTCTTGTTGCTGGCCGGCGCCTGCCGTATCTCTATTCAATTTCATTAGAAGAAGCCTTACGTCCTGCAAACAACGGTACCAACAATGCCATCATAAGCCGTAACAAAGTGGCGCTGGATCGACTGGATGGGCAACTCGTAGGAGATCCGGCAAATCTAATTGTCAGTGAAGATGGAACTACGGTTTATGTGGTAAATCATCATGGCGCTATCGACAACGCTGAATTCACCCAACATGGGGGAAGAGGGCAAATCGCGGTGTTGGATGTCGATGCTGCGCTTAATCCAGCGAATGACAGAACCGCAAATGCATTAGTACGGCACATGGACTCCGGTGCATTCGGCGCAGTAGGAGTGGCTTTGCTCGACAACATGCTGGTTATCGCTAATGCGGAAAATAATTTAACGGAAGATGGGGGCAATCGAATTACTTTTGTCGACCGTGCAACAGGCAGTTTAAGACACACAGTCGAGTTGGCGCTGGGTCGTCCTGCTCATAGTTGTGGTGACTATCCGGTACCTTATTCAGCACCTTATGGGCCACCTCGCGATCGCGCAATACTCTCTCGAGATTCCAGTTTCGGGTGTTTTCCTAATCCCAATGGATTAACCATCGGTACCGCAAGTGATGGAAATCGTTTCGTGGTTACTGCTAATGGAGGCACAGATGATGTATCCATTATCGACTTGCAACTGGCCTTAACCGGAAGCACTCGATCAGAGATAGCGCGTGTTCCTTTGCAAATAGCACCATGGGGCATCAGCTCTACCCCAGACGGTCGCTATGTCATTGTTTCCAATGCAGGCAGCCAGCAAATCGCTCGATCAGGAAATGCCTTATCTATCCTCGATGCCAATCGATTTAAAGCTTATCCAGAGAATGCCGAGCTCGTGCGCCTGAGGGTAGGGTCAGACGATGCAGCTGAACAAACACATCCCTTCATTACTTCAGTCACCCCCGATGGCAACACAATCGTTGTGCCAAATTATCGGGCGGACAATGTTTCGCTGGTAGATTTGGATCTGGCTCTGCAAGAAAACTCCAATGCAGAGTTTACTCGCATCGCATTAGTCCGAGATGACGGCGGGCCAGCGCGGCCCAAAGGTTCGGCGATCACGCGAGATGGTCGCTATGCGGTTGTAAGTGGTGGATCGGGTAGCCAGCCGTACAGCAATGAAACTGGTTATGTGTACATCATTGATCTTATAGATCAAAGAGTCGTGAGTACTGTGACTGGTGTAGGAAACGATCCTTATAACCTGGCACTGGTATATCGTTAATTGACTAAAAATCTACCTAACTAGTTATCTATGGTAGCTTGAAGGCGATTAACTCACCTGAGTAACGAGTTCCACTTACAGCCACTACAATATATTGCTCACCATCTAATGCATAAGTCATTGGAGACCCTGTTTGTGGAGCGGGTAATCGCACTGCGCCTAGTTCATTCCCAGTAAGCTTGTCATAGGCGCGTAGATAAGCGCTCAGAGTGCCATCTTCATCAGTTGTCATTTGAGGTTCACCCGAAACCAGCAACGTTTTCGTGACCAAACTTCCGACATGACCATTTTGTCCCGTGCGCGGGATGTTCAGGTCGCGTAAATCGGGATGATTCTTGATGCGATCTGGAGTGCGGCCATGAGGAACTTGCCAGAGGATTTCGCCTGCGTTCATATTAATAGCAGTGAGCAAATTATAAGGCGGCTTTAGTAGAGGCAGTCGATCTACCAATAGGCTGCGTGGCGGGTTTCCCCGCGTTGATCTTGGCTGCACTCTATTGGCAACAGCATCACTTAGATCAATCGAAGACGAAGAGCCTGCTCCAGCAGACACTCTCGGACCGCTCACTGCATTGCCCTGAATGTAAGCCATGTCAGATTGACCCGGGTAGGGTTCTACCAATCCCATACTGGCGATAGAACTGCTGGAATATACAAACAGGATATTGTTCTCAGGATCCGAAGAGCCACCAGGCCAGTTGGTACCACCACCTTGGGCAGGAGCCATCAATGTTCCAAGCGGGCCATCTATCTGACTGACTACCGGGGGAGTAAAGATTGGACCGAGCTTATGCCACGATGCAATTTCTAAAGCTCTAGCCTTCAGCTCAGGAGTAAAGTCGATAAGATCATCTTCCGTAACACCTTGTCGGTCATAGGCCGGTGGTTTAGTTGGAAATGGTTGGGTTGGCGAATACCATTCACCGGGCACATCACCTTGGGGAACAGGTCGTTCTTCAATCGGCCAAACTGGTTCACCCGTTTCGCGATCAAACACATAGAGGAAGGCTTGCTTTGTCGGTTGCGCCACTGCCTTGATCGCACGACCGTCGACATTGATATCCAACAGAATTGGCGCGCAAGGGATGTCATGATCCCAGATGCCATGATGCACTAACTGGTAATGCCATTTGCGTTCACCGGTATGCAGGTCGACGGCGAGCAAGGTATCAGCAAATAAGTTATCACCCGGTCGATAAGCGCCATAGTAGTCACCGGTTGCTGCTTCTACCGGTAAGTAAACCGTATTCAATTCAGGATCGATTGAAATTTGCGCCCACACACCAGTGTTGCCTGTATAGGAAGCGGAGTCACCTTCCCAGGATTCAGAACCATATTCGCCAGGCAGGGGAATGGTGTGAAAGATCCAAAGCCGCTCGCCAGTGCGGACATCGAATCCGCGGACATAGCCCTTAACGTTTTCCCGACTTTTTGGATTGCCTCCAGTGCGATGTGCAGCGCCAATAATGACAACGTCTTTGGCAATGACCGGCGCTGCATGCAATCCAATCTCGCCAGTGATTAAGTCAATCTGTTGATCAAGATTCTGTTTAAGATCGACAACTCCATTGTTGCCAAACGAATCGATTAGCTGTCCGGTGTTGGCATCCAGCGCGATCATTAGATAGCCGGGCGTAACATAGACGACCCGCTTATCTTCGCCATCTGCCCAATAAGACAGACCGCGACCAGATAGCTGTCGCGGAGCTTCCTGTGCGCGTTGACCTTCCTCGAAGCGATGTACCCACAACAGCTCACCGGTAGCAGCATCTAATGCCACCACGCTGCGGCGGGATCCTCCTGTGCTATACACCACTCCATCAATCATCAAAGGTGTAGATTGAAGTCTGTATTCTGGTCGTGGCCCGAGATTGTCGGTTTTGAACCGCCAAGCAACTTCTAGTTCAGAAAAGTTATTGCCATCGATTTGATCAAGCGCGGAGTAACGCGTATTGCCTAAGTCACCACCGTAGGTTGGCCACTCACCGTTGGGCGCACCAGTTTGCGCAACAACTACGACAGGAATATAAAGAAGAACGAAATTGAATAGTATGGAGATTGACTTACACATAGCCTACTCCACGATAAACACACCTTCAGTTCGTTTATCAGGCTCCTGAATTCCTTCAGTACCCCTGGGGAAACCCTGGATTCGAGGATTTCTCGCGATAGTGAATTTGTAAGTTCCAGGTCGAATAGCGACGAAACTCATCCAAATATTGCCGGGCTCATCAAACTCGATGGCGCGAAATGACATGGACTGTAAATGAATTTCGATGCCGTCTACATCCAGCACACGCAGATGGGAATTCAACAGCAACTCGTCCATTTCGATACGCCAATCAGAGAAACCAGTGCTGCTAATATGGAGACGATAAAGATCACCAGTGGTAATTTTGAATTCGTCCTTGGAAATGTGAGGCGCACCTTCGTCATCTTGAGTGATTTCCAGGTACAGCTCCTGCGGAGGAAACTCCATCAGGCTACCGCCCACCTGTGCCAGTGCACCTATACTAAGTAGGCATGTAGAAAATAGAACGAGCAGCTTCTGAGGCATGGTGAACTCCGCATTTTTTAGTATTGTTGCTGGCATTGTAATCCAGAGCGGAACGATACTTCGAGCAAAAATTGTGCATGAGGCGGCTCTATAAAGAGTAGGAGGAGTGAGTTTCTCCGAGACCACTCCAACTATTCATCTAGCAAATCGATTCCCAATGCCAGCAATATCAATTGCTGCCTTAACCATAGTACTTCTGCTCGGATGGCTTCCAATTCAGCCTGGCCGGCCGCCGCCTCACGGGTGTTCAACAAAAATTGATCACTATCGCCTTCCTGAAAGCGGATTAACTCCTGTGCTTCAAGTTCGTGTGCGATGTCTGCTTGCTGCCGACGCAAAGTGCGCAATTGATCGTAAGTACGCAACTGCAACAAACTCTCATTGAGGCTAACTGACAATCGGTCATATTGAATCTGTCGGTCATATTCGATCTCGTTGATTTTGGCGAGTGCAGCTGTGCGATCAGCCTTTGCACGATTACGCTGCAAGGGCACTGAAAAATTCAGGCCCAAGTAAGATTCCGGTCCTTGCAGTGTCATACTGCCGCTACCGAAGTCATTGCCTAACTTCATCTCAACATCCAACTGTGGAAGTAGTCTGTTTCTGGCCAGGCGCGCCTGGTTGCGCGCAATTTGTAATTGCGCGTCGAGATCCGCAATAGTAGGGTGATTGTCTATGATGCGGCGCTGCCACTCCTCATCGAAATTGTAATCCTCAAACGGCCACTGTAATGGAACCTGTGGTTGCACTAGCTCAGCTAAACTGAAGCTTTGGCCGCTCTCATCGCGCCAAAAGAATAAAAGTTGTTGCTGCGCTTGCAACAAACGTTGCTGAGCTTCTTGTAGTGCGATTTCCCGCGTCAACAAAATCGTTTCAAATTCAGTTAGAGTGATAGCTGCCAGGTCTCCTGAAGCGACCCGGGATTCGATTCCTTCTCGGCGAGTTTCAGCGAGTTCAACTAGTGCTCTTAGGGCCTCAGTCTCTAAGTACATTCGATACCAATTCAAATAGGTATTTAAACCATCGAATAACAACTGGTTTACTGTGAGCTGTTCCTGCAGAACGCCAATACTCTGCTGCAGCGGAGCATCAGCCATTGCTGTGCGGCGAGCATCAATCTCTCTATCTCTTAATAGGGAGAATGAAACATCCAAAGTTACCTCACCCCCACTCAGGGTATTGAAGAAGTCCTCATAAACAGGAAAGTTTCCGTCTGAACGACGATAGCTCGCACCAATTTCTGCGCCAGCAATCTCTAGCGGTTTCGAAATACCCTGCTCAAAATACTGGCCATCGTAGAATCCATCGAGCCGAGACAATGTTGATTGCTCTATGCCTAAATCAAAGGCGCCTTGTGCTCGTTGAATCGCAGTGTCGGCTTGCTCTCTTGTAGCCCTGGCGGAAAAAATGACAGGGTGGTGCGCTCGAATTGATTCCATCAACTCGAGTATTGTCAGTTCTTCAGTTGGTTCAGTCTGGGCGATCAGATTTCCTGCGCTCAACCCTAAGACGACCAACAGTAAGCTGGTGTTTATTAAGCGCATGATTCTAGTCTTCAGGCAGTGAATTGTTTACCGGCGGGAAACCATTGAGTTGTCGCCAGAGTTCATACCCTAATCGAACTTCTTCCAACAACACCCAGCCACGAACACGACTGCCGAGACGCACATAGCGCTCTTCAGGCCAGCCACCTTCGCTAACATCTTCTTTGACCCATACCCGAAAGCGACCGGAAGCGTCGGCGATTGGTTCGACAAACTCAACAATGCCGGGGAAGGTGCCTAGAGCAGCAGCCGGCCATCCGCTAAATTGAAACATTGGCCAGCCATCAAACTGTAATCGCACTCTACGTCCTGGATAGACCAGAGGTGCATCCAACCCGCTAACAACTAATGCAACAGATCGTTCCACGCCATCGGGAATAAAAGAAGCCAATACTTCACCCGCATTAACGTAGGTAGATTCACCGGCAGACATCAAGCGCAAAATTGTGCCATCGCTAGGCGCCACTTTGGTTTGAATCGATTGCCGCGCGAGACTGACTCGAACCTGGTTTAGCTCCGCAGTAGTTGCTGCAGCGGTTGCCTTCAGATCTTCAATTCGAATCTGAACTTGTTCAACATCTCTTTGCGAGGCTAAGCCTTGCTCAAACAATGATTGACGTCGAACTAAATCGTTTTCAGCCGTGCGCAATGCTGTCTCATTGGCAGCTTGCTGTAGTTCGATTGCATTAATCTGAGCCTGCAGCCGATCGATTAAGTCCTGGTCTGTATCTCTTAACGTGACGATTGGATCGCCTTCACGAACTCTATCTCCTTCACGCACGTGCCAGGTTTCGATCTGTCCCGGCACCAACGCAGAAATTGCCTGTGTGCGCTGGCCAGGATTGACCGTACTCACGGTCCCATCACCATAAGCAGTTTGCACCCAGGGTGTCAGGCGCAAAATCGCAACACTGATAATTAACAACAGCAACAACAAGAACGTGATCACACGATCAGCGCGCGGAACTCTCAACCTTTCGAGGGTCGATATATGGTTGAAGTAACGGCTCTCTACAGTATTCATAGCAGTATTCATGCCGCCACCGTTCCTGAATTGTCGCCACGAGAGATTGTAATGCCTTCAGAACCATTGCCTGGAATAGAAGCATTCAGTTGTAGAACGCCATCAAAGTGAGCAGCTTCAGGTAGATTCGTAAAATACAGAACACTGAAACTTTGGCTAGAAAGCACCTCGATGACTTTATCTCGCACATGCTTCGGCAAGTTATCGATATCCTGGTTCAGCACAACAATATGAGGTTCCGCCAATATCGCTGCGGTGAGTTTTAATAGCAAAAAGTCAGCGGGCATCAATGGCGCTCCCAAAGTAGAGAGGCGCGTATCCAGTTTCTCTGGCAGATTTTGAATCTGGTCACTCAGTTCAAGTTGATCCAGTATCGTTGTCGCCATAGCGGCAGTGGCATCCGGCGCTGCCATCAAAAGATATTCTTTGATTGTGCACTCAATAATTAGTGAGCGATCTACAAAGAACACATCGTGTCGTAGACCATAAATGTCGTACTCACTGAGCTCTCGATTTCCGATGCGTAACCAACCGCGGTCGGGAGACTTCTGCAATTTCAACAGTTTCGTGAAGTCTCGCTGAATCCAGCCTCTTTCCGTGGTAACGAATGCCTTAGCACCGGCCTCCAAGGTAAAGGACAGGGAAACCTTCTGGTCTTGGCGCGAATACTCCAGGTCCTGGCATTGCAGGCTGCCATCAGACAGAGCAACCAAGCCATTCTTGTCCAAGTTCTCCTGGGGTAGTTCCAAAATCTGACCAAGCTTGTCGGCGGCGCCATATAGCTCGTAGTACATCTTTAAATAGTTCGTGAACTGAGTGAGGCCAAAAAACACAGCGAACATGATCAGTTCCGCTGCCACCAATTGGCCAATTGAGAGTTCGCCTTGAATGACCAACCAACCGCCAAGACCCAGCAATGCTGCGCTGGCGAATGCGTAAATAATTAGGAATCCGATTACTTGTGAAAATGTGAATCGGAAATGGCTCCGATGTGCATTCACGTACTCAGATATTTTCGTCTCGCTGGTGGTGCCAGCGTAATCAAGATGTCTTCCAGACTGGAAAAATTCATGGGCAGCAGACAAGCTACTTAACCACTTCGCAGTATCGTATTTGGCATGGGACAGCCTCAGAGCAGTCAGTTTGGCGCCGCGGCTAAACATTACCCAGATAAGATAGATCAACAGCAGAATGACCAAGTTAAATGCGAATAGCATGGGGTGGTAAAACGACACCAGAGTAAAACCAACTGCTAACTGCAACACGAGAGCAAACCCATCGACCACCAAGGCGGGAATGTTTTTTTGCAAGGTCATGATGTCGAAGTAGCGGTGTGCTAAGGAAAAGTTGCGTCGCCCTTCAAACACAGTATGGGGAGCCATGATGGTGTTTAAGCTAAGTCGAGAGGCGAGTCTTGCGTAAACATGCCTTTCATACAGTTCCATCACGCGCGTACGCATTGCTGTCAGAAATCCCGACAACAGCAGCATCACCAGTAAGACACATGACAGAATGAAAATAGCGCGCGCCGAAGCGATGTTCGCAACCGTGTTGATGAGGGTTTGAACAGCGATCGGTACAGATAGCGTGAGTAGACTGATCAGTACTCCGTAAATCACAGCCACACGAATAAAGCCTTTCTCTGGCTGTATCAGCTCACTGAGGATGCGTCGAGCACGTTGTAAATCAGACTTGGCGGTGTCCATTAATCAAATTCCCAAGCAATAAAAACCAGCTGCTGGAGCAACTACTGCGAAAATCAATCACTCCACTGCAACTGGGCGATTATCATTATTACTCGAATTTACATTGAGGATAATCAGTTCTGTTCGAACTATTGATTCGGAAAATTTGAAAGGTAATTAGTGTGTTTTGTTTGGTCTGCAACAAGATGGTGAGAACTGCTCACTTTTCCCGAATTGTTGTAAACAATTTTCTGATTGTTGCTAGTGGGAACGAGAATTACTATTCCGACATTTTTCGAGGAGAGCTGTTTTGGCAAAGATTACGATTGAGTCAAAAGACGAGAATCTACATGAATCAGTGATTCGCAATAGATTAAGTCTTTTGTTGGCTTCGACACTCAGTAGTTTGGCATCAGTGCATGTCAGCATTAAGCCCAAATCGAGCATGCTGGACAGCACCATTAACTATCGCTGTGAAGTCGAAGGGGTGTACAACAATTCAAAGCGTTTTATTGCTGCGAGCGAGCACCCAAGAGCACTCGTAGCGATCGAGGGCGCTGCCCAGCGACTTCGGAGATCGATCGTCAGAGATCGACAATTCAGCTAGTGCTAGCTAAACAAATTATCTCTAGCGTCTTCAATAATTTTTAAGACTATTGGGTGCTTCAATCGTCTCTCAGGAGATATTGCATAGTAATTCTCTATGACTTCAGGGACATCTCCGATTGCTTTAGCGCCGTACATCAGCTGAATTTCTTCAGCAATAGCGGATGGACTAGGGAACAGTCCCAGGCCTTCTTCACCAAACGCTTTCATTAATGCACTGTCGTCAAATTCAGCAATGCAGTTTGGCGAAATTTCCTGGTTATCCATCCATTCCTCTAACGCTCGACGCATTGGGTTACTCGCTGTAGGCAGCAACAACGGCGCGTTGTTTAGCGATTGAGGAAATTTGTTTTCATAACGTCTGGCAATATTTCGCTTGGCAAATATCGTCGTACCACTTTGACCAATTAAGTGGGTGAAGGCTTTTACATTTAAGCCAGCGGAAATGCCATGATCAGAGATGATCATGTCCAACTGGTGCACTGCAAGCTTACCCAACAAATCTTCGAATTCGCCTTCGACGCAAACCAGCTTCACGCTAGTTTCTTCGTTCAATGCGGGCTGAAGGATGCGCATGGCGATCAGCTTTGGAATTGAGTTAACAATACCCACCCGAAGGTGCGCAGGAATTCCAGAACTACCATTCTTAAGGCGGGAGCTGAGCTCAGCACCCAATGAAAATATTTCATCGGCATACTGAAAAACTAGATGACCGGCTTCGGTCAACACTAGCCCTCTACCAACTCTGGTGAACAGCTCTTCACCCACTGACTCCTCCAGTAGCTTCAGTTGGCCACTGATGGTTTGTGGCGTAAGGTGCAAAACTTCGGAAGCCTTGGTGATGCTCCCTTCGCGAGCTACTGCCCAGAAATACTGCAAATGACTGTAGTTTAGATGACGCATGATCTCATGAACCAAAAATTAGTGACGTCTAGCCCAATAGCACCAACGCCTATCGCGCAGCTATTCGGGCCATATTAGCAACTCGGGTTGCTTCGAATAATACGAAAATATTGAAATTTAGATCACTTTTTCCCGAAGTATTAATTCTTAGGCAAAAAAAACCTGGAAGGCATTCCAGGTCAGGGAGAGAGCAACTCGAGGGGAGTATTTGGAGAGAGTTGCGTTAAATTAGTGTCTTGAAAACAAAGCGTGCTTGGGAATTCGCCAGAGCGAAACTGCTAGTGGCTCGCGAATTACTCTGCTCTCAAGACAGGATCAAGTTTGCCTAAAAGAAGGGTGTTGGAAAATCAGCTTTTTTACTGAGATATTTCGTAAATACCGAAGTAATAAAGTGATCTATAACCAAAAAATAGAATTTAGTCGTAGAAGGCAGGAGCAAGGTTCAATGAATTGGCAAGCTCGAGATTGTGTTCAATCCAAAAGGTCGCGTTCGTTGCTTCGATTAGTGCTTCTATTTTATCGATTGAGGATAGAGACTGGTCACGATCAGTATTGAAAGAAGGAACGCGTTTCATTTCACGGCTTTCAACAAAATGATAGAGATCCCCGGAAAGAATCAGGGTGCCCATGTTATCGAGTTCAAGCTGCAACACCTGGTGACCGGGTGTATGGCCAGGTGCAGAAACTATCACCACACTCCCGTCGCCAAACACATCGTGGTCACCATTTAGCATTACTTTGACTGAATCTTCCAACTCATTATACAAGGCAGGTCGAAACACCGGGTTGGTTTCCGGATGTTCAAAGGCTGCTTCGTACTCTGTTTGCTGAATAAGCAGGATTGCATCGCTAAATGCATTTGCTGCGCCAACATGGTCATAGTGAAAATGAGAGAATGAAGTGAAATCGATATCGGCAGGAGTTAACCCTAAATCCGCAAGTTGATCGACAATGGATGTTTCATACCAACTTGTAGCATCTGTCGATCTTGGCCCAACCATGTCGAGTGGCAAACCCGCATCCCAAATCAAATTTCCTTGTTCATGCTCAATCAAATAACAGGGCACGAATAGTTCTCTCACCGGGGTCTCTTCGTTAGTGAGGCCGAAGAATGCAACATCGTCAAAAGTGAGATGGCCGCAATCGAAAACGTAAAGCTTGGGTCCAGCAGATGCTGCAAAAGACAATAAGAACAAAAATACGATTGCGGTAGTTTTTTTCATAATTGATTTCTTAGCGAATTAGTCCATCGATTGCATCGTGTCGACCGCCATTGTCGTCACATACAGCATAGTAACGTTGATCTCCATTCCCGGATGTCCCATAGAATGCAACACCTGCATGGCGACCATCTTTAGCCAATACATAGAAATTCACATTGAAGTTCGGCTCGCCGTCTTCATTGAGTAATCGGCTCTCTGTGTTTTCCCAGATCCGACGAAGTGCAGTCATGCCAGCATCTTTCGGATCTGCACCGCGACGCATTTCATCAACGCATACGAAAGAAGCCAGATTATAAAGATTCGCTTCACCGCGACCGGTAGAACCTGCGGCGCCGGCTTCATTAGAAACGTAGAGTCCAGCACCAAGAATAGGGCTATCTCCAACTCGGCCTGGAATCTTCCAAGCTAATCCAGAAGTTGTTGTTACGCCGCAAACATCACCGTTGCTGTTTACGCCATTGCAGTTAATGGTGCCATACAAGTGTTCCGGGTCGATCAATCCCTCTGCAGCCATTGCTTCTGCAACTTGCAAACTTTCTCGAGTGAATTCACGCACTGCTTCGGGACTTAAATTCGCTTGCCGGTTCGGGTCAGGATAGTGTGCAGGATCAACCCGGCGTCGCCATTCCATGAAACGTTCGCGTGAACGTTCCGTATTTAAATCGGCTTCAATCTCATATCCCATTTGGCGCGCGAAATCTTGTGCGCCTCGATCTACAATCAAATGGTGATCGGTTAAGTCGGCAACTGCTTTCGCTACATTGGATGGAGTGCGTACTCCTTGCAGTGCTGCCACTCCGCCAGCGCGTTTTAAAGGTCCATGCATACAACATGAATCTAATGTCACGCGCCCTAGTGCATCAGGCAATCCACCATAACCAACACTGGTATCTTCAGGATCAAGCTCAACGATGTTCACTCCAGCCACAAGTGATTCCAATACATCAGTACCTTCAGTAATCATCCGATAAGCACGTTCAACGCAAGTCTCATTGCCACCATTCTTATAGATATATCCATTACCGGAACTAATCACGACAGGTCGAGAGGCCCTTGATTGAGCGACGGCAGGACCGGCTCCGCTGGCTGCCATTGCGCCGAGTGCTGCACCAGCACCAATAAAAGTTCTGCGATCGATTGTTGGAAGTGATGATTTTTGAGACTTCTTAGACATTGTTATGGTCCCGTTTTTTGGTTATTCGATTAGTAGTGACTAAGTCAATTCTGATATTGAGCTGCCTCAGACAGGTAGTATTAGACAGCTCAAATCAATCAGTGAAAAGAAACAAACTTTATTCTGGTTTCTTGAAAACGAAAAAGAAGCGATCAGTCATGTTAGGAATCTGACCCACTTCTTGAGTTAGAGGATCTGAAGGTTTAGCAAACATGTCAGAAATTCGGTCGAGTTCAAACCCTGCTTGCAACACTTGGAAGATTACTGACACAGGATCTTCTCGGCGATAATTTTCGCGATCCTCAGGTTCCATGTGGCGTCGCGTGTGATCTATGATGACGTACTCACCACCTGGTTTTAGTACTTCCATCACGGCGGCGTTAATGCGTGCATTATCTTCAGCGTTATAGTTGTGGTACTCGCGAATGTATAGAAACTTATCTGCAGAACCAGCAGGCAAGCCAAATTCGATGTCACCGATTTCATATCGTCCAAGTGAGCGATTGTATTGGTTATCGATTGGCACAGGGTGAGTCATCGCGAACTCTGGCTGCTCTTTCCAATCGCCCCAGCGATCGAACGTTCCCTGGGTATCAACAACCATCAAATGTCCATTGTCATTGATGACTGGACCTAGAATTTTTGTGTAGTACGCCTGACCCGCTGGTAAGAACTCGACGAGGGTCATGTCATCTTCAATACCCATGAATTCGACTGCTTCCACCGGTTTGCGGTCAGCATCCCGGGCCAATTCTTCAGGTGTCCGATGTTCACCTCGCATCACTTCTGCCACTTTTTGTTGAATCGGCGACAATGATTGCGCCGATGCCAAGGCTGGCAATAGGGCAGTGATAACTAGAGCGATTTTTATTTGCTTGGGGTTGAACATGGTTCCTCCTGCAGGGATTTGTTTAAGTGGATTGAAATCATTGTGGCGTAGAGCCCAGACCCTGTCTACTCCAGAGTCAGCAGAGCCGACTTTTTGTGCAATTTAGCCGCGTAAGGATTCGCTTGACCCTAGAGTTGCTCTAAGGTGTTAAATTATCGAGCGTTTTTGGCTGGGCTACTGTGGTAGACTGCTTGCACAATGGGATTTAACAAAAAGAGCCCTGATTGAGAATTTTGATGACCAAGTCGCCGCAAAAGGCTATTTCTTTGCTGCTTGCATTAGTGCTGGTTGCGCCAGTGAACGCAGGCGCTGCAACCTGGATGGCGCTCTCCATGAGTTCCACTATGAATTCTATGGATATGATGGACACTTCGGATTTAACTCATCATCTGGTCGATGACTCACACCAGCATCACTCTTCCCACGCTCACATGACACACATGGCCCATGATCTTGAGCAAATGGACCATCAAAGTCATGAGCATGACGGAAAGCACAGTGAAGAGGATTGCAATGAACACTGCGTATCATGTGCAAATCATTGTTCAAGTCTCGGCATTCTCTCTGACAATTTCATATTGTCTGACCTGACCAAACAGTCACAGCGTTTCGAGTCAGGAAACCTCAATAGTTTTTCCGATCTTCTCTATAGGCCGCCCATCCACATTTAGTGGATCAGCGAGCTTTCACTCTCCAGGATTTGCATGTCGCTTTAGCCATGCATCGAGTCGGTGTGCACCTACATTGTTCGAGTAATTCGCGCTAGTTCCTGATCCTCAATTGCTATGAACTCGTATACGACTACTCATTGTTGGGTCGTAATCTATCAATTGTTTGGAGCAAGACATGTATCGCAAAGATTTATCGAATTTAATTCGAAGAGCGATCAAAGAAGAAGGTCAATTATCTCGTCGCCAGTTCGTCCAAGGATTGGTCGGCGGTGGATTGCTATTGCCCAGCCATCAACTTTTGTATGGTGCTGGGATAGGCGACTCTTATCCAGCTGCGTCTCATGTGGCGCCGGAATTAACTGGCACGACATTTAATCTTGTAATCGATCAGCGGGTAGTTAATTTCACTGGCTCGCCAAAACTCGCCACGGCGATCAACGGTTCAATCCCTGCACCAACGCTGCGTTGGAAAGAAGGGGATACGATAACGATCAATGTCACCAATAATTTACCCGAGCCCACTTCAATCCATTGGCACGGCATCATCCTGCCGTATCAGATGGATGGTGTGCCGGGAATAAGTTTTCCAGGAATAGCGCCGGGCGAGACGTTCCAGTATCGCTTCACGTTGCAGCAAAGTGGAACCTACTGGTATCACTCCCACTCTGCCTTCCAAGAAATGACCGGCATGTATGGTGCCATTTGTATCCCGTCAGAACATATGGGACCAATTAACCCTAATTCCTAAGGGAGACTTCTGATACATTCAATAATGAATACAGGAGTCACCTATGACTGACACACCCGAAGCACTCGTCAAAGCTATCAAGCGCAAAACCCGCAAGAAACACGAGCCCGAGGAGAAAATCCGCATTGTCCTGGAAGGACTACGTGGAGAGGAGTCTATCGCTGAACTATGCCGGCGGGAAGGCATAGCAGCAAGTCAATACTACAGCTGGTCCAAGGAGTTTTTAGAGGCCGGTAAGCAACGTCTGGCAGGCGATACCAAGCGTCAAGCTAACAGCCGGGAAGTAACCGATCTCAAAAGGGAGAATGGACACCTCAAACAGATGCTTGCTGAAACGATGCTGAAGAACAACGTGCTCAAAAAAAGTGTGCTTGGCTCGGGATCGATCTGGGACGACGAATGACGCTGTCGGCCTCAGAGAAGTATGAGGTGATACGACTGGTTGAAGAGTCGGAGCTATCGGTCAGACGCACACTTAACGAGCTAGGAGTGAGCCGGAGCTCATTCTATCGCTGGTACAAGGCTTACCGGGATGATGGCTATGAAGGGCTTGTTGCCAGAAACAAGTCGCCAAGACAGTTCTGGAATAAGCTTCCTGAGAGCGTGAAGGAGCAGTGCCTTGAAGTTGCCCTGGAACACCCCGAACTATCACCTCGCGAGTTAGCCTGGCATATCACCGACCAACATGAGTACTTCATCTCCGAGTCCAGTGTTTATAGGCTGTTGAAGCAATATGACCTGATCACGAGTCCTGCCTATATTCTGCTGCAGGCCAGTGACAAGTTCCACACGCCTACGAGACGCATAAACGAGCTGTGGCAGACGGACTTTACCTACTTCAAGATAGTTGGCTGGGGCTGGTACTTTCTATCGACGGTGTTGGATGACTACTCCCGCTACATCATCAGTTGGAAGCTGACGACTACCATGAGTGCTGACGATGTAAAGCTCACACTGGATGATGCCATTGAGAAAACAGGGGTAGATCAGGTGATGGTTAAACACCGGCCTCGGCTGCTTAGTGACAATGGGCCATGCTATCTATCGAAAGAGCTCAGGGAGTATCTGGATGAGCAGAAGATAGAGCACACTAGAGGCGCGCCCTACCATCCGCAGACTCAGGGTAAGATCGAACGCTATCACCGCTCAATGAAGAATGTGGTGAAGCTGGAGAACTATTACTACCCATGGGAACTGGAGAAGGCGATAAGGCAGTTCGTGGATTACTACAATCACCAGCGGTATCACGAGTCGCTGGACAACGTGACGCCTGCAGACATGTTCTATGGCCGTTACGAGGAGATCATGGGCCGGAGACAGCTTATTAAACAGCAGACCCTGCAGCGCAGGAAGGAGGAAAACCTTATAGTTTGTTCAGCTCACTAAGCGGAAGCTATACTGCAAATGTCTCCTTTAGTTTTTGAGGCGAGTGGTCCCAAATCATCTGACGACTTACAGTGGTTTCTTAACTGAACTGACTTGTCATAGCTCAAACGCAATATTGATGAAGACGACCAGTAAAAACTCTGAGTAAAAACATTTATCCCGAATAGTCCTAAAAATGTAGCAAATGAATTTACATTTCCCTTAAAGAAATAGTCGCTCCCATCAATCAGTGCCTCTAGCGAAGCGGCGACACCAACCAGTATCAGAACCGAACCAACCCGCCACCGAGTCCTGCTAACTCTAAACGTCGGAAACAAGAGAAAGTAGTTTGTGTAAAACAAGCAAAAATTGATTGGGAATCGGTAGTAAATCTTGTCCGGATGTAACGAATCAGGCACCGCAAGACTAGTTGTGAAATCCGAGTTCAAGCTAATTAAGACCATCGCTAACCAAAATAAAATGTGCGGAGAAACATCAGTTATTGGAAGTAGCTTTTTATGACCTATTTTCATAAGTCGAGATTACAAAATTTGTAGAGCCACTCAAAGTCTGATCGGCGAAATAATGCGATTGGTCGGCTAATCCCTTCATTTAACAGTCAAAACATCATTTTTGGCGACCAAATTATCAATTTCATAGACTATTTCGCACTATCCGTTTTATTCGAACTACCTTGGGCGCACTACCAAAATAGTTTTCTGGGTAATAATTGCCCTCTACGAGGAAGTGAACTATGAACCACTGGATCAAAATTGCACTAATTACTATTACCATATCTTTTTCAAGTTGCCCGAATGCATCTGACAATAATGGTATTCACTATGAGCGAATGGCTACTATGAGTAGAAACTTAGATGAATACTTTTCAACTCTACGAGATCTGGGGACGTTCAATGGAAGCGTTTATTTTTTTTACAATAATAAAGAAGTATTGCGTCGTTCTTATAATGTTGCCCTTGAGCAGAGTGATTTGTTTGTTTCAACAGAAAGCCAGTTCGCTATTCAATCAGTATCAAAGCTTCTTGCACATGTGGTTGTATTGCTCATGGAGCAGGAAGGCAAGCTCGATAGAACAGATTTGGTTCAAAATTATTTTCCTGATTTCGATAATGAAAAGGCTATTACTATCCAACATTTACTCGATCATCAATCAGGTTTACCGAGAGAATTGTCGATAGATCCTCAATTAAAGCGCTCAATTAGTCCGTTTGATTTAGTTGATTATATCTCCGACGAAGTACTTCATTTCGATCCTGGTACTAGCTATTTGTATTCCAACCTTGGGTACCAACTTCTATTTTCCATCGTATCGAAAATTGAGAGGAGATCTTTTGAGTTAGTTCTCCAAGACCTTCTTTTTGACAAATTAGCAATGAAGGATACTGGAGGATTTGCAGAAGTCTCTTCTGAAAAACTGAGTTTTCCAGCTTTTCCTCACCACGTAGCCGATGGTGTGATCAAGCAAATTGACCTAGTTCATTTGAGGCCTTATGAGTTTGGTCAGGGTCAGATTTTCTCAACATTGACTGATTTACATCGTCTTCTTAAATTTCTCCAGAGAAATGAAATCGGTATTGAGATGGAGAATTTACAAGGGGTAATTAGTAAAAATGGCGGTGGCAAAGGAGGATTGAGTCAGGTCTATATGGATAGGTCAAAAAGCTATGGATTCATAATCCTCTCAAATATTGACTCTTGGAGCCTAGGCAGTGTTTTAAGAGACAGTATAAATATAATTGAAGGCAAACATTATGAGCTCCCATCAGTAATCGTAAGAAAGCCTGTGCACATTGATCGCGAAGTGTTAGAGGCGTATGTAGGAACGTACATCTTCTCTTCGATCGGGCACATAAAAGCAAAATTCGAGGTAATTGACGATATGCTTCATCTAATAGAGGAAGACGGTGCTGTAACAAAGTTGTCCGCACAGAACTCACATACTTTTTTCGAACCTGCTGATAATTCCCAACATATAGAATTTGTGGTTAATGGCAACGAAGTTATAGCTATACTGCATATCAGTGGTTTTCAGGTTGTGGGGGAGCGAATTGGCTTATAAGACAGGGGGACAATCATACCAATCATTTGAGCAATTCCTTCGTTTCAGACTACCCATGTGCACTGATTCTAAGTCTGCTTTTGGCACAAAGCTGACGTTCCGGTAATACCTATTACCGGAAACTTGTAGTTTAAATCATTTGTATTTGTTTAATTTTTGGATCGAACATCCAATTCTGTTGTTAAGACACAGAAATTTAGTCTGGCACTGTTTTTTGTTTGCGGCATCGCTTCTAATTGTGTGCCTCTCATCTGTTACAACTTTACTACTCTGTAACTAGAGATTTCTCCGCTCCCCAGAATGAATTTTTCTTGTCTGTGAATTTTCACAAAGAAAGGCGTCGTTGCAGATCGAGCGCCTCTTACCGTTTGCTGGAATATCGATAACTAGTTACCGTCGGGCCAATAGTCGTAGGTATATGAAGGTATTTCCCTTTCCGGTAGGGAACATGCGTATTTACTATCGGAGGATTCGAATGGCATGGGTCCAATGCCACTCGTGTGATTTAAGAATGTTTTTATTTCTCACAATTTCAAATACTTACCTAGTGATTTTGAGTCTTCAATTAGTTGTTTCAAGAATTAGTAATCAACCTTTTGTTCAAAAACTGGCCATAATTCAGCTTTAACTGTGACATTTTGTAATTCCCTTCGTCGGAATTGTGAATAAAAAGTGAGATAACTATCTGATAAATAAAAGATAACCAATCGTTGTGCAAAATATGATCAGCACCTTGCCTCTGGATTTTAAATTCGGCCGCAGTTCTTTCGGTTTCAGATAGGCGAAGAAATACAGCCTTCATTTAAGGAGGGATTTGACTGAAAAGAAACCTGGATGTGCCATCAAAAATTAGAAGAAGTATTGAATTGACGAAATAACTAATCCTGTTGCTACTCCAAGCAGGAACACGATGCTGTTTCTTCCGCTGATTTTGATTCCTCTAATTTTTATCCCGAATAGGGACAAGCTGTCGACTTCAATAAGCGAGACTGAGTTTTTATCCTTTAGGACGTCTACAATCTCTGGCTTTAGAACTTTTTCTAATGCCTCATCTAAGTCAATTTCATCTGGTTGTTTTGATTCCTCTTCTTTTTTCATTGGGTTCACCTTTGATAGGTGACCCACTCTTATGCACGAAGCGACTAATCGATTTGAACAAAAATACCGACGATTGGCGGGTAAAACGGCGGCCTATTCAAAGACTGCTTCTGTCCGTTTAATAACCTAATCTGTCCTGTATTTGAGAACCTATGCTTAGTCCTAGTGATCCTTGCGGATCACCTTATTTTCTTCGCTACACAAGAGAAATGATTGTGGAACGCATTTAGCAGTTTCTCATGCAGTTAAAACTAAACTAGCAAGCGCAATTCTACGTCTTTAGCTTCTCCATTTTCATTGAGATACCTAAGTAGTAGCTTTCTTTCGCTGTCTTGTTCAATTTCAAGTCCCAATAAGCCTAATTGTAGGCACTTCCGTACGATATCTGCTTTGCTACATCCAAAGCGTGACGCTTGTACGCCAAGTTCATCGGCGATGATTTTTGGGACGGCAATCATGTATCTCTTCATAGATATGTGCACTTTGCCGATCACATACGAATCTATCATTAGTGTATACAGTTTGTATACAAATTTTGTCTTTCTTATTCAAAACCTTGCAACATATTGATAAATAGAGGTTTTCCGTGCTTATGAGTTAGTCTTGAGGCCGATCCTTGCCTTCCTCTCGATTCAGTTCTTCATGATGAGCCCTTGCTTTAAGTGTTTCTTTTGACTGCCCATAACTATTATGCTCTTTTGATACATTTACTTTTTTCATGAGTTTGGGTATTATTTAGCTCATTAAGCTAGCTTAACTTTTCATATGTATATGTTTTAATTAATTTTTTATTATAGTTTATAGTCATTGAAATGTCGTATATTTGTTATTCTAAATTGTCGTATTTTTGCAGGAGGAGATATGGCCGTAGGTAATAAACTATCGAATAGAGTCAACTATCGCATCCGGCGTAGCAGGGGCAGTGTTTTTCTGCGCGATGATTTTTCTGATCTTGGAGGATATGACCAAGTTGGACGGGCCCTAAGAGAGTTGGTTCAGAGTGGAGTTTTGATCAAGTTAGGATACGGCCTCTACACTAGGGCCAAGAATTCATCTCTTTCAGGAAAATCTATCCCTGTAAAAACTTTGCCTGAATTGGTGCCCGAGGTTATGAACAAGTTAGGAGCTGAGGTAATGCCCTCTAGAGCTGAACTTGAATATAACAGTGGCGAATCTACACAAGTTCCAACTGGTAGAAGTGTTGCGGTGAAAGGACGAGTTTCGAGAAAGATTGGTTATGATGGAAAGTTTATAGACTATGAACGCCCATCCAGAATTGCAGCATATTGAGGAAGCCGCCTCTGAATTACTCGTAGATCCTTCATTCGTTGAAAAGGACTGGTACGCAACACACACACTTTCATTGCTATCAATGTTGAACATAGGATCAAATAAAATAGTTTTTGGAGGCGGAACAAGTCTTTCCAAAGGATATGGATTGATAGAAAGATTTTCAGAAGATATAGATATCGTAATAATTGGCGAGCCAGAGCCGAATCGACCAGAAAGAAGAGAGATAAGAGAGAAAATTCTAGACCAACTCAGATCGTCGCAAGTAATTAACGTAGTTGAAGAATCGCTGAAATCGTTAGATGCAAGCCGACAATTTAAAGTTGAAATAAAATACCCAAGGAAGCTACAGCTTCACGGGTCGCTTAGAAGAAATTTAAAACTAGAAGCTATATTCCAAAAACGAGACCTAGCAACTGAAAATAAAGAAATAAATACAATCGTTGGTACAGTAGGTGCGGAAAAAGCAGAGTTCTCACTTGAGTGCGTATCACCGGTGGAAACCGCAGCAGATAAACTATGCGCATTGACCTGGAGGGTTCTCAACAAAGATAGATCTCAAAAACTTGGAACTATCAACAACGAGCCCCAGATGATACGCCATCTACATGATTTATCTGCTCTCAATAAATTGGTTACGAATGACAGCGAATTTATCAGTTTGTGTAGAGAGCGAATGAAAGGAGATTTAGTTCGGGCAAAGCAGCAAGAAAAACATAGTGTGAAGTCCGCATTAGAATCTGCAATAAAATCTCTTGAGACTGATGGGGTCTACGAAAGCGAATACTCAAAGTTTGTTAAGGATATGTCGTACGCCAAAGAAGACTCAAAAATTGGATATAGAGACGCTATAGACTCTTACCAAGCACTTGCCAAATTAATAATAAAAACTGCGTAAGTATGAAATTCAATCCAGAAGGCTGTTCAGCTCTTCGACCAAATGCAAAAACAATTCTATCTGACTTAGGTCAACAAAGGATTTTGAGATTTTGATCAGATTGATGCTACTTTGTGAATAACTAATAACTTTGAGATTGACCTATAAACTTAATTAGAGCCTTCTAATGAAGCTAACCGGTAAGCATAAAACCTTAGACGGTGTGTGAGTTCCTAATAATGGAACCGTAGAATATTTTTCAACATCGAATTGAAAAAGAAAATGTGAGTGCAGAACATTCAGTATTGAAATTGTGAGAAAATTGTTAACAAGGTAGGAGCGACGTTTAACAAGCATTGCCTATGACCCGAACTAATTTTATATTAAACGAGAACCAAAGCACATTTCGAAAAGTTTAATACAAGCACTCAGATGATTATTTAAACTTTTTCCGTCTGTTCGATAGCTGAATATCAACACCAGTCATTCTAAATCGCCACTTAATCATGTCGTTGCTTACTTGATAGTATTCCTCAATTTGCTCATTCGACAGTTTTGACTTTCTGATTTGCAAAAGAGCAGGTCTTGGTAACAATAGGGTTCCACCGAGCCAATCAGCTTCATCTTCTTGTTCTTTGTTGTAGTTGCTAGGGATTAAGTGACCATCTGAACTAACGTCAACACCATGAAGCTCATGTCCGAGGATGATGTGCGAGAGCTCGTGCATGCAGACACTATTTATTCGTGCCGAAGATTGAGCTGAATTGAAAACTACTAAATGCCTATTTTCTATGCGAAGTGTGAATGCAGACCAACTATCTGGATCAATCTCTGTAAGCTGACTTAAATCTTCTGATCTAAGGCCATCTACATCAAGAGTGCTCCAAATCGTAACGTTAATGTGTCTCGCCAATTTTTCTGCAGAAAGTGGAGACACCGATTCAAGCCCCAATTGTTTTCGAATCTCAACTGATCTCTTTTCGCATTGAGACTTGAATCCTCGTTTCACTTCTATCCGTGGCCCTCAGGCTCAATGTTAGTGAATTTGTGCTGTGCTAACTCTATTAGATTTGCCAGTGATTGCGCCGTTTTAGGGGATACTGCAGATTTCGCTTTAAAGGCGATTTGTAGTTCACCCATACCTGTGAATTTTGCTGGCTTCTCCCCAAGCCACTCACATATGGTGTCCAGTGTTTTCCTGTCTGGAATATGTCCTCGCTCTATTTTTGAGAGTGTTGTAGGGCTAATGCCAATTTCTTTTGCTGCTGCCCTGATGCCCATGCTTCCTCGTCTTCTTAGTACGAGTTTCGCTAGATCATCATATTGCATATAGTCTCCTAAATTAGTGTGTTAATTTAATGGTATTTGTGTGACACGAAGATGGACATCGGCTTAAACCCATGTTATCTTGATACCAATTTGGTGTCACACTAACCAAAATTAAGATGAAACGCAAGAAAATGTTAGGACTTACTTACATATATCTTATTGATATTTCGGCAGTTTGGTGAATTTTTGAACAATTTAATTCATCAAAACCCCGAGCAATTGATTCAGCATCGATTTGATTTCGATTTAACGAGGGTATGTGTAGGAATTGAGTTCTTAGGAAAATTTAAGAGGTAAGGAAAATGCAAAGTAACGCAGCAAGCAATCAGGGCCCAAAATTTTTCATCGATATTGAGGGTGAGAAATATGAGTGGTCTTCTTCAATTATTACGCCTGAAGACATAGCTGAATTGGGCGGTTGGGATATTTCTCAAGGGGTGATTCTTATTGATAAGGATAACAATGAGAGAAACCTTACCCCTGGAGAAGAAATTGAATTGAAGCCAGGAATGGGGTTTGCAAAAAAAGTACGTTTTAAACGTGGTTAGGATTTGTGCAGATTCGCAAGATGATCTCTTCAATAAGGTGAAAAAATGACTCCTAGAATAGATGCTGAAGTCGAGCTAATTCGAAACCATTTCCCTACCTTGGTGTACAAAAGAAACGAAGGATGGGTATTTATTCCAGACTATGGCGTATTTTCTGGTTGGAACCCAGAACTGATATCCGTTGCGATACAAATTAATCCTTCACATCCCAGTGCCAGGCCGTATGGATTTTATGTGGACTCAGCGATTACTTATAAAGGCCAAGTACCATCGAATTTTAAAGCGAGTCCGCCTGCGTCGGTTCCGTTTGAAGGAAACTGGGGATTGTTCTCATGGGAACTTGAAGAGTGGAAGCCACATGAAGAGATTCACAAAGGATCCAATTTGTTCAACTTTGTAATGACGTTTGCACACCGATTTCATCAAGGGGTTTAAATAAGTGCTTCAGATAGCAACTTCAAAAATTCATTGGGATTCAATCTCAAGTTACTTAATTGACCCAAATGTTTCAGAGGAAAGAGCGGTTTTTGGTTTTGCTTCTATCGAACCGCAAAACAGAATTCAATTGTTGGATTGGGTCAAAATGGAAGGCGATCTAGTAGATGTAGCTTATCCTTACCACATTGCTCTTTCAGATAAAGCACGGCAGTCAATTATTAAGCATGCTCATGATCACAATCTTGCGTTAATTGAGTTTCATTCACATCCACTATCCAGCTTTGCACAATTTTCCTTCTCAGACTTAGCTGGATTTGATGAGTGGGTACCGCATGTAATGTGGCGCTTGCCGGAGAGGCCTTACATCGCAGTAGTAAAAGCAGTAGAAAATTTTGATGCGTTGTACTGGGAGACTAAAGGATCATCACCTAGATCTGAATTGGAATTCCATGTAGGCGATTCAGTACTTACACCAACGGGATTTACAATAGAAGGTCTTGCCAGCAATGAATAGATTCAATAGGCAAGTAGGATTGTTTGGTGCAGATGGCCAAAAGAAAATTAGTGAGCACAATGTGGCGATTATCGGAGCAGGTGGTCTAGGTTCACTAGCAATTCAACAAGCGGCTTATCTAGGTGTCGGGGCGATTACGATCATTGAATTCGATGACGCAGACGAAACTAATCTTAATAGGACAGTTTCACTCTTTCACGATGACGTATATGAATCAGATGGTTCAATAATATCCGAATTGCCAAGCAAGGTTGAAGTGGCGGAAAGGTTGATTAAACGAATATCACCTTGTACAACTGTAATAAAAGTTAACGGTAAACTTACTGATAAAGCTTCTATTGAGAAGATTCACGATTCAGACAGTCTAATTGGATGTTTAGATAACGAGGGTGCGCGACTTGTTCTTACCGAAATTGGAAAAGGTTTACTTATACCTTATTTTGATTTTTCTAGTGAGATAGTGGTCGACAATAAAGCCATTCATCCAGGCGGAAGAGTCTTTTACAGCGGCGCTCAAAAAGGGTGTCTTGTTTGTTCAGGTGAGTTAGACATATCCGAAGCGTCTGTTGAAACCTTAGGAGATAATGTAGTAAACCTAAGAAACAGAATCTATGGTATTGAGAAGGATAGCCTTCAAGGATCAGGACCTTCTGTAATCAGTTTAAATGGAGTGATTGCAAGTCTTGGCATGACTGAATGGATGTTTTGGGTAACAGGCATTCGTGAACCCAAAGCGATGCTAACTTATCGTGCTGATCGAGGTATTGTTACAGTTAACCAATTCGAAGAACTATCCGATTACTGTCATTTCTGTGATTCTGTAGTTGGGAAGCCGCATTTATCACACTATCTTAAAGGAATAGTCTAGCCTTTTTCTAGAATTAGGATGCCTTCAGCTGGGTCAACGTCTATAGCTTTGCAGTAGTGTAGGTACTCCACTATGTCCAGCCGTCGTTCTTGTTGTTCTATTTTGCCTATAAACGAATGACTTACTCCCATTCGTTCGCCAAGTTCACGCATAGTTAATCCTTTGGCTTCGCGATGTTTCTTAAGCCAGTTTGTTAACTTCTTGTATTCAGGTGAATGAAGCGAGCTACTCATTGTCCCTATATTAGGAACTAAGTATTATGTACCCAAAATAGGTACAAACTTGGGAAACTAACTATGGGCAACAATCAAAACTCGATTTTCTGGGTAGTCTGGGGAGCCATTACAGTTGCTCTAATCTGGCTTGTCACAACCATTATCGAACTCATCATGCGGCCAATATTTGCAATTACGGGCGCTGCTGTAGGCAAAGCTATTGGTGTAAGTGTCCGCAGCGTAGGTAGGGCGGTAGAGTCCTCAAATCGACCAAGAAAGCTTACCGAAGAAGATTATGAGTTAGCTGAGCCCCTTGATTACAGGGCAGCTTTATTCAATAAGTATGCGGAAAACGCACCTGTAATCGTTTTTGGGAAAGTAGAAACAGTAAATCGGAATAGCAATAGTGCGGTTATCACAGCAACCGATCATGCAGAAGGTGAAAGTTTCGGTTTTGCAGTACTCGAGTTCGATGAAGAGCCTGAAATCTTGGAAAACGACGTGCTTAAAATATTTGGCCGATTAGACCGAATTGCTGAGCCAGAAAGCGATATCAGGGCACCCGTGATAAGAGTGGAGTACTTCTACGTTCTAAGTTAACGGCCTGATTGTTTCCTAGCCTGCCCTGGAAACGAAACTTGTACTAATTCCCGCTGATAACCCCATTTTTGAGTCAATAAATTGACCAAGATTCCTTCTCGGTGGAATTCTCCCGCCTAAATAGATCAATCCTTGCAACTATTTATCTGCGCCAAGTAGCGCTAGTTAATGCAAGGGCAATCCCATACAAAACTTTAACTGGGCAGTACACGGGTATGGGCGTTAGTACTACCCTACGAGAAAAAATATGACAAATAGCAACAATAACTCCGCGCTTGGCCAGCAGTGTGAGACTACAAATGAGCTACGTAAAGCACTAGAAAAATTGCGCGTTGATGGGGATGAAGCCTTCGCTGATCTGCGCAATGCACAACATAAGACCCACCTGTTTTTAAGTGAACTATATCTCTGGTGGCATCAAGCGAATCAGGTAATAGGGTACTTAGAAGAAGAATACGCCAAGCTTAGTAGAAGGTTTAAACCAGTGAATTACGGCACAAACTATGCGCCCCTCTTGCGACTGGCGACCGGAGACAATAATTTATCCAACCAAAATATTGATCGCTATAGTAGAGCCCTTAACAAGGTACATCAGCAATACTTGAATCAACCGGAACACTATGCGAAGAATGGAGCCGGAAAGCTTGCAGCGTTTATAAAGCAATCAGGTGGGATATCAGCATTAGCAGGTTACTATACTCCAAAGTGTAAGCAATCGAACTCGCCAATCCAAGGCCACCGAATGGCCGAAGGTTTGGTTGTAAAAAGCGCGAATGCAGCAAAGTTGCTGCCTGCGTCGCGCGAATTCGTTGACAAAGCTAGCTCCAATGACCTGCCGTTACCCGAGCACATTGCGGCCAATCAAAATGGCATCGGTACATTCTTAGCGATTTCTGATAATTCTGAGATAAAGTTCGTTCCAGTCGAGATCGGTGAGAACATCGTCAATGCCGCACTTGTAGCTTTTTACAGACAGCAATTCGGTGCTCAGAAGCCTGTTCTTCGGCCTTTACTTGAACTGCTGCAAACCCAGTGTTTGCCTAAGAACCTGCAAAAGTATGCAGAAAAACTTGATCAATTTGGTAGAGGCAAGGGTTCTAATGCCAATAGTCGGCTAGTGTATCTGCATGACTCTGGTGAGTTTTTGCTAAGTCATACAAATACTGATGCCGGTGTGGTCAGCATAGTAAAACCTTCGGCACCTGTGCTCGAGGACTGCGAATCAGACCTAATACTACCGTACTGGCAGCTCAGAACGCTGCAGCGCGAATTTCTGCAATGTTGGGAATTCAATGCTTATGTTCCAACCAGTGAAAATGCGTTTATTCCTGTAACTCGCGACGACTCCACAGCATTTAGTCTCGGGCTGTGGCATATCAACTGCATACAGTCCGAGTCTGCAGCACACATGTTGCGGCACTTAACCAATATTAACTTCCTGTCGGCAAACTACGATTCCAACAACAATCAAGTTTCACCTAGATTATCGGACGAAATTTGCGATTCACTGTGGTCGGTTGAATTACCTGCAGGTTGGTTTTCCAAATTGCAGAACCAGTTTCTATCAAGATGGCTTGATAGCCATGGGAAACATCTCAATCGCGAGATCAACCAAATTCTGCGCGTAGATTTTAAGTCAGACTCAATAACTTTTAATTTTGTCTACCGAGAAGGAAAGTTTGAGAGTTCCGAAACAGTGGCTCTCGATACAACCTCGGTTGGTGTTACTACTACGCAATCTATTGCGTCTGTTGATTTGGTACTGCCGCTACGGTCAGTTTCTATGCTGCCAATCAGTGGAAATGTATCAATGTGCGTAAACAGCTACTGTGTAAGTATCGAATTCTCCACTTCGGGTCCCGGGGGCTCCCACCACAGCATATACATACCCGTATTGACAGAATCCGGTAGCAGATCCTCGGCCTCCTTCGAACAGCAACGTTTAAGTGCTCCCAAACCAGCCTTCGAGTATGGTTCTCTCGAATACGACGAAATTGCAATTGTTGAAGAGTGGGAAGAACAACGGAGGGCAGCGTAATGACTATCATTAGCAACGATTACGCTGTATTCCTTCCAGCAGTTAATTCCATGTACGCCGAAGGGCTGACCAAAGAGCTTCCTTCAGACAGGCGTCTACCAAGTGGTTTTGCTATTAGTGACCTGGAATTTTGGCAGAGTAGTTCTGCTCTGTGGCACCACCCACACATTCTTCACTCGGTGGGTCAATATTCCGTAGGCAAGCTGCCAGACAACGCTGTTACACGTCGCGCTTCCACCGAGGGAATCCTATTTGGCGATAGCGGCGGTTTCCAGATTGGTAGTGGTACTTTAAAAGGCATCCCAGGGCTCCAGAGCGGTCTCGATAGCTCGGAAGCATGTAATGTCTGGCGTGATGCCTTTGAAGCCCGCTGCTGGATTCTGAACTGGCTAGAAACCTACACAAATTATGCAATGACCTTAGATCTGCCGTTGTGGGCTAGTTCGGAAGCCGGAAAATCTTCGCCTTTCCACTATTGTTCCAAGCAGCAACTTACAGAAATGACCGTCGAGAATCTAAGGTTTATCGATAGTCATAGAGTAGGCAATACCAAATGGTTGAATGTTGTTCAAGGTACAGATACACAAACCATGATGGACTGGTGGGACTCCGTAAAGTGGTTTGACTGCAGTGGATATGCGTTCAGTGGGCGCGGCGGTCGCCAATCTGGTTTGCGAACCGTGCTTGTTCCTCTGCTGAGGATGCGGGACGAAAGGGCGCTAGATGCTGGTCGGGACTGGATACATTTCCTGGGTGTTTCAACAGCGCCTTGGGCTGTGATGTATACGGCAATTCAGCGCGGGCTACGAAGCACGACCAATGCCAAAGTGCGAGTAAGCTACGATAGTTCTAGCCCTTTTCAGCAAGCGGCAATGCATGAAATGTACAATGAACTACCTGCCTTCTCCGAAGATAAGGCTAACTGGTCGATTCGCAAGATATTAGCTCCACAAAGCAGGCTATATGTGGGTAGTGATAAGCCGCTTCCTTTTAGTAGCCCTATAGCGGATAAGCTCTGCTTAGGTGACCTGAATGTTAAGGATGGAAAGTACTGCAATCGGCAATTCGACACGACAAGTTTGCTGTACCTGACAAATCACAATGTCTGGACATACCTGGAAGCCTTCCAGCAGGCAAATACGCAAATATTTGCCAGTAATCGCAAAAACGTTCCAGCACATTTTCAACAATGCGTAGATGTTGTGGAGCAAGCTTTTGCGGAAGAAAACTGGGACTCGTTCCTGACCAAAGAGCAGCAATTGCTTGATAATTTTAAAGGCTAACTAAGCCCTAGAAGAGTTATTACTTAATTTAAGTAATAACTCTTCTGCCTTTTCTAAATCAACGCGAAATGGGCCTACTAACAGCTAATTTTTTGCGCAATTCACATAAATAATCATAGCCGCAAAGTACATATAGTCTGTATTTCGTCGCAACGTATGAACATACTGTATTTCTTTGGGCTATCAGGACAATGAGCATAAAAAAGCATTGAGGCCGGCAGTAAATTGCGCGGTCAGATCTTGCTGCCACTGTTCTTGCTTTAAATCTGAGGCAAAAAAGAGGAACAAGGTTAGAGGCCGTTAATTTCGGTAACTTGTATGTGCTGGCATGGTTGTAGTTGGCTATGCTTGCATTGCGTTGCTATTAACTCAACGCGCGTAAAGGTAACAGGGCAACCCCACCGATCCAGCCTACATTGCTGGTTGCGTGCAACTACAGACACTCAGCGAACTCACAAAAGGGTCCAATAGGTCATTTGAGGCCTTACGGCCTCTTTATGACTCCGGAATCTACAAAAGGGGTGCCCTACATCCTTACAATCACAATCAACACTTAAGTCAAAGAAAAACCACATCGCAGTGAAAGTGAGCAATTGCGAACGATCACAAGATGTGCGCTCGCTGCGAAGCAGTAGCGCTGTTGTCTAATTAAATTATTCGATCAGAATGGTTAGTACCAATTCTTTGGTTTCGTTGTAATGAATCGCTTTAGAGCGTGCGCGAATGGCTACTCGATCGTTTTCAGATTTAGCAATCTCACCCCAAGATGAAGAAAGAAAACATAATTTCTTCAGTAACAGAATCAAAGCGGAAGAGCTAATATCTGTGCCTCTGCTTTTGATCATACTTATGTAATGAATTGACTTACATAGGTAGTGCAAACTAAATCGTTCTTCCGTTAATTCGGGATCAATCTCTCTAAGCTTTGCCAGTACTTTGTTATATTTCGTTTGGTTCACGACTAACTTAGTGATCTGCAATGAAATGCTGACCGACTAGAGATTGCACTTCTTCCAATACAGCATAAGCACAAGCACACTGCGCGGCTCGATCCAAGAATGGGTGATTTTCAAGATAATTTCCGGAATATCCGTACTTTCGAGCTTTCTTCAGCAGTAGGGATTTAATCCTAGAATTGGTGCTAAGCAGCTGTAGCCATCGCATTTCTCTGTGAGATATCTGCTCTTTCTCCCAGATAGACACAATCCTATTAGCAAGGCTTAGAGCTGAATATCGCTGCTTTTGTGTGAATTCGAATAGGGTCATGATTTTCCTCCTTGTTGTAACCCTATTTATCAATAATGTTAGCTAATCAAACATCTAGAACATTTTCGGGAAAAAATTCAGAGGAAATTCATCTCGTTGCAATTGTCATATTTCTTCGCTGGCCATTCATAATGTTATACAACACTATCCTTGTTATCGAATTTTAATGTTTCTGGAGATATTCATGGCTAAGCAGGCAAAAGTGATTGATTCCAAAGAGTTCAAGCGGCTTATTACCGCAGTAGATCTAACTAGACACGCTCTACGGAACAAAACAATTATCTATATGAGCTACTTTGCGGGTATGCGAGCTTGCGAAATAGCGGCTTTAAGAGTGGGCGATGTAATTACAGAAAATGGGGAAGTGCTGGATGTGGTTACTCTAAAAGCAGAACAAACCAAAGGGCAAACTAGAGGGAGGGTATTTCTTGGCAAGAAAGTCAGAAAACAACTAGGCGAATACTTTTCGAAAAATCAGAAATTGCATGGTGCTCAAGAGCTTCCGCTGTTCTATTCGCAAAAAGGCGGAGGCTTTACAGCCCAAACCGTAATCAACCTGTTTGCGATGCTTTACAAGAAGGCTCTAATTACAGGCGCTAGTTCACATTCAGGAAGAAGATCTTATCTCACCAAACTTTCAGAACAGGGCGTAAACCCTAGGGTTATACAGAAACTAGCTCGCCATAGCAGTCTAAACACTACTATGGTCTACATTGAAACAAATGACGTACAACTGAGCAGAGCAGCAGATCTAGCTATAGTCTAGCTGGAAAGGAAAAGGAAACCGCGAAAAATCAGATAGGGAAGAAACTTGCTTTGTGTAGAGATAATCAGTCTTCCGTCCAATTTTTTTCGCAAAACACGTCATGCCAAGTTCGAACTAACTCTTCCTCATCGATGTAATAAATTTCATTTTGTCCATCAACTAACTTTTCTCTCAGTTGTTCATGAACAAGTTGTTCAAAATTATATGCTAGTTGGCCCGAAGTAAATGGTTGCTGGTGAGTTAGTTTCCAACTGTATCCTGTTAACTCTGTAATCAGGCCTCGATTAAGATATTGGTTTCGCTTCTCCGGGTCACGACTATAGCCAACTTTGTAAATGCTTTTTTCGGAACCAAGAAACTGCATAATGTATGCAGACACTGGACCATCAGGAATTTCAGAACCCGATCTTGTAAGGCTGGGGCCTGGCCCTGTATTGCCGCTGTTTCTTTCTGACGCTAAGGCTAGTGACTCATTAAATTGTTTGTGCTTATTAATTTCAGGCGCATCAACGATTGATACTGGCTCTGCCTCAAGAGATTCGAGTGCTTCAAGTACTTCAAGTCCTAACGTTGCCTCAACGTCAAGTGCATAAGTTGCCCATTGGTTTCCAGACAAATAACTACCAACAACTTGTTTCAAGTCTGGTTGGCCTGTAAGAATCTCGGCTTCTAGAATTGGTAATCCAAATGGCCACTTGTATCTACCTTTGTCTGTATAGTGGTCATCTGGAATAAATGCATTGATCGACCTTAGAACTTTTTCAACATTAATCTCTTGTGTGCCGAGTTTTACTCTCGCAAGTAGTTTGCCTTGGTGTGCTGGGTCCGTTGGGAATGACTTAGTTCCAGCAAGATAAAGCCAATCGCCATATTCTGATTCGTGTCTGAACTTTTTTCTCCCCGCGGGTGTGTTAAATCCTATGGTTGGAACAGTCGTGGGGTCGAAGCCCCAAACTTTAGTTAAGAATGCGCGATTCATTAGTGTGCACTTTTTGTTATCAAAACTCAGATTAAGGTCGGGATGGGTTATAGTTGAGGCAGATTTCCCAAATTCTTAGGTTTAGTTACCGTAACTGACATTCGGTTAACTTTCAAATAGTCCGCTTCGTGCCAAAAGCGGACAAGCAATCTCTCATCAGATTGCTAGCTGAGGACAACCGTGGAGCTATCTTCCATAAATAGATTGTTGATGTCCTTACCAATCACATCTTTGCAAGAGTAGTCGTCATACGAAAACTCAGCTTCCTCGAATTGGCATACTCGGTAACAGGAGCTTATGTCAAAGCTTGTTCTTAATGTCTTAAAAATTTCCGAGATTTTTTCCTGGGCAGCATTTTCCTCGGCAGAGACCAGTACGCAATCCCCAATAGTCTTGATGATCTTCCAGCCATGGGCAGACATTACTGAATAGATACGATCATAGTAGCTACGTAAATAAATTGCGGTATCTTGGGGGCTGCCCGCTTGAGCAACTGAATTAAAACCGTTTATATCTATCTTAATGATGGTTGCTTCTTTTCGCATGTTGATTTTCCTAAGAACTGGGCACAATTAATATACAAGGGTGTCCTCGATTTAATCATCTCTTTCAATAGCAAAGCAATGTCCGCTTTGGGTCGAAAGCAGCCGCTTAGGATGCTGAGAATGTAAAACTACTTGAAGAGCTTTACTCTATCGGGATCAGTAAACTTGTTTCTGCCGCTGTGTTCGTCCGCGTTCAATCTTGCACTTACTTTACTGTAGAATTTTTCAAGCATTTCGACGCTTGTACCCATTTGGACCGCTAGTTTGTGTATGTCGCGCCCTTCAGCTAATGCTTTCGTCGCATAAGTATGTCTAAGGCTATACAGCGTTCGCGCTTTTCCATCAGCCCCTTCCTTTAAGCCTGCTTTAGACAACAATTGGTTGAATGAGCCGCTTAGTGCTTCTGTTGTTACTTGATTACCGCTTCTATCTACAAAGACGTACTCATCTAGCTTAGATTCGATTACGGAGCCCAGATCAGATGAAGCAACAGCTGGATTCAGTTCGGCAAGTGATTTTAGATATCCGACAGTTAAATCTCTTGCTATTAGTTCTCTCTTTCCTCGCTTTCCATCTACATTCACGCTTATGTAAGGTTCTGATCGGTCGCCATGTACCAATTGGATGTTTTTCCATTTAAGGTTGTAAGCTTCAGTTCCAGCACGAATTCCAGTATTTGCCAGAAATCCCACATAATTTAGAAGCAATTCACGAAGTTCGCGTGTTTCTCGTCTATGTCCGGTATTCGACCATTTAACTAAAGCTCTGTGTAGCTTTTCGTATTCTTCACTAGTAAATGCTCCTCGGCTTTCGCTCTTCTCGCCTTTGTTAAGTAAATGAGGGCGGATAGATTCCGTAATCCAGCCACGAAGTAAGCCTTCGTCGAACACACGATTAAGTGCTGAGTTATGAGTGTTGATAGTGCTCTGTTTAGCTTTGAAAGGCGAATTAGGTTGAGTAGTGGCTTGCTGCAATGATGTCTTTTGCTGCCTAGCTTGGATCTCACTCCACATTTTGTTGTTTCGCCAAGCATCATATTCTGTCAATAACTTAATGTTGATGCAGGAGATGTCGTAGTTTCCAAAGAATGGAATCAAGTAGTTGTTTATGACTCTGATGTAGTCTTTGAATATTTGCTTTCCGCCCCCGCCATCTAATTCGGTCTGCATTCTATCCACAGCGTATTTGGCGACGTTTCGAAACTTGCGGGTGCTTTGGGGAAGGTTGTTCTTGGCGCGTTCTTCTGCGCCGTAGTATAGCTTTAAGGCTGTCTCGGTCGCTTCGGTTTTATCGCTGGTTTTGGTGGTAATCCGCTCCCATTTTCCGTTCTTGAGCTTGATGTGTGCTTGCCAATTTCTACTTCTGGGGCGTTTGCACAAATTAATTTTCTTTTCTAGAACAGTAATAGTTTCTGCGGCTCTCGACACTAAGCACCTCCAATATCATCCCAAACGCGAGAGTGATATATGGTGGCAAATTGCAGAAATTCCAAGCCACTAAGTCACTCTCAATGTGCAATATTTGAGGGTATAAATTAAGTCTAGAAATGAGAGAAAGGCCATCACAGAGTGTGCAATGGGTGTGCAATGGAAAATTGAACTAGCTCAAGCAAAAAACTTGAGCTAATTCAATGAGTAGTGGTGCCCAAGGGCAGAATCGAACTGCCGACACGAGGATTTTCAGTCCTCTGCTCTACCGACTGAGCTACCTGGGCATTTTCAAGCTGCTTAGTTTGCGATTTCTTCGTTAAACGCCTTCGCTCATTTAGTCACTTACTTAATGTAAGCTCCTTCATTCGCTTCGGCATTTGCCTCGACTTCACTTCACACGCGACGCTTGAAACGCGTGATCTAGTTTCGCTCGCGACGCTCAAAATCAAGGAAGGATTCTGGAAACGCCACATTTTGCGAGCGGCGTATTAAATAGTTTCTGGCCTCCTGAGTCAAGGGAGGCCGCGGGGTTACTCGCTTGGCGGGACGTAGCCCTCAGCCTTATCGTGCTCCTCATTATTAAGGAATTTGTCCATCTCCTGCTGCAGATACTCGCGGGCGTCGGGATCCATCAGGCTTAGCTGTTTCTCATTGATTAGCATGGTTTGCTGAGCCAGCCATTCCTGCCAGGCTTGCTGTGACACCGTCTCGTAAATTTCCTGCCCCTTCGGGCCGGGGTAGGGCGGGACCGCCAGGCCAGGAAGTTCCTTGTCATACTTTTTGCAATGCACCATACGGCTCATGTTGTGTCCTCTGTAATCTGGTTGAAATCAGTGTGGTGATTTGCTGAGAGAAGAAAGGAGTTTCTTCACCGGCGCCGCCAAACCAACTTCGTGTGAATGGTCCAAAGGATACCAAAGCCAACGGCCATTTTCGGCAACCTGTTTTTGTTGGCTCGCCCAAATTTGAATGGGGGTGATATCCAAGTGGTAGTGTGAAAACGTGTGGCGTATCGGTGCCAGTGTTTCGCCTTGAGAGAGTAGATAGGTTTGATTCGCGATAGTGGCTGACGGCGCGGAAGGATCGCCTTCCGGCAAACTGTAGAGTGAACCCCAAATGCCATTGGGCGGACGCTTCTCTAACAACACGGCATCTTGTTTATTGCGCACGATAAACATGGCGGTGGTTTTCGTTGGTAATGCCTTCTTGGGTTTTTTGCCAGGATACATCGCGATGGTATCCGTACTAAGCGCTTGGCAACTTTGATTCAGTGGGCACGAGTCGCAACTGGGTTTGCTGCGCACACAGAGTGTCGCTCCCAAATCCATCATCGCCTGAGTGTAATCTGCCACCCGATCTTGTGGCGTGAGTTGTTCGGCAATGTCCCACAGTTGTTTCTTGGTGTGGGTTTGATCGGGCCACCCGCTGATTGCGAAGTGCCGGGTCAGGACGCGTTTAACATTGCCATCGAGAATTGCCGCATGCTGATTCATCGACAAAGCTGCAATCGCACCTGCTGTGGAGCGACCAATGCCGGGCAGAGATTCCAATTCGTCAACAGAGGACGGGAATCTATCTCCTAATTCTTCGTGAATACATTGCGCGGTTTTATGTAAGTTGCGAGCGCGTGCGTAATATCCAAGCCCAGTCCAAAGATGTAAAACCTGATCTTGAGGTGCGGTAGCCAATGCAGCGACGTCTGGAAAACGTTCCATAAATCGTTCGAAGTAGGGAATCACGGTTGCGACCTGGGTTTGTTGCAACATGATTTCAGATACCCATACTCGATAAGGTGTGGGGTTTTGCTGCCACGGCAAATCCTTACGGCCATGGGTATCGAACCACGCGAGAACGGCAGTACTGAACGCTTCTGGTTTTATTTCAGCCATCACTGTCATTCAACTCTCTACCTTTCATCTTCCTGCCACTCCACTTCCATAGATTCGCCGAAGGGTGTTGCACGCCAATGGCCTTTCAGTTGTTTGCCTCGCGCCTGAATTTTTTCTGCTAATCCTGTGCAATCGCGATCGGGGAGTAGATATGCCAAGGTGCGTTCAAATTTCTCCACCTCAGCATCATCGCGGAACAAGATCTGAATGGGTCCTGCGATTGCCTCAGCCAATTGTGCTTCGGGTCCGCCGATTCCAGTTCCATCGAGACCCGCGCCTTGAGCAACAAGTCCCCAGATACCGTTGCGCAATCCTATTTGTTCTTCCGCCGCTAAATGGGCAAAGTCATGCAGCAGGAAACTGCGAGTATTTAATGTTGTGTTTTCTTCGCTGTTATCCCGACGAACAACATGCACCCGATGCTCGTCATCAGACAGTTTGGTGAATCGAATTTTCATTGGATTGTATTAGTTGAAAATGTTGCGCAGTAATCCGCGCGCCGCATCTTGCAACTCATTGGGGAGCTGATCAGTTATCGCTTCCTCGAGCTGGCCACGTACGGCATTGGTGCCTATTTGAGCGAAGATTTCTCTGACGCGAGTAAAGTCAGGTCGACAATAGCGATTGACGTCTTCGCTAAAGGTCGCGCTGCAATCGACTGGCCATGTAACGTTGTGATAAAGCTCGTTGATGGGAATGGTTTGAGTGTAAGGATCGCCCAGAACAGTGAAGCCCATGTCATAGTCAAAGGTACCGGCGTCGAGATCAAACCCACCTGTTCCACTGACATCAAAGTTATCCATGCGCAGTCTGATTTCCTGGTCAGCTTCGAAACCATTAGCCACCAAGTGATAACCGCTCATTTCGTTAAAGCGAATGACGTCTGGCCATTGTTGAATTGCCTCACCAGTCGGGCTCAATGCGGCGATCGCCGTAAACACTTGTTTGATGACCCCGATATCCACTGAGTTTTCGGTGATCGAGAAGGCCGTGTTGCCACTGAGCGAATCCATTACGTCAGACGTTGTGACGCCTTGCGCGGTGTACAGTGACTCGGTATTGAGAAAACCTGTAACCGTATTGAAGCGAGAAAGTGATGGAGCCAAATTGACCAAATTGAGATTCGCACTAGTGGCACCAATTTCCAGCGAAGGCACGGATTGTTGTGCGTTCAACCGTAGAGTTGCCTGCACGCTGCCTTCAAAGGCCGAGAGAGGGGGCATCTCAACATCCAATACCCCATCTTCGATATTGGTAAAAATATTGATGTCATCAAAGCGCATGTCATTGACGATAATCGATTCGATAGATGTTGAGCCGAGCACTGTAATGTCGCGAACGAGTTCTGCGGGAATTTCTGTTTCTGGCTGATACTGCGCGGCAGGATTTACAGCGCTATCTTCCGACGCTGTTGGTTCTTCTATTGAATCGACCGCGTCAGCTGCACTGTCTTCTTCCGTTGGAAAGAACGGCGACAAATCAATCGCACCGGCATTCAAGTTGTAGCTGACATTCATGGGCGCGAAATCGGATGCCATACGAACGTTAGCGTCTGCTTCAACTCGTGTGTTGGCGAAATCGATATTCAGTGAATCGAGTGAAGCCTGTTCGCTGTTGCCACTGAACGCCAAATTAAATGCAAGTTCTCTGCCTGAAGCGATGCCAAAGCTTGGAGTGGATTCGGTTTCCATTACGCCTAGCGATTGCAAAAGACCAATCAGGTCGAAGGCATCGGCTGACAGTTCACCGTTGTAAGTGGGTGAAGAGTTAACAGAAGACACTTCGATAAACCCAGTCATCAACATGGGAGTGACGCTGACCCTAATGTCTTGTAGTTCAAAATTGCCGCCGTCTACATCTGCACTGACATCACTTATCACGCTCATTGGAATCGGCGCGCTCATGCCATTGTTTTCATAATCGAAACTTAATTCGATGGGAAACGATCTACCATTTATGTTGGTGTTGCGGCTAATGAGGTTGATGTCATCGAGACGATAGCGAGAACCCCGTGAAGAATCTTGCACGTCGATACTGGCGTTACGAATTTGCAATTGGTTGATAGCGAGTTCGGGTGTTTCTCCAGAAGGTGATGACGAAGCAGTTGATGATGCACCGGCGCTTGCGGTTGAAGTTGAACTGTTAGCGGTTGACCAGATCGCATTGCCTTCTGCATCGATGAAATAATTGACATGGAAGTCATCGGCGATGATTTCCTGCACTTCTATCGAACCATTAATTAATGGTGCAACCTCAACTCGTAACACCACACGAGAGGCAGAACCCAATTCCTGGGGGTACGCGGGATTTTTGAGCCGTACATCGGCCAACGAGAGCCCAAAGGTTGGAAACAAGTCCAGCGATAAGTCACCTCCGATTGTCAGCTCATAACCCGTGGCGTCGAGAACGGCTGATGCAATCGCCTGCTTGTTGCTCTCAGTATTAACACGCGAGAGCAATAGTGCGCCGGCAATCACCAGTAAGACAATAAAACCGAGCAAGACTTTGAGGAAATTCTTCATTGTTGGGTTGGTTGTTGGGCTGACAATTCCAGAGAAGCCAAGTTTCTGATCAGAAGAACGACAATTTGGCTGTTTACTTGCTCCAAGTCTACCGGAACCGCCCATTCCATGCACGATTGCTCTT
This sequence comes from uncultured Pseudohongiella sp., assembly GCA_965262465.1. GTDB lineage: Bacteria > Pseudomonadota > Gammaproteobacteria > Pseudomonadales > Pseudohongiellaceae > UBA9145. Next base: position 3,005,138 of record OZ253535.1, on the reverse strand, counting down.
ATTCATGTCATTTTTAGTGGCGCTTTCATCGTGACTCTCGTAGTGCCTTTCATAGTGTCTTTCATCGAAAGATGCCGGGCATTATAATGCGGGCTTTTCTCACACCAGGACCAACCATGAGCGCCCCAGCTCCCGACCCCCGCCAAGCGAGGGTCGAACGCAATACCAAGGAAACCCAGATCACTATCTCTGTAAACCTCGATGGCACTGGCCAATTGCAGGTAGAGACGGGCTTGCCATTTCTGGACCACATGCTGGACCAGATTGCTCGCCATGGGCTCATCGATCTCAACATTCAAGCCAAAGGAGACTTGGAGATTGATGCACACCACACGGTGGAAGATATTGGGATTACCTTAGGGCAGGCGATTAACCAGGCGTTGGACAAAACAGGCATTCGCCGCTATGGCCATGCTTATGTGCCACTGGATGAAGCTTTATCGCGAGTAGTGGTCGATTTTTCTGGTCGCCCTGGGCTTGAGTATCACGTCGATTTTGCCAAGGGCACAGTGGGCAGTTTTGATGTGGATCTCTTTCATGAATTTTTCCAAGGCTTTGTTAATCACGCCATGGTGACGCTGCATATTGATAATATTCGCGGCAAAAATTCACATCACCAAATTGAGACAATATTTAAGGCATTTGGTCGTGCACTTCGTATGGCTATGGAAGCTGATCCAAGGCAAGTTGGTGTCATACCGTCCACCAAAGGATCCCTTTAAAACGAAATGGATCTTTTTCACGAGCGCTTCGTTAGCCCCGTACTCGAATCCTCATGTACTACCCGTGTACACTCCGGTTCTCCGTGCGGTGCTGCCTCGCTCTCGTAAAAAATATCTCATTTCTCAAGTTAGGCCCCTGATAGCAGTTAGCCGATGAAACTTTCTGAAGTCGAAAATTTTCTCAATTCCGGTTATGAATAAAGTTGCAGTTATCGATTACGGCATGGGCAACCTGCATTCCGTTGCGAAAGCGTTGGAGCATGTTGGTCGTGAGTTTACTGCTTGCACAGGCGAGGACGTGTCTGTGTCTGTAACTCCAGATCCGAATATTATTGCTGATGCAGACCGCGTGGTTTTTCCAGGAGTGGGTGCAATTCGCGATTGCATGGCTGAGATTAATCGGCTGAACGTGGGAGAGATGGTGGCTAACGCCATGCAAACCAAACCTGTGCTGGCGATTTGTGTTGGCATGCAAGCGCTAATGAATCGCTCAGAAGAAAATGGTGGAATCGATTGTCTTGGTTTCATTAATGGCGACGTGAAGTATTTTGGCGAAGACTTGCATGAGACAAATGGTGAAAGACTTAAAGTGCCTCACATGGGTTGGAACGAAGTGAATCAAACCCAGGAACATCCATTATGGAATGGCGTGCCTGATAACAGTCGATTTTACTTTGTGCACAGTTACTTTGTGCAAATGGATGATGACAGTAAAGTAACCGGTCGATCTCACTATGGGACTGACATTGTGGCGACTTTGGCGGACGGAAACATATTCGCAACCCAGTTTCATCCAGAGAAAAGTCAAACAGCTGGATTGACCTTGCTCAGTAATTTTTTGCAGTGGGACGGTGAAGGCTAAGCGCGGATGCGCGTAAGAAAGTTATGTTAATTATTCCTGCTATAGATTTAAAAGACGGGCAATGCGTGCGCTTGCGTCAGGGTCGTATGGAAGACTCCACTGTGTTTTCGGATGACCCGGTTGAACAAGCGAGACAATGGGTAGAACAAGGTGCGCGTCGACTGCACATTGTGGACCTTAACGGAGCCTTTGCAGGTACGCCGGTTAATGGCGATATCGTCTCTGAGATTGCCAGCACCTTTCCTGAACTGCCCATACAAATCGGCGGCGGCATCCGCAATCTCGATTCCGCCCAGTTCTATGCGGACGCTGGTGTCAGTTATTTAATTATTGGGACCCAAGCAGTAAAAGATCCGAAATTTGTCGAACAAGCGTGCAAATCCTTTCCAGGAAAAATTATCGTGGGCATCGATGCTGTCGATGGCAAAGTCGCTACAGAAGGTTGGGCTGATGTGTCTGAGCTGGATGTTAGTGACGTTGTAGCACGATTCTCTGGTATGGGAGTGGTTGCTGTGGTGTACACCGACATCTCTCGGGACGGCATGATGCAAGGTGCTAACGTCGAATCAACAGTCGCGCTTGCTGAACAATCTGATATTCCAATTATTGCCTCAGGTGGCATTGCCAAATTGGCGGACATTGTTGATTTGCAGGCAGTGAGTGATACCAAAACTGGCGCAGGAATCATGGGTGCGATTACTGGACGAGCGATCTATGAAGGCAAGTTAGATCTGCAGGAAGCGCAGACGTATTGCGATTCGGGAGATCATTAGTGGCGTTAGCAAAACGAATAATTCCCTGCTTAGACTGTGACAATGGTCGTGTAGTAAAAGGCGTGAAGTTTGTGGATATCCGCGACGCTGGCGACCCGGTTGAAGTCTCCAAACGCTATTGCGACGCAGGCGCTGACGAGATTACGTTTTTGGATATCACCGCGAGCCATGAAGATCGCAATACGACGGTCGAAACGGTCCGTGCGATTGCAGGCCAGGTATTCATTCCTCTCACTGTGGGAGGCGGGATTCGAACTTTAGAAGATATTCGCACCATGTTGAATGCGGGTGCGGACAAAGTGTCTATAAATACCGCTGCAGTGAACAATCCAGAATTTGTGCGCGAAGCCGCTGAAAAATTTGGTTCCCAGTGTATCGTTGTGGCGGTGGATGCGAAGCGTGTGAGTGAAGAAGGGCAGGAGCCGCGTTGGGAAATCTTTACCCATGGTGGTCGCAATCCCACCGGCATTGAAGTGATTACCTGGGTAGAGCGAATGGTGGAGTATGGGGCCGGCGAAATTTTGCTGACAAGCATGGATCGTGACGGCACCAAAATTGGTTTCGATCTTGAACTCAATCGAGCCGTCAGCGAAGCAGTGTCCGTTCCTATCATTGCGTCCGGCGGAGTAGGCAATCTAGACCATCTGGCTGAAGGTGTGTTGCAAGGAAAAGCCGATGCCGTCCTGGCAGCAAGCATTTTTCACTTCCAGGAATACTCAATCCAGGAAGCCAAGGAACACATGGCTAGCCAGGGCATCGAAGTGCGCCTGTAGCTCGGATCTTTTCCTTCAAAGAATTTTAGAAGTTATCGCGCTGGGCAAATGATCCAGACGTATTGCGTTGCGCTGGTTGAAACACATTAATGCCTTTCAATACGTTCAGTGCTTCATTCAACGGATAGTCTGTCACTAACACTTCTTCTGCTGATATCAACGCTTCTGCCATTTCGTCGTTAGTCTCTACAATCTCTTCACCGTTTCCGTTGTCCAGTCGGCCCGGTAAATCGGCTTCATTGTATTGACGAAAGTTACGCGAGCGTCGTGTAACAAACGCGTTGTCTACTTCAATGTCCGGTGTGATGCCCTGTGCTTGAATGGAACGACCACTTGGCGTGAAGTAGAGGGAGGTAGTGAGTTTAATCGCACGGGTTTCGTCGAGTGGGAGAACTGTTTGCACAGATCCTTTTCCAAAACTTTGCGTGCCCATGATGATAGCGCGGCCATGATCCTGTAATGCGCCCGCAACAATTTCAGATGCTGAAGCAGAGCCGTTATTAATAAGTACTACGAGCGGAGTTTCAGGAGCGATTGTATTTAAGGTGGCATAGAACTCCATGTCATTGCCTTCCAATCGACCTTCTGTATACACGATACGACCCTGATCGATAAAACTATCAACAACCTTCACAGAAGATTGCAACACACCGCCAGGGTTGTTGCGTAAGTCGAGGACCATGCCTTTGAGTGCGCCATGTTCTTCTTGTAGCTCAGCAATTTCAGTTTCCAATTCTTCACCGGTGTTCACGCGAAATTGTGAAATGCGCAGATACGCATACCCTGGTTCGAGAATTCGACTGCGCACACTATTAATGGCAATTACTTCGCGCACGATGGTGAGATCGAATGGTTCCATGCCTTCGCGAGCGATCGTGACGGTGACAGATGTGCCAGGTTCACCGCGCATCATGTTTGCCGCTTCTTCTGGTAAAAGTTGTCGCAGCGGTGTGTTGTCGATCTGAATGATTAAATCCCCGGCACGAATTCCTGCACGATCGGCAGGTGTGTCATCAATTGGGCTGATCACTTTGATGTATCCGTCTTCGCGACCCACTTCGATGCCGAGTCCGCCGAACTCGCCGGTAGTAGTTTCTTGCAGCACATCATAGTCACTGCCAGCCATGTAGGCGGAGTGTGGATCGAGACCGGAAAGCATGCCCTTGATTGCATTTTCCAGCAGGGTTTTGTCATCGATTTCTTCGACATAAGCCATACGAATTCGATCTAACGCTTCGGTAAACATACGCACTTCATCAAGAGGAAGTGGTAACAACTCTGCTTGGTTAGATTGGGCAATTGCCGCTTGGGGCAACCAAATGCTGCCGGCTAGTACAAAGGCTGATGCCTTAAACATGCGCGAAATCTCGCGAGACAAAAACATGGTGATTTCCTGTAGGGTCCTAAATATGGGCGCTTGAACAACAAATTTAATCAAGTGGCCCGTGTTGGATTATACGAATGGGTTAATAGTTTCAGTTTATTCAGAAATTGGCAAATTATGGGAAATGGGGGAATTCCACGGTGCCCTTCATATATAGACCAACGATCCAGTATTTCCGTTTCGTTATTTGAGAGGCTTAACGACAGTTTACGGGCCAGGTAACGGTTACGTTAACGAGCAGGTTCGACCAACCATCCGCTGGGATTTTGGGGAACACCTTCCCGTCGCAATTCGAAATAGAGTCCAGCATCAGCATTGTCAGGATTTGAGTTGCCGCGGCCGGATGTGGCGATAACTTCGCCTCTCGCCACCCAATCACCCGCTTCAACTGCGAGAGCTTGGTTGCCCCCATACAGTGTGACGAACCCTTCGCCATGATCCAACACTACCAGGAGACCTTGTCCCTGCAACCAACTGGCGAATGCAACATACCCGGGATGAACCGCAGTAACCGGTGTGCCTTCATCAGTGCTGATGAAAATTCCCTGCCGCGTTAAATTTCCGCCACCATAAGTGGAACCAAATCGACTCACAATTTGTCCGTCCACCGGGAAGGGTAATTCACCTTGTGCGTCATCCATGGGCGGCACATCTGCAAATGAACGAATGCCGATCATGGCGCGAGCAATCTCTTCCAACAGTGCCTGCAGTTCCTCGCGATCCATTTCTAGTTGTTCAAGCTCAGCGCTGCGATTCGTAATTTCATTGTTTAACGCAGCGAGTGCTTGGTTGCGCTCATCGAATTCTGCAGTAAGTTGATTTCTATCAAACAGTAATTGAGATTGTTGAGACTCTAAAGTGATCAGCTCTTCGTTAATGGTGAGTGCAACGTCAGACAACTGATCAATCGTCTGCTGATAAGTCTCAAGTGCATCCAATTCATACTCACTAAACAATCGTGTGTAATGCAGCATGCGACTCGCTTCGCTGCTGTCCTCTTGATTGAGTATAGTCTTTAGAAAACCTGAGTCACCATTTACATAAGCTGCGACGATTAGTTGTTCTATGATGGCTTGAGTGTTGTCACGATCATTTTCCAAGCCGCGTTGTTGCTCGCGCAGCGATTGCAGGGATTGCTCACGAGTAGCAACGCTGCCTCGCAATTCGGCAACAGATTGGTTGAGTGCAGAGATAGCGAGTTCAGTGTCTCGCAACGTTTGTTGTGCGGCGGATTGTCGAGTGTTAGCAGTGTTAAGCCAGTCGTTGATTTCAACGATGGCTGAAGTAACTGCATCTAACTCTTCTTGAGTGGCTTCTTGCTCCGCAGCGTAAACAGAACCACAGAAAACCAGGAAACAACAAGTAAGCCAGGTGCTAATGGACTTGTTCGTTTGTAGATTGATATTAACCGTTGTGTTGAACAGCAACGTCATCGCTAGATGCTGGCGCAAGCAATACTTTACCAGTCATTTCGTCAGGCACTGGTAAGTCAATTAAAGTGAGTAATGTCGGGGCTATATCGCACAGACTTCCTTCGCTAACGAATTCCATGTTGCTGCTTCCCGCGTACACCAGAGGTACTGGGCCATTGGTATGGGAAGTCAATGGTTGATTGGTTTCGGGATCAATCATCTGCTCAACGTTGCCATGATCAGCCGTTACCAATAAATGTCCTTGAACGGATTCAATCGCATTCACGATGAGCCCGAGACATTGGTCGACCGCTTCAACTGCTTTTACTGATGCATCGAAGTCGCCGGTGTGACCTACCATATCGCCATTGGCATAGTTGCAAATGATCGCGTCGTATTTACCTGACTCTATGGCTGCAACCAGTGCATCAGTCACTTCGAAAGCTGACATCTCAGGTTTAAGGTCGTAGGTTTTCACCTTGGGTGAGGGGATGAGTGTTCTGTCTTCTAACTCAAACGGTTCTTCTCGGCCACCGTTAAAAAAGAATGTTACGTGTGCGTATTTTTCCGTTTCAGCAATTCGCAATTGTGTGCGCTGCTGGTTAGCAAGATATTCGCCTAACACATTGTCCAGTTTTTGCGGAGGGTAAGCGCAGCTCGTATCAATGTCCGCAGCATATTCGGTAAGCATGACAAAGTCGCTCAGGCTGGGCAGGGCACTGCGATTGAATCCATCGAAATCATGATCGACAAAAGCCCGCGTTAACTGGCGCGCGCGATCAGCCCGAAAATTCATGAACAGCACTACGTCATCATCAGCGACAATGGCGTCTGCTTCTTCTTCCTTCTTTATAATAGTTGCTTGGACAAACTCGTCGTCTTCATCTCTATCATAGGCGGCTTGTAACCCGGCACTGACATCCGCAGCGGAAAACTCAGCAATGCCTGATGTCAGTATGTCATAAGCACTTTGCAATCGATCCCAACGGGAATCGCGATCCATGGCAAAAAAGCGACCGCACAACGTGCCGACTCGACCTTTGTTTTGATCCCGTAAAAAATTTTCTGCCCTTAATAAAGAAGGAAGAGCACTGCGGGGAGGTGTGTCTCGTCCATCGAGGAAGGCATGCAGGATGACTCGTTGCGCACCACGCTGCACAGCCATCTCCAGTGCCGCCATAATTTGATCTTCATGGCTATGAATGCCCCCAGGTGACATCAGTCCAAACACATGTACCGTCGAGTTTTTTGCTACCGCTTTGTCGATGGCGCCGGTCAGCACACTGTTGTCAAAGAAAGTGCCCTCTTCGATGTCTTTGTCGATTCGGGTAAGGCTCTGATAGACCACGCGACCGGCACCGAGATTCATGTGGCCCACTTCTGAATTACCCATCTGGCCAGCGGGCAATCCAACGAATTTTCCTGAGGTATCAATTAAGGTGTGGGGCTTAGTCTGCCAAAGTTCATCCCAAACCGGGCTATCTGCGGCGTGGATTGCATTGTGTTCAGTTTCTTCGCGGTAACCCCAGCCATCGAGGATGAGGAGGAGGGCAGTGTTTTTTGTGCTCATTAAAGGTGGAGTTTCCTATCGATCTTTGCTGCGGAATCGAAGCCAAAAACGGGGTTTCAGCAGTTGCGCGTATTATCCAGAAAAGCCCTGCGGAGTGCGAGTTTGCTCCGGGGGGCTGCTTCTTAACCGGCCCGGACACGTGTATACTTGCTGCCTTTTTGGGGCCGGGCCCTCATTTTAGACCAGTTTTATAGGCTGGTTCTCTTAGTACTCGATGGCGCAATTTGTTGAATTCATAGGTAATCACTTGGTGCTATCCACAATGTGGGTAGTGACTTTGGGTGCCATCATCCTCTATCACCAGAAGACTGGGAGCAGCAGCGTTGGACCGCAGCAAGCGGTGATGCTGATTAATCGCAAGAACGCAGTCGTGGTAGATGTAAGAGATAAAAAGGAGTTTGAATCGGGGCATATCGTTGATTCGATCAATATCCCCTTGGCCAAGCTTAAGCAGCGGATGACCGAGCTTAAAAAACACAAGGACAACCCTCTGGTGGTCGTGTGTAAATTGGGCCAGCATTCTGGCGAGGCAGCCAAGATTTTGATGGAAGCGGGCCACGCCGAGGTCTTCAAATTGTCGGGCGGATTAACCGAATGGAAGGCGCAGTCTTTGCCACTGGTGCAGAAATAGGCCTACCCAGAGTTTGAACTAAAAATTACCTATATATAGAAAGAACACTTAAAGAGGCTAACGCCTCGCAATACCCTAACCAATTCGAATAGCAGGAAATACCATGGCAGAAGAAGAGAACAACACTGAGCAAGCAATCCCGACTGGAGAAGGCACTCCACCTACAGGTCCGCAGTTTGCTATGCAACGCATCTATCTGAAAGACAGCTCTTTCGAGTCGCCAAGAGCACCGAAAGTCTTCCAAAGCCAGTGGCAGCCAAAGATTAACTTCGATATCAAAACTCGCAGCAATAAGGTGCAGGACGATGTCTATGAAGTGGTGCTATCCCTTACTGCTGAAGCGCAGCTCGAAGATGAAGTCGCGTTTTTGGCGGAAGTTCACCAGGCTGGCATCTTCACGATGAAGGACTTCGAAGAAGAGCAGCTGGAACAAATTATCGGTGTGGTTTGCCCGAATATCCTTTTCCCATACGGGCGTGAAGCGATTGACGCGCTAATCGTAAAGGGCAGTTTCCCTGCGTTGATGCTTTCTCCAATCAACTTCGAAGCACTGTATCAGCAGAAGAAGCAGCAAGAAGCTGAGCAAGGTGCTGCAGCGGAAGCGCCTGCTCCAGACGCGGTGCAATAAGCGCGTTTCTGAAACAAACCTATCGAATTTTTACCTGGGGCGTTGCCCCGGGTAAGTTCTAGTTTCCATTAGCAAACCCCAATTGCCGCCAGGCTTCATACACCACTACTGCGGCGGCATTCGATAGGTTCAAGCTGCGACTTTCCGGCAACATGGGAAGCCTTAGCACCTGATCTGACCCGATATCTTCCCGAATTGCTTCTGGCAACCCACGAGTTTCGGGGCCAAACACCAAGAAATCACCGCTTTCAAAAGACACATCAGAATAATTTTTTGTGCCTTTTGTGCTTAATCCAAACAGACGGTTTTCACCCGCTACCGACTGAAAACTTTCCCAGTCAGCATGCTGCTGAATCCCGGCGAATTCATGGTAGTCCAATCCAGCTCGGCGGAGCTTTTTGTCCTCCAGGGCAAAACCATAGGGTTGAATCAGGTGTAACTGTGAACCTGTATTTGCAGCTAAACGGATGATATTTCCCGTATTTGGAGGTATTTCTGGCTCAAAAAGCACGATATTGATCAAAATTTAACCAACCTTGGTAAGTTTTAACTGTACGCTGTTCATATCCCTACAGGCCCCAAACTAGGGTAATCCCCAGGGGATTTTTACCCGGATTTCTTCCCAGCTTCGACCCGGGCTTTTGTGACCACCTCAGCAGTCTCAAAAACCCGCCTTTATATTGCCCCTAGTTTATCCCGAAGGGGCTTCTTCTTTGTTTTAGTATTTAAGCACTTAAACGATATTCCTTAAGGGCTTTTCTTAAGTTTTGCCGGCTGGCGCCTGCGAGACTGGAATTCGGCCCCCCTGGAAAAAACAGTTTTCAGGGAAAGCCACGGACCAGATGTCGTACTACTGGTGACAGGCAACAGATCCATCAACACGCGAGCACAGAAATGCAGTTGTTCAAGAAGAAGGCTAAATCGCAAGGCCGTGTCGGGGTGACCGTTCTCCCGGGCAAGCTTGCGCTCGCCCATATTGAACAGCGCAATGGTGTGCCACATTTGCTCGGTTGTGAAGTTCGCGATTTGGAATCCAATGACGAGCTGGAATCGCAATTGAGCAAACTTGTGAAAGAGATGGACTTGGCAGAGAAGCAATGCAGCTATGTGTTGTCTCCTGATGAATACAGTTTGCATTTGGTGGAGGCACCGAATGTTGAGCCAGAAGAACTCCGCGCTGCTGTTCGCTGGAGTGTGAAAGATCTTCTCGATATGAAGATCGATGATGCCACTATCGATGTGTTCCCTGTTCCCGATGATGCGTACCGCGGACGTAAGATGGTGTATGTCGTCGCAGCAAAGCGAACGCGCATACAAAAGATTGTTGATTTAGTGACTAAGGCTGATTTGGAACTCGCGATTATAGACATCCCAGAATTGGCAATGAAGAACATTTCTACTTGCTACGTGGATGATTCCAACGGCGCTGCATTCATGGATCTGCGACGTTATGGCAGCACTATGAACATCACTCACGGTGGTGATCTTTATCTTTCGCGTCGCATCAACACGCAGATGGAACCTGAGGTCATGCAATCTCCTGAGTGGGAGAACACACGTGACCGTTTAGTGTTAGAGATCCAACGTTCACTTGACTACTACGAGAGTCAAATGGGCAAAGGCCAAGTAACAAAGATAGTGATTGCTCAACGTCAACACGACACTGAAGCAATGTGTCGTGTTCTAGACGAAGCACTGACCGCAAAAGTGTCCACACTTAATATGGCAGAACAACTAGAAGGTGAGTTAGAACTTGCACCAGATGTCCAGCAAATTGCTTCGACTGCAATTGGCGGAACATTGCGTGGAATCAAACCACAAAATGCCGAGTTGCCTGATCCACAATCACCGGAACCCCCTCCTGAAGAAAAGACAGAACAGGAGGCGGCGTAATGCATCAACAAATAAATCTTTATCTTCCTGAGTTTCACGTTAAGAAAGATCCAGTCACTGCATTGTTGATGGGACAGATTGTTGGTGGCGTGATTGGACTAATGGTTCTGGTTACGGCGTTTGATTTGTTTACGCAGTGGCGCTTGGGGAATCAGCTAGAAGCGTTGGAAGTTACGTTAGAAGAAGAAACAAGGCGAACCGACGAGCTTGATGAGCAATTGGCGCGCCGGTCTCAGAATCGAGAACTTACAGCGAGACTCGAAAGGGCTGAAGCACAATTGGAAGCCAGCATCCAGATAAGAGATTTCTTAAGCGAAACACAGCTAGGAAATGTCGAAGGATTCTCCGAGTATCTTAAAGACCTTTCTCGAGCATCTTTCGCTGGGATTAGTCTGAGTGAATTTACGATTGCTGCTGGGGGTCAACAAGTAACTTTAGCTGGACAAGCACAAGAATCCGCTATGGTACCGCGCTATGTGGACAACATAGAGCTAGGACAAAGCCCATTGAGAGCGCAGCAGTTTAGTCCAAGCATTTCTCGATCCAGCACTATGGATCAGATTTTTGAATTTGAGTTGAGAACAAGCCGTGAATGAGCAATTAAAGAAAGCTCTCGATTCGTTTGTTTCTAACATCGAATCTCGCAAACAGTCTGAAAAGTTGCTGGTGCTAGGTATGCTTCTGGCAGGCTTAGTTTTGTCTTACTTGTCGTTAGCGTTTGATCCGATGCGAATCAATATTAATCGTCTATCAAGTCAGATCACTAATACTGAAAGAGCGATTCAGGTTCAAATAACAACCTATGAGGGAATGGTTGTTCAAAGCCAGGAAGATCCGAATCGATTTGCCAATGAAAGGCTCGCTATAGTCGATAGAGAACAGGCTTTTTTAACAGCTGAGATACAGAGTCTGGCTGGCGACCTCGTCACGCCAAATCAGATGACTGAGATTCTTACTACGGTCTTGGAAAGACAGGCTGGTTTAGAGCTCGTGTCATTTCAAAACACTGCTCCGCAGCCACTAAGGGAATTGGGCACTTCCACAGATGATTTAACTGACAGCGAATTCGATTCAGAGTTTGAAGCCAATCTTCAAAGTAATATTTCAGGCCAAGTATATTCTCATGGTTTAACAATTGAATTCGAAGGTGACTTTTTTAGCACATTAAAATACTTAAGGTTTCTGGAAGAGATAACGGGAAGTTTTTTCTGGGATGCTGTTAGCTTCAAACAAAACACATGGCCTAATGCTGAAGTAACACTTCGAATTCATACATTGAGCACGAATCAAGGGTTTATCGGTGTATAGAAAATTGAAATTTGCCATGGCAGTGATCTTAGCGTTATCCACTATCAATGGGCATGCAGACTTGATCGATGGCGAAGAGTTGGTGGACCCAACTCGCCCGTTGTTTATTGTGGAGTCTGAAGGCGCTAGTACAGATGTTTTGGCAATGATCAATAATGTTGTGCCTTCTAGTTATGACTTGAGTTTTATTCGTGCGGGCAATTCACCTATCGCAGTTATAAATTCCGAGCGAGTAACTGTTGGTGATTTAGTAGGGGGCGCTACTGTTATCTCAATTGATCGGAGTAGCGTAACTCTTGAGATCAATGGTAGTGAACGTGTCGTTTCGTTGTATGGCGACAGCATCAAAACAGCAGTTACTCAATAGGATTGGGCGGAGAAATTCAATGAAGTTCATTAATGAGCTACGAATCCGAAAGCACAAGAGTCATTTCTTACTCAGTGTTCTGGTATTGATTCTGAGTGCTTGTGCTACTAATCCTGCTAGTACTCCTGATACTGCGATTCTAGAAAACATCCAGGTTACTTTGGACGATGCGGTGGCTGAAATTCAAGCACCAGTGGAAGAACTTACTGAAGATGAGTCTGATTTATTGGGTGAATTGATTCCAGGTCTCTCAATTGATGAGAGTGTGCTAACACCCGTAGAGGAAAGGGTGTCGATTAGCTCTCCTAACCTCCCCGCGGACGTGTTTTTTAACAGTCTGGTAGCAGACACTGAATATGGTGTAGCCATTAGCGAGGATGTTGACGTCAATATCAACCTCAGTTTACCGAACGTGACCATTGAAGAGGCGATGGATACCGTGGCAGAGATCTACAATTTGGATATTGCCCGCAGAGGCAACATTTTTACTATCCGACCTGGTGGGCTGCGAACTCGTCAATGGACGATTGACTACTTAAACGTACAACGTCAGGGACAATCCTCAATTCAATTAAATTCGGCTAACGCTCAAGGCGGAGGCGGAGGCGGAGTTGGTGGTGGCCTGGGCGGCCTTGGCGGTGGATTTGGTGGAATTCCAAATGTTGGCGGCAATTTTGGTGGCGGAGGCATTGGTGGAATCGGTGGGCTCGGCGGAGGATTAGGAGGTATCGGAGGTATCGGAGGTCTCGGAGGTGGTGCAGGTGGCCAGATACAGACTCAAACAAGCACCGATTTTTGGTCGGATTTGGAAACCGCCATTTCGAATCTAATTGGAGTGGAATCACAAGGGTCGAACTCCCAACCTTCTAATGCTGGGCTCTTTGGAGGTATCGGAGGATTCGGTGGTGGTGCACGCAATCAGTCAACAGTTACAGATGAAGGTAAATCTGTACTTGTCGTACCTCTAACAGGAATCGTAATTGTTACCGCATTCCCTCACGAGCTGGACCGTATAGATGAGTTTATCCAAGCAGCTCAAGATTCACTGCAGCGAGAGGTGATTATTCAAGTTCAGTTTCTAGAGGTTGTATTGAATAAAGGATTCCAGTATGCGATTGACTTTAATACGTTTGGCCCACAAGCCAACAATCCTATTACTGGATCTGGTGAGTTTTTAGGTACAGCAGAAGGTTTGCTAGGAAGCAATAATAGACAAGCCGCAGAATTAACGTCGGGTAGCGCGGGCATTGAAGGTATCTCTAACCCATTGCAGTTTAGCACTAGCTTTACTGACTTCGACGCGGTTTTTCAATTATTACAGACGAGAGGTACGGCTCAGGTTGTGTCTAGTCCTCAACTTCGAGTGCTTAACAATCAGAAAGCTGTGTTCCAGGATGGCGACCAAGAGTTTTTTCAAACCCAAGCTGATTCAACAACGGTAGCAGCTGGAGAAAACACTACAACAAATAATGAGAACAACCTGGAGCAATTTTTCTCCGGCATTTCCATGGACATTACTCCTCAGATAAGTGCTGAGGGTGAAATAACATTGCATGTTCATCCTACAATTACAGCTGTCGAAGAGCAGGCGAAAAACATAGGTGGACAGATTGTGCCATTAGCCAAAACGACTACACGTGAAATTGATAGTGTGATTAAGGCTGAGAATGGATACATCGTAGTTTTAGGCGGACTCGCTTTCGAGCGCAGTATTAGTGAGACCGCAGGCATTCCAGGACTCTCTGACGTTCCTTTGTTAGGTGACGCATTAGAGCAAAGGTAATCTCAATCAGTAAAAAGTGAGTTCATCGTTTTGTTAAAACCAATAATCGCTGATAGCGAAGGTGACGCAAGATTGCTGAATGAGAGCAATGAACGCTTTCGAGATATTAATAGAGCAATTGATCCATTCGCGAATAACTAGTCGCGAAATTGAATAATAGGTAGTAGTTAAAATGTATTTGCAACATTTCGGACTGAGAGAACTTCCTTTCTCCTTGACGCCGAATACACAATTCTTCCTCAACATGGCAAGTTACCATAAAGCTTACAATATGCTTATGGTTTCACTGGCTAATGCTGAAGGGTTTATCAAAATTGTTGGTGAAGTAGGTACTGGCAAGACCATGCTCTGCCGCAAGGTGCTGAATACTCTGGAAGAAGATAAGGAAGCATACGTTACTGCGTACATTCCAAATCCTGTGTTAAGTCCAAAAGGACTCTTCCTCGCATTCGCAGAAGAGTTGAATATCGAAATAGATCAGGATGTTGGTCATCATCGATTGCTGAAAGCGATTACTGAGAAACTGGTAGAGTTTTCTGCGAATAACAAACAGGTTGTCTTATTCATAGATGAAGCCCACGCAATGCCGGAACAAACACTTGAGGCTTTGCGTTTACTTACGAATATTGAAACTGAACAAGTCAAGCTGTTTCAAGTCGTTCTGTTTGCCCAGCCTGAATTGGATGTATCTCTTAGCCAGCCTTCACTTCGTCAACTACGCCAGCGCATCACTTTCTCATTCGAGATAGAAGCGCTGGACAGAGACGGTGTTGAGCGCTATGTGGTTCATCGACTCGCAACAGCTGGCTATAACGGACCATTTCTATTTTCGAAACGTGCTCTCGACTATTTATACCGCACAAGCGATGGGATCCCACGGGTTATAAACATTCTTTGTCATAAAGCATTAATGGTCGCCTTCGGCAAAGGCGAAAGAACAGTGCAAGTAGACCACATCAAAAACGCTGCAGAGGATACTGAAGGGGTTGAGCTACCAAGTACAAGTTATCGACCAGCATTTATAGCGATTGCTGGAATAGCAATTGGTGCAGCCTTGGTCTTCTATCTCGGAGGAACATATCTATGAGTCTTGTCAATGATATGTTGCGTGACCTGGATAATCGACGCAAGGAGTCGGGAGGTTCGGCGTCAACAGTAAAGCTAACCCCGGCACCTGAAATAGCAAGTGACATTGGTAGAAAGCCGATCGCTCTCTATTTTGTGATTGCACTACTAATTGGAGCAGGGGTAATTGTGTGGTTCTGGACGCAACAAAACTCAGACGGCTCCACCCGTCAGCTAGAAATCGCTCCTATTGTGGTGAATAACACAACAGAAATTCCTATAAATGATGAAGAATCTGTTTCAACACCACAACAGTCGATTACACCGCAAGAATTAGATGTTGCTGATTCAGAAAATATTGAAACGAACACACAACCAATCGCTGAGCAATTTAGTGAAGACAGTGTTAGTGAGACGCTTGCAGAGAATCAGCAATTTCCTGCAACGGAAAATCAGACTCAGGCAGCAGATCGCTCTGTAGCGCTTAGTGAAGATACGCTCACTTCTATCCAATCTGACAACAATGTCGAGGCGAATTTTTTTGAGGATGGCCTCGCTTCAAACGACCTGACTGAAGATGGCGGTACTGAGATCGTAGATCTCTCAGATTCGCCAGCTCAGGAAGTAAAAAATGCAGCAGAATTAACTCCAGAAGAATACGATTTGTTAGCTGTCCAAGAAGCTCTAAGATTGATTGCTGAAAATAAAAATCCAGAAGCGTATTTAGTACTTGAAGAACAAATCCGTGATAACAGATACGCTCATCAATCAAGAGAAACTTATGCGAAGCTTCTATTCAATGAAGGGAATTTATTAGGAGCATACGAATTAAATGAAGCTGGCTTAATGCTTTCGCCCAATCATCCAGGATTTAAAAAGGTTAAAGCTCGAATACTGATTGCTGATGGCCAGTTAGATGCTGCAGTAGATTTGCTGCTCTCAAGAGCGCCAGAGGTGGGAGAGGATCTTGAGTATCATGACATTCTAGCAACAGCACAATTTGCTAGCCGCGACTACGAAGGTGCTTTAATCAGTTATACAGAATTAGTTCAATCTGATCAGAGTCAGGGTAAATGGTGGTATGGATTTGCTGCGTCACAAGATAGTCTTGGTAACGCAGTTGCTGCTCGACAAGCTTATACGCAAGCAGTACAACAACCAAACCTTAGTGCCAGTTTGCGTCGCCGCAGCCAAGAGAGGCTAGCCTCATTGAGTCAATAAGATGGCCTTAGCAAAACTCAAAGTCAGAATCGGTGATCTATTAGTTCAGAATCAAGTGATATCTGAAACTCAGCTAGATACTGCTCTGGAAAAGCAAAAAGAGAGCGGCCAAAAACTCGGTAGGATACTAGTCGATCTAAATTACATCGAAGAAGATCAATTCTTGAGCTTTTTATCGCAGCAGCTTGAGATTCCGTTTATCGACCTTAAACGGTTTCAATTCGATGTTGCATTAATCCAACAACTCCCAGAATCATATGCCCGGCGTCATCGCGCGATCATCTTGCAAGAAAAACCGATGGGTCTTCTCGTTGGCATGGTCGATCCAATGGATATATTCGCATTCGATGAGATCGAACGAATCTTGCAACAGCCGGTGCAACAGGCGGTTGTGCGCGAATCTGAGCTGCTAAATACCCTGGATCTTGTTTATCGCCGCACGGAAGATATTGCAAATTTTGCAGAAGAACTGGATGAAGAGTTAACTGATGGGCAATTCGACCTAGAAGCGCTAAGTCTTGATGCAGATGATAGCGAAGCTCCTGTAGTTAAGTTATTGCAGTCAATCTTTGAGGATGCAGTTCAGGTGCGTGCATCTGATATTCATATTGAGCCAGATGAAAATGTTCTGCGAATTCGCCAACGAGTGGATGGTGTGCTTCAGGAGCAAGTGATGAAAGAGCGTCGCATTGCTCCGGCGTTAGTCCTGAGACTTAAGCTTTTATCGGGATTAGACATTTCTGAGAAACGGCTACCGCAAGATGGTCGTTTTAGTCTTAAGGTAAAAGGAAGAAATATCGACGTTCGTCTTTCCACTATGCCGATTGAAAACGGCGAATCTGTAGTAATGCGTCTCTTAGATCAGACTGAAGGAGCTACGGATTTAAACGAGGTGGGTATGCCTCCTGAGATGTTGGAAAGGTTTCGAAAGCTCATCCACCAACCCCATGGTTTGATACTTGTCACAGGTCCTACCGGTAGTGGTAAAACCACTACGCTTTATGGCGCGCTACAAGAATTAAACGAAGTTGGGAAAAAAATTATTACTGTTGAAGATCCGGTTGAATATCGTCTCCATCGAATCAATCAAGTTCAGATTAATCCCAAAATTGATCTCAGTTTCGCGAAAGTTCTTAGAGCTGCACTTCGTCAAGACCCAGATATCTTGCTTGTAGGAGAAATTCGTGACCAGGAAACAGCTGAAATCGCGTTGCGAGCATCCATGACAGGCCACATGGTGTTATCCACATTGCATACAAACGATGCTGTTTCTAGTGCAATGCGGCTGGTTGATATGGGCGCTGAAGGATTTCTGGCTGCTACTGCCCTGAGGGCTGTCATTGCACAACGCTTGGTTCGCAGGCTATGTGATAACTGTTACGAGGATCATATCCCGGAAGCCAAGGATGCTGCGTGGATTGAAGGTCTCCTCGGTGAAGAAGCAGCAATGCAAATGAAACTGAAAAAGCCAGTGGGCTGTCATCGATGCAATAACACAGGATATCGCGGACGCATTGGTGTATTCGAGATGCTCATAATGAATGAGGAGCTGTCAGATGCGTTGAGAAGAGAGAATACATCTGACTTCGTAAAGATTGCGAATCGAACGGCTGGGTATCAACCGCTAGTGGTAAGTGCGCTCAACGAGGCTGCCATTGGCGTAACAAGCCTTGAAGAAGTGTTAAGAGTTGCCGAGCAGATTGACGAGTCCAGCGATTTCATGGATGTCGCTTAAGACACCACTAGTGAAAAGCTAATCTAATTCTACATATCAGAGTTTAGCATGCCACATTTTCAGTATAGCGGTCGCGATAGTAATGGAGCATTAGTATCCGGGTCTGTCGATGCGAGTTCTTCAGAAGAAGTCGCAGCTCTATTGTTTGGCGATAGAGTAACTCCTATCGAAATCTCTGAGGCTGAAAAGAAAAAGGCCAGCCGAAAACGGCGTCAGCCAAAGAAATCTGTCTTAGGAGAAGATGCTAGCTTTATCGATCGAGCGAATGCGTTCTTGGCCAGGAACAGAGTCGAAATTGACGAACTGATTATGTTCTCGCGCCAGATGTATAGCCTGACGAAAGCAGGCCTTCCTTTAGACCGAGCAATTAAAGGCTTAAAGTCCTCACTAACCAATCCGCTGTTCCAGGCCATTCTTGACGATGTCATTGTAAGTCTTGAGGGCGGTACGACTTTAGCCGGAGCACTTGGCAACCACCCTAACGTATTTTCAGAATTGTTTTTGAGTCTCGTTCACGTTGGAGAAAATACTGGTCGATTAGAGTTGGCATTCAAAGAAATTGGGCACTATCTCGAGCTGGAAAAGAAAACTCGAAAAAAGGTAAAGAGTGCAACCCGATATCCTATTTTTGTATTGGTGGCAATGGCGGTGGCGCTTGCGGTGATCACTGTATTTGTAATCCCTGTATTCAGAGACGCTTTTGAAGCATTCAATGCAGAGCTACCTTGGCAAACTCAAGTGTTGATGAATACATCAGATTTCGTCATTAACTACTGGCCTGATATTTTGCTTGGAATTTTTCTGTCGGTTTTCGGATTCATATCCTGGAGAAATTCTGAAAAAGGTCGGTTGGATTGGGATGAGCGGAAATTGAAATTTCCAATTGTTGGTCAAGTGCTAGAAAGAATCGCTCTTGGTCGATTCGCGAGATCATTTTCACTAGTCATGAATGCTGGTGTACCGATTGTACAAGGTCTATACGTGGTATCTGGTGCAGTTGGCAATGCATTCGTATCTAAAAATATTGACAAGATGAAAGAAGGGGTTGAACGAGGAGAATCCCTTTATGTTACTGCTACCAATACAGGAATGTTTTCTCCACTTGTGCTGCAAATGATTGCAGTTGGCGAAGAGAGTGGGCAAGTCGATGAGCTACTCAATGAAGTTGCTGACTTCTATGATGCTGAAGTGGAATATGATATAGACCGACTAGGTGATGCTATTGAGCCTATATTAATCGTATTTATCGCTGGTTTAGTATTAATACTGGCGCTTGGCGTGTTCCTACCAATATGGGATCTCAATACCACCGTTAATGGCTAATAGTAGTCAATTCAATCTAAATGATTGTGATAAAGGAATCCAAAATAGGTGCGTGTAAAGAATCCACAGAAAATTGCGGAATCAAAAATGCCTTCTCGCAGGCATCAGCGTGGATTTTCATTATTCGAGCTAACGGCATTCATCATAATTACCGCAATCATTTACTCTGTTGCAGTAAATCGGTTTAGCGACTTTCCAGAAGCCGCCGAGAGAGCAAACTTTCTCTCCATCATCACTCAAATCCAAACTGGCTTGAATCTCGAAGTAATGCTCGGTGTTACAAGCGGAGTGGTAGGCAATGTTCGAGAGTTCGATGGCATTAATCCAATGGATCTTATGTTGCAGCCACCTGCCAACTACCTGGGAGCATTTGGTTCTCTAAATCCAAATCAGGTAGAGCGGCGAAGCTGGTACTTTGATCTTAGCAATTCTGAACTCGTCTATTTGGTAAATCAGTCTGAAAACGTCTATCTCGTTGAAAATGGCAGATTAATCCCAAGCGATGAAATCAGACTGCAGGTTGTTGTGCTATTTCGTGATGTGGCGAGTCGAGAAAATGTCACTTTAGAGGAATTAGAATCACGTCTTACAGAGCAATTAGGAGAGGGATTTGATAACGAATCCGCCATAGAAAGCCAAATCGCGCGCGCAAGAGTCAGCGGAGCTGTGCTGCGTCCCAGCACTCCCTTTGAATGGATGGGCGCTGAGTTAGATTTAGAGGCTGAAATCTAATATAGAGAGCCAAGATTTGGGTTACACGCAGCCCATTATGCCTCTAAGAACTTGAACTGGTTCACAAAAATCCGCCACCTCGAATGGTTTTGGGAACAATAGGGGAAGAAAAGGGCTCATGCCCCTATACAAGACCCAGAGTTTCCAAAACAATACACTTCACAGAGATTTCCAGTAGAAATTAGGTTCGATTTATTAGTTAAGTTATTAATAAATAGGCCGTTATACAGTTTGACTAGGACTGTGGGTGCTAAAACGGAGTTTTCGGCACTGCTGACAGAAATACATAGAAAGCGCAATTTGAGGGTGCAGAATTACATTCCCACAGGGATGTTTGCTTCCATCGCGAATTTTTTATTTTTTAACGCGTAGTTAGAAATACAGGTGAAGATATGAAGAACATGAAGGCGATAGGGAATATTAATGCCAGCAAACAAACTGGTTTCACTATCATTGAACTAGTTGTTGTAATTTTGCTTCTCGGAATTTTGACAGCGACTGCACTTCCTCGATTCTTAGACGTATCAACAGAAGCTCACAATGCAGTTGTTGATGGGGTAGAGGGTGGATTTGCAACTGGCTTGGCTCTGGCAAGAGCAGAGTGGTTTGCCACCAATCAGCCAAATACACTCACAGCTGATTTTGCAACACTAAATGTTGCAACGAGCGGCTATCCGGTCGGTGCATCGGGTGGAGCAGACCCTGCAGTTGCGGACGAACATACTGAATGCGAACAAGCAATTGAAGGCGTTTTGCAAGTTTCAGGAGTGGTTACGGTTGTAACTGGTGCGACAAATGCTTATCCCGGCTACACCAACGATACTACTGGTGTCGCAATAGCTGATGCTGACTTAGCTGCAGTTGCAGGAGCGGCTGACTTTCTGGCTGTTCTAGATTCCGTGGCAGGTCAATGCGAATACTGGTACATCGGCGATCCTACTCGGGCTACAACGGCAACAACTCCTAATTTGCTGTATGTACCTTCTACAGGTGTGATTACTCGCACTAACTAATTTTTGATGCAGCTAATTTTTTAATTCATAGGTGAAGAAATGAAAAACATGAACTCGATGAGATTGCCTCATCAAACCAACAAGCAATCTGGTTTTACAATCATTGAGTTAGTGGTAGTTATTTTGCTTCTTGGCATATTGACTGCAACGGCTCTGCCACGATTCCTAGACGTCTCTACCGAAGCACATGATGCAGTAGTCGATGGTGTAGAAGGCGGTTTTGCTACTGGCTTGGCTCTGGCAAGAGCGGAATGGTTCGCGAGAAGTCAGCCTAATGCCCTTACATCTGATTTCGATTCCATGAATGTGGCTACCAGTGGATATCCAGTTGGTGCCTCTGGAGGTGTATTGCCTGCGCAAATCGATCTACATTCCGAATGCGAGGATGTTTTGGAAGGTGTATTGCAGGCGTCAGGTGTAGTATCTGTGACTTTTGGTGGATATGCCGGTTTCTCTGCTGATGCTACTGATGATCCTAGCATCGATGATGCAGATCTAGCCTCAGTTAATGGAACTGCAGACTTTTTGGCCGTTCTTACCGCCGATGACAACTGTACCTTTTGGTATATTGCAGATACGCAGAGAGATACAACTGCAGCATCACCGAACTTGACATACAACGCAGCTACAGGAGCTGTTGTTCGGACAAACTAAAGTTTTATTAGTTAAGATTCGGCTGCTGAAGCCAAAAAAAGGCCGACATTTGTCGGCCTTTTTCGTCTGGGATTGCTAAAAAAATAGCTAAACAAAAGTATCTGATCAGGCATAGATGACCAGCACAATATCGGTGACTTCAATCTTTGATCGCCTTCGAAACACAGAGCAGGTATTTGCCAAGTTTCTAGTGGGTACTACTCTCGCTACTGCATTTTTGTTACTTGGACATTTGAAGCTTCCTAACGATGGTGGTCATGCCTTATTTCTTCCTTTCAACATATTGGTTTGGATCGCTATTTTTTTGATAGTCGCTGCGGGAATATGGACAGAATCTCAAAGCGGAGTAATCCGAATTTC
Source organism: uncultured Pseudohongiella sp. (assembly GCA_965262465.1). Taxonomy (GTDB): domain Bacteria; phylum Pseudomonadota; class Gammaproteobacteria; order Pseudomonadales; family Pseudohongiellaceae; genus UBA9145. The sequence goes on along the minus strand of OZ253535.1, from coordinate 2,982,929 downwards.
TGGCATGACAAAAGGACTGTTTCTCGCAAGTTGTTTTCTTACGGTCCCTGTTTTCTATCCGCAAGCAAACATCGGCGAAAGCTTGTATAGATTGATTGGTGTTTGGGGTGGCTTGTTGCTGTTCTCTTCGCTTCAACAATTCAGCATAGACAAAAGATATGTCTACTATGTATTGCTTTTGATTGTATTTGCTACCTGGATAGAAGCAGGACGCTACTGGCTGTACATGTTCTCGGAATACACTAGCGCTGGTGCGTTCCCAAGGGAAAGCGATTCCAGTTTGTACGGAGTATTCCAGCAGCGAAATGTCATGGCGACGTTTATTGGCACTGGCATAGTTTTTTCGGCTTATTTGCTTTGCGAACGAGAACAGTTAACTGAAAACAAAGCACTTCTGATATTCCTGATTTTAACCCCAGTATTCTTGGCTCAAATTCTTCATACAATGAGTTCGCGAGCCGGATGGTATGGCACGGTACTAGGCATAATATTTATTCTGCCTCTCTTCAATCATAAAGCCGGTTTCAAGTTAATGACCACATGGTTTTGTGCTCTATTGGCAGGTTTGAGCTTATCAGTTCTCTTAACTAACACTGGCGATTGGGTAGCACCAACTAAGAATATTGTTTCGCTTAATGGGCTACGTACATCTATTTACCCACAATCGCTCGCTATACTTGCTGATCACTGGATAGGTGGCATTGGATATGGTCGATTCGAAGCGGGCTATATTCAATTTGTAGCGGAAAAGTTTAGCCAAGGAGGGCTTGATACTGTTGCTGTTCCAGACACATTTCATCCTCACAACGAGTTTCTATTGTGGGGTGTCGAAGGGGGCATTTTACCTGTCATTGGATTGCTGCTAGCTAGTTGGACTGTATTAAGGCGTGTGTTAAAACTTGAGGCAATTTACTGTATGGCTGTAATAGGGCTGTTTTTGCCGATTACTTTCCATAGCCAAGTTGAGTACCCTTTTTACCATTCTGCATTACATTGGCTTATTTTTATTTTGTTAATACTTCTGGTGGATGTGTTTCAGAGAGAAGAGAAAACAATTAGGTTGCCAGTTCTCGCTGCAAATGGGCTCAAGGCAACTGCGGTATTTTTGCCGATCGCGACGTCAGCATTCCTTTTGACTACGCTTTATTCTGGGATTCTCCTTGCAAGGTTCAACTCAGGCCTAGAATCCATGGGCGTGCTACAAAAGATTAATAATCCCATTGTTTGGCACGATAAGATTGACTATGCGATGACATCTACTTTACTTGTTAATGGAGTGCGCACTGGAAACCGGGAGTTGATGGTTCCTTATATAGAGTGGGCTAACGACGTAGTTACCAGAGAGCCAAGGCCGCTTTTTTATGAGTACTTAATTCTTGCTTATCAACAATCTGGCCAGCAAGAAAAAGCTCGCGAGACATTAGAAGAGTTTAACTTTTTGTTCCCGGAGCGCGAGTTCAGGGAAATATCAATTCGAGAACTGTAGGTCTAAATAGGATTCGGCGAATATTCATTATTCAAAGTGTAAGCAATGATCAATAGGCTAATTATCAATAGGACTTCTCGCGGCTTTTCAGTTATTGAGCTAGTTATCGCGATAGTGATCATCGGTATTTTGTCCGCTGTTACGATAAGCAGATTCATTGGAGGAACAGCATTTAATCCCTTGGCTGTTCAAGGCCAGATCATTTCAATGATCAGGGCAGGCCAACAGGCGTCTCTTGGTAGGGCCGACGTTGAAGTAACAATAACACCAAACGTTGCTGGCACAGAGGTCACAGTCGCAGTCGAAGATACTGGGGGCACTATCGAAAGCCAAACAGTTGAAATGAATGGCGTTAGCTTGAGCGGCGATGTTAATGACACAGATGCTTGTGCAACAACGAATGGAGCAACAAGTATTACTTCAGCTGCCCCTATGACTATTAGGTTTCTAGAGCTGGGGGACTTAGACCTTAGTGGATTTGGCGCTGGGACAGCTGTTACCACTGCTGTACGAGTTTGTGTAAACAACGATAACGATTTTTCAGTATGCGTTTCACCAGCGGGATTCGCCTACGATGGAAATTGCGATGTATAAATCCCAACGAGGATTAAGTTTGATCGAAATGATAGCAACTATTGTCATCTTGGCTATCGCCCTTGCTGGAATAACAGCTTCTATGCGTTCAGGGCTTGGGCGCAGCACGGCAGCTGGAATTGAGCTACAGGCAGTAGCTCTTGCGCAAGCCTATCTGGATGAAATTCTAGGAAAACGATTTGATGAGAGAACAAGATCGAGAGGTGTGCCTCCCTGTCGAGCAACGGCACCTCCGGCACGCCAGTGCACTGCAGAAGCTTCGTTTGGGCCTGATGGACTAGAGACTAGAGCTCGCTTCGACGATGTAGATGATTATCATGGATTGGACGAAGGAGATGGTCAATCTAATCCGTTACAAGATGCGAATGGCAATACGCGTTCAGGATATGACAATTTCAGAGTGACCATCGACGTTAGGTATATAAATGTCGCTTCTGGCGAAGAGGAATTCGGCCTTGGTGATACTGTTCACCTCGATGACCAGTATGATGCGAAATTGGTAACGGTTACTGTTTTCTATCGTGGGCTATCAGAAGGATTTGATTTTAGCGCTTACGCAGCGAATTTTTGAGTGGTCAACATAAACGAGATGAAAAATTTGCGAGTCTTAAAAGCTAGCGTCGATATTCATCGCGCCCGAGGCTTTACGATAATAGAAATCGTTGCTGTGATCGTGATTAGCGCGATTATGGCAGGAGGAATAGTCACGTACGTTTCTCAGTCATCTCAAGGGTTAGTTGAAGCTACGAATATTAATCAACTCTCTTCTGCGGGTCGTATGGCGATCAATCGTCTATCTATGGAGCTCCACAACTCGTTACCAAACAGCATAAGAACTTCAACTGCCACAGCTGGAGGTGATCAATGCATAGAATTTATACCGGTCAGAGCTGCTACATCTTATATAAATCCACCATTTAGTTCTGCTGCCACCACTTTCGATGTTGTAGATTTTACTCCCAGCCAACATGGAGTTTCCGGGGGTTATGCAGTGATCTATCCGCGACGTCAGAATCAGATTTACGATGGTGATAACGGAGCTGTTTATGCCAATTGGCCAAATTTTCCGACACGCAGGCCAATTCAGGAAATTCAGGACATACAAGACAGCACAGCGACGGATCAGAGCACTGTGACACTTGTTACAAGTCACAGGTTTCGTCGTCGTAGTCCAAACCTGAGATTTTTTGTAGTGGATCAGCCAATCAGCTATTGCGTAGTTGGCGATAAGCTTTATCGATATACAGACTATGGATTTTTTACAAATCAGGTAACTGTTGAAGAATCTGGAAGTTGTGCTGTATCACCCGACCCACCTGATCGATGCTTGCCTAATTATGCTGCAGGCCCTACTCGTAAAAAAGTGCTCGTCACGGACAGCATAGACAATACGGGCTTAACTGCATTTAGCGTTGGAACGCAATCACTGCAGAGAAATTCATTAGTTGAAATCATTTTTAATATGAGTGCGAATGGTGATTCGATCACTTTAAACCACGAAGTGCTAACAAGGAGCGTTCCTTAGGCATTTCTGAGGTGGAAGTATGGAAGAATTAAAACTTAAAAAGCTTCAGGCAGGAATCGGACTGCCAGCTGCGATCTTCGTGATAACTCTGTTAGCTATCATAGCAGTTGCGATAAATTCATTGGTTTCCCAGAATGCGCAAACATTTGAAGAAGAAATAAATTTAACGCGCGCATTCTATGCTGCAGAATCAGGAGCGGGTTTTGCAATGAATTGGCTTTACCCGCCAGAGGACTATCCTTCTTATACGCCAGTTTGCTCTAGTCGTACTTACAATTTGACCGTAGATGGATTGAATCAATGTACCGCGGACGTCACCTGCACTCTGATAACTATCAGTGGCACAAACTACGCAACTATCGAAAGCGAAGGGACTTGTGGTGATGTGGAACGAACCATTCAGGTTCGAACGGTTTACTGATTAGCAGTCCACAGAGCGAAGTAGAGAATTACAGAAACGATAGCAATCGTAATTGCGGCTGTCGCCCCATAGGTCACCATAGAGCTCACCCCAACCGTTGATCGATACGCATCGAAGTCCAAGTTCTTATCATTCTCGCGATTTGAAATATCGCGCTGCAGCTTGATCTTGTAGTTGTCTTCTTTCTCCAGCAGTCGCCAGCCAGCTTTGGCTTCCTGATCCAAGATCTCGTGCATTTTCTGAGTGTCACTGAACAGGGGTGTCTGCGCCTGAATGACTTTGTATTCGAGTTCCATTTCGAGCTCCGAGGGCTACTTAGCGTTTGCTTTCAGAATAGGTCGGCCGATGCGGCCGAGGTGTGAATATTCTCGTGTTAAATGCTTGTTTTTGCAAGGGTTTAACTGAATCTAAGCTGTCTGTGAACTACCGCACAAAATGATCAATTTGGGCGGCCAGCAACGTGCCAAATCGCCCGAATCCTGCCCTAATTAACCCCCTGTTTTTCGTCGAATTTTGACCCATACCTTCGTATGTTTTAACTATGGAAAACTTATCGAAAAGCGCTAGTTTGCTGGGGTTATCAACTATCCCGCTGATCAGTCGATACTTTTCTAAGTACTTAAAATAACTGAATTTTATGGCCTAGGGCTCAAAAATTAATATTCTAACTTTTGACCTATGTGTGCTCCATGTGAGCTGAACGGATTTTGGCCTGACCTCGACAACTCTTTGCGAATAACACCGTTAAGTAAATGAGCATTCAGCTCTCAACATTTAAAAATGTGAATAAGCAAACTCGCAGATGTGCGAGCTTGCTCGTTGTGTTGTTGCTCACTACTTTCGTTTTTGTCCCCGAGTCCGAAGCTTGCGTCAACTTTGCAGACTTCAACACAGCTGTCGCAGGCAATGTAGACCTCATTGGCTGTGGTGAAGGTACGTCTGATACTAACGTTTATCAGCATATCGATGTGCGAGTGCCGATCGAAACAGTTTCTGGCACTTTTTTAATTGCAGCAATCGCTGTGGATTCAATCGAGACGGTCACCGCCGAAGGAGGGTGGAACAAGATCAGTGAAACCATTGGCGGAAACAACGATGTAACCCTTGCGATTTTTACCAGGATCGCAGGTGCCAATGAACCAGACACATTTACCTGGACCTGGGCAGGTACCGAGCGCGCGTACGGAATCATCACTGCCTGGGAAGAAGCAACAGGAACAATCACCAACTCTGCTACAAACGCGGGAAGTGAAAATGGTGCGCCCACCGCGCCGTCAATCAACGTTAATGACGTCAACAATGTGATCTTGAGAATTGCTGGTTGGGATGACGATGATCAGACAAACAATCTCGATCCAGTCATTCAGAACAACCCCCCTAATTCTACTAAGTACAACATTACTCAAGATCAATCATCAGGCGGCGCAGCAGCATCAGGTGCAGCCGGCTACCAACGGTACACCGTATTGGGCGCCGCAGATGTTGCAACATTTAATGAAGGAAACAACGATGAAGCCTGGACTGCTATTAGCTTAGAAATTATTCAAGGCGCTCCCGGGGCTGAAACCCCGGGCATGACTCGCACAAATTTATGCCCAAGCGCGGTAGATCTAAACCTTGGCGGCCCTCTCGTTTTCTACGAACAGTGCACGGAATTTCATGGCCCGAACAACGGTACTAGTGTACCAATCGATACTCCTGATCAGACTGCCATCAATGACTGGATGGTGGCGGTGATCAATTCAGATGGCGCTAGAACTGTAACTGCTCCTGTTGGCTGGACCGAAATCAGTGACGTTGGTGCGGGCGCAATTGGACAAGCTGTTTTCATCAAACAGATTCAAGGAGGTGAGCCCGCTTCTCATAATTTTGTAATCAGTACTGCTGACCATCGTTATGGTTACATCATGCGCTTTAGTGGTGCTTCTGGCACATACGTGGTGACAGGTACGAGCGATGGCAACAACGCCAATCCAACTACGCCAGATCTGAACCCTCGCGTCAGCGATACCATGGCTTTGTATATAGCAACCATTGACGATGACGATTTGCGGGTTGATGAGGAGCCGGTAGCTCCCGCAGACGTGCTTATAGACGGCATCACCAAAGATTCCGCTCGATTGAGTGGAGGCGATATTTCAGGTATAGCGGGATTTAAAAACAATTCAGACAAAAATGTAAATACTGGAACAGAAGTGTTGCCCATTATCACTGGCGAACAATGGCGCACAATTACTCTGGGTGTTGAGCCTATTGAATTCCGATATTCCATGCCAGATAGTGAATCGAGTGTGTGTGGAGTTCAGCGCGTTACGTTGCGCGCAACTGATGGCGATGGCAATGCATTAACCTGGTTTACGGGTACCGTTTCCTTGTCTGCAACAAATAGTACCAATGCTCAATGGCTTGATGTTGTGGGCGACAACGTCAATGCTTTTTCAGGAACAGGCTCAAGTACATCATATACCTTCGATGTTGGTGATGCTGGGGAGCTGGTTTTTGATTACTACAACCCGGATGTTGGTTCTGTTGTAGATTTTGATGTGTCATTTGGCGCTTTTGGTGAGAGCGATAACGACAACTACACACCTCCAGCTTCTCTTAACATAATTGATTGTGAATTCAGAATTGCTTACGCAAGTAATCCTCTCAATTCCATGGGCACCTGCTCTTCAGAAGCGATTACCATTTCACTAGTAGATCTTAGTGGCAATGCTGCTACGAATTATTCTGGCACCTTAACTATAAACAACGGCTCCGGTGGTACCCACGGTACTTACACACTTAACACAGGTAATGCACCTGATTTTAGTGATGCTGTGGCAGATGACGGACTGGCCACTTACGCATTTAACATCACTCCTTCAAATGGTGCTTCTCATCAAGTTGTATTGGATTACACAAGCTTTACCGTTGGTGTAATTGATTTTGATATTTCTGAGGATTCAGGGTTAACAATAACTGATGACGATGGTGATGCAACTGATGATCCGAATTTGACAGTCGGCGCATGTCAGTTCGTACTTATCCCCACTGGTGATGATTTGACGGATACCTGTTCTCTCCAAGAAATCACTTTAGAAGTCAGGGATCACAACAATGCGCTTGTGTTGGACTATGCAGGTTTAGTGACGATTAGCAATGACGCTTTAGGTACGGGCGCTGGCTCATACAATGTCACTACAGGCACTAATTCTTTTACTCCTGCTGGCGCTGGCACCGTAACTTATCAGTTTGACGATCTCGATGATGGCGACATCGTATTTACTTACAACCTGGAGTCTGTAGACAACACGGTAAATTTTGTTGTTAGCGAAAACGTGGCGAGTGGTGTTGCCAATGGAATTGACACTTTAGATGTCTCTGCGTGCACAGTCGATATTCAGATTGCTGCAACTACAGGCGTTTGTGCCATTGGCGAAACCATGACTGTCACGATTCGAGACCGTGATGGTGCTGCGGCGGTCGATTTCGATGGTGAGATTGAAATTACCGCCAATCTCAATCCTGGTCCAGGCGTTGGTTCTGGAGACTATGCACTCACTCCTGGCGGGGCTGGTGGAAACGGCATACTGACGGACACGACGCCCGACGATGGCATTGTACGATACGATTTCGATCCTGGAGGAGGTGACGCAGGTGTTGTAGAAATCGATTTCAGCACATCTACTGTTGAAACTCTGCAATTCATTGCGGCTTCAACAGGATCGGTTGCTCTAACCATGGATGGTGGTTCGGCCAATGATTTAGATGTACAAAATTGCGAAGTAAGAATTTCCGTCGCTGATACCACTAGCGATGTGTGTAGCATTATTCTGGTAACGTTTGAGGTTTATTCGGGAGCCAGTGTCTTCACAAACTTCGATGGTCTATTGAATCTCGATGTGAATGGCGGGCTGCTACCAACTGGAGATTGGTTTGTAGGGTCCGAACCTGGCACTTTAGATAATACAGTTGGGGGCACTGGCAACGGCCAAGCGAGCTATCAGTTTAACGGAACAGAGGGTGGCAATATCACACTTGAGTACCGTACGTTGACTGTTCAAGGAGTCGGAAATGAATTGAACTTCGATGTGAGCGGCACTGACTTAACAGAGAGTGTTGGATTCGATCCTGATGTGGATGTTGCAAGTTGTAATCTGACTTTAGTTACTGCATCAGCGACTAATCAAGGAGAAGTTTGCCGGGCGGGAGAAACGGTTACATACACAATCACTGACAGAGATGGTGGACAGGCATTCGACTTCAACGGATTGCTGGTACTGCAGACCGACGGCGCTCCGGCCATAGGTGACTATGCCCTGGCCGCAGGCGCACCATCAGCAGGAACCGGTGGATTTGGCACCTTCGATAACCTCGCCTCGAATGATGGTATCGCAACCTATCAGTTTGATCCTGACGCAGGGGATGAGGGTATTCTTCAAGTTGTTTATTCGGTAAGTGCTGCTAACACTGTCACTCTCGACGCGAGCTCGGCCGGTGTCGTAGTAGATAATACAGATGGCACACTGACCTTCAACGATTGCCAATTTCTTATTACTTTCACAGATGCAACACCTGGATCTACAGATGTGTGCTCCACTGAAACCGTTGAAATTCGAATTGTAGAGTCCAACGGTACGACTGTAGTTGACGACTACACTGGAACTATTCTTCTTAGTACGAACACAGGTGACGGTACGTGGGCAGTATCCAATGCAGAAGGCATTGTGTTTGATCCCACTCCCGAAGATGGTGCGGCTAGTTATACATTTGTAGATGATGGGCCCGGTGGAAGTGCAGACGACGATGGGATCATTGAGCTAACGTTCACACACACCGCGTCGAACGCTGCAGCGGTTAACATAGATATCACAGATAACACAACTACTGACCCCGGTAACCCAGGTGGTGCCGGTGACCCAAACCTATTTGTTGACCTGTGTACATTTCAAATCAGTTATGACGGTGGAGCAACAAACAACAACGCCATAAAGACAGCTTGTGAAATTCAGCCTGTAACAATTGGTATATACAGAAGTGTTGGAGAAGGGGGCGGACTAGTTACAGACTACACCGGTACAGTTGATATCAGCACTAGTACAGGAAACGGAAATTGGTCTATAGGGACTGCCACCGGAATTTTAAATGACACTCCTGGTGATGATGATGGCATTGCTGAATATACTTTTAATGGCGTAGGTGACGGTGGTGAAATAACACTCGATTTCACGAATCTCAACACCGAGACGATGACAGTCAATCTTATTGACGATATCGGGGGGTTTGCCGGAGTTATTATTGAAGAGGGATCAGCAGACCCAGAGTTGCAAATCAATTCATGCATTCCATCGATCGGAGCCCAATCTTGCGCAGCAGGTGGATCACCTTTAGTTATTCCTGCCATAGCCATCGATGCGCAAAATTCCGATCCCACTCTTCAGGGTAGGATGCTAGTAGTCGCGACAATGCATGAGATTAATGGAGTAAGTGGTACCACTGACGTCACCGATGTTCAATTGGATAGAGATGCTGGTGCAGGTACTGACTTTGCTTCATTTGCTGAACTTATAGAATCGCGCGCATTTAACGGTAACGAACTAATTGGAAATTTGTTTTCCATGCGAGAGGCGACTGGTTTGCCAACTGCGGCAGGATCCTATGAGATCACTGTTACACATACCGACGATGATACGTTAGCAGCATGTGCTTTTTATCTGACAGATGTTGAACAAGTTACTATTGCTCAAGTGCCTGCCCCTAATGAAGATACGGGCCCGTTAAACGCCACAGTAACCTTGGATAATCCGGGTGCTGGTATCTCAACTTCTACAACGATTACCACTTCTCAGAACAACGCACTAGTCCTTAGTGTTGCGGGTCAGGGTACCAACGGAGGGGATTGGGATGATGTGTCTCCTGAACCTCCAATCACTCGACTATTTAATGGACCAGATCCAGGTGGCTCAACCTTTGGAGGAAGTTCAGGTAATGCTGCAAGTGCAGCTGCGATTACTGTTTCGGAAGTCGAAACAGGCAACACATTCCGAACAGTTCACATTGTTGCGGCGTTTAATCCTCTTATTTCTGGACCGCCAGTAGCAGTCGGATATGAACCAGTTACTTTATTCCAGACCTATTCAGGAGATATTAGCTATATCACAGTAGGCGCGTCGTTGCGTACACAGGACAATGACGCTGATAGTTGTGTGGCTAACAATTTCGCGAGCACGTCACTAATTTTGCCAGAATTAGATGAATCCGATAATGGAATTGGAGGGATTGTAGAAGGGTATGTAGATCCTGTACCTGGAGATCAAATCGATTCGACTGTGTTAGCTGCTTACCTCTATTGGTTTGGATCAGGAGATGTAAATAACCCGCCAGTGGGAGTGAATTTTGATCAAGTGACATTTGTTGATCCTTCGCTTACAAGTACTGGTATCACAGCAGATGAATTGTTTAGCGTTGAGAATGTTGGTGGAGGTAACAACCTAAATTATTTTGCTGGATATAAAGATGTCACAAGTTTGGTTACCGGTAACGGCACCTATGAAGTGCAGAATCATCCCGCACAATTTACTACACCATGGTCAACTACTAGCGCTTGTGGTGGTGGTTGGGCTTTGGTTGTGGTTTATGAAAACCCATTCGAACAATTACGCGTAATCAATTTGTTTCACGGCTTTCAGCCTTTTCAGAATTCAGCGTTTACATTGGTGCCTAGAAACTTTCGCATGGCTTCGCCTGATACGAATGGTGAAGTGCCAAATGGGCAAGTGACTCACGTCACCTTGGAAGGGGACTACGACATTGACAATGGTGATGAGTCGCTAACCATTCAAGATGCGCCCGGCTCAAATGATCCTAATAATTTCATCCCTTTGGTTACTGACTACAATCCACTGAATTCAGAATTCAATAGCACAATTACAAGACCAGTTTTTGTGATTCAAGATATCGATCCTACTGCGGCATTCAATTACAAGTATCAATGGGACAGCACTGCCAACGGTGTAAATCAATCCAATGGCTATGAAATCGATTTTCCAGGCGATCAGAGTCCAGATGTCAGAGAGCTTGGCGGATCATGGGGTGTTGACGCTGATACTCACTACATCTCAGGTGATGAGGCAGTGCCTGATGTTGATGACAACGTTCTATTCCCTTTCTCTAGTACCAACGCTGAAGAAATTACAACGCGTTACTCTTCAGGACAGGATTTAGTTTTACTAGTTTCAGAAGTCATTAGTGTTACTAACGCACCGATTGCAGATGTTGAAATTACTCTAAGCGAAGTTGATCTGGAATATGGGGTTAATAGTGTTGGAAACTATTCAATCGACGTGACCAACAATGGCAACGGCGCAAGTTCTTATGGCAGTGCTACAGGCAATCTCACCGTTACTGGTGAGATGCCAGCTGGATACACATTTGCAGCGGCAGGAGATGTCTCTGGAACTGGTTGGACCTGCAGCGTAACCTTAGATCCTGGTGCATTTACTTGTGATTACGACATTTTGTCCAATCATGTGAGCGGGCTCAACCAGGCAACACCGAGTGCTAATGCTCTAAACTTCACTGTACAAATAGGTGGTCCACAAGACGTGCCAATTGTGTTCCCTTCGCTGAATAACGACGCCAAGGTTATCGTTAGACTGCAACACAACAATGGTGCCTGTGTCGCCGAGCCTCCTGGAACCATGCCTGACCCACTTGGCTGTGAGTCGCCTGAGTTTGACAATGTTAACGATTTACAGGGTGGTGTCATCGACATTGATGATCTTGATGATAAAACAGGCAACAACAACAACGTTGATAGCGTTACCACTAATGTGCGCGGCATACGAAACAATCTCAGGATTGTTAAAACACTTAATGACACTCTGGAGCCTATGGGCAGTGCAACATTTACTTTAGCAGTTACCAATTTAGGTCCAGACGATATTGTTCCTGCGCCAACGATGACGACTCCGACAATCACATTGAGTGATACTGAGCCATCCTTTATCGAGTTTGATTCATTAACCCCTGATGCGGGTTGGTCATGTAGTGCGATAACTAATCCAGGATCAACTGATTTTACTTGCGATTTTTCAGGCACTTTACTTTCAGGCCAGACGACCAATGTGGTTCTAGGTGTGGATGTCACTGGGACAGAAGGGCAGCTTGTGTCTAACACAGCCAGTGTCGCAACCGGCCTATACAATTTCGATGAAGTGCCAGGTAATAATTCCGATTCTGATGGCGATACGATTCAAGCTCCTCCAGCTGCGGCCACAGAGAGATTTTTGTTATCAGTGTCTTCGGCGCTTGGAGTTACAACACTAGGCTCCGGTGGTGGTCAGCTAGTGGATTTTGAAGATGATGATTTGATTATTTTCGATCCGATTCTGGATGAAGCCACAATGTTTCTGGATAACTCTGCAGAAGGCTTTGGACTGAATGACATCAATGCTGTCCATTTGCTGCCTAATGGACAAGTTATTCTGTCTACCGCCTCAGCAAGTACGGTGGGAGATAACAATTTCGCATTCGACGCCAATGATCTTGTGATTTATGACCCAATCACTCGACAAGGATCGCTTTTCTTTGACGGTGATACCGAAACAGAAACTACTGGCGTAGATATCGACGCAGTCTATGTGCTTGATAATGGCGATATTGTGTTCTCTACTGCCGCTGATGTGGTTGCTGGCATTGGCTGGAGCGATTCCGATCTCGTGCTTTACGATGGTTCGTCGTTCTCTATCTATCTGGACGCGGAAGACCCCGATGTATTCGATACTTCAACCGTCAATGTAGATGCAACTTACGTCAGAGTCGATCCTGCGGATGCCACCATGGTGATCGACAACTTCATTTTCTCATCAGCGGACGAAGGCGTAACAGTAACCGATGACAATGGAGTGTTTGGTCGAGACGATGTTATCGAGGCCATCATTGACGACAACACGAATCCTGATGTCACGTCTTCGGATAACTTATTCGCTGGTAATGTACCTATCGGTGTATTCAGTGCCTTTGACGCAGCGCGAACCATTAGCGCACTCCATGTGTTGGAAGATGGCTATCTAGGTAAATTCGCCATTTCAGAATCCCAAGCTGGATCTGCATGTGAGGCTGGACAAATCACTATTACCAAACGGCAGGGTCTCACAGCGTCAGTCGATACCGACTACACCGGTACTATCATTATTACGACTGACACAATGCCAGCAAAAGGTGTTTGGTCAATCGCACTAGGTAACGGTACTTTGGATAACTCCTACGGAGGCGACACGAATAATGGTCAAGCCCTCTATACTTTTGTTGCTTCTGACAATGGCCAGGTAACGCTGAATTTGGATGTCACTGAAGATCCGCCTGTCGCGGATGCTATTAACATTGATGTGACCAATGGTGTAGTTGTCGAAGATGGCGGCGCGGACCCAACTTTTAACTTTAATCTTGTCGTCTCAGCGGTAACCCACCAAGACGACTTTGCAATTGCTTCCTTCGCTAACAATACTGGAACAACTAACTGGTCAAATGATTGGCAAGAAGTAGATGATGATGGAATGGGTCCGTCATCAGGTAATGTGAGCATTACTGGAGGTAGATTCGATTTCACATCAACTCCTGCGACAACAAATAATCCGCAAGCGTCTCGAGTTGCAGATCTTAGTCTATTTACAGTTACTGAAACCGTATTCCTGAACTTTGACTATACCTACAGTGATTTGAATGCCAGTGATGAAATTAGAGTGCTTGCAAGGCCGAATGATGGTGTGGCATTTACCGAAGTTGCTAACTATACAGGTCTGTCAGGAACTAACGCTTCACCTACTGCGGTGAGCCTGGATCTCACTACTTTATTAGGAAGTCCAGTTTGGACTGACACTACTGAGATTAGTTTCGAAATCGTTAACGGCTATACCTTGGCAAGTATTTTCTCCGTCGACAATGTAAGCTTGGAAACAGGTACGACGGATTGTGGTATTGGTACTCTGCACCACTACGACATAATTCTGCCTCCTTCTAATGGCTTGGCTTGCGTAACTTCACAAGTAACGATAGTAGGCCATGACGTAAATCACTTACCTGTAGATGTTCCTGATCTCACAGCGATCACATTGTCTACCTCAACTGGCGCGGGAACTTGGATTTCCGATTCGATTGGCGGTGTTGTAGTAGATACCGGCACTCTGACAGATGGACAAGGAACTTATACCTATCCAGTCAGCCCGGGTAACACTACGTCGCTGGCGTTCAACTATACTAATCCAGGATTTGATGGTGCCACAGTTTCATTCAACATCACCAGCGCAATTACGGAACTTCAGCAACCTGATCATGATCCAGAGCTCACGTTCGATGAGGTTGGATTGCTTTTCTACAACGAAACTACTGATGACACTGATATGCCATTCCAGATTGCAGGCAAGCCTTCAATCGAGCTGCCTGTATCCGGCTTAGTGACATTGCAATTGGTTCGAAGCGTGCCTATTCCTGGCGAGAATCCTGCGGCAGCTTGTGAGTCATTACTAGACGATGGCGAAGTTGCAACTATGAAGCTGGCTGCAATGTGTGATGATCCAGCGACTTGTGCAATCAATCAAATGACTTTTGTAGACAATCTTGGAACACCAATAACCAATGTTCCTGTGTTTAATGCAGGAACGGTGAATCCCGAAACCTCAGGTGTTGATGTTGACCTGTTATTTGAAGACCAGGCTACAGTGATCGATGGGGAAGCTAATATCGGCTCATCTCTAAATTTCACATACTCTGACGTCGGTCAGATTTCATTGCACGCCGAATTCGATATCCCGGTAGGCGATGACATTAACGGACTGGTCAGTGGTGATACTGTCTCAGGCGCAAGTGAAATATTTACAGTGCGACCTTTTGCATTTGATATTGATTTTGGAGATGACAGACGGAACAACACAGACGATTCAATCGCGTTGGATGCCAATGGAACGCCATTTGCTCGAGCAGGTGTGCCATTCAGTGCAACCGTTAAGGCTGTAGCATGGCAGGAAGCTGATGATGATGATGTGACGAATGGCGACGATGGAAATCCAGATCCAGATGCTGATCTTTCTGATAATCCAGTGACTCCTAGTTTTGGAAATGAGACTACTGTTCCAGACCACACAGTAATTCTATCAATCGATGGAACTAACCCGGGTGTACCTGATATTGGCAACGGCGGCGGAGCCTTCGGCAATATAGTGACGGGTGAGGCTTTCGATGGATTCTCTAATGGCATCAGTACCCACAACATCACGATAGATGAAGTCGGTATTTTTGATATGAATGCTGTGCTGGTCGATAACCCAGGCAGTCAGACTCCGATTAACTATCTGGGCTTGTTAGATAGTGAAGGTGTTCTAGGCCGCCTTGTCAATTTCGGTCGCGTTTACCCCAATAACTTTGAAGCGACTATTAATACAGCGAGCTTCAGCCCTCGTGCGAACCAAAGCAGTATGTGTGTTGCCACATCGCCTTTTACTTATCTTGGTGAACAATTTGAGTTGAATATTGATATTCAGGCGAAAAATGGATTAGGAAATGACACAGTAAATTATGTCGATGATTTTGCGAAGTTAACAACCTTCAATGAATTAGATATCAGAGCCATTATAGATGAGACAGGTGGAGTGGCTGATATTGACCTGGGTACTGGAACGAAGCTTCTGAACGACAGTATTCCAGCTAACTTCTCGGGCAGTTGGAATAATGGTCGCTTGCAACTCCAAGGCAATATGAATCTAGCCCGCCAGATGAGTGGAGTTGAAGAAGCTCCGTTTACTAATGTTCAGATAGCGTTTGGTCCTATTGATGACAATGACGATGGTTCGGGCGACGGGAATGATGTGGTGCTGGACGTATTGAATGTCGATCTTGACGACGGCATTACAGAACCAGGTGCCAATTTATTCAGACTTATCGAAACTCATGAGTTTAGATATGGCCGACTGATTATTGATAATGCCTTCGGTCCAGAGACCGAGGATCTAGAAATACCAATCAGGGTTGAGTACTACGATGGCACTGAATTCATTACAAATACTGATGATAACTGTACGTCATTCTTCTATGACTCCAGTGCATCACCGCCTGCACTAGATTATGTGGGCACAAGTTTCGAAGGGTTTACCGCAGTAGATACGCTGATCGAAAATGACGTCGACGCAACCGTCAATGTGTTCGGTGGCTTAACTGGTCGCGCGGAAGATGGTGATACCGATGAAACCAATGACTCAGATCGGCCATTCTTTACTACTGCTCCGGATCCTGAAGGTGATGATGAGTTAGAAGGACGGGTATTGATAGAATTTGATCTCAGTAATCCATCCCTGCCATCTCCATTGGACTTCTTAGGTTACGATTGGCGTGGCGATCCAGGTGAGATCGATGACTACGATGAGATTCCAGACGGTGATTATTCTGATAATCCGAGAGGTCTCATCGAGTTTGGAACCTATCGTGGACACGATAGAGTGATTAACTGGCAAGAGATTTACATCAACAACTAGTTTCGATAAAAGCTATTGCGCTTGGAATTGCTTCGTTATGGAAGAAATTTCGCGCAGTCATTTAACAATCAGTAAACTCCTGCACCAAATTTCTTCCTCGCCTCGTTCTTCCTGCGCTCATTACGCTTCGAAACTCCGCAATGGCCCATGATTAGTTTTGATAGTAACGCTTCTCAAATAAACCTAAAGAATTTAACAAGAAGTATCTGACTAATCTGTAAACTCTGATGATTTAGAGAAGGACGTGCCCAGTTCTTTGATCTTTCGAGTTAGAGTGTTTCGGCCCCAACCTAGCAGCGCAGCCGCATCCTGTCGCCGACCACCAGTGTGTTTGAGTGCGATATCGATAAGGGTTCTTTCAAACATCGGCGACGCTTCATTTAGTATGCCGGTGTTGCCTTTACTCAGTTGTTGATCGGCCCAGGTTTGCAATCCTTCTGTCCAACTGCCGATACTTGAGCCAGACGCTTCTTGTTCAGAAAACTCTGGCGGCAAATCAGAAAGCAATACTTCTCTCGATGACGCCATAACTGTGACCCATCGGCAAAAGTTTTCTAGTTGCCTAACATTGCCCGGCCAATCCAAAGTGGTGAGATAGTTTTCTGTTTCCGGCCTTAAAATTTTGCTTTCTACATCCAATTCATCAGCAGCTCTCTTAAGAAAATATTCCGCCAGTTTCGGAATGTCTTCCCGTCTATCGGCCAGGCGTGGAATGTGAATTCGAATGACATTGAGACGATGGAACAAGTCTTCCCGAAACTTGTGTTCTTCGACGAGCTTCTCCAAATTTTGATGCGTGGCAGCAATGATTCTTACATCCACCTTTATAGATGTGTGTCCACCTACGCGATAGAACTCACCGTCTGATAGCACCCTTAGCAGTCTGGTCTGCGTGTCAGCTGGCATGTCACCGATTTCATCGAGAAACAGCGTGCCACCATTGGCTTGTTCAAATCGACCTGTTCGCTGTTGCGTCGCTCCGGTAAATGCGCCTTTCTCATGACCGAATAACTCAGATTCAATAAGCTCTTTGGGAATTGCGGCGACATTTAAAGGGACGAAGGGCCGGTCTTTGCGCGGGCTATGATTATGTAGAGCCCTTGCGACCAGCTCTTTACCGGTACCCGAATCGCCGTTAATCAAAACAGAGATATTGGAATTTGATAGCCGCCCAATTGCTCGGAACACCTCCTGCATCGCCGGCGCTTCGCCAATGATTTCTTGGCTATCGATTTCAACATCAGAACCATTTTCTGCAATCTTGTCTCTCGCATGCTCCAACGCTCGCTGGGTCATTGCCACCGCTTCGTTGACATCAAACGGTTTTGGTAAGTATTCAAAAGCGCCTCGACTATAAGAGGCCACCGCACTCTCCAGATCAGAATGTGCAGTCATGATGATTACCGGTAGCTCAGGGTGTTGTTCCTGAATGGTAGACAGCAATTCCAATCCATCAATACCTGGCATGCGGATATCACTGATAATGGCATCGGGAGATTCATAAGAAAGTCGAGAAAGGAGATCTTCGCCTTTCTCGAACGACGTAGTGTCTAGCCCATTCTTGCTCAGAGACTTTTCCAACACCCAACGAATGGATCGATCGTCATCTAATATCCACACAGAGCTATTTGAATTCATTGATATACCTTCATTACTCAGTTGCATTGCATATGCACCTTAGAAAACTCACCGACCCTCATGCATCGTCGGCGACATAAGTAAATGGAAGCACCACTGAAAATACAGTGGAGCCAGGTTTGCTTTGACACTCAATCAATCCTTGGTGCTGATTGATAATCCCGTGAGAAATAGGGAGTCCGAGCCCACTCCCATCGGCTCGCCCGCTAATCATTGGGTAGAAGATTGTGCCTAGCATGTCGGTAGGAATGCCGGGACCGTTGTCTACTATCTCTACTTTTACTGCCAGTCTATGGAATCGACTTCCGATAGTTGCGTTGCGAGTAATTCGCGTGCGCAAAATGATCTCTCCATTGCGGGTATCCGCCCCAACCAGAGACTGCTGTGCATTTCGCACCAGATTAAGCATTGCCTGTATTAGTTGATCCGAGTCGCCTTGTATCGTTGGAATACTCGGATCGTAGTCAGTGGTAACCGTGAGGTTTTCACTGGCGCTATCTGCTTCCACCAGACTTCGAACTCGTTCCAAGACTTCGTGGACATTAGTGTTACCAAGCTCCAGTGGTTTGCGGGAGCCAACTAGCCGGTCGACCAGGTTATGCAGTCGGTCAGCTTCTTCGATAATGACGTTTGTGTAGTCTTGCAGATCGGCACCATCAATTTCTTGAGCAAGTAATTGAGCTGCTCCGCGAATTCCTCCCAAAGGATTTTTGATCTCATGTGCCAATCCTCGAACCAATTCGCGAGTGGTGTGATGAGCAGTCTGCAAAGATTCTTCTTGAGTAATTCGATGTGAATGCTCTAAGGAAGTGATTTCAACAATCGCTTGGATATTGCCATTGTCGGCTACAGGATTGATCGTGTAATCGGCAAGCAGGGTTTTGCCAGGCTTAATCGTTAACTCCGCCGCCCGCTTGGTAAAACTGACATTGTTCTCCAAGGCATTGCGCATCTCGGCAACATCATCTGCAGCATTGAGAAGAACATCACCAATATGAAGCTGATTTGCTTTGCTATCGCTGATATCGAGTAGTGATTCGGCTTCCATATTGAGATAGAGCAGGCGCAGGTCACTGTCTAGCAGCAACACGCCAGTTTTCAGGTTATCGAGTAACCGCTTATGTACATTATCCAGGGTCACGTGAGTGTTCATGGGCTCTAAGGCGAAGTAATTCAGATGCCTAAGAGTTCCCCCTCAGTAGCTATGCAATAACCAAACCAACACGTGCCACAGTGGTGCTCTCTGTGAGATTGGTTAGGAGGCCAGTAAACCTGGGGCTTTCAGGCGCGAGGCAAGGAGTGAAGGGACTCTTCTTTGTGGGTGAATTGATACTATGCACCAAAATGGTGCATAACTCAAATAGCTGTTCTGTCTACAGTTTGCTTACTCCAGGAAACAGCTCTACATAATTAGTTCAAACAAATCAGTCTAAGGGACACCCACAAAAATAAGGACTGGAATCAGCGCGAAAATTGGAACGTTGAGGTCCAAGGCGAGGGCAATTTAAATGGGTGTCCTTTTGATTGTCTCCTTCGAATTGACCTAAATAGCATGCACAAAAAACCCCGGGCGCTGAGAGCGGCCGGGGTTTTTGGTATTGCTGAGCGCTTAAGAGGCGAGACCTTCTTTAGTGCTCTTGATAATAGCTGCTGCTACTTTGTAAGGATCAGCATTTGATGCAGTACGACGATCTTCGAGTCGTCCTTTCCAGCCATCTTGTACTGTACCAACTGGAATACGGATGGAAGCGCCACGATCTGAAACCCCATAGCTGAACATGTCGATAGACTGAGTTTCATGCAGACCAGTCAGGCGTTGATCGTTGTCGGCACCGTACACACTAATGTGACGTTCGATATTCTTGCCGAATGCCTCACAAATCTTGGTGAAAATTGATTCATCACCGGCTTCACGCATCACGCCGTTTGAGAAGTTCGCGTGCATACCAGAACCATTCCAATCCAGGTCTTTACCTAGTGGCTTTGGCTCCCAGTTGATTGCTAATTCATAGCGCTCTGCTGTGCGCTCTAGCAAGTAACGAGCTATCCAAGTTTCGTCACCAGCTTGCTTGGCACCTTTCGCAAACACCTGGAATTCCCACTGTCCGGCGGCTACTTCAGCGTTAATACCTTCTACATTAATACCTGCTTCAAGGCACAGGTCTAAGTGATCTTCGACTACGTCGCGGCCATGGGCATTCTTGGCGCCAACGGAACAATAGTAAGGACCTTGAGGGCTTGGATAACCACCTCGTGGGAAACCAGGAGGAAGGTCAGTATTCACATCCCATAGGAAGTATTCCTGTTCAAAGCCGAACCAGAAATCATCATCGTCATCATCGATTGTTGCGCGGCCGTTTGATTCATGAGGCGAACCATCAGCATTCAATACTTCTGTCATTACCAAATAACCGTTTGCTCGATCAGGATCTGGATAAATGGCAACAGGCTTCAGCAGACAATCAGAATCATCGCCAGAAGCTTGCAAGGTTGAGCTGCCATCGAAAGACCACATAGGGCATTCTTCCAGAGTGCCACCAAAGTCTTCGCGCACCATGGTCTTGCTACGCAGGCTTTGGGTAGGCTGGAATCCGTCCAGCCAGATGTATTCCAGTTTAGATTTCATTTTTTCTCTTTCTCCTAATCGATAACGAGTTCAGGTTTATGACTTGTGCGCTCTGTAAAACAACCGGGTCAATCTGGGCTCAATTTTAAGCTTGCGTGAGTCGAACCGGGCTCGAAATTTTACACATGTCCTTCGCTTAGTGCCTACCCAGTTGCGAAGAAATCATCCTTCTTTATTGCAATATTTTCCGGGCTTGCGACGTGAGCTAGGGAAGGAGCAAGATATATGCCATCTAACGGTGCGCTGCAGGGCCCAGAAATACTGGGCTCTGGAGCTGAGGGCATTTATTAATGCACTATAATAGTGCTTAATGTGCTAAATACGCACCATATTAGTGCTTTATATTGTGTGCAATTCTAACTACGCCTGCACAAGCAGATAGGGTATCTTTGCCATCCCTCAGCCGGTCTGAGGCTATCCATTCAGTATCAATGCACGCACCATGTTGTTTTTAGTCAAACTATTCCCTGAGATCACCATCAAGAGCAGGCCTGTGCGCAAGCGTTTCATTCGCCAGCTGCGCAAGAATCTTAAAGCGGTGCTTGCTCCACTTGATGAAGGCGTCAAAGTGACAGGTGAATGGGATTGCCTTGAAGTGGAGGTGACTGCTTCAGAATCGCCAGCTATCGACTTGATCATCGAACGAATGGCGAGCACACCAGGCATTAGTCAGTTTGCTGAAGTGGATCGATTCGATCTGCCAGACATGGACGGCATGCTCGAGCTTGCCTCGCAATATTATGCTGAACGCCTTACTGATAAGACTTTTGCGGTGCGTTGCAAGCGAATGGGGAAGCATGCTTTCCGTTCAGTTGATGTGGAACGTTTTGTCGGTGCAGGACTTAATCAACAAACCAAATCGGCAGGGGTTAAGCTAGTTAATCCTGATGTAACCGTCGCTCTCGAGATTCGAGATGAATTTTTATATGTCGTTAGTAAAAATCATCAAGGGCTTGGAGGGTTTCCGTTAGGTTGCCAGGACGCCGTGCTGTCATTGATATCTGGCGGATTCGATTCTGCAGTATCCAGCTATCTTTGTATCAAGCGAGGGCTGCAAACACACTATTGCTTTTTTAACCTTGGCGGTCGCGCCCATGAGTTAGCAGTGAAAGAAGTCGCGTTGTTCTTATGGATGAAATTTCATAGTTCACATCGAGTGAAGTTTGTCTCTGTCCCTTTTGAAGGCGTAGTTGAAGAAATTCTGAATCGAGTAGATAACGCGCAGATGGGAGTTGTTCTGAAACGCATGATGCTGCGTGCGGCAGACAAAGTGGCCCAGCAGTTAGACATAAAGGCGCTGGTTACTGGAGAAAGTGTTGCCCAAGTGTCGAGCCAAACTCTGGTAAACCTCTCTGTCATTGATGGAGTTGCTGAAACTTTGGTACTAAGACCATTGGCCACTTCTGATAAGCAGGAGATTATCGATACGGCGCGCGCAATTGGTACCGAAGATTTTTCCAAACATATTCCTGAATACTGTGCTGTCATTTCCAAGAATCCAACCACTAAAGCACGGTTAGAGCGCATAGAAAAAGAAGAAGACAGATTTAACTTTGATGTGCTCGAGGAGAGCATCGCGTCTGCACGCATTCAACTTATCACTGATGTGGTGAGTGATATCGAATCCGGTTCTGCCGATGTGACGATTGTAAATTCAGTGGATGAGTCGAGCACTGTGATTGATATCCGACATCCAAACGAGATCGACATCAAACCTCTTATTCTTGAAAGCAATTCACAAGAAACATTAAGCATTCCTTTTTATGCGCTGCGCACTCAATTTGATTCACTCGATTCAAGTAAGCGCTACCTCTTATATTGTGATCACGGCATGATGAGCCGACTACACGCTGCCCACCTGGTAGACGAAGGTTTCGAAAACGTCGCCGTCTTAGAACTCAAATAGCATTTCGATAATCCTCTCCTTGACTGACTGCTAATCCAGAATCCTTTGCTTTTTAGGTCGAGGATGCCCCGCCAGTCGTGTATACTCGCCGCCTTTTGATTGCCCCAAACCCAGCGATTCCCTAGCCTGTAGCGAGATAGATCAGAACGACATGCTCGATAAGATTCGAAACATTGCCATCATTGCCCACGTCGACCATGGCAAAACCACCCTGGTAGACAAATTGCTGCAACAGTCCGGCACCTTGGAAACCCGAGGAGAGAAGCTTGAGCGCGTAATGGATTCAAATGACCAGGAGCGTGAAAGAGGCATCACCATTTTGGCTAAGAACACAGCCATTACTTGGAATGACTACCGCATCAATATTGTAGATACCCCAGGCCACGCTGATTTTGGCGGCGAAGTTGAGCGCGTACTCTCTATGGTAGACAGCGTCCTGTTATTAGTGGATGCAGTCGAAGGTCCAATGCCGCAGACCCGGTTTGTGACACAAAAAGCGTTTGCTCAAGGACTCAATCCAATCGTTGTCGTGAATAAGATAGATCGTGAGGGCGCGCGACCTGATTGGGTTATTGATGAGGTGTTTGATCTGTTTGACAAGCTTGGTGCCACGGATGAGCAACTCGATTTTCCAATCATTTACGCATCGGCACTGGAAGGTATTGCAGGAACCGAAGCTGACTCATTGGATTCAGACATGACCGCGCTATTCAAAGTGATTGTGGATGAGGTCAGGCCTCCAAACGTAGTAATAGATGCTCCGTTTCAAATGCAGATTAGTGCATTGGACTACAGCTCATACGTTGGAGTAATAGGAGTCGGGCGTATCGCTCGAGGAAAAGCTTCACCGAATCAAGCGGTAGTGATCGTTGATCGCGACGGTAATGAACGCAAAGGGAAGTTGCTGCAAGTTCAAAGTCATCTGGGTCTGGATCGGGTTGATGTAAAAGAAGCCGAGGCAGGTGAGATCGTCTGCATCAGTGGAATCGAAGATCTAAAAATATCCGACACGCTTTGCGATCCTGAAGACGTTAGCCCACTGGCTGCACTGAGTGTCGATGAACCAACGATTAGCATGACGTTTCAGGTGAACGATTCACCCTTTGCGGGATTGGAAGGCAAATATCTAACCTCCAGACATTTGAAAGAACGTCTCGATCGTGAACTGTTGTACAACGTAGCATTGCGGGTTGAACAAGGAGAATCTCCGGATAAATACAAAGTGTCTGGACGGGGAGAATTGCATCTGGCGGTGCTTATCGAAAGCATGCGTCGAGAAGGCTATGAATTGGCCATTTCCAGACCGGAAGTGATCTTGCACGAAGAAGAAGGGCAGATTCAGGAACCTTACGAATCGTTAGTTATCGACTGCGATGAGCAGCATCAAGGATCCGTGATTGAAGAACTTGGCAATAGACGGGCAGAGATGCGCGATTTATTGCCAGATGGAAAAGGCCGGGTGCGATTGGAATTCATGGTTCCCACTAGAGGACTCATTGGTTTTCGTTCGAGCTTTCTAAGTATGACCTCAGGTACCGGATTGATGACCCATGTATTTGATCATTATGGTCCCTACAAAGAAACAGAGCTGGCCTCCCGAATAAATGGTGTGCTGGTGTCGATGGTGAAGGGCAAAACCCTTGCCTATGCACTATTCAATTTGCAGGACCGTGGACGACTGTTTATCGAGCCCAATGTAGAAGTCTATGAAGGTATGATCGTCGGGCTGCACAGTCGCGATAATGACTTGGTAGTAAATCCAACCAAAGCAAAACAACTGACAAATATTCGCGCTGCTGGCAGTGACGAAAACATTCTCCTAACACCGCCGGTAATTCACAGTCTGGAACAGGCGATGGAATTCATAGCTGATGATGAGCTTGTCGAGGTGACACCGAGTAGCATTCGCCTGCGGAAAAAGTATCTCACAGAGAATGAACGTAAACGTCGTAGTCGCGGAAGTGAACTACGCGGTTAACCCGCGCTGTGAAATAAACGACAATCCAGGCTAGGATTTGCCAGGTTGCTGTCCTACTATGATCCGAACAACGAATGACGAAAATGAATAGCAGCTATGTTTGTCCTGTTTCCTGAAATCAAACCCTATAAGCGGCACCAGTTAAAGGTGTCTGAGCAGCACGAGCTGTATATTGATGAAGCAGGCAATTCACAAGGCCTTCCAGTGTTGTTCGTGCACGGTGGACCCGGTGCAGCCTGCGATGCCAGTTCCAGGCGATTCTATGATCCAGCAGTGTTCCGTATTGTCACCTTCGACCAGCGCGGTTGTGGTCGATCAACGCCGCACAGTTCACTCGAAGAAAATACAACGCAAGACCTTGTCAATGATATTGAAGCCATTCGACAACATTTGGAGATAGACAAGTTTGTGTTGTTCGGAGGGTCCTGGGGATCAACCCTGAGTCTGCTTTATGCACAGGCCTATCCTCAACATGTCACGGCCCTGATTCTTAGAGGTGTGTTTCTTTGCCGTCAGCAAGACATGGATTGGTTGTACAAAGACGGTGCCAATCGAATTTTTCCCGATTACTGGGAAGAATTCGTTAAACATATTCCAGAGCCTGAGCGCGATGATTTGTTGAAGGCATATTATGAGCGGCTTACAGGTAATGATGAGCTCGCCCGAATGGCTGCGGCGAAAGCATGGGCTGCATGGGAAGGGAATTGCGCGAAGTTACGACCCAGTGCCGAAACGCTGGCGAAATTCACTAAACCTCACAATGCAATGGCACTTTCTCGTATTGAAACCCATTACTTCATGCACAATGGATTTATCGAAGAGAACCAAATCCTTTTAAACATGGACAAGATTGCGGACATTCCCGGACGCATCATTCACGGCCGATACGATATTGTTTGTCCGTTGGAGAATGCACAACTGTTGCATCAACATTGGCCAGCCTCAGAGCTACATATCGTTCGAGATGCGGGGCATTCAGCATCAGAACCAGGCACAGTTGATGCTCTGATACGCGCCACTCATGACATAGGCAAAAGTTTAGAGTCTGCAGAGTAATAAGGATGTTAGCGCTAATTCAGCGAGTCAATTACGCCCGCCTTTCCATCGATGACCAGCTTCACAGCGAGATAGGCAGTGGCTTATTGGCTTTGATCGGCGTAGAGAAAGACGATGACAGTCAGGCCGTGGATAAATTGCTGGACAAACTACTGGCTTATCGCGTTTTTGCTGATTCTGATGGCAAAATGAATCTGGGGTTGAAAGACATCGACGGTGACTTGATGCTGGTGTCCCAATTCACACTGGCAGCGACTACGGATAAGGGGCTTCGCCCTGGGTTTTCATCAGCCAAACCACCAGCTGAGGCAGAAGCTCTCTTCAACGAGTTAGTAGAGAAGGCCAAACAAAAACATCGGACAGTTGAGACTGGTGTGTTTGCAGCTGATATGCAAATAGCGCTGGAGAATGATGGTCCGGTTACGTTTATGCTAAAGGCATAAAGCGACTAGCTTTCAGCACCTTCTGCCGCTTCATCCTCTTCCTGTCTCTTCCGAATCATTCGTCCCGCTATTATTCCTGCTTCAAAAAGCAGCCACATCGGTATCGCGAGCATAGATTGAGTGAAGGGGTCGGCTGGCGTCAATAACATGCCGACAACAAAGCAGCCCACGATGACATAAGGACGTTTTTCTGCGAGAGAGTCCGGTTCGGCAAGTCCCACCCAAATAAAAATAAACACTGCAATTGGCACTTCGAATGCAATGCCAAATGCCAGGAAAATCGCCAGAGCAAAACTTAAGAAGCTATTGATATCAGGTGCTACTGCAATACCTTCTGGCGCAACAGAAATGAAGAACGCGAAAACGAATCCAAACAGCACGTAGCGCGCGAATGCTACTCCGCCGTAAAACAACAACACGCTAGAGATAAATAGCGGAATGGCAACGGCCTTTTCCTTCTTATACAAACCTGGCGCGATGAAGGACCATATCTGATAGAGGATATAGGGCGCTGCTATTAGAAAGGCGACATAAAAGGTGAGTTTGAAGGGTGCGAAGAACGGCGATGTTGGATCGATCGCTATCATCGTTGATCCTTCAGGTAGTGCATCCAATAAAGGTGTCGCAACGTAAGTGTAGATATCATTGGCAAAGGCAAACAATGCCAGAAACAAAACCAACACTGAGAGCAGGCACTTGAAGATTCGATCACGTAACTCGATTAGGTGATCGATTAGTGTGAGTTCTTTTTCGTCTTCAGCAGAGGTCATGGTTAAGAGGGTTCTTCTTCGCTGCTGGAATTCTGCTGTTCGGAGAGTTTTGGATTTTTCCCAACGCCATACAGCGACTGCTTAATCTCTTCACCCGCCGTCGCAATTTGCTCTCCAACCTCTTCTATTTCTTCAGTAAGAGATTTTTCCTGAACCGCTTCGCTCTCCGCATTGGATGCAGCAACCTGTTCGTCGGTGAATGTTGAAGCACCTGGATCTAGATTGGCAGAATTAACGATCTTGTTAGCAGACTCCTCAACATTTTTTGCCACGCCTTCAACTTCGCTTTTGGCTTCTTCAATTTCAGCCATAACCGATTCATTGTGAAGCTGGCGTCGAATCTCATCTGCATTGAGTTCTCTTTCTATCTCAGCTTTCACTTTGTAAAAGCTACGACGAAAACGCCCAATCCAGAGACCGGCTGTCCTCACTGCGCCAGGGAGTCGCTCGGGGCCGAGCACTAGCAACGCGATCACGCAGATCAGCAAGACTTCGAATGATCCGATGTTAAACATGGTCTATGAAAGGAAATCCAAAGGATTTAAAGAAATGTGGCCAGGGCGCTATGGCCCTGGCAATAACGATTGGCTACTTGGTTTCTACTTTTTCAGCAGTGGCTTCAATGACTTCGTCACTTGCTTCTTCACTTTCCTGATCAGCATCCCCATCTTTCATGGCTGTTTTGAAACCTTTTAGCGCGCCGCCCAGGTCAGAGCCCAAATTGCGTAACTTTTTGGTGCCAAATAGCATAAAAACAATGAGTAGAATGATCAGCAGTTGCCAAATACCTATTCCACCA
The DNA here is from genome assembly GCA_965262465.1 of uncultured Pseudohongiella sp. Classification (GTDB taxonomy): domain Bacteria; phylum Pseudomonadota; class Gammaproteobacteria; order Pseudomonadales; family Pseudohongiellaceae; genus UBA9145. Next base: position 2,955,181 of record OZ253535.1, on the reverse strand, counting down.
ACACCCATATCAAACCTCCAAATTCGACAGTACTACGAACAGATCTGCCGACATTAATTTTGTCGCGATGCCTTTTCGTCCAGACCGGATATGTTAAAGCGTTTTTCCAGTTCCTCCAACACCTGTTCAGGCCCCATATCTAGGTGGCTCAGCATGACCAGGGTGTGAAACCACAGATCTGCGGTCTCATGAATGACGGCGGTCCTTGATTCAGGGCTATCCTTGCATTCCTTGGCCGCCAGGATGGTTTCGGTGGCTTCTTCGCCTACCTTTTCCAATATTTTGTTCAGGCCTTTTGCATGCAAACTGGCCACGTATGATTCTGCCGAATCCGCGCTTTTTCGCTGTTCCAGCACGAGGGCCAATTTTTCTAGTACATCACTCACATCAATACTCGTTTAATTACCAATTCTTACTACTTATATAGTGTCTACCTATAATGACTACTGTTGTTACTGCTTATAGAGAGTGTCAGGGTCGACTACTACTTCACCCTCAGTCTGCCAATTGCCATCAACCAGTCGTTGATGGAAGCAACTAATCCTTCCAGTGTGGCAAGCCACGTCACCGATTTGCTTCACTTGATAGCAAAGCGCATCGTTATCACAGTCCAGAAAGACATCGACAAGTTCCTGAATATTTCCGGATTCTTCACCCTTGCGCCACAGCTTATTTCGTGAACGTGACCAATAAACTGCTCTACCTTCTGTAACAGCCGTCTCTACTGCTTCGCGATTCGCCCAAGCTTGCATCAACAGCTTGCCTGTTTCTGCATCGATGGTGACTACAGAAATAAGTCCATCACTGTTCCAGGAAATTTCGTCAAGGTAAGACATCAAACTAGTATGCTCTTTCACTCTTTAAAACACAAAAGGTACAAGCCGAAGCCAATCAATCCTACGCTTAACACTGGCGCGTTGTTAATTGCCACAGCAATAGTAGGAAACAAAGTCGCTATTCCGGCGCCCAATGTTAAGGTGCCGGCTAATTGCGCATTGGCCCTTTTTCTTTTTCTCTCTTGTTCTTTATCGACTAACTCTTTTTGCAAAGTATTGTTAATCGATCGCAATTGATCAGCCTGAGTAACCGCATTAATAATTAATAGTGGCAAGTCTGGCATCTGGTCAATCCAATTCGGAACATTCTCTTGTAACTTGTTCAGTATAGTTAGCGGATTAAGTCGCTTACTGTTCCAATTTTCCAAATAGGGCAGGGCGGTTTGCCACAGATCCAGCTCGGGATAGAGTTGCCTTCCAAGCCCTTCGATATTCAGCAAGGTTTTCTGCAGTAATACCAAGGTGGGCTGCACCTCCATATTAAACCGGCCGGCAGTTCTGAATAGTTGAACCAAGATCTGGCCGAATGAAATCTCTTTCAAAGGCTTTTGGAAAATTGGCTCGCACACAGTACGCATGGCTGATTCAAATTCATGTACCGGTGTGTCTTCAGGCACCCAGCCACATTCAACATGCAGCTCTGCTACTCGTCGATAGTCTCTTTTGAAGATAGCTAAGAGATTCTTAGCCAAATATTCTTGATCGTCCTTTGTTAGCGATCCAATAATTGCACAATCAATTGCAATGTATTGCGCCAGCTCTGGATTATCCGTCGCAACAAATATGTTTCCGGGATGCATGTCAGCATGGAAAAAATTGTGCTCAAACACTTGGGTAAAGAAAATGCTGACACCATTTTCAGCTAGGGTCTTTAAATCGATACCTGCGGTTTGTAATCGATCTACATCGGTAACTGGAATGCCATGAATGCGTTCGATGACCAATAGATTGCTGCGAGTGTATTCCCAATAAATAGTGGGCACATAGAGCTGGTCAGAATCTTGGAAGTTTTGCCGCAACTGAGACGTGTTAGCCGCCTCAGCCTGCAAGTTGAGTTCGTCCAAAATAATCTTTTCGTAGTCATGAATGACTTCTACCGGGCGCAATCGTTTACCCAGCGGACTACGTGATTCGATTAACGAGGCGACCCGTTTCAAAAGTTTAAGATCAGCATCAACGATTTTCTCGATACCAGGTCTCAATACTTTGACAACGACTTCCGTGCCGTCCAACAACTCGGCCTTGTGAACTTGAGCTACGGATGCCGAAGCAAGTGGCTGTTCATCCAGGCTGGAAAAAACTGAAGAAGGATCTACATCCAGTGCTTCCGAAACCAAGGTTTGAATCGAAGGCGAGCTAAAAGGAGGCACATTATCTTGTAAGGCCTGTAGCTCATCTGCCAAATCGTTGTCGAGAAAATCTCGTCGTGTGCTCAGTAGCTGGCCAAACTTGATATAGATTGGTCCAAGCTCCTCCAACGCCATACGAAGTCGTTGATTTTTATTCAAATGCCGATGTGACGATGCAAAATTCAACAATGTGAAAGGAAAAAGCACCAGTCGAAGCCAAAACGTGCCAGGAATATCTATTAGAAACTCCTGCAGGCGGTAGCGTGCAGCAGTGTTCAAGATGCGAAGGAGGCGGATGACTGAAGTCACAATTCTGGGTTTTGGCTCGAATTTTCGGGCTGCCAAGAGTACACCTGGCAAGTGAATTACTCCAGCTCTAAGACATGCGTCTGCCTAGTTGGATTCTGAATCAAACTGGGCTGAAAGCCGCTGGATACGGGCTTCAGAGCGGTCTATTCGAAGCTTTAGCTGGTCCAGGCGACTCTGCCAGTTTTCCAGCTCTACAGCGGAGGGGAACAATTTGGCTTCTTCTTTTAAATAATCGTCAACATTGCGTTTCATGCGTGATCGACTGTCGTCCAGCCAATCCGAGGCACTATTAAAGAATTCGCTGAGTTGATTGGTGCCAATGTCACCTAACACTGGAGACAGAAGATCTTCCCATTCGATATCCAGCTTGTTCATGGCGGTGAATAGATCTTGAACGAGCTGTGTGTCGCCTTCAATCGTCAAATCATCGGACACTAGTGAACGTTTAGAGCTATCAGTTAACAGCAAGTTACTGAGTGTTGTAGCACTGGCAGTAACCGTTGCATCAACTGCCAATTCGAAATCAGCGGACGCTATAGACGTTAGCCGCATCTTGTGCGATTCGAAGTTTACGCGTATTGGAAAAGTAGGTTGAGTTACGTTTACTTGAACAACTCTACCGTCGAAATTAGAAATCAATTTCTGGGCGTGATCGTCTGTCTCGATTATTCGATTGATGATCTGCTCTGCAGGCCACAGAGCAGCATTGCCAAACAGTTCAGTAACCACGGTTAATCGTGAGACTTAAATCCTAGGTGAATGGCGCAGACACCATTCATTACGTCGTGATATCGACAGTTAACCAAGCCAGCGGACTCCATCATTTCTTTGAGTGTGTCCTGGTCCGGATGCATGCGAATCGATTCAACCAGGTATTTGTAACTATCAGAGTCGCCGGTGACAAGCTTACCTGCAACTGGCCATAAACTTGAGTAGATGTCATAGGCTTTGCTGACTAGCGGATTGCGAGGTGTGGAAAACTCCAACACCAGCAATCGTCCACCAGGCTTAAGCACGCGGTGCATAGATTGTAGAGCGCGATCTTTATCGGTCACATTTCTCAAGCCATAGGCAATGCAGATGCAATCAAAACTATTATCTTCGAACGGAAGTTCTTCGGCGTTAACTTGGGCGAATTCGACATTATCAGAAATGCCTTTATCGATTAACCGGTCACGGCCGACCTGCAGCATCGCTTCATTTATATCAGCTAAAACGACTTTGCCTTCTGGGCCGACCAGAGGAGAAAATTTCATGGTGAGATCACCAGTGCCTCCAGCCAGATCTAATACTGAATGTCCTGGTCGCAGTGCGCACATTTCAATGGTGAATCGCTTTATCAGGCGATGAGACCCTAAAGACATCAAGTCGTTCATGATGTCGTAGCGGTCAGCGACCGATCGAAATACTTCGGCTACCCGCGCTTGTTTTTCTGCGACAGGAACTTCCTGGAAACCAAAGTGGGTGGTTTCCTCTGAAGTCGAATCACGATCGGTAGAGTTGGTCATGTTTAATCAGCTGATGCTGGTTTGATTTGAATTACCTGAGTATCCGGTGGCAGTGCTTCTCGGGTTGCGCCAGCGGCCTGCAGTTTAGCAAGGTATTCTTGCCAGAGCGATGATTCGTTGGCCGCAAGGTCTCTTAGATATTCCCAGCTGAAAATGCCCGTGTCATGCCCATCGTCGAAACTCGGTTTAATGGCGTAGTTGCCAACAGTGGCGATGGCAGTGATTCGTACGTCTCGTTTTCCTGTTTGCAATACTTCTTGTCCTTTACCATGTCCTCTTACTTCAGCTGAAGGTGAATGGACACGCAAGAACTCTGCACTGAGGGAATAACTCTTGCCGTCGCTATAGACGAGTTCAAGCTCACCAGATTTTTTGTGAAGTTTGAGTTCAGTCGGAACTAATGAGGTCATTCGTTTTAACTCTTCGAAGAGCTACAAAATATAGCGACTCAAGTCTTCGTCGCTGGCAAGTTCTTGTAGCTGGGCTTCCACGTAAGCTGCGTCGATAACCAATTCCTTCTCACTACCTACACCGAGATCCGATGCTGAAAACGAAACTTCCTCCAGCAGGCGTTCCATCACAGTATGCAGACGTCTTGCTCCGATGTTTTCTGTGCGTTCGTTTACCTGCCATGCAGTTTCCGCAATCTTCGCAATTCCGTCAGGACTAAAAGAAACTTTTAGATCTTCCGTGCCGAGTAAGGCTTGGTATTGTTCGGTGAGAGATGCATCAGGTTCTTCCAGAATACGTTGAAAGTCTTCTGCCGTTAATGCATCCAGTTCAACTCTGATGGGTAATCTTCCCTGCAGTTCAGGGATTAAGTCCGATGGTTTTGATAGATGGAAAGCACCGGATGCTATAAACAAAATATGGTCGGTTTTTATACTTCCATACTTGGTGTTGATAGTTGATCCTTCTATTAACGGTAACAAATCTCTCTGCACACCTTCGCGAGATACGCCAGCGCCGCCAACGTCATCTCTATTAGTAACCTTATCAATCTCGTCAATGAACACAATGCCAGTTTGTTCAGTGGCTTCGACCGCTTGATTCTTAATCTCTTCTTCATTAATAAGTTTCGCTGCTTCCTCATCCTTCACAGCCTTGAGTGCTGCTTTCACATTCATGCGTCGCGAACGCTTTCGGCCGGTATTCATGTTGGAGAACATACTCTTGAGTTGGCTAGTCATTTCCTCAAGCCCAGGGGGCGCCATAATCTCTACGCCAGCAGGAGACTCTGCAACTTTGATTTCAATTTCTTTTTCGTCCAATTCGCCCTGACGCAGTTTCTTGCGGAGCAATTGTCTCGCGCTTGATTGAGTGTCATTGGAATCTTCTGGTTCTTCGCTTCTGGCTTGCGGCAGTAACACATCGAGAATTCGTTCTTCTGCTAAATCTTCAGCGAGATATTGCACTTTCTGCATTTCCGTTTCGCGAATCATTTTGATTGCGACATCAACCAGGTCGCGCACAATCGATTCTACATCGCGACCAACGTAACCCACTTCAGTAAATTTAGTTGCTTCGACTTTAATAAAAGGAGCATGTGCCAATTTGGCCAGTCGACGTGCGATTTCAGTTTTGCCCACACCGGTGGGGCCAATCATCAAAATATTTTTTGGCGTGATCTCATTGCGCAACTCTTCGTCCAGTTGCATGCGGCGCCATCGATTGCGCAAGGCAATAGCGACTGCGCGCTTTGCTGCTTGCTGGCCAACGATGTGTTTATCCAATTCGGAACTAATTTCCCTTGGAGTCATGATGGACATAAATTCATCCTTTACTGAGTAAATGCGAAGAGGGGATTCAATCGAATTGCAGCTCTTCTACTGTGTGTTGCAGGTTGGTGTAGACACAGATTTCAGCCGCGATAGTGAGGCTTTTTTCCACTATATCCCGCGCGTCTAATTCGGTGTTTTGTAAAAGTGCTCTGGCGGCGGACTGGGCGAATGAACCGCCTGAACCGATGGCCATGATGGCATCTTCTGGTTCGATAACATCTCCATTGCCGGTGACTATCAGCGATGTTTCTTTGTCAGCGACAACTAGTAATGCCTCCAAGCGGCGCAAAGACCGTTCCGTCCGCCATAGCTTGGCGAGCTCTACCGCGGCTCGGGTGAGTTTGCCGGAGTGCTTTTCGAGTTGTTCTTCGAACCGTTCAAAAAGGGTGAATGCATCCGCTGTACCACCAGCAAATCCTGCCAGGACTTGATCCTTATAAAGACGCCTTACTTTGCGCGCATTGCCTTTGAGAACAGTATTTCCCTGACTTACCTGGCCGTCACCGCCAATCACCACCTTGTTTCCACGGCGCACTGAAACGATGGTCGTTCCTCTAAATTGGTCCAACAGTGTTCTCCTGTAGATGATGAAGCAGGAGCTGAATATTGCTCCAGTAAATCCAGTCCGGCAATCCTAACGAGTTTTCTGGTTAAGAATGGCGCGGAGGTAACTACAGGAAATAGGGCTAAATCCCTGAATTTCAAGCGTGTGGGGAGGAGAGGATGCTATTGAATAGCGGTTGGCATGAAAGAGATATTATTTCGGCGCAGAAGCTGTTTGGCGGTCTCTAACTCGCCATTGGTGGTGTAAGGTCCAGACTGCACCAGATACATCGTGTTACCCAGAAGGTTTTGAGTTTTTACCAGGACGTTTAAACCAAGAGCCTGTTGACGGCGCATTTCAGTTTCGGCCAATTCGCGTCTCTCGAAGGCGCCAGCTTGCAACATCATTTGGGAATCCAACTGGCGGTCAGGATCTTGTGAGCTTAGGTCCACGGGAGTGGCGTCAACTTCCACCTCATAATCCTGAAGTTCGGTATAGAACTCGAATTCCAATTCAGGAGTTTCTTCCTGCTGAGAGTCAGCGTTCTCGACGGTGGGGGTGTTGCTGGCGAAATTGCTCGCTATCGTAGGGGGCTCGAGAGGTGGAACCCTGCCTGACAAATAAAGAAGCACGCAGGCGAATACACCGACGGCGATCCCTAACACCATGCCGGTGATCATGAGTGACCACGCCGGAGGAGAACTTACTGGCTTCTTCTCCAATAACGGCTCTGGTCGGATTTTGGCAAAATCCTGCGTCATGTCCCCAATGCTCCAGTCAATCCCTGCTAAAGCGTTGATCTAGTGGCTTTTTTGGCAATAGCCTCATTAATTCAGCCTCCACAATTATCGGTAATCTGGCACAGAGCTAAAGCTAAAATTTTGGAAGCAATTCACAATATTAGCTCGAAGCAAGGTCATTAGATTAGATCATAAGGATCAATATCCAGACTCCAGCGCGCATTGCTGGGTAGCTTTTGTTGTTCCAGCGCCAGGCAGAGCTGATTTAAGAAGCCGTGCAGCGCGACTCTATTCATGGATTTGGCAAATAGCTGTAGCCTGAATCGTCCGGCTTTCTTTTCCATCGGAGCCGGAACAGGGCCAAGCAATTCGATTGCCGGTGTTACCAGTGACTGTGCGGTTTCTGCAATGCATTGCGCCAATGTGTATGCAGTACGAGCTTGCTTTCCGTCGACTCGAATCAAACTCAAGTGAGAAAAAGGTGGCATTTGAGACAGCTGTCTCTCTTGCAGTAACTCACTGGCATATTCGGTATAAGTCGACTGCGTCAGACTTACCAAACCTGGATGACTTGCATGGCGAGATTGAATGACGACCTCACCCGGCTTGTTGGCTCGACCAGCGCGACCAGCTACCTGAACAATGGTTTGCGCCATTTGTTCCTGGCCACGAAAATCCGCACTAAACAGACCCAAGTCTGCGTCTAGAATGGCAACCAAGGTGACATGAGGGAAATGATGGCCCTTGGCGAGCATTTGAGTGCCCAACAATATACATGGCTCACCACTTTTGATTCGATCAACTAAGGTTTGCCATGATTTTCTATTGCGAGTTGAATCGCGATCAATTCGGACAATCTCTACATCATTGAAGTGTTGTTTTAAAAACTGTTCAATTTTTTGCGTTCCAGCCCCCAAGGTATGTAAGTCAGTGGAATGGCATGCCGGACATTTTCCTGGAATCGGTAAAACACTTTCGCAATGATGGCAGCGCAAGTTTGAGGGTTGGCTATGAACTGTAAGCTGAGCGATACAGTTTTCACATTCCGCAATCCATGCACAATTTCTGCACTGTAAAACTGGTGCGTACCCCCGACGGTTTATAAAAACCAGAACTTGGTTTTGAGCAGCGATGTGCTGTTCGATTTTGAACAACAGTTGTTCTGAAAACCCATGATTCAACTCACTTTCAGAAACATCCAAAATGTTCATCGGGGATTCGTTCGCACTTCCCGCACGATTAGAAAGATGCAGCTGGGTATATTTATCACTGCTTACATTTTGAAAACTTTCCAAGCTCGGAGTGGCTGAACCCAGGATGATGACAATGTCTTCATCCTGTGCGCGCTTGATTGCAATGTCGCGCGCCGAGTAGCGGAAACCATCTTGTTGTTTGAAGGAAGCATCATGTTCTTCGTCAACAATAATAAGTCCGGGATTGGCGAGTGGCGTAAAAATAGCGGACCGAGTGCCTATCACTATGCCAGCGCTGCCCTGGTTAGCGGCACGCCAAGCGTTGAATCTATCTCCATCGCTAAGATTCGAATGAATGACTACAACCGGGCAGGAAAACCTTGTTTCAAATCTGGCAACCGTTTGTGGAGTAAGTCCTATCTCGGGAACCATCAATAAACACTGTTTGCCATCCTGCAGACAGCGTTCCATGGCTCGCATATACACTTCAGTCTTGCCCGAGCCAGTCACGCCATTCAATAAAAAACAGGCAAAACCATTTTGCGGGTTTATCTGCTCTACTGCATAACGTTGTTCTGTGTTTAGTTCAATGAGATTTCTTTCTTCGCTGAATTCACAATCGAACCTAGAAGGTTGAGCATTCTCCAATTGCTCTTGGGCAACCATTGCTTGGGAATCAAGTTTGACCAGCAATGCAGTATCAAATCCCTCCGATTTGATTGCATCTGCTGATAGTGGACCTCGTTTAAATAGCAGTTGGAGCAGTGCTGCTTGTCGTGGTGATCGACTAAGTTCAGCTACTGCTTGATCTTCATCCAAGCCTGCGGCGGGTTTCCAAACCTTGGTCGATTCGGTAATAGAAGATCCCTGGCGAAGTTTCTTAGGCAAAGCTGTTTGTATTACTTCACCAATAGGGTGTTGATAGTAATTCGCTGCCCACAGCAAGGTATTAAATAGCTTGTCGTTGAAGCAGGGAGATGAATCCAACACTGCTGAAATTTTTCTTAGCTTGTTTAGCGGCACAGAAGTTTCGTTTGCGGCGGCAATCACAATGCCAATGACCTGGCGATTACCAAAGGGCACTTTGACTCTCATACCTACTTGAATTAGAGCGTCGCCAGAATCGGGACTTGAGTCTGGAGGTAAATAGTCGAACAAGCGTCGGAGCGGTGTGGGAATCGCAACTTGGAAAACTGTTGTTGGTTTAGTGGGAGAAGAGGGTGGGGTCATTTCCAAGTTTGGATTGTGGGGCATTGAAGTCAAAGAATGGCAGTGTAAAGTCATCCCTGTGGACAAACAACTTTGCTACTTTTGGATAGTATGAATAGACGAATGCTCAGGGCTGATCACATTGCGTCGATGGTCTATACTTCCGCATGCTCTAGACGTTTGGCAATAGCAGCACCAGTCACTAGATCGTAACGCCAAATCGAATTGGCAAAGTAAAGATTCAACTACATACAAACTACATATATAAGAAGCACAAAATTAGCATGAGCAAGGAATCCATACCCACTGAGCTATTGGATGTAAGGGAGCAGATAGATGCGATCGACGCAAAGTTGGTGGAGATACTTGCTGATCGTTTCAAGCTCACTCATCAAGTAGGGCTGCTGAAAGCGTCCCAAGATTTGAATTCAGTGGACCTTGAGCGGGAAGCCGAGAAACTGGCCAGGCTCGCTGAGTTATCTGTACAGCATGGATTGAATCCCGATCTCGTCACTGAATTGTTCGCCAAAATCATGAAAGAAGTGGTCTCCAACCACGAAAAGCTTCGTAGCTAGCTCACCCACCCGCTTGCCCCTTGCGTTGGGCCATTTCTCTGTTAGAATGCACGCCCCTTGGCTCCCTCGCTGTGGGAGACTAAACAAAGCGAGTATGGTGCGGCGCCCCGCGGATTGGGACTTTCAGGAAACTGAGCTCCTCAAATCTAATACTTCGGCGACGTTGCGATGCTCAACTAATGAGGCAGAACAGCATGAAAGCAGATATTCATCCAAACTACGGCCCAATCAAGGCGACCTGCAGCTGCGGCAATGTTATTGAAACAAAGTCCACGCTGGGGAAAGACATCTTGATCGAAGTGTGCTCACAGTGTCATCCGTTCTACACTGGTAAGCAGAAGATTCTTGATTCGGGTGGTCGGGTCGATCGATTCAAAAAGCGCTTCGGGAATCGAAGAGTATAAGATTGCTAGAGGGCACCGGCTTTCGTTGTGTCCTCGCGCAAACCTCGCCTACCTATCAGGTATGTCTCGGTTCACGCTCCGGGACGCCTCAGCCAGCACTCCTCAATCAATCTTATTGAATCTGAAACCGCTCGCTGGGCTTGCTCGCTCATCCTCCTCCATACGAACTTCTTTTTGATTGAGAAGTTAAATCACTGGTGCGTGAAAAATCCGGTTCTTTCCAACATCCAATCCAAGCGATCAATTTAGGCTGCTTTGTGAGGCGTCCCGCAGTGCAGGGTGAGACATACCGTATAGGTAGGCGAACCCTAAACGAGGACACAACGAAACAGAGCGGACTAAAGTGATTGCGTTCTAGAATATAGTTTCGGTGGAGATTTCTTCCGCCTCATCTTCATCAACTTCAAGAATCGGAGTTGGTGATCCAAGCGGTGCAGGGGCAAGTTCTTCGCGAAAGTATTCAAACATTGAGTCTGGGTCGCCAGGTGTGGCCAGCTCGCCAGTGCTCTTATCGATAAGTCGGTCAACGATTCCATCAGGGCGATTCATTGTGCTTTCCGATTTGCCTTCTAAGGCCTTGTCCATAAAGTCGATCCAGATTGGCACAGCGACTGTTGCACCCTGTTCTCTCTCACCTAAAGGCTCAGGTTGATCGAATCCGACAAAAACTGTCGTGGCGATATCGCGATTAAATCCGGAAAACCATAATTCTTGCGGACCATTGGTGGTGCCGGTTTTGCCCATCAAATCGCCACGTCCGATTTCTCGTTGCACACGATTGCCGCTGCCTTCGGTTACAACAGAGCGCAACATCGAATTCATGATATAGGCCACTCGTGCATCAATTACTCTTGGAGCGGGATAGGCTTCGCCCCCAGATTCATCATCGAGGTTGTTACAGTCTTCGCAAACGATTGAAGGGGTGGCTTTGTACAGTACACCGTCCGCTTCGCTACTAATCTCATTAATGAACCAAGGATCGACTTTGTATCCACCGTTTGCGATTACGGAATACGCAGTCACCATTTCCAATGGCTGGACATCCTGGCTACCTAAGGCAACTGTTAAATCACTTTGGGGAAAGCTTTCGGTTTGAAAGCCAAACTTTGCGGCAAATGGCAGCACCTTTTCTGAGCCGAGTTCATCATAGAGACGCACAGTAGGAACGTTGCGCGATTCCTTTAAGGCATAGCGCAATGTGATCGGACCAAGAAAATTGTTCTCATAATTGTTGGGTCGATAATCACCACGGGTAAAAGGCGCATCGTTGATGATGCTTGATGCAGAGTACCCGTTTTCCAAAGCAGCACCGTACACGAAGGGTTTGAAATTCGAACCTGGGGGTCTCGGCGTAAGTACCCGATTGACCTGATTCCAGCGGAAATCGTAGCCGCCAACCAGGGCCAGGATCTGACCATCGGAGGGCGCCATAGACACCAACGCGCCCTGAATTTCAGGTACCTGGCCTAGCTCCCAATGGTCGTTGCCTTGTTTAACTCGAACTAAGTCGCCAATCTCCACCGCGTCACTGGCGGTTTGTGGTGGCGGCCATCGGTTGTTGCGATCGATAAATGGATAAGCCCAATCAATACCATCCCAAGGCACATTAATGGTTTCACCATTTTTTAGTAATGCGGCAAAAGACTGTTCGGAAACGTTCGTTACTATTGCTGGCTGTTGGTTGCCGTAGCTTGGTATTGGTGCAAGTTCTGCCAGCCAGGTTGTTTCCGCATTGGCTTCATCGGCCGGGTAATTGATTGTAGGTCCGCGGTAACCATGCCGCTTGTCATAATAAATTTCTAAGCCGTTAACTACTGCATCATTGGCTGCAAGTTGTAGATCGCCATCAATGCTGGTCACAACCTCAAATCCATTTGAGTAAGTTTCTTCACCAAACTGATCGTAAAGAGTTTGGCGTACCATTTCTGATACATAAGGAGCAGGAACCGCGATGTTTCGATTGCGTCTAGAGGCAGTGATGGGTGCTGCATTGGCAGCATTGAATTCTGCTTCTGAGATCATGTCTTGCTGCAGCATGTTCCGCAGCCGCGTTTCTCGCCGCGAGATTGCACGTTGCGGTGCGGTGAATGGATTGCAGGCCGAAGGGCAAGGCAATACCGACACCATCATTGCGGACTCAGCCAGAGTTAACTCGCTCACATCCTTTCCGTAATACACAAAGGCAGCCGCGCCAATGCCGTCAGCCCCAGCGCCGAAGTAAACCGTGTTGAGGTAGAGCGTTAAGATTTCTTCTTTAGTGAGTTCTCTTTCTACTTGCAGGGCAAATGGAATTTCTTTGAGTTTGCGCAGGTAAACATTGTCACCCTCAAAGGAATGATACTTCGCCATCTGCATGTTAAGCGTGCTGCCACCCCCAAGAGGATTGTCGGAGATAAAACCGTAGAAACCGCGCAAGAGACTTTGGATATCAACGCCAGGGTGAGAATAGAAGCGCGCATCTTCGGTAGCGATTACCGCATCCTTTAATACCTGCGGTATTTGTTCATAGGCAATTGGGTTTCGTCGGTTGCCAATCTCGTCAATTAACCTGCCATCGGATGTGTAAATGCGCAGTGGGATCTCCAGACGCACATCGCGATAGGTTTCAGCGGAAGGTAGAAGAGGAGCAAGGTATAGGTATGCGGCAGTGGCTACCATGGTGCCGCCACTGAATGTTGCTGCGCCAAGCAGAATTAGCCACTTTCCTATTTTTTTGAGCTTGCTATTCACTGGTTCGGGTTTCTCGGGCCCAACTGATCAGGGCAGAGTAAGACTGGTGCTGACTCGCTGTAATCAGGAGTGTCGGCAGTTCGTGGCTTCATTATACACCTGACCCGTTTACCGCAAGTAATTACCCATATTTACGAAAAGTGTGAGGCTGCAAATACACTTGACCTCTGCCACCAGAAGGGCAAGATTGCGCATTAAGAGGTAGTCAATTGGACGAGGTTTGATGAGGCGAGCGCGATCGCTCTCAAAAACCACTTCCGGATCGAGAACAACAGCCAGATGTGCCGAAATCATGGGCTTTGCGGCAGATTTTGCGGTGCACAACGTGATCTGCTTCAAGGAATTGTGTGTAGGCTTATCTCATTATTAAATGGTAAAGTTGTTTGTTCTGAAAGTCTGATAATTGATTGAAAACTAAAAAGATTTTTTTTCCGGCCGATACTGAAATCTGGAACAAGAAGATTTCAGGGTAAAATTGCTAAGTTGTTGTTAAATAAAGCAATTTTCCGGATTGAAAATGTAAGCTGGGCTTCGGATATGGGCGCGAATAGCGCTTCTTTTGCCTCTGAGGTCTGTAAAAAAAGCATTCGAATTAGGAAAAATTTGGGAATCTGACGTGCTGGATCAAATTAAAAATCTCGGGTCTCTGGCCAATTTTGGTAAGAAATCCAGTACTTTGTTGGGCGTCGACATCAGTTCGACCTCAATAAAGATCCTGCAGCTGAGCCCTGTGGGCAATTCCTATCGAGTGGACAATTACGTCATTCGCTCGTTGCCCGCTAATTCCGTGGTAGAGAAAAATATCAGTGACATCGATGCCGTAGGCGAATGCATCGGTGCAGCAGTCAGCATATTAAAGCCGTCCTTAAAGGACGCCGCGGTGGCAGTAGCCGGATCCGCCGTGATTACCAAGACAATTGAAATGAATGCCGCCCTGACCGATTCGGAAATGGAAAACCAGATCGTGGTTGAAGCGGATCAGTACATTCCATACCCATTGGACGAAGTATCGATCGACTTTGAACGGCAAGAGCTTTCGGAACGGAATCCGGAGTTAGTCGAAGTGCTGCTCGCTGCCTGTCGTCGAGAAAACGTCGATTCCCGAGTTACCGCGCTGGAAATCGGTGGCCTTGAAGCGAAGGTGGTAGACATTGAAGCCTACGCTATCGAACGTGCTTATACGTTGTTAGCCGAACAACTGGGAATGGACGAAGATCAGACAGTGGCTATCGTGGACATTGGTTCAATGATGACCACCTTGAATGTCATTCTCCAGGGCAAAACCATCTATACACGTGAACAAATGTTTGGTGGTAACGCGCTATCAGAAGAAGTGCAGCGCAGATTTGGTCTTAGCGCCGTGGAAGCAGAAACCGCAATGAAACGCGGTGGTCTGCCAGAAGAATATGAAGATGAGATTCTGGCGCCATTTAAAGAAACGGTGGTGCAGCAAGTTAGCCAAACCCTGCAATTCTTTTTCTCTTCCAGCCACTACAACGAAGTGGATCATATTTTGTTGGCGGGTGGTGTAGCGGCAATTGATGGACTCGCAGATTTAGTGCAGGAAAGTCTCAGTACGCCTGCTGTGATCGCTAATCCTTTTGGTGGTCTGCAAGTCGGATCGAAAGTTAATGAAACCATGTTGGCTAATGACGCGCCTTCCTTGTTGATCGCGGCAGGCTTAGCTATGCGGGGTGAGTATTAATGGCACACATTAACTTACTGCCCTGGCGCGACCGGTTACGGGAAGAGCGCAAACGAGAATTTCTAACCATCATGATTGGCTTTGTGATTATTGCTGGCGGCCTCGTGTTTTTAGTAGACCGATACTTTAATCGTGAAATCGATATTCAGACTGCGCGTAATGATTTTATTCGTAGTGAAATTACTGTGCTCGATGCACAGGTAGCTGAAATCAACGAGTTGCGGCAACAGAAAGAAGATATCCGCGCACGTATGAATGTTATTACAGACTTGCAGGGTACACGCCCAGTTATCGTGCGTATCTTTGATGAGTTAGCGCGAACTTTGCCGGATGGTGTTTATTACGAATCGTTGGAGCGACGTGGCGACACAATCGCAATCCAGGGAATTGCTGAGAGCACAGATAGAATTCCGGAGCTGATGCGAAACCTCGATGCATCGGATTGGTTCCAAGACACCGAATTGCCAGAATTTTCAGTGGTTGAGAGTCAGGAAAGTGCAATGTCCGCAGCAATTTTGTTCAACATGACATTGAACATTCAATTGCCTAACCAAGATGATTCGGAAGAAGTGTAAGAAAAGAAAAAGAGTTATTGCATGTCAATTTTAACTGATATTACCAACGACTTACGGAACTTTGACTGGAATGATCTCCAGGACGTCGACACGATTGGTACATGGCCAGTCGCGGTTAAGGTCGTCATAACATTCATTATATTTGCTGGTTGTTTAGCGGCAGGTTACTTCTTTCATATTCAAAACCTGCAGACTTCGTTGCAAACAGTATCGGGTGAAGAAAGCCAATTGCGAATAGAATTTGAGCAGAAGGCTTTTCTAGCATCCAACCTGGAAGCTTACCGCGAACAGATTGTAGAGATGGAAGATACGTTTAGTGAGCTGTTGCTTCAGTTGCCTTCTGAAACAGAGGTTCCAGGACTGGTTGAAGATTTGAACAATACCGGTGAAGGCAGTGGATTAGAGCTGTCGAATTTCGAACTGCCGGAAGAGCAAGTACAAGAGTTTTACATTGAAATCCCTATCAACCTGAATGCGGTTGGGGATTTTCATGATTTCGGAACCTTTGTGAGTTCCGTAGCAAGTTTGGACCGAATCGTAACCTTGCACGATTTCTCAATCGCGACCCGAGACGACACGTTTCTCGATATGAATATTTTAGCCAGAACCTATCGCTATAAAGATGTTGACGATGAAACTGGAGCGACTCAGTAAATGAGTACGGTAATGACATCAGCTTTTCGAGTGCCGGCACTGCTATCGCTGTGTCTGGCTCTTGCTGCGTGTCAACGCACCAATAATCTGACTGATCTGCAGTCCTATGCGAATGAGGTGAAGGGTCGACCGGGTGCAGAAGTAGAGCCAGTGCCGGAATTCGTTCCCTATGAAGGTTTTGTTTACAGTGCGGCGTCGCTAAGAAGCCCATTCGAGATTCCAGTCGTAATCGACCTCGATAGTAATACAGTGCTCTCACAAGATGTGGAGCCAGATTTTCAGCGCCAGAGAGAACCATTGGAAAGCCAGGCGCTCAGTGAAATGGCGATGGTAGGAATGCTAGTTCGCTCGGGTGTTTTTGAAGCGCTTATTGAAGATTCATTTGGAGAAGTTCACCGAGTGGGTATCGGCAACTATTTAGGCCGTAATCATGGACAGATCCAAACCATTAGCGAATCACAACTTAATATCATTGAAATCGTTCCCAGCGGAAACGGAGGCTGGGTAGAGAGGCCACAGACTCTTACGTTGCAATAGTGCGTAAGTCGAGGTTATCAGTATGAATACTTACAAAGGACTAACGATGTACCAACAGGTGCAGACGACACTAAGGAAAGGATTGGGGAGTTTGTTCCTGCTTGCCACAGTAGTACTAAGTGGTAATGCTCAGGCGCAACAATCAATCACGCTAGACAGTATTGGTTTTGCCAATCTGCCTGGTGACAGTATTGAGATACAGCTTACTTTCGACTCCGCGCCTCCTGAGCCTACGAGTTTTGTGCTGGACAACCCTGCGCGTATTTCACTGGATCTGCTTGGTGTTGCCAGTGGTTTAACTCAACAACGATTCAACATTGATTCGAATAATGCCCAAAGTGTCATGGTGCTGGATGATGGTGCACGTACGCGCTTGGTAGTAAATCTTGACGCATTGGTGAACTACGAAACACAGTTAGTAGGCAACAACCTGACTATTCAGGTGGGTAACGATTCTGGGGTTGCTGGTGGTGTGACTACACCGACTGAGGTAATCACAGGAATCTCAGGTCCATCGGACAATGAAATTACCGACGTCACATTTCGTCGCGGTGACGAAGATGAAGGTCAGATCGTAATCGATCTTTCCAGTGATGAAGTTATAGGTAGCGTTGAGCAGGTTGGTGCACGCGTCTATGTAGAATTCCAAAACACTACGGTGCCTAATGATTTGAACCGACGCTTTGATGTAAGCGATTTCGCAACACAGGTCAGCACAGTCGATGTATTAGGTCAGTCCGGCCGGGCAACAGTGGTTATCGATATCGATGGCACGTATGAGTACGTGGCATATCAGAGTGGCAGTCAATACACGGTAAGTGTGAGACCACCACCAATTGATATTACTGGTGATGAAGAAACCGCTGCCTACACTGGTGAAATAGTAGGTGTTTCATTTCAGGACATCCCATTACGTTCTGTATTGCAAATCATGGCGGACTACTATGATTTCAGTTTAGTCGCTGGCGATGCAGTGTCAGGCAACATCACTTTGGTGCTTGATAATGTTCCTTGGGACCAGGCACTAGAACTTATCTTACGTACAGGTAATTTGGGCAGCCGTCTTGAAGGTAACGTGTTATACGTGGCACCTGCCGATGAAATTGCGGCACAAGAACAGCTCGAAATAGAAGCGGCGCAACAAGCTCAGGCACTGGCTCCGTTGTTTACGGAATTTGTGCAAATTAATTACGCGAACGCCAATGATATTTTGGCACTGCTCACTGGTGAAGGTGCTGGTGCGGCGGCGGCTGGTGTACCTGGCGAAGCAGGCGCTGCAGCTGGTGGCGGTGGTGGTGGAGGTATTCTTCCACCGAGAGGTACCGCTACAGTAGATGAACGCACAAACATCATTATTGTGCGGGACATTGAAGAGAAGCTTGAAGAAGTGAGAGCAATGTTGGCGCGACTCGATATCGCTGTCCGACAAGTTCTTATTGAAGCCCGCATTGTGAACGTATCTACCGACTACGGTCGCGACTTGGGTATTCGTTGGGGTGGTGCAGGTGCGGCGCCTACTGGCGACAGCATTCGCTACGGTGGCTCACAGGAAGCAACTGTGAACACGGCTAACAACCAGGTCCTACAAGAAATAGCGCGCCAACAGGCCGCGTTGGCAGGGGACCAGGCACGACTACAAGCTTTGCAGGCGGGTACTGATCCAAGCCTGATTGAGTCACTGGTGCAACAGGCAGTGAATGCAGTAGCGATTCCGCCTGGCGACATCCTGTTTCCTCAGTCCTTGGCGGTGGATCTTGGTGTGCAGTCTGAAGAGACCACTTCTTTCTCAATCGGTTTCACGGGCAACAGCGGTCTGATTGAATTGGAGCTCTCGGCGCTTGAGAGCACGGGTAACGGTGAAGTTATTGCGCGTCCGAAAGTAACTACGCAGGACAAAGTTACTGCTGAAATTCGATCTGGTGTAAGAATTCCGTATCAGTCACAAGCAGGTGGTACAGCGGGTGGTTCAACAACAGAATTTGAAGATGCCGTGTTGTCTTTACGAGTAACGCCTCAGATTACTCCTGATGGCCGAATCAACATGGAGCTGGAAATTCAGCAAGATTCTGTAGCGGCTGGTTCCGGTGCAGTGCCTGCAATTAACACCAACGAAGTAACGACGAGTGCGCTAGTGAACAATGGTGAGACCATCGTACTAGGCGGTGTGTTCCGTGAAGAAAGCACGACAACGGAAACGAAAACGCCGGTACTAGGAGATATTCCTTACCTTGGTCGCATGTTCAAGCGAACTGAGCGCGCGAGTCGTCGTACTGAGCTGTTAATTTTTATCACGCCGAAGATTATCGCCGACATAGCTATTCGCTAACGCTGCGGTAGTTCCGATCAAATCCTTACGACCAAACGCAGCGGCATTAGCCGTTGCGTTGCGTCTTATGGTTCACAGAAATGACACTTGAGGCTCAAAACATATTTCTAGTCGGTCCAATGGGCGCTGGGAAGTCGACTATTGGCAAAGTGCTTGCTGAGCTTATGGAAATGGATTTCTACGATTCGGATCGCGAGATTGAGGAATCAACTGGCGCCGATATTCCCTGGATCTTTGATGTCGAAGGCGAGAAAGGATTTCGCGACCGTGAAGTTCGCATGATTGATACCTTAAGTCGCCATGAAAATATTGTGTTGGCTACGGGGGGAGGCGCAGTTCTCTCGAAAAAAACTCGTAAGCGTTTGAAGAAAAGAGGTGTGGTCGTCTATCTGCGGGCGACTATAGATCAACAAATTGAACGGACGAGTCGTGATCGAAACCGTCCACTGTTGCAAACTCCCGATCCCGAACAGACGATTCGAGATCTCATGGCCTTGCGGGATCCACTGTATTTGGAAGTAGCCGACATAGTAGTCGATACCCATCGTCGCAATGCTCGCGGTGTGAGCAAGGAAATTAATAAGCAACTACACAAATTGCGAAGCGAGTAGTTAATCGAGTCAGAAACTAATGAAAAACGTGCAAGTAGACTTAGGCGATCGCAGCTACCCAATCTATGTTGGGCAAGGACTGCTGCAAGAATCTGAATTGCTGCTCCCATTTCTGGGGAAAGGTCGCGTAGTCGTAGTGACTAATGAAACCGTTGCTCCGCTCTATGGTGAACAAGTACAACGCCTGTTGGGAGAACACTATGCTGACCAAATAGTGTTGCCGGATGGTGAAGAACACAAACATCTCGATACCATTTCACTGATTTATGATCGCCTCATGGCCGGTAAGTTTGATCGCAACACTACCCTCGTTGCGCTAGGTGGTGGTGTGGTTGGCGATATCACAGGGTTCGCTGCAGCCACTTATCAACGAGGCGTTCAGTTCGTTCAAATTCCTACTACCTTGCTAGCGCAAGTTGATTCCTCGGTTGGGGGAAAGACCGGCGTGAATCATCCGCAAGGCAAAAATATGATCGGCGCGTTTTATCAGCCACGCTGTGTGCTGATTGATACCGATGTATTGCAAACACTTCCACAACGGGAAGTGTTGGCCGGTTTGGCAGAGGTTGTTAAGTACGGATTGATTGTGGACTCAGACTTTTTTCACTGGTTAGAAAAAAACTGTGAATCTGTGTTGGCGCTAGCGACTGAAGAACTGACTGAAGTGATTACTCGGTGCTGTGAGATTAAAGCTGACGTTGTTGCCAAAGATGAAAGAGAAGGTGGCGTCAGAGCTCTGCTCAATCTGGGTCATACCTTCGGGCACGCAATTGAGACTGCCGCAGGGTACGGCAAATTGTTGCATGGTGAAACTGTTGCCATGGGCATGGTGATGGCGGCTGATCTGTCTTGCCGCCAAGGGTGGATTGACTCGGCTACTGCCGCCCATATTCGTAAAGTTTTGGAACAAGATTTTGGTATGCCTGTGGTGCCTCCGGCCGATATATCAGAAGAGCAATTTCTAGATTTGATGGCATCAGATAAGAAGGCTGAGCAGGGCAGAATTCGCTTTATTTTGTTGCATGCCATAGGACAAGCGGTCGTTACCGCGGATGTAGAGAAGGCTCATTTATCCAGCACGCTCAATGCTGGAAACCAGCTCTGCCAGATATGAATGAGATACTAAAGTGAAGCACTACACTGACAATTTATCACTTAGCCATGATCCATTCGCGCCTGCTGCGAAGCAGCGAACGTTTTTTGGTGGGGCAGGGCGTGACGAGTTGCTGCAACGTCTAGTGGAGCAGGCTCACTATGGCGCCCCACTAAGTGCTGTTTGCGGACCACTGGGTTCAGGGAAAACTGTGCTGGCAGACACTTTTCGCAATTCCTTCTCTGAAGAAGCCCTGTGCGTTCCTATCCAATCTACGTTGTTCATGAATCAGGCCCAGTTTTTGGAAGCCGTATTGCTGCAATTGCCAATAGGGGCATCTTCTCCTGAGCCGATGGACATAGTGGAAGACCTGTGTCATTTCGCTGAAAGACTCTATCTCGACGCCAAGACGTTGGTTTTGATTGTTGATGACGCGCACGAGTTATCCAGTGAAGTGCTCGAGACTATCGAAACACTAATTACCAAAGTGCCCGAAAGTGGAGTGCACGTTTTATTGTTGGGAGAATCTCAGCTTAGCAACTTATTGCACACCGCATTGACGGACGAACTTTCTGAGAAGTTGCTCGAAGAGCAGTTGCTGCCGATGAGTAGCAACGACGCTATCGCCTATATTCAACAAAAGCTTGATGACGCAGGGTATCAAGGACCAACGCCTCTCGATAATGCCACTATTGGAATATTGATTAACGAATCGAATGGCATGCCGGGTGCAATGAATGCGCGAATTTCTGACGCGCTTTCTGTATCCACGTTAAAACCAGAATCTCCAGTGTCGCCTGTCGGAGCAGCTCAGCAATTTTCTTGGCCTGCACTGGGGAATCAGTACTGGATTACTGCGGGCGCATTGTGTGCTCTGTTGTTAGTAGTTTTGCTTTTCCCTGCAACAGAGGAACAGGATCAATCAACTCCTCTGGTAAACGATATAGCGCTTGACGAAAGTCAGCGAATTGAAATCCCTTTAGATCTCGAAGAGACGATTGTTCAAACCCGGCAGAATCGAGAAATTGACGATCAAGAAACAATCGATAATGCAATTGTCGTAGAACAAGAGTCAGAATCTGATATCGAAACTGTGCAAACTGAACCAAGTGAGGTCGCATCTGTCTCGGAACCAGAATTAAACGAAACCCCCTTTGAGTCAATTAGTGAAATTGTTGAGTCGTTGGATCTAGCTAACAGCGATGAGTCAGTAGCGAGTGTGGAGTCAGCGACATCCGAAGTTGAAGTGCTCGACAGTGTTCAAGACGCAGAAGCTACCGAAATCATCGCCAGCGAATTCGAACAACAACTGTTGTCCTATCCTGCAGAAAACTACACTGTGCAAATCATGGGATCGCGCTCAGAAGACAGTGTGAAGCGATTTGTTGCAAGAGAATTAGGGGCGCTCAATCGAGGTTACTTCGAAACCCGCTATCAGGAACAACCCTGGTTCGTAGTCGTTATGGGAAACTTTGTGAGTCGCGATGCGGCAAGTCGTGCCTTGGCAGATTTGCCAGGGGAAATCAGAGAACTTAATCCCTGGGTGAGAAGCCTGACGGACGTCCAGTCCAATATTCGTCAAATTCGCGGCTTAAATTAATCGTTATACCCTGCAGCGAACGTACACCAGCATTGGTGTAGCGCTCTCGCTTGTGTAAAATTGCGCTCTTTTTTCCAACCCTAACTCTCAGGTTAACTTAGTGACTCTTCAAAATGATCGCTTTTTGCGCGCGCTGATGCGCGAGCCGGTAGACAGCACTCCAATTTGGATGATGCGGCAGGCAGGGCGCTATTTGCCTGAATACCGCGCCACCCGCAAACAAGCGGGCGATTTCATGACGCTGTGTCAGACCCCAGAGTTGGCTTGCGAAGTAACCATGCAGCCCTTGCGCCGTTATGCCTTTGACGCCGCCATTCTGTTCTCTGATATTTTGACGATTCCCGATGCCTTGGGATTGGGGTTGTATTTCGAGGAGGGCGAAGGGCCTCGATTTCAAAAGACAATTCGGCAGCCTGAAGATGTTGAGCAGCTACCCAGGTTACAGATGGCTAAAGACTTGGGTTACGTCACTGACGCCGTTGCTCTGATTCGTAAGACTCTGGAAGGCAAGGTTCCCCTAATTGGATTTTCGGGGAGTCCTTGGACACTGGCCACTTATATGATTGAAGGTGGAGGCAGTAAAGACTTCCGCCACGCAAAGCAGTTTCTCTACAATCATCCTGACGCCATGCATGGGTTGCTTTCATTGCTTGCTGACGCCGTGACCGATTACTTAAATGCCCAAATAGAAGCGGGTGCGCAGGCAGTTCAAATATTCGATACCTGGGGAGGCATACTCACTCCAGATAGTTATCGAAATTTTTCACTACGCTATATGCAAGCCATCGTTGAAGGGTTGCATAAAGAGCATGATGGCAGGCAAGTGCCAGTCATTTTGTTTACTAAGAATGGTGGGCAATGGTTGGAATCAATCGCTGATAGTGGTTGTCACTGCGTGGGATTAGATTGGACGGTAGACATTGCCGATGCTCGCCAACGGATTGGTGAGAATGTCAGTCTGCAAGGCAATATGGATCCAGCAATACTCTACGCAAGCCCGGAAGCAATTCGCGAAGAAGTGGGGTGCATACTCGAAGCGTATGGAAAGGGCAGTGGCCATGTGTTTAATCTAGGCCACGGCATCACTCCGCAAGTAGATCCAGCCAACGTTGCGGTTTTTGTGGAAGCGGTGCATGAGCTTTCGCAGCAATACCACGTTGGTTAGCCAGTCACTCAATCGCGCCATAATCAGTCTCGGCGCCAATCTAGAGTCTGCAGTTGGCACAGCAGAACAAACCATCACTTACGCCATTGATAAACTGCGTGCTCTGAGTTCCGGTGACTTCAAGGCGTCGTCTTTATACCTTACCTCTCCAATTGATTGTCCTCCTGATACTCCCGATTTTGTGAATGGAATAGTTGTAATGGAAGTAGAGGGTGAGCTGACACCGGAAGACTTTCTGCAGCATTTACAATCCATCGAAGCAGCATTGGGCCGGGTGGCATCACCGATAAAAAATGCCCCTCGAGCGCTAGACCTGGACCTGATTTCTTTCGCTGAGATCCGGCAATCTGCAGCAAATCTGACCCTACCTCACCCAAGAGCCGCCACACGGCGCTTTGTGCTGGAGCCATTGGCTGAACTGCTGCCAGATTTGAGACTTCCTGGCCATACGGCAACGGTTCGGGAGCTGATTGCTGAATTGCCGGAAGGGCAAATCGCACGCCGAATTCATAGCCTATAAGTAACTTACTGATATTGTTACATTTTTAGTCGGCGTTAGCGTTGGTTTTGAGAGCTTGAGCCTGCGGATTTTCCCGCCAAAACTGATGTAAATCCCAAATCGTAAGTGCTAAGCTAACAAAGTTGTTTCGTATGAAAAAAATGCGTTGCTGTGCCTGCTTGAAAGCGGCTCAAAGCACGCTGAAAAAGACTTACTATCAAGATGAAATTGCGCCAATCCGCCATTACTGACATTGCCTCTGCCCAGGCTATCCGCCTGTTGGTAGTTTCAATGCTGTGCGCTTTTGGCGTACACGCTTTTGGTCAGGAATCTGAAGAACAGCTGGATAGCTTTCAGGTAGCCCCAACTTCTATCTTGAACATGGCAACCCCAATCATCGATGTTGCTCGCAACGTTGAGGCAAAAGATTTTCAAGGCAATCTGGTAGAGGATGCGCTGAATTTTAATCTTGGCGTGAAGATTACCCCTATCGAAGGGTTGAACTTGCAAGCAGACGCCTGGCGCCAAGAGTTGGCCGATGCACCTGCAGTAACCGTTAATACCGGACTCCAACACAGTCTGCCTCAGCTCTACCTGGAAGATTCGGCGATCAACGAATTCAACATGGATAACCCATTGATAGGTTCCCAGTTGAGTTCAAGTGGATTTAATCTTGGCGCATCCTATGTGTGGGATACCAATCGATTTGGTCAGTTCACTCTGAGCACCAAAACTACATATGTAGAGAATTTTGAAAACAATGGTTCATTGCTCGATCTGTTGGATGCAGACGTAAGTTCAATTGATGACAGAGTAATAAGCCCTGAGCTCCAAAGCAGCTTAATGCTGACTTGGCAGCTTGGGAACCATACCGCTAGCGCGATAACCAATTACTTCAATTCGTTTAAAGACATCAGCGAATTGGACTTAGAAGAAATTAATGCATTGGTAGATAACATTACGACCATCGATCTGCAGTATGGATATAGTGTTGAAACGGGATCGAATAATCGTGCCGTCATCTCCTTTGGTATACGAAATATATTTGATGAGAAAACTGCGCAGATATTAAATTCTTCCACGCGCATTCTTGATCAAAATGGTCGCGTTGCTTACGGATCAATCAAATATCAATTCTAAGCTTTAAGCTCGACACTGAATTTAATAAAGGCGCCATTGGCGCCTTTTTTGTGTCTCGGGTATTTCAGTTGGGTTGCGTGGTTCGAATATTTGCGTGCTGTTGAAAAAGTAGCACGCAAAAAAAACCCCGAATGAATCGGGGTAAGGTCTGCTCTATGAAAACTGCTGGGTATCCTTTTCCATAACTAACATGCAATAAGAGGAAATCATGTAGAACCTAGTATAAGGATTGGGAAATTAGTGGCTGTGGCATGGGTCACAAATCCTGATTTTGCCGGTTTTTCGCTAAATATGAGGGCTGGATCGGGCTACGCACATCACGTCAACTCGTTGAATTCCTTGATTTTTTAGCGCTTTCGCTAATGCCGATGCCGTACTCATGGTTGTAACCACATCGTCAATAATTGTGACCCAGCTCACATCATCTGGGCGCCCGGGAGCCCTCACCGCAAACGTTCCCAGGCAATTCCTGCGCCGCTGCGCTGCTGATTTCAGACTGGATTGAGCAGGGGTGTATCTGGCTTTTTTAACCAATCCATCATCGGCTTGTAGGTTGGCAACTCGTGCTGCTGTCTGCACCAATTCCCATGACTGATTGAATCCTCTCTGAACGAATCGGCGTAAATGAATAGGTACAGGAATTAACAACGGCGCAGTTGTTTCACTCTGCAACTTGTCCCTCAGGGCGCTTCCAATTAAATGGCCGAAGCAGCGTCCGATATCGAGCCTAGCGTTAAATTTGAATTGGCTAATAAGTCTGTTGATTGGTTTGCTGTAATTAAATAGTGCGTGACAGTGATCGACGGAGAAGTTTCGACCTGTGCAGCGACCGCATACATTCGTTTCTCCCGTTGATTGAATCCGGAAGGGCAATGGTATACCGCAACGACTACAGCAATTCGTTATCCATGGCAGCGCTCGTTCACAGTGCTCACATAAATTGTAGTAACTCCCGTTGCTCCGACCACAGACTATGCAAAGAATCGGAATAGCTTGGCTAAGTTTGTTGTAATTAAAGGTGCTGAACAATTTCACTTCGGCAGTAGCGAGGGTTCTGGTGGGGTTCTCTATTGCAGTATAGGTGGGGACTTGGGGGAAGCGAGTTTTCGCAACAATTCGCTACGGCTTGGCAGTACCGAGTGGCGCTGGGTTCACTTATAATTGCGCCTCGCTTTAGAAAGTAACATTGGGGAATTTAGAAATGGCTAGCTATAAGGCGCCATTAGCAGATATTCAATTTCTGTTGAATAAAGTATTCAAGGCCGACGAGGTCTTCGCGTCCATGGAGGGCACGGTAGAGGTGACCGACGATCTGGTTGGCGCCATCCTTGAAGAAGCAGGCAAGATGGCTGAGGGCTTATTGGCACCACTGAACCAAAAAGGTGATGAGGTTGGTTGCCAATGGAGTGACGGAGAAGTCACAACGCCCGAAGGTTTTAAAGAAGCCTATGCTCAATACGCCGAGGGAGGATGGGCTGGTCTCACTGGCAGCATTGATTACGGTGGCCAGGGAATGCCCAAGTTGCTCTCCGCACAAATCGAGGAGATGTTCTTCTCCGCCAACTCTTCATTTGCGCTTTATGCAATTCTAAACACTGGAGCCACGCTTACTCTTTCGGAACATGCTAGTGAAGAGTTGAAATCGCTGTATCTCCCAAAGATGTACGAAGGTACTTGGACCGGCACAATGTGTTTAACCGAGCCTCACGCCGGCACGGATCTGGGCATGATAAGAACGAAGGCCGTAGCTCAAGACGACGGCAGTTACAGTCTCACCGGGACGAAAATTTTTATAACGGCAGGAGAGCACGATCTCACGGAAAACATTGTTCATCTCGTGCTAGCGAAATTGCCAGATGCGCCTCCAGGTCCTAAAGGAATTTCTTTGTTCTTAGTGCCAAAGTTTTTGGTGGATGAAAACTCAGAGATGACTGGCGAAAGAAATAATGTGACATGTGGCTCCATCGAACACAAGATGGGTATTCGGGCGTCAGCAACCTGCGTGATGAATTTTGATGGTGCTAAAGGTTGGTTAGTGGGTGAGCTAAACAACGGCTTGGCGAACATGTTCACGATGATGAACTATGAAAGACTGTCTATGGGTCTTCAGGCAAATGGGTTGGCAGAAGGTAGTTATCAAACGGCGGCCGACTACGCGCGTGAGCGTGTGCAGGGCAGGGCTCCAAGCGGAGCGACTCATCCGGACAAGGCGGCTGATCCTATTCTGGTGCACCCTGATGTTCGTCGAATGCTATTAACTATGCGTGCAAACATCATGGCCGGAAGAGCGTTATCGATGTACGCCGCTTTGCAGTTAGATATCACCAAATTCCATTCAGATGAAGCGGCGCGTAAGAAAGCCCAGCAATTAGTAGCACTACTTATACCGGTACAAAAAGCCTACTGCTCCGATCGGGGATTTGATGCCTGTGTAATTGGGCAGCAAGTGCTCGGCGGACATGGTTATGTTGCAGAGTGGGGTCAAGAGCAACACGTGCGGGATGCTCGCATTGCCCAGATTTATGAGGGTGCAAACGGAATCCAGGCATTAGATCTAATGGGTCGCAAGACTGTACGGTGCAATGGTGAATTGCTGGCCGTGTTAGTCGATGAGATAGATAGTTTCGTACAGGCAAATCAATCCGCTGAGATGGCGCCTTATCTTAACTATCTGGAAAACACTAAAGCGCGTTTAGTGTCGGTAACAGAAGAAGTGATCGCCCGCGCTGAATCTAACCCGGACGAAATTGGTGCCGCGTCCTATCCGTATATGGAGCTCATGGGATTAACGCTCTATTGTTTTATGTGGCATCGCATTCTCGCAGCAGTGTTTGCGGCCCAGCAGAATGGGGAAGGCAATGCAGATCAGTTATCCGGTTTAGTGAAAACGGCTGAATTCTTTTTTACTCGATTACTGCCTCAAGCCGATGCGCTGGCAGCAGAAATCTCAGCTGGAGCCGAACCACTGATGGCAATGGCGGAAGGTGAATTCTGAAGGGAAAGCTGAAAGGCTGAAAGAATGGGTGACTAAATCACCCATTCCATGTTTTCTGCCACCAATTCTTTATACATTTCCAGATCTTCACCATCCTCTCCGACCAGAATTAAGTTGCCCTTATCGAAGGGAACCACTAATCCATCGAAGCGATCGTCTCTGATCTGAAACTCATTGGTGACTGGACTGTTCTGAATCACGAATACGTTCACTACGCCTTCGCCACCTTCCATCATCAGATGTGCGCTGGTGTACTCAGGCAATATGATGCAAGGGTTTGCGTGAAACACAGTGCTTTGCTGGTTAATTTCGCTAGATAACTGCGCTCCTGTGCTAGCCAGGATAGTATCCACCTCGCTCCAAACAGCGACGCTGCGAGGGCCGGATGCATTTAATAGCTCAAACTCTGGTGCTTCGGCATAGATATGGCGGATCACCTCGTCGCCCATGGCGATTTCGTTATCGCTAGGTCCTGAATCAAATGACAAGGTAAATGTGACACCAATTACCAGTAATAGGCTGGCGGCGATCGCATAGTATTGAAAGAAACTCGCGTTCGCTGCAGGTCGATCCGGCATCGTAACTATATTAGGTGCCGCATCAGGTTCTGATGCATCAGCATCAGGAATCTCCAGCAGTTTGTCTTTTAGTCCTTCTGGAACCACGACACTGGAAACGAGTCCGGTAAGTTTGGCATCAAACTCACGGGCTTCATCAAGAATTTTTTGTAGCGCAGGGTTTTCCTGAGCGGCATCCAGAATTTCCTGGTCCGGCTCAGAAGGATTGGCATACACCCTTTCGCGAAACTCTAATTCGTTCATTGTTGAACTCTTACTCTACTCTCTCAACTCTTTCAGTGAACTCAGCGTTCTTTCTTCTTATTTACAGCCTTTTTTATTACAGCTGATTGTTAAATCGTACTGGGTAATTCACTAGTACGAGTTCAGTGCTAAGCAGACAATCTCAACTATTCGTCAAGATCATCGGCACTCACACCAAATTCTTGTTTAAGCTTGCTTCTGGCGCGGAACAACCGTGTCATTACAGTGTTGTTGTTCAGCTCCAAAATGTCAGCGATCTCTTTTCCGCTGAACCCACCCACAACTTGCAGCATCAGCGGCTCACGATAATCGGCCTCAAGGCGATTGATCGCATTGTGCAGAAGCTCACGATCCATTTGAGAATCGGGCTCTTGTTCGCCTTTTTCTGCAATCGCCTGATCTTCGATATCAACCAGATCGGGACGATAGCGTTCATATAGACGAGCGTTTTCACGTCGCAGAATGGTAAAGAGCCACGCTTTGGCTGCCTTATCGTTCTGCAGACTCTCCAAAGACCGCCAAGCTCGCAAAAAAGTTTCCTGAACTAGATCTTCAGCTAATGGCTGGTTCTTACAGAGCCAGAATGCATAGCGGTATACATCCTGATACAGCGACGCCACCAAGGATTCGTATCGTTGCTGCTTATTACTACCCTGTATGACCGGCTCTTCGCTCATTAATTTTCAAATTT
The DNA here is from genome assembly GCA_965262465.1 of uncultured Pseudohongiella sp. Lineage (GTDB taxonomy): Bacteria > Pseudomonadota > Gammaproteobacteria > Pseudomonadales > Pseudohongiellaceae > UBA9145. The sequence continues at coordinate 2,925,591 of OZ253535.1, read as the reverse complement.
CTTAGGATTTTGAAGGATTAGCGTATTTTCTTGGTATTAGGCCGTCCGATGTTGGTGGACGACGTTCAGCCCTTATAATTGCGGCCCAGAGTGTGCCTAAATTGTCGAAGGGCATCAAGTTTCACTTATTGCCCACAAAATGCCGATTTCTGGCCGAAAAAGCCAGTTCAGCTTGTACTCGACGCCCTGTATACTTGCCACCCACTTTTTTCACTGGATTGCACGATGATAAGAATCGCAATCGCAGGTGCCGCTGGACGTATGGGTCGAACCCTCATCGAAGCAGTCCAGCAATACCCCGAAGACATGAAACTTGGCGCTGCCACTGTGCTGCAAGAAGACCCTACTCTCGGAGAAGATGTTGGGCTGTTGGCGATTGGGCAATCGCTTGGGGTTGTCGCCACGTCCGATTTAGAGTCGGTGAGTGATCAATTCGATGTGCTGATAGATTTCACCGCTCCTGAAGCCAGCCTGCAAAATTTGAGTGTGTGTGAAAACAATGGAAAAGCCATGGTGATCGGGACGACAGGTTTCGATGCCGAACAAGTTAAGCGGATTCAGAACGTCAAAGAGATTCCACTAGTGTTCGCTCCCAATATGAGTGTCGGGGTGAATCTCTGTTTGAGATTGTTACAGCAGGCCGCAGAAGTGCTTGGAGATTCCGTCGATATCGAAATCACTGAAGCCCATCATCGCCATAAAAAGGACGCGCCTTCAGGCACGGCATTAAAGATGGGAGAAGTTATCGCACAACAATTGGGCAGAGATTTACAAGATGTCGCTGTGTATGGTCGCGAAGGAATCGGTGAAGAAAGAGATCGAACCACAATCGGCTTTTCAACAATCCGGGCCGGAGACATCGTCGGCGATCACACGGTGACTTTCGCCTCCGCCGGAGAACGGGTTGAAATCACCCATAAGGCGAGTAGTCGAATGACATTTGCCGCGGGTGCGGTAAGAGCTGCCAAGTGGTTGTCAGGAAGAAAGCCAGGTGTCTACTCTATGCTTGATGTCCTTGGTTTGAATAACTAAGGCTAGCTATGCTGCTGTTGCTTAAATTATAAGCAGCACAATTCATGTGGGATTGCGCATTTAGAAATAAAATTGCGCTCCATGCATTCAATTCAATAGACAAGAGCAGGGTCGTTTTTATAGAATGCCCGCTCAGTATGTTGAATGCTGAACACAGAAAAAAGAAACGAATTTTATAGAAAAGCGGAGCGAAGTTTTCTTCTCTCCGCTTTTTTTCGCCCGTAGAAAATTAAAATTTCAGAGGCCTGACTCTCGAACCCGGACCCGAGAAAGGCAACAGGAGTAAAAGTGTCCAAGCTAGCAATTTTGGCCCTTGAAGATGGTAGTGTGTTTAACGGCACTGCTATCGGAGCTGAGGGTAGCGCCAGTGGTGAAGTTGTATTTAACACTTCGATGACTGGCTATCAGGAAATTTTGACTGACCCTTCCTACGCTCAACAAATCATAACCCTGACCTATCCCCATATTGGTAATACTGGAACTAACGAAGAAGATAATGAATCTTCCCAAGTGTGGTCATCCGGGCTAGTCATTCGAGACTTGCCTTTGTTGGCAAGCAACTTTCGCAATGAACAAACGCTGGAAGACTTTCTCGTCAGCCGAAATGTCGTAGCGATAGCTGACATCGACACTCGTCGACTCACGCGGCTGTTGCGAGACAAGGGTTCCCTCAATGGAGCGATTGTCACGTTTGAAAGTGGTGAAGAAGGTGTTGAGGACAAAGCTCTGGCATTGGCCAAAGAGTTTCCTGGACTCAAAGGCATGGACCTGGCGAAAGAAGTCACAACTGCTGAAACCTATACCTGGAATGAGGGCGTGTGGCAGTTGGGAAGCGGTCACCTTGCTGGTGAAACGCCTCGCTTTAAAGTGGTTGCCTATGATTTCGGAGTGAAGCGCAACATCTTGCGTATGCTGGTTGCACGAGGATGTGAAGTGATCGTGGTGCCTGCCCAGACTCCCGCCTCAGAAGTGCTAGCCATGCAGCCCGACGGCATCTTTTTATCCAATGGACCAGGCGACCCTGAGCCTTGTGACTATGCAATTGCTGCAACCAAGGAATTCTTGGAAACAGATATTCCGGTTTTTGGAATTTGTCTGGGTTGCCAAATTTTGGCGCTGGCCTGTGGAGCACAAACCATAAAAATGCAATTGGGCCATCACGGGGCAAACCACCCGGTTCAGAATTTGAAAGATGGAACAGTGATGATCACCAGCCAAAATCATGGATTCGCAGTGGATGCTGACACCTTGCCGGAAAATTTGGTCGCGACCCACAAATCACTCTTTGATGGATCGTTGCAGGGGATAGAACGCACCGATAAACCAGCGTTTGCTTTTCAAGGTCATCCAGAAGCCAGCCCGGGGCCGCACGACGTGTCTCCGCTCTTCGATCACTTTATTGAACTCATGGAAAAATCTAGCTGATAAAGCGCACTCAATAACGACTAAACACTTATGCCACGCAGAACAGACATAAACAGTATTTTAATCCTTGGAGCCGGACCGATTGTTATTGGTCAGGCATGTGAATTCGATTACTCCGGCGCGCAAGCATGCCAGGCACTTAAAGAAGAAGGCTATCGAGTCATTTTGGTTAACTCGAATCCTGCCACCATCATGACCGACCCATCGATGGCGGATGCGACATACATAGAGCCAGTGAAGTGGCAAATAGTAGAGAAGATCATCGAGAAAGAACGACCCGATGCTGTGCTTCCAACAATGGGCGGTCAAACAGCATTGAACTGTGCATTGGATCTCAATCGTCTTGGCATTCTTGAAAAATACAATGTTGAGTTGATTGGAGCGAAATGCGAAGCGATTGATAAAGCCGAAGATCGTGAACTGTTCGATAACGCCATGGTGGAGATTGGATTAGAAACTCCTCGGCATTGTATGGCCCACAACATGGAAGATGCCCATGCGGCGATGGAAGAGATCGGATTCCCTTGCATAATTCGTCCTTCTTTTACTATGGGTGGTTCCGGCGGCGGTATTGCTTATAACAAAGAAGAGTTTGACGAAATCTGCGCCAGGGGACTCGAGTTATCTCCCACCAATGAGTTACTCATTGATGAGTCATTGATTGGCTGGAAAGAATACGAACTCGAAGTAGTGCGCGATAAGAATGACAACTGCATCATCGTTTGTGCCATCGAGAACTTTGATGCGATGGGCGTCCATACAGGAGACTCGATTACAGTCGCTCCTGCGCAAACTCTGACAGATAAGGAATATCAGATTATGCGTAACGCCGCGATAGACGTGTTGCGTGAGATCGGAGTGGAAACCGGTGGTTCCAACGTGCAGTTCGCCGTCGATCCGGAAACCGGCAGGTTGGTCGTTATCGAAATGAACCCGCGGGTGTCACGTTCATCTGCTCTTGCGTCTAAAGCAACCGGTTTTCCTATTGCACGAGTGGCGGCAAAACTGGCCGTTGGATTCACTTTGGACGAGTTGCGTAACGAAATCACAGGTGGCGTAACTCCAGCATCATTCGAGCCTACCATTGATTATGTTGTAACTAAGATTCCACGATTTACTTTCGAAAAATTCGCCGAGGCCAACGATCGTCTTACGACTCAAATGAAGTCGGTAGGTGAGGTGATGGCAATTGGACGTACATTCCAGGAATCAATGCACAAAGCACTGCGAGGACTGGAAGTCGGCATGTGTGGGTTTGATCCGATACTCAATGAAGACTTGGACAATATAAAGGAAGTACTCACGCGGGAGTTGACTGAGACCGGAGCGCAGCGAATCTGGTACATAGCAGATGCTTTCCGCCAGGGGTGGCCCTTGGACACTGTGCGTGAGCTCACGGGAATTGATCCATGGTTTCTCGTACAGATCGAAGACCTGATTAATCATGAGAAAGTGGTAAGCGAGATGTCTCTGGCGGACATCGATTACGCATACATGCGCACCTTAAAGCGAAAAGGCTTTTCCGATAAACGTTTATCTCAAATTTTGAATATTCCTGAACTGGAAGTGCAGCAAGCGAGGCACGCATTGGGCGTGAGGCCGGTCTATAAGCGAGTCGATACGTGCGCGGCAGAGTTTGTCTCCACAACGGCTTACATGTATTCCACTTACGAAGAGGAATGTGAAGCCAATCCAAGTGATAAAGAAAAGATCATGGTGCTTGGTGGTGGACCAAATCGAATAGGTCAGGGAATTGAGTTTGACTATTGTTGTGTTCACGCTGCGTTGGCGATGCGTGAAGACGGTTACGAAACCATCATGGTGAATTGTAATCCTGAAACAGTTTCGACCGATTTCAATATTTCAGATCGTTTGTTTTTCGAACCGCTTACGTTCGAAGATGTTATTGAAGTAGTAGAGCTGGAAAAACCGAAAGGTGTGATCGTGCAATTCGGTGGTCAAACTCCGCTCAACCTGGTTACACGCTTAGAGAAGGCGGGGGTTCCGGTTATCGGAACTGAGCCAGATGCCATCGATCGCGCGGAAGACCGCGAGCGTTTCCAGAAGTTGATTGAAAAGCTCGGTCTTAAGCAGCCGCCGAACTGCACAGTTCGCAGTGTTGAAGAAGGAATCGAGCAAGCCAAGAGTATCGACTACCCATTAGTGGTGCGTCCTTCCTATGTATTGGGAGGAAGAGCAATGGAGATCGTTTACAACGAGACTGAACTCAGTCGCTATATGAAAGAAGCCGTAATGGTGTCCAATGAGAGCCCAGTGCTGTTAGATCACTATTTGAGTTCAGCAATTGAGATCGATGTTGATGTTGTAAGCGATGGCAAACAGGTTGTTGTCGGTGCAATTATGCAACACATCGAGCAAGCTGGGATCCATTCAGGAGATTCTGCCTGTTCGCTACCTCCCTACAATTTACCTTCCGAAGTACAAGACAACATTCGCGAGCAGGTAAAGAGCTTGGCGCTTGAACTCGGTGTTGTTGGTTTAATGAATACTCAGCTCGCGTACCAAGACGGCGAAGTCTATATTATTGAAGTGAATCCACGGGCATCGCGCACCGTGCCATTCGTTTCGAAGTGCATTGGATTATCTTTGGCGAAAGTTGCCGCGCGCTGTATGGCTGGTACTAGTCTGGCCGAGCAGGGATTTACTGAAGAAATTATTCCTAAGACTTTCGCAGTGAAGGAAGCAGTATTTCCTTTTAACAAGTTTCCAGGTGTTGATCCTATTCTTGGGCCGGAAATGAAATCCACCGGGGAAGTCATGGGAGTCGGCACAACATTTGCCGAAGCCTATGCGAAATCTCAACTCGGCGCTGGTGATAATATCGAAACCAGCGGCAATGCCTTTATTAGTGTGCGGGACAGAGACAAGCCAGCAGTGATAGAAGTTGCGCAAAGACTGTTAGGGCTGGGCTATGCACTCTATGCCACGGGCGGTACCGCACAAGTGATTGAGGACGCGGGGTTGCCGGTAGAGCGGGTAAACAAGGTCTTGCAAGGTAGACCTCATATAGTCGATATGCTAAAAAATGAAGAAATTCAGGTCGTGTTTAATACCACAGAGGGTAGACAAGCGATCGCAGATTCCGCGACTATTCGAAGTACAGCATTACGACACGGAGTGTTTTGCACCACGACCATTGCAGGCTCCTTAGCGGTATGTGACGCATTGGACTTCGGTAACAACATGTCCGTGTACACACTCCAGACCCTGCATTCGGAACTGCACTAAAGCTTAGCTAGACAAACAGCTCCAAAATTTCGATTAGAAGACTCTTATGGCAAAAGTCCCAATGACAGAACAGGGCGCGGAACGTTTGCGCGAAGAGCTCAATGAGCTCAAGAGTGTCACTCGCCCAAAAATCTCTGCAGCTATTGCCGAAGCAAGAGAGCATGGAGATTTAAAAGAGAATGCTGAATATCATGCGGCTCGAGAACAACAAAGCTTTTGCGAGGGGCGCATCACAGAGATCGAAGGCAAGCTAGCTGATTCTCAAATAATCGATATCAGTAAAATTGAGCCGACTGGCAGGGTTATATTTGGGACAACTGTCACCTTATATAACCTGGAGACAGAAGAATCTGTCACTTATCAGATTGTCGGTGAAGATGAAGCCGACGTTCCGGCGGGGAAAATTTCAGTTGGATCACCAATTGCGCGTGCACTGATGGGGAAAAATGAAGGGGACGAAGTTACCGTGAATGCTCCGGCAGGTGATATCAATTACGAAATTGAATCTGTTGAGCATATCTAACGCGATAAGCTGTCTCTATTCCTACCTTTTTACATTTGTCAGTTTCGGATTCGGTTTCTTTGCCGCTCGATAGAGCAGAGCCACATGCCCAATGGTTTGCACACATTCGGCGTCTAGTTGATTGCACATTTCTGAAATGAGTTCTTGCTTTACTTCGCGGTCGCCAACCTGAACTTTCACTTTGATTAATTCGTGGTCAGTGAGAGCGCGATTCAGTTCTTGATTTACATTTTCGGTGAGACCGTTTTGTGCAATGATCACGATTGGTTTCAAGTTGTGCCCAATTGCGCGAAACGATTTTTTATCAGCGTTACTTAATGACATTAATGCATTACGTCCTTCGAGTCGTATTAAATAGAGCAGGAATGATATTCCTGACAAGGCAATAGTAATGGCCCGGTCTTCAAGCAGCAAACAGTGGTTAAAAGAACACTTTGAAGATAAGTATGTTAAGCAGAGCCAGGAGGATGGTTATCGCTCCCGCGCCAGTTATAAATTGCTGGAGCTGCAAGACAAAGACAAGATAATGCGGCCCGGCATGACCGTAGTCGATCTGGGTGCTGCTCCTGGTGGGTGGTCGCAGGTTGCAGCGGAGTTGGTTGGCGATTCAGGAAAAGTAATTGCCAGTGACATATTACCCATGGATGGTCTGGCAGGAGTTGAATTTATCCAGGGCGATTTCACTGAAGAAGCGGTGTTGCAGCAGCTGTTGGATGCACTCGATGGCAAGGGCGCAGACCTTGTAATCTCTGACATGGCCCCCAATATGAGTGGAATGAAGGCAATAGATCAGCCCCGGGTCATGTACCTGGCGGAATTGGCTTTGGATATGGCCAAAACTGTTCTTCGCTCAGATGCGTATTTCTTAGTGAAAGTCTTCCAAGGAGCCGGATTTAATGAGTTTCTGCGAGATATGCAGAGCTGTTTTAAAACGGTGAAGACCAGGAAACCCGCGGCCTCCAGATCGAGATCTCGGGAAATCTACTTGCTTGGCGCGGAGTTTAACGCCAAATAGCCGATGTCTACCCGGTTTCAGCCCAATTTACGTGCATTTCTTAGCGTAGATATTAGAATTAGGCTGTCTTCAGGAGCGATTTGCTAGCCTCCGCAGTATTAACATTTGGGAGATAAACCCTTGAATGACATGGCAAAAAATTTAATTCTCTGGATGATCATTGCTGGAGTGTTGTTGACCGTATTCAACAATATTAACCAGGAAACCAGAGAAGACAGCATCAACTACTCAGAGTTTATCCGCGAGGTCAGATCCGGGCGGGTAACGGCTGTTGAGTTGGCTGGCATTAATATCACTGGAATTCGCTCTGATAATTCTCGATTCCGCACTGTGATGCCATTAATTGGTGATGACCAATTAATGGATGACCTATTCGATAACGGTGTGGAGATTGTTGCCAATGAACCGGAGCAACAATCTATCTGGACACAATTACTCGTGGCCAGTTTCCCGATATTAATAATTATTGCCTTGTTCTTTTTCTTTATGCGGCAAATGCAAGGCGGTGGCGCCGGCGGTCGTGGTGGACCCATGTCTTTCGGTAAGAGCAAGGCGAAGCTGCTTGGAGAAGATCAGATTAAAGTAACTTTCGCTGACGTTGCAGGCGTGGAAGAAGCGAAAGAAGACGTGCAGGAGCTGGTTGAGTTCTTGCGCGAACCAGACAAGTTTCAGCGTCTTGGTGGAAGAATTCCCCGTGGCGTATTAATGGTAGGTCAGCCAGGTACTGGTAAGACGCTATTAGCAAAAGCAATTGCTGGTGAAGCAAAAGTACCTTTCTTTTCAATCTCAGGTTCTGACTTTGTTGAAATGTTCGTAGGTGTCGGTGCATCACGTGTGCGCGACATGTTCGAGCAAGCGAAGAAGCAATCTCCCTGCATCATATTCATCGATGAGATCGATGCTGTCGGTCGTCATCGTGGTGCCGGCTTAGGCGGTGGACATGATGAGCGTGAGCAAACTCTGAACCAGTTGCTGGTAGAGATGGACGGCTTCGAAGGTAATGACGGCGTGATCGTAATGGCCGCTACCAACCGTCCTGATGTATTGGATCCTGCCTTATTGCGACCTGGCCGTTTTGACCGACAAGTTGTGGTCGGGCTGCCAGACATTCGCGGACGTGAACAAATTCTAAAAGTGCACATGCGCAAAGTGCCAATTGACGATCGTGTTAAAGCTGGCGTTATTGCTCGAGGCACGCCAGGTTTCTCAGGTGCTGATCTTGCAAACCTGGTTAACGAGGCAGCATTGTTTGCGGCGCGAGCCAGCAAGCGATTGGTGTCTATGGTGGAATTTGAGAAAGCCAAAGACAAAATCATGATGGGTGCCGAGCGCAAATCCATGGTGATGTCTGAGAAGGAAAGACTCAACACGGCTTATCATGAAGCAGGCCACGCCATCGTGGGTCGCCTGATGCCTGAACATGATCCGGTTTATAAAGTAAGTATCATTCCTCGCGGTAGAGCATTGGGCGTAACCATGTTCTTGCCTGAAGAAGATCGCTACAGCTACAGCAAGCAACATATTCTGAGCCAAATCTGCAGCTTGTACGGCGGACGTATTGCCGAAGAAATGACGCTCGGAAAAGAAGGCGTAACCACTGGCGCTTCGAATGATATTCAGCGTGCGACTGAAATGGCGCGAAATATGGTGACCAAATGGGGCTTATCAGATGAGCTTGGACCTCTTCTCTATTCTGAAGATGAAGGCGAGGTCTTTCTTGGTCGCTCTGCAGCATCACAATCCAAATCGGTTTCAAGCGACACTGCCAAAGCAATCGATAAGGAAGTTCGAAAGATCATTGATGAGTGCTATGCGAAAGCGGAACAAATTCTCGAAGACAATCGAGACATTCTAGAAATGATGAAAGATGCGTTGATCGAATACGAAACAATCGACTCTGATCAAATTGATGACATCATGGATCGGAAGAAGCCTGGACCACCTGCTGGTTGGGAAGATTCAGATGACGATGACGCTGACGCGAACAAAGTAGAAAAAGAACAGACTGAAGAAAAATCAGACAAAGGTGCTGGACCAATCGGTGGTCCCGCCGGCGAACACTGATTTTTGATAAGTCACGGTTCTTAGCACAACCCCTCCTTGAGTTTCTCTCTTACAGCTGGAGATCGACAGTTAGACTTGTCGACTCCAGTCTGCATGGGCATTTTAAATGTCACTCCTGACTCCTTTTCTGACGGCTCGCAGTTAGGCCAACTAGACGGCAGCACTTTTAAAGTTGATTTCGAGAAAGTACTGAAGCGTGCTGAATCAATGGTGGAGGCAGGTGCTCTGATTTTGGATGTCGGTGGTGAATCGACAAGGCCCGGTGCAAAAGAAGTATCTCCCGCTGAAGAGATAGACCGAGTAATCCCAATAGTAGAATTGCTGCAGAAAAATTTTGATGTTTGTCTGTCAGTTGATACCAGCGCGCCAGAACTACTAAAAGAAGCACTAAATCTAAACATCAATTTAGTGAATGATATTCGAGCCATGACGCGCAATGGTACTTTACAACTTCTTGCAGAGAGCAATGCGGCAGTATGCCTGATGCACATGCAAGGCCAGCCTCGAACCATGCAAAAAGACTATCACTACGATGATGTGGTAAAGGACGTTATGGATTTTTTGCATGAACGAGTTAAAGAATGTGAGGCGGCTGGAGTAAGCCGAAACCGAATGTTAGTTGATCCCGGATTCGGATTTGGTAAGTCGGTCAATCACAATTTTCGATTGCTGCGTCATTTAGACAAATTCACCGAGTTAGAGCTACCAATTCTTGCAGGTTTATCCCGCAAATCGATGCTTGGCGCGGTCACTGGTAAAGAAGTTGGAGAAAGAGAGGCTGCTTCTGTAAGCGCGGCAACTCTCGCGCTACAAGGTGGGGCCAATATTATTCGTGCTCATGATGTTGCTGCCACGATGGATGCAATTAGAGTACACTGCGCTTATCGCAACGAAGAATAGAATCTATTCATGTCTTCCAACAATAAACGTTATTTTGGCACCGATGGAATCAGAGGGGCAGTGGGCACACCGCCTATTACTCCTGATTTTATGCTCAAGCTTGGCTGGGCAGCTGGGCGCGTCTTTGCGAATGAGGGCAACGGGCGCAATAAAATTATTATTGGTAAAGACACACGTATATCTGGCTATATGTTTGAGGCGGCCCTTGAGGCCGGTGTTACGGCTGCCGGAGTCGATATTCATCTCACTGGTCCAATGCCGACACCCGCGATTGCCTACTTAACTCGAACGCTTCGAGCGCAGGCAGGAATCGTAATCAGTGCGTCTCATAATTCGTACAGAGACAATGGCATTAAATTCTTTTCTGCTGACGGCACAAAACTTCCAGATGAAATTGAGCTGGCAATTGAAGAGCAGCTCGACAAAAGTGTTTCAACGGTTCCTTCGGGCTCAATAGGAAAAGCATCTCGCATTACCGATGCGGCTGGACGGTATATCGAGTTTTGTAAGAGTACGGTTGGGTCCAGTCTAAAATTCAATGGCATGAAGTTGGTTGTCGACTGTGCGCACGGTTCAACCTATCACATTGCACCCGAAGTATTTGAAGAACTTGGCGCAAAGGTAGTAGCTATTGGTGTGTCTCCTGATGGGTTAAACATTAATGAAGAAAGCGGTTCTACCTCGCCACAAAAACTAGCTGACAAAGTTTTAGAAGAGAAAGCCGATCTCGGTGTGGCATTCGACGGTGATGGTGATCGCCTGATCATGGTTGATCATCTCGGAAACATTGTTGATGGAGACGAAATTCTTTATGTGATTGCTCGCGATCGTCGGCGCCGCAACATTGATTTCGGTGGAGTGGTTGGCACATCAATGAGTAACCTGGGGTTAGAGTTAGCACTTGATGCGCTGGATGTGCCATTTACGCGAACCGCGGTTGGTGATCGCTATGTGATGCATGAAATGCTTTCGCGGGGTTGGAACCTGGGTGGAGAATCGTCTGGTCACATTATCTGTTTGGATATCAACACGACGGGTGATGGCATCGTATCAGCTTTGCAGGCACTAGCTTCTATTGTCCACTGTGAACAACCATTGGCGGATCTAAAAAGTAAGATGCGCAAACTTCCACAACACATGGTGAATGTCAGATTAGCGAACTCAGTAGATGTGACTGCTAACGATTCTGTAAAAAATGCAATCAGCGAAGTGGAATCACAACTCGGTAAGAATGGCCGAGTGTTGCTCCGTCCATCTGGCACTGAACCTGTAGTGCGAGTCATGGTGGAAGGGGAGAACGGGGAGCAAGTCCAACAATTGGCTCAGGAACTGTCCGATGTCGTTGCCGCAGAAGTAGCGGCTACCGGGTAGTATCTGCCGCAATATTGCAAGAAATAGGCTTCTTGGGTAGTATTGGCGCCCGTTTTTGTCCACCCCCTGGCTTAACTAGGAAGAGAGATAATGCGTTCCAAGCTGGTTGTTGGTAACTGGAAGATGCATGGAACCCAGGCTTCCTGCGCCGAGTTAATTGAAGCGATTAAGTCTCAGGCAGGGGATGTGGCGGACGGAATTGAAATTGGGATTAGTCCTCCTGCTGTTTATCTGCCACTGGCGATTGAACGTTGCAAAGACTCCAAGATTCTATGCGGCGCACAGAATGGATCTCAATTTGACGAAGGTGCCTTTACCGGTGAAATAGCCTGCAAGATGCTGGCAGACATCGGAGCGCAATTTGTGATCTTGGGGCACTCGGAAAGACGAGCATTGTTTGGCGAAACTAACAATGCCATTGCTGAGAAGTTTGTTGCAGCGAAACAAGCCTCATTAATTCCGATTCTGTGTGTTGGTGAGTCATTGTCTCAACGCGAAGAGGGAATTACTCGCGATGTGGTGCTTGAACAATTACGTGCTGTAATTGAGTACGCTGGAATAGAAGAATTTAAAAACGCTGTAATCGCCTATGAGCCAGTATGGGCGATCGGGACGGGCAAAACTGCAAGTCCAGAGCAAGCGCAGGAAGTGCACGAGATATTGCGAGAAGAACTCGCACAACATAGCAGTGATATAGCTGTCGCCACACGAATACTTTATGGCGGGAGTGTAAAAGGATCTAACTCAATAGAGTTATTTAGCCAACCTGACATCGATGGTGGTTTGGTAGGCGGCGCCTCCCTAGAGGCAGAACAGTTTATTACCATCTGCAAAAATGCGGACAATTAATCATGGAAACTTTAGTCGTCGTAGTTCATGTAATCGTGGCGATCGTTATCGTAGGTTTAGTGCTACTGCAACAGGGTAAGGGTGCAGATGCAGGTGCATCTTTTGGTGCCGGTGCATCACAAACCGTATTCGGTTCTTCTGGTTCCGGAAATTTTCTTGTGCGGGCGACAACAGTAGCGGCCACAATCTTCTTTGTTACTTCATTGGCGCTGGCGATTTTTGCACGCAGTCAATCTGGATTGAGCACTACTCAAGGCTTGCCGGTAGTTAATCAAGAGATTTTGGAAGAGGTGACAGCTGAGCAATCAGATGTACCTGAATTGATTGAAGAGCCGGTGGCAGATCAAAGCGATGTGCCAAGCTTGCCTGATAACAACTAATTAATTGAATTTGCCGAAGTGGTGGGTGAGATCGAGCGTTTTCGAAGCGCTAGCTTCGAGCGAAGGTCGAACGACAGCGGGCTGTGCTCGCTGGCTGGAAGGGATATCCAACTAGTAACGATGTCTTTAAAAAGAAAACAGAATTTGCCGAAGTGGTGGAATTGGTAGACACGCTATCTTGAGGGGGTAGTGAGCCTAGCTCGTGCCGGTTCAAGTCCGGCCTTCGGCACCACGACATTGATAGGGCCCTTTTTACGGGCTTTACAATCAAGCACTTACAGAGTCAGAGATATAATTCCTGCAACTCTGCCTGCAACTCTGTGTTCTTTAATGCTCCTGAAACACACAGGGGGTCAGAAAAGAGACGGGGGGGCCGGATCGCTATCGCGTTATGGTTACTGTAGCCGCCCAGATTTACTAAAGGGAATTTTCAAGAAGAGGCGGTAATACCTCTGAAACAGGTTTCTCAGTTCTATCAGGGTAAACGATAACAGCAGGAACACCGCTCTTACTGACCTTGGTGTGTCCCTCTCTGATCCAGAACCTGCGTCTCACCTTGTTGATCTTGGTTTCACCCTTGCTCAGTCCCGCCGCCTCCAGCTTGTACTTTGCAGCCTTGATAGCGTCATGCCGGGTTAGGATGTCTTTGAACTCATCCTCATCGAACAGCACTTGGTCGTTCTTACTGTCTACGTAGTCCTTGATGTCAGATACACAGTCATCACCCCCCATTGAGATAATCTGTTCCTTCTCAGGGGTCATCATTGCAGGTGCCGCTACGTCTACCTTACTGGTGTCGAAGTTACTTAACAGGAACGCTATAGCCTCGTAGCCTCCAGTCTCTAGCCAGTTCACATAGTCGTTAAAGTACAAGTTCTTAGCTTCTGCACTCTCGAAGTCATACGACCACTTACTGATAAAGAACCGTCTGTCTGTCGGCTCGATGAAGTGGGGTGCGCTATTAGAGAGCATGATTAGCTGCGCTGGTGTCTCGTGGCGTCTGAAGTGTTCACCCTTCCTGGCGTCATCAAAGTAATCACCGCCTGTGTGCGTCTTGATCTTGTTGTAGTTGGTGTCACCCTTCTTAACGTCCACTTCCTGCACCACACACCATGTCCGTTTCCACATATCCACAGATGACATACTAATTAGGGCTGATTGATCTACACAGTTCATCACAGCACTGTCACCAAACACCTTGGTGATCGTATCGGCGAGTAAGCTCTTACCCATGCCGCCTTGCTCACCGTAAAAGTAGAAGGCTATATGGGGCTTAGACGTGAGGTTAGGGTTCTGATACCGATAAGCAAGCATCCTGACGAGGTACTGAGCTTTCTCTCTACTGCCTAGCATCAGGGTCAGGTGGTTAACGAAGTGGGCTGAGTCGCCTTTCACAGGCTCTACAGTGGGCTTGCGCCATATGTTCGGATAGTAGATACCTCCCTGCTGCAACACTGGTGGCATCTCCGGTCTGTAGATGGGCTGTAGTAGTATGGGGCTGTACCAAGCGTGGTTGACGATCTCCATTGCATCGTTCCATTCCCAGCCTCGCGAATGTAGAACACCACACAAGTGCATCTTTAACAGTCCTTTGTTGCCTGTCATGGAATCATAGAAGAATAGCTGGTTGCCTTGTTCGCTAACTTTGAAGAACCTCCGGGTGAGGTACTTAGCTGCTTCGTGCTTGTCCTTCTTGGTAGGAGGGGTGTTGTTATCCGTTACTTCTTGTACTGCTTCCATTGTGATCTCCCTGACGGACGTTAGCCGTTCTCGATTTAATTCCTAGTTTGATTGCTGCGATAACTGATTGGGTCATATTGAGTTCAATGTCCGAGAACATATCCTTCGCTTCTAACGCCAATTCAGTAGGTACTTTCAGTGAGAGGGTTTTCCGTTCCCTGTCCATCATCTGTACTCCTATTGAAAAAAGTTGATTGAAAGTGTTGACGAGTTGTTTCTGATAGGCTATTATTATTTTATATTAGGATATTTATACCTATATCATACCATACTCTTGCCGATTTGTCAAGTCTGGCGTGCTTCTGCGTGCCGTCCCGCTCCTATCCAACCCCTATCCAGTGCTTATCCACCTTCCAGTCAGCCTACAGCCCGGTAGCTACGGGGCCTATCCACCCTAGACAGCCTATCCACCACCTGCGCCATTCCTCTTGGGTGGCGCACACAGCCACTAAACAGCCCCATCTAGCCGATAAAGTCACACCTTAGTCTACATAATCACCATGTATATCAATGGGTTACGGGCAGTATGGTGTTCATTAAAGGGACTAAATAGCCCTAAATAGTGGCTTTGCAGGTACGTGGGTACTAACTAAGTAGGCGGTTTAGGACGGTGTAGCGGGTGCTGGAGAGGTATTCACACTCGCGGATTCAGTTGCTTTCTAGGGCTATGTCACTGTGATGTCCCGCCTTGTCACCTTCTCGCCGCCCTTAATAGCCTGCGGATTTCCCCAGTTGTCCCACGATGTCACGGAGAGTAGTTTTGATGTCCCTCAATTCCTAAAAGTGCTGTCCAGATACACTGGAGGGTAGATAGCTAATGGAATCGTAACCAATGAAGAATGCTTACTTACTGCTAATCGCATTACTGCCTGCTTTTGCCCCGAGCGAAGTCCGAGCGGATGTAATATACTGCCAAGAGCCACTGACCAAGGAGATCAAGGCGTACAACAGAACCGCCTGTCCCGGGTTGTCTCGCAAAGTTAGTGTAGGCAATAGCTCTGATCCCATAGAGGAAATGCTTCAAGGTGCCACTGATAGATTCACTAGAAACACGCGGGCGTACTCCGAACAGATAACTCGTGGTTTAGAGGGCTTGAGGAATGATTCGAGCAACGAAGAAGTCAATTTCCAGCCAGAGCCATTAGCAAACAATACTTGTATAGCAGGGAGTTGGTCGGGGAATTTAATAGGCAGGGGAGGGGAGATACCTATAGAGCTTCAAATATCAATGAATGGTTATTACACGTTGAGGTATCCAAAGAAATCCGTAGAGGCAGAAACTTACCCTCTAACTAGCTCTAACACCCATGACGCGGTTTTTGGCCTGCGAGCGGAAGACGGTCGACGAGTAATTCAGTTAAGAACATCTGTCGCAGTAAACGAGGATGCAATGCAAGGGACTATTGAGGATGGTTCTGGCTCTACGAGAATTAGGGCTGAAAGGACATCTGAAACTCCCAGCCATTGCTTGCCATCGAATCCGGCTAGCACCAATTCACAATCAAGAGGTTCGTCATTAGTTGAGGATTTGAATCGCTTGCAAGAGTTCTATGACCAAGGAATTCTCAATGATGAAGAGTTCAACGCAGCCAAACGGAGACTATTAGGTTTATGACGAAACTAATCACACTAGCACTTTGCTTGTCGGCACTCGTTGGCTGTGACGAATTGAGCGAAGCAATGACCTCCCACGATCTAGCAATAGTAGAGGCCAATGGGAGTACCTTCGTATTAGATAATTCTAATGGCTCCGTCTCTGTTGTGTCAGGTGATCAGTTGAGGCCTCTAAAGCAAGCATCGTCAGAGATATTTGAGCTAGAAAAAGATGTGGCTCTGGACAGTACCGTTGTCGACTTTGAATTTTTATTTTCAGGTTCTAGGGTTTACTGGTCAGGTCGGATAGCGCCGAATCCAGTTTCGCAAGAATTTGAAGCCGACAAACTAGCATTTTCGTATCTCACTAGAATTGCAGAGAATTTTGGAGAATTGCCCAATTTGAAAATAGCACCTAACAAACTAGGGGCACCTATCCTTGCCTTTGAATACCTAGCTAAATCTTTACCTGCTTATGCTATTCAGGGCTCTCATCCCTCACCGCTTTCAAGAGGCAAGAAGTTACACGGCATCTTTAAAGGCATGGCAGATGAGGAAGCAATTTATCTTTACGATGGTTTTTACAAATCACTTGATGAAATTACCTGTAACGAATGAAGCCTGCAAACTTCGTTTTACCCCTTACTCAATATGTTTACTCAACTATTCGAGTAGAAATGAAGTTAGAGGAGCAAGGGACTGAAAATCCCCGTGTCGGCAGTTCGATTCTGTCCCTGACCACCATTTTATTCTTAAATATCAGTAGCTTATAACTTTCATCGAAAGTTAATCTTTTTGCTCCAAGTCAAAAGGTACAATACAGGTACACTCGTCAGATGCCGAGGTGCTAAGTATGGCTACGATTACCAAAACCGATTCAGGGAAGTGGAAATCGGTAATAAGAAGGTCAGGATGGCCGACCGTTTCGAAAACGTTTCGTGTTAAGCGCGATGCTGAAGACTGGTCGCGCGCAACAGAAGATGAAATCATACGTGGTATCTATATTCCCAGAAGTCATTCTGAAAAGATGACGGTAGCCAGAGCGCTAGATCGTTATCTGAAAGAAGTTACCCCCACCAAGAAACCAACGACTCAAGTGCGCGAGAAAGGCAGAGCCAAACAACTCAAGTCCTCTCTCGGCAAATACAGCCTTGCTGCATTGAACGCAGACAAGATTGGCGCATTTCGCGATGCGCGATTAGCAGAAGGGAAAAGTGCGAGTACAATCAGGCTCGAACTCGCTCTGCTTAGCCATCTTTACTCGGTCGCAATTAAAGAGTGGGGACTAGGCCTGATTGCCAACCCTGTTCTCAACGTCAGAAAACCAGCTCCCAGCAAAGGCAGAAACAGACGACTAACCGATAGAGAAGAAGAAAAGCTACTGAAAGAATGTGATGCGCATTCCAATCCGTTCTTTGGCTGGATCGTCAGAATTGCTCTCTACACTGCCATGCGCCAAGGCGAGATAGTGGGTTTAACCAAAAATCAGGTTAACCTAAGGAAAAGAACAGTGACACTGACCGATACCAAGAACGACACTGTTAGAACAGTCCCGCTTTCAAATAAGGCATTAGAGGTTCTCGAGGCTGCCATGGCTCACTCCATCCGACCTATTGATACAAAGCTCCTTTTTTATGGCGAGCCGGGAAGGGACGGAATACGGCGTCCATACACAATTAACAGAACCTGGGTGCATTCTCTGGAAGCCGCTGGAATTCAGGGTTTGAGGTTTCACGACCTAAGACATGAGGCCACCAGTAGATTGGTAGAGGCTGGATTGTCAGATCAGCAGGTTTCGTCAATTACTGGTCACAAATCTATGCAGATGTTGAAACGCTATACGCACTTGAGAACAGAGAATCTAGCTGATCTTATTGCTGATCTCTAACTTCAGCTGTGTTGGTTATGTTTCTCTCGATAAATACACTATTTGATACTTATAGCCTTGAGCGCTGACAGGCAATACTCGTCAGATACATCAACAATTAGCATAATCTGGAGTTGATATTTTAAATTCTAAACAGGCAAATTTTCCACAGCTAGACTAATACCGATAAATACCGTCACTGTTCCAATCACCAATTGCAAAGCGCTATGTAGCCGGGTTAGCCCTTTGGCTGATTGCCTCAGAGGTATAGCCACCACGAAAGACAGCGAAGCCATACCTATAATCGATCCAACACCAAACAAAGTTATATACCAAAGTCCAGTCGCTACCGATTCAACGCTCTGTAAGGTAAGAACTATTAACGCGGCTGAACCAGCTAAGCCGTGGATTGCGCCTACAAATAATGCTCGTTTTGGAAATCCACGGACATGTGTATGTTCGTGAGCATCATCATCGTGTTTACCGTCATTGGAATGTGAATGCGCGTGAAAGTGCGATTCTTCATTCGCGTGTCGGTGGTGATGGAAGTGAACTCGACCTTTATGCAAACGATAAATCACGTCCGCCCCTAACCCACAGAGCATTACACCGACAAAGAATTCTAGCGTTGTAGCCAATTGTGTTGAAATGACTCGATCCAGTAACAACGCCGCCGAACCAAACACAAACAGTGTCACTGTATGCCCTATGCCCCAAACGGCACCTTGCTTTAACGCCTGTTTCTTTGAGTGAGTATTGCTGGTCAGCGAGGCGACTGCAGCCAGGTGATCGGCTTCCAGAGTATGACGCATCCCTAGAAGAAAACCGAATAGAAGCAGGCTAAACAAGATTTACACCGCTACCTGTTGTGAGCCGCCTTTAACTTGATCCGTAATCCACTTATACCAATCTTGCATGCCTTCGCCCGTAGTTGCTGATACCTGAAATACTTTGATATCAGGGTTCACCGTTTTGGCATATTCAATACAGGCATCAACGTCAAAATTTAGATGTGGCAAAAGGTCTGTTTTATTGAGCAGCATAACTTCTGAAGCACGGAACATATGCGGGTATTTGAGAGGCTTGTCTTCGCCCTCAGTTACCGAAAGAATCGCTACTTTACAACGCTCACCGAGATCAAACAGGGCGGGACAAACGAGGTTGCCGACGTTTTCGACCATCACCACTGAATCCAGAGGCGGATTCAGTTCCTGAAGACCTCGTGCCAGCATGTCTGCTTCTAGATGACAGCCTGTGCCTGTATTGATTTGTACCACCTTGCAGCCGGTTTCCTTTATGCGCTTTGCATCATTGACCGTTTCCTGATCGCCTTCAATTACATTGATTGGCAATGTCTCTTTAAGGTCAGTGATGGTGCGTTCAAGCAAGGTCGTTTTGCCAGAGCCGGGAGAACTTACTAAGTTGAGGGCCAAGATATTGCGGCCATCAAACCATCCACGATTGCGTTCGGCTAGAAGATTGTTCTTTGCGAGCACTTCCTGCTCAAGAGAAATGCTGGTGCCATGCATGTTCGCATGTGTGTGCCCGTGGTCATGATCATGCGTGTGGTCGTGATCATGATCGTGTGAATGATGTTCGTGCGAGTGATCATGCGAATGTCCGTGGGAATGGTCATGGTCATGGTCATGGTCGTGGTCGTGGTCGTGGTCGTGATGATGATGGGCATGAGAATGCCCATGTTCATCCATCGATACCACTTTTCCAGTGTCTAAATTGGAAATTGTAGCTCTAGCGTTATCGGAACAACCGCAGGTAGTACACATTTAGTAAACCTCCATCTCTTTAATCATTAATTCTTCACCGGCAATGCACTGGATGTGGCGACAGCCACAAGGACACTGCCCGTACACGTGTTCAAGTTGTATTTCGTTGCCGCATTCATTACAGCGACCTAGCCCTGGAATCTCGTTGATTTCCAGTTGAGCACCTTCCAATGCCGTATCTTTGGCGCAAACATCAAAACAGAATCGCACTGCATCCGGCATGATGGCAGACAATTTTCCAATATCCAGCGAAATGCGCTTCACTTTGCTGGTCCCGGCTTTCTCACCAACGATAGCGACAATATTTCGTGTTATGCCTAGTTCATGCATAAATATGATTCCATCAACCGGGTTAGCAAATGCGTGGCAGTTGTTCACCAACCAACATATCAACAACCCGTTCGCCGCCAAAAGCCGTGGTCAGAATGACGCTGGATTTCGGTGACTCGGTAACCTTGCCAATAACCGCTGCATGCTCACCGGCGGGATGAGACATCATTACATCGAGTACCAAATCGGCATGATCCGCTGGCACAATTGCCACCACTTTACCTTCGTTCGCTAAATACAAAGGATCAAGTCCCAAGATCTCGCACATACCACGTACTTCTCCCCTCAGGGGCAAAGCAGCTTCTTCCAGTCGAATACAAGTGTCGCTGTCGTCTGCAAACTCGCACATCACAGTCGCAATACCGCCGCGCGTGGCGTCTCTCATACAATGTATCTCCGGACATGCTTTCAACATTGTCTGGATTAAATTACTAAGTGGCTGACAATCGGTCTCGATAGTGTTTTGTAATGACATTTCACCACGCGCGTCGACAATTGCCGCGCCATGATCACCGACAAACCCGTTGATGATGACCACATCACCAACGGAGATTTTGTGCGGTCCTAAGTCAATACCCTCCGGTACGACACCGACACCGGCGGTATTGATAAATACTTTATCCGCAGCCCCTCGAGGCACGACTTTTGTGTCTCCAGTGATGATTCTCACCCCGGCTTCGTCGGCAGTCCGCTTCATTGAGAGGGTAATTTTGCGAAGCTCATCAACCGACATCCCTTCTTCAATGATTACGCCGCAAGTGAGGTAGAGTGGAATAGCTCCTCCAACAGCCAAGTCATTCACGGTACCGGTTACCGCTAACTTGCCAATGTCACCGCCTGGAAAGAATAGAGGATCCACTACATAGGAATCAGTGGTCATGGCCAGCTTGGTTCCCATGGATTGTAGAAAAGACATATCTACCTTGGCTTGGTCCTCAAGGAGGTCAAGTTCAGGTGAATCGAATACGGATACAAATACATCCTCAATTAGATCGCGCATAGCTTTACCACCACTGCCATGAGCCATGGTGATAGTGTCGGCTCGACATTTACGGGTACGTGGTTTCAACGGTTGCGCTGCCTGACTTGCCATGCGGTGACACCTTCACTTAGTTTTCTTTTCTTGATGAGCTCATCGAGGTTGCCAAAGTTATAATAAGCGGCGCAAGCTCCTTCAGTAGATACCATCAGTGCACCCATGGGATTTTCTGGATTGCATTGAGAGCCGAAAACCTTGCACTCCCAGGGTCGAATCGCACCTTTGAGTACTTCGCCACATTGGCAGGACTTAGGATCAGCTATTTGTAAGTTTGGAATGGCAAACTTCCTTTCGGCGTCGTACTTGCTATACGCATCGCGCATTTTGACGCCCGAGTGATCGATTGAACCCAGGCCACGCCATTCAAAGAATTCACGCAACTCAAAGACATCAGTTAAAGCTTGCATTCCCGGTTCGTTGCCGTCTTTGGGTACGATGCGTTTGTATTGGTTTTCTACCTCAACCCTTTGTTCTACGAGTTGGGTTAATAGCATCCAAATGGATTGCAAAATATCGAGTGGTTCGAAGCCAGTGATAACGATCGGCTTTTGGTATGTTTCGGAAACAAAATGGAATGGGTGTTCACCGACTACCATGCTGACGTGACCTGGCGCTAAAAAGCCATCCAGTCGCATATCTGGAGAATCCAGAATAGCTTTGATCGTTGGCACTGTTGTGATGTGGTTGCAAAACAACGAAAAGTTTTCGATGCCGTCCTGCTCTGCCTGCAATACTGTTAATGCAGTGCTCGGCATAGTGGTTTCAAAGCCCAATGCGAAGAACACGATTTCCTTTTCAGGGTTATCGCGCGCAAGACCAAGCGCATCCAATGGCGAATACACCATTCGAATATCCGCCCCGTCCGCTTTTGCTTGCAACAAGCTCTTCTTCGAACCTGGTACACGCATGGCGTCACCAAATGTGGTGAAGATGACATTGTCCTGTTCTGCAATTGCCACGCAGTCATCAACCCGTCCCATCGGCAACACACACACCGGACAACCTGGCCCATGTACCAATTCAATTTCACGAGGGAGCATTTGTTCTATGCCGTAGCGAAAAATCGTATGCGTGTGGCCGCCACAAAATTCCATCAGCTGTAACGGCTTCTTTTTATCTACCCGAAGCTCTTCGATTAGCTGATTGATCTTGTTGACCAACTGTTTTGCTTGTTCAGGGTCTCTAAATTCGTCGACGTATTTCATATGGTTCTCTTCACCTAGCCCTTTTTACCCAAGTTGCCACGAGTGTCTGCTAATTGAGTGTGTACCAAATCCCAAAGGATGTGATAAATCGCCACATGGACTTCTTGCACACGGTGTATGGATGGGGAGTTGACCACCAAACAATGATCCACCAATCCAGAAGATTGCATGTCACCACCATCACCACCAGCGAATCCCACGGTCTTGAGGCCTAGTTTTTTGGCCATCTGAAATCCGGCTAACAGGTTTTTAGAATTTCCACTGGTTGAAAAGCCAACCAGCACATCTTCCGGTCGTGCAGTGGCTTCTACTTGTCTGGCAAATACCTGATCGATACCGACGTCGTTTGCGACGGCACTGAGCATGGCTGTATCCATGGTCAAATTGAATGCTGGAAGCGCGGGCCTGCCTGCGGTTACCGGATGCTGAAACTCGACAGCGAGATGCGCTGCGTCACAGCTGGATCCGCCATTACCCATGGTAAGCAGCCTGCCACTATTACGATAGCAATTCGCGATTTCAGCAGCTGTATCAATGAGCTGTTGCGCGTTCTCTGCAAAAAACGCTTGCTTGGCCACAATACTATTGGCCGCTTTTTGTTTTACAGATTCTAATAACGCTTTGTTTTCCTCAACGGGATCCTTCGTTTCTCCGTGGAGAAACGGGTAGAGTTGCTCCCGCATTTTGGATGTGTCGTTCACTATTGCGCGCCAGAAGTTCGCATGGCTTCAATCTCAGCCTGTGCTTCGCCTAGTTCGATTAGTAAAGCGAGTGTTTTTTGTGCCTCTTCTTCGTCGATTCGACTCATGGCAAAGCCCACGTGCACCAGTACCCAATCACCGACGCAACTGTCCACGGAATGATTCTCATCGACGATGCACGCTAGATTGATTGGACGTTTGACGCCGGATACATCGACAATCCCAAGTTTCTTTTGAGGATCAGATATTTCGACTATCTGACCCGGAATTCCTAAGCACATGGTTTTACTCCACTTCTGTTTATTATGCGGGCGGCGCCGATCACGGCCTGACCGAGCGAAAGCCCACCATCATTGGCCGGAACATGTTGGTGTGTCAGCACTTTAAAGTTGCGATCTTCAAGCTGAGCAACAACACGTTCAAATAAAATACGGTTTTGAAAAACACCACCAGAGAGCGCCACAGTATTAATAATTCGCTCCTCGTCTCGGGTTGATAGCCGCTCGACCATTTTGACAATGACATTCGCCAAACCTTTATGAAAACGGGCGGCCATTACTGGCGCCGGCGTCTTCAAGATTAAATCCCCTAACAAAGCCTGCCACATTGCTAGCGGTTCGATATAGGGCATTTGATTCATCATCGGAATCGCAAACGGATAGGCAAGCTCATTGCCTTCATGTTGCAAGGTATCCTGGTCAACTAAGGCTTCAAGTTCCATCGCTGCCTGCCCTTCGTACAGGGTAGACTCACGACAAACGCCCATCGTGGCAGCAACGGCATCAAACAAACGTCCACAGGACGAAGCAAGTGGCGCATTTAGTTTCTTGGCTAACATCGCGTTCAGTGTGTCGAGTGGTTTTTTTTGTAAAAACTCTACGAGCTCTAGCTCCGAATAGTTCATTACTAATTCGGTCCAGCCAAGCTCAGCCATGAGATGGGCGTAGGTATTTCTCCACGGCTCTTTGATAGCTTGTGCACCGCCCAACATTGCGACCGGTTTAAAATGCCCTTGTCGTTCTGCCTGTGAGTAGTCTGCCAATAGAAATTCACCACCCCACAGCGAATCATCTGCTCCGTAACCCAGTCCGTCTAACGCCACGCCTAAAACAGGTCCCGCATCTAGCGGCCAGTTGTTTTCGACCATGCACGACGCGATATGCGCATGATGATGCTGCACAACCTGAAGCGGCAGAAGCTCAGTCTCTGCTTTTTTACGGCCGAGTTTGGTCGAGATGTATTCCGGGTGCGCGTCTACGACGACATGCTTTGGTGTGTGCTGAAAAAGATCAGCGTACAACGCCATATTATGTTGATAGTCTGCGTTGGTCGTCGCGTTTTCCAGATCACCAATGTGCTGCGAGACAATGGCTTCACCGTTGGTGATGAGACAAAAGGTGTTTTTCAGTTCGCCGCCCATGGCAATTAATTCGGGAGCCGCTGAAAAGCCAGTTGGCAGAGGTAATGGTGCAGGTGCATAACCTCTGGCGCGACGCAGAACTCTCGGCTCGCCACTCATTACTCTGGTCAGAGAATCATCAACACGATTCACGATGTCTCTGTCATGGGAGAGAATGAACTCAACTTCACCAGTAAATTGATCGATCACGGCTTGGTCGTCGATGAACTGGGGGTGATCGGCCACATTCGCGGATGTCAGCACAATAGGACGATTCATCCGCTTGAGTATCAGATGATGCATTGCTGTATTGGGCAGCATAAAGCCGAGTGTGTTGCAGCCTGGAGCTATATCGTCTGACATCGGGATCAGATCCAGTGGCCTTGCGCCGCCTGGGACGCCAAATTCTTTGCGCTCGCCGCTTGGTCCCTCTATCGGCTTGGGCAACAGTACGATAGGCGCCTCGCTGCTACGTATCAGTTTTTCCTCTTCAGGACTCACGGTGACGTAGCGCTTGATGACTTCTAGATCTCGTGCCATCAGTGCGAAGGGCTTTACATCCCGCACCTTGATTTCACGAAGACGTGTTACCGCCGCATGATTGGTTGCATCGCATGCTAAGTGATAGCCACCGGTGCCTTTAATCAGCATGACGTGGCCGCTCTGTAAAACGGTACAGGCGGCATCGGTGTCATCGAGTTGCGACAACGTTTCGAGGCAGATTGGTTGTTGATCCAGCCTTGAAAGCGTGACTCTCGGACCGCAGTCATAACAGGCGTTTGGTTGTGCGTGAAAGCGCCGGTCATCTGGGCTTGTGTATTCCGTGTCACATGGTTCGCATAACGTAAAGGGCGCCATGCTCGTGTTAGGTCGGTCATAAGGAATGGCGTTTATTATCGAAAAGCGAGGACCGCAATGTGTGCAATTGGTTAATGGATATCGGTATCGACGACCGAATGGGCCAAGGGTATCTTGCAGACATTCATCACAAGTCGCAGCATCTGGCGTCACGGCTGTTTGTACCTGGGTCTGATTGCTCGGCTCGATTTCAAACTTGGTGCTTGGCATCTCGCTTGTTTCACGCACAGAGATGTCATCTATTCGCGCTAATGGTGGCGGGTTTAAATTGAGCTCATCGACCAAAGCGTCAATTTGTTCGCGTGTACCACCAACACGAATGCGTACACCACTGCCATCATTACAGACCGACCCAACGAGATTAAGATCATTGGCGATACGCCATACTGCTGGTCTAAAACCCACGCCCTGGACAATCCCGGTCACTCGGATATCCACGCTAATGAGCGTTGCCAGAGAATCAAGAACGAGTTCTTCTGGCACCGTATTCATACCGCGAGCGTCCACAGACTAACTCGATTGTTGCCCGAATCGGAAAGCACTAAAGTGTCGCCCTGTAGCTGCATACCATAAGGCCAGCAAATGGTGTCTTCGCCGGCTGGCAGCCAACGATTATCACCTTTGTCATGGAAGTTATTTTGCGCGAATAGCGCACGTGCTGCACAGCCAGTCTCCAAATCATCAACATGCCACGCAATGACGCGTGAGTTGGCCGTGTCGGCCGCCAGTAACCATTGGTCATTGGCCACTAATGCATATGGCATATTCAACGTATTTGCCCGGGGCCAATACAGCGACTGATTATGATCACTAAGTTGATGATCTGTTTGCCCAAGAACGTAGTCGCAAGGTGTGCCGTTTGATGTGGGCAGGGAGTTCCACACCATTACTCGATTATTACCGGCATCGGCAACGCAAACTCTTCCGCCCCATAGCGCGACACTATGTGGCCAACGCATACTCATCGCCGTTGGTTCGCCGCCAGCGTTTTCGTCATTGTTCTCGAATGTGGTTTGTCCTAACACTAAATCCGCAGGTTGATTATTGCTTTGTGGAATACCTTTCCAAATCAAGACGCGGCGATTGTCAGAGTCGGAGACATAAAGATGACCATCAGACCAAGTCACTCCATAAGGCCAATGAAAAGAGCTAGCCGATGACTTGCTCAGTCCCTGATTTGATTCTCCCGATACAAAATCACGTTGGCCTAACACGACGTCAGATGGCACATGACTGTCTTCGGGCAGCTTGTGCCAAATAAGAACACGATGGTTCCAGGCATCGGCAACGGCCATCCCCTCTCCAAGGGGGCAGATACCTGTAGGAACATTGACGCTAGCGGCCGAAATCGGTGCTTTACCGTTACGTCCTTCCGATGAAAAATCAGCCTGGCCGATGACCCAATCCGCAGGCGCTAAATCCTCGGCGGGGGCGGTTCGCCAACCCAAAAGCCGATGATGCCCTGTGTCGCAGACCCAAAGCGGTCCATCTTCGTGCATCAATGCCGCGCCACGCGGGCCAAAGCAGGTGGTTTTGCTCGGTTGCACACCGTCACCAATAATTGGCGGCACACGTTCAGTGCCGACCATCGCAATGGGTGTCTTCTGCAGCAGAGGAATAAAAGGGATTTCAGTAGCGTCCGATACTCTGAGTGACGGACTAAGCGAGACCTTTGTGCTTGCCGATTTAGCGTTCACAGCAGTTTGACCTCAACCGTTTCTCCAACGATACGCACCGCGTGCGTGTGCAGTTGTACTTCTGGTGCAGTGAGGCATTCACCCGACTCAAGTAAAAACTGAAAGCCGTGATGTGGGCAAGTTAGTGTGCCCTTGTCGAGTGTGCCCATATCCAGGGGCATACCCATGTGGGCACAGGCATTTTGATAGCACACCACCTTAGTGTCGGTTTGATACAGAATAAGATCCGCATCTTGTACTGAAGTGACCGCTAATTGGCCTTCAGTTAAGTCTGATAATTCACATGCAAATATCCATCCCTTGTCTTCCTTGCGGGCAAAAGGGCTGACAAAATTTACCACTATCTCTCCATTGGCAGGCTTGGCGGTCACGCCGCCTTTGGCTTTTCTAATGGCAGTGATTTCCGGACAGTATTCTTTGATGGCTTTTTCAACACCTTCGCTCAAGGTTAGCGACGATGCCGGGCAACCATCACAAGCACCGAGCAATCTAATTTCAACCGTGTCGGGAAGAGCGACATTGACTATCTCTACATTGCCACCGTGGCTGGCGAGATAAGGACGTACTGAGTCCAGTGCCTCTTCCAGTCGTTCCTGAATAGACGGCTTAACAATTCCATGATGGCGTAACACAGAATAAATCACTTCATCGGACATAGCTTCCTTTAGGAGAGCCATCGCATCAGGATTTGGTTTAAGCGCTCGGATTAGCCTAGAGATTGCCTCTTTGGACAGGGCATCGTGTGCCTCGCGTAGCGCCTGATAGGTGTTTCGTTGTTGTTCATCCCAGTCTGCGACCAGCCCCTCCAACGACTGCACGTCTTTGAGTAGCGCATCTAATGTTGGCAAGTTATCGCCGGTGGCAGAGTCAGGATGTGTGGACATAGAAACCTAGGCGTACTTTAGGTCTTTGAAAAGATATGGCTGTACCGCGCCCGTGATCGCTGCAGAAATAATGGCAGCCAAACCAACCGATAGCCCTAGTTTAACGAGTACAACTAGCAGAACTACTGCAATTACAATGCCGATCGCCAACTGACGTAGAACACTTGATAAATCTTGAAATAACCTGCCTTGTAGAAACAAAGTGGCTGAGTTTTTAAACATGTCTAACATCTAAATTCTCCTAAATGAGTTTAAGTACGAGTAAGCCAATCAGAATGCCAGGAATGGTTGCCATTGGACCGTAGAACGCGCCCATCATGGCTGCCAATTCATTTCCAATATGCTTCCCTCCAACGATCACTCCGCCGATTGCACCGCCGACAATGCCAACTACCAGCGCGATCAATGCTCCCCATACAAAACTAATCAGTGTAATATTCTCAGCTGATAGTGACGAAAAAACTTCACTCATTAGTTACTCCTCATAAAACAGTTAATTGAATTTTTAAATTAGATTCTGGATTCACCGAAGCCTTTGCCTTCGCGAGATCCAGCTTCACCGGTTCCAACATCAGCTTCCAATTCTGTGACCATTTCCTGGATCATCTGTGCTTTATCCATCTCACCAAACCGGCCAAATATCTCTTGAGCCTCTTGATAGAGTCCCAGTGCCTCACGCAAGTTGTGCCGATTGCCTTTATCAGGGTGTTCCAAGTCGTCGGGGAGGGCGCAAATGCAATTGGCTTTATTGCAAATCGTATTGGCGTATTCAAGCGGTGTATCGGTCGACGTTCTGACTCGTAATGCTTCGTCATAAGCATCAAGGGCACGCAAATTGTTTTCGACACCATGGCTGCTGCGCACCGACTGGAGCGCATTGCCGAGATTGTTTTGCAACATGGCGTATTCAGTCGGCTGATCGGTCATTGAAACCACGCTCAATGCTTCCTGAAAAGATTGCACGGCCAACGCTTCTCGCATCTTGCCGGTTTCACTATTGGTTTGCATTGAGAGAAACGCCGTTGCCAAATTGTTGTGGATGATGGCGAACTCGGCAGGATAGCTCTCTCGCGTAAATACTTTTAATGCCCGCTGGTAAGCATTGATCGCTTCCTGGATCGGCGCTTGATTAAACGCAAACAACGATTGGATGACCAAACCGAGATTTATTTCTGCCTCTGCATTTTCCTCTGGTAGGCCGTGCTCCGCTAAATCTGGAATAGCAGACTCAAGCGCAATACGCGCTCTTTCCAGATATCCGCTGCCATTGTCTGGGATTGCTTGAAAGGCTGTTGCCTTGCGCGCATTGATTCGCGCGATATGCAGCGCTTCTCCTGGAGGACATAGCTCCAGTGCCTTGTCATATAGCGTGACAGCATTGTGGAGCTGCGCGGGGCTTTTGGGTTTGTTTTGCAGGCCCATCGCGATTTGCATCAGCATTTCCACTTTTTCTTCTGTCGTGATGTCTTCGGTCGCGATTGCTTCCAAGGCTTGATCAAACTCGTGATCTCTTAAGTTAGATGACATGCTTTTTAATGACCATTCACGGTGAATTGGTTAGTGGATTTGAAAGAGTAGACGATTTTACTAAAAAGTGTCAATAATATTTGCATGATGTAAACTATGTATGCACATTTCAAATATATTTGACCTGAGCTAAATAAGGTTTTAGATTTGTAAACTTAATATGCAATAACCTGATGTAATTCTATGCAAAACGGCACGTCATCCATTCTGATTATTGGATATCTGGCGAAAAGAGCGGTGGATTTGAATCGCTATCTTAGTCAGCACTACGAAATAAGCATCGCGGACAGCGCGGAAGACGGCATGGCGTACCTAAATGATAACCAGGTGGATCTGGTTCTCTGCCGGCATAGCCTGCCAGAATTTGATGGGCTCGATTTTCTCAAGCAATTGCGCGTGAGACATCCTGAAACCATCCGGCTTATTGCCGGTTTCAGTGGCAAAGAAGAAATCAAACTCGCCATCAATGATTCGGCCGTCTACCAATTCGTCCATGATGACTGGTCGATCACGCAAATTGAACTATTGGTGCGGCGCGCGCTGGAGAACAAGGAGCTGTCCTACCGCCATCGCCATTTGAGCCGGGACTTAAAGATTGCGGAAGACATCTTGCGCAAGCAACGACCCAATGCCTCTGGGCAAAATGCAAAGCAGGCGTTCGAGAGTATGGTGTATACCAGTGCCAGCATGGCGCGTTTGTGCAGTATGGCAATGAAGGCCGCGAAGACGAATTTGCCGATACTGATTCAAGGCGAAACGGGTACAGGCAAGGAACTGATTGCCCGGGGTGTACATGCCAACAGCGATCGTAATGGGCAACCGCTCTTGGTTCATAACTGCGGCGGGATGTCAGATGAACTTCTGCAATCTGAATTATTTGGCCATGTACGAGGATCTTTTACTGGCGCAGTCAGCGACCGACTAGGGCTATTACCAGCGGCTGATGGCGGAACAGTGTTCCTGGATGAAATAGCCGATGTATCGCCAACTTTTCAAGTCAGCTTGCTCAGGTTTTTGCAGGAAGGCGAGATCAAGCCTCTGGGCAGCGATAAGATCATTAAATGTAATGTACGGGTTATTGCCGCCAGTAATAAGCCAATTGAAGGTTTGATCGAAAAAGGCTTGTTTCGTAAGGATTTGTACTATCGGTTAAACGGATTCCAGCTCAACATACCACCGCTGAGAAAACGGCCAGAGGATATTGAAGTCATCACTAACTTCTTGGCACTGCGTATTGCTGGCGAGATTAATAAGAACATCTTGGGCGTTTCACCTGCAGCCATCGATAAGTTTGTACTGCATGATTGGCCTGGTAATGTACGAGAACTTGAAAACGAAATAAAACGCATGATTGCGTTAACTGACAATGGCACCTATGTCACTGAGGAAAATATTTCTGCCTCACTCAGCGCACTCAAACCAAAAAGCAAAGTGCGCCCGTCTCAGTACGAGTTAAACGGCCAGACATTAAAGCAAAAGGTAGAACACCTTGAAGCTGAGTTAATCGCCGTTACATTGCGACACCAACGCTGGAATCAGAGTAAGGCAGCTAAAGATTTGGGCCTTTCAAGGGTTGGGCTCGCTAACAAAATTAAACGCTACGGTTTAATTGAAACAGATATTGTTGCGCCCTACTACAATGGTGGACGATGAAGCTGAAGACAACGCACGCAAAATCATTTCTTTCCCGCAATCCCGGACCAAGCCTGCTTCCACACATGGATCCAAAGAACTGGGTTTATCAGCCTTGGCGAAGCAGATGTCGATTGAACCAAGTGGCCTGAAGGGGCATTGGTGTAGTCAGTGTAAGGGAATCTGGTACGGACTATCCGGCGAATGTGAGTGTCCCGCTTGTGGAAACCGAAACGGGTAATTTTACGGTATATAAAAACTACAATAACTTAGAGTGAGGTATTAATGGCCAGCGAGCAAATACAAGCAGCGTTCGAACAAGAACGAAAGTTAGTGAAAACTGATATGGAAAAAGGTGACCTGCCGGATTCTGCGTTTGCGGCAATTGAAGGGCATTATCAACGACTCGATGGCACAGCCATTGCTGTTATTAAGCATGCAGGGGTTTCTGTCGACTGCAAAAAGGGTTGTAATTATTGTTGTCACTTCAAAACCGAAGCGGGCCCAGAAGAGATATTTCGAATTGTTGAGTACATTGGCTCGCATTTTAACGAGGACAAGCTTCAAGCGGTAACCGAGCGCGCTAATAAGGCACAAAACCTAGTACGAAGCCTGCCTACCGCCAAACGAATTCAAACCAATGTTCCCTGTGCATTACTTGAAGATGGGGCATGCTCTGTGTATTCGGTACGACCGTCAGTTTGTCGAAAGAAGCATTCTACCGACGTTGCAGTTTGTGAAGCTTCGTATAATCGACCCGATGACGCCACAATACAAAATGCAGAGGATTCGCTTGTTTCTTCGGTTCTCCTGACGATGAGTTCTGCAGCCAGGCAAGGTCTCGCGAATACAGAACTTGATGCTGCCTTATACGACCTTAATGAACGTTTAGCTGATGCGCTGGGTGACAACAAATACCAAAAGCGTTGGAAAAACGGTAAAAAAGCGTTTGTTTAGTAAGCTAACTAACCGTCTCAGATGGTCTTGATTTGCATTAGTACTATATAGGCACACAGTGTCAGTCTTTGCCTCTAGTTATTGCGCGAGATTAGAATCGACTGAATTACACCAATGTGTAAATAAAGTTATCAATTCTCACTGTAAACTTTCTATTCAGTTTCTCGCGCTGTCGACTTTTCTATTGATAAAAACCCCCATAACATACTGATTAAATTGCTAATAATATTTTGTTAAAAGTTGGCATGTTATTTGCTTAGTGAATTAATAGGCTAGAAAAAATCTGGTTGTACGCTTTCTAATAACGAAACCAATTGGAGAAAAAAATGGCAAATATTCTATGGTTACAAGGTGGTGCCTGCTCAGGCAACACTATGTCATTTCTGAATGCCGAGGAGCCCAGTGCATGCGACCTTGTTACTGACTTTGGAATGAATATCTTATGGCAACCATCTTTAGGAATGGAGCTCGGAGACAACGTGCAACAAATTTTGCGTGATTGTGTCTCTGGAAAGACAAAGTTGGACATCTTTGTCTTTGAAGGCTCGGTTATTAATGCGCCTAATGGTACTGGTGAATGGAACAGATTTGCGGGCCGGCCTATGCGTGACTGGGTTCGAGAACTTTGTGATGCTTCAGACTTTGTGGTCGCTCTCGGTGATTGTGCTACGTGGGGTGGTATCCCCGCTACCGCGCCAAACCCATCTGAATCTCAAGGGCTTCAGTTTTTGAAAAGAGCAAATGGGGGATTCCTCGGGGCAGATTTTAAAAGTAAGGCTGGTTTGCCGGTTATTAACATTCCAGGTTGCCCAGCGCATCCAGACTGGGTGACTCAAATTCTTGTTGCCATTGCCACCGGCCGTGCCGGTGATTTAGAGCTTGACGAATTTCAGCGTCCAAAAACGTTCTTTCAAAGTTTTACTCAAACAGGGTGTACCCGAAACATGCACTTTGCGTACAAAGTGTCGGCCACCGAGTTTGGACAGCGCAAAGGCTGCTTATTCTACGACCTTGGCTGTCGTGGCCCAATGACGCATTCACCTTGTAATCGCATATTGTGGAACCGGGTATCGTCGAAAACCCGTGCGGGTATGCCGTGTCTTGGTTGTACTGAGCCGGAATTTCCGTTCTTTGATTTGGCGCCTGGCACTGTGTTTAAGACACAAACCGTCATGGGCTTACCAAAAGACTTGCCGACAGGTGTAGATAAGAAAGGTTATATCAAGCTTACTGGTGCCGCTAAGACAGCGATGCCTGAGTGGGCAGAACAAGACATGTTTGTCGTATAAAAACTTAGGAGATCAATACTATGTCAGCACAAATTCAAACTCTCGATATCTCCCCAGTAGGACGAGTAGAGGGCGATCTCGATATACGAGTCGATATACAAGATGGCGTTGTGGTCGACGCCTGGACATCAGCAGAACTGTTTCGTGGCTTTGAGGTCATCCTAAAAGACAAAGATCCGCAAGCTGGGTTGGTTGTGACTCCCAGAGCCTGTGGCATCTGCGGTGCATCGCACCTAACTTGCGCCGCTTGGGCATTGGATACAGCGTGGAAAACAGAAGTGCCTCGCAATGCGATTCTCGCGCGGAACCTCGGCCAATTGGCTGAAAGCCTGCAAAGTCTCCCCCGCCACCACTATGGTTTGTTCATGATCGACATGGTCAACAAGAACTATAAAGGCAGCAAGTATTATGAAGAGGCTGTGAAACGTTGGGCACCATTTACCGGTACTAACTACGAGCTTGGTGTCACAATCTCAGGTCGTCCGGTCGAAATCTATGCATTGCTGGGTGGCCAGTGGCCACATTCCAGTTACATGGTACCTGGCGGCGTAATGTGTTCTCCAACACTGACTGACATCACACGTGCCTGGTCGATTCTGGAGCATTTTCGCACTAACTGGATCGAGCCAATGTGGCTTGGTTGCTCGCTCGAGCGGTATGAAGAAATCCAAACCTATGATGATTTCATGGCATGGATGGACGAGAAGCCAGAGCATGCCAATTCAGATCTTGGCATGATGTGGCGCATGGGCGTTGATGTTGGTCTAGACAAGTATGGTGCCGGCCTCGGCAAATTTGTTTCATGGGGTTATTTGCCGCATGAGGACAAATACAACAACCCAACCATTGAAAGCAGAAATTCATCTGTAACAATGCCAAGTGGTGTTTATGACGCGGCCTCAGATACTCATAAGTTGATGGATCAAGCGATGACTCGGGAAGATATTACCCATGCTTGGTATGAAGAGCCAGGTGCACCAAATCATCCTTTTGATCGCACTACTGCGCCAATCTCGAATAATGACCAAGACTTCGAGAAAAAGTATTCCTGGTCCACTGCAGTTCTCCATGATGACAATGGTCACCTAGAAGCAGGTCCGCTTGCTCGTGAGTTGATCTACGGTGGCGATCACATGGAAGACTGGCAGCATAAAGATGGCTTGGTACTCGACATGTACAAGAATATGGGCGGCGCGAATGTTTTGTTACGCCACTTTGCTCGTATGCACGAAGTCAAATATGTCTATCGCAAGATGGAAGCCTGTTTGCGAGAATTCAACCTCAATGATCCTTTTTACGTAAAGCCAAAAGAGCAAGATGGTCAGGGCTGGGGCGCTACCGAAGCAATTCGCGGTGCACTGTGTCACTGGATTGATGTTGAAGGTGGAAAAATTAAAAACTACCAAATCATTGCGCCAACCACTTGGAACGTCGGACCACGTGCGGGTGAAACCAACGAACGTGGCCCGATTGAGGAAGCTTTAATCGGTACACCAATTGCAGACACTAGCGATCCTGTAGAAGTTGGTCATGTGGCTCGATCCTACGATTCATGTTTGGTTTGCACAGTGCATGCTCATGACGCCAAGACTGGCGAAGAGCTTTCTCGATTCAAGACTACATAGTAGGCATGAGAAACGTCAGGCTGGAAGAGTTGCCAGCCTGACATCTTCTCAGACGATAACAATAAAGAAGATCAAAAAATGACACGCACCACCTGGAGATTGATATGAGTACTGCTGATGACGACGCGCTTCGCGATCAAATCGGAAGGCTGATGGCCAATGGTTTAGAGACACAGACAGAACCCTTTCCGGAAGACAATCATCAGTTTGAAAATATTCTGGTTGATCTACGAGAGCTGGGTCCAGAACAACTTGAAGAAAAGTTGGTTATTTCTGGCTTTGTTGACAAGCCATATGGCGAAGATGATGCCCGTTGCCTTGAATGTATGTATTATCTTGTCCATAGGAAGTGGTGCGACTTACCTGAATTGGCCGTTCCAGTTGAACCTGACTGGTGGTGCAGACTTTGGCGCATCTAGAGCGCTTCTACCAAACAGGCCTTTCACGCGTCTGTTTTCGTCCTGAATACAAACCGTTCGCTATTCGATGATCGCCATAATCGGATGCGGAAACACCAACCGCGAAGATGATGGTGTCGGTGTTTATGTCGCACAACGGCTTTTAGAGCTTCAAGTCGAGAGGGCTTGGAACGGTGTTACTGTATATGATGCTGGCACGTCAGGTATGGATATCATGTTCAAAGCTCGAGGGTGTGAATCGTTGATTGTTATTGACGCGAATCAAAGTGGTTCGGAGCCTGGCAACATATATGAAGTTCCTGGAAGTGAGCTCGAAAATGTACCCGAACCCAGTTACAACCTGCATGATTTTCGTTGGGATCATGCGCTTTATGCAGGGAAAAAAATCTACAAAGAAGAATTTCCAGAAGACGTCATCGCCTATCTTATCGAAGTTAAGAGCACATCGATGGGGATTGGTCTATCACCTGAAGTTCAAAAGTCTGGCGATCGAGTCATAGAAAAAATCATTGAGCGAATTCAGGCTTATCTGGATACGCCCTAATGGCATTGCTAGCTGGTTAGTATGGAAAAACTCAATATCAAAAATGGCAATATCTATTTAAGCGCAAAGCTGTACAAGACCTATTTCTCAATGGTTGAAGCAGTAGTTTTGCTAAGAAGAGAAGAAGATGTTTTGATTATGCCAGTACAAAATGCCAGCGGCGGTCTCTTGCTGAAAATCATAAACGCTAAAGGGGACCGCGTCGTGCATGCTTCTGAATTTTTCATGTTCAACAACATCGAGTGTCAAGACGAAAAAACTGTGACCGCACATTGGAATTCAGACATGGCAGCGCTAACGTTAAGTGTCGAATCACTAAATACAGGGAAATAGTCTGCTTCTGCGCAGGATACCAACCCGGTAATTTCACCAAGTACAAAGCTCTATACGAACTTAATTTGTCAACTTAATCTGCTCGTTTAGGCAGTGCCAGTTGGTGTGTATAGGTTGCGAGTCCCGAGTTAACTTGTAGGATGGTCAAAAAAGCTACTTTCTAATAAACCCCCTATTTTCTAATAAACTTTCCATCAATAACCCCAAAAATCTCTTATTGCTCGTTTTTTCGCCCTCGTCACCGACCGCTTGTAACTTCTGATAACTACCGCTTAGCACAAAGCAGAAGTTTCAAGTCTTTCTAATTTGAAGTCTTAAAACCCTGATAATAAGCACTATAAAATAGTAAAACCTCGAAGTTTATTAGAAAACTTTTAAACTAAAGAGACAGTATTCTCAGGGAGTTACCAGTAAATTCTCCTACGTTTGAAAATCCTCGTGTCTGTAGAAATTTCTCGCAGATTTCAATGACACTACGTTTAGAGGTTCCGAAGATTCAATGCGTGCATTATGCGTTGATCAGTTCTGCATTGTTATGCTTTGTAGTGCTTAAATTGCAACAAACGTCCCTTTAACCCACTGTTTTAATTGAATTTACTATTCCTAAGCTGAGCTCATAATCCGTTTGTCCTAGGTTCGAGTCCTAGTAGGCCCACCATATTTTTCAATAACTTAGGGAGACTGACTCACTCCCTAGGCCACCGCGCTCAGGCACAGACTACGCACAGACTACAAATCGTAGCGCTTAGACATCACCAAACTCTCCACGATCCTCCGCACACTCCATATCCGCCTTCGCTCTTTGCTATCGCTCGATCAGCACTAATTAACCAAGGGCGGCTTCACAATAAGGGCGGGGGTCTGTTTTGGACTCTGCAGATTGTTACCGTTGTAAGTCGTCAGATGATTTGGGACCACTCGCCTCAAAAACTAAAGGAGACATTTGCAGTATAGCTTCCGCTTAGTGAGCTGAACAAACTATAAGGTTTTCCTCCTTCCTGCGCTGCAGGGTCTGCTGTTTAATAAGCTGTCTCCGGCCCATGATCTCCTCGTAACGGCCATAGAACATGTCTGCAGGCGTCACGTTGTCCAGCGACTCGTGATACCGCTGGTGATTGTAGTAATCCACGAACTGCCTTATCGCCTTCTCCAGTTCCCATGGGTAGTAATAGTTCTCCAGCTTCACCACATTCTTCATTGAGCGGTGATAGCGTTCGATCTTACCCTGAGTCTGCGGATGGTAGGGCGCGCCTCTAGTGTGCTCTATCTTCTGCTCATCCAGATACTCCCTGAGCTCTTTCGATAGATAGCATGGCCCATTGTCACTAAGCAGCCGAGGCCGGTGTTTAACCATCACCTGATCTACCCCTGTTTTCTCAATGGCATCATCCAGTGTGAGCTTTACATCGTCAGCACTCATGGTAGTCGTCAGCTTCCAACTGATGATGTAGCGGGAGTAGTCATCCAACACCGTCGATAGAAAGTACCAGCCCCAGCCAACTATCTTGAAGTAGGTAAAGTCCGTCTGCCACAGCTCGTTTATGCGTCTCGTAGGCGTGTGGAACTTGTCACTGGCCTGCAGCAGAATATAGGCAGGACTCGTGATCAGGTCATATTGCTTCAACAGCCTATAAACACTGGACTCGGAGATGAAGTACTCATGTTGGTCGGTGATATGCCAGGCTAACTCGCGAGGTGATAGTTCGGGGTGTTCCAGGGCAACTTCAAGGCACTGCTCCTTCACGCTCTCAGGAAGCTTATTCCAGAACTGTCTTGGCGACTTGTTTCTGGCAACAAGCCCTTCATAGCCATCATCCCGGTAAGCCTTGTACCAGCGATAGAATGAGCTCCGGCTCACTCCTAGCTCGTTAAGTGTGCGTCTGACCGATAGCTCCGACTCTTCAACCAGTCGTATCACCTCATACTTCTCTGAGGCCGACAGCGTCATTCGTCGTCCCAGATCGATCCCGAGCCAAGCACACTTTTTTTGAGCACGTTGTTCTTCAGCATCGTTTCAGCAAGCATCTGTTTGAGGTGTCCATTCTCCCTTTTGAGATCGGTTACTTCCCGGCTGTTAGCTTGACGCTTGGTATCGCCTGCCAGACGTTGCTTACCGGCCTCTAAAAACTCCTTGGACCAGCTGTAGTATTGACTTGCTGCTATGCCTTCCCGCCGGCATAGTTCAGCGATAGACTCCTCTCCACGTAGTCCTTCCAGGACAATGCGGATTTTCTCCTCGGGCTCGTGTTTCTTGCGGGTTTTGCGCTTGATAGCTTTGACGAGTGCTTCGGGTGTGTCAGTCATAGGTGACTCCTGTATTCATTATTGAATGTATCAGAAGTCTCCCTTAGGAATTAGGGTTAATTGGTCCCATATGTTCTGACGGGATACATATCAATGAATGGTTATTACACGTTGAGGTATCCAAAGAAATCCGTAGAGGCAGAAACTTACCCTCTAACTAGCTCTAACACCCATGACGCGGTTTTTGGCCTGCGAGCGGAAGACGGTCGACGAGTAATTCAGTTAAGAACATCTGTCGCAGTAAACGAGGATGCAATGCAAGGGACTATTGAGGATGGTTCTGGCTCTACGAGAATTAGGGCTGAAAGGACATCTGAAACTCCCAGCCATTGCTTGCCATCGAATCCGGCTAGCACCAATTCACAATCAAGAGGTTCGTCATTAGTTGAGGATTTGAATCGCTTGCAAGAGTTCTATGACCAAGGAATTCTCAATGATGAAGAGTTCAACGCAGCCAAACGGAGACTATTAGGTTTATGACGAAACTAATCACACTAGCACTTTGCTTGTCGGCACTCGTTGGCTGTGACGAATTGAGCGAAGCAATGACCTCCCACGATCTAGCAATAGTAGAGGCCAATGGGAGTACCTTCGTATTAGATAATTCTAATGGCTCCGTCTCTGTTGTGTCAGGTGATCAGTTGAGGCCTCTAAAGCAAGCATCGTCAGAGATATTTGAGCTAGAAAAAGATGTGGCTCTGGACAGTACCGTTGTCGACTTTGAATTTTTATTTTCAGGTTCTAGGGTTTACTGGTCAGGTCGGATAGCGCCGAATCCAGTTTCGCAAGAATTTGAGTCAGACGAAGAGTATGATCTGTTCATGGAACAATGGTTTGACAACATAAGGCAAGGTGGTAACAGCATTAATTTTGGCATTGAGCCTCTCAGCTCCAATATAAACCTTGCCGAAATCTTAATAGAGATGTCAGAACTTAGTACCAGGCAGCGCGGCGAGTCGGGTGATCAAGTCGCGTGGACTGGCGATGGTGTCGAATCGGTGAGCCTAGATTACGGATTAATTGATTCTCTAGGCGGTACAGCTGCTCTTTGGCTGAGTCCAACTTATATTCTAGACATCGAAGATTGAAATTAGTTAATCGACGTTCTGGCAACCAGGAGTGGTCTTTTGGATCAAGATGAAGAGTTCAACGCAGCGAACGGAAATTATTGCGACTATGAAAACAATAATAAACATGGGTATGTTTCTTGTAATTCCTGTCATAACGATTTTGGTAAGTGCCTGGTACATTAATGAAATTGATCGAGTCGTCATTGAAGAGGTGGGAATTGGCTTCTCCGAGTTATGCGAGATAGAAGACCCTGAGATTCAGAGTGTATGTCAAGACGAATTCTACCAACTCGACGCATTGCGAAATGGGGCTATTTACACATCAATTGCGGCGATCCTTTTAATTGCTTCGTTCCAATTTGCGGCTTTAATTTGTGGCTCGAACCGACAATTATTGTCGTCATTGTTTCCTAAGCTTGTCCCTTTTGTGCTTCTCGGTATCGCTGTCATAGTTATAGTTCAGGCGTTTATGCTCACTTATGCTGCATACTGGGCACAATTACTTCTCATTGATGCTTGGTTCCCAATTGTTACTGGTGGCATTGGATTTGCGGGAGCACTTGCTTCCTTGGGGATATTGCGGGCAGTCTGGAATTCATTCGGCGTCAAAGATTATGTGATTTTCGCCGGTCACTCAGCGACAGCTGATGATCAGCCTGAGCTTTTTGAATTGGTGAACACCATTGCAGCAGAAATCGGCGGAAGAGCGCCTGAAAACATAGTCCTTGGCCTCGATCCAACATTTTTTGCAATTAGCAACCCTGTGAAAATAGCTAGTCAAAATGTCCGGCTGACTGGGGAAACTATGTATCTGTCGCTGCCGCTCTTAAGAGTACTTTCTGTTCCAGAAATCACAGCGATCATTGGGCACGAGCTTGGCCATTTCGCTGGAAATGATACAGATTATTCGCGCAAATTTAGTCCGGTGTATAGATCGATTTCAGAATCCCAGCAGAGAATGGCAGATTCTGAAAATATATCGACCTTGCCAGCCACAATAACCTTGATGAACCTTTTAGATTCTTTCGATCAAAGTGTCAAAACCATTAGTCGAGAGCGTGAATTACTCGCTGATGAACACGGCGCAAGCGCAAGCTCGGGTGAATCGCTGATCGTGGCGCTACTAAAATTGAGTGTCTACACATTGGCATGGAATGAAATATCAGAAAAAGTAATATTTAGGATTAGAAACGGCTACGGTTTCACTGCTAATTTATCTTGGTTATTCCAGAGCGTTGTTGAACATAACATCAACACTGATACCGTTCAGAGGGAGGTGGAGACGGCGATGAATGACTCAACAACTCATCCTAATGATAGTCATCCGACTACCAGTGTTAGGGCCGAGAAGCTAGGTATCGAAATAGCAGCTCTAGACAGCGAGAAGTTCTTGTTGCCAGAAGAAACTGCTGATCGCTTATTGAACAATATTCTGAAGGTCGAGGAGGAATTGACTGCCTGCCAGCAGCTATATTTATCGGCCCTTGGAGTTAAGGAAGGTGAAAGTGACGACAAAGTAATCTTACAAAGAGTTATTAGTATGTTCGCCGCATACATAACTTTAGCAGATGGAGTTATTGATGCAGGAGAGGTAAGAGAAGCCGAAGCTATTGGTGCTTCACTATTTGAAGATTTCGATTTTTTTGACTTTAGAGAGTTCTGCCATTATCCCGATTCTATGCTGGAGTTCGAAAGACTGTTAGAAATTGCTTCAGGATTCACTCCAGAGCTCAAGAAGATAATAGTTGATATGTGCTCATCAATTTCTCGTGCTGACGGGGATTATTCTAAGCAAGAGCAGCAGATGATGGAGAGAATAGGTGCACTGCATCTAGACTAGTGAGTTAAGAAGGCGCCCCTTACAGCTGATGAGGTGGAAGATGTATTTGATGAATACAATCAGAATTTATTGGAAGTTAAGAGCAGCATAATTGCGGCGAGGAAGTTTTGACTCCAAGAGCTATGAAAAAACTAACATTAACTGTGTTATCAATATTCCTCCCACTGACTGCGCAGGCTGATCAGTGGATATGTCAATCCACTCATGCAGGAGTGGTCAGTAGTCACTCAGGCACTATTAATTTAGCAAGAG
Organism: uncultured Pseudohongiella sp.; assembly: GCA_965262465.1. GTDB lineage: Bacteria > Pseudomonadota > Gammaproteobacteria > Pseudomonadales > Pseudohongiellaceae > UBA9145. Next base: position 2,883,894 of record OZ253535.1, on the reverse strand, counting down.
AATATGAGGGTGGGATGTTTGCAATAGATACGGACCAAGGCTTCAAGGTTGTCAATCGCAAAAATCCTGGCGACGACGGCCCTTTCGCTTCTGAATATGAAGGAACATGCCATGTCTTTAACACTAAGTTTATTCGATGCGAAGACTTGGTCGACTTAGGTGATGCAGCCGGGATTGAAAGTTTGGTGCTACATACAGCGCATGGCACGTATAGTTATTCGATAAATATCGTCCAGCATGTCGCAACAATTGAATCTCAAGTGGGAACCTGCAACAAGATATGAGGCCTCTCACTGAGAAGTTTTTGTCACCTAGTCTGTATACACCGTGACCAGTGGTGCAAGAAGAAGGAGTTAGCTAAATGTTCAGGGACAGAAAACGAAGAATGAATCTGGTGCTTCTTTTGGCGTGGACAGCAGGCCTAACGACAATTGTTCTTGCTTTCAGCTCCCGTTGGAGGTTTGAAGAGTAGGGCCTTGCGATCATTCTCTTTGGGCTGGTTCCAACACTGGCCTACATCGGTTGGCTATGGATTCAGGGCGAACAAGACGAGGGAGGTGATACTCCCAGTTTCATATTGCGCTTCGTGGTTGGGGGTCTAATACTAGGCGGCGTAGGCTACCTCGGTATTGATGTATTGTAGAGTTAAAGTGGCCAGTAAACGCTTCAGTTTCTCACTAGCGGTATTACATTAGAGTCCAGAGCAGCCTCGCTAATCGCTTCGATAATAAACCTGTGTATGTCTGCACTGGTATCCCTAACAGCCTTGAAGCCTTCGTCCCGAGTCAGCCCCTCACGTCCATATCTCATCTGATGGCTGCTTATAGACTTACCAGCCCATCCACCGATAGCTGCTACATGGGACTGATTGGCGTTAACGACATCGCTATTAGCCTTCAACGTGTGACGTAAGCAGTGAGCCGATAACGCTGGGTTACCAGTAGCTTCCTTCAGCAGCTTCTTAATGCGGTGAGACACGTTGCTGTCTGTCCTGTTAGCGCATAGCGTTATGGAACTCTCGAGGTGTTGCACTAAGTAGTCCCTACCAAACACTATGGGAGCTATCCTTCGTCTGTCCTTGGTCTTACCATCCTTGCCTAAGCTCACCTGGGGTATCTCGGCTAACAAGTCCAGCCTAGTCTCTTCCCAATCCATCCTTCCTATCTCGCTTGCCATCGCTCCTGTCTGCATCATCAGCACTACACAGGCTGCTAAGTCGGGATGGTCTGTGTTGGCTATGCAGTGTAATGCCACGGCTATCTGCTCCGATGGTGTTAGCACCTTCTTCTCGTTAACGGCATCGTCTTTAACACCAGCAAGGTTTGGCTCTATCACCCATCCCAGTCGGTACTTCTTACTGCCACTTCGGAGTGCTGAAAGCGTCCTAGCGTATTCTCTCTTAATGGATTGCACCTTAGCGCCTTCCTGCTGGCGCTTTGCTACATAAGCGTCTAAGCCTTTATGGATACGGTCTAGTGCTAATGAGGGGTTATCTAGCGGCTGCTCTCCAATCTCACCAAAGATGTTCTTCCAGTGACGTTGCTCTCGCTCTCCGTTCCTGCTGCTTATGTCCAACTTGCTAGCCTCCACGTGATCCGTCCACAGTTCAGACAGGAACAGTGGCTTAGTGCTTTCCTTCTCCAGTAGGTGATACGCCCTGATCTTTACCTTATCCTGTATGGTCATGTTCTCAGTGTCGTAGTTGCCGGTGTCGAAAGCATCCTCTAGTCCCGGTATGACCTGTTCGGCGTAGTGGAAGAAGTTCTCGTCGTCGCTAAACGCACCTCGCTCCTGATTGATATGCCTTAGGTAGCGGGTCACTAAGATGTCCAGCTCTTTATCGCTGTACACTTCAGGGTCAGTGTTGGTCATCGCCTTCACTTGAAGATCGAACTCCTCGCTCACTTTGGCTGTCTTGCGTAACAGTTCAGACTGATTGATTGCGTTGGCTTTCATGTCCATTGGGACTTTGAACACCTTCTTCTCGTACTTGCGCTTAATAGCCACAGGCCAGTCACGTTGGTAGTACAAACTGCCTTTCTGCTCACGTATATACTTGGGGAATTGCTTGCTCATAATGGTGTTTCCTGCAACTCTGCCTGCAACTATCGAGCATCATATCAAAACATTATCATTACAAACAAGCACTTACCACGTCCGTTCAGGCCCGGCCTTCGGCACCAACTCAATTCAAGAGTTGTGCTAGACGAGAAAGTTAACAAGCATGATTCTTAATATTGCTGTTGCAGAGTGGGATAGGTTTCTACCCGCTACGCGATATCAAACAAAGGGAAATCAATTCCAGATTCTCTCTCCTCAAGCGGGCTCTCAAAACCTAAATATCGAGGACAATCCCCAACTCCGCTACAGCCCGCATATCGCTTGACCTGAGCGCCATGGTCTCCTTATAATGCGTGCCCCTTGCAAGGGATGGAGCTGGAATTTTTCCAGCTTTTTTATCCTTTAAAAACAAGGGGTTAGTAAAGATCTGGTGCGGGGTGGAGCAGTCTGGCAGCTCGTCGGGCTCATAACCCGAAGGTCGTAGGTTCAAATCCTGCCCCCGCTACCAATATGATTTGGTACCAGAATGGAGCGAAAGTCGCCCGAACTTGGGCTCTACTCTCCACCTCTGGCGGCATAGCCGGGAAGGTCATAGGTGTAAACCCTATACCCGCTACCAATATTTAGCTGGCTAATTTCGGTGAATTTCACCTCGCCAGCTGGACATAAATTTCGCACTGGGTCTTGCTTCAGCCCGGTTGCGAAGCAACAGAGTGGGCCTTGGGCCCATTTTTTGTATCTGGGTTTTTTGCCTGGAATTAAACAGGGCAATAAGTGTGAAAAACAGTGTCGCTAAAGTACGGGATTTAATTGAGCCTACCGTGCAGGCGCTGGAACTTGAGCTCTGGGGAATTGAGCACGCATCACAGGGGAAGTTTTCTGTGCTGCGTATTTTTATCGAGAGTGAGGCAGGCATCACGATCGAAGATTGTGAAAAAGTGAGTCGTCAGGTGAGTGCGATTCTCGATGTGGAAGACCCTATAGCGGGTGAATACACATTGGAAGTTTCTTCACCAGGGTTGGACAGACCACTTTTTACATTGGATCAGTTCGCGCAATTTGAAGGCACTGAGGTCTATGTGAGATTACGCAGCCCTATTGAAGGCAGACGTAAGTTTAAAGGAGTCATAGCAGAAGTAAGCGACGATTCGGTAAGTGTGCAAGTTGATAATCAGACAGTTGCACTACCATTTGCTGAAATTGAAAAAGCAAACGTTGAGTACTAGCGAAGACTATTAGATTTGTTAAACAACATCATACGCAGTAATGAGTTGGTGACACGATTATGATGAGCAAAGAGATTTTAATGGTTGCAGACGCCGTCTCTAACGAGAAGGGTGTCTCACGTGGCGTGATTTTTGAAGCGATCGAATCAGCTCTCGCAACCGCTACCAAGAAACTTTATGACAACGAAGAGATTGATTGTCGTGTTTCTGTGGATAGAGACTCTGGAGAGTATGAAACTTTCCGAGTATGGACCGTCGTAGAAGACGAAGAATATCTTGAAGAGGCTTCTCAATTTACGCTTGAGCAAGCTAATGAAAAAGATAGCAAACTCGCTATTGGTGACACCTACGAAGAGAAAATCGATAACGTAGAGTTCGGACGAATTGCTGCGCAAACAGCCAAGCAGGTCATCGTGCAAAAAGTGCGCGAAGCAGAGCGCGAAATTGTTATCTCCGAATACGAACACCGTGTGGGCGAGTTAGTTGCAGGGACAGTAAAGAAAGTTACTCGCGACAACATTATCGTTGATCTTGGTAATAACGCTGAAGCGCTTTTACCGCGAGATCAGATGATCCCACGAGAAACTTTCCGTATTAGTGATCGTTTGAGAGCGCTCCTGACTCACGTGAGTTCTGAGCAAAGAGGACCTCAATTGTTCTTGAGCCGTACCTCGCCTGACATGCTCATCGAATTATTTAAGATTGAAGTGCCAGAAATCTCAGAAGAAGTCATTGAGATAAAAGCGGCTGCACGAGATCCAGGTTCACGCGCCAAGATCGTAGTAAGCACAAACGACGGACGCATTGATCCGGTAGGTGCTTGTGTTGGTATGCGTGGTTCACGGGTACAAGTGGTATCAAACGAACTTGCTAATGAGCGAATCGATATCATTTTGTGGGATGACAATCCTGCTCAGTTGGTTATCAACTCTATGGCTCCTGCGGAAGTTGCGTCGATCATTGTGGATGAAGATAGCCACACCATGGATATCGCTGTTGAAGAAGAAAACCTGGCTCAAGCTATTGGCAGAAATGGTCAAAACGTCAGATTGTCGAGCGAGTTAACTGGCTGGACCATCAACGTGATGAGTGAAGAAGATGCGGCAGCCAAGCAACAACAGGAAGCCAGCACTTTTATCGAAATGTTCATGGAAAAACTGGATGTTGATGAAGAAGTGGCTGAAGTCCTGGTGCAAGAAGGTTTCACTTCTTTGGAAGAGATTGCGTACGTACCGCTAGATGAAATTCTTGCCATCGAAGGATTCGATGAAGAAATTGCAAACGAGCTTAGAAATCGAGCTAAAGATGCTCTTCTTACTCAGGCTATCGCATCAGAAGAAGACATCTCTTCTGCCAACATCGCCGATGACTTGTTAAACATGGAAGGCATGGATGACAGCTTGGCATTGAAGCTAGCAAAGAAAGGCATCCTCAACATGGAAGAGTTAGCCGAGCAGTCGGTAGACGAGTTGCTCGATGTTGAAGGAATGGATGAAGAGCGCGCTGGACAATTGATTATGACAGCACGTGCTCCTTGGTTTGAAGAAGCAGAGGGGTAGCGCGAAAAGGCATTGTTAAAGTCTTTTTGCTCACACTTGGAGTTATTGCATGGCAGATGTAACGATCAGTGAATTAGCCGACGTAGTTGGTGTTTCGGTAGATAAATTACTGTCTCAGATTAAAGAGGCAGGGCTACCTCACACCAAGGCGGATGAGCTGATTTCCAATGATGATAAAAATGCCCTGTTAGTTTTCTTACGTCGCAGTCATGGTGATCGCGAAGCAACGTCAGCTGCGCCTAAGAAAATCACGCTCAAGCGTAAAACTCTCGGAACACTTAAGTCTGCATCGACATCGGGTCGCGGCAAAACGGTAAATGTTGAAGTTCGTAAGAAGCGAACTTATGTGAAGCGCAGCGCGATGGATGTGCCTCCTCAGGAAGAAGAGGTAGTAACACCGCCAGAAGAAGAGCAATTGCCTGTTGAAGAGCCGGTAGAGGAAGTAGCGGCAGAAGCACCCGAAGCGGTCGAAGAAGTTGCTGCTCCTGAGGAACAACAAGCTGACCCAGCCGCTGCTCCTGCACCGGACGCACCGCCACCCGAAACTGATGCTGCTCGCGGTAAAGCTGCTCCACGTCGCAAGAAAGCAGCCGGTGAAGGTGAAGATCAAGGCGACAAGAAGAAGACCCACTTACGCAACAAAGCTAAAGCGCAACAAGGTCCCAAGCGTCAATCGAAGAACATTCACGTCAATGATGATTTCGTGCTGGAAGGCGATGATTTCGACGGAATGGGTGGCCGTGGTCGCAGAGGTGGTGCTCGGAAATCTAAAGGAAAACTTAGTGCCCAAACCCATGCGTTCGAGAAGCCAACAGAGTTTATTGCACGCGAGATAACGATCGGCGAAGCGAATAGCGTTTCTGATCTTGCCCAACAAATGTCGGTCAAGTCGGCAGAGATTATCAAGATCCTTTTCAACATGGGTGTGATGGCCACTATCAACCAAGTGCTTGATCAGGACACATCAACCTTGCTCATCGAAGAGATGGGTCACAAGGTTAAATTCGTGTCGGAAGATGCGATCGAAGAACAATTAGCAGAGACTTTGGCTGCCGAAGTGGGCCAAGAAGAAATTACCAGAGCCCCAGTGGTTACTGTTATGGGCCACGTTGACCACGGTAAGACTTCACTGCTGGATTACATTAGAAAATCTACCGTAGCTTCCCATGAGGCAGGCGGCATTACGCAGCATATCGGTGCTTATCACGTGAACACCGAGCACGGCATGGTCAGCTTTCTCGATACCCCAGGCCACGCTGCCTTCACTGCTATGCGTTCTCGTGGCGCCAAGGCAACTGACGTAATTGTGCTAGTGGTTGCAGCGGACGATGGAGTTAAACCGCAAACTGAAGAAGCGGTGCAACATGCCAAGGCTGCTGAAGTTCCATTAGTAGTCGCCATAAATAAAATCGACAAAGAAGGTGTTGATCCGGATCGAGTTAAAAACGAACTTTCTGCAATGGAAGTTATTCCAGAAGATTGGGGCGGTGATACCCAATTTATTGAAGTGTCCGCTATTACTGGCCAGGGCATAAACGATCTACTTGAAGCCATCTTGCTGCAAGCCGAATTGCTTGAGCTAAAGGCATATACCGATGTCCCTGGACATGGTGTGGTGGTGGAATCTCGACTTGATAAAGGGCGTGGCTCGGTAGCGTCCGTGTTAGTACAAAATGGTACCTTACGAAATGGCGACATCGTACTGGCTGGCCATGAGTATGGCCGAGTGCGAGCACTAGTCGATGAGAACGGTAAAAACATCAGCGAAGCAGGCCCATCTATTCCAGTAGAAATATTGGGATTGAATGGAGTGCCAGAAGCAGGTGACGAATTTGTTGTTGTTGCGGATGAAAAGAAAGCGCGAGAAGTTGCTGAATTCAGACAAGAGCGACACAAAGACAGTCTGCAAACTGCACAACAGATCAACAAGATGGAGGCGATGTTCGCTGGCCTTGGAAAGGACGATAAGAAGATTCTTAATGTCATCATCAAGGCTGATGTAAGAGGTTCGCTGGAAGCAATTATTGGTTCATTGCAAAAACTCGGCAATGAAGAGGTGGACGTCAACGTAGTTGCAGCGAGTGTTGGCGGTATTTCTGAAACTGATGCCCACCTGGCGGCGACTTCAACCGCGATGATTATTGGTTTTAACGTTCGTGCAGACAAAGTTGCGCGTGACATCGTTGAAAATGAAGGATTGCAACTCCGCTACTACAACGTCATCTATGATGTGATCGACGATGCGAAAGCAATACTCGGCGGTATGTTGGAACCAGAGATTCGAGAAGAGATCGTTGGAATTGCTGAAGTGCGAGATGTCTTCAACTCACCAAAATTTGGTCAGATTGCCGGAAGCATGGTTATTGAAGGCACGGTTTATCGCAGTAAGCCAATTCGCGTACTACGAGATAACGTTGTGATCTATGAAGGTGAGTTAGAGTCACTAAGGCGCTTTAAGGATGATGCTAACGAAGTGCGCAATGGCATGGAATGCGGTATCGGTGTTCGTAACTACAACGATGTAAAAGTTGGCGACAAGATTGAGGTGTATGAAACCACCGAAGTCGCAAGAACGCTTTAATCGTTAGCGATTTAGAATTTCGAGCAGCTGCTATGTCAGAGATGTCGCCCAGGGCACAACGAGTAGCCGATCAGATTCAACGCGAATTAGCAGTGCTGATTCAGTTGGAAGTAAATGATCCAAGAGTTGGTATGGTCTCTATCACTGGAGTTGATGTTAGCAACGATTTAGCCAGTGCCAGAGTTTACGTCACAGTGATGAATTCGCTCAGTGAAGACGCAGAACTCAATCAAGAGACGCTAGGGAAACCTGGGGAGCTGGATCAGTTAGAAATTGATGAAAATCTCAATGCCTTGAACAAGGCGACGGGGTTTCTAAGAACGATGTTAGCCAAGCGGCTTAGCCTGAGAGCTGTTCCGAAACTGCGGTTCTATTACGACAGCAGTGTAGAACGCGGCCAACGTCTTTCAAATTTGATCGATGATGCATTGGAAGCGGATCGTCGACAACATTCTGACTAAACGTCGAAGTTACTGGAGACCTCGGTGATGAATTCGGCACAGAATGTGAAAAGCAATCAGGATACTTCTTCGCAGCGACAGAAGTCGGGAAATGGAAGTAGAGGTAGTAAAGGAAATAGTAGAAAAAGCAAAGGCAGGCCAATCAATGGCATCGTCTTGCTTGATAAGCCAACAGGTCTTAGTTCGAATGCTGCATTACAGAAAGTAAAGCATCTATTCGAGGCAAGAAAAGCGGGGCATACGGGATCACTTGATCCGCTCGCAACTGGAGTATTGCCACTCTGCCTGGGTGAAGCGACTAAGGTGTCGCAGTTTTTGCTGGATTCAGATAAGCGCTACCTGGCTCGAATAAAGCTAGGAGTAAGAACTGACAGCGGAGACAGTGAAGGAAATGAAATCGAAACAGGTGACGCATCCAAGGTAGATAGCGATCAACTTGGCAACGCACTGAAAAGATTTCAAGGCAAGATTGAACAGCTGCCTCCGATGTACTCGGCCATCAAAGTAGACGGTGTTCCGTTATACAAAATGGCAAGAAAAGGCATCGAGGTAGATCGAAGTCCACGTGAAGTCACGGTGTACAGCATCGAATTGCGTAGCTTCGAAGGTGATGAGTTTGAGATTGATGTGGCTTGTAGTAAAGGCACCTATATTCGAACTATCGCGGATGATATAGGACAGATTTTAGGGTGTGGCGCACATATTGTTCAGCTACGCCGCACTGCTGCAGGAGTTTTCACAGAACAACGCTGTGTAAACATAGAGAAGCTGGAACAAGTCAAAGCGTCGGAAGGGCTCGATGGAATAGATAATTTCATTGTTCCAATGGATGAGGCAGTGGGCAACTTACCTGAAGTAAGGTTGCCAAGTATTACCGCTGACTGTGTAAAGCACGGTCAAGCAGTATTAGTAAGGCACTTACCAGCTGAAGGGCTGGTCCGGCTTTACGAAGAAGAGGAGTTTATTGGCATCGGTTGTATTGATGACGATGGCAAAGTGGCTCCAAGGCGCTTAGTGGTAAATCAATAGAATGATGATCACTAAGCATTGATTGAAACGGAAAGTACCAGGTAACTACTAATATGCGTGGTTATTCTGGCTCGATATGGAAATCGAAACACTCATTTGAGTAATTAATTAACCGCATATTATGGAGATAGAAAATGGCTTTATCAGCTGAAAGAAAAGAAGAAATCATTAAAGAGTATGCACAAAGCGCAGGCGACACAGGGTCTCCTGAAGTTCAAGTCGCTTTACTAACTGCCAACATCAATGATTTACAGGATCACTTCAAAGAGCATATCCACGACCATCATTCCCGCCGCGGTCTAATTCGCATGGTGAATAGTAGAAGGAAGCTTCTTGATTATCTCAAGCGTAAGAACGTTGAGAGATATGCCGACCTTATCAAGCGCCTTGGTTTGCGCCGATAAATCTTAGTTTTTTAGCAAGTCACACATATTACTGGAACGCTGCGCTCGAAACAGGAAATGGCGCAGGTTTTGGCTGTATAGGAAATAGGAAAAGAAAATATGTTTAATCCAGTAAGCAAGACATTTCAATTTGGCGAGCAAACAGTAACGCTCGAAACCGGAAAGATAGCGCGGCAAGCAACAGGTGCTGTCGTAGTTACTATTGGCGATGTGCAAGTATTAGCGACCGTAGTTGGTCGTAAGCAAGCAAACCCAGGGCAAGACTTCTTTCCATTGACTGTCAATTATCAAGAGAAGACTTACGCTGTTGGAAAAATTCCTGGTGGATTTTTTAAGCGTGAAGGGCGACCTACTGAAAAGGAAACTCTAACTTCTCGACTAATCGATCGTCCCATTCGCCCACTGTTCCCTAAGGGGTTCATGAATGAAGTACAGGTTATCTGTACTGTCATTTCAGGTGGTAAGGACTCTGATCCAGATATCGCAGCACTACTTGGTGCGTCGGCGGCATTGGCAATTTCAGGCATTCCATTTGCTGAGCCTATCGGTGCAGCACGTGTTGGATACGATCATGAAAAAGGCTACGTGCTTAATCCAAACTATGAGCAATTAGAATCATCTCTGCTCGATATGGTTGTAGCCGGCACTCAGTCTGCGGTTCTCATGGTGGAATCAGAAGCCAAGCAACTGACTGAAGATCAGATGTTAGGTGCGGTGTTGTTTGCTCATCAAGAAATGCAAGCAGCAATCAATGCGATCAACGAGTTAAAAGCCGAAGCAGGCAAACCTGCTTGGGAATGGGAGCCTCCTGCAGAAAATACGTCTCTTAAATCTGCTCTAGAAGAGCAGTTTGGTGCTGGCGTGACAGAGGCCTATCAAATTTCTGACAAAATGCAGCGTTACGATGCAATCGGGAATTTGAAGCAGCAAGCTGTTGAAGCGCTAAGCAATGAAGAGGCAGGAGTCTCAGAAGGAGACGTAGCAGAAGCTTTCGGTTCCTTAGAAAAGCGTACGGTACGTAATCGAATCATCGATGGCCATCCTCGCATTGATGGACGCGACACGAAAACTGTTCGCGCTATCGAAGTAGAAACTGGCGTGTTACCAAAAGCTCATGGTTCTGCCCTGTTCACTCGTGGTGAAACTCAAGCGTTGGTAGTGACAACTTTAGGTGCGGTTCGTGACGCTCAGCTTTTAGAAGGACTGGACGGCACTAAGAAAGATCCATTTATGTTGCACTACAACTTCCCACCATTCTCAGTTGGCGAAGCTGGCTTTATGGGTGGTCCGAAGCGTCGTGAAATTGGCCACGGTCGACTCGCTCGTCGCGGTGTCGCGGCGGTTATGCCAAGTGAAGAAGAGTTTCCTTATGCGATTCGTGTGGTTTCTGAAATCACTGAATCAAATGGCTCTAGTTCGATGGCAAGTGTTTGTGGCAGCAGCCTATCCATGATGGATGCTGGTGTTCCAGTATCAGCACCAGTTGCTGGTATCGCTATGGGTCTTATTAAAGAAGAAGACAAGTTTGCGGTTCTCACAGATATCTTGGGAGACGAAGATCATCTGGGTGATATGGACTTCAAGGTAGCCGGAACTTCAAATGGCGTGACTGCATTGCAGATGGATATCAAGATTCAAGGAATCACGGAAGAAATTATGGAAATTGCGTTGGCCCAGGCCCATGACGCAAGAATCCATATTCTTGGTGAAATGAACAAAGTGATTGCTGAGGCGCGCTCAGAGGTGTCTGAAAATGCACCAGCAATGGCTACGCTTAAGATTGACCCAGATAAGATTCGCGACGTTATCGGTAAAGGCGGCGCCACTATTCGCGGCATTACTGAAGAGACAGGTGCTTCAGTAGATATCGACGATGATGGCAATGTTCGAATCTATGGTGAAGATGCCGAGTCTCGTGATGCAGCTCTTGATATGGTGAATGCCATCACCGCAGAAGCGGAAGTTGGCAAGCTCTATAACGGCAAAGTAGCACGCATCGTTGATTTTGGTGCTTTCGTGACTATTTTGCCTGGCAAGGACGGCCTGGTTCACATTTCTCAAATTTCACAAGAGCGTGTTGAGAACGTGAATGAGTACTTGGAAGAGGGTCAGGATGTATTGGTGAAATGCCTGGATCTTGATGCTCGCGGCCGTATTAAGCTCAGCATGAAGGAAATCACTGAGGAAGAGCGAGCAGCTTTTTCTGAGTAATACCTGTTCAAGGATCGAAATCCGGGGGTTTGCGATAAACCCTCGGAATTTTCGCTAGAATCACTGGTTGATTTCGAAATCAGACTTTAGTCGACCACTGATTTCAGCAATAATTCGACGACTTTTCCGGCTCTCATGTCGGATGACGTTTAATCTCAAATCAGATTCGATCGATGGGAGTATCAGTAGCAATGAGAAACTTGGTTTTCAATAAGCGTCTTTCCGGGCTAATTCTTGCCCTGGTGACTGCGCTTCTTGCTCAAGCAGGCCTGGCCCAAACCTATACCCGCGGGCAGCATGTAGAACCAGCATTTGAGGGTTGGCGTCCCAATGAGGATGGCACCTTTAACATGATGTTCGGCTATATGAACGAAAATTGGGAAGAAACCCCCGATGTGCCAGTAGGTGAGGACAACTTCTTTTCACCTGGTGAAGCAGATCGTGGGCAGCCTACTCATTTTCTACCGCGCCGCAACCGCTTCACTTTCGAAGTAACGGTGCCTGCTGATTGGGGTGATCGTGAGCTAGTCTGGACTCTAAACGTGAACGGTGAAGAGCGAAAAGCATACGCCACATTGCGCCAGGATTATCTGGTGGACAATATGGTGATCGCGTCTGAAACCGGCTCTTTAGGTGCAGGTACTAGTAGCCCAGAATCTCGCGCGAATATTCCACCAGTTGTTTCCGTGATTGGTGATGACATTCGTACTACTTCAATGGGCGAGCCCTTAAGTGTGGACACGGAAGTAACGGATGATGGCCTACCTGAGCCAACGGATCCTGTCGAAGAAGCACGTAGGTTTGCAGAATTTGCTGGTGGAGGCCTTGCTGCAGCATTGGTTACGCCTGAAGCAGTAATGCAGCGCCGACTCAATTCGCCACCTGTTAAAGTAACAGTGGATAAAGTGAATGGTCTGTACTACTCATGGAATAAGTGGCGTGGGCCGGGCAATGTGACCTTTGATCCGCCACAAGTGAAAGTGTGGGAAGACACTCGTACTAGTGCGAATTCTCCGTGGGGCGCTCTTTGGTTGCCGCCACCAATTCCAGAAGATGGTGTATATGAAGTCGAAATGAGCTTCGATGCACCAGGCGAATATATATTGTGGGGGCGTGCTGACGATGGCGGCCTATACCACGATGCCTGGATTACGGTTAACGTAACCGAATAATCAATACGTAGATTTTTACCTACAAACATCTGTTCAAGAGGCGCGCTGCGCCTCTTGTTGTATGTGCAGAATCAAAATTTCATCAACCAGAAGTCAATCGTTTGTATTCTGTAATGATTTTTAGCCCACCACTAATAACTGTTCAATTCACACGGCGCATTACGCTTTGGGCTTGTGTTGCCTTGTCATTGCTTTCACAGGTTAATGCTCAGCAGTCGAATACGGTGACATATCCCGCTGAATATTTTGAGCAATGGAATCCAGTCACCGTCGCTGACATGATCGACCGAATTCCTGGCATCACGGTGGCACTAGAAACAGGCCAGTCCAGTCGGTTTCAAAACGATCGAGGTCTTGGAAGTAACGAAAACATTCTTATAAATGGTCAGCGCTTAAGCGGCAAAGACAACGATGCGAGAGAGCAGTTAAATCGGATCGCCTTTGATCAAGTTGAACGCATTGAAATCATTCGTGGCACATCAACAGATTTAGTAGGTGTGCGCAACGAAGGCCAGATTATCAATGTGGTGACCAGCAACCTCAATGAACTGAGTGTAACTGTCACTAGCTCCTTAACTCGTTATCAGGATGGCAACAGCGAGGCGGGAGCAGGGGTTTTCTTTAACGGAAGCTACGGAAGTCTGGACTATCGTGTGAGTCTGGAGAGCCGCCCTCAATATGAGGTTTTGGATAGCATTGAAGAAAGCGTCAACGGGACGGGCGATTTTTCACCGAATGATATTCGAAGATTCCGACAAATCACTGACCAGACGAACCAGATCTTCAACAGCAATTTATCCTATGGGTTTTCGCCGAACCAAACGCTGACCTTAAATTTGCTGTATCAGGATTCGGATCCGCCGCGCGACCTCCAACGAACTATTCTGGACTATGATTTTAGTCCGCCCGCGGTGCGTCGGGAACGAGAGTTATACGATGCCACCAGAGACAATTGGGAAATCGGGTTGGATTACAACATTGGTTTTGCAGATGGTGGTCAGCTCCAAGTCATTTCGATCAATAACGAGCAGAACAACGGATTGCTGCGAGATCGCTTTCTGGTGTCTGCCGATGATGAAGCAACCAGAGACCTATCTTTACTAAACAATACGGTAGATTCGGAAAATATTTTTCGTGGAGTTTACACAAGACCAATAACTGCCGGGCACAATTTGGAGATTGGTCTTGAACGCTCTCAAACAACACTGGATACGGAATTAAATCTGGAACGTTTAAACCCAGTAACGTCTCAATTGTTCACAGTGCCTCTGCCGAATGCTATCTCGACAATTGAAGAGACTCGATACGAAGGATTTGCTGTACACCACTGGCAGTTAAATCCTCGAATGAAGTTAGAAAGTACGCTGACTTATGAAGTGTCGGAAATTGCACAAACAGGTGATTTCGAAAAATCCAGAGACTTTGATTTTGTAAGACCGAAAATCGACTATCGGTTCGACATCACGCCCAACCTGCAATTTCAGTTCTCAGTTGAGAAGTTTGTGGCCCAGCTGCGATTCAATGATTTTGCTGCTAATACTGACCCCAGAGACGAAGAGCGAGATACCGTGGCTGGAAATCCTGAGCTAAGGCAGCAGCAGTCCTGGCGCTACACCACTAATTTGGAGTACCGATTCCTGGAAAGTCGCGGTGTGTTTAGTTTTCGGGCCTGGTATTGGGACGTTGAAGATGCAATCGGCCGAATTGATGCAACTAGACCAGGCAGCCCCTTGGTTTCAGCGGCGGGAAACATTGGCGATGGCAAAGTGAAAGCGATGCAGATCAACGCCAGTTTCCGCGTGACACCTAATTTGTTGATTTCCGGAACCAGCATGATGCGAGCTTCAGAAGTCATTGACCCGTTTACCCAACAAAAACGCAGACTTGTTCCTAACGACCGCGGTTTTCAAACCATTGCTGTGCGACATAATCTGCCTCAGTGGAATCTCAATTACGGCATCGACTATTTTGATGCGCCTCAGGGCAATCGCCCACTCTTCGACATCAATCGAATTGATCATATAGACAATCGGGAAGATCTTTCATTCTTCATCGAGCGTAATTCGATTTCTTCGCTAAACCTTCTGGCACGATTTGAAATTAGAAACAGTTTGGATCGTGGAATGTGCACGGATCGATTTCGCTATGATGATGTGATTTCCGTCGGAAACATCATCGAAATCGAGCGCCGTTGTAACGAGCGCGGTTCACAATATGTGTTTCAGCTTCGTGGGACGTTTTAAGAACGTTATAAGAATGGCTTAAGAAGCTGGAACTTCTTGCCCAATATCTAACTTCCGATTTTTTTGTACCGCAACGTCGCTTTGCAAGTGCGATTGCCTATATTCCGACGGGGTCATTTCGAATCGGTCTTTGAAGGCCTTGTTAAACACTGAGAGCGACGAATAACCCACATCCAGTGCGATGTTGGAAATTGGGTCACTGGTGTTTCGCAGTTGCAGACTCGCGTCTTCGATTCGATAGTTATTAAGAAACTGATTAAAGTTACGGTATCCCATCGATTGATTGATCAATCGTCGAAGTTTGTATTCTTGCAGCGCCAAGCGTTCAGCCAAATTTGCGATCGTTAAGCCAGTTTGCGAGAAGAGTTTCTCCTCTGCCATCAACCGTTCTAATTCCATAACTATCGCTGGGTCTACTTGATGGGTTGACCCGTTTGTTGAGTCCTCGGTGACAGCTTGTGCTGTGCTCTCTGGAATCAAACTCAATGCTTCGTCGCTCAGCGTGAATGCCCGCAAGTTCAATAACAGCGTTACTGCAAACAAATAGAAGTTGAATACCTCAGTTGGAAATTCATTCAGTGCAGCGATTACGCTGATTGAGAAAAAGTTTTGCAGTCCGCTCACCGTACCTACACCAAGTACTGCTACCACAACCGCGCCCATACAAAGCACGAAGAGCACGCGAAATTGTCTGCGCTTTTCGATCAGGTCATCGGAGTAACCTTGAAAACCAAGAAGAATGGCGTGGACAGAAAAACCGAGCATTACCAGTTGAGGCAGTAGCTGAGTGGTAACGAAAAAAAGTGAGCTTGCTGCGGACTCCGGTGACATCGTGCCTACAAATTGGCCAATGGATCGCGCCAAAAAGAACAACAAAATAGTGAGCCATATCGCTGGCTTTATCCTTCCTTCATCGACAAACAGCAGGTAGGCGATCAACCACAATACAAAGGGGGATAAGGTCGCCAGCCGGCCTAATAGGAAACTAATGGCAAAATTCCCGTCAAATACGTCCATGGTGACCAAAATGTAGGCCACTACGCAGAGGCAAAAGAACGCCAAAAGACGAGGTAATAGGCCCTTGTAGTTGAGCATGAGCAATAGGCCCAACAACATGAGCTGAGAAATGGCGAGAGGAGCTATCAGGCTACTCATAGATTAGGTAACTTATTGTATTAATTGAGTTTATTAGGTTACAAACGATCTTTACAAATAGGTCGTGGCAGAGATTTAGCGTCCTTGACCGGAAGAAGATGGTCTCACAGGGCTAAAACCCAGGTAAATAGGGGATTTTGGGCCAATGATTTAAGTCAAAGTGCTGTATCAATAGGCCAGAGAAAAGCCATAGCTACTTGAATTGAGCGCGTTCTATGCCGACAATTGAAATACTAGAAATCTAGCCCACAGAATAATAATGCAGGCGCTTTCCTCAAGGAGGGTATCTTGAAAACACTGCAAATTTTGAAGCCATTCAGCTTCGTCGCCACATTCCTAATTCCAGCATTTGCTCAGGCGCAATCTAATGAGATTACCTTTCATGAGCATATCGAACCAATTCTTCAGCGTAGTTGCCAAAACTGCCACCGCGCGGGTGGGGTTGGGCCTATGCCGCTGGTGACCTACGAGCAAGTGGCACCATTCGCTGGACTCATTGAATACAAAACTGGACTTCGCGATAGAGCAGGTGCCATGCCTCCTTGGTATGTGGAGAAAGATGTAGGTATTCAGCAGTTCAAAAATGATCCATCGTTAAGCGACGAAGAGATTCAGGCTATCTCTACCTGGGCTCGCACCGGCACGCCAAAAGGCGATCCAGCTGTTGCGCCAGAGCCACTAGTGTTCGATGACAGTGTGAAATGGACTTTGGGCGAACCTGATGTCGTAGTGCGAACAACTGATTTCTATAAAGAAGCAGGCACTCCAGACTGGTGGGGAGAACTTCCTCGCGTACAAATTCCTCTGGATGAAGATCGGTATGTTGCATCGGTCGAAATCGTTGAAGTGAATGATGTACCGAATGCAGGCACTGGTAGAGAAACAGTAGGTGGCCGTTACATCTTTCACCACATGATTTGGCGCACCGAAGTGCATGATGAGAATGGTGATCCGATTGAAGATCAGTCAACCGGATGGCCTGTGCACGAAGTTGGTCGTAACCCTGACATCTTCGATCCAGAAGGTGGCAGATTGCTCCGAGCAAATTCTGTGTTTGCCACAGATTCAGTGCACATGCACTCGAATGGTCGTGACACCACTGGTCATTTGGAAATCGGCTTTCGCTTCCATCCTGTTGGTTATGAACCAAAGTATGAGCGAACAACTTTGGGCTTAGGCAACGGCGTAGATATTAGTATTACCGGTAATCAGCGTGACCAGGAGTTGCATGCTTACACGGTACTGGAAAAACACACAAAACTAATCACGTTCGAACCGCATCTGCATGCACCAGGCGAGAGAATGTGTCTGGAAGCGATTTGGGGCTACACCATCGAAACGCTTTCATGCGTCGGCTATGACCACAATTGGGTTCGTGGTTATCCTTTTGATGACGACTACGCGCCTTTGCTTCCCAAAGGCACAATTCTTCACATCATCGGTTACATGAATAACACGGAAACCAATCCGAATGTGCCAGACCCAAGAAACTGGCAGGGTTCTGGTAATCGTTCTGTGACGAATATGTTCATCGACCTCGGTATTCGTGTCTCTATGACGGATGAGCAGTTCTTCGAGGCCATGGAGGAAAGGCGTGAAGCCCTTAGCCTCGGCCCGAATGACCATATCATTGGTTGCCCATTGTGCGGTGCTCCGCTGGTACAGCCGTTGCTGTCTGACTACATGCCGGGCGCTGAGGAATCAGCCAGCGATGATGATTAGTCGGGTTGGAAAACAACCAAGCTAGTTATACTGGTATTAAAGTGTAGAAAAAGGAGCGATCACTAAGATCGCTCCTTTTTTTCTGCTCAAGAAATGTAGTTGAGTAAATGAGGTAAATCGTGGAACTGATTTTTTACTTTGCAGCTGTGATGGCGGTAGGGTCAGCGTTGTTTCTGCTTCTCTGCTTCATATATTTCGGTTTAACCGGCAGGCCTGTTTTTCTCGCTGTAAAACTTTGCTGGAAACTGGCATTCGGATCTGTGGCTGGACTCTTGCTACTCGGATTTGGAGCGATTCTAGTGCCAGCGATCTGGATTAATGGTGCTATCGAGCCATTACCAAATTATTCAAAGTGGCGAGACATAATCGCGGCACTTATTATTGCAACGATTGGTGCTGTAGTTACTTATCTGGCAGTGTTTACGCTGGCTTTTGAAATTCTTGGATGAAGGGTACGGGTGGATCCATGCGTGGAATATTAATTATTGTGATGCTGATTTGCGGTGCGACGTTGGTAAGCGCTGCTGAAGAAGAATTTGTTTTTTACTCTGAGCTTGCAGAATCTTGGTACGAAGGAGGCGACTATTTTGAGTGGACCTCCACAACGGTAAACAATAATAACGCCAAGGTTGATGTTTTTTATCGCACGTTCGGTGATCCAGATAATCCTGAGTTATTGCTCATCCATGGATTTCCCAACTCCAGTTTTGACTACCAAGCGCTTATTCCACTGTTAGTGGATGACTATTACATCGCCACATTGGATTTTCCTGGCTCTGGTTTTTCAGATAAACCGCTTGATGGGTTTTCTTACATGTTGGAAGACAATGCGCGCCTGGTAGACTTCTTTGTTCGGGAGGTTGTTGAATTCTCAGACTTTGCCATGTTCACCCACGACCGTGGAGTAAGTATTGGCTTAGCATTCCTGGGTCATTACATAGATAACCCGGCGCCTGAATACACTATCAATTACCATTTTCTTTCCAACAGCGGGATGTTCCTGCCGCTTGCGAATTTGTTGCCGTTTCAGCTTTCAATTCTTGATCCAGATCGGGAAGAACAGGTTGTCGCATTACGGAAAGCCCAGCCGAGATTAACGGAAGGGGATCCTGTCGCAGTTGGCTATTCCGACATTTTCAAGTTTAACGATGGTGATGCATCAATCGTGAAAGTGGGTAAATATCTGCTGGAGCGCGCGGAAAACGAAACTCGCTGGTTAGAAAATTTGCCACGCAGTCCGGTGCCGGTGGCGTACATGTGGGGGCTATTGGATGTGGTGAATCCTATTAGAATTCCCAATTATGTTTGGCTTACTTATTTGAACGAGCGCGAAGTGGAAAGTTCGTTCTGGATACTGCCAACTGCCGGGCACTATCCGCAGCGAGACAAGCCAGAGCAGGTGGCAAAAGTTATCCGTCATGCACTGAATGGGGATGTTCCGGAGCTGGAAGATGAAAACGCGTTTATGCGCCAGTATGCCAGCAACAGAGAGCCTGAGGATGCGATCTATGTAGGACGATCGGTGGTGAGAAAGATGGAATTCCCATGGCTTGAGCTGTATACCCCCGAAGGGTACGTCCGCTAAACTCGATCGCCACGTCCTACATGTTACGGCGGTACTGGCCGCCTACTTCAAAGAAGGCTTGGGTAATTTGGCCCAGGCTGCAGTAGCGCACTGCATTCATTAATTCCGCAAACACATTTTCATTGGCGCGAGCAGCGGCTTTCAGTTTCTCCAGCGCAACTTCGCAACTGTCAGCATGGTCGGTTTGGAAAGTTTTTAGTCGATCCAGTTGGCTCTGCTTTTCGTCTTCGGTCGAGCGTGCCAGTTCGAGATCAAATTCTGGTTCTGGCTCATCACTGAGAAAAGTATTCACGCCGACGATTGGTAAGCTGCCATCGTGCTTACGATGTTCGTAGTACATCGATTCGTCCTGGATCTTGCCCCGTTGGTACCCTGTTTCCATCGCACCCAGCACACCACCACGTTCTGAAATACGTTCAAACTCTTGCAGCACTGCTTCTTCGACCAAGTCAGTCAGCTCTTCAATGATGAAAGAACCCTGGTTTGAGTTTTCGTTCATGGCCAGGCCCCATTCCTTATTGATCACGAGTTGAATGGCCATAGCTCGGCGTACAGATTCTTCGGTCGGAGTTGTCACTGCTTCATCATAAGCATTGGTATGGAGACTATTGCAGTTATCATAAATTGCTATGAGCGCCTGCAGGGTTGTACGAATGTCATTAAACGCCATTTCCTGAGCATGTAATGAACGGCCCGAAGTTTGAATGTGATACTTAAGTTTTTGGCTGCGCTCGTTTGCGCCGTACCTAAACCGCATTGCGGTAGACCATATGCGACGCGCTACCCGGCCTAACACCGTGTACTCAGGGTCCATGCCATTGGAGAAAAAGAAAGAAAGATTGTGGGCGAAGTCATCGATGTGCATGCCTCGCGCGAGATAGGCTTCAACAAACGTAAATCCATTGGACAAGGTGAACGCGAGTTGCGAAATGGGATTCGCGCCAGCCTCAGCGATGTGGTAACCCGAGATGCTCACCGAATAGAAATTTCTGACATTGTTCTCAGTAAAATACTTTTGGATGTCACCCATGACTTTCAGACTAAACTCGGTAGAAAAGATGCAGGTGTTTTGGCCCTGATCTTCTTTCAGGATGTCAGCCTGAACCGTGCCGCGGACATTGGCCAGGGTGTAAGCCGTAATAGTTTGTAATTCGTCTTCCGAGGGCTCGCGATTGTTCTTAGCAAAGAATTTGGATTTCTGCTGATCAATCGCAGCATTGAGAAACATAGCTAAAATGGTTGGAGCTGGACCATTGATGGT
Source organism: uncultured Pseudohongiella sp. (assembly GCA_965262465.1). Classification (GTDB taxonomy): domain Bacteria; phylum Pseudomonadota; class Gammaproteobacteria; order Pseudomonadales; family Pseudohongiellaceae; genus UBA9145. The sequence goes on along the minus strand of OZ253535.1, from coordinate 2,863,224 downwards.
CATGGATACTGAAGTAGATGGATCGCATAGATCGAATCCGTCATAGAGAACCTTCATATCCTCCAATGTGGCGATAGAGACTCCTGAGTTTCCAACTTTGCCGTAGATATCAGGCTGAGAATCAGGGTCGAATCCGTACAGAGTGACGGAGTCGAACGCCGTAGATAGTCGTTTCGCTTCTGAGTGTTCACTCAGTTGCTTGAATCGGCGATTGGTGCGAAACGCATCTCCTTCACCAGCAAACATGCGGGTTGGATCTTCGGATTCACGTTTGAATTGAAAGACTCCAGCTGTGTAGGGAAACTTGCCAGGCACATTTTCTAAAAGCAGCCAGCGCAATAATTCACCATGATCTTCGAAGCGGGGCAGTGCTACTCGAGGAATCTTGGTTCCTGACAGAGACGTTTTCTTGAGCGGGATGCTTTGATGGTTGTCTCTGACTGCTACAGTGAATTCGTCCTTTCCATAGTTTTCAACGACAGTTGGCCATGTTTCGATTAGGCGTTTCGCCAAACCGTCCATTGCTGCATCTCGCTTGTTGATGAGAGCGTCCAGACTGCTGCTATCGTGGCCAGCCTTATCCAGCATGGCCTTGCTCGACTGCAGCTGTTGCCGTTCGCGTGCGAGCTTGACCTGATCCTGAACTTGTTGATGATAGTCGCGCACAGATTCCGCAATTTCCGCCAAATACCGTTGTCGTTGTTCGGGAACGATTAACGTGCGTTGCGATGACGTTTTTGAGTTCACTTTTTCAATGCGGGAATCAAATTGCTTAAGCCCATGCTCACGCAATTCGTCGAGCAATGTCTGGTAGAGCGCGGTTATTCCATCGTCATTGAATTTGGAAGCGATGGTGCCAAATACCGGCATCGCTTCTGGTGGTTGATCGAATGCAGTTCGGTTGCGTTGAACTTGCTTCGCGACGTCGCGCAACGCATCTTTCGATCCTTTGCGATCGAATTTGTTGATGGCAAACACATCGGCGAAATCGAGCATGTCTATTTTTTCTAGCTGACTCGCTGCCCCAAACTCTGGCGTCATGACATAAAGAGACGTATCCACAAATGGAACGATTCCAGCATCGCCCTGACCGATACCAGGCGTCTCAATAATAATAAGATCGAATCCTGATACTTTAACGGCATTCAATATGTCGCTAAGCCGCTCTGGAATTTCAGCAGTTGCCGTTCGAGTAGCTAGAGAGCGCACAAAAATGTGTTCGTGGTAAACCGCGTTCATTCGAATACGATCACCCAGTAATGCACCGCCTGTTTTTTTGCGGGTTGGGTCAATAGCTAGCACTGCGATTCTTAATGCATCTCCACTGTCCTCGCGAAATCTACGAATGATTTCATCGGTAGTGGAAGATTTTCCTGCTCCACCGGTGCCGGTAATGCCAAGAATTGGAGTAGGTGATTCTGCTGCACTGCTTTGTTTGAAAGCGGCTAACTCCTCATCGCTAAATACACCATTTTCAATAGCGCTGATGACCCTGGTGAGTTCGATCGTATTTTGTTGTTGTAGAGATTCTAGTTTCGCCTCGGGTCGATGGCATTGTGCTGCTCGGGTCGTGTTGATCATGTCATCGATCATGCCTTGCAGACCAATTGATTGACCGTCGGCAGGTGAATAGATGCGGGAGACACCATATCCATGGAGTTCTTCAATTTCCGCGGGGATTATCACACCGCCTCCGCCACCAAAGATTTTGATGTGGCCAGCGTTCAATGCGCGCAATTGATCAACCAGATATTTGAAGTATTCAATGTGACCGCCCTGATAGGAGCTGATGGCAATAGCGTCCACATCTTCTTGTATGGCTGCGCTGACAATTTCATGTACAGAGCGATTATGTGCCAAATGGATAACTTCAGCGCCACTGGCTTGCAGCATGCGGCGCATGATATTGATCGCTGCATCGTGTCCGTCAAATAGACTCGCAGCAGTGAGAAAGCGCACGGCTGTAGATTTAGCGGCAGCGTTGGCTTTTTGTGCCTGTTGGAAATCGACGACGGACAATGGCTCCCCCCAACTACATTTAGCTATTTTGGTCGGCGAGCGCGTAGTGTAGCGCAATTTGGGCCTAATCGTCGTTGATAGCGTGGCTTTTGAGGAATGGCAGGATTGCTGACACAGTTTCTTGAGGTTTCTCGAGACCGATAGTGTGGCCAGCATCGGAAACAGTCACTAGGGTAAGCCGGTCGCCGTGTTCCGCCTTCATAATATGTCCGTTCTCTATGGGAGCAGTAAGATCATCTTCTCCCATGACCATAAGAATCGGACCTGAGCCACCTGCCGACCAGATTTCGACAGGTGTGTTTCGATTCGCTTGTTGTTGTGCACGTCGGCCTTCGGGCCAGTACTGTAGATTCTGCACATAATCTAATACTGCTGCGTCACTGGCGGCGGGGGAGAACAATGTGCGCCGAGCAAGGTTAATTTTTTCTGCTTCAGAAAGATCGGGATTGCCCAAGAGCTCTCCTAGCTCGCCGGGTTCCGTAAGTGCTGGAACCAGTCCGCCTGCTGCAATCAAGGTTACGCTAGCCACGCGCTCGGGATACAAAGTAGCAAGCATACGTGATGTTCGATTGCCAAAAGCCCAGCCCATCATGTGGAATTTTGCTGCGTTAAAACTGTCTGCAACGCCGATCACATCATCGGCTAAATCTTTCAGTGTCAGGTTTTCTAATGGCCCGGTACTTCCCATAATGCCGCGTTGATTGATGACCACCATGTGGTAGCCCGCTTCTGCAATTAAGGGTGCGATCAATTTGTAACGAGAAAAATCACCACCACTGCCTGGTAAAGCGATTATTAATTCGCCTGACCCCGATTCTGGCAACCACTCCATAATGTTGAGCCTGGATTGGTCCAGACTGACAAACCGACTGGTTTGAGCGTAAGACGAATAAGGCAGGAGTAACGCGGTAGCAAGAGCGACCCATGTTATTTTTGATTTAAGGTTGCGCATGGCAGCTTGTCCCGTTGGCTAATTACCACATTGACTAGCCTAACCTTCTAGTAATGACGAATCCAGCATTAGCTACAAATACATGGTTTTGTCGTATCGCTTCTAAGTTTGTATAGTGACCCAATGGAAACATGGATCGTATTTACCCTGTTGGCTGTTGTGATGCAGTCAGTGAGGACCGCCGGCCAAAAACAAATCGCCAAGAAGCTATCGGTTGAGGCGACCACACTAGTAAGATTCGCCTTCGGATTGCCGTTCGCTGCACTCTATGTCTTATTGCTCTCATCTCAGTATGAAACAGACACTCCGCAATTCGCATCTACTTTCTTTGTATCTGGCGGCTTGGCTGGAATCGCACAAATCGCTGCGACTCTCTGTTTGGTTAAAGCACTCACTATTCGGAATTTCGCAGTTGGAACCGCATTAGCGAAAACAGAAGCGATTCTCACGGCGCTCTTAGGCACGCTGTTTTTCTCTGCAACTTTGAGTGCGTTAGGTTATTTGTCAGTCGTTGTGGGAGTAGCTGGACTGCTCGTCGCCAGTAATTGGCAAATGAGCATGAAAGATCTGTTTCACAATGAGTCTATCAAGTATGGCCTGGGTGCCGGATTGGGTTTCGCCTTGGCCTCGCTCTGGATTCGAGATGCGTCGCTGTCGTTACAAGTGGCGCCTATCTATAGCGCATCCTTAGTACTAGTTTATATGGTGGTATTGCAGGCTTGCTTATGTACTGTGATTGTTCTCGTGCAAGACAGTTCACAAGTGAAACTGATCGCACACAATCTGCGCGCGTCTGCTTTTATTGGATTTAGCAGTGTCGCTGGATCTGTGGGCTGGTTTACTGCGATGAGTCTGCAAGAAGCCGCACTCGTCAAAACGCTTGGTCAGATGGAATTCATTGTCACGTTGTTGATCACCTACTTATATTTCGGTGAACGAATTAGTGGCAGGGAATATGTAGGAATTCTGCTGGTCACCACTAGTATCTTTATTTTGCTGTGGGCGACCTAGTCTTTAGTCTTGCAGGAGGGTAGTGTCGTAACCGAGGTCCTTCAGCTTATTCAGAATCTCTTCACTCTGACTGCCATCCCGGGTTTCGACAGTTAGATACAGGTCCGCATCTTTCACTGGCACATTGGAAAACATCCGTTGGTGAGAAACTTCAAGAATATTGCCACCAGCAGAGCCAACAATGTCGGTGATATCGGCTAGCGTGCCAGGCAGGTCGTGGATTCGAATTAAGAATCGAACAATACGCCCCTTGCGGATCAATCTGCGCATTAATACAGATGCGAGAATGCGCGAGTCAATATTGGCGCCACAAAGAAATACACCTACTTGTTGGTCTTTAAACTTCTCTGGGTAACTACTAATTGCAGCAAGCGATGCTGCACCTGCGCCTTCAGTCACTGTTTTTTCGATTACAACAAGCTGATTAATAGCTTCTTCGATCGCTTCTTCTTCTACTAAGACGATTTCATCAACTAAGTCACGTATGACAGGTAAGGTGAGCTCGCCAGGCTCTTTTACCGCAATGCCTTCAGCTATCGTGGAGCCTTTCAGTTCACCTGAGTTACCTTTTAAGGCTTGATAGGCGCTTGCATAAGCTTCGACTTCAACACCAACTATTTTTATCTCTGGTTTTAACGCTTTTGCAGCAATGGCATTACCGGCGATCAATCCACCGCCTCCAATTGGTATGACCAATACGTCGAGGTTCGGATTATCAGCCAGCATCTCTAATGCAACTGTCCCCTGGCCAGCCATAATTAACGGATCATCATAGGGGTGGATAAAGGTTAAGCCATCTCTTTCGGCCAGTTGCATAGCATAGGTACCAGATTCATCTAGCGAGAGGCCATGCAGTTCTACCGTTGCTCCAAAATTTTTGGTGTCTTCTATTTTTACGATTGGTGTGTTGGTAGGCATTACGATCGTAGCCGGAATGCCCAGCCGTTGCGCATGATAGGCCACTGCCTTGGCATGGTTGCCGGCAGACATCGCAATGACTCCCTGAGATTTTTCCGCTTCACTTAACTGCAACAACTTGTTTAAGGCGCCTCTTTCCTTGAAAGAAGAAGTGAACTGTAAGTTTTCGAATTTCAGCCAAACTTCTGTTCCCAAGATCTCAGACAAGGTGAGGGAGTGCTCGAATCTCGTATTTACAATAGAAGGTGCAATACGCTCGTGAGCTGCTTGAATGTCAGCAAGGTTTGGAATTTCGTTGTGAGCAGTCATGACAAATCAATTTAAAAAAGCTCAGCAATTATAGCTGATCTTTACGAGTGAAGAGGAACAGATTAGCTTTTGTCGGAAGCGGTTACGTCATCAAAACGGATGTGAGGGAGGGTAAACGTAGGCTGCACCTGGACAATGGTTGAGTCAGGTTCCAGGCGCTGACCGGTTACTCCTTTTTCTTCGTATTTCGTTGAATTGATTACATAGCGCATGGCTTCGAGGCAAGCCTTGTCCCGGTCATTTCCTTCTATCACTAACCACGGATTATCTGTTGTAGAAGTGCGCTTGAACATTTCTTCTTTGTAGTGGGTGTATTCATCCCACTTAGCTTGAGCTAGTGCATCGACCGTGCTGAGTTTCCATTGTTTTAAGGGATTGGTTTTCCGTTCGTCCATGCGTTTAGCTTGCTCGCCTTCATCAATGGAGAACCAAAATTTGATGATCTGCATACCATCATCTTTCAGCATGCGCTCCAAAAGCACTACTTGCTCCAGAAAAAATTTATATTGTTTCTTGGTGCAGAATCCTAAAACAGGTTCTACCACCGCACGGTTGTACCAACTGCGGTCGAAAAACACTATCTCTCCTGGATTCGGAAGCTCTTTAATGTAACGTTGGAAATACCACTGCTTTCTATCTTGTTTGGTTGGCTTGGGCAGAGCAACGATGCGGTAATGTCTAGGATTGAGAAAGCGAACGAACCGCATAATGGTGCTTCCTTTTCCTGCCGCATCTCTCCCTTCGAAAATGATCAATACGCGCTTATTCGACTTCTTGACGAATTTTTGCAGGCGTACCAGCTCTTCCTGCAAATCGAGGTATTCTTTGTCGTTTTCCAGGGCGAAGAGCATAATTCACGAGACCAAGATATTTGTTTTCTCTAAGAATTTTACCAAAATAAGACTGCTTTCGTAGGACAGATTAGGCACCGAATTGGCTTTGCGCCTCCTGTGGGGCTGGGTATTATTAGATTTGAGCTCACAGTCCGGGCTCATTCAATGTGCAAACGTGGAAATGTGAATAGGACTATAGGATAAAAAGAATGATGACTAAGAATTGTAAGGCTTGGCTGACGGCAATTGCGTCAGCGCTTGTGTTGACTATGACAGCACAAATCGCTGTAGCTCAGAATTGGCCAGCGGAGCCTCCCGCAGAAGCGCCAGCAGACTGGGGCCCAGTTTCTATAAATTTGGAGGAGATTGAGTATCCATGGCCAGTGCAATATTTGGAGCTACGTCGCTACGGCGAAAAAATGCTAATGGCTTATATGGATATTCCTCCAACTGGTCGAGCCAATGGACAGACTGTGTTCTGGCAGCACGGGCACAATTTTTATTCCGAGCCATACCAAGAAAGTTTTCGCCGGTTGTCAGCCGCGGGTTTTCGGGTCATAGCTGTTGACCGCATTGGTTATGGAAAGTCGTCCAAGCCTCTTATTCCTTACAACCTGAATTTCGTATCAGCGAATATGAAAGCACTAATGGACGAATTGGGCTTGGAACAAGTGGCGGCAGTAGGGCATTCGATGGGCGGCATGGTCATGAGCCGCTTCGCCATGCTCTATCCCGATAGTGTGAGTCACGTTGCAATGGTGAATCAGATTGGACTGACTGATTCTCGACAAAGTCGACCATGGCGCGATCCATTAGCAGGGGATCCGGCAACACCTACTTATCAATCGGTATTACGTGGCCATCGCATCTATTACCCAACAGTTTGGCCACCAGCACACTTGGAATATGTTCGCCGCCAATACGGACAAACAATGAGTGGCGACTATCCGCGTTATGCTCGCGTTCGCGCAATGGTTACTGCGATTTTATACAACGATCCAGTTGTCTATGACTGGCAGCATATAGAAACCAAAACGTTGGTAATTGGTGGTGAGGACGATCGATTGGCCGACGATTTCGTTGCGCGAGTAACTCATGTGCATAACGAGTTGCCAAATTCTGCGTTACATCTCTATCCGAACATTGGGCACAATCCACAAACTGAAATTCCAGATCAGTTTCATGCTGATTTGATTCGTTTCCTCGAGTCCGATCCTAACGAACCCGCGAGTGAGTGGCGTTAAGCCAGTGCGTTAGCTTCAAGACCAGTCACTTGACAGTAGTATTCACTGTCAAGTGACTGCAATCTCTTTCACCTATACTTCCTATTAATTTTTGACTCAGGCATTTTGCGCACATTCAGTGCGTAATGTTTGGCATTGGGCGTCATTGGTGCGTAATAGTTAGATGTTTGTAGCAAATGATCTGATTATTCGCGTGCTGCAACGATCTATCAATCCGGCACAAGGATTGCTAAGGGATATGGTTTTATTCAGATAACCCCACCTATGAAACATTCGATATCAAGCAGTTCAATGTTGAGGTCAATTTCTTTTCGAGGGCTACGTGCATTTTGTTTAGCCGCTCATTATCTAAGCTTTAAAGACGCCGCCGATCATTTGTGTCTCACCGGGAGTGCGGTGAGCCACCAAATCAGTGATCTGGAAGAAGAGCTTGGCTGTAAACTGTTTCGGCGGCTTACTCGATCAATCGAACTAACCGAGAAAGGTGAGCAGCTTTATACCCAGCTCATTCCTCACATGCAGGGTATTGAGCAGGCAGTTCTTACCGCAAAATCACAAAAAGTTAGGACACCTTTATTGGTGCAAGTCCCTGAATTTTTTGCCAGTGAATTGCTTATGCCTCTAATGAGTAGTTTTTCAGATAAGCATGAGGATGTGGATCTACGCATTGAATCTATGCATGCGACGGATGAGATCAATAACTCGGCAGATCTCAATATAATCTTATCCAGAAAAATTCCTGCGGGGCGCGATGTCGAGAAGTTATTTCCAATTCGTTACATACCAGCCTGTAGCCAGGAACTGTTTCAACAGTATCAAGATTCAGGTGTTTCTGGTCCCGGCGCAATCCAGGATGCAACAATACTATTGCATAAGGCTCGTCCTAATGCATGGATGCAATGGGCCCAACACACCGGAACCGCTGATATTGCGCCACGGCAGATAATCTACGTCGATACTATGTTTGCACTAGCGAGAGCAGCTGAAAGAAGCGCGGGCATAGCTCTTGTGCCCATGCCTGTAAGCAAAGCCTGGTTCGATTCTGGTGCTCTCGTGCCCTTAGGAAATTCAGAGTTGGTCACTGAAGATTATTATTGGATGAGAACAAATCAGCTTCCAGGAAAGCGTGAAGCCGCAAGCAAGTTTGCTGAATGGGTTGTCACTCACTTACAACGATATGGCGTTGCCATGGATGAGCCAAATTCATTCGTTGCGTGACGAATGATACTTTGTCAGTCGACTGAGTCCTCTCTAACATTTGCAGCATCTCTGACAGATCAGAGAATTACTGTTAGTTATCAAACTCAATTGAGGATCTCTTCATGAATCGCCCGGCCATCAAATCACTAGCCACATTAATTTTTAGCGCAGCAACTTTATTGAGCGCAAGTGCTTCATTCGCTGATTACCGTGTAACTGCATTTGGCGATACCAAAGCCTATTCGGCGTTAATCGACCAAGATGTTTCCGCGGCTCAGAATTATTTTGCATCCTATCGACCAACCTCACTGAATTTCGCAGAAGCAAATAATCTATGTGTAACTGAGATTCTTGCTAATGACTTCACTGCCGCTGTTGAGGCCTGCGAGCTCGCACTAGATAAGATTAAATTCTATCCCTATATCAGTGCGACTTCTGCGAAATCAGCAAAAGCATCGATTTATTCAAATCTGGCGGTAGCCACAGCAATGCTTGGAGACTTTAGTAAAGCAAGCAGCTATCTGGAAGTTTCGCTGAGCTTTAATTCAGAAGATGAAAACGCGTTGATTAACTATGACTTGATTAGCGCAAACATAGTTGCGGCAAACTAAATTAAAGAATTATTGGGGCAATCTCTTCAGCCGGAACAACTGTTTTCAGTTGTTCCGGTTTTTTTATTTACTCTTCGTCGCTATCTACTGGTCTGCCATCTTCATTAAGACCCAGCACATCGTAGCGGCGCCAACCAGCAAGTATACCCATTAAGCCGTGATTACCTTCATGGCAGGCGTACTCATACATCCCGCCATCGAAACGTCGCATTGGCATACGCGCAGACCAGGATTGTGACCAGGTGTTAGGGTCATCTACAGTAAACTCATAGCTCAAGGTATCGTCATCAATACGTGTGAAACGTTCCTCTACCTGTAATTGCGGAGATGTGTTTTGCCAGCCGTATTCCGGATAGAAATTTTGGGTGCTGATAACTAGAGTTTCGCCTTCCCATTCTGCAATAGAATTTCCAGCCCATTGCGGATGAGGTGAAGAGTGCTGGTCAGCAAATGGAATTATCCGCGCGTGATGAGTCATCTCGCTGAGTATCATCACATAGTCTTTCGTTTGAACGATCTGCAAGTTGTTATTGTAGGATCCTGAAACAATAGGCGGGCCGGTCCGGTTGTTATACACGCATCGGTCATTAAGAGTTCGCGCTTCAGGGCCTGCACTTTCTCGACGAACTTGTTGAGTGTAAGCAGCGCGCTCTCTACCAATTTCACTTAAAGGAGGAATACGACCATTTGGTGGATCGTAAATTAAAGAGGTACGGCGGTCGGCGACCGTTTCGGTGCCGCGCTCATACCAGAATTCGTTGTAAGAGATAACGCCTGGTGGATAGCCAGCACCTCCCACTGAATCGATTATGAGGTCGCGATTCTGACGGCGATTTTCGTAGTTTTCCCATTCCGCCGCTTCCTCGGGGGTGAGTGTCTCTTTGCCGGCGAGTTCGGCAGGACGTTGCAGCGGCGTAATGGTTTTAAAGGTAAATATGCCCTGGAGATCTGGATATCCATGTTCGGTAAGGCCATTTTCCTGGCCATGTATCGCTGTGCTGGCCAGCAGGAGAAATGCGCTGCAGATGTACTTGGCCAATGGGCACTGATAGAGCCTTGTATACAAACTTGGCGGGTGATGAGGTCTCATGCTGCCTCCATTATTGTGTTTTTCTTGGGGCTAGTGGCTCACAAGCTACTCCTTTATTTGATGATTTTAAAGAGCTGAGAACCATCCATAATCTGTACCTCTGGATTCTTTTCAATCTGGCCAATTTTCGGTTTACACTGCGCATTCCAGGCTTGGGATTATGATCACTAAGAAATCCACAAAGATAACTTTGAGTGCAATGGTATTAGGTGCCGTTGTTGCGGTGTTATCTGCCTGCACCAGCGGGCCGCAGCAAGGCGCCACTCAACCGCGATATGGCAATGATATGGCCGTTGCACTCGGTGCCTCACTGCAGAGCTACGCAGTAGGGGCCTTCAATCTTCACTACGCGGAAGCGGGTGAGATTGGCAAACCCACCGTGGTGTTTATTCATGGCACGCCAGGCAGCTGGCGGGCATTGGGCCGTTTATTGGGTCACTCCGAGTTGCGTAATACCGCCCGTATGGTTGCTATAGATCGGCCAGGGTGGGGCGCTTCCCTTATGGACGGTAAGGAAGCGGAAGGGAGTTTTGCTGAGCAGGTAAAACTAATTGCTCCGCTGTTGGCAGAGTTAAAAGACCAGTCTGGTGGACAGCCACTCGTGCTTGTCGGTCATTCCCTTGGAGCTTCTTACGCTCCATACATTGCTTATAGTCATCCTGAATTAGTAGATGGCATTTTGATGGCGGCAGGTGCAATCGATCCTGACTTGGGTAAGCCCCGGTGGTACAACTACGCTGCTAGAGTATGGCCAATCTCAAGATTGATCGACGTGGGATTGCAAAAAGCCAATGTTGAGATTTGGGGAGTGCATGATGCGCTCACTGAATTAGAGTCTTGGTGGCAGGAAGCAACTATTCCTATGATCTATATGCAAGGTGAGGAAGATGAGTTAGTGGATCCGCGTAACCTGGATTTTGCTGAACAGTCCTTGCCACAAGAAAATACAAAAGTAGTTCGTATCCCCAATCAAAGCCACTTCGTGCATCGGCAGCAAGAGCAGTTAATTGCAGAATTGACTTTGGAGCTCTTAGAGAAAGCGTCAACTCCTTAACCCTTTAAGTAGTTAGCCCCTAAAGTAATCTTTCCAGCGCGCTCAGCTTATTAGCAAACTTGGATTTTTCCTCACCTCGCGCGTACCGCCGAGCCTTTCGCAAGTTTTCTAGCACCGCTTCCGTGTCACCCAAGGCTTGATGAATTATGGCGAGCTGATGGTAAAAATGTTGTTCGTTATGTTTACGGTCCAGGGCGTTCTCATAGTAACGTCGAGCTTGACGCAGGTCCCCTTCGGCAATCGCTTGTTCTGCTAATGCCGCGTGGTAGTAAGGATTAGCCAATCTGAATTCTTCTATTTGTCTCTCCAACACCACCGCTCGCTGATATTCTCCAATGTCCCTGTAAAGTCGTGCCAGGTTGCTGCGAGCAGAATAGGCTCTATCATCTAGTGCAATTGCTTGTTCGAAAGCCGCAGCCGCTAAGCTGGATTGGTTAACTCTGTTGTAAAGTACACCTAAGTTATTCCAGGCCAGTGAAGACTCGGGATAGGTAAGTAGTGCTTCTTTTGTATAGGCGTATGCAGCAGTGATGTCATCCTGAACTAATTGTTCAACAGCTTTGTTGCTGTAGAACAATGACTTCACTAATTCTTCACTGATGATTTCTCGTTTTAACTGCAGGCTTACTACAGCAGGATTAACATCCGCGACATATCGATAAGTAGCGAATGGTTGATCTTGAAAACGTCTAACAGCAATTTGGTCTGGAACATCCGACGTTACAGTGGGCAGTAGCATCTCTGGCATATCTACCCGACCGGTCACATTGATATGTTGATTGTTGATCCAGCTATCGTTGCTTCGATCCCAATAAGGCGGAGAAAACACTAACTGAAAGTCAGCGGAAACATCAGTGTATCTTGCGGCAGCAACAAACAATGCAGAGAAGGACAGGCAGTTTATTTTTCTCGTGCTATTTAACTCAGCCAGAGAAACTGTTTCCAGTGATGAAAATTCGAAATCATTGAATCTAGTGAACGCCCACTGCCGGAGTTTTTTGTAGCGTTCATATTCTGAGTCATGAGGCATTACCTGAGCATCAAGCTGCCTTTTCATTGATTCTGGTAACTCCAGTAACTGCTCCGCGGATTCCAGCACTAGTGATTCGGTTAGCGCAGGAAAATGCTCATCATGAAAATACGCAGCTGGATCAATGTTGTTGTTCACATCGATTGCATTGCAGCTATACAGCAAACAAGCACATGCCAGGGAGGAGAGGGTATGACGCAGTGGCCGTGTTATCAGCATGGAATCGTCCTCAATTGATATGCCCACAATGTAGCATGTTCGTCGAATATAGCGAGCTCCAGACTTGCCAGCGTTATATAGTTAGGTATATAACGCTCTACGAGTCAATTTTGCTTAATTCTCTAGATGAATAAGGCCCCTAAATATCAATTCCTGCTGGCAGCTGTGTTGTTGTTGCCAATAAGGCCTGCGCTGGCAGAAGAGATTCTGGTTGCGGTGGCGTCAAACTTTTCGGCGCCTATGGCAGCTTTGGCAAGTGAGTTTGAAAGTGAGACTGGGCATCAGATAAATCTGGTTTATGGTTCTTCGGGCAGGTTGTATGCACAAATACAGAACGGAGCACCATTTCAAGTTTTCCTCTCCGCCGACCAGGAAAAACCACAACTGTTGGAAGCAAGGCAGTTAGTCGTTCCAGGAAGTCGATTCACTTATGCAACAGGAGTGTTGGTGTTGTGGAGTGCTGATGCTTCCAGTGCAATTCAAGATTCGCAAGCGCTCTCCCAGGAATTCAATCGATTGGCTATCGCTAATGCACAACTAGCGCCTTACGGTCAGGCAGCGGTTGAGGTGCTTATTAATTTGGGTCTATACGATTCGGTACAGAGGAAGTTAGTGCAAGGAGAAAACATTTCACAAACTTTTCAGTTTGTCGAAACAGGCAATGCTGAACTTGGTTTCGTCGCGTTATCTCAGGTAGGAAATGCAAATGGAATTGAGCGTGGCGCAGGTTGGATAGTGCCTTCAGAGTATCATTCGCCGATTCTACAGGACGCAGTTCAAATAGCGCCTGATGAACGATGCGCAGCGTGCACAGAGTTTTTAAACTTTATAAAATCGCCTTTAGCAGTTGAGACAATCAAAGCTTACGGATACCGTTAACCCTATTGTTTCGTTATAAGCACCATCCTCGTGCCGCTGTAAGTCATATAGACAAGCAAACACAATCCCAATATTCCAACGATTTCATCTAACCATTCGATCCCAGTCCATCGTAGGTAATGCAGATTGTAGATGCGGTCAATCCAGACCCTATCTGCTCCTACCTGTGTAATTGATAAAGATGACCAATCGATTTCTACGTCAATACCAGTGTCCGTGGTGCCCTTACTACCATTGAGTTCAATGAGCGATCCATAGCGGTCTCGATTAAATTCAAATGCGTCATTTAGTAGTAGAGTGAGCTGATCGCCACTGGGAAAATCCCATACTTCCATGGTTTCTGCATTGAGATGTAGCCATTCGCCAGTGTCTCGAACCAACAGATGAACGCCAAGAATTGATCTTATTTGTCTGACTTCCAGCCAGGAATCTGAAGAAGTGTCTATTGAACTGGTTTGCAATGGGTAGTGTCTAATTGGAATTTGTTCATACGCTTCAAAAAAAGGAGGCCTAAATAGAAAGAAAATTCCCGTTAGCGACCAAACCAGAAATGGAAGTAAAAGCGCCAGCCCTGTTAATTTGTGAAGTTGCTTGTGCTTGTAGTGCATAAATCACCAACTGTGGCTATTAAAATGCTATTAAATGAATTTCAGTTTATTGCGGTGCGATTAACCCGCTAAAATTTGTAGCAGGTTTTAAGTGCTCAGGAATGGGATGAAGCTCTGGATGCAAACAATTAGCCATGATTTCCAAGCTATCTACGAGGCGTGGACCTGGTCTTGAAAAATAGGCATTGCCATCGGTAAAGTAGAGTTCTCCATTTTTTACACATCGAAGTGAATCCCAGCCTTCAATCTTTTCGCTTAGTATCGTCAAGTCCTGCCTTGTCCTTTCTTCTTCAAATCCGCACAACGCAATGAATAAAATATCAGGATCCGCTTCGATTAAACGAGAGGGTTCTACAGTCTGGGATGGCTGATGCAAGTTACCGAAACAGTCTATCCCGCCAGCCATTGCGATCAGCTCTGGAGTCCAATGCCCAGCATTAAAGAGTGGATCGATCCATTCGAAAAACCCAACTCGCGGCCTTTTCTCAGTATGTATAGCAGCGCTACGCTTAGTTACGTTTTCGATACGTGCATTCAAATTCGCAAGCGTTCTTTGCCCTTGAGGCACCTTATTAGTTTTCTTTGCAAGTAACGCAATTGTTGCTAATACATCGCCCAGCGACATGGGTTCGAGGTTAACTACTTGAGGGTTGCCGGGTAACTCGCAAACTGCTTCATTAACTTCAGAAGCGGCCACTGCACATACGTCGCAGAGGGCCTGAGTAACGATCAAATCCGGCTGCAGCTTCTGCAGTGTGCTCATGTCTAAAGCGTACAACGCTTTCTCTGTTTGTAAGTGCTCTCGAACTCTTATATCAATTTCGATACTGCTCAGACCTTTGGGAATAATTGTTTTTGTAACTGACGGTAAGTCTGCTACCCCTGGAGGGTAGTCGCATTCATGACTCACCCCAACCAGATTGTCTTGCAGGCCAAGACTGCAGACAATCTCAGTGGCTGAGGGGAGTAATGAGACGATTTTCATTTAAACAGCTTGCAGAAATTTACGAGACCTTAGCCATTCGTAACTGCCGATGAACAGCACGGACCAAAGCGTATTGCCTAATAACGTGCGTAAGAAATAGGGCAGGCCATTTACCATGCAATCCACTAAGCCTTGCATGGTCGGCGGGTAAAATGCCCACCAGTTTCCGAAGTTCGCCAGCAAATAGAACGCGAATGACATAACAAGAATGCTGACTGGTAGCCATCGGATTTTAGATCTCTTGGCCAATAAAAAGCGCCCGGTTAGCGAAGACGCGATTATGCCCAGATAGACAAATCCCATGACACGTAAATCATAGAAGCCAGATCCGGTGAGATCCGCGACTAAAAGTGCGGCAATAGGTACCAACAAAAACAGTTTTCGGTTTATGTAAGTTCCGGAGAATAAGCCTAAAGCGGCAATTGGTGTGACGTTAGCTGGATGAGGTGCAATTGCCCCGAAAGCAGCTATAAACACCAAAAAGAAAAAGGACTGCTCGCGATATACAATCGCGAGCATCCTCTGAATGATAAAGCTGGAAGATTGTTGTGACATGATGCCTCCAGCTTACCGACGGCCTGGCTGGCGAAATTGACGAAACTGAAAGTGCAATCCAATGTAAGCAGCGCTGTCTGCCGTATTGAAACCAATTACTTCTTCATATTCCTCATCCAGTAGATTTTCGACTCGTCCATAGATTCGAAAACTTTCTGATATTTGATACGAGGCAGTTAGGTCTAATACGCCAAAGTCTTCCAGGGGCCCAACTGTGTCTAAAGAATCTGCTTGTTGACGGTAAAAGCCATTCACACTAAGGCGACCATCGAATGCTGAATACAACAACCCAACATTAAACAGGTTTTCGGGGCGGCGCAGGCGCTGAGTACCATCAGGTCGTTCGGTATCGTTATAGGTGTAGTTACCGTTCACTCGCAGAGAATCTGTAATTGAAATTTCAGCGGTGAGTTCTACACCTTTGGAAGTGCTTGTTCCAATATCTTGTAGGTAACCACTGAATGCAGCTAAATCAAAAAAGATGGCGTTTTCGACATCCTGGTCAAAGTAAACCGCTTCTAGGCGAAGGCCATCATTGAAATATTCGATTCCAGCCTCCCAGCCTTCACTTTCTTCTTGTACAAGGTTGGTAGACGATGCTGGAGGAAATGCGGAAGGACCGTTGTTGTACTCAATCTCAAATGGGCTTGGGGCTCGAAAGCCTGTGCCATAAGCAGACTTGAACTTCAGGGTGCCAGCTCCTAAATCAACTAAGTAGGCGGCACTTAAGCGATAACTGGTATTAGTGCCAAAATCATCATTGTCGTCATGGCGCAAACCAGCTGTAAAAAACAAGTCGTCTGAAAAATCACTAAGATACTCGAGAAAGACGCCAGTATTGTCTCTGCTTCTACCATTACTCGTGTCTTCTTGCTGATCAGCGCCGAAAACTAAGTCGAACCCCGGCAGCTCAGTAGCTGAGCCAATGTATTCGAAGCGCTCCTGTTCGCCTACACCTCCGAATGAGGGGATGCCTGCCGTGTAGTCTTGCCGATCAGATTCCGTCGAAGTAAACGATAATGAATGATTGAACGAACCACTGTCATAGCTTAATCCAACCCGACTCGCGGTTAGATCATATTCATTGGTACATTCATGCACTGTAGCGAATGTTGCAGAGTCAAAGCAGCCATCGTATTCATTCGCGCCATCTACATCTCGATGAACCAACTCCACTCGCCATTCATCACTCAGATTAATGCCTAATCTGCCGTGAATGCTGGTATTGTTGTAGCCATCATCATCCATCAGGACTGAATCTGAATCTCGTGTGTTGAAACCATCCGTTTCGTAGTCGGTTACAGCCAAAAAATAATCAACGGAACCGCTTTTACCTGCCAGATTGCCAGATAGTTGATTAGTGCCGAATTCTCCAGTCTGTGCATTTACATTCGCTGTGAAACCTTCTTCTGTGGTTCGGGAAGAAATGTTGATCACTCCACCCGCATCTGCTCCGTACGCCAGTCCTTGAGGGCCGCGCAATATCTCAATACGACCGATTCCGTCAGAAAGCAACTGGGAAAAGTCAGTTGTAATCTGTGGCGCACTTGGATCTTGCAAGCGCATACCATCAATGTAAGTAAGAGTTCTGAAACCTTCTTCTCCCCGAACTCTGACAGTGGTGGTTTTTCCTATGCCGCCGTTAGAGCTGCTGCCTACAGCTGGCATCTGTCTAAGAAGGTCGGTTAGCGATAGATTGCCATGTGCTTCAATTTCAAATTCATCCATTATTGAAACAGATGTGCCAATCTGCCTTAGAGGGACAGGTATGCGGTTTGAAGTGACAATGATCTCTTCGACATCGTTGTTGGATTGACCGCTAACATTGGTGGCTAACAAGCAACTGCTACAAGCGATCAAGTAGCGAGTAAATGTTGAAAATTGAATAGAGGTCCTACTCCCAACACCTGTGGAAGGTGTGGGCACTAAGTTTTGAATTGTCATTAATAATTCCTCAATGAAGTAACTCAATGAGGGAGAGACGAGAAGTAGTGAACAAATGCGCTGGGCAGGAGATTCAGCTACCGATGAGCCCTCCGCTGCATCGTGAATGGCAAACCTAAAATTCAGCTTGCCTCGTGCTCTGCTTCGGGCCGGTATCGGGCTTACAAAGACATTCAATTCTTTGCTTACCGTTGCGGGGGCAGCGCCGGACTCGTTAGTCGATTAAACAACTCACCGGACTTCCCGTTTAACCAATCAAGAAAATTCTTGCATTGGCACCAAAAACAGCAGCGCTAATCTAATGAGTTTGGTGACCGCAGTCAACTTGCGATTTCGCTGACTATCTATCTGTTTTCGAACATCTTTTACGGTTAATTAACTTCCTCTCACTTCCTCTGCGGCCCAGTGTTTCTGTATAGTGCACGGCTGCTCGCAAAATGCGTTAACACAGCCCCATCCAACCAGGAGTATTCATGCAGTATTTTAGGATCTCACCTCGATATTTTGCCGTCGCCATTGCCATGGCTTGCACGTCAGCCGTGCAGTTGGGATTTGCCCAACAGTCAGAGCAAATTGAGGAGGTAGTAATTTGGGGGCGATCACTGCAGCAACTTGGGACGGCTGGTGCGGCTTCTCAAGGCACAGTGGGATTCACTGATTTCTCCACGCGACCCTTCGCTCGGGTAGGAGAATTAGTAGAGGTTGTGCCTGGCATGGTGGCAACACAACACAGTGGCCCCGGCAAAGCCAACCAGTATTTTCTCCGTGGTTTTAATTTGGACCATGGCACGGATTTCTCCACTTATTTCGATGGCATGCCGGTAAATATGCGTACTCATGCTCATGGTCAGGGATACATGGATCTCAATTTCATTATTCCGGAAATCATTGAGCGGATTGATTTTCAGAAAGGGCCTTACTTTGCAGATACTGGTGATTTTTCACTAGCAGGCTCCAATGCAATGAAAACCTACGATCAGCTGGATCGAAATTTTACTGAACTCACGATGGGATCCCGTGATGAGATTCGGTTGCTCACCGCCGGTGATGTCGATTTGGCAGAAGGCACTTTGTTGTACGCCTTGGAGCATCATCAGACCAATGGCTTCTATGCGTTGGAACAGGATGTGCGCAAATACAATGGATTGCTCAAGTACACTGGCGATATAGGCGGAGTGCCAAGCCGCATCACTTTTAGCGCTTATGATTCCGAATGGATCTCAACCAATCAAATTCCCCTACGCGCGGTAGAGAGCGGATTGATTGATCGCTTTGGGTTTATCGATCCAGATCTGGGAGGCAATTCTTACCGCTATTCATTGGCGGGCAACTTTGAGTTGAACAATTGGGAGCTAGGGCTCTATGCCAGCTCCTATTATATGAGTCTGATTAACAATCCGACTTACTTGTTAAATGATCCAGTTAATGGCGATGAATTTGAGCAAGAAGATAAACGCAACCTATTCGGAGGAACTCTTCGCAACTCAATTGAGACTGAAATCTTTGGATTGCCAGTAACTCAGCGTGTTGGATTGGATTTGCGCTACGACGATGTTAATGAACTAAATCTTTTTAACACCGCAGGTCGAAGACGAATCGGCAGCGTTCGAGAAGACGAGGCGAAAGAGTTAAGTGTAGGGCTATTTGGCGAATGGGAGTTTGCTTTAAGTGAGCGCTTGCGAGGTACATTCGGCTTTCGCATGGATCATTACGATTTTGATGTTACTGCGATGCAAGCTTTGAATTCAGGCAGCGACAACGATTCGTTGTGGCAGCCAAACATTGGATTGGCCTATCTCGTGAATGACAACCTGGAGCTCTATGCCAACTATGGCCATGGTTTCCATTCTAATGATGTAAGAGCTGCGGTGAACAGAGTCGACCCAATTACCGGCGACCCGACTGAGCAACAGGCCATTCTGGCAGAAGGAGAAGGGAGTGAAATTGGTTTTCGCTATGACACCCTTGAAGGATTCAATATCACGGTGGCCTATTTCGAATTAGCAATGGATTCCGAATTGGTGTTTGTTGGAGATGCAGGCACGACCGAGCCAGGCGACCCAACGCGACGCAACGGTATTGAGCTTAATGCGTTTTGGGAAATCAATCCTCGCCTGGTATTTGATCTAAATGCTGCCAAAACTGATGGCCACTTTCGCACTCTGCCAAGTGGAGCGAACAGTATTCCCGATGCGCAAGAAGAAGTGTTAGGTGCTGGACTGACCTACGTGGGATTGGGTAATGGCTGGACTGCTAGCTTGCGAGTGAGACATTTCGGAGACGCAACTCTAACCGAGGACGAGTCGGTTTTTAAACAATCCTCAACCTTGGTCAATCTAGGCGTAGCGTATTCGCAGCCTTCTTGGGAAATAGGTCTCGATGTAATCAATCTCTTCGATCGAGACGTGGACGACATCGCCTATTTCTTCGAGTCCCAGCTGCCAGGCGAGGTTGATCCGGTCGAAGACATCCATTTCCACCCAGCCAATCCTAGGGCGTTTCGCGTGATGTTGCGCTATAAGTTTTAGTCTTTAAAAGTTTGCTGAACAATTCTTCAACGATTTCTTATTGTTGTGAAAAAGGATTTATATAGCCTGCCGGCAAAACCCGTTCAGGATCGGGTCTGATGCTGATCATTTCAACGCGTTCTTCGACTGAATGCCATCCGTGAAATACGCCGGCAGGAATTACAATGATGTCACCTTCTTTAACCTCTCTCACTTGTCCGTCTCCGCGAGCAACTGAAGTTGAGAAACTTTCACCAACCAATTCTGTAGTTATGTGATGGTCGGCAGGAATATCACGTCGATTGAGCATGGTGCCGCCGGTCACCAAAATTCCAGATCCCTTAGTGATGTAATACACTTCTGACACTTTTGTGTGGACTATGCCACCAACTGGCTCTTGGTTAGCTTCAATCCGATCTCGAAACAATACGCCAACTGCGACGTTGGAGTTGTTAATGTCCAAGACTCTAACTTGCCTGTCCACTAATCCTTCAGGCGCATGAATAACTGCCTGCCATTGATCGAATGGAATATCCGTTGCGGTAGTTACAGCATTTTGAGAGCTGGCAGTGACTGCAAAGAGTGCACAAGCCCCAGCAATTGCGAGCATCAATTTTGATAGTGGATGAGACATCGAGAGGATCTCCTATTTTTATTTTTCTTAGAGCACGGGCCTAGAATACTGCCAATTGGTGTGCTCACCAAGTATCTCAAGCGGACACATACTGGCCGAATTTGTCATTTTGCGAGTCAAGCAAAATGTAACCCGGATCACACAATCCCGTCAGTTATCAGGTACAGTGTCAATATTACAAGGCGCTAATAATCCAGATGACGATCACCACTAAACGCCTGATTTTCCTGCTCTTTAGTCTGGCGTATAGCTTTAGTTATGCTCAGGAAGCTGCCCTCAATGGGGATCAGCTCAGCTTGCCCGTGGTCGCGGTGGGGTCAGAGCTCTATGCGGTAGATCTGGTCATCGATGGCGCAGTTTCCCCACCAGAACTAGAAGTAACCTCTGCAGTGCAGGTATCCAATGGCACCAGCGTCGCCGCCTTCAGTGGATCAACCCTTTCTATTCCTAGCATTGTTGTTGATGGCTTGGACTACAACGTCAGTCTAAGTCTGATTAGTGAACAACCGGTTCGGTTCAGGTTGCTAGATTCTGGACTAAACAGCAGTGAAGCAGAATTGCGGGAACAGGCGCTAGGAATTTTTGAATCTTCGCTTGCAACAGACGTGGTGCAGGCGCGATGCACCACCTGTCATGTTGATGGGGGAGTGGCGCGCAATTCGGGTTTGGTTTTTCAGCACCAAAGTGCTTCGAGCACTCTCAATAACTTCGCAGCATTCGAAACCCTGTTGAATTCTCGCGAAGATGGGCGCGAGCATATTTTGGCCCGCGTGTCGGGAACAGATCATCCAGGTGGCAATCAGTTGCCAGTTGGTAGTACCGACTATCTTGCGTTGGAATCTATGCTGCAGTTGTTAGAAGGTTCAACAACTGGTGGCACCACCCAATCAATTGCGTTCTTTTCATCTGCTTCGTTAAAGAGTAATGCAGAAACTCTACGGAAAGCGGCCATCATTTTAGCTGGTCGACTGCCCACCAGTGATGAACTTGCTGCTGTGAACAGCGGTGATGAATCCGTGTTGCGACAAGCATTGCGCGATTTAATGCAGGGCGATGGTTTTCATGAGTTCTTGGTAGATGGTGCTAACGATCGATTGCTGATTCGAGGCATTCGAGACTTTGGATTGCTCGATGGTTGTGACTTTTGTTTTCCTACCTTTGTTAATAGAAGAAATGAAATCGCCTTGGATGAACTCAGACAGGGAATCGATTTCGGATTCGAATCAGCTCAATACAACATAAGTATCGACCATGGTCTAAAAGAAGCTCCATTGGAGTTGATTGCTTATGTAGTGGAAAACGAAAGGCCTTATAGCGAAATCCTTACGGCTGATTACATGATGTTAAATCCAGCCTCAAATTTTGCAGTGGAAGGCACGGCTAGTTTTAACAACGCTAATGATTATCTAGAGTTTCAGCCGGGCATCATGACTGGTGCTTATAGTCCAGGTGACGAAGCTGAATATGAAGAGCTTGAGGAGATTGATTCGATTCAAGTTATCGATCCTGGGCCGCTGCGAATAGACTATCCCCATTCGGGTGTGCTTAATACTATCGCCTTTCTCGCGCGTTATCCTTCTACGGCAACTAATCGCAATAGAGCGCGAGCTAGATGGACCTTCTATCACTTCCTCGGTATTGATATTGAGCGATCTGCACCTCGAACGACAGATCCTGTTGCGCTCGCGGATACCAACAACCCAACTTTGCTTAATGAAAATTGCACTGTTTGTCATGCAACCATGGATCCTGTTGCCGGCTCGTTTCAAAACTACAGTGACGAAGGATTCTATCGAATTGGCTGGAACGGTCTGGATTCATTGGATGAGTTTTATAAGTATCCCGAGGATGGCACCACGACTCTCTACGAAATAGGCGATACGTGGTATCGAGATATGCGGGATCCTGGAATCTTTGGGGAAACAGCACCGCATCCTGACAACAGCATCCAATGGCTGGCACAACAAATTGTGCAGGAACCTGGCTTTGGTACAGCTACAGTTAAATTTTGGTGGCCGTCGTTAATAGGTTCTGAAGTTCTCTCTGCACCGGAAGTTGAATCTGACGTAGATTACCAAGCCCAACTGATCGCCTATGATGCGCAGAATCAGGCGATTCAATCCCTGGCTAATGAGTTCATGTCTAGTGGAATGAATCTGAAGGATCTATTGGTAGAGATCATGCTCACACCGTGGTTTCGTGCTTCGAGTATAGATACCACGCAACTCACAAGCGAACTTCAGCAAGCTCATGATCTGGCGGAAACCGGTTCGGAAAAATTGCTCACGCCTGAACGATTGAATCGCAAGACTCATGCATTAACAGGGTTTAACTGGAGTTCATATATCGAATCTGAACTCGGTCAAACAGTAACTGGTCTCGGCGATACCTATCGACTCTATTACGGTGGAATCAATTCTTCTTCTGTCACGAAGCGCGCAACTGTCATGACGCCATTAATGAGCACGGTGGCAATGTCTCATGCTCTGGAATCTGCGTGCCCGATCGTACTAAAAGAATTCATTTTGGATTCTGATCAACGGTTGTTGTTTGAGGGAATCGAAGATTCAGTTACGCCAGAAAACGGGGAAGTAGAGATTCGCAACAAACTGGTGCAATTGCATGAACGGTTGTTGGGAAAAACCTATGCCACAGACAGTCAAGAAATCAATGATGCCTACCAACTGTACGTTGATAGCTGGCAGGAAAGGGTAGACAGCGGTGAGGACGGTTTTATGTTCACCGAAACTGAGCGCTGCGAATTCTATCTGGATATTGGATTTTTTGATGGCACGCCAATTGAAGACAACGCCACTATGTTGGTGGAAGGTGAGTATCCCTATATCGGTTTTAATTGGGAAGTTATTGACGATTATATCTGGCCATTAACAGTAGACCCCAATCACACGAAGCAAGCGTGGGTTACGGTTATCACTTACCTGATGACCCACTATCACTATTTGTATGAGTAATGACGATGCAACGTAGAAGTTTAATCAAAGCATTGGCATGGGCCGCAGGATTGCCAGCGATTGGCGGCGTCAATGGGTCATTACTCGCCCAGACTGCTTACACCGGCAAGTTGTTGATGACTTTGCAGTTAGACGGTGGCGTCGATGTCACCAGTTTCTGCGATCCAAAAACAAATACGGTCGGTGAGCCTGAGATCAATCGGTGGGCGCGCACCTTAGATACTCAACAAGTCGGCAATCTGTCTTACGCACCTTACGCAGCCAATGCGGCATTCTTCGATAAGTATTACCAGGATATGTTGGTAATCAATGGCGTAGATGCTCAGACTAATTCTCATTCGGTCGGCATCGTAAATAATTGGAGCGGTCGCAACTCAGATGGTTTTCCAAGCGTCACTTCATTGATGGCAGCCCATTATGCGCCTGAGTTGCCGCTTGCTTACCTAAATTTTGGTGGATTTGGCGATACCAGCGGTGTCATTCGCAGCACTGTTATCGATGAGATCTCTCAATTGCGAGATGTGGTGTTTCCGAACATTCCAAACGACGACGATGAGGGAATAGAAAATGCCCGCTATCGCAGGGATTCAGATTGGCAGCGAATACAAGCTTTGCAATTGCAAAATATGCAGCGTCTTTCCACTCAATCCAATTTGTTGGCCGGGGATTTAAAGCATCGCGAATCTTATTTCGAAGCGCTGTCCCGAGCAGAAGGGATAAAAGAATTTGGTAATTTGTTGCCCGATGCCAACTCGGTGCAGGCTTTGCGAATGGTCGGCGAAGAAGAAAGTACACTGCACCGCCAAGTGCAAGCTGCGCTATTGGCGTTTAGTGCGGGTGTGTCGATTGCAGCAGACATTGTGGAGCAGGGTTTCGATACACATGCCAACCACGATCAAGATCATCCTCCTTTATTAGCGAATGTCACTGATGCCATCGACTATCTATGGACTTACGCTGAAGAGCTCGGCTTGGCCGATCGATTAGTGCTGGTGATTGGCTCAGATTTTGGTCGTACACCATTCTTCAATTCAGGAGATGGCAAAGATCATTGGCCTATCGGTAGCTATATAGTGATGGAACGCAATGTCGGTTTCACTAATCAGATGTTGGGAGAAACCGATCCTGTACACAATGCGTTTGCAATTAGCACCCAAACATTACAACGAGATGACGCTGCCGGAGTAATCATCAAGCCCTCTCATGTCCACAAGGCGCTGCGTCGATATCTTGGTATCGAAAATAGCACTGCCGCACAGCTGTTCCCTTTTAGTACCACAGAAGATTTCGCCTTCTTCGGCTAGCCTCTTACCCGTCAGAATTGACCGAATTGAGCTGGTTTTTTTAGCCAAGCTCAGTAATATTGGGCTATTCCTGCTTACGCCATTTGGAGAATTCTAATGAAGATTCGCATCCGACTGCTGACATTAATTTCCAGCCTATCGTTGCTTGGTTTGTCCGCTGCTGCCCACGCTGATTGGTCCCTCGATAATGATGAATCGACATTAAGTTTCGTCACGATAAAGGCGGATCATGTGGCGGAAGTACATACCTTTGACGTGATGTCAGGATCTATTTCCGATGGTGGCGATGTGGCGATTACCGTCGAGTTGGCCAGTGTGAATACCTTGATCCCAATTCGAAACGAACGCATGCAAGCCATGTTGTTTGAAACCAATATGTTTCCACGAGCCAATATTGAAGCTTCGGTGGATTTAAACAGTCTCTCGGCGATGGCTCCGGGTAATAGTGATTCTATGCAATTAAACTTCAGTCTGGAAATGCATGGCGCTTCTCGTTCGTACTCCGCTGAAGTCAAAGTAACGCGATTGGCAGGAGGTCTTGTTGCATCGACCACCAAGCCCATAGTTGTAACCGCCGAAGATTTTGGTTTGCAATCTGGCGTAGAAGCATTGCGAGAAGTTGCAGGCTTGCCCAGCATTAGTCGAGCTGTTCCAGTCAGTTTTACTATCCAGTTCAATCAAGACTAGCTATTTTATAAACCTATAAAAAAACAGGCCATTGAATATCAAAGGCCTGTTTTTTTGAGTGCTGAAAATTCTGGTGCTTAGGTGTAGCGCTTATGGTAGTGCAAACACCATGAGTGCTGGTTCGCCTGATGGCACTGGCAATCCACCTTCGCTCTCCATAAATCCATTAATCGTGCCGTACAAGTTGCCTATCCAGCGGCTAGGCTGGCCTTGCACGATAGCCACATATTGTTTGCCATCGACGGCAAAGCTAATCGGAAATGAAGAGGGTAAATGAGCCAAACTTGTTTGCCACAACTCTGATCCAGTTTCGCTATCGAATGCCCGAAAGGTTTGATCCAGGAAACCGGCAAATAACACATCGCCAGCGGTGGAGAGAATTGCTGTTGAAGGAGGAGTTTGTTCGCTATGAGCCCAGGCCAATTCCATGGTGTTTAAATCAATTGCCTGAATGCGGCCAAATCCTGCGTCGTGATTTGGCCGAGGTGCAAAGCTGAATTCAACACCGGTAGTCAATAATGTTCCTTCACCAATCGGTCCGAAATTCATACACATTTCAGACATTGGTAGGTAAACCATTTTGCGACTGTCATTGAAAGCGGCCGATTGCCAATTACGTCCACCAAGAAAACTTGGGCATAGCACCGCGCTGAGTTCTGCATTTGGAATCGTATTGGGATGTCGGGTTTTATCACCGGTGACTGGATCAATATAGGTGATCATGTTTTGGAACCCGACATCAACCGAATTCAAATACTGTCCGGTCTCTGCATCCAGCATATCGTAGAGCGCCATTTTGCCCGCAGTGAAAACAATCTTTCGTGGTTCACCATCAATAGTGACTTCTGCCAGCTGTCGTTCGTAAACCCAATCCAAGTCCCACTGATCGTTGGGTATATGTTGAAAGTACCAAACCAATTCTCCTGTGCTGGGTCGTAGCGCTAACGTGGTATTGGTAAATAGTGCAGCGTTACTTACTCCATCAATGCCAAGATCTTCCAGCAGAGGAGCAGTGTCATAAGTGGGTGCGGTACCAAAATAGACAAGATCGAGTTCTGGGTCATAACTACCGGATATCCATACCGAACCACCACTGCGACCTTCTAAAGGAAGGTTGTTCCAGGTGTTGCCGCCTATACCATCTGGTCGAGCGACGGTTTGAAAGCGCCATTTTTCTTCGCCAGTTTCCAAATCCACACCGATGATGAAACCACCCTGCGGCGTTACTGTTGCGCCAATGCCTTGCACAATCATGTTGCCTGCAATCAATGGTGCACCGCGCAATGAAAAGTAGCCCCGTTCTTCGGGATTAGGAGGAGTTTCAATAGCGAGTTCCCAGATTTGTTCGCCTGTTCGAGCATCGAGGGCGACCAGGTCCATGTCGTTATGAGGAACAATGAGACGATTGCCGCGAATCGCTATACCAATTCGCCTTCCATCAAAGTTGTCGGACTCGTGCTGGTATTGCCAAAGCTCAGTGCCATTTCTGGCATCAACCGCTCGCAGAATATTGTTGGTGTCTGCAATATAGAGCACGCCGTTGTGAACCAGGGGAGTGGTCATGTTGCCGCCTTGCGAAAGAGGCATGCTCCAAGCAAGTTCTAAGCCGCCCACATTGTCCCGGTTAATTTGGGACAAATTGCTATGACCACTCAAGTCATAGTTGCCACGCCACATTAACCAATCACCGTCGCTGGGATTCTCCAGCATGACATCTGAAACTGGTTGGTAGTCCTGTAATGGATTGCTGCTGGATTGGGAGAAACTAATGGAGCAGAGCAGTAGCGAGGCAAATCCGGCGAGCACTTGCCATTTTCTAGCTGAGCACATGATGTTGGCCTTTTCTTAAGTTCTTGTTATATCGCTGATCGCACGTTATCACTGGGCAGCCGGCAGGTCTACGTTTGTATTGGGCAGTCCATGACTCTATGCTTGTCACCCTGCGATGTTCAAATGCTAGAGTCTAATTGCTATGAATTTTGATCAAATTGTCGCTCCGATTGGCAAACAGGTTTTCATGGAAAATTTCCACCGCGGCGCCTGCATGCTTATAAAGGGAGATTCTGATCGATTTTCAAATTTGATTTCACTGCAAGAGATCGAACAACGGCTAAATGATGGTTGCAACACACTGTCGCCGGTCCAAATTATTGGGGAAGGTCGTCGAGCGCAGATAATCGAAAAGGATTTAGCGTGGACACCTGTTGCGACTCGCAAAGCGGAAATTCTAAAACTGCTGCAATCCGGTCATAGTTTCTTGATGACTAACATGTCCCAAGTGAATGCAGAAATTGCCGCGTTAGTGGATTCATTAGAAAACGGTTTTCCGCAAGATAACGTGCAGGCTGATGTGCATCTTTATGTATCGAGCCGTGGCGATGCGACGGGATACGACGCGCATCGTGATATTCCACAACACAAACTCTATTTGCAGGTGATCGGAACTACTCAATGGCAGGTATTCGAATCCAAAGTAGAATTGCCTGCGGACATGCGTTCAATATCAGACAACGAATTGGACCAGAATCTAACGATTGCACAGGAATTTGAATTAACTCCGGGCGATGCGTTTTACATGCCACCTGCAGTGTTTCATAAAGTACGAAATTCAGATGGACCAAGAGTGTCGATCAGCATACCTTTTGTAAATGTTGTAGATTCCAAGTTTCAGAAAATGGATCGCACATACATTCCATTTGCAGAAATGTTCAATAACAGTCAGGAAAATAATAACAATGAATGAAGAGCTCACGGTCAGCTACGCAAGTGGCACCGCCGATAAACCTCTGCTTGGCATGCCTATTCCTGAATTGTTTGATGCCACAGTAGAAAAATATGGTGAGCGCGAGGCGCTGGTATCCGTGCATCAGAACATCCGGTGGACTTACCGGGAGTTGTCGGAAAAAGTAGATCAGCTGGCTCGTTCGTTTATTGCGGCAGGATTTAAAAAGGGCGATCGGGTTGGGGTGTGGTCACCTAACAATGCCGAATGGCTTTTGACCCAGTACGCCACCGCAAAGGCTGGTCTAATACTGGTGACTATCAACCCTGCCTATCGAGTGCACGAACTGGCATATGTGTTGGAACAATCCGGCTGCAGCGGCATTGTGATACAGAACCAATTTAAGAGTTCTGATTATGTCGGGATGCTATTGGAATTGTGCCCTGATCTCAGCCAGGTTGAACCCGGGCAATTAACATCAGACAAATTCTCAGCACTCACCACTGTAGTTTCTATGACCTCCGCTCCCCAAAGTGGAATTTACGACTGGCAGGAGTTTCTGTCTCTAAGTGCCAGCGTCGATGACGATAGTCTTGCTGCTTGCCAACGAGATCAAGACATGGATGACGCGATTAACATTCAGTACACCAGTGGCACGACTGGTTTTCCAAAGGGAGCGACCTTAAGCCATCACAATATTCTCAATAACGGTCACTTTGTCGCCTCAATAATGAATTTCACTGAGCAGGACCGACTGGTCGTTCCGGTTCCGCTTTACCACTGCTTCGGCATGGTGATGGGCAATTTGGGCTGCCTCACTCACGGCGCCTGTGCGATCTATCCGGCAGAAGGTTTTGAGCCCGAGGCAGTGCTGCAAGCGGTAGAGAGTGAAAAAGCTACTGCTTTATACGGCGTGCCAACCATGTTCATTGCAGAATTGGCGTTGTCTGCATTCGCTGACTTTGATCTTTCTTCTCTGCGCACTGGGATTATGGCTGGCGCGCCATGTCCAGTTGAAACCATGAAGCAGGTCAATGATCTGATGCATATGACCGAAGTAGAAATTGCCTACGGCATGACAGAAACCAGTCCCGTGAGTTTTCAGACTCGAGTAGATGCTCCGCTGGAAAAGAGAGTGAGCACAGTGGGCAGGGTGCACCCTCATGTTGAAGTGAAGATTATTGATCCAGAAACAGGCGACCTTTGCCCAACGGGAGTCATGGGTGAACTCTGCACCCGCGGCTATTCCGTGATGTTGGGCTATTGGGAAAACGAAGAAGCAACTCGGGCAGCAATAGATGATCGCGGCTGGATGCACACTGGCGATACTGCGGTAATGGATTCCGAAGGATATGTGAATATAGTGGGTCGCATTAAAGATATGATTGTGCGCGGTGGGGAAAACATTTACCCGCGTGAGATTGAAGAATTCCTCATGACTCATTCCGCCATTGAAGCGGCGCAGGTAACTGGCGTACCCGATGAAAAATTCGGTGAAGAAATTATAGCCTGGGTAAGTTTAACTGCTGATAGCTCTCTTACTGAGGAAGAGATAAAAGATTATTGCCGAGACAAAATCGCTCACTTTAAAGTGCCGCGTTACATTCGCTTCACTGAAGATTTTCCCATGACCGTCACCGGCAAAGTGCAGAAGTACAAAATGCGGGAAGTTAGTATCCAGGAGTTAGGATTGCAGGAACAAGATACCGCTTGATTCCTGTTTTTTGAGCCCGTCTAGCACTTCCGCAGAGCACTTTATGATCTAGATCATAAAGTGGTGAGACTGCGACAATATGCCTCTCACAACCCGATATTGACCCCGCTATAATGCCGCCCACATGACACGTTATACGGGGTAGAAGCAAAATGAGAACGTTCGTTCTTGCAACGCTTTCATCATTGATATGCCTACAGGCTACTGCTCAGGAAGGTTACATGCCTTCAGGCTCGGTGCCGGCACCGATTGATCCGGCCTGGGAAATGCCACGCACTGAGTTTGGTCATCCTGACATGCAGGGTACGTGGTGGTTCGGTTCGCGCACGCCTCTGCAACGCCCAACACGATTGGATACCAAGCAGACATACACAGCAGAAGAGGCGGCTGAAGTTGAGCGCAATATTATGCAGCGCCTCGAAGCGCAAGCTGCGCCACTCGATCCTGATCGTGGAGCGCCGGAACAGGGTGCTCGAATTGGCCAGGAGGCAGATGATTCTTTTCTTGGGCATTGGCAAAAACCAGAATTATTGCCGGTCAATGGCGAGTACCGAACTTCGGTTATCATTGATCCACCCAATGGTCGACTGCCTATTAACGAAGACTTTAAGGATTATCATGCAAATGTGCGCATGTCTGGTCTAACAATGACCGACGGTCCTGAAGGACAACCACTTTCAGGTCGGTGTCTGATGTTTGGTGCAGTGATGCCAAACCTCACGCCACTAATGATGAATCCCCATATGCAGATTATTCAGACAGCTGACTATGTAGTGATCATGTCTGAAATGATTCATGACGCACGTATCATCCGTTTAAACGATGAACACTTTGCACAAGCGATTCCTAAATGGATGGGAGATTCGGTTGGTTATTGGGAAGGCGACACGCTTGTCGTCCATTCAAAAAACTTCAGACCAGAGCAAAGCGCATCTCGCATGTTCCTGCCTCTCTCATCTGAAATGGAAATTGTTGAGCGCTACACGTTAGTTGGTGATAACGAAATTCATTATGCATTCACCGCCACTGATCCATTAGCCTACACTCAGCCTGTTACCGGTGAACGAATCATCTCTCGCAACGATCCAGGTGAGTTTGTTTACGAATACGGATGCCACGAAGGTAACTATTCATTGCCGGGCATTTTACGTGCGGCTCGTCGAGCTGACGTTGAAGCATCCTTAGGCCTGTAATCGCACTTCCATAAAGCGATTTATCTCTTTTTGCTCCGTCACAGAAATGTGACGGAGTTCACACTTTTCCGTCGATCAGATAATTCTCAGAAAAGGGTTTTTAATTCTCTTACGTAAAACCCCCTAACAACATTAATGTGATTTGGGGGAAACAAGATGCGCTATGGCATTCAGAGTGTTGGGTTCTGCGTGCTAATTTTAACTACTGCTGCCTATGGACAGGGCGGTGGGCCGGGTGGGCCAGGCGGCCCCGGCGGGAATGGAAACAACAATTTCCAAGCATTGGGGGCTGCGCCGGTTCCCGATGAAAATCCTATTACCGAAGCTAAACGAGTGCTGGGCAAGATATTGTTCTGGGACGAACAGCTATCCAGTGATAACACAGTTGCCTGCGGAACTTGTCATCAACCGGCAGCCGGCGGTGCTGATCCGAGGATCGCCATTAATCCTGGTTTTGATCAGCTGTTTAATACTGATGATGATGTTGTTGGTTCGCTTGGTATTCGAGCACTAGATGCCAATGGCCAGCAAATCGACCATTCTATTTTTGGTAACGAGCCGCAAGTTACTCCGAGAGCAACTCCTTCTTTTTTAACTTCCATGTTTGCCGACAGTAATTTTTGGGACGGCAGAGCGACTGATGAATTTGTGGATCCGCTAGATCCCGATACTGTCGTCATTGAAGAGGGTGGTGCGCTGGAGAGCCAGGCCATTGGACCCATTTTAAGTACGGTGGAGATGGCTCAGCAAAGTCGCGACTGGGATGACGTAGCGGAAAAACTCAACCAGGTGACACCTCTTGCCCTGGCATCAAACATTCCTGCCGACATGTTAGATGCGTTGGCGGGTGGGCAGACTTATCCGGCCTTGTTTCAAACAGCGTTTGGAGATTCAGCTATTACTCCGGTAAGGATTGCATTCGCCATCGCTACGTACGAACGCACTTTGGTGCCAAATGAAACGCCATGGGACTTATATATAGAAGGAAATGATTCAGCAATGACTGTCAGTCAAATTGCTGGCTGGGAATCCTTTATCGATACGCCCTGTGCCAATTGTCATGAACCTCCACTATTTAGTGACGACAATTTTAGAAACATCGGATTGCGTCCTAGCTTCGAAGATCTGGGTCGATTTGAAGTGACTGGTCAGAACAATGACCGGGGTGAGTTTAGAACGCCCTCGCTGCGTAATTCCGGTCTACGTAAAGCGCTGATGCATGTGGGATGGATAACTGACGTCGAAGACGCATTGGCTTTTTACAATGCGGGCACCAGTGATACAGGTCATCAACAATTTACCGCGGATCAAAATGGCATCCCTGGTACCAATGTTGATATTGATGAGCTGGATGTGTTCGCCGATGATTCAGTGCGCCGGGCGCAGGTAGTAGACTTTATTGCTAATGCTCTCACTGACCCACGAGTGGCTGCAGAAACCTTTCCATTCGATCGGCCCACTCTAGCCAGCGAATCGTCACAATCTATTGTCAGCAACGTGATCGATGCGGTAAGTGAAGACTCGAGCCTCACCACAGCGAGTTTCAATTTTATGTTTACTGAATCAACAATCGGCAATGTGTTTTCGCAATCAGATGTCGTTACCTTGAATGCTGCTATCACTGTGGATGCTAATGACATTGGCGCTTCATCTAAGCTGTTCTGTGTGGTGAATTTCAATGGCGCTTGGTATGCCATGTCTGAATCTGGGTCCTACATCGCGTGGGATGGATCCCTCGAGTCATTGCCGAGTGCAGAAACGCGCACCTTGGGAGCTGTTGAAAATGTATCGGTGGTTGAGGGACTAACGGGTCTTGCTGGAGAGTTTGCAATTTATCTTGCGTATGAGAGCAGTAGCGGTTCACTGGTCTATACCGCTTCACCCATACAATTCAGCGTTCAATCAGAATAGCCCTCGAGAATAACTGGCCCGCTCGCGGTTGCACCCAACTTGTCATCTGGGTTGTAGAGCGGGCAGTTTTTCATCGACAAGCAACCGCAACCGATGCAGCCGGTAAGTGAATCCCGTAGTCGCTCGAGATAAGCAATTCTCTCATCGAGTTCACGTCGCCAGGACTTGGACAACTTTTCCCAATCCTTTTGAGTGGGTGTACGTTGATCCGGTAAATTTGCAAATGCTGTTTTTATCGAAGCGAGACTTATTCCCATTTTTTGCGCGGCTTTGATCACCGACACTCGGCGAATGACATCTGCTCGATAACGTCGCTGATTCCCGGCATTTCTAGAGCTACTAATAAGACCCTTT
Organism: uncultured Pseudohongiella sp.; assembly: GCA_965262465.1. Classification (GTDB taxonomy): domain Bacteria; phylum Pseudomonadota; class Gammaproteobacteria; order Pseudomonadales; family Pseudohongiellaceae; genus UBA9145. The sequence continues at coordinate 2,829,765 of OZ253535.1, read as the reverse complement.
TCTTCATAGAAGTGCAGAGTGCTAACCCGCACTCCACAGCGCTTTGCGACTCGCCCCACTGACCAGTTTGCTTCTGCCATTGCTGTCCTCCAGTTAGGGTCAGAATAGTGAAAAAAGCTCTTTACCTCAAGTTAACTTGAGGTATTAGACTAGCCTCATCTATAAGACAGGAGGCATAGCATGTTGCATTTAGAGCACGTCAATCTGGTGGTAAAAGATATTCCTGCCATGGTGGATTTTTATCAGACTGCATTCCCTCACTGGCGAGTTCGATCGTCAGGGCGCGGCGAGTGGTATGGAAAGCCGCGTAACTGGATGCACTTCGGTGATGACTACCAATACCTAGCCTGGAGTGATCATGGAGAGGGTGCGAACCGAGACTTAGAAGGTCATCAAATAGGCCTCGCCCATTTTGCTTTTACGGTGGACAGTATCGATTCGGTTGCTGGCCGTTTGCAAAAAGCGGGCTACTCGGTGGCAAATCCCGGAGTTGCAGAACCGTTTCGCAAGAATATCTATTTCATTGATCCGGCTGGGTATGAAGTGGAATTTGTGGAGTATCTCAGTGACATCCCAAGCGAGAGAAATCGGGATAGTTGAAATGCACAATTCCTTAAGTTGTATGCAATGCAAAGCCGGTTGGTTTGCTAACAAGCAATCTCGGTTTTGCTATACACTGTCTAACATGAGTGTAATTGCCTATCTAGCGATCGCATTAGTTGTACTAGTACTCGGAATCAGTATCTACAACAAACTAATCGCAGATCGAAACCAAGTGGAAGCGGCTTGGAGTGACATAGACGTGCAATTGAAGCGCCGACATGATTTGGTTCCGCGTTTGGTCACTTCAGTTAAGGCTTATGCAGATCACGAGCAAGCGACGCTAACTGCTGTTACGGAATTGCGGACGGCGAGTGAAGCAACAGCGAGTCGCCCGCGAAAAGCAGGTGTCGAAGAACAGCTTGCTGCTGCAATAAACCAGTTGGTTATAGTCGCTGAGGCTTACCCCGATCTTAAAGCTGATGAAAACTTTCTAGAACTGCAAACTGAGCTCACGGATATTGAGGACCACATTCAGTATTCGAGACGCTTTTATAATGGCGCCGTCAAATTATTCAATACCCGTATCCAGTCTTTCCCCCAACTACTGATCGCGAAACCATTTGGCTTTTCTGAGGCTGAGTATTTTGAAGTTGAGCACGCCGCCGAACGTCAAACTCCCCAGATAACATTGTCAAAGACTGAGTAAAGGCAATGTCACCGATTCGTGCGCTAACCGTTCTACTTTGCTTGTTTGCATCAACGGCTTCTGCGCAAGAACGCATAATTTCATTTCATAGTGATATAGCCATTCAGCACGATGGCTCAATGCGAGTCACCGAAACCATTCAAGTTCAGGCTGAAGGGAATCAAATTGTGCGGGGGATTTTTCGGGACTTCCCTACAGACTATCGAGATCAGTACGGCAATCGGTACCGTGTCGGATTTGATGTGCTGAGTGTAACTCGTGATGGCGTAAGAGAGCCTCGGCAACAGGAACGACTAAGTAATGGGTATCGGTTGTATATAGGAAACGCTAACGAAGCATTGCCGGTAGGAATTTACCAATACCAGATAGTGTATGAGACCACGCGGCAGATTGGATTTTTCGAAGATCATGATGAGCTGTATTGGAACGTTACCGGTAATGGTTGGGTATTCAATATTGAAGTTGCCTCGGCGACTGTAAGCCTGCCTGAAGCGGTGGATAGCGCTGAGCTTGGAATATCAGGATATACAGGACCTTTCGGAAGCACTGGGCAATTCTATCGAGCCAGCGTGCGGGATGGTGGTGCAGAAATTACAACAGCGGTCACCTTGTTTCCTGGGGAAGGGCTAACACTAGTGTTTGAGTTTCCCAAAGGAGTGGTTGCAGAACCAACCGACGCACAACGATTTCAATTTTTTGTCGCTGACAACTTTGCCGCCTTGATGGGAAGTGTGTTCCTGGTTGTCTGCCTCATTATCCTGTACATATTTTGGTGGCTTGTTGGAAAAGATCCTGCGCCAGGAAATATTTTCCCCCGTTACTCTCCCCCAGAAAACTATTCTCCAGCTTCCGCCCGATTTGTTCACAACCGAAATTATGATGACCGGGTTTTTGTTTCAGCTCTCGTCAACCTTGCGGTGAAAGGGCATTTGCAGATTGTGAATCACGGAGAAACTTATGAGCTAAAAAAACTAGAGTCTGACGAGAAGCTGGCTGCAGGGGAGTCTGCGCTGTTCGATCAACTTTTTTACGGTTGCGAATTCGTTATTTTGGATAACGAATATAGTGAAGCTTTGCATGCTGCTAGAACAGTACACATGAATTCCTTGCGCAAGGATTATGAAGATGTCTATTTCTCCACTAATGAATGGGCGTTAGCTCCTTCTGCTGCACTCATGGTGGTAAGTTTTATTTGGCTCATTGCAACTCAGGATTTCACTCCACTTGCTTGGGTGCCTTACGTATTGAATATCATTCTTCACGCTGCATTTACGGTACTAATGCAAGCGCCGTCCACCAAAGGTCGATGGTTGATGGATCGTCTCGAAGGTTTAAAGCTCTACATGGAAGTGGCAGAGAAAGATTTGTTGGATCGCAAACCAAAACCAGAAATGGATGCAAGCTTGTTTGAACGACTATTGCCATTCGCTATTGCAATGGGCGTGGAAGAAGCCTGGAGTAAGAAGTTCAAAAGTGTTCTCGGGTCGATCGGCTCTGCTGCAACCAATGTGAATGGTGATGCCGGTATTTATCATCCTGTTTGGTATCTCGGCGACATGAATTTCGATGACCTTGGTTCATTTGCTTCAGAAGTGAGTGGTGGAATTTCTGATGTAGTTTCTGCTTCTGCGACACCGCCAGGTAGTGAGTCTGGCTCAGTTGGAGGAGGCTACTCTGGTGGATTCTCCGGCGGTGGCGGTGGCGGTGGCGGCGGCGGCGGATGGTAGTTGCCGTCCGACCATAGTCACTTAGCTTTTTCTGAGCGCGTTTTTCTTATTCAAAATCAATCGCTCCAACTCATCTATTTCCTCATCGGAAATTTGATCCATAGACATATCGAGCAATGAGTTCACCGCCAGCATTGGTGAATCAGAAAAAAACGTTTTGACGAGATTGGTTAAAGCGGAGTTTGATGCTTTTTCACGGCCAATCACTGGCGTGTAAACATACTTCTTGCCTGATTCACGGTGTGAGATGTGTCCTTTTTCCTCCAGCTTGCGAAGAAAAGTCCTCACTGACGAATAGTTCAGATTGTCTTCGAGATTCTCCATTACCTCTTTCGCGCTGGCTTCTCCCAGGCGATAGAGAATGTCCATAATCTGGCGTTCTCGGCGACTCAATTTGCTAGCTTTTGCCATTCCCACACCACGGCTTGTGCTAATAAATTAACATTATGTTAAAAAATTAACTCGAGCAAGCGATTTCTTACCGCTCACCGCTATTGGAGCCCCCGCCGTTCGGGCCTTTCCTGCTCTATTGCAGTGGAGTCGAGGCTGCGGTAGTTTCTGCCTTGGCAAATGCGAATTACGCCGAAGTAATAATAAAGAACAAGGATTATCAGCCGCCTGATCTGAACAGGGGCCCCTTGTAACGATAAGGTAACGCTGTGCCCAACTTGATCTTCAGCACCCAAATTCACCTGGCTCTTATCAGATTGCTATCAGGGTTTTTACTCTGCACGGTTTGTAGCTACAGCGCCGCACAATCTCCCTCGTCACCATTCGCAGCTGATGACGCTCAACAACTCGTTAATACCTATTGTCTTGCTTGCCACAATGACGCATTGGCAACAGCAGATTTTTCACTCCAGAGTATCGACTTCAATAATCCTGGCGATCATGCCGAGTCATTAGAAAAAGTTATCAAGAAGCTGCGTTCGCAGATGATGCCGCCCGCAGGAATGCCAAGACCTGATTTCGAAACTTATGGTCTGATGACGACTTGGTTGGAAACAGAATTGGATGCAGCGTGGGCAGCAAGTCCAAATCCTGGTCGTGCAACTCCTTTACATCGGATGAATCGCTACGAGTACAACAACACCATCAACAACTTGTTAGGAATCGATGTTGATGTCATGGATTTGTTGCCAGGTGATCCTACTGCCGATGGTAGCTTCGACAATATCGCAGCATCGTTGCCATTCACTACTGCACACATGGAACGTTATATGTCAGTTGCGAGAGAAGTCACTCGCCTAGCGACAGGGCTGCCACCGGTTGGACCTAGTGTTGTCACCTATGAAATCCCGCTTTATATGAGCCAGGACTGGCGGCAAACCGAGGATATGCCTTTTGGTTCTAGAGGTGGCGTTTCAGTTAATCATTACTTCCCGGTTGATGGTGAATATGAAATCAAAGTAGCCCTGGAAACAAACTATCAGGACTACATAAAAGGGCTAGGTTGGGCGCAGTTGCTGGAAGTTCGTCTCGACGGCCGCCTGTTGCAACGATTCAGCATCGGTGGTGAAGCGCCGGGAACGCCGGCTCCACTAAGTTTTAGTGGTACTGGAGAGCCAGGTAGTACTGACTGGGAACAATACATGTTGTATCAGGCAGGAGAGGGGTTAGAGGTTCGCGTTCCAGTAACGGCTGGTCCGCACACCATTACTGCATCTTATGTGCGTCAGCAAGTTGAGGATGAAGGCATCCCTCAGCCTCGACAGGGAGGGCGGCTTCCAGCAAATGATGAAGCCTACCTCGCTTACCAAAAAGTTCATGCAGTAGAAATCGGCGGACCATTTATTGCGATGGGAAACACAACAGATTCCCCAAGTCGCCGCGCTATATTCAGCTGTTATCCAGAGCAAGTTTCAGAAGAGCAAGATTGTGCTGTTGAAATTCTGGAGCGTCTGGCAAGGCAGGCTTACCGCCGTGCGGTCACCGATGAAGACTTAGCGCTGCTGCTCGGATTCTTTAATGATGGTCGTGAGCAAGGTGGCCGGTTTGATGAAGGCATCCAGTTCGCACTCGAATACTTAATTTCAGATCCAGAATTTTTAATCCGCAGTTACCAGCAACCCAGTCAGGTTGCTGCAAATGAGTTGTACCAGCTTTCAGATAATGAACTGGCATCTCGCCTTTCATTCTTCCTGTGGAGCACGGCCCCGGACGAAGAGCTACTCCGCCTGGCTGAAAACGATCAACTTTCTAATCCGGCTATTTATGAACAGCAAGTAAGGCGGCTACTTGCTGATAAGCGTGCTGTTTCTACCCTGGTGGAAGACTTTGCCGCGCAGTGGTTGAACCTCAGACGATTAGAAGAAGTGAACATCAACACCGTGCTCTTTCCAGATTACGATGTAAGTTTGATTGAAGCTTTCGCGCGGGAAACTGAAATGTTTGTCGCTGAGTCAATTAAAGCTGATGACAGCATCATGGAGTTAATCGGGGCTGAACACACCTACGTTAATGAACGCCTTGCGCAGCATTACGGTATCGAGGAAGTGTACGGCAGCCGTTTTCGACGGGCTGCACTGCCAGATCGAAATCAGCGGGGAGGCTTGCTAGCACAAGGGGCGTTGTTGACAGTAACGTCTTATCCGGGCCGCACATCTCCGGTGCTTCGAGGCAAGTGGTTGCTAGATAATATGTTGGGTACGCCACCACCACCTCCGCCACCGAATGTGCCTATTCTTGCTGAAGCAGCGTCGGGTGATTCGCCGACATCGATCCGCGAACGGCTCGCGCAACATAGAGTAGATCCAGTGTGTTCATCCTGCCATGTAGTGATCGACCCAATCGGTTTTGCCTTGGAAAATTTTGATGTCATCGGAGCGTGGCGTGAGTTTGATGAAGCGGGAAACCCAGTTGATCCCAATGGTAACTATCCCGGTGGTGTTCAATTTACCGGATTTGCTGATCTGCGTGATTGGATGATGGATCGGCCTGATCAGTTTGCTCATACCTTAACTGAAAAATTGATGACCTATGCATTAGGCCGCAGAGTTGAACACTACGATCAACCCGTGATTAGACAGATTGTCAGGGAAGCAGCCCAACAAGATTACCGTTGGTCTGCCATCGTATTGGGAATCACGCAAAGCCCGCCTTTTACCATGAGTCGCGCGCAAGCCGAATTAACAATTGCTAATGCGACTCAATAGTCAGGAAACCAAGAGATGAAAAAACCTAAGCCTCCTGTTTCTGCTACAAGTTTTGTTACCAAGAAGTCATTGTCGCGCCGGACATTGTTAAAAGGCGCGGGTGCTTCATTGGCTTTGCCTCTATTGGATGCGATGACTCCCGCTTTTGCACAAGCTGCTCCGGCAGTGCATCGTTTTCAAACGGTCTACATTCCGAATGGCATGGCTATGGAGTATTGGTCGCCATCTACCAATGGGCCAGACTTGGAAATAACGCCAGTTCTGGAACCACTGTCACGTTATCGCGAGATGCTTACCTTCTTGTCTGGACTGAAAGCGAACTGGAATATCGCTCATGCGGGTGCTGGTGGGTCATTTCTGACTGGAGTCACACGAGGTGGTCGCAACGAAACTGAGATTTTGGCTGATATCTCAGTGGATCAAATGCTGGCTAATAAGTTAGGTGCTGAAACTCAGCTATCTTCTCTGGAGTTATCAATGGATGCGCCGGCTCTAGCTGGAGCTTGCACAGTCAACCTGAGTTGCGTCTACACCCATACGCTTTCTTGGCGCGGGAAAACGGAACCACTGCCAACTGAACACAATCCAAGAGCAGTGTTCGAACGGCTGTTTGGCGATTCCGGAAGCACAACTCAAACCGCCAGAGCAGCGAGACTGCAGCAGCAGTCCAGCATATTGGATGCAGTGCTCGATAAACTACATGGCTTGGAAGATGAACTGGGCAGTGCCGACAAGCACCTGGTTCAAAGCTACACAGATTCAGTGCGGGACATCGAGCGCAGAATCGAAAAGGCAGAGCAGCAAATAGACATCGATCTGCCAGCGATGGATCAACCAGCAGGCGTTCCACCTGTATTCGAAGAGCATATGGACTTGATGCAGGATTTACAGGTACTCGCGTTGCAAACAGATTTAACGAGAGTCATCACCTTCATGATGAGTAAAGAGCAAAGTGCAAGGCCATACCCACAAATTGGTGTGCCCGATGCTCATCATCCTTTGTCTCATCATAACAATGCGCCGGAACTCATCGAGCGCATGTCGCGAATTAATACGCACCACACCACATTGTTTGCCAACTATTTGGATAAGTTAGCGGCGGTTCCCGAGGCTGACGGAAATCTATTGGACAATATGACCATCCTCTACGGTGGAGGTATCTCGAATAGCACGTTCCATGCGGGAGATAATTTACCTGTATTGCTGGTCGGTGGTGGGGCTGGCTGGTTGCAAGGTAATCGCCATGTGCACTATGACAACGAGCCAACAATGGCTGATCTACATCTTTCGTTGCTGAGTCAATTCGGCATACACATTGATAGCCTTGGCGGCAGCACAGGTCCGGTAGCAGTTTAGTCACTACTCAAGCGTTTATGTCGATTGCCAAACTCAAATCTCACTTATTGTCACTATGGGCAATAACGCTGTTGTGCGCTGCAATTGCACTGCCAATGCAAGCGCAACCTATGCCGCTGGTTGTCAGTTTGGCTAAAGACGCCGAATGGGAACAATTAACGGGTTTGCTAGAAGATGGAATTAATCCCAACGCGACTTACGGTGATGGCACCACTGCACTGCATTGGGCGAGTTATCACGATAGCGCTTCTGCAACTAAACTACTAATCGATGCCCAGGCAGACATAAATGCGGTTACGGACTTAGGCGTAACGGCTCTATGGTTGGCGGCAGAAAATGGCAGCACCGAGTTAACTCAGTTGTTACTTGAGGCTGGTGCTGATCCATCTATCCCTTTGCTTTCCGGTGAAACTATTGTTATGACCGCCGCGCAAAGCGGAAACGGGGATGTGGTGCGCGCCTTACTGGCAGCCGGAGCAGATCCCAATAGAGCAGTAACTCGAGAACAAACAGCGCTGATGTGGGCAGCAGGTCGCGGGCATAGCGCTGCAGTATCTGCACTTATTGATTATGGTGCAGACATTCACGCACGGTCGGAAGTTCGTGAACACTATGTAAAGTCAGAGAAAGAACAGGATAGTAGTGACGACTATAAATACTGGGTCGAACTGGGTGGCAATAATGCCTTGATGTTCGCTGCCCGCTCTGGAGATATTCGTTCAACACAATTCCTGTTGGATGCAGGCGCAGATATCGATGCAGTTAATGCGTTTGGTACCAGCCCACTAATCATGGCGATTCATAATGGCAATGTAGAGCTCATTGAGTATTTGTTATCGCGCGGTGCCGATGTCGATAATTCAGCCAGCGGCCATACGGCACTTCATGCGGCAGTGTTGCGCGGTAACGCGGATGCGGTGCAAGCGTTGTTAGCTGCCAATCCAAACCTTGAGGCGGTAGTGACCAAGCCAACTCCAGTTCGTCGTCAGGCTACTGACTACAATTTCCACGATGCGCTAATTGGTGCAACGCCGCTTTGGTTGGCGGCACGATTTGCTGAACCCGATCTAATGAGAATGTTGTTAGACGCTGGGGCTGATCCATTTGCAGCTAATTCGGTGGTGTATCCCGCGCAACGATTGGGTGAAAATTTCATCGTTGACGAAGGGAACATTTCTTTAGTGATGGCTGCGGTTGGTATGGGGCACCGCAGACTGCGATTGAGTTGGTGGAATCCAGAGCGTCGCGCGAATCAATTACAGCGTAGCCGTGAAGACTTTATTCTTGAAGCAGTCTCAGTTGCGGCGCAAGCCGGAGTCGACATCAACGCAACAGACGCCGAAGGCAAGACTGCACTGTCTTTCGCCAAGGATCGACGCTATGAATCGGTCGTTGCTTTGCTTGAAGCCCTTGGCGCTGAAGGCTAGATAGAGTCTCACTCTTCTCAACGAATCCCTTCCTCAAAATCCCACAGCTATTAGTCTGTTATTTGTGAAACAGGTGAAGAGAACCTGGGTCACACCATGAGGCGTTGACCCAGATCTGGAGAATTTGTGATGTTAAATTAGAAGCCTGGAGATGAGCTTAGGCTTGTTGAATGGATTCCCACATACGATCCATCAATGTGAAATCCAGGTTTTCAAGCATTTGAATCAGATCGATACGCAGGGACATCTCGGTTTCAGTCTCTGATTCATGCTGTAAGATTTTCTTATTCACCCAAATAGCTTCTTTAAGGCCGATAAAATAGATGTCGCGCGAAGGGTAATCTTTCACAGAGCGCACATGCACACTGGAAAGTCCGTATTTAGACAATTTTTGCAGACACTTTTCAGTATCAGCTTCGGCAAGAGCAACTTCTAGCGGGACTAGACCGTCACGCATCGCTTCGGACGAGATATTTTTAACTCGTTGACGATATTCACTTAGTTGAATGACATTGCTCATTGAGATTCCCTATCCTCGATTTCAAATTTTGTTGCACGTTATTGTTGTTGCTTGTTGTTGAACACTTGTGTCAGTGCTTATTGGGTTAACTACAGTCATTTAAATTGAGTGACAGTCATGACTTGCTCGTTAACTTGGAAAACTAGTGTGAATACCAGGTCAAAAAGCGTCAATAATTAGTTTGAAAATTATTTTTTGAGGCAAAATTTGGACAGTTGAATAATTGATAACTGCAATTATCCAGAGGATTTCAAAAATGAAAGCAGAAAAGACGCGGCTTGCAGAAAGGTAACCGCTAAAAAGAAAAAGATTCTTGAAGGAATTTTTAACGCGTAAAAAACTATAGCAAAACTGTAAGAATATTCCTACAGTTAAATGCATCAAACGTCTCACACATTAACTTGTGGTGTTGTAAGAATTTTTCCACAACATAAACAGAGTTTGTGAAAGCCTTCGTTAAGCAAATCATGTTTGCGAAAACTGTTATCGAACATATGTCACAAAAGAGACATACCGAAACGTTTAATTCATTCGGTTTCTCCTTCTTCGTCACTAAAATTCAAAAAGAAAACGAAGAGGCATGCCAGTGTTTGGTAGATCTTCTCTGGCATTTGCCCTAACTCATTTTCATCGTCAGCGCAGCCGCTGAGTTCGAACTCCGATAGCTGAGGAATCTTGTTCTCTCTATTGGCTAATTCCAGGGCTTCACTAACGGAATCTGGTAGATCCCAGTCTGGAGTCCAATCTGCGGCTGTTTCATGGATTTCCTGGGCTACAGGCTCGTCTTCAAAGTCGAGTTTTACTGAAGATCTAAGCCTAATGAGTCGAATTCCCAGCTCGTCCAGTTGTTGCTCGAGCAGCGGCTTATGGTCTTGGATTTGCTGACAGGCTTCCGGATTAGCGCAATGCAAATTCAATCCGCACTTTTTGTCGCTAAGGCCTATATGTATCTCAATCTTGCCAAGGTTTGGAAATTCGCCCGAGCAGCTAACTTTCCAATACTCAATTTGTGTAGGAATTTTCCGACGCCTTTTACGGGAATTCGCATTAATTCGCAGCGAGCGACATTTGCCTTCATATCGATACGGTAGAACGAATTGCCATGGTATCCAGGGATCATGGCTACGGCGTTGTGTTGCGCTGTGTTGACGCACGGCGTCATCGATCAAAAACATTGCGGCCTGTAGATGCGCTTTCTGCAGTGATCGATCCCCGCTGTAGGATCGCACTAAACCCAATTGTTCATCGTTGTTTCTTAAACCACTGAGTTGCGCTGCCAGACTGCTTCTGACTTCTGCTAATAGCCGGCTAAGACCTTGGGAGTTGGGGCTGGCCTCTATCCCGGATTTCAATCCAACCAATTGATTGAGCTCTCTAAACAGGCCCTTGAGTCGATTGGGCTCGCGCAGATCGTGTAAGTTGGGGATCCAGCCGGAAAGTGTATATATAGAAGAAAGAGTATGCGCGGATAGCTGGCGGGCAAGGGAGTCCGGTACTCGGTGGAATACACTTAGCAATGTAGCCAGCTTGTTGTGTGAAGAGGAGATCGTTGCCGCCCACGCAGCACCACTCATGTTTGCGACTACAGTGCTCGGCTGCAACCGCATGCCAGAATTTTCTTCCCCACCTTTGCTGATCACCGATAGTTTTACCACTGGATCGAGTGAATCCACCCGTAACTGCCGTTGAGTTCCAGGCAGAAAAGCATGTGCGCCTACCGGTGTATAGGCTTGTCCATTAATCCGCAGCGCAACATCACCGGTTGTTAGCCGGATCACCTGTGCATCGAGTACCTGATTCAGCGACCAGTTTGGAGATTGCGAGCCCGCGGCAAATCTCACCCCAACAGTATTCAGTGCACTTTGTCGTGCGGCGTAAGACTGTAGTGTTGGCTCAATCACTAGGCATTCCTCTTCAATATCTCTACGACATCTTCTGCTGAAAACCTGAGGAAACTTTGGCTGGCACAATCTTTGCTCCCTCTATATGCACGTGACACTAAAACCCTTGCTAAGCGTTCTAAAAATGCCGAATTGAGCAAGATTTGCAGAATAAGCCCGGCTTGGAGTCACAAATGAGTGAATAGATTGGAGAATTTGTCACTAAATGACTGGCACAGAAATGACTATGTCAATTGAGTGACCCCAAGAAAGAACACATGGCAGCAACAGTAAGAAATACAAATGATGCGAAGTCGTAGAAGAAGACCAGGCAAATCGGGACCGGAAAAAGCCGCACAGCTTCTCATGGTGATGGGTGAAGAAGGGGCGGCTGGTGTGCTGAAACTTTTGCGCTCAGATGAGGTGCAAAAAATTGGCATGGAGATGACTCACCTGAGTGAGATGAGCACTGAAGATGTCAATACAGTGCTAACCAGTTTCATTGAAGGATGCATGAATGATGGTTCGATTAATGTTGAAGCGGGTGAATACACAAAATCAGTATTAACCGAAGCGCTTGGTGAAGAATCTGCAACCAGCATTCTCGAAAAGATAACCCGCGGTGGAAACACTCGTGGTCTCGATGCACTCAAATGGATGGAGCCACAATTGATCGCGGGCATCATCCAAAATGAGCACCCACAAATTCAAGCCATTGTAATTTCACACTTGGGTGCAGAGTTAGCCGGTGAAGTACTTTCATTCATGGCTGAGGACACAGTTGTCGAATTGATTCTGCGCATGGCTGAAATGGAACCAGTCGATCCGATCGCACTAGAAGAATTGAACTACGCACTGGAGAAGCAAGTTGAAGGTGTTGTAACCAAACAAAGTTCAGAAATGGGCGGCATCAAAAATGTCGCCAATATCTTCAATACCCTGGATAAAGGTTTTGAAGAAAGTCTAATGGGCAAGATCTCTGACATGGACGTCGATGTTGCCGGAGCAATTCAGGAAGAGATGTTCGTTTTTGAAGATCTCAAGAAGATCCCAGACAAAGACTTTCAGAAAGTGCTGCGTGAAGTTTCCACGGAATCGCTGGCTATGGCGCTTAAAGGTGCTGATACGGCGATGGTGGATAAGGTGTTGCGCAACATGTCTTCGCGCGCGTCTGACATCTTTAAGGAAGACATGGAGAGTTTGGGGCCAGTTCGAATTTCAGAAGTAGAAGTGGCACAGAAAGAAGTGCTCACCACTACTAAGAAACTAGCTGACGAAGACAAGATTGTACTGGATGACGACGAAGCTGAAATGGTTGGCTGATAGAGATTGATTCAAGATGAAAGACGTACTGACACAAAACGAACTTGATGCACTAGTCAATCACGGCGAAGAGTCCGGTGGTGATGCCCGGATTGTTACCAAAGAAGACTATGAAGTATATGACCTGGCTAGTGGTATGCACCGGGTTAAAGGTTGGTCTCATGACATCAAGATTGTTGATGAAAGAATACAAACCAACTTAAGCATTCGACTTCTCGGTATCCTGCACAAAAGTGTGGAAGTTAGAAGAGGCGAGATTCAAATTTCTAAATACGGGGCTTGGGCTCCGTCAGTTGAAGTTCCTTCTTCAATCAATATTTATGGCCTCCGAGGCATGATGGGATATTCCGCAATCGTGCTCGATTCCCATCTTGTGCATGCTCTAGTGAACTCTTTCTTCGGTGGTGGTACTCGGCAAACTGAACTCTCAGTTAAGGATTTTACCCACACTGAGCAGCGAGTGATTCAACTCATTCTCAACACCATTATTGAGACGATTAAGGAAAGTTGGAAGGAATTGTCAGAAGTCGACTTCGTGCCAGTTGAGTCCGAAGTAAATCCTGAGCACTTAGATTCCTACTCCGATTCAGACGTGCTAATGGTTCGCCCTTTCTCGCTGGAATTTTCCGGTGGTGGAGGGGAGATTCAGTTAATTATTCCCGGTGTAACCGCTGACTCAATTTTCCGCCGCAAAAATACCGGTGTGCAATCTGGTGAGATTTCCGCGCGTGAATTTATGACGCAAAAAGCAATGGATTATGTAGCAGACATCACTGGTGAACTGACTGGCGCAAAGTTAACCCTCGGCGAAGTATTTCGTTTGGCTGAAGGCGACATTATCAGTGTTGATTCCCCCGAGAAGGTGGATGTGAAAGTGAATGGCGTTACCAAATTTAAAGCAAAGATGGGCGAGATTGGTGGTCGCGTCTGCTTGCGAGTAATGGATTAAGAGAGAAATAGGTATGACTGACGAAACTATTCAGCCAGCTACACCACAAGTACCACCGGTCGGTGACTTGGGCGACGGAAGCCCTGCGATGGTGTCTGGCACTGAGATTTCTCCCGAAATGGCTGACGCTATTCATATGGTGTCACCTTCCCCTTTAGGTGCCATTGAAAAGTCGAAAGCCTTGGTGCAACCGAGACAAAAAACAAGAAGCAGTCTTATGGCCATGGTAGATGTGCCGGTCACTTTGGTAATGGAAGTGGGTCGTACAGATATCAGTGTGGAGCAACTGATGGAATTAGTGGAAGGCTCCATTATCGATTTACGAAAAGTATCAGTGGATTCAATCGAAGTTCGGATGAACGAGAAAATTATTGCTCAGGGTGAAGCAATCGCTCTGCAGAATAGATATGGAATTCGATTCACCACCTTAGAAAGAATGTCTACTGGAGAAGAGGAAGTGAGGGATGAAAGCTAACGTCTTCTTTTCCAATATGAACTGCTTCAGAAGTGTTGCTGCTGCCTTCTCAATATCTTTATTGAGTCAGAACTCTTTTGCAGCAGAAGCAGCAAGCTCAGGCAGTGAATCCTTAACTGCAGTTGAGTTTTCAGATCCTACTTATCTACTACAAGTATTTTTTTCCTTATTGCTCGTCTTGGGAGCGATTCTTTTGTTGTCTTACCTGGTTCGGAAATTCGAACTCAATCCAGGCGGTCGCGAGGGTCCTATTAAGATCTTGCACAGCATTGGGATTGGTGGAAAAGAACAGCTAATGCTGATTGAAGTTGGTGGTGAGCAGGTTCTAATCAGCCGGTCTCCAGGTAACGTGCGAGCCTTGCATCAATTGCAACACCCCGTGGAATTGAATCAGCAAGCGGCTACAGATGCAGGCATGGCTGGGGTCTTTGCCAAGGTGCTAAATAGGGAAATGTGATGCGCCTAGCTTTGATCCGAGTCAGCCTACTTATTTTTGCTCTCTGCTTTGCGGAAGTATCCTGGGCGGCCAGTTCAGACATTACTTTGCTTACATCTCAGGAAACTGAAGATGGGCAAGCGAGCTATAGCGTAAGCCTGCAAGTATTAATATTCATGACGATGTTGTCGCTGCTGCCTGCAGCACTCATGGCCATGACATCGTTTACCCGCATTGTCATTGTGTTGGCGATCCTGCGCCAAGCTTTGGGGATGATGCAAACACCTTCAAACCAAATCATTGTTGGCATCGCGTTGTTTACAACGTTTTTCATCATGAGTCCGGTATTCGAGGCGGCCTACAGTGAAGGTGTTCAGCCTTACATGGAAGATTCCATCGGAGTTGATGATGCTTTTTCCCGTACATCCGGACCCTTTCATGAATTCATGCGCAGCCAAGTGCGGGAAACGGATGTAGCACTGTTTGCTGAGATGTCAGGCGCAGAACAAGCATTTGCGTCTGCCGAAGAAATACCTTTCAGGGTTTTGGTTCCCGCTTACATTACTAGCGAGTTAAAAACCGCTTTCCAAATTGGGTTTCTGATATTTATTCCGTTTCTCGTTATCGACTTGGTTGTTTCCAGCATTTTGATGTCCATGGGTATGTTGATGTTGTCACCCATGCTCATCTCATTGCCATTCAAGATTATGTTATTCGTGTTGGTAGATGGGTGGACTCTCATCATTGGCACCTTGGTTTCCAGTTTTATTCCCAGCTAGCGCGGATTAGAGATTGCCATGACTGAAGAACTCGTATTACAGGTTGGAAGAGAAGCGTTGTATCTAATTGTTTACTTAGCAGCGCCATTACTCCTGTCGGCGTTGCTCGCGGGCTTGGTGATTGGTGTGTTCCAGGCTGCTACTCAAATACAAGAACAAACCTTAAGTTTCATTCCCAAGCTCGGCGCATTAGTACTGGCTTTATTACTTATGGGCCCATGGCTGCTGCAGATGCTACTCAATTTTACTGAAAATCTGTTCATTTCCATTCCTGGCATGATTGGGTAAGGCGGCATCGACCATGACTTTTGCGATGACAGATATTCTCAACATGATGCAAGCATTCTTGTGGCCATTCTTGCGTTTGAGCGCGTTGCTGTTTGCTTCTCCTATCCTGGGTGCTCGTACTGTGCCAGTTCGCATCCGCATCGTGTTGGGAGTAGTGCTCACTATTTGTGTACAACCGCTGTTGCCGGCGATGCCTGACATAGCGCCGATCAGTGCTGCTGGTTTCATTACCGCACTGCAGCAAATCGCTATTGGCGTGGTGATGGGCATGATGTTGCAGATTATGTTTTCTGCCCTGGTTATGGCAGGGATGATAACGGCGACAACTATGGGTCTCAGTTTTGCGTCCACAGTGGATCCGCAAAATGGCATTCAAGTACCAATGATTGGTCAGCTTTATTTGATCCTTGGCACCCTAGTGTTTCTCGGGCTCGATGGGCACTTGTTGCTAATTGAAATGTTAGCCGCGAGCTTTTTGTTTCTACCAATTGGAACTGATCTGTTCTCTTCAGATCTTTATCTCAGCGTCGGGCTTTTCGGTTCACAGATGTTTTTGTCCGCGGTAATGATTGCATTGCCAGCCACCATGGGCGTGTTGCTGGTAAACCTTGGTCTGGGTGTAGTCACACGAGCCGCGCCAAGTTTGAATATTTTCTCGGTGGGATTTCCGATCACCATTCTTTCAGGGTTTGTGCTGATTCTTTTAAGCATTCCGTTGATGTCAGGTGTGCTTACTAATCTTTCTACCCAAACGTTTGAACTAATGCAGATGTTGGGGAATTAAGGTAGAGCGAAATGGCAGAGAATTCAGCCCAAGAACGCACCGAAGAGGCGACCCCGAAACGAAAACGGGACTCGCGTAAAAAAGGTCAGGTTCCACGATCACGCGAACTAACAACATTCGTATCATTAATGGCGGCCGGTTTAGGCATCTTGGTGTATGGCAACATTTTGATCTCGGCATTAAACAGCTTTATTACCAGCAGTTTGATTATAGAAAGGCAGGCAATCTTCAATCCTCAACAAGTAGTCATAAGTTTGGGGCAGGGCGTTACCGAAGTGTTAATCGTATTAATGCCTTTGTTGTTGATGGTGTTCTTTGCCATTACGGCAAGTTCTTTTGCATTAGGGGGATGGATCTTTTCTCCGTCATTGGCAGCGCCCAAATGGGAAAGGCTCAATATGATTAAGGGGCTAGGGCGAATGTTCTCGCTGAAGTCTTTGCTAGAACTGGTAAAAACCATCGGTAAATTTCTGCTTGTGTCCATTATGGTAGCTGTGGTGTTAAGCCAGGTACTACCTAACTTATTGCAACTCTCAGTTTTGCCCCTGGAACGTGCGCTGGATTTCGCTGCTTCCTTAGCGCTGTGGTGTTTCTTTGCCTATACATTGGTGTTGGTCTTCATCGTATTGATGGATGTTCCTTTTCAATTATTCGAACACCAGAAACAAATACGTATGACGCGACAAGAACTCAAGGATGAGATGAAGGAAACAGAAGGGCGGCCTGAAGTGAAGTCTCAGGTGCGCGAGCGTCAGCGTGAAATATCGCAGCGTCGCATGCTTAACGACGTACCAACAGCAGACGTTGTAATCACCAACCCAACCCATTTCGCTGTGGCTCTACGTTATGACCAGGATGGTACTGGAGCTCCTCGAGTCGTGGCGAAAGGGCGAAACCTGATTGCAGCACGCATTCGAGAAATCGCCGCTGAACACAAAGTGGAAATGTTCTCAGCTCCACCTTTAGCGCGAGCACTGTATGCATCGACTGAAATCGGACAAGAAATTCCTGCGAAGTTATTCGTCGCTGTAGCCCAGGTCCTGGCTTATGTCTTCCAGCTTAGAAAAGCCAAAGGTAAAGCGCGCCGCGATCTTAAACGGCCAACAAACCTGCCTGTGCCAGAAGAATTCTTGGAAAAATTTAATAACAAAGGGTTTGCGGGTTCTAGCTAATGGATAACGCATCAACAAGCACACCAATAGCACTGGGCAACAGTTTACGACTGATTGGTCTTGGGGCACCTCTGTTAATCGTCTTGCTATTGGCGATGATGATTGTGCCATTGCCACCATTTATTCTGGATCTGCTTTTTACCTTTAACATTTCTTTGTCACTGATCATTCTATTAGTGGCGATATACATCGCACGCCCTCTAGATTTTGGTGTTTTTCCTAGCGTGCTATTGGTCGCAACACTGTTAAGACTGGCGCTCAATATTGCCTCCACTCGAGTGGTATTGTTGCAAGGTCACAACGGAACCCACGCTGCGGGACAAGTGATCGAAGCCTTTGGTGAATTTGTTGTCGGTGGTAACTACGCAGTTGGTCTGGTGGTGTTCGCCATCTTGGTAATCATCAACTTTGTTGTGGTTACCAAAGGTGCTGGTCGAATCTCAGAAGTCACAGCGCGATTCACGTTGGATGCCATGCCAGGCAAGCAAATGGCTATCGATGCTGATCTTAACGCCGGATTGATTGATCAGGATGTGGCGCGAGTGCGTCGAGATGAAGTGGCCAATGAAGCAAGTTTTTACGGCGCCATGGACGGTGCTAGTAAATTTGTCCGCGGGGATGCTATCGCAGGCATATTGATTCTATTTATTAGTGTCGTCGGTGGATTCGCTATTGGCACGTTGCAACATGGCCTGAGCGCATCGCAAGCGGTGACTAACTACATCTTGCTGACAATCGGTGACGGTCTGGTTGCGCAGATTCCTTCTTTATTACTGTCAGTAGCTGCAGCGTTGATTGTTACGCGAGTGGGTGCGGCGGGTGATATCGGTAATGATGTCCGTTCACAGCTATTTGAAAACAACAAAATCTTTTACATCGCGGCTGCCATCATTGCATCCATTGGTTTCGTACCGGGCATGCCTTTCCTGGTGTTCAGTCTAATCGCCTCTGCACTGGCTTTCGTTGGCATGTCGATGTCGCAGGAAGTGGAAGAGTCAGACACGGAGGAACCGGTTGACGAGGACGGCCAGCCAATAGTCAAAGAACCGGAAGACAAAGATCTGGGTTGGGATGATGTGTTAGGCATTGACGTCATTGGCCTGGAAGTAGGCTACCGTTTGATTTCTCTAGTGGATGAGAGTCAAGGTGGCGAGCTGCTTGGGCGTATCAAAGGTGTGCGCAAAAAAATCTCGCAAGATTTAGGATTCCTAATTCCTTCGGTACACATTAAAGACAACCTGACCCTACCGCCGAACGCCTATCGTATTTGTATTAAGGAAGTTCCAATCGCTCAGGCCGAGGTGCATCCAGGTATGGAGATGGCGATCAATTCAGGGCAGGTGTTTGGAGAACTGGAAGGGATTGCCAGTAAAGATCCAGCCTTCGACCTGGATACGGTTTGGATTAATCCGCCACAGAAAGAAGAAGCGCAATCCAAGGGCTATACCGTTGTTGATTGCAGCACAGTAATTGGCACACATCTAAGTCATTTATTGCGTTCTTATGCACATGAGTTTATCGGGCACGATGAAGTGCAGAAGTTGTTGGACTCCCTATCGGAGTACTCGCCGAAACTGGTTGAAAACCTCGTGCCAGATGTCTTGTCACTGAGCGCAATTCTTAAAGTACTGCAAAATCTATTACAGGAAGGTGTGCCGATTCGGGATACGCGTTCCATCATTGAGTCCTTAGCCGAGCACGGGCCGACTCACACTAATTCTGATGATCTAACCGCTGCAGTTCGCACATCAATTGGCCGGACGATTTGCCAGAGTATCGTTGGTCCTAATCATGAAATGAAAGTGATTACTTTGCAGCCGGATATTGAGCAGCTGTTAGTGGATTCATTGGAATCTGAACAGATGCGAGGATTCAGCGCGATTGAACCCGGGTTGGCAGAAACATTAATCAGAGATTTTCAACAAGCAAGTCAGGAAATGGAGTTCTCGGGACAAACACCAGTGGCGTTGGTGTCCGATCGACTGCGTATTTGGCTTGCTCGGTTCCTGCGGGCTTCTGCACCGCGATTAAGAGTGCTGGCATTTAATGAGGTCGGCACAAACAAACAGATTAGAGTCATTGCAACATTAGGACAGGGCAAGCTAACCGCCGCCTAAGATAATGATCAGTCAACGGGCTGATTGGAGGTAGAAAGTGAGAGTAGAACGATTTGAAGACAACAGCATGAACAAAGTGCTCGCGAAAGTGCGGGCTACCATGGGATCTAGTGCCGTGTTGATCTCCAGTCGCAGTGAGAATGGTCGCACCGAAGTTATTGCTGCCCAGGATTATGACCCAGATAAGTTGGAAGAGGCGTTAGCGGACCTGGAGAGAAGAAAACAGGAAAACGAAGCGAATCCTCCACCTTCACTAGACTTACTCTGGGAAGTGGTAGACAACGAGCAAGAACTAAAAAAGCAGCGAGGGCGTGGAAGCGAAAATATCCAGAATTCTAATCAAGTAACTACGCCCATTGAGATCGAAAAGTTTGAATCAATGGCAGCAGAGATTAGCCGCTTGCGTGAACTGTTCGAAGGCGAACTTACATACGCAGCTCGCAATGAAAATGTTCCTCAACCAAATGAGGAAGAACTAATGGAGCGTCTGAAATGTGCCGCTCTTGGTGACGATCTGTGTCAGAAAATTGTCAAGAAGGTGTTACCTTGCAAAACACTCGAACTTGGATGGCGCAAGGTTCAACAAATTCTTTGTCGTGTAATTCATATTTCTCGTGAAGATGTAAGACAAGATGGTGGTGTCATTGCATTAGTAGGCACATCAGGTGTCGGCAAAACGGCAACGGCGGCAAAAATTGCCGCTCAATTTGCCTTGCGCCATGGCAGAAACCAAATTGCATTCATTACAACGGACACTAACCGGGTTGGTGGCCAGTCACAGCTAATCGCTTTGGGCGCAGTACTAGGTATCCCAGTACAAGTTCTCAATAGTCACAAAGAAATTCCTGATGCCTTAGCCAGTTTTGCTGAACGCAAGTTGGTATTAATTGACACTGCGGGCATTAATCAACGTGATCGCAAAGGAATTGCGCGCCTACAAGAGCTGGTGCGGCAGAATCCAACGGTAAAGCCATATCTCGTGCTGTCAGCGAACATGCAAGAGACAATTATTGCCGATACGCTGCAATCTTTTGCCGCCATTGGCCTTGCTGGTTCAATTATTACCAAGCTGGATGAGAGCTCTTCTCTTGGTCCTGTTTTGTCCGGGCTGATTCGTCACAAACTACCAATCGCATTCATCTCCCGTGGCCAGAAAGTGCCAGAGGACTTGCAGCGCGCGCGTATCAGCCACTTCGTCAACCATGTAATACAAGCGTATATGGTTAATGAAGAGGCGCAGGAACTGGCCGAAATTGATACGCAACAAGCAGTAAGCGCATAAAAATTTAAAACTGGAACACTAATTGCAACTAACAATTACAGAGAGGGCATTTACCACTTAATGTGAAATGACATAGTAGATGGATTGCCTGGATAAGAATTATGGAAGAGCAGTATAGAAAAGTGACACAAGTAACTACATGGAATGGAAACGGGCAAACAGTCATGCAACACAGCAACCCCGTTAGAGTAATAGCCGTTACCGGTGGTAAGGGCGGTATTGGAAAAACCAGCATCTCAATCAATCTAGCCATTGCATTGGCAGAGTCTGGTAACTCAGTCTTGTTAATGGATGCCGATCTTGGGTTAGCCAATGTCGACATCATGTTGAATCTCAAACCAAATAAGGATTTGCATGGTGTTATTAACGGTGAATACCCACTGCAAGAAGTGTTGATTAAAGGCCCGAAGGGCATCGACATAATCCCCGCTTCATCTGGCATTGGTCACATGGCCAACCTCAGTATCGCTGAACAAGCGGAACTCATTCACGCCTTTTCTGATTTAGAAACCGACATAGATACCTTGGTAGTCGATACTGCCGCGGGTATTTCAAATTCGGTTCTAAGTTTCACCAAGGCATCCAGTGAAATAATAGTAGTCATCTGCGATGAGCCTGCCTCAATTGCTGACGCTTACGCGTTAATGAAAGTGTTAAGCCAAGAGCACGATGTTAAGTCGTTCAAGGTGATTGCGAATCGAGTGAAAGACGCGCCCACAGCGCAAAAACTCTATTCCCGCCTAGCAAACGTAGCAGATCTCTATCTGCAAATTTCACTAGGCTATCTCGGACATATTCCCGAAGACGAACAGATTCTGAAAGCGGTTAGGCGTCAAGCGGCGGTGATGGAACAACACCCTGATTCCAATGCCGCACACGCGTTTAGAAAGCTTGCTACGCGAGTTAATCGAATACCGCTAAGCGATACCAACTCGGGCTACTTACAATTCTTCGTAGAACGATTCGCGCAAAATTCCCAAGGTGATATTGGAGATCTCCACTAATGGAAAATGCCGCCAGCAAATATCAGGAGACTGAAGGCAGTTCGCGTAACGAACTGTTTGAACAGCATCTCCCGCTGGTCAAGATTATTGCCCATCATCTAAGCGTGGGCTTACCACCTGGCCACTGTGTAGACGACTTAATTCAAGTAGGCATGATTGGCTTGCTGGAAGCGACTCGTAGCTATGAAGTGCAGCAGGGGGTGCAATTTAAATCCTATGCATCCATTCGCATACGCGGCGCTATGTTAGACGAATTGCGCAAAGATTCATGGATGCCACGATCGGTTCAGCAAAAATCGAAAAAGATCTCACAGGCAATCCAGAGCGCTGAGAATAGACTTCAGCGTACTGCCGCAGACCGCGACATCGCAGAAGAATTAGATGTGCCAATAGAAGAGTACTATCGCATGTTGGACGCGGTAGCAGGCTGCACTGTATTTAGTATCGAAGATAACCCGACTCAGGCTGATCAACAGACTGATGAGAGCTCTCCTGAGCTCGACATAGAGTGTGAGTCTACCCAAGAGAAGCTTGCGGAAGTCATGGAAGGATTGCCGCGGCAAGAGAAGCTTGTTGTGTTCCTCTACTACAACAAGGGTCTTAACATGCAGGAAATCAGTAAGGTATTGGAAGTAAGTGAGTCTCGCGTGTGCCAGGTACATGCACAGGCAGTGAATCGAATTCGCGGCAGACTGACGAGAGAAGTCGCCAAAGCCGATCTCTAATCAACCTTCTTGGTTAGTCTTTAAAGCTAGCAGGAAAAAAAGCCCTCCCCTTAGTTTCTAAACACACTGTCAATTCAGCTGTGTGTTTCGATTTCAGGGGAGTAAGGCCGAGGATGGGAGCATCCACACAATGCTCTTGCTTGGAGAAGTTTTCAGGGTCGATCTAGTGACTACTGCTGAATTCATTTGAAGTTCAAACTCTCTCTTTAGAGATGACTCTCACTCACTAAACCAGCCATGGCTGATTCAATAAGGACTAACTCTTTCTCTTCAAACGGTGTTTTACGAGTCAGGGTAAATTGACCTGATTCAACTCCGTCTTCTGTAATTCTGTAATGACAGCGATGTGGCGATTCCTGTCCCAACGTAACGTGTACGCCTTCTGAGGGGCTCTCAAACTCAAAGCTATCGAACTTAACAAGCCTCTTAATGCCACTGGCCAGGACTCTAACGCGCTCGTCCATCTGCAGTGAGGAAGCCAGTTGGCTAGGATCGAAAAAATTGTCGATTTCTCGCTCAATTGTCGATGTCTCGTAAGCTACTGCTTCTGAATTGATCATCTGTTTTCTCCAATTAGTTTGCGCTTTTCTCAGTAAACAACTGATTTGAAACGCGACCCTAATTACGATGCAACAGCTATGCCAACCCCTAGAATTTTCTCCTTTTTTGAGTCCTCTGCTGTGAGCCCCTGAAGTAAAGGGGTACGGACTCCCTAATTATTTGTGCCTTGGGTGTCACAAAAATGACACCGTGAAATAAGTGAATTAAGTGTTACTAAACTGACATTCAATATGATTTAGTGTCTTCCCAAGAACATCTCCGCCTTGGTCACTCATCTTCAAAAACTGTACCCCAACCAGTAAATTGCCGTGTTTAGTGCCGATGCTGCACACCTTCACTGGCTGGCGGATCGTGACTATGTCAGTGATGCTAATCGTGCAACGCTCTATGACTTCGCCCAGATCGACTCCACGTTGTCCGCGCGGCAAACAGAGCAATGCACCCGCCACTGAGAGGTCGAGACACACGCCGGTAAGCACTACCTGTTTATTGATTTGTAAGCTGATGTTGCTGTCCAAGTGGCCCACTTTTACTCTGACATGGGCTCGTCGTTGGCTCTTAATGAGTTTGTTTGGCAGTTGAAATCGCAGCGAGCTTTCTAGTCTCGGCACGGAAGAAGGCATGTAATTGCTGTGAAAGCGAATTACGCCGCTGGGTGTGCAACAGCTCACTTCCAGCGTTTCTTTGCAGCTGCTTAGATGACTCCAGGATTTCGCCTCTGGCTTGTGCAGATACAGGGAGCCATTCTGGGGCTTAATTTCCTGAATCAGGGAATCAATCATCCAGCTGGAATTTGATTGCGAGGGGGAAATGCGAACTGGACTATGGGAGTCAGCTAACTCAGTGAGGTGGCTTAAGATGGCGCCTTCGCCAGTGACCTCTTGTGAATTGTAGAGACCTTCCATGGATATGGAACTCCCAGTTCTCTTCAGTTAAGTGTTGGGCGAGCGCTTTAGCTCCCCAGCTGCCCGTTTTCTTGATAAACCACACACTGCTCGTCGTTGTGCGGCGAAAGACAGGCGATTGCGTTAGTAATCACTTGGGTACGGCGGTTAATTAGCTGTCCTACCAAGCGATTCTCATCGAAACAATTCTGTGCGAGCTCAGCCAATTCAATAAACAGCATATCTAGCTCCAGGCCGTGTTCGGAGGAACTTAGCTTCGCGTTATTGGCAATTGGGTCGGCTCCATTTAGCTGCATCATGAATTTGTTGCGGGCGGAACTTGCCGCCTGCAGCGAATCAATGAGGCGCTTTTTGTTGGCGCTATTCAGCGCGATGACTTGATCGTCCAGGGAATCCAGGGCACTTCGTTCACATCGCAGTGAATCCAGCAAGGCCTTGGCGCAGCGCACCTCTTCCTGCAGTAGCTGGATAAGTCGAATTTCTTCAGATGTGTTGATTCTCGTGCCGTCCATCAGAAATTACCTCTAGCCCTCGTTGTTATTGGAGGCGCGCCGATTTGATTCCATTTCCACCAGTTTTTGTGCAGTTTCCTGCATGTCCATATCAAGCGAACCATCAGCTAATGCCGCTTTTACCTCGGCTACCAGCTTGTCGTTGATAGTTGAGGCAGATTTGAGGTCACCCTCCAACTGCTGTAGTCGGGTGGCCTGATCAGTAACCTTTACTTCATCTTTCGCATCCGTCGCTGACTGGGCCCGATTCGTAGGCTGCTCGTTCTCCGCCTTCGCTGAAGATGGCTTGTTTGGGCCATTCAGCCTGGCTGGATTAAAGCCTGTTTGTATACTGTTGCTCATCGATGAAACTCCTGTAGTGAACTAACTAGCGTTCCAGGTAGCATTATGTACGACATATTCCGGGAACGACTTAACTGAAAATTCTTGTTAAAAACCCACCAAAACTGTGCTGTTGCTCACAATTCGGCCCTCTAAAACCCTGCCGGAGCTGGCATTCTTAACTGGGATTACATCTCCCATAGCGCCATGCTTCATTGCATTGCCTGACATTCGCACCGCCAATCCTGAACCTTCAGCCAAAATAATGACTTCCTGGCCCTGGTTAATTAGGCGTGCAGACCGCAAAGAACCTAGGCTCAATGCAGTATCTGCGGGTAGTGCCCGTGATACTTCCATGCCCATCACCTGATCCATTTCAGTCAAAGCATTCATTGGTAAGCGATCCAGCGGTTCGTAGCGCACTTCAATGTTATGGGCGCCAACGACTTCACCGCGCAACAGGGGTTTAGCCGTGTAAACCACTGGTGATAAGGCATGCACATTTATGGGTACATACAAAGTCCAGGGCGAAGTGCCGGCACAACGCACGCCTACTGTGGAGCGCGAGTTGAGCAAATTGTTGGTGTTGGAAAATGCCTCAAGTGGCTCTGAACACTTTTTCAGGCGTAAGCGCGTGTCCAGCGCTGAAGCTGTAATGTCCAGATCCTGTAATTGCTTCGCATCGAGATTAGCAAAGGCGAATTCTTCGGCGGTTTTCTGAATAGCGCCAATTGACTCATATTCTGTGAGCGTCGTGTTTTCGGCTAGGACCTCGCCAGACATTATCGCTAGCGACGTAAAGCCCAGATGCGTCAGTAATTTTATGCAGTCTCTGCATTTTGCTGTCATTAAAGTGACTTTCATTACCTTTCCATCCCATTTCTTTTCACTGAGTTTTCCAAATTTCCTGCGTTTTTTCGTTGATCGCAATGAATTGCCTAAAGGATGCAATTGATATGCCACGACTTGGTATTAACAAATCACTGAGTTTACGTGGACCATAAGAAATAAATTGCGCCAAGAACGGCAACGGGCGGCAACAGTTGCCGTTGCAGTGAATCTCACTTGCCGCTGTTCCCGGCCGACGTTTCCCCGATCTTTTGTAAATTATTGATATAAAACAAAAAAACATGTTGGCACAGGCTTTGCAAAATCAACAAGCACAAACACGTGTCACACAGTTAAATGGTGAAACTCAAATGGATTTAATTGATAAAGCTTTCGGTATCCACGCAGAAGCATTGCAATTCAGATCAGCGCGAAGTGCAGTACTCGCTAGCAACATTGCGAACTCAGGAACACCGGGCTACCAAGCAAGGGACTACGACTTTAAGTCTGTGCTTAATGGCGTGAAGAATCGCGCCTCCATTCAATTGGAAACCAGCCGACCTGGTCATCTCGCAGCCACTACTGACAAAAGTTTCGGCGATTTAATGTATCGCGTACCTACACGTTCTAACGAAAGCAACAACACGGTTGAAGCTGAAGTAGAACAATCTGCCTTTTCCGAAAATGCACTTCGGTATCAGGCGAGCTTACGTTTCCTAAGCGGATCCATTTCCGGTCTGCGCAAAGCGATTAGAGGAGAGTAAGCATGAACCTCAACAGCATTTTTAAAGTCACTGGATCTGCTCTTAATGCACAAAGTGTGCAGATGGAGGTTATTTCCAACAACTTGGCAAACGCTCGCATTGCCGCAGGCAGCGAACGCAGTGCGTTTCGTGCCGTTCGACCCGTATTTGCCAGCATATTGGATTCACAGTTTGGTGTTGGATTCAATTCCGGAGTAGGTCGATCGAAAGGCGGCGTCAAAGTAGACGGCTTCGTTTACAGCAAAGCCCCAATTGAAAAACAACGGATGCCGGAAAATCCCATGGCTGATGAAGACGGCTATATCTATTTATCCAATGTGAACGTGGTGGAAGAGATGGCTTACATGATGCAAGCCTCCCGCGCCTACCAAGCCAACATCGAGGTGCTAAACACATCTCGCCAACTAGTAGCCCGCACACTAAACCTGGGCAACGTCTAGATACATAAGGTGAATCGACAACATGATCTCATTTAATCCAACAACACTCGGCGCACCTGGTTCAACTGGAGGCAAATCTTCAAATGAACTAGGGCAAGACGACTTTCTAAAACTGCTAGTCGCTCAAATGAAAAATCAGGATCCAGTTAATCCGGTTGAGAACAATGAGTTTCTTGGGCAAATCGCTCAATTCAGCATGGTGTCTGGCATCGAAGAGATGAGTTCTTCATTCGGTGGATTCCAATCTAATTTCTTCACCAACCAGGCTATGGAAGCGGCGCAATTGGTAGGTAAAGAAGTACTGGTCAATGACCCAAGCGTAAGTTTTGAGACCGGTGGGGAAGTGAGCGGAGCGTTCGAAGCAAGTGCTTCTCTGCACGGACTAACCGTAGCTGTTACCACCGCAGCTGGCGACTTGGTGCGCACATTGAACTACGGCAGCGTTAAACCAGGAGTGCATGACATCACTTGGGATGGCAAAACAGAAAACGGCGACGACGCACCAGATGGTGACTATGTAGTTGAAGCCACAGGTTTGTTAGACGGCGAGCCTGTTCAAGTTCCAGTGCAATTGTTCCATCGAGTTCAAAGCACAACTATCGATCACAGCAACGGACAAGTTGCTCTGAATTTAAGTAACGCTGAGAGCATTAACTTCTCTCATGTACAAAAAATTAGATAAATCGTAGGAAATAGGAGGACAACATGTCATTCGATACAGCAGTTTCCGGAATCAAAGCATCGAGCACTAGCCTCGAAATTATCGGTAGCAACATCGCTAATGCAGGAACTACCGGTTATAAATCTTCAAGAGGTGAGTTCTCGGATGTATTTGCTTCCAGCCTTACAGGTACCGCCGCTAACTCAGTAGGTAAAGGGGTTGCGGTAGCTGGCATTTCACAAGCTTTCTCGCAAGGCAACGTAAGTTTCACCAGCAACGTGATGGATATGGCGATTAACGGTGGTGGCTTCTTTGTATTGTCAGATGGCGGCAGCAACGTTTATTCGCGAGCAGGTAATTTTCAGACTGATCGATCAGGGTATGTAGTCAATCCTGAAGGCATGAGGTTACAGGTGTTTGCGACAACTGCTGATGGAACTTTGTCGGGTGGTGTTCAAGACTTGCAGATTGATTCTTCGCTGATTCAACCGCAGGCTTCAAATCGCATCGACCTTGCAGCGAATTTGGATTCGCGCGGAACAGTTCCGCCAGTAGCTTGGCCCGGTGCCGGCTTTGACGCGTTTGCGACTCCGCCTACAGCACCTTCATCAGATATGTTTAATGCCTCAACGGCAGTAACTATTTATGACAGCTTGGGTAATCCTCACACCCAAAGTTTTTACTTTGTTAAGACTGCTACGCCAAATGAATGGGATGTTCACACACTTATCGACGGAGTAACGGTATCTGGACCAGATACTGTGACATTCGATTCTTCTGGCCAGATTCCTGCGGCAGGTCTGCCTTTCCAGATCAGCATTGCTGCATGGGATCCATTAGATAACACGGGTGCAACAATCGGTGCCAACACCGAAGCCCTCACCATCGACATGTCGAGTCTTACTCAGTTTGGTAATGACTTTGCAGTCACGAATATCGAGCAAGATGGTTTCACTACTGGCCAACTGAGCGGTATCGAAGTAGGTGACAGTGGCATCGTATTTGGTCGCTTCAGCAATGGGCAGTCTCGTGCGCTAGGCCAAATCGCACTGGCAACTTTCTCGAACATTGGTGGACTACAACCGCAAGGCGGCAGTGTGTGGAGTGAGTCTTTTAGTTCTGGTCCAGGTGTATTAACAGCACCAGGAACAAGTGGTACTGGAGTTGTAGTTTCCGGAGCGTTGGAAGATTCCAACGTCGATATCAGTCAGGAATTGGTGAACATGATCGTTGCACAACGCAACTTTCAAGCAAACGCCAAGATGATTCAAACGGAAGACACAATCACACAAGCCATTATCAATCTTCGGTAATTAAGTAAGCAAACTGATTAATCTCGGGTAAAGAGCAATGTACGAACTGCTTGAATCAATAACGGAAAGTGCGAAGAAAACGCTGCAAGCACAACAAGTCAATGCCAACAACTTGGCCAATGCTAGCACCATTGGTTTTAAGGCAGAGATTGCCTTCTATATGGAAGAAGAAGGCGCATTGACCTTGCAGAGCATGCCAGATCTTACTCCTGGCATGGTGCAGCAAACTGGCCGCTCACTGGATGTCAGCATTCAGGGTGAAGGCTGGTTGGCAATCGTCGCGCAAGATGGCACGGAAGCTTATACCCGACGAGGAGATTTAAAAGTTGATGCGCTGGGTCAGCTCACTACTGGATTAGGAAGCCCTGTAGTAGGAAACAATGGCCCTATCGCATTGCCACCGTTTTCTCAAATTGAAATCGGTGCAGATGGCACGGTGTCCATCGTACCAGTGGGTCAACAGCCCAATACACTAGCGGTAGTAGATCGCTTGAAGCTGGTAACACTGGACACTGAGCAGTTAGAGCGTCGTGAAGATGGTCATCTGCAGTTACCCGATGCTGAAGTTGCACCACCTGATGCCGCGGTCCGCGTGATATCCGGTGCAATTGAAGGCAGTAATGTAAATGTAGTGGGTGAGTTAGTTCGCATGATCGATCTGGCACGTCGCTTCGAGTCTGAGATTCAACTGATGCAGGACGCCAAGGAAAACTCTTCGGCTCTCGCTTCAGTAATGAGTCTTAACTAAACGGATTAAGTAAGGAGAACGCCATGACACAGGCGCTTTGGATAGCAAAAACCGGTTTAGATGCGCAGCAGACAAAAATGTCTGTGATCTCTAACAACCTGGCGAATGCGAGCACCACAGGATACAAAAGAAGTCGCGCAGTTTTTGAAGATTTGCTTTATCAAAATCAGCGACAACCGGGTGCACAGTCTTCTCAAGACACGGAATATTCCAGCGGTCTAATGATTGGTACGGGTGTCCGCACAGTAGCAACCGAGAAGTTGTTCTCTCAGGGCAATTTATCCCAAACCGACAACCCGCTCGATCTCGCGATTGAAGGAAGAGGGTTTTTCCAAGTGTTGCGAGCAGATGGTTCTCTGGTTTATAGCCGGGATGGTTCCTTACAAATAAACAGCCAGGGCCAGTTAGTAACCCCTAGTGGTCTTACTATTCAGCCTGCAGTGACAATTCCTGCTGATGCGCAATCTGTCACGATTGCTGAAGACGGCACAGTGTCTGTCAGCATCCAGGGATCTGCACAAACAACTCAAGTCGGCACTCTGCAACTCGCGGATTTTATCAATCCCGCAGGTCTGCAACCTGTCGGCGCTAATCTGTATTTGGAAACCACTTCAAGTGGCTCGCCGCAAGTTGGTTCCCCGGGTCTCAATGGCTTTGGCACTTTGTTGCAAGGATTTACTGAGAGCTCAAACGTGAATGTTGTCGAAGAGCTGGTCAATATGATTGAGACTCAGCGCGCTTATGAGATGAATAGCCGATCTATCTCAACAGCTGACCAAATGCTCCGCTTCGTAACTAACAACATGTAGGAATGAGAAATGATTAAGTCAACTCGCTCCATTAAACATGTCGGATTGATTAGCACAGTAGCTGTTTTGGCAGGCTGTGCGAGTACACCGGAAGTCATCGAAGAAGAACCCGCGTTCGAGCCCACATACAACCGTTTTAACGCGGATGTGCAAAACCTCGGCGGCTCAATTTACTCGGCTGGTCGACGTCTTGGTTTATATGAAGACCTTAAAGCACATCGGGTGGGCGACATACTGACAGTGTTTCTGGTTGAGCAAACATCTGGCCAGAACAGCGCTGATAACAACGTCAGTCAAACCACGGATATGAATGTGGAGGCGCCAACATTCGGTGGAAGTTTGCGACCGAACATGGAAATTGATCTCGGATCTGAAAATTCCTTCAGCGGACAAAGCGGAACCAGTCAAAGCAATAGTTTAAACGGCAACATCACTGTCACTGTGACTGGTGTGTTAGCCAACGGCAATTTAGTCATTGAAGGCGAGAAGTGGATTCGCATTAATCAAGCGCGCGAATTCATTCGTTTGCAGGGTGTTGTGCGCCAAGCCGACATCAGCACCAATAACACCTTGCTCTCTACTCAGGTAGCAGATGCACATATCGCTTATGGCGGCACTGGCAGCCACGGTACGAGCCCAGGTTGGGCACCACGTGTTCTATTTAGTTCGATTTGGCCATTTTAATTGGCAATCAAGTGAGTTGATTAGGTAAAGGCTATGACAGGGAAATTCAAATTAATAAGCGCGTCTCTACTGTTCAGCATGGTGTTAACCACCAATGCTTATGGAGAGCGCATTAAGGATATGGCTTCAATCGGTGGCGTACGAGCTAACCAGTTGGTCGGGTACGGTCTGGTTGTTGGTCTGCCTGGAAGTGGGGACCAAACCACCCAAACACAATTCACAGTGCAGAGTTTAAAAAGCACATTAGCCAGACTAGGCGTAATTGTTCCAGAAGAAATTAATCCTCAGCTGCAGAATGTCGCAGCTGTATTAGTTCATGCAGAGCTCCCCCCATTTGCAAAAGCAGGGCAAACGATCGATGTCACTGTCTCTTCTATAGGTAATGCCTCTAGTTTGCGCGGCGGTTCATTACTGATGACGCCAATGAAGGGTGCTGATGGTGAAGTGTATGCACTTGCTCAAGGCAATTTGGTTGTCGGCGGATTTGGTGCCGAGGGCGCAGACGGTTCTTCGGTAGTAGTCAATATTCCCAGCAGCGGCCGCATACCTAATGGTGCGATTGTAGAAAAAGAAGTACTTAGTCCATTCGCAATCGAAGGTGCTGTATTTACGCTAAACCTGAATCAATCTGATTTCACTACCGCCATGAACATGGCTGAAGCGATCAATGAAACGTTTGGGCCTGAAACTGCATTGGCTGTAGATGGCACATCTGTACGGGTAGTAGGCCCAGAAGACTATGCGCAAAAAGTAGGGTTCGTGTCCGTTCTCGAAAACCTGATGGTAGAACCGGGAGAGGCGACTGCCAAAGTCATCATCAACAGTCGAACTGGTACGGTAGTGATCGGGCAACAAGTGCGAGTTGAAGAAGCAGCTGTTGCTCATGGCAGTTTGACGGTAACCATTGCTGAAGACTTGTTTGCCAGCCAGCCAGGGCCTTTTGCCAGAGGCGGGCAGACCGCAATCGTGCCTGATTCTTCTATCTATATCGATGAAGGCGATAACCGCATGTTTCTGTTCCAGCCTGGCATAAACCTGGACGAACTTGTGCGAGCAGTTAACCAGGTGGGCGCGTCGCCAAGTGACCTGGTGGCCATATTGGAAGCGCTACAGCAAGTTGGAGCGCTGCGCGCACAACTAATAGTGATCTAAATGAACGAACTATCTGCGACATATCATGACTTTGCCAACATAGCGCAACTGCGCTCGCAGGCGAGTGAAGATCCTAAGGCGGCTACCAAAGCA
The DNA here is from genome assembly GCA_965262465.1 of uncultured Pseudohongiella sp. GTDB lineage: Bacteria > Pseudomonadota > Gammaproteobacteria > Pseudomonadales > Pseudohongiellaceae > UBA9145. Next base: position 2,797,326 of record OZ253535.1, on the reverse strand, counting down.
GTAGCGCAGCAATTTGAATCAATATTCATGGGCTTTATGTTGAAAGCGATGCGTGATGCAACTCCTGAAGATTCACTGTTTGGATCAAACACCATGAAATCGTATCAGCAGATGTTTGATAGTCAGATGTCTTTAACCCTGGCTTCTAAAGGTGGAATTGGCCTTGCTCCACTGATTGAGCGGCAAATTTCTGCGGCACAAGGTTTATAGAATCAATAATTGATAAATGGTTAGCCAATGGCAGATTTACTAAGACTAGGTGCGTACTCTATTCAAGCTCTACAGCAGGGCTTGACGACTACTGGTCACAACATTGCCAATGCTGGAACTGAAGGTTACAGCCGGCAAACAGTAAGTTACGAAACTCAATCGCCACAGCGATTTGGGTTTGGCTTCGTGGGCAACGGCGCGCGAGTGGCTTCCGTTGAACGTGCGTTTAATAGTTTTCTTACTGAGCAAGTGCGCTCGCTGAACTCGTCTGCCAGTCAGCATCAGATTTTCTCTGCACTGAGCACCCGGTTAGAGCAGTTGTTTTCCGACAGCGATAACAATTTGAATGGTTCAATCCAGAACTTCTTTGATGCCACTGCATCAGTAACCACTAACCCAAGTGGTATCGCAGAACGTGAAGTGATGTTAAGTGAGGCGCGGAGTTTGGTTGACCGTTATCAGGCTTATCAAACTTTGCTTCAAGATATCAATCAGAGCATTAATGCAGATATTCAAAATTCTGTGGAAGAAATTAACAGCCTGTCATCCTCGTTAGCGAAGATTAACTCTCAAATTGTGGAGCTCACAATTGGCGGTTCGGGAGTAAAGCCTAATGATTTATTGGATCAGCGAGACAGATTGTTAGAAGAGTTGGCTTCTTTTGTTGAAATACAGGTCGTTGAGCAGGAGGACTCGAGTCTCAATGTGATGATTGGCAATGGTCAATCCTTAGTGCTAGGTGGAAATTTCAATGCATTGGCAACCAAATTCAATTCTGCTGATGGGTCGAAACTTGAAATTGGTATGGCTAGCAATAACGGCAGCAATGATGGGTCGCCTCTAATTCAGGGCGGGCAGCTGCAGGGATTATTGGATTTTAGAAATCGTGTGTTGTCACCGGCGCAATCTCAATTAGGACTGATCGCACTTGGATTAACCGATGCTTTCAATACTCAACACAGTTTAGGAATTGATCTGAACGGAAACAGTGGTGGCAATTTCTTTAGTCCGCTGAGTTTTAATGTCGCCCAAAGCGGTGACAATGCCGGAACCGCGGTGCCTAGCGTAGTTATTTCTGACTCGAGCCAGGTACGCGCCAGTGCATATTCACTTACTTATGACGGTGCTCAATGGCAATTACGCAGGGAAAGTGATGGTACTTCAGTAGTTGGTGCCGGTCCGTTAGTTCTTGATGGAATGACGGTAGACGTTAGCGTGGGTGTGCCAATTGGTGGAGACAAGTTTGTAATAAACCCTGGCCGTGAAGCAGGTGAAAACTTTGGCCTGGCAATCGTTGATGGTCAACAAATCGCGGCGGCCAGTGCCTTAACTGTACAAACGTCTTTGGGCAATGCTGGTAATGGGCAACTCGACAATATTGTGGTGGATCCCACCAATACATTGCCATTGGCAGGTCCAATAACATTGAACTTTGACCCTGACGCACTTGGCGCGGGGGTGCCGGGGTTCAATGTGATTGGAGGTCCGGGTGGAACCATCGCCTATGACCCCAGCTCAGAATCTGCAGGCAAGACTTTTAGTTTTCCAGCGGAAGGATTTTCATTCACTGTATCCGGGGTTCCTTCGACAGGTGATAGCTTTGTAATTAGTAACAACACCACGTCCCTTGGTGATGGTTCAAATTTATTGAAACTCGGCGAGTTACAGCATCAATCGCTGTTAAACGGCGGAGCAGAAAATTTTCAAGGCATGTACGGAGTAAGCGTTGCGCGCATCGGCGTGAATGCCAATGAGGCAGCACGAAATCTGGAAGTTGAATCGACCTTAAAGTTGCAAGCAGAAGGACAGCTCGAAGGAAATCGTGGTGTTAACCTGGATGAAGAAGCCGCCCGCTTGATTCAACTACAACAGGCATATCAAGCATCTGCCCAGCTAATTAAGGTTGCAGATGACCTTTTCCAAACTCTGATCTCATCAGTTAGGTAAAAGGGAACAAGGAGAGTAAAGGTTTGAAAATCTCAACAGCTCATGTTTATCGACTCGGCGTCCACTCGATTACGAGCCAGCAAGAAGCATTGGCCAAGACTCAAGCTCAACTGTCTAGCGGTAAGCGCATAAATTTGCCTTCAGATGACCCAACGGGTATGGCAAAACTGTTGGATATCAAAGCCGGCATCGATCGAATTGATCAGTTCTCTCGCAATACAGAATTTGCTAACAGTGCCTTGGCCTTAGAAGAATCCGTACTTAGCCAGGTCAACAACAGCTTGCAGCGGGTGAGGGAGCTCATTCTGCAGGCAAACAACGCCACTAACACAGTGACAGATCGGGAGAGTATTGCGCAAGAAGTAGTGCAGCGCATGCAAGAGTTAACATCTCTCGCTAATTCAAGAGACGCAGCGGGCAATTACCTGTTTGCTGGTAATCGAACTAACGTAGTTCCATTTACCGTGGTAAACGGATCGATTACCTATAACGGTGATCAAGGTGAGCGCTCCCTGCAAACCGGTGCAAATACTCAAGTGCGTCTTAGCGATTCCGGTGATTCGGCATTTCTCCGCATTCGTAATGGTGATGGCACATTATCAGTACAAGCAGATCCGGCTAACGCTGGCGAAGCAGTGTTTGGCTCATTCAATTCAAACGCAGTACTTACTGATAGTTATCGTATTGAATTTATTGCAGGCGCTACCCCTGGCGACCTGGAGTTTGAAGTACGAGATAGTTCCAGCACATTGATTGCTTCTGGTCCTTATACTCTCGATGACAGCATCAGTTTCGCAGGCATATCGGTTAATTTCACTGGATTGCCTGAAGTTGGGGATGGTTTTGATGTATTGCCAGCGCAGAATCAGAGCGTGTTTGCCACTATCGAAAATGTTTTGGCAGCGCTAGATGATCCTTCTGGTGTACCGGCTACCAACGCGCATGTACATAACGAACTTGCTCGAGGTATCGCTGATATAGACCAGGCGCTAGCTCACTTTAATAACATCAGAGCGAGTGTTGGATCGCGTTTAAATGCCCTGGAAACTACAGACACATCAAATCAGGATCTAAAACTTCATTTAGAGACAATAAAGTCTGAGACTGGTGACTTGGATTTCGTTGAAGCGATCTCTCGATTTAATCAGCAGCTCACGTCTTTAGAGGCCGCGCAACAAGCGTTCGCACGTGCCACTGAGCTTTCGCTTTTTCGATTTCTATAATCGAAATTCTTATCATTTCTAAAAAATTAAATGGGCCAACAGGCACCATTTTTAATCTATTCACTTCCTAGTGAGTCAAATTAAGTCGCTCGTACGCCGATTTTTGTCTGCAAATGCCGGATCTGAAACTCGCTGTAAGCCCCTAAATACGTGCGTTTCCGCTGATTTACCAATCACTTAGCTTCGATTTTAGAAATTTGTGTTAAGAGAATTTTTGGTTTGTCGTAATGAACAAGGACAGCAACATAGTTGCAGTTTTAGTTAACCAAAGTCTCTGCAGGTTTTTCGAATCTGACAGGTGGAACGAGGAAATCAAAAATGGCACAGGTAATTAATACCAACATTGCATCATTGAATGCTCAGAGAAATCTGACTAAATCTCAAAGCATGCTATCTACTTCATTACAGCGCCTGTCATCTGGATTGCGAATTAACAGCGCGAAAGATGACGCGGCCGGTCTCGCGATTTCAGAGCGTTTTACCGCTCAGATTCGCGGATTGAACCAGGCGGTTCGTAATGCTAACGACGGTATCTCTCTTGCACAAACTGCAGAGGGTGCTTTGGGCGAAGTAACTAACAATCTACAGCGTGTTCGTGAGCTGGCAGTTCAGTCTTCTAACGCAACTAACAGTGCGTCAGACCGAGTGGCTATGCAGGCTGAGGTTGCCCAACTGTTAGCTGAAGTCGACCGAGTTGCGACTCAGACTAACTTCAACGGCGTGAATTTGCTTGACGGCTCATTCAGCTCACAGACTTTCCAAGTGGGCGCAAACGTCGGTGAAACAATTTCTGTCTCTTCTATTCAAGACAGCACAATTGTTGGCTTATCACTAACTGACTCAGCAGCTACTCGTACCGACGGTACTGCTGTAACAGCTGCACTATTGGCTGGTGACCTTACTGTAAATGGCGTTGATGTGGGCGCTGTTGCTCGCGATGCTAACGCTATGGCTGCTGCTATCGCTGCAACTTCAACTACGGTTTCAGCAAGTGCAAGCACTAGTGTAAACACTGGCGCATTTACAGCATCAGCGGGTGAAAGTTCCGGTGACACTTACACCTTAACAGTTGGTGGTGTTGCTATCACTGCAACCAGTACTGGTGCAGGTACCATTACTGCGGCGGCTATGGACACAGCTTTCGCTGGCGGTACTATCATCGCTGACTTAGCGGCTGCTGGTATTACTCATAGTGGAACGTTTGCCGGTGGTGACAAGACTTTCATCGATGCTGACGGCCACAATATTGTGATCTCTGAATCGACTACTGGTTCATTTTCAACTACTCCAGCTGTAGCAAGTGGTACAGGTACCAACTACGGTTCAGTAAGCTCAATTACTAGCAATGGCGCAGACCTGGTTATCGCTGGTAACGACGCTACTAAAGCTGGTTTGACTGCTACTACTACAACTGCTTCAACAAACACTCTGAATGTTGAATCTGTAGCTGGCGCTTCTTCTCTAATCACTGCTATCGATTCGGCTATCGACTTGCTGAACGGCTCTCGAGGTAACTTGGGTGCGATTCAGAACCGTTTCGAATCTGTAGTAGCTAGTTTGCAAGTATCGTCTGAAAGTATGTCAGCAGCGCGTTCTCGAATTCAGGACGCAGACTTCGCAGCTGAAACAGCTTCACTGACGAAATCGCAAATTCTGCAACAAGCGGGTATAGCCATGGTTGCTCAGGCTAACTCTCTACCGCAGAACGTACTAACTCTTCTCCAGTAATAGAAGGGTAACTCCCCTTGATTAGGAATAAGTGGCTCCCAAAAGGAGCCACTTATTCCCGTCTTAAAGGGGCGAAGCTGAGAACAGAGGATCAAACCAAATCTCAGTTGATGAATTAGAAAACAACTTCGGAGAGTGAGCCAATGACTACCTTTGAGCGAACTAATCTAGAAGTCTTGCCAACAAGGAACAATCGCAGTGAGCCTACGGGCCCTGCCGCCGAGCGGCAAAAGATTGCCGCAGAGGGCCAGATCATGCCGCACAAACCAGACAGCGAGAAGGCCCAAGTACTACCTGGCGGCACAAAAGATTTGAATGAGGTCGTACAATCAGTCGCAGACTTCGTTCAGAACATAGCCCGAGAAATAAACTTCAGCGTTAACGAGACCTCTGGAGAATACGTCGTCACAGTCACTGACGGGGGCACAGGCGAAGTAATCCGACAGATTCCTCAAGAAGAAATGATTCAAATTTCTGAGCATCTGGCGGAGTTTCAGCGCACCAAAACAGGACTCTCTCACACGGGAATTCTGTTCGAATCAGAAACCTGATCAATTTGCTGTCAGGGCTGGAAAGATGGCACACAACCTGCATTCTCTCTATGGATTGGCGAGATTAAGCAGCAGCCAGAAAGCACAGATATGTTGACAGCAAATGGACTAGGATCGGGATTGGATATCAATGGACTGGTGACTCAGTTAGTCGCTAGTGAACGTACGATTTCTGATATCCAACTGAATCGAGAAACCGATCGTATAACCTCAAAATTTTCTGCTCTTGGATCCCTGAAGGGATCCATCAGCAGTTTCCAATCTACGTTATCAGGATTAGTAACAGCGACTGACTATGACAATAAGCTAGTCAGTAGTTCGGATCTTGGAAAAGTATCTGCAACTGTAACTGATCAAGCTGTTCCTAATACCTATTCAATCGAAGTGTCACAGCTCGCAGAGTCTCATTCATTGAATAGCGCTGCTTTCGTTGATGCTGATACAACAGCAATTGGCACAGGCTCCATAACGATTCAAAAAGGTACAACTGACTATGTAGTGGGCACCGATACTTACAACAGCTTCACTGCTAATCCAGATGAGACAGCAGTCACTATTACTATCGATTCGTCCAACAATACTCTGGACGGAATTGCTGCTGCAATCAATGCCTCAGATGCTGGGGTAAATGCCGCGGTCGTTAATGACGGTTCTGGCTATCGACTGCTGCTGAGTTCAGAAGACACGGGCCTTAACCAGAGCCTTGAAGTTGTGGTCGATGATGATGACAGCAACGATACAGATACTAGTGGACTCTCTGTATTGGCCTTTAATTCCGCTGCTACGAATCTTGAACAAACTAATGCAGCAGAAGACGCAATGTTCACGGTAAATGGATTAAGCGTCAGTAATGCGAGCAATACAGTGAGTACTGCAATAAATAGTGTGACACTCACATTGAGTGAAACAACTACCAGTCCTATAGAAGTCTCGGTCAGTGAAAACCACACAGCAATTACTACAGCAGTAAAAACGTTTGTCGCCGGTTACAACCAATTTATTGTGACTGCGAATGCACTGAGTGCCTATGACGTAGACACAGGCGTAAGTGGTGCACTATTGGGCGATTTCACCTTGCGTTCAGTCAACGGGCAAATCGACTCGATATTGCGCAGCTCGGTAACTGATATTTCCACTAGCGTGCAAAATCTTACTGACCTGGGCATCACTACTACGAATACTGGAGAGCTCGTCTTAAACGACGCAGAGCTGGATGCCATTCTGCAGGATGACCCTGCGATAGCGGCCAACTTGTTAGCAGAGGTCATTTCACCTGACGACGAAGATGTTCTATTCAATGAGGTGACAGCAGCGACTCAAGTAGGGACTTATGCGGTTAACATTACCCAACTTGCTACAGCGGGAAGTTACACCGGTACTGGTGTGTTACCAGATTTTGGCGGTGGCGGAACCCTCACAATCGACAGTGACAACGACAACTTCACAATAGAGATCGATGGCATTGATATCGGTGAAATCAGTATCACTCAGGCGACTTATACAGACGGTGATGTGCTTGCCACTGAAATCGAAAATCAAATCAATCAATCAGCCACACTAATTTCAGCTGGCGGTTCAGTATCGGTGACCTACGATTCGGGAACTGACAGTTTTAGCATCGCGTCGGCTTCAGAAGGCAGTTTTTCCACAGTCAACATGCTTGCAGTAGATACCAATAGTGCAGCCGAACTCGGATTTACTGTGGCCAATGGCGTCGCTGGCTTTGATGTAGCGGGCACGATAGGCGGAGAGGCTGCCACCGGCACGGGTAACATTCTAATTGCAGACAGTGAAACTACCGCGGAAGGATTGAGCTTAACCATCAATGGAACAACAACAGGTGCCAGGGGTGATGTGGTTTTTACTCGCGGTATCGCAAGTCAGTTAGATCGACTACTCGAACAAGTGCTTGAAGAAGAGGGCGCTTTGGAATCGAGATTGGATTCTTTTCAGAATCGGCTAGAAGAGATAGACGAACGCAGAACTAGTCTCGAGTTACGCTGGGATGCATTGGAGGAACGTTACCGTGAACAATTCAATGCATTAGATATTCTGTTAGCAAATCTCAACACCACTAGCGCTTTTCTAGTGAATCAGTTGGACAACCTTAACAGTCTTGCTCAACGCAGCAACAATGAATAAATAAGGCGAGGTTTTCATGAACCCTTATTCAGCACTAGATCAATACCAATCAGTAAAGCTTCAGGGGCAAGTAGCGACTTCTCCAAACCATGGTTTGGTTTCGCTTTTGCTCGATCGAATATTGGAAAAAATTGCTCATGCCAATGGTGCAATTGAGCGTGGCGATGTTGCAGCAAGAGGTAACGCGATTAGCGATGCCATTCGTATCGTTGATAACTTGCGAGCTGGTCTAAACAAGGCTCAAGGCGGCGATGTCGCTGCCAATTTGCAAGGCTTATACGATTACATCGAAAAGCGGCTGGTTGAGGCTAACGCCAAGGCAGATCTTACAGCATTAACAGAGGTGGCGAGCTTAATCGCTGAAATCAAATCCGGTTGGGATGGAATTTCGGAGGTAGTGAACAATGGTAATGCATCAAGCAAAAACTAATCCCTCACAATGGGATCAAAACGAACTGAATCCTGCTTTCCAGTTTAGGGATCGTCGACATAGATTGGCCCATGCACTCTGCTTGTCTAACGAGATGTTGATGGCAGCACAGGCTGGAGATTGGGTCAGAGTTTCTACACTGGATGAAGAGCGCAGTCTCTTGCTTACTGACGATGTGTTTGAAGTGGAAGCGGCGGAATCTCCGCTAGTGGCTCAGGCTATCAATGCTCTCGTGCAGGTGAATCATGAGATTACACGGCTAGCAGCAGATCTTCGTAATACTTTACAGACAGAATTCAGCACTAGTCTTCTCCAGCACCAGGTTTCAAAAAATTACGCGGCCGTAGCGACCGCGTTCTAAGGAGTATTCTCTAAGAGAATTTCAGGGGAGATTGGCGTTTGCCAAATAAGGATCTAGAGATCTAGAGAGTTGTGTTAGTTACAAACTCTTGGCGCGCTCTTCCAAGCTAATGATATCTGTGATCTGTAAGCCAAATTTTTCATTCGCTAAAACCACTACGCCGTGAGCAATCAAGGCCCCGTTTACCAGGATATCGATAGGCTCATCTAATAGTCGGTCTAATTCAATCACCGTTCCTTCTTCTATTTCAATTAGCTCACTCAATGGAATTTGAGTTCTACCAACTTCGATTGCCAGTGAAACGGGTACTTTCAGCAAAGTATCAATGTTAACTTCTTTGTTACTAATCGACTTCGCGATATTCGCAGCATTCCTTACTGCTTCTTCTGATACTTCTGGTTGAGTCTCTGTCGTTTCCATTGCTGCTTAATCTCCTTCGGATGTAGTCATCGAATAGCTTAATTACTAATCAATGTACTGATTCCAACTTAAACGTAGTGATCTATCATCGAGCGCTGTTGTGAGCGGCGGTGACCTAAATGAATTTCGGTGGTTAGTTCATTTGCTGCAATGTCTGATTGCTGCGCGAACTTAGGTGATTCGGAATGCTGATCTGCTTTGCGATCTGAGACATCCCCTTGCTGTAAATTGATTCCACTATCAGCCAACAACTCTCTAAGTCGTGGAAGACTTTCGTCAATAATTTCTCGAGTTGCCGCATTTGAGCTAAAAAAGTTTACCTGAGTACCTTCGTCTAAGGCTTGAATTCTAATTTCTATCGCACCCAGCTCTGCAGGATTAAGATTTAGTTCTGCTACCGGCATATTTGCCTGGCTCATGATGCGAATCTTGCCAGCAAAGTCACCGTACCACTTCGAGCTTCCATATGGAGTTGATATCTGGTCTCGATAAATTGACTCAGCACTTGAAGTTGGTTTTTGTGAACTCTCGTTGACAGCTTGTATTAAAGAATCCGCTGGTTGAACAGACTTCAGTGCGAACTCTGCTGTTGAAGTTGTTGGCGCTTGAGCGAGCGGTGATTGATTGTTCGTGATAGAAGTAGTCAACAAGCCTGAATCGAAAATACTGCTGGAATTATTGCTATTGCCAATACTGCCAACACCAAAAGCACCGTGCATGAGGTTTTGGATCGATTTATCAGCTGCACTAGCCGACTGTGTGTTCGACCATTTACTCGATATTTCCGATGACATGGTTAACTCTTTGCTTAGCTTGTTATCGAAAGCCTTTTCAAACTGACGATCAATAAGCTTAGCCTCTCTTAACAGAGTGGGGTCTTCACTGAGATCTAATCTTCCTGGACCGCGCAGCAAGTCACTTTCAAGTGAGTTAGCATTTGCATCCGTTAACTGCATTACTTCCGACTTGGTTGCCGTTAGGGTGTGCTCAGATGGCTGATGCCGCCCGTTTAAGTGTAGGGCCCCGAATCGAACCGCGCCGTTCATTGATGAGAGCATTGAGGGCGGCAAAGGTTTGCCGCTTGCCGGAACCTGTTCACCGCTTAGTAAAGTTGAGGCTCTTTGGGAGTCCGCCAGTACATCGTTGTTCGGTAGCGGCTGTGCAGCATTTTCAGCGACCAACTCGCTTGGTGAGCGGACTGTAGGAGTCGTGTTGAGACCTCGTAGCTGCATTTCCAGTGGCGAGGCAGAGGCCAGTTGTGCAGTCGTTTGGGTTGGATCTAGTTCCGAAGAATTAGGGATTTCTGAAGGAGAAAATCCTTTATATTCAGTGCCTTGGCTACCTTCGGACCTAGCTCCCTCAAGGCTCTTTGCCAATTCTTTGGAGAATCCTAGCGCTTGAGATTGGCCCGCATTGACGTCGGAAGATCCGATCGACAATAGACCGGTCTCCGGGGTAGCGTTGGGCAAATGTGCGGCTAGTGATTGCATAGTTTGATCGTTTCTTGTTTTTCTCTGTTAACAGCCCTTTAGTACTGCAATTCTTGGGCCACCAGACCTCTTATCCTGTGTGATTTCTCTCGTATCTATTCAGGTTTAACTCGTCCATTTGTTTCTGTTCAATCTGAGATTCAAGCTGACGATTTTCTTTTACTGCTTGCTCTTTAATAGTTTCAATTTTTCGCACTTCGTTCTTGCTCTGTATCCAATGCTCACGTGAATGTTCTGATTGTTGCGCGCTTTGTTCTACTGCGCCGCGCTGATCTTCGATTGCTTTGTCCAGCACTCGGATAAAATTATGGTAATCGCGGATAGATTCAGCAGATTCTATCTGGTTAATCTGGCTGTTTAGTTTTTCTTTGTACTCATCTCTATAGACAATGAGTTTTTGCAATTGCAGCTGCATTTGTTCCAGATGTTCGTTGTCCGCTGCAAGCTGTTTCCCAGCGTTTCGCTCGCGGGTTTCATTAACCAGGTTTAGTTTGTCGAATTGTTGAATGTTTCTCACGGCCTAGTCTCACTCATCAAATATGTCGAGCAGAGTAGTAATGCTTTGGTCGACAGTGCACTTTTCAGTCGTGTCCTGCTGAATAAAGCTTTGTAACAACCCAAACTTCTGAACCGCTTCATCTAATAACAAATCACTTCCTGGTTGGTAGGCACCGATGTTAATCAAGTCTTTGTTTTGTTCGTAAACCGTGAAGAGCTTTTTAAATTTACGGGCGGAGTCCGAATGAAGCTTGCCGACAATCTGCTGCATTACCCGGCTAACTGACTTGCCAACACTTATTGCTGGATAGATTCCAGAATCTGCCAAGTCTCGAGAAAGGGTGATATGCCCATCAAGAATGCCGCGAGTGGAGTCGGCAATTGGATCATTATGGTCATCGCCTTCCACTAACACGGTGTAAATCGCAGTAATGGTTCCTGCGCCTGGTCCACTTCCATTGCCAGCGCGCTCAACGAGTTGTGGAATTTTATAAAACACTGAAGGTGGATAACCTTTAGTAACCGGAGGCTCTCCAATTGCCAAAGCTAATTCCCGTTGCGCTTGTGCGAAACGTGTCAGTGAGTCCATAAGTAGTAGTACGTTTTGTCCTTGGTCCCGGAAATATTCAGCAATGGCTGTTGCGCGCCAAGCACCATGCAAGCGCATAAGCGGCGGATCATCCGCTGGAGTGGCAACTACAATTGATTTTGCGAGGCTATCTTGTTCAAAGATTTTTTCGATGAATTCCCTTACTTCACGACCACGCTCGCCGACTAGGGCAACGACCACAACATCAGCTTCGGTGTTCTTGGTAATCTGTCCAAGCAGGCTGCTTTTTCCGACACCGGTCCCAGCAAACAAGCCAATACGCTGGCCACGCCCGAGAGTGAGCAACGCATTTATTGCTCTAACTCCGACGTCAAGAGGTTTATCAATCAGGTTGCGAGAATAAGGATTAATCGGTGGGCCGAGCAGGCTTACTCTGTGTTTGGTTTTGATTTCCCCTAAATCATCAATAGGAGCGCCGGCGCCATCGATTGTGCGCCCCAACAACTCAGGCCCTACGCCGACTTCAGGTGAACTGGGCATAGGTACAACTACATCACCCGGCTTTAAACCCTGGACTCTGCCAACGGGCATCAAGTAGAGATTGCCATCAGTAAACCCTACAACTTCGGCTTCAATTTTTTTCCCCGATGCAACGTTGATCTGACAACGGCTTCCTATTGGGGCTCTGCAACCAGAGGCAACCAAAGTCAAGCCGGTCATCTGAGTTAAATGGCCTTGAACAACTAACTCAGGTTTTCGAATGCCCTCTAACACGCCTTTGAGGCGAGTTTCTATTGGATCGAGACGCGTCTGTAAAAAAGTTAGGCGTTCGGCGGCGTTCATCGTGTTATTAAAGATCCAGCTCGTTATTGACCGCACTCAATACGAGATCGATACGTGTTTCCAGATTTGCGTCTACCAATGAATCGCCGCATCTGACCTGGCAGTCGGCGATGCCAAGTGTCGAGTCAGGAATCACAATCCAATTCTTTTCAAGTCCTTCAGGATTGATCAGGTCATTTAGGACAGTGGTATTGGCAGGATTAACATAGATCTCAATGGACTGTGACTTGCGGTCTAGTACATTCACTGCGTCCTTAACGAGAGCCATTATTGTCTTGGGTTTGGTAGAGAGCTCTTTACGTACAATACAATGTGCAATTTTCCCCGCTAATCTACCCACATAGTTAGCCAGTTCCATATTTAACATACTGAACGGCTGGGTAAGCGCATCAAGGCATTTCTCCAACAGAGCAATTCGATCGGCAACTTCCCGTTCGGCTTGTTTCATGCCGTCTTCATAGCCTTTCTTGTGCCCTTCACTATACGCAGAGAGCATATGGCGATTTTCCTCTTCTTCCCGTTCCTGTTCATGGGTGAGGTGAGGTGTGCGCCATCGAGAAATTTCTTTCTCGTCAAGTTCGGTTGCGTGATTACTCATTGATTAACCAGTTCTGAATCATGCGAGCTGCACGTTGTGGCTCATTTTGTACAAGAGATTTTGCCAACGTGAGGTTTTGATCAAAATTCGATTGTGGTGGAGAGCCCGCTGCTGGTAGTGCAGCAGCGTCGGTAGCACCTGAAAGCGTGACTTGAGGATTTTGTCCGTCGTCAAGTGGAGCCTGCAGCGAACGAATCTCATTACTGGACACAGCAACTGTTGCTTGCATGGCAGGTTTTAAAACCGAGAAGATGAGCAGTAACACAACTACTCCCGATGCTGTGTAACGTATGGCAGTGCCTACCCAGGGCGCTTGCCACATTGGCGGCGCCGCAATTTCTTCCATCGGTGGTGGTGCAACGAAATCTTCATGGATAACGCTCACACTGTCTCCGCGCGCGACATCATAGCCAATCGCATCACGCACTAGTTGAGTTAAGCGATCAATTTTTGCCTGATCCGGAACAAACGGGGCAGGGGGTGGCGGTGGTTCTTCGCCTTCAGCCACTTCCGGTTCTTCAACTGGTGGCTCTTGTCCGTTTAAATCGATGAGCACGGCGACAGAAAGTTTTCGGATGGCGCCGGGAGCCGTGCGGATCTGACTCACACTGCGATCGATCTCGTAGTTCCGAATGGAGTTAACCCGAGATTGGCTATTGTTCGCCGTCAGGTTTTCACCATTTTGATCCGGTTGATTGAGTGGTGGAGTCGCAGACAGTGCACCTGGTTCAACTGATGGAGAAGTGTTGGCACCAGATTGCTCTTGTTGAGTTTGCTCACTGCGCACCACAATGGAATTTGGATCATAGGACTCCTGTGTTGTTTCCATAATGGTGAAGTCTAGATCGGCAGCTACTTGTGCTCTGACATTCTCGAGGCCAACGACTGGGCTGAGAATAGTGACAATTCTGTCGCGGTATTCCTGCTCAAGTTGCCTTGTGAGTCTGAGATGCTCTGTACTTCCGGCAAACTCTGCATCTGAATTTTGTGAGAGTAGGTTGCCTTGTTGATCAACCACAGACACATTGTCTGATTCCAAGCCAGCAACGCTGGAGCTCACCAGATGTACTATGCCGCTGATCTGTGTGTCACCCAGTGAATTTGGAGTTATCAAATCCACCATTACTGAAGCGCTGGGTTTGGCCGACGAGCGGATAAACGATGTTTGTTTCGGAATACTTAGATGGACCCGGGAATTTCTGACCCCTTGTAAGCTCCGAATAGTGGCCGCGAGCTCTTGTTCAAGCGCTCTATTAAAGCGAGCCTGCTCGATGAAATTACTGATTCCCAGATCTTGTTCCTGATTCAGAATCCCAAACCCTTGCGAATTGTTTTCAGGCAATCCCTGGTTAGCTAGTTGTAGTCGAATTTGTTGCAAGCGATCCTGCGGAACAGAAATCAATCCACTTACAGCTTCTATCCGGTAAGAAACATTTAACTGATCTAGAGCAGCTACAATCTCGGCTTGATCTTCAGTATCGAGGTCAGCATACAACGGTGTGTAGGATGAACCCGTCGACCACATGACGATGGAAGCACCAAGAGCGATGCTCGCGGCAAGTAATAACATAAAGGACAGTTGTCGAGTCAGCGGTAACTGACTGAGATTTCTAACCTGTCCGAATAATTCAGTTGAGTTTTCTGCAATGCTTGCCATCTTTGTTCGCTCTTAATTAGTGGTAGCCTCGGGCATTAAATCTGCATGTTCATAACTTCCTGATATGCAGTCAGGAGTTTGTTTCTCACTTCAGTGATTGCTTCGAAAGACAAAGACGCTTTCTCAATGGCAATCATCACTTCAGTTATATCAATGTCAGGATTACCGGTCTCGAAAGCAGTTTTTAGTTCACTCGCTTCTTGTTGGATTTCGTTTACTTGATCTAATGACTGTTTCAACACATTCTCAAATTGCGCGCCGCTCGCTTCTTGCGTGCCTTGCAGATTGTGATTCTGCGAAAGGATGCGCATCTGGTTGAGAACTTGATCAATATTGCTTGTGGTCATAGGTTCACTCCTGCGACTTCATGAGTCCGCATCAGGAAACATTCATAATGTTTGATACTGGAGGGATAACGATCCCTTGTTCTCGAAATTGGGCCAGCTTGTATCGCAAGGTGCGCGGACTGATGCCGAGTTTTTCTGCTGCAGCTTTTCTGCTGCTATGGGTTTTCAAAGCATCGATAATCAGTTCTTGCTCTCGAGTTTTCAGATCGGTTTCGAGCAGATGTAAGTTGTCGGAAGCTCGTTCTGCTATAACTTCAGTCTCTGCCGCAAATTCTTCGAAGACGATGTCTTCTGGGCGCACGATGAAACCTGATTTCATGATGAGTGCGCGCTGCACGACGTTTTCCAGCTCTCTGACATTTCCTCGCCAGCTGTGATTACGTAATACATCTTTGGCAGAATCTGAAAGCTCGATGCCCTGGCCGGGATGCTGGGCTTCAATAAGCCTGTATGCCAAAGGCACGATATCGTCAGGGCGATCTCGTAGCGGTGGTAATGCAAGCGGGAATACGTTCAAGCGGAAGAACAAATCTTCTCGAAAGCGACCTGCTAGCACTTCTGCTTTTAAATCGCGATTAGTCGTAGCGATGATGCGCACATCGAGAGGAATAGTTTTATTACTGCCGAGTCTTTCAACTTCTTTTTCTTGAATTACTCGCAATAGTTTTGCTTGCAAACCAAGTTCAATCTCTGAAATTTCATCTAGTAGCAGGGTGCTTTGATTGGCCTGCTCGAACTTACCTGCACGAGACGTATAGGCGCCGGTAAATGCTCCTTTCTCGAACCCGAAAAGGATCGACTCCAACATGGATTCTGGAATTGCCGCACAGTTAATGGCGCAAAATGGTTTTGATTTTCGAGTTGAACACTCATGGATATAGCGCGCATAAACTTCCTTGCCGGAGCCCGATTCGCCACTGATCATGACAGTGACATCGCTCTGTGCAACTCGAGAAGCCAGGCGAGCAATTTCCTTGCTTCTTCTGTCTTCGATAATCATGCCGTGGGATTGGAAAGTCTGCGGCAGAAAGCGCTCTACTGTTTCTATTAATACTTCTGCCTGAAACGGTTTGGTTATGTAGTCTGCCGCACCCGCTTTTATGGCTGTTACGGCTTTAGGAACATCGCCGTATGCTGTCATAAGGACAATCGGCACATCCGGGTAATTGCACTTCACGAAATCTAGAAACTCAAAGCCATCGATGCCCGGCATCTGGACATCACTGATGATCAACCCCATGTCTTGATCTGCCATCGCGCTTATTGCACTTTCGGCGTCGGGGGCCTGTATGCATTCGACCTGGCTAAGCGCCAAAGTATCGGCGAGTGCCTGGCGGAGATCAGTATCGTCTTCAACTATCAGTACTGGCTTTCGATTGTTCATGATTGGTCTCAATAATTTTCCGTGTTATTCCTTGATAGGCAGCGTTAGCTCCAGAATGGCGCCGCCTTCATCGTCATTACATGCCTTGACGTCTCCGTCGTGAGCTTTAGCAGCTGACATCACAACTGCGAGCCCTAATCCATTGCCATCGATCTTGGTTGAAAAGAAAGGATCGAAGATCTTTTCCATCGTCGAATCAGTAAGGCCCGGGCCGTTGTCACGCACGGTGATACGAAATTCCGTTTCGGATCGGGCCAAGCTAATGATGATGAGAGGGTTGGTGGGAGCGGCTTGTAATGAGTTGTCCACCAGGTTGGTGATGGCATTAAGAATCGCTTCTCTCTCGCCGGTAAACTCTGTACGTCCAGTCTTTATGTTGAGCGCTAAAGATCCTTCTTGCGCCTGAACCTGTGCCAACGTAGCTTCTTTTACTTCCTGTAGTAATTCCGCCAAACAAAAGTCTTCTTTTGCGATTGAATCACCGCGAATGTAAGAGAGCATGCCCTCTACTTGTCGCTCAATCTGCCGCATACGATCCAGTATCTTTTGAACCGTATCGCCTTCTCGGTGCGCAATTGGGTTGCCTGACTTCAAATGAGACAGGTACAAAATGGCAGTCGTGAGCGGTGTGCGAATTTGATGGGCCAGTCGAGCTGACATTTCTCCCAGGGCAGAAAGTCGCTCTTCCCGGTTGATCAATCGGCGTAGTCGATGGCTTTCCGTGATGTCTGTGAGCAGGAGAATGGTTTCCTTACCAGTGCCGTATTGGTTGTGGCTAATAGAAATGCGCTTGCCATCCGCGTAGTTAAATTCACCACTGAGCATGGGTTCCGCAAAGTCTGGATCCGATACGATGTCGCACCAATTCTCACCAACGATACTTTTACCTAGAAGTTCTGCAGCCTGAGTGTTTTCCTGCAGCACTTTATAGTCAGCATCCAGAATGATGAGTCCTGCTGGGAGTGCATCAATCAATGAAGACAGCTTGGCAGCGACTTTTTCCTTTTCGGTTAATTCCTTAATGCGTTCCGAACGGGAAGCAACAAGCTCTCGGTTAAGCTTGTCTACTTTTGACTCCAACATCTTGAAGTAGCTTCCCAAGTCGGAAGACACCTGATTAAAGATATTGAACGCGTCTTTAAGATTGCCAGTATCAGCCCGTTCCAAATTAAGTTGCGGGCTCAACTGATTATCTATTGGTGAACTAGCGTGTGAGAGCGACATACGGTGGATAACCCCAAGTTAACAATTCTTTTTGATGTGTTTCTTCACTGACTTTCTAGATTGCAAGCTATGTGCCAAAAAGTTTACACACGCTGCAATCAATCAAATTGGCGCAAATAGGGGAGTGCGGCGGAGTTTGCTGGCAACAATGTCAACTTTTTTACAGGCAGGAAAATGACTCTGCGCGAAATATGACAGCCGAATTGCAAATAGTGTTGTCAGAAATGACGCGAAAAAAAACCAGCCAAAGCAGAGCTTTGACTGGTTCCGAGGATAGCTACGAATAGCTATTGAAGTAGACGGTGTATCGTGTAGGAATTTGTGTAGGCTACCTGCACGAATTCTTATCTTTTATTCACATACCTAGAGAAATACTTTGTTTCTCTTTGTTCTCTATGTTCAACCTTCTAATTTTTTGAATCAGTGTGGTACGTCTCAAGCAGAGCGATTCAGCTGCCTGAGTTACGACCCAGTTGGTATTGTTCAGAGCTTGATAAATCAGATTCTTTTCAAGTGTTGTTAGATAGTCTTTCAGATCAAACTTACCTGACAAAAGCTCTGACTCGAGTTTTGAGTCCGTGAGGTTCTCTGCAAGCCCGTCAAAAGATGTATCCGGAAGTTGGTGAATGCCTTGGTAACGCTCGGGTAACTTGTCCTTAGTGATTAACTCCTCACCATGGAGAATCGCTAGTCGTTCCACCAGATTCTGTAACTCTCGCACATTGCCAGGAAGAGTGTGGTCGCAGAGAGCCATAATGGCTGAATCATCAAATCGAATTGCCTCTACATGCCCCAGATCGCGCCGTGCTTTTTCTGAAAACTCTCTAAGCAGTATTGGAATATCGCCAATGCGTTTACGCAGCGGAGGAATATCGATTGGAAACACATTAAGCCGATAGAACAAATCCATTCTAAATTTGCCTTGTTCAATGCATCGCTCCAGATTTTGATGGGTTGCCGCGATAATTCTGACGTTGCACTCCATGCTCTTGGTTCCACCAACGCGTTCGAAGGAACGTTCCTGAATAACCCGAAGTAGTTTTACTTGCATGGGTAAAGGCATATCGCCAATTTCATCCAGGAATAGTGTGCCGCCTTCTGCCAGTTCAAATCGACCTTGGCGGGTTGTTGATGCGCCAGTAAACGCGCCTTTCTCATAACCGAATAATTCAGACTCTAAAAGGTCAGCCGGAATTGCCGCGCAGTTTACGGCTATAAAAGGTTTATTGCGGCGGCAAGACAAGGCGTGTACCGAGCGTGCGACAACTTCTTTACCGGTGCCTGATTCACCAAGTAGCAAAACGTTAGCATCGGTGTTTGATACATGGTTTACCAGATCTCTAACTCGAGATATTTCTGGGGAGTCGCCAGTTAGTTTCACCCGAGTTTCATCAGATATCTGCATATGTTCTGAACTGCCCTCAGACATCGCCATAATCTGCAAAATTCTATTGTGATCAGTTGGGAATCTTAGGCATTCGATACCTAAGGAAGTGGGGACGGGCTGCTGGCAATTGTCGGTTCTGACGAGATAAACAGGAACGTTTAGACAGTATGTTTGAAAGTAGATTGCAATACTTTCTTCTGTATGGGCTTCGGAATGTGAGATTAAACACAATCCGATGCTGTGGTTTTCCTGAGCTACTTCTTTCGCTCTATCTATAGACGGTGCGACTTCTACGTCCTTGCCTAAAAATTCAGATACAGCTTTTATCTTTAAAACAATATCTTCCTGGTTAGAAATGATTAGGATCTTCTTGCCCATTACCTAGCCCCTTCTTTTTGTTAATAGTTACATGCTTCATGCGATGAGTTTTGCAGACCAAATAAATCTCATTGCAAATTGCTAACTTGTTCCCGCTTTCCCCCTTTCTTGAAAGCTTATGGAACTCTTTCCGATTTCCTACAAACAACAGTGATAATGGAATTCACTGCGTTGGTTATTTTGATAGCACGACAAATGTGACGCGTACAACCGCACTAATCTGTCAAAAACATAATCTTGACACCTCTCCCTGGAACGAAAAGTCAAAATGTTACAGAACAGTGTTTTTATCGAATAAGCGCTCGATTGTGTCAGCGACATTTTTCGCCTTTCAATTGGCGAAAGCGTTTGGCCCCAAATAGCTAGAGAAATCCATTAGGACTATGTGGACACTAATTTTCGCCTACGATATTTAGTGGTGAGCTGCTCTTATTGATCCTATAACTTGTGTGAGAATCTCTCTTACAGAAGGAGTACTACGGATGTGAGAAATTGCGAAACGACTGATTTATATCGAGTATTCGTTCTATAACAAGTGACATATGTTTCTTGAAATCGCGACCCTGTAACAACTCCAATGTTTTCCCCAGTGAGTTTTTTCTGAACTAGAATTGTGAACCAGTTCACAATTTTTTTGCTAAAGAAATGACGTTTTGATCGCCGACTATCTAGTGAGCAAGTATTGATCAATAAGTGCGCAGCGATGAAATGAAGTATCTGAACGTCAAAAAACGATCGGTTATTGAAAAATAAGCGTCATATTCGAAACGCTATGTAGGAAATTGTAGGAAAAACCCCGGTAGTGAAATCCCCAGGGCCTCTTAATCTCGATGTAGGAATAATCCCATTACTGAATAACAAAGCCTGTAAACAGCAGCGATTCTATTTCGCCATCAGGGATTAATGTGCGCATTTCTTCCTCAGCTTTTAGTCGCAATTCCTCTTTGCCCTCGGTATTTGTGAGATATGCCAGGTCATAGGAATTTAGCAAAATGATGAGTGAGTCTTGAATCAAAGGCGAATTGTTTTCCAACAGTTCAACCGTTGCTTCATCTTTCGTCATGATCGACATTTTCACTTGCAAGTAGTGAAGATTCCCATTGAACACTGAACTTACAGTTAATGTAGGGATGGTGTGATACAAATTTGGACGATCATCCACTACTTCTTCTGGTTCGGCACCTTCTTCAAGGGGCTCTTCTATGCCCAATACACTGTCTAGGGCGCCAAAATAGTAGGCCGCAGCACCACCGCCACCCAAGGTCACTAATACCAGCACTATATATAGGACGATCTTCATGGATTTATTCCTTACCACTTTGTATTTCTTATCTCTCCTACGGCACAAAGTGAAAAATTCATAACCGCATTCAACATGTAAGACAAATACTACAAATCCAGAGAACACGGGGTTAGTAAGGACTTTCTTCGCAAATATTCTGCTTAACTTATTTTTGTTTCTTGTCGTATTTGAATCTGAAGAAAGTGCGAATACCCAAAGCGCATCCCAGGTAGGAAAAAGTCCTACGCTTGTAAATTGTCTTGCTTAAGGCAATCGGGACGATGAGTTTGGGCTCGCAATTTAGCGACACGTTGATGTGTTGAAGTAAAAGGGGCAGTGAGAACACTCATGGATCAGGCAACGGTATTTGGATTGGTTGGTGCTTTTAGCGTCGTATTAGGTGCGATCTTATTGGGCGGCTCGGTGGGCATGTTCATTGATCCCACTTCGATTCTGATTGTCTTGGGTGGCACGCTTATGGTTGTGCTAGTGAAGTTCAATTTGAATCAGTTCATGAGCGCGATAAGCGTGGCGAAGAACGCCATCAGTAACAAAGTTCAGTCACCACAGCTGATCATTCCAGAGTTAGTTGAAATGGCATCGATGGCTAGGAAGGAAGGCGTCTTGGCATTGGAAGAAGTTGAGACCAGTAACGACTTCTTAAAATCCGGTTTAGACATGTTGATCGATGGCAGCTCTGTTGAAGAAATTAACCGGCTTCTTTCTAAGGACCTGGAAGAAACTGCTGAGCGACACAAGCTAGGTGCTCTGGTATTCACATCGGCCGCTGATGTCGCACCCGCCATGGGGATGATCGGTACCTTGGTAGGTTTAGTACAAATGCTTTCGGCAATGGATGATCCAAAGAGTATTGGACCGGCAATGGCTGTGGCATTGCTGACAACACTATATGGCGCGATTTTGGCCAATATGTTGTTCCAACCGATCGCCGACAAACTCACCTTACGGCGTAAGGAAGAGATCAAAGTCAATTCAATCTGCCTCGATGGCATCTTGGGAATTCAAGATGGTCAGCATCCACGGGTATTGGAGTCTCTATTGAAGCTGTACATGACTCCGAAAGAGCGTGCACTGAAACCTGCGGAAGGTGGCGAAACATCTGGAGAAGACATGCAAGCAGAAGCGGTAGCTGCTTGAGGAACTAACGATGGAAGATGAAGTTAAAGAAGGCTTGCCCGCATGGCTAGCAACGTTTGCAGATCTAATGGCTCTGCTGATGTGCTTCTTTGTTCTTTTATTGTCTTTTTCTGAGATGGATGTGCAGAAATACAAGCAAGTGGCGGGCTCTATGGCTGATGCATTCGGTGTGCAGAATCAGATCAGAGCCACTGGAATTCCGATGGGCACTTCCGTAATAGCGCAGGAATTCAGCCCCGGCCGCCCGGAGCCTACTCTGGAGCAAGTGGTTCAACAGCAAACCCAGGATATGACCCGCATTTCTCTGCGCACAGGTTTTAACTCCAATGGTTCGGCCGGCGGTGATCGATCGATGAGCCAGGGCGAAGTGGAAACAGCGCGGCAACTGATCTATGACAATTTGCAGCAGCTGCAGAATGAAACTGAACGTGATGCGCGCATTTTGCGTTCGTTGCTTTCCGGCGAAATCGCAGATCGCATGGTGGAAATTGAAACCGGATTTAGATCGATCACGGTGAGAATTCGGGAGCGAGGATCTTTTGATTCAGGATCGGCTGTGCTGAATGACGACTTCCAGCCTGTTCTCGATCAATTACGGGCTGCGCTGGTAGAGATTGATGGGCAGGTAGCCATCGAGGGTCATACCGACGACATGCCAATTTCCACAGCAACAATCCCGACAAACTGGCACTTATCTTCTCTGCGTGCGCTCTCTGTTGCCCATGCCTTGGTGGAGCAAACTGGAATTGCTAGTGAAAGATTTCAAGTAGTGGGTTATGCCGATAGTCGACCGGTAGCAACCAACGATACGGCTCAAGGTCGCGCACAGAATCGAAGGGTGGAAATAGTTATTCGCCAGGGAGTGGATGAGGAAATTGTAAGAAACCTGGAAGAAATCGAAGGTGTAGGGACCAGTACCTTTGAATCCTGGTTTGAAAATTACGATCAGCAGTGATGCTGATATAGGGCGGCGAAGAGAGAGTATTGAGTAAATAGAGTTAATAAGGCGAGAGCCTGATTGTTAGCGGAATCAATTAATCGAGGTAGAACAACAATGAATCACGTAGCGGAAATTGGAGATCAATGTTCCAGTCACGAATTAGTAAAACCGGCTGAAGCATCTCTCTATAAAGAAGATATCCACGTTGCCCGGCAACCGATATTTGATCGTCACAATAATGTATTTGCTTACGAGTTGTTGTTTCGAAGCGGTAAAACTAACGAAGCAGTATTTGATGACGGCAATAAGGCAAGTAGCCAGGTAATTATCAATGCATTCATCGATGTAGGATTTCGCACGATCTCTTCAGGCAGACCTGCATTTCTCAATCTCACAGAAGATTTCATTGTGGGCAAGATCCCAATGCCTTTACCGCCAGAATTTCTGGTTATCGAAGTGTTAGAGGACATTGATGCTACAGACGAAGTGATTGACGCTCTGAATGATTTTATGGAGCAGGGCTATACGATTGCGCTGGACGATTACGTTCTCACCGAAGACAAAGAGCCCTTTTTCGATGTTGTGGACATTGTCAAAGTTGACGTGCTCGACTGTGACTACGATGACCTGGCAGTAAAAGCTAAAGAATTAAAAGGCCGAGGAATAAAGCTATTAGCTGAGAAGGTTGAAACGCACGAAGATTATGAAAAGCTTCGTGATATGGGATTCGACTATTTCCAGGGCTACTACTTCAGCAAGCCTAAGATTTACAACGAGCAAACAATCAAGCCGAATAGATTGGCTGTATTGCGGTTGCTGGCGATGTTGCAAGATAAAGATTGTCAGTTCGCTGAACTGGAGCAGATTATTTGCCAGGACGTCAGCATGAGTTACAAAGTGCTGAGAATCGTAAACTCGGCGCTTTATAACATTCAGCGTGAGATAACCAGTATTCGCCAGGCCATCGTGGCTTTGGGATTGAATACCATCAAAGAATGGTTGCTCATCATTGTCTTCACTGACATCAAAGACAAGCCTGAAGAGTTACTAAAAATCTCTCTACAGCGCGCTCGCATGATGCACTCATTGGCGGAGATCTCTGATCTGGACGTCGATGCGTGTTTTACCGCTGGGTTGTTCTCTTCAATCGACGCATTGATGGATCAGCCAATGGATGAAATCATCAAGCAACTCCCGCTTTCAAATGAAATCGTATCAGCACTAATTGTGCGTGACGGAAAAATTGGCAAGCTGCTGCAGATAGTGATTGATTTCGAGCAAGGCAAATTTGGTGAAGCTAAGCCTGATGAGATATCAACAAAGACTCTATCTCCCAAAGATTTCCAGCATTGCTACTTAGAGTCGATTGCATGGTCAAACGAGTTGATGGCTAACATCACCGAGTAAGATTTTTAAAATGAGAGTTAGAACAAAACAGTTTTCAGAATATTCGTGGTCACAGGCCAGGGTAGTATTAACGTAAGTAAGGTGTGGACTTGTTATGGATACGAAAAAGCTTAAACCCAGACTATTAATTGCTGATGATGATGAGGCATTCGCTGAAATTATAGAGGCGGTTGCAGATGATCTAGGTTTCGCAGTAACGCTTGTTAATGACGGCTCACAGGTGGTTGATATCGTCGCTGACCTTAAGCCTCATGTGATTGCATTGGATCTTTGTATGCCTGGCGCCGATGGTGTCGAGGTGATCAGAGAACTGAGCAACATCAAGTGTAAGTCCGGAATCTTTCTTATGTCCGGTATGGATGAGCGCACATTGGCATCTGTTGCTGCGCTTGGAAAGCAAAATGGACTGAATGTTTCTGCGACATTCACCAAGCCTGTATCCATCGAAACGATCGAAGAGGCCATTAGCCCATATGTATCAGTCGAAGAGGAAAGCCAGGAGAAGCAAAAGCAAGAGCCTGAAAAACCGGTATTCAACTTTGGCCTAGAAGTTTTTTACGAGCCTGAGTTGCAACTCAATCCTTTAGACAAAGATGGAAAGCAACGAATTCGGGTGGCAATGACATGGCGGACTGATGACGGCATGCTGATTATGGGTTCCCGCTTCGCGAAATGGACCAGTGACAAAGGTCTTAGCAAGGGCATATTCAACAGCACGATGAATCATGTTTGCCAGACTCTGTGTAGCTGGGAAGGGCAAGGATTTACTCCCAGTGTCATCATTCCGGTAGATACGACTATTCTGCAGGATCTCGAGCTGCCTGACTTTATGGCAGGTACAGCTAAGCAGTATGGCGTAGATCCAAAACGTATTGGTGTTGAGATTGACGAAAGAGCACTAATAGCGCAAAACGCTTCGGTTTCTGATGTGCTGTCGCGCATTCGTATAAAAGGCTTTGGTCTCTCAGTAAAAGCTAAAGGCGAGGCCGAGAACATTCTTACTATGATCGATAAGTTGCCTATTGATCAGATCGTTGTAGACATGTCAGAAATCAGAAAGAACACGAGTTTCGGCAGCAATATGGAATTGGAGTTTCAATACAGCTCTTTAGCTTCAGTTACCAATAACAAGAAGATTGAAGTTTGTGCCTCAGATGTTAACTCTGACCAAATTCTAGTCTTTACCCATAAATGCAATTTCAATAGCGCGTTCGGACGAGAGATTGCCCACCCCGCTACTGCAGATAGCGTTCCAGAGATTTTTTCTCAAGAACGATTCGGCGATCGAGCTTCGGTTGCTTAGTGAACTGTAAGTAATAGAGGTTTTGGGGCCAGGCATTATGGATTTGTCCACCAGATCAAACATGGCTACGCAATCACTGCGTCAGTCAATTAAAGTGGTCGCTTTGGTATTTCTACCTGCCATTGCGATCACAATTTTTGCTGTGGTAAGGGCATCGGACTATCAGGCGGAAGTGAATTGGCCGCTTATGATTAGTCTATTGGTTGCTCTAGTAGTTGCTCTCGCGTCCTGGAAGTACGCTAGCATTCTGAAAGGCTTGCAGCAGAAAGAAAGTGATCTGAGTCAGAAACTATTACTGGTTGAAGGCTTCTTCGAGCGCAACCCTGCCATGATGTGGGTTAAGGATCTGCATGGTGGCTACCTCTCTATTAATCATGCTTTTCGTAAATTCACCAATACTGAAGATACACCCGTAGAATGTATCCACCACGAAGAAATCTTCGGCAGGGTCAATGCCGACGCCATGGTTGATCAAGACCGGCAAGTGGTGGAATACAAATTGGCGATGGAGTTTGAAGGGGTTTGGCCGGGCAAGGAAGGCAAAACCTATTATTCCATTCTGCGCTTCCCGCTGTTCAATGATAAAGGTGATGTAGTCGCCGTTGCCGGTATCGCCAATGATCGAACCGATCAGGTACGGGCCCGTAAAGCACTGCGCGAAAGTGAGAAACAATTCCGAACCTTGGTTGAATCAGCACCTGATGCGGTACTGATTTCGAACTCTGGCGGTAAGATCCTACTCGTTAACAAGCAAGCAGAGATTCTTTTTGGATTAACGCGAAAAGATCTCATGCGTCGCACACTGGAAGAAGTTATTCCTAACATCAATCTTAAACAGTTAGAGCAGAAAGTTACCGGTACTGATGGTGGTCCGATAGAGAAGAATTTGTTCTCTACCACTATCGAAGACAATGAAGGGCATGAAAAACCGGTAGAAGTTGCGATTTCTACGAGTAAAGCGGAAGAGGGTGTCGCGCTGACATGCTTGATTCGTGATGTTAGCGATCGAATGAAGCTCGAGTCCTTAGTACGACAAACTCAAAAGATGGATGCCATCGGTAAACTTACCGGGGGTATGGCTCATGACTTTAACAACCTTCTCGGCGTCGTGATGGGCAACGTAGATCTTGCGGCTCGCAAGCTCGAAGAAGACAGCCCCTTACGTAAACGTTTGGATACTATTCGCAAAGCCAGTGAAAGTGGTGCGGATCTCACCAAGCGCATGCTGGCGGTAGCGAGACGTCAACCACTGCAACCCAAGGCAACGAACATCAATCGTATTATCGAAGAGATGTCCGATATCTTGCCCCGCACCCTGGGACCTGATGTTGAAATCCGATACTCGGTAAGAGACAACATGCCTGCCGTGCTAATCGACAAGTCAGGTTTAGAGAACGTCATTCTCAATCTTGCTATTAATTCACGCGATGCTATGCCCAATGGCGGTGAATTCAAAATTTGCACCGACATTGTTCATCTAACCGAGAGTAATCCGTTTGTAAAACAGGACGATGTTTCTCCTGGCACCTACGTGCTGATTTCCTTTACGGACGAAGGTGAGGGCATGCCGGAAGACGTGCTACAGCGGGTGTTCGAGCCATTCTTCAGTACTAAAGAACGTGGCAAAGGCACGGGTTTAGGTCTTGCCATGAGTTACGGATTCGTTAAGCAGTCTGGTGGAAGCATTCAGATATTTAGTGAAGTTGGCAAAGGCACGAAGCTCGATATATTGCTGCCGGTATCGGAAGAAGAAGAGGTTGTTACCTCTAAAGAATCGACTCAGATCGAGAGTGTGCTTTCTGGCAACAATTCCGAAAAAGTATTAGTGGTAGACGATGAGCCAGAGCTGTTAGAAGTCACCAAGACCTTTATGGAAGACATGGGCTTCGATGTCATAAGCGCAACAAACGGCAAAGAAGGCATCACCGCCTTGCGCAATAATCCAGATACCAATCTATTGTTTACCGATATCGTTATGCCAGGCGGAATCAATGGCGTGAAACTTGCCAAGACCGCAAGAGAAGAAGTGCCCGATATTAAGGTGCTTTATATGTCAGGCTTTCCATCAGGGGTTATTGCCGATCGCTCGGGTGTGGAATTAGATGCGCCGCTAATAACGAAACCTTACTCAATGAAAGAACTCGCATCAGCATTGGATGTATTGTTGCGAGAAGCGCCTTAGCTAGACCTTGGCTAGTTCAGTTAGAAACGCCGGGCACGAAAATGTAAGGCTCGAATTCCATCCAATCTGATCCAATATCAGATTGCACGATCAAATTATCACCTTCCATGCGCATTGACTCAGCTCGAATGAGATTGAGGATGTAGCGGTTAAACAATGTTGGTGAAATGCACAACTTACGCGTGGTAACCAAGTCAGTGAGTGTGAGGCTTTCCCCATCAATTGCGTAAGTAGCACCAGCCTGATTACAGTCTGCTTCAACTTGCAGCCGACTCTCCAATCTAAATCTCAATAGATAGCTTTCCGGATTGCGGGGAATGAAAACGCTGTCTGCGGCACCATGAATTGCCACTAGCTGCCAAGAGGTATTTTCGAAATCCGCATTGGTTTGCGCATAACTTGCACCCGACAACCCAAAGCCAATGGCAATAGAAAGAACAGTCAGCAATCTGAGTCGAAGGAGGGAGGATCTTTTCATGGTGCTATTCTAAATGGATAGACAACCGATTGTTAAGGCTATACCCAGGTATGGCGAATGAGCTCTGGAGGAATTTTGTCTGCAATTCGATCATGCACTTGGGGTAACTTCGACCAATGTAGTCCACCATTGTAATGATGGGCCGTATGGTAGCCAAGGTTGCCAGTAAACAAGTTATACCAGCGATTAAGGTTATTGAAGGAGGCTTCGAATTGGTCGTCGGTGTTGAGGCCGGCGTGATGTTCGTAAGTAGCCCACGCAGTCATAAACAATCCCATAATCATAGGAAAGACAAAGAGCAAAAGGCCGGCTGCCGGTTTCATCCACACCAGAGTGCCAACGATGACGAAGGTGATGATGCTGAATAGTAAGAAACTCTTTTGTTCTGCTGGATAGTTTTTCCCAACTTTGTAACCGCGCGGATACGCAGTAAAGGTGGTTAATAAACTGTATTCCAGTTCGCCCATTTGACTTCCATCCTTTCTGGTCCAACGACTCTCGTCTTTCTGCTGGTCCAAATAGTTCTGATGGTGTCCATACACATGATGGAGAACCCAAAGATTAGTGGTTACTCCAGTGTGTAGCGCGTAAAAAAATTCGAGAATTCGGTTCAGATACGTTTGTCTGAACGTTGGGGCATGTTGATGGTGATGGTTCCAGGCGCAGATCTGCGACTTGGGTATGATCATCAGATAAAAATAGGCGCCGAGCAGATACGGATTCTCCAGAGTAAAGTACAGGACGAAATCCAATGCGCTAAGGCAGAGAATAATGAAAATCGGCCACCGGTCGGCGGCGTGTTTAAACGCGATTGAACGACTACTCACTTCCGTCTAACTTCCTCTGCTGAAATTCCTTTTCTATATCGGCTTGATCAATCGCGAATTGAAACTGAAGTAAAAGATAGCCTAGTCAGAACCATTAAATTCAGCATCGACTTCTAGTCGGCGCGCTCCTGCAAGAATTGCAGGCATCGCGTAATTGCCTTCGTGGCACGCGTATTCGTAGAGCCCTTCTGCCGTGTACATGGGCATTTCGGCTGTCCAAGCTTCGGAGTATAGCTCTGGATCTTCGATGGTAAATGAGTAATGAATCTTGTCATCTGCAACACGATAAAATCTTTCTGTCAGAATCACGCCGGGCGAAGTCAGCCGTTCTTTAGCCACTTGCCAGCTGTTGAAATTTCGAGTGACTACAACTAATTCGTTGCCTTCATAGTAACCAACGGAATCGCCCAACCATTTGTTGTGCGGCAATTCGCGGTAGTCCTGATCAATCTTTACGATTCTTGCGTCATGAGCCATTTCGGCGAGAAGCATGACATGAGTGGGAGATTGCACAATTTGCATTGTGTTGTTGTACAAACTGCTCATGAATGGCGCTGTTGATGCAAAGCTTTTTAAGCATCGATCAGACAACGTGCGACCTTCCGGACCATCACTTTCAGCAAACCCCATAATTTCTAAAGCAGACTGTTGCTGTCTTCTTGCATCTTGCGCGCCTTCGCGCCAAGGAATCTTTCCATCATCCGGCTGCACGATGAGCGAAGTACGATACTTGCCATTCATTTGAGCCAATGACAATCCGGGGCTAATCCAAAATCCATTGTAGCCGCCGACATTGTGAGGTCCTGGTCTTTCTGCTCCCGTTGCTTCGAGAAAGGCAATGTAGTCAGGAGTGGAGACCATAGTCTCTAACATCGTGGCTTCATCGATTTCCAATGCGCCTTCATACTCGTCTGGACGCTCCAGGCCAGTGCGTGTTTCATAATTCCAAATGCCCTGAACATCAGGAACGCCCCATCCTGTCAGAGGGGCAGTGTAGTTTTCCTCTTGCGCCAATGTGGCGCCGAACAAAGTGCTCGCGATTACACTTGCAGAAATAGCGGTCTTCAAAACAGTTTTCATAGTAGTCATCAGCATTCTCATGTTGGCCGCAATTCAAGGGGCGGCACAGCCGTGATTTATGGTGGCCTAAGAGTAGACCAGTGCTGGGCAATAATAAAGGAAGAAATAGGACCGCAAGAGCCCAAAAGCTTAGCTTGATTTAGAGCAATATCAGCATCACTAAAGGCGGCTATATTGAGGATATTCATTGAAATATCTGCTTTCGAGGTAAAGTCATGCAGCAGTTTGTAGCAGTAATGAGAAGTTTCAGGCGCGGTGTAGCGGTTATGATGTTGGGAGTTATGGCAGTTGTCATAACAGCCTGTAGCTCCAGTGGCGAATTTCCGCCCATAGCCAATCCACCGCCATTCGATTATGCCGATGGTGAAGAGCTGCGCAGCGGAATGCATCAGCTCGCATACGAACTGCTGCAACTAGATTTACTGATGATTTCTGATGATAACCGGGACGCTCGGTTTCAACGCGACGTGGTTGGTGTATTGGAAAACATTGAGCGCATCGGCGGAAGAATTCGTGAGACAGATCTTAGTTCACGGCATCGGTTCTTACTTGAAGACATGACACAGTTTCTAGCAACAGTGTCTCGCGCAAAACGCAGTGCGCAATCCAACCCGGCACGTTTCTATCAAACTGGGCAGGTGTCAGGTGCTTGTATGAGTTGTCACCGATCCGTGCGCTGAGTAACTCAGCTAAGTCCAATGTTCGATGGAGTTAGCGTAATAAGCGAGCAACGCCTTTTTGTCACCCACTAACTGATAGTGATCATCTTGTTCAGTTAATAAGCCGCGCTGGGTCAGCATATCTAACGTGTTGGCGAGAGTTGCATGCCGCGGTTTCTCCTCGGCTTTCATTGGCGCGCCTTGGGCGATGAGATCATCGATTATTGCGTCGCATTGGCTGAAGATTTCTAGTGAGGGCAGGGGCTTTTCTTCATTGCGCAGCATTATTGCAGCGATCAATGGCACTGGAAGGATGGGCATTACAAAACGCAATGCATCCATCAGCTCGTCGGCTAATGCTTTGACTCTTTCAAATCGAGTCTCCTTATCAAGGTGATTGAATTCCAATTCGCGTTCAGAACAGTAGTCCACCATTGAAACAGGAATGCCAAAGTTCACACTGGCATAACCATAACGACGCCAACGAGCTCGCGAGCCTGCAAATAAATTCAGTTTCAAAAAGCGAAAGAGGCGTGCAAAATTTTGCCAGATTCCAGGTCGGGAGGATTTATCATCCCAGCTTAGTAAATTCTGGTCTTCCAACACGTGGTCATAGTTTATGCTGGCGGGTAGGAACACTATGTTTCGGTCAGTCTGCCAATCGTAATGACGCAATATGTAGTCAAGAAAGCCAAGTTTAGGCTCAGCGAGTTTGCCATCTCGGCTTAAACCGCCTTCCAAGAACACTGCCTGGCACACGCCGCTCTGGGTAGCCATATAAACGTAGCGCTCTAATACTTTTCTATATAAAGGATTTTGTGAGCCTCGCCTTACGAAGAATGCACCCATCGCCCGAATCAGCATCTCTAATGGAAATATTCGAGCCCATTCGCCTACTGCATACGACAGGGTTACGCGCTCTGCAGCAAGATAACTAATGAGTACATAGTCCATGTTGCTGCGGTGATTCATTACGAATACAACAGTGGATTCGGGATCCACCTGGCGGATGGCCTTGCGATCTGCAGCAGAGACGTGCACCCGATAGATAAAGCGAGCAACCTTTTTTGCTAACCAGTAGAAGACCCGAAAATAAACATAGGCATTAAATGAAGGAACGATTTCCCGGGCATAACTTCGAACACGTTGCTGCAGTACTTCTCGAGGAATATTGTCAGATTGAGATTGCGCCTCAATCATTGCCAGAATTTCCTGATCAAACATCAGCTGATCGATTAGTACCTGGCGTTTGGTTTGTTGCAGAGGTCTGATCTTGATCTGCAGCCCAGTGTTGATCTTATCGACTGCCTTGTTCAGACGTCGACTGAGATACCAGCGGGCACCAGGAAATAAGATGCTCATCACCAGGGCATAGATTCCAGCGACTAATAATAGAAGGAAGAACCAGGTGGGAATGCTAACGGTGGATGAGAACATGGGCAGAATTTCTTGTTTTTATCGCCTCAGTTAGGAGTTGGCTGTGCCAACCAAGACTTAGATTACCCACATTCTAAGCCTGAGTACATGCTGCGGCTTGTAATGCCAAGGCAACCACCTTTAGTATGAGCTCTGTTTTTGGTGAGCAATAGATCGAGTATCAATCTATGTCTGATGTGTACGACGTACCCTATATGCGAAGAACCCGTGATTACTATCGGGCTCAAGGCTACGATCGCGATTACCGCTGGGCGACACATGATGAAGCTCCACCTTTCGCATCATTAAACAAGCCGTTGTCAGAAAGCACGCTGGCCCTGATAACGACTGCTATGCCTGATAGCGAAGAAGGAAGGGCAGAGCGCGCCGTCTATTCCTCTGCTGTCTCGCCCATTCCCGAATCAATGTATACCGAAGAATTGTCGTGGGATAAGAATGCCACTCACACAAACGATGTGAACTCGTTTTTGCCACTACTGCAGATACAAAATCTAATTGAAGCTGGCAGGCTAGGTGGATTGGCACCTCGTTTTCATTCGGTTCCAACTACTTACAGTCATCGGGCAACGCGAGACGAGGATGCACCAGAAATCCTGCAGCGCTGCATTGAAGATGAGGTTGATGTCGCACTATTAGTTCCCTTGTGACCAGTTTGTCACCAAACCGTGTGTTTGGTCGCCAGACATCTTGAAGCGAACGGTATCCCTACTTTAGTTCTTGGTTCCGCAATGGATATCATCGAGTATTGCGGCACGCCACGATATGTTCATGTGGATTTCCCATTAGGTAATCCGGCAGGCAAACCTTACGATGCTGAGATGCAGGCAGCGATCGCGGAACAAGCCATGGATTTTCTCGAGCAGTCGACACAAGAAGATTCAATTTTGCGCTTGCCATATCGTTGGAGCGACAGCGAAGCGTGGCGTGATGGCTATGCCGAAGTGACTGATGAGAACCGGGAAGAGCTCGCACAAAAAGGCGAAGAACGACGTCGTCAGCAAGAGCAGATTAAAGCTAGCGGTAAGTCATTCCTCAACAAAATCGAATAGTCGCAGAGTGTCCTGCGCATCAAGCTTTGAAAGCTGATATCAAGCGGTTTATTATCTCGCTACGATGATTCCTGTAGGAATACTCCTACATCTAGTGAAAACCCAATAATTACAAAAACCCTTTATATTTCGGTGAGTTATTACCCTTCAGTCAATTTTGTCGGCGCCCGCAAGGGTGCGACGGGCACCTTGGATGATCTGAAATCCAATGCTCCGGTGCCTAAATCCTGGGTGAATTCTGAGCTCGTTGATGGCGTATATGAGCGCTTAAAGGAAAATCAAACAAGCCATTCTCGTCTCAATCTAGCTGCCATACTGCAGCAACACTTCTTTGATTCAGAAAGTCAGCGCCTGAGAGTGGTGTGGTCAAAACACATGATCACGTCAGCAGGCGTTTCCAAGCTTAAGGTAAAAGGCCAACAGCAACTATTCCTGCACTTTCGTGATGGCGAAGAGGAGCGCAAAGATAACCAGCGTTGGATGCGGCAGGTATTGGAAAACTTGTATAAGAAGGGTGGAAGGGTACAAGAAGCCGTTGAAGATTTTCTGTATCTAACTTTTGTTCATGAGGCGAGTGAATTACAGCAGCGCAAAACAACAGACACACTTGCTCCGGATATAAAAGCAGAAGTTAGGGCGGAAATTGAAGAAGCAAAAGCCTATTTTTCGTTACCCCCAGAAAGAAGAAAAATTTTAAAACAGCTCTATGAGATGCTGGATGCGACGGATGATCCGCGCAAGAAAATTTTCAGCAAAGAGCTAGAGCTATTTGAAGAGATAGGCCAATTCAGTCTGGGAACAATAGATGGCTTGTTAGAGCTCATTAAGTTCGTCGTAGAAACACCAGACTATGCCCGAGAGTCCAATCTCTATCATGATGACCGTACTCGCTTGCAACTCGCGAGGAGTTTGTTCGTAGACATATTGCATGATTTTTCCGGTTCGACTCGTGCGGACGCTTGGGTGAGAACCATTGAAAGTGCAGGATTGTTTGCAGAGCAACCAGTAAGTTTTAACTATTCTGAAAACTCGGCTGCGCTGAGTGAGAAAGCAGAAGAAGTATTGTGTTCTGCTGCACGAACTTTAGAGACATTGAGGGTTGAGGAGTCTGAGGCAACGATTCCTCCCACAACCAAACTCAAAAAACGCGTCATCGACAACTTCAATAAGAAGATTCACAAACTGGACCCTCTCAAACAGCAACTGGCATTGAATGAAGTACTTAGTGTGCCGGATGAGTTCATTAAAGTATTAGAAGACAATTCTCTGAATCGCTATTTCTCTTATATGGATGATGTTGGTATCTACCACTCCCTCAATTTGTCGAGGCTCGATCTGCGAGGGCTAAATCTTAACTCCGGTGATGATGAGCGTTCAGCAATTGATATAGACAGAAAGATCAATTATCACAAAGATAAACGTACCGATCTGAGAGGCGCGCATTTGGTTGCTTCAGATCTGTCGCAGCGTTCAAACTTCAGCGCTGCTCAGATGGAATTCGTGATTGCGCCTTATTCAAATTTTTGTGAAGCCATTTTCACGCGAACCAAAGCAATAGGCATGGTGCTCTACGGTGCCAATGCGAACGAAGGTCAATTTGAGCGCGCTAATATGACAGCAGTAGACGCCCGCGGTATGAGCGCAAGCTTCGCGCGCATTCAAATGAAAGAAACTGACATCAATGGCATGAAGGTGTGGCAATCTGATGTGCCGGCCTGGCAAAGAGCCTATGTCGATATCTCTGAGAAGATAGCGCTTAAGGAAGATGAAGGCGATGCTGATACTCGCGAATCTCTAAAAGCAGAGCTGGACTTTTTGGATGATTCTTTCCTTGATGAACTGGATGCCATGGATGAGGCTGATGGTTTTCAAAGTGGCGAAAATTGGATCGAATTAAGAGAAGTTGATGGTCAATTGGATTTTCTGAAAGGCCGCGGCATTGTCTTCTATTCCCGCGAAGAAAGTCTGGAATACAGCGTCAGCCCTCATGTCGTCCAGGCTTCTTCCGAAGCAAAGATTGCATAACCACTGCAAACCTCTCACAATCAATTTTTACGTAATTCTCGTTCAGCGCGGCGCTCGCCGATCGTAGAGGTATTTCGTGCAATCTAAACTCGTCAGTTTTTTCGCATTCAGTCTGCTTCTTTATGGCTGTTCAGAAGATCAATCTCTTCCTGTGCTGCAATTCGATGCAGTAATCGAAAACGGTCAGGTGTTGGATGGTCTCGGTGCCAATCCCTACGAGGCAGACATCTTTATCCAGGGTGATGAGATCGCACTTATTGGTGATCTGACTTCACTCTCCGAAGAGAATCAATTGGAGATCGATCAGCGATTCGATGCTGCTGGCAAGATTGTAGCTCCTGGTTTTATCGATGTGCATTCTCATGGCGATCCGATAGAAACACCTGACTTCGAAAACTTTCTGGCTCAAGGGGTAACCACCATAACTCTGGGTCAGGATGGGTCTAGCCCCGACGTTGAAAACTTGGCAAGTTGGATGGAGGAGGTTGAACAAGCAGGGCTGGGAGTAAACTTGGCGATGTTTGTTGGACACGGCACCTTAAGAAACTTAAGTGGAATTGGACGCGACCCAGAACCAAGCGATGAACAAATGCAACGCATGCTCGAATTGTTGGAAAGCAATTTGTCGGTAAGCTTTGGATTAAGCACGGGATTGGAATACAACCCGGGATTAAATGCGAGTTCGGACGAATTGCTCGCCTTAGCTGAAGTAGTAGGTCGTAACGATCGCATCATTATGAGTCATATGCGCAACGAAGATGACGATGCGATTGAAGATTCGCTGAATGAACTCATCGCGCAAGGCGAGTACGCACGAGTGCATGTCGCTCATATGAAATCGGTTTACGGGCAGGGAGCTGAGCGGGCAGAGGAATTACTCGGCCTTATGCAGGAGGCACGGGATGCTGGTATCTCTGTCACAGCTGATATTTATCCTTACAATGCAAGCTACACAGGTATTGGGATACTGTTTCCTGTATGGGCAAAAACCCAAGAACAATTCGATGAGGCATTACTCACTAGGCGGGAAGAACTAGAAGAGTACCTGCGTAATCGTGTGACCTTGCGTAATGGTCCCGAAGCAACTTTATTAGGAACTGATCCTTACACCGGAAAAACTCTGGCAGACCTTGAACAGGAATTGAATCTGCCGTTTGAAGATATTCTCATTGATGTGATTGGACCGGAAGGCGCGTCTGGTGCTTACTTTGTGATGAACGATGCGCTGCAATCTCGGTTGTTGGAAGATGATTTTGTGGGTGTGTCTTCAGACGGCAGTCCGACAGGATATCATCCTCGTGGTCATGGCACATTTGCCAAAATCATCGAAGAGTATGTGCAAAATCGCCAAAGCCTTTCACTGCAACAGGCAGTGCAGAAAATGACATCCTTTGCGGCGCAAGCAATCGGCATTACTGATCGCGGCAGCATCGCAGTTGGTATGGCGGCTGACTTAATCGTATTTGATCCGAGAAATGTGCGGGCAAATGCTACCTATCCTGAGCCACATCAACTGGCAACGGGATTCGATCTTGTAATAGTAAATGGCAAAGTGGCTTTTCAAAATAACGAGGCAGCGAACGAACTAGTCGGTGCCGTGCTCAGACCTTAATTGGGAGTTCAACATGTCTGACATTATTGGTTCAGATACCGAGAATCTGGACTTCAAAGAAATAGTAGATTCTCTTAATAGATTACTGCGCATTCGAACTACACCAATCGGCATGAAACTGTTCGAGAATGTAGCAGATATGGAAGCCATTCCTCGTATTCGGCGACCGAACTCAATTCATGCCACTGATCAGATAGTCGGTATGGCGGCGCGCAATGGGTGGACTGTTGGAATTACAGCGGATGATTTGGTGGGAGCACAATGCAAGACTGTGATTGGTCTTGCACCTCGCGATGACGAGTGGTTGGCAGGAGAGCGCTATAAAGGTGTGTGGTATGGCGATGATGAAAGCGCGAGGGCACACCAGGCGGCCATGGATGTCGTGCCTTTTGGAAATTATCAGGCAATGGCAGTAAGTCCATTGGTGAGTGGTCGCTTGAATCCGCCAGATATCTGTTTGATTTATGCTACACCGGCTCAGATGATTCTATTTATCAATGGTCTGCAGTACATCGGCTACAAAAAACTGGAGTGGGGCTGTGTGGGCGAGTCATCTTGCGCCGATTCCTGGGGCCGTGCCTTGAGCACCGGCGAGCCTTCTCTTTCCATCCCCTGTTTCGCTGAACGCCGCTACGGTGGAGTAATGGAAGATGAGTTACTAATGGCCATCCCTCCCTCCTATTTACCCAAAGTTATTGCTGGACTAGAACAGTTGTCAGCCAATGGGTTGCGATACCCGATAGCACCTTATGGGGTTAACAATGATGTGCGAGCGGGTATGGGAGTTAGTTATGACAATTAGCAATTCCCTTCTGCAGACAGTTGATGTCATGAAAAACTATTCTTCAAAAGTAGTAGCCATATCCTGTCTCTCATTGTTGTTAATGGGAGAAGGCGCGCTTGCTGCTGAAGATACTATTGAGCTGACTTTTCTTGGCACTGGAGCGCCTCGACCTTCTTTAGTTCGGTATGGCCCATCTATATTGGTTGAAGCAGGCGAGCACCGTTTATTAGTTGATGCCGGCCCAGGTATGCGTGAACGCCTATTCCAAGCGGGCGGATTTGAGTTACTCACCGACATTAATCTAATTATTCTCACTCATTTGCATTTTGATCATACGATTAGTGTACCTGGGCTTTGGCTTAGTGGTTGGTTGTTTGGGCGCAAGTCGCCTATGACTGTGTATGGGCCCACCGGCACTGAAGCGATGATGGAAAATTTTACGTCGGCCTATGCCTGGGATATTCACTATCGTGAAGTAGTCGGCGTACATGAAGATGGATCAGAAATGATTGCCCATGACATTAGTCCTGGAGTGATATATGAGCAGGGCGATCTCAAGATCACAGCATTTGAAGTAGAGCATATGCCGATCAATGTTGAGACAGGTGAATTGCTAGGGCTTGAAGGTCAGACTCTCGGCTATCGAATCGACTATAAAGACAGAAGCGTCGTGTTCTCTGGCGATACTCGATCGACTACTGCGTCTTCAATTATGGAATATGGCAAAGGCGCGGACGTTGTTATCCATGAGGTGCAAGTGCCGGCGCCCGGTGACACGCCTGAAGCCAGGTTAGCCAATGTGAGTCTTTCGGTTCACT
Source organism: uncultured Pseudohongiella sp. (assembly GCA_965262465.1). GTDB lineage: Bacteria > Pseudomonadota > Gammaproteobacteria > Pseudomonadales > Pseudohongiellaceae > UBA9145. The sequence goes on along the minus strand of OZ253535.1, from coordinate 2,758,917 downwards.
CTACACCCGAACAAGTAGCAGAAGTATTTCGCCAAACCCAGCCCCGGTTAGGTGTGTATTCTCATATCATTCCGCCAGAACTTACCTCGGAAGAAATTCTGGACGCAACGGATTACGATGGCCCAATGCTTGTTGCATTCGATCTGATGACGATGAGCATTGGCGATGAAATTACAACAGGTAGGGCGGGGGACCGCGGCACCGACATCTTTACAGAAGCAGATGTCGTAGATGACGACCCCAATTAGATCTAGCAGATCAAAAAGATTTTTCTTCAAGCGCGAAGATAAAATTTAGACAGAAGGCTAGGTTATGACCTTAAAATGTCAGAACCATCCGAACGCTCCCGCAGTCGATAATTGTGCGCGATGCAATATTGCGCTCTGTGGAATGTGTGCGAGTTATGAAAAGGACGTAGTGCTCTGTGAAAGTTGCGCTGAAGTTTGGGAGGCCGAGCAAACAGTCGCAATAGAGACGCAAAAGCTAGAAGCTGAAAAGCGCAAGCAGGCGGCAGCTAAAGTAGAAATTGAAAGAGACGAGCCAGTCGCCCAAGTTTCAGTTCGTCGAAAACAGCTCAATCCTCAAACATTTCCTTTGGTAGTCACCATAGTTTGCGTTGCCATTATCGTGATTCGCCAGTTGTTTTTTACAGCGCCCGATTTCGTCCCCTTAGATGATGCAACACGCATTCAGCAATTGCGCATTACTTCCTTTCAAGAATGCATTAGGGTTTTTGAAGAGATCGGACGAGTATTGGCGAGAGGAGGGCAGCCGCCTGACAATTTGCGATGTGATGGGTCAGGGCAAGGAAACATCGTATCGGAAGTTGGCGGAGACATAGTTGTTGAACATCCACAACCAGATTTCTATGGCTACACAAGAATCTATGTGAGTAGGAATAGCCCAGAGCCAACAGCACTTCAGTAGTAGTTCGGTTGTCGCTATTCCTCGAGAATGTAGGTGTACCTACCGTTTGGTGTTTGACGAAAGGTTCCGCTGGCTAGGTCGCCGTTGTCTAAAATGAAATCTAGTTGTTGAATTTCACCCACTGGGGCTGTCGCTCCAAAAATTGAGATTCCCGCATACGGGTAATTGTCTGGTCCTTCCCAGTTCCAGGTTCCACCCAATGCGGTAGTGGCCAACCACCTCGCATTATCGATGATTAACTCGCCCTGAGCTTCTGGCGGCAAAACTATATGACTGTCATTTGGGTAGCGACCATTTTCTCCATTCCACCGACGGAACTCACGCCCCCATTGCCCTAATTCTAAAGCGGTTTCAACGAGATTAGCTCGGGTTATGTATTCCTGATAGACGGGAGCTGCAACAGAAGCCAATACACCGATTATTGAAACAACCATGAGTAGCTCTATCAAAGTGAAACCGCGAATCGAATCTTGTTTGTTCACTGCTCGTGAAACGTCTCTGTTATGGTTCTTCGTTTTCAAAATATTCTTTTCGATGAGCAGCGTAGTTTTCCGTCATATCATACAAGTCAGCTAGATTATTCGCGAATGCCTCATTGTTTCGCATGAGCTCTAACAATTCGTTCTGCAGCTTTTCAAATTCAGGCTCTTTGTCAGCGATGAGAGCCCTTTGGTCAACATAAGTATTAAATCCTGCGCGCCAGCCACGGGTCATAAAAGATCGATAGTTTTTTAGAAATCTTGGCTCGCACACGCGACGCGGAATCAGTGTTCCAGTGGGTGTTTGGCGATTGCAAATTATGTCGTATTGATTCGAGCTGTTGTTGTCATTGAAAAAGGCAAAAATCTCATCTTGTTTGTCTATGATTAGTCTGCGCAAACGCATAAGCGATTGTTGACCAACAACAGTGATCTCTTCGATAGGGCGAGGTTCAGAAAACAAGGAAATAGGAGATGGGTCGCTACGGTCAGATGTTTCTTCTGTTGTAGCAATTTTCTCTTGGGTTTGCTGGGTGGATTGGGCAAGTATTGGCACAGCCAGGGTGCTAGCTATGACAAAAGTGACCAGAGCACGAAGTGTACGCCGAAAGTGTAAAGACAACGCCATTGGCCTCTCCTTACTTTATATGCGTGATACTGCTCGATAAGTCTTAATTAGTATCAAAGCTATGCAGATTTCACAACTCAGACTAGCTTCTGCTGCTTTCTGTTTGGCTGCAGACTACTTCGCTAAGCCCAAGCCAGACTTCTAACAAGCTTGGATAGCATTCGCAGTGGGCTGCTGTGGGTCGCAGAATGCGTCTAATAAGTAGTCGGTTATCGGCATCCACTCTCCAAAGTCTGCCGCAGGCAGCACGCCGAACTGCCCGCCGATAAACAATGAAGGCGTTGCCTGTATTTGATATTCCGCATTGAGTTGAATCGCTTGTTGCACAGCCGCTAATGTACTTTCTCCATTGTAAGCTGCTATGAAATCTCCAGGCGACACTTCAAATCGAGTAAAGAAATTTAATAGCTCGTCTTCATTACTCAATTGTGCATTCTCTTCATGAAAGCTTGCATAAAAAGCCGCATGAGTTTGTTCAGAAATACCCAGGGCTTGAGCTGTGTAATAGGCTCTGGCATGAAACAACATTTCTTCAGACCAGATTGCTGGCACACGGGTGAGAGCTACATCATTCGGCAGTGAGTTTTCCCAACTGCTGAGGTAGGGTTCAAAGCTATTGCAAGGGTCACAGGGATACCAGAAGAACGCGACTACATCGTTGGTATCGTTGTTTGAAACATCTACTGGCTCGAACAATCGGGCAAAATGTATTCCCTCTATAAATGAAGCAGGATTCAATGGCGAAGTAATCGGTTCAATCGGTGGTAAGTTTTCCTGTGCAATTTCCGGCAAAGCAACATCAGTTGAGTTTTCGGACGGCGCTAAAGTAGCCACACCTATAACGACCACAGTCAACATGAACACCGCTGCAGGCCACGATAGCCAACTAGTGGAGCTTTTCGTCGCCGCCTTTTGAGTCACGTTTGTCATTAGGGACTCATATTCATCACTTGCTGGTGCCAGCGAGAATGCAGAAAGCTGTTTCTCCAGATCTTCAAACTCTTTATCAGAGTGATCTTTAAATTGCTGGTTCATGAATTTTCTCCTTCAGCTGTAACAGTCCTCGCCTATACCAGGAGGCGACAGTGTTCGCACTGTTATCAGTAATCTTCGCTATCTCATCGAAAGTGAGATCGCCGAAGAGTTTCATAATCAAAACTTGCTGTTGATTGCTTTCCAGGGATTCCAGGTGTTGCAGCACTTGCCGCACAAAGATGAGTTGCTCTGCCGATTGTGACGACGTATCAATAAAGTGCTCAATGCTGGAATCATCTGTGTGTTTCGCGTTTCGTTTGTTCAGGTGCAGCGCTTTGTTGCGAACCACACGAAACAAGTAGGCAGCTAAATCGTTTGGAGCTTGCTTTAGCTCGGCGACTGCTAATAGCGATTCCAATACTACGTCTTCGGCACTGGCTCGGTCCTTGGTAATGGCCATGGCAGAGACATAGAGCTGCTGCTGTTTGGATTCAAACAGGTCGGTGAGTTGGTCCAGCAATGCCGGGCGCAGTGTAGATTCAGTCACTAAATGATCGCTTGCGGTCGGTGATAAAAAGCCATCGATACTATAGAGAGTATCCTGAGAGCCGGATTTGTGCAGCGAAATGACTGATTTTAGGCAAAAAAGCCAATATTCTCTTTGATTTCTCTTGCCCCACATTCCTGCTATGATGCGCCGCTTTCCTGACAAAAAGGCAATTTTTCCGGGTCGTGAAAGCGTTCTATCAGGGCTTCAAACTAGGCGTCGTCGGCGGGGGTCAACTCGGTCGCATGCTGCTGCAGGCCTGCCCTAATTTCAACCTCCACACACGTGTTCTGGACCCCAGCGATGATGGTCCGTGCAGTGGTTTGGCGAATGAGTATACCCAGGGATCGCTGCAAGACTTCGACACAGTTTATGAATTTGGGAAGCAGGCTGACCTAGTCACGATTGAAATAGAAAACGTGAATATCGATGCGCTGTATCAACTAGAGCGCGACGGCATTCCGGTTTACCCCCAACCGCGCATTATCGAGATCATTCAAGATAAGCGAGTGCAGAAACAATTCTATGTGGATCATGATTTGCCAACGGCGGACTTTGTCCTGGTTGAAAATCGTGAAGACATCAAAGCGAATGCGGAATTTCTACCGGCTTTTAATAAGCTTGGTAAGGGTGGTTACGATGGAGGTGGAGTTGTCGGTCTAAACAGTGCGGCTGATATCGATAAGGGATTCGACGCTCCGGGGTTGCTTGAGAAGACTATCGATTTTGCTGCTGAGATTTCTGTTATCGCAGCAAGAAATACGAAAGGTGAAATTTCTACGTTCCCTGCAGTCGAATGTATCTTTCATCCTGAATACAACTTGGTTGACTATCTTATTGCTCCTTGCTCTTTGTCAGATGAAATTCAGCAGACTGCGAACAAGATTGCAACGAAGTTAATTGCGGATTTAGAAATGGTTGGCTTGTTGGCGGTAGAGATGTTCGTCACTAAAGATGGAGAAGTCTTGATCAACGAAGCAGCGCCACGACCACATAACAGTGGGCACCAAACGATTAATGCCAATGACACATCGCAATACGAACAACACCTGCGGGCAATACTCGGATTGCCGCTAGGATCTACACTGATTAATAAGCCTTCCGCTATGGTGAATGTACTGGGCGAAGAAGGCTATACTGGGCCAGCGATCTATGAAGGAATGGATAGGTTGTTGGATATCGAAGGTTCCAATCTTTTCTTGTACGGCAAGACGATGACCAAACCGCATCGCAAAATGGGTCACGTAACTATTCTCGATGACGACATCGAGTCGCTGAAAGAAAAGGTTCAATTGGTTAAAGAGGCGATTAAAGTAATAGCATGACCAATACAAACGCAAAAGTTGCCATCATCATGGGCAGCAAGTCTGATCTTAATGTCATGGAAGCTGCGGCAGAGAAGCTGAAGGAATTTGATATTCCCTGCGACATGTCTGTGGTATCGGCTCACCGTACTCCGGAAAAGATGCTGGAGTTCGCGAAGAATGCGAAATCAGCAGGCTATTCAGTCATTATCGCTGGTGCCGGCGGGGCAGCTCACTTGCCCGGCATGGTGGCGTCAATTAGTACATTGCCGGTAATTGGCGTGCCGATTAAATCGTCAAACTCGATCGATGGTTGGGATTCAGTACTCTCCATTCTGCAAATGCCGTCAGGTGTACCGGTTGCGACTGTAGCTTTAGATGGCGCAGCTAACGCAGGCATTCTTGCAGCGGAGATCATCGGTACTTCTGATGATGCGGTCGCTGAAAAATTGGAACAGCATAAAGAAGCACTTAAGGCTAAAGTAGCAGCGATGCAGCTCTAGCTTTTTCTAGACTACTTTTCTATTTCTAAAAATCCCCATTCAAGGTTAGGCCAAAACGCGCCGGTTCTCCGAGCTGCGTGAAACCGCGGGCCGTGTAAAAATCTCTGGGATCATTGCCGAAGAAAAATCCACGCACGAAATAGTCTTCGTCAGTAAGATTTCGACCCCACAAGGTTAGGCGCCAATCGTCCCAACTGTAGCGTAGGCTCGCATTCACCAGGCTATAAGCATCCGAGCGCACGCTGTGGCTGTCGGAAAAATAGAATGCGTCTTTGCCTTGAACATTTACATCCAGCGAAAGATTTGAGCTCAAATTAAATTCACTACCAACGGTGTATTGATAGTTCGGTGCATGGGCTTGCTGTCGACCATCGAGATTGTCGCCAGCTGAATTCACGAAGTTTTCGTATTCCGTTTCCAACAAACCCAACGAGCCATAGATCACAGTGTTCTCCGTGGCAAAAAATTGGGCAGATAGTTCCAGACCATAGTTCGAGCCAGCAGCAGCGTTGCCCACATAGTCAATAAACTCTGAGCTGCCATCGTCTCGCATGCGCACCACGGAGCTGGAAATCTGCACGTCATCGCGATCCATGTAAAACACAGCGAGTTGAATAGGAAGTTGGCCATTAGCCAATGACCCTTTGTAGCCGACCTCGTAATTCATCAACTCCTCTGAGTCGAATTCCCGCAAGTCGCTATCCAAAGTGCCATCGGTGTTGAAGCCGCCTGCTTTGTAGCCACGAGACATGCTTACATAAACTAAATCATCATTCGCAGTGCGATAATTAAGAGCAAGCTTGCCACCAACCAGGTTTTCGTCAGGGGAAAAACCTACTGCTTCGTTATCCAGATAAGTCGCATCGAAGACTTCGCCCCGCAGTCCAACACTTAAACTCCAACGATCAGTCAGCGCTGAATTTAATTCGCCGTAGATGGCTAAACGATCGATGTCATAGCTGCTGGTAAAATCGGCGGGTAAAAAAGTGTAGGCTCGGCGCAGATCGACTTCCTGTTGCAAAGAGTAGATTCCAAACACCCAATCTGTTGTGTCGGAAAAAATCCTGCCTGCATCGGAAGATACAAAGCGCAGCTCTCCACTGGTTGTCTTGCGGTCGCGAAAATAGTTGTCAGTAGAGGAATACTCCCAGGGATCGAACCCGACAAACGCCCAATCTTCGTCATAACCATATTCTGTTTCGGAATCCGCTAGTCCCAGCAGAGCTTCAACTCTGAAATTGTCGTACTGATTGAGGGTGAGCTTGGTGCTTAGAATGCCAGACCGTTGACGGTCATAACCCGGCTCATCGGACAAGGTGTCGCGGACATTGTCGAGGGAAAACGCGTCATAGCCATTGTCGATATCGATAGTCGATGCCGTGACATCCAGTTGAATGTCATCGGTGACTGCCCAGGCTAGTTTGCCGCGGAAAATTCCTTCTTCTCGCTTATTGGTTTCTGCATTCAAATAGAGATTGTCATTGAACCCATCAGACTTCAGTGATTGTGCTGATACGCGATACTGCAGGCGGTCGGTTATTGAGCCAGAAACGAAACCAGCAATTCCGGCGCTGTCATAATTGGCCGATTCCAGTTGCACCCCATAGGTGGTTTCAGTGGTGGGCGCCTTGCTTTGCAAATTGATCAATCCAGCTAGTGCGTTGGATCCGTAACGTGTTCCTTGCGGGCCAAGTAAGATTTCAACTTGCTCAACGTCATAGAGCAGGGCGGCATTGCCTATGCCACTAAAATCCAAACCATCAATGATCACGCCAACGGAGCTATTGAGCGGTTCGGCAAACTGACCGCGTTCGCCGATTCCTCTGATCTGGTAAAAACGTGCACGTGATGCGCCGGAAGCGAAATTCACATTCGGGGCATTGATTAAAATGTCTTCGAGGTGCTGGGCATTTTTTCGTTGAATGAGATCAGCACCTAAGACAGAAACACTGCTGGAGATGTCATTCACGTTTGATTGTCGGTAGTCCGCACTAACAATGATTTCTTCAATCGTCTGCCCGGAAAGACCCGCAGAGTTAACCTGCGCAGCTGCTAATTGGCAGATCAAGCAAGTAGAAAGAATCGATACAACGGAAATTGGAAAACGCATCAAAGCCCTCGCATAAATTTCTGTAGAGAGAGCAATAGAAAGGCTAAGTATTTTCTGTGGCCAGAGGCTTTGATAGAAGCGGCCGTAAAGACTAGCGGAGTTCTATTCCTATCCCTACGCCGGTACAAACCGGATCAGGTTCAAAGGGTTTTTATCTCAGGCCGGAGCCACCCCTTAGGACGAGGAGACTTTATTACAGAGGCGAGTGTATTACAAGAAAGGTGAGAGGACAGTAATGTAGTTATCAAACAAAAGTAGCAGCAACTTGTCGCAATCGCTCGTCTGGATCGCCTTTAACGATCGTGTAATTTAAATCGTAGTGATTGAGCTTGGTTAAATAGAGCTCGAACAATTCATCCCTATTATCAGGATTTTCGCGTAACGGATCCGGTTGCCATGGCACATGGTAGTCGCACAATAAGTAGTGTCGCTTGGTAGATGCTGCTTGCTGGCTTTGTTCAAAGGCGTTAATGATCCAGGCGTCACAGCGTCCGTATTTCACTTCACTCCAGATTATGATCACCAATAAATCTGTATCGCAGATGAGTTTATCCGGCGCTCCTGATAAAGCTGCTTGCTCAATTTCTAGCTGTTGCTTGGCAATATGTAACAAGTCGGCTTCTTGATAAGAAGACTGGTTGCTCAAATAGTCACGCGAGGCTTCTTGTACCAGCGGTGCATCGAAATGCTCTGATAGTTTTTGTGCTAACGTGGACTTGCCACAGGATTCAGGCCCGGTCAGGACTAAGATGTCCGTGCTCATTGTCTTCTTCGCTGATTTCAGATTGAAATAGACTCTTGCGCCACGCGGTGTAACCCATAACAGCCATGGCCAGGTATATGAGATAGAGCAGGCTATAGAAGTAGATGCCTTTGTAAAAGTAAATTCCAACGGCAAGTACATCGATGACAAACCATAGGATCCAGCTTTCTATTTTTTTACGACTCTGGAGCCACATGGCGAGCAGGCTGAGATAGCTGGTGGTATTGTCCCAATAGGGCAGGTCGGCATCAGTATAGTTGGCGAACAGACTGCCACTAATGAATATCGCAATGGCACACACTCCCAACAGTGAGTACATCAAAGTTCTACTTTCAGTGGTAACCGGTAGATCTGATTCGCTCCGTTCACCACCTTTTAACCAGTAGTACCAACCATAGATGCTCATTACGAGAAAGAAGATATGCAGCGCAAAGTCGGCATACAACCGGGTTGTGTAAAAGATATATAAAGAAGCAAGAATGTAGGCTATGCCAACGGGCCAGGTCCAAATGTTCTGCTTGATGAGCAACCAGACAGCAAGGACTCCGAAAACAAGGCCGAAGAGTTCGATTGGGCTCATAGCTAGGAGGATTTCAAACATCGGGGGATTTTAGCAGATTGGCGTCGTTCGGTGCCCGCAGGATTCGCGCCTTTCTCGCTTTGTTTGTACACTTGGCGAGTGATGAGAATTCTTAAATTTGTATTGTTTGTTTATTGCAGCGCTGCTGCACAGTTGGTTTTTGGCCAGTCTCAATTGTTGTCGGACATTGAACCTGGGGTAAGCCAAGAGCTGGCTCAATATCGCAAAAGTGTAATCAGTAACGTCAACTATCAGCTGGAGTTGAGTTTACCTGTTGAGCAGGCAGAGCCAATTCTTGGCTCTAACACTATTTCATTCAGTCTGGAAAACACGAGTCGGCCGCTTGTACTGGATTTTCGCGAAAGCAGAGAAAAGGTCTTAGCGGTACAAGTAAATGGCCAAGCGTCTAACTTTGAGTTCGCTGCCGAGCATCTCATCATTCCTCAATCGGAATTGGTCGCTGGTTCCAATCAGGTTTCCATCGAATTTGTGGCAGGGGATACCTCACTAAACCGTAACCCCGAATTTCTCTATACCCTTTTTGTGCCTGATCGAGCTCGTACAGCATTTCCCTTGTTTGATCAGCCCAATCTAAAAGCGACTTACGATCTCACACTCACAATACCTGCACACTGGGATGCTATCTCCAATGCGCCTTTAGCAGAGGATATCGATCAGGGAGAGCGCAAACAGCTGCGCTTTGAGCGATCAGATGCAATTAGCTCTTATTTGTTTTCATTTGTAGCGGGGGAGTTTCAACGCATTTCCCGCGAAGTAGATGGCCGGGTCATGAGTATGTTGCATCGAGAAAGTGATGCAGAAAAAGTTGAGCGTAATGTAGATGCCATTTTTGAGTTACATGGTGCTGCACTAGCTTGGCTCGAAGACTACACAGCTATCGATTATCCGTTTCAGAAATTTGATTTCGCATTAATTCCCAGCTTCCAATATGGCGGTATGGAGCATGTTGGCGCGATTCAATATCGAGCCGACAGTCTTTTTCTCGATGAGTCGCCCAGCCAAACGCAGTTGCTTGGGCGCGCCAGTTTGATATCTCATGAAACAGCCCATATGTGGTTCGGGGATTTGGTGACTATGGACTGGTTTAATGATGTGTGGACCAAAGAAGTCTTTGCCAACTTCATGGCAGCGAAAATAGTCAATCCCAGCTTTCCCGAAATAAACCACGATCTCAATTTCCTGATTCGTCACTACCCCGCAGCCTACGCTGTTGATAGAACCGAAGGTGCCAATGCAATTCGCCAGCCGCTGCCCAACCTAAACGAAGCAGGCACGTTGTACGGGAATATTATTTACAACAAAGCGCCAATCATGATGCGGCAGTTGGAGTTGCTGACTGGTGAGGGACCATTCCAGGATGGCATGCAGGAATATCTCAGCGAATTTTCATATTCCAACGCGACCTGGCCAGATCTAATTTCAATACTCGATCAGAAGACTGATACAGATCTCACTGCCTGGAGTGAGGTCTGGGTGAACACGCCTGGCCGACCTCATTTTAATGCGATGCCAGTCTCTTCCACTCCAAGCCTTAGTCAAGAAGACCCAGCAGGGCAAAATCGAGTTTGGCCCCAAAGCTTTTCAGTTGCAGTAAGAGAAGGCCAGGATTGGCAAGCGACTACAATATATAGCCGTGAAGGAGATGCCGTCATCGATAACGGTGCAGTCAATGAGTTGTTATTCAATGCAGATGGCTACGGTTATGGATTGTTCCCTGTGGATTCAAATATTTTGGCTGGATGGGAAAATCTCGATGAAGTGCAAAAAGGCAGTGTGCTTATTTCAATCTATGAAAACATGTTGGAAGGGCGCTCGGTTCAAAGCACTGACTATCTGCAAGAATTGATTGGGATACTGGAGAAGGAAGATAACCAACTTCTTACTAATCTGGTTCTACGACAACTCGATTTCATATATTGGTCTCTCTTATCAGACGTTGACAGGGTTCTTTATGGTGAGCCACTTGAGCTGATGTTGTGGCAGACAATGCTCAATGCGGATGACAGTGCTAGGAAGAAAATCTATTTTGAGGCATATCAAGACTTCGCACTATCCAATGATGCATTAGAGCGACTAACCCAAGTCTGGCAACAGCAACTAGAAATCGAAGGACTGACCCTTTCGGAAAATGATTACATTGGGTTGGCTACAACCTTGGCTATTAAACTCCCTCAACGTTCATATGAAATCGTGACCGAACAACTGGATAAGATTGAAAGTGCTGATCGTCGTCGCAGATTTGAGTGGATAAGCCCTGCACTGTCTGCCGATCAGCAAACCCGTGATGAGTTTTTTAATTCCTTGGCAGACAAAAGCAATCGAGAAATCGAATCATGGGTCCTGGGTGCGCTTAGTGCGCTACATCATCCACTACGGCGAAATGATTCCGAATCCTATTTATTGCCCAGCCTTGAACTGCTTCAGGAAATTCAGGTGACCGGTGATATTTTCTTTCCTGCACGCTGGCTAGGCGCGAGTTTGTCGAATTACAACTCAGCAACTGCTGCAGCAACAGTTAGAGAATTTCTGGCGCAAAGGCCTGAATACAACTACCAGTTGAGATTGAAAATTTTGCAGGCTGCGGATGATTTATTTCGAGCGGAGCAGCTAAGAAGGTTGCAGTAAATTCCTAGCGAAAGCGACCAATCTCTGCCTCGGGTTGTTGGTCTGATTGAGACCCATATACTTTCTTATTTGGCTAAGTTATCCTGCCTACCTGCTAATTTTTTAGCGCAAACCAATACGAGGTGTGTTATGTCCAATCGCCTACTTTCTCTATTTGTTAAGACTTGTTTGATTGCTCCATTTCTTGTGGCCTGTAGCCCGGAGCAACAAACCACAACTGCGCCAGAACCTGTCGCAGCAATTGAAGAATCTGAAGCTATTCGTGAGTACAGCATTGATGATTTCATGAATAGTACACGTTATTCCGGTGCTAGTTTCTCGCCCGACAATGCCAAACTGTTAGTCAGCAATAACAGTACCGGCATTTTTAATGTGTATGCCGTTAATGTGGACGGCAGCGGCGCAGAACAACTCACTTTTTCTGATAGCGATGCCATGCTGGCGATTTCTTATTTCCCAGATGATGAGCGATTTCTGTATACCGCTGACCAGGGTGGCAATGAACTTAACCATCTCTATTTACGTGAATCGGATGGCTCTGACATTGATCTAACTCCCGGTGAAAATCTAAAAGCTTCATTTGCTGGATGGTCAGGTGACTATTCTTCATTTTATGTACAAAGCAATGAACGAGATCCGCGATTCTTTGATGTTTATGAATACCAAGTTGCCGAAGGTTACCCGCGGGAGATGATTTTTCTGAATGAAGAAGGGTTTTTCCCAGCGCAAGTGTCACCCGATGGTGAATCGCTTGCCTTAATAGAGTTGATTACAGCCAATAACAACAACCTCTATCTACAAAATCTCGCAAGTGGTGAACGAGTCGACATCACTCCTCATGAAGGGGATGTCAGTTCTGGTCCTAGTGATTTTTCGCCAGACAGCGAGTGGCTGTATTTCACAACAGATGAAGGCAGCGAATATCAGCAGTTGATGCGATATGAGATAGCCACCGGTGAAAAAGAAGAAGTGCTATCAATGGATTGGGATATTTATTATGGCGTTTTTTCAAGAGAGGGAAATTACTTTGTCGCGGCAGCGAATGTAGATGCTCGCACCCAACTTATGATGTTTGATGCTGAAACGATGGAATCTGTTGATGCACCTACTATTGATGGAGCAAATGTGACGAACGTTAGGTTTTCACATGGCGATGAGATGCTTGCTCTTTATGGTAGTGGCAGCCGCTTTCCAAGCGATTTGTTCGTAGCCAGCGCGACTGGTGGCGATGATCCGCTGCGCTTAACTAATAGTCTGAACGAGAACATCAATGCGGAGCACTTAGTAGATGCTGAAGTTGTGCGCTTCGCCTCATATGATGGTGTGGAGATACCTGGTGTTCTTTATATTCCTCATGGCGCAAGCGAAGAAAACAAAGCACCCGCACTAGTTTGGGTGCATGGTGGGCCCGGTGGTCAGACGCGAGCAACTTACAGTGGTTTGATTCAATATTTGGTTAATCATGGTTATGTGGTTTACGGAATCAATAACCGGGGTAGTTCGGGTTACGGTAAAACGTTTTATGCCATGGATAACCAAAAGCATGGTGAAGCTGATTTAGGTGACGTCGTAGCCAGCAAGCAAATGCTTATCGATACTGGCGTCGTTGATCCTGAGAAAATAGGCATTATCGGCGGCAGCTATGGCGGCTACATGGTGGCAGCAGCATTGGCATTCGAGCCAGATGTGTTTGATGTGGGTGTAGATATCTTCGGAGTCACCAACTGGTTGAGAACTTTGGAAAGTATTCCTCCATGGTGGACAGCGCAGAAAGATGCGTTGTATGACGAGATGGGTGATCCTGCAACTGATCGTGAACGGCTTGAACGAATCTCCCCGCTGTTTCATGCAGAGAACATCATTAAGCCAATGATCGTTTTGCAGGGTGCCAATGATCCGCGTGTACTACAGGTAGAATCGGATGAAATGGTGGCGGCGGTGAGAAGAAACGATGTGCATGTGGATTACATCGTGTTCCCGGATGAGGGTCACGGATTTAGAAACCGAGAGAATGAAATTCGCGGATATAGGGCGATAAGAGAGTTCTTGGATAGGTATCTGTAACGCCTACATTTGGATTAGCTGTTCGATTGAAACTCTCGCCATTCCAACAGAATGGTGAGAGTCCGTTCAGCTTGACGTAACTGTGACCGTATTACTCGTGCCGCAACACCATCGCTGGTCGTACTTTGGCACTCTTCCATGATTGTGAGGCCACTGCGACAACAGCAATCATCGTGGACAATAAAAAGCTCAGTAAAAATGGCATTGCGGTAAGTTCCGCCCGAGTAGCGAACAAACTGATATAAACATTGCCGACTAGATAACCCACAGGCCAGGCGATTGCGTTGGCTACAATTATCGGTTTGGCAAAATCCAGCAACAGCATACTTAGTAAACGACTGCTGCTGGCTCCCATGACTTTTCTGATTCCCACTTCTTTGCGCCTGATATTCGTTATGAATGTTGCATTGCCTAATAGGCCGATGCTGGCGATTAGAAAACCGAGGGTAGACAAAACGGCAATAGCAACACTGACCATGCGGAACAAGTTGTAGCTGAGATAGAACAGATTATCCACGAACTCCCTTTGCAAAGGCGTATCGGGCATTAAGGTGCTCCAGGTATCCTCGATGTGTGCAATTGCCCCTTCAACATTGTCTCTGGATATCTTGATGAGCATTAGATTGGCAAATTCGGGAGTCAGGGTCAGTGCATCTCCAGTAATTCCGAAAGTACCAAAATCGACCCACTGATATTTGACCCGGTCTATCTCTCCAATAACGGTTAACTCAATAGAGAGCTCACGTTCCACTGCCGGTGGTTCAAGTCGACGAAACACTGATTCACCAATAGCAGCCTGAGCGCTCTCAAACCCCAGGGCTTGAGCCGCAGTGTTATCCAATAAAACCGAAAATGGACCACTGCTGGTAGTTAGATCAGCAAAAATCGGAGACTGGTCATTCGTCCGCTCTCGCGAAAAATCCCGGCCGTTTACTAAATCGACGTCGAGAGTCTCGATGAAGTCATGGCCTACATATCGATTAGCGACTTGAACAGAAGTTTCATTCAAGTCGGAAGAGCGGGACAGGTCGATGGGGGAACTGCTAATTGACCACGGCGTGATGTTGACTCGGCTAACCGATAGAACGGCAGGGTGTGCCTGTAACTCATTCTTTACCAACTCATAATCAGCAGTGAAAGTATCAATGCCGGTGCTCACAACAATTTTAGGATCGGCAATGTCTCCGTCCAGTTGTTGGGTCATGGCGAAATTCTGAGAGAACATGACGAACGCTAAAATCATCAAGGTGCCGGAGACAAAGAATTGCATACCCACCATTAATGCGCGTAAACGGCCTGAGTAACTGCTCGAACCTTTTGGACGCATCATGGTAACCAGCGGCACGGCAACCGTGCGCATGGCCGGGTAACAGCCGGCAATCAACACGATTACAGCAATTACCAACAATAGCCAAAACCACATGACCGGGTTGAGTAAGAGCACGGGTGAAAGCCCGACTATGCCGAGTGAATTCAATACACTCAGGGCAATAGACAACACGCCAAACACACACAGTAATGTGAAGCACACAAACAGCAGGCTTTCGAAACAGTATTGAAGGATTAGTAAATTGCGCTTCGAACCAAGAATCTTCTGAACGGCGATTTCCTGGCTGCGTAAAGAAAGTTGGGCAATAACGAGATTTGAGTAATTCAGGCAACCTATTAGTAGTACCAGTATGCCAGCAATGATCAGAACTGAAGTAATGTTGAAACCAGCGGTAACAAAAGCCAGTGTGGTAATCATCAGTTGATTTACTGGAATGAGTTCGTAAGTCATGTCATCACGTAAATCTTCCGGCAGGGTCGCTTGCACAAACTCCTCTAGCTCTTGATGAAATTCTTCCTGGTCGAATACGCGGTCCTCGGGGATTTCGAGATAGACATATTCACTTTGGTTGCTCCACTGATCAGCGTCTCCATCTGCACCGGCTGCAATGCGGCTTTGGCGAATTCTTTCCTCTCTAATTGCCATTGGAATGAAAAAGTCCGAACTGAATAACGCAATCGCCGAGTCCAAATGAGAAGGATATTCAACCTTGCCGATCACAGCACTGATCGCTACGTCAGTTTCATTGTCGATGGTGAGACGTTCTCCGATAACATCAGAGCGACCAAAAATCCGTTGTGCCGCTTCTTCTTTTATAGCAACAGTATTAGGCGGGAGGGTCTGTCCAGTTTCCAATCCATAGATGAACTCCAACGGGAAGATATCGAAGAAACGATCCTCAACATAACGTGAAGTTGCTGTGTAGGCCTGCCCATCGATCGCTATGTCTTCGAGGTCGCCGATAGTGGCTTTGACAATGTTCGGGATGTCTGGAAAGTAAGTCCGCAAGTAGCGAGCGGCAGGTTCGTTCACGATCGGGAAGTTATCTGCTCCCGCTGCATCGCCCTTGGTCCGTATTACGAGATTATAGATGCGGTCAGCGTTGGGCCAATGCTGATCAAAGCTATCAATGTAGTTCGCTAATAAGAGTGCAGAAATAAAACAAAGGAAACCGAAGCCGAGACTCAAGAGGTTAATGAGCGAATGCAGCTTGAAGCGTAGCAGCGCTTTTAGCGCCATCTTGGTGAAATGGGTTAGCACGGGATATCCATTCTCCGCCGAAACTCAGAATTTCAGCGTCTTTTCATATGACTATATATACGACGGAGGAGTCTTAGTTAAGTTACATCTGGCTTGGAGAGGTGGGGCTAGTCGAAAAATGGGAGAAACACTGGGTTCCCAGCTATCTAGAGGGCGCCAAGCAGTAGCTTTTTGGAGTTGGAATGGGTACCTGATTAGCACCTTCGCCATGTTAAAATCTTGCTCCAAATAATAAGTCAAAAAGGCAGGAAGCCAAGATGGGCAAGCTGTTAGAAAAGCCTCAAATTTCCACGTCATCCCTTTTGCGTAATTTAACTAACGCAACCATGGTTCTGGCTCTGCTAACTGTAGGATCTCAGTTTACAGACCGCTCTACTATTTATGCGCAAGATTCCTCCCCAGGATTGATTGAACTCTGGAGGTCAGGGCAAACGGCGTTTGGCACTATAGTGGCAAGAGGTCCCTTTACCGTTGAAACGGGTCGTGAACTCGCCGCCAATCCACAATTGGACTATGTCTTTCTAAGTCTGGAGCAAGAGTACAACATTAACTGGGCTCTTGATCTTGCAGAAGGGCTCAGAAGTGATTCGGGAAGCGGCGAAGAGAGCACGGCGAAGGGATTACTGATTCGTATCCCACCCATGTCTGAAGCCGGAGTGGAAGTGACTCGAGAGCGAGTCAAAGAGCTCCTTGCCATGGGAGCGAATGGCGTGGCATTCCCCCATGTGCAAAGTGCCGAGGAGGCGCGAATAGCAGTTTCTTTCTTCGAAGGCATGAACGTATGGTCTCCCGCGAACCCCGATGGTGAAATCATTGTCATGCTTATGCTGGAATCACCTGAGGTATTTGATGAGCTTGAGGAAATTGCCAATATCCCAAATTACAGCGCCTTGGCCTGCGGAATTGGCAGTCTGACTGGTGCCCTGGGTGGCGATCGGGAGACTGCTGAGAAAATGAATCTTGAAGTACTGGCCCAAAGTCAGCGTGTCGGCATGGTAGATATGATCACCGCTAATAGTGAATCAGTAGAGCGTCGTGTAGATGAGGGCTTTCTTGGTTTACTAGTTAACGGTCCCACGATGGATGAAGCCATTCGATTGGGCAGAGCAGCAACCGGTCGCTAGCCTTAATCCTTCTTTAGTGCAGAATCCCAATCTCCGAAACATATCGGTACAAAACAAAATGACGTTTCAATTTAGACGCAGCGGGCCAAATCGATTCGCACTCGCCAACAAAATTTCCATGTTCTTTTGTATGGTTTTTTCTACCGCCATGATGAGTGTTTCAAGTTCTGCCACAGCGGCTGAGTTATCGGAGGGAGAACAAAGAGAGTTGGAACAACGAGGGGAGTATCTGGCAGCTGCAGGTAACTGCAGAAGTTGTCATACCAATGGCGAAGATAATCTTTTTGCAGGAGGGCTCGAATTTGAAACGCCTTTTGGAAAGATCTATTCGACCAACATAACGTCCGATTCGGAAACCGGCATTGGGCAGTGGAGTCTTGAAGACTTTAGCCATGCAATGAGACACGGCGAGGCGCCGGACGGTACCAATCTATATCCTGTATTCCCTTATACCTCATTCACGAAAATCAGTGACGAAGATATTGCAGCGCTTTACGCCTATATAAGGACGATCGAACCAGTAAGGTACACGCCACCGGAAAACGAGCTTGGTTTCCCATACAGCCAACGCTGGGCCCTGGGGCTATGGAACTGGATGTATCACGACGCGAGTCCTTTTGAATCCCAGCCGCAGCAAACGGAGGAGTGGAACCGTGGCGCCTATCTGGTGGAAGGTTTGGGCCATTGCAGCATGTGCCATACGCCGCGCAACTTTTTAGGTGCAACCGATATGAGTCTTGCGATGACCGGTGGAACTTACATGACTCGCGTCGAAGGAAAGTTATCCGCCTGGTCAGCACCTAATCTTACTTCCGCAGTTAGCGGCTTGTCGCAGTGGACCGTCGAAGATGTTACGGATTATTTGAAACTCGGCGTTAGCCATCGCGCTGGCGTATTCGGCCCCATGAATGAAGTCGTGGTGAATAGCACTCGACATCTTTCGAGGGAAGATGTGCGAGCGATAGCAGTGTACTTAAAAAGTTTACCGGCAAATTTTGAGGACAGTGGTGAACCAGCAACTGACGATGTCTTACGGGCTGGTTCAATCCAGTACGACATTCATTGTGGCAGTTGTCATTTGCCAACGGGTGAAGGATCACCAGAACAGGGTCCCCCGTTGATTGGTAGCCCTGTGGTTCTGGATGTTGATCCGGCTTCACTCATTAATATCACTCTCTACGGGGCTCAAACTCCGCACATTTCTCCATCGGATGAATGGGCGTCGAGGGCATGGATACGAATGGAGCCATTCGACAATATTTTGGACGATGAACAGGTGGCTTCTTTATTAAGTTTCGTACGCGCGACGTGGGGACATGAGGCAGGAGCAGTCACTGCGGAACAGGTTGCAGCACAGCGATAGTCGCTTTTCATGGTAAATTTAGGGTTTAGCGTAAAGGGTACGTAAATGGGATTTTCAACGAACCAATATGAACAGTGTTCTCGCAGCGGGTTTCGCCTGCTTGCGATGGGTTGGTTGGTTCTCTTTACACTTGTTGCTTGCTCTCCCTCCGATCCTAATCCTGAGCCCGAAAGCACTGGAACCCAGGCGCTCACCAAGCTGATAACGGCCGAGCAATACAGCAATTCATTGGCCTATATTTTCGGACCAGGCATTGATGCGGAGGTGCAGTTTGCGCCGGTGGCGCGGGAAGAGGGCTTGCTTGCGAACAGTTTGGCCACTGCTGGTGTTAGTGGCGGGCAAGTTCAGACTATCCAAAGCCTGGCTTCCAGCGTGGCCAAGCAAGTCGTTGATGTTGAGAATCGCCAATACCTAATTGGCTGTCGGCCTGAGTCAGTTGATGGGCCAGATCAGACTTGTGCAACAGCGTTTATCTCGAGAGTAGGCCGCCTTTTGTTCAGACGCGCACTGAGTGATGAGGAAATCGCGACCTACGTTGAATACGCCCGCGTCGCTGCCTTGGAATTGGATGGCAAAGAGTCAGAAGGCGAGGAGTTGGATGGTTTTTACGCCGGCCTCGAAGTGGTACTCGAAGGCTTATTGCTTCATCCCGAAGTGCTTTTCGTTATGGAGCGCGCCGAGCCGGACCCAGCTGACTCTGGTCAGTTACGCCTTGATGCGTATTCACTCGCCTCACGGCTAAGCTTTTTCCTGTGGAATGCAGGTCCGGATGATGAGCTGCTTGCAGCTGCAGAAAGTGGCGACTTGCAGTCTCCCGGTGGTATTGAGCGGGCTGTTGATAGGATGCTGGAAAGCCCGCGCTTGGTCGATGGTATGAGAGCATTCTTTGATGACATGCTGGTCTTCGATGAGTTCAAGACACTCGCCAAAGATCCCACTATTTATCCAGAGTTCACCAGTGTAACGGCACAAGATGCACGGGAACAAACCTTGCGCACGATCATCGATCACACACTTAACCAGAGCAAAGACTATCGTGATCTGTTTACCTCACGTTCGACTTTCATGTCGCCTGCCTTGGCAATTTTATACGGTGTGCCTGCACAACCAGGTTGGGCTCCTTACACATTCGCGGAAGATAGCCCGCGCGCGGGTCTGCTTACGCAGGTGAGTTTTCTGGCGGGAACTTCCCATCCCGGTCGCAGTTCTGTAACGCTGCGGGGTATGGCGCTGCGTGAGCGATTCTTGTGTCAGAAGGTTCCTGAGCCACCCCCTGGAATTGATTTTTCTGTTTTGACGAATCCCGATGGTCATTACCCGACCCAGCGTGAGCGAGTCGCGGTGCATCTGGAAACTCCTTCATGCGCCGGGTGCCATCGAATTACAGATCCGATTGGATTATCGTTAGAGCAATTTGATGGTGCGGGTAGCTATCGAGTGACCGAAAACGGCGCGACGATTGATGCGACTGGCTCACTGGACGGGTTGGAATTCGATGGCGCCATTGGATTGGGTGAAGCACTGAGGCAGAACCCGGAATTGCCACGCTGTCTCGTGCGTCGGGTTTACAGTTATGCCACTGGCGGGCCGCCAGACAATGATGCCCGTCCAGCACTGAGCTACTTTAATGAAGAGTTCGCTGCTCAGGGTTACCAGCTGCGCAACCTATTGCGCACGATCGCGTTGAGCAAGGCATTCACGCTAATACAAAGCTCAAGCGCTGCAGAGAATTTGTAAGAAGAAAATTTACAAGATAACAAATACAAACCTATAAGGTTTGTTAGGTAAGAGAGAGGCAGGAGAATCGTCGTGAGCAAGTGGAACAGAAGACGAGTACTGAAGGGGATGGTCAAGGGAGTGGGAGTGACAGTTGCGCTGCCATTGCTTGATTACTTCCTGAACGACAATGGCACTGCGTTGGCGCAAGGGGCTCCGATGCCCGTGCGTTTCGGAACCTGGGGTTATGGCCTCGGCGGCACCGGAAAGTTGTTTGTTCCTCAGCAGACTGGGCGTAATTACGAATTGCCCGAAGAACTCGCCTCCTGGGCGCCAATTCAGAACGACGTTAACCTATTCACCAATGCACACGCCTTTCCAGACGCTTCCCCTAACCGTAACCATTACACTGGCTGGGTGGTGTCGAGAACAGGCATTGCACCAGCGGCAGGTTCCGGGCCATCAGAGACTATTGATCTGACAATCGCCAAGCAGATTGGCGGTGCCACGCGTTTTAACAATCTTACCGCAACGGCAACTGCCGATGCGCGCGATACTTATAGTTACTACAACGCCTCCACACCCAATGCGCCAGAGTGGTCACCTTTGTCCTTTTACCAACGTTTGTTTGGATCCGACTTTCAGGATCCAAATGCAGACGAGTTTGAACAGGATCCAGTAGTGATCGCGCGCCAAAGCGTTCTGTCCGGCATCATGGATCAGGAGCGGTCGCTTATGCAGACCGTGGGGGTCGAAGACCGTGAGCGGCTCGATCAGTATTTCACGGGTTTGCGCCAGCTTGAACGGCAGTTTGACCAACGTCTCACCAAGCCCGAACCGATTGCGAGTTGCGTGCCTCCAGGTCAGGCACCGGCTGATGTGGCCATGGACCAATCAACAGAATCCCTCAAGCTCCGCCATCAGATGATGGCAGAACTGATGGCTATGGCTGTTGCCTGTGATCAGACTCGTGTTTTTAACATGACGTATTCAGCGGCGTTTGCTTCAACTATTCGACCGGGCTATGACAAGCCGCATCATACTTGCACGCATGAAGAGCCCGTTCACGAAGAACTTGGTTACCAGGAGAACGCTTCCTATTTCACTCGGCGTGCAATGGAGTCGTGGGTGGATTTCGTGGAGGTGTTTAAAAACATTCCCGAAGGTGATGGCACCTTGCTCGATAATGTTTTGATTCTTGGTACGACGGATGTGGGTTACGCGCGCACGCATTCGATTGATGGTATGTCGGTATTTTTGGCTGGCCGCGCGGGTGGCCAGGTCGAGACCGGACACCATGTTGATCTGAACGGTAACTCGGTTGCCCAGGTGGGTTATACCGCCTTGCAACTTATGGGCGTGGATACACCTTCGTGGGGGACGTTGAGCAATGAATCCTCTGAAGTGATAAGCGATGTGCTGGTCTAAGCAGATTATTGGTATGCGCTTAAACGCTTTTCTGGTTTTTGCTACCAGTGTGTTTGTTAGCACGACAAGCGCAGCCGCTGATTCGCCTACTGATTTGGCAGATGCGATGTATTGGCAATCTGCTGCCAGTGGTGAACAAGAGTCTTACTTTGAAGAGGAATTGCCGCCAGGTATTCAGGTGGTAGCGACTGCCTTGGATGGTCCTGTGTATGCCGATGCCCAGGGGCGCACCTTGTATAGATGGCCACTGAGGGCTCTGCGCAATGGTTCAACTGGGGACAGGAAGGATGGACCTTCTAATTGCACGGACGAGATTCTTCGCACTGCTGTTGGATTCATGAGTCCCTATCCCGGTGGATTGGTTCTGCCTTATGCCGAACAGGGTGTGAGTTGTTCGCAAGTGTGGCCGCCGGTGCTGGCATCTGATGATGCAGTGGAGATGGGCAAATGGAGCCTCACCGAGCGAGCGGATGGCTCGAAGCAATGGGCCTACGATGGGTTTCCTTTGTACACCTCACATCTGGATAAGACAGCAGGGGATGTACTCGGCGGCACTAAAATAAGATCCGGCGGTGACGGAGGAGTTACTCGTGTACCAGCGGGGCCGCTACCTGATATCCCTCCAGGGTTTCAAATTCTAAGCAGTACCACCGGGCGACTACTCGTGCATGAAGATGAGTACTCGGTATACAGCTGGGACGGAGATGAGCCTAATGTCTCGAATTGCGTTGCAGAATGTTTGAATAGTTGGACTCCTGTTAGTGCGCCGCAATTCGCAACCGACAGTGATGATTGGACAATCATCAAACATCCTTCAGGTATTAATCAATGGGCCTTCAGATCCAGGCCGCTTTATACCCATAACAACGATGTTCGAAGTCGCAGTTTCGACGGCAGCGATGTGCCAGGTTGGCATAATGTATACACGCAACGCACGGTGACCCCTCCTGATGAATTTACTGTGCAAGACGGAGCATTTGGCGGTCAGGTGTTGGCGGATAGCCGTGGCAAGACGATTTATTTATACAGCTGCCATGATGACTCTGCTGCGCAGCTTGCTTGTGATCACCCAGACGCGGCGCAAGATTATCGAATGGCAATTTGCGGCAATGGCGACCCTGGAGTTTGTCAGGAGACGTTCCCCTATGTTGTGGCGGATGCCAATGCCAAGAGCGAAAGCAGTTTATGGAGCGTGATGTTGATCGATCCAAACACAGGCAGGCATGCCGCAGAAACTGAAGAGGCTGCGCTCCATGTTTGGGCTTACAACCAAAGGCCAGTCTACACCTACAGTGGTGATCTGGAACCTGGCGACACCAAAGGCGATTCATTCGGCGAGTATTTGGGTCGCCGCAATGGCTACAAAGCATTCGTACTAAGAGACGTTTTTCAAAATAGCCAATTTCGGCGATGAGATTTTTCATGTCAAAAAATCGTACTGACATCAATGCGCGCCCATTGCGTACTTTAGCAACAGTATTCGCTACGCTGGCAACTGCCAGTGCAGCAACAGCTCAACTGACCGAACCGCATCAACAAGATGGTCGAATCGGTTATGTGCTAACTGAAAGGCATTGGGCGATCTATGAAACAGAAGCGAGCACAGATTGTCCGCAAGGAATGAATAGCCGAGGCTCGCGTGACCTGTTCGCAGAAATGTTTCCAGAGAACAGCGAAGTGGAGCGGACAGTTGCTGATACCCGACTTATGATTGAAGGCTATCAGTACCACAATAGTGAAGCGCTGACAGACATTTATGATTCTCTGCCTTTCTACGAGCCACAGGGTAATGTTTCTTACGGTCTGAATCTCGACGGTGAAGTGAGTACAGATGATTTTCAGAACCCGGCCGGTGAAGACGGAATAGATAATCAGTTATTTCGCGCCCTTGGTTGTATTGCTGGTTACCGCAAAGACGGCCCGTATTGGTTTTTCGAAAACGATTTTATGATTAACAACGGATATAACCGTTGGATGATCGAACTGTCGGGCGTGGATGATCTTGTTAATGATGACGATGTAACTGTTACTACCTATCGAGGTCTCGATAGACTTTTCACTGATGCGACTGGGGAAGGTTTTGTGGCAGGTGGCACACAACGAGTCGATACTCGTTGGGGCCAGAGCTTCATTAACGAAACTAAAGGCAAGATTGTCGATGGCGTACTGA
This sequence comes from uncultured Pseudohongiella sp., assembly GCA_965262465.1. Taxonomy (GTDB): domain Bacteria; phylum Pseudomonadota; class Gammaproteobacteria; order Pseudomonadales; family Pseudohongiellaceae; genus UBA9145. The sequence goes on along the minus strand of OZ253535.1, from coordinate 2,735,000 downwards.
CCACAGATTCGATCGACCAGGTTAAATTCCCATGGTCACAACCCGGTCCGAGTGATGGCTATCATATTTTCAAGGATCTCCAACTGCAGCTCACCTTAACGCCGCAACAGGCGCAAGGGCTGATGGCGGGATACGTTGATATCGAGCAATTCAATCACCGATTCAGGACTAACTGGGCCATGCATCATCAGAACTATGGTCAGAGTGCTTCGGCGTCAGAGTATGCCGAGTTAAAACGGTTGGCGGATGCATATCCAGATGCTGAAACCGGTGCCAACACGGCTATATCAAGTGCTGTTGAGGTGACGCTTACTCAGGTTTATATCGTGCATCCTGAATGACGGCTACGGATTTGTCGCCTGCATCGCTCTGAACAATATACAACTCTCGCCCAATCACGCTCCCATTTCTTCCGCCAAGAAAAAGGTCGCTGACAGACTGGACATGTCTTCGACTCAAGCATGGTTTTTTTATGGGGCATAGATCTGAATTAATTTTAATTGATGTTGCTCGCGAGTATTACGCATGCGAAAGCAAGCTGGATTCAGTTGCAGAAACTTGAAATAGAGTGAAAGATTGGTGGGCCCACCAGGACTCGAACCTGGGACCGACGGATTATGAGTCCGGCGCTCTAACCAACTGAGCTATAGGCCCATTTGTCTTGGTCAGCTCGTCGTATATTTCGTTGCTCGATTTGTTCTCACTCAGTCACGTACCTGATGTACGCTCCTTCCTTCGAAAAACCGGCGCCTCGTCTACGACAATCTGACTTCGCCAAATATCGATTGCATTTGGAAATGGAAGTTTCCTGACCTGCAAAAGAAGAGGGGCGCATTATAGCGCCCCTCGGTCGTTCGCAAAACTAGCGAATTTTCTAGCCAGCGATTGCTGCTGCGTTGGCTTTTTCCAGTGCCTTGCGGTCAGTTTCTAGCTGCTTCACGAATTCCACCGCGAATGGATCTGGGTAGACGTCTTCCTCGCCATTGGCGATGGCTTCGTAAACGCTCACCGCCACTGATTCAGGTGAGGCTTTGTCGAATGGCAGAGCTTTCGCCATGTCTGTGTCGATTGGGCCTGGGTATACACCTGTGACTAGTGTGTTCTGTTTGATGAGTTCAGCGCGGATGTGCTGAGTCATCGAGTGAGCAGCATGCTTAGATGCTGAGTAGCCCGGTGCGAATGGGAAGCTAGTCAAGGCAGACACAGAAAGGATATTTACCACTGCACCTCCACCATTGCCGCCAAGGATGCCAGCAAATGCACGAACCATTTTGATGATGCCGAAGTAGTTAGCATCCAGTTCTGCGCGCATGCCTTCTTCGCTGTCAGTAGCTACTAAAGGGCCGCCTAAGGCTGAGCCCATACCGGCATTGTTAACGAGAATTTCAACATCACCGGCTGCGGCGGCAGCTTCTGTGATTTGTTCCTGATTGGTGACATCCACCTGTAAAGGCACTACGCGGTCACCACCGGCTTCCTGAACTTCGCCTAGTGTTGATGTGTCGCGAGCACAGGCATACACCTTTGCTGCGCCCATTTCCAAGGCTGTTAGGGCGAATGCTTTACCGATGCCGCGATTGGCACCAGTGATGAGAACTACTTTGTCTTTGATTTCGATTGCTGGCATGGAGAGTCCTGTTAATTGAAGTTATTCCTGGGTCTATTTTCCTAAATCCAATTATAGGACCCAGTGTGTTTCTAAAATATTGTCGATTGGGTAAAAAACAAGGCCCCGATTGAAAATCGAGGCCTTGGGTTGCTTATTGCTGTGCGTATTCTATATGGCTTTTTTACTCATCCAAGAAAGAACGCAGATGATCGGAGCGGGTTGGGTGGCGTAACTTGCGCAATGCCTTCGCTTCGATCTGACGAATGCGCTCACGGGTAACGTCAAACTGTTTGCCCACCTCTTCCAGAGTGTGGTCTGTGTTCATGTCGATACCGAAACGCATGCGAAGTACTTTCGCTTCTCTGGCAGTCAGGCTGCCAAGCACGCTCTTGGTTGCTTCACGCAGACCTTCATCAATGGATGAGTCCACTGGTGAATCAACAGTCGCGTCTTCGATGAAATCACCAAGATGTGAATCTTCATCATCACCGATTGGGGTTTCCATGGAGATCGGTTCTTTGGCGATCTTCAATACACGACGGACCTTGTCTTCTGACATGTCCATGCGCTCTCCCAATTCTTCTGGTGTTGGTTCGCGGCCTTTTTCATGGACCATCTGTCGGCTGATACGATTCAGCTTGTTGATGGTTTCAATCATGTGCACCGGAATACGGATCGTGCGAGCCTGGTCCGCGATCGAACGAGTAATGGCCTGACGAATCCACCATGTGGCATATGTCGAGAACTTGTAACCACGACGGTATTCGAATTTATCAACCGCCTTCATCAAACCGATGTTGCCTTCCTGAATTAGATCGAGGAATTGCAGACCACGGTTGGTGTATTTCTTCGCGATTGAAATAACGAGACGTAGGTTGGCTTCTACCATCTCTTTCTTCGCGCGGCGAGACTTCGCTTCGCCAATCGACATCTGACGATTGATGTCTTTAATTTCAGTAACAGTCAGACCAGTCTCTTCTTCCAATAGACGGATCTTCTTCTGTGCGCGCAATACTTCAGTCTTTACATTGACTAGAAGTTCAGAGTAAGACTCTTTAGCGCGGATGTGTTTGTCGATCCACTTCTCGTTGGTTTCATTACCAGGGAAAGATGTAATGAATTCCTTACGAGGCATCTTCGCGTGGCGTACACACAAAGTCAGAATTGTTTTCTCATGGCGACGCAAACGAGTCAGTACTGCACGAATGTGTTGCAGTAATGGATCGAACTGGCGTGGTGTTAGTTTGAATGACTTGAACAGCTCGCCAAGTTTTTCCAGCTCAGCAACTGCTTTGGCATGGTCACGTCCATTGCGTCCAACCACTGTGCTGGTGACCTTGAACTGGTCTGCCAATTCAGTGAAGCGAATTCGTGCTTCTTCTGGATCTGGGCCGACTGCTGCTTCATCTTCATCGTCGTCACTGTCGTCATCATCAATGTCGTCAGCGTCATCGTTACTCGCGTCGTCCGCCTGCTGGGTGGCTGGAGGAGGGATGTCATCGGCAACATCAAGATAGCCAGTGATTAAATCACTGAGACGTCGTTCTTCTGTATCGATCAGCGCGTACTCGTTGAGTACATGCTCTACAGTGCCAGGGAACAAGGCCATGGCTTTCATCAATTCACGCAGGCCTTCTTCGATGCGCTTGGCGATTACAATTTCGCCTTCACGAGTCAGGAGTTCAACCGTACCCATTTCACGCATGTACATGCGAACGGGATCAGTCGTGCGGCCAGCTTCATTTTCAACTGCAGCGAGGGCAGCGGCAGCTTCAGCTGCGGCTACTTCGTCATCCGAAGAGTCATCATCGTCATTCAGCAACAGGGCATCTTGATCAGGTGCTGTTTCATACACCTTGATCCCCATGTCGTTGATCATCTGAATGATGTCTTCCACCTGATCAGGATCGGAAATGTTTTCCGGTAGGTGGTCATTCACCTCCGCATAGGTCAGGTAGCTTTGCTCCTTACCTTTGGCGATGAGTGCTTTCAGACTGGATTGGGGTGCAATTAATTCGGCCATGAACTCTCGTCTTCCCGGGCGCGAGTGCCAGGGACTTTGAATGCGTGGAAAAAAGTGAGCCGGGCATTATAGCGGCGACTGGCAACTATGTATATCGACAATCTTGTTAATTTAGACAGGATTTATGCCGTCTTGGTTGCCTTTTTTGGCCGCAGAAACCCGGGTGTTTGCCTCTTCTTTGAGCTGCAAAATATGCAGCTTTTTCTCTATATCTGACAATATGTTGTCAAGTATCTGAAGGAACTCATCTTCGATACCTTCCTGGGGGGTAATCCGCTCCTCTTTGAGTAGCTGAGTGAGTTGTCCGCCAAGGGGTGTCGCGTAACAAGCACCTAACAATGTGTAGGTCTCTATTTGGGGGTCTTCCTTCACTTTTTCAATGAGGTCCAGAAGCAATTTTCGACTGCCGTCTTCTGCATTGCGCAGCGGTTCCAAATCCCGGTTGATAGCCAACACCGCTTCAGGGTTTCGCAGCAATAATTCGATGGCTTTGATGGCGGCGGGTTTGCGATAACGGGAAAGCGCCTCACCTGGGCCGGAAGGAAGGGAAGCACCGGCAGGGCCAGAGCGAAATCCAATTTGTGGAGGAGGCGGCGGAGGCGGGACTTCGCTTGGTGGTTCGGAAGGCGGAGGCGTGGTCGCCATGAGCGCATCCAGGGATTCGCTGTTTACTCCCAAAGTATCTGAGAGTTTGTCCAACATGAGTTGGGCGTATACGCCTTTGGGTAATTTTCGAATGAGCGGTTTCGCTAAATTGCTCAGCCGCGCTCGACCTTCAATCGTGTCGACATCCAAGTCTTGCGACAGTTTGGCAAAAAAGAATTGTTCTAACGGCTGGGCATTGTTCACCGCCTCATCGAATTTTTCTTTGCCCACTTCTCTGACATAAGTATCTGGGTCGGCGCCTTCAGGCAAAAACAAAAATCGGACCTGCCGCCCGTCTTCCATCAGCGGCAGAGTCGTTTCCAATGCACGCCAGGCAGCAGTGCGCCCAGCCTGATCTCCATCGAAACAAAACACGACTTCAGAAAACGCGCGAAACAATCGAGTGAGATGGCGCTCGCTTGTTGCTGTTCCTAAGGTAGCTACGGCATTGCGCACTCCCATCTGCGCCAGGGCAATCACATCCATGTAGCCTTCAACAATCAGAATCCGTGAAAACTTTTCGCCGGATTTTTTCGATTCATATAAGCCGTAAAGTTCGGAGCCTTTGTGAAAGACTGCGGTTTCGGGTGAGTTTAAGTACTTGGGTTTGTCGTCGCCTAAAACACGACCGCCAAATGCAACCGTGCGCCCACGGCTATCTCGAATGGGAAACATGATGCGTTCACGAAACCGATCATAGAAGCCAGGACCTTGTTCTTTCTCTTCTTCGCTGCTCTGTTTGCGTTGCGACGTGCGTTCAATAATTAATCCGGCGCGCAGCAGAGATTTTTGCTTCTCTTCATCTGTGCCCACGGCGGTGAGCAAATTGTCCCAACCGGGAGGAGCAAAACCCACGGCAAAGTCTCGGGCAATCTCGCCGCTGAGGCCGCGGGATTTAAGGTAGTTCACCGCGGTGGTTTTCGACGGGTGGTTGCGCAGCTGATGCTGATAGAACTTGCTGGCTGTTTCCAGGCAATCGAGAAGCTTTGTGTTTTCCGATTGTTTGCGGGTGGCTGCCTTGCTTTCTTCCCGCGGGACTTCCAAGCCTGCATCCCGCGCCAAAGATTCCACCGCTTCAGGAAAATCCAGCTGATCGAAATTCATCACGAAGCCGATTGCATTACCACCGGCACCGCAACCAAAGCAGTAGTAAAACTGCTTGTCCGGCTGAACGCTAAAGGAAGGAGTTTTCTCGTTGTGGAAAGGGCAACAAGCTTGATAGTTCTTGCCAGCTTTCTTCAGGCTGACTCTCTTGTCCACTACCTCGACAATATCCAGCCGGTGGAGCAGGTCGTCGATGAAAGTTTGTGGTATGAGGCCGGCCATAAGGAATGAGATGAACGCACTGAGTTGAGCTGGCTATTGTATAGGAAGGGAGTAATAAAAGTAGGCTGACTTGAAATAGATTAAGTGTCAAAGCCTGGGCTAAACCATAGCCCGCGGCTTTGGCAATATTGGTTCGAAGCGACACGACTAAGCCTGACTAACTAGCCAATGAAGTTTCGACTCGCACTTCAGAATGCAGAGTCTTGTGAACCGGGCAGAGATCTGCAATTTCCAAGAGACGCTTTTGCTCGTCGTCGGACAGATTACCTTCTAGACGGATGGTTTTGCGAAACTCATCCACTTTCGTTGGTCTGGATTCGCAATCCACACAATCATCTGCATGAACCTTGGCATGAGTGACTTCAACCGACGCAGCTTGTAGGTCCAACTTTTTTCTCGCGGCATACATTTGCAACGTCATTGTGGTGCAAGCGCCCAATGCTGCTGACAACAATCCATAGGGAGTAGGAGCCATGTTAGTGCCGCCTACTGAAGCAGGTTCATCAGCAGCCAAGTGATGTGGTCCTGCTTGTATGCTGGTAAAGAAACCACCGGATTCAGTGCGTGCTTGCACTACACCTTCTGCAACAACTTCAGATTCATCGACTTCTGGCAGAAAGCGTGCCGCCCATGATTGAATCACTTCTCCTGCGTAACGCGCATCTTCATCCCTGGTGAGTAAATGATCCGCGTTATCCAATGAGACAAAGCTTTTTGGGTGTTTCGCAGCCAAAAATAGTTCTGACGCGTTTTCAATTTCCACTGTGTTGTCCAATGGAGAATGCAGAATCAAAACGGCCTTGCGTAGTCTGCTAAGCGATGCGGGCATAGTTTGCTGTTCGAGATCATCTACAAACTGCTGTTTGATTCTGAATGGTCGTCCACCCAGCTTAACTTCGACAGAGCCATCTTGTTCCAATTCATCCCGGTGCTCAGAAAACAAATGGGCCACGTGGGCTGGATTCGCTGGAGAGCCGATTGCAGCAACAGCTACTGCCGAAGGAATACTGTGAGCTGCTTGTAAAACAGCTGTTCCTCCAAGGGAGTGGCCAATAAGTATAGAGGGCGCTTGGTGGTGCTTTTCTAGGAACTCTGCTGCAGCAATCAAATCCTGAACGTTGCTCGAAAAATTGCTATCTGAAAAGTCACCTTCGCTTTGGCCAAGACCTGTAAAGTCGAATCGCAATACAGCGAAACCTGCGTCGGTCAATGCTCTGCTAATGGTTGTTGCTGCTTTGATGTTCTTTGAACAAGTGAAGCAATGAGCAAACAACGCGTAAGCGCGCGGCTTGGTGATTGGCAGGTCAATAACACCGGCCAGGCTTTCACCAAGGTGGTTTTCGAATTGAATATTGAGCTTTCTCATTTGCTGATTCCTTTACTGGCACCGACATGGAGTAGGTGCCAGGTTTTACAATTGTGTTTAGGCGTTTGACTGATCCACTGCCTTGCCTAGCAATGAAACGGAAACCGCTAGCAATACCAGGTCTTTCAATAAGAACTGTCCAGGAATTACTGAAAGTGCTGGAAACCCACCAAGACTTGCTTCCCAACCAGGCGCAGAAAACAAAAAGCTTGATGTCACAGTAAACGTAACAATGGCTCCAGAAGCGGCGATGATGGCAAGTGTGCGATTAAATTGACCTGCAACTAGAGCTAGCGCAATACCAATTTCAATCGTGCCAATTAAGTTAGATGCGCCTTGTAATGAAAAAACAGAGTACAACCAACTTGTCAGTGGGCTAGAAGCAACCAGCCCTTCGATTGCGCCTGCTTCATAGGCGGTGAACTTCATTGCGCCAATCCAAAGCAGAACTAGTGCAACAGAATAGAGAGGTGCTTTTTCTCCGATTGATGAAACGTGTGCGCTGCTGTGTGTAGCCGTTGGGTTAAGTGTATTCATGGTGTTTTTCTCCTTAATTAGATTGATAAAAAATTTAGGCGGCCTGTTTGCTTAGCAAGCGATCAAGCTCACCGCTCTGTTGGGCTAGAACCAGCTCGTCGCTGCCTCCGATGTGGTGCCCATCGATAAAAATTTGGGGAACCGTACGGCGCTGAGATCGTTCGATCATTTCCGCTAGCGCATCGGCGTCCCGACTGACTTCAATTTCTTTGTATTTCACACCCTTGGCATCAAGCAGCCGCTTGGCGCGCTTGCAGTAGGGGCAGAAGAACTTGGAATAGATTTCCACTGTTGGCATTTCGATATCTCCTAACTGTGTTTGCATGGTTGTAAAGATACGCTCAGACTGAGATACTTTCGATAGCAATTCGTCTCTAAAAATGGTATCAATCGTATCAACAACCAAGAAATCAAAGACTTATAGAGGGATATAGTGGAATTACTGAGTCAATTACTTAGCTCTATGCGAGTTAGAGGAAGCGTCTACTTTTGCGATGTGCTGGACACGCCTTGGGAGAAGCAATTTACCGATACCGAAACTGCGTCGTTTCATATGGTGCGTCGTGGGGAATGCCTGGTGGAGGTTAATGGCCAGCAGGAATATCTGGGTGCTGGAGATTTAATTTTTCTCGGAAAAGGGGTGGATCATCGCTTGTTTAGTCGATCAGTTGAGTCCGAGGCGAACCAACCTGCCATTAGTACACTATTGTTGTGCGGCTACTGTGAATTCATAACCGAGCCATCCAACCCGTTGTTCGATTTATTCCCTTCATTGGTGATCGTGCGCAATGAAGAGCTTAAAAATAACGCCTGGTTAAGTACTACTTTGGAGCAACTGGGAGCAGAGTATCTCGCTCAAAGTCCTGGAGCAGAGCTTGCGGTTAATAAACTTACTGAGGTCGTGTTAATCGAATTGATTCGAATAAATTTCGGGCGAGAAGAAAAAAGTGCAATTCACTTGGTGCTGCAAGACAAACCTGTTTCGAAATCGCTGCAACTGATTCATGATGATTTGCAAACCGCATGGACCTTGGATGAGCTAGGCAAACAGGTCGGGCTATCTAGAGCCGCGTTCGCTCGGCGATTTACATCGGTTGTGGGACAACCGATGTTCCAGTATTTAACAGGTGCCAGAATTCAAAAAGCGAAAGAGTTATTGAAAGACACCAGTCTGCCCGTCTATGAAATAGCTAGCCAGCTCGGATACGAATCAGATCAGTCGTTTGTGAAGGCCTTCAAAAAGATTGAGGGAGTGACTCCCAGGCAATACCAGAAAGCGGAATAGCCTAGTAGCTAAGATAAAGCTGCTTTGACTTTTTGGCTTAAACACCAACCCGCAGCTATTAGATATAAGAATTAAGACAGGGCTGCTTTAACCTTTTGGCTTACGGATCCCATATCAGCTTTTCCTACCACTTGGCCTTTCACAATTCCCATAACCTTACCCATGTCTTGCATGGTGCTAGCGCCGGTTGAAGAAACTGCTTCTGCGATGATTGCATCAAGTTCTTCTTCCGATAGAGGTTGAGGAAGAAATTCTTGAATCACTTCTATTTCAGATTGTTCTTTTGCAGCCAGTTCTTCGCGGCCACCTTCAGTGAATTGCTTTATTGATTCACGGCGCTGCTTAACCATCTTGTCCATGATGGAAGTAATGCGAGCATCATCTGGATCGATGCGCTCGTCGACTTCGACTTTCTTGATTTCAGACAGTACTAATCGAATCGTGCCCAGGCGCTCTTTATCTTTGGCGCGCATGGCATCCTTCATTGCATCGCTGATTTTAATTTTGAGATCGGACTCGGACATTTGTGAAAACCCTGAAATGAAAAAGGGACAGACTTACTGAATAAGACTGTCCCTTGGATTCTATGAAAGTGCTTTTAGTAGAGACGCTGAGTCTTGCGGCTTTCGCGCTGAACTTTCTTGAGATGACGCTTTACTGCAGCAGCAGCTTTACGCTTGCGCACTGAAGTGGGCTTCTCATAGAACTCGCGACGACGCACTTCAGCCAAGATGCCAGCTTTTTCGCAAGATCGCTTGAAGCGGCGCAATGCGACATCAAATGGCTCGTTCTCTTTAAGTTTTACTTGTGGCATATCTTTTACCTAGTAAGCAGGGACGCACTTGTTGCGAGCCCCGATATCTTCGTTAAAAGATTTCTCAAAATACTCATGTACTGATTGTGTACATTCCGTTTTCTCGAAATCTTTTGTCTCGATCTCGGTGCTCGTACTGGCGTGCTCGAGATCAAATCTTTTTCGATTTCTCCTCAGGGCCCGAAAAACAAGGCATCTGAGGATTTCAGAGGGTGCGTATCTTATAGATTTGGGCTCCTAAATGCAAAGAATTCGAGGGTTTCGGGGCGCTAAATCGCAGAAATTTGGGATCAGGCGGGTTTTTTGGCATGATGGCGCCCTGAATTACCATTGAAGTGAGCTAAGTTCTTGATTGTTCTAGGTATTGAAACTTCCTGTGATGAGACTGGAGTCGCTGTTTACGATAGCGAAAAGGGGTTACTGGCTGATTGTTTGTACAGCCAGGTAGATCTGCATGCCCAATATGGAGGGGTGATTCCCGAGTTGGCGTCGCGCGACCACATCCGCAAGACCATGCCCCTGATCCACCAGGTGATTGAGGAAGCTGGCCTCCAGGCATCAGATATTGAAGGTGTGGCCTACACGGCAGGGCCTGGTCTGATTGGAGCGCTATTAGTGGGGGCATCAATTGGCCGTAGCCTGGCTATGGGCTGGAACGTTCCGGCAATTGGAGTTCATCACATGGAAGGTCATCTTCTGGCTCCTATGTTGGAAGAGGAGCCACCCACATTTCCCTTCGTTGCTCTCCTGGTGTCCGGTGGCCACACTCAACTGGTTGGTGTTGAAGGCATCGGCAAGTATGAGCTCTTGGGTGAATCATTAGACGATGCAGCAGGAGAAGCGTTCGATAAGGTCGGCAAGATGTTAGGTCTGCCTTATCCTGGAGGACCTCACGTTGCGAAGTTGGCGCTGCAAGGAACGCCAGGACGATTTGAATTCCCACGTCCTATGACAAATCGACCAGGATTGGATTTCAGCTTTAGCGGATTGAAGACGTTTGTGCGTAACACGATTGCCGAAGAATCAGCAGGCGGAGAATTGGATGAGCAAACGCGAGCTGATATTGCTTATGCGTTTGAAGATGCGGTGGTGTCGACTTTAGCGATCAAATGTCGTCGCGCTTTGGAGCATACAGGATTGAAATACCTCATCATCGCCGGTGGAGTGAGTGCTAATCAGCGACTGCGTCAGGTATTGGAAGAAAATCTGGCGAAAGTGCAGGGCCGACTCTTCTATGCCAAACCCAGTTTATGCACAGACAACGGCGCCATGATTGCCTACGCTGGTTGTCAGCGGCTAATGGCAGGACAATCGGAAGGTTTGGAAATTCAGGCCAGACCTCGTTGGAATCTTGAAACACTTCCAGCTATTTAACGGAGCGATTTAACTGTCATGGATATTGTTTACATTCGAGAGCTGGAAATTCGCACTATCATTGGAATATTTGATTGGGAGCGCGAACAGCGTCAGGTGGTTAGCCTCGATTTAGAGATGGCGGCAGACAATCGTGCTGCAGCGTCAACCGATAGCATCGAGCAAGCGTTGGATTATAAGTCGGTTGCCAAACGACTCATTGACTTTATTGAAGGTTCAGAATTTTTCCTGGTTGAGACATTGGCAGAACGGGTTGCTGAAATTGTCATTGAAGAGTTCAACGTACCCTGGGTGAAGTTGCGGCTCGGGAAGCCTGGCGCAGTGACCGGTTCAAAAGACGTTGGCGTCATCATTGAGCGTGGCGAAAAGCCTTAGCTCGTAACGATAGAAGACCCACACAACAGAAGACTCACGATTGTGCCACTCCTTACTTTAAGTATCGGTAGCAATGTCGATTCCCATGCAAATGTTCGCGTTGTCGAAAAGGCATTGCGTGCGCGATATCCCGATTTAACCTGCTCTACAGTTTATGAAAGCGAATCGGTTGGGTTTGAGGGAGATAATTTTCTAAATCTTGTCGCGTGTGCTGAGACTGATGAATCCCTAATAGAAATTAATGAGTTCTTGAAAGGGTTGGAAGAACAATTGGGACGGGATAGAAGTCAGCCGAAATTTTCAGCGAGAACCATGGATATCGATATTCTTACTTACGGTGATCTGGTGGGTGAGCATCACGGTATTCAATTGCCCCGTGAAGAAATCGTGCGCCATGCTTTTGTTTTGCAGCCACTGGCAAACTTATTACCGGACCAAACCCATCCAAGCTGCGGAGAGTCATACGCGGAGTTATGGGAAAAGTTTGACCAATCCTCACAAAAGCTTTGGCCCATTGATTTCGACTGGCAAGAACTAGCCTAGTACGCGTCCACCATCAACATTTATTACTGCACCGGTCACGTAGGTGGCTTCCCGTGCCAGAAAGTAGGCGGTGCGCGCGATATCTTGTGGATCGCCGAGCCGGCCTAGTGGGATTTGTTTGAGTATTTGCTTGCGGGATTCCAACACTGCTGGATCGTCGTCGTTCTCTAGCGAAGGTGGCCAAAGGATGGCGCCAGGGGAAACGCCATTGACTCGCACATCAGGTGCTAACTCGCCTGCTAATGATTTGGTCATGGCAAGTACGCCGGCTTTGGCAATGCTGTAAACCGGATGCTTACTCAATGGGCGTCTCGCATGAGTGTCCACGATGTTAACTATTGATCCTTTGTTGTTCTTTAGCTCAGTGGCGAATGATTGAGACAAGAAGAAAGCACCCCGCAAATTGCTATCAACCAAATCATCCCATTGCTGATCAGAAACTGTTCCGACAGGAGTGGGATAGAACGCCGACGCATTATTCACTAACACATCAATTCTGCCGAATGCGGAAAGTCCGCGACTGGCAAGCGAGCTCACTTCATCGGCTATAGTTAACGAGGCTTGTATGGCATGGGCAGAATTAGCGCGAATCTCATTGCAGCTTGCCACTAACTCGTTCGCCGAATCTTTGGATGAACGATAATGAACAATCACGTTGAAACCATGCTTATGGAATTCACGCACGATCTCCGCTCCGATTCGGTGAGCAGCGCCTGTAACGAGTACTACCGGTTCATTACTCATTACGTAACTCACTAACCTTTGTGCTGACCACTTCCAATCGCTTGGCATGAATCAAGTCTTTAGGATCGCTGCCCTGGTTTGCTGCGATTAATTCGCCGCTGTTGATGGTTTGCACAGCGGACAAAATTGCACCGAGGTAGTCCCGTTGCGGGTATTCACGCTCCTCAAGTCCGGTTCTGCCTCGAGCATCTGACTCACAGGCAAGTAGAAACTTCTCCAATCTTTCTGGGCGACGAATCGCGTCCAGTGATTCCAGCAGCTTAAGCACGGTGGAGGGTTTAAGCTCTTTTACACGATGTAATTTGGTGTGATGTTCACAAACCAGTCTGGCCAGCGCCGCGTATTCCTTAGGAACTGGTAGTCGTTGTTCCAGATCATCAAGCAGTTTTAATCCCGCACCCTCATGGCCTACATGGCTTGGCCATTTATCCGGCGGGGTTAAACCTTTGCCTACATCATGAACTAAGGTGGCATAAAGCACTGCGCCATCGGTAGTAAGTTTGCGCGCCTGTTCCAGGCACAACAGGATATGTTCACCCGTATCGATTTCAGGGTGGTACTTCTCGGGTTGTGGTACACCAAACAATTTATCAATTTCGGGCAGCACAACTGCGAGTGCACCACATTCTTTTAATATTCTAATGAACTCGCTTGGAGTTTCGTAACTCAGCGCCAGTTCGAGTTCATTCCAGACACGCTCAGGTGTCAGTGTGTTTAACTCACCATCGTTAACGACTCTACGCATTAGCTCCATGGTTTCAGGTACCACGGAAAATCCCATGTGGCTAAAGCGTGCGGCGAACCGGGCAACTCGCAGAACGCGCAGCGGATCCTCCACGAAGGCATTCGACATGTGACGAATGAATTTGTTGCCTAAATCATGTTGCCCACCATAAGGATCGATAAGCTCGCCATCTTCATTTTCAGCAATTGCGTTTATGGTGAGGTCGCGTCGTACCAGGTCCTCATCCAAAGTAACGCTGGCAGAGCTGTCAAAATCAAAGCCACGATGACCCGGGCCAGTCTTACGTTCGGTTCTGGCTAACGCATATTCCTCTTTGGTTTCTGGGTGCAGAAACACCGGGAACTCTTTGCCAACCTGTTTGTAATTGAGTGCCAGCATGTCGTCTACGGTCGCGCCAACTACTACCCAATCCCTGTCCTTGACGGGGAGTCCAAGTAGTTTGTCACGAACGGCGCCGCCGACGAGGTAAGTCTTCATTGGTGTCTCGAATGAATTGAGGAAAGCAAATAAGTTACTTTGAAATAGCGAAGAGTTTTTTATCTTCAAGCCGCATAGCGGTGAGCGAGCGTCCCCACACATACCCTGTGTCTAGTGCATACACATGAGGTTTGCCGGTATAGCCTTCCAAAGCTGCCCAATGCCCAAAAATAATTGTAGCTTCTGGTGTGATTTTTTCATAATCAAACCAGGGTTTGAATCCGGCAGGCGCTGAACAGAGTCCTTCTTTGATGTCGAGACGTAGACTTCCGATTTCGTCGCAGAACCGAATTCGGGTGAGATAGTTGGTAATTAATCGAAGACGATCCTGACCTTTCACTTTGTCAAACCAACGAATGGGTTCATCGCCATACATATTGCGTAGGAATTCTTTGTAGTCAGATCCTTGTAGTGCATGTTCGACTTCGGCAGCCAGATCCAGTGTGCGCTGCAAAGACCAGCGTGGAGCTACGCCAGCATGAATCATTAAGAAGTCTTCCAGTCCTTGCACAGTTTCCAAACTCTCATGATGAGCTAGAGACTTTGATCGCAACCAATCACTGAGCTGTTGGCACTCTGGTGACTCCAATAGTTTTACAAGCGTGTCTTTATTGCGTGCCGGTGCGCAGCCTTCATGAATGGCTATGAAATGAAGATCGTGATTGCCTAATACAATTTCAGTAGAGTCATCTATATCTTGAAGATAGAGCAGAGTATCGAGGGATTTTGGACCGCGATTTACTAAATCGCCTACGCACCAAAGTTTGTCGCTGCTTGGGGAAAAACCAATTTTTTTCAGGAGTTTTTTGAGGGCTTTATAACAACCCTGAATATCTCCTACAGCATATGTGCTCATTGCTGGCCACGACTAGAAAGGTGGCGGGCAGTATAACACTTCTATTAGATGAGATTGGCGGGTTCTCGTCGCAGAGACTTAGTGAATTGCGTGTGGTGGTGCCAACAAAAATGCAGGAATTGGTGCTTTGAACGTGTCGCCATTCGCCGCAAGCATTTCATAGCTGCCCTGCATCGTGCCAATCTGGGTGCCAATGATTGCACCGCTTGTGTATTGGAAGGAATGGCCCGGAGGAATTTCTGGTTGCTGACCGACGACACCCTCGCCAATCACTTCCTCAACTTTGTTGTTGTCGTCCGTGATTCGCCAGTGTCGCTTTAATAGTTTCACAGGCTCTTCACCGTGATTGGTGATATCAATCGTATAGGTAAACACATAGCGGTCGCTGCCTGGATCAGATTGATCCTGCAGGTATTGGGTGTCTACATCAATATGAATTATGTCATTGTCCGATTCAGTCATGATTTCACTCTACAGCAATTGCATCACTAATTCTTACGTAATCTTCGAGAGAAAGGTTTTCTGGACGTTGTCCAATATCAATATTTAGTTCTCGAATCCTGTCTTCAGAGATGAGGGCCTTCAGGCTGTTTTTCAAGGTCTTGCGGCGTTGGGTAAATGCGGTGCGGATCACATTCTGCAAGGTCTCTACGCTCTTGGCCTGTACCTCGAAAGTCTTATGGGGCGTGAGCCGGACAATGGCAGAGCTCACTTTTGGTTTTGGTGTAAAAGCGGCAGAGGGCACATTAAAAAGATGTTCAATATCACAATAATATTGGGCCATAAGGCCGAGGCGACCATAATTCTTCTCGCCCACTCTGGCAGCGAGCCGATGCACAACTTCCAGCTGCAGCATGAATGTCATGTCGGCAATAAGCTCATGGTATTGCAGTAGATGGAACATCACTGGCGTGGAAATGTTGTATGGCAGATTACCGATGATGCGCAAACCGTTCTTTGGTGTCTTGTCATTGACCAGGGACGAGAGATTAAACTTGAGAATGTCCTGCTGGTAAATCGTAACCCTGTCGTTGCTCCCGAATTTGTTTTGCAAATGCGCAGCAAGATCTCGATCTAGTTCAACACAGTCCAATCGACTTTCGCATTGACTCAAAGGAGTGGTTAGAGCGCCTTCACCTGGACCTACCTCAACTAAATGATCGTGCTGTTGTGGCGCAATCGAATCGATGATGCGATTGATAACGGATTGGTCATGTAAAAAATTCTGACCAAAGCGCTTGCGTGCATGATGCACTTTGCCGCTTTCCAACCTGATGGATTTAGGATTTTTCATGGAGCTGATTATTTTGCGCTGTTGTTGGCTAATTGCTGCGTAGTTGTTGTGCCATCTCCACCGCAGTATTGATAGAAACTACTAGACTGCCTGAATCGGCTTCACCAGTTCCCGCCAATTCGATAGCCGTGCCGTGATCGACAGATGTTCTTATGATAGGAAGACCCAGGGTAATGTTCGTTGCATGGCCAAAGCCTTTGAATTTCAACACAGGCAATCCTTGATCATGAAACATGGACAACACTGCATCGGCGTCATCCAAATACTTGGGAGTAAACAAGGTATCGGCGGGGAGGGGGCCGCGCAGATCCATGCCCTGATTGCGCATTTTTTCTAATACGGGATTTATCGTATCTATTTCTTCTCTGCCAAGATGGCCATCTTCCCCGGCATGGGGGTTAAGCCCACACACCAGGATGCGTGGATTTTCGATTCCAAATTTATTCTGCAAATCATGATGCAGAATATCGATCACCTGAGTGAGAGAAGATTCAGTAATCGCAGTTGCAACTTCGGTCAATGGGAGGTGAGTTGTCGCCAGAGCAACCCGCAAACCTTCCGTTGCCAACATCATTACCGTCAGCGGTTGCTTGCAGTAGTCTGCTAAAAACTCGGTGTGTCCACTGAAAGAATGGCCAGCTTCATTGATCACAGCCTTGTTCACCGGACCGGTAACCAATGCATCCAGCTGGTCAGATTGAATAGCATCCACGGCGGTGCGAAGACACTGCAATACATAGTCGGCATTCGCCGGATTTAGTTCGCCGGGTTTAGATGGTTCCACCAGGTCAACTTGCAAGACTGATAAGTTGCCTTCAACTGTCTGTGCAGCAGCTTGCGCAGGATCGAATGATTGTATGGTTAAAGGGAGTCCGAGTGATGCGGCCCGCTCTTGCAGTAAGGCGCCATCAGCCACCACTACCAGCTCTACATTGCTGGGTGGGTTTTGGGCGAGGGCAATACAAAGGTCAGGACCAATGCCAGCAGGCTCGCCAGGAGTAATGGCGATTCGAAGGATCAAGCTGTGGTTATCCGAAATTTTATTCGACGATTTCGACGAATGCTTCTTCGCGAATTTCGATGAGCCAATTCTGTAGCTCTAAATCGAACTTGCGATTTCGCAGGGTGTTGTAGGCCTGGCCGCGAGTGTAGTCCTGGCTTAGGTCAGTCTCTCTACGGTCAAGTACTTCGGCAATATGCCAGCCCATTTGCGTGCGAAATGGTTCACTGATTTCGCCAGTTTCAAGCGCATCGACAACGACTTCCATTTCAATCGGCATGCCACCTTCTGATACCCAATCCAGGTCGCCACCGGCAACTACGGAAGAGGCATCGTCGGAGTTTTGTCGAGCGATTACTGCAAAGTCTTCGCCTTCCTCAACGATACGGCGACGAAAATCATGGATCAATTCAATCGTCTGCTGTTCGTCGCGGATCTCGTTGGGCGAGAGCATAATGTGTCGTAGGTTGGTTTGCTTTACGATTTGTTCAGTTCCACCACGCTTGTCGCGTAGCTGAATAATATGGAATCCATTGCCTGCTTCGATTGGACCCTCAACCTCTCCCACGTCCAATGGTTCAACGGCGTTAGCAAACAATGACGGGAATTGATCCAGCTTGCGCCACGCGAAGTTGGTGCCATCGATAGGGAAGTCTCCGTTCTGCAGCGCCCAGGCTCGTGTCGCCACGATGGTTTGGCCTTCTTCCAGGCGGGCTACCATGTCGGCAGCAAACCGTAACTTCGACGATTTGACGTCGTCTGCATCTGTGCCAGATACCGGCACGAGGATATGATCGATTAAATAGTCGGCAGAAACGATTTCCTGCCCCATTTCTGAGTTTAGGAAGTTATCAATTTCCTGTTCAGTAACATGGATGCGTGAGTTCACGGCACCACGTTGCAGTTCTTGCATAGTGAGCTGCTTACGAACTGCTTCTCGCGTTCGCAAATAGATACCTTGTGAATCGAGTCGGCCAATGTATTCTTCGAAAGTCAGACCATTGCCCTGAGCCATGTCTGCCATTACTCGATTAATTGAATCGTCATCGAATCGAATGCTGGCGCGCTCAGCAAATTGCATTTGAATGTTTTCCAGAATGAGTTGATCAAGAATCTCTTCTCGCAATTCATTATCCGGCGGAAGTTCTCGACCATCCTGAGCAGCCATTCCGCGGATGTCATTCATGCGATCTAGCAATTCACTTTGCAACACTACATCGCGATCGACGATAGCGACGATCTTATCCAATAGAATGCGCTGAGCACTCGCTGTGGAAATTAGACACAGGCTTAAGCTGGCAACGATGCCGACATTTTTCAAATATCTATTTACTAAATTCAACATGTTCAATTTCTTTTACTGTTGATCAGTATCTCTAAAACCCCAGATACCGTCCTGTAACAAATTACTCAATCCACCGCCGGTCAGATCACCCAATCCGTTAAGGGTTATCTGAACGAACACACCTCGGTTGGGTTCCGTGTTTGGAACGAACAGCTCTGCCTGATCAACCCATTCACGGCCCACAAGCCGGATGGTGGCACAGCAGTTACTCCATTCGACACCAGCAAAACTCTCCAGGTTCCGCGAATTGCTGTGGTCGTAGTTCCAGCGGCCCAACACCTTCCAATTACTGGTAATTGGCCATATTCCCGAGATATCAGTCTGGTCGATCCTGGGGTCGATCCCGGCTGGGAATATAAAGAAGGGAGAGTTTAACAGATCGCGATAGCGGTAGGAGATATTGAAAAAGCGATTATTATCCTGCTGATAGCGTACTTGAAAGCTACCTTCGATCACCTCCTTTCGGTTCTCATCCCACTGAACATCAGTGTTTAAGCGCCATCTGTCCCCCAGGCTAAGAGCAAATTCCCCGGCAATAGCCGATTGTTCCGACAATACGGAATAGCGAGGTTGCCAGTTCTGTAGCGGGTTAGCGAGAGTGACCTGGCGGTCCTGAAAATAGCGAATTTGACCCAGGCTAATGCGTGCAGTCTCGTTTCCTTCTGGATCAAAAAAGCGGCTAGTGAGTGCCACTGAGATTTGATCGGCATCGGTAACCCGATCACCGCCGCTGAACCGGTCGCGACGGAACAATTGGTTAAAGCTGAAATTCAGCTCCGAAGTATCAAACAGGGGAAGGGCGCTTTGATCCTGAAATTCGCTGTAGAGATAAAAAATTCTCGGTTCCAAAGTTTGGCTGGCACCACTTCTACTTTGTCTCTCAAAAACTAAGCCGCTATCGAAACTGTAAACGCCGACATCAATTTCCGGATCTTCTAAGGTGCCAATGGCTTGGTTCTGCAGAGAATAGGAAATGTGTTTGTAGCTGGCGTCGGTTCTTACAAACCAACCCGGCGCTTCGATAGACCAGCCAATAGACGGTTCTAAATTTATTCGCTCACCATTTACCAGTGCGCCACTTTCAAGTTGTTCGATTGATAGCAAGCCACCATCCAATGATCGATCAAAAGAAGTAACCTTTCCTTCAATGCCAATGTTGAATCCCAGAGGCAAGTCTGTACCTGATTCAAAATAAAATTGCGGTAAGCGATCAAACGGTTTGTTGATATCAGAAGCATTGATAAACGGATCAATAATTTGAATACGTTGAACATTCACTCCGGCGCGCAGGTAGTCAGAATTAAAATGCAGGCGACCTTGTTGATTAAGATGGGTTTGGCTCACAACGCCAAGACCGCTACCACCAAAATCGAAAAAGTAATCTTCGTCACTGACTTCGTTATAGTCGATGAAAGTCGAAAAATTGGAACCGATCACACCTTGATGTTGTAAGCCAACAAACCAGCGATCTTCTTCCGGTGGAGAATTTGATCCAAACACATCCTTGGTGGCTGGGTCAAAAAGATCATCACCTGCCAAGTGAGTGAAGTTGATCGAGTTCATGGACCAACTTGCTAAATAACGAAATTCCGCCCCAAACATTACTCCGCGATCAGAAACGAGGCGGGGAGAGATAGTGGCATCGTAGTGGGGTGCCAGATTGAGGTAATAAGGAACTTCGAGATCGAATCCGCCGGTGCGGGTTGATCCCACACTGGGGGGAAGCAGGCCTGATACTCGACCGTCTCCTAACGGAAAATGCAGGGTGAACGGATAGTAGAAAATGGGAACGTTGCCTAATCGAATGGATGCGTTCCGGGCGTAGCCTCGGCTATTAGCCTGATCCAATACAATATTGTCAGCGCTCAATATCCAAAATTCGTTTTCTGGCTCGCAGCGACTGAATTCACCATTGTCGATAGTGACCAGCCCGGATTCACTGTTATAGACAATGCTATTGGCGTCACCATGAGCGCCGAAGTCGTGCAACACATACTGCGCGGCTTCAACACGGTTTATTCTTTCATCACTATCAATAAAAGCGGAAGAGCCAGTTAGCAATAAACCTAGTTCGCGAAAGGTAACATTGCCATCCATTATTACTGTGTTGTTTGCACTATCGATGTTTGTAGTTTGATCGTTTTCGACTGTGCGCGAACCTTGTTGCACAATCACATCGCCATCGATAGCAATGAGTGAATCAGATATCTGTCGAAAACCTGAGGCAGCTTGAAAGCGAGTTTCAGAACTATCGGGATCACCAGGCGGGATTGGTTGTTCTTCTAATGGATCTATAAATGCACCACAACAATTCTCCGCGAGCGCTTCTTGTTGTTCACGGGTCATCGCCTCTCTAGGCACCCAGTCTAATGGGAAGCGGGATTCAACTGCCTGGATTGGTTGGATTCGGTTGGCAACAGGTTCTGGTTCTGTCGCGCCTAATTCTTCAGATGTTGTTTGGCTTTCTTCCGCCGCTTGGGTCAGATCGTCTTCCTCTGACGAATCGATCTCTTCAGCTGACTGACTATCCGCATTGATGCCTGGTGACTCGGTTTCACCTAGTGGTTCTGGGAAAGTCGCGTTGTCGCTGTTGTACTGGTTGGCACCGTCGGCAGTGTTTGGCAGGGGTGTGCCATCGGTAGACTCACATATCCAACCGTCACCCGATGCGTTGGGTCGGCAATTGTAGACTGGTTGCTGAGCGTCAGCTGCTTGTGGCACAGATGCGAGTGCGATCCCAATGGCGAGAGCCAGTAGTAGTCCACTGAGTCCGTGGGTGCGAAAAAGGGCAGAAGCTAGATTAAAGGGAGCTAAACTAGAGAGAGACGCTAAATGTTGTAGGGGCAGTTGTGCTGTAGAACAGGGGCCGATTTTGGTTGAATGGATAAACAAATTGATTGAAAAACCGACAAATGGTGTTAGGCGACAGTAATGGCCTGAGTCTGGCCCGCGGTGTCTTTATGCGGGTGATAATAATGGATTGGCAAATGATTGGAAAGCGGCACAATAAGGGGCTTACAGCCCTGCCATAGATTGTAATGAGCGAATCAAATTCAACAAATCCTGATAAGAATCAGCGCGAATCTCAATTGCGAGATTGGGCAGTTGCGCAGCTCAAGACTTTGCAATTTTCTGTGGATTCAAATTCGTCGCTGCATGTGGTGAGCGGTGATGCGAGTTTTCGTCGTTACTTTCGCATTCGAACCGATGAAAAAAATGTAATAGTCGTTGATGCTCCGCCAGAGCATGAAGACAATAAAAGTTTTGTTGAAGTTGATCGTTTATTGGCAAGCGCAGGAGTGAGTGTGCCTGACGTGCTTGCAGTGGATTTTGACAATGGCTTCATGTTGTTGGAAGACTTTGGTGATGCAACCTATCTTCCCTATTTAGAACAGTTAAAAACTTCCGGTGACAATGCATCAATAGATGAGCTTTACCAACAAGCAATCGATTCGATAGTAGTTATTCAATCTAAAGCAGATAAAGGGCAACTTGACCCCTATGATCGCAAAGAATTGCGCCGAGAAATGGATCTATTCGGTGAATGGTTTTGTTCGGGCTTTTTGGGTTACTCATTCACTGAGTCTGAACAAGAGCTATTATCAAATACACTTCGCTTTTTGGAAGATAGTGCTTTATCCCAAGCAACGGTTGTGGTGCATCGCGACTATCATTCGCGCAATCTCATGTTGCTGGCAGAATCTGCGCAACCCGGAATCATCGATTTCCAGGATGCAGTAGCTGGTCCCTACACCTACGATTTGGTTTCACTCCTACGCGACTGCTATATCAGCTGGCCGCAGGCGGCTGTGGAGCAGTGGGCTGACTATTACCTACAAGAGGCCCGGACAGCTGGCATTCCAGTGCCTGCTGATGCTGGTCAATTCCGCCGAGACCTCGATTTGATGGGCCTTCAGCGCCACCTCAAGGTGATGGGAATTTTCTCTCGCCTCGCTATTCGAGATAAGAAATCCCGCTATCTGGCCGATATTCCTCTGGTCATTCACTATTTTATGGAGATCTCTAGCCGGTACTCTGAATTGAGTGCATTTAGGGAGTGGTTCCAACAGTCAGTATTACCACTGGCCAAAGAGCAACTTCCTTCCAACTAGCGCTAGCAGTACTGAACTATGCGAGCAATGATCCTGGCAGCGGGGCTGGGAAAGCGCATGCAGCCGCTCACAGCCGACCTTCCCAAGCCACTCTTAAAAGTTGCAGATAAAAGTCTAATCGAGCATCAACTCGATCGGCTTGCTGCTGCTGGTGTGGAAAGTGTCGTCATAAATCATTTTTATCTCGGCAATATGATCGAGGAAGCGTTGGGTGATGGTTCGCAATTCGGTTTAGAGATTCAATATTCAAAAGAAGCAATTCGTTTAGAAACGGCCGGCGGAATCATTAAAGCCCTGCCTAAGTTAAAAGACGACAGTTTTATCGTAGTGAACTCTGACATCTGGACGGATTTTGATTTCTCTACTTTGCAGGAAGTGGATGGCGAAGATCGCCTCGCTCATTTGGTGTTAGTAGAAAACGCTGATCACAATCCCCATGGCGATTTTTACATCGATGACAATGGCAGGGTGCATGAAGATCATGATGCTGCTGACGCCCGTCTGACCTTCAGTGGCATTAGTGTCATGCACAAGAATTTGTTTAAAGACCTCCCTATCCAGCCACGATCATTTGTTCCCTTGTTACAGGAAGCCATGCAAGCGGACAAAGTGAGTGGGGAAGTTCACACCGGACTTTGGATTGATGTCGGCACCCCAGAGCGATTGCAAGAAGTCAACAAGCTGGCTCAGGCAGAAGTGGAGGCCTAGGTCATGTTACGGCGGATGCAACACCGTGATTACAAACGTGCGCTGACCTTGCGACTAAGCGGCTCAGGAAGTGGTGCTGCAATACCACCTGGTGGCAAGGCACAAAAAGCCATAATGCAGGCGCTATTTGTGCTGATGGGTCGGCTGGCGAAAATTGATGGTCGGGTTTCTCATGAAGAAGTGGAATACGCTTCTTCTATTATGAATCTTTTGGAGCTAACTCCTCGGCAGCGGCAAGAGGCCATAGACTATTTTGAGTTTGGCAAACTGCTTGATACCGATTCCCTGTTGTTCGTATCAGAACTAGTGAGTTTCATTGGTCAAAAAAATGAATTGGCTTATCTGTTTTTGAAGGTTCAACTTCGCCTGGTGCATCTAAAAGGATGCATGCGCCTGAAAGAGAAAATGCTGTTACGGGACGCAGCTGAACTGCTGGGATTTGAGAAGGTAGAGTTTTTGCAATTGTGTGCAGAATTCAGCAGTGGAGAAAGTAGCTTCTGTGATTCCAGGCGCGGCAGCAAATCAAACCTACTGACCCACGCTTATGACACTCTTCAGATAAAACCCAATGCATCCGACGGAGAGATCAGACCTGCTTATCTGCGACTGATGACTCGGTATCACCCTGACAAACTCATGAGTGAAAATCTTTCGGAAGAAGCACTGCGTATGGCTCAGGAAAAAGCGGCGGCCATCAGAACAGCCTACGAAGAAATTTGTGGCTTCAGAAAGCTGCGGGTCTAATCTCGCTAAATCTCATAACTTCCTCATAACTTCTCACAAAATCCCATCACCTCCTAACATCTCTAAGTCCCTCTATTTAGGACAATCATAGCCATTAACTGTAGAATAGCCGCCACATTGACTAGAGGCTGGCTATGAACGACTACCTTATCGCCCCTTCGATACTGTCCGCTGACTTCGCCAGATTGGGTGAAGAAGTGAATGCCGTGCTTGATGCAGGCGCTGACGTTGTGCATTTCGATGTCATGGACAACCATTATGTGCCTAACCTCACAATCGGTCCGATGGTTTGTCAGGCTCTGCGCAATCATGGCGTTACCGCTCCGATTGATGTGCATTTGATGGTGACTCCTGTGGATCAGTTGATTCAGGATTTTGCCAAAGCCGGTGCCAGCTATATCAGTTTTCATCCTGAAGCCACCCAGCACATCGACCGTTCTTTGCAATTGGTGCGGGATCTCGAGTGCAAATCCGGGCTCGTCTTTAATCCAGCAACGCCTCTGGATTGCCTGGAATATGTGATGGATAAAGTTGATGTCATCTTATTGATGTCAGTGAACCCAGGATTTGGCGGTCAGAAGTTTATCCCTTCCACGTTGACCAAACTTGCCCAAGTTCGGAAGCTCATCGACGAGAGCGGCCAGCAAATTCGATTAGAAGTCGATGGTGGTGTGTCGGTTGATAATATTCGTGAAATCGCCGAGGCAGGTGCAGATATGTTTGTGGCAGGCTCGGCGATATTCAATAGCGCCGATTACCAGCAAACTATATCGGCAATGCGAGAAGAGCTCAGCCAGGTTGCACGGTAACTCCTCAACCTGAACGCTTAATCAATACAACGATGTCCCCAGAACAATTTCAAGAATTGGCTGCACAAGGATTCAATCGAATCCCACTTGTGCGCGAAGTGCTGGCTGACACGGAAACACCGCTCAGTACCTACTTAAAGCTGGGCCGTGGAAAGCACAGTTATTTTTTCGAATCAGTGCAAGGTGGTGAGAAGTGGGGACGCTTTTCGATTATCGGATTGCCGAGCCAAACCATCTTACGGGTCTCGGGTAATCAGGTTTCAGTTGAAACCGCAGGCGAGGTGGTTGAGCAAGTTACCTCCGAAGATCCATTCCACTTCGTCACTGAATACAAGTCGCGGTTTAATGTTGCGCCTCTTTCTCAACATCAACGGTTTTCCGGCGGCCTGGTAGGGTATTTCGCCTATGACACAGTACGCTATGTTGAAACAAGCATTGGCGAGTCGGAAGGTAATGACCCATTAAAGACTCCTGACATTCTGTTAATGGTGTCGGAAGAAGTGGTGGTGTTCGATAACTTGCGCGGCACTATTTCTATTGTGATCAATGTTGATCCTGCCCAAGCAGATGCATATGAACAGGGCCAAACGAGACTCAACAACCTAGCAGCACAACTCAATCAGCCACTAGAAATTCCAGAGTTATCGCCGGAGTCGCAAATTACCGATAGCGACTTTACCCATTACTTCAGCCAGACTGATTACGAAGCAGCTGTTGATCGCATCAAAGACTACATCGTGGCCGGTGATGTCATGCAAGTAGTATTGGCGCAGCGTATGTCGGTTCAGTTCGGTGGCGACCCCATTCAAGTCTATCGGGCACTGCGGTTCCTCAATCCATCGCCTTATATGGTGTTCTTCGACATGGGTGATCATCATGTGGTGAGTGCCTCGCCGGAAATTTTGGCCCGAGTAGAAAACGGAAAAATCACGGTACGGCCACTAGCGGGCACACGGAAGCGGGGAGCTACTGAGGAAGAAGATCAGGCGCTGGAAGAAGAATTACTGGCAGATGAAAAAGAAATCGCTGAGCACCTCATGCTAATCGACCTTAGCAGAAATGATTCCGGTCGCGTGTCGGCGACGGGAACTGTGCATGTGCCACGCAAAATGTTTGTGGAACGTTATTCCCACGTAATGCACATTGCTTCCATCGTTGAGAGTGAGATTAGCGAAGATAAGACTGCATTGGATGTACTCAAGTCTACGTTGCCGGTAGGTACGTTGAGTGGTGCACCAAAAGTTCGGGCAATGGAAATTATCGATGAGTTAGAGCCCGACAAACGCGGTATTTATGGCGGCGCTATGGGGTATCTCGCGTGGAATGACAATATGGATATGGCGATCGCTATCCGTACTGCAGTCATAAAAGATGAAACGCTCTATGTGCAAGCTGGGGCAGGGATAGTTGCCGATTCCCAGCCGACTTCTGAATGGGAAGAAACTCAAAACAAGGCCCGTGCGATCGTGCGTGCCGTACAGCTTGCCCAGCAATCACTCACAATCGACTAACTACCCCTTAATATTCTTGTAAGCCGCGAGAGCTCGCTCTCGTGATTCCTTTAGCTCGACTATAGGTTCGGGATAGTTTTCCCCCAGCACAACACCCGCCGAATGGAGAGTCTCTGCAGGAGCCTGAGAAGGCTCGTGAATATATTTGTCCGGTAACTCTGCAAGCTCAGGCACATAACGTCTGATATAGGATTCAGCAGAAAACTTGGACGATTGGGTTATAGGATTAAATACGCGGAAGTAGGGGGCTGCATCAGCGCCACATCCAGCTACCCACTGCCAACTACAGGTGTTATTCGCCAGATCTGCATCCAATAAGCAATCCCAAAACCAACGCATCCCTTCTTGCCAATGTTGCAACAGGTTTTTAACCAGAAAAGAGCCCACTACCATTCTGACTCGGTTGTGCATATATCCCGTCTGCCACAGTTCTCGCATGCCAGCGTCAACCAGAGGATATCCGGTCTGTCCTTGCTGCCACGCTTGCAATAACTCAGCATCTTCTCGCCAGGGAAACTCATCGAAGCGGGCATTCATGTTTTTTTCCGTGAGATCAGGAAAGTGATGAATGAGTGAGTAGGAAAACTCCCGCCAAGCCAGCTCACGCTGGAAGTGTTCACCTTCTTCTTCCTTGCCATGGGTGGCAGCTGAACGTTCCGCTTCCTGCCAAATTCTATGGGGTGAAATTTCTCCGAAGTGTAAGTGTGGAGAAAGTCTCGACACATTTTCCAGAGATGGGAAGTCTCGTCCTGCTTTGTAATTGGTAATGCCTTGTTCCAGGAATCTTTGGAGTTTCTCATGGGCGCCAGTTTCGCCGGGCACGAAGTGCTCGGTGAATTGGGAATACCAAGGGATTTGAGGAAGCAGATTCAACTGTTGGATTTTCGTTTCAGTCTGATCGCATGGCACCAGTTCTAGCTTGCTGCATGTGCCTGACAGAGAGCTCAGGTCTACACCTCGACTGATGCCATTTTTGTAAAACGGCGTGAACACTTTATAGGGTGTGCCGTCGTTTTTTAAGTTGTTCCAAGGCTCCCACAATAAAGATCCATTGCTACTGTGAACTTCGATCCCTTTATCCTGCAATACACTCTTAATCTCGGTATCCCGTTCCTTGCGCCAAGGCTCATAACAGCGATTCCAGTACACATTTGAAATTTGATGATCACTAATAATCTGAGGCAACAGGTCTACAGGATCTCCTGCATAGACCCAAAGTTTGCCGCTCAAGCTTTTATTCAGGGCTTCCAGAGAATCGTGCAACCACCAGCGACTGGCAGCGCCCATCATCCAGTCACCGCTATGGGTGTCATCGAGAATATAAATCGGTAAAACCTTCCCGCTGGTTGCAGCAGCATGCAGGGCAGGGTTGTCTTCCAGTCGAAGATCTTGGCGAAACCAAACCAGGTTCATTTTATCAGTCGCTGAGTAATTGTGAGCTGCAGGAGTATCGTAGCCATGGGTCAGAATACGCAGGATACCGCAGTTGGGATTACCCCGCTGTTCAAGACAGATACTGGCTCGGCTGCTATGATTGGCGCTGCCTAAAATAGGCCATTTGCGAGAGCTCTACGAGAAAAGTGCAGCGATGCTATTGATGATCGATAACTACGATTCCTTCACCTACAACGTGGTGCAATACCTCGGTGAGCTAGGGGCGGATGTGCAAGTATTTCGGAACGATGCGATTTCTGTACAAGCCATCGAAGAGATGCAGCCGCAGCAAATCGTGCTGTCGCCTGGTCCCTGCACACCGAATGAAGCGGGTATATCTTTAGAAGTGGTTGAAAAATTTGCTGGCAAGATTCCCATGCTTGGCATCTGTTTAGGGCACCAGAGTATTGGCCAGGCATTTGGCGGCAAAATTGTGAAAGCGGGCAAAGTCATGCATGGAAAGCTGTCGGCTATACATCATACTGGAGCTGGGGTTTTCTCAGATTTAACAGAGCCTTTTACAGCGACGCGCTATCACTCTTTGGTAATTGAACAAGACAGCGTCCCCGATTGTCTTGAAGTGACTGCCTGGACAGAAGATGCTGATGGCAATCGCGAAGAGATTATGGGCATCAAGCATAAAGAACTCAGAATCGAAGGTGTTCAGTTTCATCCTGAATCTATATTGAGCGAACATGGCCATCAGTTGCTGCAAAATTTTCTCAATCAAAATTCCTAAATCATCACGGTTAGCTAACCAAAATAAATAGCGAGGTTTGTTTTGGACATCGTCAGTGCAATAAAACAGGTTACAGCGGGCAACGATCTCACTACTGAAGACACGATCGCAGTGATGCGCAGCATCATGGGTGGTGATACAACCGATGCGCAAAACGCCGCTTTTTTGGTTGGACTTCAGATGAAAGGTGTAAAAACGCAGGAGATTCTTGGTGGTGCAACGGTGATGCGGGAGCTGGCAACCAAGGTAGAGGTAAGTGAGCGAGATCATTTAGTGGACACTTGTGGCACTGGAGGCAGTGGCTCGAACAAATTTAACGTATCCACCGCGGCAGCAATCGTTGCAGCAACATCCGGTGCAAGAGTCGCGAAACATGGTAACCGCGGAGCAACAAGCAAAAGTGGTAGCGCGGATGTTTTAGAGGCAGCCGGGGTTAACTTGGCGCTATCTCCTGAACAAGTGGCGAGTGCCATAGAAGAGGTTGGCGTAGGCTTCATGTTTGCGCCTGCCCATCACAGTGCAATGAAGCATGTCATTACGGCGCGCAAAGAAATTGGTGTACGTACAATGTTTAACTTGTTGGGCCCTCTTACCAATCCAGCAGGTGCACCCAATCAGGTGATGGGAGTGTTTGATGCAAACTGGATTGAGCCAATTTTGCAGGTCTTAAAAGAATTGGGCAGCGAACATGTAATAGTCGTTGCCGCAGATGATGGTTTGGACGAAATTAGTTTGGCGGCAACTACCCAGGTTGGCGAGTTGAAAGATGGTGAGATCTCTCTGTATACCGTGGAGCCTGGTGATCTTGGGATCAACCAATATGACGATTACTCCATGCTGCAGATTGATTCGGCGGAGGACAGTCTCGCGATGTTACGTGCGGCGCTGACCTATGACAATGAAGCTGCCGGTGACATCGTAGCGCTAAATGCTGGTGCAGCCATTTACGTGGCTGGATTGGCGGAAGACTTAAAGGCCGGGGTTGAACAGGCACAAGCAATCTTGCGATCTGGTGCTGCATTGGAAAAACTGGACCAGCTCGCTGATTACACATCCCAATTCGGTGACTAATTGATGTCGGCTTCTATTCTTGATCAGATTCTCCTGCGCAAAGCAGAAGAGGTCGCCGAAGCGAAACAGAACACGAGTCTAGATTCGCTGGAAGCGTCGTTGTCCGCAGCTGCGCCGACTAGAGGGTTTGCTAATGCGCTGCGCACAAAAATTGCCACCCAGCGACCTGCTGTAATCGCCGAGATAAAGAAAGCTTCTCCCTCAAAGGGGCTTATCCGGGAAGATTTCGAACCAGCACGACATGCCAAGGAGTACGCCGATGGCGGCGCGACTTGTCTCTCCATACTTACCGATAGAGATTATTTCCAAGGCTCTAATGATTATCTTGTGCAGGGAAGAGCCGCTTGCCAGTTACCTGTTATCCGCAAGGATTTCATGATCGACCCTTATCAGATTGCTCAATCTCGACTGTTGGGTGCTGACTGCATTTTGCTAATCGTGGCAGCGCTGGACCAGACACAGCTGGTGGACTTGGCGACATATGCCAATGAAATTTCCATCGATGTATTGGTGGAAGTTCACAATCGTGAAGAGTTGGAAAGGGCATTAGAACTAAACACAGACTTGATTGGCATCAACAATCGCGACCTCCATAGTTTTGATACGAATTTGCAGACAACGATTGAGTTGGCCAAACACATTCCTGACCATAAAGTAGTCATCACGGAAAGCGGCATCCACAGTTCCGATGATGTGAGACTGATGATTGAGAATGGGATTTATGGATTTCTGGTGGGCGAGTCGTTTATGCGCGCTGATCAACCAGGCGAAAAACTAAAAGAATTATTCTTCGGCTAAAAACTGAGCGTCGGTGACGTCTGCTGTTTCTAGCTGCGGAATACAAAAAATCTGATTGTTTTAGTAGAGCGTTAGTGAGGCAGCTAGCGCAAGGCGGAAGCTGGCGAACAGCAGTCAAAAGTAAGATTGGAATTTGAGCGTCGATTAATAGCGTTTTGAGGTTGAAATTAAATCGTCAGCGAGGCAGCGAGTGCGAGGCAAGTATCGGCGAAAAGCCGCAGTGTATAACTAATACATGAGGGTTTGAGCCGAGACTTAACGCGGCAATCGCAACGCAGCTAGATTTAAAACAGGATCAACGAGTGCCGTGGACTACGATAGTCTTTCCGGATACCGAGATGAGATCTTGTTCTTCAAGTGTCTTGAGTACTCTTCCCGCCATCTCTCTCGAACAATTCACAATACGTCCGATTTCCTGTCGGGTGATCTTGATCTGCATACCATCCGGATGAGTCATGGCATCTGGTTCTTTGCTCAACTCGATAAGAGTACGCGCAATTCGACCCGTTACATCGTAGAACGCGAGGTCGCCGACTTTGCGAGTCGTATTGCGCAAGCGATGGGCCATCTGTTGGCCAATAGTGAAGACGATCTCTGGATGAGATCGGATGTAAGTGTTGAAATTAGTGTAGCTAATTTCTGCGATCTCACAGGCAGTTCTTGCACGACACCACGCGCTGCGTTCTTCAGCTTGTTCGAATAACCCCATCTCACCGAAGAAGTCACCCGGATTCAAATAGGCGATAACGACTTCTTTACCATCATCGTCTTCCAGAATCACCGACACTGATCCTTTGATGATGTAGTACAAGGTGTCGCATTGGTCACCTTCATAAATGATGGTGGCCCGATTGGGGTATCGCTTCCTATGGCAATGAGAGAGGAAGTTATCCAAATCTTCGATATGTGGTGTGATGGCCATCAGTGCCATATGTGTCGCTCCTTAACTTTCAGGCAAATGTATATCACATTTTAATCCTGATTGTGAGACGTAGGTCACACTAAATGGTGGGTCGCCTTAGTGGGATATGACCGGCAAACCTGCTATTTCCGTGCGGTGTCGCGTTATCACAATTGTGCTACTGTAGCCTGCCGTGACCTCGTATAAAGGTATCGGTTGCAACGCTTTCTAGCTTTACTCGACGGGTAAAGATTGTGGATTAACGAAGTTTTGATGGATGTGAGATTGCAGATGAAAGGTCGAATTAAGTGGGTTGAAAATGTGATGTTTGTTGGAGAATCCGGTACCGGACACGGCATTGTATTGGATGGAGCGCCCGAAAGTGGCGGCAAGAACATGGGTATGCGTCCGCTGGAATTGATGGCTCTTAGTGTCGGTAGCTGCTCTTCTTATGATGTCGTCACGATTCTCAAGAAGGCACGACAAGACATAACCAGCTGTGAAGCAGAGATAGAAGCGAAGCGAGTGGATGCTACACCAGCGGTGTTTGAATCCATTCATTTGCATTTTAAAGTGTCTGGCAATGATCTCAGTGAGAAGCAGGTCGAACGCGCTATCGAGTTGTCTGCTGATAAATATTGTTCCGCTTCTATCATGCTGAAGGATGCTGGGGTCAAAGTGACCCATGACTATGAAATAGTCTGATTCCTGGCTGAGGGACCATTGGACACTAGTTATGAAATTGTTGCCGCCGAGATGCTGAACATCCGGCATGGCGATATTGGAGTTGAGGAAGTCCGGGCTTGGTCCTCATTTTTGCAAAAGGGTGACGATTTTTTAGATCTGGGTTGCGCTCATGGTTTGCCCATAGGAGTCCTGTTTAATAATAGGGGGCTCCACATTCACGCCATCGATTCTTCCCCTACGTTACTGCGCGAATATGAAAAAAACTTGCCTGAAGCTGAGACTGTTTGTGAGTCGGTGGTGAATTCTCAGTTTTTCAACAAGCAATTTGATGGAATTCTGGCTTCGGGTTTGTTGTTTCTACTGACGGGGGAAGATCAAGAAACAACACTAAGCAAAGCCTGCGAGCATCTTAAGCCTGGCGGGCAACTGTTATTCACATCCCCTTGGCAAGTGTGTAAATGGGACGATCTGCTGACAGGGCGTGAATCTATTTCTCTGGGTGGAGACAGATATCGGGAAATTCTTCTGCAATACGGCGTAGAGGTGAAGAATGAATTCGCCGATGGCGGGGGAAACTACTACTACGCGGCTGTACGAAGTTAAAACGCGAACCTATATCCGATAAGTCGTTTTCTTCATGACCTGCGAGAGTAAGGTCATTGCCTGTTGAATGGGTGGAGGTAAGTCAGCGCCACC
This sequence comes from uncultured Pseudohongiella sp., assembly GCA_965262465.1. Classification (GTDB taxonomy): domain Bacteria; phylum Pseudomonadota; class Gammaproteobacteria; order Pseudomonadales; family Pseudohongiellaceae; genus UBA9145. The sequence continues at coordinate 2,702,432 of OZ253535.1, read as the reverse complement.
TGCCTGCTTTGCTGTTTCTCCATGCTGCTTTTCATCAATGATCATTTGTTCAAGGACCGCTTTGCTTCGAGCATCAGCTTCAGGTAATTGCTCTAGATGATCTTCCAAATGCTCACACACCTGTCGCTCTGTTTCAGCGACGAATCCCAGGCTCCAGCGGTCGCCCGCTAATCCCGCAAGTGCGCCCATGCCAAAAGACAATCCGTAGAAAACAGGATTGAGAACACTGGGTTGGCTATTGAGTTCTCCAAGGCGTTCTTCACACCAGGCCAGATGATCGACTTCTTCGGCTGCGGCATGCTCCATCGCCTCTCTCACTTCGCCAAGTTTTGCGGTGCTGGCTTGGCCGGCATAAAGCGCTTGTGCGCATACTTCACCGGTGTGATTTATCCGCATTAATCCAGCAGCATGTCGTTGTTCGCTGTCAGTTAATTCGGCATGGTCGAGTTGGTCAGCTGGAGTGCTGCGTTCGGCATGACTGGAGCCGGGCACACAAGTACGTAATGCCTGGTCGAATTGAACCAGGCATTGATCGATAAAATTTAGAGGAGTTCTAGCCATTCACGCATTTTCGCGTGCTATGGCTCGGTAAGCAATATCAGTGCGGAAGTAGACGTTATCCCAATGGATGCGCTTTACCTGCTCATAGGCGGCAGACTGGGCTGCTGAGACTGATTCCCCCAGTGCAGTGGCGCAGAGCACTCGCCCGCCATTCGTCACAACACTTCCATCAACAAGTTTCGTCCCGGCGTGGAAGACCTTGGTATCTGTCCCAGCCTGGTCTTCCAAACCTGTGATGGGCGAGCCCTTGGCATAGGATTCAGGGTAGCCACCGGCGGCAAGCACTACTCCCACTGCTGGGCGTGAATCCCAAGTGGCAGTCTGCTTGTTTAGAGTTTTAGTGATTGCTGCCAAACACAGAGCGGTTAAGTCAGATTGCAAACGCAACATAACTGGTTGGGCTTCAGGATCGCCGAATCGGCAATTGAATTCGACGACGCTTGGATCGCCATTGTCAGCGATCATCAGGCCAGCATAGAGAAATCCTGTGTAGGGGTTACCGTCTTCTGCCATACCTTTTACAGTTGGCAGTATGACTTCGTCCATGATGCGCTGGTAAACGGACTCAGTGACTACCGGTGCAGGAGAATAAGCCCCCATACCACCAGTGTTAGGTCCCAAATCACCATTGTCTCGCGCCTTGTGATCTTGGGAGGTTGCCATGGGCAGGACATGCTCCCCATCCACCATGGCAATGAAACTCGCTTCTTCGCCTACCAAGAATTGTTCAATGACTACGCGGTGGCCAGCTTCGCCGAACTTGTTGCCCGCCAACATGTCTTCTACTGCGGCAATGGCTTCATCTTCAGTTTGAGCAACAATTACGCCTTTGCCCGCCGCGAGACCATCTGCTTTGATGACAATAGGCGCACCATTGGCCTTTATATAGTCGATTGCGGAATCCGTGTCGGTAAATGTTTGATAGGCAGCAGTTGGTATGTTGTGGCGAGCTAAAAAGTCTTTTGTGAATGCCTTTGATCCTTCCAGTTGTGCAGCCCCTTGGCTTGGTCCAAAACAGGGAAGGTCTCGGGATTGGAAATAATCGACGACACCATCAACTAGTGGCGCTTCTGGACCAATAATTGTGAGTTCAATATTGTTGGCGGTTGCAAAGTCCGCCAGGGCAACAAAATCCAGGACATCAATGGCGACGTTTTCCAGTTTCTCTTCAGTTGCTGTCCCGGCATTACCAGGAGCCACAAATACTTTGTCCACGGATGGTGATTGAGCACAGCGCCAGGCCAATGCATGCTCACGACCACCTGATCCAATAACTAAAACGTTCATATATTAGTGTCTGAAGTGCCTCACTCCAGTAAATACCATCGCCATGCCGGCTTCATCTGCTGCTGCAATAACTTCTTCATCGCGCATAGAACCACCCGGCTGCACAACGGCTGTAATACCAGCTTCAGCCGCCGCATCAATCCCATCGCGAAATGGAAAGAATGCGTCGGATGCCATTACTGAACCTTTTACTTCAAGGTTTTCATCGGCAGCTTTGATACCGGCAATCTTGGCGCTATAGACGCGACTCATCTGTCCGGCTCCAATTCCAATCGTCTGATTGTTTTTGCAATACACGATGGCGTTAGATTTAACGTATTGGCATACATTCCAGGCAAACAATAAGTCTCGAATCTCGTCTTCAGACGGTTGGCGTTGGCTGACAACGGTCAGGTCGTCGCGGGAAATCTCATGGATATCTCGATCTTGCACTAGCAGACCACCGTTGACTCGTTTGTAGTCTAGTGCGGCTTTTCGATTGCTATCCCATTGCCCGCAGCTCAATACGCGTACATTTTTCTTCTCTGCAGTCACCTGCAGCGCAGCTTCGCTCACGGTTGGCGCAATGATGACCTCAGAAAACTGTTGGTCGATGATGCGTTTGGCAGTTTCTGCATCCAGTTCACGGTTAAACGCAATTATGCCGCCGAATGCAGAAGTAGGATCAGTCTGAAAAGCCAGTTCATAGGCCTGGGTAGGGGTGTCGGCAATTGCCACACCACATGGGTTAGCATGTTTGACGATTACACAGGCTGGCTCAGAAAAACACTTCACGCATTCCAATGCAGCATCGGTGTCAGCGATGTTGTTATAAGACAGCTCTTTCCCCTGGTGTTGGGTGGCTGTACTGATACTCGCTTCTTCAGGCGACTTTTCCACATAGAACGCAGCATTCTGATGGGGATTTTCGCCGTAGCGCATATCTTGGGCTTTATGAAATTGCGTATTAAATGTCCTGGCAAATGCTGCTGGCTCGTCGCCTTCGACTCTGGCGCCCAGGTAGTTGGCAATTGCCCCATCGTAGCCAGCAGTGTGCTCAAACGTTTTGACGGCAAGTTCAAATCGGGTCTCTTGTTTCAGGCAACAATCATTCGCCTTTAGCTCATCCAACACCACTTCATAATCTGAAGGATTTACTACGACGGCAACGAATTGATTGTTCTTGGCAGCCGCACGCAGCATGGTCGGACCACCAATATCGATATTTTCGATGGCAGTGGGTAAGTCACAATCAGGATTCGCCACAGTGGCTTCAAACGGATAAAGGTTCACCACCACCAAATCAATAGGCGGGATGTCGTGCTGCTCCATTATTTCCTGATCCTGATCCCGGCGTGCCAGGATCCCCCCATGAACCCGGGGATGGAGTGTCTTCACGCGACCATCCATCATTTCTGGAAAGCCGGTGTAGTCAGATATTTCAATGGCGGGGATGCCTTCGCTGGTGAGAAGCTTGTAAGTACCGCCGGTGGAAAGGATTTCGATATTGAGGTCGCGCAGTGCTTGGGCAAATTCGGCGATACCGGATTTGTCGGACACGCTAATAAGCGCCCGTCGCACGGCAACAGAGTTACCTGAGTTCATAAGTATTGAAGTTGTTTGTAGTGTGACTGCTAGTGGCGTCTACTCCGTTAGAGCATGCCATAGTGTTTAAGTTTAGTGCGCAAGGTGCCACGATTCAGGCCCAACATGATTGAGGCCTTACTCTGGTTATTCCCTGTGTAACGCATTACTGCTTCCAATAAAGGTGCCTCAACTTCGGACATCACCATTTGATGAAGATCAGTAACAGGTTCATCTTCTAAGTGTTGAAAATATCGGCGTAACGATTTTTCGACCTCAGATCGTAGAGTGCTTTCTTGACTTGCCTGGTTAACGCCTTGAGCAAAATTTTCGCGTTGGTCGTTATATGTGTAACTTGTGTATGTGGCAGATTCGTCCAGCTTGTTCATGCGGCGATTGCTCCCTCACCTTGAGAAATCAACTCGTCAAAGTAGATTTGGATTAGTTGTAATTGTTCTGTACCGAAATCCACCGCGTTGAATTTCTCGAGAAACTCCCTTGCGGCTGGCAAGTCGCGGACATAACCCGAGACATGTTTGCGAGCGTACCATACGCCCTTAACTTTGCCATAGAAACGGTGCAATTTTTTTAAATGTGATTGAATCACATTGCTTTGTGTCGACAACGGAGTGGTTTGCAGTGTCACGCCGGTCTGTAAATAGTGTTCAATTTCCCGGAATATCCAGGGTCTTCCTTGAGCAGCTCTTCCGATCATCAATCCATCAGAATTTGTTTGTGCTAACACCTGTTTTGCTTTAAGCGGGTTATCAATATCGCCGTTTGCAATTATAGGTATAGTCACTGCCTGTTTGATTTGCGCAATCGTGTCGTATTCAGCTTCCCCTTTAAAGCGGTCGGCTCGTGTTCGTCCATGCACTGTTAGTAACTGGACGCCTTCACCTTCGGCTATTTTCGCAACTTCAACGCCGTTGCGAGTTTCAGGGCACCAACCGGTTCGTATTTTAAGAGTGACGGGGGCGTCTACACTGTTAACCACTGCATGCAAGATTTCCCTTACAAGCTTCGTGTCTTTGAGTAGCGCTGAACCTGCCGCTTTTTTTAATACTTTCTTAGCGGGACATCCCATGTTGATATCTATGGCATCTGCACCAAGCGCAACATTGAGTTTTGCTGCTTCAGCCATCAGAGCAGGATCAGAACCTGCTATTTGCACAACTTGAGGGCCGCTAATACGCGGTTTAACTTGTTTCAGTCGATTGCGTTCGTTAAGCCACAATTCCTTATTGCATGTCAGCATCTCACCGATGGTTAAACCTGCGCCTTGCTGACTGCAAATTTCCCTAAAAGGTGTGTCACTGACTCCTACCATCGGCGCTAGGAACAAATTGTTTTTTAGTTCGTAGGGTCCGATTTGAGGCATGTTAATCAGCAATGAATTTTTTAGGGCCGACAATAATATCGAGGAGCGAATGCTAGTTAAAGACTTGACTTTTTTTAAAGCAGAAGTTTTTTGAAAATGTGTATTTTCGAAGCACTTTTTTTTGTGCAAAAGGGCAAGGAGGGGAAATTTTTAGCGATGTAAGTGCAAATTTTTAAGGCGAACGAAAAGCCAAAGTGTAATTCACAGCGTCGGGACCAGGATCAACGATCGGCAAAGTGACTTGCACGGGTGAAAGCACAGGCATGAATTCGAATTCTCGAAGTCCGGATTCCAGATATTCCTCAGGAGCAAGTTCACGCAGCGCAATTGTGTCATCGTTGGAATTGTTAAAACTTAGAATCAAAATAGGAAAGCGTTGTTCAAAATCTGCAGTGTTGCGAATCTCTACTGTAACCATCAATGCATCATCTCTTTCAGGATGACTTCTTACTGCCAAATTGTCGCTGCGTATGGCTGCGATTTCTGAATACTCAGGCAACTGACAATTCAATTGAATACAAATTTGCTCATAAACAGTTCTAAATCTTACATCGACACTATAGTCGTCACGATACTGCCAAAAATATTGTCCGGCTAATGCACCGCTTAATAGAAGAAACAAAATTCCCATGCCAATTCGTCTGCCCCACCTACTTTGACGACCGCCGGTCAATTCCAATGGAGTAGCCATCAGCTTAAGTGCGGATCGACTCTCTTCGGGGATAGCTTCTAAGGCCTCATCGTCTTCCAGATTGGCTTCCAGGGCACGTGCACGAATCGCTTCGGTAGATAGCTCATCGGATTTCTGGTCTGAAGATCCAGCCGCTTCTACAGAGGGCGGGTCCTGGGATTCCTCAGCCGGTTGTCCAGCGGAGAATCCCGCCTCGTCCATGGAATTCTCTGACAGATCGGCAGAATTGGGCTGTAACTCTACCTTGGGGCCTGGCTCGGTTGGTTCTGGCTCATAGGGTGTATATAAAGTAGCTAGACCGGCCTGGACTGCTATTTCGAGATCCCGTTCTTCGATGGCTTGCTTAACTGCTGCCCCAAAGTCGTCGGCATTGGAGGAATCATCCGGCTGCTCGAATTCGTGCTTCTCTTCATTGGTATGGCGATCTGTGGAAGCTAGCGCTTCCTCTTTCATTACCTCTTCCGCGCCGGGTCGAGTCTCTTGTTCATCTATCTGTTCTGTTGGCTGCTGAGTTGAAGGTTCGACACGACGAATACCAGGAGCCTGCAGGGTGAATGAAACGGATAACGAAATGTCTTCTGGTTTTGAATGTTCAGCTGAGTGAGATTCCGGCTGACCTGGTTCTGCGAATGCTTCCTCTATATCTCCAGGATCAGTAGCTTGGTCATTTGAATTAGCATGATCGATTTCTTCTTCAACATGCTGTTCACTGGGCACGGTTAAGTTTGCGAGTTCTTCCAGCTCCGATAACTCATCTTCGTTGGTAAGCTGGTCCAGGCTTTCATCTACGGCAGTGAAGAATTCAAGATGCTCCTCATCTGCAGCAATATCATCTTCATTTTCTGAAGTTGTTACATTCTCAAGGGCTGGATCGGCAGCGAATAAATCCAGAGACTGCTCCTGTTCCCCGACTTCAGATTCGGCAGATTCGGTTGGGGTGCCAAACAAATCAGGATCTATTGAGCTGGATTCTTTGGCAGACTTTTCAACCAATGCTGTTGTGACCACTTCCTCGGCCGGTATGAAATCGGTAAAAGTCGATTCTGATTCGTTATTGTCGGGGGGTTCAGCTGTAAAAGTTTCTTCGGTATTGGTTTCTTCTGTATAGATTTCTTCGGAATCGGGCTGACTCAATGCGCTTCGCGTTAGAAAAACAGACGGATCGAAATAGTCTTCCGGATCGCTGCCCACAAATACTGATTCATCGGACTCGTCAGTTTCGGAGATTTCAGGTGCAATGAAGTGATCGATTGCGTCAAAAACTGTCAGGCAGGCGCCGCAACGAACTCGACCTTCGGCCAATTCTAAAAGTTTCGGGTTTGCGTGAAAGGTAGACTCGCAACTGGGACACTGAGTGACCTGAAATGCCATAGTAAATATAGCGGCGGGTGCGCAAAGAACCTCGAATGCTGTAGTGATGATTCAGTAGGATTTTAGGTGAATCCTAGCGGCATATCATCCGTTGCGTTGCCCGACTAAACGCACCCAGCCTTGCCTAACCGTTGGCTGCTCCATGTCGAACCACCGTCCGTAGCTTTCCATCAATCCCATGGCTTGTTCTTCCAGGATTCCTGACAGCACTATTGTGCCCGCTGGCGCCACGAGCTCGGCAAGCTGATCCGCGAGTTCATGTAATGGCTCGGCGAGAATGTTAGCCAGTAAGATGTCCACTTTCAGCTGAGGTAATGCATCAGGCAGATATGCTGTTATCAGGCGATTGCCAATGTTATTGCGGTTGGAATTATCCATTGTTGCGGCGATAGCCTGAGCGTCGTTATCGACTGCATGCACTCTTTTGGCGCCAAGTAAGGCGGCTGCGATGGCTAAGACGCCAGAGCCACTGCCATAGTCGATGACTTCTTTATTATCTAGGGGTTGTTGCTCCAGCCACTCCAAGCACAATGCTGTGGTTGCGTGGGTGCCACTACCGAATGCCAGTCCAGGATCCAGCATGATATTGACTGCGTCTGGATCCGGGGGAGATTGCCAGCTTGGACAGATCCACAGTCTCTCGCCAAATTGCATGGCCTGGAAATCCTCCATCCACGAGCGTTCCCAGGCCTCATCTTCAACAGTCTCCACCTCAAGATCATCCCGATTAGCTACGGTGGGCTGAAAACGAAGTAGGGCAATGAGATTCGTTAAATCTTGTTCATTAGTAAACAGTGCAATGAGTGTCACTCGATCCCATAAAGGTGTGGCACCTGGCTCTTTTTGAAAAATAGGTTGGTCTTCTGAGTCGATATAGGTGATCGCAAGGGCGCCATTATCCAAAAGAAGTGCTTCGAGCGAAGTCACGCCTTCAGAGTGAGTCTGAATGCTAATTTGTTGCCACATAGTAGGAATTAGATATTCAGTTTCTGTTCGAGATAGTGGATGTTGACTCCACCTTTTTGGAACTCGCTATCGCGAACTAACTCTCGATGCAGCGGAATATTACTCTTGATTCCGTCAATCAGCATTTCCTCTAACGCAATCTGCATTCGGGTAAGTGCCTGCTCTCTGGTATTACCATGAGTAATAAGTTTCGCGATGAGGGAATCATAATAGGGAGGGACTGAGTATCCACTATAGAGATGCGAGTCAACGCGCACGCCTGGACCACCAGGTGCATGAAAAAGACCCACTTTTCCTGGGCTTGGAATGAAGTTATTCGGATCCTCAGCGTTGATTCGACATTCGACTGAATGGCCTTGGATGCTGACTTCATCCTGGCTGAGTGAGAGTTCTTCGCCGCCTGCGACGCGTAACTGTTCTCTGACGATGTCCACTCCTGTGACCATTTCAGTTACCGGGTGCTCAACCTGAACACGGGTATTCATTTCAATGAAATAGAAGCGCTCGTCCTCATACAAAAATTCGAGGGTGCCAGCGCCACGATATTTCAGATTTCTACACGCCTGGATACAAGTTTCAGCGACTCCCTGGCGCACATCATCTGGAATGCCAGGTGCAGGAGCTTCTTCAATAACTTTTTGGTGTCTTCTTTGTAGAGAACAATCTCGGTCACCGAGATACAGTGCGTTGCCTTTACCATCACCAATTACCTGGATCTCAACGTGGCGAGGGTTCTCAAGATATTTTTCGAGATATACCGTGCCGTCACCGAAAAACGATTTCGCTTCTGTCTGAGTTACGTAGATCGCTTTTAACAGAGCCGCTTCGTTGTGTACTACTCGCATACCGCGACCACCGCCGCCGGCAGCTGCTTTGATTATGACTGGATAGCCGATTTCTTTAGCCAGCGCCAAAGTACGATCATTTTTGTCATCCAGTGGGCCGTTCGATCCGGGAACCGTCGGGACGCCGGCTTCTCGCATCGCATCAATCGCCGATACTTTGTCACCCATAAGGCGAATGGTTTCAGCCGATGGACCTATAAAAATGAAGCCACTGTTCTCGACCTGCTCAGCAAAGTCCGCGTTCTCGGAGAGAAAACCGTAGCCGGGATGCACAGCATCTGCATCCGTAACTTCCATCGCGCTAATAATGGAAGGAATATCAAGATAACTTTCTGTGGGAGAAGGTGGGCCAATACAGACTGATTCATCCGACAGGCGTACATGCATCAAATCTTTGTCTGCAGTTGAATGCACTGCAACAGTTTTAATGCCTAATTCTTTGCAGGCGCGTAAAACCCGAAGTGCGATTTCTCCGCGATTGGCGATAAGTACTTTTTCCAGCATGAATAACTACCCAGGTTGAAAGAGTGGAGAACTTAAGCGATCCGAACCAATGGTTGGTCGAATTCAACGGGTTCACCATCTTCTACGAGGATGGCCTCAACGACACCTGCATGATCCGCTTCAATTTGATTCATCATTTTCATTGCCTCAACAATGCAAACAACATCACCAGCTTTAACATGGGTTCCTACCTCAACAAATGGAGGTGATGATGGGGAAGGGGATCGGTAAAAAGTGCCTACCATAGGTGACTTAACGTCATTGCCGGAGGCCGCAGGTGCTGCTGGCTTTTCTTCAGCAGGAGCAGCAGCTGCTGCAGGTGCAGCGGCGGCTGGAGCCGGTGCCGCAACGGCCGGCGCTGCGATCACAGCGGGCGCTGTACTCGACGCGCGACTGATGCGAACAGCTTCTTCGCCTTCTTTAATTTCAATCTCGGCGATGTCTGATGCTTCAAGTAACTCGATGAGTTTTTTTACTTTTCTGATATCCATTTTTAATCCCGTAAATGCGACTTACTTTTGCAGCTGTTTGAAAGCAGCTTGCAACGCTAATTCGTAACCTTGTGCGCCAAGTCCAACAATGCTGCCAACCGCTATATCGGCAAAGTATGATTTGTGCCGATAGGATTCGCGTTTATGCAAATTGGAAAGATGCACTTCAATAAAAGGAATTTCAGCAGCAAGGATTGCATCACGTAAGGAAATGCTAGTGTGGGTAAAACCGCCGAAATTGACCAACATAAAACTGGTTCCGTCTTCACGAGCAGCATGCAATCGATCAATAAGTTCATACTCTGCGTTACTTTGGAGCGCATCAAATTCATGACCCGCTTCAGCACATTGCGCTGCAAGCCGGTCATTGATGTCCGCCAGGGTATCGGAGCCGTATATGTGCGGTTCCCGGTGACCCAATAGATTCAGATTGGGTCCGTGGAGCGCGAGAATACTTGCCATAGTTAGAAATTCCGCTTGATTAGGAGTTTGTCACCAGGTCAGTTGTCGACCGATGTCAAATTTTGCCGGCATTTTCTCAGAAATTAAGGGGCATTTCACCACTTTTGTCACAAATGGTGCACGTTAACGGGCTATGGGCCTGAGCTTAGGGGGAGAGGGGAAGAGATACTCGTTGAGGCGGGTAGCAAAAGCCCCAATCTGCGCAGCCCTGGTACTCAATGACGAGACTAGTTACGGAATCAGCCCCGGTGTCCAACTGAATCTCCGCTCTTACTTCATCGTAATACGCTTCGATGTCGCCAAAGAACTGATCGGTCTTTTTTAATCCATCTGGCAAAGAGTAGGAGACAGGATCGGGTTCATCTCCTTCTTCGACAATGACACTGAACGCGAATGCATGGCGGTAAAGATAATGGCCAGCGGCTGGGGTCCAGGTAATGTTAAATCCAGATTCTCCGTTCACGCTGACGAAATAAGGAAAGGCTTCTTCCAAGGGCAGTGGTCTGTTGCGATCTGCACTGCGATCAAGGCTGCTAATAGACCGAGGAGGGAGTTGCGCGCTTAAACTGACACTAACGCTCAATAAGCTGAGTAGCAAAAACAGGCGTAATGTTAGTGAGGAGAAGATACTGGTTTGCATAAAGACTATGACCTCTAAGAGTGAATACTTAGTTCATAGTTGACCAAGCGTCGAGTTACGCGTAGCGGTCGAATACCAAGCAAGCGTTGGTGCCACCAAAGCCAAAGCTGTTCGACATAATTCGATTGAGTGTTACATCGTCATGACGCTGCAATGCAATTGGTAATCCTTCAGCTGCCTCGTCCAGATTTTCGATGTTGGCAGAGGCAGCAATAAAGTTATTGTCCATCATCAATAAACTATAAATAGCTTCTTGAACACCAGCGCCACCCAAAGAGTGTCCGCTCAGTGACTTGGTCGAATTAATCACAGGCACGTTCTCACCAAACACTTCTCGAATCGCATTTAATTCAGATACGTCACCGGCAGGTGTGCTTGTGCCATGGGTATTGATGTAGTCAACCGAACCTTCTAGTCTACTGCTGGCCAAACGCATTGCGCGTGCGCCGCCTTCACCTGAAGGCGCTACCATGTCGTAACCATCTGACGTTGCTGCGTAACCTGTTAGTTCTGCATAAATCTTAGCGCCACGATTCAGGGCATGTTCTAGCTCTTCAACTACCAGCATGCCGCCGCCACCTGAGATAACAAATCCATCGCGATCAGCATCGAATGCGCGCGAAGCTTTGTCTGGTGTTTCGTTGTATTTAGTCGAAAGGGCGCCCATGGCATCGAACATGTGGGACATAGACCAGTGTTCAGATTCTCCGCCGCCGGCAAACACTAAATCTTGTTTGCCCATTTGAATGAGTTCGGCTGCATGGCCAATACAATGCGCGCTAGTAGCACATGCAGAGGATATGGAGTAATTCACGCCTTTGATTTTGAATGGCGTAGCAAGACATGCAGAAACAGAGCTGCTCATTGTACGTGGAATACGGTATGGGCCCACGCGTCGCAGTCCTTTTTCTCGCAAGATATCAGTCGATTCCAGCTGGTCTTCCGGAGAACCACCGCCAGATCCGACTACTAATCCTATGCGCTCATTGGAAATTTCTTCCAGACTCAAACCGGCATCTTGGATCGCTTCATCCATTGATATGTATGAGTAGGCAGATGCTTCGCCCATGAATCGATGGATCTTTCGATCAATCATTTCTTCGGTATTGATTTGCACAGCGCCGCTTACATGGCTTCGCATTCCCACGTCGACATAAGACTGATTGAAGCGAATGCCGCTCTTGCCTTCTTTGAGGGAAGTCAGCACTTCGTTGGCATTATTACCAAGACAGGACACTATGCCCATGCCTGTAATTACAACGCGTTTCATCTCTTATCGATTCCAGTTCTCGTGCGTGAGTTAAAATTGATTATCGGGCGTAAACAAACCAACTTTGAGGGCTTTAGTGGTGTAAATCACTTTGCCATCAACGGCGACAGTTCCATCCGCAATTCCGACTACTAACTTGCGTTCGATTACTCGACTGATGTCGAGTTCGTAAACAACCTTCTTAGCATCCGGAAGAATCTCGCCAGTAAATTTTACTTCACCCGCGCCAAGTGCTCGACCTTTTCCGGGGAATCCGCTCCAACCAAGAAAAAAACCAACCAATTGCCATAATGCATCCAGACCTAAGCATCCAGGCATCACTGGATCTTCCGGAAAGTGACAGGCAAAAAACCATAGATCAGGTTTTATATCGAGTTCGGCTACTAATTTGCCGCGGCCGTATTCGCCACCGTCTGATGTGATTTCTGTGATGCGATCCAGCATCAGCATGTTGTCTACCGGTAATTTTGCATTACCCGGTCCGAACAACCTGCCATAACCACAATCAACCAGCTCTTCGAGTTCATATGAACTCTTCGGCGTGAAGTGCTCATTCCTTGCTTTCATAAAGTCCTAAATCCTTGTGCTATACCTAACCCACAAGGGCTGGGAGTGTATCGTGCTGGGCCTAAATAATCGACCGTATTCGGCTAGAGCACCGATGCTAGCGGTGGAAGTTGCTGATGATCCAGTAATTGATTGTAACTAGGTGCACTGCATTCCGCCTGCGTCAGCCAGGCGCCGCAAAAATACTCCATTATCTGCTACCATTGCGCCAGATTTTTCAGGTGTAAATCATGCTGTATCCGATCATCTTGGCTGGTGGTGTCGGTGCCAGACTCTGGCCACTTTCACGCAGCGCACTGCCTAAGCAATTTGTAAATTTTCTGCCCGACCAACCTTCGTTATTCGTCGCTACAATAGAACGATTACAGGGGTTGGAAAATCTCGGTGCGCCTACTGTTGTCTGTAATAATGATCATCGATTTCTGGTTGCCGAAGCACTCAAGCAAATGGCGACCACTAACAATTCTATTCTGTTAGAACCCGTTGGCCGCAATACTGCGCCCGCAATTGCATTAGCTGCGTTTGATACGCTGCAACAGGATGCTGACGCAACTCTTCTTGTATTACCTGCTGACCATATCATTGCCAATACAAAAGTATTTCATGCAGCAATCGATTCTGCCTGTAGCCTGGCGGACAAAGGGCGCCTGGTAACATTTGGAATAGTGCCAGGTGGCCCAGAAACAGGTTATGGGTATATTCGTCGCGGTGAATCTATAAACGATAGTGACGGTTTCGATGTCGCGGAATTTGTCGAAAAGCCAGATTTAGCGACTGCAACTTCCTATATAAAGGATGGTGGCTACCTCTGGAATAGCGGTATGTTTATGTTCCGGGCCGCAAGATTTCTGGAGGAGTTAGGCGAGCATGCCCCTGATATTTTTGCGGTATGTGAGTCAGTATTCGCCAATATTCAGACCGATGTGGATTTCAAGCGAATACCTGCAGAAGAATTCGCCACGTGTCGGAGTGAATCTATTGATTACGCTGTCATGGAAAAGACAGCTTCTGCCGCCATGGTGCCACTCGATGCAGGATGGAGCGACCTGGGAGCATGGGATGCGCTCTGGCAACAGGCAGAGCAGGATGAACAAGGAAACGTGGTGATAGGTGATGTGATCAAGACTGGCGTCCACAATAGTTATATTCATGCGCAATCACGTTTGGTGGCTGCATTGGGCATTTCGGACTCAGTGATAGTGGAAACCCCAGATGCTGTATTGGTAGCTGATAAATCGAGAATGCAGGAAGTAAAAGAGTTGGTTGATCAGTTAGCACAACAGAATCGACTGGAGAAAGATTTTCACACTCTGGTGTATCGCCCTTGGGGATCCTTTGAGTCGTTAGCACAGGGGTCGGGCTATCAGGTGAAGCACATCATCGTTAAACCCGGTGCCGCCATATCCCTACAGCGCCATCAGCAGCGATCAGAGCACTGGACTGTTCTGAAGGGAAACCCACTCATTCACTGCGATGGTAAAGAGTTTACCCTCGAAGAAAATGAATCTACTTTTATTCCACTGGGCGCCAAGCATCGACTTTCCAATCCAGGAGAGAAAGACGTGCATATTGTTGAGGTTCAAGTGGGTGACTATTTAGGTGAAGATGATATTGAGCGCTTTGAAGATCTATATGGGCGATAGTTTTACATCTACAGAAAATAGAAGCAGCGGAATTTAGTATGACCCAAATAAAAAAATGTTTGTTTCCAGCGGCTGGGTACGGCACGCGATTCTTGCCTGCGACCAAAGCAATGCCAAAAGAGATGCTACCCATCGTGACTAAACCGCTTATTCAATATGGGGTAGAAGAAGCAATGGAAGCCGGGATAACCGACATGGCTATCGTGACCGGCAGAGGTAAACGCGCGATCGAAGATCACTTCGATATTAGCTATGAGCTCGAGCATCAAATACAAGGCTCGGACAAGGAAAGTTTGCTGGGCGAAACCCGGGAAATAATGGATCGATGCTCATTCTCTTATACCCGCCAGGTAGAGATGAAAGGCCTGGGGCATGCCATTCTGGTTGGAGGTCGATTGATAGGTAATGAACCTTTCGCCGTAATTCTTGCTGATGACTACTGCGTGAATGAGGGTCCAGGTGTACTTAGCCAAATGGTTAAGCTCTATGAGCAACACCAGTGCAGCATCGTGGCTATTGAAGAAGTTCCTCAGGATGAAACTTCAAAGTACGGAGTCATTGAAGGTGTAGAGGAGAGTGAAGGTGTGTATCGGCTGAGCAATATGGTGGAAAAACCTGCACCAGAAGATGCGCCAAGTAATCTGGCAATCATCGGGCGTTACATTCTTACCCCAGATATCTTCGAGATTATTGAGACCACCCCTCCCGGCAAAAACGGCGAAATGCAGATTACCGATGCGTTGCTCGCACAAGCCAAAGAAGGGCAGGTTATTGGCTACAAATTTCATGGCCAGCGCTTCGATTGCGGCAGCGTTGGCGGATATATCGATGCAACAAACTACACCTACCAAAAAAGCGGAGGCTAACGGTAATTAATGGAACTTACTTGTTTTAAGGCTTATGACATTCGCGGCAAAGTGCCCGATGAACTAAACGATGATGTTGCTTATCGAGTAGGAAGAGCGTTTGCGCAAATCATTAAACCGCAAACCGTTGTTGTAGGCTTTGATATTCGCCTCACTTCTAAAACACTTTGTGATGCACTTACCAAAGGATTAATAGAAGGTGGAGCTGACGTTCTAAATATTGGCCAATGCGGTACTGAAGAGATTTATTTTGCGACTTCCCATCTCAATGCAGATGGTGGGATCGTTGTGACGGCGAGTCACAATCCGAAAGACTACAACGGGATGAAGTTGGTCCGAGAAAACTCTAAACCTATCAGCGGGGACACGGGTCTTAATGACATCCGAGATCTAGCGGCAACAGGTGAGTTTGATGCGGTGTCAGAGCATGGGTCCGTGAATTCGGTAAACATCGATGACGACTATGCTGCCCATCTGTTGAGCTACATAGATGTTTCAAAACTAAAACCATTAAAAGTTGTTTGTAATGCTGGGAATGGAGGTGCTGGAGCAGTAATAGATCTGCTAGAGCCCCATCTACCGATCGAATGGATCAAGATGCACCACGAGCCAGATGGTAATTTTCCTCATGGTGTGCCTAATCCACTATTAGAAGAAAATCGGCAGCCAACTATCGATGCTATTAAAGAGCATGGTGCCGATGTGGGGATTGCCTGGGATGGGGATTTTGATCGCTGCTTCTTCTTTGACGAGCATGGCAACTTTATCGAAGGTTATTACATCGTAGGTCTATTGGCTCAGGCATTCATAGCGAAGAATCCTGGCGCAAAGATCGTGCATGATCCACGCTTAACCTGGAACACCATTGAAATCACGGAAGCCAGTGGCGGCCAGCCGATTCTGTGTAAGACTGGTCATGCATTTATTAAAGAACGTATGCGTTCAGAAGATGCAGTGTATGGTGGCGAGATGAGCGCCCATCATTATTTTCGTGATTTCTTTTATTGTGATAGTGGCATGGTGCCATGGCTGCTGGTGTTGGAACTAATGTGTGAGCGCAATATGACACTATCCCAACTAGTCGGTGAGCGCATGCAAGCATTTCCAGCGAGCGGGGAGATTAACAACACAATTTCCGATCCTGCTGGATTGCTGAAACACATCGAAGCAACCTATGGACCTGACGCAGAAAGCATTGATTACACCGATGGCCTATCGGTGAATTATCCCAACTGGCGATTCAATTTGAGAATGTCCAATACTGAACCTGTGGTTCGACTAAACGTTGAATCCAGAGGTGATGAGCAATTGATGCGTGAAAAAACCGATGAGCTGTTGCGTCTAATAAAAGAGTAGCAGCCCTTGCAATATGCAATCAGATCCTAATTTTCACTTATTTGTTTACGGCACTTTGGCGCCCGGCGAAGTGAACGAGCATATTCTTAAGCCTCTCAACGGTGACTGGCAGTCAGCCACAGTCAACGGCACATTGCATCCTGAGGGCTGGGGAGCCAGCTACGGTTTTCCAGCTATGCGCTTAGACAATGATGCAGGTCCAGTGGATGGCCAATTATTCTCCTCAACCGATCTACCGAATCATTGGGATAGATTGGATGAGTTTGAAGGATCGGCCTACAAAAGAGTTACTACACAAGTCTTGCTTTCTAATGGCGAAGCATGTCAGGCGAATGTGTATACCTTAAACGATGAGATTGTTGGTGAGTAGCTACAAAAGAAATAAGGAAAGTTTATGAGTAACGAAATTTCTTGGGATGACTTCGAGAAAGTGCAGTTGTGTGTAGGGACTGTTATCGAAGTAGAGGATTTTCCCGAAGCACGTAAACCAGCATGGAAACTGACAGTAGATTTTGGTGATGAAATCGGAACGAAGCGATCGAGCGCGCAAATAACCGATCTCTATGACCGTGAATCTCTATTAGGCAAACAAGTTGTTGCGGTGGTGAACTTTCCGAGAAAACAAATTGGACCGTTCATGTCCGAATGTTTGGTTACGGGCTTCTATCAGCCGGATGGTGCCGTGGTGTTAGCGGTACCCGATCAGCCAGTCCAAAATGGTGCAAAGCTAGGCTAAGGTAAGGAGTCTAATAATGATTCTGGAAGTCGCAATCCTGGATGTAAAACCCGGGCAAAGTTCAGAGTTCGAAGCTGCATTCAATGACGCGCAACGCATCATTAGTTCGATGTCAGGATATCAATCCCATGAATTGCAGCGCTGTCTCGAGGTAGAGAATCGATACATATTGCTGGTGAGATGGGATAGTTTGGAAGACCATACTGAAGGTTTCAGGGGGTCAGATGAATACCAGGAGTGGAAAGCCTTATTGCATCACTTCTATGATCCCTTTCCTGAAGTGCATCACTACACTTCAGTGAGCTAACCACTCCATGTGAAAGCTGTGCTCATCCTCATCGGTGATGTTGAATCCAATTTTTTGATGAAACTTAACAGCCGGATTGGATTTCAAGACACTTAATCGAATTGGTTTATCTTTTTGTTCGGCTTCTTGTATGGCAAGAGACATTAGCTCTGTGCCAAAGCCTTGTTGTTGCCAGCTTGGCTCTACGAGGATCATATCCAACAGCATGTAGTCTGCTTTGTCTGTGGTGTGTAAGCAGGCTATGGGTTCGTCATTGGATTCCAGGATAAAAAAATTCTTGGCAGGCAATGAAGTTACAAAACCTTCTTTCTGAAATAGTTCCTGCCAACCCCAGGCAGCATCAATGAAATCCTGCATGGTGGATTTGAACAATTGAAACAACCACTGTTCATCCGAACTACGGCCTTTGCGTATTGTAGTTTCAGCTCTTGCTTGCATTGATTATGCAGTTTGTAATTCGGACTTATCTTCGGTGGCAGGTGTCAGGGGTCTAACCCATTTTAGATGCTTCTCAATTGAGGCGATCATCGTGCCAGCGATATCTTTGCCTGTCGCATTTTCGATGCCTTCCAAGCCAGGGGAAGAGTTAACTTCCAGGAGCAGAGGGCCTTTATCCGATCGAATAATATCTACTCCGGCTACTTTTAAACCCAGTACTTTTGTTGCGCGAATCGCGATGCGTCGCTCGGCTGGTGTGATTTTTACTAATGATGCTGTGCCGCCGCGATGAATGTTCGCGCGGAACTCACCTTCTGCTGCTTGTCTTTGCATGGCAGCAACGACTTTGCCATCCACCACAATTAATCGAAGGTCTTGTCCATTGGCTTCACGCACAAATTCTTGCACCAATAAATTCGCTTGAATCGATTTGAAAGCATTGATCACACTCTCTGCTGCCTTGCGCGTTTCAGCCATCACTACTCCTTGCCCCTGTGATCCTTGCAGCAGCTTCACAATTAACGGTGCGCCATCGACCATGTCGATAAGGTCGCCGGTATCAATGGGTGAGTTGGCGAATCCAGTGGTAGGGATGTCCAGACCGTTTTGCAATAACAGCTGCAGCGCAAACAACTTGTCTCGAGAGCTGCTGACGGCCTGGGATGAGTTCAACGAAAACACACCGATACTTTCGAAGTGTCTTACCAATGCGCAACCGTAAAATGTCATGCTGGGTCGAATGCGGGGAATAACAGCATCGAGGTCGTTGAGGATTTTTCCTCCGCGATAATGAATCTCTGGATTCTCCGCATCTAGCTTCATATAACACTGCTTAATGTCATAAAAAGCGATTCGATGTCCTCGTTCTTCCCCAGCCTCTAGCAAGCGCTGATTACTGTAGAGGTTAGGATTACTCGCTAACAAACCGATGTTGAGCCCATCAACAGGTTTGGGGGAGTGGCCATACTGTTCGTGCACTTCGTCTTTGGTGAAATCGCCGCAGAGTAGTTTTGCTGAAGGATCGACCAGGATTCGCTCTTTCATGGCGGCCCGGCCTAACAACATGCGGTAGCCCATGGAATCTCGATTGGCGAGAGTCATCTCAATTTCCCAGCTTTTACCGGAAAGTTGAATTAAAGATTTGATGACGTAGCGCTTTTCGGAAACGCCGGTCGAGCTTTTTACTGTGCGCCGATCAATGACTTCTGATTCACACCTCACAATTACTCGGCGATTATGCTGCAGAGGATGCAGTTCATAGCTTACCCATGGCACGCCATTGCGCTGAAACTTGCGAATATTAAACGCATGCAATGATGAGGTTTTAGCGCCAGAATCTATGCGGGCTTTTAAAAGTGGAATGCCCAACATCGGTAAACTGCACCACTCTTCGCTACCTACAATTATTTTGTCTGATTGATCTATCATGGTTCTTTATTCCATTTGAGAATCTGATCCAATAACCCTGCGCTAGAGCTATCAAGTCCTTTTCTCAGTTCTGCTTCATCAAATGCCTGAGAGAGTTGTTGAGATAGTTCTTTTCCTAATTCAACTCCCCATTGATCAAAAGCGTTTATATTCCAAATCAGGCTTTGCACATATACCTTGTGCTCATAGAGTGCCAATAGAGCACCAAGATTGAATGGCGTGAGTTCCGAAACAAGTAAGGTATTGCTTGGCCGGTTACCTGGAGAGCTGTGTTCTCGTTGGTCATCATCTTGTTTGCCAGTAAGCAATCCCAAACTTTGACTTAAGCAATTCGCCAATAACTGGCGGTGTTGATCTTGCCCACCTTGAACGGATGTTTTGGCCACGGCAATGAAATCAACTGGAATAAACTCTGTGCCTTGATGCAATAGCTGAAAGAAGGAATGCTGACCATTAGTTCCTTCAGTCCCCCAGATAACTTCTCCGGTTCGTGTTTGCAGCGGTTGTCCATCCTGTGTTGCCTGTTTGCCCAAGCTTTCCATGTAAAGCTGTTGCAAATACTGAGGCAGTTGTTTCAACGCATGGGAATAGGGTACAACGGCTGTGCTATGGGCGTCGAAGAATCCTGTGTACCACACAGTCAGCAGCGCCATTACAGCCGGTATGTTTTCCTTTAATTCTGCTTCCTGGAAATGCTGATCCATGCTGTGAGCACCCGCAAGAAGGGATTGAAAATTTTTCATACCAATCGCGAGTGCAATGGACAAACCAATTGCAGACCACAGCGAGTAGCGCCCACCGACCCAATCCCACATCGGGAATATATTTTCCGAATCAATGCCAAATTCTTTTGCGGCTTCCAGGTTTGAAGAGATCGCCACAAAATGTTTCGCGATATCTGCTTCACCGAAACTCGATGATAAAAACCAGGTTCGGGCCGCATCTGCATTCTTGTGTGTTTCCAGAGTGCGAAAAGATTTTGAAGCAACGACAAATAGTGTGGTTGCTGCATTTAAGCCGGCAACCGTGTCATGTAAATGAGTAGGGTCAACGTTTGATACGAAGTGCAGATTTAAATGACCAGTGGAATAGTGTGTTAACGCTTCAGTCACCATTGCCGGCCCTAAATCCGAACCACCAATTCCGATGTTTACGACATCAGTGATTTTTTCTCCGGAACAACCGAGCCAATCACTGTTATGAATGGAATTGACGAAATCAGCCATGCGATTGAGGGTGGCAATGACTTCAGGTTTTGGGTTTTTTTCGGATGGAGCCCGCAGGGCCGTATGAAGTGCGGCTCTCTGCTCACTCTTATTCACAGATTCACCAGCAAACATCGCTGCTATGCCTTCTGGCACCCCAGCTTTTTTTGCTAGCTCGATGAGAAGGTCTAGTGTTTCTTGCGTACAGTAGTTCTTAGAAAAATCTAACAGCAAATTTTCATGGCGCAGTGAAAACTCGTTGAATCGATCTCCCTGAGCAAAGAGATCGCTACAGCGAAAGTCTGCTTGTTGAAAAGCCGTACTATGAGCCTCCAGTGCCTGCCAGGCAGAACTTGTCGAATCTTGAGTCATAGTCTGATTGCTGCTGAGTAAATCGAAGGGGGAGCATATCAAATCAGCGGAAGCTCAGACTATCTCCGTGTCCTAATTCAGGCAGGAATCAGATTCAAATAGCTATGCGAATTTATTGAATACGGGCACCAGATTTTGTAGTATGCGCGGCCTGATTCAGTGCACTTTAGTTATGCCTGATCTCCGTGCCGCTATAGCTCAGCCGTGGTAGAGCAGCTGACTTGTAATCAGCAGGTCCCGAGTTCGACTCTTGGTGGCGGCACCAACTTCCTCTGCTAACACGCACTTAGCGTGCGTGCTAGCCATTCTCTGAAGCTACAAATAATCTGTTGCTAGACTTTTTCGAAGGGTCCAGCGTGCTGGCCAGACTTCAAAGCTTCTAGCATCTCTTGCTAGACCTATTCAAAGGGTCTCACTCTGCATGCCTTGTAGTCCCAAACCTATTCCACTATTCTTCGAATCTCTCCCAAACCCCCTAAACATCGCAGGTCTAGATCGTGTTGGACGAACAACAAATCCGTGAATTAGTGGCGGAGCATGGCAATACGGTCAACGTCGGGCGCCCCATCAAGCAACTGATTGAAGACGGAGATATTCCTCGTCTCAAGGATTCTGTAGTGGCTGAAGGTAAAGTGTCTGATTCGGTCTGGGGTCCTGCGTTGCAGACCAAGCAAGGCAAACCCTTGCGATTAATGTTCCGCAACAACCGCATTTCTACCCATGATGTAAATCGCGGCGCTATTCCTTTCAAAGATCAGGTATTGGCCTATAACCATGACCATATGTTGCGTTTGGTGCAGCGCATACTGGGTAGTTCACAGTTTACCGTGCCGGGATTAGAGGCTAGTTCCACCGTTATTCCAGCTGAAAACCTGAAGCTAATATTGTTGGAAAATGTGCTGCGCATGTACAACGCTGAAAGTTCCACTTCGACTTCTCTCTACCAACATTGGTTGGCAGCAAAGGAGGAGGGGCTTTCAGTGATGAGTTATGCGGGCCATGAAATTAACGTCAATGATCTCACCGCCAATGGCGAACTGCCTTATTTGATGGACACGCCTAGCACTAAAGCAAGCGAAGACAAGACAACAGACGCCAATTCACTGGTTGCGTCGGGCGTATGTACTCCTGCGCAGTACACTCAGATTCGAAATTCGTCGGTTATGGCTTTCGGAATCGTATCGCAATACTTGCTTGAGCGCGGCATGGTGCTTGTTGATACCAAAACCGAACACGGTATTAATTCCGAAGGGCAAATTGTTGCGGCTGATGAGCTCTATACCATGGACTCTTCTCGGTTCTGGAAAATTGACGAGAATGGCGAACTGATGACTCGAGACGGCAAGCCAGTCTCATTTTCCAAAGAGTTTGCTCGGAGTATGGTGAAAGAGAAGGATCAACAGTTCTCGGACGAAGAGGCTAATGAAATCGCAGTGCGCTATATTCTGGGACTTCAACATATTACTGGTGAAGCGTTTGCACCAGATTTGCGGCCTCGTGATGAGCGCATTGTGGAATCGACTAATCTGATTCTCGATCATCTGCTGTAGCCATACATTGCTTGATTAAGTT
Organism: uncultured Pseudohongiella sp.; assembly: GCA_965262465.1. Lineage (GTDB taxonomy): Bacteria > Pseudomonadota > Gammaproteobacteria > Pseudomonadales > Pseudohongiellaceae > UBA9145. The sequence goes on along the minus strand of OZ253535.1, from coordinate 2,679,910 downwards.
ATAGGAAGGATTTGAATGAACTCAAAAAGTCTTCGAACTCCGTTTTTGTTGTTTGCCGCATTGAGTGTGGCATGTTCCCCGCCTTCTGAAGAGCCACAGGTCGCAACCGTAGTTGGCGGATCTCTTGCTGATTATCAAAGAGCTGAACAGTTTCTATCGCAGAACACCAATTCTTTAGTGCCGGGTCGAATTTTGTCTCAGTTTTGGCAAGCGGATGGACGGCTGGTCTATCGCACCTCGACTTCCGAAGGCTCACAAGTTTTTGTGGTTGATCCAGCTACCGGTAGCAAAGTTTCACCGTTTGATGCGGAAGCTCTGGGGGCTACGCTTGCAGAGTATTCAGAAAGTGAAATCGACAGCAGTGATTTATCTTTGTCGGCAATCGAATTATCTGCTGATGGTCAAAACTTGGAATTCAACTACTCAGGAGACAGGTATCTATTTGATGTTGCGAATAACAACTTACAACAGTTCGCGGATACACCAGATGATGAATACCTTTCACCTGATGGCAGTCGAGCAGCATTTATTAGGGATCACAATTTGTGGCTTCGAGATGCGGTAAGCAATGAGCTGACACAGCTCACTTTTGATGGCATCGAAAACTACGGCTACGGGACGAACAATGCTGGTTGGTTGCGCGATGATGGTCCGGTTTTATTGTGGTCCGATGACTCGACCAAGATAGCGACTTTCCGTCATGACAGCCGAGAAGTCGGTGAAATGTACTTATACGATACCCGAGTAGGGCATTCAGAGCTCGATGCCTGGAAATATCCGCTGCCAGGAGATGATCATATTTTTATGATTGAGCGAATCGTGATTGATCTCGAACCTTCACCATCAATCGTTCGACTCAATATGCCACCCGATGCCCATCGCTCTTCAACATCAGACCATGTTGCCGGACGCGGCGGCCGCTTTCTGGATGTAGAGTGGAGCGATGACAGCCAGACCCTGGCATTTCTTTCGAACTCTCGAGACCACAAATCAGCAACATTAAGAGTTGCTGATGCAAGCTCAGGAGAAGTGCGAGACGTTTTTAACGAAACCGTAGCCACCTATTTTGAATCGGGCTATTCAGATGCCAATTGGCGCGTACTACATGAGCGCAATGAATTCATCTGGTTTTCGGAACAAGACAATTGGGGACATCTTTATCTCCATGATTTGCAAACAGGCGAGTTGAAGCGGCAGCTCACCAGTGGCAGTTGGGCCGTGCTCGATGTGGAGCAAGTTGATCTAGATAACGAACAAATCTATTTCACTGCTGGAGGTAGAGAAGCGGGCGATCCTTACTTTCAATATCTCTATCGGATAAATCTTGATGGCACGGGTTTGGAGCTTCTCACGCCAGAACCTGCCAATCACGCCATTAGCTGGTCCGACTCTGGAGATTTCTTCACCGACATCTATTCAACTCCGAGTACAGCGCCTGTCGCTATTATTCGTAACAAAGATGGTGAGTCAGTTGCTGAGCTGGAGGAAGTAGATCTATCACAGTTAATCGCGGCAGGTTGGGTGCCACCGGAACAATTCACGGTAAAAGCCAGAGACCAGCAAACTGATCTCTATGGTTTGTTGTACAAGCCCAGCAATTTTGACGAAAACCAGCAATACCCGGTGCTGAATTATCTTTACCCGGGCCCTCAATCTGGCAGCGTAGGCTCTCGATCTTTCCTGAGTGCGCGAAGAGACAAGCAAGCGTTGGCTGAATTAGGTTTCATTGTGGTGGAAGTGGATGCCATGGGAACGCCTGGCCGTTCCAAGTCTTTTCATGATGCTTATTATGGCAATATGGGAGACAACGGCTTGCCGGATCAGATTGCAACGATTCGGCAACTCGCTGCAACACGACCATGGATGGATATAGAACGCGTCGGCATCTGGGGCCATTCTGGTGGTGGTTTCGCATCTACTGCTGGCTTACTGCGCTATCCAGAATTTTATAAGGTTGCTGTATCGAGTGCGGGTAATCACGACAATCGCAACTACGAAGATGATTGGGGCGAAAAGTGGCAAGGATTATTGGAAGTCTACCCGGAATCCAACAGTGTGGTTGTTTCAACCGTGAATCCTGACTCTAGTACCAACTATGACAATCAGGCCAATCAACTACTCGCGGAAAACTTGCAGGGCAAGTTATTGCTGGCTCATGGGTTACTGGACGACAACGTGCCGCCTACCAATACGTTTTTGATGGTGCAGGCCTTAATTGAAGCAGAAAAAGATTTTGATCTTGTGGTTTTTCCTGAAGCGCGACACGGCTTTGGAAACTCCAGGTATTTTATGAAGCGACGCTGGGATTATTTTGTCGAGCATTTGATTGGTGTTGATCCTCCAGCGAATTTCAAGTTTGCGGATAACATTCCTTAAGAAAACTAAAAATAGGAATAAAGAGTGGAAGGAATAGAACAAGCACTGGCTGACTTTGCGGCCTTCATGTGGGGTCCGCAGTTAGTTGTATTACTAGTAGGCGGTGGATTGTTCTTTATGTTCCATTCGCGCCTAAAACATTTTCGCTATCTCTCACACAGTTTTGATCTATTACGTGGCAAATACAGTAGCGGCAGCGATTCTGCGGCCGGTGATATTTCTCACTATGCTGCCTTGGCCACTGCGCTATCGGGCACGATAGGGCTGGGCAATATTTCAGGTGTGGCTGTTGCCATTACCGTAGGTGGGCCTGGCGCTGTGTTCTGGATGTGGGTGACGGCGTTGGTTGGGATTTCTACCAAATTTTATACCGCCACATTAGCAGTGATGTATAGGGGTGAGGATGATAGTGGCAAGCTGCAAGGCGGGCCGATGTACGTCATTCGGGAAGCATTAGGTCGAAAGTGGTTGCCGCTGGCTTGGCTATTCGCGGTAGCTGGAATGTTCGGGACACTTCCGGTGTTCCAAATCAATCAACTCGTGCAGATCCTGCGCGACGTCATCGCCATTCCCGCTGGTGTTGCTACAGCAGATGACCATTTTGGTTTTGATTTAGTGTTAGGAATTGTCCTGGCGGTTGTCTTGTTTTCTATTGCGGTTGGAAAAGTAAAACGAGTGTCTGCTGTCGCAGGCAAACTTGTTCCTTTTATGGTGGTGTTTTACTTCGCGATCACCGCCTTCCTATTGCTCAGCAATGCCACAGAAATTCCTGCCATGTTCGCTCTTATCTTTACTGACGCCTTTAGCGGTGACGCTGCTGCCGGTGGTGTGCTGGGTGCAGTAATCCTGATCGGTGTGCAGCGGGGTGTGTTTTCCAATGAGGCTGGATTAGGCACGGAATCATTGGCTCATGGAGCGGCCAAGACTAACGAACCAGTGCGGGAAGGGCTGGTGGCGATGGTGGGTCCAATGATTGATACCCTGGTTGTGTGTACTTGCACGGCGTTAGCATTGTTAGTCACCGGTGTTTGGCAAACAGATGCAATTGGAGTCACCATGACTTCGATGGCGTATGAACAGGCATTTCCAGGTGTGGGAGCTTACCTTGTACTTATAATGGTGGTGGTGTTGAGTACCACAACAGTTCTTACTTACTCCTACTATGGTAGCAAGTGCATGGCGTTCTTGTTTGGCACTAAAACAGAACGCTTTTATTTGTGGGGATACATGGCATTAATTGTGGCTGGCGCCGTGGCTTCACTGGACGCAGTCATTAGTTTGTTTGATGGGGCGTATGCTGTGATGGCAATCCCAACCATGCTGTCGACGTTCTTGTTAGCCAATAAGGTGCGAGATAAAGCGAGAGACTATTTTAAACGCTACGATGCTGGTGCATTCAACGATGAGTTAACTGATCAATCTAGCCGAGAGCAGTCCGCTGCGGAGATTTAGAGTATGAAAAATTTATTAGCTATTCTTTGCTTGTTTGTATTCAGCAATGTGTTTGCGCAATCCGATGATGAGTCTGCAGTGAATGCAGTTCTTGATAATTATCACCGCGCTGCAGCTGCAGGAGATTGGGACAACTATTTTGATCTAATGAGCGAAGATGGTGTGTTCTTAGGCACTGATGCTGGAGAGCGGTGGCCCAAGGCAGTGTTTAGAGAATATGCTGGCAACCGAAGCGGTTGGTTATACACACCGCAAGAACGAAACATTAATTTTACGCCCGATGGCAACACGGCGTGGTTTGATGAAATTTTGGAGAGTGCTTCCTACGGCACGAGTCGTGGTACTGGCGTATTGATTCGAACTGCTTCAGGATGGAAGATTTCTCAATACCATCTCACGTTTCCGATCCCCAACGATCTGGCGCGTGATGTTACCGATCAAATCAAAGCATACGAAGCCAACTAATGCTCCGAGCGAGGTTGGTTAAGAAAGTCGTCGGATAAAATAGTCGACTAGTGAATAGTCTGTTCGGGGGAAGGTAAGTCTTCGGTTGTTTGGGCAGTGAGCGCTGTCTCTTCCTGAGAAACGTAGCTGCGTGTGCTCACTGGGCTTTCCAAATAACGGCCCAGCTTAGAAAGAAAATCTTCCATGTGATCGGTTTGATAGTGGCCTTGCAAACAATCTGCGTCTTCCCATTCCTGCAATAGCACTACGCGATAAGGGTCGGTTACACCTTCATAATACTCATAGGTAAGGCAGCCGTGTTCCTGGCGGCACAGCCGTACCATATTGCGCATTAGCTCCAGTGCTTCTTCTTTGGAGTCAGGAAGCAGATGAAATGTGCTTTGGACTACAATCATTCACAGATACTCCTCATCTGCACTCTATTATACGGACTCTGCTGCTGATTTCAGCCGTTTCGCCGAAACCCTCGCCATTGCTGGGCTGCAGCGATTTTTTCCAGGTCATTTCTGGTCAAAAATCGGTCACCACCAGGGGTAAAAAGGCGGCATATCTGAGGAGGCTTTGTCTCCAAAATCCGGCTTACGTTTGTCCAGAAAAGCAGCCACACCTTCTTTACCGCTAGTCTGACTGGCGTAAAAAATGGCTAATGAATCTACTTCGTGAGCGGCAATCGGATGTGGTTGAACCGCATTGCGATACATCATCTGACGGGAAAGGGCGATGGCAACCTGGCTATGACTGGCTACGCGTTGCGCTATGGATTGGGCTCGATTCAACAAGTCGTCTGCTGGCACTACATGATTAGCAAACCCGCGTTCCTTTAACTCGTCTGCTTCTATAAGATCGCCGCTGTAAATCCATTCGAGTGCAGTTCCCATGTTGACTATGCGTGGCAAAAACCAGGAAGAACAAGCCTCTGGTGTAATTCCAATTTTGTTAAACACGAAACCCACTTTAGCAGACTCTGACACGATACGAATATCCATTGCACAAGTCATCGTCGCGCCAATCCCAACTGCTGCTCCGTTGATTGCGGCAATCACAGGTTTCTTACATTCAAAAATTGCTAAGGTGAGTTGACCACCCGTGTCACGAACGCCGGCTTCGATTTTGGGATCGTCAAGTCGGTTTTGCATGTCCGCTATTGTTGGTTGCAGGTTTTCATCCAAACCAAATACGTTTCCTTCGCTGGATAAATCCATGCCCGCGCAGAATGCTCTGCCTTCGCCGGTCACTACGATGGCGCTGACTGCGTCATCGTTGCTTGCATCAATAAATGATTGAGTGAGTTCGGCTGCCATTTCTGTAGTGAAGGAATTTAGCTGGTCAGGTCGATTTAGAGTAATCGTTAGAACTCGGTCGTAAATCTCGTGGCGAATGGTATTGAAAGACACTGTAGTCTCCTGGTTTCAGATCTTTAAGTTAGGATTTATTACTAAGAATTAGCTTTCAGCTTGTGGTTCGACTTTCTTTTGTTTAATGCGGAACAATTCTGCTTCTCCGTCAGAGAGCATTTGTTGGAAGTTTAAGTCTTCTTCCCGCCGTGTGACATGAGCGATATTCAGTGTGGCATTCAAGGTGTTACCCCGATAGACATAGTCTTCACCCGCCATAGCAGTTTGGATTTTGTTAATCACCACCTGTGCGCCTTCTTCGTCTACACCAGGCAAGAGTAAGCGAAACTCTTTGAAACTTGAGCGGGCTAAAACGTCTTCGTTGCGTCTTCTATCCGATGCCAGCAATGAAAAGTGGCGTAGCATCTCATTGCCTACCTTATATCCATGCAGCTTGACTATCTCATCCATGTTTTCGACTTCGATAGTCAGCATAGTAACTGGCTTGGAGTAGCGCAGAGCAACACCCATGATGCGCTGTCCCACTTCCAGGAAAGTGCGGTGATTCAAGATTGTGGTAATCGGGTCATAGATGGCGTTTTCTTTGTGCTCAACAGTAAGTTCTTCCATAGTCATGATGATTATTGCGAACGCGAATACCACGACTGTAAAAATTGAACCCAAAATCAGAAACGCTGTGCCTTGGTCGGGGGCGCTAATTGTTGGGCTGCTACGCAACAACAAAGTGAACACTTGGGTAGCGGCATTGAAGCCAAATAAAAATAGGGCAAGAATTGCACCGTAATTTGAAGTGGTGGTCATCACCGGTCGTATTCTTCTTTCCAGGCGCAATCCATTAAATACTAAATAAAAATTGGCGAGCGAAAAGAACACCATCATGAATGTGTAAGCTCTAATTCGCCAAACTATGTTGTCCTCGGCGAGTGCGAAGTAGGAAATAGTGCCAATTGAAATGAGGAACAAAGTCGAAGCGATAATCGGCAACCTGGATTGCTCTTGATTCCAGAAAGCGGCTAGCCCAGCAACGATGGGTATCCGGCCGCCTAATATCAGTGCGTTGGCAAGAATGATCGATACGAGCGAAGTGAGATTTCCCTGAGTGGTTAGCAGTAACACTCCTATACTGGTTGTTAGAAACCCGCATGCAATAGGAAACAAGCCCGGGATATGTTTGTTTCCCGCCCAGTTTACAAACAAGGCGACACTGGAAACTATTGAGACCAGTGAAAGCGCAATTATGAGAGTTTGATTATCCATTGGCGTTAAACCGCCTTGGCCGCCCTAAGTTCTGCTATTTCTTCCTCACTATGACCCCAATTTCTCAGGATTTCTTCGCTATGCTCGCCCACCATGGCAGCACTTGACTGAATGCTACTTTCTGTTCGACTAAATCGAGGTGCGGGTGCAGGTTGCACTACACCATCGACCTCGACAAAAGTTTCGCGTGCTTTGTTGTGCGGATGTTCGGTTGCTTCTTGTAGATTGAGAACTGGTGCGAAGCACACATCGGTTCCTTCCATTATTTCACACCACTCAGCCTGAGATTTGCTGAGGAAAATTTCTTCCAGCACTTTGCGTTTTCTTGGCCAGGCTTCTTCGTCCAGTTGATTCTTAAATTCTGGATCATCGACTCCGGTTTTTTCTAACAGCAATGCATAGAACTGAGGTTCGAGTGAACCGATTGAGATGTATTTGCCGTCGGCGCATTCGTAACTTCCGTAGTAGTACGCTCCACCATCCAATCGATTGTTAAATCGATCGGTGGTCCACATGCCCATGGCCATCAATCCATAGAACGGAGATAGCAAACTTGCGGTGCCATCAGTCATTGCCGCGTCGACCACCTGACCTTTACCCGATGAGCTGCGCTCAACGAGAGCGGCAAGTATTCCAGTGACTAAATACAACGCGCCGCCACCAAAATCACCGACAAGATTTAGCGGTGGAGCAGGAGGCCGGTCGGCGTAACCCATCGCACCTAATGCACCGCCAATAGAAATGTAATTGATATCGTGACCTGCCGCTTGCGACAGGGGACCGGTTTGTCCCCAACCTGTCATGCGACCAAACACCAAACCTGGGTTTCGTTCCAGGCAGACGTCCGGTCCTAAACCCAGTCGCTCCATGACGCCGGGACGGAATCCCTCGATAACCACGTCAGCTTGGTCAATTAATCTAAGAGCGGTTTCGACACCTTTTGGATTTTTCAGATCCAGGGCTATGGATTTGCGTCCGCGGTTGAGCACATTGGCGCGATGGCCGGTGCCTTGTTGATTGAGGCGATCCACTCGAATCACTTCTGCTCCCATATCGGAAAGCAGCATTGCAGAAAACGGTCCAGGGCCAATGCCGGCCATTTCTACAACTCGGATATTGGTTAGCGGTCCGCTCGCGTTGGTACTACTATTTGAATCATTCATAACCCACGAATCATATTGGAACTGACCTGCAAAATATACTTTCGACTCAGAACAGGGCCGTAATCGCTTGAATGATGGAGGTTTTAGGAATTCAGCCCAAATAGCGGACCAAAGGTTTCTATTTGCATCCATGACGTCCCGTTTTCCTTTTAACTGGTGATGGATTATTCTTTCGCGGCAGTTTTTTGCATGCACTGCTTAGGGGGAACAATCGCAGTATGGATTTACAGGATAAAACCGCATTTATTACCGGCGGTGCTTCAGGACTAGGGCTCGCAGCGGCGAGAAATTTCGTCAATTCTGGCGCGAAAGTCTTTCTTTTTGATCTCAATGCTGACGCTGTTGAACAGGCGGCCGCCGAATTTGGTGATGCTGCTGGCTGGCATAGTGGTGATGTCAGTGATGAATCAGCAGTCTCTGAGGCGATTAGCAAGGCTAAAGAGCAATTCGGCACTATTCATATCAATGTCAATTCGGCAGGCATCGGCGGTGCGGCGCGCACGGTTGGAAAAGACGGGCCCATGCCTCTAGCCAAGTTTGAACACATTGTCAGAGTAAACTTAATTGGTACTTTTAATGTGCTGCGTTTGTGCGCAGAAGTGATGCAAGTGAATGAGCCGCAAACTGAAGATCAGGAACGTGGCGTAATTATCAATGTTGCATCAATCGCAGCATTTGATGGGCAAACTGGGCAAGCAGGATATGCAGCGAGTAAGGGTGGCATTGTTGCGATGACTCTGCCTATCGCTAGAGATCTAGCGAAACGTGGTATTCGTATCATGACTATTGCTCCGGGTGTATTCGAAACGCCTTTACTGGCAAAAGCACCTGATGAAGTGAAAGAGCCGTTGATTGCGATCACACAATTCCCCAAGCGCCTTGGTAATCCAGATGAGTTTGCTGAAGAAGTTGCCCATATAGTGCGCTGCTCATATCTCAATGGGGAAACGATTCGTTTAGACGCTGGGATTCGAATGCCAGCGATATAGAAAATTGAGATTTTCTATTCAGATATTTCAGATTCTCAAAGAATTTTTCAACGAGTATTGGGAAACGCTTCAAATACTCTTAACTAGACTAGATTAGATTTAACAGATAGAGGAATTAATCATGGCTGACGCATATATCGTTGGCGCAGTTCGCACAGCAACTGGCAGAAAGAATGGTCGACTCAGTGATATCCACCCAGTGGACATGGGTGCAATGGTGGTGGATGAGTTAGTCGATCGAACTGGCATCCCTACCGACAAAGTGGATGATGTCATTTTTGGTGTGGTTATGCAGATTGGAGCTCAGGCCAGTAACTTGGGTCGAGGCGTATCGATGTCTTCCAAGCTAGCCTTGGAAGTACCAGGCACCACTGTTGATCGTCAGTGCGGATCGTCATTGCAAGCGATTCAGTTTGCCGCTCAAGCGGTGATGTCTGGAACACAAGACGTCGTTATCGCAGGCGGTGTAGAGGCCATGAGTAAAGTTGAAATTGGCTCCAATGTACGCGATGGCTTGGAAAAAGGCCGCGGCAAGCCCAAAGGCGAGCGTCTTGAGATGCAATATCCCGGTATCCAGTTTAGTCAGTTTGATGGTGCTGAATTGTTAGCGGAAAAGTATGAGATTACCCGCGATGATTTGGACGCGTTTGGACTGCTTAGTCATGAGCGAGCCGCTGAAGCAACAAAGAATGGTTATTTCGAAAAAGAAGTTGTCGCCATTCCCATCAAGTTGGAAGACGGTAGTGAAGATCTGCACAAGATTGATGAGGGCATACGCTTCGAAGCAACTCTGGAAGGCTTGCAAGGTCTGAATCCGCTGCGTGAAGACGGCGTTATCACGGCTGGTACTGCTAGTCAGATCTCCGATGGTTCTGCTGCAATCATGGTGGCAAATGAAGATGCGGTGAAGAAATTTGATTTACCTGTTCGCGCAAAGATTCATTCCTTAGCGGTTGTTGGTTCCGATCCAGTCATCATGTTGGAAGGTCCAATACCGGCCACAGAAAAAGTGTTAGAGAAAGCCGGTTTGTCCATTGATGACATTGATTTGTATGAAGTGAACGAAGCTTTTGGATCAGTGCCACTGGCCTGGGCCAAAGCAGTGGGCGCAGATATGGACAAGTTGAATGTTAACGGCGGCGCACAAGCACTTGGTCACCCATTGGGCGGCACTGGCGCGAAGTTGATGACAACTCTGGTCCATGAACTTGAGCGTCAAGAAAAGAAATACGGATTACTCGCTATTTGTGAAGGTGGTGGTACTGCTAATGCGATGATTATCGAGCGCATGAGCGAATTGCCTAGTTGATTTAACTCTGAGAAATTTAGAGCAAATAAATCTAAGACCAAGAAACGTAGAGAAAACTAATACCAATGTCATTGTTAGATAACTACCAATCACCGTGGATGAATGAAGAACTTCTCATTCTGCGTGATGCAGTGAGTAAATTCGTCGAACGTGAATTCGCACCTCATGCCAGAGACTGGGATAAGCAAGGATTTGTCGATCGCGATGCCTGGAACAAGGCGGGCGAGGCAGGAATTCTTTGCGCATCTATTTCCGATCAATGGGGTGGCGGCGGCGGAGATTTTCGCCATGAGATGGTGCTTATCGAAGAGTTGAACAAAGCCAATGTCACCGGTTTTGGTAATGGCGTGCATTCCGGGATTGTGGCGCACTACATCGACGCCTATGGATCGGAAGAGCAGAAGCAGCGCTGGTTACCGAAGATGGCGAAGGGCGAGCTAGTCGCTGCAATCGCTATGTCTGAGCCAGGCACTGGTTCTGATTTACAAGCAGTAGCAACGACCGCGGTGAGAGATGGTGATGAGTATGTCATTAATGGACAGAAAACTTTCATCACTAACGGCATGACAGCTGATTTGGTCTGTGTTGTAGCCAAGACAGATCCGAATGAAAAAGCCAAAGGTATCTCGCTCATTATGGTAGAGGTCGGAGGCGAAGGTGATACGTCTGGATTTAAGCGCGGGCGAAATCTGGAGAAACTTGGACTAAAGGCGCAAGACACAGCCGAATTGTTTTTCGATGATGTGCGAGTGCCATCTTCTTTTCTTTTAGGTGCCGATGAGGGCAATGGATTTGTGCAGTTGATGCAGCAGTTGCCGCAGGAAAGACTGATTATTGCAGTGGGTGCATGTGCTGCCATGGAAACAGCACTGCGTATTACTTCAGAATATGTCAAAGAGCGCAAAGCGTTTGGCAAACGCATTCTGGATTTTCAGAACACTCAGTTCCGTTTGGCTGAATGCATGACAGAAGCACGAATCGCCAGAACATTTGTCGATGACTGTGCAATGAAATTGATGGAAGGCAAGTTAGATACTGCAACTGCTTCAATGGCAAAGTGGTGGACTGCGCAAAAGCAATGCGAGATTGTGGATGCGTGTTTGCAGTTCTTTGGTGGCTACGGCTATATGATGGAATACCCGATCGCCAAGATGTTTGCTGACAGTCGCGTGCAAAAAATCTACGGTGGTAGCAACGAAATCATGAAGCTACTCATCGCGCGAGAAATTTAGAAACTTGAATTCGAAAGGTAAGCCTGGCGGCAAGAATCAGTTTAACCAGACGTCTTGCAAGCTATTGGTGCGGGTGGGTTTCACGCAACGGAAACCCGTATGATTGGTCGCCGTTTCAGGGTCGGCTGGCATTCTCGCACTGACGCGAAATCCACTGCAGTAGTTTTCACTGCAAAGAAACGATCCGCCTCGAATACTGCGTTTGGCTAAGCCAGGCTCATTGGGATCGAAACTATCAGCTCTTTTTACACCGGTAGGATTGTGATTGCCGACGAGTTCATAGGACTGCGGGTGATACCAATCTGAAACCCATTCCCAGACATTGCCCGAAATATCGTAAAGGCCATAGTCATTGGCTGGGAAACTGCCTACCGGTGCAGTCGTCTCATATCCATCTTCATTGTCATTGTGGATTGGGAATTCGCCTTGCCAATGATTGGTATGGGCGTGTTCATGGGATACAGGTTGATTACCCCAACTATAAATATTGCCTTCTTTGCCGCCACGGGCTGCAAATTCAAACTGCGCTTCTGTAGGCAGGGTTTTGTCTTGCCAATTGCAATACGCCAGAGCATCCGCATAGCTCACTTGAACAACGGGATGGTCTTGCTTTGCTTCAATAGAATCTTCGGGTCCTTCAGGTTGGCGCCAGTTCGCATCGCCAATGATATGCCACCAACTTAATGGGACTAATTCTCTGAGGGAGTTTGCGGTAGCTTTTGAAAATACCAGGGAATCACCAAAGCGTTCTGCTTCGGTAATGTAATCAGTTGCATCGACAAAATTTTCGAAGTCAGCATTAGTAACTTCATGGGTATCAATCCAGAAACCGGATAGATCAACCATACGGGTAGGTTTTTCGTCAGGAAGGCCGCGGTCTGAGCCCATGGTGAATGAGCCAGGTTCTATCCAGACCATACCGTCGGGGGAGCCTTTTTCCTCCACCAAGATCAAGCCATCGAGGAGAAGAATCCCTCCAATAAAGAGGAATCCCGCGATGTTTCGACGGTTGTAGTCCATGTTACTGCTTTGTCCTTTGCTACAGCTGGTGCGCAAGTCTACCAACATTTAATGCCTGGAGTCTTTGCTCAAATGCAGTTATTTCTCAGGCCGTATTTCTCTCACTGTTATACGACAAGACCGGAAAATCACTCAATTTCGCTTCACCCTGGGCAGGTTTTGTAGATTAGGCGTCAATTCCCGGAAAGTGTCATAATTCGTGCTTCCTGCTTCATATATAGGTCCTGATTGTGAAAATTAAAACTCTTGTGAGCGCGGCTCTGCTGCTGGCGATGCCGGTGTTACATGCAGCGGACAATGGATATATCACTCCGCGTACAGAATTTGGCGCACCTGATCTGCAAGGTACGTGGTCTATCGCAACCCAAACGAATCTGACTCGTGCTGATCGATTTGAAGGCAAGCTGGTCATCACAGAAGAAGAGGCTTTGCGCATTGAGCAATTTGCTCAACAAGTCTTTTATGCCTCCAGTAGTAGCCCAAGTGATCCTGACCGTGAAGCACCAGAAGCAGGTCAGAACGTCGGAGGTTACAACACCTTTTGGATGGATCCCGGGGCTCGACTTGCCACCGTGAATGGTGAAATACGTACTTCAATCATCGTAGATCCAGCAGACGGACAACTGCCTTATAGTGAGCAAGGTCAAGCAAGCTATGCAGCAGCAATGGCTCGTCGAAATTCATACGATGGCCCAGAAGTAAGACCTTTGGGTGAGCGCTGTGTTGTTGGATTTGGATCTACAGGCGGGCCACCTAAGTTACCAGTCCTCTACAACAACATGACGCAAATCGTACAAACGGAAGACTATGTATTGTTAATGGCAGAGATGAACCATGATGCTCGCATCATTCGTCTCGACAGCGAGTTTCAAGATCCGCCGCAATACAAATGGATGGGGGACTCGGTTGGCTACTACGAAGACGATACGTTGGTAGTGGTAACTACAGATTTCCATCCACAACAAAGCCTGCGTTCATCGCTGGATCATCGCTTTTATGGTTCGCAGGGAATGAAGGTGACAGAGCGATTTACCCGCGTGTCTGATGATTCAATTTTGTATCAGTTCACGGTAGAAGATCCGCAAGTTTATTCGCAAGCGTGGAGCGGGGAACTGCCAATGAATTTAAGTGACGAGCAAATGTTTGAGTATGCCTGTCACGAAGGGAATTATGCGTTGCCTGGAATTTTGGCAGGCGCACGTACAGCGGATGTAGAAGGTGTTGATTACGCGCCAACAGATCCCGGTCAGTAGAACTCATTATTTGTGAGTGAAAAAAGGGAGCCATTGGCTCCCTTTTTTATTGTTGGCAGATGCTTACCGCAAGTCTGGTAATTTGTATCCATCCTTTTCGAAATTTGCGCGGATAGTTTTCTTTTCAATTTTACCAGTTGGACCAATAGGCATTGCATCGACTGCAATGACTTCGTCAGGTAATTGCCATTTCGCGAAGATCTTGCTGCAGTGTTCGATAACAGCGGCTTGATCCAGTTCCTGACCTTCACCCATCACCACTACGGCAACCGGACGCTCGTCCCATTTCGGGTGAGGCTGTGCTACCACTGCCGCTTGTGCAATCTCCGGTAAGGCAACGATGTGATTTTCCAAATCCACTGACGAAATCCATTCGCCACCAGATTTGATCATATCCTTAGAACGGTCACAGATAATGACGTACTGTTCCGGATCGATCTTCGCCACATCTCCAGTGACTAGCCATCCGTCATGAAATTTTTCCGGTTGGGGATCGTTGTAATACTCGGACGCGATCCAAGGTCCGCGAATGCAAAGCTCGCCAACAGATTCGCCATCGTGAGGTAGCGGATTCCATTCTTCGTCGAAGATTTCGATGTCGAGTCCTGGCATCGCCAACCCCGCTTTCGCGATGTTTTCGAATTGCTGGTCTTCGGAAATTCCCACATGAGAACGCTTCGCTAATTTGCGCGACAAGGTGCCTAACGGATTCGTTTCTGTCATGCCCCAGCCCTGCAGCATTTCAATTTCGTAGGTTTCCCAATACCAGCGCAACATTTCTACTGGCGGTGCGGAACCACCACAGGTGCAACGAGAAAGCTTAGACAGATCATACTTATTGGGTTCTGCTTCCAATGCGGCTCGAACGCCCTGCCAAATTGTTGGTACACCGGCGGAAATCGTGACTTCTTCTTTCTCAATTAGATTGAGAAATGAATCAGGTGTCATAAAGCGGTGTGGCATTACCTGTTTCGTACCTAGCATGGACGCGGCGAAAGGCAGTCCCCAGCCCATGGCGTGAAACATTGGCACGATACCCAATAGGGAATCCAATGAAGAAAGTCCAATAGAGTCCACCAAGGATTCGGTTAGAGTATGCAGATAAGTCGAGCGATTGGTGTACATCACTCCTTTAGGATTACCGGTAGTACCGGATGTGTAGCACAAACCCATTGGTGCAGTTTCGGGGATATCAGGCCAGTTGTAGTTGGGTTCGTGGCCGGCAATAAAGTCTTCGTAATCAATTTGATTTTCGAAGCTGCTTTCACCGCCTTCACCGTGTCGGCAGATTACAAGTAATTCGACACAAGGAATCTTGCCCCATAATGGTTCAAGTAATGGCAACAGATCTTCATCAGCAAAAATTATCCGATCGCCTGCGTGATTAATAATGTATTCGAGGTCTGCTGGCGAAAGTCTTATGTTAAGTGTGTGCAGTACCGACCCCATGCTTGGTACGCCTTGATAGAGTTCCAAGTGTCGGTAGTTATTCCACATAAAACTAGCAACGCGGTCGCCAATCTGGATGCCATGAGCATTTAGCGCATTTGCTAGCTGCTGCGCTCGGTCCCAAGTTTGTTTAAGTGTCTGACGATGTGTGCCATCTGCCTGTGCAGTGACAACTTCGACATCAGGATCGAGGACTGCGCCTCGGCCGAGAATTCTGGACATCAGCAGAGGTGTGTTTTGCATAGTCATTCGGTATTTCCCCCGTTTATCTAGTCTGACTGGGTGCAATGCGGAAGTGGAGAATAGCGATTAGAGTTGAATTGTTCAATTTCAGAAGGCTCGATTTTTCAGAATGCACAGTGTGAAGGATTGATCGTGAAGTGTTGGTTGCGAAGTGACTAGCGCCCAGGAAGGGCAGCGCGGGAGGGCCAGGGATGGCCCTTGGAGCGAGCAACTAACACTTCTCGGCCAATCCGACTAATGGCTATAAGCTGAAATGGACGAATTGAATATGGAAGCACGCCTCACAGCGCTTTAATGCTCAGATGGGCCGTCCCTGGCCCTCCCGCGCTGCCCTTCCTGGGCGCTATTCGCATTGCATCGCTGTAATGCGTACTTCCTTTGTGCAACGTTCTAAGTTGCTTATTCTTTCCTTGTTCACCAGTTTGAAATGGCATAATCAGACCGCTATGCTGCCTGTTCGATTTATAAGGGGGAATCATGATCAGCGCTCAGGAACATCCGAAAAAAACCATTGAAGTAAAAGGAAAGACGATGGCCTATGTAGAAATGGGGGAGGGAGATCCCATCGTATTCCAACATGGCAATCCCACTTCTTCCTATTTGTGGCGCAACATCATGCCCCATCTCAAAGATCAGGGCAGGTGCATAGCGATTGATCTGATTGGCATGGGTGATAGTGACAAGCTCGAAGATTCCGGGCCTGATCGATACACCTTTGTTGAGCATCGCGAGTATTTGGATGCCGCTCTTGAGGCGCTTGGCGTAACCAGTAATGTAACGTGGGTAATTCACGACTGGGGTTCTGCGCTTGGATTCGATTGGGCCAATCGACATCGTGAAGCTGTTATGGGTATCGCTTACATGGAAGGCATTGTTCGACCAGTAAGTTGGGATGATTGGCCGGAAGCGGCTCGTGGCGTCTTTCAAGGATTTCGTTCGCCTGCAGGTGAAGACATGGTGCTGGAGAAGAATGTGTTTGTTGAACGCGTACTTCCAGGTTCGATTTTGCGTGATCTTAGTGAAGAAGAGATGGCGGTGTATCGAAAGCCTTTCGCAAATCCTGGCGAGGATCGTAGACCTACCTTAACTTGGCCAAGACAAATTCCTATCGAAGGCGAACCGGCTGATGTGGTTGCTATTGCGCAATCATATTCCGAGTGGTTGTCCCATTCTGAATTGCCGAAGTTGTTTATCAATGCGGAACCCGGTGCAATCTTAATCGGGCCGCAGCGCGAATTCTGCCGAAGTTGGCCTAATCAAACCGAAGTTACGGTAAAGGGTAATCACTTCTTGCAAGAAGATTCGCCAGATGAAATTGGGCTGGCCATTGCAGAATGGCGCAAAGGGATTCTGTAACAATTAAAACGATCCTTTAAAGGCCGGCTTATCAATGAGTTTAGATCCCGCTCGGCAAAAACGACTTGAGGGAAACCTTCGACGTTTCACTTTATTTCGTCTGCTGTATACCGCTCGGTTTTACTATCCGATATTTACCATCCTGTTTCTCGATTTCGGCCTGACTCTCGAGCAGTTTGCGATTCTCAACATTGTATGGGCGATTAGTATCGTTGTAGCAGAAGTTCCGTCAGGAGCTATGGCGGATATAGTCGGCCGCAAGCAGCTTCTGGTATACGCCGCGGTGCTCATGGTGATTGAAATGGCGCTGATCGTATTCGCGCCTATCGGTGCTTCCAATCTGTTGTTCCTGATGTTTCTCGGCAACCGAATCTGTTCTGGATTATCAGAAGCAGCGGCTAGCGGTGCAGATGAAGCGCTAGCCTATGATTCATTGAAGGAGCTTGGTAGAGAAGATGAATGGGCACAGTTGCTGGAACGAACAACATTTGTGGTGTCGATTGGATTTTTTATCACCATGATCACAGGGGCTTTTGCCTATGACCCTTCTGTCGTCAATGGGTTACTGAGTTGGTTAAATCCGCAATGGGTTTTGCCTGCAGAGTTCGTGATTCGATTGCCGGTTATACTGACTCTTTGCACTGCTTGTTGTGTGCTGGTCACAACGCTGGGTTTATATGAACTAGACGATGACGTGAAACAACAGAGTTCAGAAAAAACATCCTTGCTCGAGCCATTTAAACAAATTCTTAGTGCTGCGCGCTGGACTCTGAACCATCGTTTTGTGTTGTTTGTAATTCTGGCGGCTTTGGCCCTGGATTCTGTTGGTAGGCAGTTTGCGGTATTGGCCAGTGAGTATTACCGCATTATCGATATCCCTGTTTCCTGGTTTGGTTTTGTTGGAGCGGGCATGTCGCTGATAGGAATTGCAAACGCCAAATTCTCTCGTTATCTCGTGAGCACCCATTCACCCATTTTTAACTTTGTTGTTCTGTCCTCGATTTTATTGATTGGCTTAATCGGAATCAGTTTTGCCATTCCGATTTACGGTGTGCTTTTCGCGATTGGTGCTTTTGCAATGATGGGCATGGTGCAGTTTCAAGCGAGCTATTACATCAATCGCGAGGTGGGCTCCGATATAAGAGCAACCGTATTGAGTTTCAAAGGGTTGGCGCTCAATCTGGGACTAGGGGCGGCAAGTCTGTTCTATACAGTACTTGTGGCTACTCTTAGGGAAAGAGCGGATGCAGAGTTAGCTGTCGAATCTGTCAATGCGGTAGTCTTTATCGATTCTCTGGCTGCTTTTCCTGTGTACTATTTGGTTCTATTCGTTATTTTGGTAATCGCAGCGCGACTCAGTATTCGTCAGTGCAGTGTATTTTTCCAACGCCCCGCATAATTCATCGATCGAATCAGCTTGACTAAGTAGAGTGATTTTCAGAATCTATGCTTATGTTCAGAATTCTTAGATTAATCGCGTTCACTACCTTGTTCGTTTCAGGTGCACAAGTTGCTGCTCAAGCGGTGGACTTTGGTAACGAATTGACAGGACGCTGGTTGATTAACGATGAATTGAGCGATAACACCGACGATCAAGTGGAAGAGGCAATAGAAGCTGGAGGTGGAGACGGAGGTCGTGGATTCTTCAATCGGCAAGAAGATTTCTACCGAGGCGGTCCACCAGAACATGAGCTATACGATCGCATCTCATATGATGATGTACTGACAATCGAATTCAGCGAGCCTGAATTTCGTTTCACCTACGAAGACGATTTCTTGCGCGTGTTCCATACCGATGGGCGACGTCGGAGAGTGTCGGCAAATTCGTTTTATACCGAGGGTGGAGAGGACTGGTCATCTGGACTGATTGAAGGCAATAGTCTCGTGGTGGAGGCCCGACCACGAGATGGTGGATTCACAATAGAAACCTACACCTTAGAAAATGATGGTCAGCGACTCAGGATCGAGATGACCATTCAGCCCGATTCCTTTAGAGAGCCGATCGAGTTAGTTCGATACTTCGATCGCGCCAACTAGTCTCAGCCTTGCTGAGCGATTATTTCCTCTTCTACGTCTCTTAAGCGATCCTTACCAAAGAACATTTCATCCCCAACAAAGAATGTTGGTGAGCCAAAGTTTCCTCGCTCTACCGACAGCGTAGTATTGTCAATCAAGCGTTGTTTGACTTCAGGGTCTTGTGTGCCTTCTACAATTTCTTGTAAAGGTAATCCTGCCTTTGCCAACACCGAGCCAATGACTTCGGGATCACCCATGTTCATGTTCTGTTCCCACATGGCTTGATACATGGCTTCAATATAGTCCGCATAATAGTCTTTATCGCTGCAATACACCGCTCCGCGCATAAGTGGCAAGGTGTTAATTGGAAAATTCTCGTTAAACACAAAATTATTGATCGAGTGTTTTTTCATGAAACGTTGAGATTCCAGAGCCTGGTATTCTCTTTTATTTTTTACGTCGGCAAATTGTTCCATGGGCGATTTGTTGTTTGTCGATCTGAACACGCCGCCTAAAAGAATAGGGAAGTAATTGAAAGTTGCGCCAGTACGTTCAGCGATCTCAGGTAAGACACGGTGGCAGTAATATGTGTTAGGACTGCCAAAATCGAAATGAAAATCTACGGTAATGCTCATTTGTTTCCCCCCTCATGAATGTACCGAAAAGTTGTTATTTTTAATTATTCTGAGTTAACTGAATGCACGCTAAGAGCTACGTAATGCCCAGATACCTGCGAAGCCAAGAAGAGATCCACCAACAACATTAAATTTACGTTGCGCAGAAGTGCTTTGGAAAAAAGTTCTTGCTGAGCTGGCGAACAAACAATACAGCAAGGTATTAATAGCGGCTAGTCCTACGAAGGTCAGTGAGAGTATCCATAATTGTGGTCCAGGCTCCGCATTGGGATTTACAAACTGTGGTAAGAAGGCAATGAAAAACACTATGCCCTTCGGGTTTAGGGCAGTGATTAGCCAGGTATTAAAGAACAGATTGCGATTGGTTGGAGCGGAATGAGGTTGATCGAGTGGTGAAATTCCGGCACGTAACATTTTCACTGCCAGGAAAATCAGGTACAGCCCGCCAAGAATTTTCACGACAGAAAACCAAAAGGCTGAAGCCGAGAGAATTACACCTAATCCAAGAATCGAGAGTGCCAGTGCTGTGCTGTCGCCAAGACAAACTGCTGCTACCAATGCCAGACTTGCGCGAGCGCCATGGGCAATCGAATAGGAGATCACAGCGAGAATTGTTGGGCCTGGGATCACTAATAGCACACTCGATGCCAAGGCAAAGGTTATCCAGGTTTCAATAGTCATTCGTAGTTTCCAGTTTTTTACTTAGCCCAGTGTAATTGATAGCTGCATCATCAGGCGTTGTTTGAAGCAAGCTCCAACAGTGCAACAAGTTCACTCTCTTGATGATATTGGAGCGCTGCAACTTCCTCATATGGATCGCCAGGTATGTTGAGGTAGTGCGTTATTGCTGGTTCGGTTTTAAGACCTTGTCGTTTTAAATCACGAATCGCTAGCTGAAACTGCTCCCCACCCAATTCAACCAAGCGTTTCATTACTTGGAAATGTATGTATCCGGCTTGTTCAGTGACTGCCTGGTTGCTGGCATAAATTTCCACCGGATAGTCGGCCAGATTAAAGCGGGTAATGACGTGATCGTCTCGACTCTGTTGCTGGTATTCGCTGAAGTCTGAGCATCTGCTTTCTACAGCCTGAACATAACTTGTTTGGTCAGCGTACTGACAAAGGATATCAATATCACTGCCTTCGATATCTAAACCAACCCACAGCGTACTCACCACGGTAGGAGAGTACGCTGCAAGAGAGTCCATGATGCCCGACTGGTGCAACACCTCAGCGGCATCTTCGAAGCGATTCACTGAGTTCAGAAATTTTGAAGTAGTCTAGTTCTGCGGCTTAACGAACTTTAAGGTCATGCGATCACTTTCACCAATCGCGGCATACTTTGCGCGATCCTCATCTCCCAAGCGATAGTTAGGAGGCAGTGTCCAAACGCCTGCTGGATGTACAGTAGGGTCGCTTGGGTTCGCATTGATCTCTGATGATGCGACGAATTCGAATCCGGCGGCTGCAGCAACTTCTTTCACATAGGCTTCAGTTACGTATCCGCTAGTTTCCATAACGTCCATACCGCTGCCGGGTAGGGCGCGATGTTCAACCACACCTAAAACGCCACCTGGTTTTAGCGCGGCATAAAAAGCAGCAAAGAATTCGTGCTCTTGTCCTGCCATGATCCAGTTATGGACGTTGCGAAATGTGAGCGCCATGTCTGCACTATTGGGTGGAGCAATCACAACTTCATGTGGGGGATTGAGATGTCGAACTGTAATGCGACCATACAATGCCGGATTATTAGAGATCTTCTCTTCGAAGTTTCGTAAGTTTGGTGGCATGTACGACGCTGTTGCATTGGGTGAAAAATGCGCAGCATAGTATTTACCCTCATCTCGCACATAGGGCGCTATGATTTCTGTATACCATCCTCGTGAAGGCAAGATTTCGATTACTGTGCTGTTAGGCTGTAAACCGAAAAACTCCAGTGTTTCAACTGGGTGTCGGAATCCGTTGCGAGCGATATTGACGTCACTACGATGCTCACCAACCATTAGATTTTCCAACGAACTTACATCCAACTCGTGATGATCCGCCAGGCTGAATTGCCAGCTCAGTAACGATCCAACAAAAGCGATGATAAATAGCAGGGGTTTAAGCGTTTTCATGAATTCCTCGTTGAGTAAATTCTGTATTTTTAGTGGCGGTGATTCTGGCATGAAAGGCCATAGCGTGCCAGTGGGGAAATGCGCTAGTCTCTCGTTCTGAATGGAAGACGGTGCTAGGCCAATTAGATGACCTTCTATCAAGACTTCAAAGTGCGTGACTACGAATGCGATATGCAAGGCATCGTAAATAATGCGGTTTATCAGCAGTATCTTGAGCATGCCCGGCATGAATTCCTGCTCAGTCACGGCTTGAGTTTTGCAGAGCTAACAGAAAAAGGTGTGTTTATTGTCGTGGCGAAAATAGAAATCAACTATCGCCAATCATTGCGCTCTGGCGATGAGTTCAGCGTGTCAGTGGCGATCAAGCGCCCTTCCAAAGTGAGAATCGTGTTCGAGCAAACTATCAATCGCGGTGAAGAAAAAATCCTGGATGCCATTGTGACAACCACAGCAGTCAATGAGCGCAACCGGCCTTATTTCCCCAATGAATTTGCCAATCTACTTGGGCCTGTGGTTGAGGAATAAAAAAACCCCCGCTGAGAGCGGGGGTATGAAGGGCATTTGAGGGCCGCCCTTGCAGACAAGAGCGGGTTACTTAATAAGAACGGGACTTCAGGATTTTTATTTCACTTTTCTAACTCTCTCCCTTCAGCACCAAGACAATTGACCTTCAGCATTTTCAGAGGCAAATAGAAAAAGACATGGAAGAACAGAGAGATTCTGCTCTCGAATCGCAATTACGCGCGGTAGAGCAAGAGAAGCATGGTAGTTACGATAAGCGCACTCACCATCTCAACGATGATGGTACGGGCATTTTTATCAATCGCCTGATTCTCGAGAATTCACCCTATCTTTTGCAGCATGCGCATAATCCTGTGAATTGGTTTCCCTGGGGTTCAGAAGCCTTTGAAATTGCAGAACAGGAAAATAAGCCGATCTTTTTGTCTATAGGTTACTCAACCTGTCATTGGTGCCATGTGATGGAAGTGGAGAGTTTTGACAACGTCGAAGTTGCAAAGCTTCTCAATCAACACTTTATCAGCATCAAAATGGACCGCGAGCAGTTTCCAGATATAGATGATTTCTACATGACGGGTGTGCAAATCATGACTGGCCAGGGAGGTTGGCCTATGTCGAATTTCCTTTTGCCCAATGGCAAGCCGTTTTTCGGCGCAACCTATTTTCCACCCCCAAGTTTTTTGCAATTACTTGATCAAGTCGCGTCGGCTTGGTCGAACAAGTTTGATGAATTAGAAAATAGTGCAAACAGTATTTATGACGCCATTGAGCGCCTGTTGAACGCGAAGCAACAACGGGAAGGCATGCCAGCAAATCTTCATGAAACTGTTTTGGAGGCACTTTACCAACGTGAAGACAGAAGTTTGGGTGGCTTGGCAGGCGCACCGAAATTTCCACAGGAACCGCTTTTGATGCTCGCTCTGGATCGTGTACTAGTTAAGCGTGATCAAGCAGCCTGGGGATTCCTTGATCGCGCACTCTCTGGCATGAATTTGGGAGGGATTCACGATCAAGTGGGCGGCGGCTTTCATCGCTACGCAGTTGATGAGGAGTGGCTAGTGCCGCACTTCGAAAAAATGCTCTACAACCAATCGCAATTGGGCTGGTTGTATGTAGAGGCCTATCGCCTGTCGGGAAATGAAACGCACAAGCGAGTCGCGCATCGCTTGCTAAGCTATGTAGTTCGAGAAATGCAATTGGAAGAAGGGGGGTTTTATTCGGCGACGGACGCAGACAGCGAAGGAGCGGAAGGAACCTTCTTTCTCTGGTCACCAGATCAGCTAGCTGAAGTGTTGACAGAAGAAGAGTCTAATTTGATATCTAAAACTTTCAAGATCACCAGCTTTGGAAACTTCGAAGGCTCCAATATTCCGAATCTCGATAAGCCAGTAGAGGCGCTTACAGAAACACATGGTGCAGACATTGTCGAAACCATAGATCAAATATTAGAAAAGTTGTACCTGGCTCGCGAACAGCGAATTCATCCAATTCGCGATGATAAGTTAATCGTTGCCTGGTGCGCTGCGATGGCTAATACCTTGGCTCACGGCAGTTATGTGATGGGTAATGTCGAATGGCATGGTGCTGCACAACAGGCAATCGACGGAATGCTGGAGAGGAACTTAGATTCTGAGGGTCACCTTTCTCGAATCTATCTGGAAGGTGAAGTATCGATTCCTGCTCAGTTGGAGGATTACGCAAATCTTATTGAAGCATTGATTACTTTGTTCGATATCGGAAGCGAGACAAAGTATTTGCAAGTAGCTCATGATCTTATGAGTAATGTGCTCGCCGGTTTTTATGATGACTCCGACGCGCTATTTTTTCTTGGGCCCGAAGATCAAGTCGGTCCAACACTAGTTAGATCTACCAATGCCAGCGATGGTGCAACTCATTCCGCTGCAGGCACTATATTGCGAGCGTTATGGAAATTGCGAAATCGTTCAGCATTGCTATCTGATCCTGGTGATCTCAACAAATTTGAACAAACCGCAAATCAGTCACTGGCTGCGCTCGGTGGAGAACTTGCTGAAAATGCGCTAAGTCATAGTGGCGTGCTGCGGGCAATTTCTTTGGTTAGCTCCGGGGAAAACTCACCAATTCAGTATGCTGGCCTGGGTCGTGTGCGAATTGCGATTCACAAGCAGCAACACGCGGGGATGACCTTAACCATCAATTTGAGATGCCAAGAGGGATGGCATGTTTCTGCTCCTGGTGGTGATGCGGACGGTGTTGTTCCACTGAAAGTGAAAGTGTCAACTGCAGAACCAGTTTGGAAACTCGATGCTGTAGATTATCCCCAAGCCCATAAAGAATTGACCATCGGTATTGAAGGCCAACCAGTTTTTACAACACCAAGTTATTTTGGAGAAATTGAATTCACGGCGACATTTGTCGCGCCTATTGCGGGCGATGGTTTAACAGAAAGTATCCGGTGTGACGTTAAACTGCAGGTGTGTAGTGACAAGGAATGTCTGTTACCGGAAACCCTGCAGTTTGTTGTTTAAGAACTTAAAACTCTAGTTTGAAAATGTAGCTTCGGTGAAATCCGCTGATAGATTGGATTCCAGTTGAGTTTTTGCCTCACTGCGTATTGCTGGATCTTCATTGAATACAGACTCGAAAAAACTCAAGGTAGCTATTTGAGTAATCATTTGTTGTCTGCCGGGGTGAGTTGTTTCCGGATAGCCATAATCACAAATGCCAGGTAGGTCTCTATTCATATCAACCCCCTGAGCAGTTCCGCCGAGCAAGGTGAATACTTCGGTGGGATCTTCATCCAGCACCGCCATGACAGCGCCACAGCCTAGTGTGTCTGGATTGTCCATATAGCGCAGCATGGGTTCTGCTATGCCGGTAAATCCCAAGTGCGAACCCCCATCGATTGTCACCAAGCTGGCATTGCTGGCGCGTTGGGGAATATCCGCTGCATTTCTTCGATGTTCAATCAAGGCATCTGCAGTTCCTGCAATTGCCAATAACGGGACATCGGAGCTGTTAAAAAACTGTGGAGCGAAAGCAGCAGATGGGCCAGCAATCGCCACAGCAGCAGCGACTCTAGGTTCTCTTAAACTTGGATGATAGGTGGTGAGATAAGTCGTCAGTCCACCCAGGGAGAATCCAGTCAATCCTATGCGATCGATATCAATCTCGCCCACGAACGGTTTTTCCGCATCACTCAGCGCGAGGACTGAATCGATAAGAAACGAAATGTCGGCTGGTTGATTTACAACATCATTGCCATTCGCCCCACCTTCAGTTGCGCCTGACGTGAGAGGATAATCGGCTGCCACGACTATGTAGCCATAACTTGCAAGCGCTTCTGCTAAGTACGCTAACTCAGTGCGTTCGGAAACGATGCCATGGCTATGTACTATCAGCGGTAGCGATCCAGTTAGGTCCTGCGGATACCAGATCGTCGTGTTTAAGGTGCGATCAGGTTTTCCTGGCACTCCTCTGTTTTCATCTGTCGGCCTGCTTGAATCGACGAACACAAAACTCTGCTCACCAATACTATGGGGACCTGCTTCTAACCATTGAGCGCTAGATGAATCAGAGGCAGGACGTTGTGGTCCAGTGGCAATGAAAATGGCAAGCAGGGCAACAACGAAGGTCACCATTAATCCAGCAACGATTTTTAAAATTTTCTTAATCATAAGTTCTCTACTAGTTGCTACTGGCTCGTGTTATGAGAGTAGGGAATTAAAAAATTGAGGGACCACTTCTGTCGCAGGTCCATAAATGTGTTCATCAAAAGCGGAGCCGGTTTGGTCGAGGTTCAGTTCAACAGTATGAGCTCTGCGAATCTTCGCTGTTTGATAAAAGCCTGATGCAGGATACACATTGCCGGAAGTTCCAATTGCCACAAACAGATCGCAGGCTTCCAGCGCCATATTGATTTGATTCATATAAAAGGGCATTTCACCAAACCAAACCACATGCGGCCGCAAGTTTCCTTCGGAGCGACAACACTTGCACTGAGTGTCGAAGCTAAAGTCTTCTCGTATGTCATATACCATACGAGAATTCAGGCAGCGCATCTTTAATAATTCGCCATGCATATGGAGTAAGTTTTGACTGCCCGCGCGTTCATGCAAATTGTCTACGTTCTGAGTGACAAGTAGGAACTCACCAGGAAAGTCATGTTCGAATTTCGCCAATGCCGTATGGGCGGCATTGGGTTTAATCTCATCGGAAAGCAGTTGCTGGCGCCGTTGATTGTAAAACTGATAGACCAGTTGGGGATTTCGTTCGAATCCTTCGGGTGTGGCCACGTCGTCAACATTGTGGTTTGCCCAAAGTCCATCTACGGCTCTAAAAGTTTCAATACCTGATTCGGCAGAAATGCCGGCACCAGTTAGCACAACAATTTTTGACAGCGTAGATTTCATGTTCGGGATGTTAACATGGCGTCTACGATTCACGTGATATGGGTTTACGCGATTCTGTTGAGAGAAGAGAACCCAAGAAAGAGAGTACAAGGAAAGAGATATGGCACACCCCAAGCTTGGCAATATGGCACCGGCATTTTCCCTGTCTGACCAGTCAGGAAAGCAGGTAAGTCTGAAGGATTTCAAAGGAAAGAAGCACGTCGTTCTTTATTTTTACCCTAAAGCCATGACCCCTGGCTGCACAGTCCAGGCCTGTGGGTTACGTGACAACAAGCGCAAGCTGAGCGGGCAAGATGCAGTTGCAATCGGTATTAGTCCCGATAGCGTTGCTCGCTTGAAGAAATTTGAAGACAAGGAATCGTTAAACTTTGTTCTGCTCTCAGATGAAGACCATGCGGTGGCAGATAAATATGGAGTTTGGGGGCTTAAGAAGTTTATGGGGCGGGAGTTCATGGGAATCATTCGCACCACATTCATAATTAACAAGCAGGGTAAATTGGTTCACATAATGGACAAGGTTAAAACCAAGAGCCACCACGATGATGTCATTGAGGTGTTAAAAACTCTTGGCTGAAGCAGAGACAGTAACGCTTGCCTTTAAACGCTATTCTGATAGCGGCCCTGTCTTGCTTGTATTGCACGGATTGTTCGGCAGTCAGAGTAACTGGGGCTGGCACAACAAACAGCTGGCAGAAAATTTTCAGGTAATAGGGCTGGACCTCCGAAATCACGGAGAATCGGGTCATGCCGAGCGACTGGATTACTCCGCTATGGCGGCGGATGTGCGCGAATTCATGCGAGAGCAAAAAATCGCCCATTGTCATGTGCTGGGACACTCCATGGGAGGCAAAGTCGCCATGGAAATCGCGCTAACTACGCCAGACTTGATCGACAAGTTAATCGTTGTTGATATCGCACCGGTATCCTATGACAGCAAGGCCGATGGTCACTTGCAGGTGATGGCCGGAATGAGGGCACTAAACCTGCAAACCCTGAACAATCGAAAAGAAGCTGAGGAAGTTCTCAGTCAGTACATACAAGATGAGGGGACGCGGCAATTCGTATTGACCAACCTGCAAAAACAACCGGCAGGGGGTTATCGTTGGCGGCTAAATCTGGATGCAATAGAAGCGAACTACGATAGCTTGCGCGATCAGCCAGCATCCAGTCAGCCATTTGTAAAACCGACTTTGTTTATTAAGGGTGCTGATTCGAATTACATTCAGGCACAGCACGAGGAAGAGATAAAAGCGCTTTTTCCTGATGCGAAAGTCAAAATCGTAATGGGTGCCGGCCATTGGGTGCACGCTGAAAAACCACAAGCCGTACAAAAAATCGTTAGTGATTTTTTGCTAAATGATCAATAGAGTATTAAGCAACACTAACTGTTGTTATCGAGGTCTGCCATGACAGTGTTAAGCGTCAATGTGAATAAAATCGCATTACTGCGAAATTCTCGAGGCCGTGATTTTCCCAACGTGGTGAATTTCGCTCAGCGATTTCTAAACCTGGGGGTTAAGGGAATCACTATCCATCCAAGACCTGATGAGCGTCACGTGACTCGGCAAGATGTGCGTGATTTGCAGAAGTTTCTGGAACTATATCCCGATGTGGAGTTCAACATTGAAGGCTACCCATCTGATGAATTCCTCGACATGGTTTGCGACGTTAAACCTGCACAGTGCACTCTGGTTCCGGATGAACCTGGCCAGCTCACTTCAGATCATGGCTGGGATGTTTCCAAGCATTCAGACTTGCTTACCAAGGCTGTGACTCAATTGCGTGGGGCCGGTATTCGCAGCAGTTTGTTTCTAGATCCTCAGCCTGATTTGATTGCAGGCGTAAAGTCAGTTGGTGCTGATCGCATTGAGCTATATACGGAAGAGTATGCGAGCCATTTCGGTCTGGAATCAGAGCATAGGGTTTTCGATGCCTACGCTGCCACTGCTGCAGCGGCTGCGGATGCAGGAATAGGAGTTAATGCCGGCCATGATCTCGATTTGAAGAATTTGCGACGCTTCTTGGAAATTCCCAATATAGAAGAAGTGTCTATTGGTCATGCGTTAGTTGTTGAATGTCTGGTGCACGGAATGGAAGCCGTCATTAAGGAATATCTGGCCATTGCTGCTGGTGAAGAAACGGAAGGCCACTACTACTAGCCGCGCGCCAGTCATGCTGCCCCTGGGTTCAGTTCCTATTCAGCGGAGTTTCGTAAACTGAGACCTTCCAAAGCGCTTAAAGCTTGCTAAACTGCATCTAGATAGGGGGCAATATGCGTAGCGCTCGTATTCATAAGCTGTTGTTATTGTTTGGATTTATTGTATTTCCGACTATTTCTTCAGCAACCAATTTCGATGTATCCCACCTCGCTGCCGAGCTCAATCGAGTCAGTGCAGAATTAGCCCGTGATCTGCGCAATACCCGTGGCTATAGCTCCGTAAGGTTTTCCGCAGACCGCCTAAGTAAAGAAGCAGCCCAGCTCGTTCGTGCCATTAGTCGTAATCGCAGCATGTCCTACCAACGCTCCCAGTTTCAAAATGTGGTGAGGAGATATCGCGAGTTAGAAGAAGCCTTTCTACGATCAAATCGAGAACACGATCGCTATGTGTATAACCAGGTAGGCGTGATCAGCAATTTATTCAGTGGATTGAATAGCGAATTCTTTTATACCAATTATGTTGAACCTGCTCCTCAACGTTATTACTACACGCCGCCGGTCTATCGTCGCGGTCCCTCAATTTACAGTGGACGCTCGATTAATGGCTTAGGCACTCCGCTCCCCAATAATAACCAGCCATCTAGAAGACGAAGCAGTGGTACGTTGCGGGCACTAGTGCCGGCCAATAATTTTTCACACCGTAGTCCGGTGTTGGAACGACAACAGCGCAATGAAGCTATGTTCAGCCGATCTCCTGGAGTCGGCAGTTCTCGCTCTTTGCAACTTCCCTAAATAAAGCTGCTCTTTTTGCGTCGACGCAATACACTTAGCTTGGTCTAAGTTGTCGCGTGTTGCTATGTACTCCACTTGTCCCAAATGTGCTTATGAACACACTCCTGAGCAAAAAGGACTGAGTAATTGTCCCGCTTGCGGACTTGTTTATAGCAAATGGCTTAAGAGCATCGCCTCCTCGCCGGAATCTCATCTTGGTTCCGCAGCTAACTATGACAATCCATCTCTACCTTCTCGAGCTATCGCGTACTTACTGCAACCCAAACCCAACATCACCAAATCAGAAGTAGCGGGTTATGGAGTTATCTGGCTGGGCCTGGCTTATTTCGGTTGGGGCTTCGTCTCGATGGATTGGCAGTCTGCAGAGATCATGAATACCTTTTTCCACAACATCGACTTGATCTTTCATGAAGCGGGCCATGTCATTTTCATGCCTTTTGGGCAGTTTATGATGTACCTGGGCGGTAGCTTGTTTCAGGTATTGCTGCCGCTAATTCTAGCGGGGGCGTTTTTGTGTGTTAATAAAGATAGCTTTGGTGCTTCAGTTGGATTGTGGTGGGCAGGGCAGTCTCTGATGGATCTGGCGCCTTACATCGCTGACGCTCGGGTTATGCGATTGCCTTTGTTGGGTGGTGGAACCGGAGCAGATTCTCCTGGTCGCCACGATTGGCAAAACATCTTAAGACCAATTGGGTGGTTGGAAAACGATCGTCAGTTGGCAGCGGCAGTAGATGCAATAGGGTCAGGTATCTTATTAATTGCATTAGCTTGGGGCCTATACATGCTCCGGGTATACTATCGCGCTTCGATGCAATAAAATTCATCTCCCCACAAATACCTCAATAACGAATTCAATCAATGCGTATTGTCTATTATGGCTATTGGATAGTAATAGCCGGCTTTTTTACGCAATTTGTCGCTGTCGGCATGGCCAACTATGTTGTTGGCTCATTTCTTATCCCAATGACAGAAGAGTTCGGTTGGAATCGGGCTGAATTCACTGCTGCCCGCTCCATTGGTCAAATCGTCTTCGCGACGACTGGTTTCGTGATTGGTTCGTCCATTGATCGCTATGGTGGCAGGCCTTTTATGATTTTTGGCGGCTTGCTGCTTGCCGGTTCTTTGTTTTACTTGAGCACAATTCAGACCTTAACCCAGTGGTTGGTAGTCAATGGACTCATGTTAACCACTGGAGCCGCCATGATTGGCAATCTCGTCGTAAACGTCACTCTCGGTAAATGGTTTGTTGAGCGTCGCGGGCGGGCTGTTGCGCTGGCTGGCATGGGAATATCACTCTCAGGCATAGTGTTGCCCCCAATCGCTACTTACATCATTGATATTTTCGGTTGGCGGGATGCCTGGCGAATTCTTGGTTTTGCGGCCTTGTTCCTGACTTTGCCTGCTGCATTGTTGGTACGGCGTAAACCGGAAGACTATGGTTTGCATCCCGATGGGCATTCGGAAGAAGAGGTGTCGGCCGGGAAGGGCGATGCTGCTAAACGCGACTTCGAACGTTCAATGACTCGCGGCCAGGCAATGCGAACGAGTGCGTTCTATTTTCTTGTTTTGGCATTCGGTTTGTTTCAAATCTCAATCACCGTGATGCTCACGCAAACTATACCGTTACTGACCGACGCTAATTATTCGCGCTTGGTCGCTTCTTCAATGTTGTCACTTGCATCGGTGCCGGCTTTTCTTAGTAAGCCTTTTTGGGGTGTCTTGATAGATCGATACAATCCTCGGATTCTTGCCGCTATCGGAGCAGCGGTTACCGGCTCGGCTGTGATGCTAATCGTGTTTAGTGTTTCCCAGCGTCTTGATGTGATGGTGTATTTTGCTTTTCTATTGATGGGCTTTGGTTGGGGAGGTCTACTGCCGTTGCAGGAAGTTATTTGGGCGACATTTTTTGGCAGAAGATATTTGGGTTCCGTCAGATCAACAGCAATGCCGTTCTCATTTGGTATGTCAGCAATAGGACCAATCCTTGTGGCTTGCTATCATGACATCGCAGGCAACTACGATTTGGCCTTGCTGATTGTGGCGAGCTGCAACATCGCATCGGCAGTAATGCTCTACCATATGCGCGAAACTACCGTCTCTGCAGGTAACGCTAAATCCTGATTCTGTGACCGCGTGAGTGAACAGACACGCCTAAAAGTGTGATTTCCATCACTATTTTCAGTGCTTTCTGCACCTAGAATCACCTTCCCCCTGTTTCAAGGGTCGATAAACACGAAGTCGACAACCCCGTGCTATGAGGTTGTCAGGATAATGAAATGACCAGTCTGCCTTGCAACATGCCAGAAGTTCAGTTGACCAAACCCAAGGGTTTGGCGCCAACTTTGTTCTTCAGTGCCTACCATGGTCCTAATGTGGTCGCATTCGCGCAGCTCAGTTCACGTACGGTAAACAAATTTCAAACTGAAATTGCGGTTGAAAATCTTCCGGTTGAAGATCAACAGGCGCCAGGTGTCAGTTACTGTCTTAAGCAAATCGAAGTGAAACACAATTACCGCAATCAAGGGATTGGGTCGGCATTGCTCGATGAGGTCATTCGGTTTTGTAAAGACGAAAGAGTGTCGACTCTGTATGGCGAAGCGAAAGGTGATTTGGAAATTTTGCGCAAGTGGTACAGCGACAAAGGGTTCGCTGTAGATAGCGTCGATAATATTCAGCTTTCAATCGCGTAATTGCATTCCGCAGTTACTAGTTCTTCCTCAACATCGGCTCAAGATAGGGCCAGACATTTTCCACAATCATCCACTGGGCTTCTGCTTTAGGGTGAATTCCATCGTTTTGCATAAGATCGGGTTGTTGAGGGATGCCATCGATTAGGAAGGGCACCAGGGGCAATACTTGCTGTTCAGCAATCTCACCATACATTTCAAAAAATGGCACCGTATAGCGCGGTCCATAATTCGGCGGAATTTGAATTCCAGCCAGCAGGACTAGTGCACCTGATTCTCTGCTAAGTTCGATCATGCGGTTAAGATTTTGCCTGAGGCTGGCAAGAGGTAATCCGCGCAATCCATCGTTGCCACCTAATTCGAGTATGACGATATCTGGATTGTTGCTGGCAAGCGCAGCGGGAAGTCTCGCTAACCCGCCAGTACTAGTCTCACCACTGACGCTGGCATTAACCACTTGATAGGGATATTGCTTATCGTCGAGCCTTGCTTCTAGTAACGCTACCCAGCCTTCTGATTCTTCAATGCCATACGCTGCACTCAGGCTGTCACCGAAAACCAGTAGGGTGTATGGTTCTGCGTCTTGGCTGTGGGCCGGGATTAGTACGAATAGCAGACAAAACGCGCTGTAATGAAGTAACTTTTTCATCGTCGATTGGGTCAATTGATCCAAGGGCAGAGTAAATCTAGCAATGTTGATTTAACGTATTAACGACTATATCAAACACATGGACCTACCGACACGCGGCGAAAGTGGCTAATTCGTCTATAATCGGTGCCATTCATCGCAAGGAGCGCCCTCCCATGATCGAAACCAGAAGCCTGGTCAAAAGTGTTGATACCAGCGAAGGCTTATTAACCATTCTCAAAGGTATCTCCTTAACTATTGCTGAAGGCGAGGTTGTAGCGATAGTCGGCGCATCCGGCTCTGGAAAATCCACTTTACTCGGTTTGATGGCTGGCCTTGATGGCGCTACTTCTGGAGAAGTAATGCTTAATGGCAATAATCTCTCGGAGATGGATGAAGAGCAGCGTGCTATTTTGCGCGGCCAATTGGTGGGATTCGTATTTCAGTCCTTTCAACTGTTACCGAGTCTGACGGCATTAGAAAATGTCATGCTGCCAATTGAATTGAAAGGCGACCCTGATGCGCGGGACAAAGCTCGACAATTGCTCGATCGTGTTGGCTTGAGTGAGCGTTGGCATCATTACCCAAATCAGTTGTCGGGGGGTGAGCAGCAACGGGTTGCGATAGCGCGCGCGTTCGCCACTCAAGCACGAATACTGTTTGCTGATGAGCCTACCGGTAATCTTGATACTGCAACCGGGGCCAAAGTCATTGATCTTTTATTCGATCTTAACCGCGAGTATTCAACCACCTTAGTGTTGGTCACTCATGATGAACGACTAGCACAGCGCTGCGATCGAATCGTAAAGCTGGTTGCAGGAGAAATCGCAGACGATTCGAAACCTCTGCATGCTGCCACTGAAGCAGCGAATGCTGAATCACCAGAGGTGAGCAGTGCCTGATACCGCAAACCCAAATCTTCAAGACAGCAAACCAGTCAGTAATTTATTGGCGCTTGCTATGCGCCTGCTTTGGCGAGATTGGCAGGGTGGTGAATTGCGACTGCTGTTTGTGGCGCTCGTGCTGGCGGTCACTTCAGTTACCGGAATAGCTTTATTTACCGATCGCTTGGAATCCGCTCTGCTGTTGGAGTCGGCCAATATGTTGGCGGCTGATCGCATTGTCAGTGGTCGAGGCGATCTGCCTGAGGAAGTATTAGAAGAAGGACAAAATCGCGGACTGCGCACGGCGACTACCCTGTCGTTTACGTCTATGGCGTTCTCTGACTCGGGCAATCTGCTCGTGGCAGCAAAAGCGGTCAGTGAAAATTATCCGTTGCGGGGCGAGGTTATTATCGCCGAGGAAGCTTTCACTCGAGGGGCTCCAATTGCTAGCGGACCTCCTCCAGGTGAGGCTTGGCTCGAATCTCGCGCCTTGCCAGCCTTGGATTTGGAAGTAGGTGATTCTGTTTTTGTAGGCGAAGCTGAATTGCGAGTAGGCAAAATCATCATTACTGAGCCTGATCGTGCTGGTGGCAGTATGCTCGATAATGCGGGCCCACGTCTGATGCTACATATGGATGATGTGGAAGCGACAAACGTTGTGCAGTTGGGCAGTCGTGTTAGTTGGCGTTATTTGTTTGCTGATGATGAGCTTTCCAATCTTGATGACTTTGAAGAGTGGTTTCGCGCCAGAGAGGAATGGCGTGGTCGCTTTTACATTCGCGACGTGCGCGACGAGAGTCAAGAGGTCAGTGATGCGCTTGATAGAGCAGAAAGTTTTCTCTTATTGGGTTCATTATTCGCGGTAGTCCTTGCTGGTGTGGCTATTGCATTAACCGCAAAGCGTTATTCTGAGCGGCACTATGACTATGTCGCCATATTAAAAACTCTCGGCTGCACTTCGGGTCAAATCACATTCATTTACATCTCGATCCAGGTGATGCTGGCGTTAGTCGCGATCGTATTGGGATTTGTGCTGGGCTATTTAGTGCATCAAGGGATACTGCAATTGTTGCAGTCCTTATTGTTGGTGACATTACCTCCGGCCAGTCAGCAGCCCTATGTCATTGGCGCCTTAACGGCTTTGATTTGTTTGTTGGCGTTCGCACTACCGCCGTTGTTGGCGTTGCGAGAAACGCCACCGCTTCGTGTGTTGCGCAAGGACATCAGCCAGCAAACTTTCAGCGAAAAGCTGCCTTATGGATTTGGAATTCTTGGCACCATATTTCTGGTGTATTGGTATAGCCAGGATTTCGTTCTCACTTCGGTATTAGTGTCTTCTGTTGCCGGTATCGCTATTTTTCTATCAGTGGTTTCCTATCTATTCCTGCAATCCAGCGGTTCAATGGGAATGAAGGCAGGCAATGCATGGAAGCTAGCAATGACCGCCGCTCGACGGCGACGCACGCAGAATGTGCTGCAAGTAATGGTGTTCTCCGTCACCATCATGTCGCTTTTGATTCTCACTTTGTTGCGAACAGATTTGATTGATGAGTGGCAAGCTCAGTTGCCTCAGAACACTCCCAACCATTTCATGATGAATATTTCGCGGGATCAAATCGAGGGTATTGAAAATTTCTTCGTGCAGAATGGAATTGAAGGTAACGCGTTCTACCCCCTAATTAGTGCTCGCGTCACTCGAATCAATGGCGAATTACCAAGCCAAACTGGCGATATGGACGATGACGATGAGGAGTCCGGCAGTCTCACGGAAAATGCTGCTCTGCAAGATGTCGATTTGGATCCAGAAGTTGCTCAAGCATTAGCACCAGAAGGTGTTGGCGGCGAAGCCGAAAACCAGGAGCAGGGTACCCGGGTCAGGGGTCGGTTAAGTCGACGCCAGGTAACCTGGGCTGACGATGTACCGCCAGATAACCTGGTGACTGCAGGTGATTGGTGGGACGGAGAAACTGGTGCAGGATATGTCTCAATCGAGGAAGAATACGCTAGCTGGTTAGATTTAGAGATCGGTGATCGGCTGGAATTTGAAATCAATCAGGAAGTCGTATTCGCTGAAGTAAGCAGTTTTCGCAGCGTTCGCTGGGACAACATGCAACCGAACTTCTTCATCATCTTTTCGCCAGGCACTATCGATCATCTGGGAGGTACTTATCTCTCTACTGCCTTAATGGAACGCGAGCAGAAAATTTTGCTTAACGATTTGATTCGTTTGTTTCCAACAATGGTGGTGATCGAAATCGATGCGCTAATTGAACAAATTCAAACGATCATTTCACAAGTGACTTCTGCTATCGAATTGATTTCTGTTTTGGTGTTGGTTTGTGGTGCATTGGTATTGCTCTCTTGTGTAAACGCAACCTTAGACGAACGCTTTCGTGAAAATGCGATCTTACGCACCTTGGGTGCGGGTCAAAAATTAATCTTGTCCAGCCTCATGATTGAGTTTGCATTCATAGGACTGATAGCAGGGCTCATCGCAACAATCGGCGCCGAAGCGAGTCTCTTCTACTTGCAAGAAGAAAT
Source organism: uncultured Pseudohongiella sp. (assembly GCA_965262465.1). Classification (GTDB taxonomy): domain Bacteria; phylum Pseudomonadota; class Gammaproteobacteria; order Pseudomonadales; family Pseudohongiellaceae; genus UBA9145. The sequence goes on along the minus strand of OZ253535.1, from coordinate 2,643,623 downwards.
CTTTGAGCAAGAATTTTCATTCCACTATTGGGTATGGCCACTTGGACCACTGTTAGGCATGTTGATCATTGGTGGCTTGGGAGTTGCATCAACCCGCGGAGTAGTGCGCATAAGCCCGCTAAATGTGTTGCGACGCACTCAATAGTTTTTCGCGCTAATTTCCATAGCGATTCAATATTGCAGCGACTGAACCGTGATAGCTGCCGCCGAACAACAATAGATGGTTGAGCAAGTGGTATAGATTGTAGAGCGGAATGCGTTCGCGCCAATCACTTGCTACTTCACCACTCCCTATGTAGCTGGCGTAAAACAATGGATCGAACCCGCCAAACAAATCTGTCATGGCAAGTTCAGCTTCTGCCCACCCCCAATAAGCAGCCGGATCGATAAGCGCAGGATCTCCTTCAGAGGTGCAGTGCACATTGCCAGACCATAAATCACCATGTATTAGCACTGCAGGTGCATTGGGTATCCAGTCACTAAGGTGGTTGGCGATATATTCCAGCTGCCGCCATTCATTCTCATTAAGCAAGGCTGCTTGCCGAGCGTTTGTTCCCAAAGCTAACAATCTGTTATTGGCAAAAAATTCATAGCCCGATTCGCAAGGACTATTGTCCTGTGGCGTGGCGCCACAATAATTATTCATAGTGAAACCAAATTGCTTTTGCTGTTTGCTATGTAATTCAGCTAAGCCTTCACCAAGTGTTTGCCAGAAATTGGAAGTAGGTGTTCCTGAGCCTAGATCCTCAAGCAGGATAGTGTTTTCAGTTACAGCGAAAATCTTCGGGATGCGTATACTGGTTTCAGCCCTTAGCGCATTCAGGCCTTCTGATTCTGCAGTGAAAAGTTGGTCCGGAGGGCTGGCATGGTATTTGGCAATTATGGAATTACCTGACCGTAACTTGAGCCTGTTTACTTCGCTGATGCAGCCACCCGAAAGTGAAGAAAAAGAAGCAACCTGGCCGAAACCCGCTTGTTCCACGCACTTCTCGATCTGTTCTTTCATGCCTGCAGTCTACGGCAATTACGCGCTATAATCCTCGATCCATTACATCTTACCTTTAGGTGATCCTATGGACAGAATTCGACATATAGCAGTCAGTCGCACCAGTCTATTGGTGATTTTCAGTTTCCTTTCGCTCGCGGTTAGCGCGCAATCCTTACGCGATGTAACGGAAGAAATCTGTGTGCGTGGTGAGTGCGTGGATGGTCAAGGGACCATGGAGTTAAGTACACAATTCGGCAAGGGCCGTTATGTTGGTGATTTTGTAAATGGTGAATTCGACGGATATGGCAGATTGGAAATTCCTATCTCATGGACCGAGAGAGAAATTTACATTGGCTACTGGTCTGAAGGTTATCGCCAGGGTCGGGGAACCCATTGGAATGGCAAAGGGAATTTGTACATTGGTGAGTGGCGCAATAATAAGCGCAACGGCCAGGGATCCTATTTTTACAATTTGCCAGGTTGGCGTGAGAACCAACATACCGAGTTCTGGTTGAAAGATAACTTCGAGAACTACACAGGTGAGTTTCTCAATGATCATTTTCATGGTCAGGGAACTTATCGCTGGGCGGATGGCAAGCGCTATATCGGCGGTTTTTTCGCCGGTGAAAAACACGGCCAGGGAACTTTCTATTACGACATCACCAGTACCGCGCGACAACAAGTGTGGGAATACGGCGAATTCATTCGCTAGTAAGAATTAATTTTTTACGCTTTATGTGATCAAGTCACAGGGCTTTGCTATGGATCTGGAATCATTAAGAAGGGAATATTCGGGCGGTCTCAGTCGCGAAGATTTATCCGCAGATCCAATACAGCAATTTGAACTCTGGATGGAAGAAGCGCTTAAGTTTGGTATTAAAGATCCAACTGCGATGACCATTGCAACCGTGTCGGAAGATGGTCAACCAAGCCAGCGAATTGTTCTGTTAAAGCACTTTGATCTTGAAGGTTTTGTGTTCTACACAAACTATGGCAGTCGCAAAGCAGAAGAGCTGGCAACCAATCCAAAGATCAGCCTGCATTTCCCTTGGCATAACATTGATCGACAGGTAAAAATTTGCGGGGAAGTCAGCAAAGTCTCTACTGCTGAATCGCTCAAATATTTTACTAGCCGACCCAGAGACAGTCAGATTGCCGCTATCGCGTCAGAACAGAGTAAGCCCTTATCTTCTCGCTCGTTCTTAATGAATCAATTTGAGTCCATGAAGCAAAAGTTCCAGCAAGGGGAAATTCCATTGCCAGACTTTTGGGGTGGATATCGGGTGGTGCCTTCAGAAATCGAGTTTTGGCAGGGCAGCGAAAACCGCTTACATGATCGATTTCGATATTTGCGATCTGAAGATGAATGGTTGATCGATAGACTCGCGCCTTAGCTGTTCTTCCATTTCTTTAATTTTTTCTTTTCCAAAGTCTTCTTCAGTCGGGCATAGACAGGCAGCCCTTGCTTGAAGGTGGGGTAGTCTTCACCAGCTATCAGCGGAGCGAAATATTCTTTCGCCGCATCTGTGATATGGAAACCATCGCGGCTTATGAAGCTTCTGGGCATCATCTTTTCCACATTGGCAACATCAGAGAGATTGGCCTCACCAATTCGCCAACTGTAGCGCTTGCCTTTACCCCGAACGATTACCGGCATCACTGCATCTTTGCCCGCCAGGGCGAATTCGACTGCTGCCTTTCCTACTGCGTAGGCTTGTTCTACATCAGTGGCTGACGCGATATGCCGTGCTGCACGCTGTAAGTAGTCCGCTACCGCCCAATGATATTTGTAGCCCAACTCGTCTTTGACCATGTTGGCTACAAACGGTGCCACGCCGCCGAGTTGGACATGGCCAAAGGCATCGGTTCCACCCGCATCTGCCAGGAAACGTCCGTCTTTATATTTCGCCCCTTCTGACACGACGATAGCGCAATAACCGTACTTCTTAACACAGGACTGCACCTTCTTTAAAAACTTCTCTTTATTGAAGGCAATTTCTGGAAACAAAATAATATGAGGGGCATCGCCTTCTTGTTCGCTAGCTAGGCCTGCTGCACCGGCAATCCAACCTGCGTGGCGTCCCATTACTTCCATTACAAAAATCTTTGTTGAACTTTCGCACATGGAAGCAACATCTAATCCTGCTTCTCTTATTGAGACGCCAACATATTTGGCAACGGAACCAAATCCTGGGCAGTTATCAGTGATTGGCAAATCATTGTCGACAGTTTTTGGTATACCGATACAGGTGATAGGGAAATTCATTTCCTGACTCAACTTGGATACTTTGTTCGCAGTGTCCTGTGAATCTCCACCACCGTTGTATAAAAAGTAGCGAATGTTATGGGCGCGGAATACATCCATTAGTCGCTCATACTCTTTAGCGTTTTCTTCGAATGATTTGAGCTTGTAGCGACAAGAACCAAAAGCACCAGCTGGAGTAGAGCGCAATGCGGCTATGGTTTTTGCACTTTCCTTATTGGTATCAATCAGGTTTTCTTCTAACGCCCCTACAATGCCATTAAGTCCGGCATACACCTTTCCAATGCGATCCTTGTGTTGTCTGGCGGTTTCAATAACACCGCAGGCGCTGGCATTGATGACGGAAGTGACGCCTCCAGATTGGGCGTAAAAGAGATTGGCTTTACTCATAGTTAATGTGGCTTAGATCAGTTAGAAAACAAAAGTGAGTGAATGGCTTGGCGCGAAAAGGGGCCTATGTTACTCGCTGCTCCGAGCCCTTGCCAGTATTCAGGGTTTGATGCAACAATCGTTGCCCTTTTGACTAATTCGGGCGCGATAAAAGCGAAATGAAACGACTAATAGTTGGGATGTCGGGGGCGAGTGGCGTGATCTACGGCATTCGTCTACTTGAGGTACTACAGCAAGAAGAAGGCATTGAGACTCACCTGGTCATGTCGGAAGCTGCCAAGCTAAACATTGGGGTGGAAACTGACCGCACTGCCAATGAAGTAAAAGCACTGGCGAACGAAGTTCATTCCAATAAAGACATTGCTGCCTCCATAGCCAGTGGTTCGTTCAAAACCGATGGCATGATCATCGCTCCCTGTGCCATAAAAACACTTTCTGCAGTCGCCAATTCTTATGCTGATTCTCTTATCGTGCGAGCTGCTGATGTGGTTCTGAAAGAACGCCGACGTTTAGTATTAGTGCCTAGAGAAACACCTTTGCATACCGGGCATTGTGAATTGATGATGAAGGCAAGTCAGATTGGGGCAATCATCGCGCCGCCAATGCCAGCTCACTATATAAAACCAAAAACTATTGATGATTTAGTGGATCACCATGTTGGTAGATTACTGGATCTATTTGATCTCGATCCAGGGCTGGTAAATCGGTGGCCCGGAAGTCGAGCAGAAAGCTAAATGGAGAACGTAATGCGAAACATTTTCTTTGTATCCTTGCTGGTCCTGAGTTCATCAGCAATCGGACAGGTAAGTGATCCGGATTGGGCTGCAGTTGAAACCGAAACTCTCGAACACTTTCGAACATTGCTGCAATTCGATACCAGTGATCCACCAGGTAGGGAATTGCCAGCAGCCGAGTACATTCGCGATGTTCTGGAAGCCGAAGGCATTGCCGTTGAAATGCTTTGGAACAATCCGGAGCGACCCAATGTGCTCGCTCGTTTAGAAGGCAATGGCAGTAAAGAGCCACTACTGATGATGGCCCATACTGATGTGGTAAACGTGGATCCTGACAAATGGACATTCCCTCCGTTTAGCGCAACCGTTGATGGCGGTTATGTCTATGGCAGGGGAGCGGTGGATGATAAAGATAATCTTGCTGCAGCCATGATGGTGATGCTGGAACTTAAACGACAAAATGTTGCATTAGATCGAGATGTAATTTTTCTGGCTGAGTCTGGGGAAGAGGGTGCTACTGAAGTAGGCATCGAGTTCATGGTGAATGAGCATTTCGACAAAATCGAATCAGAATTTTGTCTTGCCGAAGGCGGTTCAGTCGCCCGGGTTAATCGAGAAGTTCAGTACGCCGGTGTTCAAACAGTAGAAAAGATTCCTTATCGCGTTGAATTGGTCGCAACCGGAGTGGCGGGTCACGGATCTGTGCCTCTACAAACTAATTCAGTGGTGCGCCTGGCTGCCGCCGTTGCGGCAATTGCGCAATGGCGATCTCCAATCAGGTTGAACGAAACTACCGCTACTTACTTTGAGCGGCTTGCCAGTATATCGCCGCCAGATGCAGCGGAACGCTACATGATGGTGCTCGATCCAGGTTTAGCGAGCCAGGCTGATGAATATTTTCTGGCCAATGAGCCACGCCATGCTTCAATGTTGCGCTCTTCTTTGAGCCCTAACATTTTTGATGCGGGATACCGCATCAACGTAATTCCATCTGACGCGAGTGCCAGTGTTGATTTTCGTGCCTTGCCAGATGAGGACATCCCTGGTTTTCTCGATGAAATTCGTCGAGTGGTAAACGATCCAGTAGTGGAGGTTAGTCTGGGTGAAAGAAACACCCGTCCACCTGGTCAAGCAAGCCTCAATACAGAGGCTTTTCGCGCGATTGAGGCAGGAATCAATAAGCACTACGGCGTGATTACACTCCCCACAATGAGTACTGGCGCTACGGATATGGCTTACCTTCGAAACCGCGGTATCCAGTGTTATGGCATTGGGCCAGCTATCGATCGTGAGGATGCGGCGCTGGGATTTGGTGCCCACAGCGATCAGGAACGTATCCTGATCAGCGAGCTGCATCGTTTCGTGCGGTTCAACTGGGATGTGGTCATCGAGATGGCCGCCACTAAGTAAGCCAGTTCTGGTTTATGCCCTGAATCGTGGGAACAAGCGCGGTAAAAATTGTGCGTTGCCTCAGCTTTTCATCGATTCGGGGTTGACTGGTTTGTCGGTCAGTGGTGTTCTACAGCTAATTATTCAAACACAACTGATAGCACTGCGAGGGAGATATGCTGACTAAAGGAACAGGATTTGCGAGGTATTCCAAAGGTCTTTGCTGGTTCGTAGCGGCGATCTGGTTAGTCTTGTCCGGCTTGTCCTTCACCAGTGGCGCAGAAAACGCCACTATTAACGGATCTCTATGGCTTGCGGGAGCAATAGCATTTGCGGTTTCAGCTATTGCACTAGGTAGAAACTCAGGCTCGGATGCTGCCCCATCTGGAGATTCGGCAGAATAACTATTCCTGCCGTGAAGTTTCCTCTTCACGGCACTTCTCTTCACGGCGCATCTCTTCACTCGCATCAATTAATGCATTGAAGTGCTCCTGTATCTCGGTATTGCATTCGATATCTAACCTCTGAGACACATCTCGCAAGTTTTCAAGTGATGCTTCTGCGCCGGACCCCGAACTTTGCTGATAGTCGGAGAAAAGGCTTTCCAAAAACGCTTGTTGTTTTTTCTCTGCCGCCAGTTCGAGCTTTTTAACGGCGCTACGAAATTCTTCATATTCATCGCCGGGTAATTGCTTTGAGAGCAAAGTATTGCCTTTCATATCTGTGCGCAGCTTGCGCAATGGTTGCACTACCTGCTGGCCCCAGTTGGTGGAAAATTCTATAGATTCTGCTCGAATTGAAGTGGGCATGCTTCCCCAGTTTTGGCCAACCCATATGCAGAACAGCACCAGATTAACGTCAAATCCGTGGTCGTTTTGCAGGGCGAGACAGCGCTCAGAACTCCCAGATCTGCCATATATAGCAAGGGAGAAATTCCAGAAACTGGGAAATGTAACGACAAATTCAGACATGCAGAAAAGGTATAAAATGAACTAATAGGATTTGAGCTATTAATTGGTTCTCCAGTCACCGAATAGACATTTTATAGGATCGCGGCAAGTTGGGTTAGCAGACAAGTAATGCACATTCATATATTAGGCATTTGTGGCACGTTTATGGGCAGTTTGGCAGTTATCGCCAAACAGCTTGGCTATCGCGTGAGCGGTAGTGATATGAATGTCTATCCTCCCATGAGCACGCAACTTGAATCGTTGGGCATTGAGTTAAAAGAGGGCTATCGCTTCGAACATCTGCAACCAGTGCCTGATTTAGTAGTCATTGGTAATGCCCTGTCCCGTGGCAATCCTGCTGTGGAGTATGTGTTGAATGAAGGCCTACCTTACACCTCCGGCCCGCAATGGCTGGCCCAATATGTGTTGCAGGACAAATGGGTATTAGGGGTTGCCGGTACCCACGGCAAAACGACCACCAGCGCCTTGCTTACCTGGATATTGGAAAGATCTGGAACACGCCCGGGATATCTAATTGGTGGAGTAACCCAGAATCTAGAGCATTCAGCAGCGTTGGGCGACTCAGCATTCTTTGTGGTTGAGGCTGATGAATATGACACGGCGTTTTTCGACAAACGCTCCAAGTTTATTCATTACGCTCCCAGGACTGCGATTCTCAACAACCTGGAATTTGATCACGCCGACATATTTGAAAACTTGGATGCAATAGAAAAACAGTTTCACCATCTTGTGCGCACTGTTCCTGGCAATGGTCTTATTCTGACTCCGCATCAAGAATCAACTCTTGAAGCGGTGCTGGCAATGGGGTGCTGGAGTCCACGACAACAGTTTGGGGTAGATGTGCCGGAAGAGGTCTGCAAGTTACTCGCTACCAATGGCGGTGTGTTTTGGAATGCGGAAACCGGCGACCAGTACGGTGGCAGTTTTGAAATTGTGAAGTACGGGCAAGGTTCCACCGGTGAGGTGATGAACCGGGCTGCAGTGAGTTGGCAACAAACTGGACTACACAATGTTAAGAATGCATTGGCTGCCGTAGCAGCTGCCCATCATGTCGGTATCGAGGTAGGGATGGCGGCTTCAGCTTTGGCTGAGTTTTGCGGCGTGAAGCGTCGTATGGAGCACTTGGCGGAAGTCGAAGGTGTCCATGTGTACGATGACTTTGCTCATCACCCAACGGCCATTGCCACTACTCTCGAAGGCATGGCAGCCAAGCTCGCTGACATAGATTCACCGACGCGGTTAATCGCGGTTATTGAACCTCGTTCGAATACCATGCAAATGGGTATTCATCAGAATGAATTGAACCACGCATGTGAAAAAGCAGACATGGTGGTTTGGTTTAAGCCAGATCACACATCACTGGATTTCAAGCACTTGCTTGAATCGAGTTCCGCTCCTGCTTATGCTTTTGTTGATGTAAATGCTATTGTGACGTTTCTGGAAGAACGCAGTATGCGTGGCGATCACATTGTGATCATGAGCAATGGTGGTTTTGGTGGTATTCATCAGAAGCTGATTCAAGCGCTGAGTTACGGGCCTCACTAGAAGCCATATCTGAAAACATAATTAGGTAAGCACAACACACTCTATGTCTGAACGACGAGACATCGCGCTTTTTCCATTGCGTGTCGTCCTCTTTCCCGGAAGCAAACTGGATTTGCAAATTTTCGAGCGACGCTATGTCGATCTGGTAAGTCATTGCATGCGCAATGATGAAGGATTCGGTGTATGTCTGTTGCGTGAAGGTGAGGAAGTAATTCGCGAAGCCAGCAAACAAACAATCCATCGCACTGGCATCTACGGGAAAATTGTAGATTGGGACCAATTGGAAAACGGCCTGTTAGGCATTACTGTCGAGGGACAAACTAAATTCCGCATTCATGATTGCTGGCAGGCTGACACAGGCGTGTTGGAAGCCAGTGTGGAATTTAGTAATGCCGATACCTTGCAACAAGATGCGGTTCCACTCTCAGAAGAGTTCGCCGCATTAGTGGATTTACTGCAAAATTTAGAAAGCCATCCCATGGTGGAACAGAAAAACATCCAAGTGGATTACGACAATCTTTGGGAGTTGGGGTGGCGTCTTGGAGAGTTAATTCCTGTCGACATGGAACAGCGGCAAGATTTGTTGGAGTTCGATGATCCCTGGGATCGTATTCGGGCTATAGAGCAGCTCGTCTCAGATATCGCCAACGAAGAGAACTGATTCTCAACTCGTCTACCGGGCGCTAGCCATTAGTAGTCCATTCCCTGATAATGTCCGGCCCGGACTCGATCTCACTTATCCCAGACGGTATCTGTCATGCTGGCGCGGCTTATCGACATCTCTGGTTGGACTCATGAACAGTGGCTTGCAGCCAGCATTCTGGCGTTTATCGTGGTCACGGTAATCGTGGTATTACATCGCATGATCAAAATCTTCAGGCTATCCAAGAAGTCTTCTTACCAACCTAATCTCCGTCCTCTACGGAGACATCGTTAGGTATTTAATGATGCCTGTAGTAAATCAAACAGTGATCAAGAATTTTTGCCTGGGTTTGTTGCTTACGCCACTGCTGGGGTCAGTTAGTCACGCGATCATCGTACGTCATGACGTGCAGTCGACTGACTATGAAATTAGAGGAATCGACTATCCCGCCGTATTTTTTTTGGAACAACAGGGTAGTAGAAAAATTTGTGTCGCAACGGTTATCCATGAGCGTTGGGCACTTACCGCTGCGCATTGCACCGAAGAAACGATGTTGGAAGAAACTGTTTCTGCTGGTCGTCGCTTTGGTGTGATGGTTGGGGGGAAAGATCGGGAAATTGATCTGGTGATCAAACACCCCCTTTACGATCAACAATCATCAACTGATGTGGATCTCGCATTGTTGCGATTCCGCACTGAGTCCAACACACCACGTCCGGTTTCTCTGCAACAAGAAGCAACGGAGCTGGGTGAGCAAGTAACCTTAATCGGTTGGGGATATTTTGGTTTAGGAACTCTAGGCAGGCAGTATGATGATGGTCGGCTAAGACGTGCAACGAATCGAATTTCAGTTGCCAATCGTTATCTGCGTTTTGAATTCGATGATCCGCGCAACCAATTGTCCGAAAGTTTGCCGTTGGAGGGTATGCCGAGTTTGGGCGACAGTGGTGGTCCAGCACTGATTGAAAGTGAGCTGGGTGCAAAATTAGCGGGTATCGCTGTGGGTCAGATTCAAGGGGAAAATTTCCAGGAAGAAACTCAGGGTCAATATGGGGCAACCGCTGTTTACGAGAGAATCTCAAGCCATATAGACTGGATCGAAGAAGTAGTGGGCGCCGAAGTTCCATTCGGAAGCTGAGTGCACACTGAAACAAAAATTAGACAACAACATTTAGTATTGAGCGAGTGAAGTAATGATCAAAAAACTATTAATCTCCGTCGTTTTATTTGTCGCTTTGATCGGCGGTGTTGCCTACTTTTATTTGGACGGACTCGTTACCACTGGAATTGAGGTGGTTGGTTCCCAAGTATTAGGTACGCAGGTGACTGTGGATTCCGCATCCATATCACCGTTAAATGGATCGGGCTCTATTCGAGGATTGCGAGTTGAAAACCCAGAAGGCTTTGATTCTCAATATGCTTTCGAACTGGAAGAAGTCGCTGTACAAATAAATGTTGGGTCAGTTTTCAGTGATGTGGTTGAAGTGGATTCGGTTGTAATTACCGAGCCAGCGATAACTTATGAAAGACGTCTCACCAGCGACAACATCAGTGCATTGATGGACAACTTGCCCAGTGGTGGTGGCGGAGACGCTGCAGCAGAATCCGGAGATGAGGCATCTAGCCAGTTAATCATTCGTGAATTTTTGATGCGCAGCCCACAACTGAACTTGGTAGCCGCCTCAATTGAAGCACCAATTCCACTGCCAAATATTTCATTGAGCAATATTGGTGAAGAGAGTAATTCTGCCACTGTGGGAGATGCAATGCGTCAGATTCTCGGTGCTATAAGCACTTCAATCCTGAATTCGGATCCACCGATATTCGACATGCTGCGCGAAAATGTTGAGAACACCTTGCAGGAAGGTGTGGAGGAAGTAGAAGACGCAGTCGAAGACTTAACTGATCGAGTCCGAAGTATCTTCAACTAAATTTCTAAAACGATTGTTCGCCTGTTGTGGGAGCAGAATCATTGATACATTGATTTTGCTCTCCCGACAGCAGACGGTCAGTCCTGCCAGTAACGCGATAGGCAATCAACCCAACCCATTCACGGATTGCCGTACGCAACACACCGATATTTTCTGCAAAATTGAAGTTTAGTCTTAGTAAGTTACCCGGTTCGGAGTAATGGTCCACCGGATAGGCATAGACTGGCCAGTCTTGCTGACAAAAAACGCCCACCGAACGCGGCATATGAAATGCCGAGGTCACCAGAATCCAGTCCTGGTTAGGCTGTGGATTCACCAAATTTTTACTGTTAATGGCATTCTCGGCGGTATTGCGTGATTCACTCTCATAAAGAATAGCTCTGTTGCCTAATCCGGTTTGTTCAAACAGGAAGCGCGCGTAATCAGCCTCTTTGTATTCCCGTTCAGTCAAACTACCACTGCCGCCGGTATAAACAATCTGTGCGGTCGGAAAAAGCTGACTCATATAAATGAGAGTTAGCAATCGCTCTGCGCCATTGCCAGTTTCCGGTTGCCCCCAAATCTGCGATTTGACAGGGTTTAGGGCACCTCCAAGAACTACAATTCCATCTGCATTCGCTGGTAAAGCAACATTTGCAGGGAAGCGATTTTCCAATGGCGCAATAAGCCATTCACCGACTGGAAACGCAGCGATCAGGACCAGCAACAGCGTGCATGCTGCCAATAAATTGCGCGACAGTCTCTGCCAACCAAACAGCAAGGCCAGCCAAGCACCTGCTCCTAGTATCACAATAAGGCTGTCAGGTGAGATAAGCGCCCAAATCACTTTGGAGGCGATAAAGAAAACAGTATCCATATGCGTTAGCTGTAATGATCGCGTTCCATGCTATCCCAACTCCACAGAGTTAATCATCTTTTGATCTGTCCTTGCCTGTGGGTAGATTGTACGGGTGGATTTGCTAATATCGGTCGCAATATCCCATGACTTAACAGGAGTAACCAGAATGACTATCCAGGTAGGAGATAAAGTACCAGCGGCAACCTTCAAAGTAATGACTGCTGATGGGCCGGCAGACATGAGTTCAGAAGAGGTATTCGCGGGGAAAAAAGTTGTTTTCTTCGCTGTGCCTGGCGCATTCACTCCTGGATGCTCAATGACTCACCTCCCAGGTTTCGTTGTGCAAGCTGATGCAATTAAAGCAAAAGGTGTAGATACCATTGCCTGTATGGCGGTTAATGATGCCTTCGTAATGGGTAGCTGGGGTCAGGCACAAAATGCCGACGAAATACTTATGTTAGCCGACGGCAATGGCGAATTTACCAGTGCGATCGGAATGGAGCTTGATGCAAGTGGATTCGGTATGGGAACCCGTTGTGCACGCTTTGGCATGATCGTAGAAGATGGTACGGTGACTTATCTTGGAATTGAAGCTCCCGGGGAAATCAAAGCCAGTTCTGCCGAGGTAATGCTGGAACAACTTTAATCAGTTCCAATAGATCAGACTTAACCAGAAATAATAAAAATTAAAAGGGCATCAACATGATTACCCAACATCTTGATTATTCCGATGGTGATACCGCCTTAGAGGCCTATGTGGCATATGAAGAAACTGATGTGCAAAAGCCTTTAGTTCTCGTGTCTCACGATTGGAGCGGACGCAGACAATTTGCCTGTGATGCAGCAGAACGGGTGGCTGCAATGGGCTATGTTGGCTTCGCATTGGATATGTATGGTAAAGGTGTGTTTGGTGCCGATGGTGACGCTGATTTAAATGCTTCTTTAATGAATCCTTTCGCCTCTGATCGGGCACTGTTGCGTCAGCGCATTCGGGCCGCTCTGGTAGCGGGACGAAACATACCCCAAGTTGATCCCACCAAGGTAGCCGCTATGGGGTATTGTTTTGGCGGGATGTGCGTACTTGAGTTGGCGCGTTCTGGAGCAGATGTGCAGGGAGTCATTAGTATTCATGGCATCTTTGCGCCGGGCGAGGTCGCCAATGAAGCAATCACAGCTAAGGTACTCTGTCTGCATGGGCATGATGATCCCATGGTTCCTCCGGAGCAGGTACTGGCGTTTGAAACGGAAATGAATGAAGCTGGAGTGGACTGGCAGCTTCATGCTTATGGCGGCACCATGCATGCATTTACCAATCCGGCGGCCAATAATCCGGACTTTGGTACGGTGTACAACAAAGTTGCGGAGCGTCGCACTTATCAATCTCTGGCAAATTTTCTCAGCGAACTATTCTAGTCTGCGCTTTCGAAACCAAGTTGTTTAATTCAGGGAGAGCGCATGAGCAATCAGCTTGAAGGCTCAAGCTTCGATCAGAAGCGAAGTCGTATCGGACTAATTCTCGGTCCGACTGTATTTTTCTTCATGCTCTTCTTCGTAGAGCTGGATCCCAACAATCCATTAGTCACCAGGATGGCTGCTGTCATCATGTTGATGGCTATCTGGTGGATCAGTGAAGCGATTCCATTAGCGGCAACAGCCCTGTTGCCAATCGTGCTGTTCCCTTTGCTGGGCATTATGTATGGCAGAGAAGTGCCAGCAGGCTCACGAGTCGATTTGAGTACGGCCGGGTTTCGAGAAGGGTTTGATGCGTCAAACTTTGACGTAATCTTGCCCAATGTGGCCAACCAATACATGGATTGGATCATCCTGTTATTTATGGGTGGCTTTATCATTGCGGTCGCAGTTGAGAAATGGAATCTACATAAGCGGATAGCACTCAACATTTTGAAGGTAGTCGGTGGCCAACCCCATCGTTTGGTATTGGGTTTTATGCTTGCTACCGGATTTTTATCCATGTGGTTATCAAATACGGCAACTGCGTTGATGATGATGCCTATGGGGATGTCACTGGTGTTGCTGTATGAGGAACTAAATGCCGGGTTGGCGAAACAAGGGGAAGTAGTTGATGACCGCGCCTCCAATTTTTCATTAACCTTGTTATTGGGTATTGCCTATTCCGCGTCTATCGGTGGATTTGCTACTTTGATTGGGACTCCACCTAATGGCGTATTGGTGACTCAACTTCCTCAACTGTTTCCTGAGGCCCCAGAGCTCACGTTTTCGACCTGGTTATTGTTCGCGCTGCCGATGAGTGCTGTGTATATGGTGCTGGCGTGGTTGCTGCTAACCCGATTCGTTTTTCCACTGCCAGCATCCACTCCATTTAGTGGAAAAGATTTCATCCGGGAAGAACTTCGAAAGCTTGGCCCAATGTCTACTGAAGAGCGTCGGGTTCTGGTTGTCTTTGTGGCGTTTGCTGCATTGTTAATGACGAGAAAAGAAAGGCTATTTGGTGCTGACATAGACATTTTCGGTTGGAGTTATTACCTGGATCGATTGTTAGAAACTATGGGTAGCACGCCAGTAGGATATCTGATTGATGATGGGACTGTTTCCATCGGCATGGCGCTTACTCTGTTTATGATTCCTGCTGGGGCAAGCATAGGGGGGCGATTGCTCGATTGGGATGATGCGAAGAAAATTCCATGGGGAATTCTCTTGTTATTCGGGGGAGGCCTGGCGATTGCCAAAGGATTTACCACCTCGGGCTTGTCGGACTACGTCGCTGCTCAGCTACAGGTTTGGTTAGGCGATGCCAGTCCCTTAATCATAGTAATAAGCACTGTGAGTATTATCACCGGTCTTACCGAAGTGGCTTCTAATACGGCTACGATCTCTCTTTCTCTGCCAATAATGGCGAGCCTGTCGCAAGCCATTGAAGCTCATCCCATGCTGTTGCTAATTCCTACCACTTTGGCGGCATCCTGCGCGTTCATGTTGCCCGTTTCCACCCCGCCTAATGCCATCGTCTATGGTTCTGGCCGGATTCCGATCATGAAAATGGTGATAGCGGGAATCTGGTTGGACATTTTGTCCGTAGTTCTTCTGACGGTGTTCGTTTATACCTTAGGTCATCTCGCTTTCGGCGTACTGGATGGATATCCGGCCTGGGCCATGCCCTGAGCGAAAATCCTGTGATTTTTGCTGATTGACCCAGTTCGCACTCCAGAAAGCTGGTTGTTCAGGCGATATAGCCTTTGTGCTAATGTGTTAAACGAATCCTTCAAAACCCCTACAAGGCAGTAAAAATGGGGACTCCCGGGTCGAATTCGGGTAAAAAAGGGCTATAAAATCAATAACTAAGCTGAAATTGCGGGCGCAATTCACGACAATCTAGGGTATGAACGATCACCAATCCATCGATGAAGTAGGGACAGATCCCTGTCCTGCTGGCGATGACAATTGTCCCAATCTCTCGGAAGTGCAGAAGCTGCGGGAAGAGATTAAGCAGTTGGCGGCACTGGTTCGTACCGACGAATTAACCACTCTCAATAATTTCCGCTTTTTTAATAAGGCTTTGAGCCTGGAAATGGAACGTACGCGCCGTTCTGGACAACCTACCTGTCTGATCATGTGCGACCTGGACCATTTCAAAGACATCAATGATGTCCATGGTCACGAAGTCGGTAACATCGTACTTTCCCATGTCGCGGGTTTGATCAAAAAGACTATTCGCCGATTGGATATTCCCTGTCGTTATGGCGGTGAAGAGTTTGCGCTCATCCTACCCGATACACAGCTCCGACAAGGTGTTCGCTTCGCCAATCGTTTACGACTGATCATTGAGAACTCGCCGGTTGAAGCCGGAGATCTCATGTTAGGAATTGAGGCCAGTTTTGGGGTTGACGTGTACAGTCGTGGAGATCAACTCACCGAAAAAGAATTCGTCGAGAAAGTTGATAGCTTTCTTTATATGGCAAAACAGGAAGGTCGCAATCGAGTTTGTCATGCACCGTTCGAGGGAGACGGGGAAGAAGAGACGAGCAGCAATAAGGCTGATAAGAAAGAGCCGGCCACTTCCTAGCAAATTCCGCTATTCACCAAACTTTCTTACCTGCACTGCCAAGTGATACAAAATAGCGGCAGTCGCACCCCAAATTCGATAATCCTCATAATGCAATTCCAGCACCTTGCGTCGCTGGTTCTGGTATTCATAACTGGAATGAACGTAAGCATCCGGGTCTAAGATGAGCTCCAGTGGTGCCTGGAACACGTCAGCTACTTCAATGGGACAGGCTGCAAATTCCAGATCATTCTCAATTACCCCAATTACAGGAGTAACTCGAAATCCCGAAGGTAGTGCGAGCTCGCCGAGTCTGCCGATCACTTCGACCTGGTGAGCCAATAAGCCTATTTCTTCTTCGCTCTCTCGTAGTGCAGTCGCAGTCTCATCAGAGTCTTCGGGTTCCGAAGTGCCACCTGGCAAACTAATTTGTCCTGCATGACTTTTTAGATTTTCTGATCTTACCGTTAGCACCACATGACTCTCATCGTCGCGCAATCTGGTAACGGGTATGAGCACAGCAGCTTTACGAAACTGCTCCAACATTTCTTGCGCCATTGCGTTGATGCTCAGATCAGGGTGAGGTATTGCATCAACAGTAGCGTTGGACCGTGCGGCAAAGTAATCCAGCAAACCCTGATAGTGAGTCGAGGCGCCAGAATTGGAAGAAAAGTTATTGGTCATGGCAGTATCAATAGAGAGTACAAAAAAATGCCGACTAACGTCGGCATTTCTTATGTTTTTGAGTTTTTAACAGTGCTATCGGAAATTCCAATTCACTGCGAAAAACGCTCTGATATCTTCACCAGGGAAATACCGGTCGCCAGTAAAGGTAGTCCAGTCGGCACGCTCAGCATATTCCTCGTCAGTGAGGTTCATGATGTTGAGTGACAACGTCACATCTTCATTCAATACATACTGGCTACGAAGATTTAACAGGTCGTGGCCGTCATACTTCGCAGTGTTTTCTGGATTAGTGAAATATTCACCCATGTTCACCCATTCTAGCTCTGTAGTAAGAGCGGATGTCGGTCTCCAGGTAAGGCGCACATTGCCGAATAGGTTAGGCGCAGTATCGATATCATTGCCTTCGATGTCGATGCCGCCGGAGATGCGTGAATTTTCATAAGTATGCTTGGCATAGTTACCGACAGCACGGATAGATAAGGTATCGGTGATGTCACGGCCAATTTCTAACTCGAATCCACGGTGTTGTGTGCTGCTATCGTTGACGTTTTCCCGTGAGCTGTTCTGGAAAATGCCATTATCTTTGTCCATGTGGTAAAGGCTTGCTGAATAATCCCATCCAGCACCAGAACCTCTAACACTTAGCTCAAAGCTATCCAGCTCAACCGATTCCAGGTCAGCAACTGATTGGTTGTTTTGCAGTCTATATAGCTCAGTTGCCTGAGGAGCACGGAAGCCACGCTGCACACGTACTTGCAATGAATGGTTGTCATTTAATGCGTAGCTCAGACCCAGTTTAGGTGAAACATTAAAGAAATCATCGCTGCGATCAGCAGGTCGGTTGTAACGGCAGCCGAATCGACATGCAACGCCGAACTCATCAGTGCGTCCGTCGATCATCAAGTTATCGTAATCGTACTCAACATTTTCTAAACGCAGACCAAGTGAAAGGTCCCAACCATTGCTAAAGGACGTTTCGTAATTCACGAAACCGGCAATTTGTTGCGATTCAACTTCAAAGTCATAGTGTCGACCTTGAGGAATTGAGTTACGCAAGAAAAAAGAACCCTGAGTTGGGTTAGGTTGTACCTGCATCAGAGATGCATCGGTGTTTTCTATATCGATACCGATAGCGAGCTCTGCGCCATTTGCCAGGGTTCGATAACCAGCACCCTGTAAACCAAAACTGGAATGTTCAAAATCTTCAATTGGTTGGCCAGGCAAGAAGTGTTGAATGAAACTCATGTCGACATCTCTAAAATAAGGTGTCAGCACGAAATCCCATTCATCAGAACTGATTGAAAAGCGCGTCCATACACGAGTGCTAGCGCTGTCGCGATAAGCTTCCGGGTTTGGATTGGTTTCTCTTAGCAGTGGATCTTCATAAGCGTTAGTGCCCACAACAAATCCAGCTGTTTCCTGGTTTAGGTTGCTGTGAGTGAATCCGCCGTCCAGTTCTACGCCATTTTCGGTAGTGTAGTTATACAACCAAGAAAGCTTTTGCTGATCTACGTGAGAGTCGTCACGAAAACCTTCTTCTCTTACGCCGTTAACCAAAAGAGTTTGTTTGAAGTTGCCGTAGTCTTGGCCAATTGCTCCGCGTACTCGGTAAGAACCACGAGGTCCGGCTTCTAGTCGAAGATTACCTGCATCACCTGGTTCTGGAAGTACGACGTTTATCAAACCGTGTACAGCATTGGATCCCCAGAACGCACTACCTGGCCCACGCACAACTTCTATTTGTCGAGCGTTTTCAGTATGGGCATCAAACATCTCATTGACGTTACAGAAACCTGCTGCGCGCAATGGAATACCATTTTCTGCAACGAGAAAAGATCCGCAGGCACCGGCACCGGTAAGTACAGGAGAGCGAATCGATGCCAAGCTTTCTTGACCGTTATTGCGGTGCACGTTTACACCGGGCAATCTGTCTAATGCTTCTTGATAGTGGGTTAATGCGATCAGACCGAGCTCTCTCGTGCCCAATACTGAAACCGCAGCATTGATGTCGGCCAGACCTTCAGAGCGACGGGAAGTTGAAATCACCTCGATTTCATTGATCACTTCTGTTCCAGCGATTGATTGGGCCATTGTTGGCAGTGCTGCCATAGCAGTGCTGGCGGCAATGCTGGAAACCAGTAACTTGCGAATCATGTCTTTCTCTCCGTTCATAGTGCAGGGTTTAGTAATAGGTTAGGCGAGTAGGTATCAGGCTGTTGTTTTTGTTGTTTGCTCGATCCAAATGTTCCCGCTTTTACCATTCTCCTTTTGTCGGCAACTGGCGGGGAAAGTGCTTCATTCCCTGCAACTCTACCAGGCTTTCATTGCTGTGAAATTCCTTAAATTTCAAGGCTTCACAAGCAGTGGCGGATTATAAAAGCGCAAGAATATAGCATAGAAGAGAATCGAATTCGCCTTCTTTGCAGCCATTCAGTAGACCACGTAAACTAGCCGTCCCTCGTGAAGATCGTTTTGCTGTAGCAGTAACAATTTGACACATGTGGGAAGGGAGAAATCCCAATAAAAACAAGAATGGCAAAGGGGGAAAGCGCATTCTATGGAAACTCAATTCACCAAAATGGTTGGGATCGAACACCCAATCGTCCAGGGCGGCATGCAATGGGTGGGGTTAGCTGAACTTGCATCGGCTGTATCGAATGCTGGTGGCCTTGGCATCATCACCGGTCTTACGCAACCTACACCTGAAGATCTACAAACGGAAATTCAGCGCTGCCGGGAAATGACGGATAAACCATTTGCCGTCAACCTCACCATATTGCCCACAATTAAACCCGTTCCTTACGAAGAATACGCGCAAGCCATTGTGGATTCCGGGGTAAAGATTGTTGAAACGGCGGGTCGTAACCCCGAACCTTTTCTTCCACTCTTCAAAGGTGCGGGCATTACCGTTATCCATAAATGTACATCCATTCGTCACTCTCTGAAGGCCGAGAAGATCGGTTGCGATGTAGTGAGTGTGGATGGATTCGAATGTGCCGGACATCCCGGAGAAGACGATGTTACGAATATGATCTTGTTGCCATTGGCTGCACGCCGACTAAAGATTCCATTTCTAGCTTCCGGCGGCTTAGGCGATGGCAAAGGGCTGGCAGCGGCGTTGGCTATGGGTGCTGATGGCATCAACATGGGCACTCGATTTATGGTCACCAAGGAAGCGCCAATCCATGAGCAAGTGAAACAAGCCATGGTGGATGCTTCGGAGTTAGATACTGCTTTAATCTATCGTACGCTTAGTAATACCGCGCGCGTGTTTAAAAACAGCATTGCGGAAAAAGTGTTGCAAATCGAAGCGCAACCAGGCGCAACGAAGTTCGAAGACATACAACCGTTGGTACAAGGTGCGAAGGGTAAAGAACTGTTTGATGAAGGGGATCTCGATCGCGGTATCTGGTCCGCTGGAATGATTGTCGGTTTGATCGACGACATTCCCTCTTGCGCAGAGTTAGTTGATCGCATCGTGAGTGAAGCAGAAGACATCATTAATGAACGACTACAGCAATTAGCTGCGGGGTAAATCGGCACAACTGTTGTTAAATTGGAGTTACTAGGTTTATGGAAATTAAAGACAAGGTTGTAGTTGTCACTGGCGCGGCAAGCGGTATCGGTCGTGCTTTATGTGAGCGTTTTGCAGCCGAAGGTGCGAAGGCAGTAATCGTTTCTGATGTGGATACTGTCGGCATGGCGGAGACCGTTGCGAAGATTGGTGAGCAAACCGAAGCAGTAGGTATTCCCTGCAATGTTGGTGATGAACAGGAAGTGACTAAACTAGTCGAAGAGACCCTTTCTCGTTTTGATCATATTGATTTGTTTTGTTCCAATGCCGGCATTTTTACACCAGGGGATGAAAACGTTGTTACAGAAGCCTGGCAATCTATTTGGGACATCAATGTTATGTCGCATGTATTTGCTGCACGTGCTGTATTGCCCAGCATGCTCGAGCGCGGAGAAGGGTATTTATTGAATACATCATCTGCTGCGGGACTATTGAATCAGGTCGGTTCGGCGCCATACGCCGTAACAAAGCATGCAGCTATCGGATTTGCTGAATGGCTTTCAATTACTTATGGAAGTCGCGGAATCAAAGTGTCAGCACTTTGCCCCCAGGCAGTAAGAACGGCTATGACCGCAGGCAGTGAAGAGGGCGGAGTGGCTGGATTGGATGGCATGCTTGAGCCAGAACAACTGGCTGATACGGTGATTGAAACTCTCGCAGAGGAGCGATTCCTATGCCTGCCCCATCCTGAAGTGCTAACCTACATGCGTCGTAAGACAGATGATTATGATCGCTGGATCGGTGGGATGCGGCGTTTGCAAGATCGATTCGCTGACGCTTATCGCGAACGCGCGGAACGAGAGAGTAAAGAGAACAATTAGAACAAATAGAGCAATAGCAAATAGTTAATTATCTAAATGACTACTCCAATCAATAAAAAGTCCATTGGAATAAGACTGCTGCAAGTAGTCAGCATTGCTGCATTAATTTTTGGAGGCACCGCTTTGAGCGCACAAGAACGCATCGAGTTGGCGGATGGGTCGGTGCTGACGGTTTTCATGGTGCAGCCTGCACAAACAACAGATGCGCCCAGTCCATTGCTTATCCTGATGGGCGGAGGTCCGGGCAATGCTTCTATATCTCGTGACACCTCTATTTGGTTGGGCAGTGGCTTTGCGGAAAGGGGTTGGATGGTGGCTGTTCCGGTTTCGCCTAATAATCGCGCGTTCCGCGGAGCAGAAAACAATGAGAAAGTGGCGCAGTTGATTCAAGTCCTGCAACAGCGCGATGACATTGCCGGCGGACGTGTCATGCTAGCGGGAATTTCCAACGGGGGAATGTCAGCTTTGGAAATCGCGCGTCGAAACCCTGATGCATACATGGGAGTAGTCGCAGTTCCAGCTCTGGCAACTTCGGCATTCGATAATCGACCACTAAAAGATTTCCCAGTGTATCTGCGTATCGGTGGCGAAGATCAATTGGGCTGGGCTGATCGTTTTGATGAAACCGAAGCGGCACTCACCGAAGCTGGTGTAGATCTCGATGCGGCAATTCTTGATAGCGCGCCTCATATGTTTCGTATGAATTGGGAATCCTTAGGTCCCTGGTTAGAGCGCACCAAGTCTGCACGAGCCAATTAGTAATTTTGTTGGATAGTTAACGTAGTAAGGAGAAAAACATGTTGAAAAAGAGTTTAGGCATTCTAAGTGGCATCGTGGTGTCCGTGAGTTTCGCGACTGCATCATTTGCTGCTGGACCAGCCGCTACCATTGACCAGCTCGACTGGATGACAGGGAACTGGGCAGGGCAGCTTGGACCGAATCAGTTGGAAGAGAATTGGATTGCGACTGAAGGTGGCTCTATTGCTGCAATGGTTCGTATGACTGGTGAAGGTGCTACCAGCATGTTTGAAATGATCACCATCGAAGAGGTCGATGGGTCATTGGTATTGCACATCCAGCAATGGGATCCAGGGTTTCAGCCTCGTACTGAAAATCCACAAAAGATGGAGCTGGAAGAAATTACCGCAAACAGTGTGAAATTCAGAGCAGTTACCGAGGGCGGAATGTCTACTCTTGGATACAGTCATCCTGACGCAGAGTCATTTATCATTCACGTTGGCCGACCTGATGGTGGAACTATCGATCTACCGCTGAAAAAGCGCAGCATCTGGTAAATCGACTGAGATTAACAAAAAGGGTGTTAAGCAATGCTTAACACCCTTTTTTATTGCCCGTTAATTGGAATTACCGTTCGGCTGCAGGAATGTTTTTCGCTGATTCAGCAAATTCAGCAATTTCTTCACGGGTATATTTAGTATGCACCCGATCTGTAGAGGCGGGCTGATGTTGCAGACTCACTCCACTTCTTCTTGCAGTTTTTGGTCTAATTGGTCGTTGAGTAAAACCGCCACCACAATTTGGACAAACATTCTGTAGCTCTTCATCCACACACTTTCGGCAAAAAGTGCATTCATAAGTACAGATACAAGCCTCTTCACTGTCAGGCGGCAGATCTATATCACAATGTTCGCAGTTAGGTCTGAGCTGCAACACGTTAGCTTTTAAGCCGCTGCATTGTGCAGCAGTTCGACCCAGTTACCATCTGGATCTGCAACAATGGCGATTGTTACACCTTCGCGAATGGTTTTGATTGGCACGACAATCTCGACACCTTCCGATTGCATCGATTCAACAATCCCAGCAATGTCATTCACATGCAATGTCCAGTATCGATATCCAGTCGCTCCTCGAATCCCGCCAGGTGCAGCTGTGACAGCAGGTTGAGGGTCTGTTTCGATAACTTTGACAATGCTCTGGCCGGCTTTGAACCGATGCATCACACCGCCGCCAGGCATATCAATAACCGCTTCAACTTCCAAACCGAGTGTGTCACGGTAAAAACCTAACATCTGGTCTAGGTTGTTAGTGATGATGCCTATATCAATGGCTTGTTTTTGAATTTCCATAAGTTGTTCCTTAGGCAGCACCCATTATCGCTTTAACTTCCAGAAACTCTTCAAAGCCTTCTATTCCCCACTCACGACCATTGCCGGACTGTTTGTACCCGCCAAATGGAGCAGAGAAATCTGGGCCGGCGCCGTTTAGGTGAACGTTGCCGGTTCGCAATTGTCGTGCAACAGATTGTGCATGTTCTGGTTCGCCGGACACATAGCCAGACAAGCCATAATCGGTGTCGTTAGCAATCGACACGGCATCGGCTTCATCAGCATAGGGGAGGATGCAAAGCACTGGTCCAAAAATTTCTTCGCGAGCTACCGTCATATCATTATTAACATTGGCGAAAACAGTAGGCTGAACATAGTAGCCCTTATCTAAACCTTCGGGCCGACCTGGTCCGCCAGCAATGAGCTCTGCACCTTCTTCGATACCTTTCTCGATTAGTCCTTGAATCTTATTGAACTGCATTTCACTGACGACTGGTCCAAGACGCGTAGTTTCATCATTCGGGTCACCTACGGTAGCTTTTGCTGCTGCCGCTTTAGCAACTTCGATTGCTTCATCCATTTTGCTGGCGGGAACCAACATGCGAGTCGGTGCATTACATGACTGACCACTGTTACCGAAGCAACCTGCTACTCCGCCTGCAACTGCTTTAGCGAAGTCGGGCACATCGTCCAGAATAATATTGGCTGATTTACCGCCCAGCTCTTGAGTGACGCGTTTGATTCCATCCGCGGCAGCACGCGCGACTTCTCTACCAGCGCGGGTAGATCCAGTAAATGACACTACATCGATTTCCGGGTGGCCTGAAATGGCGGCACCAACAGATGGACCATCGCCATTCACCAAATTAAATACCCCGGCAGGGAGACCTGATTCAGCAATTACTTCGGCTAGAATGTAAGCACTCACCGGTGCAATTTCACTTGGCTTCAAAACCATCGTGCAACCGGTAGCAATGGCAGGAGCGACTTTGCAGGCAATTTGATTAAGAGGCCAATTCCAGGGAGTAATGAATCCGCACACGCCCGCAGGTTCTTTAACGATGCGAGTAGTGCCGCGGGTTTCTTCGAATTCGTAGTTTTCCAGGATTTTCAGAGCAGTCATGAAATGACCCATACCGCTGCCCAGTTGTGCGGTTTTGGACAGAGTCATAGGTGCGCCCATTTCCATGGAAATAGCCTGAGCCATTTCATCTCCGCGGGCCTTCAGTCCAGAGACTATATTGCCCAGGACCTGCAAGCGCTCCTCGATGCTGCTCTGTGACCAGGACTCAAAGGCGGCTCGTGCTGCTTGTGCAGCGGCATCGACGTCTTCCGCAGTACCCATGGCAATCGTGGCGAAAGCCTCTTCAGTTGCCGGATTGATAACCTCGAGAGTGGGGCGCTCAGGTTCGATCCATTCGCCATTGATATAGAATTTGTTGTATGCGGTAGTCATCTAGCTGCTCCTGTTGCTGCACTAAAGATTCAATTACACTGCTGGCCTCAATAATTTGCATGCCTACCCTGGTTGCAAATACTGGAGTTGGCCAGTGAAAGGGTCGCTAGTATAACCACAATAAGAATCGTGAAGAAATAGACATGGCGCACTCAGTAACCCGTGGTATCGGAACCAAGTTAGCGGGTTTTCTCTCAAAATCCTTAAGCGGCTATCGGCGGTTAGATACAGTGCCGGTGGAAGAAATCGCGAAAGTCCTCAAGCCCGGAGACGTGGTGCTGGTGGAGGGTAATACTCGAATTAGTGTCGCTATCAAATATCTGTCCCAATCTTCATGGTCACACGCATGCCTGTATATAGGTAATGCAGGTGAGGCGAGTTCGGAGGCCAACTTATTGGAAGCCGATCTGCGAGAAGGGGTAAGGTTGGTTGCTTTAGATCATTACCGCGATTTTAATTTGCGAATTTGTCGCCCAATAAATCTAAGTGATGAAGATCAGCAAAAACTGGTGAGCAATGGGCGAGAAAAACTGGGTCATAAGTATGATTTAAAAAACGTCATAGACTTGGTTCGCTATCTCATACAAAAGCCCGCGGTGCCACAACGATTTAGACGCTCAATGATTAGTTTAGGCAGTGGTGAGCCGACGAAAGCAATTTGTTCTACTTTGATAGCCGAACTATTTCAGTCAGTTGACTATCCTATATTGCCAATACTGGGTCCAGAATCAGCAGAAGGGGGAGAGGTGCCAGTTTACTACCGTCGTCACTTCACTCATTTCACGCCAAGAGACTTTGATCTCTCACCATATTTTCAGGTCATTAAACCTACGCTTGAGTCCGGTTTTGATTATCGGGCGATTAACTGGCAGATCGCTCCGGCAAACTCAGATAATTCCGAGTAGCAAATTGATGCTTTCACTGAATTGAGGGTCGTCACGTCTACTTTCTGACAAAGGAAATTCTAGTAAGCGTTCCGGCTGTATTCCATTTCCTTCAATTTGTTGACCATCAATTTGAGTTTCCAATGCGGGTTGGTAACGAATCTGTTGAGTTTCTTCATCAAACAGATAAGTGCCTATCAATCCGCTAGTCTGTGCGCCTAGCGTGACAACTCTTTCGGTTTTCGCTAGCTCATGGGCCAACACTTCTGGGCCACCGTCTGTGAACTCATTGATGAGAATCGCTATCGGTTTACGAAACGGCTCACTTTCTATAGGAAAATTATTCTGTTGCCAGGAACTCAACCAGTCGGAAGGAGCAAGAATATCCAGCCTAGGATCGTTTGATTGAAACAGTGCGAGATGGTCACTATCGAGAAAGCCATAGCTATCGCGAAGATCGAGGATGATTCCATCACATAGCGCCAGCTCGCTAACTAGAGATTGATATGAAACCAGATCATTAGAGTTTCGGGAAAGTGCCCAAAAATGCACATAGCCAATTATCTTATTGCCTGCACTGAATTGTTGAATGCTATTAAGGGTTGCGGAGTTAAGACTCTCGAATAGATTTTCAAATACCGGCGTAACGGAAATCTGTAGTAATTGACCTGAGCGTGTGACGCTTAAGTCGTAAGGTTCATCTGACGGCTCAAATGAGTTTGGTGCACCCTCTGGTGAATTAAAGCTAAACACTGGATGAAAATCATTGCCATTACTGCTGACAATGACATCACCTCTCACAATCTCAGCAGAATGAGCGGGATAACCTTCAAGCACTGCACTGACAACGAAGCCATTAGGAGTGGCTTGTCCAAGAATGCCTATATGATTGAGTTCATACCTCGCTCCTTGCGTTGGCGCCAATAGTGCCTGGATTCGATAAAAATCCAATGAGTCGGAAGTTAAAACGGAATTAGTTTGGGCTGCTAACAGCGTTGGAATAGTTAGCAACCAAAGAAGCCGTTTGAATATCAAGACACGAGTTCCATCGCGCGTTTTGCGGCAGGGCGTGCATAGTGTCGATCACGCAATTGAGCATATTTTTCTGGCACGTCAAATTCAAACCGAATTGCCCAGTTAAATGTTTGTGCTAACAGAATGTCGACAATCGTAAATTGATTGGCAATGGCGTAATCACCATCATCCAGCAAATGATCTAGAGTCCTCACTGCTTTATCGAACTCAAAGCTCGCGGTATCAAACATTTGCGGTATGCGCTGCTCTTCAGGCAAGGCAAACATGTGCTTACCTTTGCTCCAAAGTGGTTGCTCAAGTTCGGCCAACACAAAACTCACTAACTCATCTAGTTTTGCATACACATCCATGCTGCCATTGGGAAGCAGCCCGGACTCCGGAGCACAACGCGCGATATAGTTCAAAATGGCCACCGATTCGGTGAGCACCAAATCGTCATTAATCAAGGTGGGGACTTTGCCTTGTACGTTCAGTTCAAGGTAACTCGGGTTTTTCGCGCTTTCAGGATCTTCCGGATCAGTGCGCAGTTTCGCATTGATGTATTCATACTCAACACCTGCTTCTTCTAGTGCCCAAAGACATCGAAAAGATCGCGACTGCGCAAACCCATATAACTTAATCACTACTTGCTCCCAATAAAAAATGGTGTGGCTGATTCCTCAACCACACCATTTTACAGTTTGTATCTAAGAAAAATAGTTAGGAATCTATTCTTCCAAATTGGTAATAGAGTATCGGGTGTTCAAAAATTCGAAATTAAAATCCTTGAATAGATTTTATAGCGTGGCGAGCGCAGAAATTTAGAAACTCTTAAGCTGTTTTTCCATTCTAAGGTGAAGTGAGTGCAGTGAAATCGCGGCGAAACCTGGCGAGAAAGCGCAGTGTATATGACACATACATGAGCATTTCGAGCCGGGTTTCAACAAAGAGTTCACAAACTCACAAACCGAGAACTAATCCACAGCGAAGCAGTAGAAGTACCCATTTCCTCCGGTACCTACCAAATCACTCTGCGAACAACCCCTCGACCCATGAGCACTATTCCACGACGTAGGATTCTGGCCGCCACCGGTGCGATCGAAATGGCCCACATGGGCAGAACCAGAACCATTAGCGGTCCAGTTGTTGCACGTGTGGTTTGAACCATCTTCAACTTCGCGTCCATCTACTGTTGAGCCGGTCAAGATGTCATGCTGGTTAGGGCTATCGCCACGTCCATTCACCACATCACCGTTTTCAGTTAGTGCAGTTTGTTTGTTGAGGTTGTTGCTTACGCTATGCAAGTTGTTAATGCTGCTAGCTACTTCAACACCGTTAGAGTTGTACCACGGGCCGAAACCAATTCGATTACGTGCGTCCACTGCTGGAGAACTACCGGAAGCATGGGCGCTCAGATAGGCGCGCCAGGTTTTTCCGCTAGACCCTGCAGCTTCCGCCAATTGTTGGCAATGGGCATCAGCACCAGCCAGGCCGCCGAGATTCGCACCATCTCCAGAACCAACACTGGTAATAAAGAAGCTCATCTCGTTCTGTTGAGAATTCACTGTGGTGAATGTTGCTGCGGCGGCAAGCACAGCAGCAGAGGTAAATAAGATTTTCTTTTTCATTCTTCTATCCCTTCTTCCTTAATAGTTGTTGTTTTTATTTCAATAAATTTAATTCGGCAGTGCCATTGCTGTTAAGGTGCTGCCGGTTTGCAAAATCACGTATTGTTTACCTTCATGAACCCACGAGCTCATGCCGTAACGAGTTGCAGCAGGAGCTTCTACCCGTGCTACTTCTTCGCCGGTCATTTTGTCGAGGGCAAATAAATGAGGAGTGCCATCGCTTTCAATATTGCTGTAGATAAGCATGGTATCTGTCACCACCATTTGGCCTACTGCGCCTGAACCGGTATTACCAATATCCACGCCCTCGAGCGCTGGTAAGTTCTTAATGCGGTCTGGCGTATAGCCCGCAGGAATCCACCATAGATGTTCACCGCTGTTCATGTCGATGGCAGTAATGCGGCTATAAGGTGGTTTAAACACTGGAATGCCTGCTGGATGTCGCGGCGGGCGACTACTACTAGCAGCAGCAAATTGCGATAGAGTCACTCCAGTCGGTGCTTCGTAATAAGTATCAGCTTCTTCGCCAGTTACCAGGAATCGACTACCACAACTGTAGCGCGACATGATGTACATCACGCCAGAGTCTGGATCAGCTACAGGCGGATGGGTGATGTTTACCGATCCCGATGGGCACATTAGTGCGGCGATCTTGCCGGACTCATGACCACGTTGTATGGGAGGGTTGAACACTGGGCCCATAATGTATTCCGCTACCGCGGCTAGAGACTGTTGCTTGATCTCAGGGGTGAAGTCAGCCAACAACTCTTCACTGGAACCTACGTACTCAAATGGAGCAGGTTTAGTAGGAATTGGTTGAGTTGGTGAGAGCTGTTCACCAGGCACAGTCGAAGCCGGCATTGGAACTTCTTCAATCGGCCAAACAGGTTCACCGGTTTCTCGATTAAACACATAGGTGTAGCCCTGTTTGGTAGCCTGCGCCACGATAGGAGTCGCACCTGCATCAGTGTTCACGTCCAACAAGATTGGTGCAGTTGGTGTGTCATAGTTCCAAATGTCGTGATGCACCATTTGGAAGTGCCAGGCGCGCTCACCAGTGGAAGCGTTTAGCGCGATGAGACTTGTGCCATATAAATTGTCACCGGGGTGGTGCCCGCCATAATAATCAATGGTCACTCCATTGGTTGGGATATAAACCAGATCTAATTCAGGGTCCGCTGAAATCGGCGCCCACGAAGAAATATCACCGGTGTATTGCCATGCATCATTTTCCCAGGTCTCATGACCAAACTCGCCAGGCTGGGGAATGATGTTGAATTTCCATTTGAAGGCGCCAGTGCGGGCATCATAAGCAAGAATGTCACCTGGCACGTTTTCAATGCGGGATTGGTGATAGCCTTGCTCTGCCGAGTTACCAACGATAATCGTATCGTTGACGACAATGGGAGGAGATGAAGAGGTAATGTAGCCTCTTTCCAATGGAATGCCTTCATAGGGGTCGTAGGGGTGGCCTAAGTCTTTTAATAAATCCACTACACCAGTGTCAGGAAAGCCATCAATTGGCACTGGCTCGCCAAATCCTTCTAGAGGTCTTCCGGTTTCTGCGTCGAGCGCAGTTAGAAAGAAACCTGGTGAGATGGTGTAAATCACATCTCTGCCGTCGATATTCGCGTATCCAACTCCTTTACCGTAGTCAGCTCGCATGGAATATTCCCAGCGACCTGTATCTGGTTCTCGATAAGACCAAATAGTGGCGCCTGATGCCGGGTCGATGGCAACGACATGACGTCTCGCACCAGCCACTGTATACAATCGTCCGTTTATATAGCTCGGCGTGGAGCGTCCGCTTTGTGCTTCAAAACTGGCGCCATTCCACTCCCAGGCAACTTCTAAGTCACCGAAATTCTCCGGAGTGATCTGGGATGCACTGGTTGATCGAGTATGAGCGAAGTCATTACCCAAAGTTGTCCATTCGATTGTGTCCTGGGCGAACGCAACGGATGTCATTACCAGGGTACAGATGCCAGCTAATAAGTAGCGAGAAGGGTGAGAGTTTGAGCTTATTATCATTATTACTACCTCTCAGAGTAGATAAACAAATCCGCCGAATAGGGACTGAATTCGATAAGGCTATTCTGCGGAATAGATGGCTTTGAGGGTAACCTAGACACTGCGGTTTGTCATGGATTCACAGCCGCTTTGAATTGTAATTGGGCGCAGGTTTGGCTGTTTGCTTAGGGTTCTAACTATTTGTGACACTGTAGTTGCAGAAAGGTTGTTTTCCCGTCATATTTCAATGCCCTTGTGATTGGGGTCACCCCTAGAGCATGCAAGGGCTGGAGTCAGGAGCGCCAGTTTCGTACAGTCAGTTCAAAGCGTGGCTGTGAGAGCTTCTTTCGCCACATGTAAATTTCAACTAATGCTCAAGGAGGGCAAACAGTGAAGAAAATTCTCGTATTAATTGCTGTCTCACTGTCGATGAATAGCTTGTTCGCGCAACCTGCTACATTTTCTGATGATGTGCTATCAATCCCACAGGCGGTGCTGATCGATTCAACCGATCCTGTGTATTACGCCAATGTACAACTCACTGACATCGGCGATGGCACTTTGTCAGTCACAGCTGGTGAGCAGCAAAACCTGGTGTCGGTAGACTCGGTTCAAGTCATGATTATGGAAAGCTTTCCTGTACAGGTCAGCATCTCGGTAAGCGGCAACAAATCTGTGCCTTGTGTCGAACTTCTGCCTGCAGCGGTTGCACGCAACGATAATGTGTTCACTGTGGTGATGGCTGAAACGGTACTTGGTCCTGCCGAGTCTTGCATTGCAGTGTTAGATCCATTCGAAGAAGTAGTAAGTTTGGATGTGTTGGGATTGTCGGCAGGCGATTACACAGTTGTGGTAAATGGAGTAGAAGCAGAATTTACTCTCGATATGGACAACAGTCTGCCAAACTAATCTTTCTAAGATCATTGAAGATCTAAAACAGGGATAAGTTTAGAAACAGGGATCGTAGGCAAGGACGTCTTACAAAAAAACGCCGCACAAGTTAACTTGTGCGGCGTTTTACATTTCTGATTTCTCGAATTGGTTTGTTTAGTGAATTACCAGCGAAATTGTAAACGGCCAAAGAAGTTACGACCTGGTCCAAGCATTCTGCTGCCTTGTGGCACTATGCTGTTTAACACGCGATTGAATCCAGTGAGATGATCGGTGTAATCCTCATCGAACAAGTTTTCGATGCCAGCCGAGAGAGCAAGCCCATTCCCAACATCCCAACCAAAGAAAGCGTTGGTCAGATTGTACCCATCAGTAGGCGCTGAGCTGTTATTTGGGTTAGCCGGATCGAGCGTATTGGTTAGGGAAATATCATCCTGATCGAAAACAACAACTTGCTCTATTTTGGCATTGAAGTCATCGCGCTCGAAATACACTGCTAAACGCAGGTTATCAGGATTAACTCGATACAAATGGTCGTTGATGTCATCGCGCTCACCGTCCACTGTAGAATAGATGCCCTCGAAACGAACTTCGTCGTTAAAACGAAATCCCAGAGTCAAATCTGCGCCGGTAAATTGAGCATCAGTGTTAGCAAACATAAGTGGTGTTGGATCACCATTCGCGTTGGCGCTAACACCAATAACTGCCATGTTGGTTGCAGGAACACCTTGGATGTAGTCGTCCACATCTCTGCGGTAAATTCGAGGTGAGAAATAAAAGTCGCCGCGGGTGTAATCGAAACCAAGTTCTACCTGACGAGATTCTTCAGGCTCCAACATTGGGTTGCCAACATAGTTATTGCCATCGCCTAAACCAGCATTGGCTTCCAATGGAATCCAAAGGTAACGCTCCTGGTACATGGGTGAACGAACTTTTTGCGCAAAGCCCAATTCAACAACAAGATCGTCTGTTGCCTGGTAGCGAGTCTTGAGCACCCAGTCCAGGTTGCTATCTTCCTGGTCACGCACACTGCTATTAAACGCCTGGCGCAGCATCCAAACTGCGCGAGGAGGCGTGCCCATTGGCCACATGGCAGGATTCATATCCACCAGGCGAGCTGGAAATGCATCAACGTTGCCAGTGCTCATATCGACATCGGCCAATCGTGCACCTGCTTCCACATACCAGGCTTGATCCAATACCGCTGACCACTGCACAAAAAACGCAGTCTCATCGACGCGGCTATTGTTGAAGTTGTTCACGAAGAAAGGAGCAAAGTCCGCGTCATAAACAGTGGCATGGTAATCGGCATCCTTGCCGTCTGCTCCGATGACCATCTCACCAGCACCGAGAGCAAAATCCACCGCGACACGAAAACCAGACTCATTGCTATTGGTTAGTACATTTCGTTGGTCATCACCAACAAATGGAGGCAATGGCAGGCTGGAAAAATCAGGAGTAGTCCGTAGCAATGAGTTACTCATGCCGTGATCCACATCCGATCCATAAAGTTGAATCTCCAAACCAAAGCGTTCGAAATCACCGCGGTACTTAGCGCTCCACGTTTCAGTTTCGAACCAATCAATATCCATTGGCAGGCTTGGCGTGCCAGTGTCTTCCGTATCTAGTTTGTGAGCATGGATATCGAAAGAGTGAGTACCGTCGCTATAGCCATAACCGATGCCAAAGAAATCCCGTTCATATTGCGTAGCAGCAACTTCACCTTGGGGACTCTCATAGTTATCACCTTCGTCACGGGAGCCAACTGCAAAAATTCGGTGATTCTCAGAGCTCATTCCGAAGATACCAGACACACTGGATCCACCATCTACTGTGCCAAAGGCTGCTTCAGTATCGCCGGTAAATTTCCAACCCCGGCCTGAATTGAACTCAGGTCGTTTCCACATTGCTGTTGCGGCTCCACCAATACCACCACCTGAAGCGATGGGAGCAATGCCTTGAGTAACAACCAATTCATCCATTAAGCCTGCAGGAATATGGTGCAGAGGAGGGGCCATCCAGTTTGGGCCGCCACCATGAATCTTCATGCCATCCATCGTGACATTGATGCGAGGGCCAAACATACCGCGGTATTGAATCTGTCCAGTTAACGGTCCGTTGTTATTGGCGCCACCACCTGGGACTTGGGTCATTAGCTTCGCAGGATCGACATTGGCGCCGGTGCGAGTTGCAGTGAATTCTCTTTCAAGGAATTCCTGGCGACCAATTACGATAACTTCTTCAACGTTATTGCTCTGGGCAAATGCCGTGCTCGATAGAGTGAGGCAGCCTGCGAGTAATCCAGTTAGTTTGGCAAAATGTGTGTTGCTCACGTGTCTCTCCATTTACGTTCGCGCCCTTTAACTTAAGGGGTAAAAAAATGTAAGCAAATTATAGGGATAGAGAAGATGGGCTCGGATGTGGCATTTTGTCGCGGAAATAGCGACAACAATTAATTTTTCAAAAAAACTAAAGAATTATCAGTTGCTTAGTGAAAAATTGTCTAATTGTCATTGAGTGTGTCGCAAGGACAAAGTCATTAAGTGTTGATTCATGTCAATTTACGTATAAAGCTAAAAGGATCATTAACAAAGATTGCCTATGTTTAAGTTGTTTTTAATTCGCGTTGTTGCCGTCAGCTGCAGTGTATTTCTGTGGTCGACGGTGCTCGTCTATGGGCAAGAGATTGAGCGGACAGCAACAGGTGTCGAAGTAAACATCGAAGCGAATGCCTCGGTAGATTTGGAAGACGATGCTGGTAGTGAGCAAGGCAATGAGCCACCTAAAACTGCTGAAGAATTAGCAGCCGAGGCAGAACGAAACGCCCGTCTGCAAGAACTCGCGCGAGAGTTAGATGTTCGGCGGCGGGCAATTGAAGATTTGCAAAGCGAACAGGGGATTTACTATCCAGGTTTAGTGGAAGCGCATTCCGATATCGCTCGCTTACTAATCGAAATGGAAGACTTCGATGGAGCGGTGCAATCCCTCAATGATGCATTGCAGATTGCCCGAATTAATTCAGGCCTCTACAGCGAACAGCAATTACCCTTAATCGATGAACTCATCGATCAAAACTTGAAGCGGGAAGACTGGCAAGAGGTCGATGATTTAGTGCATCTGGATCACCATATCTCTTCACGCGTTTATGAAAATGCCGACAGTGAATACCTCGCAGCCGCCGACGACTATGGCAAATGGAAATTGCGGGTGCTGCAAGAAAACCTGCTCAGTCTGAATTCGCAGAGTTTGATTAATACCGCAGAGGATTTGAGTGATTTCTATGGTCGCATCATTGTGAATGTGGAATTTGCTGAAGAAGTTGATGCCAATGATCTGTTGCGATTGCTAGAAGGCAAATCCCGCGCGGATCTGAGTCTGGCCCGATCAGTCGCCAGCACTCCTTATAGTTACTTCCAGGGCACGGCTAGCCGCTATGTCACCCAGCAACGATGCTCCAATCAGCGGGCACCTAACGGTCAGCTGGTGCGCCAGTGCTATAACGTACAAGTGGAGAATCCTCGCTATCGCCAGTCACAGCGTGATGCGAAACGCTTTGCCCTGAATCGCCATTCGCAAGAGATCAGCAAAATAATTGAGCGCATGGAGCTCATCCGGATGAGCGACAACGGCCTGAGCTCAGCACAGCGTCAGCAATTGGGTCAGCAAATTAGCCAACTGCGTGCCGAAGCAGAGGCGGTACGACGCCTCGGGTATCGTGGATACCGCTTCTAATCTGGATTTCCACACCCACCGTATATCTTAGGGTTCCAGCCTGATTTGCTGGAAATTTCGCGCTACTCGGGTAAAAATACCCTGGCTCGAAAGAGTGGCCCGGTCTGCTTGAGATTGGGTATTAAAAATAGATGGAGGACTTTATGTCTCACCTAGCAAAGCGCTTCTCGCAACTGGCACTGACAGCCCTGCTGACAGCCGTTGCCATGGGAAGCCAATTTGCGGCTGCATTGGAAGTTGGTGAAAAAGCACCTGATTTCTCATTGCCCGCTTCAGATGGCAATACCTACAGCCTGTCTCAGTTCCAAGGTGACAAGCCCGTAGTGATTGCTTTCTTCCCGAAAGCCTTTACCGGTGGCTGAACTATGCAATGTAAGGCGCTGCGTGACAGTGCTAGAGAAATACAGAATTTCGACGTTGCCTATTTCATGGCCAGTGTAGATACGCTGGAAGACAACACAGCTTTTGCTAACGAGCACGAAGCTAATTTTCCGATTCTCTCTGATGTGAGCAAGGAAATGACTGGCGAATATGGCGTTTTGATGGATGTTGGCTTTGCTAACCGATGGACTTATTACATCGATAGCGATGGCACTATCCTGAAGATCGACAAAGAAACCAATCCGGCAACGGCAGGAAGGGATCTAGTCGCAACTATGCAAGAGTTGGGCTTCCCAACCAAATAGATTCTTTTCGAATCGAACAACCCGGACTCTGGCTCATCGGTCAGGCTCCGGGTTTTTCTTTGTCTGGAAATCAACAAACTCTCTTCGCTTGAAGAAAACTTTTCCAGCAGAGAGGCGTCTATATATAGAAGGAATACACTGAGATTGAGGCGGTGTTATCCCTGTGACAGAATGGTTAGTCCTGAACAATTTTGTGGAATGCCCTTTGGTCGATTCCGGGATTCAGGGCAGGTTGTAGGAGATTTTTAACACATGTCAAAAACCGGTTTGCTAACCATCATTGTGGTTTTCGTAGTTAGCCTGCTGGGATTGGTATACCTGGCAGCGACCTGGGATAGTCCCGAGGGCACTACCACTGTAGTCATCGCGCCTCCGGTTGCGCCTCAACCTGAAGATACAACTGCTGACTCACCGAGCAGTAGCCCAACCAATAGCATTCTGCCGCAAATACGCATTCAACCTCAGCAAGAACCGCCTCCCCAGGCAGGCACACCAACCATTGCGGAGCCTCCGGTGGAGGTAGTGATTGAAGAGCCGGAGCCAGTTGTCGAGGTGGAAGAGTCAGAGCCAGCCATACAACTGCCTAATCTCAATGCGAGTGATTTGTTCGTATTCAATGAACTGCGCGGATTAGAAAATGGTGCTGCAGTAGTTGGATTGCTCGCTGAAGACCAAATTATTCGCAAGTTTGTCGTGTTTGTGGAAAACATCAGCCGCGGAGAATTTCCTCAAACCGGATTACCCTATCGTGCGCTCGGGCAGGAAATGCCGGTGCGTAACATCGATGAAAATCTGTTTGTGATGGAAGATGCTGCTCATTCTCGATTTGATGTTGCAGTTGATGCTTTCGCGGCGCTTGATCCTGACGCTTCGCTGGCGATTTACCGTTTGCTTTCGCCTTTGTTTCAGCAGGCGTATGCAGAAATCGGATTCCGTGACAGTAGCTTTGATGCCACTTTGCGGGAAGCGATTACCAACGTGATAGAAGCGCCAGAGATAGAAGGGCCTTACCAACTAGTTAAACCGTCGGTGATGTACCTCTATGCCGATGCCAGTATTGAAAACTTGCAAGAAGTGCATAAACAACTAATTCGTATCGGCCCGGACAACACGGCAACGCTTAAAGCAAAACTGCAAGAGTTCCTCGACCGCCTCTAATCACTCATTCAACGGATTGAATACTCCAAGTGGCAAAGATAAATCTCCCCGACGCTGATCAAGTATCTGCCTTAGTCTCTTCAGAATGGTTGGCAGACAATCTGAATGCAGAAAATCTAGTTATTCTCGATGCTTCAGTGCCACCTGTCGTTCCTGGTTTCGAATCAATTAATACCGATGGTCGATTCGCTGCAATTCCAGGTGCACGACGCTTCGACTATGACAAAGAAGTATGCAAGCCCAATAGCTCATTACCTCACATGATGCCTTCCGCTGAGTTGTTTCAAGAAAAAGTCCAGGCGCTTGGAATTAGTCAGGACAGTGTGATTGTGGTCTACGATGATGTTGGAGTTTATGCATCTCCCAGAGCATGGTGGATGTTTAAAGCAATGGGACATGAGCAAGTTTATGTGCTCGATGGCGGCTTACCGTTGTGGATCGACGAAGGAAGGGACGTAACTGACAGTTATGCAGAACCGACTGGATCTGGAAATTTCACAGCACAGGCAAGTGATTTGTTCTGTGATTTCGAAGTAGTGCTCAGTGCCTTAGAAGACCCGAAGATTCAAGTGGTAGATGCGAGATCAGAAGGACGCTTTTATGGATTGGAGCCTGAGCCTCGGCCTGGAGTGCGCGAAGGGCATATGCCCAATGCCAAAAATCTACCTGTAAAGGATGTGGTAGCAGACAAAAAACTCAAAAGCTCGAATCAGTTGTTGGAAATGTACCAATCACTCGTAAGTGAGGATCAAAAAATAATCACGAGTTGCGGATCTGGTATCACGGCTTGTGTATTAACACTAGCTGCCTGGGAGGCGGGATATCGAGATTTAGTGGTGTACGATGGAAGCTGGGCTGAGTGGGGAGCTCCCTCTCACTTACCTGTTGTCACTACCTGACTGCGTAGTTCGTCAAAAGTATCTCTTGCTTGCTCCGCTAACGTAAATGCCGTACATGAGATTTAAATCCGACAAACCCCACCCGTACCTTCTGCAAAAAACTCCTCTAGCATCACATCGGCAAGAGTAATTTCTTCCTCGGTCAGTGCTTGATAGCTTCTTTCAAATCCCCAGCCATAGCCCCAGCGATACCAGTTGTAGAAATAGGGACTACCGCCAAACCGCACTCCTTCATACATCAGATTAGCTAAAGTTTGATTGCCTGTGCGACTGGCAACGCAGTCACGCAATGCAACATCTGCGGCTTCTCGTTCTTCCGCAGTTCCTCCTTTCCAATAAGCAATGTCATGCTCAAAGCAACAGGAGCACCAGTCTTGTTCGGTGATTGATGAAGAGTCAGGAAAGAGAGAGCAGCCATCGCTAGTAAAAGGAGCAAGCTCGCTTTCATCCGCACAGCCAAAAAGCAGAAGACATAAAAAAGCTGTTACAAATTTACCCTTGTGGGCTTTAGGCGTGGTCTGCAACAACATTGATCGCTGCGCCATGTTCAATAAATGCTTTTGCCGCAATGATTACTTGGTTGAATCCGCCGGTTGAATCCAGTGCACGCGCTATTACATCAGCATCGCTACCGGTAAAGCCTGTCTCTTCTATAGTCAGCTTTGTATCACCGGATTCAGTTTCTTCCAGAGTCCACTTCACATCAGTCCAGCCATTCTCATCGCCCCACTGAATGTGAATCAGAGAATTTGGAGTTAGCTCCAGGACTTTTGCTTCAAATCCAAACGCACCTTCCCCATTACCCAGATAAAACATCACGGATTCACCAGCTTTCATTCCATCATCTTTACGATGAAACCAGTACAGACTCATTTTTGCCGGATCAACGAAGGCTTGGAAAACAGCTTCCGGTTGTGCTCTAACTATGGATTGTGCCCGTGCTACTAGATCCATTGCTTACCTCCGAGAGTTACGAAAGGAATAGATAGCAAATCCTACAGTACATAGAAAAGTTCCGAACAATACCAAGTCTGGAAGTACAGGGATGTTTTGTCTAAATCCTGAAACATACCCTTTGGCGCCTTCAGTCTGGATTTGACCGGAATCTATTAAAGCTTCTAAGTCAGAAATAAATCCAAACACTGCCACAACATTGCTATTGTTGAAATTCAATAACCAGATTGAAAAGATGGTGTACAGAGTTAACAAAATCCCAAGAGTGACTCTTGTTAGTTTGTTTGCAGAAACATGGCAGACGCCAATCACGATGAAAGAAGTTCCAGCCCACCACTGAATGATGGACCAATAGCGGTCATACAATTCGGAAAGCTGAAAAACGATCTCTGCTTCTGTCACTAGTAATACCTGCGCCTATTGAATATTTAGGTTAATAAGGAAGATGTCAGCTAACTCTGCGAGGAAAACAACTGTTACCACGCTGGCATGAACTTTAGGTCTGGGAGTGGCATACAAAACGCCAAATGCTAGAACGAATAAAAATGAACTTGCGTTATGTGTGGCAACAAGCTCCTCACCTAGTATGACTGGCCTAAACAAAGTCGAAATTATTACAGTCAATAATGCAACGATAAACACTGGTCGCATGTTTTGATAGTAGAAAGCTCTCATGTCTGCTTCGATTAGCTGACTGGGGAATACAAGGTGAGACGCTAGATATAGTCCAACCGGCCCGCCTAACATCATAAGCAAACCAAAAAAGTTCCAGGAAGGCGTCTCTCTGACTCCCCAAATTTCCCACCAGGTTTGTAGCAAGGCAAGAAAGACAACAGCGACTAGAAGTGTGTGCACCCAATATAGGGTTACCGATTGCTTGTTTCTAATAATTAAAGCGATTCCAGATAGAAGTTCAGCTAGCCCCAATCCAATAATCAGGGAAACCAATACCATTAAGAATTCGAAAAGGCTCAAGTGATCTCTGCTATGTTTTTATAGTTTGACCGCCAGTCTACGCCTCAGGTCTAAGATTTGGAACAGTAGTTCAGACTCCGCCAGTCAATTGAGATCGGCATTTGCGCCCCATGCATGTGACGCGAGCCTCTGATAAAATGCATCGCTCATTTGCCCCGGTTTTACGTTCCGGCCAGCAATAAGGACATGATATGACTAGCTCTTCAGAAAGCGTGGTGGTTTCCGCGCTCTATCGCTTTGCGCGATTTCCCGATTTCGAATCTTTTCGCCAGCCGTTGCTTGATCTCATGCTTGAACAGCAGGTGAGAGGTACATTGTTGCTTGCCGCTGAGGGTATAAATGGCACTATCGCTGGCACTCGTGAAGGTATTGATGCCGTTATTAACTGGTTGCAACTGGATGATCGTTTTGCGGGTTTGGAAACCAAGGAATCTTACGTTAACGAAAATCCGTTCTACCGCACAAAGGTGAAGCTCAAAAAAGAAATCGTCACCATGGGTGTCGAAGACATTGATCCTAATGAGATTGTTGGCACTTACGTGGATGCGAATGCCTGGAACGATTTGATTAACGATCCTGAAGTGCTGCTTTTGGATACTCGTAATAAATACGAAGTGGAGATTGGGACGTTCGATGGAGCAGTAAATCCGCAAACCGATTCCTTTCGTGAATTTCCAGAATACGTAAAGAGCAATCTTGATCCGCAAAAACACAAAAAAGTCGCCATGTTTTGCACTGGTGGAATTCGCTGCGAAAAGTCCACGGCATATCTTAAACAGCAAGGCTTTGAGAATGTGTTTCACCTCAAGGGCGGTATTCTGAAATATCTGGAAGAGGTGCCTGAGTCTGAAACGAAATGGCAAGGTGAATGCTTTGTATTTGATAACCGGGTTACGGTTAATCATCAGTTAGAGCAGGGCAACTACGATCAGTGCCACGCTTGTCGTATGCCAATCACGGATGCAGACAAAGAGTCTGAGCACTATCAACAAGGTGTCAGCTGTCCGCATTGTTTCGATAAACATTCTCCGAAACAGATAAAGCGATTCGCCGAAAGAGAGCGTCAAATTGAGCTAGCGCGGGAGAGAGGTGAAACTCATATAGGAGATGGCATGAGTGACACCCGTGAAAGCCGACGTCAGGAAAAGTTACGGTTTAAAGAAAGACAGCGCGAAATGAGTTAGTCTGTAGCAAAATAAGAATTGTGCAGAGCATGGGTGTATCCATTAGCACTTGCCGCGAGCTCTGCCTGAGAAGAAAGTCATGGACGAACTACCCAACAGTCCCTTTAATGAGTTCCTTGGCATTGAGATGCTGCATTATGAGAATGGTGAAGCGGAATGTCGTGTTCAGCTAAAAGATCACCATCTCAATACCGGCGGTCGAGTGCATGGCGGCGTCCTCACATCGCTGGCCGACAGTGCTGCCGGAGTAGCAGTTCGCTCAATTCGCCCTGATGGCAAGCTCTCTGCAACTACTGATTTAAACATTGCCTTTGTGCGTCCGCCCAAAGGAGATTCTTTGCACGCCCTTGCGAAAGTGATTCATGCAGGCAAGCAGCTCTATAGGGTTGAAATAGATATCCATTCAGACGAAAAGTTAGTCGCGAAATCTAATGCGACTTTTATGATTGTGGAGCCTTTTAGAAAATCATGAATAGTGAGCAATTACAAAAATGGGCACTGCTTGCAGAGGTGGTTGGAGCGGTTGCGGTTGTTGTAACCCTGGTTTTTCTAATTGTAGAAACCAGTGAAAACACCAATGCCATTCAATCCCAGACCTACCAGGCTTTGACTGCCGAATTGAATCGATCGCGATCCCAGTTCGCAGAGCCAGAAGAGGCTGAAATGTTTATCAAGCTTATCTCTGGTGACATAGATGATTTTAGCGAGGTTGAATATTTTAGGATCGTAAACCTCTACGGCGCAATTTGGGGAACCTATGAAAGCGCCTACTATGCACTGCAGCGAGGAGTATTGGGTCAGAAAGAATGGGAGCGCTTCGAGCAAGCACTATGCAGAAATCTGCCTGCAACGGCACCGGTGTGGGAAATAGCTCGCTTTGGGGTAGCAGGCGGGAGTATGAAGGATTCGCTCACGGAAGAATTTGCGGATTATGTTGAATTGCAATGTGATTGGCCGGCAATACGGGATCAAATCAATCTTGTATCGAACTAGAGTCACTGAAGACGAGAAAATCAATGGAAGCTAGTACTTTAGAAAACTTGGCCAATATCGGTGAATTGGTTGGTGGCTTTGCCGTAGTTGTCTCACTAATCTATTTGGCAATTCAAATTCGGCAGAACACTGCGAATATTAGAAGTGCAACACTGGCTACAAACACTGAGATTTGGAGTTCGATGTTGACCCAAGTAGCTCACCCAGATTTCAATGAATCTTATCTGCTTGGGTCCAGCGGCAAACCAGATTTAAAGCCTCATCAGCTATTGCAGTTTTACTTGATTTGTCGCGCTATATTCGTAGCGTTCGAAAGTCAGTTCTACCAACACCAACAGGGTACTCTCGATTCTGAGATTTATTTAGGCTATGAGCGTTCAACCAAGAATCAGATTCTTAGCTTGCCAGGATTCCAGGCCTATTGGCGCGCCACGCGCCATGAGTTTTCTCCTGATTTTGTCGAACGAGTAGATCAATTAATTGGGGAAGTATCTGACACTAATCCCGGTCGTCTTCTAGCACAATGGCAGGAACAGGCAAAAAAAGTAGCGGTTCAACACGAAACCAGCTAAAAATCCTCATCTAATGAGGTTTGTTAGGAAAACTGGGAAGCTGTGTAATGTGACCCAGTTCGCCATATTTAAGCCTTCCTCTATTGTTAAATGTCTTCCTGTCAACGAGATTGACGCTTGTGCGTAATAAGTTAGTAGAGAAGGGCTAGATAGCTCGCAATTGTTGAAATCAGCGGGCTCCGAGGAATTGCAGATTGGAGAAAAGAACCATGGGAAACTCACGAATTCAGGGACTACTCGCAGCAGTCACGCTATTGATTAGCGGGGCAGTGACTGCGCAACTACCGGAACTAGGCTCACCATCGGCCGCAAGTGGAGGCAGTACTACGGCGCGATTTTTCGCCGGCACTTCTTCGGATAATGGACTCAGTTTCGGGAGTTCATTCGATTTTGATCAGCCAGTCGACATTACTGCTGATATTCAACCTGAAGCGGGTCATGTTGGCACTGTTGGCAATTTGTACATTGTCGTTCAGCTGGGCGAAGATTTATTGATTCGTAACACAGGTGGCGATTACGTTCCTTGGGATATGGATATCGCTACATTGTTACCAGCAACTGAAGGTAAAACTCTAGCAGCGAGTGAACCATTAACCATTGTTGATGATGTTGCTCTTGGGCCGGCTGGAGTATCGGATGTGACCTTCAGTGTGTTCTTCGCCTATGACACTGCAGCAGCCCCTGGCGAGTTGTATTACAGTGGCGCACCACTCAGTGTGAGTGTCGGGGCACAACCTCCTTCTGATCCTCAAAGTCTAACCTTGTTTACTCAAAATGTTTCGACACAGATTATTCAGAACCGCTGTGTGGTTTGTCATGTGTCTGGAGGGGCGGCGAGTGCGACTCGATTGGTGTATGTGAGAACTACCAATCCAGATCACGTAAGTGTGAACTACAATGTTATATCTGACTTCATGCAAACAGCTTCAGATGCTAGCAACCTGCTAATTTCCAAGCCGCAAGGTCAGCTCTCTCACGGTGGTGGCACGCAGCTTTCGGCGGGCACGGATCTCACCAATTGGATCGAATTTGTGAACCAATTAGCAGCTGATATCTAGGTCTCTTTTGTCGTGAATTAAATCCGCGACAATGTGATGGAATTGGCAATTTGCGCTTCCATCGGTTTCGAAAAAAGGTCGAGCTCAATTAGGGTTGAGTTCGACCTTTTTTGTTGAACCGATTGGCCTCAATAAACTTGGACTTACTGTCGTAGTTACCTAGGGAAATCCCCAAAATGACAGTATAGTGAGAAGTCTATTTAATTGGGCCTGCAGATTTTAGAGCAAGGAATCTATGCCAAGGATAGAGTCATTTTTTGATCCATCACTGGGACTTACTGTGATCACTTTTTATGGTGAAGTAAGGCCGATGGATTTGGTGAAGTGCATTGACCACTATTACAGAGGCCAGCGCTGTAATCTGGTGTTGTTCGATTTCAGTGATGCCAAGATGGTGGGCACGGAACCTGAGATGCCGCGGCAAGTATTCAATCGACCCGATCGCTACTCACGCAAAGGCGATCGCAAGGCATTCGTTTTTCCAACGCCTACTGAAAAAGATCTGCGACCATTTCTCCAGGAATACTGCCGTATTCAGGAAACGAGCTCCAATTTAGATATCTTTGACAGCCTGATCGAAGCTAATCGCTGGTTAATGGAAGGGGCAGATGAGCATCGCGATGCCCAGGTCCACTAGCCGGATTTAACTCGAGGCAACAAATTTGTAATCTATTTCCGCCACAATAAAAACGGGAATACTGTTGATTTCAATAGAGTGACGGCGTTTTCTTGCTATTTAGGATTGTTGAGATAGTATTTTTTCGCTTCAAAATTTTCCCTATCTAAGAGGGCCTAATCATGGAATGCCCAAAATGCCATGGTGACTTAGAAACCAAGGAGCACGATCCAATCAGATTGGAACGCTGTAACAAGTGTTATGGCATCTTGGTTGAAGAGCACATGCTGAATGAAACGTTCGCTCAATG
Organism: uncultured Pseudohongiella sp.; assembly: GCA_965262465.1. Lineage (GTDB taxonomy): Bacteria > Pseudomonadota > Gammaproteobacteria > Pseudomonadales > Pseudohongiellaceae > UBA9145. The sequence goes on along the minus strand of OZ253535.1, from coordinate 2,599,742 downwards.
GATGGCGGAATCATTCTTGGACGTGGGCGCGCCATCGTTAGGAAAGAAATACGACAAGATAGATGACATCACTTGTCCCGTTTGTGAAGTCAAGATGGACAAGATTGAAGATCCAGTTCAAACCCATATCTGGATGGAATCTTGTCCAAAATGCGCACGCGTCTTCCTTGACGCGGGAGAGCTTACCGATCTGAAGTACGAAACGTTTTCAGATAAATTTAGAAGCCTGCTTAAGGGTAAGCGAAAATAATTCTATAACTTCATTAATCCCCTGGCTGTGGGATAGAAGTTGTGACAACTGGCCCCATTCCCATAATTTGAACCGTGACTGGCTCGTCTTTTGCCATGTCGTAATGGTGTCCGCCAGGAGGTTGGTAAATGAAAGTTCCTTCAGGTACCGCCATCATATTGTCGGGGTCATAGATGTCGGACTCAGGTCCATAGGATGTATACCAGGTACCTTTGATGACGGTGATGTAGCGAGCTGTACTGTGATAGTGAGGACGAGAACCAGTCCCTGGCGCGAATGTAATACGAATAACATAGAGCCCGGGTTTGGACGGGTCGCCGTAAATGTTTACGGAACGAGATCCTTCCGGTGGCTCTAACACATCTGGGGTGCCGATGATAAAGCCCAGTTCGTCAGGTTCGATGTCTTGCGCTGATGATCCAGGAATAATTAGGAGCGCCGCTAAAGCAAAAAGTGAAAGCAGTTGGGATTGATGTCTGCGCATTGGAATTCTCCTTATTGTTTTCAGCTATCAGAGAGCAGGCTGCCTCTGGCTGTGATCAAGCCTAAAGCAGTAGAGGGTAAATGCCAAGAATTGCCATTTGCGGCGCTGAAGCCTTGGGGAAGCAGGAATTACGGGGTCTCGCTTGGATATGGAGAATTAAGGATGCCCAGATCTGGGAAAAATTCTTGAAAGTTTTTGAATTGCTGAGCTATCTTATCTACAAGGTACCGAATTATGAAAACATCAATTACCACAGCTGTTCTTGGCCTGTTGTTGGCAGGATGCACCGTACCTCAAACTTTCGAAAATATGACGGAGCAGGAGTTGCTGGCCTACAACAAAGATCGCCCCATCTTAGAGCAAATATATTGCGTGAAAGAGGCGCGTACCTCTTCTCGTATACGCAAAACTTATTGCGATACTGTTGAGGATTGGGTGCTTTATAACCAAAGACAAGCTTCACGACTCGATGTGCTCGCCATTCAGGGTGGTAGCATCTTTCGATCGAATGATTAGTCAGTTCGTTTATACGAAATAGTGTAAGAACAGCAGATACAAAAAAGGGGAGCTTTAGCTCCCCTTTCTTTTTCCTGTCACGGGCATTAACAATATCCCATGTTTACGCAGCTTCCCCCTTGCTGCCATTGGATTGGCGGGTCAGCGTTTAAAGCGGTAAGTGTGTAGGAATGTCCAGATAGTGGGGTGCCGTCGAACCACCACATGACGAAAATAGTGCCACCCCAAACACCGATCAGGTAATTCTGATTGGGGTCAAACCACGGCCAGGTCATATCAGGAATGCCGTTGGTGCCTGAGTTGAACTGTCCAGGAAACTGTACCAGGCCGCGAAATGCCGCCAACTCCATAGCATTCTTGTATGGCGTTGTGACAAGAAGCGCTTCTGAGAAGCGAGCTCGCAGACTGTATTGCTGGTAAGCAGGAATAGCGACAGACGCTAAGGTACCGATAATGGCAGTAACGGTGAGTAGCTCAAGCAAAGTAAAGCCGCGTTGTGTCTTATGGCGTCGCATTCAATCTACGTGGTTTTCAAAGAACACCCGATTATATAGAGCCACAGCCGAGTTTGAATACGATAATGGTAAAAATAGCCGGGAACAGTGGCCATTTAGCTAGGTTTATCAATCCTTAATAACTGAATGTTAAAAGCGGTGAGTAGTGTGCGACTCAATGTATTCGGAAAACTTGTCGAAGTGCAATTCCGCGAAGGTCAGTGGATCGTCTTTTATATAGGGGAAGAGGGAAAGAAACGGCCCGCCCATGATCTCGTGATTCCTGCAGATATCTCGGAATCGGAATTGCCAAAATATCTTGCCGATCTGTGCCACGAATGGGCCAGGCCTGGGTATATGCAAGTAGAAATTATCAACTAAGCGCTAGCTCATTCTAGAACGCAGTGTTTTAACCAAGTTTTCCAATCCGTCCACTGCACTGCGCACCAAGTACAATCCCATCAGCTTGGTTTTTTCTGCGATGGTTAGCACTCGCATTGAGCGCCACTGTCTTTGCAGCTTTTGCCACAGTGGCTGGTTGTCCAGATAAAAAGCGAATCGACTCGATAGTTTTGCCATCAAGAAAGCGGCAAGGGCTAAAAAGAGTATGCCCGGGATAATGGGCAGAATCAGGCCAACTAATCCGATAAAAACGAATAGGGCGACAACCGCGAGCCCGATCATTTTCAGTGGCATGGGAATGTTGTCAGTTTCATTGTCAAAAAGCATGATGCTGATCTCCTGCTAAACACAGAAGATAGTTGCATACACCATGCCAAGATTTAACTAGCTGAATTTATTGAAAAAATCCGAGATTAGCGGTTGGTGCGATGGTTAAATTCGCCACTCTTTGCGGATTTCTAACCCTATTCCGTGAGTCGCGTTCCAGCCAGTTGAGCTATGGCAGACAGGGTAATCTGCGCGGCATTCAATCCCAGGCGGAAATCGTCGTCCGTAAAAGTAGTCCAGACATCCAATGGTGTATGCCAGGTAGGATTCCAGCCAGCTCCAGTGTGGGCGCCCCGTTCGTTTTCTCGCAAACTGATAGAAGGCACAGTGTCCATAAAAACACTGGAGTCGGTATTGGTCATATGAGGCCCGACTGTCGCCGGATAATCCGTGGTATAGGCATCAGCCGATGCTTTAAAAAAGAAAGCAAGTTCCCGTGATTGGTCTACTAACTCAGAGGCTGATTGAAACTCGATATTCACATCCGCTTCCCGTCGCTGGTCTCTGCTCACAATGCCATCTGCGCTAGGGGCGCCATGGTCCCATAGCATCATGTCGTGCTGAATCATTCCCAGCCAATTGGGTTCGGGGTACTGGCCTGAACCTGGAGGATTTTCTATGCCTTGTAAGTCTACTCGTTGCTCAAAATAAGCTCGGGCACCATTCAAACCAGTTTCTTCATTGTTCCATAACGCGAAACGAATAGTGACATCAGTTTCAACATCGGGAGAGCTTAGAATACGTGCCAATTCCATCACTAACGCTGTGCCTGAACCATTGTCGTTAACCGCCTCGTTAACACCATGGCCGTCCATATGAGCGCCGATAATGTACATCTCGTCTGGTCGCGTGCTGCCTACTTTGGTGCAATAGACTTGTGACCGTGGTCCATTGACCGGCTCTTCGCGATTGAGTTCGCGAATGCGTTCGTCGGGCTGAGCCATGAGATCACGATTAACGCCAGTACGAACTCGATATCCATAAATAGAAGAACCACCAGGGCCGCTGCCGTTACGTCCAACCCGGCCGCCAGTTGCTGTGGTTAGATCTACGGGCTCGTTTGATTGTGGTCGTGGAGCTCTAGGCGGGCGCGGTTCTGGATCAAACACATAGTCGATACGGTCGGTGGAACATCCATAGGACTCTAATTGTTCTTCTATCCAGTCCACGGCTGCGCGGTTGCGCGCTGTACCTTGGCGTCGATCACCAAATTGAGTGAGTCCCTTAATGGTGTCTTTGTAACGCGACAATTCAAGCCGACTTACTAATTCCTGAATATCTTCTTCACTTGCGGATTGAGCCTGGACGCTCGTACTGGCAACTGAAACGATGGATGCGAGGATTGATAGCTTGAAAAGACGAACTGGTCTGAACATGGCGCGGCCTGTAGGGTTTTGAGTTTTTTGCAGCATAGGCAAGCTTGGCCTTTGTGTCTAGTTGGTCAATAATCAAATTCCAGCAATAGTCCAGATAACAATAAGAAAGCGCGATGAATTGGGAAGCCATTGGAGCAATTGGAGAAGTAGTCGGTGCGGCAGCAGTGGTGATCACCTTGCTGGTTCTGGTGGTTCAAGTCAGACAAAGCAATCGCGGTCTGGAAGAATCTAATCGTCTCAATCGAGCTGCCACAATCGATCGGCATGCAGACTCCATTAGTCGCTGGCGCGGCAGGCTGATGGAAAATGCAGAATTATCAAGAATCTGGCTCAGTGCGGTAGAAGGCAAGGTCGTAAATAAAGAGGACCTATTGCGACTCAACAATCTCTGGATTGATTTCATCAATACGCAGCGAGCTAACTTTGTTCGCGCCAATACGGTGGGTGATATTGGATTGGCCTCGCAAGCAGTTAGAAGTGTAGCCGCCGAAACTTCTCAGTCCGCTATATTTGAAAAACTCTGGAGTGTAACTTCAAATTGGCATCGCATGGCTTCGCCTGAATTTGTGGATGCAGTTGAAAAAGAAATTAAGAACTTTGAAGAAGAATTCAAACTGGATTACAGCGCATCAGCATTAGAAGAGTTGGCGCCAACCATAAAATCCGAAACTGAAACGCAAAAAGAAGAACAACAGCAGGAGTCAGCATGAAGCGACGTGAGTTTCTTAATAAAAGTGTGACATTTGGCGCTGCTTTATCTACGCCATTTACGATTAGCCAATCACTATTTGCGGCAGAGCTTCCTTCAAACATCGTCGATATGGACGCATTAACTTTGTCCCGGGCGATCCATGATAAACAAGTGCGTTGCTATGAAGTGATGGAGGCATATCTCAATCACATCGATCAATATAATCCTGTGTATAACGCTGTGGTCAGCATGCTGGATCGAGATGTCTTGCTGCGCCATGCCTTACTGGCAGATGAGTCTTTGGAAAACGGTGACGACAAGGGATGGATGCATGGATTCCCATTTGCAGTAAAAGATCTGCGTGCGGTTGCTGGATTGCGATTCACTAGTGGTTCGCCCATGTTTGCCGACAGGATAGCCGATAGAGATGATGCGATGGTCGCTCGTTTACGTTCGGCAGGTGTGGTGTTCATGGGTAAAACCAACACCCCAGAATTCGGATTGGGATCCCAATCCTATAACCCGGTTTTCGGAGCGACAGGCAGTGCCTGGAATCCCGATCTCACTTCCGGCGGAAGCAGCGGCGGTGCGGCCAGCGGCCTAGGCACCCATATGTTACCGGTGGCTGATGGCAGCGACATGATGGGTTCGCTAAGAAATCCCGGAGCGTTCAATAACGTTATCGGTTTTCGACCCAGTGTTAACTTGATGAGTGGAGCTGATTCCGAGCCGCGGGCATTGTCAACGTCAGGTCCTATGGGCAGGAATGTTCAAGATACGATTGCACTACTGGGCACCATTGCAGCGAGCAAGTTAGGCAGAGATTTTGCACCGCTCGATCTATCGAGCGCCAAGATAGCCTGGTTTGGTGATCTGGGCGGATACCTGGCAACTGAGCCTGGCGTTTTAGAGTTATGTGATGCCAGCTTGCAAACCGTTGCTGATGCCGGTGCCCAGGTAGAAGCTACATTACCTTTGTTTAATCTCAGTGATCTGTGGGAATGCTGGACTGCATTACGCCATAGTGGCCGCGGCAGGAGTTCCAGACGTTACTATGATGATCCCGCCATGCGACCACTGCTTAAACCTGAACTGGTGTGGGAAATTGAGCAGTCGCTCATCTTAACCGCTGGAGATGAATCCAATGCCAGACGCATTAGAGCTGCATGGAATCGCGAATTAGACCGGCTATTTGAGCAATATGATTTTCTGGTATTGCCAACTGCTCAAGTGTTTCCTTATCCCAAAGATCAAAACTGGCCGCAGGAAATTAATGGTCGGGCTATGGACACTTACCATCGCTGGATGGAAGTGGTCATTCTGGGAAGCTTGGGCGGCATACCTGTTATTAATGTACCAGTGGGTTTCGATGCCCAAGGTCGACCAATGGGTATGCAGGTCATGGGTAAATTTGGAGATGACAGGAAAGTGCTAGAGTTTGGCCTTGCTTACGAACAGATCACTGATTTTCTCACGCAACGTCCGCAACTACGCTCTGCCTGATGATTCCATTGCCCAGGAACATCGTAAGCGTGTGCAGCGCGCTAGTAGTTCTTTGTTTGCCGTTATCAATTTTCGCGCAAGACTATGTTGTTCCCCGTGATGAATTTGGTTATCCAGATCTGAACGGCATTTGGAATTTTAATGATTCGACCCCGTTTGAACGTCCTGCCCGTTTTGGTGATCGTGAATTTCTGACAGAAGAGGAACTAGCTGAAAAATTCAGCCGGCTTGATTCTTCAGAAGAGAGGCGACAACAAAGAGAAAGCAATGTGTCTGAGCGTGTCTTAGAAGTGCCGACAGATGATACCGGTGCTTACAACACATTCTGGTCATACTACGACGAGCCTTTTCCAAACACTCGAACGTCGATGATTACCTTTCCAACCAATGGCAGAATCCCGACTACGCAGATGGGTGTCATTACTCAACGGTCACCTCCACCTTCCAATCCTTGTAACGATGGACTGGTTGTGATCGCCGACCGTCCTGTGCGTATCTCATTCGGGGCGGTGTCATGCGACCGACCGGAAGATTTTGGCCTAGCATCTCGTTGTCTACTGTTTCCTCAATCAACTGGCCCTTATATAAAAGCCAATTCTTATAACAACAATATTCAATTCGTAGTCACTCAAGACCACGTTGTGCTTTATACAGAGCTTGGCAATGACCCTCGGATAATTCCATTAGATGACCGTCCCTTTTTAGACAAGCGAATAGAAACCTGGACTGGCAGTTCTCGCGGTCATTGGGAAGATGACACACTCGTTGTAGAAACACGCCATTTCAATTCAAAAATGGCGGCCATATTCATGCGAGCCTCTGCTTACGGAAGTGCAGAGAATATGGTGTTAACTGAGCGTTTTACCAGAGTGGATGAAGACGCCATGATTTACGAGTTTGTTTTGGATGATCCAGCAACCTTTGCTGAAACTATCAGTGCGACTGTACATTTTTCTCGACTACACGCACCTATTTATGAATTCGCCTGCCATGAAGGGAACTATGCATTAACTAATATGCTGCGGGGTGCCCGACTCGAAGATCATCGTAATGAGACAGGTCAATTATGATTTGTAATCGCAGAACTCTGCTTAAACATTCTGTGGTGGTTAGCTTTTCTGCCTTGTCGCAGTCGCTTCCAACTATCAGTCTTGCTCAAAGCGAAACCGCAATTCGTCGCATTCGAACACCTGTACTGGAGATTGGATACGAACAACACGGCGACCCTGACGCTTACCCAATTATCCTGTTGCATGGTTTTCCTTACGATGTGCGATCTTTTGATCGAGTGGCTCCGCAATTAGCAGAGAGCGGTTATCGTGTCCTATTGCCTTACTTGCGAGGATATGGGCCTACGCGATTTCTTGATGCCAATGTGCCACGCATGGCTGAGCAGGCAGCAATAGCTCAGGATCTCATCGACTTCGCAGATGCGCTTGGACTAGATGATTTCGCCGTAGCCGGATTTGATTGGGGAAACCGCGCTGCCTGCATTGCTGCAATTCTTTATCCTGATCGAATTCGGGCTCAGGTGGCGATTGGTGGTTATTCAGTGCAGAACACCGTAAATCCTGGTGGCCCCGCGCCTGCGAACCTGGAATCTCGTCTGTGGTACCAGTGGTATTTCAATACCAGTAGGGGAGTGCAGGGCCTGGAAGAAAATCGGCATGACATTATTCGTTACTTGTGGGACACCTGGTCACCAGATTGGACCTATAGTGATGAGGATTACCAGCGGTCAGCGCCATCGTTTGACAACCCTGATTTTGTCGACGTAGTGATTCATTCATACAGACATCGTCATGGAAACGCGCCTGGTGAGGAACGCTTTCTTGAAATAGAGGCAGCCTTAGCGCAGCGACCAGTAATTACAGTACCGGCAATTGTGCTGCGTCCAGGTGCCAGTGGATTCGGCCCTCCGTCACAGAATCCGGCAGGGGACCAAGCGCGATTTTCGAATTTGATTGCTCGCAGGATCGTAGATGGTGCGGGGCATGATTTACCAGTACAGCGACCTGATACTGTGGTTGATGCTTTGTTGGAATTGCTCTGAGTCGTAGACCAGTATTCTACTTCGGCACAGGAAGTGCCAATGTTTCCTTCACAAGTTCCATCACAACATAACTCGTGCTTTCTTGAACATCTGGTAAAGTCAGCAAAGTAGTTCCAAGAAATTTCCGATACGAATCCATGTCAGACACTCTGGCTTTGATTAAATAATCAAAGTTTCCTGAGATGAGATAACACTCCTGTACTTCATCGAGTTTAGTAGCCGCTTTTTTGAATCGTTCGAAAATGTCTTGTGACGTACGCGTGAGACGAATCTGCACAAACACAATTAAATCGGCATCCAAGAAATGGGGATTCAGCAAAGTAGTGTAGCCACTGATCACGCCATCTCTTTCCATTCTTCTAACCCTTTCCAGACAGGGACTGGTGGAAAGACCGACTCGCTTCGCCAGTTCAGAAAAAGTTATCCGCCCATCTTTCTGCAGCTCACGGAGGATTTTCTTGTCAATTGTGCTCAGTTGATAAGTACTGCTCATAAGAAGGTTATCGGCAAAAAATACTGAAATATGCAAATTATACAGAAAAATATACTGAAATATTGGGTATAAGCAAGTAATTCCGCAAACAATTCGGGAGTCTAGCCACTATAATTTCTGCCATTGCCAACTTATTCTCAAAAAGGTGTTCTCAATGCTGATTGGTGTCCCAAAAGAAATAAAAAATCATGAATATCGAATCGGTCTAACACCGGCAGGTGTCAGTGAGTTAGTTCGTCACGGCCATCAAATTGTTGTAGAGCAACATGGTGGTGCTGGTGTCGGTTTCTCTGATGATGATTACCGAGAAGCTGGCGCGAGCATCGCCAACTCAGCAGCAGAAATTTTTGCTTCCGCTGATCTCATAGTGAAAGTCAAAGAGCCTCAGCCTAACGAATGCAAAATGCTGCGTGAGGGACAGGCGCTATTCACTTATCTGCACCTTGCACCAGATGCAGAGCAAACAAAATTATTGGTCGAGTCTAATGCGACCTGTATTGCATACGAAACCATTACCGATGAAGCTGGTGGACTACCTCTACTTGCGCCAATGAGTGAAGTGGCTGGCCGCATGGCAGCGCAAGAAGCCGCTCATTGTTTGGAGAAGGCGCAACAAGGAAGTGGGGTACTCATGGGAGGAGTGCCGGGAGTTCCAGGCGCATCGGTTTTGGTTATCGGTGGTGGTGTGGTTGGACTTAACGCTGCACGAATAGCGCTCGGTATGGGTGCAGATGTTACGATCGCAGATAAGTCGATCAAGCGCTTGCAAGAAATTGATGCATTGTTCAATGGTCAAATCAAAACAATGTATTCCAGCAACTCAGCAATCGCCGAGAAGTTGCCGACGACTGATGCGGTGATTGGCGCGGTGCTGGTGCCAGGTGCCGCAGCTCCCCGACTTATTACACGGGACATGTTGAGCTTGATGCGTAAAGGTTCAGTGCTGGTTGATGTTGCTATCGATCAGGGTGGCTGTTTTGAAACCAGTAAGCCGACTACCCATGAAGAGCCTACCTATGTGGTAGACGGCATCGTTCACTACTGTGTGGCTAATATGCCGGGAGGAGTCGCGCGTACTTCTACTATGGCGTTAACGAATGCCACGCTTCCATTTGTAATTGATTTGGCCAATAAGGGTGCACATAAAGCCTTGTTGGATAATCAGCATTTCCTAAATGGGTTAAACGTACATCGTGGTCTGGTCACCAATCTTCCTGTTGCAGAAGCACTTGGTTACGAATTCGTAGCGCCTAAACTGGCTTTGGCGCGGGACGCATTAAGACAGACTGCATAAGGCACTTTAGTGCTGCGGCAAATTCTTTCGAATGGTCGATCTCTTCCCTTGAAAACTGAACGCAAGGTTCAGTCTATTGCCTGCTCTACGGAGCAGGCTCTATTTTTCCCAAAAACCACTCAATATCGTGCGATATCGCAAGCATCCTGCTGGTTGGTTGGAGTGTGTAGCAGAATTTTCCGTGATAGACTCAAGCACTTGAATTTTGTGGTATTCAATCCTTTCTGGAGTAATCGTTTTGGCACACCAAACCCCTGAAAATTTGGAAGACGAAGCATTCAATGCAGATCTCAGTCGACGGAAGTTCATGTCCGACTCGGTGGCATTGGCAAGAGGATCACTACTGGCATTAAGTATGCCGGCAATTCTGACCGCCTGTCGGGAATCGCAGGAAGCGCGTTCAGCTGGCTCAGATTTTCAAACCTTGAACGAGGACGAGGCACTCGAACTAGCTGCCGTAGCTGCTCGCATTATTCCAACCGATGAGACACCCGGCGCAAACGAAGCGGGTGTAATTTATTTTATAGACAATGTTTTGTCTGACCCTGTAAGAGAAGAAGTGCTTGCTCAATTGCGTAATGGATTAGGTGAGATGCAATTTGAAGTGGCTACCGACTACGGGGCTTCTTATTTTCATGAGTTAAATGAGACTCAGCAGGACGAGTTACTTACCAAGATAGAATCCACCCCATTTTTTCAAACTACCTGGTATCTCACCCTTGCAGGTATGTTTTCAATGCCAATGTATGGCGGCAACAGAGATGGCATTGGCGATCAGATAATTGGAATGGAAAATCGCGCTGCATGGGCGCCACCATTTGGTGCTTATGATGCGGACTACATGGAACGGGGGGAATAATCATGGCTGAAGCTAATACAACATTCCCTACCCGCGAAGAAGTTGATTTCGTTGTCGTAGGTTCCGGAGCTGCCGGTGGCGTTATGGCTAGAGAGTTGGCTACGGCTGGCCATTCTGTGGTGCTAATGGAGCAGGGACCACACCTTACTGCGGCGGATTTTACTCACGATGAATGGGATCTGGACCACAATGGTGGTCATATGTGGGGTGCCTCGCAAGGATACCCCCAGACATTCCGCAAATCAGAAAGCGACGAAGCTGAAGAGCGTGAAAATGTGTGTGCTTATGCTCATAACGTGGGCGGTAGCAGCATGCATTTCTCCGGCAACTTCTGGCGATTCCGCCCCATCGACTTCATGGAAGCCAGTGTGAAAGGCACTATCGCCGGAACTAATTTTGCAGACTGGCCAATTTCCTATGAAGATTTAGAACCCTACTACACGAAAGTAGATTGGGAAGTTGGTGTATCAGGTTTGCAGGGTCCTTGGGATCCACCTCGCTCAAGAGAATATCCTTGCCCTCCAATGCCGATAAAGGGGCCAGATGTCTTACTTGAACGCGCAGCAAGATCTATGGGTCTCACTGCTTATCCAGCACCGGTCGCAATTCTGTCGCAACCTCATAACGGTCGACCGGGTTGCATCCACTGCGGTTACTGCAATGGGTTTGGCTGTGAAGCGAATGCAAAGTCATCTTCACTAGTTGCTATGGTTCCTCAAGCGCTTGCAACTGGAAATTGTGAGTTACGAACATTTGCTACGGTGCATCGTATTGAGACTAATGAGGAAGGTCGCGTAACAGAAGTTCTGTATTACGATGCTGATGGCGTAGAACATGGACAACGCACAAAGGCAGTTGTGTTATGCGCAAACGGATCTGAAACTCCACGCTTGCTTTTCTTGTCGGAATCAAATCAATTCCCTGATGGATTGGCTAACTCCTCAGGCATGGTTGGTAAAAATCTCATGTTTAATGGATCGTCACGTGTTGTCGGTTTGTTTGACGAGCCGGTGAACGGCCACAAGAGTATTCCAACTACCCGCGTGATTCATGATTTCTACGAATTGGATTCCTCGCTCGGTTTTTATGGTGGTGGCGGTATTGATGGGCGTCATCCATCGCGGGGAACCCCGTTGGGATTCGCACTGTCCAGTCCGCAAATGTTTGGCGGCCCATCGTGGGGCAGTGACTACAAGAGGGACCTGGCTTATCGGTTCACACATTGTGCGGCGTTTGATGGGCATACCACTTCGCTACCACTTAGTAGTAACAACGTTACATTGGATCCGAATGTGCAGGATAAGTGGGGCAGGGCAGCGCTTCGAACCACTTACATGGATCATCCGGACGATATTGAAACCATGCGTTGGTTCTATGAAAAATCTATGGAACTCATGGAAGCAGCCGGAGCCAGCAACATTAATGGTTTCTATCTGCAAACGGGGCAGGAAGGCAATGTGCACTTGTTGGGTACATGCCGAATGGGAGACGATCCTGATTCTTCAGTAATCGACGCCAACAACCGTGCTCATGATGTGCCGAACTTGTTTATGTGTGATGGTAGTACTCTGGTCACTTCAGGTCGGGGACAGCCCACCATGACTATCATGGCATTGGCGTTTAGAGCAGCGGACCTTATTAACCAGGCTGCACAGCGCGGAGAAATTTAACTTTCTCAAGAAGACTAAATCTCCAAACACAAAAAAGGGGTGTCACTACGAAGTGACACCCCTTTTTCATTAAGTCGATTCTAGTGTTGCTCTTCAGCCTTCTCTATATGAGCAAACAGAGAGTGAGAGCCGTCTTTGTTGATCAGCAATATGTCGTATGGAGTAAACCGATTTCCCATCTCCATACCCGGTCCACCGATCGGCATACCAGGGACGGCTAATCCCATAGCACCTTCTGGTGGGGCTGCTAAAAACTGTGCGATAAACTTTTCTGGGATGTGGCCTTCAAAGATGTAGCCTTCATCAGTGACAGCAGTGTGGCAAGAGGCCCATTCGGGCTTAAGGCCGAGCTGTTCCTTCACGCTGGCTAAATCTCGTGGGTGATGAATTGTAGAAGAATATCCACGCTCATCCATGTGTTCGATCCAGCCCACGCAACAGCCACAAGTTGGCTCTTTGTAGACGTTGAGTGTGATGTCGTCTATTGATTGCGCACCAGCGAGGGGCGCTATTAGCCAGGCGACGAGGCTAAGAATCGTGGCGAAAAAGCGCTTTCTTAGAATGAAATGGGCGCGAAAAATATTGGTGTTCATTCTGCTCTCCCCTCAAGGGTTATGACGGTCACTATTATAAGGGCTCTTAGGGAATAATAAATTGTGATTCAGCCCCATTTTTCAAGGTTTTGGCCTGAATTTGATCTAGCACAATCCCTCAGATTTAGTTGGCCCTCATTCCTTAGTTGGAAATCTCCACGATTCGTTCCATTGGCTGTGGTGAGGCGCTGGGTCGATACGCTTGGCGCTCCAATAAATCGTATTGATCGCCCGGTTCTAGAAAATAGAAATCACCGCCGGTATCGATTTGATGAGTGGTGTCGTAGATGACTACGTAGCTTTGACCGATAACCCGGAACCGGTTATTACGCACGACAATGGCAGTGTCTTCATCTAGCCCGATGCCAAGGAGTTCCGGCTTGGCAGCCATAATCTCCAACAAATCAAACTGCCGATTGCGGCGCAACAAATGTTGGTCGATGGCAATGTTACTGATAAATCCGAACCCTTCTTCGTGATCCCCCATCATGATGGTATTGCTTGAGGTATCACCTCGCGCCAGATAAGAACCAAGAATAGTAGCGCCGGCTGAAGATCCACCAATGGCTCCGCCTCTTGCTAATAATTCGACTAAAGCGTCGTGCACCTCGGTATGTAAGTAGGAATCCGCTAATCGCCATTGACGACCACCGGGAAACCAAACGCCACTAGCTTCACGAATAGCTTGCGCAAATTCCGGCGTATCTGCTTCTGCTCTATCGTAGGTGTGAATGAGTGTTAAGTTGGTCAATCCTGCGGCACGGAACTGGGCCAGTCCTGGCCAGAATTCGTCATAGTGTTCAGCCCCACCTGCGGTGGGAATCACCACGATAGGCGCATCGAGACCGCCGGCTAACTCAGCGAATTCTTGTAGAATACTGAGATCGCGCATTCCTCCACCGACGATCACCAGAGAACCATTGTCAGGCCCTCTTGTTTCTTGGGCTGACACAGCACCTGTTACCACCCATAGACTAGTGATTAGGCAGGTGAGAATGGTCTTCTTAATGGTCCTAATAGTCATGCCGGTTCCTCGATCTTTCACAGCTTCATTCCACTGAATAAAAGAAGCTAACAAATGAGTGTATTTCCTCGATTAACATTGCCTGACAGCCTAACACGGCCTATGCTGTGATTGTTATGACTTCGACTGCGCCAGTAGCAAGCAAAGCCAGAATACAATCCATTGATACGCTCCGCGGTGTAGCGCTATTGGGTATTCTGCTAATGAATATCATAGCCTTCGCTAATCCCTTTGCTGCCTATCTTATACCAACCATTGACGACGCCGATTCCGGCATAAATCTCGCGACCTTCATGACTATGGATATTTTCGTGGAAGGAGCGATGCGAGCCATATTCTCGATGTTGTTCGGTGCCGGGATGTTAATTTTCCTCAACAAACCTGACAGTGATTCTGCGCGCACTAAAAGCCTTTATTACCGCCGCACTTTATTGCTGGTTGCGTTTGGCTTGTTTAACGCTTACATGCTGTTGTGGTTGGGAGACATTCTGTATGCCTATGGCATGACAGGTTTGGTGCTGTATTTGTTTCGCGATATGCCGGCAAAGAAACTGGTGTTCATCAGTGCCGGAATATTTTTATTGCTGACACTTGTTCATAGCGCTGGTCATTTTCAGGCAAGAACGCTAGGTGCCGCCGTGGAAGAGATTGAAATGCTTCCTGCTGGAACGGTATTGACTGAAGAGCAAGAACAAACCATGGCGGACTGGAGTGCGTTCTTGGAACAACAATTCGTAGCTCCCGAACTGGTCGCACAACAATTGGATGTTATGCAGTCTGGCTATATCACTGCATTCGTGAACCTCGCTCCAATAAATCTGATCTTGCAATCCATTGGTTTTGTCGGAAACAGCTTTTGGGATGCCTTGGCTATGATGTTGCTAGGTATGGCATTTATGAAATGGGGCTTGCTTGATGCATCTCGTAGTTTGCGAGTCTATGGCTACATGGCGCTAATTGGATTGGGCATTGGATTGCCGCTGAACACTTGGGAATCAATTACCTTTGTAAGCAGCGGATTCGATTATCAATGGAGTGCGTTCAATCGACCTAGCTATGATTTGGGTCGTTTGTCTCTTGCTGTTGGCTACATAGGTGTAGTAATGCTCATTTGTAAACTGGGCATACTTTCATGGATGCGCTATGTGCTGGCGAAAGTCGGACAAATGGCGCTGACTAATTATCTCTCTCACTCTTTAATCTGTAATTTCATTTTTATGGGATGGGGGCTTGGATTGGCAGGTCAGCTACAGCGGCATGAGATTTATTATGTGGTCTTTGGTATCTGGATTTTCCAGCTCATCACCAGTCCTCTGTGGTTGCATTACTTTCGATTTGGTCCCGCAGAGTGGTTGTGGCGCAGTATGACTTACAAGAAGATGCAGCCACTTCGCCATTCACAATCTTAGTCTAAGCAATCGTTGCTAAGCCCCGTGGTTTGGCGTACCATGCTCGCGCTTTCGATTTCCCGGAAGCCATTTCGCTGCACAATTTGACCCTTCTTCGGCCAATGATTCTGCAGCACTCAAATACAATCTGCCTTCCTGCACTGTAAGCAGGAAACAGCATTCAACAAACGTCACTGCGGCCATCATCTGATCAGGGCTGCGCGAAAATGGACTGCCTTGAGATGTTGGACAAACTGCACTTTAGCTTTGCCACATTACGTGAACTCTTCAAGATCGCCATGCCTATGGTGGTATCTCAGGGTACGTTCGCCATCATGATTTTCACCGATCGCTACTTCATGTCGCAGATCGATCCGGTGCATATGGCAGCAGCATTGGGTGGCGGTGTTGCTACATTCTTTTCCTTTTGTTTTTTCTCGGGCTTGTTTTCCTACGCCAATGCAATGGCTGCGCAATACCTGGGGGCAGGGGAAAAACATAAGTGCGCCAAAGTAGTGACCCAAGGTTGGATCATGACCGTAATGTGTGTGCCTTTACTGGGGCTAATCACGTTTTTCGTCTCAGGCTTGTTTGAAGCAATGGATCATGATCCGCAACAGGTTGAGTTGGAAAAAACTTATTACCAATTGTTGATGATCGGCATTGTGATCACTCTGGCTAAGGTCTGTATCTCATCCTACTTTGCCGGCATCGGCAGAACGCGCATCGTTATGGTGTGTGATGTATGGGGACTGATCATCAATGTACCTCTAGCCTATGTCATGGTGTTCGGCCATTTAGGTTTTCCTGCGCTGGGAATTGTAGGTGCAGGAATCAGTACGATCATTGCAACCTTGTTTGCGTTCTTGTTGTTTCTATATTTCTATTTCCGCAAACAACATCGTGAAGAATTTAATGTTGCACAATCATTTGTTTACGACAGGGGAGTCTTTCGTCGTTTTCTCCGATTGGGTTTTCCATCTGGCATGGAGTTATTCCTCAATGTCGCAGCGTTTAATCTCTTCTTATTGATGTTTCAATCCTACGGTGTGACAGAAGGTGCTTCAGCTGCCATTGTTTTTAATTGGGACATCTTGTCATTCGTACCGATGATCGGTTTGAACATTGGCATGATAAGTATGATTGGACGGTTTGTTGGGGCGCGAGATATGGCGCACACCAATGAAGTGATTACCGCCGGTTTTTTCAT
Source organism: uncultured Pseudohongiella sp. (assembly GCA_965262465.1). Taxonomy (GTDB): domain Bacteria; phylum Pseudomonadota; class Gammaproteobacteria; order Pseudomonadales; family Pseudohongiellaceae; genus UBA9145. The sequence continues at coordinate 2,583,115 of OZ253535.1, read as the reverse complement.
GGGTCTAGTTTTTTCCGGTTCGCTGGCTGTCATCTTCATTCTCTTCCGTTTTCCACTGGTAGAAGTGTTCGCTCCGCCCCAGGGAGATTTTTCTGAGATTCGGCAACTGGCTACTTTCATGATGATTGGCCTTTCCAGTTACACCATGGCCGATGCTGTCATTCAGGTTTGCGGAGGCGTTTTGCGTGGAGCGGGTGACACTCGCTGGTTGATGTATGTATCAGTGGCATTGCATTGGCTAATGTTGGTGGCTGAGTACTTCATCATTCGCGTATTCGAGCTGGGTCCACGAGTTGCCTGGATCGCGTTTTGCGTCATGATTTTTGCCATCGCTGTGGTCTTTCTGTGGCGCCTGGTCGGCAATCGCTGGCGGGACGCAGAAGCGCTGGAATTGGTGATGGCGGAGTAGGGATTTCCTTACTTGCAGGCACTCTCTTAAGCAGTTAACCTCCTAAGATTATTAGGTTTTTTGACTAAAACTCCGACAAGAGAGTGCGCTATGCGGTTCATAAATCAACGTTTTTTCTACACGGCAGGTTTATTGGCAGCCTTAACGGTTACTGGCTCTGTGCTGTCCCAATCTCAATATCCAGCCAATCTCCTGAACCAGAAAGGTAATTTCTCCCGTGGTGCCGCTACCGCCATGGGCGAACCATTCAGTGGAGTGGTTACCTCGGATGGGAAGATTGAAGGGTTGTTTCCTATTCAGGCTACCGGCGTTTCTACTGACTCAATCCGGCAAGCAGCTGAAACCTTTCTTGGAACCTTGAGCACAATTGATCTTTCGCGTACCCACTTCGCAATTGATGATCCCGAATGGCGAGATTGGTCGAACGTCGATGTGGGAATATTTCCGCGTCGGGGCATCAGTCTGGAAGAGATGAGTGAAGAACAAAAAACGTCGGCGTGGAATCTATTGGAAGTCTCATTAAGCGCCAAAGGTTTGGAACAAACCCGCGCCATTATGCGAACCGAACAAACTCTGTTTGAGTTAAATGGCGAACCAATTCGTTATGGGGAAGAGAAATATTATTTCACCATGATGGGTATTCCTTCTGCTACCGATCCATGGGGGTGGCAATTAGACGGACACCACCTTGTTATAAACTTTTTTGTGCTGGGTGATCAGGTTGTTATGACACCTGCATTCTGGGGAGGAGAACCAGTGGTCGCCCAGTCTGGGATGTATGAAGGAAACACCATCATGCAACCAGAGCAAGATTTAGGACTAGCCTTGATGCAGTCTCTTGATCGATCACAGCAAGCGCTCGCCACTGTGACAACGGAAAAAACTCGTAACTACCCGATGGCTGCGGCCAATGCTGACAACCGAGTCATCGATTACGAAGGTATTGCTGGCTCTGAATTAAGTAGTTCACAGAAGTTAGCCTTGCTAGATCTTATTGAAGCCTATGTTGGCAACCTGCGGGATCCCCACGCCGCGGTCACCATGGAAGACATAGGACAGCATATCAATGACACGTATTTCGCCTGGATTGGCCAGGCCGAAGACGACTCAGTTTTTTATTATCGCGTTCATAGCCCGGTGATCATGATTGAATTCGATCATCAAAACCCTGTGGGCACCACGATGATCAATCAAGCTGGAGTTCCAACTCGCGATCATATTCATACCGTAGTGCGCACGCCCAACGGCAACGACTACGGCAAGGATTTACTGGCACAGCACCTGGCTGCCGAGCACTAAGGATTATTTTGATGAGAAAGCACAACACACTTTGGTTATGGGTATTGTTGCTGATTGCACCGGTCGCATTCGGTCAGTCGCAAAATGCGTTTGGTATCCCTTCGGAGAAAGTGGTTAACCCGGCAGCGAATGTTGTGGCTGCGCCCGGATCACGAGGACAAGGCTGGTTAGGGCAGGGGCGTTCTGAAGTGATTGCTCGCCATGGCATCGTGGCAACAAGTGACCCTCTGGCTGCTCAAGCGGGTTTGGAAATTCTGCAAAAAGGCGGCAATGCCATTGATGCTGCTGTTGCTGCGTCAGTAGTACTAGATGTCACCTCACAAAATGACACGGGCCTGGCAGGTGATTTGTTTGCTTTAGTGTGGAGTGCACAAGATCAGAAACTCTATGCATTGAATTCAGCTGGTTTTGCACCAGCTGGTTGGACACCAGAATTTTTTAAAGAAGAGCTTGGCCTGGAACGAGTACCTGGACGCGGAGTTAATGCGGCGACAGTACCTGGAGCAGTATCAGGATACGATGCTTTACTCGATCGCTTTGGCACAATGGGTTTCGAAGAAACTTTTGAACGTGCCGCGCGAATTGCAGAAGAAGGCTGGGGGCAATCTGAACGACGCCATGCTGATCTTCTAAGTCAAAAAGAAAAACTGTTGGAAGACGACGATTCTGCTGATGTGTTTTTAGTAGATGGCGAAGTACCTCCACTTTATTCAATTATTCGCAATCCGGGTCTGGCTGATGCCATTCGCTTGTTACAAAGGGAAGGCAGAGATGCGTTTTACACCGGGGATATTGCAGATGCCTTAGTGGCGAAGATTCAATCAGAAGGTGGGGTGATGACCCATGCTGATCTCGCTGCGTTTGAGTCGGAATGGGTCGAGCCTATCTCCACTGACTATCACGGCTATGACGTATTCCAATTGCCACCTCCAGGACAGGGTTGGGCAGCGCTGGAAATGCTCAACATCCTGGAAGTATGCGCGCCAGAGCACGATGTAAACCTCGCTGCCCTTGGCCCATCGAATCCAGACTATTGGCATTTCATGGTAGAGGCGAAGAAGCTCGCCTATTCAGATTTGCAGGCTTACAACGCTGATCCATTGTATTCAAAGGTGCCACTGGACCAGCTGCTTTCTAAAAATTATGCGCGTTCCCTGTGTAATCGAATTGATATGGATGTGGCGTCTGAGCCTTCAGTAAAAGGTGGTTTAGATGGCGGCACAATCTATCTTACGACTGCCGATCGTTGGGGGAATATGGTGAGCTTCATTCACAGTATTTTTTCTGTGTACGGTTCAGGCATCACGATCCCTCCCTACGGTATGATCTTGCACAATCGTGGCGTGGCGTTTTCTGTGGATGAAGAGCATCCCAACGTCGTAGCACCAGGTAAGCGTCCATTTCATTCCATTATTGCTGGCATGGTGATGCAGGATGGCGAACCGTTGATGACATTTGGCAACATGGGTGGGTCGGTACAACCAGAGACTCATGCACAGCATATGGTTAATGTGATTGATCACGGTATGAATATTCAAATGACTACGGATGCGGCACGATTTACTCATAGTCAGAACAGCAACATCTTATCCCTGGAACACGATTTGTATAGCTTGGTCGGCAGGGCATTGCAGGCTAAGGGCCATGATGTGCGATCGGTGAATGGCAGCCGAGTTGGAGGATATCAAGGTATACTATTCACCAAAGACCCTAACATGCCGGCTCCTGATTTCAGCCAGAGCAGCATAGATGAAGATCATCCGGTGAACGGTATTTATCGTGCTGGGTCTGATCATCGCAAAGATGGTCAAGCAGTGGGCTGGTAATTCAGTTTGATTAAATAGTAGGAATTATTATGGAGATGCAGTCGGAGCAGCGTATTCCTGCGCCGCAAGAAACGGTGTGGGCTGCTCTAAACAATACAGAAATTTTGCAGGCCGCCATGCCTGGCTGCGAAAGTTTCGAAGAGGTTGGAGACGACCAATATACCGCTCGGGTCACCACCAAAGTCGGTCCAGTTAAAGCGCGATTCAATTTCAATGTCAGTTTGACCGAAATCGATGCGCCAACAAGTTATGTCATCAATGGTGAAGGTCAGGGCGGTGCGGCAGGATTTGCCAAAGGTAGTGCTGCGGTAAGTCTCGCGACTGATGGGGCTGACACAATCCTGCGTTATCAGGTGCAGGCAAATGTAGGTGGCAAGCTGGCGCAATTGGGATCTCGATTGATTGATGGCACGGCGAAAAAACTCGCCGACGAATTTTTCACAAACTTCATCGAGCTGGTGGCAGGCGATGCTGCCGGTGAGAGTGAAGGAAATAGCGCCTCAGAGACAAATGAAGCGTCAGAAGAGCAGGGCGCAGTGGCATCAGACAATCAGCATCAAAATCAACCAGTATGGATTTATGTGGTGGCGGGGCTGATTATTGCTGCTATGGTATTCGGTGCTTTTGTATAATCAGAGTAAATAGATTCTCTAATTGAGAAATGAAATGAGACTGTTCTTATTCTTATTGTTGGTTGCTATCACTCAAGTAGGGTGCTCTTCTGCCAGGCATAGTGCGTTTTTGAATATGAGCGAGGACGAATTGGCTAGCTATAATGCTTCTATCCCTGAGCGTGATCAAATAGTGTGTCACGAGGGCGTTCGTCGGGGTACCGTTGGTTTGATCCGAAAAGTGTGCACTTCTCAAACTCGAATGGCTAGATTGTCTTCATCAAGTAGGAATCAAAGTCTTGATGTGAACTCGGGGTTTTACAACAATGGCGGTTTTAATCAGGACCGTAGCTTAGTGCCCCAAGTATTTTTTTCTCCACCTCCTCCAGGCTACAACACGCCAATTATTCACGTTCTCGACAATCGTCACTAAGACGATCAAAAATTATTTCAGCAACTTCAATTTGTATTCACTTAATGACTTTCAAGGCTAATTAGCATGAGCAAGTACGTACCTCTGGCGAACGATAAGCACGCCGATCTTAAAGTAATCAATTCCGGCGACTACACTCGATTTAAAGAGCAACATCTTATTCCCATAGTTGTGCGAGATTTCTATACCTTGTCGTCTGAGTTTCCATTGGTATTTGTAACTAATGTGCAATCGGAAGAATTTATGCCAGTTGCAATTATGGGATTAAAAGAAGGACAAAACCTCTATTGCCAGGAATCGCCTTTTCCTTCACAAGTTATACCTATAGGTTTTGGTAACGCACCATTTGCCATTACTGCAACCGATGAAAGCCGCGATCAATTCGCAGTGCTGGTTGACGAAGATAGTGAGTTGCTGAGTAGAACCGAAGGTAACGCGCTGTTTAATGAAAAAGGTGAAAAAACTGAATACATGGATGCCAGAGTTGAAGGACTGGTAAGAGCGGCAAATGAGCGTGAACAAACTACGCAGGTCTGCAAACTATTAAGAGAAAAAGAATTGCTGGTCACTCACCAGGTGCAGCTACAACACCGACCAGATGGTCAGCGCTATAGCATTGAAGGTATCTACACCGTCAATGAAGAAAAGCTAAATCAATTGTCAGATGAAGAATTTCTCGAGCTGCGCAAAATAGGCCTACTATCCATGATTTATGCGCATCTCACCTCGTTACAGCAATTGCGACGTATTTCTGAGCGTCAATATCTCGCCGATCAGGCAGCGGCAGAGAATAAGGAAGCTGGCTAGTATCGCGAGTTGGCTGGCTTGCCGCTTGCGGCGAAATTCTTAGCGGTATGTATTGCCCCGGGTTAGAATTGACTGATATTCCCAGCCAGGATGCTCGTTGAGAGGTATGCCCTATGAAGCAAGTATTTATAGCGATTTTGCTGTTACTGCCTAGTTTCCATGCATTGGCTCAGGACGAAGAAGGCGAAGTAATTGTTATTTCCGAGCTGAATCGCTCTGAAGTCAGACAATTCATCGAAGAAGCTGAAGATCAATTCTATGCAATCTTCAATGCCAATATTGACGACGACGATTACAAGGTCACCTGTGGTCGAATCACACCAACAGGTTCCAATATACCGGTACGTTCATGTGAGCCCGAATTCATGAACAGGGCTCGCGCTGACAATATGAATAGATTTCAGTTCAATCGTGGTACTGAAATGACTGATAGACAGCTTCGGGAGAGTATGGCTCCTGAATTTGAACGTATGCAGGAAATAATGGAGCAAATGACTCGGGACGTACCTGAGTTTGCTCAGATAGCCAGCATACTAACTCAACTTAGAGCACGGCTCGCGCAGTTGACCAATTAGTTTTAGAAACCCCGATACAACGTCAAGATATCCATGGAAATTGTCAACGAACTTGATACGGAAGCGTTGCACCAGCAGTACGTTGATACAGGATACGCCGTAATCCCGAATCTTCTGCGGGAAGAAGTCGCCGAGCAGGCTTACGAAAGTTTGCTTAACTCAGTTCCGTGGGAGTTTCATTGCCGCCAATTCAAAAGTGGTGGCAAGATGCAAATTATCGACCCACAACGCTATGCCGCCATGTCTGATAAAGACATTCAGAAGATGGTGCCTAAAGCAGCGACTCTTAAAGACAACGATTTCACGTTTGCCTATTGCCGTTACACTATACCGACAAGTCTAGAAGACACGTCGGAAGATGCACGAATTCTCACAGAGATTTATCGCTATTTTAACAGTCCTGAATATTTGGACTTGATGGCTAAAATTACCGGAGACAGTAGCGGTCGAGAAGTCAGTAGTTGGGCTTCACGATATGATCGACACCACCATCTTTCTATTCATATGGATGAAGATTCTGGTCAAGGGCGTATTGCCGCCCACGTTTTAGGGCTGAGTAAAGATTGGAAAAAGGAATGGGAAGGCAATTTTGCTTTTTGTAATAGCAAAGGGAAGCCCGTTCATAAAGTTCCTCCCAAATTTAATCAATTGGTGATGTTCAAGGTTCCCCGCCTGCATTTGGTGACTCAAGTTAAACCTTATGCTCAGGCATCACGCTATAGCCTGTTTGGTTGGTACAAGGCCAAGCAGGAGTATTTTAAGGATTCCTAGCTCGCTTTAAGGTTTTCTCACTTTGCATTCCCACTTGGTTTTACCTGTCGCTTCGACATAAAATCCCCGCTGCTCAGCACGAATCGAACGGAAAGGATAATCCTCCCGGTCTCGTATAGTTAACAAAAAGAGTAAGAGTCGATACCCATATCATGAACCCAATTAAGCCCATCGCTTCGAAGAAGTGGCCCATATTGCTGGCTGCACTGTTCTCTCTCCCAGTGAATACCCAGGCCGATACCATCGTCAGCGTGTCATCTAATTTGGGAAATTTTACTCTGGAGTTATACGAAGATTTGGCGCCTGAAACGGTTACTCATTTTCTAAACAACATCGAAGCCGGCAACTATCAGTTCACCATGGTGCATCGTGTAACTACTGTTTGGGTGTCTGGAGGTCTCTATTTCTACAATTCCTGTGGTGAGGGTCCGGTATTAGCGACGCCTCTACCCACAATTCCGAGAGAGAGTACTGGGTTACAGAATGACAATGGCACGATTGCATTAGTGCCTGATGCGAGCGACACTTCGAGGATAAGTGGTCAGTGGATTATCAACCTGGGTAGTAATCAGAATTCGTTCACAACAGGACAAGAACCTATTGTGTTTGGGCGAGTGACTGAAGGCTTAGAAACTGTCAATGTCATTGCTGATGCTTGGCTAGTGCCTATGGATATTAGTCCATCGGTGCCTACAGTGAACTACGACGGAATTCTGTCCGTGCAGTGCAATATTTTTACTCGAGATAACGTTGTAAAAGTTGCGATGGATATCGATTCTGTTGATCCAATTGGTGGGGCGGCACCAGCAAACTCTTACGATGCTGCCTCCAATGCACTCAACATCAAGGTCGATGCCGGTGCAGAAGGATTGCTAAGTCTATCTTTGCTGATTCAATCTACCGAACCGGATGTAATCGTCCAGGCTCAACCTGAAACTGTGGTTGCCTTATCAGAAACCGTTGATGGAATTTCTACTTTCGATGCGGCAACTGGTCAGTTGACGATTCCTGAGTTGGTGATTGATGGGCAGGTTGCATATACAAATCTGGTTCTTGCTCTGACCGACGCAGATAATTTGTTTTTTACGCTGCAGTCATTCTCAACACCTTAGATTAAACGCGCTGGCTGCAAAGCTAAATTACTTCGTTAAAACTCATTTTTGAGACAGTCACATACTCTATGTATGCTCCTACCCCCAAAATAAGTTTTGCCTCGTACTTGAGCTTTTCGCTCACCGCTTAAATCTAATTCTGAAAATGTTTTATTTGTAGATTGAGGTTCAATCTAGAGCAGCGTGCGAGAAGCGCTGGAACGCGGCGAAAGGAATTTTCGAGTGCGGAGTTTACAACTCGTAAATGACTCGCTCGAAAATTTCTTTCAACAAAGTGTCTGCGTTTCGCAGCCGCTGCGTTAATAAGAGGCAAAAAGAAAGGGGTCCCAAAGGACCCCTTTCTGTAAGTCGATAATTTAACCTAAGTTAAAAATCGTATACTGCGCGAGCATAAATCACCCTATTCAGCGGATCCTGCAGGCCACCAAGTACCCCTGCAAATTCCGGCGAACGCTGCGGTTCACGGTCGGTCAAGTTACGACCACCCACTGTGAAGCTCAACTCACCATCGAATAGCTCGATGCCGCGATATGTGTAGTTCGCGTCAAGCTGTGTCCAGGCAAAAATACCAGTTTGCGCTAGACCAGCTGGTCGATTGAATCCACCAAAGAAATCTAGGTGAGTAAACTGAGGACCGTCGTAGTTATCGATTGAATCGATGTAACGAGTAATTGCAGTGACTGAGTGGTTACCACGAGTCCAGTTCAAGGTCAGGTTCGCCTTGATTTGGGGTAGCTCAGGAGCCGCACCCGTCTGGTCGTTGTAATTACCCGCACCATCACGTACTGGATCATCAGGCTTGGACTGATACAGGAACTCGTCGATGTAAGTTGCTTGTAAGCCAACTCGGAAGTCACCCATATCACCAATGCTGAAACGATAGTTCGCCTGCAAATCGTAAGCGGTTACGTTTACTGTTTCAGCGTTACCAGCACCCAGACCATTGATCTGTAGGATAGTGCTGATATCGCCTGGATCACGAATGATGTCCTTGTTAGAACGTGGATCCGCTACCCATGCTTGTAGTTGCGCCAATGAAGGTCGAGTATCTGGGCTTAGACCATCACCAGTGAAACCAGTAGCATTCTGGAAGTTGATGAAATCAAACGTCATGATGTCTTGCGCTGACGTATTGATGATTCGATTCTCGAAGTTGGTTTCGTTCCAGGTCAATGCCAGATCCCAATCATCAAAGGTCAGGTTGAAACCGAATTGCTTCGAGTCAGACACTTCGTTATCCAGATTCGGGTTACCACCGGAACATGCTGTGGTGAACGCGTCGAAGTCTGAGAAACGGTCAGTTACTGTAGAAAGACCACAAGTGATTGGATTCAACAGCTGTTCAAGAGTTGGTGCGATGAACGCATCACCTTGAGTAGCACGCAGAGTCAACCAGTCAGTAGCCTGCCAAGTAATACCGTATTTGGGGTCTGTTGATTCTTGACCAGTTGAGAATTCCTCACGACGAACTGCCGCAGAAATTTCTAAGGTAGACAATACTGGAATCGAGAATTCCGCGAAGTAGGCATCAACTTCTCGGTTACCAGAAGTGATGAACTCTTTGTCTGCACTACCAATCCAAGTGTCACCAGCAATCTCCACTAGCGATGGGATGTTAGTGTAGGAATCATCACGCCATTGATAACCAATCGCTGCACCGATTGGACCGCCAGGAAGTTCGAAACCACCTAGAGGTACTTCACCGTTGATTACGATATCAATGACATCCAGATCATCAATAACCCACTCAGAATCACGCGCCGCGATAGCATCAATCACATGCTTAGGAGTCACGTTATTCACATCGGTTACGAAGAATGGGTTGTAGCAAGAATCTCGATCGTTCACGACATCACAGTTCAGACCTTTGATCATCTCAGTGATGTCATAGTTCTGGCCTGACAGGAACATTAACTGTCGATCATTTCGCGTCCAAGAGGCGGAACCTTCCCAACCTTCAATGAATGGCACAGTGAAGTCAGCCTGAACACTGTATCGAGTAATGGTATCGACGTTGTTTTCCAGGTTGTCCATGTCTGGGCTATGAGTAACAAGTCCTCCGCCTAGGCGGTTAGTCTTGTTGATAGGGCGCAGCGTACGTGGGAACACGTCTTCATTAAGAGGTACGCCATTATCAACGATGCCAGCGACGATATAGTCAGCCAAGCCATCACCATTGAGGTCGTCAGTACCACGATCAGGCACGCCATCGCCATTAGCATCCACACCGTACAGCTGGTTGCCGTTGGCATCGACAGCTCGGAATGGGTTACCTGGGATCTCACCTCTAACGATTGGCAGTTCACCAATTCGAGAGTTACCTGGGTTAGACGTAGAAGTGTAAGCGCGTTCTGCCAATCGAGTACGCAGTGCCTGGAATGACAGCGTCAAATCGTCGCTGTAGTCCCAAGTTGCGTTCGCATAGAACTGAGTAGTTTCAGTTGGTTCACGATAGGAGCGGTTATCACCGAAGTCGAAGAAACAGCTGCTGCCTAGCAAGTTACCAAACTCGTTAGCGACTTGGTCAGGAGTATAGCCGGTTCTCTCAGAACCTGGACGACATGCTGGGTCAGGCGTACGAACGTTTGAACCGCCAGTGTAAAGACCATCAGCACCACGTGGTGGTACGAACCAGTTACCTGGTGCGTTAGATGAAATAGTCAGACCAGAGTTAGCCAGTACACTTCTTTCGTCCCAACCTAGACGACTATTTGCGCTGAAAGCACCTGCCAATACCACATCCAGGTCACCAATCTCACCACCCCACATCATTTGCACGTTGTGTTGGTCGTAGTCACCGTCAGCGGATTGTTCGGCGTAAGTGTCAACTTTGAAACCGTCGTAAGACTTATAAGGAACAAAGTTCACAACACCAGCCACAGCCTCGTTACCGTAAAGTGCCGCAGCACCGTCAGCAACGATATCCATGCGCTGGATTGCAATAGTTGGAACCAGCATATTTACGTTCTCGTTAACGAGTCGCTTGCCGTCCAACAGGGTCAGGGTAGAACTTGCGCCCAATCCACGAAGGTCAACCTCGGTGGAACGGGAGTCAGTACCCTGAATAGTATTTGTAATCGATGACGCGGCACCGTTTACGAACGTCAGGTTTTGCACAACCTCACCAATGTTCAGCGTGCCCTGGGCTTCCAGGTCAGCAGCGCTGAGTTGGGTAGTTTGTGAAGCCTGAGTAAAACCTTCACTACGGCGAATAAAGGATCCAGTTACTACCACTTCCTCAACTTGTTGATCTTGCGCCAACGAAGTTCCAGCGAGTGGGAGTAGAGACATGGAAATTGCCGTACATAGCAGACTTCGCTTATGTGGAATTTTAAACTGCATACAATCTCTCCAATTTCTTTTATTAAAGAAGCTTCTTTTTATCTAGGAAATCACGCACTTATCCATGGGCGTGCACGATCGCCATCGTGGGAGAATAGACTCTAAAAAGCGGTTACTCAAGCCCAAATTCGTTATTTTCCTAAATGAATTTCTTTCGTACACAAAATGATTACTAGAAATTATAAATTGCTGATATATATAGCAAAAATAGAACATTTGTTCGGTGTAACCTATCTACACAAATAGGAAAAATCACGGATCGAATATGAATTTGTTTTCGCTTCAAAGTAATTTTAGGGGTTACAAACGGTCTCTAAAACGTGTTGAAGTCTTTAGAAAGTGGCGGCTAATTGTCGCTAAAATCGCAAAACATGATGGTTTTGCGGGGGCGAAGTGAAATTACCCTGTTTTTGGGCAAAAGTGCCTGTCTGTCTGCTGATGACAAGGGCTAGGAGTTTGGAGTAGGGAAATGCATCCAGCCGGTAATGATGTATTTCACACCGGAATTCAACACGTTAGCTTGGTGGGCATGGGTCCATTCCACGGGCCAGATGAGAGTTTTGCCGGTCTGTGGTTGCACATCCAATTGCTGATGCACGAAGTGAGTGGATCCTCCGTCCTCTACATCGTTTAAATAGGTCATCCAGGCCAGCACTCGATGAGAGGTTGCTAAGGTAGTCCGCTCAGAATGAACTTTAAGGAAGTGGCCCCCAGGCTCATAGCGTTGAATATTGAAAGAGCCGAGCTCTGCTTTGGGTAGTACGCCTTCCAAGAATGGCCATTGCGCAATGTAGTCTTTGTGACAAGCGAAAAGGGCATCTAGATAGTCCCGCACAGGTTCGTGATCGTCTTGATCGAGTTCTCGCGGGCGAATAGTAAGGTCAGTGGATTTCTTTGATTCCAAATTCAATCCGCCAGCAGTTTTACCTTGAGCCTGGTGCTCAGGGTGGTCATCAAAGAATTTAATCAGTGAATCGCACAATGAAGGGGGCTGAATAATCCAACTCCCAATAAAGTGGGGAGAATTGCCATCTAACTCAACTCGTTCGATATCAACTTCCTTGCTCAAAACTCACTCCTTTTTCTAAATCAAATTGCACGACCCCGAATCCCTGACGCTCCATTTTCAGTCCTTCTTCGGGTTGCCCCAAAGCAAGCAAGATTGATCCAATGGAGCCGGCGGCTTCGCCAAGAGATGGGTTTAACTGCAGCGCCTTTCGATAATTTTCTAAGGCCCCGTTCAATTCACCGAGCAGTTCCTGGGCGCTAGCAAGATTGTTCCAATAGTCAGCATTTTCTGGAAACAAATCGACAGCGCGTCCATAGCTCTGCTTGGCTTGTTCTATTTGACCTAATCTGTGATATGTAAGACCGAGGCTATTATGAGCGACTCCATAGTTGGGCTGTAGTTCGATAGCTTTTTGAAAACAACTGATTGCTTCTTCTATATTTCCCTGCTGTTTATGCGCATTACCCAGGTTGCAATGTACTTGCGCATAATCTGGTTTGATAGCTAATGCTTTGTTAAAGGACTCAATTGCTTCATTCCAGTTGCCTTGCAAGCTAAGGCTGCTGCCTAAGTTGTTTAAGGTATCAACAAGATTGGGATTGAGGCTCAAGGCTTGGCGGTAACTGGATACCGCACTGGAATAATCTCCCAGCTCTTGTTGGGTAAGCCCGAGATTGCCATGGGCTTCTGCATAATCAGGTTTCAGCTCCACCGCTTTTTGATATGACTTCTGTGCCTCTTCGAAATTTCCAGTTTCTCTTAATATGTTTCCCAGATTGTTATACGCAGCAACGTAGTCAGGCGCACTAGCGATAGCAGCCTGTATCAATTTAATTCCAGGTTCACTTTGCCCGGCTAAGTGCGCAAGCACACCGAGCAAGTGCAGGGCAACAGGATGGCCAGGGTCAACTTGCAATACCTGTCTATAGAGGCGTTCGGCTTCAGCAAGACGGCCAGCCGACTGATGTTGCATGGCGACAGACAAAGCTTGCTCTATGTTCAGAGTCTGTCCTGGTGGGTTTTGATTATTTGTGGACAAAGTGTTGTTTCTATTTGTTAGTACTATTTGTTAGTTCTATTTATAGCTACCAGATTCGCATATTTAGTCTACACCGTAAGCCGTTTGAAATCTTAATTGCTTCTCACTTTGATGATCTGCTTTTCATCTGCCGCGCCATCTGGGAATATTGGGAGACACGCGAATTCAAGCCGCCCCGATCGAGGGAGTAGGTGAGAGAGCTGCGCTGCTCTCAAATCCAGATGGCTAAATACGGAGGGAATTTATCCATGGCGAGCACTAAAACAACAATAACTATGACCGTGAATGGCCAGTCAGTGAGTGGCGAAGTAGAAAGCCGCACTCTGTTGACGCAATTCTTGCGCGAAAATCTCGGACTAACCGGCACCCATGTGGGCTGCGATACCAGCCAGTGTGGTGCCTGTGTTGTCCATATTGATGGCAAGTCGGTGAAGTCATGTACGCAATTGGCATTACAGGCTGACGGGGCCGAAGTCACTACGATTGAGGGGCTGGCGAATGGCGCTGAGTTGCATCCAATGCAGCAGGCCTTTATGGACAATCACGGTCTGCAATGTGGTTTTTGCACACCGGGCATGATCATGAGTGCGCTGGATATAGTGAATCGTAACGGAAATGATTTAGACGAAGCTACGGTAAGAAAGGAGTTAGAAGGAAACATCTGTCGCTGTACTGGCTATCACAATATCGTGAAAGCTGTGCAAGCTGGTGCAAAAGCGATGGGAGGTGATTCCTGATGAGTGACTTAGGAGATACTGGAATTGGCGCCAGCGTTAAGCGCAAAGAAGACAAACGATTTTTGTTGGGTAAAGGACGCTATACGGATGACATTAGCGTTGCCGGTTTAACTCACGCTGTATTTGTGCGGTCACCTCATGCTCATGCTGCTATAAAGAGTATAGATACTTCTGCAGCAACCAGCGCAGAAGGCGTAGTTGCCGTGTTAACCGGTGATGATTTAGCCGCTGATGGAATTGGGCCGTTGATCTGCGGTGTGACAGTCACCGGTGATGATGGTGAGCCTCATAAAGCACCTGCTCATCCTGCATTGGCGCAGGGGAAAGTGAACTATGTGGGAGACCATGTAGCAATTGTTATAGCAGAAACTCTGGGCCAGGCGAGAGACGCGGCAGAATTAGTCAATGTCGACTATGATGTTCTACCTGCTGTGACGAGTACAGCGGCTGCTGCCGAATCTGGTCAGCAACAAATTCATGATGTCGCACCTAACAATGTGTGCTTCAACTGGCCATTCGGGGACAAAGCTGCTGTTGAAGCTGCTTTTGACTCTGCCCATAAAGTATCGTCCCTGGATTTGGTGAACAATCGAATGGTCACCAATCCCATGGAGCCAAGGGCAGCTCTTGGCGAGTACAACTCTGGTACCGATGAAATCACCTTGCATCTCACCACCCAAAACCCACATGTTCATCGTTTGGTGCTTTCTGCATTCAATCAATTAGCGCCAGAACATAAATTGCGCGTGGTTGGGCCCGATGTGGGTGGCGGATTCGGCGCAAAGATTTTCGTCTACGCGGAGGAGCTAGTTGTTGGATGGGCATGTCGCAAAGTAAATCGTCCGGTTAAATGGAATTCAGATCGCACTGAAGCGTTCCTCGCTGATGCGCACGGCCGTGATCATGTCTCTACTGCTGAAATGGCAATGGATGAGAACGGCAAGTTCTTAGCTATGCGGGTGCAAACCAATGCCAATCTAGGCGCATACCTTTCTACCTTTGGCACCATGGTGCCCAGTTATCTCTATGCATTCTTGCTGGCAGGTCAATACGCAACACCGTTGATCTATTCGGAAGTAAAAGCGGTGTTTACTAACACCGCGCCGGTAGATGCGAGTCGTGGTGCAGGGCGTCCAGAGGCAACTTACTTACTCGAAAGATTGGTGGATGTGTGTGCCGCGGATATGGGGCTGGACCCGGCAGAAATTCGACGTCGAAATTTTATCCCAGTCGATGCGTTTCCATATCAGACCCCTGTAGTGCAGTGCTATGACAGCGGTGACTACAACGCGGCACTTGAAAAAGCATGTGCACTGGCAGATTACGATGGCTTTGCTGCTCGTGCTGAAGAAGCGAAGTCCCGGGGTAAACGTCGAGGCATAGGTATTTCGTCTTACGTAGAAGCCTGCGGTATTGCACCTTCTGCCGCCGTTGGACAGTTAGGTGGTGGCGTTGGTCTTTGGGAAAGCGCCCAAGTGCGATTCAACCCTACGGGTAATGTTCAGGTCTTTACTGGTACTCATTCACACGGCCAGGGTCATGAAACAACATTTGCTCAACTCGTGTGCGATCAATTAGGCGTGCCAATAGAACAGATAGAAGTGATTCACGGTGATACGGCCAAAACACAATTTGGCATGGGTACCTATGGATCAAGATCTTTAGCGGTAGGCGGAGTAGCCATCGCGAAGGCCTGCGAAAAACTTATTGCTAAAGGAAAGAAGATCGCTGCTCATGCATTGGAAGCTGCAGAAGGTGATATCGAGTTTGCCGATGGCAGTTTTTCTGTGGCAGGAACTGATAAGGCTATGTCCATCGGCGAAGTGGCATTTAATGCTTACGTTCCCCATTCCTATCCGGAAGGAGTAGAGCCAGGCTTTGATGAAAATGCATTTTTCGATCCTACAAATTTCTCGTTTCCTGCCGGCACTCACATCTGTGAAGTGGAAGTAGATCCGGAAACTGGTGTTGTAGATATTGTTAAATACTCAGCAGTGGATGACTTTGGAAGACTGATTAATCCAATGATCGTCGAAGGGCAGGTGCATGGTGGAATTGCCCACGGAGTGGGTCAAGCCATGTTAGAAGCGTGTCATTACGACGATGATGGACAGCTTATTACTGCTTCCTTTATGGACTACGCTATGCCCCGCGCAGATAACCTACCCAGTTTCGATGTAGATTATGCGCCGACTGATCCGCCGGATAACCCGTTAGGGGTTAAAGGTTGTGGAGAGGCAGGTGCGATTGGTGCTCCACCTGCGGTAATTAATGCCATAACCAATGCCTTGGGAGTTAAGCATCTGGATATGCCGGCCACTCCTGAAAATGTATGGCGTGCTGCCCAAACTGCTGCGTAAGGAGAACAAATAATGTACGAATTTAATTACAAGAAAGTTGATTCAGTTGCCGCAGCAGTAGATGCCTTGCAAAGTGCAGAAGATGGCAAGCTGCTAGCGGGCGGACAAACTATGTTGCCAACCATGAAGCATCGTTTGGCAAGTCCTAGTGATATTGTCGATCTGTCAGGCGTTGGTGAGCTGCAGGGAATTTCAGTTGCTGGAGATACTGTGACAATTGGCGCCATGACAACACACGCTGAAGTTGCAGCTTCTGCAGATGTACAGAATGCGATTCCTGCTTTGGCTAAGCTGGCGGGCAATATTGGAGATCCAGCGGTGAGAAATCGCGGCACTATAGGCGGTTCAATTGCTAATAATGATCCAGCCGCTGATTACCCATCGGCTGTAATTGCCCTTGGTGCAACGGTGAAAACGAATCAGCGAGAAATTGCTGGAGACGATTTTTTTACCGGCATGTTTGAAACCGCACTAGAAGAGAATGAAGTCATTGTGTCGGTAAGTTTTCCGGTCCCGGACTCTGCAGCCTATATGAAATTTGAAAACCCCGCTTCACGTTATGCCATTGTTGGCGTGTTTGTCGCCAAGAATGCCAGTGGTGTAAGGGTTGGAGTGACAGGCGCCACGCCTTGTGCGCACCGTGCGATGCGCATTGAAGAGGCGCTAGGTGGCGAACTTAATGCGGCGGCAATAGACGGCGTTGAGATTCCAGTGGATAAAATGAATAGCGATATTCACGCTAGTGCCGAGTATCGTGCACATTTGGTAAAGGTCATGGCAAAACGTGCAGTAGAGGCCTGTAGCTAAGCATTAGCGCTAGCAATTCTTTATGACTGCCTTACCCAACAGCATCGAGGAGACGGTTGCACTATTAAATGATCAGGATTACCTGGCGGATCGTTCTCTCGCAACAACTTTGTATCTGTCTTTACAAATGGGCAAGCCTCTCTTTCTGGAAGGTGAAGCTGGGGTTGGCAAAACTGAAATAGCCAAGGTGCTTGCCAAGGCATTGGGACGCAATTTGGTGCGTCTGCAATGTTATGAAGGACTGGACGTATCTTCCGCGGTGTATGAATGGAATTATCCCAGACAGATGATGGAAATTCGTTTGTCCGAAGCGACCGGAGAAGCAGGGAGTGCGGATAAAGATAACCTGAGCAAGGATGTATTTTCCTCAGACTTCTTGATTGAGCGACCATTGCTGCAAGCATTACGGGCGGACGAACTTGGGCCTCCTGTGCTATTGATCGATGAGCTCGATCGCACCGATGAGCCGTTTGAAGCATTTCTATTGGAAATACTTTCTGATTTTCAAATTACCATACCGGAGATTGGAACGGTCAAAGCAGAACAACCCCCGATCGTAATCATCACTTCCAATCGCACGCGGGAAATTCATGATGCACTTAAGCGTCGTTGCCTCTATCACTGGGTAGACTATCCAGATGCCGAAAGAGAATTAGCAATCGTTAATCGTAAGATGCCAGATATCGCCAACCAGTTAAGCGAAGAGCTGGTGGCTTTTGTGCAACGTCTTCGAGCAGAAGACTTGTTCAAGCAACCTGGTATTGCTGAAACTCTGGACTGGGCGGAAGCGCTGGTGCAGTTGGATAAAGTTGTATTAGAAGGTGATCTTATCGACGATACATTGGGGGCGTTATTAAAGTATCAGGATGATATCGCCCAAATTCGCGGCAGTGAGGCAAATCGAATTCTCGAAGAGGTCAAGTTGCAGGCGACTGGAGGGCAACTTGCTAACGCCTAACTCGGCAGGAAAACTCACGGAAAACCTCCTGATATTTGCTCGCCTGCTTAGAGCTGTAGGCTTGCCAATTGGCACGGGCAATGTCTTAAGAGCATCAGAAGCGATCAACTTAATCGGCATGAATTCTCGTGCTGATCTCCACACTTGTTTGCAATCTGTATTCATCACGCGCCATGAACAACAGGCAGTGTTTGATCAGGCATTCGACATATTCTGGCGCAATCCCAAACTTATGGAACGGCTGCTGGGTGCCATGCTGCCGAAAGTAGAGTCGCCGGATCAGCACGATCCACAGTTGATGAAACGCCTTAGCGATGCGTTGCAAAACAATCCACAGCAGAATATGGAGCTAACGGAGCAAAGCATCGAGTTTGATGCATCGTTCACCTATTCCGATGTGGAAGTATTACAACGCAAAGACTTCGAGCAAATGTCGGCAGAGGAAATTGAACTAGCAAAGCAGATGATTCGTGATTTCAGCATGCCCTTGGGTGAGATTAAGACTCGTCGATTCTTGGCTGGCGGAGACTCCGGTGCAATTGATATGCGCAAAACCATGCGTGCCTCATTGCGCCAAATCGACAGCATTCCCTTGCAATTCAAACAACAACGAACCCGTTTGCCTGCATTAGTCGTGCTATGCGATATCTCAGGTTCTATGAGTCAATACTCGCGCATGTTTCTGCACTTCATGCATGCGGTTACCAATGATAGAGATCGCGTGCATAGTTTTGTGTTTGGGACTCGGCTTTCGAACATTTCTCGATACCTTGCTCATCGAGACGTAGATTTGGCATTAGAGAAAACATCGGAGGCAGTGCAAGACTGGGCCGGCGGAACTCGAATAGGTCATTGTCTAACCCAGTTTAATCGGCAATGGTCTCGTCGAGTATTGAGTCAGGGCGCGATCACACTGCTAATCACCGATGGTCTTGATCGCGATGAGGGTGCAGGTTTGCGTCAGGAAATGGATCGACTCTCACGTTCAAGCAAGCGCCTGGTATGGTTAAATCCATTATTACGTTATGAAGATTTTCAGCCAAAGGCGAGCGGCATTCGTGCCATGCTTCCTTATGTTGACGACTTTTTGGCGGCACATAATATTCAAAGTCTGACGGAACTAGCGCGCGTACTCAGTTCAGATTCTATTAAACGCGCTGCGTGAACTATTGCCTAAAGTGTTTTGGTTTTCTAAGGTAAGAAATCACAGTCTGCTACAAGGATAGGAATTCAAGCTGGGGATTTAAATGATTTATGAAGTAGAAGGGGACATTCTGCTTAGCCGTGCTCAGGTCATCGTGAATGATGTTGGGGTAGGTGATCCCATGACGCGAGGGTTGGGCAGGAAGCTCAACGAACGTTATCCGGCAATGGTCGAGGCGTTTCGTGAATGGTGTGAAGAAAACAATCCTGAGCCGGGTGATATCTGGTTATGGGAAGCAGCGGACAAGAGTCAGATCGTAAACCTAATCACCCATGAGGGAGACGAGGACCCTACGCGGATTCGCCGCCCGGAGAGAATCGCAGTGAATCGATGCTTGCGCCGATTGGCAAAGATGGTGGCAGACGAGCGATTCAAATCCATGGCGATGCCGAAAATTGCGTCCGGGGACTTCGGTCTGGATTGGACCGATGTGCGCGGCATGATGGACTCACAACTGAGTGAAGTGTTGGGACCAATATTCGTTTATGTCGTTGAGCTGGATGGCCAGGTTGCATCCGAACCTGGCATGTAAACTAATCCGTTAACACAAACACGACTAGTTCGTCAGTTGCGCTGATACCCACATATTGTTTTTGATCGCTCCCCAGATAGGTCATCGGGTTAGCATTTCCTCTTCTATCCAATTCCACTTCCCAAAGATTTTCTCCGGTGCTTGTTCGCAGTGCACGAAATCGATTGTCATCGGTGGCTGCTATAAACATCAGATCCGTTGCCGTAACGATGGCTGAAGCACGACCTGGTCGGCCAGTGTTTTGATTCTCTTCACTCAAGGCTTCTGTAATGCCTAGTGGCCTGCGCCAGGCAATCTCGCCAGTGGTCATATCAATCGCGGTAAGGTGACTCCAGGGTGGTTGTTGGCAGGGCATCGATACTCCGTCGATGTTTACGGCAAATCCAGCCGGCCTTGGACCAGATCTTACATAGGGTAAGTCTGCGTCCGGTGCTGCTGCTTCCATCCAGCCAAATGTGCCAATGTCAGCGGCAAACACGAAACCAAGTTGGCTATTAGGGTCATAAGCCACACCGCCCCAATTCGGACCTCCGGCTAAACCGGGAAACAATAAAGTTGTTGGGTCAGAGTCTTCAGCTCTTAGACTCCAGGGTGTGTACGGCCCAAGATTTTCATATTCACCAACTGAAGTTAATAAGTTTTCACACGCCGCAACATGGGCAGCTGATGTGGTATCAGCCGTCGCTAGCTCCTCAGCAGAAAAACTCACTCTGGCCATGGGAGGAGTAATCGAGGGAATAGGTTGAGTGGGTGAAGTCACTTCACCAGGCACAGCACTTTGTGCAACCGCTCTTTCTTCTACTGTATGAATTGGTTCGCCAGTTTCTCTGTTGAGTACAAACAGGTAACCGGACTTGGTAGTCACTGCCAACGCAGGTACGGAATCACCTTGCTGACTGATATTGAACAGAGTTGGTGGGGCAGGTGGATCATGATCCCATAGATCATGATGAATAGTTTGAAAGTGCCAGCGATATTCTCCGCTGTGCACATCCACCGCCACGATTGCGTTGGCGAACAAATTATCACCGGCCCTATCTCCGCCATAGGCAAAAGGTATGGGTGACGCTAGTGGTAAAAATAACAAGTCAGTTTCAGTATCGACAGTAAAGTAGAAAGGCCATGCATTGGCGCCGAGACGATCAACCCAACTATCTCCAGCCCAGGTATCATGACCAATCTCTCCAGGTTGGGGAACAGAACTGAACTCCCATACCATTGCGCCCGTTACTGCGTCGTATGCACGGGGATTGCCTATCCCGCCAGGTTGTCCTGGTGGCGTGTTAGCTCCCACGACGATGATGTTTTCATATACGAGGGGAACGGATAGGTAACGTGGATCGAGAGCAACTATTCCATCGCTGCCAAAATCTCTATCCACTGCACCAGTAGCAGCATCGAGTGCGATGAGACTGGATCCGGCAGTAAAGAAGATGCGTGGAGAGATTCCTCGATCTCCTGGCCAATAG
Organism: uncultured Pseudohongiella sp.; assembly: GCA_965262465.1. Lineage (GTDB taxonomy): Bacteria > Pseudomonadota > Gammaproteobacteria > Pseudomonadales > Pseudohongiellaceae > UBA9145. The sequence goes on along the minus strand of OZ253535.1, from coordinate 2,561,815 downwards.
CTAACACCGCGTCGCGATGGGCGACCCTCACTGGAAGTATGTTTCCAGATTTCGACTCCGCTAACTGGATTGAGTGCAACGATTGAATCGACGGTTGGTAAAAACATCATGCCATTCGTCACAATCGGTGTGGCTTGGGAATTGGGTTCGCTTGGATTTTCGGCTGCATCATTTCGTAACGAATAGCGCCACGCGACTGACAATCGGTTTACATTGTCCGGGTTGATGTCACTAAGACTAGAGTAACCAGTTCCGGATAAGTCGCCTCTATATACAGGCCAATCTGAACTGCTCTCGGTTGAAGAATTTGAAACAGTCGGTGAATCTGGAGAGCAGGCTGTAATTATTAAAAGCGATAGTAAGCAAAGGCTTTTGCGCAGTGCGGAGAAATATGACATTGAGCAGGTTACCAATATTTTATTATTGTTCTGAATTGATGTTTTGTGAGCCCCACAGTGTACGCCAAATGGCAGCCCCTGTGTCTGCAAAATTTGCGACCAAGCGACATATCGGGATGGGAAAATCCCTTGCTGCGCTCCTCTTGAGTGGCTAGGCTAATCTCAAATATTCTTGGACTCAGTCACTGGCGGATATCCAAGTATGCGAACAGATTAGGACTACTTTTTAATGCTCCAATGGGGCCATCCCTGGCCCTCCCGCGCTTGCAGTCCAGCCCCCAATCACAGATTGGGGTCGTTCGACTGCGCAGGAAGCTGCGCTTCCAAAAGCGCTGGTCTCACCCCTGGGCGCTAGTCGCATTAAAATGCAGTCCTAATCTGCTCGATTGTCGAGTCCTGCAGAATTACAAAATTTTCGTATAGGTGGAAATCATCATGATTAGCAAATCCAAAATCACCACATTGTTCGCGATCGTTTTGGGTCTATTTATTGTTTCAAATAATGCGTTGGCTCAGCGGGGAAGAACGCCTGCTCCATTGCCCGAAGGTGAGGGTAAAGAATTGGTGCTGACTGCATGCACGAGTTGTCATAGCACCGCGAATATTACTCGCACTGCTGGTTATGACAGTCCAGAAGAATGGCGTCGGGTTTTTTCAACCATGATTGAGCTCAATGACGCTCAGGCTACCACCATTGCGAACTACCTGGCAGAGCATTTTCCAGTTGATGAATCACGCCGTCCAAATCTGATTGCGGGCGACACTGAAATAGAAATTATCGAGTGGACGGTGCCCACTTTAGGTCAGCGTTCGCGAGATCCTGTCGAAGCGCCAGATGGTTCTATTTGGTGGACAGGTATGTGGGCGAGTCTCACTGGACGACTCGATCCTGAAACTGGATTGATGGAAGAGTACAAACTTCCTCCTACCGCACGCCCTCATACAATCGTCCCAGATAAAGATGGCAACATCTGGTACACCGGTAATAGCAACGCCACGGTGGGAAAACTTGATCCGAAGACTGGTCTAATCACTGAGTTTGAAACGGAAGCGCGGGATCCCCATTCCGCCGTGTTTCATCCTAACGGCAATTTGTATTTCACTGCGCAAGGCGCGGGGATGCTCGGTAGATTAAATCCCGAAACTGGAGATTTAAAAGAGATCAATGTTGAGCCGCGGCCTTATGGAATTAAGGTAGATAGTAAAGGAACAGTTTGGGTAGCGTTTAACGGCACTAACAAGATTGCCTCTATGGATGCCGATTCCATGGAAGTGCGCTACTACGAAATTCCCGATGAGCGGTCTCGCATTCGACGTTTGGATTTAGATAGCAATGACATCGTTTGGTATGTCAATTCCACCATGGGCAAAATCGGCCGACTGGATCCAGCTACTGGCAATATACAGCAATGGGATTCACCAAGCGGTCCAAGTTCTCATCCGTATTCCATGGCAGTCATTGATGATGTGATTTGGTACAACGAATCCGGCATGCGTCCCGATGCCCTGGTGCGTTTCAATCCAGAAACTGAATCATTCCAAAGCTGGGCGATACCCTCTGGCGTTGGAATCATTCGTCACACGTGGGTTACGGAAGAGGGTAATCTTCTGATTCACCAAAGTAGTTCCAATCAAGTTGGCTTGGTGAAGATCAACTAGTTGATCGGAAGTATGTAGATTGATAGTTGGAGTGCTGGAGTTAGATTTCCAGCACTCGATCGATGTCGGATGGGAGATCTGGTTTGCGGGTCACCATTGATACTCCGATAAACAACACCATAGATGTCACGAACGCTACCAGCGGACCGCTGATGCCATACGGCAACACAATTCCTGCAAGTTGAACGACGAAATTGATCGTTAGCGCGGCAGAAATTGCGGTGACTGCGCCTGCCACTGTAGCTCCTCTCCAATTCAATCCAACTGCTACTACCGGGAAAATTGAAGCGGCGAAGGTGCCCCAACCAAATGCGCCTAGTAGTGCTACCAGGGTGGCATCCGCGAAATGAGAATAGAGTGCGAAGCTGGCAGCAACTAACGCCAGAATCACTGTTACGACCCGTGCCCAGAACAATTCATTGTCTAATGATCTGCCGCGCACCGCTTTCGGAATGTCGTGAATAATGGCTGCCGTGCCGATGTTAAGAAATGCATCAGAGGTCGACATAATCGCTGCAAACAATCCGGCGAACACGATGCCAGCCAATAGAGGGTTCGCGAACACTGACAAAAAGACTGATGCCGCATCGTCGGGTAAGTTAAGCGGAGGTATTACGCCATCAATTACTGCTGCTCGCATGACAATGCCGATTGAAATCCAAAGCAGGGCGGCCATCACGTAACCGAATAAGGACATAGGCAGAATGCTGCGATTATCCGCCATGTTTTTATTCATCATCATTTTGGTAATTAAGTGCGGTTGGCCAGCCAAACCTAAGCCGAATACAAAGAACCAGCCAAGCGACGCCATAATGCCGGCGGCACCATAGGGCATTACTGCTTCTCCATCGTCAGCCAGAATAATGGATGTGGCTTCTTGCATGCCCCCATCAAACACCGACATTGCCGTAAACAGTATCAATGTTCCCGCAATCATCATGATGGCGCCTTGCACTACGTCGGTGTAGACAGACGCGATTATGCCACCGGTTACGCAATAGAAAATCAGAACGGCTGACGAGATAAACACGCAAGTAACCAAACCGATATTGGCAAACATTTCAGTGCCGGAAAGGATGGCTTGCATTACTACAGCCATGGCAAGAATTTGTGTGGCTAGATATCCCATTACGCCAAGAACGATTGTTATGGCAATTAAGAATCTAACAGCTTCGCTGTTATAACGTGCTGCGACTACGTCTGGTAATGAGAGACAGTCTCGCAGTTCTGCAATCATGCGAATGCGTTTCGCGACTAGAAAGAACCCGATGGCGTACCCAGTGGATGAAATAACTACCATCCAAAAGGAACTCACTCCTATCGAATAGACTAATCCTGGGCCGCCAACAAATCCAAAACCTGACAGGGTACTGGAAAACAGGGCAAGGGCGACGACGATTGGGCCTAATCCACGGCCAGCAATGAAAAAGTCGTTACTGTTCTGTGTGCGCTTCATGGCCCATAGGCCGGTAAGCACACAAAAAACCATATAGGCGACAACGGCGCCGACAATTATTTCCTGACGAAAAGCTTCCATGAACTACTGTGTGTCCTCGGCGTCAGCATTTGCTTGCTGCGACTCTTCCAACAACTTGTTGAAAGCTGCTTCGTCTTCCGCAGTGTAGATATATTTCCGAAAGCCCAAGGAATAAATCAAGATTAAAGGAATGGCGCCCAACCAGGTTCCATACACTTGCCAGGCAGTGGCTGTGGGAAAGCCCATGAAGTAACCAGTCTCACCCGTGGCCAGATATTCCTGATGGCCTGTATACATCTGCCAGCATACCAACAGCATAAACGCGAGACTCGCGCCCATATAGGCGAGCAACTCAGGACTTCGGTAGCGATCCGCTACACCGAGAATGGAAAGACAAACAACCAGCAGCAGAAGAAAGCATTGGAACAGAAAGCCAAGGGTTCCTATGTGTTCCAGCCTGGCCGCGCCATCGCCTCCTATTTGCATGCCTGGATGATCTGGATGTGGAAGGCCTCCGGCATTGGGCACTGTATCTGCCAGCATTATGGCGATCAGCAATAATCCCATGATAAGACTGGTGACGAATATCCAATTGATCGCGTGACGCAACATCGATGCTTACTCAGGGTTCTCGGTTTCAGGTCTCTGTTAATCAGGTTTCTAGTGCAAGGCTTTGGCCTGATGCGGGCGAAGCATAAACAGCCAAGGTGTCAGAGTCCAGGAAACCGACGGTTCGGTCTATTCTAGAGCTGGCTTCAAAACAGTGAGAATGGCCTTTTCGAGCTTTATCTCATATGAAGGTCGGGGGCTCGGATGTAGCGGGTCCACGGCTTGACAACTATCGACCGACAGTCCATGTTCCCTAGTCCGCCGCAGCATTGCTGCGATTGAGAGCAAGTTCGAAGATACAACTAATCAATAAGGACTTCAGAGGTAAGAAGAGGGTCTAGAATAATGAAGCAAACACCAAGCCTCCAACTTTTCACCCGGCATATTGGCAAGCTCGGCCTTGCTAGTTTGCTGATTTCATTTTTCTCCACTACGAGTGTCGCACAACCAGGTGCAATTACTCCTGCTGCGCATGCTGGGCAGCAGCCAATAAATCATTTACCAAATCCCTATGAGACTCAGCGTAATTTCGGCACTTTGCCAGACGGTCGAAACTGGGGTTCCGTTAGTGCTGTAAATGTTGATGTCGATGGCGTGCATGTTTGGGCCGGTGACCGATGTGGTACTAATTCTTGTGCGACTTCTGATGTCGATCCAATTGTTAAGCTCGATCCTTCGGGACGAGTTGTAGCGTCGCTAGGTGCCGGCCAAATTATTTGGCCTCACGGTATGGATGTGGATGCAGAGGGCAACATCTGGATTGCCGATGCTAGATTGGCCAACGATAGAGAGTTGCAAGCAAACCCTGCCGCCAGAAATCACGGCAGCTCGGTTTTAAAATTCAGCCCCGACGGTGAACTTTTACTGACAATCGGCACACCTGGCGAAATGGGTGATCCGCCTACACATCTAACAGAACCAAATGATGTGTTAGTTGCGCCTAGTGGTCGTATCTTTATTGGTGAGACCCATGGCGCGCAATTCCAGGACGAGCCTGGTCCAAATTCAAAGAGCCGAATCACAATTTGGGAGCCAGATGGCACTTATGTGGGTTCTTTTGGCGAGTGGGGACAGGAAGACGGTCAATTCCGGGCGCCGCATTCATTAGCAATGGATTCACAAGGTCGACTATTCGTCGCTGACCGCGGTAACAACCGAATCCAAATTTTCACTCAAGATGGCGATCATATAGATACCTGGTATCAATTCAGCCGCAACAGTGGAATCTTCATCGATCGTAGTAACGATTGGTTATATGCCATCGATTCAGAATCAGATCCTAACTACAACCCAGGTGGTTGGAGAAAGGGACTACGTGTAGGTAGTGCGCGTACTGGCGAGGTGTATTACTTCGTGCCCGAGCATGTATCACCTGAGCGATCTTCCGGTATGGGTGGTGTAGGCTCCATGGGTGAAGGCGTAACTGTAGACAGTGCGGGGAACGTTTATGCCGGCGAAGTCGGTCCTATTCAAGGCATGACTCGTTTTGTGCCGCGACTGATTCCGTAACTGTATCCGTATAAGAAAGGTGTCAGATGTTCGCATCTGGCACCTTTTTTTATTTTGTTGGAAACGTTTTGTTTTGAGGATTCTTCAATAGATGCAAGTTAGAAAAGTATTAAACAAGTTGGCATTCTGTCTAATCTTATTTGGTTCTAATTTACCTGCCAGCCAAGCTCAAACGGTAGTTACTTTTAGCACTTCGGTTGGAGATTTTTCTATTCAGCTTTTCGATGAATTTGCACCAATTACTGTAAACAACTTTTTGAACTACGTAACTTCAAATCGTTACAATGGCACTATAGTTCATAGAACAGAGCCTGGGTTTGTAATTCAGGGAGGATTCTTGTCAGTCGATGCTGGCACAAACTCAGTTAGTACAGTAAATACGGATAACTCAATTCTAAATGAGCCATTTTTCTCAAACACTAGAGGAACCGTGGCTATGGCAAAAATTGACGGGGATCCAAACAGTGCGACTAGTCAGTGGTTCATTAATCTTGCAGATAACATTTCACTCGATGCTGCAAATGGCGGTTTCACAGTATTTGGTCAAGTTATAAATGACGGCATGACTGTAGTTGATCAGATTGCAAACTTGCCTGCCGCAATTGGAATTGGTGGATTGTCGTTTGCGCAGCCGCTGGTTAACTATCAAGGGGGTGTGGTTCAGGCAGAAAATTTTGTCTATATCGATGCAACAGTGAGCGAGACTTTTCCGCCTAATAGCTTTAATTCCACTACTGGGAAACTGAATTTTCGAATAGATGCTGAAAGTTTAGGTTTGTTAGGTTTGTCATTCGTTGTTGATTCAGAAGAGCCTGAAGTAGTGATACGTGCATTGGCTGAAACCGTGTTGAATCTAGGGTTTACTCAGGGAAATTTTGCGACATTCGATCCCGCTACAGGTGTTTTAACAATTCCAGAGCTGATCGTAGGTGGTGAGGTGGCTTTTCGAAATTTAGTTCTGACTCTTACGGATGCAAACCAACTGCTATTCACCTTGCAGTCGTTTGAGTAGGTCTTCGTCTAAACCTTTGTAGTGTCTTATCTCTTCAGATTGATTCCGAACAATACTCTGTAGTGTCGAACTAAAGACAGGGCTTTGACTCATCGTTTCAAAGTCGTGTAGAAAAATTCGAATACCGAATACGATCGCACCAGTCTCTGGCAGACGTAGAAGTGTCTGCCGCTCCACACGCCAATAGTAAGAATCGCTGTTCTGATCTGAGCTGTCTTCTGATTGCCAATATAGCTCGTTACCGCGTTGTACTGACCAGTTGTAGCGCTGCACAGGCTTATCTATTTTTAGCGCGGCAAGCAGTTTGTTTACTCTAGTCGCTAATGAGTTTTCATAGCCCGGCACAGGGCTATGAATTTGGTCAACACTTCGCCCTAGCTTGTCAGCTAGCTCCCAATTCGATGGTGAGCATAGGCTTGCAGCGATAAGTTCTAACGACTCATTGTGTTGTTGGAGTAAACAGATGTCTTCTTGTACCCAAGATGCGCTGTCAAACAGAGTTTCGGCTGGTAATGGAAAAGAAATGCCGGTGCCTATGTGCTGTAACTTGTTTTCTAGCAAGCGGTACTGCTGTGAGTGATGTGTCAGCAGATGCTGTAGTAGAAAATTATTGAACTCGATAACAACTACGCCAGCTTGATCAAGCTGGCCATGCACATCTTGCGGACGGATCTGCAATTGTTCTTGTTTGTGTTGATGGAACTGTTCGAAGTCTTCATCCAGGCAAATCCAATCTTGCATCTGCAAGGGATGCAAACCCATGCGCAGAACGGATTGTTGATCAGGTTCGGGGTAGTAATTAGGGCTAACCTGGCTTTGCAATTTCATACTAAGAGCTTAACGGATTGCGTTGTTAGGGGACACCGCTAACACTAATAGCCTGGAATTCCTTCCCTTTAGCTTAAGCGCTTTTAGTTTGGTTCATTTTGTAATAGCTTGATGCTCCTCTTTGTTCGCTGTGTTGAAGCATTTTTCGGGGAATTACTATGCCGTTATCACGACCCACCTCCACCCGCCGTCAGTTTTTGAATCGATCCATGATCGCCAGTTTGGGACTCTCCACAACTGGAATGTCCCAGCTGTTTGCTCAAACTCCAGGAGTTCAGCCTGCGCCAATGATGCCAACGCCGAGCTACGTTGATACCAATGGCATTACTATGGCGGTGTATGAAAGAGGCAGTGGGCCAGCGGTTATTTTCTGCCATGGCTTTCCCGAGTTGGCTTTCAGTTGGCGCAACCAGCTCGATGCGGTAGCAGCGGCAGGTTTCCATGGTATTGCGCCTGATCAACGCGGCTACGGATTGACTGGCGGACCTAGTGACGCATCGCAATACGACATGGGAATTTTCTGTGATGATTTAGTGGGCATGATGGATGCAAAAGGAATCGATCGTGCAGTTTTTTGTGGCCACGATTGGGGTGGCGCAGTAGTGTGGGCTATGGGTCGCCTGCATCCAGATCGTTGTCTGGGGATCATTGGATTAAATACCGCTGCCGGACGACCAACAAACTTACCACCGGCGGATGATGCAGTAGCAAATGATATTGTCATGTCGCCTAACTATTATGTCGCGACTTTTATGCCTCCAGGGGTTGCCGAAGCGGCACTGTCCGCTGATGTACGCAAGACATTCGATTTCTTTTTGAGTCGTGGCGGTGTTGGTATTTGGGATGCTGAAGAATTTAAAAACTTTCCTGAAGATTCGGCCGAACGCCAAATGAATTTGTTGGCCATGTTGGCACGAGACAATCCTCCGGGTGAGCCATTCATGTCGGAAGAAGTTATGCAGTACTTTACTCAGACCTATGAAGCTACCGGATTTACCGGTGGGCTGAATTGGTATCGAGCTATTCCTCGCATGGGTCCGGTAATGGCGAACGCGGCGGAGCGCATTGAGGTTCCTTGTTTGTATATCGGTGCGGAACACGACGTTATTCTTCCGCCAAGCTCTGCCAACGGGATGGAAGATTTCATTACGGATCTCGAAAAGCACACGGTGATGGGGTCCGGTCACTGGACTCAGCAGGAAAAACCCGAGGAAGTGAATCGGGTAATTGTTGATTGGTTAAATCGCAAAATTGCATAAACAAAAACTCTGTTCTAAGGAGCGATTCATGAAAGCTTTAACATTTGCTGTCACTGTTACTATTTCTTCGGTTTTGTTTATCAGTTCTGCTAATGCGCAAATCAACGCACGACTCATGCGTTACATGGATGTGTCAGCCGATCAAATCGCTTTCGTCTATGGGGGTGATGTGTGGTTGGTATCCAAGGAAGGCGGCACAGCACTACAGCTAACAGATTCTCCCGGAGAAGAGTCCTATCCTCGCTTTTCACCCGATGGCAACGAAATAGCTTTCACCGCAAGTTATAACGGCAATGAAGATGTTTTCGTTGTACCGGCAACAGGGGGAATACCTACCCGCGTAACTTATCAATCCCACGCCGATCGCATGGTGGCTTGGCACCCGGATGGTGAGCACATTTTGTTTGCATCCTCACGGGCCAGTGGCACACAGCGAGTACGACGTTTTTTTCTGGTGGATAAAACGGGCGGCTTACCTGAAATGCTGGATGTGCCCTACGGAGAGATGGCGAGCTTCTCTCCTGATGGAAACCAATTAGCCTATGTTACTCGTTTAGCCGAAGACCGGCCGTTCAAACGCTACCGTGGCGGATTTTCCTCAGACGTTTATGTGTATGACCTGAATTCAAATACAGCAATTAACATCACCGACAGCAACGCCATAGATGCGAAACCAATCTGGATTGGAGACAAAATCTTTTTCCTCTCCGATCAAGACGACAACATGCGTCTCAATATTTGGGCCTATGATATTGAGGAAGGATCGACTTCCCAGGTTACCGAATTTGAAAATTTTGATATCTCCTATCTAGGTGGCAGTGGCAATGACTTGGTATTCGAAGCGGGAGGGGAGCTCTACCGGATGGACGTTGCCAGCGAAGCTGCCGAAGTAGTGAATGTCGAAGTGGTTAGCGATTTAGCGGCGGAGTTACCACGAGCAGTAAACGTCAGTCGGCGCATCAGTTCCATGACCGCCGCGCCTGAAGGTAAGCGAGTCGTGTTTGAGGCGAGAGGCGAGCTGTTTAATGTGCCCGCTAATGAAGGATTTAGCCTAAATCTTACCCAGAGTAGTGGCGCGTTTGATCATAGCCCTGCCTGGTCTCCTGACGGCCAATTAATTGCGTATTGGAGTGACCGTTCAGGCGAATATGAAATTTACTTGCAAGCACCGGATGGAAATTCGGCAGGGCGGCAACTCACACAACGAGGTGTGGGTTTTGGCTACCGATTATTCTGGTCACCAGACAGTAGCAAGATAGGTTTCATTGACGAAACCAATACGGTGTTCGTAGTTGATGTGGAAAGTGGAGATGTGCAAGAAGCTGGACACACCATGTGGAATCTCGGCCACGGTTCCCGTTACGGTTTTACCATGGGTTGGTCTCCAGATTCTCGTTGGGTTGCATTCGAGCAAGGAATGGCAAACACACGATCAGCGTTGTTCGTATTTGATACCGAAACAGAAGAAACCCAGCAAGTTACCAGCGGATTTTTCAATGATCAGCAACCAGTGTTTGGCGTGAATGGTGAGTACCTATTTTTCTTAACCGATCGCAGCCTCGATGCCGTGTATTCAGATCTCGATCAAACCTGGGTGTATCCCAATGCGACTCGCCTCGCCGCAATTAGTTTGCAGACAGACGCACCCAGCTTATTGCCAATAAGTAACGATGAATTGCCGGCTGCTGAGAACGAGGATGAAGAGGATTCTGAAGACGAAGAAGAATCTGGTTCGGAATCAGATGAGCTCGCGGTAGAAATCGATTTCTCTGATATGGAATCTCGCCTGCAGTTACTGCCACCCGACGCAGGCAACTTTGGGCGCTTGTTTCCGTTTGAAGGAAAGATCGCTTACGTGCGCAGTCCGAATACAGGATCTGCCGATGAAGATTCCCAGTTGATGTTTTACGACATCGACGACGAAGAAGAAAAAACCATTATGGATGATGTAAACGGTGCGGTGCAGACATCTGATGGCACGGCATTGTTGGTGCGGGTTAACAATCGATATGGAATCGTTGAGCCTAATCCAGATCAGCGCATTGAGGATGCGGTTCCTACTGATGGATTGGTAATGCAGTTGGTACCACGGGAAGAATGGCAACAGATTTTCGACGATACCTGGCGTCGATATCGCGACTTCTTTTACGATCCGAACATGCACGGACTCGATTGGGATGCCATGTATGAGCAATATGGTGCGCTGTTAGCAGATGCGCGCACTCGTTGGGACGTTCAAAACATTCAATTTCATTTATTGGGAGAAACCAGCGCTGGCCACACCTATGTGCGTCAGGGTGATGTCGAGCAAGTCGACAGACGAGAGACAGGTTTTCTGGGAATTGATTGGGAACAAGATGGAAGTCTTTTTCGCATCGGGCGTATCGTGAGACCAGCGCCTTGGGATACAGAAGTAAGATCACCGTTTGACGTTACAGGAATGGATGTTGAAGAAGGTGATTATGTATTAGCTGTTAACGGTATGCGCTTGTCGACAGATAGAGATCCATACGCCGCTTTTGAAGGTCTGGCAGGTAAAACTGTTTCCTTGCTGGTAAGTCGAAGCGGAGAGCAAGAAGACGCACGCTCAGTCACCGTACAAACCTTGCGACAGAATCAGGAAAACCTGTTGCGAAATCTCGAATGGGTTGAAGGTAATCGTCAGCTGGTAGAAGAGTTATCTGATGGACGTCTGGGTTATGTCTACATGACCAATACCGCCGCTCGTGGTCAACTCGAGCTGGTTCGAATGTTTTATGGTCAGTTAGACAAAGAAGGGTTTGTCATTGACGAACGCTTTAATGGGGGAGGTCAATTAGCTGACCGCTTTCTTGAATTGATGCAGCGCCCAGTTGTTTACAATTTGCATTGGCGTCATGGTCGCGATCAAACCCAACCGCCACAACCTGGCTCAAACGTGTTGGGGATGTTAATTAATGGCTGGGCAGCTTCTGGCGGTGATGGTTTGCCCTGGGCGTTCCAGGAACTCGAAGCCGGACCGATCGTAGGCGAAAACACCATGGGTATATTGGTGGGTCCAGCTACGGGTCATAACTTAATTGACGGTGGCGGTATTACCGTTCCCGGAGCGCGCCTCTACGACAATGATGGTCATTGGTTCTGGGAAGGCGAGGGAGTGTCACCTGATATCGATGTGTGGGATGACCCGGGAATTCTCGCTGCCGGAAGAGACCCGCAGATTGAACGTTTGGTTAATGAGTTGATGGAAATGTTGGACGATGCGCCACCGCGCATGACACCAGCACCAGACCTGGAAGACCGCACTGCGCGCGGTTTGCGCAATAATTAAGAGAGTATGACTCTAAAAGCGCAGGGGATTTTCAGCCGAACTGTCCTGCGCTTGTAACCAGTCTATAAACGGCTGTCGATAGTTGACTCCGGTGTCAAAAGCATCGGGGTCTTCTTCTGCAATAGCACCAAAATCATCACCACCTGCAAACATGAAGCTATTGAGTAGAACGCGATAGGTTTCTTCGTCCTGCAATCTTTGGTTAGTGGATTTTACGAACCAACTTCCAAGCCTTCGTTCAAGACCTCCGACTATTGGTCTTCCACCTTCATTGAGTGCGCGCATCAGAGTGCGGCCAGAAACCTCAGCGGCAATAATCGTATTGTCGAAAGGAAGCAGGCTGACAATGGTGTTTACGTCGATTCTGCCAGCAGGTAAGTCGATGCGTATTCCACCCGCATTAGTAATGGCTACATCTGCAGTCGGATCAAACTCAAGCCATGAATCAACAATGAGTTGTTCCAGAGTTTCGCTGCTACGGCGTAACGGATTGCTAAAATGAGCGACTTCTTCCGTGAGAATTGTGCTCATTTCATCTGCCCATGAAGCAATGATTGCGGCAACGTCAGAATCGACTGCTTCGTTGTTGTATTCATAGGCATTGAAGCGCGTGCGGAGCAAAATATTTGAATCTTGTTCAAATTCGAATCGGGCAGTGGCATAAGAAGTGAAATGAAATCCACCACCGAGCAGAACTGTGTTTCCTATCCGTCTAGCGACTAATTCATTGCAATGTCCTGCTCCCATCATGGCGATTCCTAAATCTTGTGTGCGGCGAATAAGTCGTTCCAGTTCATTAACGCATACATGGGCGATGACAATGAGGACGTCAGGGTTTTGTGAATTAACTACCGGTATAGTCTCTCGGAGTGCTTGTTCATACTCGAGAAAAATGAGATCCGACACGTATGCAGGATTTGCAGCAGTAGGAGTATCGAGTGTAGTTAGGCCGATGATGCCAAACCTGACGTCGTCGACTGTTTTGATAGTAAAAGGCAGGATCCCAAGTTCTTCAGGGGTGTTGCCGTTTTCCAGCCATCGAGTATTCGCACTGAGGTAAGGGTAGTCAGCTTGATCGCTGCGTTCACGGATCGCATCGAGACCGAAATCAAACTCGTGATTACCCACGGCGGAGGCGTCATAGTTCATGGCATTCATGACTTCCACCATGCTCTCACCTTCAGTCCAGGTAGAGATTGCAGGCCCAGTCCAATTGTCGCCACCACTTAAGATCAGGAAGGGTCCATCTTCGGTATAACCTTCTCGCTGTTGCCACAAACTATAAATGTTTGCAGCCCCCTGGCCAGGCTCCATGCCTTCCATCCAACCATGTTCATCATTGGTATAGATGATGGTGATTTCACGCCTATCGCTGTCAGACAGCGATGGTGCTGTGCAGGCGGCGAGCAATAACAGAGCTAAGCTCGACAATAATACGCGAGTAATTTTCATACCGTTCAAAGCGATAGGTGTAAGACTATTGCTCACTATAACAAACAGCTGTTTATTGTTTGTGACAACTAGTTTCGTTGATCGGCAGTCTCATCGCGAATAGATTTAAACTCGTTTCCTTCAAACCATTGTGGGAAGGTTTCTTCATTAGCCAATTTCGATGCGATATCGAAATACAACATGATGTCTTGCGCAGCGCCGCTGAGATCCCAATTCGGATCATATTCATCACTGACAGCGTGGTAACGATTGTCCACATAGTCTTGCGCGCGGGCCGCTCCGTATTCGGTGCCAAACTCGATGTGATCTTCACCGGACTCGGCGTATAAAGCAGGGATGCCTACTTTGGCAAAATTAAAATGGTCGGAGCGATAATAGAATCCGCGTTCTGGTGTTGGCTCGGAACGAATGTACCGATCTTGTTGCTCGGCTGAGTCAGCAAGATAATTTTCAAGCTCACTACTGCGGGCACCTACCACTACAACATCTCGGGTGGCACCAATAGTGCTCATGGCATCCATGTTGATATTGGCAACCGTAGTAGCGATGGGGTAAACCGGATGTTCCGCGTACCATTGGGATCCTAACAAGCCGGATTCTTCGGCGGTGACAGCTAGAAAAACGATGCTGCGTTTTGGAGCAGGCCCTTGGCTATGTAAGTTTGCCAACGCGAGTAGCGCTGCTGTGCCAGTCGCATTGTCTACTGCGCCATTGTAAATTTGATCACCTTCCAGTGTTGTGACAACGCCAAGGTGGTCCCAATGGGCCGTGTAAATAATAGTTTCTTCTGGACGTTCGGAACCAGGGATGGCTGCAATAACATTTTGTGAAGTAGATGTGCGTACAGAATTTTCAACGCTGACATTCAAGCGCAAATCACCCATGGGCACCGCAGTGAAACCAGGTTCGGCTGCCGCTGCTTTTAGTTCCTGATAACTGAGCCCAGCACCGTCGAAAATATCTTCAGCAGTATCCAGGGTAACCCAGCCTTCGATTTCTGCACGGTCACCGTTTAGGTTGGCCGACGTCAATCCGATTTGCGGTCCGGTCCAACTGTTGTCCACGACTTCCCAGCCGTAACCTGCAGGTCCAGTCTCGTGCACAATGATGGCTGCAGCTGCACCCTGTCTGGCAGCTTCTTCATACTTATATGTCCATCTGCCGTAGTAGGTCATGGCATTGCCATTGAACAGCTCTGGATCTTGCGTGGCATAGCCCGGATCATTCACCAGGATAACGACAGTCTTGTCAGTAACATCTATCCCAGCGTAGTCATTCCAATTCCTTTCCGGTGCGACGATTCCGTAGCCGACAAACACCATCTCGCTGCCTTGCACGGTAACAAATGGAATTTGTTGCTGCGAACCAACCACTTGTTCGTCGCCGTAAGCAAAGGTCGCTGCATAATCGCTGCCTTGAATCGCTAAATCTGGTGTGCCATTAACAGTGATCTCCGTAACCTCTACCGCTTGAAAATAAGAGTCCCCGTTTCCTGGGCCTATACCCAAGGCCTGGAATTGATCACGCAGATAGTTGATCGTTTTCTCTTCTCCCGGGGTTGCAGGTGCTCGACCTTCAAATTCATCTGACGCCAAAATGGCAACGTGTTCGTGCAATGTGGCTTCTATTACCGATGCGGTTGATGGGGTCTCAACAGCAACGGGTTCCGAACTTTGCTCAGTCGTGCCTTCTGAAGGTTGGGGATCTTCAGAGCAAGCAGCAAGTGCCAGGAATGATAAAAGACAGAGATAACGCGTCATGATGTCCTCACAAATGGATCGAGTTTTTAAATAAGTTAACTTAGCCAGGAAGTTGACCGCCAGCCATTACGTTAAACGCAATGCTAATACGATCTTGGTCACTTCTATTTTCTTCTACACCGTGTTCCAGCCATCCGGGAAACACATACATACGACCTTCTTCCGGCTTCATCTGAATTTCACTGCTGGTAAAGTCAGTGGGTTCGGTAGTGGGGTAGCTGAGCATGCGAGAAGCAACTCTTGGATCTCGAAAAAAAATGCTGCCGCATTCCGGAGCTTTTAGACTGATGTAGTAAATGCCACTGAAATAGCAGTTGGCATGGTAATGGATCTTGTTGGACGCACCGGGTGGATTGATATTGATCCAGGCCTGATGTTGATAGTTAAGGTTCGGAATAAATTTTTGAGATTCGGCGATGCGTTCGCACACTTGCAGGATTCGAATATTTAAATCCTGGAATTCTTCGAGGTTTTGCAAATTGTTGTGGCTTTGCCAGCCACCGACATTGGTGTTCGCCACGCCTTGTGGGTCTTTATCCCGCAGGGCGTAAACCTGCTCCAATAATCGAGCATTGAATTCTTCCCGATCATCAAACAGGGTTGTCCAAATTAGACTCGGGAAAAGTGCTTGGGGAACGATCTGCAACGGGGCATCCTCTCTGCCTGGTGATCATAGCTTGATCTTCAAGGCAGAGAAGGTAGCTCCGTTGGGGTAAAGAGTCAAAGTTGGCCGTAAAACAGTCGTTCCAGGCCAACTTCAATTAGCTGAACAAGTTGAGGGTCTCAGCAGAAATCGGAAACATACTATCGAGATCATCTTGAATGCCAAGAAAATCGCGAAGCGAACGATGGACATGCTGAGGAGTCACAATGATGCCGTTATCATCAGGCTCCAAAGTACTAGGATTGAGTTTTAACGCTTCAAAGTTATCGTCGGTTGCACCGATTATGCGGTTACCTGTGATACCTGCCCCCATGGCCATCACGGAAGTGATATTCCAGTGATCTTTACCATCCCCTTCATTATAGAAAGGTGTTCGACCGAAATCGGAGCCAATAACCACGGTTACTTTATCCTGCAGTCCCTGCAATTCGATTTGATCCCAAAGATGGTCAATACCTTCCAATAACTCAGTCATGGTTGGTGTGTGATCCACATCGTGGTCGCCGTGGGTATCAAATCCACTGAGACTTAAATTGGCGCTCACTGCCAGGCCACTGGCAAAGGCAGCTACTGCAACTTCTGCCTGGCCTGATAATCCGCCTGATACTTCCTCGGGCAGGTAATCCAACAGATTTTGTAATTCCAGGTCAGAATTCTGCACGGTTTGCAGTTGATCCATTTGCGTTTGTCTCTTCGGCAGTGACTCGGCAATGCGCTGACGAATCAATCGTTCTTCACGTGCCTGTTGAATCAGGCTGTACTGAGCATCAGTGTAATAACTGATATCAACCAGTTCTGGATCGCCAGGGAATTGGCTGTTCGGGAATGCCAACTGATTAAACGTCGCTGCACTTGCTGTTCGAACCGGAGCCACAACTGAAGCGGTAAAGTCATATCCCCCGTTTGAAATAAATGCCATTGGTTGATCGGCAAAAGGTGCAGCAGCCAAGGCTGCGATTGTTGGATAGCCTTCTTCCAGCTTGCCACTCCAGACAAATCGACGACCACTATCATGGCCATTGGTTTGGGTATCTACGCCGTTGATCACTAGTAATCTTTCATAGTGCTTGGCAAAAAAGTTATCAACGTGCCCTGTAGATTCGATAGATGGTGCATCAATCTGATTCGAATAGGGCGCGTACATTAAATTACCAATGGTCTTAATTTCAGATGCCGAGTAATTGTTGATTGGTCCCAGGCCATCGGAGCGGGGTGCATCACCTTTGGGGTCCATCAATGCTGTTGGGTCCCAGCCGCCAGTAGCGCTAATTGAGATTAGAAATCTGTCAGCGGTTTGGCCGAAAGCTGGTCTTACCAGTGACATTGGCAATACGCTTGCCATGCCAAATCCAGTCAGGGTTTTTAACAATGTGCGACGTTTCATTTGATACTCTCCTGTTAATCCCTGGTTTATTCGTACACGAAGCGATAATCAGACATTAAATAAGCAACTACCGTCATCCAGGCGCGCATTACATAGTCCGGGTCGTCAGTGATTGAGGTAGTGAGGTTTTCGCCGGTGTTTAGATCACGAGTGCGGCGACATGAAGGTTGCAATTCATCACTCTCTGTAACACCGATGGCTGCCTGGCCAGCACTTAAGGCTGAAGTGAACAGGTCATAGGTAAACGTTAATTCGGGATCACCTAATTCCAGGTTTTCTGCCAACAAGTGCGAATGCAAATGCTGCACGTTACTCATGATGGCATTTTGGTTTGTTGTACCGACTGGTTGAGTTGTAGTTTCAACAAACGGTAGTAGTAAACGTTCGCTAGCTGGTGACAAGAAGTCGTTAGGAACTGCATAACAGGCTAACTCGTTTGCCATACGTTCCTGCACAGCTACCATCAAACCATTGGGCTCGGTGAGTCGCTCGGTAACTACAAACGAATCAATACCACCGTAGATTTGTTGATAGTAGTCGTTGTCATCCAGCAACCGAGCCTGGCTGTCGAATTGTTGCGTGATGTAATAAAAATCCAACAATCCACGCCATTCAAACCCCAGCAGCGCACCAATTTTGCGATGCAACATCTCTGGTGATAACAATCGAGCGGCACCAGTTTCTTCATGCACGATGGCGAAGCTGTCGTTGTTTAGTGAATCAGCGCGCCAGTATGGGCTCAAAACGATTTCTTTGATTAAAGTCTTTAGATTCTGATTGTCAGCAGCAAATTCTGCCTTCAAAGAATCCAGGTGCACAGACTCAGCATTGTAGGCATCCCATTCTGCTTCTGTGCCGTCTTCACCTGGTGGGTCAAGTGGTTCGCGTCCCACTAAACCGTTGTACATCATGCGAACCATGGCATCGTCGAACCGTGGATCTACTGCGATTTGAGTCGCAAGCCATTGCAATGAAGTGGGCTCCTGATCCGCAGGTCTATCGACGCCAGCGAATCCCGACTGAAACATGTCGTCATACCAGGGTACGCCAGGGAGATAGAATCCTCGGTCATTCCAGTTCTCGTAGGAAGATGCCACAGGATCCAACAGTTCATGGCATACAACGCAGTCGTCGTTGTCCAGAGTAGGAGCAGGGCTGCTAATGTCTACTGCTTCCCCATCAGGACGTGAACCTTCCAGCGCCAGGATGTCTACATCCAGAAACAAATCATAGGTCACTCGGGATCGCGCACGGTTTCGATTGGTATCCGAAGTCGGATAGCGATTCAAAAACATCAAGCTGGTCATGATGCCGGCATGTGGTATATCTCCCACAGGGATAGTGCCGTTGCGAGTAAAAATTTCTAAATCGTTAAGTTGAGCTGGCAACCATTCGTTTTCATCGTACTCGTCTTGAAATGATAACTCATCGAATACGCCATAACTCTTTGCCGAATACGGATTCACCATGAAGTAATCAGCCGTAAGAATTTCCGTCATAGGAAGTTCATTTTTTACGACGAAGTTGATTAGCTCTAATGGTTCTCTGGCTACACTGTCATTCGTGGTTATTAGAGTAGAAAAGTAGTCTTCAGTGCGATCTGCAGTTTGTGGGTCGCCAAACCAGAATGCATCTGGAAAGATCCGCATCAGGTTCAGCGCTTCAGCAAACTGACCATTACCAGTTAGATAACGATCCGTAAGAATTAGATCATTGAAGATTTCTGATAAACGATCGTAGAACGCATCCTCAGTCATCATCGAGTCGAGCACCGTTCGTAGTCCGTCTTCGCCGCCGCTATTCACTTGATCGATTTCTGCATCGGTGGGTAAGCGACTAACTAATTGCAAGGATGCTTTACGTAGTGTGTCTTCCAATGGCAGTGATTCAATTGCCTGTATGGTCTGCTCAACCATTGGACTGTCATCTACCTGGAACAAAGTCAGAATGTAGTCCGCTACATCGCTCGCACATTGATCGATACAGTTATCTGTACCGCCTAAAGGCATAACGTTGGCGATATAGGTGGTAAGAATGTCTGCGCTTCCACAGTTTGCGCAATTCACTAAAGAAACAGCGACGGCTGCGCCTTGGCCATCCGTGCCATGACAACTTGCACACTGCTCGTTGTATTCCAGTTGCCCGTCAAGCATCGTTTCATCAGCAGTCGTTACTTGAAAAAGATCCCCCGGCTGAAGAGTCAACTCCAGTGAGTAAAAATCAACATCAGCTTGCACTAGAGGAATAGACAAGATGTTTGTGTCTAGGTCATAAGTCGCGCCGGGGGTTAAGGAGGAGACTGCTTCACTTGCGGCCTGCAGTGAAAATGTGAGCGTTGCTTCATCCTGCAGCAATAGCTCTAATTGCAATGACCCATAGCCTTCCACGTCAATGCGAGGGACGTGCAGGACATTGCCTTCAAAATAGGGAATTGAGCTGCCGGATTGGGCCTGCGCCAGATTCGACGCCATGCCAATGCTTAGCAGGGTCGTAAACAGTACTAGCAAATATCGAAACGCTCTCATGGTGTTCTCACTTTTATGCTGCCCTGTCCATATAAGGACAGTGTGGCTGAGTTTTTCGTTACAGTTATGCAGATTAACGCAGCCCGAGGGGGAGGGTTTACATTAGTCAGGAAACACACCGAAAAGTGAGAACCCCGTCACATTTGGTGGGTGTTGGCGCTAGAGGGCTTGTGTGGCGTGGGCTCAGGGCCCTATGTATTGGAAGCGGGGTATGGTGTTGCCGTCTATTTCAACGGTTTCCAGGAACATGGATAGTGGTCTGACCCACAGGTCCCGATCACCATAGAGTGGGCGATATACGGCGAGTTTCTCTTCAGTTTCGCTATGGGTGGCGACTCCGATTAGCTCATATTCTTTGTTCTTATAATGGCGGTACTTCCCTAATGGGATTTGTTCCGAATCTGTCATAAATCAGGTGCTCCGGGCGGTGGCCGCCCATCCGGAGGCGGGAATCCAGGAGGGGGAGGTCGATTGCCTCCGGGTCCGCGTCGACCGTCAGGGCCTCTGGAGCCTGGACCGCGAAATCCGTCTCTGCCATCCCTCGGTCCACGACGCTGAACAAATTCCATCGCCGCTTGCCGTTCTTCCTCTGTTAATTCACCCAATACAGCCAATGTCTGTTCGTGAGTAATAGCTGTATAGGCTTGGGCTGCCTCCCTTAACTCAGTGAAGGCAGCATCCAGAGCGGCTGCATCATACTCGGCAGCTCCCATGAGTTGGTTCACGTTGCGCTGTGCTTCGAACATGGCGCGGCGGTAGGGGGAGATTTCATCACCCAATGGCGCCAACACTTCAGATAGCTCCTGCTGGCGGTTTTCATCGAGGTCGCGAATGATCCAACCGACGTTTGGCGGAAAAGGGCGGGAACGATCATAGTCACGTTGATTATTAATCCGGGTGGCAATACCACCAATCAAAAACAGATTTATCCCGAGAGATATGATCAAACCTAAGACGATGAGATTTTGCCGACTCATGGCTGGCTTCCACTGTAATCGTTGAATGAAAGCATGATCAATTCATCATCCCAATATTGAAATCCATCTACTTCGATATCGTATCCGAAACTGTAAAAGTTACCGACAACGATTCCAAAAACGAGAGGCAGACAGGCTGTTAGCGCAGGTCGCCATAATGCATTAAAGGAATTGGACTCGGGCAATAGCCAGCTAATCAGTTGGTCTAATACATGCTTTTGGCGTTCCGGCAAATATTGCGTGAGCACTCTCTGCTCTAAGCCGGGAAAGTGTGGTTGGGGAATTGCGTTTAACGTATTGTCGAGTTCGCTAAAACTCAAAAGCAATTCTTGGGCCTGTAAACTGGATCGAATGAAATCCTGACATTCATCTCTAGATTCGAGCGGCCAGCGATTTTCATTCGCGCCATAGGTTTCTAAGATGTGGGTAAATTCGTCAAGTGTCATGGTGTTATTTAACCGATTGTTTCGGTTTCTCCTCGCGTTGTTTCAGTCTGTTCAAGTGACGCTCTAAGGCTGCGTCTGGCTCGAGCAATACTGGATTCCAGTGCCTTGACGGACACGTTCATGATACCAGCGGCTTCTTTGTTGGAAAATCCGGCGTAGTGACAAAGCATTAGTGCACTACGTTGGTTTTCTGGTAACAGGGATATAGCTTCGTTTAATTGTTTTGTTTTTTCCTGCCGTTCTAAGTTTCCGCTATTGGATTGTATTGGTTCGTTCTCCTGATAGGGTTCTTCTACTTCTTCCTGTGTTTGGGTATTGCCGTGTTTTCTCAAGTAATCGATACACAAGTTATGAGCGATGCGGTGCAGCCAGGTGGTGAGTTTCGCTTTTTTCGGATCCCAACTTGCCGCGTTTACCCAAAGCTTTAAAAACACTTCTTGCGTTATGTCTTCAGTGTCTTTGCGATTACCGAGTATTCGGAACGCGTAATGACTAATGGGGTTTAGGTGTTGACGAACAATGGTCTGATAAGCGGACTGATCACCATCGCAAACTGCTGCCATCAACTCTTCATCGGTCATTACGCGCTCGAATACGCCTCTTGCTTAGCGGCTTCCCTCTCAGGAATCTGCTGATTGTGGCTCCGATCCTCTATCGGGTCTACCACGTTGGCCAGGGCCGCGACCACCTGGTCCACGGCGGCGAAGTTCTGAAGCGCTTAATACGCCGTCGCCATCATTGTCCATTTGCAAAAAGTTTGCTTCCTGCATTTCTATGACAGATACCAAGCCATCGTCATCCAAATCCATTTCAGAGAAGCGTTCAGTCATGCGCTCTTGCATCATTGCTTGTCGCTCTGCCAGCTCTTCCTCACTTAAGTTAGCGGCGCGATTACCAAATCCGCCACGACGAGGACGATTAGGTCTTGCTGATACAAACTCCTCAAGCGAGACGCTGCTATCTCCATCGGTATCCAGTCGGGCAACGATATCAGGAGTGTTTTCCTGGAACTCATTGAAGTCCACCACACCATCTCCGTTGCTATCCAGATTCTCCAGGGCTTGTTGGCCGCGGCCTTGTCCTTCGGCGGCCATACTATTGGCGCTTAGGCACAACACGCCCAGGCCAAGCAAAAATGTAAGTTTTCGCATACTGCTCTCCTACTGTAATTCATAGTGAATAATGCTTTCAGTACCTTCTACGCAACGAATTCCGAAACCCTTCGTTTACTGCGGTTTTTCTTTTATTGCCAAATCCCGCTTGATGCCTGCTGTTCGGACCGCATTTACCGGGCCCTTTTAGTTAATACCTAAGGTTCAGTTTCTGCTAGAATCCTGCCTCCCGATAGACGGCGTGTCCCATATACAAACGCCTGGCTTGAGAAGCTCTACACGATGGAACTGGCTGAAGAAAAATTGGAAGAACATCATCTCGACGAAAAAGAAGTCGTGGATGTGGTGGTGCGCTTCGCTGGCGACTCTGGCGATGGTATGCAGCTTACTGGTTCCAATTTCACCCAAGCCACTGCTCTATACGGAAATGATCTATCTACATTTCCAGATTTTCCTGCAGAGATCAGAGCGCCAGTCGGGGCGACATTCGGCGTTTCTGCTTTTCAGATTTATTTTGGGGCAGAGGATGTAACGACTGCAGGTGATGAACTAGACGTGCTCGTTGCAATGAACCCGGCGGCCCTGATTACCAACTTACATAATTTGGTTGAGGGTGGGTTAGTCATCGTTGATAGCGGTGCATTCACTGCGAAAAACCTGACCAAGGCCAAATACGACACGAATCCGCTTGATGATGGATCGCTGGATAAGTTTCGTGTCTTAAGTATCGATATCTCGCAGCAAGTGCTGACTGCTGTTGAGCCTTTTGGACTAGGACATAAAGACGGGTTACGTTGTAAAAATATGTGGACCCTTGGCCTAGTCATGTGGCTGTTCGATCGAGATCGCCAACCCACTGTAGAGAGTCTGCAAAATAAGTTTGCTAACAAGCCTGATATTGCGAACGCGAACATCGCTGCACTCAATGCGGGTCATGCCTATGGTGAGACTGCGGAACTACCTGCGGGCATTCATGTATATAAAGTGCCTAAAGCGAAAGTGGCACCTGGCACTTATCGAAACATTACGGGCACCACAGCATTAGCCTGGGGATTAATTACTGGTGCTGAGTTGGCAGATATTGATTTGTTGTTCGCTTCGTATCCAATTACGCCGGCTTCAAATTTGTTGCATGAGCTGGCCAATAGAAAACAATTTCGAGTTAACACATTCCAGGCAGAAGATGAGATTGCCGCAGTGTGTGCAGCCATGGGCGCTTCCTTTGCCGGCTCCCTCGGCGTGACTTCCAGTGCTGGTCCAGGCATTGCACTGAAAGCCGAAGGCATGGCACTGGGCGCAGCAGCAGAACTTCCGCTGGTGATTGTAAATACTCAGCGCGGCGGCCCATCGACCGGGCTACCAACCAAGACTGAACAATCTGATCTAAATATGGCCTTATATGGCAGGCATGGTGATACCCCAATGCCGGTAATCGCGGCTTCAAGCTCAACTGACTGTTACGAGGTTGCTATCGAAGCAGTGAGGCTAGCCACTAAATACATGACGCCAGTGATGTTGTTGTCCGATGGTTATCTCGCCAATGCGGCAGAGCCATGGAAGATTCCTGATCCCTCGACTCTGGAATCTTTTCCGGTTCAGCACCATGAACAAGCTGAAGGATTCAAACCTTCACTCAGAGATGAGACTACCCTGGCCAGAGTGTGGCCTAAACCAGGTACGGCAGGCTTAGAACATCGTATCGGAGGTATCGAACGCAGTTTCGAAACTGGTGATATTTCCTATGATCCAGCAAACCACCAAAAGATGACTGATCTGCGTAAAGCTAAAGTCGATGGCATCGCCAATGACATTCCGCTGCAGGATGTCTGTCTGGGAAATGAATCTGGCAAGCTGGCAGTAGTCGGTTGGGGCTCAACATTTGGTGCGATTCATCAAGCAGTTAAGCGAGCGCGTGCCGAAGGTCTGGATGTGTCTCATATTCAAGTTCGTTATTTATCACCTTTGCCTAAAAATCTGGGCGAACTCCTCAATCAATTCGATGCTGTCTTGATACCGGAAATGAATACCGGGCAATTTGTTCGCTTGATTCGCTCTGAATATCTAATTGATGCTGATGCTCTGAACAAAGTCGCGGGCCAACCATTCAAGATTGGTGAAATTCTTGCAGCCATTCATGCCAAGATGGCTGAGTTAGAGTCTGGGGATAAGAACAGCTAAGAGTTCGTGTTATGAATCAGCCATTACCAAAACTTACTCTTAAAGACTTCGCTTCCGATCAGGAAGTGCGGTGGTGTCCTGGATGTGGTGATTACGCCATATTGAAAACCATCCAGAAGTTGATGCCGGAACTGGATCGCCCTCGCGAAAACCAGGTGTTCGTATCAGGCATAGGCTGCTCATCACGCTTTCCTTATTACATGAACACATTTGGATTTCACACTATTCATGGCCGTGCCCCGGCGATCGCTACTGGGGTGAAGCTTGCTAATCCAGAACTGGATGTATGGGTCATTACCGGTGATGGTGACGGATTTAGTATTGGTGGCAATCATATGTTGCATGCACTCCGCCGTAATGTGGATATGCAAGTGCTGTTGTTTAACAACGAAATATACGGCCTGACCAAAGGACAGTATTCCCCAACTTCCCAGCGTGGAACTCGGTCGCCTTCAACCCCTACTGGATCAATCGATCTGCCGTTGTCGCCTTGCTTGGTGGCCCTCGGTGCTGGAGCTACGTATATCGCGCGATCAATTGATACCGAAGCAAAGCATCTCTCTGCTGTGGTCAAAGAAGGTCACGACCACAAAGGCACAGCTTTCGTCGAAATTCTGCAGAACTGCCCCATCTACAACGACGGTGTATTTGAACAAGTTAAAGACAAGAAAATCGCACCAGATTTTCGGGTTGAGGTGACTCACGGAGAGCCGATTGTTTTCGGCGCAGACAAAGAAAAGGGCATTATGCTCAATCGCCAATCACTGCAATTGGAAGTTGTTGCTGTTGCAGGCAATGAAAGCGATATCCTGGTCCATGATGAAACGAATAAAGTCCAAGCTCAGCTCTTGGCTGCCATGCAAGGTCCTGATTTTCCGGTAGCAGTAGGTGTGCTTTATCGGGAGCAGAAGTCATCATTTATCGATGATGTACAAACACAGGTAGTCGACGCCAGACAGAAGAAGGGGTCGCTAAGAGAATTGCTGCATAGTGGGCATACTTGGACTGTTGAATAAATACATACTAGGAGTAAGAAGATGATCTATAACAACATACTCGAAACAATTGGCAATACTCCTATCGTAAAACTGCAACGCATAGCTCCTTCCAACCAAAACATCTTTGCAAAAGTCGAAGCGTTTAATCCGCTGGCTTCAGTCAAGGATCGATTAGCCATCGCAATTATCGAAGACGCAGAAAAATCCGGAGCACTGAAGCCTGGACAGACTGTCGTTGAAGCAACATCGGGCAATACTGGAATTGCCTTGGCGATGGTGTGTGCAGCAAAAGGTTATCCCTTTGTCGCTACCATGGTGGAAACTTTCTCTATAGAAAGAAGAAAGATTATGAAAGCCCTCGGTGCCAAAGTGATTCTTACCCCTGCAGCAGAAAAAGGATCCGGCATGGTGCGACGGGCTGAAGAGTTGGCGGAGCAACATGGTTGGTTTCTCGCTCGTCAGTTTGAGAATCCAGCAAACCCCGCTTACCACCGCAATACTACGGGACCAGAGATACTGCGTGATTTCGCAGGCAAAGACCTGGATTACTTCGTAACCGGTTGGGGGACTGGTGGCACGATGACTGGTGCCAGTCAGGTGCTTAAAGTCGCTCGACCTGATTTGACTGTTGTTGCTGTAGAGCCAGAAGCCGCAGCGCTATTGTCTGGCAATGATTGGAACCCTCATAAGATTCAGGGGTGGACTCCGGACTTTATTCCTGAAGTACTCGAAAAATCTGTGGCGGATCAGATCGAGCTAGTGAGTGACGACGAGGCTATCTCTACAGCGAAAAGACTGGCTGCTGAAGAGGGTATATTTTGTGGAATCTCAGCTGGTGGTACGATGGCGGCGGCATTGCGAGTTGCAAATGATGCGCCAGCAAACAGCAGCTTTTTAGTGATGTTGCCTGACACGGGCGAGCGTTACTTATCTTCGCCATTGTTTGCTGATATTTCTGAAGAATCTGACGATGAATGGTTAGCTTCACTGTAAATAGTCGAACTCAGAATTTATAAAACAAGAAACGTAATAAAAACTAACAACAAGGAATTATCAAAATGATGTATCGAACAATTAAGAATGTAATCGCTGCACTTTTGTTTGTTTTGCCAGTGGGAGTTTCACTAGCGAAGGATCCTCAAACAGATTCAGCAGATTCAGATGTGTCGGCAATCATTAATGGTACTGCGGGTTCGGTAAGTACTTATCCATGGATGGTGTTTTTAGCAGATGCGTTTGAAGAACAGTTTTGTGGGGCTAGTTTGATTTCTGAAACCTGGGTCCTTACTGCGGCCCATTGTTTCTTAAATAGCACGAACGATGCTGTGGATATTGAAACAGGTGCAGAATCAATCGTAGTTCTGAATTCGGATACATCTGTTCCCTTGGCCTCCAATGCTGAAATTGGTCAGATAGGCCAGATCATCGTGCACCCTGATTACAATCCTAATCAAGAGACCAGCGACAACGTTGATGATAAAGACATAGCCCTGGTCGAGTTAACAGCTGCAGTAAGTTTGCAACCAGTCAAACTGTTGAGCCCTGCTAACCCTGCGCTTGAAGCAGGTACCCAAACACTCATCATGGGTTGGGGAACTACTGCAGTAGACGAAGTAGAAAATACTGGCACCAATCCTTCAGAAGTTTTGCTTACTGCTAACCAACAAATTGTTTCTCGATCCGATTGTGAAGCCATCTATGGCAGTGATGCTAGTGGAATCACTGATTTCATGATTTGCGCCGGCGCGGTGGAAGAGGCAGGCACTACTGATACATGCCAGGGAGACTCAGGTGGCCCAATGCTGGTAGCCAATGGTAACGATTTCGTTCAGGTGGGAATCGTAAGTTTCGGCGGCACGCAAACTGGACCTGCTTGCGGCGATCCTGATGCGCCAGGTGTCTATGCCAGTGTTTCCGCCTTAGCGAGTTTTATTTCGCAGCATGTTTCCGATGCTGACTTTGTTGAATTAGGTAGTGGCGGGGCCAGTACCTCCGAACTCAGTATTACCGTCACTGGCACCATGGTAGATATACAGTGGACTGCGGTAACTGGTGCAACTGGATACACGCTTTACTACGCCCCTTACCCTGCACAGGAACCAGTGAATTTGCTGGACATGGGTTCGCAACTGTCGATCTCAGGTGAGTTGCCACCGGGGTCTGCCTTCTACGTAGCTATTGAAGCTTATGACGATTCAGGTTCGCTGCCTGGATTGTCCAATGTCGAAGTGTTGATGGTAGAGTAAGTTTCTACGCTAGATTTCAATTCTGTTAAGCGTGTACCCGTGTATTGAAATTTGCTAGCCTCGCTAGTGACACACGGGTACAGCTATGACTGATCCAAAAAACAAAAACGATAAAAACAAAATAAAGAACGAAAAAACGCCACAAGACCAGCCTTCCAATAGCTCTCGTCGAGATCTCTTAAAGGGTGCTGGTTTGCTGGGCGCTGCTGTTGCGGGGGCGGCGCCATCCAGCCTGGTGGCACAACAATCTGCTCCTGCTAATTCCATTCCTCTACGTGAAGCACTCGAAGTACTCACTGCCAAAGAAGCCGAAGTGCTCGAAGCAGTTTGCGACACCTTAATTCCATCTGATGAAAATGGTCCTGGTGCGGTTGAAGCCAGAGCTGCTCATTACATTGATCAAACTCTAGCGAGTCATAACGAAGAGCATCGCAACGCGTATTTTGAGAGCCTGACAGCGATCGATGAATTTGCTCGCACTGAGTACAACACAAATTTTGCCCAATTAAATAGCACTCAGCGCATCGCGGTTGTTACTGCACTGCAAAACAATGAAATTACCGACTGCACTCCTGGTTTTTTTGCTTTGGTTCGGAATCACACTATCGATGGTACTTTCTGTGATCCTTACTATGGTGGTAATCGCGACTTTGTTGGTTGGGATTTGTTGCGTTATCCAGGTGTGCGACTCAGCGCTAGTGAAGAAGATGTCGCCGCCGGATCAAGTCTTGCTCCCACTCATCAATCAGCGTACGACAACTCGGCTTATACCAAACAAGTTACCCGCTCAACCGCGATTGCTTTAGAAGGCGATGACGATGACTAAGACATTGCCTAAAACTGATGTAGTTATCGTAGGACTGGGAGCGGCCGGGGGAGTGGCTGCTTTACCCTTGGCTAGCGCTGGACTCAAAGTCATTGGACTCGAGGCAGGAGGTTGGCTCGATCCCAGAGATTTCGCGCCGGATGAAATTCGCTATGTGCAACGCAACTGGCCGATGGCTGTTCAAAAAGCGGCTGGCGAAGCACCAACCGTTCGATCTACTGCAAATGATGTAGCGAGACAAGGTGGTCATCCAATGATGAATGCAGTAGGCGGCACTACCATGCATTATTGGGCACAGAGTTGGCGACTGAATCCTTGGGATTTTAACGTCGTAAGCGCGACAGAATCTCGATACGGAGCACATCGTTTACCTTCTGGTACAACCGTTGAAGACTGGCCTTTTGCTTACGATGAGTTGGAGCCGTATTACGACAAAGTAGAATACGCGGTTGGCATATCAGGCCAGGCTGGAAATGTGCGGGGCAGAATAAATCCAGCAGGAAACATATTCGAAGGACCTCGGCAGCGAGAATATCCAATGCGACCTTTGCGAAGTTCGCCTTTCACCGAGTTAATGTCCGGGGCCGCGAACGAATTGGGATGGAATCCGTTTCAAGGGCCAGCTGCCATTACTAGTGAGTTGTATGATGGAAGGCCGCCTTGTCAGTATCACGGATTCTGTAACAAGGGCGGATGTCATGTGCAATCAAAAAGCTCTACTGCTTTTACGACGATTCCAAAAGCACTGGATACCGGCAATCTAGATGTCGTGCCCTATGCCCGAGTTACCGAAGTGATAACCGATAGTGAGGGAAGGACAACTGGGGTTGCTTACATAAAGGGCAACGAGCGAATCGTACAACCAGCTGATGTGGTGTTATTAGCAAGCTATGCATACGAAAACGTACGTCTTCTATTGTTATCAGAAGGGGATGCCTTCCCCAATGGGGTGTCGAACAATTCAGGGCAAGTGGGTAGACACTACTTAAGTCATCATCAAGGCTCACCTGTTACAGCACTGTTTCCTCGTGATCTGCATAATTGGTACGGCTTACCCGCACAAGGGGTCGCAATCGATGAATGGGCAGACGATAACTTCGATCATAGTGAGTTAGATTTTATTGGAGGCGCGAACCTTTGGGTGCACACGGATCGCAAGCCAATAAGTGCCGCCAAGATGAATACATTTGGTGAAGCGAATAGTTGGGGGTCTGATTGGAAATCATTCGTGAGCCAGAATGCAGACCGCAGCAACATGGCCTATATCCAGAAAACTACATTGCCTTACGAAGATAACTACCTGGATTTGGATCCCAGCGTGAAAGATCCATATGGTCTGCCAGTTATTCGAATTACTGCTCGCTATCGTGATAACGAAAAGAAGATTGCTGCCTTTGCCCAAGACCGCATGGAAGAATGGTATCGACAGGCAGGGGCAACCAAGGTGGTTAAATCGGGTTTGGGTAATGCTATGGGCGCTTCAACTCATGCCTATGGTGGAACTCGCATGGGTCACAATAGCGAAACCAATGTTGTGAACCAGTGGGGCATGTCCCATGAGTCCCCCAATTTAGGAATACTCGGTGCCTCAGTCATGGGGACTAGCGGAGCAAGAAACCCAACTCTTACGGTTCAGGCTTTGTCCTGGAGAACAGCCGAACATATTGTCGATAACTGGCAAACTCTGATTTCTTAAAGTAGTAGTAAATCAATGCAAGATAAGCCAGACATACTGCCAGCTCCTCGTGTCGACACCGATTTCAATCGATCACTCCATGCACTTGTTTCCAAGCAAGAGCTTTCTCAGTGGCGTAATCCGAAACGAATTGTGCGCGATCAGTTGCATGCATTGAGAGCACTACTCAGTTATGCGCAGCAGTACTCTCCATATTATGCTGACAAGTTAGCCACGCTAAACGTTAACGAACTGACATTTGAAGAGTTTCAGCAATTGCCTGTTCTTTCGCGACAGGAATTGCGCGACGTTAGAAAAGAGATCGATTGTTCTACAGTTCCTCCAGAGCATGGTAAGACGGAAAGCACGATGACTTCCGGCTCCACTGGCTCTCCAGTGGAAATCCAAACAACTGAATACGTTTCCTTGCGATGGCAATGCAACGCTTTGCGAGATCATTTGTGGCACAGGAGAAATGCTGCTCTGAAGATGAGTGCGATCCGATGGCTTCCTGATAACAAAGCAATGGCTCCTGACGGATTAAGCTTCGATGGTTGGGGGAAACCGCATGATCAGTTTTATGAAACTGGCGAATCCTGTTTTTTAAATTCATCGTCGCCGATTAGTGATCAAGTTGACTGGCTGCAGCAACACAATCCTCACTATCTGATTTCTCATCCTTCAAACTTGAGGGAGCTATTGATGCAACTGCGGGATCGAGAAATTTCTCTGAGCAATCTGCAGCAGCTCCGCACAGTAGGGGAACAGGTTTCTAGTGAGCTAAGAGAGTTAGCACGTGAAGTGGCTGGTGTTCCCCTGGTGGATTCCTATAGCAGCCAAGAGCTCGGCTATATTGCTTTGCAATGTCCGTGGAGCGGCTATTTCCACGTGCTCAGCGAATCGGTATATGTGGAAATTCTTGATGAAAACAACCAGCCTTGTGAAACGGGGCAAATAGGCAAAGTAGTAGTGACTAGTCTGACAAACTACGCGACACCGTTAATTCGCTATGAAATCGGCGATATGGCAAGTTTCGGTGGAATCTGTAGTTGCGGAAGAGGGCTGCCGGTCATACAACAACTAGCAGGCCGAGTCAGAAATATGTTGCGAATGCCTGATGGCAGTTTGCGCTGGCCTAACTTCGGCTTTCGCAAGATTATGCAGGTCGCGCCGCTTCAGCAGTTTCAAATTGTACAAACCAAACTCGACACTATCGAATTTCGTTCTGTAGTTCGTGCGCCGCTGACAAAAGACCAAGAGGAAAGTGTTAGGCAAATTCTAAATGACCATTTAGGTCATCCCTTTGATATCATTTTCAGCTATCACGATGAGATCGTTCGAAGTAAAAGTGGCAAGTATGAAGATTTTTTGTCGCTGATTGAGGACTCTTGATTTGCCTGCTGTAGATATTACTGAACACAAACACGCGTTGTACTTTATCGTTCTGGTTGTTCTGATTGATTCCATCAGTTTTGGAATAATCCTGCCGGTAATGCCGCAGCTAATCATCAGTCTGACTGATGTATCCCTATCCGAAGCATCTCGTCTCGGTGGTTACTTGATGTTCACCTATGCTGCTGTGCAATTCTTTGCAGCGCCCGTGTTAGGTAACCTGGGAGACAAATACGGGCGACGGCCAGTCTTATTGTTTTCTCTCGCGGCGTTATCCATCGACTATTTGTTGATGGCAGGCGCACCAACCTTATTCTGGTTGTTTGTTGCGAGAATCATCGCAGGAGTGTCCAGTTCCACCTTTGCATTAGCCTATGCCTATGTCACCGACATAACCCCTGAAGAAAAACGCGCTCAGCGTTTTGGCATGATCGGGGCAGCGTTTGGCGGTGGTTTTATTCTTGGTCCGGTAATCGGTGGTTTTTTAGGAGAATTCGGAGAGCGCATTCCGTTTTTTGCGGCAGCTGGTCTGGGTTTGCTCAACGTCGTGTATGGATTCTTTGTGCTGGGAGAATCATTAAAACCCGAAAATCGACGGCCATTTGAATTAAGACGAGCCAATCCAGTTGGCGCCATGATGCAGGTGAGGAAATACCCCATCGTAATGGGTCTCGCCTTCGCTTACTTCCTGTACATGATTGGACACATGTCACTCCCCAGCACATGGACCTATTACACAATGGAGAAGTTTGCCTGGTCGGAAAGCCAGATCGGGCTCTCTTTGGGATTTGCCGGGGTATTCATGATTCTGGTGCAGGCATTTTTAATTCGCTGGGCCATTCCAGCAATCGGCGCATTTAATGCGGGGATCGTTGGTTTGGTGGCAATCATTATCGGATTTTGCGGTTATGGGTTTGCTGCGACGGGTTGGCAGCTATACCCATTTCTGGCCTTGGCATCGATTTCAGGCTTCGTAACGCCAGCATTCCAGGCCATCATGACCAGCCAGATTCCGGCCAACGCCCAAGGGGAATTGCAGGGTGCGCTTAGCAGCGTAAACAGTGTGACTTCCATAATCGGGCCGCTGGTGATGACTCAGCTTTTTGCCGGATTCACCGGACCTGATGCGCCAATCTATTTCCCTGGTGTGTCATTTTTCGCTGCCGCCATACTCAGTGCATTGTGTCTGTTCATCTTCGTGCCTGTGGTGACCAAGCACGGTCTGACTGCGCTTGGAAAAGCTCAAACCAGCCCAAATTGAGTCCTTGAAGAGGGCAATCTGGAGCCCTCAATCCAATACCCATAAATTCGCTGAAAGTCCCGTATAATCTGGGCTTTCACGGCATATCGCTTGACACCCATAGCCTCCGGTGGTTAACTCGTGGCTCCTTTGGGGGAGTAAATCCTGAAAGCATTCCTAAAAGAATAAAGTAGGCACAGTAGGTATAAATATGAAGATTCAATGGCTGCTCACTGCGATCGCAGTATTCATTGTCGGATGTTCGCCGTCTGAAACATCGACCGATTCCCAGCCAGCTCAGGTAGCTGAAGCGGCAGAAGCGGGTAGCGACATTCCACGTACACCTAGCGGCAAGCCAGACCTGAACGGTATCTGGCAAGTTCTGATGAACGCCAATGACAATTTAGAGCCAGCACCACCAAAAGCGGCTTATCAACTAGTGCCAGGCGACTTCGTGCCTGTACCTCATCCTGATGTAGTAGCGATGGGTGCTGCGGGTTCCGTGCCAGCCAGCTTTGGCGTGGTTGAAGGCGGCACAATTCCTTACAAGCCTGAGGCGCTCGCTCGACGCGATGAGAATGCAGCTAACTGGTTAGAGAACGATCCAGAAATTAAGTGCTACATGCCGGGCGTTCCACGAGCGACTTACATGCCTCATCCGTTCCAGATTTTCCAAAGCGAGAGTGCATTCTTTATCGCTTACTCATTTGCCGGATCAGTTAGAAATGTATTTTTAGAAGATCCAGGTCCAGCACCACTTGATTCGTGGATGGGTCAGTCTTATGGCTATTGGGAAGGCGATACTTGGGTAGTTGAAGTAACTGGTCTGGATGATCGCACCTGGTTCGATCGCGCTGGTAACTACCACACCTATCAACTGAAAGTGACTGAGCGTTATGACATGGTGGACGAAAACGTCATCATGTACTCAGCAACTATGGAAGATCCGGACATCTTCGAACGTCCTTGGACAATCAGCATGCCATTGTACCGTCGTCTGGAAGCTGGCTATGAATTGCCTCAATTCAAGTGCGTCGAGTTTGTCGAAGAATTGATGTACGGACAGTATCGTAAGGGCGGTGAATTCGAGCAGCGCTTACGTCAAGAAATGTTGGAAGAAGCCCAGAGCAACTAGGTCTGGTCTAAGAATCATCAATCCAGCAGAAAGCCCGAGTTTTGGTATTTCTGCTGGTGATTCGTTAAAATGCTGTGAAATTCGGAGCAACCGACTTTCGGCAGCCTTATAAGTCGTGTAAGTTCTTGATAAGTTATTGAAAACTCAGGAAAACACTTAAAGATTTTGAAAGAATCTTGAGAATTTAGGGGAAATCTATGAAAGCAAAACTTTTGGCTCTCGCCGCAGTAACCGCAGTTGGAGTGGTTGCTATCAAGCCACCTGCGACAGCGCACCACGCGTTCTCTGCAGAGTTTGATGCCAATCTGCCGGTACGTCTGGGTGGTCCGATCACTCGTGTTGAGTGGATTAACCCTCACACTTGGATCCATCTTGATAACAACGACCCAGAGTCTACTCGTGACCCAGGTCCTTGGATGGTAGAAGGCGGTACACCGAATACATTGCTACGTCGCGGTATTAACCGTAACTCTTTGCAGCTCGGTACTGATATCGTTGTAACTGGTTATCAAAGTAAAGACCGACTGTGCGAGCCAACTTGCCGCGCGAATGGTCGTGATATTACTTTTCCAGATGGACGTAAATTGTTCATGGGATCTTCCGGTACTGGTGCGCCACGTGACGGATCTGATCCAACGGAAAACAACTAAACAAGTTTAGTTCTAAAAAACCCGGTCCAAGACCGGGTTTTTTTATGCCTGTGGTTTAACGTAGCCGCTGCGTCCTTAATTATTCGTCGGTGACAGGATCAATAACTCGACTAAAGTCACCACCATCACGGAACACTGTAGAGTCAACGAAGAAGCCAGAGGCGTGGAGGCGAACTAATACGGTGCGGGACGAACGGTTTTCCCAGAACCAGCCATGAATACCTGTGAAAGGTGCATGGAATGAGCCTGATCTGTTGTCAGAATTTCCTTGCTCAAAACTTTCAGCGCCTTCCTCGCCAATCCCTGCTGGCTCGGCATGCATGTCGTAATAGACTTCGCCATCGGCAGCCCAACTAAAGACCATAGGTGCATCAAGATCCATGGTGTACTTGTATTCCACTGATTGAAACGGTCCGAGCTCGAATTCCACGTAGTCGGTGCGATGGGCTTCCGGCTTTTCTTCAAATGGATTTACTTCGGCAGAAAGCGCAGTGAGCCCTGTTAATCGTCCGGTGCCGAGTGGATCAACGCCAAATTCAGCAGGCAGGATTGCAGTGAATAAGACAACTATTCCCACCACAAAAGCAATGCCGGTGGCGATTAATATATTTCGAGGTGTAGGTGCTTGAGCACTTTCGGATTGTGACACGATGAAAAGTCTCTTTCTTTTATTGGGTGGCTAGTAGGGAGGTTGCAACATAAATGCACTTAGCTGAAAACCAGCAAGGAGAAAACCGCCAGTCATTAACACAGTATTGGTGGCGAATGCATGACGTAAATAGCTCTGGTTCGTACGCCAAATACTTAGTGCGATTAAGATTGCAGACAAAGCCAGGATTTGTCCTATCTCGACTCCAACATTGAAGCTGACAATATTGGTAACCAAGCCATTATTGGACAATGTGAATTCTTGTAATTTTGTTGCCAGGCCAAGTCCGTGAAACAAGCCGAATATAAACACTGCAACTTTGGTATTGGGCTCAACGCCAAACAAGCGTTTGAAGCCATCCATGTTTTCAAAAGCCTTATAGACAATTGATAGTCCAATAATTGCATCTATAAGGAAGGCATTCACTTGTAAATTAGCGAGTACGCCAAGCAACAAAGTGATGCTATGACCAATAGCGAATAGGGTGACATACTGAACGACATGTTTTGGTCGGTAGAGAAAGAAAATGACACCGATCAAAAACAATAAGTGGTCATACCCAGTGACCATGTGTTTGGCGCCGAGATACATAAATGGGCCCACAGCTGGGCCATCTATAGCTTGGACAAAATTGGCATCAGAACCTTCAATCGTATGAGCTGCCGCTAATACTGGTAGCAGCAGCAAGCCAAGTAATGAAAGACCTCGAATCCAATTAGGTAAGATGCGAAAGTTACTATGAATTGGCATTTAACTAATCTGCCTCGTTGGTATCGAAGCGATTGTTGATATCAGGGTTGTAGGCTTGGTGGCAGGCTGTGCAAACACTGTAAAGCTGCGCGCCAGCTTGGAAGAAAGCATCTTTGTCTTGGGCAGCGGCAGCTTCCATTGCTAAAACCCCAGCTTCACTCAGACCTTCTGAGTAAATCATCCAGGCATCGTTGTCCTCAGCACGGCCAGGTAGCGCAAGACTATTGCCTGACTCAACCACGATTGCAGCCTGAGCCCTCACATATTCCCAACCGTCATCAGTCGTTGGATACAGTTCTTCATAACCAGCTGCATCTAACACCCAACCTCCAGAATCCCAAAGAATGTCGGAAGCAGGTTCCAAAACTAATGCCATAATTTCTTGGACATTAAGGCTAGTGTTGTAGGCGCTCTCGGTGACTGTCGGTTCGCTGCTCTCTTGTGGCTGGGAGCAGGCTGCAAGTACCACGCTCAATGTAGCCGCAATAGCAATGCGGATTGAAGTTGCTGTAATTCGAGAGCTCTCGGTGCTTGTGCGCATAATGTTGCCCATTAATCTCTTTTCATTGAAAGCGGCATGCTCTTTGGTCGCCTGGTGATCAGTGTCGAACCAAATTTTCACTGCTGCTATTATGTCTGTCCTTTTACAGACGGGCCCCAAGTCTGCACTAATTTAAGCGGTTAATCCATATTTTACCGTTGATTAACAGGTCTAAGTCGTTGGTTACATTACATAAATTGATAAGGATCATAATTAAGATTACTGCCCTGATTGGGTGCTGGGTAGTCGTGCAGAGCGCGGCGGCAGAAATAGTGCTGCAGCCAACCCCAGATGAAGGCCTACAGCCACGAATGATTCA
Source organism: uncultured Pseudohongiella sp. (assembly GCA_965262465.1). GTDB lineage: Bacteria > Pseudomonadota > Gammaproteobacteria > Pseudomonadales > Pseudohongiellaceae > UBA9145. Next base: position 2,524,835 of record OZ253535.1, on the reverse strand, counting down.
GGGAGCTGACGGTTCTTTGCACCTGTTGTATTTCAAGAAGCGGCTCAACCGCCCGGCGGCGCGAGAGGGTAGCCTTTACTACCGTGAGTACCAAACCGACCAGGGTCGTTTTGGACGGCCGGTTCGCGTTTCCAGTCAGGCCTTTAATCTTCAAACCGTTTCCATCTCACGTGCCGCAATGGCGGTTGATGGTGAAGGTCGGATTCATGTTATGTGGTATTTGCCTCGTGAGGCGCAATACCTTTACACCCGATCTAATCCAGAGCGATCAAGTTTCGAGCCGCAGCAATCTATAGTGGCTGAAAATTTAGAAGGAATAGATTCCGGAGGTGATGTTGCCGCAATAGGAAATGAAGTGGCCGTCGTTTGGGGTGCGGGTGATTTAAGCCGTGAAGACGAGCGCAGTATGTTTGCGCGCTTTTCCCACGACAATGGCGCAACCTTCGGTGATGAAGTCATGATCGCTAATCCCGACATTGGCGCCTGTGCATGTTGTTCTATGGCAACCGACTATTTGTCTGCATCAGAATTAGTTGTGGCTTACCGGTCGGCGATTGATGGTATCGGTCGCCATATGCAAGTTCTGCGGGTCCAAAATGTAGATGCTGACCCGGTGATGGCAAGCTACGATGAAGTGCATCCTTTGCAGGAATGGGAAGCATCATTCTGCCCACTTAGCACCAACGATATTGCCTTCACCGCGGTTGATCAGCCATGGCTCGTGTTTGAATCTGAAAGTCGCATTATCAAAAAGAACTTACAGTCCGGTTCCATTCAGTCAGTGGCAGAGCCGCTAACTGAAACTCGCCAGAAGAATCCAGCAATCGCGTTTAATCAGCGCGGAGAACACGTAATAGTTTGGGGAGAGGCGATAAGTCACAGCAGAGGTGGGGCATTAAACCTTCGCAGCTATGCAGCTGATGGTGAGCTGACTGACTATCGTTTAGCCGACAGTATATCGATGCAAAACTTCACTTTTCCCGCAGTAGGCGCTCTGCCAAATGGCGATTTCTTAGTTCTTTATTGAGTCGCAGATTGGTGTGCTATTGATTGGGTTACTGATTAATAGTCCCAAAGTCTATCGGGCGACGGGATTGCTGGCGTAAGTTCTCTAACTCCAGCTGCTGCCAAAGTCGCTGTGTTTCCAGTTTGAGCCGCTCCTGCTGATTGTCATATCCGTCGATCAGCGAATTTCGCAAACTAAAGTTAAGTGCTTCTGCTTCATATTGATTGGGAAGTGTGGTGGCCAATGCATCACTTCGGTAATTGGGAGAGCGAATTTTATTCCAAGCCACCAAGACATATTGCGTGCGGCGGGTTAAGGCTTCCTCGCCACAGTTGAACTCTACATCCATGAGGCGCTGCAAAATCTCTGGCCCCTGTTGCGGATTGACTCCATCAGCTGCTGTTTCTTCAGCCAAAAGCGCGCGCCAATCCTGTAATGAGTGGCAGAGTCCCAAATATTCAGGCAAGAAATCGCCATTAATCAGAGTTGAAAAATTTTGGCACTCCACAGAATCCGCTTCTGAAGACATGCAACTCTCGGCTTCTGAATCTAGATCAGATACCAATTGCTTGGCTGCAGCTAATTCTTGATCGATGCGATCTAAGGTATCTGCCGAAAGTTGGCTTTGTTGGGCAACAGTAAAGATTGGCAATGCCAGTACGGCAATGCCCAGGAGAATAGACCTTAGTTGTCTGCTATTCGAATAGCTCAAATCGTCGGTCCCACTTCTTGAACTTCTTGCGGGCTAGTTTTTCCAATTGTTTCGGCTTTGTAAAGTAATACTCGCTAGCTTCTTCAATTGATTCGTCGAATTCACAGAAATCGTTGTCATATTCACGGCAAACCCAGGGTCGAGTATCGTAGATGCCGCACACTCCACCAGGTAATAAATGCATGCATGGTGTTTCTATAAGGAGGAACCAGCCATCTGCATCCTTAAACACATTGATGTTTTCATGGGAGATTTGCCACAGTAGGTGATCGAAATCTTCCATTGATTTTGGTTTGGGAATGGGTTGATTGATTGAGTTGCAGCAAATGGACTTTTTGCACTTTGAGCATTTCTTGTCGATGTTAACTTTGCCAGCTTTTTCTGCGTCAACCAGCTTAATTTTGTCCTTTGCATTCATATTCCGTTACCACATGAGCTCTTGTTGAGAGTAAATTCGTGGGGCATTCTAACACTGCCTTTGTGTGAATTAGAAAGAGTAATGTGCAAGTCTCTTTACAATCAGGTTGATGCTCTAGACAATAATCAGATGTCTAAAGGTTTATCTAACATCAAACACTAAAATTACAAATAATGAACATGAAAAGCTTAAGACTCCTGTCACTAATCTCATTGTTATCTTTTTTGCTGTTCGGCTGCTCAACTGAAGAGACTGTGACCACAGCAGGTGCACATTTTTCCGACTCAGACTCCGAACTGTTGCAAGTCCGAGCTGTCTCTACCAAGCCCTGGTTAGTTACGGGCGGAGATGTGCTGGTGGAGGTAGTCACTGCTGATCAAGTAAATCCAGCACAGCTAACAGTGAGCTTGAATAGCACCGATGTGGGTGCGCAATTGGTGAGGATTGGTGGATCTACTCAGCAACTGCTGCTCACTGATTTGCCAGAAGGTGACAGCGAGCTGGTTGTTCGGGCTGGTAACGCAGAGCAATCGTTAACCCTGACTAACTATCCGATCAGTGGGCCGATAATTTCAGGGCCCCACGAGTCACCGTTTTTCTGTCAGACGGAAGAGTTTGAGCTGGTGACCGGTGAGATGTTTGGTGCAGCAGAAAACTCAGATTGTTTTCGTGATACACGCATTGATTATGTGTATTGGTCTTCCGAAGACGAAGCATTTAAACCATATGCCCTAGCCTTCGGCAGTTTGCCGCCTACCGATATTGGACAATTCCTCACTTCCTCTGGAGAGGTAGTTCCTTTTATTGTGCGGGTCGAAACTGGAGTCGTTAATCGAGCAATATATGAAGTAGCGATGCTGCATAACCCCGCAGACCCAGATCCGACTCCTTGGCAGCGAAGTACTAATTGGAATGGAAAGCTTGTATACACCCATGGAGGTGGCTGTCGTTCAGGCTGGTATCAGCAGGGTTCAAATACTGGTGGGGTACTTCGATACGGTTTGTTAGAGCAGGGCTATGCTGTAGTGTCATCGACCCTCAATGTATTCGGGCAGAACTGTAATGATTTGTTAGCATCTGAAACTCACATCATGGTGAAAGAGCGATTCATAGAACACTATGGAGAGCCGGTGTACACCATTGCAACAGGCGTGTCTGGAGGCTCCTATCAATCCCATCAAACGGCAGACAATTATCCTGGCGTGTTCGATGGCATTATCGTGGGTTTAAGTTTTCCTGATGTAACTTCCGCCACGATATTTACCTTAGCTGATTCGCGTTTGCTGAATTACTACTTCAACGAAGTTAACCCAGAAGCTTTTTCCGAAGAGCAACAGCGTGCCATCTCAGGTTTTGCTGTGCATGCATCGATCCCTAATCTCGCCCGTGGCGCAGCCAGACTCGATCCAATATTCGAAGCTGAAGTAGAACTGGAAGAGCAGGGTGGGGAAGTGTCAGTCTCTGCCCTTGAAACGCGGCGTTATGATTCTACGAATCAAAGTGGTGTTCGCGCTACGGTGTACGATCACACTGTAAATGTTTACGGGACAGTTCCTGGTACCCAAATTGCTAGAAGGCCACTCGACAACGTTGGCGTACAGTATGGATTAGCGGCCTACAATGCCGGAGTAATTTCAACTGAACAGTTCATGGCATTGAATCGGGACATTGGTGGATTTGATCGAGACCTTAATCATGTGCCTGAAAGGCATCGCGCGGATAGTGAAGCGGTTAAACGCGCTGTTGAATCTGGCCGTATCCTCTACGGCGGCGCTGGGCTGGCAGCTACCCCAGTAATTGATTATCGCAGTTATCTCGATATGCGAGAAAATGGCGATATCCATATGCTGATGCACCAGTATTCAACACGACAAAGACTGGTAAGCGCCAACGGCCATGCAGATAATCATGTGATGCAAATTGGTGGCCTCTGGGGATTCGATGAAGAGCAACCAGACTTAGGGAATTTGTTTAGTGAGATGGACAGTTGGATCTTGGCGATTCAAGGTGATGCTTCAGAGCAGTCTTTGGCTGAGAAGGTGGTAAATAACCGACCTCTCAGTTTGCTCGATGCCTGTTGGGATTACAGCGATGAAGAGCGAGTCAAAATTGAAGAGCGACAAACTTTTTTGGGTAGTAATCGATGCAATGAACTCTATCGGGCCTTTCCAACCCCAAGGCAAGTCGCTGGAGCCCCGCTGGCGAATGACATAGTTTCTTGTCGACTGAAACCAGTAACACGCGCAGACTATTCAACGTTTCTGACTGCCGAAGAGCTGCGGGAAATGGAATCTATCTTTCCTGAAGGGGTGTGCGACTGGTCTGAGGGTGATGCGGTATCAGCAAGTCATCAGGGGGTTTGGAAATCCTTCGGACCGTCTCCGGTCAATAGACTCTATTGAAAATTAATTGCATGCATGTGCAAGGCTGTAAAAAGGGATTCTTTCCTTTTCGATGTATTGAGTTACTGAGTCTTTCAACCGTAACTCATAATGAGCCAAGAAAGTTTCTACGGACTCAGCTTCACCGCTGATGTCAGCATAGTATTTAAACTTTTCTCCATAATAGACTTCGATCGATTTTGCTGCAGCATGGCCTGCCTTCGTTTCAATCCACCATTGTTTCGGTAAGACATCAAATACGATCTCGCTGCCTGCGCCCAGTTTTTTGAAATTCCCCAAGGTTTGAGCTATTGCTTCCTCGCTCAAGTACATCGTAACGCCTTCCCAGACAACGAATGTTGGTGCAGAGATATCAAAACCGTCTTGCGCTTTCAGTAACTCCAGCCAGTCAGTCTTCTCAAAGTCACAAGCAATGAAATTAACTCTGTCAGTATCTATTTTTGTCCTCGATACAGCGCGTAGTTTCACTTGTTGGGTTGCTGGCTCATCAATTTCAAATACTTTTGCACTGGAATCAGGTGGCAGGTTATAGCCTCGAGTGTCCCAACCGGCACCTAAGAGCACTAACTGACTTTTACTCTGTAAAAAATCTTGCAATTTGGTATCTATAAACTCAGTTCGAACGGCCACCATGACCTTGATGTCATCTAGATCTTTCGCGGGGTAGTCTAGTGCTGGGGGAATGAAACGGGTAATCCGGCAAAGCAAGGTAAGCAAATGATAAACACAAACGCGTGTTATCAGATTGGTTGCAGGCAGTCCTCGGGCTAACCGGCGCACAGCAGGGTCTGGTCTTAATCCCAGGAGTTCGTACAGATACCTATTTCCAAATGGTTCATAGGTAGTCCCGGAAACCACGCCCCGAGTCATTAGAATTGGGATCGTGTTGCTGACAAATCCCAATAGAAAAAATGGGATGCACACTATTGATAAAAGTGTGAAAAGAACGATTTTGAATGTTCTTAGCATCTAGTTATTGCTTAGTCAGTAAACGCAATTCCAGGCGCTTAATTTCGCGCATAATCTCGAGTTTATCCATCTGTTGCCAGGAAATGACTTTGATCAGTGTAATGATGAAAAGACAGGTGATTATGGCTAATGCCCAGCTAAGACTGGCTTTAAGATCATCTGCTGCGAGATATTCGGTCAAGGAATAGACGCCGACAGCGAATACAACAAATCCCAATATCCACATATACCAGGTCATCCACGCTTTCTTGCCATGGAAGGACATGCCAACCAGATCAAACAAGCCTGCTTCGCCATCGCTGTCTGCGAGAAGCTTTGCGTCTTCGTCACTTAGTGCGCGACGAATTTGTTCGTCAATGTCATTCATAGTAGTTCCTCTCATTTTACTCATGACTTATTTTGCGTCGCCTTGTTGTTTAAGGCTTTGCGAGCGTAAAACAGTCTCGATTTAACTGTGCCTGTTGGCACTTCGATAATTTCTGCAGTTTCGGTTACCGTAAAACCTTCGAGATAATGCAGCTGCAATACCAGTCGGATAGCCGGATCAAATCCCAACAGCAATTGTGCAACGTCAATTTCATTGGCAATGTTATCTTCACTGCCGGTTTCTGGGATCTCTTGATTCTCGGCAATTACCTCTCTCTCACGAATTTTTCGGCGCAAGAGATCGGAACACCGACGCTCCAGAATACGAAACATCCATTTCGGAAATGCGCCGGGATCATTGAGACTACGTACACCTTTACTTACCGCCAGTAAGCATTCCTGAGTCGCATCCTTTGCCGCTTCAGAGTCTTCCAGGCGCCTGATGGCATACACCAGCAATCGCTTTTCCCAGTGGGTAACCAAGGACTGAAAAGCATGCTTGTCGCCCTGCTGGCAGCGCACTACCAGCCACTCGCTATAGGCTCGTGTCTTCCTATCGAACATCAGATTCCTTGTTAACCCTGTTTATAGGTCGTAGGGTGTGGTCGATTGGTTCAAAATACTCACAAAGAGTTAACCAATTGAACCATAAGCTTGCATAGCTCGACCCTAATGATAAGGTCCACTGATAGTTGGTGTCCTAAAAATTCATAATAAAGAGCAGACGCTATGGTCGCTATGATTGACGTCAAAGATCTCAGCTATTCCTATCCGGGAGGAGCCGAACCCACTTTAGAAGGTCTGAATTTTGAAATCTCAAAAGGTGAGATCTTTGGCTTTTTAGGGCCCAGCGGCTCAGGTAAGAGCACGACTCAAAAATTGCTTATCGGATTGCTGGAAAATTATTCTGGCTCAATGCGAGCAATGGACAAGGAAATTTCCAGTTGGGGGAAAGACTATTATCGCCACATTGGAGTCGGTTTCGAGCTGCCTAATCACTTTTCAAAACTCAGCGGAATAGAAAACTTGCGCCTGTTCGAATCGTTCTATGGTGCAAGTGATTCCCAGCGCAGTGTTGCTGATCTATTGGAGTTGGTTGATCTCACAGCGGATGCTAATAAACCAGTCGCTCAATATTCCAAGGGGATGAAGATGCGACTGAATTTCGCCAGAGCGTTGCTTAACGATCCCGACATTTTGTTTTTGGATGAACCTACTGCCGGTTTGGATCCTATGACTGCCCGTCAACTAAAGAATACGATTCTGGAATTAAAGCAGACTGGCAAAACAGTGTTCCTCACTACTCATAATATGCACGATGCGGATGAGCTATGTGATCGAGTTGGTTTTATTGTAAGCGGTCAATTAAAACGAATTGGTGAGCCCCAGCAGTTAAAGCGCGAGCAGGGCAGCACTAAGGTTCGAGTAAGCTATCGCAATAGCGAAGATGAGCTAGTCACCTCTGAATATTCTCTTTCCGAGTTAGCATCTGATTCTGAGTTTCAAGCCTGTCTTAGAGAGCCGGGACTGGAATCAATTCATTCACAAGAAGCGACCCTGGAAGAAGTATTTATTGCCACTACGGGGAGCGCCTTGCAATGAGGTTGCTCACCCAACTTGCCTGGGAGTTTCGACTCCAAAAGCGCTACTACTTTTTTGCCACAGCGTTGGTTATCAGTGCGGTTTGGTTAGTTTTGTTGTTTAGTTTGAGCGACACGGTAAAAAGTCGTTGGATGCCAGTGCTGATATTTGCCGACCTTAGCAATATTGGACTGCTATTCATCGCTGGCTGCCTCTTTTTGGAACGCCGGCAAGGGACTTTGTATGCCTTGGCTATCACTCCTGTTTCTCGTGGCCATTGGCTGACCTTAAAACTGATCAGTCTGGGGTGCTTAACATCAGCATGCGCGCTGATAATTGTAGGTTTAAGCGGTGTCAGCGTGCAGTGGTGGTTGCTAGTACCGGCAGTGATGGTAACTGCTGTGCTGTTTACTCTCTGTGGTTTCTTGGTGGCGCTACCGTTCGACGACATACTCAACTACTTCTTATTGATGGCACTATCGATGATTGTGTTGAGTCTACCTTTGTTCGAGTATTTTGATGTGTACTCCCATTGGATGTTTTGGTTGCTGCCCACGCAACCGCTTATGCAATTACTGACTAATGCGTTTCAACCTGCATCAGCAGCAGCTACAACAATTAGCGTATTGCTCGCCATTGCTTGGATAGCAATACTTTTCGTGATCGCTCAAAGACAGTTTGGTCGCTTTGTAGCCATGCGTTCACAGAGTTAGGGTCGTGGTGGAAAGTCGCGGAACGAATATGAAATATTCATGGTGGCGAGTAATAGAATCGGATCTGCGCAAGGTCGTTGCGGAACCATTTTTCTGGCTCATTTTGATAATGCCGGTGTTAATGGGTTGGGGCTTGAGCTATTTACTGCCGTATTTGAGTGAAGAATTCCAATCGATAGATCTGCAATCCTATTATCCACTTATTATCGCGCTGCTAATTCTTACGCCGCCACTGTATTACGGATTTGTGTTGGCGCTTTTACTATTGGAAGAGAAGGATGAAGGTGTTCTGCTCGCAGTGAACGTCACGCCGTTGCCACTTTCGCAGTTTCTGATGGCGCGCCTCTCGGTATACACCTTGGTTAGCTTACCTTTGATCGTGTTTGTGCATGAGTTGGTTGATGTCATTGATATTGAATTAAAGTTACTAGTATTGATCGCAATTGCAGCAGCGCCTATTGCGCCAATGGTTACCATGCTGCTTGGCGCGTTCTGTAAGGATCAATTGGAAGGCTTTGTAATGGGCAAGGGAATGGGATTTTTGATTTTGTTTCCACTTGCCATGTTTTTTGTGCCCGGTTACTGGCATCTGATATGCGGCATCTTGCCCACTTACTGGCCAATTATGGCGTACTACACAGCCGTTTCTGCCAGTGGTTCCCTCGGCTTTTTCTACCTCACCATCATCATGGCGCTTGTGAGTCAGTTTGCTGCTATCGTATGGCTCTACCGGCGTATGGAAACACAGCTTAAATACCAGTCGTAATGACCTCCTGGACAATTGCGAGGGACTACTCACTCGCCTATTATTGAGCTCAGGCCACGATTAACAAAAAGAGGAAAAGCCCCATGGCACGAATTCTTATTCTGGGATTGTTCGTTGTCAGCCAGTCCGTCTTGGGTCAGAGTTATGAACCTCCAAGGACCGCCACTGGCAAGCCTGATTTACAAGGAAATTGGACCAACGCATCAATCACAACAATGCAGCGTGCTTCCAACTACGAAGAAGTTGGCTTGATCATCCCTCAAGATCGAGTCGCAGACTTAACTACCAACAACCATCAAAATGTGCGGCAAGCGACTGACGATGGGCAAGTTCAAGGGGAGTTGCCAGATGGTACCGATCTGGCCAGAGGTCGTGGCTACAATGCTTTTTGGGTGGATCCAGGTTCAAGCTTCGGCATTGTAAATGGTGAAGCACGAACTTCCTGGATTGTGCATCCCGCCAACGGACGTATCCCATTTTCCGAAGAAGGTTCTCGCTTGCGTCGTGAGGCATTTAGTCGTCGCGGCAATGATGGCCCGGAAGGGCGCTCACTTGGTGAACGATGCATTATCGGCTTTGGTAGTACCGGTGGGCCACCGATGAACAATGTACTGTACAACAACATGTATCAGTTCGTGCAGACTGATGACTATCTAATGATTTTGGTCGAGATGGTCCACGATACGCGCATCATTCCGATCAATGGTAATCACCGACCAGAAGCTTTGGAGCAGTGGTTAGGTGATTCGGTAGCGTATTGGGATGAAGACACTCTGGTAATCGAAACAGTAAACCTGCATCCACAGCAAACGGCACGCAATGTTGCACCGCTGTCTAAAGATGGCAGAGTAATTGAGCGCATCACTCGCTACTCAGATACAGAGCTTTTATACGAGTTCGAGGTGTCTGATCCGGTGTACTACACAGAGGATTGGCGTGGTGAGATGGTGTTCAATGCTACCGATACTCAACCTTATGAGTATGCATGTCATGAGGGGAATTATGGGCTGACTGGAATTTTGGCTGGAGCCAGGCGGTTGGAGCTGGATCCTTCTTCCGACTAAACATTTATAACGCAGCGGCTGCGAACCCTCGCTGCGTCGTTAAAACAAAAATCCGATTGAGTCATTTACTGAACGTAAACTCCTCAATCGGATTTTTATTTTGTCTCGCTGCAATGCTCCTCGCTCGCTGCTTTGATTTAGTCGATCCGACCATGTAGAAGTCAGTTTTTCTGAGACTGTAGACGAGGAAAGACAGTTTTTTTCGATCGTAATTCGTCCATTATTTGGTGAAATTCCAAAAGGGCTATGTTAATTTTTTAGCGACCTGAAATTGAGGCTGTATTAGATGCTTGTAAAGGCGCTGCTCTCAACCTGCCTATTGTCGCTGAGCTTCCTTGCCGTTGCGCAAACTCAAACTGAACGCAATCTTGGGGTATTAGATGACCTCGATCGCTCTCGCGATATTTTGCAGACGACGGAAGATGATCTTGGTCGTTATCACATGGGGCTAGTCGAGCCCCTGGAACAACTTGCCGATCAACTCATGTCTTTGAATCAGTTTGATGAGGCTGATGACATGCTCGATCGCGCGGTTCAGATCACCCGCATCAATGATGGTCTTCATACACCTGTCCAACTTTCTCTAATTAAAAAGCGCATCGATAATTTTTCAAACCGGCAAGCCTGGGACGATGCACGGGAATGGATGGAGTACTTGTTCTCTTATTACTTACGCATTCCGGTATTGTTGAACGAAAACCTGCTGGATGATTTTCTAATTTTGACGGAACAACATCTGCGCGGTGTTACCGAAGCACCAGAAGAAGAGCAGGGCTTTCATTTTTATCGGGCCCTGCAATTGAACTGGGCAATGATTACTACTGCGAGGAAGCTGTATGGAGAGAACACTCCGGAACTTGTGCCTTACTTGTATAGACAGGTGCGTCATTTCTACGCAAATCGAAAAATTCATGACAATGTAGGGGTGCAGCGATCAATGTTGCGTCGCTCGTTGCGAGATTTCTCTCGGCGAGATCGCATGGTAGGACAAATGAAACGGGTGGAAATTGAGCGGGTTTACTATATTCAGGGCCTGGCCTTATTTGATGAGATAGGCCGGTCCTTTGCTTTAACTGATCCTCCCAATCAAGTTGCACAGGCGATGACGGAACTCTATCTCGCGGATTGGATGAATTTGTTCGATTACGCGGATGACGCTGCTCAAACCTATGAGAATGCTTACCAATCCTTAATCGATTCAGGAGTGTCTGAAGATCAGTTAAATATTCTTTTTTCGGAACCGAGGTTGCTCCCTCTGGAAGAATTTCATAGCTCGGTAGAAATGGCATTTTCTCAATTGTCTGCGGGCGCAAATGAATTGCAGGTATCAGACGGTGAGTCCTCTGCTACTCAAATTACCCTTAGGGAGTGGTCGCCAGACATTCCAACAGCGAGACCCCCACTATCTGCGTTTCAACGGTCTGACGAAGATTTAACCTATGCTCAGTTTCTATTTGATCTGGCAGCGGAAAACGAAACCACTTGGCTTTACAGTCATCAGTACAGTCAATCTATTGGGGCGGCTTCAGAAGAAGGATTAATACGCGGTTTTCGAGAAATCGATTCTGGTAATGACGAAGCCTTAGAGAGACTGGATCAACTACGATTTCGACCCAAGCTGGTGGATGGAGTGCTAACCCCGAGCCAGGTATTGCTGCGCTACGAAATGGCTATAAAAGACGAGTAGCTCACTCGCTACCGTTTCGATTCTTATCGTCTTTCCAAAATTGAGTCATTTCCATAAACATGAATGACGCTGACCAGGTTATTAACGAAAGACCTGTAATTGCTTCGAGACCAGCAAGGAATCGAATGTTCCCAAATGGCTCAATGTCGCCATACCCGACTGTTGTGTAATTAGTGAATGAGAAATACACACAGTCCACCAGGCTGCCATCGAAATTACCGCCCAGTGATCCGAAATCCCCATAGCTAATCATCAAGAAGAACGCTATTCCAAACAGCCATACTTCTACGATGTGCGCGCAGATAGTGCCAAACACACCTATGATGACTCGAATTCGATTCTTGATTCGCAGTTTAGGAATCACAACTGACAGCGCGCGCAATATCTCATAGTGAATAACTACAACGGTAGCCACCAAAAGAGTGTTGATAAGAAGAGTGGCGATCATAAGAAGTTGCTAACTGCGATTAATTCCGAATCAGAGTAGGTAGCGATAAGCTCAATGGGTTAGTGAGTAAATCAAGTAGTTAATCCCTAGTTGATATGCTGAATTGGCATACTCAGTGGGGTACCACTGGTCATAGGTGTGCTCCCAACCATCGCCCATGTCTGAGTTCCAGTTGATGAGCACCATGACGCGGCCATCATCATCGAGCACGGCGTGATTGCTGGCGATATCTATTCCAGCCTGACCAAAACCTCTTCGTCCGCCCCGGCCGGGAATCATCTGAGGTCCATCGATATCGTAGAAAGTATGGTAGATCTCATGATCTTCATGCAGTTCTACCAGCTCACGATCGGGGAACAGTTGAGAAAAGTCACGATAGAACGCATCCCATTGCTGTTGCCCCCAGAAATCATCAATCAGGAGAAAGCCTCCACGCAGGAGATATTCGCGCAGGTTTTCTACTTCTTTTGGAGACAGAGATAGTCCGCCATTGCGGCCCATTTCCAATGCGTAGAGAAAGGGGTAGTCGAAAATTTCTTCGTCATCAAATCTCAACACGATCGGTTGGCTCATAACTCGCACGTTGGTGAGCCGGGCCACCCCTCGCAGAAAGTTTTCATCCGATGCAGGAAAATCAGTTAGCCAGGGACCGCCATAAAAACCGCCTTCGTAGTATGAGTCATACTGCACGCGCACAAACGCGAATTCGCCAGCGATGTCATAGAGGTCGGGATTATCAATTTGTGCAAGCGCGGGAACATGCAGCAGCACTAGTAGGCAAGTAGCAAAAAATCTTGTGAACCAGGGGTTTTTCACAGTCGTGCTTGATCCGCATTTCGGTCGATTTCGTCTTAGTGTGTATCGACAGGGCCTGGAGATCAAGTTATTGTCAGTATTCAGGTTTTCCGAGGTCTTATTCAATATGACCATCAAGCCAAGCCTTTCTATCTCCCTGTGTTTGCTAGCGTTTCTTCTGGCTTCGCCAGTCCGTGCACAACAGAGTGCGTTGCAAGACTTTGCCGATTTACAACAACAATTAGCGCGCTATGAAGCGGACTTAGTGGAGCTTGAATCCGACCTGGGTCCTTTCGATCCCGGCTTGCTAGAGCCCCTTTCCAGTATTGAAGCATTACACCGCCAAATGGGTGATTTTGAAGCGGTGCGTCAAGTTCAGTCTCGCCGCTTACAGTTAGTCAGAACGTCTCGAGGATTAGAGCATCCAGACACGATTCCTTTGGTAGAGTCGATTATCCAGACAGAAATATTATTGGGTAATTGGGAAGAAGTATTGGATCAGACAGAGCATCTCAGAACATTAGCATTGGAGAATTATGGTCTCGAATCTGACGAGCTAATGGCCGCTATGGAACGCAACGCCGATTGGTTGCAAGCAATGGTTTACTTAGATGAAGACCGTATGCGTGCACGGCACTTTATGAAGTCGCGAGAAATATTTGATGACCTTCTCGACATGGCAGAAGACAAGTTTGGAGAAGAGAGCCCTGAGCTTTATCCATGGTTGTATGACCGGGCCTACAGTTTGTATCAGCAGGTTGCCTTGCTTAATGCCCAGAGTGGAATTCAGAGTGCAATGATAAGCGAAACTATTCGCTATGATGGTGAACAGAGATTGAACAATGCCCGTGGAGGGGCATTCACTCCTTCATTCGGTATTGGAGCTACTAATCCTGTGCCATTTGTGGATGGCGATGAAGTGTTTGGCGCCTGGTATGTAAGAAGAGCAATGTCTTACATCGATGACATTCGAGACATAGCTGAAGACCGAGGTGAATGGGAAACATGGGCGATTGCCACACTTTATTATGGTGACTATCAATTTCTGCGTGGCCGAACAAACGGACGAAGCAATCACCGAGACGCCTATGAAAAGTTATTGGAAATAGGTTTGGATCAACAGCGGGTTGAAACTTTCTTCAATCGTCCAATGGTTATACCCGCAGAAAAATTTTTCACCAGCTTTTCTGAATTGGAAGCTTACCAACAAACTAAAATTCAAGGCTTGAGTTTAATTCCGGAAGAGGATTGGGATGAAGTACCAGAGGATGAGCCTTGGGATGAGCCTGTGCACGTTGGTCTTTTCCGTGGCTGGGAAGATGGAGCGAGGTCTATTCCTATGCCTCTGCTGGAAGATGAACTGTTTGCAATGAACCTGCCTATTAATCAGGTCGATGTAAGTTTTAGGGTAAGCAGCAATGGCCGGGTATCATCGGTCGATGCGTTAGCAACACAACCCAATGAAAGAAGAATTCGCAGTCGGGCAGTAAGAGCTGTGCGTGAATTAAAATTTAGGCCGGCAATTTACGAGGGTCGCGCAAAGACCCGGCGTTATGTGCAGATGCGCTATCAGATACTGCCGGAAGACGACTGATAACTAGAGCTTTTCAATTTTCAAATTCCCTTTGGCATCTGCTATTTTCTACTAACGGATGCAGTAATCAGGAATAGAGGACTCAACAATGATCAATACTCATCAAATTCGCACCATGTTCAGCCTGTTGCTAGTGGTCGTGCTGGCAGCATGTGCCAGTACCCGAGAGCTGAATGTCCAGATGCTTCAGGATGCTGAGATTAATAACTTCAGGGCGCCCGAAAGTAGTGTGGTGTCCAGTGGGCAGCCCACTGTGTCCCAATTGGGTATAGCCGCCAGAGCTGGGGTCAGACATGTCATTAATCTTCGCACCGAAGTGGAAGAGGTGGATTTTAACGAATCAGAAGTAGTGGACTCGCTCGGTATGGAGTATCACTCAATTCCAATTGCCGGTGGCGCAGGAGTAACAGCAGAAAACGCAGCTACTTTGCAGGCGCTGTTGGAGCGACTCGATGGTGAGCCAGTACTTGTTCATTGTGCAACCAGCAATCGAGTAGGCGGACTAATGGCCCTGACTGCCCATGCTGAAGGTGCTTCTATTAATGAAGCCTTGAGCGAAGGTGCGCGATGGGGTCTTACTTCACAACGTCTGCAACAACTTGTCAGAGAAAACTTGTCGGAAAACTAGTTAATCACAATGTCTGATACAACAAACAAAAAATCGACTATTCGAAAAGTCTTATTGGCTGATGCCTTAATCTGTCTGCTAGCGGGTGTTGGTATCGGTTTCGTTGCATTGCTAGGACCGCTAGCGGTGTGGTTGGGCGCAGCAGATTTTCGCTTTGGTTTTGGCTTGCTGCAATTCGTTAACACTTGGTCAATTTGGATCGCCGGTGGCGCACTAATCATCGGCATTGTCATTGCAATAATGGGTGCTGTATTGAAAGTCGAGGGAGTGATGCAGCTCAGCAGTTTTGCATTGATCGGCGCAGTTAGTGCGGGCCTGGCGTACTACATTCCTGAAACATTTCGGCCACCTGAGGGTACTCCAGCAATTCACGACATCGCTACGGATCCTTATCAACCCCTGCAATTCGAAGCGATCGCTCCATTGCGCGCCGACGCGGCAAACAATATGGACTATGGAATTATGGAAGGGATTACTCCCCGACAGCACATTGATATGCAATTAGAAGCATATCCAGACATCGTGCCTCAAGTATTCGATGATTCAGTTGAAGAAGTGTTCAACCGCGCAATGGCAGCTATCGAACAACTAGGTTGGGAAGTTGTACATGCGGATCTAAATCAGGGCCGCATTGAGGCCACGGACACTACTTTCTGGTTTCGATTTAAGGATGACGTAGTTATCGAGATCTCAACCGATCGCGTCGATACTATTTTACATGCACGCTCGACATCACGCGTTGGTCGCAGTGACGTAGGAAAGAATGCAGCACGCTTAAGAGAGTTCTTTGCTCTTTTATAGGAATGATAGAAGTAGCGCTAAAAATTAGGCTACTTCTAACTCAGAAACGATTTCTGTCAGAACATCCACAATGGCTGGGTCAAATTTTCCAGATCGGACATATTTGCCTAGCTCGTTGAGGGCTGCGCGACCTTCCCACGGGTCACGATATGGACGTTTTGAAGTGAGACTGATGTACGCTTCGGCCACTGCCAGGATGCGCGCACCCATTGGAATATTCTCACCTTTAATTCCTGCTGGATAACCTGAGCCATCATAGTTCTCATGTGAGCATTCGATCAGCTCCAGCATCTTCTCATTCTCATATCCAGCATTACGCAACTTACGCACACCTTCACGCGGGTGCATATGGATGTGAGTGAAGTCATCTTCGGTTAGGCCACCGTTTCGATTGAGAATATTTTCCGGCACGATGGTTTTACCAATCTGACCCAGGTAACCCGCTTCGAGTATGTCGTGTTTCTCTTGATCCACCAGTCCCATGCGATCAGCAATTAAGAATGCGGTAATTCCGATCAGCTTGGAGAAACCAACGGAACCATCGATACATTCCACCGGAAGGATGAGGTCCTCTGGATAAGTCACCAGCAGGTTCAGTTTGGGTTCCAGATCTTCTAATAGTTTTTGCGGAAGTTGGGTTGCGCGTTCCAGAGGATTTCTAAAATCAACAACTTCATACAAGTGTACCGTGCTGCGACGACCTCTTACTGTTAGATCACGCTGCTCTTCCATCACCATAGCATTTTCAGCATAGGCAACTTTCACATCAGCGTTCTCAGGGTCAATCTCCATCGCGGCCTTGAGTTGTTCTCTGGCCTGTTCTGGATCATTCGCTTTCAGTAGTAACTTGGACACTTCGATGCGCAAGTTGACATCAGAGTCGTTCTTTTCGATTTCCGATAACAAGGCATTAATTTCGTCCACCACGCCAGCGTTATCAAATTGCGTGTAGGATGCCAAACCAGATACCGGTTTGAATTCGAAAATGTCATTACATTCTTTATAAGTAGCTTCGTCGACTGTGACCCTGCCAGGCTCACACATGCCTTCGATTCTTGACGCCAGATTTACAGTATCACCAAATGCAGTAAATGACTGTCGCTTTGCGCCAATAATGCCAGTGGTCGCAACTCCAGTAGAGATACCCACTCTGAGTTTGAATGGATAGTTTGCTGTGCGCATACGCTCCTGCATTTTCCAGGCAGCGGCAACACAAAGTAATGCATGCTTTTCATAGCGAATAGGTGCACCAAACTCAGACATGATGCCATCACCCATATACTTATCGATATGTGCGTTGTAGGTGAGGAGGATGTTCTCCATATCCGCAAGGTACTTATTCAGTTCGGTGATCACAACCTCAGCGGAGTGATCTTCAGAGTATTGTGTGAATCCTTTGAGGTCAGAAAACATGACACTGATACGACGATTTTCTGTACGGATTCTGTTCTCGATCATGAGCTTGACCACAGCCGGGTCCATGGTCGAGTAGAGTGCTTCTTCTACCTTCTCTTTATGGGCGCGAATTGATTTAGTTTTCTCTTCCAGCGCTTTGGTGCGTTCTTCAACTTTGAAATCCAGTTCCGATTCAAACTCACGAATAGTGGTCATGGTTTGTTCGAGCAACTCAGCGTTACCACTGGCTTCAGCTCTGGCGCGCAAGGCCTCGGTCATCTTGTCCTGTAATTCGCGGTGAGTGAAACCAACGATTACTGCGGTGAGAATGAGGAAACCGGCCCACGTAAGAATAAAAGCCCACAGACCGAACAGATCGATCTCGCCTGTAAATCGTTCTGGGAACAATGCAGCAAACAGCACGATGGCGAGAAATGCGAAAAAGGCGCCCAACACACCCGATCTAATTCCGAGGTAGTAGGAGCTGAGTAGGACCGGCAAGTAGAAGAAGTTGAGGAATGAAAGCTTGGTTTCAACGAACCACACTATAAAACTTACAAATGCCAGAATAATGAGGACGAATACACCCTCAAAATTATCAATGAGGTATTGTTTGAGCTGTTCCATGAATTCTTGTCCGGATCCTAAGAGTAGTTGCTACAAGCCGCAAAACTGAGGCCGCATTATAGCTGTGCAACTCGGTTTATAAACGGTCAATGAGGGACAATTTGCGGTTTATTTTTGGTTTATTATGTTGGTCGTGCCCAGTCCTTAGGGACATGTCGGGTAAGATTTAAGCACTTTTATCTGGTGCTAACAATAATTCCAAATTCACAAAGTGACGGGGTTCAAATTATTCCAATAGCCCCGTCCAGATTGATCAGCAGATTCAATTTATCCGCCAAGATTTCATTCTCGAAAGCAGGATGGTGAAAGTCATGAATTCCCGTCATTTTTCGGAGAATTCCTAACTATTGTGATTGGGCAGACAGGGCCGCCAGGTGGGGGCTCAAAATTCTTCGTTTCAGCCTGTATTTTTCCCAATTTGCCGCCAGTCACTTGCTTAACTGCCAGCGGGCACTATATTTGGTCCGACCAATTTGGTCCGACCAATTAACCCTGTTGAGAATT
Organism: uncultured Pseudohongiella sp.; assembly: GCA_965262465.1. GTDB lineage: Bacteria > Pseudomonadota > Gammaproteobacteria > Pseudomonadales > Pseudohongiellaceae > UBA9145. The sequence continues at coordinate 2,506,359 of OZ253535.1, read as the reverse complement.
CCTAAAAGTGACTGCCAATAGCACTCTCAGTAATGAAATTGCCGCCGATTTGCGGGCGGAAATACTGCGTGGCCAGTATCGCGATGGCGACCGTTTGCCTTCGGAGCGAGATCTCTCAGCCCGTTATACCGCAAGCCGCGGCGCTGTGCGGGAAGCACTCTCTGAGCTACGGCAGCTGGGTTTGGTAGAGGTGCAGCTCGGGGGAGCGCGAGTGAAGGCATTAAAAGATGCTCGCATTGCCGTGTTGGGACCACTACTTGCCGCAAGTGAGTCAACTGATCCAGAGCTGATTCGTCAGTTCCTTCAGACATTTGGGGCTTTAGCGGTGGTTACGGCGGAAGAAGCAGTGGCCAAAGCCAACAAGACAGAGTTAAACCGATTACAGGATATCGTCGTATCCCTAAACAATCTGGCGGATGACCATTCCAAGCAGCAAGAGAAGTGGCGTGAGTTCTATCTCTGCCTCTCAGAAGTTGCAGACAATCTAGTCGTGCAGCTCATTGGAAATGATCTCAGAACATTGTTTTCTGATCAGATTGTGAAATTAGGGATAAAGCCTTCGTTTAGCGAACGAGTGATGAGTCAGATTCTCTCTGGGCTAAAGCAAGGATTAAACAAACGGGATAAATCGAAAATAGGTACGGCAGTAAAACTCTACTTTGATGAGCTTTTACTCGCAGTTCAGCAAGATTTGGCAGAACGCCTGCCCGATTATCAGCAACAAGCGAGCTGAAACAGATTTTCGTTCCATATACGTATAAAGAGAGCAGGACACAGGAGTCTTAACGCATGAAGCGCATCATACTTCCCATACTCATCCTAGGTGGATGTTTTTCGGTTTCAGTAGCTTTGATCCGAAATCCCACTACTGTGGAAGAAGCCTCATTGGAAGTCATTCCTGTTTCCGTACGGGTTTTAGAAGTTGGTTTGGATTCCGTCGAACTTGTCGTGGGATCTCAAGGCAAAGTTCAGTCTGCCCAATCAGCGAGTATCTCTGCACCAGTGGCCGGTCCTATTGAGTGGATTTCTCCCTCAATGGAATCTGGTGGCTTCGTCGAAGCAGGGGCGCCATTACTACGATTAGAGAGTGCAGACTTTGAGACTGCAGTAGCTCGTTCCCGCGCAAACTTGCAGCAGGCCGCAGCTGAAGCTGAATTCTCTGAGCAAGAATTAGCACGTTTTAAAGAGTTAGCTGACGAGCGTCTGGCTAGCGAATCCCAATTGCAGGATGCTGAGCGTCGCGTTGAAGTAAACAAAGGTCGATTAGCCGATGCCGAAGCAAGTTTCAGGCAGGCTGAACTTGATTTAGCGCGTACCGAGATTCGTGCACCGTTTGATGCGATCGTCGAGAGACGGGAAGTTGAATTGGGGCAGTACGTAAATCGCGCCCAGAGTGTTGGTGTATTAATCGGCGCTAACGAAGTTGAAGTGCGCGTGCCACTAGCTATCAGACAGTTGGGCTACCTGGATATTCCTTTAAGCCAGCGTGGCGAGCTGAGTCCAGAAGAAGCGCCGGATGTCGTGCTTACTGGTTTCTATGGCGGTCAAGAACACACTTGGGACGGTGAATTGGTGCGTATCGAAGCATCAATCGATCCTAACAGCAACACAGTACAAACCATCATCCGCGTGCAGCAGCCAGAGGAAGGATCTTCAACTGTGCCATTGCCAATCGGTTTGTATGTGCATGCAGACATTCAAGGACGAATAGTGGATGACATTATTTCCTTGCCGCGCTCTGTAATTAGAAACAATAACCAGGTGTTGGTTGTTGATGCGGAGAACAAGATGTTTTTCCGTGAAGTTGAAATATTCCGCCTGGAAGAACAACAAGTTCTGATTAGTGGTGGTTTGTTGCCAGGTGAACGTATTTGTATTTCACCTATTCAAGCGGTTGTAGACGGCATGGCAGTTCTGCCTGTTGTCGAAATGATCTAATTTTTCTCATACCGGTTAGCCGAGGACTGAAGTGCGAACTCCTATTACCTGGTTTGTAAAGAACCCTGTCGCCAGTAATCTTTTAATGTGGATCTTCCTGGTTGGGGGTTTTATTGCCTATCTCAATCTTAATCAGGAAGAGTTTCCTGATATGGATTTCGGCATTATTCAGGTAAGTGTGCCTTACTTGGGTGCAACTCCAGCCGAGGCAGAATCTGCAGTTTGTCTTCGCATCGAAGAAGCACTAGAAGGTGCTGAGAATATTGATGTGTTGACCAGCACTGCCCGTGAAGGCGGCTGCGATGCCACTATTCAGCTCGCTAATGGGGCTGATCTAAATCGTGTACTCAATGATGTAAAAGGGCGTGTCGACGCCATTACCACTTTCCCGGCAGAGACAGAAAAGCCAATCGTCCGTTCTTTTAGTAGTACTGGACGGGTGATGACTTTGGCATTGTCATCTGACACTAACGACCTCAATCTAAAAACAATTGCTGAAGACATTCGCAATGATATTTTGGATTTGCCAGAGGTCTCTCAGGTCAATATCGAATTCATTCGTCCGTTGGAAATTTCCATCGAGGTTTCTGAATTCACCCTTCGTCAGTACGGGCTCACTCTTAATCAGATTTCACAAGCAATTGCTCGTGCCTCACTCGATCTCCCGGGCGGAACCATTCGCACCGCATCTGGCGAGATACTGATTCGAACCAAAGGACAGGTTTATCAGGGATCAGAGTATGAAGATGTTGTGGTGGCTTCTTATCCCGACGGCACACAACTCACCTTGGGTGAAATTGCTACGGTGCGGGATGGCTTCGAAGAAGGGTATCTCGATGCGCGATTAAACGGAGTTAATTCGGCCATCATCGATGTCATGCGAGTGGGTGATGAAGACATTGTCACTTCGGCGCGTCAGGTTAGAGGTTTGATGGACTCTACTGAGTTTAATTTGCCGGAAGGCATGACTCTGGAAGTGGTCACCGACTCCTCCATTAGCACCCAGATGCGAATCTCCACTGTTGCCAAGAATGCTTATACAGGTTTGTTATTGGTATTGGTGATTCTTGCTTTGTTCCTGAGATTCAAAATTGCAATCTGGGTAGCTGCAGGTATTCCAATTGCTATCGCTGGTGCATTGGCCATTTTCCCTTCCATGGGACTGACTATTAGTTCACTCACGGTGATGGGATTCATTTTGGTATTGGGCATCGTGGTAGACGATGCCATCGTAGTAGGGGAAAGGATTCATGCCTATGAGCGTAAAGGATTAGGCAAAGACGAAGCTGCAATCGAGGGAACAGTAGAGGTTTCCGTGCCGGTGATTTTCGGCGTGTTAACAACAATCGCTGCCTTCCTTCCTTTATTGCTGCAAACCAGCCAATTTGCTGCATTCTCAGTAGTGATCGGCGGTACCGTGGTGTTCTGTCTGATTGCTAGTCTGATTGAGTCTCAGCTAATTCTTCCTGGGCACATTGCACATCGAAAGACCGAAGGATATTTCGGCGATGGAACCTGGCCAGTAGTGGCCTGGCAAAACTTCCAGGGCAAGATCGCACATGGTTTGGAGTATTTCGCCGAACACGGCTATCGCCGCGCGCTGCGCAAAGTCTTGAAGTACCGTTACTCAGCCTGGGCGGGTGCTACAGGAGTAATCATGATCGTGCTGGCACTAGTATTAAGCGGCCGGGTGATATTCCAGTTTATGCCTTCGATTGAAGGAGACACGGTGTACGGCACCGTGCGTATGCCTGCCGGGGTTCCTGCATCGCTCACCCAAGAAGCTATTGATGTGATCGAAGATGCTGCCTTGGAAATTGTGGCTGAATTAGAAGATGAGCTAGTTGAATTGAAGGCTAGAGGCATCGCACCCGAAGAGACGGAAGCTGTCGTTGATAGTGTGTTAACTATTGTGGGTGGTACAGCGCCGCGAGGAGGTCCCGGTGGAGGACAACGCAGTGCGGGCAGCAGTGAAGTCGCTGAAGTGGTGTTGTACCTGGCGCCTTTCTTTGAACGAGGTGAAATCAGTTCTGCGGCGATTCGTGATCGTTGGCGAGAGAAGGTCGGCACCATCCCAGACGCTATTGAATTGCAGTTTGTATCGGATACTTTTTCTGCGGGTGACGCGATTAATTTCCGACTCGAAGGCCGGAACGAAGATAACCTCAAATTGGCTTCAACACAATTGCGTGAAGAACTCATGCGATACCCGGGTGTGTTTGATGTGTCTGATTCTTTCAGGGCAGGCAAACAAGAAGTTCAAATCCAGATTCTTGAACGCGGGAAGACTCTCGGCTTAACCCTCAATGATATTGCTACTCAAGTGCGACAGGCTTTCTATGGCGCGGAGTCGCAACGCATCCAAAGAGGCACAGATGACATTCGAGTCATGGTGCGTTATCCGGAACCAGAGCGGCAATCACTGGGTAATTTGGAAGAGTTACTGATCCGTACTCCGAGTGGCGCGGAAGTGCCTTTCCTAAGTGTGGCGGATTACTCATTGGGTAGTAGTTATTCTTCTATTAACCGACAGGATGGTCGTCGGGTTATCACAGTAAGAGGTGATGTTGATCGTACTATTGTGAAGCCAGATGAAATCCGACGCGAAATCATTGCCAAGTATCGTCAACAATGGGATCGGGATCTTGATGTTGAAATGGTTATTGGTGGTGAAGGCGAACGTGAAATGGAATCCCTTTCAGAATTGCTGACACTGGTGCCAATAGCGATGTTAGTGATATTCGCCTTGTTAGCTATTCCACTGAAATCTTACTTACAGCCTCTCATTATCATGAGCGTGATTCCGTTTGGTGCTATCGGCGCCATTTTTGGACACTTCATCATGGGAGCTGATTTAGTGTTCTTCTCCATCCTCGGCATCATTGCCCTGAGCGGGGTGGTAGTGAACGCGAGCCTGGTACTAGTGATTACCGTGAATCGTTTGCGCGATGAAGGCATGGGTATGGTGGAAGCTGTCTCTAAAGCTGGCATGCATCGTTTTCGCCCAATCATTCTGACATCAATCACTACTTTCGTTGGTCTGGTGCCGCTGATGGTCACTGCCAATCCGGCAACATTCTTTATTATTCCAATGGCGATATCTCTCGCTTACGGCGTATTGTTTGCCACCTTGATTACTCTCTTTCTTGTGCCTTGCCTGTATCTCATACTCCATGACTTTACTGGGCACACTGATACTGCCGAAGAGCGCGCGCTGGCATATCAACACTAGTTCACTTACTCTAGTCGCTGCTTAATAACAGCGACTAGAGTGGGTGCGCTCATGATTCCTTCAATCCATCTCCGAAGTGTCTTGTTGACCTTTGTTGGCATTGCATTCGCTTTCCAGGCCACTGCTCAAGACAGTAATGAGTTGCCCAGGCGCGCCTATCTCGGTGTGCAAGTGGGGGCGTTGACGGAAGATCAACTCGCTCAAACAGATTATGGTCTAAACATCCTCAATGTTTTTCCAGGCTCCACGGCCGCCGCTTATGATCTGCAGCCAGGCCAAATCATTCTGGAAGCCAATGGCCAGGCGTTGCAAAACGTTGGAGATCTACCCGAACTACTAGCCGGATTCCCTAGCGGAGCGGAAGTCGAGTTTCTCATTCTGGAAAACAGCGAAGAGCGATTGGAAGAACGGTTGATTGACGCGACTCTACGCGGATTTCCGATTGAGCAGTATCCAGGTGCCACCCTGAGCTATAACAGTATCGAGACTTCTGTTGGTGTGCAGCGCACCATTCTTACCACGCCTGATGCCAACGACCATCCTCCAGTGGTTTATGTGTTGCAGGGATTCGATTGTTCATCGGTAGACATGGCATTGAATGCAGGCAACAGCATGGCGCTGCTGATCGAAAGATTAAATGCTTCAGGTTTCGCTACTTTTCGAGTCGAGAAAAGTGGGCGGGGAGATAGTGTTGGGCAAGCGTGTAGTGAAATAGGGTTCGAAGCCGAAACCGCCGGCTTCTTGGCTGGGCTCGATGCACTTAAGCAAGTTGAAGGTATTGATTCGGACCAAATTTATTTATTGGGCATCAGTCTCGGTGGAATTTGGGCGCCAATTTTGGCGGAGCATGCGCAAGTTGCCGGCATAATATCGTTCGGTACTATTGCGAAAACCTGGCCAGAGTACATGGCCGACAATTGGCGACGACAATGGAGTCTTGCCGACAAATCGCTTTCAGCTCAAGATCGTGATCTAAAGTTGGCGACTGAATTTTGGTATCAATTGATCCACGAGGAACTGTCACCACAAGAAATATTCGACACCTATTCCCATGTTTCAGGTTTAGCGCCGGCGGTTGGTTATGTTGAGGAAGGTCAAATTCTGTTTGGTCGCCATTTCAGTTTTGTGCAAGAGCTAGCGCAAACTAATGTGATGGATTATTGGGAATCGGTAAACGTGCCCACATTAGTGATCTGGGGTAGAGGAGACTATGTAGCCTCTGAGGAAGATCAGCAATTGATTGTCGAGATGCTTAGCTCAAACGAAGTGCCGGTAGATATTCAATATCTCGACGTCGATCACTATTGGCGTGAAGCCGCAGATTTTGCAACTGCTTACCAAGGATTGCGCTCTCAAGAGCGCCCTCCGATTAGCGATGAAGTATATGCAGCCATCATAGAGTGGTTGATCACAACAGGTTAGGAAAGTCAGGAGATAAAGAAGTCCATGAATAAGGTCCATACTTTTATTGCGTTTGTAGTTCTGTGTTCATCCGCAGCAGCGCAAACTAATCGCATTGATATCGTGCGCGGAGATGCGCCTGAGTTAGCTCAATTCGGTACCTATACTATTGGTGTCCGCACTACCAATATGACTATCGTGGAAACAGTTGATGTGGTGAACACTGAGCGCGGTGGAGAAAACGTTATCTACAATCGCGATCTGCCTGTTGAGATTTGGTATCCAGCAAGCCTGGCAAATGGACAGGAGCCGGGCGGAAGTTACGAAGTTATAACCAGAAATCCCGCGGTAACTGCGACGCTGTACGGTCAAGCAGTGAGAGATGCCGAGCCTGATGCGTCTGGAGGTCCTTATCCCTTAGTAATTATTTCTCATGGACATCCAGGTAATCGATTTTTGATGAGCCATTCTGCCGAGAGTCTCGCGAGTAAAGGCTATGTCGTAGCATCGATCGATCACACTGATAGCACCTATGAAAGCAGTCAAAACTTTCAGAGCACACTCTACAATCGACCCACTGACCAGCGCCATGTAATCGATACCCTGGCATCGTTAGCTGGTTCAGATGAAATATTCGGAGACATGATCGATGGCGACAATGTCGGTGTAATCGGATACTCAATGGGCGGCTACGGATTGGTTAACAATCTGGGTGGTGGTTACAACGATGAGATGGTGAATAATTTTCTGGCGCCACCTAATGGGTTATTAGAAGCGCATATCAGCGGGAATCCAGAGTATCGTAATAACTTAAACTCCAGAATCAAAGCAGGGGTTGCTGTGGGGCCCTGGGGTAAAAATCTGAATTTATGGCGTGATGAAGATCTTGCTGGAGTGAGTGTTCCTACATTCTATATAGCTGGCAGCGCCGACGGTGTATCCGGATACGAAAATGGTACCCGGGCGATTTTTGAAGCCGCTGTTAATAGTGATCGCTACTTACTGACATTCAAAAACGCGGGTCACAATGCCGGCGCGCCAATTCCACTCCCAGTCGAGATTCGTGATAACGAAGATCAAACTGGCGCCAGTCATTATACCGATCCGGTGTGGGACAACACGCGCATGAACAACATCATGGATCATTTCGTTACAGCCTACTTCGATTATCACCTCAAAGGGGAAGAGTCGAAGTTGGAGTATTTCGATCTGGTACCTGATGGAGCCGATGGCAACTATTCAGTGAACAATGGCGTCGAAAGTGACAGCCATACTTATTGGAAAGGATTTGGAGCAGGCACCGCAGTTGGATTAATGATGGAGCATCTCGCACCAGGCGAATAATGCTTAATAGAACACTAGCATGCGAGATTCCATGCTTTCTCGAGGTGGGGCATCATTCGGTGCCAATGGATTCTCAAATGCGGTGTGTACCGAGCGTCTTGCGATTCCATTTTCAAGTGAATCGAAAGTTTTGATCAGCAGCGCTTCGTCGTATTGCATTTGCGGGTAGTAATACCAGCGATGCTGATCACGATAACTAACAAGTTCTAGTTCTCCAATTCGTTCTTTCGCCCGTCTCTCGCTGGCAATCAAATCATTCGCTTCCATGGTGCTGGCATCACAGCAGGCCAATGGGTTGTGAAATACCGGACCAGCTATAGTGCGCCATACATTAACGATGGCAAATCTATTTTGTAGGCGTGATTCTGCGTCATCCGCAGGTAGTAAATCTCTCACTCTCTTTGCGGCCGAGAAATCGGTGTAGTCGTTATGAATGATAGAGGCGGTTTCTCTGATTTGATGTTTACCGCGAATGGCAGAAGAGTTTGATCGTTTGGTATGGTCAAAAATGTGAACCGATTTTGCGCCGGTGTCGTCAAGCACTAGCTTGGTAATTTCTTCCTCATAGTCTTTTTGAATCTGATCGAACTGGTAAAAATCCTGAACCGAGGTTTTATGGTTTACCAGCTTGAAACCTTCATTATCCAGTTGCGCCTCAGTTAACTCGATTCGAGCATCGTGGATAGTGACTTCTCGATCCTCAAACTGGGCATGATCGATTCGTAGCTCGGCATCTGCGCCACCTTCCGACGCATAATAAATCGGTTTCTCGGAACTGGGGGCGATATAACGCAGGCTTGCTTTGACTGAATGATTTTGAGTACCGTGCATGAAGTTAGGATATTTGGGTCTTTGGGAAAAATACAGTACTTTAAAGGACGCTCAAGAATTGAAAGACAACCGAGATGATTAGTCCAGCCATTTACATTGCTTCTCACAACGCGGAACAGTATCGCGACCTAATCTACCAGGAGTTGGGCGAGAGTCTGGATATCGGAATCGCCACATCTCAAGATGATGTGATCGGAAACTATTCGCAAGAACCCGTGGTGTTAGGCAGTCCTGATCTGCTTGCCACCTTGCTGGCTACTGAACCGCCGGTGCAGTGGGTGCAGTCAACCTGGGCAGGTGTCACTCCGCTGATTAATTTGCCGTTTAAGGACTATCAGCTTACTGGGGTGAAAGATGTATTCGGTGCGCAGATGGGAGAGTACGTTCTGGGATATGTGCTTGCTCATGAGATTCGAATGACAGAGCGGCGAAACGCTCAAACAGACAAACAATGGGATCAGTCTTCCAGTTCGCGGGCGGAAGGTAAAACCATGGGAGTTATGGGTACGGGTTCAATTGGGAGTCATGTTGCCGAAGTAGCAATGCATCTTGGTATTCGAGTCTTGGGTTTTAATAGCAGCGGCAACCCGGTTGAACCATTCGAAAGGGTGTACTCCAATGAATCGCTATCAACATTTTTGCGCCAATGTGATTACTTGGTTGGAATTTTGCCGGATCTGGAAGCGACAACGGATTTGATTAACGCAGAAGCCTTACAAACGATGAAGAGCACTGCCTTGCTAATCAATGTTGGGCGTGGAAATCTGATTGATGAGCCAGCCTTATGTGATGCTCTTAGCGCCGGAGAAATTGCTGGTGCCGTGTTGGATGTCTTCAAGCACGAGCCGTTGCCTACGAGTAGCCCTTTGTGGAGCGCTCCGAATTGCACGATTACGGGTCATGTCGCAGCAGTAAGTCATCCTGAAGATATCGTAAAATTGTTTGTAGAAAATCATAATCGCTATATAAACGAGCAGCCACTAGCGCATTTGGTCGATTTTGAGAAAGGTTATTAAACCGATGGTGTCATTTGCCGCGAGAGCAATGGTTTTTTTGTTACTGCCCAGCTTCGCTGTGGCGCAGTCGATCGATACTGCTCTGGTCACGTCGATCATGAACACCAGCGATCGAATGGCCACTGACCTGGAGCGCGACTCCCGTAGTAAGCCAGAAGAGATAATTCCCTTATTGAACATCCAACCGGGTGATCGGGTCATCGATATCTTTGGCTCCGGCGGATATTACAGTGACCTGCTGGCTAGAGTGTTAGGGTCGGAAGGTGAAGCGATTCTGCACAACAACCCAGGGTTTGAGCAGTGGGGGACGAACATATTACAGGACAGGTTCGCCAATGGTCTGCCGCGCAATGTAGTGATGCATACCCGGGATGGGATCAATCTCGATTTGTCACCCAATAGCATCGATGCGGCATTAATTGTTATGGCCTTGCATGATCTGTATGTCGTACCTAAACGCTACAACGGTGAAGAATACGTTCCCGTGGGGCCACCTGCTAATGCCGCCTATTTCTATGAGCAACTTTTAACGGCGCTGAAACCGGGTGGAAGATTTGTCGTTGTGGATCATGCTGGCGAGCCTGGTATGGATAGAGAAACAATTACTGACTTACACCGCATAGGGGAAGCTGATTTGCGGGAAGATGTGGTTGCTCATGGATTTGAGTTCATTGGTAGCGAGTCACCATTACGTAATCCCAATGATGATCGAGCGCGAATCGTGTTTGATGAGGATTTACAAGGGAGGACCGACCGCTTTGTTCTCGTTTTTGAAAAGCCGAAGCTATAGATATGGCCTTTTTCAATACTTCCAATCATTCGTTTCGATGGCTATTTGCCGAACTCACCGTGGTGGTACTGGGTGTGTTAATTGCGTTTCAAGTGGAGGAGTGGCGCACCAGTCAGTCCGAGGCCGAATTTCAGGATGCAATGTTGGCCGCGATGTTATTGGATCTGGAAGACGAAGATCGAGAGATTCGAATTTTTGTTGATATGTCTGCCAGGCAGATTGAAGGCGCGCAAGATCTCATCGAACTGCTAAGTAACAACGAGGATCGAAGTTCTGATCAATTGGTCAATTTGTTCAGGCGGGCGTGGGTGACTCGAACCTGGTTGCCTAATGGCCCAACTTATAACAGCCTCATTGAGACAGGTAATCTGAGCCAGCTAGGTGATGAAACATTGCGGCGGCAGTTATTCGATTATTACTCCTGGACTGACTACATCGGACGGCAAACGGCCTCATACCAAGAAGTGGCAGGCGAGCTTGTGAGCGCCTCTTATCTGGATTTTCATTTCCAGCCATTTGAAACAGATACAAGATTACAGCCCTACAACTATCCCATCTTGGCAGTAGAACCCATAAGTGAGATTCCCCGCAACCCAGAATTCATGGGGACCTTGGGCAATTTTGGGCGGCGCATAAGCCAGCTCAGGCCGCTGCTGATGGAAACTCAGCAGCGCAACCATACATTGCAGAATCTAATCAGAGCCGAGTTAGACTAATTTATTCCTGATCGCTAAATTCGGCGTCCACTTCCGCGCGGCGTGTACCCATCAACATGTATTTCATTGAGTAATTGCCTTCATGGCAGGCAAATTCATAGATGGGCTCATTGCTTGGGCGTCGACTGATAATCCGTTCCACTGCAAACGTTTCCGTATAGGCTTGTGGATCTGTTAGCTCGACGCGGTACAGAATTTCATCCTCACTAACAGGTGTTAGATATTCAGTTGCTTGCAAATCTTCCGACATGCGCATGAGAAAACCCGAGTGCTCTGGACGAAAGTTCTTTGTATGAATGACTAAAGTATTGTTATCCCAAAACCCTACTGAATCTCCATTCCAATAATTGAAGTCTTCATTGAGGTGCTTGCCAGACAGTTTGATGATTCGAGCTTCGTGAATCATTTCTGTCATCAGCATTACATAGTCTTTGGTCTGCACAATCTGCATATTGGCATTCCAGGGAGCTGGGAATAGTGAAGGAATCGGTAATCCGCCAATCAAACAACGTTCACCGGTATCAGATGCTTGTGCGCTGGAATAAGTTTCGATTCCCATTGCTCGACGCTTAGCCCCAAAATCTTCGAATCCTTCTTTAACAGGAAGTTGACCGTTAGCAGGTTCAACCACTAAAGATGTTCTGTACTCTCCTAACACCTTATCCCGTATGTGCCGTTTGGCCGCGAAATTAAAGTCGGCTTCAAAGCCAATATAAACGCCTGCTTCCGGAGGAGGGCGATCTGGATCTAAGGGCGCATCGCCGGCCAGATTTGCTTCATAAGCGTCCAGTTCAATTTGTCGAATCTCGTCTTCTGAGTAAGTAGCTTGTTCGCCAAGTTCAGTGGGGCGAGTAAACGGTGTCGTGCTGCCGAAGTACCAGGTGCCCTGAAGATCTGGCTGACCATGCTCTGTTCGCGCTGGAGTAAAGGAGCTATCTGCCGCAGCGTGAGGAATACCCAGGTAAACGCTGAGTATGATTGTGAGTAGCAATTGGGCTGCTGTTGATGTCTTTGCCATGTCCATAAACCTTGTTCGAATAGAATCAAAAAATTTCCAGGTCTGTGGCGGGTCCCCTGTACCCAATTAATACGTGGCAATCCCAATAAAGTTACATCTAATAATTACTCCGCATCATGAAATATCAGTCCAAAGGTCATTCGATTCCCAGTCAGTACCTCACTGACACCGTGTCGCATGTTGACCCTGTAGTACCCTCGAGTCCCTAAGCGAGGTCGTTCCCTTACTGGAATTATCGCTACGTCGCCCTGATCAAGCGGGAGAACCATGCCCCGTGATTGCATGCGCGGTCGCTGTTCGGTGAGCAACAGCTCACCACCAGTGAAATCCGCATCAGGTTTGCTTAACAAGATGATGGCCTGGAGCGGGAAGTGGATTGGACCATATAGGTCTTGATGCAGGCAGTTGTAGTCACCTGGACCATATTTCAACAGTAATGGAGTTGGGCGGTTTTGACCCTTGGAATGGCAATGACTTGTAAGCTCATCCAGGGAGTCTGGCCATCTCATATCATTACCAAGTTGGCCCTCCCAATGATTCGCAATAGGAACTATAGCTTGATACAAGTCTGTTCTGAGTTGCTGCACTAAATCGGGCAGGGGGTAGTCAAAATATTGATACTCTCCTCGGCCGAAGTTGTAGCGCGCCATGTTGATGCGAGATCGAAATTTGATGTCCGGATCGTCGTAATAGCTTGCTAGTTTTTTGCAGTCACTTGCGCTGACAACTTCAGGAATTCGACCCCATCCCTGTCGATCTACTTCTTCCAGAAGAGTGGTGCTGTCCAAACAATCTAAGGGCATATCGGTGTTAGCTCAGATGAATACTCTGATGCAGAAGGTTACCAGCCAGCATGCTGAAACACTGGCTGTTTTCGGACGCTATAAGTCGTCTTGATATAGTAGTAATTCGAAACTAGCCCTTTACGGCGGTTCGGAACGGCAATACGGAAATGTCTTGCCATACGCCTTCTGTCACATAGGCGTCATTGTCCAGCCAGGCATCTAACGCAGCTCGATCTTCAAACTCCATAACTAGCGATGAGCCAATCATGTTGCCGTCGTCATCGAGAATTGCGCCGCCTATTAACACATTGCCATTTTCTTTAAGCGCTTGGGCGCCATCGATATGTGCAGGTCTCGCAGCAGCGCGCCTTTCTTGTGCGCCTTCATCTTTGCCATCATAAGCAATGATTAAAAATTGCATTTTTCTCTCCAGTTAAAAATTACGATTGGGACTGTTGATACAAGTCCATGAATACGGGAACTAATGATGCCATCAGCAAAAACGCCATGGTGTAGTTAAACGCTTTCACCGATTGAGGCTTTTGTAATAGTTGTTTAAGGGCTGAGCCGAACCATAACCACAAAAGAATACAGGGTGCACCAAACACCAAGAAAATGATGGCAATAATGGTTACCTGCAGCGCATAGTCTTGACCAACTACGGTATAAGTTGCCGTTGCACCTACTGCCAATACCCATGCTTTAGGATTTACCCATTGAAATGCAGCAGCCTGAATGAAAGAAAAGGGTTTGCCTGTCGTTTCATTGAGTTCTGTGACTGGCGCCGAAGCGATCTTGTACGCCAGGTAAGTCAGGTAGCTTGCCCCAACTATTTTTAACAAAGTGTGCAATATAGGATATTGATCAAACAGGGTCGCTAATCCCAATCCAACAGCAACCACCATTACGGGAAAGCCCAACACTATACCGCTAAAGTGTGGGAGGCTGCGGCGAATACCGTAGTTGAGCCCGGACGTCATGATCATGGTGTTGTTGGGCCCCGGGGTCACGCAAGTAGCGATCGCGAATAAGATTATTGCTGCGTATTCCATTACTTCTTCAGTTGTCCTGGTATTTGTTTTAAAGCACAGATTGATTGCGGTGATCACCGAATTTTGGTCGAACAACATTTTTCAGGGGAATTTGCATGCCCCCAGTACTTTCTAACCAATCGTAAACCTCAGCAGCCATCGCGGCGATTCGTTCCTGGTGCTCGGTTGCATCAATTAGATTGTTGGTTTCGTTAGGATCGGTTTCCAAATCATAGAACTCGTTCGTATCCCAGATTCCATGATAGCGAATGTACTTATAGCGATCTGTTCTTACGCCAAACATTGTAGGTGTTTGAGGAAAGTCCATCTCCCAATAGTATTCGTAAAATATTCGATCTCTCCAGGGTACTTCTGTTCGATCAAAAAGTGGCGTGAAAGACTGGCCTTGCATGTGATTAGGAGTTTGTAATCCTGCCGCTTCTAAAATTGTAGGCGCGATGTCGATGTTTTGTACTAGCTTGTCGATGGCTTCGCCCCCTTGAAGTTGGGTTGGCCAACGAACTAGTAGAGGCACTTTTGCCGATTCTTCATAGAAATGTCGCTTATCGATTAAGCCATGCTCACCAAATGAAAATCCGTTGTCCCCCATGTAGATTACGAGCGTGTCTTCGGCCAGACCATTGTCGTCTAGAAACTGCAAGACAGAGCCAACGCTGTCATCAATGCCCATCAAGGTTTCTGTATAGCGGTGAAAGAAATCTTCAAAGTTAATGCGTCCGTGATACATGTAGTCCACGCCATGCCAAGATTCCCGCTGCGCCTTTACCCAGTCGGGTAGACGCTCGTCTCCATAGTAGTCTCTGCCTCTGCTGGGCTCATCATTTTCATCTTTGCTCGGAAGAGAAGCGATTTCATAATTTGGCGTGTTGAAACTTGGCGGATAGACAATCTCTTCTGACTCATAGTCCCCCATATGCCGTTCAGCCGGTTCAAACTGGGAATGCACGGCCTTATGGCTCAGGTAGAGGAAAAATGGTTTCGATTCGTCTCTGCTATCAAGCCAATCAATTGCGTGTTCGGTTAGCAAATCCGTAATGTAGGTCTGCTCATCGTATTCGATGCGTTCGCCATTGATGTTCAAGGTCGGTCCGTAATACACGCCTTGTCCGCGAAAGCTCTCCCAATGATCAAATCCAGGTTGGGGTTCATCAGAATGATTGCCCATGTGCCATTTGCCAAAGAATCCGGTTTGGTATCCCGCGGTTTGCATATACTGCGGGAAAAATGTCAGGTTGCCTGGATCCGGCGCCGCATTGTCCACCACGGTATGTGTGTGGGAATACAATCCAGTAAGAATTGAAGCGCGGCTGGGTGAGCACAAGGCAGTTGTCACGTAAGCGTTAGGGAAATAAGCGCCCTCGGCAGCGAGACGATCGAGATTTGGGGTTTCCAGCCAGGGTACTTTGCCGGTAAACCCCATGAAGTCGTAGCGATGATCGTCGGACAAGATAAAAACGACGTTCTTAGGCGTGGTTCCTGCAATCGCAGCGAGACTAAGATCGTTATCCTCTGGCTGTGAGCAGGCAATGAGTGACGAGCAAACGAATGTTGTTATAAGTTGACGATGCATGGGGCACCCACAAGTGATGTTGGTGGCGCTAGTGTAGCACCGATTCCTATATTGCCGATGGATTGAACGGGGTTCGCAAGTTATGATGGCGCCCCATGATTCTGGAAGCCCTGTCCCCCATATTTGCCATCATTCTTTTGGGCTTTCTGGTAAGTAGAACGCCAATTTCCAATCCAGCAATTTGGGAAGGGCTCGAACGACTTACTTACTATCTGTTTTTTCCTGCTTTGCTGGTCGATCGATTATCGAACACGCGCATTCGTGCGGAAGAGCTACTTGATATCGGTTATGCATTGGGTCTCGCACTCCTGGTTTTCACAATCTTGTTCACTGGGCTGCGCGCTTTTATTGCAAAAGATCAGGCCTCACTCAGTTCGGTGTTTCAGGGAAGCATCCGGTTCAATACATATATTGGTCTGGCTTGCATCGAAGCGCTCTACGGTTCTGATGGATTAGCATTGGCAGCGCTCTGCCTGGTTATCTATATACCGCTCGTTAATGTGCTGAGTGTGATTTCTTTGAGTGCAACCGGGGGATCAGGCAACAATCGATTCGTCATAGTTATTGGCAGTGTGCTGACTAATCCTTTGGTTCTAGCCTGTCTGCTGGGATTAGGTCTTAGCCTCTATGGTGTCGAAGCGCCCGATGTGGTGTGGGAAGTCATTGCCTTTCTTGGCCAGCCTGCGTTACCCGTAGGTCTTCTTGCAGTGGGTGCCGGGATTCGCTTGGTGTCTTTCGGTGATCAATCATGGCAACTCATTGTTTCCGTGTTCTGTAAGTTTGCAGCGTTTCCTGCGTTAGTTGTGGTTTGCACTTTGCTCTTTCAAGTGCGTCCGAGTTTGGCGGCGGTGATTTTGTTGCTTACCTGTTTGCCAGCGCCGCCTTCAGCTTATATCCTGGCAAGGCAGTTGGGCGGCAATGTTGGCCTTATGGCTAACATTATTACGCTACAAACTATCTTCGCTTTCTTCACCATTCCGTTATGGATCGATATTGGTGACCGCTTTCTTTGGCTCAATCTGATTCTGTAATGCAACCCACTCAAAGCGACTTATGGTTTCTGCCGTTAGGTGGCACCGGCGAGATTGGAATGAATCTAAATCTCTATGGGCACAATGGCGCCTGGCTGATGGTGGATTGTGGCGTCACATTTGAGAAATCCGTAAATGGTCAACCTGGTGCCAATCGAGTTGAGATGGCGGACCCGTCCTTCATCGCGAATCGTGCAGAGTCATTGGTAGGTCTCATTGCAACCCACGCCCATGAGGATCATATAGGCGCTATTGCACACTTGTGGGAACAATTACGCTGTCCCATTTACACCACGCCGTTCACTCGCAATGTCATTCTTCGCAAACTGCGTGAAAAACGGCTAGATGCGCCAGTGATCACGGTAATTGAAGGGGAAGAGATCGATCTGGGGCCGTTCAAGGTTAAATGGATTCCTATCACCCATAGCACGCCGGAAACCAATGCACTGTTGATCACAACGAGTATTGGCAAAGTGCTGCATACTGCCGACTGGAAAATTGATTCAGCACCCATAGTGGGAGCAGCAATTGAACCAGCAACTTATCAACAACTGGGAAGCTTAGGAATTGATGCGGTAGTGTGTGATTCAACTAATGCCACTTTACCTGGTCATTCCGTTTCAGAATCTGAACTATTTGAGGGGCTTTTAAAAACAGTTAAGGAATCAAGCGGCCGAGTAGTTGTCGCTTGCTTCGCCAGTAACATCGCTCGCATGCAAACTCTCGGTAATGTCGCTTATGTCGCTAAGCGGCATCTCGGTTTATTAGGGCGATCTATGCAGCGGATGGTTTCCAGCGCACGAGCTGCAGGATATTTGAAAGAAAACTTCAACGTTGTTGATAATTTTGATCTCGGCTACTTACTACCTGAGGAACTGTTAGCGGTTGCAACTGGGAGTCAAGGTGAAACCGGGGCGGCACTCTATCGATTAGCCCATGACACTCACCCGGATATCAATTTGGCCGCCGGTGATCATGTCATTTTTAGCGCTAAGACTATTCCTGGTAATGAGCAAGAAGTGGCCGCACTAATTCGGGCATTCGAGGCGAGGGGAATACGGGTAACCCATGCGGATGCAACATCAGTTCCTTTGCATGCTTCCGGGCACCCTTATGCAGATGAGTTACGCACTATGTATGATTGGGTTAAACCACGCATTGCCATACCTGTGCATGGTGAAGCGCGCCATATGCAAGCCAATGCAGATATAGCGGAGAGACAGGGAACACCTCATAAATTAGTAGGAGAGAACGGCGACTTGTTCGATATTGCTAACAATAAGCTCATTCGCTCTGCGGTATCAGCGGGCCGGCTGTGGTACGACGAATCTCAGAAAAGACTAGTGGAGGTCAGCGAGTAAGCTCGCAAACTAATCGATCTGATCGGTAAAGTTCTTAGTGTCATTCGCACTATCAGAGGCCAACTTATCCTCTGTTCGTAGTTCAAAATCTGAAGCGTCATGCCTTTCATGCAACTGACGTTCTAACGGCCCCCAATTACGATTCACGATTCTTCCACGTTTCACTGCTGGTCGTTGTGCAATTTGTTCTGACCAGCGACCTACGTGTTGATAGGAAGCTGCGTCTAGAAATTCTGCCGCGTCATACACAGTTCCCGCCTGCACGGCGCCATACCAGGGCCAGATTGATATGTCAGCGATCGAATATTCTTTGCCTGCCATGAATTCATGATTCGCCAGATGGCGATCCAGCACATCAAGTTGTCGTTTCACTTCCATAGTGTAGCGATCGATAGCGTATTGGATTTTTGTCGGGGCATAGACATAAAAATGACCGAAGCCTCCGCCGAGAAATGGAGCAGAACCCATTTGCCAGAACAGCCAGTTTAAACACTCAGTTCGACTCGCTATGTCTGAAGGTAAGAACGCTTGAAATTTTTCAGCGAGATAAAGCATGATCGCGCCGGATTCGAACACTCGGATTGGTTCTTCGCCGCTGTGATCAACCAGCGCCGGTATTTTGGAGTTTGGGTTAATCGCTACGAAGCCCGAACCGAATTGGTCACCATCACCGATTCGAATCAAGTGCGCATCGTACTCTGCGCCAACTAGTCCTTTCTCCAATAATTCTTCCAACAGTATCGTAACCTTCTGTCCATTTGGTGTGCCCTGGCTATACAACTGCAGTGGATGCTTACCTACGGGTAATTCTTTCTCGTGGGTCGCGCCGGCAACGGGGCGATTGATCTTGGAAAAGGTGCCACCCTGGTCAGTATTCCATTCCCATACTCGAGGTGGCTGGTATTCAGTACTGTCACTCATGTTATTTCTCAATTAGGTGATGTCATTGGCAAATCCATAAGGCATACGACAAATGATTGCGCGTAGTTCAAGGCCTCGACGATGAGCTTTCGCTGTCGTTATTTGACCAAGTTGGTTGATCCAGCGGCCCACCGAAAGATAAAGACCCCGCAACGGAAAATTACTTTCAGATTAGGGGTAGGAAGCTTAGTATGAGTTGAGGCCTTCCTACAAATCGCTTGCGTTCGAAACAAACATAATTAGGCGTTGTTGTAGAAGATTGTTATGGAATGCTGTTAAGGAGAATTGCTACATGAATGCGAATCAACTTCAGCGGTTTTGCATGACATTGCAGGGTGCCACCGAGCAAATTCAATGGGGCGATGATCGGGTATTCAAAATCGGCGGCAAGATGTTTGCCTGTTCTGGCTTGGAAAAAGATAGTCTTTATTCATTTAAAGCAGGTGAGCGGTTTCTCGAATTAACTGACTTGCCAGGAATAATTCCCGCGCCTTACCTGGCTAGAGCGAAATGGGTTCAGATAGATCCTGCCAGTTGCGAGCTATCTGACTCGCAACTGAAGGAGTTGCTGCAGTCCTCCTACGAGCAAGTATTAGCGAAGTTGCCGAAGAAAACACAAGCCGCTATAGCTCGAGGAGAATCTACCTAGTGCTATGCGGCATACATAGTTGTGCCGCCGACAACTGTTCTAACTATCTCGATGTTTTTAATCTCGTCTGGATCTACATCGTGAGGATCGTCAGCCAGGATAACGAAGTCCGCTAGTTTGCCAGCAGTAATACTACCTTTGATATCTTCTTCAAACGACGCATAAGCTCCATTGATAGTGCATATCCGCAGAGCTTGATCGATCGAGATGCGTTGGTTAGCGCCCCATACACGACCATCAAAGTCTTTCCGTGTCACCATACTTTGAATTGCCATCATTGGTTCATAAGGTCCTGGCGTATAGTCGGATGCCGGTGCAACTGGGATGTTGTAATCCAGGAATGACTTGTGAGCAAACATCCATTCCATGCGCTCTTGTCCATAATCCACCCACTTATTGCCGTGATAGTGCACGTATGTGTAGAACGGCGCAGGAATTACCCCCAAATCCCGAATGCGACCTAGCAAGGTCGGGTTAACCAATGAGCAGTGTTCGATACGATGACGCGTGTCTTCTCTTGGCCACAACCGCTGCACCCGCTCATAAGCATCTAACACCATATCTATGGTGACATCGCCATTCGCGTGAATGGCGACTTGAAAGTCATTGCGATGAGCATTCTCTACGGATTCATGAATTTCCTCTTCAGTCATGTACAGCAACCCATAATCATCAGGTCTGCCTTCATAGGGCTCGCTCATGCGCATAGTGCGCTCAGATGCTGATCCGTCTGCAGTAAATTTCACCGCACCGATGCGGAACACCTCATCTCCCATACCAGTTCTCACGCCAGCATTTACCAGGTCGTTAAACAACTGACCGCGGGGAAACAAGTACATGCGAAAACGCATTCCACCAGCCTCTCTGGCATCTTGGAAGGCAATCATGTCGTTTTGAAATCCACCGGTTTGATGCACTGAAGTGAGTCCAGCCTTAGTCATCAATTCTGAAATCAAGATCACACCGTCTCGCCGTTGTTCACGGGTAGAATCAGAGGGTATCAACTCGCTGAACACAGCTCTTGCCGGGCCTGCAACCAATCCGGTTAGGCGTCCATTTGAGTCACGGTAGAATCGACCTCCAGGGGGATCTTGAGTTTCGGAGGTTACCCCGGCTAAACCCAGGGCCATGCTGTTATAAACACTTGTGTGCCCACCTCGGTGACTAACTACGACGGGATGATTTGGAACCAGCGCATCGATGTCGTCTCTATTTAGCGGTCGCCCTTCGGAGAGTTTCGTATCGTCGTACTTAAATGCTCGTACCCATTGACCTTCCGGCGTTGAGTTCGCGCGTTCTTGCAACGCTTCGGCAATTGAGGAAGCGGAACGCAAATCGGCATTCACTTGCACAAGCTCATTGACTCCAGCACCAGAAGGGTGGGAATGCGCGTCAATGAAGCCAGCAGTGACAAACATGCCTTCGGCATCAATTATTTCCGTTCCACCTTGTGCCAGGTTACGAATGTCTGTCGATGATCCGACGGCGACAAAGCGATCGCCTTTGACAGCAAACGCTTCGGCTTGCGGGAGGCTGGCGTCGCTCGTGAAAACACGCGCGTTAACCACGATGTAATCTGGTGCAGCAGTTGCTGAAACCTGAGTTGAGTTCTGAGCAAGAGCGGCCTGAGTCGGCAAGCCAAGACCTGCGGCGGCTAATGCCGAGCTGGATCCAATAAAGCTACGTCGAGAGAGTTTGCGCACGATTGTCTCCTTTATTTTTGTTCTGAAGTCCGAGCGATGAGAGGTGCAAGCTATCGCTGCACTATAACCTTGCTATTTGCACTGCGCAAAAGAAGGGAAGTAAGGGCTTGTTCACGCCAATCTGTCGTTCTATACTGAAATACGTAACTAGTTACGTAACTAATATCATAATAAAGACTAGCTCTATTTGGGAGGGCAATATGCTGGAAATGTACCGTCAGGCGGGGCCTCTAGCGCTGGGCAGCCGTCTGCGCCAATTGGGGGAATCGCTAGCTGAGGAGGCTGGTCGGGTAAATCTGATCTATCAAACCGGCCTGGATCCAAAATGGTTTCCGGTATTTTTTATGCTGCGTGACGGCGGCTGCATGTCCATTTCAGCCATTGCCGAATCCATTGGCCATTCCCATGCTTCGGTGAGCAAGATAGTTAAAGAGATGGTGAAAGCTGGCTTACTGCAAAATCTAAAAGTGCCTGGAGACGGACGCATCAATCAGGTGTGCTTATCTGAATCGGCGCAGGAAATATTGCCCGCATTCGAACAGCAGAATGAAGATGCAGAAGTTGTAGTTGAAGGGATGTTGGCTGAGTGCTCAGACAATCTATGGGCAGCCTTAAGCGAGGTTGAAAATCTGTTGGAGCAACAATCATTTCATGATCGTGTGCGGCAACGCTTTATGCAGCGCGAACAAGAAAAGATTTCGGTAGTAGAAGCCTCGGCAAAAGACTTTGCTGCGTTCAAGCAACTGAACTATGACTGGATCAAGAAGTATTTCGAAATCGAGGATTCTGATCGCCAAATGTTGGAAGCTCCTCAAGAGTATGTGCTTGATAAAGGAGGTGCGATTTTAATGGCACATTATGATGAAGAGACAATTGGGACCTGCGCCGTTCTAAAAACCGATAGTGAAACATTCGAGCTCGCAAAAATGGCAGTTGACGATGCCTATAAGGGCAGGGGTATTGGATTGTTGCTGGGGCATGCCGCATTGGAAAAAGCGCGAGAACTTGGGGGTAAGAGAATGTTTCTGGATTCGAATACAAAGCTCACACCAGCGATTAATCTCTACCGCAAGCTAGGCTTTAAGCGTATGGAGGCCGAGCCCTCACCTTATGCGCGCTGCAACATTCAGATGGAGGTTTTTCTCTAGTTCAGAGTCTAAAATGGGACCTAAAATAGGGTCATAGAATCCTTCCCTTAGGCCCTCTAGGTCAGGTATGTTTTACCCATGCCAGATACCGGAACACATGAATCAACTGAATTCAGCTCACCCCTCACAGCGGACGAGCTGAAAGCCCATTGGATGCCGTTTACCGGCAACCGCCAATTCAAGCAACAACCTCGTTTGTTTACCGCGGCGCAGGGCGCTTACTACACCACGTCCGATGGTCGGCAGGTATTTGATGGGCTGTCAGGATTATGGACCTGCGGTCTGGGCCATGGCAGAGAGGAAATTACCGAGGCAGTTTCCAAACAAATCGCAACTCTCGATTATTCGCCAGGCTTTCAATATGGCCACCCTTTAAGTTTTAAGCTTGCCCATAAAATGGTCGAGCTGACCCCTTCTGGTTTAGATCAGGTGTTCTTCACTGATAGCGGTTCTGAATCTGTCGATACCGCGTTGAAAATGGCACGTGGTTATTGGCGCTCCAAAGGGATGCCGGGCAAGGCCAAATTCATTGGACGGATCAAAGGCTATCACGGCGTGAACTATGGTGGCGTTGGCGTTGGCGGTATCGGATTTAACCGCAAGCTCTTCGGTCAAACCGTCGATGCCGATCACATTCCCCATACTGTACTGCCGCAAAATAGTTTTTGCCGAGGAATGCCAGACGAGGGCGCCCATCTTGCCGACGAACTTGAAGAGCTGGTGCTACTACATGATGCCTCAAATATAGCAGCCGTAATTGTTGAGCCTATGTCTGGGACTTCAGGAGTATTGCCACCTCCGAAGGGCTATCTCAATCGATTACGAGAGATCTGTGATCAATACAATATCTTGCTCATATTCGATGAGGTGATAACGGGTTTTGGTCGCATGGGATCCTTAACCGGTGCAGACGAATTTGGTGTCGTTCCAGACATCATGACAATGGCAAAACAGATTACCAATGGCACACAGCCACTGGGGGCAGTTGTTACGAAGGGAGATATCTACGATACCTTTATGGAGCAGGGCGGTCCTGAGTACATGGTGGAATTTCCCCATGGCTACACTTATTCAGCCCATCCTGTTGCCTGCGCAGCTGGCCTTGCCGCATTAGATGTACTTGAGCGTGACGAGCTACCACAACGGGTCAAATCCTTGTCAGCTAAGTTCGAAGAGGCGGTACATAGTCTTAAAGGCAGCCCTTATGTCACTGACATTCGCAACTATGGCTTTGCAGCAGGATTATCCTTGGAGCACTATCCGGGCGAACCTTTGCGCAGACCATTTGAATTAGGGGTTAAGTGTTTCGAGAAAGGATTCTATGTACGTTGGGGCGCAGACACGATTCAACTCGCTCCACCTTTTATTACTACCGAAGCCGAAATCGACAGTCTCATCAATGGCGTAGGAGAAGCCTTGCATGAGCTCGATTGAGGCGTTGGATTCATCGCCAAACTCAGCCCTGGTTGGACACTTTATTAACGGTCAAATCGTAGCCGACTCTGCCCGTGCGCAAGATGTTTTCAATCCTGCGACTGGAGAAGCCAGTAAACAAGTTGCGTTAGCCAGTGCAGATGAACTCAATCAGGCAATTGAAGCCGCGCAGGTTGCATTCCCCGCCTGGCGTCAAACACCACCACAAAAACGTGCGCAAATCCTGTTTCGTTATAAACAGTTGCTTGAACAGCATGCCGAAGATATTTGTCAGCTGATTACGGCTGAGCACGGTAAAGTGATCGATGATGCTCATGGCGAATTGGGGCGGGGCATAGAAATAGTTGAATATGCCTGTGGCATTTCAGAACTATTGAAAGGTGAATTTTCCAAAAATGCAGGGCCTGATATAGATAGCTGGTCCGAATTTCAGCCGCTCGGTGTAGTTGCAGGCATTACTCCATTTAATTTTCCCGCCATGGTGCCTATGTGGATGTTTCCAATGGCAATTGCCTGCGGTAATACATTCATCCTAAAACCCTCAGAACGTGACCCAAGTGCTCCTCTTCTATTAGCGCAACTAGCACAACAGGCAGGATTGCCTGACGGGGTGTTAAATGTCGTGAATGGAGATCGGGAAGTCGTTGAGGCGATTCTCGATGATGAGCGAATAGCCGCGGTAAGTTTTGTTGGCTCGACTTCAATCGCCGAAACCATTTATCAACGAGGCACAGCAAGTGGTAAACGGGTTCAGGCATTAGGAGGTGCGAAGAATCACGCTGTCATTATGCCAGATGCTGATCTTGATAATGCAGTTAGTGCATTGATGGGGGCGGCATTTGGATCGTGCGGTGAACGCTGCATGGCAATCTCGGTCGCGGTATGTGTTGGCGACGATATCGCTGACAAAACGGTCGCTAAATTGCAGGAAAGGATAGCGGGGCTCAAAGTTGGCGCAGGAATAGATGCCAGCAATGATATGGGCCCATTGGTAACCGCCGATGCTTTGGAGCGTGTAAAGCGCTACCTCGACGAAGGCGAACAGGCTGGGGCTAAGCTTGTAGTTGATGGCAGGGATTTGTCAGTTCCGGGTTGCGAGAACGGTTTCTTCCTCGGCCCTTGTTTGTTTGATCATGTGCAACCGGACATGAGTATTCACAAGGACGAAATTTTTGGTCCTGTATTGTGCGTCGTTCGAGTGAAAACCTTGAATGAAGCAATGGCTCTAATCAATGATCATGAGTATGGTAACGGCACCTGTGTGTTCACCCGAGACGGGGAGACAGCTCGTTTCTTTACTGATCATATTAAGGTTGGCATGGTTGGTGTGAATGTTGCGCTTCCCGTGCCAGTGGCCAGCCAGAGTTTTGGTGGGTGGAAACGGTCGCTATTTGGCGATCTCTATGTGTATGGTCCCGATGCAATTCGGTTCTATACACGCCGCAAAACTGTTACCCAACGATGGCCTGCAAGTAGCGTTACAGAAGACGCGAAGTATTCATTTCCTTCCAGTTAAGCAATTAGAAATCCCATGACCCTTGCTGATACCTATCTGGTGTTCTTCGCCGCCGTAAATACAGCGGATATGCTCTTTGCGATCTGGTTGGGGGGAACTATCGTAGTGTATGGGGCAATGCACTATCAGGGAGACAAGCTCTCACAAAGCATGAATTCCTTGATACTGCTGGTGTATGGCTTGTTCGCTATCCCTCTAATTGCCAGGTGGGTTATTGCACTTAATAAAATACTGGAATTAGCCGATTCGTTGAGAGACCAGGGAGAGTCAATGCCTCCAGCCCAGGTGTCAGGGGTGATCGGATTTGGCTCGCTGTTGTTCGTGATTTTATTGACCTTATTCACACTCCGACAAATTTGGTCGCGCCGACGTAAAGTTAGAGTCATATAATGTCGTTCAGTAAGGAAAGTAATATACGTTAACTATCGTTATGGTCTGTGAAATTAAAAACACTGCTCTGGTGCGCGCGCTTAGTATCTCGTGGGTACTGCTGGTGGCCGCCTGCGGGTCATTGCCAGAGGGTGTGCAGCCCGCGAACAGCGAGTACTGCGATAACTTCCTGGTCTATGATATGTGTGCGCGGGACACGAGTGGCAACGGCATTGTTGATGTCGTCTATTTCACGGATACCGAGCAAGTTTTCATGTTCCATCCCAGTGCGGAAAATGATCTTCCCAATGATCTTGGTGTGCACCGTTGCGCTATGGCAATGGACGATGAGTTAATTGCTACTACTTCGCGACTCTTTTTCATTGATGAAGAGACCAGCTTCTTGGAAAAACAAGACATCCGCGGGGCGATGCTGCTCAAATATGTCGCTTACATGCCAGAAGTTTCTGCCTGTAATCTGCGTGCCGATCGAGCGGAAGCTGAAGACGAAGCTTAATCCCAGTTACTTAGATTAAACCTGCGGTTTGATATTGAAGCCGTGAGTGCCGTAGTGAGTAATATCGGGTACGTCGGTGGCATAAATCGAAAATCCTAGTTTTCGTAGTTCATGACACAACCAATAGTCTTCCGACAGATATTCTCCCTCAACAACACCCACTTGAAAAACATCGAACATCTGAATGTTGGTAATTTCATCGTTCATATCAAATTCGGATGGATTCGAATAAGTACGGCCTGCCTGTTCGGCTGACTCAACGGCTGCGCATACTGCTTTAGTGCTCAGCAATAAAGCAGCAGTGGCTACGAATTCCGCCTCATACAAACCGTTTTCAACAGACTCCATTTTGCCTGTCGCATTAGATCGCACGCTTCCATCTTGTCGATATGCCTTGATTGGCACATGGGCTCCACACACATCTTTATTGAAATCCAGCATGGCCTTTAGTCCAGCAGCTGGAAGGTGAATGTCAGCATCAAGAAAAAGCAGGTGAGTAAACTCATCTTTATGATGATAGAAATAAGAAATGATAGTGTTGCGCGCTCTGGTTATCAGGCTCTCATTGCCGAAAGCCGCGAGACTGAAATTTAATCCCTGGCGTTGATAGTCCAACAGACTATTCATGTAGTCGAGATGCACCATGCCACCATAGGCAGGGGTGCCAATCATTACTCGGATATCAGACATGCCAATGCTTTGTGAGTTAACGAGAGTTAATGTCAGATCGTTAGTCTAAAGCATTTAGTGGTTTGTTAAAAAGTAGCTTACTCGTCGCGCAAAGCGAGGGAAGGGTTATTCGATGCAGCGATAAAGGCTTGATATCCCACCGTGGCGAAGGCGATGACCATGGCAAGTACGCCGCTAACCAAAAATGCCCCTAAACCAATATCAATTCGATAGGCGAATACTTCTAGCCAGCGTGACATGGCAAAGTAGGCAGCAGGAACTGCAAACAAGAAAGCAATCCCAACCAGGATTAAGAATTCCTTACCCATAAGCAGCACAATGTTTGAAACTGAGGCGCCCAATACTTTACGTATGCCGATTTCTTTGGTGCGCTGAGCGGTAGCAAATGATGCCAGGCCATAAAGCCCCAGGCATGCGATGAAAATAGCGAGTACTGAGAAACCAAAAAACAACTCGCCCACTTTCTCTTCGCCTTCGTGCAGCGAGTCAAACTCATCACCAAGGAAGGTAAAGCTAAATGGCTCGTTGTTAGTCATGTTATTCCAAATGGTTTCCATAGACCGAATTACGCTATCGGTCTCGCCGTTCGCGACTCGAACAATGACATAGCGAGTAAAATCATCAATTCTCAACACCATTGAATTGATCGGTTGGTGTAATGATAGAAAGTGAAAATCATTAACCACTCCAACAACGCGGCCAGAAATCATCCCGTCATCGTCAGGCTCCATTAGTACTGTTGACAATGGATTCTCAAGCTCCAATTCTCGCACGGCGGTTTCGTTGATCAAGAATCCTGGATGTTCGCCACTTTGGTTGCGGTCGAAGGACCTGCCTTGATTTAAGGTTATTCCAAGCGTTTCTATATAGTCATAGTTGACCGTAAAGCGATGCAACACTTCAGATTCTGTGGCCGGTCGGCCTTCAATCATGAAAGCGTTCTGATCGCCGCCATCTCCTGGCAAGTGAGAGCTGGAAGTTATGCTGATCACACCGGTGTGCTGGGCAACCTGGTTCTTAAATGCTTCAAGCTGCTCGTCAAGTGCGCCTGCGCGTTCGACTACGATCAGCTGTTCCTTCTCAAAACCCAGATCTTTGCTTCGCACATAGTTGAGTTGGGTAAACACAATCAGAGTGGCAGATATAAGCGCAATGGAGATAGCAAATTGTAGAACAACGAGTCCGCCACGAATCCAATAGTTGCCACCGCCACGACTAAGGTTCCCCTTGAGTACCAGTTGCGGTTGAAATTTCGCTAAGTAGAAAGCCGGGTAAGAGCCGGCAATTATGCTGATGACCGCAGTGCCTATCACCAATTGCAATAGTGTGCCGGCATTGAAAAGAAAATTGGGGCTTAATGTCCGGTCAGTAATTGCATTTAGTAGTGGCAAACAGAGAGCTACTAAAGGCAGGGCGAGGCAAAGCGCCATCAGGCAAGTCATTATGGATTCGCAAAGAAACTGACCGACTAATTGATTCTTATGTGCGCCAATAACTTTGCGAATGCCAATTTCTTTCGCGCGATTGACGGAGCGAGCTGTAGTCAGGTTGGTGTAGTTAATACACGCAAGTAACAAAATGAATACGGCGACAGCCTGGAAGGTATAGACATAAATGGCACTGCTGGGTGGCTCAATTTCGCCTTCGAGATTGGAATACAAATGAACGTCTGCGACCGGGAAGAGGCGATAGGTCCAGGCGCCTCCGCCAGCGATAAACTCATCGAAGGTTGCACCAATACCTTGCTCGATTTGCGGGGCGACGTATTTTGAAACCAGAGACTGCAAATTTGATTCCAGTGCCTCAATGTTGGTGTCTTCGTGCACTAAGAGATAGGTATTAATGTTGTTGCTAACCCAGAACTGGCTGTCGTGATCAGAATCAGAATTAAACGACACCATTATTTCAGGATGAATATGAGAATTCTCTGGGAAGTCTTCAATGACAGCGGTTACTTCGTAGTCTTGACCATTGTTAAAGCGCAACAGCTTGCCAAGAGCTGGTTCATTCGAGAAATATTTATCAGCCATGGAGCTGGTGAGAATAATTGAATAGGGTTCTGTGAGCGCAGAGTCCGGATCGCCACTTAAGAAATTTGCGGTGAAGATATCGAAAAATTGTTGATCGACATGATAAACATCAGATTCCTGATAGCTTAGCTCGCCATAACTCACCAATGTTTCTTGAAAGAATTGTCTAAAGCGAGCTGCGGTTTCGATTTCTGGGAACTCATTACGCAATGCTGCTGCCATTGGGTAGGGACTTGTCGTAGCAGCGATATCGTTTCCGCCCAGAGAAGCTTGCAAAGTGATTCGATACATACGATCCAATTTGAGATTGTGTTGGTCGTAACTCAATTCGAATTGGGTATAGATAAAAATGAGGATGCTGGCAGCCAATCCAATGGCAAGCCCCAGGATATTTATGCCTGCAAGGATCTTGTTTTTCCAGAGTAGGCGGAGGGCAAGTATTAGGTAGTTTTTTAGCATGGCAGGCCGGGTGATCCGCATCTTTTTGGTTATTTGTTGTTAAACGCCGCGAAACATCAAAAGGTTACAAAAAATGAGGCCCTTGTTACCATGCAGAATCTGCCTGTAAATACAGAAAACCAAGGTGATGAAATGAAAAATCGAGTTTGGTCTTCACTCTTAACCGCTCTCCTGTTGTTGCCGCTTCTCTTTGGGCAATCACTGGCGCAACGCGACAATTGGGCCCGCCCATTTCCTGGATTTCAAGTCATTGGTAATTTGTATGGAGTAGGGAGTTATGATTTAAGTGTTTTTCTCATCACCACAGATGAGGGTCATATCTTAATCAATACCGGTCTGGAAGATTCTACCGAACTCATACGTTCCAATATGGAGTCGTTGGGGTTTGAATTGTCTGACGTCCGAATCCTGCTAACTCAACAGGCTCATTGGGATCACACAGCAGCGATGGCGGAGATCAAGACTCTCACCGGTGCACAGGTGTGGGCGACAGCTAAAGATGCGCGGGTCTTGGAAGATGGTGGATTTAGCGATCCACATTTTGGCGGAAGGCAAACTTTTGAACCGGTGTCGGTAGATAAAATCTTGAGCGAAGGCGACAAGATTGAATTGGGCGGCGTGTCGCTGACAGTCCATGAGCACCCGGGCCATACCGAGGGATCATCCAGTTATTCCATGGTGATTAATGAAGCTGGCAGAGACTATCGGGTGTTAATTGCCAATATGGGCACGATCAATCCGGGTAAGCAATTAGAGGTGGATCCGACCTATCCAGGTGTCTCTGAAGATTTTGCTAAAACCTATCGAAGTCAGAAGGCCATGGAAGTGGATGTATGGGTGGCGGCGCATGGAGGCCAATACAACCTGCATGACAAATATCGACCAGGACAAGCCTATTCCCCTGACACATTCGTAGACCCAGAAGGATTGGTGGCCGAAGTAGAGCGGCTAGAAAGTATTTACTTGAATCAACTTGCGGAAGAGAGGGGGCATTAACGGGATCTGCCCCTTGGCTTTACACCAGGTTTGAAATCCAAACAGTCTGATACGGTTCCAGTACCAATTGGGTTGTCAGGTCATCAAAGCGCTTCCCAGAGATTATATCTTGCCATTCATCAGTAGCGATCAGATTGATATCCGATAAATTTACGGTTTCAGAGGCGGCTGTCACATTGCTCAGACAAAAAATGCTTTGATTACGATTGATGCTTTGACGCCAAAAAGCAAACACTGAAGTACCCAAATGCAAGGTGAATTGAGTGGCGTTAGGGTGGAAGGCAGGTTGGTTGCGTCTGATCACAAGTAAGCGTTTTAGTTCTTCGAATACTCTCCCGTGGTCGTTATCCTTGTCACTTAATGAACCAGTGAGCTCCGCTTTGTTCCAAATGTGTCGATTTATCGATCTGTTTCTTCCGGTATGTTCTAATCGCCGATAATCATTCCTCGAACCAAACATACTTTGAATATATAGGGCGGGAATTCCTTCCAGGCCCAACATAATGGTGTGTGCACAGATGAATCTTTCGAAGGTAAGGCTATCTTCACCGCCTTGCAGCGTGCCTTTCAATAGATCGTAGAGTGCAATATTCAATTCATATGGTTTGTCATACCCTTCACGTGCTCTGCGAAGTGTGACTCTTCCACCGAAATCTACGGCAGCCTGTACTAGAGAATTTCGTTCCGTGTCACTTAGCAATCCATCCAATGGGCGTAACCCAATTCCATCGTGTGAGGCGATGAAGTTTAGGTAGGTCGTGCCAGACTGAGCAGGGGGCATGCTCATCATCCAGGTCTTAAGGTGCCGACAGTCTCCGCTAAGTAATGTGTAAACCAGAAGTGGAGGCAATGAGAAGTTGTAGATTACATGTGCTTCGTTTGCGTTTCCGAAGTACGTGAGATTCTCTCGATTAGGTACATTGTTTTCACAAATTATTACGGCATCTGGAGAGTGATATTCGATTAAGCTTCTCAATAACTTAATGATCTCGTGAGTTTGCTGTAAGTGGACACACGCCGTACCAGATTCTTTCCATATGAATGGAACAGCATCCATTCTGAAGTGGGTTATGCCATGATTGAGATACTCCCGAATAATTCTCACAAACTCGATAAGTACCTTAGGATTTTGAAAATTGAGATCTACCTGATCTTCACTAAAAGTACACCACACATGTTTAGTGCCGTTTACAGTGGATACTGCATTTAATAGTGGTGAGTTCCTCGGACGAACTACCTTACTAAAGTCTTCTGATGGATCAGCTTCAATAAAGTAATCTTTTCCTGGGTCTCTTTGCTTCTTGAAGTTATCGAACCATAAACTCCGGCTGGACATATGGTTTAACACCAAATCCGCCATTAGTTTGTACTCTTTACTAATGGCTTCAATATCTTCCCATTCACCCAATGCAGGATTTACCGACAAATAATCCATCACAGAAAAGCCATCATCTGAACTAAACGGGAAAAATGGCAAAATGTGCACGGTATTGATGCAGTCAGCCAAATAGTCATTGAGAAAGTGGTGTAGGGATTGGAGAGGAGGCGTTCCTTCGTCTAAAACTGTATTCCCATAGGTAATTAGAATAGTGTCAGATTCATCCCAATTGTTGTGATGAGGTTTAGGTTGTTGGATATTCCGGCCCATTTTTATTTCGGCCAACAATTCCTGTGCCAATGAAGCGTTCTCGCAATCGGGATAGATGATTGCTAAATGCTCTTGAACGCGATGCTCAAGTTCCTTTTCTAATTGTTCCTCCATATGCTTTGCTACGCTTCGTATTCCAGGTGATCTTGTTCTACAGCTTCTTTAAGTTGGTCGAGAATATCTGGAATAGCACTGATAACTCGGTTCCAGCTTGGAATGAATGGTTTATCCATGGGCTTGTCGAGGAAGTGTTCGCCAGCCTCCATGATATTGCTGGCAAAAAGCTCGACTGATTCCTCTTCTGTATGCCGGTCGTAGCTCAGACCGTTGATGGTGGCGTCATTTTGGTAAGAATCGACGAAATCCAGGGCTATTCGATAGTAAGTTGCTTTGATACTTCGGAATTTTTCAGGAGAAAACACTTCACCGTTGGTTGCAAGCTTTCTGAATACTGCTTTCGCAATATCCACACTCATACGCGAAAGACCTTTCTGATTGTCATTCATCGACAAGTCCTGATGCTTGTGGTCATAAATGTCGGCAATATCAACCTGACATACCCTATTGGTTGCATAGTTTCTTTTCATTTCAGATAGCACACCAACCTCCAGTCCCCAATCACTGGGAATCCGCAAATCATTGATTACGGATGCGCGCATCGAAAATTCACCTGCCAGGGGATAGCGGAAGCTATCAAGAAAATCGAGAAACTCGCTTTGACCGCAAACTTTTTTAAGTGTGCGCAAAAGAGGAGTGACGAAGAGTCGCATGACACGACCGCTGATTCGGTTATCAGCAACCCGAGCGTAGTAACCTTTACAGAATGCATAGCTAAAGTTTGGATTAGCGACTGGGTAAATGAGTCTTGCCAATAGGCTTCGATCGTAAGTCACAATGTCACAATCATGCAGCGCAATCGCTTCTGCTTTGCCTGAGGCCAGCATATACCCGTAGCAGTACCACACATTTCGTCCTTTGCCTAAATGGGTTGGTGCGAGTCCCAACGCTTTAAGTTGTGAATCAATTTCCATTAATCGAGGGCCATCGTTCCAAAGAATACGATGGTGTTGGGGAAGGCCGCTAAAGTATTCAAGCGCGAATTTATATTGCTCAAGATCCGCTCGATCCAGGCCTATGACTATTTCATCCAGGTAGGGGACGGCCCGCAATTCATCTACGATTCCTTTTAATGCAGGACCTTCTAATTCCGAAAAGAGTGAAGGTAAAACCAGGCCCATAGGTCTAACTTTGCGAAATCTTTCTAACTCTCGTTCCATTTCCTCAAGAGGTCGCTGTCCGAGATTGTGTAACGTAGTTACGATACCGTTCTGGTGAAAATCACCCATGCTATATGCCTTCCTTCGTTCTGGTATTTTTTGAGTCCAGTATTTCCAAGGCTTTGGCCATGGATTCTGCCCAACCCGCTGGGCCGGGAAGGGTACTTCGAATAGTAAAGTTCGGATTTACTGGATTTATCTTGTCTGACTTCGCTGACTTCACGATTGCAGCAATGTGAGATGCTTCCAACATGGGAGCATCATTGGGGCTGTCGCCGAGGGCGACAATGGTAGTGTGTTCATACTTTCGCTCGCTCCGTAGCCAATCGATGGGAGAGCGTTTATCAAAGTTTCCCTGGATGCTTTGAAATCTACCGCCTTCTACCAAATGCAGATTGATCTTGCTTAAGGCATCCTTGAATTGAATCAATTGTGAACTCGTATCGCGCCACAAAATGGGTTCACTGTATTCCCTTAGCTTAGCCAGAGCAGCTTCGTCTTCGTTTAGCCCGGTATGTTGAGCAACCTGTGTTGGGCTCCAATCGTCAAAACATTCGAAATTGACTTTGAGTTGATGGCGAATCAATTGAACATCGGGCAGCCATGCTGAGCGACGGGTTCCAAATTCTTTTACGCAAGAAGTCTTGCTGTCACTGTCGTGCTCGAAAAAAGCTGCACCGTTTTCACATACAAATGGAGCGCACAATTCAAACTTTGCTTGAATGCGTTCAATTTCCACGCGAGTTTTACTGGAGTTAAAAATCGGAACTAATCCACGGTCTGCTAGCTTACGGAGCATTTCCTCTGCAGGTTTGATGGAGTAAGTCTCATGCTCCATTAGAGTGCCATCTAAATCAGTAAAGATGAGTACGTCATTCATTTGAGCCAAACTGGTTCAATTGTTCCGATTGTTCGCGTTGTGAATTGCCCCATGCCTATCTCGATATCAAGTTTCGCGCCAAGATTTGAACGAGTCGCACCAATAGATTCGAAAAAACCTGTCTATTTAACTAATTGATATTGCTTGTAAATATCAGAGCGACACCAAACTGACCAACAATAGCTTGATCTAAATTGGTGCAGAGTATTTGTAAGGCGCAAGATATCCGCGCAACTTTGGTGCGAGATCTATGAAAGGATTTGAGAGAGAACTCGGAATTTACAATGCTGCGCTATGCCGCAACTTGCTGAATCAGTTTCCAAATCTTGTCTTGTGTGACCGGCATGTCTACATGACGAAGATTCTTCGCTGCAAACGCATTGACGATGGCATTTACAATTGCCGGAGGCGCTCCAATCGCACCAGCTTCTCCTGCGCCTTTGATACCTAGGGGATTGGTAGTACAAGGCACTTCATTACGCTTGAACTTAATCATGGGTAAATCATCTGCGCGCGGTAGCGTGTAGTCCATGAA
This sequence comes from uncultured Pseudohongiella sp., assembly GCA_965262465.1. Taxonomy (GTDB): domain Bacteria; phylum Pseudomonadota; class Gammaproteobacteria; order Pseudomonadales; family Pseudohongiellaceae; genus UBA9145. The sequence continues at coordinate 2,471,502 of OZ253535.1, read as the reverse complement.
GCTTGCAGAGAGTAACTGGCCTGAACCGGGTTCGTAGACACAATGCTCAAGCAGCGCCTGACCTAAACCCTGGCCAATGCCTCCGTGCACTTGGCCTTCCAATAACAATGGATTAATAACTTTGCCAAAGTCATCTACAACGGTGTAGTCCAGAATGTCGATAGCGCCGGTAGCTTCATCTATTTCCAGTTCACAAATGTGGGTGCCATTAGGATAGGTCGGGGCACCTGGTGCAAAACTGTCCTTCTCGTCAAAACTTAAGCCGCCATCTTCTGCTGCAACTTGTGCAATGCGTTTAAAGCTTTGGATTCGGTCCGTACCTACAACACGAAACTCGCCATCACTAAGCTCTACATCGCTGATTGCGCATTCCAATAAATCGGCGGCGTATGATTTTGCTTTCTCAACAACTTGCTCTGCTGCTGTGCTGATGGCCGCTCCACCTACTGGCACCGACCGTGATCCCATGGTGCCACCACCGGACTCAACAGCATCTGAGTCACCCTGGATGATAGTAATATCGTCAAAGCCAACTCCCAGGCGTTCATGCAAGATTTGGCGGAAGGCGGTTTCATGGCCCTGGCCATTTGATTGAGTGCCTATATAGAGTGTGATGTGTCCATCACCGTCAATCGCCAATCGAGCTTGTTCTGGCGCGCCGCCCGCACATCGTTCAATGTAACAAGCCAATCCGATTCCACGCAGTTTGCCTTGTTCCGAAGATGCAGCTCGTCTTGATTGGAAGCCGTTCCAGTCAGCCATGACTAATGCTTCTTCCATATTGTTCTGAAACTCACCGGAATCATAGGTAAGTTCAAAAGCGGTGGAGTAAGGCATGGACTCTGGCGAAATAAAATTGCGGCGCCTAATTTCATCTGGGCCAATTCCCAAGTCGAAGGCGGCGGCATCTAACAATCGTTCAATGGCATAGATGGCTTCCGGTCGACCTGCGCCACGGTAGGCATCTACCGGTGCGGTATGAGTAAAGACTCCTTCAACTTCGACGTGAGCCGTTGGAATGTCATAACAGCCGACTAACATCGATACTCCGGCAGCAGTGGCCACGAACGGAGCAAAGTTAGAGAGATAGGCGCCAAGGTTTGCAGTGGTATTGATTTTTAGACCAAGAATTTTGGCATTGCTATCAACTGCGAGGCGTAACCTGGTGATGTGATCCCGACCATGGGAGTCTGCAGTGAACGCTTCGCTCCGTTCAGAGATCCATTTCACCGGGCGATTAATCTTGCGAGCAGCTACTAAAATACTGATGTATTCAGGAAATAGAAAAATCTTCATGCCGAAGCCGCCGCCCACGTCATAACACTTCACGTGGATGTCTTCTTGTTCGCAATTGAATATAGCGGTGGCCAAGAGTCGGCGAATAATGTGCACACCCTGACACGAAACGTGAAGAACTAACCGGCCATTTTCATCAATGTCCGCGATTGCTCCTCTCGTTTCCATAGAGGTTGGAATAACTCGATTGTTAACGAGCTGCAATTCGATAATTTTGTCAGCCGCTTCCAATGCGGCATCAGTTTCATCTCTTTTTCCTTCTTCCCAATAAAAGCATCGATTGTGTTCTGCATCATTCCACACCTGAGCCGAGCCGTCAGCACTCGCTTGTCCAGTTTCAACAACGGCATCAAGCACGTCATAGTCGATCCATAATTGTTCGGCTGCATCTAGTGCTTGCTCTTTGGTTTCAGCAACAATTAAAGCAACCGCATCACCGACATGTCTGACCTGGTCTTTGGCTAACGCGGGGCGGGGAGGTTTGTAGCAAGGACTACCATCAATGTTCTGTACTTCAGCGGAACAAGGTACGTGACCGATCCCTTCGGATTCGAGATCGTCAGCGGTTAGTACGCACAATATCCCGGGTAAATCTTCGATTGAGCTTTTGTCTATCTGTTTGATTAGCGCACTGGCGTAGGGGGAGCGTACAAATACGCCATATCCTTGATTGGCTAGATTCACATCCTCTATGTAAGTGCCTTCACCTCGGGTGAGTCGATTGTCTTCGAATCGCGTTACCGCTTGGCCGATTCCGAATTTTTCCATGTGTTGTTTCTGTCCGTTGCAGGGTCTAAACGATGTATTTTAGTGGGGAATAAGCTATCACAATCTTTAAGCAGAAGGGGATTACCAGATTGGGCTTATCTAGTTGATTTCGGTGATCGCTCGGGTAGAGATCATGTAATCGACTTTCTCAGTGACTTCATCGATGTCATAGGGCTTGGCTATGAAATCCACGTTGGGCATTTGCTGGGTTTTTTCTGAAAGAGCCTTACCCTTATCTGAGTAGCCAGTCACTAATAAAAACAAGGTTTCGGGTTTGTCATTCAGAATGGTTTTCGCCATTTCGATCCCAGTAACGCCACCGGGTAGGATGAGATCAGAAAAGATGAGGTCTATCTCAGGATGAGCTTCGAATGTTTCGATGCCACTCGCAGCATTGTTTGCAGTAAGGACTGAGTACCCAGCGAATGAGAACATGTTCACTGCGAGTTCCAGAACATTCTCATCATCTTCAACGATGAGGATGGTGTGGCCATTATTATTGTCAGTTGCCATATCTGTATCCTATTGCTCTCCGATTATAGCTAATGATTCCTCCATCCCCTATCAGAATTAAGTATCCCTTTGCGTAGCATCATCCGCTGCCTTTACACCTCGATTTCTTTCCGGAATCTGTTGGACTTTCAATATCTTGGCTTTTATAGTCAAACAGAGGTTTAGCGCAAAGCCACGCCATTTGTGGCCTGGCAACCAAGTAATCGGCGCTCCTCTCTGTGTAGGAATTTTGCCTATACCTTGGTCATATCAAATCAATCCCACTTCATGCTCTGCTGCATGCGGATGAAATATGTCAGATGCTAGTCACCAAATTCTGAACGATGTGCACGATCCCAAGGCATTTCGGCAAGAGCAAATTGACATGCTCTATAGCCAACTGCCCTTGATGTACACGGCAGATGCGGTGGCTGGTGCGTTTCTCATCTTTGTGCTGTTTGGACCGGAAACAGGAACTCTTAGCTATCTTTGGTATGGCGTATTAGTGGGTAGTGCGGCCATACGCTTTGTCGTGGCCAGATTCCACCTCCGCAATCGAACTGGCGAAGAATTCATGTCGATGCGTTGGCGCTTTCTTGTCTTCAGCGGAGGATTGGGTGGATTTATTTGGGGTAATGCCTGGGTTCTATTGCCGGCCAATCCAGAATTCAATCAAGTGATTTTCGTCGCCGTATGGTTGGCTGGAATGCAGGCTGGTGCATCCAGCACTATGTCCATCATTAAAGAGATGTTCGTGGCTTATACAGTTGGTGCATCTGTTGTGTATTTCATCTATCTGCTCCAGCTCGGAACAGACTATTCCTATCAGGTACTGGGCGCCTATGTCATGTATCTGGGATTTATCGTTCCAATTGCTTGGCGAACCGGCGGAGCCTTTAATCAGACTTTGGTGCTGCAAACCAATAACGAACTCCTGAAAGGAAGTTTAGAAACGGAAGAACAACGATTAGTTCAAAAGCAAGACGAACTAGAAGAAGAGAAACGCAGGCATACGGCACTGCAGGCAGAAAAAGCAGCTGCTGATGAAAAATTGCGAGCGGCAGCAGAAGAGCGCTTACTGCTATTGGATACCGTCGGAGAAGGACTATTAGGGTTAGATAACCGAGGAAACATCACATTCATTAATTCAACTGCATTAAAGCTACTGGAAATTGATGAATCGGAGATTATTGGCAGAAGCTCGCTGCGACTAATTAGTGCGGCTGGTAACGAATCAGCGGCTAACGTGGAAGCGTTTTTGGCAATTAATCGATGCTTCCAAAACAGTGAGCCTGTTTACAACATGGAATGTGACTTACTAGGTAAGGACGATAAGAAAATTCCCATTCGATTTTCCTGTGCACCTATCGTGCAGGCTGGCGCGGTAAAAGGCGCAGTAATTTCTTTTTCTGATGTGACTGAACAAAAAGATATGGAAGCCATGTTGGTTCAGGCACAAAAAATGGAAGCCATTGGGCGTCTAACAGGTGGTGTCGCTCACGATTTTAATAACTTGCTCACGGTAATACTGGGCAATCTGCAATTTCTTAAACGTCAAATTAGCGAAGATGATTCTTCAGTAGAGTTTGTCGAGAAAACCATGGCTGCGGCTCGCCGCGGTGCTGAGCTAAACAACCGTCTATTGAGTTTTTCTCGCGAGCAAGACCTGCAAACAGATTTGGTTGAGGTAAACGGCGTCCTTAGGGAGATGGAGATAATCCTCGATCGCTTAGTGGGAGAAGATATTCAATTACGGATGGACTTAAACGCTGAGGAAGAGGTTGTTTTAACTGACCAGGCGCAACTGGAAAATGCCATTCTCAATCTCGGAATTAATGGCAAGGATGCGATGCCTAATGGTGGGATATTAAAAATCGAAACCCATACTGTGCGATTACAAAAATCCTATGTCAGAGGGGACGACAGTGTCGGGGAAGGTGATTTCGTTGAAATAAGCATCACTGACAATGGTGTTGGTATTGAGCAAGAAATACTCGAACAAATCTTTGAGCCATTTTTCACGACCAAGGAAAAAGACAGCGGCACTGGTTTGGGACTGTCGACGGTATACGGTTTTCTGCGACAGTCAGGTGGCAACATCATTGTTGATAGTGAAGTAGGGGAATGGACTACCTTCAAAATCTATTTGCCGATCGCAGAAACTGTTGCGATCCCCCGACGTGAAAAGCTGCAGCCGTCCACTCTGGCGCAACCCAACTCCTATAGTGGCAAAGTGCTGGTTGTTGAAGATAGTCCCAGTGTGCGCGATGTAGCAGTGCATGCCTTGAAAGAGGCGGGCTTCGAGGTACTTTCGGCAGCTGACGGTCGTGAAGGATTGGAAGTGTTTGAAGCAAACCCCGATATTGAGGTGGTGTTTTCCGACGTCATTATGCCTGGAGGATTAACCGGCATCGATATGGCGGAGCGCATCCTGGAAATATCTCCAGAACTACCAGTCTTGCTAGCTACGGGTTATACGGAAAAATCAATGAAGGACCGCATGTTGGCAAAGAGTCAGGCGGTATTTATTTCCAAGCCTTATGACACCGAAGATTTGCCAGGCCTAATACACGCCATGATGACGAAAGAAGCGTCTTAGTTTCGATTCAGTTGATGTAAGACAGATTGGTCGAACGATTCCAGCCAAAACGAAATATTCTCCAAATAATAAACAATACTGTGGCCAGGTTGTTTATCGGTGTTAAGAACCAGGCTATTACACCGTTTCCAATTACAAATATTTCAGTTCCCAGGATTGAGGTGAGGCTCATAGCGAGTCCAAGCAATGGCCAAGAAAACACAAATGAAGCCAGTACTAATGCTGTAACACATCCGATAGCAGTAAAAGCGAGGTTGCGCTTGAGTGCTGTGGTGCGGTGCATTACGGCAGCCACAAATGCATCGTCTTCAATAGTTTCCTGACTGTCTGCAAACAGTTTAAGTAAATTAGGGTCTCTGTCATCAGTCATGATTGTGCTCCGATTCTGTTGAATCGTCATATGCCTCGAGTAGAGTCTTGATTCTGTCTACTCCGCGCTTGATATGAGATTTAATGGTGCCCAATGGTAGCTCTGTCGCTGTGGCGATTTCAGTGTGACTCATCCCTTCTTGGTAAGAGAGAATAATGCACAGTTGCACTGTTTCAGGCAGAGTAGCCAGAGCTGCATTAAGGTCCATTGCTATTCCAGGCGTAGGACGTTCAACTAGTTCTTCATCAGAAAGTTCATCGCTATGACGCAATGCGTCATTTTTTCTAAGGTGTTGCAGCCAGATCGAAACGGCTATTTTCTTCAGCCAGCCACCAAATGCTTTTGCTTCTTTAAGGTTTCGTATGTTCAGCCATACCTTAAAGAACGTTTGCTGAGCCAAGTCGTCAGCTAGAGTATTGTCTCGGGCACAACGTCGCATGAAGTTGCGAATAGGGGACTGATAGCGATGCACAAGCTCTTCAAAAGCTTTGCGGTCACCACCCCTTGCCAAATTCACAATAAGTGCTTCAGGGCATTCAGGGTAATAGTCTTGTGCGCGATTCAATTGCGTTTACTCGGTGTAAGAATTCAAAAGATTAAAACTGATCTTCGCGACTCCAGCGGGCAGCGATATTGCCAGCCATCCAAAAGCCTAAACCCATGATGAGTAAAATCGCAGAGACTCCAAGTAAGGGATATAACGCTTCCTCAGCAATCAAACTAATGAAGTAACCCATTACCGCGACACCAGGTGCAATTGGTAGCAACCACATTGCGGTAATTTTGAAATCCCGTTCTGGTTTGCTGTTGCCACCTACCAAAGACATCAGCTGATCTAATGTTTCAGGATCAAGATCTCTGTTGCTCTCTAATATGCGACGCAAGGTTTCATGTTCTTGTTCACGCTTCTTTACGCCATCCCATATACCAGCCACAGATACGGCTGCCACGAATAACCAGAAGCTAAGTGCGACCAAGCCTGCGCCTATGCCTACACTGTCCACAACGTCCATAGTGTTCTCCAAATTGTGTGTGTTCAGTTATTAAGATACACATCGGAGGGATTTGGATGCACTGCAGCAAGATTTTCTGGAGTCTGCTAAAGAGGCCGAAAATCGGGACATTCAGAGTGCTTAGAGGTGTCAAAACTTAAATTAAGTAATTTATTAAATAACTTGACACGTATATACGTATATTGGAATATAGCGTCCATGAACCCATCTACGTTTACAGTCATTGGCGAGCCCACTCGCTTGCGCATCCTAGGTGCCTTACAAGCCAGAGAGATGGGCGTGAATGATCTAGTACTGCAGCTCAATTCTTCCCAGCCAACAATTTCTAAGCACCTGAAGGTATTGCGCGATGCTGGATTTGTAACTTGTCGAGTTGACGCGCAGCGACGGATATATCGATTGGACAATGCGCCATTGCAAGCAATTGATAGTTGGTTAGAACCCTACCGAGCGCAATGGACCAAGAGTCTCGATAGATTGGAAACAATGCTCGACGAAGAAAATTAGAACGAAGAAGAATAAACAAAGGAGTGGTAATGCGACTAGAAGATTACACGCCATCAGAACCAGCGGAAGTAAGTTGTATTTCTGAAAACGGACAGTCCACCTTAGTGTTTGTTAGAGAAATTCGACACAGCCCAGAAAAAGTCTGGTCAGCTATGATTGATGCGGAAAAGATTCCTAAGTGGGCACCCTATGAACCAAATCGAAATTTAGATTCTATCGGCCCAGTCACGTTGAGAATGGTTGATGGCAGTAGCCCGGAGTTTTACGAATCTGAAGTGTACGAAGTAGTGACCCAACAAAAGGTCAGATACAGCTGGGGAGATTCGGGCGTGTTGAGTTGGGAGCTTGAGCCCAGCGAGATAGGCACAAAGCTTACCTTGCATCATACGGTAGAAAATCCGGAATGGATAACACCGTCAGCTGCTGGCTGGCATATGTGTTTGGATTTTGCTGAATTCTTGTTAGACGGCTACGCACTCGGACCAGTCGTCGGAGAGGCAGCTATAAAATATGGCTGGCAAAAATTGGCCGATCATTACGCCAAAGTTTTAGGCATCACCACTCCAGTCGAGGTTCCCGATGTATTCGGCGATGAATCGGAGTCAGATAAAGAAGGGAACTAAATCTCTACTCATTACTTGGCAGCATTGATTGCCTGCAAGAGCTCTTCTGTACGGTATGGCTTACGAATAAACTGATACTGCAATGACTCTGAACTCGTTAGCTGTTCAGAAACATCAGCATATCCTGTAGTGAGAATGATCGGTAATGACGGTGCAATTTCCTGAGTTTTTCTGGCTAGGGTTACGCCATCCATATTAGGCATCTTAATGTCGGTTATAACCAGATTGAATTCTTCTTCGTGGGTATTCAATAGGTTCAGTGCCTCTACTCCATCTTCTGCCATCACCACTCGATTTCCTGCGTTTTCTAAAATTGTAGACGTCGCAATTCGAATTTCCTCGTCGTCATCTACCAATAGTATTAACTTGCTTTCGCCATTAGTTTCAATTTTTTCTCCTACTTCTAATTCAACAGGTCTGTGTAAGGCTGGTAAGAACACTTTAATTTCAGTTCCGATTCCCTCAATAGAATCAACAATTACCTCACCTTGATGAGTTTTTAATATACCTGTTACAGCGGCGAGTCCGAGGCCGTGCCCGCTAACCTTGGTAGAAAAAAATGGCTCAAAAATTCTGGACCGAATGGCTTCGGGAATTCCAGGGCCGTTGTCTTTAACGGATGCTACAAAGTAGTTTCCAGCTTTGATATTGCCTAATAGTTGCAACTCTTGATGCTTATCTCGTCCGATGGTGATTTCTTTTAACGATACTTTGATTTCCCCGCTGTCTCCGACGGCATCGATGCTGTTCCTTATGAGATTAAGAAAAATCTGTGCTATTTGAGATTTGTCGCCATTAACAATTGCCGCCTCTTCAGGGAGTTTCAAATCTATGTTTATGTCGCCAAGATGTGCAGGATTAATGATGTCCACTGCATCTTTTAATGTTTCGACAAGATCGAGGTCTTCTTTTCCACCAGCCCCTTTTCCAGTGTATTGCAACAGCTGGCGGCATAGATTTCCTGCAGCATTAGTCGCATTAAGAATGGCATTAATGCTCTTCTCTTTGATGGAGGGATTGATGTCTTTGCTTATTGATAAAACTTCGGTGTGGCCAACTATTCCTTGCAAGATGTTATTGAAGTCATGGGCAATCCCGCCTGCCAATACCGCCAAACTTTTGTGACGTTCAGCCTCAATGAATTGCTGCTCCAGCAAACTTCGTTCATGGGTGTTGCGAATAGCGCCAGCGAATTTCTTATCTTCTTCACCTCGTTCCTGAAATGGGGTGCAAACTATTTCGCATTCCATAAATCCAGAGTCCGTACGAAACGACCCAGAATATTCAAATGGCTCATTGAACGAATTGGAGATATGCAATTTTTGTTTATAAGAATCAGGATCGAATAGGTGGTCAGAGATATTCGTTCCAATAAAATTTTCTATTGTGATCCCATATTGTTCAACAGAAGGTGAGGACGAAAGAATCAAGCCATGGCGATCGGTAGTGAAGAACACTTCATTTACCGCATCGAAAAACATTCGATATTGCTTTTCTTTTTGAGAAATTTCTAGTTTGCTGAGCTGTACTGAAACAATGATATAGGCAATGCTGATCATTGGAACCAGAATCGCAGAAACAAAGTAAAGCAAGCTACCGATTCCGGTAGTTTCTATGCCAAGTAAAATTACTCCAGTAACTAGAGCTAGTCCGTTTAGGGTTTGCAGTATGGCGATCAGCCATTTCGCACCGGTCGGGAAATTGAAAATCGTTGCAAAAGGCGTAACCAGGAAAATACCCATAGTAAACAACCAGGCCCAATTCAGAATAATAGGCGACATCAATGTGCCGCTTATTGCTATTGCTGAATAAACAGCAGCAATGCTGGCAAGAAGAACTGGCTTAGGAGAGCGCTCGTACAAAGCACCCGAAAGAAAATAAAGAGCAGATACAAAAGCTACTGAGGCAGATACATTAAAAGCCAGTAGGTTTTCGCTATCCGCCACAATCCAGAGACTCACCAGATGCCAAAGTAGAGAGAAAGATTGTCCAATCGCGATGGATCTTAGGTAGGGTGCTCGATTGGTGAAATATTCAGCCCAAATGAGAACGCCGGCCAGGAAATTTAGGCCGATCATCAGCATGAAGCTAATGGCTATGCCAACTTGATCATCCACTGATTGTGCTCCAATTTGAGAGTCAAATTAGGCTAACGTTGGGATAAAACTAGAGGCAAACTGCGCATACGGCAAGCATTGCTTTCAATCGCCATAGATCACGCGTGTTTCTGGAGATTAGCCCGGAATATTAGTGAGATTCAGAGGCTATTTTGTTAACCACAAATGGCATGATGCCGCCAGCGTTGTAGTAGTCCACTTCCAACGCAGTGTCCAATCGACTGGTCAATTCACATTGCTCCTGCTTGCCATCGGGATAGGTCACTGTCATTGTCACCCTCATTCCAGCTGCGACTGTATCCAAGCCAGTTAAAGTTACTTTCTCGTCGCCAGTCAGGTTTAAGGTTTTGCGAGTTACACCTTCAGGTAATTGCAGAGGCAAAACCCCCATGCCTGCGAGATTCGATCGGTGTATCCGTTCAAAGCTTTCGGCAATTACTGCCTGTACACCTAAGAGCCTTGAACCTTTGGCGGCCCAGTCTCGGCTGGAGCCGGTTCCGTATTCTTTGCCTGCTATAACGACTAGTGGCGTATTGTTTTTCGCATACTCCATTGCTGCATCGAACACACTAACTGCTGCACTGTCGCCAGCCATGCGGGTGTAACCACCCTCAATTCCGCCAAGCATTTCGTTACGGATTCTGACGTTGGCGAATGTGCCGCGCATCATGACTTCATGATTACCGCGTCGAGATCCATAGGAATTGAAATCTGCTTTCTCAATTCCGTTGGCTTTCAAATACTCTCCAGCAGGACTTGCCTCAGCAATGCTGCCAGCAGGTGATATGTGATCAGTGGTCGTGGAATCCCCAAGGAGTAACAAGATGTTTGCGTCTTCGATATCCCCTTCTGGTGTTCCAAGCTCGAGGAAAGGAGGTAATCGAATGTAGGTAGAATCCGGCTCCCATTCGTATGTGTTGCCACTACTTGTTGGTAGATTTTTCCAGCTGTCATCACCTTCGAATACGGCAGCATAACTATCGACGAACATATCCCGTTCAACCACTTGCACTGCTTGTTGAATCTCGTCATTGCTGGGCCAGATATCTTTTAAGTAAACCGAATTGCCATCCTTATCATTGCCGATAGCATCGTTTAGCAAATCGATATTGATTGTGCCTACCAAGGCATAAGCCACAACGAGAGGAGGCGAGGCTAACCAATTGGCCTTCACTTTGGCATGAATGCGGCCTTCAAAATTGCGGTTGCCAGATAGCACTGAGCAGACTGTAAGATCAGCAGCATCAACTGCGGCTTCGATTTCGGTTGGGAGTGGGCCAGAGTTTCCGATACAGGTTGTGCAACCGTAGCCAACTAGATTGAATCCAAGATCATCCAGGTAGGTCTGTAGGCCGGCATCAGCCAGATAATCGGTTACAACTTTGGAGCCGGGAGCTAATGATGATTTCACCCAGGGTTTGCGCTGCAGTCCAAGTTCAGTGGCCTTTTTGGCTACGAGACCAGCCGCAAGCATTACTGCCGGGTTAGAGGTGTTAGTACATGACGTAATTGCGGCAATAACTACATCGCCGTCGTTTAAGGTGTAGTCAGCAGATTCAATTGCCGATTGCTGTGGTTCTCGGCCATCCAGAATTTTTTTAAAGCTTGCTGGCATCATGTTTACGGCAACACGATCTTGTGGCCGTTTGGGGCCTGCCAAAGATGGCACGACTGAACCAAGGTTAAGTGTTAGGGTGCTACTGTAATTTACAGACTCGTCTTCACGTCGCCACAAACCCTGCGCCTTGCTATAGGCTTCTACTAAAGCGACAGTATCTTCATCTCTACCTGAGAACCGGAGATACTCCAGAGTTTTATCATCCACTGCAAAATAACAGCAGGTAGAGCCGTATTCCGGTGACATGTTTGCCAATGTTGCACGATCAGCGACGCTAAGTGATGCCAGTCCTTCTCCATAAAATTCCACGAACTTGCTAACCACACCATGCTGCCTGAGCATTTCGGCACAGGTTAATACCAGGTCTGTGGCTGTTATGCCTTCGGTTAGGGAACCGGTGAGTTTGAATCCAACCACTTGTGGCACGTTGATAGAGATCGGCTGACCAAGCATGGCAGCTTCGGCTTCAATACCACCCACGCCCCAGCCCAGAATTGCCAGGGCATTAATCATAGTTGAATGGCTATCTGTACCCACCAATGTGTCTGGGTAGGCAATGGCTTCACCATCTTGTTCATGGTGCCAAACTGATTTGCCGAGATATTCCAGGTTAACCTGGTGACAAATGCCAGTGCCTGGAGGTACTACACTAAAGTTTTCGAATGCGGTTTGACCCCAGCGTAGAAACTGATAACGCTCTCGATTGCGCTGCATTTCAATTTCAACGTTGTCTGCATAGGCAGCATCGTTGGCAAAGCGATCTACGGACACTGAGTGGTCAATGACCAAGTCAACTGGGTTTATAGGATTGATCAGTTCAGCGTCTTTTCCTTGCTTCGCAATGGCGTCGCGCATTGCTGCTAAATCAACCACTGCGGGTACGCCGGTGAAATCCTGCATCAACACTCTCACCGGCATAAACATGATTTCTGCATTTTCGTGCTGGGTATTTTGCCAATTGAGTACAGCTTGCACATGGGACTCATCTACAGCCTCGCCATCACAGTGTCGGAGCTGGTTTTCCAAAAGGATTTTGATTGAGGCTGGCAGATCTTTTAGGTGCTCGAAGCCTTCCTCCGCCAACGCGTCCAGGCTGTAATAGGAATAGCTATGATCTCCAACTTGTAGGCTGCGTTTGCATCGATTGCGCAGGGAATCGGACATGGAAATACTCACGTTCTAGGTTGCTGTAGGTGAATTTTGCTTACATTTACACACTGGGTGGAAATTGTCGATTCGCTTAAACAGGATTGAAAGAGAATCGGTAAAAATCCGATCTAGATAGGGACTTAATTGACGGTAAACTCCAGGATTGAGACTGAAGTGGAAGACAAGGATTTCCACACTTTTTCTCTGGCTTTACCAACTATCGAGGGAACACCATGGGTCGCCACATTCTGGTTCTGACATATTTGCTTCTAGCGCTCGTCACGCCTTCCGCGCTGGCGGAAAATCTCTATGACCCACAGTCAGGAGAGTTGATATTGCCGGTGATTGATGTGGGAGGTAGTCAATATTATTCCGGGCGCTTCTCCCTGGTCAGTCAGGAGCCATTAATTTGGGCCAGCCAGAGTTTCGAAGCTGTGTCTGGTGATTCCCGTACCCAGGCAACCTATAGCGCCGAAAGCTCTTCCTTGTTAGTCCCAGAGATCAATGTAAATGGTGAGCTATTTACTGTGAGTTTTAATCTCACTTCAAACTGCGAATCAGAAGCTTGTCTCGAACCTGATCAGAGCTCGGTCGAAGCGAAAGGGCGCGAGGGTGGTGTGATTTTTACTACCGCTCTTACCAGCAACAGCACCTTCAGTTGTTCTAGCTGTCATGCCATGAGTGAAACCGACGGATTTGCAGCTGATGCACTACGACGTCCTGGTCATTCGATGGAAAATGTAACCCAGCGACCAACATTCAAGAATGGACAACTCACCGGGCTATTAGATGCAGTAAATATTTGCGTTACGGAATGGATGAACGGCACGGCGTTAACCGAAACGGATCAGGACTGGATTAATCTGAATAATTGGTTGGCAGACCAGGCTACGGTGCAAGTGTCAGAAGCCATTGTTTCTGAAGTAGTGGATCCTCCTCAGTCACTGGAGGGCGGTGATGCAGAAAATGGTCGCTCCTTATTCAATGAGAGCTGCATTGTCTGTCATGGTTTCGATGGCGAAGGTACTCAGCTTGCGCCACAAGTGACCGAACTTGGCTTGTCACCTGAACTCATTGCTAATCGAGTTCGGACCAGTGGTCGCAGCAATAGTGCTGCATATGTTGGATTGACCGGAGGGGTAATGCCGTTTTGGGCGGCAGATCGTTTATCCGACGGCGAGCTCATCGACATAATCGCCTTTGTCTCACAAGGAAGTAATGAAGACTTATCCATGGGTATGGACAACACAACCAACAATTCGGGTTGTTCGGCTGATGACGCAAGGGTAGGGCAAACTGCCACCATCGTTGGTTTGTTTCACGATGTAGCAGGCACAGCAACGATCATCGATGATTGCACAATCCAAATTACCGGGTTTGCGTTTGATGGTGGCGGAATCGATACGCGAATCTATTTGGGGCTTGATGGTGAGTTCCGCGACACTCTGGGTGGCTTTAGCATCAGTTCCAATCTTGTTGGCACGGCTTACAACAACAACACCCTGACATTAACCCTGCCCATGGGAAGAACCCTGGATGATTTCAATTCGATTTCAGTATGGTGTGTGCCTGTTGGCGTGAGTTTCGGCACAGGATTTTTTAACTAGTACTAATCTATGCTGCGACCTACGCATTGTATATCGCGATAGCTAAGCTTAAAGTAGCCGGATGAAAAAGCTGGCTATCGCATTCTCTTTGGTTGTTTTGTTTGCTGTATTAGGAATATGGCAAAGGCATCTAATTCTGATGACGCCCTGGAGTATGGGCGAACCGCCGCCATTACTGGCCCAGCCTGATGAAATCAGTCTCGGCAGTTATTGGTATGACGATTATTTTTTAGTCGAGCCAATAGATAGCCGAACTTTCGCCATCGCCGAACCTCGATATGCACAATTAAATTACAGCTATTTGTTGCTGGGGAATGAGTCTGCCATTCTGTTTGATGCGGGCCCCGGTGTGCGCGATATTCGACCTGTTACCCATTCGCTAACCGATCTTCCGATAACCTTCATTCCTTCTCACTTTCATTACGACCATATTGGCAACGATATTACTTTTGAGCGCGTAGCGGTTATCGACCTGCCTTTTTTGCGCGAGCGCGCTGAGTCCAATCGCCTTCCACTTACCTGGCAGGAACATCTGGGTAGTGGAGAGGGTTTTGAGACTCCAGTGTTGGAAGTAGACCAATGGATAGAGCCGGGATCAGTTATCGATCTGGGAGAACGCCAACTCCAGCTCGTATACACTCCTGGTCATACTACCGACTCAGTGTCCTTGTTCGATGTTGGCACTGGCGCGCTGTTTTCTGGTGATTTCATTTATCCAGGGAATCTCTATGCGTTTTTGCCAACAAGCCATATGGGAGATTATCTGAAGGGGACTGAAAGCGTAATTGAGTTGGGGCTGGATGATTCACTAATCTACGGTGCGCATCGTGGCCCAGAACCAGTCATGCCGGTGTTGGATTTTGACGATGTGTTAGATCTTCGAACTGCGCTGAATGGAATAAAGAACAGGGAATTAGAGGGAAGTGGCAACTATCCCGTTCGCTATCCGGTGAACGATCAACTGACTATTCTTGCTGAACCAAGATGGCTGCAAAGCTGGTAGGGATTACTCAGTTAATCCGCTTATTCGGAATTTTCTTCGTCTGTAGAGTCAGAACTTGAATTGGTAACACCTGCAAGCGCAAAGCCCATCGCCAGTCCCAGGCTCAGACCCAGAGCTACATTGTCCAAGGCAAGCCAAAACGTCACGAAAAACACGACAAACATGGCTGGTGAGAATTTCAAATTATTCATCGCAATCTTAATCCTGTTCAATCGTATTCTTTGAGCTTGCTTGATACATAAACCTGAGTACTACTAATAGCAGATGATCGCAGATCAGCGAGCGACAAAAGCTCGGGATCATTGCGATAGTTATCGAAGCTTTCCTGGTTAGGAAATTCCAGGTAGTGAACCTCAGTAAACTCACAGTCAGTCGATTCATCAAATTTGGTTTCAAATGCAGCGACTAACTTCCCGCCGTGGGAACGCATTATTGAAACTGCCATAGATTCAAATTCATCAAACGCAAATGAATCCTTGACTGCAAGCACAGCAACAACCTTTATCATCGTAACAAATTCGGTTCGTAGTTTAATTAGCCGTTGATAACTGCCATACCCATTTCATCGTAGCGCTCACCTTGTACACGATCAGCTAGAGAATTAAGGGTTGTGAGTTCGTCTTCGCTTAATTGCACATCGTAACTACCAAGATTTGATCGCAAGTTTTCCAGTTTCGTTGTCCCAGGGATAGTGAGCACGTGTTCTCCGCGCCCGAGTACCCAGGCCAATGCGATCTGCACGGAGGCGCACGACCTTGCTTCTGCAATCGCTTCAATCTCATCTACTAACGCAACATTGGCAGCATGGGCGTCTCCCTGAAATCGGGGTGTCGTTAATCGCCAGTCATCTGCTGCAAGGGTTTCATTTTTAAAACGGCCTGACAGCATTCCGCGCCCGAGTGGTGAATAGGCTGTTAATGATGCGCCGACTTCTAAACAAGCCGGAATGACATCAGATTCTATGTCTCTGGTAAAAATTGAATATTCAGATTGCACAGCAGAAATAGGATGCACTTTTGCCGCTCGTCGAATTGTATCGCCAGCTGCTTCAGAAAGTCCGATAGCGCGAATCTTACCTTCGGCGACTAATTCGGCCATGGCTGCAACACTGTCTTCAATCGGTGTGTTTGGGTCGACCCGGTGCAGATAATAAAGATCAATAACGTCTGTTTGGAGTCTCTGCAACGAACCCTCAACAGCACGTCGGCAATTCTCTCGAGAGCCGTCAATGCCGGTTCGAGCGCCGGTTTCCCAGTCGCGAGTAGGTCCCCATTTAGTAGCGATAAACACCTGGTCGCGCCGATCAGCAAATGCTTCACCAACGAGAGATTCATTGGCGGACTGAAAGCCATACATTTCAGCGGTATCGAAATGTACTACCCCCAGCTCTATCGCTTCATGCAGCAATTTAATGGCAGCCGATTTCTCGGTGGGTGGTCCATAGAACTCAGACAGCCCCATACATCCGAGTCCGATGACAGGTAATTCTATTTGGGTGTTTCCAAGTGTCCGTTTAAGCATTGCTTCCTTCCGATCGGTAAGTTTAACTGGCAGCCAGGTTTGGAATGACAACTCCGGCCAAAAACATTACCAAGATTAAGATTGAAAGGGCGATGAGGCAATACTTCGCGACTGCGTTAGGATTTTTCATAGGGAGGGTTGCACACACTCAAGTGTGAAAAAACTAGAGTGTTAAAACTAGTGTATGAAATAGGTCTCTAGTTTCTAGAGAGCACGTATTTTTCGCCCGCCTCGAACCATTCCTGACAGAATGCGAATCCAGGTAGACCTTCACCAAAAGAGATATCACCCGCGAAGGGCATGAGCATGAAGAGGCCAAGGGCCAGGGCGGAAACTGCAAAGAACACCAGATCTTTGTTTTTCATTATTATTAGTCCCACTGTTTCTGCGAACAATTTAGGCAGTTCTAGTCTGCCTTAGTTTTTATCTTATTGAAATACTATCGGCCAAAATATGTGCCAATAGAACCATGGGGATTTGTACAGTTATTGGTCAAAGTGGCCTAAAATCTAGGGATTTCCACTAGTTAAAGGCTACGGGTAAACTTGCACTTCGAGCCTCAACTTCCTTTTTAGCCAGAATTCGATAATCAAACTTCAACTTTATTCCTCCTAAGCCAAGCAGTGTCACCTCAATCAACGACAGAATTACGAAAGGAAATAGCGCAGCAGCTGCATGCCGATGAAGCTGCAGTCGTGCGAGCTTTGATAAGCGCTTCTAGTTTGTCCGTAGGTCAGCGAGATCAGGTTCGCGAGGATGGGGTCGTCCTGGTGGAACGTTGCCGCTTGGAAAAACACAAAGCCGGGACCCTTGATGCCTTTTTGCAAGAGTTTGGACTCTCCAATAAAGAAGGCATTGCACTAATGTGTCTTGCCGAATCTTTACTCAGAGTTCCAGATGAAGAAACAGCAGATCGTCTGATAGCGGAGAAAATAAGTTCCGGAGATTGGGCTGCCCACAAAGGTCGCTCTGATTCGAACTTCGTTAATGCCTCAGTATGGGGGTTGATGTTGACCGGGAGAATAGTTCGCCTGGATGAGGAAATTACCGGCGAGCCGGCCTCTTGGGTGCAACGCATCGTCAATACCCTAGGCGAACCCGTAGTACGAAATGCTGTTCTTCAAGCCATGCGCATAATGGGTGGTCAGTTCGTTTTAGGTCGAACCATCGAGGAGGCGATAGATAAGAGCGCTGACGGTAATCATGAGGAAGCAAGTTACTCTTTCGATATGTTAGGGGAAGGTGCTCGTACCGCTGATGACTCCACTCGCTACTTCGATTCCTATGCCCACGCCATTCAAGTTATCTGTAATACCCAAGAACCCACTGCCATAGAATCTGCCAATGGCATCTCGGTGAAATTATCTGCGCTTCATCCGCGCTATGAATACCGCCAAAGACAACGAGTGCTGGATGAGCTATTGCCGCGGGTAAAACAACTAGCAGTTTTAGCTAAACAAGGCGGTATCGGATTCAATATCGATGCCGAAGAAGCTGATCGTCTTGATCTATGTATCGATGTTTTTGAGTCACTGGCGCGAGATCCAGACCTCGCGAATTGGGACGGCTTGGGTTTTGTGCTGCAAGCCTATCTGAAATCCGCTACTAGTGTGGCGGGATGGCTGGGCGCACTGGCTCGTGAAAGTAACCGAAGGATTATGGTGCGGTTGGTTAAAGGGGCTTACTGGGATGGCGAAATCAAACATGCTCAGGAACAGGGTCTGCAGGACTATCCTGTGTTTACCCGAAAGTGCAATACCGATCTCTCCTATGAAGTATGTGCACAGAAACTGCTCTCTCAAACTCCCGAAATATATCCCCAGTTTGCGACCCACAATGCTCATACAGTTGCGCTAATTCAGAGCATTGTCAGCGAACAACAAGGGTTCGAATTTCAGCGTTTGCACGGAATGGGCCAGTTACTGTATGAGCAAGTACTCTCTGATCATCCGAATACGCGGGTTAGGGTATATGCGCCCGTAGGTAACCATAAAGATCTCTTACCTTACTTGGTGCGCCGGCTTTTGGAAAACGGCGCGAACAGCTCCTTCGTAAATCGCTTTCTCGATGCACAAGTGTCGCCCGACAAACTGGTGCAGGATCCGTTGCAGGAAATTCAATCCCGCCAGTCGGTTCGCCACAGCGGCATTCCAATACCCCGCGATCTATACCAAAACGAAAAGCATTCCTGGATCAACTCTGAAGGCAGAGATCTAAACAGTGCAGTTGTAGTTGAGCCTGTCTTGCAAGCGATTCAAGAAGCCAACAATAAAAAACATACGGCAGCGCCGATTGTTGGCGGGAAAGCATTAAAAGGCACGCTAAAAGAAATCACTAATCCAGCGAATCGCGAACAAGTTATCGGTCACGTAACAGAAGCGGAACAAGAGCACCTGGAAACGGCCCTCGCGCAAGCAACTGCGGCACAAAATGCTTGGGATAGGGCAGGCGCAGCGCATCGTGCTATGTGTCTCGAACAAGCCGGTGATCTGTTAGAAAAAAATATGCATGCACTTGTCGCTCTCATAGTCATTGAGGCTGGGCGCACCATAGACGATGCGATATCAGAAGTTAGAGAAGCGGTGGATTTCTGTCGTTATTACGCACAACAAAGCAAAGCCCTGTTTGGGGAAGTAGTGTCTCTGCCCGGTCCAACCGGAGAAGTAAATGAGCTTAGTTTTGTTGGTCGCGGTGTGTTTCTTTGCATCAGCCCATGGAATTTCCCTTTGGCAATTTTTGTTGGGCAAATCGCTGCTGCGTTAGCAGCTGGAAATTCTGTGTTAGCAAAACCCGCAGAGCAAACACCATTGATCGCATCGCGCGCTGTTGAGTTACTACATGAGGCCGGTATACCGGTTGATGTATTGCATCTGTTACCCGGTGATGGGGCGCAGGTCGGTGGTGGGTTGATTGCAGATCAGCGAACTACCGGGGTGGTATTTACTGGAGGTACTGACACTGCCCAGATAATCAATCAACAGCTCGCACAAAGAGGAGGTCCAATTGCTCCTTTTATTGCTGAAACCGGCGGTCTTAACGTCATGCTAGTGGATGGTACGGCCTTGCCTGAACAACTCGTAGACGATGTGATTGCCTCTGCCTTCCAAAGTGCTGGACAACGTTGCAGTGCCTTGCGGGTTCTTTATCTCCAGGAAGACATCGCCGACACCGTTATCGAAATGCTCAAGGGTGCCATGAGTGAGTTCACAATTGGCAACCCGGCATTATTGAGTACCGATATTGGTCCTGTTATCGATCTCGACGCTAAACATCGATTGGAGCAACATGAAAATCGCATGCAGGGGGAAGGAAAGTTGCTGGCCAGTTGTGACTTGAGTGCAGAACACCTGGCAGGCCATTTTATTGCGCCTCAGGTGTTTGAAATTGAGAAACTGTCACAACTGGAACAAGAAGTATTTGGACCCATTCTCCATGTTATCCGTTTCAACATGTCGGATTTGAACGACATTATCAAAGACATCAACAACTCAGGGTATGGACTAACTCTTGGCATACACAGCCGAATCGATGGTTTTGCACAGGATGTATTTCGAGATACGCGAGTGGGTAATACTTACATCAATCGCAATATGGTCGGTGCAGTAGTTGGGGTAAATCCATTCGGTGGTTTAGGTCTGTCCGGTACTGGACCTAAAGCAGGCGGTCCTCACTACCTATTGAGATTTGCTGCTGAGAAGACTCGAACCGACAATGTGGTTGCGAAGGGTGGTAACACTCAGCTGTTTACGATTGATGATAAGCAGTAAGCAATGACGAATCTTAACGAAGGCTGAGCTCACGGATAGATCAGCTTCTCACTCGTTCTTTTTCTCAAGAATGGCGAGTCTTTCATACACAAACTTTC
This sequence comes from uncultured Pseudohongiella sp., assembly GCA_965262465.1. GTDB lineage: Bacteria > Pseudomonadota > Gammaproteobacteria > Pseudomonadales > Pseudohongiellaceae > UBA9145. The sequence continues at coordinate 2,450,954 of OZ253535.1, read as the reverse complement.
GAAATTCAGGTCGCCAATCAGGTTCCTTCGTATGAAGAAATTCTCGCACCCCATTTGCCGAGACAATGCCATCTATGACTTTCGATAAGCCTTCGAAGCCTTCGGGGTCGTGGCTAATAGAATGTTGGCGAATAAACGCGCCGTGCACCTCAGAGAAGACATTTCTTAGCATCAATTCGAATTTGACCTTGTCGCTTGGGTTGAGATCAGAATATGACTGCCGTCCCCGGCCATAGAGTTCAGCCAATGAAGGATTTAACAGGAAAAACTCCCGTACTCGATTACCAGATTCGATATTGCGTTCAAATGCCGCTAGCTGGGTAGCTTCCATGCTGCTTGCAATTTGTCGAGTGTTTTGACGAATCTGTACAGCGAGGTAAACCAAAGAAATTACAACTGCTATTGCTCCTACAGCCTCTCCTATGGCGCTAATTGCTTCCCAATTCATTTACGATTCCTGTCTTCGGTCTAATTGATCCTTATGAGTTTTCAATATTGCTATTCCTATGCCCAGCGCAATAGCTACGGGTAACAATGAAAAAATTGCAAAAGGAATGTTACCGTTCAATGCAATTACAATAACCGAGAGCAGGTAATTCACTGCTAAATAGAATGAAGCAATCATTCGAGTTCCTGATGGAATCAATAGAGCAGCGCCGGCCATCTGGGATATTCCATACCCGATAATTGCCCAATTGCTAAAACCGGCGCCACCAAAAAACTCGATTTCTTGCGGCATTAAAAGCACTTTAGTTACTCCAGATGAAAAAGTTAGAAGTATTAAAACGCCTAATCCGATTTTTTGTAGAAGTTTCACTGCAATATCCTTGGGCACATAATTTTAAGTAGAGCACTCGTTGTTATTCGCGATTGGTATGCACTGTCTTCTAAAGTAGCGCAAGTAGAACAATCGCAAATGCTATTGCTCCACCAATAACTACAAACAAAGTGCCCCAAATGCCACGTTGCCACCATTTTAGCGATTGCCATATTTCTTCAATTTGGTGGAATGGTTTTCCACTAGTAAGTTCAATCAGCCCCACTGCAGACAAAGCGCCAGGAGCGCCGATGAGAATTGCAGCGCCAGGCCCAGTTGGCATGTAATCAAACGGATAGAAGTTTGGGTATGCAAACCAAAAAACGATTAGACCAAATATCAGTCCAAACGCAACGAATGAAATCAATCCTCGAATCCTAACTTCCATGCAAGTCTCTCTATATTCGATCTAAGTGTTTCTGACTGATGTGCATTACTGCTTATATGAAAACAACGCTCATATGAAAGCGCGCCGATCACTCATTGTGCTGATTGTTATGGGTGGATACTAATCTGGTCCTTGCTCTATATCTGCAGAAGGGACTTTCAGATCTATGTACGCCTGAAAACCCGGGTCAAATCGTTTGCCATTTTTTGACCACCAACTTGCGACCCCAGGGTTCTGGCACAAGGTATCCATGCTCCTGCTCCAGTAATCCCATATTTCAGAACCAACCAGTCCCCGCTTTTGTTGGATGAAATAGGTTTGATGTCCTTCGAATGCCATGCGTAACAATAGGTTGTATCTGGGCTTTTCTGATTCGTTGAGTAATTCGCCTCGATCTCCTCTAACGTGAATATCAAGTAGCTCAGGGTTTTCAAGCATTGCTATATAGCTTGCACCAGTAAATTCATTGGAGGTAATTTCGTTTGCTGCTTTTACCGACTCTGTGTTCTCTCGAACGAACCTTGAGTTATCCCTGACCTGTATGGCCACATAGATAAGAGAAACAACTACGCCAATTGCTCCAATCAGCTCTCCAATGTTTCCTAGATCATCTAATGTCATTTGTTGACTCTATAGTTTCTTTTGGCCAGCCGGAAATTCAGCAATTTGATCTGTCTGAACTAAGGGTTGTAACGCCTTGAGTAGTAAATGCGCCTTTAGCGTATCCTTGATTAATTTGTTAAGTTTCGCCATCTCATTGTATTCGGCTCATGATCTCCGCCCGCCACTCGGGTATTTCGAGACGATTCAGTAACTCAAATTCAGACCAGGCAGCATAGTACTCGTTTTCTACAGCTGCCAGTGAGTCATCTATAACTTGCCGAACAAGAAATCCCTGCTGCCATTGATAGTACTGACCCTGCATCTGTCTAAGAATAGTGTTGTACCATGCGCTGACTCTGCTTGCTTCAGAAGGAGTAAGCGAGTTAAATCCTTCAGATTGGTATCTGAGTAGAATCTCCGGGAAGTCATTAGAGAACGCATACTGTATTGTGAGGTTCTGAATCTCATTCATTCTGCTTTGATAGGCGTCGACTTCGGCAAGTCTAGATGAATGGTTTAGCTCTGCAATCAAAGCGAACAATCCAATGACAACACCTACATTCGCAATCAAAGTAAGCCAATTATTTAACTTGTCAAAATTCACGAAAGTTTTCCTAAGTAACCTGGCAATTCTGTGTAGTTAGAAAGAGATACCACGGCCGTAATAATGGGTCACGCTTACTCGTCCCTAATTGACCTGTCTGTTATGTGCTTTTTGTGCATCTTTACGATTTCGTGTGTAGAAAAAGAAACCCAGACAACCAATAAATCCACCTAAGGTCACTAGATTTATAATTGTGTCGATATTCGCCACAAACAAGGGAGAATTTTCTCCAAACCAGGACAGCCCACTCCGACCAGATCCCTTAAGGTCGATGATGTAGGTGTAGAGTGTTTCCATATCACTTCTAAGCAAATTCATTTGAGTGATGAGTAACAAGCATACCAGCGAAAATAGAGTCACTACGATTATCATTAACGCTCTGCTTATTTTCGTCGCAGCGAAATAGCTCATAACTAAGAAAGCTGACAACAAGCTTATATAGCCAAGTAGTTGATAGTTAGAAATTTCAGCTAATTGGTAAAAAAGAGATGCTGCTTCATGTTCAGTCATGTATGAATTCCACTATGCAGATAACGCCGACATTGAGACTGGTCCATCGAATCCATTGTTATGTTGCGATTGCACTAGCCTCTGCTTAAATTGAGTCAATCGTGGCGTCAAGAAAAGCTTTAGATGAGATTGGATCAGGCTTACGTTGGCTCTCCACGATCTCAGTCATATGGTGTCGGAACGATTGAGAATACGGAGCGGCTTCAGATTTCCACCAAGCCATTCCTATTTCGGTCCCGATATGCATCGTAAACCCACGTTCCCAGACAGCCCAGGTTTCTTTTGAAATCATTCCTTTCTTAAATTGATGGAATACTCCCTCAGCCGCATTCCCGTAAGCAGAAATTGACCACAAATACTGCAGTTTGTCTTCGTCGCTGAGAGCGTCACTTCCTTGCAGAGCGAGGTCCCAAACCCTCATCATTTCACGGTTCTGTGAAATGTTTTCAGTAAGCTGCGCGAGTATTCCCGCAGCCTCTATCTCTGAGGATGATTGTGTTGCTTCTTTTGCATGCTTCACTTGGATGGAAAGGTATACAAGCATCGCAACTGTAGCAGTCGCTGCAAGCATCTCTCCGATCGCTCCAATTGCTTCCCAGTTCATGAGCTTTCTCTCAACATACACATAACGTCCATGATAATGAGAGCGGCGTTAGCTACGTCCCTGATTGATTTGATTGTTATGCGTCATATGCACAAGTTAAATCTAACGAAACTTAATTTCCGACCTATCAACATTGTTTACGAGATTCTGAAATTTCAAATCAAAGTGTTTTCCGCGAATCTCCCAAGTTCGATCAAGAGCAGGGTAACTCAAATAGGACGAGTATTGGCTGTTTATGCCATCCCAGACGCGATCTTCTAAATGCCCTTGTTCATTTTGAATATATGCTTCCTCCCACAACCGAAGCATTTGAAGTGTTGCCGAAATTAGTTTAATCGCCTCACCATCTGAAAGAGAATCAAAATCATTGTTGGCTTTAGCGAATAAATCGGCTGTGTTACCTGATGTAAACACTCTTAGGCTTTCGCGGAATCCAACTAATATTTCGTGAGTGGCTGCTAGTCGAGCCTCATTGTTTTGAGTTCGGATTTGGGTGGCAAGGTAGATGAGAGAAACAACTACGGCCGCTGCTCCAATAATTTCTCCTATTGCTCCGATCGCTTCCCAATTCATGTATAAGTCTCATTGCACAGCATGTTATGTGTCATTTTCTACCATATTTGAAGTTCTAAGTTTCCTTCCTCGGTTATATTCAAAAATCAAATAACCAATACCACCTAATGGTGCAACTACCGACGGTACAGAAGCCGCCAATATAATCCACGGACTTACATCAACGGCTGCTATAACATCTACCACATTTTGTGAAAAGCTCGATAACTGTAATCCTTGTGATTGGAGGTCTAGAAGATCGTCTCTAATTGAATTAATAAATCTACTAGTGGTTATGTAATCTAACAAATTCAAGAAAACAAACGCCGCGTACGCAGTTATTAAAAATATTACTGTTCCAAAAGCTAGCTTCCTTCCAGCTAAATAGGCGACTGTGTAAAGAACAAAAGTAACACTGAAAAACCAATATATGTCTTCCTTTCTCAAAGCAATAACTTGCAAATAATGAGCGATAAGTTCGGTTTCAGTCATACATAGCTACTCGATGATTATTTGGTGCACATAACGCCTTAAATAATGGGCTCGGCTTCGCCGAGTCCTCGATTGATTTGTTTGTTAAATAGCATTGTCTCGATTTTTATATCTGTAAATTGCATACCCAACAGTGCTCAAGCTGCCTAGAATAAATATCGACAGCATAAGCGACTGTATCCTAAAAGTACTTCCTGATGGAAAAGGCTCAGCTCCCATTTCGAGTAGCATTTGGTTGAAGGCTCCAAATGTGTTGGATAAAGCTATGAATCGGAATACAAACAGTGTTGAAGCTGTCAAATACAGAGCCAATCCGATTAAGAGAAGCACTCGATTTAGGGATTTAGTTCCCAAATGCACAGCGACGATTACAGCAAAAGTAAAGCCAATCCAAATTTCGAATATCCCATTGACTGCGCCAATGAGTTCAACTTGTACTTGGTAGAAATCAGCAGGGTTCATAAGGTGCTATTTAATGCCCTTATTAAAGCGAAAGATTGAGCAATCAAATAAATTAATTGTGTGGCTAGCTCGAATGTTGAGTTTGCGAAAGCTAGAAGAGATAGAAATCGGCGGGCACTATTCAGCCGTCCGTGTGGCATTGCAAGCATGCAGCTTGCCTCCATTTGTTTTTCTTATTGTGTAGAGATATAGGTACCAAGGATGATCATTAAGATCAACGCCTTTGTGGTATATCGCTGCAATTCTGGCTGGTCCATGAGTTTCTCCCGTTTTTCCATGGATTGCAGAATAAGGTAGGCATGATCAAGTTTATATGGGTTGATGAAACCATATAAATTAATCCAGTAAATAGGGGAATGCTGGGGAAATCGTTAGGGCAAAGAAAAAGGGGATAACCATCGGCTATCCCCTTTGTATGGTAGCTATGGGTGGACTTGAACCACCGACCCCAGCATTATGAATGCTGTGCTCTAACCAGCTGAGCTACATAGCCAAAATTTCTACTGCGACTGCTCTTGGCACCGCATCTTCGAAAGTAATTTTGGATTTTCTCCTCAATGTACGACGAGTACACCTACGTCGAAAATCCAAAATAACTTCCAAATCTCCGGCACCCTGAACAGTCTCGCTACGAAATTTTAGTTTGGCAAATTTCGACGGCTGGATGCCGAAAGGCCGCGAATTTTGGCCATTTGGGGCCAAAATGTCAAGATTCGGCCTAGTCGATTACCACGTTGCGAACCACCGCATAGTAGTCCCCAACCGCCCGGCGGAAGGCCTCTTCACCCACTTGCTCATCATTGCCGTGGACGCCCGTGTGTTCCTCATGCCCGGTAATTAGAGGGTTGAAGCCGTAGCTGACAATGCCCAAATCACGGGTGAAATGGCTGTCGGTGAAACCAGTGCTGACGCTGGGTAACACTCTCGAACCTGGGTGCAGTTCCTGGGTTACGCTTTCGATGGCGCGAAACAGTCGGGTATTGGTCTCTGAGATTGCCGGGGTGAACGCCATAATGGTTTCGATGGTCACGCCGGTAGGACCAATTAACTCTTCCAGTTCGCCGATGAACTGTTCGGCAGGTTTGTCTGGCAAGATGCGGCAATCCAATTCAGCCCAGGCAGTAGGCGGAATCACATTAATTTTGGTGGAGCCGCTCATGCGTGTCATGGAACAAGTATCACGAATCAGTGAGTTGTGACCCGGGCGTGCCCCATGCAATTTTTCCACGAATGCTGGATCTTGAATGGCGGAGCTGATGTCGGCATAAGAACCTGCCCATTCAGCTGTCATGTCAGCCGACAGTTCCGAAAAATAATCATTTACCGGGCCAATGATGCGAGGAGGAAAGGGATTTTCCAACAAAATGTTTAATGCAGAAACGATTCGCGTGACTGCACTGGTAGTTCGAGGAGATGAACCATGCCCCGGTGTGTCGATGGCGTTGAGCCGTAACCACACCGGGACTTTTTGTGTGACTTCAACGCTGAATACCACATCACCTTCTTCGCCTCGGCTGCCGCCACCACCTTCATTTAAGAGAATGCCGATATCTTCAAAAATCTCTGGACGGTTTTCGATTAGCCAACCGACACCAAAGTAACCACCGGCTTCTTCATCAGCAGTAGCCAGGAAAACGACATCTCTATTTAACTCCACTCCTGATCGGTGCAAGGCGAGAAACGTTGCAAGTTGCAATGTGCCCAAGCCTTTCATGTCCCTTGCACCACGACCCAGGATGTATCCATCGCGGATTGCGCCAGATAGCACAGGAATGGTCCAAAACTCTTCGTTGGCAGGGACCACGTCGGAATGCTGCAACAAGATAAGTCCTGGCTCATCGCCTCCTTCAAGTCTTGCCCAGATATTGCCACGACCTGGTGCACTTTCAGCGGTTTCATATTCGATGCCCTCAGCCTCGAATATTGCGGCCAAGAAATCGACCGCGCGGGATTCATTGCCGGGTGGATTAATAGTGTCGATTTGGATGTATTGTTGGAGCCAGCTCACAGCCTCGTCTTCTAAAGACTGTGCGTATAAAGTCTGGGTTGCGAATAAGATTAGGCCTGCTACGGCAATGGATCTCATAAAACTCTCGCTATTCGAATTGTAAAGTGGAGGGCAGAAAGTAGCAGGAATCAGCAGACGATTTCCAGCTCTACCTATAGCGTGGTCAGACCAAATTGGGCTTTTAGTGTTACTCTCTGTCCACTCACATAGCACCTTAGTTCTCGCGCAACTGAGTTAAGAAAAAGGAATATCTAGATTATGGATTTACGACCCGCAACTTCTGAAGACTTACTTGTGTTGAGGGAATTCGAACAGGGTGTGATTAAAGCGGAACGGCCTCTTTCACTAAATTTGAAACCAGATCCCATTCACTACTACGATCTTGAGCACATGCTCGCCTCTGGCAAATTTGCATTACTTGTCGGTGAAATCGATCAACAAGGGATCGGTCGAAAGATAGTCGCCTGTGGTTATGCCCGCTTGGACAAATCAGCGGCTCACTTCCAGTCCGAGCTCAACGTGTATATGGGCTTTATGTATGTTATCCCTGAACAAAGAGGCAAAGGCCTGAGCGGTCAGATAATGCAGGCGTTAATAGAGTGGGGTAAGGAGCAGGGAGCGACAGAAGCCAGGCTCGATGTTTATGCCAGCAACGAGCCTGCAATAAGAGCTTACGAAAAAGCGGGATTCAAAAGTATGTTGTTAAACATGCGTAAGATTCTTTAGTGCATGTATTGTAAGCAGTGGCTGTTATACGTTGAAGCGGAAATGAATTACGTCACCATCTTGCACGATGTACTCTTTGCCTTCTAGACGCCACTTTCCTGCGTCCTTGGCGCCTGTCTCTCCATTGTTGTCCACATAATCATCATAAGAGACGATTTCTGCGCGTATAAAACCTTTTTCAAAGTCAGTATGGATAACGCCGGCAGCGGCAGGGGCAGTCGCTCCTTGTTTTACAGTCCAGGCACGAACTTCTTTTTCGCCAGCGGTAAAATAAGTTTGTAATCCCAGCAATTGATAGCCTGCTCGGATTACTCGATCCAGTCCAGGTTCATCCATACCCAGGTCCTGAAGAAACTCCAATTTTTCTTCGTCTTCAAGTTCTGCAATTTCGGCTTCTAACTTGTTGCAGATAACAACCACCTGAGAGTTTTCTTTGTCAGCAATGGCTCTCACTTGTTCGAGGAATGGGTTGTTGTCGAAACCATCTTCATCAACATTGGCGATATACATAACAGGCTTATCGGTAAGCAGATGAAGTGTGTACAGGTCAGCTTGTTCTTCTTTGTGTAGCTCCAGAGTGCGCACAGGTTTTGCTTCGTCCAGATGTTGTTTAACTTTCTCTAGCAAAATCACTTGCCGCTGCGCATCTTTATCACCGCTCTTCGCAACGCGATTTACCCGGTCGATACTTTTCTCTACTGTTTCAAGATCAGCCAGTGCGAGTTCTGTGTTGATGGTTTCTATATCAGCACTTGGATTGATGGCGTTTGACACGTGAGTTACGTTTTCATCTTCGAAGCAACGTACAACGTGAGCGATAGCATGGCATTCGCGGATATTGGCCAGGAATTGATTGCCCAGTCCTTCACCCTTGGATGCGCCGGCTACTAATCCAGCGATGTCAGTAAACTCAACGGTAGTCGGGATAACTTTTTGCGGCTGCACGATACCGGCTAATTTGTCCAAGCGTTCATCAGGAATAGAAACAATCCCAGAATTGGGCTCGATGGTGCAAAAAGGAAAGTTTTCTGCAGCGATACCTGCTTTGGTGAGTGCATTAAATAATGTGGATTTGCCTACGTTTGGCAGCCCGACGATTCCGCATTTAACAGACATGGTAATTCAGAGTTCCTATTGCGTATGAAGCGCCTTCATCGCTTCTTCCCATTCACCATTCACTGCACGTGGCATAACGCGAATAGCATCTTCTATGTTTGACATGATGAGGTCGGCTTCAGATCGTGAAGGATCACTCAGCACGTAGTTCGCCACCATGGACTTGTGACCAGGATGACCTACACCGATTCGCAATCGATAGAAATCCTTTTTGCCACCTAAGGCATTAATGATGTCACGAATTCCATTATGGCCACCGTGGCCTCCACCTTCTTTGAATCGAGTGATTCCTACTTCGAAGTCGATTTCGTCATAAGCCACAAGCATGTTTTCCGGTTCGATCTTGAAAAACTTGCACATTGCGGCGACTGACTTGCCGCTGTGATTCATGAACGTAGTAGGGAAGAGGAGCTTTATTTCGTGACCAGAAATATTGATGGAACCAGCTTCACCAAAAAATTTGCTTTCACCACGCAAGGTTCCACCATAGCTCTTGCAGAGATGGTGTAGAAATATAACGCCTGCATTGTGGCGATTGGAGTCGTGTTGTGGGCCTGGATTTCCCAGACCCACAATCAACTTTAAGGAGTCGCCTGGCATAGTAGTCACCTGGCGTGGTTAGTTTGAGGTAACGAAGTTTATTCGTCGCCGCCTTCGGCAGGCTTGTCGTCGCCGCCTTCAGCTGGTGCCTCTTCAGCACCTTCTTCGCCAGCTTCAGCAGCTGCCTCTTCTTCATCACCGCCGCCACGAGGCTGTTGAACGATTGCAACAGAAAGGTCGCTGTCTTCGCCGTGGCTTAGAGCAACTGAAGTTACACCTTCAGGTAGCGTGATGTCAGAAAGGTGAACAGTATCGCCAAGCTCAACTTCTAACATATCCACTTCAATGTACTCAGGTAGATCTTTAGGCAGACAAGACACTTCAATTTCGTTCAGAGTCTTGAGGATATTACCACCGCCAAGTTTCACACCCACGCACTTGTCTTCGTTGATGAAGTGTATTGGTACTTTCACTACGATAGCTTGCTTGTCACTTACACGTAGAAAGTCTGCATGCAGAATGAAAGGCTTGGCAGGGTGGCGCTGAAGGGCCTTAATTACTGCCTTTTCTTTCTTGCTATCGATATTCAAAGTAATAATGTGTGAAAAGAACGCTTCATTCTCAGTGGCATGAAGAATGTCATCATGCGAAATAGTTAATGAAACGGCGTCTTTGTCACCGCCATAAAGTACCGCGGGTATTGCATTGTTCAGTCGACGCAGGCGGCGGCTCGCACCTTTCCCCTGATCTTCTCGAACTGAACAGTTTAGTTCGAATGCATCGGACATATTTGTCTCCAAGCGTCTTTCGGAGTTGTTCGCTAGACACATAATTTACTGCGTTATTTCCTCGCTTAAACCTCGCCTACCAATCAGGTATGTCTCGGTTCGCGCTCGAAAATGCCTTGCACTTCATGCGTCTATCAAACAACAACAGTATTTACGCTGTTGATTGCTTCTCCCAAGAATTTGCGACCAATTCTTTGGAGGGTTAAAAAAAGGACTGGCCCTTGTGAGGCCGGTCCCGTTCACTATTGGCTCAATGCTGACAACTAAGTGTTGTCGAACATTGCGCTGATAGATTCTTCGTTGCTCACTCGACGAATTGATTCGGCTAGCAATCTCGCCATTGATAATTGGCGAATGCGCGAGCACTGTTTCGCTTCGTCACTAAGTGGGATCGTATCTGTCACAACCAGTGAATCCAGAGCCGATCCTTCAATATTTTCTATAGCAGGTCCTGATAAAACAGGGTGGGTTGCATAGGCAACCACTTTCTCTGCGCCGTGCTCTTTCAAGGCTTCAGCTGCTTTGCACAAAGTGCCTGCAGTATCCACCATGTCGTCCACAATCAGACAGCAACGGTCTTTAACATCACCAATGATGTGCATGATTTGCGCTTCATTGGCTGTGGGGCGACGCTTATCGATAATCGCCAAGTCCACATTGAGTTGTTTTGCAACGGCGCGGGCTCGAACCACACCTCCTACGTCTGGCGACACCACTAACAAGTTGTTGTAGTTCTGCCGTTCGATGTCATCGGTTAAAACCGGTGATCCATAGACGTTGTCCACTGGTATGCTGAAAAATCCCTGGATCTGTTCAGCATGCAAATCTACTGTCAGTACTCGGTTGATCCCAACTGCACCAATCATGTCTGCGACTACCTTGGCGCTGATTGCCACCCTGACTGATCGCACACGTCGATCTTGTCGCGCATAACCATAGTAGGGAATTACTGCAGTAATTCGATTAGCGGAAGCCCGGTGCAGGGCATCTGCCATCAGCAACAATTCCATTAGGTTGTCGTTAGTCGGTGCGCAAGTCGGTTGAATAATAAAAACGTCTTTACCACGAACGTTTTCATTCAGCTCGACCGTAACTTCGCCATCGCTAAACTTTGCGATGCTAGCCCGACCCAATGGCACACCAATATGTCTGGCGATGGCTCCGGTTAACTCCGGATTCGCGTTGCCAGAAAACACCATTAAATTGTTGGTTGCCACTGTGACTTCCTAAAATGAGGGGCCAGAGTAAAAGCTACTTCGTAACTCGATAACTTTTACTCTGGCCCCGTTTCTATTTTTTGTTGTTCTATATATAACAGTTGTATGGCTGGGGTGGCTGGATTCGAACCAACGAATGCAAGGATCAAAACCTTGTGCCTTACCACTTGGCGACACCCCAAGAATCTCTTCGGAACGTATTACGGCTCATTTTCACGCGGCATTTTAGGTCGCGCTTTCCATCGGTGCCAGTGAATTCACACCTTTTGCGACAAATCCTGTCATTTTCGGTGGAAGCTGCTGTAAAACGGCTTCCGCACTGGCGGAATCTGGAAAGCTGGCAAAGATACTGGAGCCGGTTCCGGTCATTCTGGCTTCAGCGAATTGACTGAGCCATTTTAGGGCTCGATCCACCTCTGGATACAGTTTACAGGTAGTGGATTCGCAGTCATTTCGGGCCCTGCCGGCCAGAAAGTCGGCAATTTTGATGGCTGGAGAGTTCCGTGTCAAATCTGGTTGGGCAAATACCTTTTCTGTCGCAACTTCGACCTCAGGGGTAAGCACTAAATACCAATTTTCCGGCAATTCGACGGGATCGAGCTGCTCGCCGATTCCTTCTGCCCAGGCAGACTGCCTACCCAGAAATACCGGCACATCGGCACCGAGATTTACCCCGATCTCCATCAATTGATCGATTGGCAAATCGGCTTTCCAAAGCCGGTTTAAAGCTAACAATGTGGTTGCTGCGTCGCTGCTGCCACCGCCTAGCCCAGCACCCATCGGTAACTGCTTGGTCAGGGATATCTGAGCTCCCAATTTCGGATTATCCAGCCGATTTCGCAATTGCTTGGCGGCGCGCAAAATTAGATTGTCATCGAGGGGAACAGACTTGAACGAAGAACTTTCGTTTAGCTGAAACGCCAGAACTCCATCTTGTGTGGGATGGAAATTCAGAGAGTCGCCGTAATCCAATAGTTGAAAAACGGTTTGCAACTCGTGGTACCCGTCGCTTCGGCGCCCGGTGATGTGCAAGAACAAATTGAGTTTAGCCGGAGCCAGCCAGCTACTGTCAGTAGGCATTAGTTGCTCTGAGATTCCAACGTCCAACTCAATCCTACGAAACGCAGTCGAACATCATCGAGAGGGCGGGTGACTTCAACACGGCGAGGAAGATAGATATCACCGTATTGTCGCGGATCTGGGTAGCTGACTGTCCAGCCGTCCTGAGTAAGTTCAGACAGTTGGTTTAGGTCATTGAATGCCAAATCGGCTCGAGACGAAGGGGCGGGTAATCCTCTAATCCAGTATTCAAGATAGGAAACAGGTAGTTCATAGCCGAGTTGTTCCAGGATGATGTCTTCAGGGCTGTTGGCAGTGAGTACCGTATCGTCTTGCTCTAGAGTGACGAATCCCGGCCGGCCTTCAATCGTGGTGTTGCCTGCATTGAACGTGCCCCACAAGCGAATGTTGTAGTTGCGTTCGTCCTGCTGCCAACGAATCCGTGGAGTATAGGACTCATTGTCATAACGCACGTTGACCCGACCTCCTAACTGCCATTGAGTGAGATCTTCCAAGTCTGCGCGAATGCTTGACCACACGCTATTCTCAACGGCTGGAGGTGCAATGGCGCCACAGCCTGCAAGCAGCAAAGCGGTTCCTAGCAAAACAAGTAAGCGAGTCGCGCTCTTTGTTGAGGGACCTATATAAGGAAGAAAGACTTTAAAGTCAGGTGCGAGCATTACGACTCTGATTGAAGACGCTGCATGGCCTCGGTGATAAGTTCGCTATCCGGTGTTACTTCTAGAGCGTCGAGCCAAACTTGGGTAGCTTCGTCTTCGCGGCCCATTTTCCAGAGTACTTCACCGACATGGGATGCGACTTCATGATCTGGAAACACAGCAAAAGCTCGACGAAGATTCGCCAATGCTTCTTCGTAGCGACCGAGTTTGTATTGCACCCAGCCCAGGCTATCGATAATGGCGGGGTCATCTGGCGAGATGGCTATTGCTCTCTCCAGTAAATCCAATGCTTCTTCGAATCGTGTTGTTTGATCCGCCAGCATGTAACCCAAATGGTTCAGGGCCCGTGAGTCATCCGGCTTCATGCGAATGATCTGGCGCAGGTCTCCTTCTGAACCTTCCATGTTGCCCAGGTTGTCGTAGAGCAATACCCGCGCAAACAGTAAATCTGTTTCGTTGGGATACTTATTCAGCGCAGTATCCAGTAAATCTTTTGCTTCGGCAGTGTAGCCTGCTTGGATAAGTACGCCTGATTCGATTGTATTGAACAAAATTTCCAGTCGAGGTTGCCCGCGAGACAAACGAGACAAATGGGCATGGGCGTCATCAAGCTCGCCAAGATCTACTGACATGCGAGTGGCGAGTTGCTGCGCCGCGAGAAAGTTTTGCGTACCTATCCTGACTTCTCGATAGTGTTGGATTGCTTGTTCAAGATCGCCAAGTTGCTCGTTTACAAAACCCAAATAGTAGTTTGCTTCATCGGCCCGTTGATCAACCGCAACGAGGCGATTGAATTTTTCAGATGCGGCAGAAAAGTTTTCCATCTCCACATCTAACAGCGCCATGGAGAAAAGCGTTTCCCAATCCTGAGGGTCCTGTTCAACTAGAATCGCAAATTGATCTTGTGCTGCGGAAAATTCTTCATTTTGAATGAGCAGTCTGGCGTAACTCAGGCGCAGGCTTTTGTCTGTCTCAAACTGTCGCACGCCATTGCGCAGTGTTCTTTGGGCTGCTTCAGTGTCGCCAGTTCTTTGTAGAATTTGCGCTTGCAGTAGAACCAAGTTTGGGGTCAGGTCCATCACTTCAAGTAATGCATCAAATTCTTCTAATGCGATTTCATACTCACCGTTCTGGGCGAGCAATTGCACAAGAGCTATGCGTATAGATTGCTGATCTTCAAACTCTCGAGTGAGGAATTGCAGATTTTCGATTAAGTCTGCACGAGTCGCTGGATCCAACTGACCGGTTCTTGCGGCAAGTGCAGAAAAGTCTATGTCTCCGCCAAGCTCGATTACTCTCGCCATATGTGACAAAGCTTGTTCGAAATTGCCTGACTCCAAAAACTGAAAACTCAACATAAGGTGTGGTTGAGGCGCTTCCGGATCAACTTCGGTCCATAACAAACCAAGTTGTAAAAGTGCATTCACATCATTGTTTACCGATGCGAATTGTACGGCTCGTCGAATAATGCCAAGGTCGCGGGTGGCTAATGCAAGATCGAAATAATTATCTCCTGCATCTTCTACATCTCCGCGTTGAGCGCCAAGCTCACTGATAATGGCCTGGTACAGTTGCTCTTCGGTGAAGCTGCCATATTCAATTTCGGCTTCTTCGGCTACCTGGACTGCCGGGGTTTCTGCAGGCTCAACGGGCGTTGGTAAGCGGCCATTCACCACTAATGGGTCCAGCCCTTCGTCAGAGGGAGGAGTGGCGCAGCTTTGCAGTAGCAAGGTCAGGGCTACAAATGCGGAAAGAGGATGTAAAAGGCTTCTATTCATCACGGATTAATTTCTGAATGTGGGTTGCATTGTATCAGCTCGCTCAACGGCTAACACCGCTGTATTTGGGCTTTAGAGGCCCGTGCTTCCTATCCGGTTATACGGCTAGGAGCTTAAAAACAGACCACATTTGACCAATAAATCGTTCTTCCGTTCCGGCAAATGCGCTGGAATTCACCAGGCTGTAGCCCACGACCTCCGCTGCACGAGCCCGAATGACCTGGTTAGCCCATCATGGGAACTGACTCTCTAATTTAGTAACATATGCGGCCTTTTTCGGGCCATACAAGCTAAAGCTCTCTGATGTCTCTTTTACTGGTAGGAATCAATCACACCACTGCGAGTATCGCGTTGCGCGAGAAAGTGGCGTTCCCACCAGAAATTATTGCCGATGCATTGCGTGATCTCTTTCAA
The DNA here is from genome assembly GCA_965262465.1 of uncultured Pseudohongiella sp. Taxonomy (GTDB): domain Bacteria; phylum Pseudomonadota; class Gammaproteobacteria; order Pseudomonadales; family Pseudohongiellaceae; genus UBA9145. Next base: position 2,435,596 of record OZ253535.1, on the reverse strand, counting down.
CAGTCCGAAGTTGAAGAGTCGGTTATCGTTTCTACCTGTAACCGAACCGAGATTTATCTGGCAGTAAATGATTCAGCTTTGAGCGGCGAAGAAAAATCAGACGCCGGATTGCATGCCAATCGGCAACTGGTTGACCAACGTTCGTTTGTGATGGAGTGGTTGAGTGGCTATCACAAATTGGAAACTGGTGATTTAGAGCAATGTGTTTACTTCCACGGCGATGAGGAAGTGGTCCGTCATTTGATGGAAGTATCTTGCGGACTCGATTCAATGATACTTGGCGAGCCGCAGATTCTTGGTCAGATTAAATCTGCGTATGCTGTGTCGAGAGACCTCAATGTGGTCGGCGCCAATCTTGGGCGTGCATTTGAAGAAGCGTTCTCTATTGCAAAAGAAGTCAGAACAGATACGGCGATTGGTGAAAATCCAGTTTCAGTAGCGTATGCAGCCGTTACACTAGCCGAACGCATCTTTTCGGATTTGGCCTCTCTCAGTGTGTTGTTGATTGGAGCAGGTCGCACAATTGAATTAGTGGCGCGTCATCTGTCAGAGAAAGGTGTGCAGCAGATCGTTGTTGCGAACAGAACATTAGACAATGCATTAGAGATTGCTGAGCGGTTTGATGCTCATGGCACTTTGCTGTCCGATATTCCAGAGCAATTGGTCGATGCTGACATTGTTGTTTCTTCTACTAATAGCCAATTGCCCTTGTTGGGCAAGGGTGCAGTTGAGCGCGCTTTAAAACAACGTCGACATAAGCCAATGCTGTTAGTGGATCTTGCGGTACCACGAGATATCGAACAGGAAGTCAGTCAGGTAGCTGATGCTTATCTTTACAGTATTGATGATATCAGTGGTGTCATCGAAGATAGTCAGAAGAGCCGTGAAGAAGCTGCCGCTCAGGCCAAATCGATTATCGATCGCGGCATTGATGAATATAAAGCACGAATCCGCTCACTGGATGCTGTTGATACAGTACGGGCGTTTCGAGACAAGGCGAATGCCATTAGGGAGCTCGAACTCGAGAAAGCGGTCAAAGCGCTGGAAAAAGGAGAAGACCCGAGTTCTGTAATAGAGAGCTTGGCACGAACCCTCACCAACAAACTCATTCATTCGCCCAGTGTGCAGATGAAACAAGCTTCTGCAGAAGGCAGGCACGATGTGCTAAAACTCATTCAGCAGCTTTATGAAATAGAAAATAATCAAGACAAGGATGTAAACCAGACCGACGATTAGGCTGGTGAGTAAATTGGTTAAAAGAAGATGAAGCAATCCATAAAACTAAAACTGGATAATCTTAAAGATCGTTTCGATGAACTCGAAGCATTGCTCAGTGATGCGGAGATCATTGCCGATCAGAATCGATATCGTGATCTTTCGAAGGAATATGCTGAGCTAGAAGACTTGGTCAAAAGCTACAACCGTTATCAGGATGTAGATGAGAATCTACAACAAGCGCGGGAAATGCAGAAAGACGATGATCCCGATATCCGCGCAATGGCGGAAGACGAGATTAATAGCAGCACTGAAGAGCTTGAGGAATTGGAGCTCACCTTGCAGAAGTTACTTCTTCCAAAAGATTCGAAAGACAGTTGTAACGTATTTTTAGAAATTCGCGCAGGAACTGGTGGGGATGAGGCCGCAATTTTTTCTGGTGACTTGTTCCGCATGTATTCTCGTTACGCTGAAAACGAAAAATGGAAGCTAGAGCTCATCAATGAGCGCCAAGGCGAGCATGGTGGCTATAAGGAAGTTATTGCGCGCATTGAAGGCAAGAACGTTTATGAACGACTGAAATTTGAATCCGGTGCGCATCGTGTACAGCGTGTGCCAGAAACAGAAACTCAAGGACGAATTCATACCTCAGCGTGCACCGTCGCCATCATGCCTGAATTGGAAGAGGTGGACGAAATCGATATCAACAAGAATGATCTTCGAATTGATACGTTTCGTGCGAGCGGTGCAGGTGGCCAACACGTTAATAAAACCGATTCAGCCATTCGGCTTACTCATATTCCTACTGGCATTGTAGTGGAGTGTCAGGATGAAAGATCTCAGCACAAGAACAAGGCGCGAGCCATGTCGTTGTTGCAGGCGAAGTTATTAGATCAGGCACAAGCCGAGCAACAGCAAGAAGAATCGGACACGCGTAGAAAACTTGTGGGCAGCGGCGATCGCTCAGAAAAGATTCGTACCTATAATTATCCGCAAGGTCGAGTAACAGACCATCGCATCAAACTCACTCTTTATAATTTGACTGAAATTATGGCTGGAGATTTGGGTTCGGTGATTCAACCTCTCATCAACGAGTATCAGGCGGATCTGTTAGCGGGCTTAGCTGCAGAGGAATAAGTGGTGACTGCCTCGATTCAGCAAGTGCTGAAAGACGCCGAAGCAACTTTGCTTGCCAGCGACGCGCAGAGTGACAGTCCAAAACTCGATGCTGAATTGTTACTCAGCCAATGCCTCGGTGAATCCAGAACTTACTTGATTAGCCATTCCGATGAGCAGCTTAGCGCTCAAACCCTCAAGAATTTTCATGCCTTGTTACAGCGGCGTGCGTCCGGCGAACCGGTTGCCTACATCATCGGTAAGCGAGAGTTCTGGAATATTGAACTTGCAGTTAACTCCAGCGTACTAGTGCCGCGACCGGAAACTGAGTTACTCGTCGAAGTGGCATTAAATCTTCTAGCTGACACGAAAAGTGCAAGAGTTGCTGATTTAGGAACTGGCAGCGGCGCGATCGCACTGGCTCTGGCGCACAATCTTGCTGGCAGCCAAGTGCTTGCAGTAGATGTGAGTGACGAGGCATTGCAAACCGCACAGCAAAATGCCGAATCACTGAACATAGCGAATGTTGAGTTCAGACGTGCTTCATGGTGTGATGGATTAGAGCTCGATAGCTACGATTTAATTGTCGCTAATCCGCCCTATGTTGCTCCAGGAGATCCGCATCTTGAAAAAGGAGATTTGCGCTTCGAGCCAAACATCGCGTTGGAAGCAGATGAGGAAGGCTTGGCAGATCTGTATACGATTGCTAATGATGCTAGAAAGAGTTTAAAGACTGGTGGCCACCTACTAATGGAACATGGATTCGATCAATATGAAGCGCTGGCCAGCAAGCTATCCGCTCTAGGTTATTCAAATATACAAGGACATAAGGATTTGGCAGGACTGACGCGTATGATTCAAGGGCGATGGCAAACGGGGTCTAAAGGTACAGAGTCTAAATGAAAGACGAAGCGCTACTGAGATATAGCCGTCAAATAATGTTGCCTGAAATGGATGTGGCAGGGCAGCAAAAACTGGTGGATGCTACTGTGCTAATCATTGGCGTTGGCGGCCTTGGTTGCCCTGCTGCGATGTACCTAGCAGCTGCAGGTGTTGGTCATCTCATTCTTGCTGATGACGATGCGGTGGAACTTACCAACCTGCAACGTCAAATCGCGCATAGTCAGGCTGATCTGGGCAAGTCCAAAGTTGAGTCCGCAAAAGCTAAGTTGGAAGGTCTTAATCCTGATTTAAAACTCACGCTCATCAACTCAAGGTTAGAAGGTTCAAACCTTGATGACGCGGTGGAGCAGGCGGACTTGGTGCTAGATGCTTGTGACAACTTCACCACTCGTTTTGCGGTCAATCGTGCGTGTATTCAGCATGGCGTCCCGTTGGTGTCTGGCGCTGCAATTCGCATGGAAGGGCAAGTAGCCGTGTTTGATAGCAATCAGTTGGAAAGTCCTTGCTATCAATGTCTCTATCAAGACGGCGATGATGCGGATGCCAGTTGTTCCACCAATGGAGTAATGGCTCCAGTTGTCGGCATCATCGGTTCCATGCAGGCAATGGAGGCGATCAAGCTGCTGTGTGGAATTGGTGAGTCTCTGGTCGGGCGGCTTCTATTATTGGACGCTCATTCCATGCAATGGCGTGAAATGAAATTACCCAAGGATCCTGACTGTCCTGCATGTGCGGGCCCCAAGTAGCACAGGTCTCTCTTAGCTGTTTTTTCCGCATTTTCCAAAAGGTGCCAGGTCTCCGTCTAGAGCTCTGTCCAGGGCTCCGCAGGCTAGAAGTTCATTGAATTGGCCCAGCCATGCCGTTATCATGCGTCACCCATTTAAGCTCCATGTCTATCAGCGGTTTAGAGGTCTTTGAATCAATCGCAGCGGAGCCCATCAGAATAAAAGAAGAAAGTCTCGATTCAGAGTTCGAGACAAAGTAGTCGATGGAAAACTCAGCAACACAACAAACATCTTTCGATCAGTTTGCGCTGCAGAAGCCATTGCGCTCTGCAATCGACCAATTGGGCTTCGAGTTTTGTACTCCGATCCAGGCTCGCAGTCTGGTTTATACGCTCGAAGGTCATGATGTTACCGGTCGTGCTCAAACTGGTACGGGCAAGACAGCAGCATTTCTCATTACAATCATTAATGATCTTCTATGTAATCCGGTAGAAGAAGAGCGCTTTATAGCTGAGCCACGTGCGTTAATCGTTGCCCCAACCAGAGAGTTGGCGATTCAAATTGCCAGCGATGCAGAAAAGCTCACGGCATTCTGTGATTTACATACCGTGACTTTAGTTGGCGGCGAAGATTATCAAAAACAACACAAAGCCCTAGACAAGAAACCAGTCGATATCGTCGTTGCAACCCCTGGGCGTCTTCTGGATTTTGTTCAGAATGACAATCTCTATTTGGGCTTGGTTGAGTTGTTGGTGCTGGACGAAGCCGATCGCATGTTGGACATGGGTTTCATTCCACAGGTCCGACAAGTAGTCGCCAGAACGCCAAAGAAAGACTGTCGTCAGACACTACTTTTTAGCGCGACATTCACGCCAGAAATTACCGAGCTAGCTACTCGTTGGGCGATGGATCCAATCATGGTGGAAGTAGAACCGGAGAAGGTGGCTGCTGATGCAGTGGATCAAAAAGTTTATCTGGTCACTACGGAAGACAAGTACAACTTACTTTACAACCTAATCTCAAAAGACGATGTAGAGAAAGTGATGGTGTTTAGCAATCGTCGCGATCAGGTGCGCAAGTTAGCAGACAATCTGTATCGCAATGGTATTAACTGCGGCATGCTGTCTGGAGAAATTGCGCAGAACAAACGCATTCGCACCTTGGAAGATTTTAAATCGGGTAAGCTGCCAGTTTTGGTTGCAACCGATGTAGCAGGCAGGGGATTACACATTGACGATGTGAGCCATGTGGTCAATTACACATTGCCAGAAGAGCCAGAAGATTATGTGCACCGCATCGGTCGTACCGGTCGGGCTGGTGCTATCGGAACTTCTATCAGCTTTGCCTGTGAAGAGGATTCCTTTTTGTTGCCCGCGATAGAAGAGAAGCTGGGGCAGAAGTTGCCCTGCACTCATCCAGAAGAAGTGCTACTAGAGCAAGCACCTAATTTTGCTCGACCGTCGCGCTTTAAAGAACGCACAAAGAAACCTAATGGCAATCGTTCCAGAAACCGTCGACGATAGCCAACGATAGGTCTTTTATTTCACTGACTCAGTAGTTAGAGTTAATTTTCGTGACGAGGACTTTTCCAATGCGTTTAACTCTAGCTCTTTCCCTTCTTTTAATTAGTCTCGCGTCTTGCACGTCTGAAGAGAACGCTGCCAATAACGTTTCTAAGAGCGCGGCTTCAGATCGACTGCCCAACATTGTTGTCCTGTTTGCGGATGACTTGGGGTATGGCGATCCGAGCAGTTTTGGTCACCCTTATATACGCACACCGGAATTGGATTATTTGGCCGCGAACGGTCAACGCTGGACTGATTTCTATGTGGCGGCTCCCGTATGTTCACCTAGCCGTGCGGCGCTGTTAACGGGTCGATTACCAGTGCGAACCGGATTGTACGGAGAAAACATCGGTGTGTTTTTTCCGAATGAGCCCGGTGGATTCCCCGATGAACAAGTGTCGTTAGCAGAAGCATTAAAAGAAAAAGGATATGCCTCCGGCATCTTCGGCAAATGGCATCTTGGTGATGCTCCACATGCCTGGCCAACACAACACGGATTCGACGAATGGATGGGTATCCCTTATTCCAATGATATGGATTGGGCAGGTGATCCTGATTTTGACGCCATGCGCATGATGAGGAGTGAAGAAGAACTAGCAGAAAGAGCGGAGATTCTTTCAACGCGCCCAGCCAAGTATGCCAATCCTTTGCCGGAATACTTCAACACACCTTTGATCACCAGTGTTGCCGGCGGTGCAGGCCTGGTTGAACAGCCGACTGATCAGACCACTCTGACCAAACGCTATACAGAAGCGGCGATAGAGTTCATGAATAAGAACGCTGACAATCCGTTTTTTCTGTATTTGCCTTATACGATGCCTCATACGCCGTTGTTTCGTAGCACAGAATTCGAAGGCCATAGCCTGTTCGGTCGTTACGGCGATGTCATTGAAGAAATAGATTGGAGTGTCGGCGCTATACGAAGAGCCGTTGAAGAGCTAGGGGTTGCTGACAATACTTTAATTTTATTTACCAGTGACAATGGACCCTGGTTGACCATGTACGAAGAGGGTGGCAGTGCAGGGCTGTTAAAAATGGGGAAAGGTTCTACCTATGAGGGTGGAATGCGCGTACCAACCTATTTTTATTGGCCGGGGCGTATCCAGCCAGGTACCGTCAGCGAGATTGGTTCGACACTGGATCTGTTTGCTACAGCAATGAATCTTGCAGGACTGGAAAATGAAACCGGCATTGATGGTTTTGATCTTAGCGCCACGTTGTTTGACGGTGCAGAGAGTCCTCGATCGGAGATGCCTTACTATAGGAGAGGTCTGCTATTTGCTTACCGTATGGGTCCGTGGAAACTGCATTACATTTTCGAGGGTGCATATGGGCAGCCTCCTGAGCGCACCATGCTCGAGACCCCAGCTCTATATAACTTGTTGAGAGATCCGTCAGAAAAATATGATGTGGCGGCAGATAATCCAGACATCGTTGCGGCCATCGAAGCGGCAGTTGCCCGACATCGCGCTGGTCTGGAAATTCAGCCACCGATGTTTGATGCCAGATTGGCGAGGTATGAGAACTGATTCAGAGATCCGGATTGTTTGATACCGGCATTGATCAGATACTACCGTGGTGCATCTAGCTCTACATTTTCTGGTGCCAGCAATAATAGTAGGCATCTTCTTTCGAAAAAGCTGGAAAGGGAATAGCTGGGTAATAAGTTATTTAATAATGATCGCAACCATGCTGGTTGATATTGATCATGTATTTGCGTCACCAATCTACGATCCACAGCGCTGCAGTATAGGTTTTCATCCCCTGCATCAGGTTTGGCTGATGCCCGTCTATGCAGTGCTTTGTTTTATACCGATCACGCGAGTATTAGGAATTGGACTGCTAACCCACATGGCATTGGATTCTATAGATTGCCAGGTAACAAATGGAATTTGGGCAAGCTAGGGCGGGTTTTACTTCGCGGAGCGCCGTTTAGCACCTGCATTCTCCAGTGTAGCGGCGTAGTCAGTAGATTTGCGGTGGCTGGAGACTAGATCCAAGAAGGTTGAGCCATCTTCTAGCGCAACATTGATATCGCGACCATCTTCCACAAAGAAGGGCACAAAGCGGTCGAACAACTCGGCAGTCATTCCACGATAAGCTTTCAATAAAATATTGTAGTCGGCAGGTAGGCTCGCTGGTGGCTCCAAGCTCAGAAAAGTCTTCAAACGTTCGTCTGACCATTCCTCGTCGCGGGTCGCAATTTGGGTCCGCTCGGCACCTCGCTTCTTGCCTTCTTTCACGACATTTTCTCGCGTAACAGCTGATTTACCTGGCCTGGGTTTGCCTTGCCTTGCGATAGTTTCATTGCCTGGCCAACAAGAAATCCTAACACTTGTTCCTTGCCGTCCTTAAACTGTTGTACCTGATCGGGGTTGTTGGCTATCACATCATCCACAAGCTTTTCGATCTCACCGCTGTCTGTTACCTGCTTAAGACCCTTGCTTTCAATGATTTCGTCCACACCAGCTGACTCTTCGATCATTGATTCGAATACAGTTTTGGCAATCTTGCCCGAAATCGTATTGTCTTTGATGCGAGCGATTAAGGTGGTCAATCGGTCGGCCTGGATAGGTGACTGGTCAATAGTCCAATCATTTTTATTGAGCAATGCCTGCAGGTCACCCATGACCCAGTTAGCAGTTAACTTGGCGTCGCCACTGTCTTTGGCTACGGATTCGAAGTACTCGGCCATTTCTCGAGTCGCAGTTAAGACGCCTGCATCGTAGTCGCTTAAACCATACTCGGAAACAAAGCGGGCCTTTCTGGCATCTGGAAGCTCAGGTAGTGTGGCGCGTACAGCTTCGATGTAGGCATCGTCTATTTCCACTGGTAATAAATCTGGCTCAGGGAAATAGCGATAATCGTTGGCGAATTCTTTACTGCGCATCGAAAACGTTTCGTCGCGATCAGCGTCATAACGACGAGTCTCTTGTATTACTCGTCCACCATCTTCGATGACATCTTGCTGACGTTGCACTTCGCTGTTAATGGCTTTCTCAACGAAACGGAAAGAGTTGATGTTCTTGATCTCGGTTCGTGTACCCAATTCAGTTTCACCTTTGGGTCGAATTGAGACGTTCACATCACAACGCATAGAACCTTGTGCCATGATGGCATCAGAAATATCCAGGTAGCGCACTATTGAATGAAGTTTCTTCAGATAGGCGACAGCTTCTTTGGCATTAGTGATTTCAGGCTCAGATACAATTTCCAGCAAAGGTTCGCCAGCACGATTTAAATCGATGCCTGACATGCCGTGAAAATCTTCGTGCAAGGATTTGCCTGCGTTTTCCTCAATGTGAGCTCGGGTAACGCCAATTACTCGTTCACTGCCGTCATCCATATTGATGGTTAACGAGCCTTTGCCTACCGTTGGGAAATCCAGCTGCGTGACTTGGTAGCCTTTTGGCAAATCTGGATAGAAATAATTCTTACGGTCGAATACGGAGTGTTTGCCAATTTCTGCGTCAATGGCCAAGCCGAACTTAACTGCCATCCGCAATGCTTCTTCATTGAAAACCGGCAAGGTGCCAGGCATAGCCAGGTCAAAAATGTTCGCCTGAGTATTTGGCTCTGCGCCAAACTCTGATGCTGTGCCCGAGAAGAGTTTCGATTTCGTCGAAAGCGAAACGTGTACTTCCAGTCCGATTACAGTTTCCCATTCCATGGCTAGTTCCCCCCACCGCTTAAGGCAGGTTTCTGTCGATGCCAATCGGTAGCCTGCTGAAACTGATGAGCAACGTTTAGCACGCGAGCTTCTGCGAAGTCATTGCCGACGATATGCATGCCATATGGAAGTCCTCCAGCTAAGCCAGCTGGAATCGAAATGCCTGGCAACCCAGCCAGGTTAACCGCAATTGTGTAGATATCTTCCAAATACATCGCCACCGGATCAGTTTTGGCGCCAAGCTTGAAAGCTGTGTGCGGTGAAGTAGGGCCGATGATTACATCGACCTCTTTAAACGCTGTATCAAAATCGTTTTTGATAAGACGGCGTATCTGTTGCGCCTTGCGATAGTAAGCATCGTAGAAACCGGCTGATAGGGCATAGGTACCTACCATAATGCGGCGTTTCACCTCATCACCAAATCCTTCGCTGCGAGTGCGCTTATACATGTCTTCGAGATCAACTGGATTTTCGCAGCGATGTCCGTACCTCACCCCATCGAAGCGGGACAAATTCGCCGATGCTTCAGCGGGTGCTACAACATAATAGGCACTCACTGACAGGTGATTGTTTGGTAAATCAATCTCTTTAAGTGTTGCTCCCAGTTTTTCGAACTCACTCAAGGCTTCTCGTACACCTTGCTCGACATCGGCGGTTAGGCCTTCGGCAAAATGCTGCTTTGGAACGCCTATGCGTAAACCTTCTAGAGGTTGATTCAATTGTGCAGTGTAATCTTCAGTGGCAATGTCGGCGCTGGTGCTGTCTTTGGTATCCAGACCTGCCATGACATTCATCATGAGGGCAGCATCTTCGGCACTTTTGGTAATGGGTCCAGCCTGATCCAGGCTTGACGCAAACGCGATCATGCCCCAACGGGATACACGTCCGTAACTCGGTTTGAATCCAGTGATGCCGCAGAACGCAGCGGGTTGGCGAATAGATCCACCGGTATCTGTACCGGTAGCCATAGCGCACAAGTCAGCGGCAATAGCGGCAGCCGAACCTCCCGATGATCCACCCGGTACTCGTTCGGTGTCCCAAGGGTTGCGCACTGGTCCGAAATAACTAGTTTCGTTGGAGGAGCCCATGGCGAACTCGTCCATATTGGTTTTACCCAACATTACCGCGCCAGCGTTGTTGAAGTTTTCCACCACAGTTGCGTTATAGGGCGCCGTGAAATTGTGCAACATTCGAGAGCCACAGCTGGTAGTAACTCCTTCGGTGCAGAAAATATCTTTGTGGGCTAAAGGAATTCCCAGCAATGGAGAATTGTCTCCAGCCGCTCTTTTCTCGTCCGCCGCACGTGCTTGAAGGATCGCTGATTCCTCGCACACAGTAATAAAGGCGTTGAGCTGCTCGTTATAAGAGCCAATTCTTTCCAAATAGGCTTTAGTCAGTTCCTCGCTGGAAACTTCCCCGCTAGAAAGAGCGCTTGCGAGTTCGGCTGCGGTTTTTTCAATCATGAATGTTCGGACTGCTTAAATTTGAATGGCGTGCTAAATGGGTGACTTGGAACTATTCGATCACTTTGGGGACCAAATAAAGGCCAGACTCTGCTTCGGGCGCCAGAGTTTGTAACTGATCGCGGCGATCAGATTCCGTCACTTGATCCGCTCGCAGCCGCTGCTTTACGTCGAGCGGATGAGCGAGAGGCTCAACGGACGTTGTATCTACCGACTGCATCTTGTCGATTAATGCGAGGATATCCGTAATGCGCGACGTCACTTCGTCAGCTTCTGCATCACTGATATGGAGTCTTGCCAAATGGGCGATTTTTTCGACTTCTGACCTGTCGAAAGCCATGATTTCGCTCCGGTTTTTCCAGTATTTGCTATGGATTAGACGCTTTTTAGACGTGGTTCAATTTATTGGACTCTTTATTGAAACCAGCCTCTTGCTCAAGTCCTTCGCGGTTGCTAGAGTGCGTCCTAATTCGCGAGAAGGCGAGATTATACTGGAAAATCCTCAACTTAGGAGTTTTTCAAACAATTTTGCCGGTCGTCAGCTCCAGGAGATTCCATAAATCCCATCCGACCCCAAATTGGCCATCAAAAACCTCTGCTCCAGCTAAATCATTAGGCGCTCGTGCCGTCTATTTAAGGAACTGTTTAAGGAACATAAAAGAACAACAATCACGGCCGGGATTGGATCTTTCTTTTTTAAGGAACACAGAAATACATGTTTAAGAAAATTCGGGGAATGTTCTCCAATGACCTATCTATTGACCTAGGTACGGCGAACACACTGATCTATGTGCGAGACGAGGGGATCGTACTGAATGAACCCTCAGTGGTTGCCATTCGCACCCATAATGGGCAGAAAACTGTCACCGCCGTCGGCTCAGATGCGAAACGCATGCTAGGCCGTACACCTGGCAACATCACCGCTATCCGCCCTCTGAAAGACGGCGTTATTGCTGACTTTCAGGTCACTGAGAAAATGTTGCAGCACTTTATAAATAAGGTGCACGAAAATAGCTTTTTCCCGCCAAGCCCTCGGGTTTTGGTATGTGTACCGTGTAAATCCACCCAGGTGGAGCGACGCGCAATCCGCGAATCGGTTGCCAGTGCCGGCGCACGTGATGTTCGATTAATTGAAGAGCCCATGGCGGCTGCAATTGGCGCTGGATTACCAGTGGAGCAAGCCAGTGGTTCGATGGTGGTAGATATCGGTGGTGGAACTACCGAGATCGCCATTATCTCTCTTAACGGTGTGGTGTATTCCGAATCAGTGCGGGTCGGTGGAGATCGATTCGATGAGGCAATTACTACTCACGTAAGACGCAACTATGGCAGCTTGATTGGTGATGCAACGGCAGAGCGAATTAAGAAGGAAATTGGCTGCGCCTACGTCGGTAACTCCAGCGAGATTCGTGAGATCGATGTCCGTGGTCGAAATCTGGCAGAAGGTGTGCCGCGCTCTTTCACCTTAAATAGCGATGAGATTTTGGAAGCTTTGCAAGAGCCTTTAACGGCTATCGTGCAAGCGGTGAAAAGCGCTTTGGAGCAATCACCGCCGGAACTCGCGTCCGATATTGCTGAAAGTGGTTTGGTGCTAACTGGTGGTGGTGCATTGCTGAAAGACTTGGACAAGCTGCTATCGGAAGAAACTGGCCTGCCAGTTATCGTTGCTGAAGATCCTTTATCCTGTGTGGCTCGTGGTGGTGGTAAAGCCATGGAGCTAATGGATGCTCACGATATCGATCTGGTCACACTAGACTGAGCCAGGGAAGGATAGTTTCGTCTCCAGGGTCGGAGGGCTATAATTTTCGGTGGTTTCGGAAATTATGCCGCTCAACTGCTGCGAGGTAGCTGGCCATCGATAAGACCCTCTTTATAAAAGGTGTAGCCCTGGAATACAGGGCGCTGGCCTTTCTATTGCTATCGGTTTGTCTGATGTTCGCAGACAGTCGATTCAACTATCTCGATCGGGTCCGATATGGATTGGGGTATCTTACGACCCCGGTTTACTGGGTGGCTGATATTCCAACCCGCGTCTCCTTTCTTATTGATGACGTCTTTGTCTCTCGAACAGATCTCTTGGAAGAAAACGAAGAACTACGCGAAGAGCTTTTGGTCGCTCAACGTGAATTGCAATTGCTTGAATCTCTAGCGAGTGAGAACAGCCGATTGCGAGACTTGCGTGCGGCGACTCAAGTAATCCAAGGTGAAGTCCTGCCAGCGGAAATCATCAATGTGTCACCCGATCCCTTTTCAAAGCGTGTGCTTATTAATAAAGGTGAAGAAGATGGCGTATTTATTGGGCAGGCACTATTGGATGCAAATGGTTTGATGGGGCAGGTAGATGAAGTCCTGCCTTTTTCTAGCTGGGTGCTTTTAATTACTGATTCTCACCATGTCACACCGGTCGAAGTGAATCGAAACGGTGAGAGGGCATTAGCGCGCGGTACTCGCACAACTGCTTCCGAATTAGAGTTGGAGTTCGTGACGCAAACCCAGGATATGCTGGCCGGAGATCTTTTAGTGAGCTCGGGCATGGGGCAAGTCTATCCCAAAAATTATCCTGTCGCAGAAATAATTAGTGTGTATTCAGATCCGGGGCAGGATTTTGCTACGGTGAAAGCTCGGCCCTTGGCACAGATGGCGAGTACGCGTCACGTAATGTTAGTGTTCGAAAGTGAAGAAACTGTTTTGCCAGAACTGGAGCTTCCTCAAACGGGTACAGTTGAAAGGGATGAAAGGGATGAAATAGATGAAAGTAGCGAAATGGAAAATCCGAATGAGCTGGCGATTGAGGGCCAGGTGTCACAAATAGAAGCCGAGCCAGAAACAGAAACCGACCAACAACTGAATTAAAATAACTATATGCAACAAAGAGCCCACGCAATCTGGGTAATTTTCCTCAGTTTTTTTATCGCCTACCTGCTTGCCATCGTGCCTTTTCCAGAGTGGGCGATGAACTATCGTCCGGAATGGGTTCCAATGGTAATGATCTATTGGGTTATGGCATTACCGTACCGGGTGGGGATTGGCTCGGCCTGGGTAGTAGGAATCATTCTCGATGTATTGGAGGGTTCGGTTCTCGGCCTTAACGCATTAGGTCTGGTCATCATTGCCTATGTCACCTTAAATTTGCATCAACGTTTGCGCATGTTTTCAGCCTTGCAACAAGCAGGATTAGTTTTTGCGCTAGTCGGCATTAACTTAGTGCTTGGACATTGGTTGCAAATAGTCACCGGGCAAACGGTTTCTTCGTCCTTGATGTTTTTGATGGCGGCGATGACCAGCGCTGTCATCTGGCCTTCATTATTTCAATTACTGCGGCATACCAGACGCAGTTTTGACGTGCACTGATACGCGTCATTCCTATTGAGTAACGTCGCAGTGTCAGATCGTAAACTCATTCTCGCTTCCGCTTCCCCCAGACGACGCGAACTACTTTCCCAGATCGGTGTCAGCTTTGAAGTCCTGGCACAGGATATCGATGAATCACCATTGCCAGATGAGGCGGCCGAGCAACTTGTCGTTCGCTTGGCTCAACAAAAAGCTCAAGCGGCCCTGAATCAAGTCAGCGATACCAATTGTGTGGTGTTGGGATCAGATACTGTCGTGCGATTAGACGATCAGATTCTTGGCAAACCCCAATCTGTTGAAGAATCCGCAGCGATGCTGGCCTTGTTGTCCGGGGCAGAGCATCAAGTTCTCACCGCCGTATGTGTGGCAGATCAAGAGCGAGCTATCTCACGAATATCGGTGTCTTTAGTGCGATTTCGTGAAATAAGTTCACAGGAAGCGTTGGATTATTGGGATTCTGGAGAACCTCTGGGAAAGGCTGGGAGTTATGCTATCCAAGGGCTCGGTGCCGTGTTTGTAGAATCTATGGCTGGCAGCTACAGTGGTGTTGTTGGATTGCCTTTGTATGAGACGGCGCAGCTGTTAAAAGAATTTGATGTGCCATGTTGGGACTATCCTGACACCAGCAACTAATACCTGTGGAATAGAGGAATAGAGGAATCGTAGTTTAGTGAGTGAAGAAATTCTCATTAATGTCACCTTGATGGAAACTCGAGTAGCACTTATCGAGAACGGATTGCTGCAAGAAATTTTTATTGAGCGTCACAATAAGCGTGGCCATGTGGGTGATGTGTTTCGAGGAAAAGTTGCGCGGGTAATGCCTGGAATGGAGGCTGCCTTCGTTGACATTGGATTGGAGCGGGCCGCGTTTCTCCATAACTCTGATATTTCTGCCATCGATGCTGATGGATTTGAAGTGCGGGATGAACTGCCGGAACCGATTCAAGAGTCGTTACGAGAAGGTCAGGATATCGTAGTGCAAGTGGCAAAAGACGCCATTAGTAGTAAAGGCGCACGATTGACGACCCACCTCACTCTTCCGTCACGCAACCTGGTGTTTATGCCGCGTAGTAAACACATTGGTATTTCTCAGCGTTTGGAAGATGAGGAAGAGCGGGAACGCTTGTTGTCGCTGTTAAATGAAGTACTTGAAGAGGAACAATGCACGGAGCGGGGCGGATTCATAATTCGAACCGCCGCCGAAGGCGCTAGTGCGGACGAGTTACAAGAAGATGTGCGCTACCTCAATCGGCTTTGGAATAAAGTAGAAGAAAGAATCGAGCGCAATGACGGTATACGACCTGTCTATCAGGAAGTTCCTCTCTACATGCGTACCGTGCGTGACCTAATAAGAGAGAACGTTGAAAAAATTCGAGTGGACGATCAAAAAACTTTTGATGAGATCCAACACTTCCTGACTGATTTTGTGCCCGAGCTGGATGCGCAAGTAGAGCTTTATGCTGGTGAACGCCCAATTTTTGATTTGTATGGCATTGAAGATGAAATAGATAAAGCCCTAAGTCGTAGTGTGAAACTTAAATCAGGTGGTGATTTGATTATTGATCAAACCGAAGCCATGACCACGATTGATGTAAACACGGGTGGCTACCTTGGCAGTCGAAATCATGCCGAGACAATCCTTAAAACCAACTTGGAAGCGGCAATTGCAATTGCTCGCCAACTTAGGGTGCGTAACCTTGGGGGCATAATCATCGTCGACTTTATCGACATGCTAGATCCCGAGCATCAAAGACAGGTACATCGCAATTTTGCCAAAGCATTAGAAAAGGATCATGCCCGCACAAGTATTACGGGTATTTCTCAATTGGGTCTCATTGAGATGACTCGCAAGCGGACTAGAGAGAGTCTTGGCCAAACTTTGAATAGCCACTGCCCAGTATGTGACGGGCGCGGCACATTGAAGTCTCCAGAATCGGTTTGCTACGAGATTTTTAGAGAGATACTGAATGTGGCCCGGGCATATGAAAACGACGTACTACTAGTGATGGCTTCACAGATCGTAGTTGATCGCTTATTGGACGAAGAATCTGACACCCTCGCTGGTTTGGAGGAATTAATCGGTAAGACAGTCAAATTCGAAGTTGAACCTATGTATACTCAAGAGCAATTCGATGTCGTTCTCTATTAGATCGCGACATTTACAGGCAGATTGGGAATATTCTCATCTGCGCTGATTTAAGTTTCCATTCAGCAAAGCTGAGCTAAAACTGCTATTGATCGGGCAATATCCCCAGATCGAGCCACCACAGGGTCTTACAGCGAAGCTAAACAACTATGCTAGCCACCATTTTCCAGAGAATTTATCAGCAACTTGTCTTGCTGATAGTCGTGGCAATAGTGCTATTGGCTGCATATGTCAGTCTTGGGCGTCAGTTCATGCCCGCCATCGCTCGCTATTCTGAATTTCTTGAAAATCAAATTCTCCTGAACACCGGAATTCCGGTTTCTGTCGATTCGCTCACGGGCAGCTTCAGCGGCTTCAATCCCGTGGTCAATATAGATGGTTTAAGACTCGCGGTAACAGATGATGTGCATCCCGACGATGCAGCATCGAGCGCGCTCTATTTTTCACAAGCCACCATCGAAGTGGATATGCCTCAAAGCATCTGGCAGCGACGCTGGGTACTCGAACAATTTGTTATCGATAGTCTGGAGTTAGTGCTGGAACAAAATGCCAATGGTGGATGGCAACTCAGCGGCTTGGATATGGGTGGAGGCGAACCCGTAGATCTGAATTCCCTGTATCAGACTTTTCTAAGCTTCTCTCAATTGGATATGAACAATGTGGCAATCAGTATCCAGACGCGCAGTGGCGAAACTTTAGCGATCACAAATGGCACTGCCACTTTTCAAAATCAGGGTGAGAACCACTTCCTGCATGTTGATGCAAATTTAGAGCGCAACCCGGAACCATTAACTTTCTCCATGGAAGTGCAGGGTGACCAACTTTCTGAGTTGGCAGGTCGTTTGCACTTTGAAGTTCCCGATGCGAACTATACGGCGTTGTTTGCAGAGCAAGATCTTGGCGCGATAGCTATTCAAGAACTGAATGGTGGAGGTCAGTTCTGGATAGAACTGTCCGGTGGCAATGTTGAGGGAGCCAATACTGACCTGACTATCAATTCCTTAGTTTACACATTGAATGATAGTAATCCGTTACAACTCACGGATGTGACAGGGCGAGCAGCCGTGTCCCGTGGCTTAGCTGGAGATCATTGGGAGATTGCTTTATCTGATATGGCGTTGAATTTCGCCGACGAATTCTGGCGGGACTTTAGTACCTATGTCTATGTCGTACCGGAGCAGATTGTTTCGGTCAGGGCAGATCAAATTAATCTTTCGCTTCTTCGAGAAATGGTGCTTGCCAGTGGTCTGCTGGATGAATCAGCGACGCAACAACTGCTGGGTTATGCGCCGGATGGTTTATTGCAAAATTTTAGTCTGGCATTGCCTATCGGTGCGGGGAATCAAGAAATCATTGAGGCACGCACCAACCTGTTTAACGTCGATTTAGGATCGGTTCGCGGGTCGCCAAACATGTGGGGCCTAACTGGTTATATGGAAGTCGCATTTGATCCCGTGGCTAATCGAGTGTCAGGTTTGGCAGAAGTTGAGTCTGAAAACTTCAGCATGAACATTCCAGCCACGTTTACCCGAGTCTGGGATTACGATTATGTAAACGGCAGGTTGCTAATTGATGTTGATATTAGCAACGGTGAACGCACAAAACTCGTCAGTAGTAATGTAGTAGCACGTTCCGATGCAGTGGATGCCAACGTGCGGTTTTCCTCAACGGTTCACCGCTATCCAAGCGGTGAGAGGGAAGCCAATCTGGAATTGATGGTGGGTGCAAGCCGAGTAGATGCAGAACAAAAATCTCTCTATTTGCCCGATGGGCCTCAAGTGCAGCCAAACCTCAGGAACAGTATGGAGTTTCTTGAGCGAGCAATAATTGATGGGGATATCAGCGATAGTGCTGTTTTGTTCCGGGGTAACTCTTTGAGTGGTGCGCCGACAGAAACTAAAACCTTCCAGAGCTTTTTCAAGCTAGATAACGGCATCATGAATTTCAGTGATGAATGGCCTGTCTTAAACGATCTGATTGGCTTGGTAATTACCGATGACAACAATATCGATGTAGCGGTGTCGGAAGGCAATAGTGTTGGTGTTGATTTACAGGATGCAATCGGTCGTATTAGGCGAGATGAAAATGATCGTAACTG
The DNA here is from genome assembly GCA_965262465.1 of uncultured Pseudohongiella sp. Classification (GTDB taxonomy): domain Bacteria; phylum Pseudomonadota; class Gammaproteobacteria; order Pseudomonadales; family Pseudohongiellaceae; genus UBA9145. The sequence goes on along the minus strand of OZ253535.1, from coordinate 2,417,344 downwards.
GCTAACCGTTAATGGCATCGCCTCTGGTAGCACAGCCCAAGGCCTGGACTATTTGCAGCAAACACCGGTTGACGAAAATCTGCGGGAAACTTTTTCTACCTGGGTGGCATTGGGCGATTTCCAAGCTGACGTCGACGTCTTGATTCCGCTAAATCAAGAAGATAATGAACCTGATGTTCGTTTGGATATGCAACTAGATAGCAATGAGTTGGCGATACCAGAATTTGATTTGTCGGTCTCAGCACTTTCTGGACCAGTAATTTTCGATACCCGCACCGGGCTGGAAGAAAGTGTCTTGCAAGGACGTATGTTCGGTGATGATGTGGAGATGGTGCTTTCATCGGAAGCAGAGGCCGGTGAAATGAGCACTATCATTTTGCGCGGCACTGGACGCACCACACCAGAAGAAATGATTGCCTGGCCGCGGCAAAGTGGTTTGGTGCGTGACCTGCTAGCACATATAGAAGGAGCGTTTGACTACCAGGCTTTGATGCGTATCGATCAAACCGGAATGGACTCTATCAACAACACGCTACAAATCAATTCAAATTTGCAGGGCGCGCGCATTGATATGCCGTATCCATTGACCAAGGCAGCTGAGGATTCAGTAGCGTTGGAGCTGTTGCTCGAATTTGATGAAGAACGATTAGGAGTGACCGGATCTTTGGGCGCAGATCTAGCATTAGAAATGTTGTCAAATGATGGAATAGTAGAGGATGGACTTCTTGCCCTCGGCGTGGATCCGGATCAAGCACTGTCGTTAAGCATGGAAGCAGAAAACGGCATGGTCATCGCTGCCGATGTCGATCGTTTCGATTTGGAACCCTGGACCGATTTCGTGAGTTCTCTCGGAGCTACCGGAAGTGGTACTTCCGGTCTGGGGGATAGCGTCGCCTTCATTGATATCAACACTGACATGTTTTCGCTCTATGACGAGGAGCTTCCAGAAGTCAGTTTACGTCTTACCCCGAACCAGCAGGAAGAGGGTTGGTTTACCATAGTTGAAAGCGAGTCTGTTCAGGGCAATGTAATCATTCCGTTTGATTCTCAGGACTATTTGCAGGTTGATTTGGACTATCTGCATTTACCAGGCGATGAAGAGTCAGAGCAACAAGCAGAAGTTGAATTAGCAGTTGCTGACATTCCTGAAGAGGTTGCAGAAGAAGAGGAAATCGATCCGCTTTTGAATCTGGATCCTCGGGAGTTGCCATTGATGGAGTTTGCCACCGATGATTTCGCAATAGGTTCGCGCCAGTTTGGCAGTTGGGAATTCACTTTGATACCCACGGAGGAAGGCGCTGAGTTCTACGATTTGAATTTTGATTTTCGCGGGTTGAGATTGGGTAGGGATGAACCTGATGAACGAATCGAGGAGCTTGAACCGCATTTCCGCTGGCGATTTGATGGTGAAAGTCACTTCAGCGAACTAACAGGAGTCTTGATTGCTGACGATATCGGCGGAGTGCTGGCAGCCAACGGTTATGCGCCGAGCTTAGAAAGTGATCGCGCTACTTTTGTCACCGAAGTCATGTGGCCGGGCTCGCCAGCATTTTTCTCCGGGGATGAGTTAAGTGGCCGCATTGATCTATTAGTGGACGATGGTCGATTTCTTCGCAATTCAGGCGGACAAGGTGCCTTAAGACTAGTCAGCTTTATTAATTTGACTGCAATTTTCCAACGGCTGCGGTTCAGCGACGATTTACTGCGCAGAGGACTTGCCTACGATGAGATCACTGGTCAATTCACCCTGGATGAAGGCTTGATGCACATTGAAGATAGACTAGTCATCTCTGGGCCGAGCAGTCTGTATCAGATAACAGGTGATGTGGATTTAGCGGACGAAATTATTGAAGGTGAAATGTTTGTTACTCTGCCGGTGAGTGACAATCTGCCTTGGATCGGATTATTAACAGCCAATATCCCTTTGGCAGTAGGAGCGTATTTGTTTGATCAGATTTTTGGTGATCAGGTGGATAGTCTCTCCAGTGCGGTTTACACCTTGAGTGGGCCTTTTGAGGGTTTAGAGCCTGAGTTTAAACAGGCATTTGGTTCTCCAGATTCGGAACCCAACGCAGCTCCCACTGCTATTCAATAGCCTCTCTCTTTAGCTTTTCTTACACTAATCTCATTCAAATCCTGCGGAACTAAACGGAAATTTTAGATGACCCATAAAGTTGCAGCCGTTCAAATGGTGAGCACTGGTGATGTCGAGACTAATTTGGAGTCTGCTGCGAGACTCATTGGTGCGGCAAAGTCCGAGGGTGCTGAATTGGTATTGTTGCCTGAAGTATTCGCTGTATTGGAAGGCGGACCAATGCTGCCCTATGCAGAAAATCAGGGAACAGGGCCAATTCAAGAGTTCTTGTCTGATCAAGCTCGGCTGAATGATCTCATTATAGTAGGTGGAACTATTCCGCTGATTACCCGTCCCGCAAATGCAATTGGGGAAAGCGAAACAATAGATGATGGTCGAGTGCGTCCCGCTTGCCTGGTCTACGATTCTAATGGTGATGTTTTAGCCCGCTACGACAAAATGCATCTGTTCGATGTGTCAGTAGCTGATGCGCAATCTCGTTACTCTGAATCACGCAGTTATGAGGCGGGGGATGAGATCGTATGCGTGGATACGCCTGTGGGTCGATTAGGGTTAAGCGTTTGCTACGATTTACGCTTTCCAGAGTTCTACCGAGAATTGTTTCGGTTGCAGGCAGACATTGTGACGGTACCGGCTGCGTTTACTAAGGTAACTGGCGAGGCGCATTGGGAAACTTTATTGCGAGCTCGAGCCATCGAAAATCAGTGTTATGTTATTGCGGCAGGTCAGGGCGGAAAACATAGCGAGCGCAGAGAGACATGGGGTCATTCGATGATCATTGATCCATGGGGATCTGTGTTGGACATGATCGAAATTGGTGAGGGTATAGCAATTGCCGATATAGATTTGGACTATCTCAGTAATGTGCGTAAGCGAATGCCTATTGCAGATCAACAGAAACTGCTGGCAGAGTTTTCAGGGAAAATTGCAGGTCAGGAATGATCTTGCTCCCATTCCGATCAATCCTTTATGATGCCGCCTCAATTCATAGTACTCGTCAAAGCACAGGGAATTCCTCATCAATAAAAGTTTAATCAGTAATGGCTTGGCCCTCCTTTTGGTGGTGATTGGTGTACTCACTTCCGGTCCTTATCAGATCTACGTCTTGAACACCGGTCTGTTCGCACTGTCAGGTGGTATTACTAACTGGTTGGCTGTACACATGCTGTTCGAGCGGGTGCCAGGCCTCTATGGTTCTGGTGTGATTCAGATTCGCTTCGAGGACTTTAAACAAGGGATTCGCAATTTGATTCTTGATCAGTTTTTCAAACGCGGTGATCTTGAAGCATTTTTTCACGGGGCAGGGGATACGTCAGCGAAATTGCATGAGCAATTCCAGGCCAGCATCGAAAAGCTAGATCTTGAGCAGGCCTTCGATTCGTTACTCGATGTGATCATGGGATCTTCATTTGCTTCCATGCTGGGTATGTTTGGTGGCCGCGATGCTCTGAATCCTCTAAAGAATCCTTTCGTGGAAAAAATGCGTGAATACTTCAGAGAGCAATTTACCGGTGAGGCTTTTCAAGAAAATTTGCAGGAAGCACTGCAAGGCGCGCTAGATGAAGAAGCTATCTTGGAAAAGCTGCAGGAGCTTATTGACCAACGCCTTGATCAAATGACTCCGGCAATGGTTAAGGAAATCATTCAGCAAATGATTCATAAGCATCTTGGTTGGCTAGTTGTATGGGGAGCGGTGTTCGGCGGAACCATCGGTCTAGTCGTTACCATCGTTTCCAATTTGTAACCACGGTGGGGTTACGTTTGGAGGATTGATAGGCTTGTCGGTAACTATCGCATCCAACTTATAGCCACGTTGGACTTTGTTTGGCGGAACCATCGGCCTGGTCGTTACGATCGTTTCTAATCTCCAAGATTCACTACCGAAACTCATTTGTTATACCCATTGTTCTAAAATTGATCAAAAATTGATCAACAAGTTTTTGCAGTTCTCTCGTTTTGCTCATCAGTAATAAGTGTGACCGTCTAAAATTCTAAAACGAATTGGTGATCACCCATTCAAAAACTCAACAACTTGTGTTTGAGTCTATTTTTTTCCGAATATTCGAACAATTGGTGTAAATCCGAAATCGCTGTAATACAATAGCGCGCCTTCGCTTTTGAGGATGTGCAATCATAACGACGCACAATTAAAAGCTAAAAAATCATAAACCCCAAGATATAGGACTTAAGTAACAACAATGGCACGACCGGTCGAATTCGAAGAGGCAATGGTACTAACCAATGCCATGGAACAGTTTTGGAAAGAAGGGTACGAAGCGAGCTCGGTCCAAAAGTTATTGGATTGCACAGGGATCAATCGTGGAACTTTGTACAACTCATTCGGTGATAAAGAAACGTTTTTTAAATCTTGCGTTGACCAATACAACGCGATCATCGAAGAACAAATTGCCAGCACATTAAAAAACGATAGTCTTGGTCCTTGGGAATCAATCGATGCATATTTCAAAGCGTCGATTATTGATATCAGTAACAAGCAACGCACGATGGGTTGTTTATTAACAAACTCCTTGTGTGAAAGTATCAATTTCGATCGAGATATGAAGCGCGTGATTCGTTCGTCGCTTTCCAATATTCGTAAACCGTTGACGATCCGGCTTAAAGAGGCACAGAAAAAAGGGAAGCTGAAAAAGGGTATTACCGCTGAGACCGCCGCCGATATTCTGCTGAATATGCTCCATGGGATCCGGGTGAATTCTCGGGATGGTAAGAACTCAAGTCAGCTCAAAGACCTGATCAAGTTTACCGTTAGCTCTCTTAAGAAATAGCCTCAATTGCCCTGAAAGCCGCTAAATACGGGGGTTTTCAGGAATCGGGCTACCGTTTTCCGGGTCTTATTCAGCCGCGAAAAATTTCTCTCCCAGATCATTCTCAGGCCTTCGTTTCCCGCTGCAGCGCTGATATACTCTGTCCCTCAAGTAGTATTCAATGCCAGGATCGAATAATGAAAAAAATCTCCGGTAAAAAATCAGAAGATGATGCCAAAATTGATCTGACCCCCATGTTGGATGTGGTTTTCATCCTGCTGATTTTCTTCGTTGTAACTGCAACTTTCTTGTCAGAAACAGCGATCAATGCGGCGAGTAGCGATAACAACAATAATGAGACTCCGCCAGAAGACAATGATAAAAAGAATATCCTGTTCGAAATTGGTGCAAATAACGAGATTATTCTAAATGGCAATCCGCGTCCTATTATCGCAACGCAGATTCGTTCCAATATCGACCAATTAAAAGCTGAAAACCCTTCGGCGTCTGTCATTATCCAGCCGGACCATTCTTCAGATGTAAGCACGCTCGTGCTCATCATGGATGCGGCGCGACAGGCAGGCATGGCTAACATATCGATTGTCGAACCTAACTAGTTCTACTTTTTTGATTCTAAGAACGCACCATCATTGATGGTGCGTTTTTGTTTGTGCTACAAAAACCTAAGCTTTGCTGCCTCTTAACTAGGTTGCTATGAAAAATCGTTGGAACACTGATACAGCTGCCAGCATTTCGCCGGACGACGTTGTCGGATTGCGCGTCTATTCCTCAAATTTGTTAGGAGAAGAATCAGATCTGGTGCTGCACGGCGGAGGCAATACGTCAGTTAAAGGCACCGAGAAGGATGTCTTCGGAAACTCCATCGATGTGTTGTATGTGAAAGGTTCTGGCTGGGATCTGCGTACCATTGAAGCGCCAGGATTCCCGCCCACTAAACTGGACTATCTCACCCAACTTGGCTCGCTCGACGCTTTAACCGACAGTGAGATGATGCGGCAACTGCGCCTGGCACTATTGAATCCCAGTGCGCCAACTCCTTCGGTTGAAGCAATTCTTCATGCTTTGATTCCGCATAAGTTCGTGGATCACAGCCATGCCGATGCGGTGGTTACCTTGAGTAATACCCCTGATGGGGAGGCACTGCTAAAGGGCATTTATGGGGATGATGTATTGATTCTGCCTTACATCATGCCGGGTTTTATTCTTGCTCAACAGGTGGCAGCAGCAACTGCGGACATCGATTGGAATTCACTGCGCGGGATAGTTTTACTGCATCACGGTATTTTTACTTTTCATGATGATGCCAAAACGAGCTATGACACGATGATTGAATTGGTGTCTCGCGCTGAAGATTACTTGGCGCAAAATGCTGGTGATCTGGCGCTGAAAACAGAAGAGCCTACCAAATCGATCGATCTCCACTATCTTGTGCAACTGCGTAAACATGCTGGAGAACAATTCGGTGGCCCGGTATTAGTAAGGGTTGATGCTGGTCTGGAAGCGGCAGGTTTTGCCAACCGAGAAAATGCCCATGAATTGATCCAGCGCGGACCGCTAACCCCAGATCATACGATTCATGCAAAGCCATTTGGAGCAGCTTTTGACGAGCATCCAGAACAAGATATTGATCATTTTGTTGCGCTTTATAAGGACTATTTCAATCAATATAGTTCAGCGCATCATCAGTTGCTCGACACTATGCCTCGCTATGGTGTGTGGCGTAATCGAGGGCTGATTTACCTCGCAGCTAACCCTAAGCGTTTGCAAATAGTGGCTGATATTACCGCTCATACAATGAAGTCGATTCAGCAGGCGGAAGCTATAGGAGGATGGCAGGCGTTACCCCGCAATGATTTGTTCGAAGTGGAATATTGGGAGCTCGAGCAAGCAAAGTTGAAATCCAGCGGTACACGACAGGAATTTGAAGGCAAAGTGGCAGTGGTGACTGGAGCCGCATCTGGCATTGGTCATGCTTGCGTTTCTGCTTTGGTTTCTCGAGGGGCGGTGGTAGTCGCACTGGATATTGCAGAAGTCGAAGTGCCGCAAGCAATTGCGGATTCTGTGCTAGCTATTGAATGTGATGTTACCCAACCTGAGCAGATCAATGACGCTCTATCAGAGGCGGTTGTAGCTTTTGGTGGAGTTGATTTGCTGGTAAGTAATGCAGGCAACTTCCCGAAAAGTTCTACGATTGAAAATTTGGATGATTCTGTTTGGCAACAGTCTATGGAGCTGAATATGAATTCCCATATGAAATTGTTCAGGGCCTGCATCCCGTTTATGAAATACGGTTTCGATCCTGCAGCAGTTATCGTTGGATCCAAGAATGTTCCTGCACCTGGCCCTGGCGCTGCTGCCTACTCCGTGGCTAAGGCTGGGCTAAATCAACTGGCGCGTGTCGCAGCATTGGAATTGGGAGAATTTGGCATTCGCGTAAATTCAGTCCATCCCAATGCGATTTATGACACAGCGTTGTGGTCCGATGAGATATTGCAGCAGCGGGCGAATCACTATGGTCAATCAGTGGAAGAATACAAATCATCGAATGTCTTAGGCACTGAACTACATTCTAGAGATGTAGCGGAATCAGTAGTTGCTTTGCTAAGTCAGGCATTCGCAAAAACTACCGGCGCTCAGGTTGCTATCGATGGTGGCAATGAACGTGTCATCTAAAACTAGGCGCTTGTAATAGTTACGGAGCCTGTCGAATTGTCGCAACCCGAATATAACCAGTCTCTTTGGTTCGATCCCGCAACAGATTCAGTTTGTATTGTGGACCAAACCCTATTGCCGCAAGAATTTGTGGTGCGCAAACTGGATTCATTGGCAGATGCTTGTGCAGCAATCCAGACTATGCAGGTGCGTGGTGCGCCTTTGATTGGAGTAACCGCCGCCTACGGTCTCTATCTGGCACTCCGTGAAGATAAAGACTCGCTAGATTCTGCAGCCATTTCCCTCGCAGACACACGACCAACCGCGATTAATCTGCAATGGGCAATAGATCGCTGTGTACAACAATTAAAAGATTTACCGCCAGAGAATAGGGCAGAGCAGGCACTGGAAATAGCACAGATATTGGAAAAAGAAGATATCGCTATCTGTGAAGCGATCGGGGAAAACGGAGCAACTCTATTAGAAGAGTTGTGGCAAAACAAGAAGAGCACACACTCCGTGCTGAATGTACTAACTCATTGTAATGCCGGATCCTTGGCGACTGTTAAATGGGGTACTGCCTTGTCAGTTGTTTATAAGGCCGCAGAGAAAGGTATTCCTTTACATGTCTGGGTCGATGAAACTCGGCCACGCAATCAAGGAGCAGCCCTTACTTGTTGGGAGCTCAAGCAGAACCACATCCCTCACACTTTGATTGTGGACAATGCAGGTGGACTGTTGATGCAACGCGGTGAAGTGGATGTTTGTCTTGTAGGTAGCGATAGGACAACTCGCCAGGGCGATGTGTGTAACAAGATAGGAACTTATCTCAAAGCGTTGGCTGCTGCCGATAATGATGTTCCTTTTTATGTTGCGCTGCCAGTCTCTTCTATCGACTTTGAAATAGTCGATGGGACTACTGAAATTCCGATCGAACAGCGTGATCAAGACGAAGTGCTTAAGATTGTTGGTGCTTCCTCAACTGGCGAAACAAATGTCGTTTCAATTGCTCCTGAGTCTACTGCAGCAAGTAACTATGGGTTTGATGTGACTCCGGCTAAATATGTAACGGCACTTATAACAGAGCAGGGAGTTGTGCCAGCTACCGAATCAGGCGTGACCAGTTTAATTAACTAACCTGGTGGCCAGGTCATTTGGCGTCCGCCAAGCACATGCAAGTGAATATGGTAGACCGTTTGTCCGCCGTTGCTCCCAGTATTGATCACATAGCGAAAACCGTCGCTGCTGAGGCCTTCCTGATCGGCAATCTGATTTCCCACCAACAAGAGCTTCCCCAATAAGGCTTGATCCTCTGCTTCGGCTTCGTTGACTGCTGCGATATGTTTGTTAGGGATTACCAGCACATGGGTCGGGGCAGCCGGATTAATATCTCGAAATGCCGTGACATCTTCATCTTCATATAATTTTTCAGCGGGAATTTCGTTTGCTACCAGTTTGCAAAACAAGCAATCGTCGGTCATTGTTCTTCCTATCTAAATCAAATAGAGCACATTCAGCTCAGGTTAAGTTGCTCGCGCATTACAAGTGATTTGACTCACTTCCTGCGTTAATTAACTTAATCGTATTGAGAATTCTCTGGATCATAGTCATTCTATACTACTGGCTGCAACTGGTAGAATAATGCCATGCGACTTCTGACGATCATTCTGCTTCTTAGTGTTTCCAGCGCCTTCGCGCAGGAGGCGGTGCCGCGTTACGGCTATCGCATAGTGAACACTTATCCCCATAACATCGAGGCGTTTACTCAAGGCCTGTTCTATCACGATGGCTTTCTATATGAAGGGACAGGAAAACGGGGACTTTCCAGCTTAAGTAAACAATCCCTGGAAGACGCGAAGGTCTTGCAATCCCAGGCGCTAGGTAATCGCTATTTCGGTGAAGGCATTGAAGTTGTCGGGGATCGGATATTTCAGCTGACTTGGCAGTCACATATGGTCTTTGAGTATGACAAGGACAGCTTTGAACAAATCGGTACTCATTACAATGCTACGGAAGGGTGGGGGCTGGCCTACGACGGTACTCAGTTAATATTGAGTGACGGATCAGCTGATCTGCAATTTATCGACCCGGAAAACTTTGTACCTACTTCCAAGGTAACAGTGACCTTAAATGGCAATCCGATTAACAACCTTAATGAATTGGAATTCATTAATGGTGAAGTGTGGGCGAATGTGTGGCAGACGGATTTTATCGTTCGTATTGATCCGGCCACTGGCATAATCAATTCTATTGTGGACTTAACTGGCCTATCAGAACAAACTGAACTTGGAAGTTTCGAGGCTGTGTTAAATGGAATTGCCTGGGATAGCGAACAAGAACGGCTATTCGTTACAGGTAAGCACTGGGCAAATCTTTTTGAAATAGAGTTGATTGAGCCCTGAGCCCATGTGGTTACAGAAACGAATCGCTCTAACTCCCAAACCTCGTGGATTTCACCTCATTACTGATGAGGTTATCAAACAATGCCCTGAGCTTAGTCAAATTGATATTGGGCTCGCACATTTTCTTCTGCAACACACCTCCGCGTCATTAAGCGTAAATGAAAATGCTGACAGCTCTGTTAGACGCGATATGGAAAGGCACTTTAATGAATTGGCACCGGAAGGGGCACCGTATTACGAGCACATCTATGAAGGTGCCGATGATATGCCTGCTCATATCAAATCAGGATTATTGGGTTGCGAACTTACTTTGCCAATAAAAAATGGACAATTGGAATTAGGAACCTGGCAGGGTCTGTATTTAGGTGAGCATCGCGATCAAGGTGGTGCGCGCAATCTAGTGATTACAGTGCAAGGTTCGGCAAAAACGGAAGCGTAGCAAGTGGCTATTTTTACTTTTCCCGAGCGCTACAAATCAGCACTTAAATTTGCGGTCTTATTGATACTGTCTGTTTCTCTCCTGTCTTGCGAGGCAGTAAATTACTATACACAAGCGGCGCGAGGGCAGGCCTCAATAATGTTGGGTCGACAAGATATTGAGCGATTGTTGACTGATGAGGCTTTGGACGACGCAACTCGTGAGAAGCTCGAGCTGGTGCTCTCAATACGTGAATTTGCAGCTGATCAATTGTCTTTGCCCGTGGCGGATAATTATTCCTCTTATGTGGACGTAGGTCGGGAGCATGTTGTCTGGAATGTGTTTGCCGCGCCAGAATTTTCTACTGAAGCTATCAACTGGTGTTATCCCATTGCAGGTTGTGTCAGTTATCGAGGTTACTTTTCAGAACAAGCCGCAATGCGCTATGCCGACAAACTCGATGCAGATGGTTTGGATGTCTACACCGGCGGAGTGGATGCATACTCCACTCTTGGTTGGTTCGATGATTCTTTGCTGAGCACGGTAATGAATCGGGCAGACTATCAGATTGCTGGATTGATATTTCACGAACTGGCACATCAGGTTGTATATCTGCAAGGCGATACGACGTTTAACGAAAGCTTTGCAACTGCAGTAGAGCGAGAAGGTGTGCGTCGATGGTTGTTGGCGCGAGGGCTGGAAGATCAGGTTGCGGGGGCAGAAGTGGCCAGACAGCGACAAGCTGAGTTTGTTGAGTTGGTGATCGAGTGGCGTGAACGCTTTGCAGCGCTTTATGCAGAGGAGCATAGTCCAGAGGACATGCGGCGAAGAAAAAATTCCCTGCAAGACGAAATGCGGGCAGCTTATCAACAGCAAAAAGCGGGTTGGGATGGCTATAGCGGTTACGATAGCTGGTTTAGCAGATCTCTGAACAACGCCCAGCTATCGACCGTCGCTTCTTATAACGATCTTGTGCCGCAGTTTGATGCTCTCTTGGCGAGTCTCGATGGAAACTTGGATAGATTCTATGAAGAGGTCGATATGCTAGCGAGCTTGGATGACCTGCAACGACAAAACCGGTTTGAAGAGTTGAGTGCGGATTAACGACTTAGTCGTTGCTGCATGTTTTCAACTAAATCGGTGTAGAAACCCGAATCCGGATCTTTACTTGCTGCACTTTCATAAGCAGCTAACGCTTCTTCCAGACGACCTTCCTGTTCCAGAATCCGTCCTAAACTGCGATCGAAAAAGGCATTGCTCGGAATTGTTCTTATTCCAGCCTGATAGATGCGAATTGCAAGGTCGGCGTACCCATTATTGTTATAGGTGTTTGCCATCACATGAACCTGGGAATCATTCTGCGGATCGAGTTCGATGGCGCGAATGTCGTAATCAATGGCGGCGGTATAGTTTTCATCTTGCCGTTCAAGTTGTCCCAAAGTTTGCACTGCAGCAATGAGTCCGGCAGTGGTATTGCTTTCCAACTCGATATAGCGTGCCAATAACGGCTTAGTTTCGGTGTAGCGTTCGAGAAAGTAATAAGTGTTAGCCAGCGCGCGAATTGCATCCATATAGTTAGGGTCTGCGCTTATCGCTTTTCGATACTCCTCTATAGCTTCTTCGTGCCGTTCTAAATTGGCGTAGGTATTCCCGCGTCGAAACATTCTGCGCGCCAGGTCTGCATCAATTGTTGGTCCTTCACGGGTGAGGTCTAAGTTTGAGTATCGATCAATTACTCCGGTTGCGCCATCCTGAGCAGCAACGAAAGAGCTGCAGCCTATTGCTAGAAGCAGGGCAGCGGTTGATCGCAGTTTCTTTAATGTGGTCATACTTATTCTCTTTGAAAAACCAGAATATCTACGGCTTCTACAAGCTCATTGGATACTCAACTCGAAGCAGGACTATACAGGAGCCCCATTATCACATCCACACCCACTCAAAACTTGATGTGAGCTCCATCGTCAGCAGGTTCAGAGATATGGCCAATAATGGCGGCAGCTTCGAAGCCTTGATTATGTAATGCTTTGACGCAGGCTTTGGCTTCCGAGTTGGGAACGGTTGCCACCAGTCCGCCAGAGGTTTGTGGATCAAACAATAGTTCTAGCTTGGGATTTTCTGATGTTACGCTGCTGTCGATGTATTTCAGGCTCAGTTTGTTCTCCTGGTGCAGCGAGCTTTTAATGTTGTCCTGCAGCATCTCAAGTGCACCTGGTAATTCATTGATCGCGGGCAAATCCAGCTCGATACTGCAGTTACTGGCCTTGGCGATTTCCAATAAGTGTCCTGCTAGTCCAAAACCTGTGATATCAGTACAAGCCGAGGCCTGGAATTCCTTAAAAATTTCAGCTGCGCCGCTATTGGACTGCAACATGGATGCAAATGCAGAGACCATAGTGTTGTGACTTGCTTTATGTCGCATGTCAGCGGCCAACAAAGTGCCAGTGCCGAGTGCCTTTGTCAGAATTATTGATTCACCAGCTTGTGCGCCGGACTTATTTAAAGTGGCTTGTTGGTCGGTGAATCCATTGACACAAAATCCTAACTGCAATTCTTCAGACTCTGCGGAATGGCCTCCAATTAAATCACAGCCCTCAGCGTCGAGCACTGATTTGCTGGCAAGCATTATCTCGCGCAATTGATGACGGCTAAAACGCTTACTGCCTTGAGGAATACCAATCATGACCAGAGCTGAATGTGCCTTCACCCCCATTGCATGGAGATCGCTTAAGCAGTGAAGGGTTGCTATGCGTGCAAACAACCACGGGTCGTAGGTAAACGACTTTAGGTAATCCACGCTTTGCACCAAGATGCGTCCATCATCCAACTGGATTCTTGACGCGTCTTCGATTCCTCCGGGTGTTGTAATAATGTCTTGCTTAGCGGGAGACTCAATTTCTTTGAGTACATCGCTTAAAACATCTGCAGCGACTTTAGCGCCGCAACCAGCGCAACGCATGGCATGCTGTTTGAGTTGCAATTCGGTCGATTTATCTACCAATCCAGGTTCCAAGTTCAATTCAGCAGCCATGTCTGGCAAGTCTGTAAATTTACGAACAAATCTGGAATCGATCTGGTGTTTCAGTGTTCCCATCGAAGGACCTTGGAAGAAAAGTTCGCCACGGGATGCGATGGCTTTGCCATCGCCCATACTCATAAGGGCAAGTGCTTGTCGCTGAGGGAAATAGTGTTGCAGAGATTTCGAAGTTGCGAAGCGGCGTAAATTGTTGGCCAGGACCTTTCCTTGACGAACTGCATAGACTCCCGATTTAGGTCGAGGTTCATTAGCAACTGTTGCCGCATCTCCGGTAGCAAACACAAAATCGTGACTGGTAGTTTGTAAGGTGTCGCTTACTTCAATAAATCCATCGTCACTTTGTGCAAGACCGCAGTCAAAAGGCCAGGCAGGTAAGCTTGCTCCAGTGGCATACAAGATGGCATCAGCTGCTAATTCGGTACCATCGGCGCATATGACTTTGTTTTCTTCAAATGCTGTGACTGGTTGTTGCAAACGCACATCGATGTTTCTTTGTTTTAACTCAGACAGAGCGAATTCGCGCACTTTGTGATTGTGAAATGCCAGCAATTGGTCTTCTGCACTCACTATTGTGATATTGAGACGAGCGAATGCCTCTGGGTCAGACTTTAAATCCTTTCGTATGCGGTGTTGCGTGGCAAATGCAATTTCAACACTGGCAGGTCCGCCACCGACAATAGCGATGCGATATTCTTCTCCAGCAGTCAGTGAGGACATTGCTTTTTCTCGCCAGCTCTCCCACCGACTAATAAAATTATCGATTGGTTTTACCGCTGTTGCGAATTGTTCAGCGCCTTTGATGGCGTCGGCATTCGGGCGAGACCCAATATTTAGAGACAGAATATCGAAAGGGATATCAGGTCTGTCCTGGAGGTGAATGTTACGAGCCTCCAGATCAATTTTTGTGGCTTCTGATTGAATGAGATTTATTTGGGCGGACTGCGCCAGTGGTCGCAAATCGATATGCATCTCGTCAAACGAATAATTACCAGCGAGATAGCCGGGCAGCGACCCTGAATAAGGTGTCACTATGTCCCGACTAATCATGGTAATCGCTAAGCCGGGCATTGGCTTCATGGCGAAGCTGCGGAGCACAGCAAGATGACTATGGCCACCGCCAATCAATACGAGATGTTTGACTGTAGGGGTAGATGCTTTCATTAAAGTCTAAACAGACTAGGTACTGTCTATTCTGTTGTCTGAAGTTCGGCGGAAGGCGTTAAGCGCGTTTCCTGACCTTGGCTGGGTCGATCAGGAATGAGCTGTGAAAGTATCAACGATCCAGCTGCGATTGTTGCGCCAATCAGGAACACAGCGCTGTGATTAATCACCCACACAATACCAAGCAATGCAGGCAGCACTACTGCAGCGATATGATTGATAGTAAAGCTAATCGAAGATGTGGCAGCAATATCTGCTGGATCAGCTATCTTCTGAAAGTAAGTCTTGATGGCTATTGCCATCGCAAAAAATAAGTGGTCGAGCAGGTACAGCGCGATAGCCACAGCAATGCTATCCACAAAGGCATAACTTACGAATACAATGATTAACCCAATGTATTCCAGTGTGAGCGCACGTCGTTCTCCGATAATACTTATTAATGCACCAATCTTGGGAGCTAAGTAATAAGTGAGAATGGCATTCACCAACGTGAGCAGCACAACATTTTCTATTGGGAAATCGAACTTCTCCACCAACAAAAACCCAGCGAACACAACGAATATCTGGCGTCTTGCTCCTGCAAAAAAGGTAAGCAGGTAATACAACCAATATTGTTTGCGCAGAAACAACTCTTTCTTCTGTACAACTTCTTCCTCAAACCTGGGAATCATTGTCCAGCAATAAAATCCTATGGCTACGGTGACTGAGCCAGCCAACATGTAGAGCAACACATAGCTGGGTGCAAAGAACATTAAGTAAAGATAGATGCATCCCAGCACCAGAAAATTACTAATCGCTCTAACGCTCAATAACTGTCCTAGCACCTGAGGCGCTTCATCTTTAGCGAGCCATTGCAGACTGAGCGAATTGTGTAGGGTTTCCAGATAGTGAAAACCAATAGACATGACAACTGTGGTGAAATAGAGCCATAGCGCCGTTGGATAAAACGCAGTGATTGCAGTTCCTATGCCGAGTGTGATGAGGGAAATAATTGCAAACGACTGTTGTCGTATATACAACATGACCAGCACCGCAGTGAACGCGAGAAATCCGGGAACTTCTCGCAAGCTCTGCAGCATGCCGATTTCTTCTCCACTAAATCCGGCTTGCTCGACGACGAAGTTATTCAGCAATACCTGCCAGGTCGCAAATGCAATGGAGTTTCCAATCGCCAGTAAAAAGAGAAGCGATTTTCTATCATTGTTTGAAAAAGCAGGCATTGAGTTGGCTCGTATTGCTGGATCGTTTAAATCGAACGAGTTGGCTAATGGAATTCTGAAAACTCAGGAAACACAATAAGTGACGTGCAATAGCCGGCAATTATATCATTCCTATCCATGTCTGCGCTTACTATTTCCGCTGGTCCTACCGCTTACGCACAATTGCGAGAAGAAGGTGTTCGGCAAGAACAGTTTAAAGTGATGCTTGGGGCCTCAGGAGGGCCCAAGTGGTTTGTTTTATATGGTCTTGATCGCTACTTGTTTTCTCAGTTTTTCGCCAATCGTGAACAAACCTTATATACCTTAGGGTCTTCTGCCGGTGCCTGGCGATTAAGTTGCTTGGCAACTGAAGATCCGCTACGCGCGATTGATGAATTGGCTGTCAGGTACAGTGGTCAGACCTATACAGATGTGCCGACCATTGAAGAAATCACAGCAAAGATGCGCGACATGCTGGAGCATGTATTAGGACCTGATGGACCGGCGCAGCTAGTTCACAATCCCCATATAAAGACTCACTTGGTGGCTGATCGTTGCAAAGGGTTTGGTAATTCCCATCGCAAGTTTCCTCAATCCGTGTTTTTGGGATTGAGTGCCTTGTGTAATATCGCCAGTCGATCGACTCTTTCTTGGTTTTTCCAGCGCACACTTTTTACCAATTCCCCTGAGACTAGTCCGTGGGGCGAATTGACAGATATTGATACCGCCATCGCGCCAATTTCTAAAGACAACTTACTCGATGTGTTGATTGCCAGCGGTTCAATTCCGTTTGTGCTGGAGGGAGTAAGGAACATTTCAGGTGCTGCCCGAGGATTGTATTGGGATGGCGGAATAACGGACTACCATTTTGATCTGCCTTTTTTAAAGGGCGATGGATTAGTGTTGTATCCTCATTTCAGCTCAAAGGTGATCCCTGGCTGGTTCGATAAGCGATTGCCCTGGCGCAAGCCGAATCCAAAACACTTTCACAACGTTGTGTTGGTCACACCATCGGATGAATTCGTTGCCGAATTGCCTAATGCTAAAATACCGGACCGCACAGATTTCGAACGCTATTCAGAGTCAGAGCGATTATCAATATGGCAACAAGTTCTGGATAGTAGTGTGCAGTTGGGCGATGAGTTTCGTTTGCTCGTCGAAGAAGGGAAAGGCATCGATAACATTCAGTTGCTTGATGCTTTCTAACCGAGCTATAGACCGATAATGAATGCAGAAAACACACAAATCCGACCCGCTACTTTGGATGATAGTCTGAATATTGCCGAAATCTATAATTGGTACATACAAAACACGACGATTACCTTTGAAGAAGAGCAAGTTACTGCTGGCGATATGGCGCAGCGCATAGCAGTGGCAGACCAAACTCGACCGTGGTTCGTGTTGGAATCTACGGGAGAAGAAAAATCGGAATCGCGCTTGCTTGGTTACGCCTATGCTGCCCGATGGAAAGAGCGGTCCGCCTACCGATACGCGAGAGAAGTGAGTATCTATCTGGTGCAGGACGCGCAAGGTGAAGGTTTTGGTCTACAACTCTATGAAACCTTGATTGAGGCCCTCCGCTCAACAGATGTGCATACCTTGATAGCCGGAATTACCCTGCCGAATGACCCTAGTATCGCTTTACACGAGAAGCTGGGGTTCAAAAAGGTTGGAGAATTTGAAGAAGTTGGAAAAAAGTTCGATAACTATCTCAATGTTGGTTATTGGCAGCTCGCCTTATGAATACAACTATGAAATTCAAATTCGTTAGTCGAATCTGCGTAGTGCTGCTATTGAGTACAACCTTGCAGGCCTGCGTAGTAGGGAATGTTGTTGGGACGGCGGTGGGAGCAACTGTCGAGGTCATAAAGATCCCTTTTAAAGTCGCTGGCGCGGCAGTAGATGTCATCATTCCAGGTGGCTAAGCGATAGAGCATTACATATGAGTTTTGATCCAGTCGATTACGATATTCCATCCAGCTATACACACTGGGAAGGGGACACTGCAGAAGACTACATAGGGCCGTTCTTCTTCTTTATGGATGGGGAGCACCCACGGACTGCATTTCGTGTACAGACTCATCACTGTAATGCTCACAATACTTTGCACGGTGGTGTGTTAATGGCATTTGCTGATTACACCTTATGTCTGGGCGCCAATGCTGGGTCTAATGAGGAGAGTGTGGCTACCGTAACCTGCAATAATGAATTCGTTGCTCCTGCTCACCATGGAGAATTGGTGGTTGGTGAGGCAGAAACGATCCGGCGTGGAAAGTCGATGGTGTTTATGCGTTGTACTTTGAAAGTAGATGATCGTGTCGTACTAACCAGCAGTGCGGTTATAAAGCGATTACAAAATAGAAGCTAAAACTGACTCACTGAAAGGGTGTTTGCCAGCTCGGTAGGACTCTCAAATACATGTTTAGGGTTCTCTCCTGACAACTCCGTCAGATCCCCATACCCCCAAAGCACTCCAGCACTCTGCAGACCATTAGAATGTGCGGCAGTTAAATCTACTGACCGATCACCAATCATTATCGCCTGCGCATCAATAGTGCCATCACTCAACAACTTCCCAAGTTGTTCACTCTTCATTGATTTGTTGACTGCACCACTCATGAATTCGAAGTACTGTGCCAGGTCAAACGTCTCCAATACTTTGCCCGCGTATGAATGCAATTTTGAAGTGCATACTCCAAGCCGTATATTCGATTGCGCCAGTTGTTCCAGCATGGCAGTAATGCCTGGATAAACTTCGGCTTCGCGAAAACCTAGTTCTGCATATCTTTCGCGGTAGCGCGCGGTGACCGCATCGATGTGGTTGACGTCAGAGCTCCCAGTGAGGATTCCAATAGTTTGCTCAAGCGGAGGTCCGATATGACGGGTGATATCGCTGTCTGGTAGTGGGCCGTAATCAAAACTAGTGAGCGCATAGTTCATGCAGCGCACAAATCCCAATGCTGGGTCAGTGAGAGTGCCGTCTAAATCGAAAATGAGTGTTGAGTAACTGGACAAGGATTGTTTACGAGCTAGAGAGAGTAGACTTTTTCAGCAGTGCCGTAGAATAACGCATGTTTCTCTGTTTCATTAAAATCCGCAACCATTTTTTTAAAGCCGTTCCACAACACATGATAGTTTATTGAAAGCCTGTCGACTGGGAAGTTGCTTTCAAACATACATCGTTCTGGGCCAAAGCAATCAATCATATGTAGATAATATTTCTTTTGCTTCTGAATAAATTCATCGGACGTAGGTGGGCGTTCAGCGATATCCCAGCCAAAGCCATTGTCTGGCATGGCGAGACCACCGAGTTTGACGAAGACATTCTCGCACTTAGCGAGTTCCCGCATTTCCTGTTTCCACTCAATAAAGATTTCGTCTCTGCATTGACGGTAAACTCCCACGCCTAACGGTGTGCCAAAATGATCCAGGACCATCGTGCATTCGGGTACATCCCGCGCAAGATCTATGAAGTCGAGATTTTGATGATGGTAGTGCCAAGTATCGTAGGTGAGTCCCCGTTCAGTTAGCACCCGCAGTCCTTTACGGAATGATTCCTTGCCATAGAGATAAGGTGGTGCGTTTCCCGGGATAAACAAATCTTCAGGTCTTTTATCGCGAGCGCCAGCATGCCGAATGCCTTTGAATTTCCCTTCACAAATTGACGTATGCTGGTCTAAGAGTTCGTGCAATTGTTCAATTGATTTTCCAGCCAGGGTTAAATCCGCATGACCTATAATCGCGGCCAATGTGGCCTTGCCGGATTCTGATTCCGACTGCTTTGCGAGGTCGGCAATAAACTGAGTCTCTCCAGTTGGCTTTAAATGATCTGGTCCTTCTCTCAGGTAAAAAGCTCGGCACTCCATGAAGAGTGTCTTCTCAACATTATGACCACTACTAGTGTCTGACCATAGCTCGGGGAGTAAGTAGTTTCGGCCGAAGCGCTTCATCCAAAGATGGTGGTGGGGATCAATGATTAGTCGTTCAGGCTCCAAAATCTCTTCATTGACTTGAGCCAGCCATTCGTCACTGCCTGGTTGCAGATTTTCCATATTTAGTTCTCTAACTCTTCCTTTTACTGAGGTGGCTGTGTATTTCGAGTAGGAAAGCGAATTACCGTCATATAGATACACACTCTACCGTTGGTGTAGTATGCCGAGTCTAGTTGTTGCTGTCTTGATGTAAGTCAGAGCAACTACAGCTGCCGGTTCAGTGGACTAGTCAGCCAAACGCCACATTAATAAGAGAAATAACAGTAACGTAGCGGGAGCTGTGCATGAGTATTACGGCCATTGTCATCATTGCCTATCTGGCATTTTTTGCCGCCTTTGGAATTTATCTAAATCGTAGTAATTCTAGCGCCAACGATTGGGCGATCGGCGGTGGCAGTCTTGGCATCTTCATGTTGGCCGCTGGAGTAGCGGGAACAAGAATTGGTGGCGCGGGAACCTATGGAGTTGCCGGTGATGTCATCAATGAAGGGCTTGGTCATCTCTGGTATGCAGTAAATTCCTTTGCTGCATTGTTCCTGGTGGGTTTGTTTTTCGCCATTCCTTATCGACGCCTCAAGGTAGTAAGCGTAGGTCAGGTGTTTGATCATCGCTTCGGTTCTTATCGCTGCCAATGGCTTACCAGCCTCTGTGTGCAAGCAGAATATTTAGTGATCAATATTATTGAGCCATATGTAATTGGTTCCATTGTCAGTGGTGTGACTGGGCTACCTTTTGTAGTTGGAGTAGCAATCGGTGGATTTCTAATTGTTACGTTTACTGTAACTGGCGGACTTAAAGGTACGGCAGTGGCAAACGTCGTGCATTGCACTGTGATCATTTTAGGGTTGTTATTAGTAAGTATGGTTGCGATGAACAATCTTGGTGGTTGGCAGGAAGTGGTCAGCATCAGTGGAGAAAGATTAGCTGAAGCAGGCAAAGATGAAGCAAGTTGGTGGAGTTTCACCGGAATAGGATGGGCAACTATTATTGCTCTGTTCATTTCTGCAACCATTCATACTCCTGCCGCTTCAGTGTACGCAAACTATGCGAGTTCTGCCGGCAAACAAGATTATCTAATTCCGGGATTCTTTTTGGCCGGCGTGATTGCCGCACTTATGCCGATAGTTGCTGGATTTATTGGCATCCTTACTCTTGCGGCATACGGTTCAGAAAGCGGATTAACCAGTTATTTAAATATTGCCCAGCTCGCTATCGATACCGGACCCATATTGGGTGGTATCGCCTTAGCCGCAGTGCTGGCTGCCGTCATCTCATCAGGTGCGCCAATACTCTTAGCCTCTGCCACAATGTTTGTGAATGACTGGGTACCTGGTGTTAAAGATTTCGATAGCGACAAGAAACTAAGGGCCTACAAAATAGTCACCGTAGTTTACGGGTCGGCGGCGGCGGTAATCGCCTGGTTGGGGAACATCAGTTCAGTGTTGCAGCTGCTATTGCTCGGATTTGCCATGGTAGTACCTCCAGCGATTGCTGTTGGCTATGTGTTTTATTGGCGTCGCACTACGGAAAAAGGAGTTTTCTGGGGAATGGCTACCGGTTTTGCCGGTGGTTTGATCATGTGGTTGTTCAATACCTTGTTTGATGGGGCTGAATACGCAACCGCCGGTGGATTTGGTCAATGGTGGTACGAACTAATCACTTATTTGGGTGAGTGGCGTGATCCTTCATTCCTTACATTGATGCTTCCGTTAATTGTGATCCCAGTAGTGAGTTTGCTTGGTTCAAAACCGGAAGACGATAGTACCTTGGCGAGTGGTTTCTATGAACGGCTGGGCAGTATCCAGAAAAACTTCGACTGGGCCTAGAAGTCACAATTGATTAGGAGAAAAAAATGAAAACTAAAATCTCTCTCTTCCTAATTCTTCTTATTGCGTTCTCTCAATCAGCGTTGGGGCAAAGGCCAAACCGGCTGCTGTTTCCACTTCAAGCTTATACATTAACGGAGTATGTCCCAATCGAATACGACATGGCATTCGATATGCCAGCGGAGTTTGAGGGCGAGTCTTATGCTGCGATCCAGGTAAAATCAAATGGTGATTTGTTGATCTTTAGTCGTGGAGAGACACCATTTCTAGAGTTTACGGCTGGCGGGCAATTCATTCGTTCATTCGGACAGCCAGGTTTCGTGGGGCGAGCCCATGGACTCTATCTAGACAATGAAGACAACATTTGGATAACGGATGTTGCCGACCATGTTGTTATGAAACTCGATTCTAACGGCAATGTTTTGATGACGATTGGAACTAAAGGCGAAAGGGGGATTTGGGATGAAGCAAATGGTGCTCATCTATTTGATCAGCCCAATGACTTGGCCTTGGATTCGGCAGGCAACGTCTATGTTGCCCAGGGTCATGGTTCGCCAGAGCCACGGGTACTAAAGTTTAGCCCCGATGGCGAATACATTACTCAGTGGGGAAGCCGAGGTTTTGGTCCAGGTCAGTTCTGGATGGCGCATGCGATTGAAATCGATGAAGACGATACAGTGTATGTGGCAGACCGTGAGAATATGCGCATACATCGCTTCGATACCGACGGAAATTTGCTCGGTGAGTGGTTATTCGATGCGATGGTATGTGCGCTTCATTTGCATAACGATGGTTTTATGTACATCACCACCGGTTTCGATGGGCAATTGGCGAAAGTCGATATGACTGGAAGGGTACTTGGCGCGATAGGAAGGCCAGGCACGGCAAATGGCCAGTTTGGAGAGGCCCATGCATTGACCCTCGATTTAGATGGCAATGCCTATATCGCGGATGTGATTAATCGGCGAATTCAGAAATTCGAAAAACAGAATTGAGCTCACACTCGAACTAGTCCTGCACTTATCAGCGTTTGAGTTTGTCGCTAGCCTGAATAAGGAAAGGTCCTGGAGTTTTGAAGCTGTTTTCCAGCAGTGTGCTTAATTCCTCTGCGGTTTCTGGTTTGGCAGCAGGCACACCAAAGCCTTTGGCCAATGCCACCCAATCGATTTCAGGACTGCCGATGTCGAACAAGCTGGCCGCAATATCCCCCATATCGCCTACTCCCAATCTGGCATATTCCACATTTAGAATGTTGTAGGCCTTGTTATCGAAAATCAGTGTGGTGACATTCAATTGCTCGCGGGCTTGGGTCCAGAGTGCCTGAATAGTGTAAGCAGCTCCTCCATCCCCTAACAATGCCAACACTGGTTGGTCTGGGCAGGCAAGAGCGGCTCCGGTTGAGACAGGACCGCCTTGTCCAATTGCGCCACCGGTGAGTGCTAGCCAACTATTAGGTGCCGTGTTTTGGCAGAACTGATACGCCGCATTGCCACCTCCTGAGTCAGTACAAACAATCACATCATCCGGCATGGTGGCTGCCACTGCTTGAATAATCGAACGTGTATCTAGTTCGCCAGTCGGTTTGCCAATTTCTTTCTTATCGAAATAAATAACGCTCTCATTGTCAGCTCCTAGTCTGGTGGCTAAATGTTGCAGAGCGTCTACAGAGTCTTCTTCGATCTCACTTAAGCGTGTTACCGAACAGCCTTCTGGTAGTAACTGACTAGGTATTCCAGGATAGGCAAAAAAACTTACAGGTGCTGAACTGCCAACGAGAATGAGATGTTCCAAACCATCTAGGCTTTCCAATACTTGTTCAGGCAAGTAAGGAATTCGTTCAACGGCGACACGTCCTGGGCCGCCATCCACTCGAGCTGGAAAAGTAGAATTTAACAAACGACAACCGGTTTTCGCTGCGATTTTACTGGCTGCTTCTAATGCAGCAGGATCATTACCATGCTGATCGAGCAATAGCGCAGCGCTTCCTCCTTTTTCGAGAATCGATGCAACATTCTCGACAGCTGCATCAGTTACTTTGGATCGTTGCGGCAAGGGATTGGGCTGTGCTGGACCAGAAGACTCGCCCCAGGCGGCATCGGCACCCATGATAAGGGTAGCAATTTGGCCAGTGGAGCCTGACGTTTGTTGCAGGGTTGCGGTGTAAGCGTCAGCGCCGTCTTGCGCCAAGGACTCCGCCGTAGAGGAGGATTTAATCCAGGCAGAAAAATTGGCTGCGAGGGTATCGATATTCGAGGTAAGTGGAGAGTCGTAGCCAACGTGAAAGTTAGGATGATTGCCAATGATATTGATCATCGGCGCGTTGCCACGTCTGGCATTGTGCAGGTTGGCGATGCCATTGGCCATGCCAGGACCGAGATGCATTAGTGTGGCTGCAGGTTTGCCAGTCATTCGGCCAATACCGTCAGCAGCTCCTGTGCAAACTCCTTCGAATAAGGCGAGAACGGATCGTACGCGTGGAACAGCATCCAATGCCTGTACCAGGTGCATCTCAGACGTGCCAGGATTGGCGATACAGAATTCAACACCGCAATCTGCCAGTGTGTTGATCAGTGCGGTAGCGCCATTCATACTCTCAGCCATGGGTTCCCCAAATTTTCTAGTTCTTAAAGGCTCGCTATCATAGCATCAGCTTATGGCAATCTCCGAAGAAGAAAAAGAATTCGCGTCCCATGTGGTCGATTTGTTGCAGAGCGTAGGCCCGTGCGAATCCAAGCGTATGTTTGGAGGATTTGGATTATTTCTTGAAGGGCTAATGTTTGGCTTGATAGCGGACAATGTCCTCTATTTTAAAGTTGATGATGAGAACCGATCTCGCTTTGATGAGGAAGGCTTACCTCCTTTTACCTATGACAAAAATGGCAAGAGCATGGAAATGAGCTACTGCCAAGCGCCGGAAGAAGCGTTGGAGGACTTGGAGATCATGCGAGATTGGGGAGTGCTGGGGTTCGAGGCAGCATTACGTAATGCTGCAGGAAAAGTTAAGAAGAAGCGCTAATACAGTTTAAGTTTGCTGATTTGTTCGATGAAAGTCAGGTGAATGAAAGGTGAAAGTAGGGCCAAATTTAGCCGAAATCAGTTAAACTTGAGCCCATTCATTGTCTAGTTGTAGAAGGACGAAGAGAGGCAAAGAGGAACCACATGAAAAAATCAGTTTTAGTCCTAAGCGCGTTAGCAACAGTGCTCGCAAGTAATGGATTCGCGCAGGACGATTACACAGCGCCGCGAACCCAATGGGATCAGCCCGATTTGCAAGGGGTGTGGAATTTTTCCACTAACATTCCTATGCAACGGCCTGCTTTTTTTGGTGATAAGGAATTCCTTACCGATCAAGAAGTCGAAGCATTGGCAGCCCAAACTGAATTGGGATTGCAGGCACTCAACAATTCTGGTTCTGGCGGCTACAACACTTTCTGGCTAGAGATGGGTAGTGGCAAAGACAATCGTACTTCCCTAATTACTTATCCTGCCAACGGTCAATTGCCTGAAATAGTAGAAGGTGCACCGACCCTAAATGGTGGATTGGGACCTGATGTATCAGGTGAGCGACCAGTTCGATTTATTGTAGGCGGCATCGCCAAAGATGGGCCTGAGGATCGTGGACTTTCTGAGCGTTGCCTAGTGGGTTTTAACGCTGGCCCACCATTCTTTCCGAGTCTTTATAACAACAACATTCAAATTGTTCAGTCCCGCGATACTGTCGCCTTGATTATGGAGATGGTGCATACCACGCGAATCGTCCCAATCACTGATACCCCAGACTTGGATGATGATATCCGTCTTTGGTCAGGTGATTCTCGCGGTTATTGGGATGGAGACACCTTGGTTGTAGAGACGAAAAACTTCAGCGATCTCACACAGAGTTTTAATGGCGTCGGCACTGCAGGAGATAAGTTTCTCACTGAAAGATTTACCCGTACTGATGACTATACTGTGGAATACGAGTTTACCGTTGAAGATCCAGGCACGTTTAAAGATCGTGTAACGGCAATGATTCCAATGGCAAAGGTCGATGGTCAAATTTACGAGTATGCCTGCCATGAAGGAAACTATGGCATGGTTAATCTGCTACGAGGCGAACGCATGACCGAGGATCAAGAAGAATCCCGCTAAGTTGTCCCGCAACAATTACCGAAAAGGCCAGCAATCGCTGGCCTTTTTTTTTGAAAATTCTAAATCGCAGGTAATTGGCCTGTAACCCCAGTTCATTTACAAACGTCTATTGATTGTCACTGGACTTTCTTTTGCTAAAAGTCCGGCGGTTCGTCGTGATGAAGCGCCTGAGAGTTCGTGATGAGTTGCTGTAAGGGGCATTTCGCCCGTCCTTTCATTAAGTTATTGGAGGATTATATGAAGCAATTATTGTTAGTGCTGTTAGTAACCGGGCTCGCATCGTGTATAGGAGATGTGGAGTCAGCCCGGATCGTGATGAGCGAACCCGGAGAGAATGCAGTAGTCCGGGTGCTTGCAAAAGCCCATCGCTTGTCCATCAACGAAGAACGCATGCTGATTAATAATCAGGAAGAAATCATGCATGTGCCACCCGGTATGCAGGTCGTATTTGAAGTAGTAGACCGTGGTGAACCTACCTATACATTAGAAGATACGATAAGTACTTCTCCCTAAGAGCATCCAGCTCTATAGGACCCTTGATGCTGCTGTAGGCCAAGGCTTTCAGCAGCAAATTTTTCCTTAAGGGTCATTCAGATTCCGTTCAGAATTCCTTTGTTAGCCTTCTAATCCAAGCGGTAAGGTGCGCAGACAGGCATTCCTCGCAGAACCCACACTTTAGATCTGTTTGCACTTAACCTTATTCCGTGTGTCCCCACTCATCTATATGGCGGATAGGGAGTGGGGATTTTTTATGGTTGTAATATAGTCTGGCCAGGACTCTTGTGGCTTCGTTCATTCCCGATTAGCTCACCTTGAATCAAACTAAATCTTTGATAGGATTCAGGTTTTCTGTCAAACGCTTGGGTTTGGCAAAAAAGGGGAAGATCTTAATCAATGAAGGGCCGTATTTACGCCAGGCTAGCCCCCGGGAACAGACTGTGGGGGCGTAGCCTTTCTGCAGTGTGCCTGCTGATTTTGCTATCGGTCACTTTAAGCTCAATTAGCGCCAGGTCATTCGGCCAGTATCCAGATCTCCTGCCCCAAGATTATCCGCTTCCCAGTGACATGAGTGGAGTCCATTTCTACTTAATAACAGTAGATGTGGGCGATAGTGTATGGGACAACTTTGGCCACACTGCCCTGCGTGTCTACGATGAAAATAGCGACACTGATCTCGTATTCAATTGGGGCGTATTTGATATCAGTGGTGGGGTAGTCGGATTCTCATTCAATTTCTTCAAAGGGATCATGAATTATCGGCTGGCGACGAATCCGCCTTCCCGTGAATTCGATATGTACCGCGCGCAACAGCGCACGGTATGGCAGGATCGCATCAACCTCACGAATCCTCAGAAAGAGCGTCTATTCAGACGATTGATGTGGAATGTTGAAGAGGCAAATCGGGAATACGCATACCAGTATTATTTTGATAACTGTACTACCCGAGTTCGAGATTACCTGGATGAGGCCTTGGCAGGAGCAATATCTTCAGCGTATACCGGAACCACTAACGAGACTTTTCGCGATCAAGTAAAAACTCATTACGCGTCGACGGAGCTTATTGCGTTTTCGCTTGATGTATTGATGAATAGCAACATCGATCGCCAGGTCACTGAATGGGAAAGTATGTATTTGCCGTTGGTGTTTAGAGAAAGATTGGCGAATCTTCCTTCCGATGTAGCAGAAAATGGGCAGCGTATTCCGTTGCTATCAGATCAACAGATAGTTATGGAATTTCCTGCTCCAACAATTGAATCTGATGCCTATCGCATTGCCTCAGTGGGTTTGTTGGCGCCGGTGTTGTTCCTGATGTTGATGTTGAAACGAATTCCCATGTCGTATTTTGCAACGCATTCTCGCATTGGTTTCAAAGCGGCAGGAATCAACTTTAGAATTCTTGGCTTACTTGGGATAGTGACTGGATTGTTTGCGGGAATCTACGGAACTTTGATGCTGGGTAGCTGGTTTATTTCCGACCATTTAGATACGCACCACAATGTGAATTTGTTGCTGTTCTGGCCAACCGATTTGTTGGGTGTGATTGTTGGCTTGCGATGGTTCTTTCTCTGTAAACCATGGCCTATGACTAACAATAGTGCGCCTTTTATAAACTATTATCTGCTTGCGCATTTGCTTGCTATGTTGGTCTATGCCGCCATTGCCATTTTAGAACTTTCAGATCAGGTTCTTGATAGTTTGCTGGTTAATGTCGTGCCTGGATTCTTCCTGTTTACCGTATTGATTTGGGTTGTTGGTTTTCAGCCGGCAAAACCCAAGAACATGTTTTTCTAGATAAGTTGAGAGTTATGTCAAATCTGAAGATTAGTGATAGCGCAGCTCAAGCCGAGAGCCTGGAAGCAGTGGCAGCAAAGGTTGCTGATTCAGCGGCAAGATTGCCGCAAATTGAAGACGGCACACCGGAGCAAGCGCGCGCTTTTCGAGCTGAAAGGGGTAATCCTTTTGCGCCGGCGCCCTGCGAGTTGCACAGCACCCGGGATTTAGTGATTCCAATTAGTCGAGGTTCGGTAAATGCACGCTGCTATGTGCCAACACCTGAAAGCGTTGGTGGTCCTTGTTTCGTTTTTTATCACGGCGGTGGCTATGTGCTTTCCAGTGTTGAAGACTACGATACGGTGACTCAACGCATTGCTAAGTACAGCGGATGTACAGTCTTCTCCATCGATTATGAATTGGCGCCAGATAACAAGGTAAAGTCTATTCATCAAGATGGCTTCGACGCCTATCGTTGGATAGTCGAAAACGGCGAAGAGTTAGGAATCGATTCGACTCGAGTGGCAATAGGCGGTG
Organism: uncultured Pseudohongiella sp.; assembly: GCA_965262465.1. Lineage (GTDB taxonomy): Bacteria > Pseudomonadota > Gammaproteobacteria > Pseudomonadales > Pseudohongiellaceae > UBA9145. Next base: position 2,388,840 of record OZ253535.1, on the reverse strand, counting down.
ATAGTGCAGGAGGAAATCTAACCGTCGCTATAACCATGGCCTGCAAAAAACATGGTTTCGCCATGCCCAAGTTTCAGGTGCTGATTTACCCAAGCGTAGATCCCACTATGAGCTTTCCTTCGATCGAGCTATTTGCCACTAACCATTTCTTAACCAAAGGCGGGATGAATTGGTTCCGCGGACACTATTTGGAGTCGCCGGAACAAGCAAATGATCCCGACCTGCAATTCTTGCATCAAGACTTAACAGGGCTAGCGCCAGCATTATTGATAACAGCGGGATTCGATCCGCTGCGTGATGAAGGCCAAGCCTATTTTGATCGATTGCAGGAATTTGATGTGCCAGTGGAACATGTTTGCTATACCGACCAGATCCATGCCTTTATTTCGTTTGCCGGCGGCATTGCAGCGGGTGAAGATGCGTTGCGGAGAATAGGTGAGAAGTTAAAACAGTCCCTATAACTCAAAATAAAAGCAAACTATTAAGAAATCGCAGGCAAAAAAAAGCCGAACCCTAAGGTTCGGCTAGTTCTTCCAAAAATCGATTGTTAGGGATCGACGATCTCTACTCGGCGATTGCGCTGATAAGCTGCTTCGCTAGTTGCGCGATCCGCTGGGCGTTCTTCACCATAGCTCACAGTTTCGATTTGATTTCGAGCTGCACCATTAACGATGAGGTAGTTCAGAATACCGTTCGCACGTCTCTCGCCTAGCGCCAGATTGTATTCGCGTGTGCCGCGCTCATCAGCGTGACCTTCCAGACGAATGCGCTTGCTTGGATTCGAAGCTAAGTCGCGCGCGTGATAAGTCAGTACATCACGGTCCGCTTGGCGGAATTCAGCGACATCAAAGTCAAAATAGAATACGCGAGTGGCAAGTGCTGAACGGCGCATGCGTTCTTCAGCTGCAGCTGCGCGCGCTGCTGCGGCATCTGCATCTTCCTGCGCTCGGCGATTGGTAGCATCAACGCCAGATTCTTGTGCGGCGCCAGCGTCTGCTGCTTCCTCACTGGTAGAGCTACAGGCAACAAATCCGCTTAAGGCGAAAATCATAAGAGCCAATTTTGTATATTGTGTTATTTTCATGGCAACTCCTGGTAAAGCGATGCGATCTGGTAAAAATTGCTCGAAAAACAGTATCTTGCAAGGAGTGCGAAGCATACCCCATTTAATCTTCCAAATCCATTGACGCTCGTCAAATTTCCAAGCCTACTTTCTGCCGGTTTGGTATAGCGTAAGCTCCCGATTTTATTGAGAAAAAATAAAACCGAGCGGTTGCTCGATTTTTGTTTATTTGGCGCCTGAATAGATGATACGCTTCGCTCTCTTTTAGGTTCCCGTCGACTGACGGGAATTAGGCAAATCCGCAGGCATCGAGCTTGCGTACTTGCTGCCACGGCATTCAGAAATCCAAGGGAGATACCGCGTGCACGCAGATTTCACCGCTGAAGAGCAGGCTTTTGAGAAAGAAGTCCGCGAGTTTTTGCAGTCCGAGTTTCCAGCAGACCTTAAAGCGAAAGTAGACGCCAATGTTCGTTTGAGCAAAGACGACATGGTGCGCTGGCAGAAGATTCTATTCGAGAAAGGTTGGGCTGCTCCCAACTGGCCAGAGGAATACGGAGGACCAGGTTGGTCTCCAACCCAGAAACATATCTTCTCCACTGAGATGGGTCTTATCGGTGCGCCAGAACCTATACCGTTTGGTATGAAAATGGTGGCGCCTGTAATCATGGCTTACGGTAACGACGAGCAGAAGCAGCGCTTTCTGCCAGATATTCTGGCTAGCAACGTGTGGTGGTGCCAGGGGTACTCTGAGCCAAATTCCGGTTCTGACCTGGCGTCTCTAAAAACATCTGCTGTGCGTGAAGGCGACCACTACGTGGTGAATGGCTCAAAAACCTGGAACACATTAGGGCAGTACGCAGATTGGATCTTCTGCTTGGTACGAACAGATAACACTGTGAAAAAGCAGGAAGGCATCAGCTTTTTATTAATCGATATGAAATCGCCTGGCATCACAGTGAAGCCGATTGTGTTGATCGATGGCTTTCCTGAAGTTAACGAAGTGTTTTTTGATGATGTCAAAGTGCCAGTTGAAAACTTGATTGGCGAAGAAAACAAAGGCTGGACATATGCCAAGGTCTTATTGACCCATGAGCGTACTGGCATCGCCGGTGTTCCGCGTGGTAAACGAAAGCTATCTGCATTACGTCGCTTGGCGGAAAACACTCAAGACGGATTTGGCAATCCAATGAGCGAGAATGCGTCATTCAAAAAACGCATCGCCGAAGCTGAGATCGATTTAAAGGCACTGGAGTATGCTGAGCTTAGAACACTTGCCTCGTTAAGTGTGGGTAAGGCACCTGGCCCAGAATCTTCTATCTTAAAAATTGTTGGCACCGAGCTAGCACAGAAGATAGATGAGTTATTCCTGGAACTGTCTGGCTACAACGCATTGCCATATGTGCCAGATCAATTTGAAGACGATTTTGATGGTGAACACATCGGCCCTGGTAACACGGCCGCTGCAGCACTCACTTATTTCAATAATCGTAAGCTGACTATTTTTGGTGGCTCCAATGAGATTCAGCGCAACATTATTTGCAAAGCTGTGTTGGGCCTCTGATTTACAGCGCCAAATATATCTAAACAGTTTTAATTTTCGAGGATAGTCGTGGATTTTACTTATACAGAAGTACAACAAATGCTGCAGGATCAAGTGCAGAAGTTTGTGCAAAAGAGTTATGACTTCGAAACCCGTAACAAAATCATGGAAAGTGATGAGGGTTACAGTAAAGAATTCTGGCAATTATTTGCCGAGTTAGGTTGGCTGGCGGTGCCATTCAGTGAAGACGACGGAGGCCTGGGTGGTTCGGCTGTTGATCTTATGGTGATGATGGAAGAATTCGGTAAGGCGAACCTGGTCGAACCGTATACATCCACTGCGGTATTGTGTGGAACATTGATCGCTGGGTTGGCTGAGGGTGAGCAAAAGCAATCCTTAATCGAACAAATCATTAGCGGTGAAATTCAATTGGCCTGCGCTTACATTGAACAGCAATCCAGGTTTAATCCCATTAATATTGAAACCAGCGCTGTTGAAAGTGGCGGCAACATCACTTTGAATGGCCGAAAAATTGGCGTATTAAATGGCGAGTCTGCGGACCAGTTTATCGTCATCGCGCGAGAGTCAGGCGACTCGCTAGACAAAGAAGGCATTTCAGCATTCTTGGTGGCTGCAGACGCAGAAGGCTTGTCGCAAAAAAGCTATCCCACTGTCGATGGTAAGCGTGCTGCTGAACTCGAATTAAACAATGTGCCAGTAATCGCGCGCATTGGCGCCAGCGGAGCAGCAGCTGACGCGCTGCAGGCTGCGATTGATCGTGCCATTGTCGGAATCTGTGCCGAAGCAGTAGGGGCCTTGGAGTCTCTCCTGCAGCGCACAGTCGAATATTCAAAAACCCGAAAACAATTCGGTACACCTATCGGTACTTTCCAGGCGTTACAACATCGCATGGCAGACATGTTTATCGAATGCCAACTTGCTCGATCCATTGTGATGATGGCTGCTATGTCGCTTGATAGCCAAGATAGCTCAGAAGAGCAAACGCGGGCCGTGTCAGCAGCTAAGAGCCGCGTTGGTAAAGCGATAAAAGCGGTTGGGCAGGAAGCCATACAGATTCATGGCGGTATCGGCATGACTGACGAGTTGGATGTAGGCCATTACTTTAAACGAGTGACTGCGCTGGATATTCAATTTGGCGATGGGGAATATCACACCGAACGCTACGCGTCGTTGTAATCATTTCTCGTTTCACCCATGAGTGAACTTATCTTTGTGCGCCACGGTCAAGCATCGTTTGGCGCCGCTTCCTATGACAAGCTTAGCGAGCTTGGTATCGAGCAAGTTCGCGTGCTCGCTCGTCACTGGAAAAACACCGGTGAGCAATTCGATCACATCGTGTGCGGTGACCTGCAGCGGCAGCAAGAGACTGCGCAAGAATTACTGCCGGTCATAAAGGGTGATGTCGCTAATGTTGAACGCAACGCTGCGTTTAATGAATACAACGGCGATCCATTGATAAAAATATTCCTGCGCGATCATGCCTCTAACGTCGACTTTGGCGAACAAGTTGATTGGCCTATTAAAGATCCCCGTCTATTTCAGAGGGTGTTTGAAGCGGCGACCGCGAAATGGATAACCGATGAGCTAGAGCCATCAGACCAAGATTCGGGTTTCGAGCGCTTTAGTGATTTTCGAGCTCGAGTGCATACTGCTCTAGATGAGCTGATGGCTGCACATACTGGTGGCAGACGGGTTTTAGTTTCCACGTCTGGCGGTGTTATCGCAATGGCTCTGCAACGTGTGCTAAATTTCCCCGACCCTCAGGTGATTGAGACCAATTGGATGGTTCACAACAGCTCTGTAACAAGAGTGAGGTATGGGGGAGGCAGGGTGTCTATGACTCAATTTAATAGCCTGCCTCATCTTGAACAGGAAGGAATGCAGCACCTCATTACCTACCGCTAAAACGGAAATAGTCGTGTTACAAGAAGAACTAATCGACAGAGCAGGGGATATACGGGCCGGTGAAGAGCTCGACCTCGACAAACTCAAAAGCTATCTGGAACCTGTGCTCGGCAGCAAAGCTGCAGACCTGAAACTAAAACAATTCCCAGGCGGCCATTCAAATCTCACCTACCTATTGAGCAGTGGCGACGAAACCTGGGTGCTCCGCCGACCTCCTTTTGGCAGTAAAGTTAAGTCAGCTCATGATATGTCTCGTGAGTATCGCGTACTGTCGGCGCTTAAATCGGTGTATCCCTACGGTCCGGTGCCGGTGCATTTTTGTGAAGACCACGATGTCATTGGATGTGATTTCTATCTGATGAACTATATCGAAGGTTTGGTTATTCGCCGCGAATATCCTCAGGAGTTAGGTTTAAGCCCTGATCAAATTAGACAACAGCTGTTTAATTTTTTTGACGTCTTAAGTGAACTGCACTCAGTTGACCTGGTGGAAGCTGGGCTCGACAACTTTGGCAAGCCGGTTGGATACGTGCAGCGTCAAGTAGATGGCTGGTGTCGCCGGTGGGGCGATTCAGCTACGCCGGATACAGTAAATGTTGATGGCACAATGCAATGGCTAAATGACAACATGCCAGAAGAGAGTGGCAAGGCCAGTGTGATTCACAATGATTACAAACTAGATAATGTGATCTTTAGTGCTGAAGATCCATTAAAAGTAATCGGAGTTCTGGACTGGGAAATGGCCACTGTCGGCGATCCATTAATGGATCTGGGTTGCACATTGGGCTACTGGGTCCAAACTTCCGATCCGGATTTTTTCCGTGAATCCCGCACCATGCCTTCTGACATTGAAGGAGCGCCTACCCGAGGAGAAATCATCCAGCGTTTTCAGCAGAGAACAGGTCTGAGTGTAGATAATTTCCCTTTCTATTTTTGTTTTGGATTGTTTCGATTGTGCGTGATCGGGCAACAGATTTACTACCGTTATTATCACGGCCATACAAAAGATGAACGATTCGCAGGCTTTTTGAAGAAAGCATTTGTGCTGCAACAGATGTGCGAAATGATTATTCGTGGCGAAGTGACAGAATAAAAAACTGACAATTAGAAATTGGAAAGGTCCATATGTCCTTAAGTATCTCTCAACTGTTTGATGTGTCCGGCAAGACTGCAATCGTCACCGGAGGTTCTCGGGGTATTGGTAGGATGATTGCGGAAGGCTTTGTTGAGAATGGAGTTAAAACATACATAACAGCGCGCAAAGCCGAAGCCTGTGAACAAACTGCTCAAGAATTATCTGAGAAAGGTGAATGCATTGCATTACCTGCTGATCTGGCGACTACAGAAGGGCGCAACGAATTCGTTAAGCAGATCAATGAGCGTGAAGATAAGCTGGATATCCTGGTTAACAATGCTGGAGCAGCATGGGGTGCGCCCTTCGAAGAATATCCAGATGAAGGCTATGACAAAGTCATGGACATCAATGTAAAAGCGATTTTCACGTTAACCCGTGATTTATTGCCGTTACTAGAGAAGAACTCAGATCCCAAAAATCCATCACGGGTAGTTAACATCGGTTCGATAGATGGGCTGCGAGTTTCAACTACCGATAACTTCGCTTATGGCGCAAGTAAAGCGGCGGTACATTTTCTAACGAAAAATTTGGCAGTAAGACTTGCCCAAAAAGGAATTACTGTTAACGCGATTGCTCCTGGACCATTCGAAAGCAAGATGATGGAGTTTATGCTTGACAATTTTCAAGACAAGATTGAAGCAGAGAATCCTCTTGGCAGGATCGGTTGTCCTCAAGACATGGCCGGCTTGGCATTGTTTCTTGCCTCTCCTGCAACGAGTTACATGACCGGACAGGTCATTGCTATTGATGGCGGACGTCACCTTGGCGCACGGCAAGACTGATTCGCCTTAATCCATTCAATTCTTCCAATGCAGGTGGTACTTTAGCGTTGAGGCTGGATCGCTGAATCACTTGTATGCGTTCCCACCATTAATTTTACGGAGAGGCAATGGCCGCTAAGCAGACAAAGACAATACCACGAGCCGTAATCGCCGGAATGGCGTTTGTAAGTGGTTTTTGCATCATGACTATAGAGATGTTGGGTGCGCGTATTTTGTCACCTTATTTCGGTGGGTCCTTGTCTGTTTGGGGCAGCATTATCACGATATTCATGCTTGCATTGGCACTGGGATATTTATTCGGTGGCAGGCTATCAACTCGCAATCCAAGCGCGAGAACTTTTGCTGTTTTCTTTATTGCTGCAGGTATTTGTTCATTGCCGGTGATTCTTTTCGCTGATCCTATTATGCGGCCGATTTTTTTATCCATCGAAGATCCGCGGTACGGATCTTTATTCGCAGCGATATTCCTGTTTTTTATTCCTACCAGCATTCTCGGAATGATTTCTCCTTACGCGGTTCGCTTAATGGTTGAGCGGGAAGAGCATAGTGGCCACATGGCGGGTCTGTTGTACTTTATATCCACGTTAGGCAGTGCGGTTGGAACTTTGGGGACGAGCTTTTATTTTGTGTTGTGGTTTGAAGTAAATCAGATTCTATGGGGAACTGTAGCTGTATTAGTACTCGCGGGCTGTTTCATTCTGGGTGCAAGCTATATGACCAGTGTATCGTCAGTAAAATCTTCTCAACGGCAGGTGAAAAGTGCGTAATTTCGGGCTTCTTCTTTTATCGGTTTTGAGTTGGTGGTCCGCTGGATCACTGGCGGCTGAGACTATTCATGAAGAACGCTCTAAGTATCGCGACATTACTGTTACTCAAGTAGGGGAGCGTCGCTGTCTGCTTTTTAATGTGCACCGAGGTGATAGAAACCAGACCTGCGTTATGGTGAACGACAGGGATCGCCTGGTTTTTGACTATACCCGCATGAGTTTCGCTGGCTTGCTTTTGAATCCTGATCCTCAGCGTATTTTAGTGATTGGTCTCGGCGGTGGATCAATCCCTCTTACATTCGCCGATTTATTTCCACAGGCAAAGATTGATGTAGTGGAAATAGATGAAGCAGTTGTTAGTGTGGCAGAGGAATTTTTCTTTTTCGAAGAAACCGACAACATGAAGGTTTTCGTTGATGATGGCAGGCCGTTCATTAAGCGGGCAGGACTGCGTGGCGAAACCTATGACTACATCGTTTTAGATGCGTTTAGTGGTGACTATATACCTGAGCATATGTTGACTCTTGAGTTTCTGGAAGAAGTTCAAGCCATCATGACTTCTGATTCGGTATTGGTCGCTAACACTTTCTCTACTAGTCGACTGTATGATCACGAATCGGTGACTTATCAGCGGGTATTTGGGGAGTTTTTTAATTTTAAACTCGCCACTTCCGGTAACCGAATCATCATCGCGCAACTTGAGCCCTTACCACCCCGAGGTGAGTTGGTAACAACGGCACAGGAGTTTGGAGATCGTATGCGCAAGTACGATGTTCCTTTACTTGATTATCCAAGACGTCTCTCTACTCGAGTGGATTGGGACATGAGTCGGCGCGAACTTACAGACCAGTATTCTCCCGGCAATTTATTGCGGGGAAACTAATCCTCTAGAATTTAGTCTATACGCGATGTTGCTGGCTAAGATTCAACGCCAACAATTGCCCGCAAGGCATCAAGATCTTGTAGCTCGATCTCTCTATTGTTGACTTCAATTAAGCCTTTCTTTTGCAGAGAAGTGAAAATTCGGCTTACTGTTTCTACGGTAAGACCGAGGTACTCACCGATATCGCTTCGCGTCATAGGGAGTAAGAAGCGAACCGGGGAAAGGGATACCCGTGCATAGCGACTGGACAAGCCAAGCAAGAAAGAGGCTGTTCTTTCTTCTGCGCTATAGCTGCTGAGCAGAGTGTGAATCTGCTGATCCTTTGCAATTTCATTGCCCATGATGGCAAAGAAATGGTGTTGTAAGTTTGGCAGCTCATGACTGAGTTTTTCTAACTGTGAAAACGGAATTTCACAAATAGAAGAATGTTCGAGAGCTTGGGTTGAATTGGTGTACTGTTTGAGCGCAATTCCGTCCATACCAATAATTTCTCCTGGGAGAAAAAATCCGGTGACTCGTCCCTGTCCTTTATCGTTAAGAACATAGGATTTAAAGCTGCCACTTCTTACAGCATATACTGAGCGAAATTCATCACTTTGCCGGTAGAGATGATCACCTTTTTTAAGGGGCCGATTGCGCTCGACAATTTCGTCCAACTGATGAATTTCCGACTTGTTGAGGGCAATGGGTAGACACAACTCATTCAGGCGGCAGCTAGCACACGATACGCTCGTGTTGTGGGGGCAGACTTTAAGGGGGCTGGCCTCATTCTTGAGATTCAAGCGAATCTCTTCAGCTACAGATCCGTCACTAGGCGTGCCTGGTGTATTCATTAGTTTTTCCTCAAACAGTAGTCTTAGTTTGCCACTAATCCTGTTTCCACACAATTTCCATACTGACGGAGTTATTGTGACAAATCATGACTTTGTATGACATTTTGCGGTGCCGGCATGTCAAAACAGCAACATTTTTTCAGTTGATTTAGATTAATATAGGAATGGTAGAGCCTGGGTACACTAATGGTATTAGAGCGACTTGCAGTGCATGTCACAGAGGCCTAGCTAAGTTAGAGGAGCATTCCGATGGACCTGAACCATATTCTGGTTGTTATTGAGCCTGATTCAGATGAACAACCTGCCTTAGTGCGGGCGCGGGAAATAGCAAAATTAGCGGAGTGTCGGTTAGAGCTAATGCTGGCCGATCATCTACCTTATCTTGAAGATGGGTTTTACTTTGACCCGATTCAAGCTAAGGAATTGCGCCGGGAGCATGGCGAAATTCGATTAGCAGAGCTTGAAGCATTAGCAGAGCCACTGCGAGAGCAGGGCATCGAAGTGAGTTGCACAACTGCTTGGGGTAATCCCGCTTACAAGGAAATCATTACCCGCATTGACAGTGCGAATCCTTCGTTAGTGATCAAGGCTACTCGACACCACAACAGGGTGGCGCGCTTGCTGTTGTCCAACACTGATTGGGAATTAATACGCCACTGCTCAGCGCCTTTGATGTTAGTAAAAACTGATCCGTGGAAGCGCAATCCAGTCATTGTTACTTCGGTGGATCCATACCATGCTCACGATAAACCTGCTGCATTGGACAGAAAACTCATCGCAAATTCGCAATCATTAGCGAGTCTGGCAGAAGGTGATGTTCACCTGTTTCATTCCAATTGGATTCCACCAATGGCGGGAGTGTATACCTTGGTGCACGACGTTAATCAGGATATCGGCGTATTGCATGATTTAGCCAAGTCAGTTGGTATCGAAGAAGACCACTGTCAGTGGTCTTCTGATGAAGTGACTCAATCGCTACCAGCGACTGTGGAGAAGTTGCAAGCTGACCTGGTGGTAATGGGCGCTATATCTCGCTCAAAACTGGACGAGTTCTTTTTAGGCGGTACAGCTGAGAGAGTGTTGGATAAACTAGAGTGCGATGTGTTGGTGATACGACCTGACCGATAGTCGCACTCCAGCAAAACTGTTTTAACTTTTAGGCTACTCGTCATTGCTTACATGCACGGTAAGGACATCGCAAGTTGAACCGTGCAATACTTTGATCGCTGTAGAACCAAGTAAAATTTTCCAACCAGAATGGCCGTGACTTCCGATGACTATAGCATCGGCGTTTAATTCATTGGCGAGATTTCGAATTTCCGGTCCCGGTGCGCCCAATAAGGTGTGCACTCGGTCACTCTCTATTGAGAGCTCCTGCCCAATTTTCTCCAGCTTCTGCTCGGCGAACTTGATTGCTTCTTGTTGTAGCTCGCTCACATTAACCGCATAAATGTCCATGCTATATGCTGCGGCCACAGGTTCGACTACATGTACTAAATGCAATTTGCTGTTTGTGCCAGCTAGCTCCGCTGCCTTAGTAATAACCTTGTGAGAGTCGGCAGATAGATCTACGGCAACAAGTACTGTGGTATACATAAGGCTTCTCCTTGGGTCTTACCTCTTCTAACTACTATTGAAACGCAATCTCTGGATAGCTGCTTGACTTATATCAAGAGTCATTATGATTGTAAAAGCACGCCTTACAAGTAGGGGCTAAACAACCAGGCGATGGCATTTCTCAATCTGATGATTAACGGCTTGTTCGCAAGTTCGTTTTCATCAAGCGCTACGGATTTTTCCAGATGGCGTTCGAAGTATTCTGCCAGCTGTTGAGAAAAATCTTTGTTGAACACTTCAACGCCAAGTTCGAAATTTAATCTAAGGCTTCGAGGGTCTAAATTCGCCGATCCAATAAGGCTGTATATGTCATCTACCAAAATGGCTTTGGTATGCATAAAAGGTGCGGGTTGTAAGAATATAGGCAGGCGCTTGGCAAGGATGTAGCGCAAGTTATGCTGCGCGGCATAGTGAGCTAAATGTATATTGGTGCGCTCGGGTAGTAGAATTTTTACATCTACTCCCCGTAGCATTGCGCCTTGCAATGCACCGACCAATTCAGGAAAAGGCAAAAAATACGGCGTCATAATCCATATGCGTTTCCTTGCGAGTGCAAGAATTCCATTTAGCACTTCATTGAGTTGATCCAGATTTTCGTTCGGACCATCGAGGATTAATCGAGTCCACACATCAGATTCACTTTTATTAGCGTTGCTTGGTGTGAGTTGTTCCTGATCATCTTCCGTTGTGCAGTGGTTCCAGTCCGTTAAGAATGCCCGCTCTAGATCGTCTACTATTTTCCCTGTCATGCGGAAATGTAAATCCTTGGCGCATTTTGGATTATCTTTTAGGTTTATTCTGTGCCGATCACTAATGTTTTGGCCGCCGGTATACGCACACTCGCCATCGACGATGAGGATCTTGCGGTGATTACGCATATTAATGTGAAGAGAAGGCGGAAAGAGTCTCAGTGGATTAAATAACTCAAACCTAAGTTTGCTTTTGCGTAATCGGCGGATAATCGAGGGAGGGTAGGCAATCCCACCCAAGCCATCCACAATGATTCTGACGTCTACCCCTCGCTCTTGTGCATCGGTAAGCGCATTAAGAAATTGCTCTCCGGTATAGTCACCTTGGAAAATGTAGGTTGAGAGAAATATTTTCTTTTTTGCGGCTCGAATATCCGAGAGCATGGCTTCATAGTTATTCTCACCATTCTCTAGTATCTGAATTTCATCGCAGGAATGTAATCCACTTCCAGTTACCGATTCTCCTACCAGGGAGTAAGGCCTTAAGTCTGTGCCAACAGGTTCGGAAAAGGTCTCTGTCTCATCAAGTACTTTCGTTGGGTGATAAGCTTCTTGTGCTTGGGCTCTAAATCGATTGATGCCAAACACAAGATAAATAAATGGACCAACGATTGGGATAAAGCAAAACGCCACCCAGGCAAGAGCAGATTTGCTGTCGCGTTTACTGAGCAGAGCATGGGAGGCAGAGTAAACACTCAGCCCAGTGATCACTATGAATGAAATGTAGTTAACAAAGTTATCCATCATTCGGTATCGCAGTAACAATTACTCACGCAGTGTTAGTTCGGCAGTTAAGGCGCAATGATCAGACAATTGTCTCCAGGGCTTGCTGGTTAGTACATCGACGTTGCCAATATCAAAACCTCTCACATATATCCTATCCATTGGCAGCAGAGGTGTCATGGCGGGAAACGTCGCTGCTACTCGATTGCGAAATTCTTCATGCACCTCTTTAAGATGGCAGAACTGCTTTAGTTGTTTATGTGCAGTCTTCCGCCAATCGTTGAAATCTCCCGCGAGTATCAAAGGTGCCGATTCAGGGACCTCCGTGCTGATATAGCTAATTAGGTCGTGAACCTGTCTTCTCCTTTCTTGCTCAAATAGTCCAAGGTGAACGCATAACACATGTACCTGGTTTTCCAGCTGGCCATGCAAGATACCTCTTTGGGAAAATCGCATCAATGATACGTCTATATTAATCGAATCAGTGAAAGGCAATTCACTAAGGATGGCATTGCCATGATGGCCATGTTGATAGATGGCATTTCTGCCATAGGCATAATGGTCCCATACAGAGTCTGCTAGGAATTCAAATTGATTTTTGTCTGGCCAATCGACTCGAGTTCGGCTGTGTTTCTCATTCTCTCCAATCACTTCCTGCAAAAACACTATATTGCTGCCAGATTCCCGCAACTTATTCCGAATTTTCTCCAAGGTGAATTTGCGCTTGGACATCGAAAATCCTTTATGAATGTTGAGAGTTAATACTTTAAAGTTTTTCATCAGTAGCTCTGGCGCAATCGAAAGCTTGACGTGGGTCAACCGATATTATTCCAACCTCTTATATATTCATATATATCTATGTGGAGGTGTACTGATGAATATCAAGCAAATTGAAATTGAACTAAACGAGTTGAAAGCCAGCCTGGAATCTCGTCTCAGTCGCACGCATAAACACATCTATCAGAAAGATGAGCCGGTCAGTGCCAATTTCAATGAGCAGGTCAAAGAAACCGAGAACGATAGTTTGGTAATGGCGCTGGAAGCTGAAGGAATCGAGGAAATAGCTCAAATCGATCGCGCTTTACAGCGGATTCAAGAGGGCAGCTACGGGCAATGTATTGGTTGTGGTGAGGACATCGATGAGCAGCGGCTGAGTGCCATTCCCTATGCCGAAAAGTGCATTGGGTGCGCTTCACAGTAAGCAGATTCTTGAGCACCTTTATTGATTGATACCCACGTCAGTGCTTGCAATAATGGGGTTTGCAGTGAGCTCTGCATAGGCCCAAGTAGTTTACCTAAGATAACCAAGGACGCGCTCATCCAAGTGTAGGAGAGGAACAGATAGATGAAATCGATTGAACGAATCATGGTGGTGATCGACGCCAATGAAGATTTTTCTGGGGCACCGGACGGCCTGCCTATAGAGCTTCGAAAAGCATTGCGCCTGGTTTCAAGCAAAGACGCAGTTTCGATCAAGTTAATTAGTGTTGGGTATGAGCGATATCTATCTAATGATTTCCGCAGTATTGGTTATGACTACACCAAGCTGCGTCAGGAATACATCGATCGTCTTACAGCAACTATGGAAGAGCTGGTAGCTGATTTGTGCGCAGATGGTTACAACATTACCTGTGAGGTGGGTTGGGCACATCCTCGATACGAGTTGATCGTTAAGTTAGCGCAAGAGTTCAACGCAGACGTTCTAGTTCAGCACTGTCGTGCTTACGGCACAGTTAAACATCTCCATCTAACACATGATAGTTGGGAACTGGTTCGCCATTGCCCAGTGCCACTGTTGTTGGTTAAAGATCAGGATTGGGCTGACAATGTCATTCTGATGGCAGCGGTTGATCCGCTACACAGTCACAATAAGCCTTTGCAGCTTGACGCGAAAATCATTGAGTCGGCTCAGGCTATTGCAGGCGTTACTGGCGGTGATTGTCACATCGTTCACGCTTATGCGGAATCTGCGCGACCTTTCGCTCCTGCCGGTAAGATTAAGGAAGAGCATGAGGCGGCGTTTAATGAGCTGATGGCAGAACATGACATCGATGCAGCGCATCAACATTTGATTGATGAGTCGCCTATTGATGCATTGCAGCATTATGGTGAGAAGATCAATTCTGATCTCGTTGTGATGGGCGCAATATCCCGCTCGAGAATTCGCGACGCACTAGTTGGTAGCACGGCTGAAAACGTGCTGGACTACATTAAGACAGATATTCTGATCGTAAAACCCAACTCAGACTAATCACTTCAAGCCTGGCAATCAGTTTCTGGTTGCCAGGAATCTCATTCTTCTCGAATAACGTTTCCACAAAACTTGCAGTAGCGCGCGTCTAGGTCGTGCCCTGCGGCTTTGCAACTTGAACACTTGCGGTTCTGACTGATGGGCTGCTGAGTTCGATTCTGATACTCATTCATTAACTCGGCACCAATGATTCCTGTTGGCACTGCAATGATGGCGTAGCCACAAATCATCGCGAGCCCAGCCACAAACTGACCTATTGGAGTCTGTGGGGAAATATCACCATAGCCCACTGTAGTAATTGTGACTATGGCCCAATAGATAGAGTGGGGGATGCTGTTGAATCCATGTTCGGGGCCTTCAATTATGAACATCAAAGCACCAAAAATAATGATTAAGGTGAGCACCGAGAATAGGAACACAAATATCTTTCTTCGGGCGTGAACCAGTGCGGTGTATAACAGGTTGGCTTCACCGATGTATCGAAACAGCTTAAGTATGCGAAAGATTCGCAGTACTCGCATGATTCGAATAACGATCAGAATTTGCGCCGTAGGAAATAGAAAGGCGATGTAGGTCGGCAGAATAGAAAACAGATCTATCAGGCCATAGAAACTAAAGATGTAAGCTCTTTTATCGGTCGAGCTATAAAGTCGTAGTAAGTATTCAATAGTAAACACAATGGTGAAAAACCATTCCAATTGAAACAGAATTTCACCATAGCGGTTGTGATAGCTTTCTACTGAATCTAATAATACTGCTGTGACCGAGGCTATGATCAGGCAAATAAGCAGGACGTCGAAATATCGACCTGCCCGAGTCTCATAGCCAAATATGACCTCATATACCTTCTTTTGAAGGTCACTCTGATTGGAATTCGGCATCGGTCCCTCGTGCTAGTGGCGTTAAAGCTATAGAGGCTGCGGTGTTGTAACCGCAAAAAGAGCTTACGACTTTAGCACGAGAATGTCACAGGGGCAGTCTTCCAGTATCTTCTCCGCAGTGTTGCCCACGATGGCTCGCTCTAGAAAGTTTCGAGACAGAGCGCCCACAACCAAAACGTTTGCTTCCGACTTATTGAGGAAGTTGATCAAGCTGCTATACAGCTCACCACGACTTAGTTCCAGTGCCTCTTCCAGAATTCCGTTTTCCTTCATTACCTCCGCTACTTTCTCGCGGTGGTGATCAGCCACTCTATGCAGGTGCTCATCTGTTTCACCTCCTAGAGGAAAGAGTGCGCTGACGAACGGGTAATAGGAATGGAATACGCGTATTGGTTGTTGGAATAAATCACTGAGATTTTTGGCGCCCTGGAGTAATACGTGATCAAGCTTGGATTGAGCAGCTTTCACGTGCAAAGGATCAACTGCAGTAACAACGCTACCACTAGCATTCCAAGCATTAGGTTTCACAAGCAATAGTGGGGCAGGACATTTGCGAATAAGACGCCAATCCGTGTTGGTAATCAGGCCTCGCTCAAGTGCACTATGGTGGTGAGTGCTCTTCAAAACCATATCTGGCTTAAGTCGCTCCACCGCTTTGATAATTGACTCGGCTAAATGATTGTCCTCCATAAACTCTTTAGTAGTTGAGATATCACTGGCGGTGAATTCTTCTACTAACTCATCTAACAGCTTGCCAAAATGCTCTGTATAGAGTTTGCGTTGGGCTTGAAAAAAATTATCGTCGATCCCTTCGTAAATATAGGAGTGCTCATTCAACGTATTTTCATTGTTTATGAATAGATGAACCTTGGCGCCAGTGGTGCCAGCAATAAACTTGGCGCGATCTACCACGAAATCTCTTTCTACAGTGGGATCAATTACAACTAGGATTTGGTCAATAGTTTTCATAGCTTTAACCTGTTTTGAATTTTGCCAGTCTTCGACATGAGATGAAGACTGGCGTTATCAGTTAAATATTTTTTTGAAAGCCCTTTTACTTCACGGGGATTTTTTGGGTTGCTGGTTCGTCTAGCTGGGCAACGTTTTTTGGTACAGAAAGAGTAAGCACGCCATCCGAGAAACTCGCCTCAATGGATTCCTGCTTAGTACCTGGCGCCACACTGAAACTGCGGCTGATGGAGCCACTCGATCTCTCTCGGTAGATCACTTTGCCTTTTGCTTTTTCTTTCGATTCAGTGTGTTTACTGGCAGCAACTGTAAGCACATCGTTTTCCAATGTGATTTCAATATCGTCTTTTTTGACCCCAGGTAAGTCAGCATGAATTTCGAAATTGTCTTCAGTTTCATGCACGTCCACCCGCATGCCAGCAATTGAATCTGTGGCTTTTCCGCGCAGCCGCGGACTACTAAAGCCATGGAAAAAATCATTGAACAACGAGTCCATGTCAAAAATTTGATTTCTAGGTACTAGGTTCATCGCTAAGCCCTCTTTGTGATAGTCCTAAATGATGCAAAAAATAGTGTGTATACAAATGACATTGGGACAATGTTTCGCGGTTCAAGTGGTTAAATTAATTGTTCGTGATTAGTCGTTAAAGATGTTGATTTAGGTCAAGAGTTCTACCTAAGTGAAACTCATGAAGAACACAGGCGGGTATAATTAGAATGTTGCACTCAATAAGGAGTGTTATGACCGGATGGATAATCAGGATTGGCAGAAAAAAGGTTAATGATAATGATTCATTTTTCTCGCAAGTTTATTTTCGCTAGGAATTTTGCCCTGTCGACTATGTTTGTGATTCTGGCTGTGCTGACGGGCTGTTCACAAACTGGCAACGAAAGTATGAGGGCAACAACTAATGCCCCATTTACGCCAGACATTAGTATTAATGAAGTCATGGTGGCCCAGATTGATCATGCTGCACATTTTATTTGGGACGCTGCTAATCCAGATCTTGATTCTCTCAATCGGCCCTGGGATGAAGTTGAGCATCACGCGATTCAACTCATTTCCAGCAGGGCAGCAATGACTATGGGTGGTACGGGAGTGAATGATGCGATGTGGATCGCCCAGCCTTCGTGGAGAAGTTATGTGGATTCCATGAATGATGCTTCGTTGATGGCGTTGGCCAGTGCGCGCTCGAGAGACCTGCGCATGCTAAGTAGAGCAGGCGATCTATTGGTGGAGAGTTGCGAGGGCTGTCATCAACAATACAAGCCAAATATCCCGACTGAGGGATATTTGAAAAGTCATTGAGTAACTTAGCTGACGCCTTTGATCATATTGCGGGCAATAATGATTTGTTGAATCTGGCTAGTACCTTCGTACAAACGGAATAGCCTGACGTCGCGATAGAATCGCTCAACCGCATACTCAGACATATAGCCGGCACCACCATGTATCTGTACTGCGCGGTCAGCAACACGTCCCACCATTTCGGTAGCAAATAATTTGCAGGCAGAAGATTCCGTGCTCACGTTCTCACCGTTATCTCGCTTGCGGGCTGTTTCCATAACCATGCACTTTGCAGCATAAGTTTCAGTTTGAGAATCAGCCAACATCGCTTGGATGAGTTGTTGTTCTGCTATTGGCTTTCCAAATTGCTTACGCTGGGTCGCGTAATCCAGAGCATCTGCAATCAGTCGTTCAGCAACCCCAACGCTGACACCTGAAATATGAAGTCTACCTCGGTCGAGTACTTTCATGGCGGTGATGAAGCCTTCGCCTTCCTCGCCAATAATATTTTCAGCGGGCACGCGGCAATCTTCGAAAATCACGTCACAGGTCATCGAACCTGATTGTCCCATCTTGCGATCTATGGGGCCGAGGGTGATTCCTGGAGTGTCTCTTTCAACGATAAAAGAGGAGATACCATGAGCGCCTTTGATATCTGGATTGGTGCGAGCCATGACATTGAACGTATTGGCAACCTTGGCATTAGTTATGTAACGCTTCGTGCCATTGATAACGTAATGATCACCATCCAGAACTGCAGTAGTTTTTAATGAGGCTGCATCAGATCCAGCGTCGGGTTCAGTAAGGCAGAAACAGCTCACCCATTCGCCGGTTGCATACTTGGGCAGGTATTTGGCTTTTTGTTCTTCGGTTCCGTTGAAGACGATTGCAGCTGACCCGATTCCATTATTGGTGCCCATGATTGATCGGAATGCCGGAGAAGTTCTTCCCAAGGCGATTGAAACCAGAATTTCCTCTTCCATTGTGAGACCCAGGCCGCCGTATTCTTCCGGTATGGTCAGCCCGAACAATCCAAGCTCTTTCATTTCAGCCAGGATATCGTCTGGGAGCTTTCCATCCTCCGCCATTTTCTCTTCGGCAGGGACTAATCGCTCTCTGACAAATCGTTCGATGAGGTCAACCAGCTGGTTGATAGTTTCTTGATCTCTAATCATTTTTTGGCCGCTGTTTTGGCTGCTGCAGGGAGCGGGTAAGCTATCACAGACCTCGATTTTATGCGACTTGCAGCCCAATTTGCCGGGGCTAGGCCCTATGCTAGAATGGCCGCCCCTATGCGATCAGAAGCCGTGCTATCAGGGACGACTGCGGGCAAGACTGAGACCATAAAGAGATCACAACAATTATTGAAAGGGCCAGTGACAATACCGGTATTTTTCATACTGGGAAGAATCTACGTCACTGATTCCGGACTGATTTACCGGCTTTGTAAAAAGCCACCAATCGCAAAACAACAGTAGAGAACACTATGTCTGCAACCCCGATTACCGATGCCTTTATTTATGATGGCGGCCGAACTGCTTTTGGTCGTCACGCTGGCGCACTTTCACCTATTCGCCCAGATGATTTACTCGCTCACACAATTAAATCAGTGGTTGAGCGCAATAGTTTTCCTAAAGAAGCCTATGAAGATGTAATTGCAGGCAACACCAATCAAGCGGGTGAAGACTGTCGCAACGTAGCAAGATTCGCATCACTGTTATCAGGTATGCCGGTTGAAGTAGGTGGTCTAACGGTCAACCGATTGTGCGCATCTGGCCTGGCAGCCACATTAAGCGCGGCAAATTCTGTCAAAATTGGCGAAGGAAACTTGTTCGTTGCTGGTGGTGTGGAATCAATGAGTAGAGCACCGATAGTGATGTCCAAAGCAAACTCTGCGTTTGATCGCGGTCAAAAAATCGCAGATACAACTTTAGGCGCTCGTTTCACTAATCCTATCTATGGTGATGTGTTTGGTCATGACAGCATGCCGGAGACTGCTGACAATATCGCAGCTGATCTTGGCATCTCTCGAGAAGACAGTGACATTTTTGCCGCCGCTTCCCAGTCTAAATATGAAGCAGCGCGAGCTGATGGTTTCTTTGCTGATGAAATTATCCCTATAGACGTTCCCCAAGGTCGTAAAAAGCCACCAGTTACTGTAGACGCTGACGAGCATCCGCGTCCCCAAAGTAATTTGGAAGTATTGGGCGGACTAAGAAATCTTTTTGAAGGTGGAGTTGTTACCGCCGGCAATGCATCTGGAATAAACGATGGTGCAGCATCCCTGATTGTTGGTAATCGAGAGATGGGTGAACAACACGGTGTCAAACCCAGAGTGCGCATTGTGGCCGGAGCAGTAGCAGGTGTAGAACCAAGAGTAATGGGTCTCGGTCCTGTATTCGCGATAAACAAAGCATTGGCACGAGCAGGCTTAACTCTCGCTGATATGGACGTTATCGAAATTAATGAAGCGTTCGCTACTCAAGTATTGGGATGTCTAAAAATGCTGGAAGTGGATTTCACTGACTCACGGGTAAATCCTAATGGCGGGGCTATTGCTGTTGGCCATCCACTCGGAGCATCCGGTGCGCGCATTGCATTAACTACTATGCGTCAGTTGGAGCGAACTGGCGGTCGTTATGCGGCGGTGAGTTTGTGTATCGGTATTGGTCAGGGTCTCGCTGCAATATTAGAACGAGTCGACTAATCACAACTTCCCAATCTATCGAATGAAACGCGTAGTCGCAGGGGCGACTACGTATCTGTTTTAAAGCTAAACACTATTAAGGAAACATTATGTCTGAAGTCGTTAGCTATGAATTACAAGGCAATGTCGGCGTAATTCGAGTCAATAACCCTCCGGTAAATGCACTGGCCCAGTCTGTGAGACAAGGTATTTTAGAATCTATAAATGCAGCACAGGCTGACGATTCTGAGGCGGTAGTTTTAAGTTGCGAGGGTCGCACTTTTATAGCAGGCGCGGACATTACTGAGTTCGGTAAGCCACCAATGGAGCCAGGGCTTCCTGAAGTACTCACAGCAATCGAGAATTCATCCAAGCCTGTTATTGCAGCAATTCATGGGACGGCCTTAGGTGGTGGATTTGAGGTTTCACTGGCTTGCCATTATCGATGCGCAATTCCTTCCGCCAAGGTTGGTCTACCCGAAGTGAAGTTGGGTTTGTTACCAGGGGCAGGTGGTACCCAACGAGTGCCGCGTATTGCTGGCGTTAAAGCAGCATTGGACATGATCACCAGCGGAAACCCAATTGCTGCCGGTAAGGCGAAAGATATGGGTCTGGTAGATGAGGTAATTC
Organism: uncultured Pseudohongiella sp.; assembly: GCA_965262465.1. Lineage (GTDB taxonomy): Bacteria > Pseudomonadota > Gammaproteobacteria > Pseudomonadales > Pseudohongiellaceae > UBA9145. Next base: position 2,368,117 of record OZ253535.1, on the reverse strand, counting down.
AAGGTGACGATTTACTGGCTGGCGCTATTGCATACGCACAGGAGTTGGTGACGTCTGGCGCACCTCTGAAGCGCATCCGCGATATCACCATTGATCCCGCTACAGTGGAGCCTGGATTTTTCGATGCGGCTCGAAAACAAGTGGCGAAAAGAGCTCGCGGACAAATTGCCCCAGATCGCATTGTTTCCTGCATAGAAGCAGCAGTTGAATTGCCAATGGATAAGGGACTGGAAAGAGAGCGCGAGCTGTTTAAAGAATTAGTGCAGTCGCCAGAATCTGCAGCCATGCGACACATATTCTTTGCGGAACGACTTGCTGCAAAGATAAAAGACTTGCCTAAAGACACTCCTCAGCGAGACATTAACAAAGTGGCAATCATTGGTGGTGGCACCATGGGTGGTGGAATTGCCATGTGTTTCGCCAATGTTGGGATTCCAGTAGTGCTGGTTGAAATTAATGACGAGGCACTGCAGCGCGGAATGGCGATTATTCAGAAGAACTACAACATTACCGTGCAAAAAGGAAAACTGTCAGAAGATAAGATGGCAGATCGATTGGCGTTGATTAGCGGCACCACGGATTACGCAGATATCGGTGATGTTGATCTTGTTATAGAAGCTGTATTCGAAAATCTGGATTTGAAGAAAGAAATTTTCGCCAAACTCGATCAAGCCTGTAAGCCTGGAGCAATCTTGGCTACCAATACTTCATATCAAGATGTTGATGCGATTGCTGAAGCAACTAATCGACCTGAAGATGTTGTGGGAATGCACTTCTTCAGTCCGGCTAATGTAATGAAGTTGCTGGAAGTCGTGCGGGGTGAGAAGAGTGCCGACGATGTATTGGCTACCACGATGGCGATTGGCAAGAAAATTGGCAAGGTGTGCGCGCTTTCTCGCGTTTGCTACGGCTTTATTGGGAACCGCATGTTGGGTGGCTACGGGCGCGAAGCGCAAATGTTACTGCTAGATGGCTGCACGCCTGAGCAAGTGGATTCAGCGCTTGAAAACTTTGGCATGGCAATGGGTCCACTCGCCATGGGCGACCTGGCTGGTCTTGATGTGGGTTACAAAGCCCGTCAGGCAAGAACAGATCTGCCTGATGATCCAAAGCTGTATCGCATGGGAACCTTGCTGGTGGAAATGGGACGTTTTGGTCAAAAGACAGGCTCGGGATTTTATAAATATGATCCGGAGACACGACGTCGCATGTCTGACCCTGAAGTAGAAGCCATGATCAAGGAAGAGGCTGACAAGCTGGAAATTGATCAGCGAGACGTAAGCAATGAAGAGATATTAGCTCGTTGCTTTTACCCCCTAATAAATGAAGGTGCAAAAATCCTGGAAGAGGGCATTGCCCAGCGACCTAGCGATATCGATATCGTTTATGTGTATGGATACGCGTTCCCAGCAGCGAAGGGCGGACCAATGCATTACGCCGATCATGTTGGCCTAGACAAAGTGTATAACAGCATATGTGAGTTTCGTGATCGCTACGGTGCTGACTATTGGGAACCAGCGCCTTTGCTTGAGCAGTTGGCTAAGGAAGGCAAAACTTTTGCGCAATGGGATAAAGAAAGGAGCGGCAGTTAATGTTGTCATGGCAAACAGCAGCTCCAGGTGAACCTCTGGTAGAAGTAGAGTCAGCAGATCCGGAACCGCAAGGTTCGGAAGTCTTAATAAAGACCCTGGCATGCGGGGTGTGTCACTCAGATATTCACTTACATGATGGCGCTTTCGAGCTTGGCGGTGGAAAGCAGCTTGAAGTCGGTCGTGAAGGTCAGGTTCTGGGCCATGAAATATATGGCGAAGTTGTAGCTCTGGGTCCGAACGCGGAAGGCGTAGAGGTTGGTGACCGGCGCGTGGTTTACCCATGGATTGGCTGCGGTGAATGTGCCGTATGCAAACGCGGCGAAGAGCACCTTTGCACACCGGGCCGAGCATTAGGAATCGTTGACCAAGGCGGATTCGCTACCCATGTCATCGTTCCTCACAGTCGTTATTTGTTTGATAAGGGATCGGTACCAGATAGTCTCGCAGCTACCTACGCATGCAGCGGACTTACTGCTTATGGTGCGCTGAAGAAGGTGGGTGATCTTGCCGAGGGTGATGAGATAGTAATTCTCGGAGCAGGCGGTGTAGGCATGATGGCGATTCAAATTGCCCGTGCTCAAGGCCTGGACCCCATCGTGGTAGATATTGATGATGCTAAGTTGCAGGCAGCCAAAGATATTGGTGTGACTCGCACGTTTAGTTCTGCAGAGCCCTCATCATCTAAAGAAATTCGCAAACTCACTGGCGGTGCTTATGCCGTAATCGATTTCGTAGGCGCGGAAGCTACTGTCAATTACGGATTAGGATGTCTTCGCAAAGGGGGCATGCTGATTATTGTCGGTTTATATGGTGGCGCACTTTCAATGCCTATTCCTTTTTTACCCATGAACGCTCGCATAATTCAAGGCAGCTATGTGGGAAGCCCTGCTGACATGGCAGAACTGATGGAGCTGGTGCGAGAAGGTAAGATTGCGCCTATCGAAATTAGTGAACGCCCCCTAAATGAAGCAAGTGATGCGCTTGCTGATTTGAAAGCGGGCAAGGTCAATGGGCGCCAAGTGTTAGTTACTGCTTAGTAGCTAGTTTTTACTTAGAGAACCCTCATTAGAAATTTCTTTATAAGAGAATTGGCATGAGTGCATTAGAAGAATTTCGTCAATCAACCAGGAGTTGGTTGGAAGAAAATTGCCCCCAGTCTATGCGAACCCCTATGGTTCAAGACGAGATTGTGTGGGGTGGGCGCAACGCGGTATTCAAGAATCCCGATAGCAAACTTTGGCTCGATCGCATGGCAGAAAAGGGATGGACTTGCCCAACCTGGCCCAGCGAGTACGGCGGCGGAGGTCTGTCCAAAGATGAAAACATTATTCTCAGTCAGGAGTTGGCGAGAGTTAATGCAAGGCAAGCCCTTACCAGTTTCGGGATCAGTATGCTCGGGCCGGTCCTTTTGCAATACGGAAATCACGAACAAAAGGCGGAACATATTCCGAAAATCGTGCGTGGTGAAATTCGATGGTGCCAGGGTTACTCAGAGCCCGGGTCCGGATCAGACTTGGCCAGCCTCAAAACCAAGGCAGAGTTGGTTGGTGATCATTACATCATTAACGGCTCGAAGGTGTGGACGTCGTATGCAGACAAGGCTGATTGGATATTTTGCCTAGTCCGTACCGATTTTGAAGTGCCAAAGCATAGTGGAATTAGTTTTATTCTGTTCGATATGGCTTCTGAAGGGGTAAGCACCAAACCCATTCAGCTAATTAGCGGTTCATCACCTTTTTGCGAAACGTTTTTTGACAACGTTCAGGTTCCCGCGACCAATCTAGTCGGGGAATTGAATGATGGATGGACTATCGCCAAGCGCTTGTTGCAACACGAGCGAACCATGATCTCTGGATTTGGCCTGGCAGACAGCCAGGGAGATAAAGGTGGAACCACGTCGACTACTGCGTCACTAGAAAAGGCGGCAATGCACTATCGCGGTGATGAAGGAAAAATTTCCGATCCAGTATTACGAGATCGAATTGCTCAATTCAAAATCGACAGCGAAGCTTTTGCATTCACATCGCAGCGTTCAATCGAAGAATCCAAGCAAGGACAAGGTCCAAACGCGACCTCGTCCATGCTCAAGTACTATGGTTGTGAATTGAATAAGCGGCGCTACGAACTACTGTTGCAAGCTGTGGGTAGTCAGAGTTTGGGATGGAGTGGTGACGGATTCAATGAAGAAGAACTGCAGATTACACGTGAGTGGTTGCGGTCAAAAGCCAATTCAATTGAAGGGGGTACTTCAGAGGTGCAACTGAATATTGTGGCAAAACGGGTGTTGGGTCTTCCCGATATGTTAAGTCTAGTGAGTAAATCCTGATGTCTCTGGTGCTATCTGAAGATCAAGTAATGCTGCAAGATGCAGCGAAGAATTTTTGCAGCCAACATGCGCCCATATCGGTGCTCAGAAGGCTAAGAGATGAAAATGATGAATTAGGGTTTGACCAAGCTGTTTGGAATCAGATGGTTGAACTCGGCTGGACAGGCATGGCCATATCAGAGGAATTCGGTGGATTCGATTTTGGCTTTGGTGGGCTAGGAGTTGTCTTAGAGCAAACAGGAAGAACATTAGTAAGTTCTCCGCTAATAAGCACTGTTCTGCTGGGCGGTACTGCCATCGATAAGCTAGGAACTGTGGAACAAAAAGCGGCCCTGCTTCCTAAAGTTGTTGCGGGTGAATTGTTATTAGCGTTTGCGATCGATGAAAAGCCTGTACACAACCCATTTGCCATTAGCTGTACTGCGGCTAATGAAGGGAATGGGTACAAGCTAAATGGTCAGAAAACCTTCGTTTTGGATGGCAATATTGCTGACAAAATTGTCGTCGTGGCCCGCACAAGTGGAAGTGCCACAGATAAAGCAGGACTAAGTGTATTCTTGGTAGACAGCAAGCAGGCCGGTGTCACTATTCAGAAAACTAACATGGTAGACAGTCGAAATTGCGCCAATATCGAGTTCGCCGATGTTGAGTTATCAGCTGATTCACTGTTAGGTGAGGGTGAAGTCGCAGCTGCTGATTTAGAATATGTTCTCGATATCGCGAGAATCGGGTTGTCGGCGGAAATGTTAGGCAGTGCGCTCGAAGTTTTTGCCATGATTCTTGATTACCTAAAACAACGAGAACAATTTGGCGTGTTGATCGGTTCGTTTCAGGCGCTGCAACATCGCGCAGCTGAAATGTATAGCGAATTGGAACTTTGCCGGTCTGCAGTTCGCGCCGCCCTGGCAGCACTGGACTCTCTAGCAAACTCCCCAGCAAATTCTCCAGAAAGTGATAAAGCCACTATCGCCCGCTTGGCCAGTTTAACGAAGGCGAAGTTATGTGAGGTTACCGAGTTAGTCAGCAATGAGGGCGTGCAGATGCATGGCGGTATTGGCATGACTGATGAGTTTGATATCGGCTTTTACTTGAAGCGAGCACGGGTAGCGCAGCAATATCTCGGAGATGTTAATTATCACCGTGATCGTTACGCGAGCTTGCAGGGCTTTTGATAGTTCCTAATTCCACCACGCGCGACTTTTTTGTAGACTGCGATTAGAGGCATCTTATGGCGGTCCAACTTAGAAAATTTTATGAACTCGGGAATCCTGTCAATCAGGATCCCCTGGTTTGTGTGTTCGAGGATTTTTTAAGCGAAGAAGAAGTTGAACATATTCTTGCCGCTGCAAAATCTGAGCTAAAACGTGCCAAAGTATCGTCTGCAAAATCAGGCATCGAAAGCCCTGGGCGCAGTGGAAGCAATTGCTGGGTGCGGCATGATTTCGATCCTGTAATTGAGGGATTATGTACCAGGGTCGCAGAAGTAGTTGGTATCGGATTGGAGTATGCTGAATCTTTACAAGTCGTACACTACGCAACCGATCAGCAATACGCTCCCCACTTCGATGCATGGGACGCAACCACTGAACGTGGTCAGCGCTGTCTGGCAAACGGCGGCCAACGACTGGTTACCTGTCTTTTTTATTTGAATGATGTAGAAGAGGGTGGAGGCACTTGTTTTCCCAAGCTAGACATGGAAATTCGTGCCCAGAAAAGTCGAATGATTCTCTTCCACAACTGTCAATCTGGCAGCCTGGTGCGACACCCGAACTCTCTGCATGGAGGAATGCCTGTACTGCAAGGAGAAAAATGGGCTTGTAATCTTTGGTTCAGAGAAAAAATTCTACGTCAGAATAAAAAGTCTTCTTCTCGTTTTGGTCGTGTCATTTAATCCCAACTACTAGCGATTCATTCCTATGATTCTAGGCATCATTGGGTTAATTCTGGCAGTTCTTATCTATATGCCTTCGTTTTGGGTGCGCAGAGTCATGCAAGCCTATAGCAAAGACTTGCCTGAGATCCCTGGAACAGGGGGTGAGTTAGCTCAACATCTGATTGATCGCTTCGAGCTCGAAGGAATAGTAGTAGAGGAGACTCAACCCTTTCGAGATCATTTCGATCCGGCAGCTAAAGCCGTTCGACTAGGACCGAACAATTTTCACGGCAAGTCTCTTACTGCTATAGCGGTAGCTGCCCATGAAGTAGGACATGCAATTCAGTTTCATCGACAAGAAAAGATTTTCGAATTGAGAAGCAGGTACTTGCCTACCGCGCAAGCACTTTCCCAGATCGGAATTGGAATAATGTGGGCTTTTCCGGTAATCGGTTTCGTGTTGCGTTCGCCTTTTGCTGTTGGTTTGGTTATCGCCGCGAGTTTGCTATTGCAATTAGCAGGTGCGTTAGCTTATTTGATAATTCTACCGGAAGAGTGGGATGCAAGTTTTAACAAAGCGTTACCCATTTTGGCTGATGGAGAATATGTGGAAGATGGAAGATTGCCAGCAGTGCGAAAAATTTTAAGAGCTGCAGCATTAACCTACTTTGCTGCGGCACTAGCAAATGTATTAAATATTGGTCGATGGTTTATGCTGTTACGACGTTAGGGACAAGAATTAATGAAATCAGTGTGTGTTTATTGTGGATCAGCCATTGGCGCCCAGCCAGTCTATGCGGAAGCGGCTGAGGAGCTGGGTGAAGAGCTAGTACGTCGAGAATTAAAATTGGTCTATGGCGGCGCCGGTGTTGGTCTCATGGGAAAGGTTGCAGATACAGTAATTGCCGGGAACGGCAAGGTGACCGGTGTAATGCCTAGAAATCTCTTTCGCAACGAAGTGCCCCATAATGATTTGCCAGATATGATTCACGTTGACTCGATGCATGAACGCAAGGCGCTAATGGCAGACATGGCTGATTGTTACATTGCGATGCCTGGAGGACTCGGCACGATTGAGGAGTTATTTGAAATTCTCACCTGGTCCCAGCTTAAGATTCACCAGAAGCCATGCGGAATTCTTAATGTGAGTGGGTATTACGATGGGTTGCTTGAATTTATGGATCATTGTGTTGACCAGAAATTTATAAGAACACAACATCGTGACATGCTAATCGTAGAGAGCGATCCTGCTGCACTGTTAGATCGCTGCGAAAAATTCCAACCTGTTGATGTGCAGAAATGGGTGGATCTCGAGTCAACGGTGGGCTGATTTTCATGAGTGACGATTATATGGATGAATCCCTAAATGTCTTCGGTGAGCCACTGGAGCCTTGTGGTAGTGATCCAGTAACGGGATTCTTCCGCGATAATTGCTGTAACACCAGTGATGATGACTTGGGGTCTCATACGGTATGCGTTGAAGTGACGCAGCAATTCCTGGAGTTTTCTCGCTTCCGCGGTAACGATCTCAGCACGCCAGTGCCAGAGTTTGGTTTTCCTGGTCTAGCGCCGGGGGACACCTGGTGCTTGTGTGCTGCGCGTTGGCTGGAGGCGTTTGAACACAATTTGGCACCCAAGGTATTTCTAGCTCGAACTCATCAGCGTGCCTTGGAAATTGTTACCCTGGATAAATTAAAACAACACGCAATCGATATTAACTGAGGTAGCGATCATGAAACGAAAGACAATCGTGAAGATCATCGCTGGTTGTGTGCTCTTCTACATCGGTTTGGTTGCGTTGTTTGAGTCACTATTAGGGTACTTTCAACCGGCAGGGGGCAATGTCGTAGCGATCACGACTTTCGATGGTGAAGGAAATGAATTTCGAAGAATGGTGTCTCTGCTGCAAAGTGAAGGACAGCTATATATAGCCGTGAATCATTGGCCCCGAGCCTGGTACGGACGGCTTGCAGATAATCCAGTCATGCGCATGGAGCGAGAAGGCATCGATGGGGAGTACACGGCTGTAGAAGTATTTGACGCAGAGTATGATCAGGTTCAGGCCGATAATCCTACAGGCTTTGCGTTTCGCCTCTTAACTGGTTTTCCACCGCGCTATTTTATTCGTCTCGACCCTAACTGAGGACTTATCGTCTAAGCAACGATTCTATCTATCTTGATTGGCTCATTTAATTTATTCGACTTACTGCAAGCGATAGCTATGCTTGGTATCCCGATGGTTTTACTAAGTTGGTTTCTGTTTGCCTGGATGTTCGAGCACGGAGATCTCAATCGAGAGGATAGCCACAAAGCTATTACCAATCGGGTGAAAGAACTCAAGAAAAATTCGGAATCGACCAGTGCGCCAAAAAGAAATCTGATCTACGACAAGTGGATGTGGTTTGGTAGCGGCTTTTACGGATTGGCCGGGCTTTGGACGCTCTTGGTGATTGAAGTGAGAGAGTTTATCGGCTTTCTGTTCAATCTGTCAGCGTTGAGGAGTTGGGCAGCTGATGGATTCATCGATGCCTTAATCGATTTTTTCCTAGCCCAGTTAGGCAATGTGATCCAGGCATTCGTTTGGTTTAACTACTGGCCTGCCGACTCAATCGTGATTTGGGTTTTGGTAGCCTATGCCGGGTATTGGCTTGGCGTTGAGATTGGTCGACGCCACAAAGCAGACTCGCTGCAGGACGTCCTGCAGCTAGTGTCTTCTCTGTTCTCTTCCCTTAAGAAATAAAAGAATTTATTGATAGAGTTTTGTAAGCCCTTCGGTAAGTTCTATCCGAACTCCCCGTGGATCTGTCAAAAACGCTGTGCCCAAACCAATTGACTCGATGACCGAGTATGGTCGATCGAACTCAATTCCTCTGGCTTCTAGCTCTCGGCAGAACTCTTCCAAATTTTGAATTTCGAATCCAACATGATCAATTGCAGCACCCTGGGTTGATGCTCGCGCTGTATTCGATCCTCCGAAACTAAGATTCATGCCGGGCACATTAGTGGTGGTAGCGATACTGCCTCGTGCACGCACTTCTACTCCAAGCAATTCGGTGTACCACTGCATCAATTCCTCATGCCCTTCTGTGCGATAGTGCACGTGATAACCAGTCATGGGTTCATGCAAACCCTGATCTTCCTGTAACTCGACATAAGCGCCACCAGGCATAGTCAAGTAAGCGTTGATCTGCCCTTCAGCACCTGTGAAGTCATCGTCCATTTCGTAACCTGCGGCTTCCCACTTTTCTCGGAACGCTTGGATATCCCTCACTTTGAAGCCGAAATGATCCATCACAGTCTCGCGAGAGCCCATAGAAGGTTCTTCGTTGTACATCACTAACAGCATATTGGGGAATTTGATTGCTGTGGATGAGCCTACAGGAAACGCTTCTCCGCCAAAGAATTCTGTCCAGAGTTGTAAATGCTCTTCAATATTGGCCACATTCAGATGGACATGACCAAAGGCGATACCATTCTCGTCGGGAGTGGCTAACTGCGCCGAGCTCACGCTGGCAAGCAAGCTGGAAATTAGGAGAATCAATAATCTCATAACTAGTTCCTATGATTATTCTTCTACGCCGACTATCCCTGATTGATTAGCAAAAAACAACGCTAGATTGGACATATTCTGGACCTCTGCGATGCCCTTGTTGCCGCTTCCTGTACTTATACTGCGTAAGCGCTTTCTACTAGTAAGCCAAGACTGCACTCTAAGAGAACACACTACGATTGAATTTCGCCTAGGCGAAAAATCGCTGAGAGGGATCAGCAATAGATTCCCCACAGCCGTTGGCACCATGCTAATTGGTGCGCTTATAAGAGTCTCGAAATTTGGAGTTAGCCATGATGAAGTCCGCCGTTCTGTCGCTCTTCACGCTATTCGTTTTCTCTATTCCATCCGCTGCGTTCGCCGATTCACCTTGTCCTCATTCTGATATGTTTGCTTCCGAACTGGAGGCTGTTGTCGCAGCGATGAATAACTACAATCCCATATCCATCTCAGAAGACAGAGAATTCATGGGAACGATTTTTAAGCGCGGGAACCGATTTGGGTATTCCGTGACTGCTGGTTCGCGCCATCGCGACAGTGTCTCAATCCGAGTTGCGAGGGACGAGTGGGAGAGTGTTGCAGCTTTTTGGCACACCCACGGTGATGGACATCCTTCTAACCGTTACTTCTCAGATAACGACACCGATTTGGTTAATCGATATCGCAAACGATTGTATTTAGGAGATTACACCGGCTACCTCAAACGTTTCTCACCGGGGGATAAGACTATGAGCGCTTTTGCCGCGCGACGCTTAGGCTTACCTCAACGCTCAGGTTATGCGATTGGAGAGACTGTAAGGGACTTAAATAGACGCATCGTAAGAATCGAAACACGCAAACCCAAGATAAGCTAACTAGCCATCAGCAACCCATGAAAGCAATATAACTCATTGATTATATTGATTATTATAGGTTGGCATTTTTATTCAGTTGACAACAGGAAGCTGCTCAATCATTATCGCGCCCCTATGAATATTCGCTTTTACTTCTGGTGGTCATTTAATTCGGGCTGCCAGATGACAAGTTTCTAAATCTTTTCATCTCGGCCGCCTCAGGGTTGTGGCGGTCTCGTGCTCTTCTAAAAAATCTTTTTGCTCGCCATAACTCTCACCGATCGAGGTAGATGGAGTAATGGTTATGCAAGTCCCTCAACAAATTCAGTATCAATGCGCGAGCGGTATGCAAGTTCGTCGCGGTGTTATGCAGTTAAATTATCGAACTGCAATCGATGAGTTAGCCTCTGCAATAAACAGTCACCGCGGTGTGCTTCTGGCTTCTAGTTTCGAGTATCCCGGAAGATACACGCGTTGGGACATAGGATTTATCAATCCGCCAATTGCTGTGGTTGCGAACAGTCGAACTGTGACAATCGAAGCACTGAACCAGCGTGGCAGAATATTGTTACCGGAAATATTTGCTGCGTTAAGTGAATCCTCTGCCTTAAGTACGCTGGATCATTCTGATAGTTGCATTTCTGCAGAAGTGAAAGACGAGACTTTTGTTGACTCTGAAGAGTTGCGCAGTCGCAGGCCTAGTGTTTTTTCAGTGCTGAGAGAAATAGTTGCCTGTTTTTATAGTCCAGAGGACCCTTATTTAGGACTCTATGGTGCATTTGGTTATGACCTTACTTTCCAATTTGAAGACGTAGAGCGATTTCAACAACGCAGCACTGGGCAGCGTGACCTTGTGCTTTATATTCCAGACCAGATAACTGTGTCGGATCATCGAGCTGAACAAACTCTTTGCTTTAGCTATGAGTTTAACTGTCGCAGTTGGGACAGTGCGAAGCGGACAGAGACTACCGGGGGTTTCCGTCGAACTGGCGCCTCAGTTCCTTATGCTCCTGGGATTCATGCGCCTACAGAATGCGATCACCAGCCTGGTGAGTTTGCAGCTCAGGTGAAACGCGCCTTAGAGTATTTCAAGCGCGGTGATTTGTTTGAAGTAGTCCCTGGGCAGGTTTTCTATGAACCATGCAAGGATAGTCCTGCCGATGTGTTTAATCGGTTAAAGCGGAACAACCCTGCGCCATATGGAGCGCTGATCAATCTTGGGGAAAATGAATACCTGGTTGCCGCGTCACCTGAAATGTTTGTGCGGGTAGAAGGTCGTCAAATAGAGACTTGTCCAATATCCGGCACGATTAAGCGTGGTGAAGATGCCATATCTGATGCTAGCCAAATTCGAAACCTTTTAAACTCAGAAAAAGATGAGTCGGAGTTGTCCATGTGTACTGATGTGGATCGCAATGACAAGTCACGGGTATCTGAGCCCGGTTCGGTAAATGTAGTAGGGCGCAGACAAATTGAAATGTACTCGCGCTTGATTCACACCGTCGATCACGTCAAAGGAATATTGCAATCTCAATTCGATGCGCTGGATGGTTTTCTGGCTCACACCTGGGCGGTGACAGTTACAGGAGCACCGAAGCTAGCGGCGATGCAATATATTGAACAGTTCGAAAAATCACCTCGTCATTGGTATGGCGGTGCGATGGGGCATGTAGGGTTTGATGGTAATCTAAACACCGGTCTTACATTGCGTACATTGCGAGTGAAAGACGGCATCGCAGAGATACGAGCTGGCGCTACTTTGCTAATTGATTCAGATCCTGCCGCCGAAGAAGCTGAAACTCGATTAAAAGCCTCGGCGCTGATAGAGGCGGTTCGCGGGGAATCCGGTCGCAGAGTGCAAGCTGCAGTGCAGGAGCGTCCACAGATTGGCGCTGGCTTACGTGCCATCATGATTGACCATCAAGATTCATTCGTACATAACCTGGCAACATACTTTCGCGAGTTTGGTGTCGAGGTTGAAACGTTGCGACCAGAAGCTGCGCGCCAACAAATCAAAAACAACTCTTATGATCTGGCTATTCTGTCGCCAGGGCCGAGCAATCCTCAACATTTTGAAATGAACAAAACCATTTCAGTTTGTCTCGAAAGGCAATTACCGATTTTCGGTGTTTGTTTGGGACTGCAAGGAATAGTCGAGTATTTTGGAGGCGCATTGGATGTGTTGCCGTATCCTATGCATGGCAAGCTCTCGACCATTGCTCACGAATCAACGCAATTGTTTGAAGACATTCCTGAACAGTTTAATGTGGGGCGATACCACTCCCTGGTGGCAACTTCGATTCCCGAGCAGCTCAGTGTGACAGCAACTACTGCAGATGGTGCAGCTATGGCAATTGAACACTGCGCTTTGCCCATACGTGCCGTGCAATTTCATCCCGAATCAATCATGTCCTTAGAGCATCAAGCTGGGCATAAATTGATTGAAAACGTAATTGCTCTAACGGTACAAGAAAAGAATCTGCGACAAGCAGGATAGATTGAATGCGCTCAGAGGTTTACTAGCGCGGTAGTTCGTTAGTGAAGAATATGGCTAAACGATAGCCGGCTAACCCGAGGCGTTGCCGAGCGATGTCACGCATTTGTTCTACATAATTGTCTGATAGACTCTGGGAGCCAAGCTGAGTGCCGTTGCTATCCGATTCTCGAATCGCTGCAATGACACTCGGCGGATAAACCGATGCGCTCAGAATTGTTCTGCTTTCATCTAACCAAAGTGTCCAGTCGGATTCGATACCTTCGAGTTCGGAAGATGCGGAGAGCTTAACTGCATTTACCGTGAGTGGCACTTCCGCATCAACTCCTCCTGAAGCGAGGGCGCTATCCCAAACGGCATGCAGGTTAGATTCGCCAATTGGAATGCCATTACCTCCACGGTCGCCACTATCGAAGAGTGCTGCCGAAAATAATGAACCCGCATGTAATGGCTGGTGAATGTCACCCATAAGGTGCAGCACCCAGCAGAGGGCAACAGCTCTTTGTGCTGCTGGTTGTTCAAGGTCAGTCAACACTCGTGTGTTGTAATCGATCCCGGTTAGAACATTCGAAACATCGTCTTCAGCAACAATGCTGGATGCGGCTTCGCCAGGAGTTAGCGCTGCATCTGGGACTCCAACATAGAGATTACCTTGAGACATGGCGGAGCCACGCACCCAGGCGCCGTCAGCGTAGTGCCACCAGGGTCGATTGAATCGCTCCCGTTCCGCATCGGGTAAACCTCTTGCGATATCTGGCCAAAACGCTGCTTGGCCTAACAGCCATCGATTAAGTGCGTCTTGATCATCCCGGTCAATAAACCTTGGAATCTCACTGACGAAATCTTCCTGAAAGCGCGGATGCGCACTCAGTATTTCTATTAGTTGGTGGGTGACTTCATCGTCGAGAAATTCAATGGCGACGATAGCACTGATACGGTGACCTACTGAATCCCAGGCAGCTGCTTGTTGGCTGTAAGAAAAGGAATATACAGCGACAACAAATAGAGCTGCCTGAAACCCAGCTGGTATTTTGAAACCGGGCTTGTGATGACGGTTCGTCATTTATGAATACACAGAGATCGTGAATTAAATGCTCTTACAACCCAGGTTAATACACTTCGAATAAACCTGCTGCACCCATACCGCCGCCCACACACATCGTGCAGACAACATATTTAGCGCCGCGTCGTTTACCTTCAATTAACGCGTGACCAACCATACGAGCGCCACTCATGCCATAAGGGTGTCCAATGGAAATGGCGCCACCATTCACATTGAGTAATTCATTGGGGATGCCTAACTCATCGCGGCAATAGATTACTTGTACCGCGAATGCTTCGTTCAGTTCCCACAATCCAATGTCGTCCATGCCAAGGTTAAAACGTTCTAATAGTTTAGGCACTGCTTTAACTGGTCCAATTCCCATCTCATCAGGTTCCACTCCGGCCACAGCCATTCCTCGATAGGCGCCTAATGGTTCTAATCCTTTCTGCTCGGCAAGTTTGCTATCCATTACAACGCTGGCAGAAGCGCCATCAGATAACTGACTGGCATTTCCTGCGGTGATTACTCCACCTTCGAACACAGTTTTGAGACCATTGAGGCCTTCGAGAGTTGTAGTAGGACGATTGCCTTCATCTTTATCCAGATTCACATCATGAATACTTTGTTCTTTGGTTTCTTTATCAACAAAAACCATTTTGGAAGGCAGAGGCGCAATCTCATCATCAAATGCGCCGGCTTGTTGTGCTGCTGCTGTGCGTTGCTGGCTTTGCAAAGCATACTCATCTTGTTGTTCACGACTAATGTTGTAGCGTTTCGCAACAACTTCAGCTGTCTCCAGCATAGACATGTAGGCGTGCTCAGATTTTTCTAAGACCAATGGGGATTGAGCGCGAAATCCGTTGCGGTGTTCGTTCTGCACTAAGCTGATTGATTCCAGTCCAGCACCTATAACAACTGGCATATTGTCATTAACTACTTGTTTCGCTGCTGTGCAGATCGCCATCATGCCGGACGCACATTGTCTATCTATACTCATACCTGAAACGGAGGAGGGTAGGCCTGCTGCCACACCCGCGGTGCGACCGATGTTGTAGCCTGATGTTCCCTGCTGCATTGCGCTACCCATGATGACGTCATCAACTTCACCGGGTTCTATTCCGGCGCGGCGAACAGCTTCTGCAATGACATGGCCTCCTAGAGTTGGGGCATCAGTATCATTAAAGGCGCCGCGATAAGCTCTGCCAATGGGTGTCCGTGCAGTGCTTACGATTACTGCTTCTTTAGTCATCATTTACTCCTATGTAAACATCTTCGCCAATTTCGGGCGTTACAACATTAACGTGGTTCTTTTATTCCACTTTCTATTTCAAATTTTATTTCACTATCATGGCAACAACTTCGTCCACCGCTTGCCTGGCGAGTTCAACCATTTCTTCATCTGATCTGTCTTGAATTGGATGAGGGATGAACACACTAGCCGGCTTAATACCCAACGAACTCGCTTGGGCGTCTGCTGCCTGTATAAATTCTGTTGAAGCTACAAATCCAGAAGGAGTGCCGCGACTTTCAAGATCCATGATGTCATGCAAACTGCACGAGGTACATGATCCTCAGTCGGCTAAACCTTCAATCACAGCGTCGCATTCAGCGCTGATTTTCTGACTGAGCTCTTTTGGTGCTGTGCGGGCAAAAGTAGGTTTCATGTATCTTTGCACAGAAGCACCTTGCTCAATCAAAAATTGTTCAACTACATCTAAGAATTCTTTGCCGCGAGGCTTAGAGATATCGAGCAGACCGATAGTGGCGCCACTAAGTGCTGCTAACCTAGGTTGTAGTTGGCGTTCAACTGGCGAGAGTTCTGCCGTTGGATCCAACAGGGTTTCGCTTGTCATGACTTCCTCCGTCGTGAACTAAACATAGTCGCTGACTGTTAGTTGTTAATTTGTTGTGAGACGAGCTGGCTGCCTTTGTCGCCTGACGCGACCCAGCCGCTGATGATAGCTGAAAACATGCCAGCAGTACCGCCTGCTGTCACAATGTGTAGGCCATCGTCTCTGAATTTGCTTAATAATTTGTCTTTGAGTTTTTCCGGCATGCCTTCTGAAATGCCATCTACGCCGCACATTAGCTCGGCACCAGGGGTCAACAGCTCTTCATACAATGCCTGCCGAAGATTCTCTTTTGACCAACCACCTTTACGAAACACTCGGCGATGCTCCGGGCAAACCACGAGAATGGCATCTGCCATTCCAAATCGTTTCACATGGGCTACAGAGCGCAGACTAGCTGCCATACTTTTCGCCAAAGATTCTGGAGTTCTGGATAGTTGATCCATGATAGGTTGCAAACCTTCACCAGCGAATAAATTGACCACTGAATCGTCTCGTGAGAAGCCGCGGTCCATAGCCAACGATGGCCAATCGGTATCACTCTCATCTTCCGCGAAACAATAAGTGTACTTGCCTGGATTTCCGAGAGCGGCGCGATCGATTCCGCCTGGTTTGCCGCCGCCAACGTTTCGAATAATGAGCTGCAAGGCGCGGCCGATGGTGGCGTTAGCTCGGTTACCCTGACCTAATGCATTTACGCCAGAGTTCATTCCAATGTGACGACTTACGGGACCGTTAACGATTACTACCGGCGAAGAAAAATAAGTGGTGCACAATAATCCGTGCATGCAAAATTTTTCTTGCAGCGCTGCTTCAACTACAGCGATAACTGTCGGGAAGTATTCTGGTTTGCAGCCTGCCATCACGGCATTGATTGCTACCTTCTCTATTGTGCATGGCACATTGTCTGGCGGGATGTGACCAATGACATCTTCTGCCGGTCTGTCTGTGCCGGCAAGCATGCGCATTATTCGCACTGCGGTAGGTGGCACTACCGGCAGACCATCGGTCCAATCTCTTTCGTAGCACGCTTCGACGATATCTTCAGCATCTGCCAATTCGACTCTGCGTGCCTTTAGCTTGTCGGAATCGAAGCGTGCAGCGAGCAGCTCTTCCATTCCAGGGTCCATAGATTTCGAACCGCAACCTGGCTTGAATGGGCTGATGTCGCCGCCCAATCCTGTGAGCCCTGTAAACTCCTCCCACTCGGATTTATCCCAGCCAACGATCCGGCCGGTATCATCATCGGATTCAGAATGACGAATCAGAGTTGGCACTATTTCGATTTTGTTGAAGTAGGAAAATTTAAGGTCAGTATCATCGATAGGCGAAGGCACGGATGCAGGAAAACTTGGATCGTCCTGTGTATAGACTTTGATGTTGAGCTGATCACTCAGTTGCGAGATGACTGGTTCAATCATTTCGCAAGTAGGACATGATTTTTTGACGACTAAAGAATAGCTGGGTGTGGCAGTCATGATTAAGTTGGTGTTCCCCGGTGGTATGGCTTTTTAAACGATTTAATAAGTGGTCATCAGTGGTGCTTGGCGTTTAGTAGATAAAACCTAAAGTAACAATTCCCACCAGAATGTTGATGATCATGAAAATCGATGAGGTCCGGGACATCACCTTCCACAATTGGGGGCCACGATAGGCAGCTCGGATTCCGATAATGAGTAAGAAAGTGTAAGCCAGCATTGCGGCAACCATAGTCAAATAAGGAATCCATGCCTCTTGATCTACGGCCTGGCTACCGAACACAAAAAATAATGCTGCCCCCACAAAATAAAGGGCCCAATACGTGATGGCCAGACCGTACTCTCCGGCCAGTAATTTGCTCATAAAGGAACGGTCATCTACCGCATCACTTTGAGTTTGGGTGGTCATTCGACGTATCCAGTGGAATCGAGAGTAGGCAAGTTTAACCCACCGACAGGGCTAGTAAAAAGCTCGATCTTTATCGCTGATGAGCGCGAAAACCGGGGCTTCTCTAGAATTGACTCCTGGTAGCTATCCAGGGGTCAAATCAGAGGAAAATTTCGACACACAGCAGTGAAAGATTTATGATTCAAGACTTACCTTTGAATAAGAACTGTTGGGAAAGCAGCATTGGCAATTACCAAGGATATCGATAGTCAGGCCCTCACTCAGGCCTTCAGTTTCTCGCGGCAGAAAGAAAAAGCCATGCATGGATTGCAGGGAATTCTTGCTGGCGTGGTGGCCGATCAGCGCCTGAATGAAAAAGAATTATTGTTTCTGGATGCCTGGCTGAAATCTCAGGATGCCCTGCGAGACCATGAGGATGTGGTCGCAATTCTCTCTCAAGTCGGTGAGGTGCTAGAGGACGGCGAAATAACTCGCGAAGAATTGGCCGCGATGCAAACCAGCATCGAGAAGATTGTAGAAGCTAATAATGAAGACCCTGGGGAAGGAATTGGCCGGGCCGATGAGCTGGTTGGATTTCTAACAGGCGTCGCTTCTGATGGCATATTGAACGACCAGGAAGTTGATGCACTTTCAACATGGTTAAATCGCAACGAATCGATTCGTGATAAGTGGCCGGCGAGCGTGATCGTAAATCGGCTTAATAACATTCTTGAAGATGGCATCATCACCGAAGAAGAACGCCAGGATCTAATGGTAACGGTACAGCAGATTACTGGCACCGAATCTACTACCGAAGAAGTAAGTTATGAGGCGTCAACCGAAGTGTGGGAAGACTCAGTGGAGAATGTAAAAATTGCCGGGTCAGTCTTTTGTCTATCCGGGGAATTCGTCAGTGGTGATAGAAACACCGTCGATACAAATTTGAGATTGCGCGGCGCTGAAACTTCGCCCAATGTAAATAAGGATGTGAATTATCTTGTCATTGGCACCTTGGCAAGCAGAGATTGGTTGTATACCAGTCATGGGCGCAAAATAGAAAAAGCACTATTACTAAAGCGCAAAGATGTTCCGATTTCTGTCATTACTGAACGTACTCTTCTCAAATTTCTAAATTGATGCCGAAGCTCGGCATTCCATTGTCATACTTTTCTTTCGATTCTTTTTGTTAATTGGAGACTTCCTATGTCTGCAGAAACACTATTTTCTATTTGTAATACATCCGTGTTGCCTGGGTGGGCGCTTCTGGTATTGTTACCCCGTTGGAAGTGGACCTTGGGGATTATTAGTTCAGGCATCATTCCCTTCGTACTCGGATTGGTCTACGGCACATTATTGTTGTCGCAGATAACGTCCCTGCCGGAAGGAGGAGGTTTCGGTTCGCTGGATGCACTGATGATTTTGTTCTCCAGTCCCGATGCTGTGCTAGTGGGATGGATTCACTATCTGGCCTTTGATTTGTTTATCGGTGCTTGGGAGTTGAAGGATGGTCAAGAAAAAGGGATCCCTCACTGGATGTTGATTCCCTGTTTTGCCCTAACATTTATGGCTGGGCCAGTGGGATTGGTGTTGTACCTGGTTATTCGCAGCATCAGAACCAAGAGCGTTCTTATCTACACATAAAATAGTCATTCTCATTATCACCCATATCAATTCCTGATATGGGTGATTTTCTTGTCTGAATCTCACTTGTGGCGGCGCGCTCAGCGTCGTTATTTTCAATCAAAAAATACATTTAAAACAGCGACTTAAAGGCTTTTAAGCCCAGTCTTGCAGTGGAATTCTGTTGACTAGTAGATATCAATATGATATCAATTTGTACCGTTCATGAAATTCATCTCCCGCGGGCTGCCATGCTCGGCCAGGAAGGTGTTACTAGAGGAGAATTTCCATGATTGAAGAAAGACAGGCATCGACCTACAACGGCTACATGGCCATCCTTGTTCTATTTGTATTAACCATAGTTATCCCGATAGGAATAGCTGTGCTCCCGCCAACTTTAAAAATCCTGCTAGTTATATTTGGGATTATTGTTGCTATCTGTTGGTTTGGTTTTTTTATGGTGGCGCCCAATCAGGGCAGAGTGCTGCAGTTATTCGGTCGCTATGTAGGCAGTGAACGCACCGAAGGATTACGTTGGGCAAACCCGCTTTTTATGAAGGCAAAAGTGTCTTTACGAGTGCGAAACTTTGAATCAGGCACGCTCAAGGTTAATGACAGCAACGGTAACCCAATCGACATCGCTGCAGTTATTGTTTGGAAAGTAGTCGATACCGCCGAAGCGTTGTTTGAAGTAGATGACTACGAGAATTATGTGCAAATCCAAAGTGAAGCGGCTTTGCGTAATTTGGCAACTACTCATCCTTACGATAGCCATGATGATGAAGGAGAGGGATTCTGTTTACGCAGCAATCCTGAAGAAGTTGCCGATTTGCTGAAAACCGAAGTTCACAATCGATTAAGTAAAGCTGGCGTTGAAGTAATCGAGGCAAGAATTAGTCACCTCGCTTACTCTCCAGAGATTGCCAATGCCATGCTGCAAAGACAACAGGCCTCAGCCATTGTTGCTGCACGTAAGAAGATTGTGGAAGGTGCGGTCGGTATGGTGGAACTCGCTCTTGAATCTCTTTCTGATAAACAGGTCGTTGATTTAGACGAAGAGAGAAAGGCTGCCATGGTGAGTAACTTGTTAGTGGTGTTATGTGGTGAGAGTGCTGCCTCACCAGTAGTGAATACAGGCAGCCTGTATACCTAACACAGTCAGTAAACTATGAAACGAAAGACGTATCCGTTAAGGATCAATCCAGAAATACTTGCCGCAGTGCAACGCTGGGCAAATGATGATCTGCGCAGTCTTAATGCGCAGATCGAATTTCTGCTACGTGAAAGTCTGATTAAAGCAGGCCGTTATAAACATTCCCAAGCTGACCTTGATGACTCTGAAAAGAGTTAAGGTCCGACTCCACTCTTAAGTAAACCTTTTTGATCGCAACTCGTTTTTCTTACTAAAGCCATACGGGCTAGAGCAGGAGAATGAAGTATGAAAATTTATCTGGCGAAAGCCTTCATCTGCGGTCTTTCCATTGGATTGTCGTCAAGTTTGTGGGCGCAAGAAACCGTTGAGACCAATGAAGAAGCGGCGCGCGCGGAGCGTCAGGCTCGGATTACTGAGCTCAGAGAGCTGGTGCGGGAGGAAAGAGAGGCCCGCCGGCAAGACATCGAACAGCGCCTCTCAAACCTCAGTGAGGACGAAAGGGCGGCATTGCAGGAGCGCCGCCGTATGATGCGACAGGCTCAGGCTCGCCGTATAGGGGTGAGGCGGGCACAGCGCGAACCCTGCGAATGCGATTCAGTAGAGGAAGCTGAATCTGCCAATTAGTCTAACTTATTGAAAAACCAAATAATTTCTTTCGATCAAGGCGCTAGAGTTCATTCTAATGAGCTCTGGCGCTTTCTTGTCTAAAAAGCCGCAAATCCGTGGCCTTCTGTTGTTAACCTTTTGCCAAGTGCTGGCCTCTAATAGTGTAAATTGAGCCCAGAATGCGACGTGTGGGTCGCTAGGGCAGGCAAAAGTCGGGGAATTCCCTTGTTACGGGAAACTGAAGAAGAACTGGTTCGATCAGCGCAAACGGGGAACATAGCCGCGTTTGAACGTCTGGTGCGCACATTTGAAAGACAAATGTTGTCTGTCGCAGCTGGTTTTGCCCACACCCCTGATGATGCTAACGACATCTACCAAGATGCCATGTTGGCTGCCTATCGCGCTCTGCCTAACTTTAAGCTCGAGAGTAAGTTCAGCACCTGGTTGCACAAGATCGTTGTGAATACCGCTCTGTCTTACCGAAGAAAGTTGAAGCGTACTTGGCAGAAAATGAATGCAGTACAAAACGAACACGAACAACAAGAGAAGTATGTTGACGCTCATGGGCCTGATTCGTCCATGTTAGATGATGAACTGGGAAGCCAGATCAATAATGCGTTGAATCGATTGACTGACAGTGAACGTATGGCTTTTGTTCTCTGTCACCAACAAGGCTTCAAATTACGAGAAGCCGCTGAAGTTTTAGGTTGCTCCGACAACTCAATAAAAGTGATGTTGTTTAGAGCAAGGAAAAAATTGCAAGAACAATTGGTTGACTACCATTGAGTCATAGCCTGGATAAATTTGAGGTGAATTGAAATGACACAGTCAAATAACACTGAACAACTAGAGTTACTTGTTATTCAGTACCTATATGGTGAATTGAGTGAGCAAGAATCTCAGGAGTTTCAGCGCGAGCTTGAAACCAATCCTGAGTTGCAACGCTTACTCGAGGTCGAGCAGCGCTTTGACAGCGCTATCCCTGTGGGTTCGCAACCGCATATCGATGAAGAGCGTGTGCAAGGTAATCGTTGGTTGCTGCGACAAAATCTACAACGAGAATCGCGGCCGCGATTTTCTGTATCGCAATGGATTCGCGGTCTGATGGACCGGCCAATGACAGTCGCATTCCAAGGTGCTGCGATGGCAATGACCTTTGTGTTAGGGATTATGGTCGCCGCTCCTGATTCCGGAACGGTCACACCAATTTCTTCGGAACTGCCGACCGTCGCTCAACTGTCGCCACTTTCATTGGTGAATGATGATGACTACGAAATCTATCAGATGCAGGTGAATAACTATGATGCGGCCACGGGAGATATCGATCTTTCATTCTCATTAGCGTCGGAAACCAGGCTTACAGGCAATGTCGCGGATGAAAATGTCCATCAACTGATGGCAGTCGCCTTGCAGAATGATATCGATAGTGCCTCAAGGCTGGATACGATTAATGCTCTGCAGCCTGTAGTCAGTGGTAATCAAGTTTATGAGGCACTGATTTATGTTTTGACTAACGATCAGAATCCAGGTGTGCGCTATCAAGCTGTGCAATCACTGGTGACCTTAGCCGACGAAGATCGGGTGCGTGATGCTCTACGCTTCGCCTTACGTGAAGATGTGAATCAAGGTGTGCGCGTAGAAGCGTTTAATGCGCTCAGTAATTATCGCGATGAAGAAACTCTGGATGTGTTCAGACAAAAAGTCGACGCAGACAGTAACGAATACATTCGAACGCAATCTCAGCTGATTCTGGAATCATTGGATCAGCCTGTAGATAGCGATCAGATTTTGTAACCAATTAAAAACAACAATAGTCAAAGAAATAACCATACTAATTGAGGTAACGATCATGAAACTAACTAAGCTAACAGCAACATCACTTTCCCTGGTGATGCTTTCTGTGCTTTTCTCCGCCAAGGTGATCGCAGCAACCGCCGACGACTACGATGAGGAGTTTAGCGTTGGAGCAGGTGGCACGCTCACTATCAATAGTGATGCTGGTCCCATTGAAGTGAGTACCTGGAATCAAAATAGCGTGAGAGTTCGCATTCGAAACGCTGATGATTTCGAAGTGGAGTTTGCACAGAGTGGTGACGATGTCAGTGTGCGCGCAGAAGCGGAACGGCGTGGCATCTTTGGCTTCGGTCGATCAAATATCAGATTCGATGTGAATGTGCCGGAAACTTACAGTGTCGATTTAGATACAGGTGGCGGTGAGATTGTTGTAGCACCACTAACTGGCGATGTAGTTGCAGATACCAGCGGTGGACGCATCGAGGTTGGAAGTATTATCGGATCAGTCAATGTGGACACGTCTGGTGGTAGCATCACTATTGATGACAGTGAAGGCGATGTACGGGCTGATACTTCAGGCGGCAACATCAACATAGGTAACATTATTGGTAGCGTTGAAGCTGACACCTCCGGTGGCAGAATCACAATCGGCAATGTTTCTGGTGACGTTTCGGCTGACACTTCAGGTGGCAGAATTGAAATTGGAGACGTTGGTGGCGACATCTATGCTGATACTTCCGGTGGCAACATCACAGTAGGCGAGGGAGCTGGCACTGTTCAATTAGACACGTCGGGCGGCACCATCCGTGCAGAGTGGGCCACTGGCGCCATTATTGCTGATACCTCTGGAGGCAATATCTTCCTGGCAGGAAGCGACACCAGTGTAGAGGCAGATACTTCTGGCGGTAATATCCAAATTGATGGAAGTAATGGCCCAGTGGATGCCGATACTTCTGGTGGCAGTATTACGATTCGCGGGGCGGTAGGTCCGATTCGTGCCGACACAGCCGGCGGTCGTATTGACGCCGAATTAGTGTCTTCTAACAGTGACAATGACAACACGGTTGAATTAGAAACAGCTGGTGGTGATGTTACGATCAGACTGCCTAGCGATCATGGTGCTGACATCGTCGCAGATCTTGAAGTGTCACGTAGGGCTCGAGGTGATTATCGAATCTATACCGACTTCCCACTCACCATTAACGAAGACGACGACGGCAACATTGTCGGCAGAGGCTCAATCAATGGCGGTGGCGATCGTATCTACCTAGAAACCACCAACAGTGATATTCATATTGTCAGTGTTGATTAAGTTAACAACTTAAAACATCGATAAACAAAAAAGGCCTCCAGTGGAGGCCTTTTTTATGCGTGATTGTTGGCGAGAAAACCTTTTTATTCATAGCGCAGTGCATCGATGGGATCGAGATTAGCAGCCTTGGCTGCAGGTAAGATTCCAAACAACACGCCAACAAATCCTGAGAAACCCAAGGCTAAGGCAATTGCCCACATTGGTATAGCGGCTGGTGGAAATCCTGGAATGCTGCTGGAGATTAACGTGCCTAAACCGAATCCTACCGCTAGTCCGATTATTCCGCCGAGCAAAGAAAGTAATAAAGCTTCAATCAAAAATTGCATCAGAATGTGATGGCGTTTCGCTCCAATGGCTTTGCAAATACCAATCTCGCGCGTTCGCTCGGTAACTGAAACTAACATGATGTTCATAATGCCGATGCCGCCAACCAATAACGAAATACTTACGATACCGCCAATGACTATTGTCACCATGCCTATGATCTCATCAAAGGTTTCCATCAATTGCTCTGATGTTTGAATCACAAAGTCATCATCTTCGTCGGCGCTGAGGTCATGGGCGTCTCGCAATAAGCTTGTCAGTTGTGAGCTAACTTCTTCCACGTCAGCGCCTTCAGTAAGAGCAAGTTGAATGCCGATATCAGTACGGGCTTGATTGCCTTGTAAGCTCACCATGGTGGAGTAGGGCACCAGCACCATATCATCCTGACTCATGCCCATGAGTTCTCCGCGGGTTTCTAACAAGCCGACGATCTTGAACCACTCACCACCGATCTCAATGTATTCGTTGATTGGATTTTCAGGCAGATCCAGATTTTCTCGCGTCTTGTCACCAATCACCGCGATACGTCGACGGGTTAAGTTGTCACTCTGTGCTATGAAACGCCCATTGGCGGTGTAGAACTGGGCTACGTCTTGAAAGGCATAAGTGGTGCCCAGGATTTGGCTGAATGCAGTTTGATTGCCGTAACGCACCTGAGATGTTCGATTGGCGGCAAGCACTGGCGTGATGGACGCAATGCCTTCACCACGCCGTTCGATTAACTCTAAATCATCCGGCGTCAGTCTGGCGCGAATGCCTTTCATGCGGTCTTCAGTCGGTGTGTAAGACTCAATGGTCAGGCTATTGGATCCCAATGATGCAAAAGTATCACCGATAAAGGCACTCATCCCTTGGGTGACGGAAACCACCGCAATGACGCTAGCCACACCAATAATTATTCCCAATGTGGTAAGAAAGCTGCGTAAGCCATGGGCGATTATTGAAGACATTGCCGAACGGAGGCTTTCAATTAGCGCGAAAAACATCAGGCCATCACCTTGGCGGATTTGCTGTGATGGGTGTCCGTGGCGATTTTGCCATCACGCATTTCTACTACCCGCTGACAATGAGCAGCAATTTCGTCTTCGTGGGTAACGACGATTAGCGTATGCCCTTCGTTATGCAGCTCGTCAAATAGCTGCATGATCTCGACTGACGTTTTCGAGTCCAGGTTACCGGTAGGTTCGTCCGCTAACAAAATGGAAGGGTGGGTTACGAGCGCGCGCGCAATAGCCACACGCTGGCGTTGACCACCGGAGAGTTGATTCGGCAAATGATCCATTCGCTCCGACAATCCTACTCTCGATAGTGCTTCCTCGGCTTGTTGGCGACGCTGTTTTAGATTTATTCCTCTATAAATTAAAGGCTGCATCACATTGCCGAGTGCAGTAGTGCGCGGAAGCAAATTGAAACTTTGAAAGATGAAGCCTATTTCGAGATTTCGAATTTCAGACAGTTCATTCTGCTCCATGCCTTCAACGTTTTTGTCATTGAGTAAGTAGCGGCCTGAAGTGGGTTTGTCCAGACAGCCCAATATATTGAGCATGGTGGATTTGCCAGAACCAGACGAGCCAATAAAGGCAAGGTATTCGTTCTTTTGCACTTCCACGCTAATACCGTCCAGGGCTTTCACAACCTGGTTGCCCATTTCGTAGTATTTGGTGATGCTGTCTAATTCAATGAGAGCCAATGTCGACTCCAGTGCTCAGTAACGCTTAAATTTCTTCTAAGCGCGTGACATCGAGGCGGTCACCATCTAGCAGGTGACGCAATTCTTGATTCGGACCGACAACAATTTCCACATCTTCATCGATCTGGCTGAGTAACTCTTGGTATTCGTCGTCTGACAGTCCAACTTCAATCAAAGTCTTACGTGCGACACCATCATCATTGACGAATACATAGTGTTCGCTGCGCAACTCTGCTCGATCTTCTTCAAATACGATGGCTTGAATCGGAATAGCAGCAACACTTTCGTCCTGTCGGGTAAAAATCTCGGCGCGACAAGACATGCCTGGACGCAGAACAACATCACCAGGATCAGTAATATCAATCTTCACAGTAAAACTTAATCCCTGTCTGCCTTGCGCAACTTTCGCGGTATTTGCAATGAAACGTACCACTCCCTGCATCGGCTGATCTGGATAAGCGATTGCAACTATTTCGGCGCGTTGCCCAACTTCTATGTTGGCAACATCTGCTTCATCAACTAATACCTCAGTATAAATACTGGCGGGATTGGCAATAGTCATTAAAGAGGAACCAGGAATGTTAGTGGAACTGGCGATGGCGGTTTCGCCCACTTTGATATCGAGACTGGTAATTACTCCATCGATTGGAGAGATGATTTGCGTTTTACTTAACTGATCGTTGACTTGATCAAGCTGGGCTTCTGCTTGAGCTAGGCGTTCTCTAGAAGATTTCAAATCAATTCGAGCGAGGTCTAGCTGATTTCGTAACGCTTCGAATTCTTCCTGGCCAATTAGATCTCGGTCATGAAGACTTTGGCTGCGAGCAAATTGACGTTCCAGGTTTTCGATACGAACTTCCTGTCGTTCAATATCGATGGTGTTAAGACGCACAGCAGCTTCCGATTGTTCAAATCCTGCAATGAAATTTTTGTCATCGACTCGCAGTACAAGCTGACCAGTGCTCACTGTGTCACCTTCTTCAACAAAGAGTTCGGAGACCTTGCCAATTACTTCAGAGCTCAGCATCACTTCTTCCTCATGGGCAAGGAAGCCCGAGGCCAGGATAGAAGGGCTGATAATGCGCTGACTCACAACCGCAACTTCAACTTCCTTGGCGTTGGCGCCGAGGAAAGTCCGGTTAATGAAGGGGAGTGCAATCACCGTTCCCGCGATGATTAAGACTAATACGAGTTTCTTCACATTCACTGAGAATTCTCCAGTCCCTTTACTTCAGTATCACGCAATTTCTCGGCTACAGTTACAGTAATTTCAGAGAAAATAGGACATTTCTGCCATTAAGCGAACGCTAAATACGTCCAAACACCCACAATCAGGAGATAGGGGCCGAAAACGACGGCGCTAGTTCGCAACCAGCTGGATTCCGTCCATTGCTTATGCCCGAGAGCGATCAGCACGATACTCCAAACCATCGATAGACTGATGGTGCTATAGAGAGCCTGTATTGAAGAGTTGTCTGATTGCATGCCCAGATTTCTCAAGGCCAGTGGGTCTAGCGCATACACACTTAACTGTCCCGAAGGGCTTAACAATATTGTCACTGCCATACCTATGGTAGAGAGCAAAAAGGGCAGAGCAGTCCAGGACACCAATGAAAACCAATGGCTAAATTTGAAGTTATCGCCTCGTAATGCGGAAACCAGGCTCAGGTAAGTGGATTGCACAACGAATATTAGCAACACACCTACTATGCTGCCCAACATGGAGAATCCCATCATGTTGTTCTGCGATAGTGATCCCATCGCTTCCCTTGCTTCATCTAATTCTTCAGGCTCAAGATTCGTTGCGGCTAACACATCATCTATGTACCAATCGAAATCGACGATATTGAAATACCAGGCCAGCACTAATGCGTTGCTAGCTAGAATGAGAGCCAAAGGAAAAAGTTTTGAAGGTCGTTGCGCTAATTCTGAAAAAGCTTCAGATGGCGTAGTGATCACATTGAGTGCCAGATTGATTTTGCTCATGGGTGTCTGAGCAGCTGACATCGGATCCTGTTCTGAGTCGTTCATGTGTAGCCCACCGCTTCTTTTTATTGGATGGTTACTTCGAAGAAATTATCCGCACTTCGAAATGCTTTTGAACTTGTGTAGAAAGCCAATATCTCTATAGTGGGGCCTGATTTAAATTTTTCAAGCCAATTCAGTGATTTCCTACCCAGACATATTACGTCGCGCATGGCCACTTATCCTGGCTAATGCTGCTGTTCCTCTACTTGGGCTGGTAGACACAGCGGTCATTGGAAATGTTGGAACCATTGCTGATCTCGGAGCTATAGCGCTCGGTGCTTTGATATTTTCATTTGTGTATTGGGGTTTCGGTTTTTTGCGCATGGGCACCACTGGTTTTGTAGCACGCGCATACGGCGCCAATGATCTGGATCTTATTCGCGCAATATTCGGTCGCGCTCTCATTGTGGCGTTAAGTCTGGGTTGTTTGTTAGTTGTGTTGCAATGGCCTATTCGTGAGTCTGCATTCGCATTGCTCAGTGCCAGTCAAGACGTCGAGTCATTTGCCAGTGAATACTTTGAAATTCGAATTTGGGGAGCGCCAGCTACCTTAAGCACATTCGTGTTAATGGGAGTATTGATCGGACTTGGCGATAGCAAGTCCCTTTTGCGATTGCAAATGCTGCTCAACGGATTGAATATCTTGCTAGATATATATTTCGCCGGTGTTCTGTCTATGGGTGCTCGTGGAATTGCCTTGGGTACCGTAATGGCGGAATGGATCACATTGATATATGGACTCTACTTTGTGATTGGGCGCTTGCAGCGCGATTTGTTGCCTGATCAGCGCTTTTGGAATTTAGACACTCTACTGGATGGTCACGCAATGCTGGTCATGATGTCAGCCAACGCCGACATCATGATTCGAACACTTCTTTTGGTTTTTTCTTTTGCCTTTTTCACTAATCAAAGTGCAATTTATGGCGACGTGACTCTGGCGGCTAATCATGTATTGTTGCAATTGATTTCTTTTACCGCGTTTTTCCTCGATGGATTCGCGTTTGTTGCAGAGGCTCTGGTTGGTAAAGCCTATGGGGCAGGCGACAAACGTGGCTTCGAACAAGCAGTTCGCAGAACGAGTCTTTTAGCATTCATTGCTGCGTTTCTGCTTGCAATGGCTGTCTTCTTGTTTGGTGGACTTGCCATCTCACTTCTGACTGACCTCAATGAAGTTCGAGTGGCAAGTGCCGAAATGATTTGGTTAGCAGCCATCTATGTGATGTTGTCATTTGTTGCATTCCAACTTGATGGCATATTTATTGGGGTCTCTTACACCAAACAGATGCGAAATGCGGCAGTGCTGTCACTGGCTATCTATCTGTTAGCTTGGATGGTGTTGTCTGAGCAATGGGGTGTGATTGGATTGTGGTGGGCGATGA
This sequence comes from uncultured Pseudohongiella sp., assembly GCA_965262465.1. Classification (GTDB taxonomy): domain Bacteria; phylum Pseudomonadota; class Gammaproteobacteria; order Pseudomonadales; family Pseudohongiellaceae; genus UBA9145. Next base: position 2,338,782 of record OZ253535.1, on the reverse strand, counting down.
TAATTTATGTCGTCGCTCGCGCGCTTGCTTTGCTGATCTACTATCCCCTTATTCAGCGCGCTATTAGCCAACCAGCAACTGCGACTTCAGTGTAGCGCGTTTTCTTGCTGGGGCAGTGTGTGGGGGTCTAAGTCGATACTTGAAATATTGTGGCCAACTAAAATGACAGTGCCGTGGTAACGTTTTTCGCCAGTGACTGAAAACTCAAACTCATATCGTCTTCTTAGCCGCAATGAACCTTGTGAATCGCGCACAGGCCATAGACCCCTGAGTACCATGGTCTGATCGAGTAGTTGAAGCTTGAGTTGCCTGCAGTGTTGGTGAACGTGTTGTAATGCACGTAATTTGATTTTGTCGCTCTGCCACCACAGTGCGACCAGGGCAAAGATGGCCGTACTCCACGCTAGTACAGACAAAGACAGCATAGTCGTAAGGCTCTTCGAGTTAAGCTAGAGAAAAATTTGAGCGTAGCAACTTGCTCAAATTTTTCCTAACCATGTTCCGCATAACGACGAATATGGGGTTCGAGAATTTCCAGAGCAGTCTGATTGCATGGTGGTAGCTCGGCATCAGATTCTCGAATTGGCGTGACGCGATCACCCCACTTGATTAGTGCAGCGCCCCAAGTGAGTCCCGCGCCAAACGATGCAGACAACACATAGTCGCCGGGTTTAATGCGATTTTCTTCCAAAGATTCTGTAAGCGCGACCGGAATGGTGCCGGCAGACGTGTTGCCATATTTATGGACATTTACGAACACTTTGTCTTCGTCCAAGCCAACGCGTTTGGCGAGTGCATCTAGAATGCGTTTATTTGCTTGATGAGGAACCACTAAACTTATGTCATCGATGCCCAGTCCGGCTTCTGCTAAAACATCTTCACAGGCCTGTGCCATACTCTTAACCGCGCGCTTGAATACTTCTTGCCCTTCAAAATTCCAATTGATGTACAGGAATTCATCGGACAAACGTGAGTAAGCAGAACCGAGGTTAGTGATTTGGATTGCATATTTGGCATCAGCCTCACAACCAATCTTGGCGGATATGAGGCCAACAGGCTCTTCGGTTGCTTCAATAACCACTGCACCACAGGCATCACCGAACAAGACCGCTACGTCTCTACGGCTCCAATTCATGTAGTGGGATATAAACTCCCCACCAATGACTAACACTTTCTTATGAGCACCCGTCTTGATCATATTGGTGCCGATATGAAGACCATAGAGAAAGCCCGTACAGGCTGAATTGATGTCAATGGATGCCGCATTTCTTGCGCCTAACGCATCTTGAACCAGAGAAGCAGTGTTCGGGCAGAGGGAATCATTGGTGAGGCTGCCCAGCAGGATCAAGTCTATTTCCATCGGATCCAGATCGGCGGCTGCCAAAGCGCGCTTTGCTGCGACAATCGCCATATCTGAGAAGTTGCAGTGGCAGATTCGTCTCTCCCGTATCCCTGTGCGAGAGGCAATCCACTCGTCAGACGTGTCCATAAAAGTGGCTAGGTCTTCATTGCTAAGGACTGCGGGTGGTACGCATTTTCCCCAGCCAGTTATTTCAGCGTATAGCATCCATTCTCTCCGTCATCGAGGAGGGCGATGAGAGGTGATCTCCGGTAATTCCTGCGACGTTTAATTACTTGGGTTTTGCAGCTTTTTTGCCATTTTTGTATTTTTCATAGCATTCTAGCTGCTGGGAGCTAAGCTACTGGCTTTGCTCGCTTTTTGTTGCTTAGAGCATACTTTATTTTCTATTCAATCGGTAGCCTGGAAGGATTTGACTGACTTTAGGGTCATACAGTTCAAGATTGAACGTGCAGGTATGAGATGTGAGTGAAGGAAAAGTACTTAATGGGTGGGATTCGAATCGCATGAGCTTAAAAGGAAAATGGCGCCAACTGATTTGGCTGTGCTGCTTATTGTGGAGCGCGGCGAGTATCGCTGCGCCTGATCATTCCATTTGGGATGAATTGTTGAATTCACATGTAAAGGAGTTTAACGAAGGTCGAGCTACCCAAGTCGACTATACGGGCATCGCAGCGGAACGCTCCGCGCTTACAAACTATCTCAACCAATTAGCCGCTATAACCCGGGAAGAATTCGAAAGTTGGGATCATCCCGATCAATTGGCATTTTTGATCAATGCCTATAACGCCTGGACAGTAGAGTTGATTTTGCAACAAGACCCGGGGCTCGATTCCATCCGCGACATAGGTTTTTTACCTGGTGCTGCTTGGCGGCGAAATTTCGTATCTCTGTTTGGTGATGAGGTGTCACTGGATGATATTGAGCATGGCATGATAAGAGGTTGGGGTCGATACAACGAACCGAGAATTCATTTCGCAGTAAATTGTGCTGCAATTGGTTGCCCAGCTTTGCGTAATCAAGCGTACCAAGGTGATCGATTAGTCGAACAGTTGGAAGAGGGCACCAGGTTGTTTCTAGCTGACCGAAGCAGAAACTATAAAGAAGGCTCTCGGCTCTATGTCTCTCGAATTTTTGATTGGTACGAGGAAGATTTTGAACAAGGATGGTTGAGTGTTTATTCAGTCGCGGAATTTCTGCAACGTTATGCCAATGAATTAGAACTAACTGCGCAAGATGTCGCTGACCTTGGTGAAAGACGACTTCACATTCGTTACACAGATTACGATTGGGGACTTAATCAGACAAATCCAAATTGAGTTTTTTGTTTCAAGTCCAAGTGACTGTGCTAGACTCGCCGGTGGAAGAGTATCATCCCCGGTGGGGTGCCCGGACTTCAAACCCGGTGAAGTCTGTTAAGAGCAGGCTTGGTGGGTTCGACTCCTGCCTCTTCCGCCACAATCTAATCCATACTTCTAAATTTCCCTTGAGCGCTATCGCTAAAGAGGAAACTCATCTCTCTCAGTTTGAATTCGAAAAACTATGTCGCGGTAGTTTGCAATCGAGATGAATAGTCTGCCTCGTCAATTGGCCAATGCAGTAGTGCGGCAGTGATGCCGAGTATTATGCCGGCGATCCAGATGCCATCGTAATTCCCGTAATTCTGATACCACCATCCACCTAGCCACACACCAATGAAACTGCCTAGCTGGTGACTTAGGAATACGATGCCGTAAAGAAACGACATATACCGTGTGCCAAAAAACACAGCTACCAGACCAGAGGTAGGCGGCACTGTCGCCAGCCACAAGAATCCCATGGCGGCACTAAATAGCAATACTGTTAACAACGTCACTGGCATCAATAAAAATAGACTGATTGTTATGGCGCGGAAGACGTAAATCCAGGTGAGTAATGTCCGCATCGAACTTTTGCCGGATACCACGCCGGAATAGTACGCGCCTGCAACATTGCACAATCCAATCAGGGAAATACTCCACGCGCCAACCTGAGAAGAAAATCCGAGATCTATTAAGTAGCCGGGCATGTGAACGGTAATGAAAGCCAGATGAAAGCCGCATACAAAAAATCCCATGATAAGCAAGCGATAAGAGCTCACGCCAAATGCGCGGCTTGCGATTTGCATGAGACTTATTGATTGATCTTCATCGTCTGTGGATTCCGAGGCACCACCATATTTCGCTAATGGCAAACAAAACACCGCCATCATGAATCCTGAGAGACCCAATAGCTGCAATGCGGTTAGCCATCCAGTGGTGTCCAGAGCAAATTGCACAATCGGTACCACCAAAAACTGCCCCATGCTTCCTGCGGCAGTTCCAATACCCATAGCCCATGCGCGCTTCTCTTCCGGCACCGCTCGAGCGATAGAGGGAAGTACGATGCCAAATGAAGTGCCAGCAATTCCGGCCCCAACTAACAGGCCCGCGCTGCTTATGATCTGAAATTCGGTTGAAGAGACCGACATTGCCAGCATGCCAAGTGAATAACAGGCGGCGCCGCCTAACAGGACTTTTAGGTTTCCGTAACGATCGGCTAAGCCGCCAGCAACAATGGCGCTTACACCCCACATTAGATTTTGAATGGCTAAGGCAAATGCAAGAACGTCTCTGCCCCAACCGCGAGCTTCGGACATTGGAACCATAAACAACCCAAATCCAGCGCGATATCCGAAAGAAAGGATGAGTAATGCGCATGCGCTGATTAAGACAGGCATGTAAGTGCTTTTTGGGATAGGGGAGCTAGTCATGGATACATTACTACGGGGGCGAAACTCGAAGTTTTAAGTTACTACAATGTCCAAGTTGGAGGCCTATAAGCTGATGTCGGCTTGTTTCCTACCGTAAACGGAGGAAATCCATTATATGTGCTTTTTATCGAAGCCACATCTTGCTATGTTTGCGCATCGAAAAATCCACGTTAGGGTAGTCAAATCGAATGGTTAAGATCCTTTTTATTGAACATGATGGTACTGAGCATCCAGTAGAAGTTGAGACGGGTGGATCGGTAATGTTGGCAGCGGTATCAAATGGTGTGCCGGGTATTGATGCAGACTGCGGCGGAGCATGCTCATGTGCAACGTGTCACGTTTACGTGAATGAAGAGTGGACAGGTAAACTGGAAGAAATAAGCTCTATGGAAGAAGCGATGCTCAGTTTGAGCACAGATCGACAAGATAATTCCAGGCTTTCATGTCAGATTAAAGTCACAGAAGAGATTGATGGGCTAGTGGTTCAGACTCCTGAATTCCAGTTTTAGTCTGAAAACCAAATACTGAATTATTGATTACTTATTTTTAGGGTCGAAGTCATGACAGATGCGAGCAATACACCCAGAATTAAAGATCCAGATTCTCAATCTAAATGGAGTTTGGTGGGGAAAGACCCCGCGACTATTCCGTTAGAGGATATCGATCTCTCACATCCGGGCATCTGGCAAGCAAACGAGATGCATCCATTCATGGCTCGGCTGCGGGAAGAAGATCCTGTTCACTTCTGCGCAGACTCTGCTGTCGGTCCTTATTGGTCTGTCACGAAGTTCCAGGACATCATGACAGTTGATACATCCCATGAGATTTATTCGTCAGAACCCACCATCGGAATTTTGGATTTATATGAAGAATTCACACTTCCGATGTTCATCGCGATGGATCCTCCGAAGCATGATGAACAAAGACGGATTGCGCAGCCTGTGGTTGCACCAGCCAATCTAAAAGTACTTGAAACACTTATTCGTCAGCGGGTGTGCACGATTTTAGACGGTCTGCCAATCGGTGAAGAATTCGATTGGGTGGAAAAAGTCTCGGTAGAACTCACTACACAGATGTTGGCTACTTTATTCGATTTCCCTTTCGAAGAGCGCTACAAATTAACCTATTGGTCTGATGTCACTACCGCTATTCCAGGTGCAGGGGTGGTGAACACTCACGAGGAGCGGTGGGAAGCTTTGCAAGAATGTTTGGCCTATTTCACCAGACTGCGTGATGAGCGAATCAACGTGGAAGGTGGGAATGATTTGGTTTCTATGCTGGCCCATGGGGAAGCAACTCGAAACATGCCGCCCATGGAATTTCTAGGAAATATTCTGCTTCTAATTGTGGGTGGTAATGACACCACGCGAAATTCGATCTCCGGTGGTGTGCTGGCGTTAAACGAAAATCCTCAGGAGTATGACAAGTTAAGAAATGATCCCTCCATCATTCCAAACATGGTGTCTGAGATCATTCGTTGGCAAACACCTTTGGCCTACATGCGCCGTACGGCACTAGTTGATACTCAACTAAGAGACAAAACTATCAAGGCAGGCGACAAAGTTGTCATGTGGTATGCCTCCGGAAACCGCGACGAAGAAGCGATTGCCAATGCAAACCAGTTTATTATCGATCGTGACAAGGCCCGGCAACATCTGTCATTTGGCTTTGGTTTGCATCGGTGTATGGGTAATCGTCTTGCGGAAATGCAGCTGCGTATACTGTGGGAAGAGATTTCTAAGCGCTTTCACATGGTTGAAGTGACCGGAGAGCCTCGCCGGGTATATTCAAGCTTTGTGAATGGCTTCACTCACATGCCAGTAACTCTGCATGCTAAAAGCTAAGCGCAATTAGTTGAATTCTAAATTTAAAATTCTCTAATCAGCTTCCACTAAGTAGAACAAGCAATCCTTGCGTGCTATCTCGGGATTAGTGGTCACCATAAAAAGTTTCAGTCGTTTGGTGGGGTAAAGAGCCCCATCTCGCAATTCGAAATAGTTGGAAGCTGGTTGTCCTCCTAGCGGATTTTGCACAGTGAGATTGTCGTCTAATAAACCTGAGACGAATCCAAGTCGGGTTGATTGGTCCACGTAGCCAAAATTGTAATTCTCCACATCAGGTAACAGAGTTACCCCATCTTGCATCAGGCAATGATCACCGTAAGCAATATCTGATTCGCCAAACAGTTCTAATCTGAGAGGGTTATGGAATAGTTCCAGGGACATATCCGTATGTCCGACTGTTAGTACCTCATCCAATGTCATATAGCGCTCCAGCCCTTCAATCGCTAATTGATGGGACTCGTGATCTTGAGATCCGCCACATTCTATTGTCACTGTCGGCATTAGCTCATCACTTATCTCCATCAGGGCGCCAAGTTCAATGTCTGTCACAATCATTCGGTGAGTAAAGAGAGACACTAACGCATCGTGTTTCGCATCCAAGAATGTGGTTACTCCGAACGATGGGCTGGAACCTGAGGTATTGTGAATATCGATGACGCATTCAGGCGAATAGTGTTTCAAAATGTCGAGCATTTCCTGCGCTAACGAATCCTGTTCAGTGTCTCCAAATGGTTCCAGAAAACAGCGATTCAGATCTTTCTGGTGGGGCAGCATGCGATAAATGAAACCTGGAGCCTGTTTTGCAGCATCTACACTCGGAATCAGGAAGTGAATATCCACTTTAGGTTGCACTCTACGTTTGAGTGTTTCGAACACGGCATACAGCCCAGAAGGTTCGTTGCCATGGAGCAAAGTTGTCGCAAAGCGACAGCGAGTGCTGTCTTTGCCGCTTATATGAATATGAGTGGGCCCTGGAAGCGACGCCAGGAATTCGAATACGTTTTCGCCTAAAGTTTGCGGATCTGGGTTTAGCCAGTAAGTAAATTGATCACCGCTGCTTATCGACTGGCTGTCGTCTACTGCTATTGCCATCGAGCAACCGGGATATTTGCTGCAGAATTTCTTTGATATTGGTGGAGCATCTCAACTAACGCGTCGCGCTTGTGCAAGTCTTTGCGTAAATCCGCGAGTTTATTCAGTTGCCAGCGTGAGCCAGTTTGTCGAGTGTGTAAGCGCTCTCGAATTACTTCCAGGAACGGTTCGAAATCACTGGGTAGAAATCCCATCGATTCTAATTGATCCGGCACTTCAGGTAAGAGTCGCTCTAGTATCTCCGGGACAGAAAAATACTCGGGTTGAGTTTGTCGGAGTGATGGCCAGAATAACTCAGCATCTAAACCTTTTTGTGCTGCTCTATAAAAATTAGCGGTGCTGTAGGTAAATGGAATGGCCGGAAGCAACTCGCGAATCTCTTTTTGCATGACTTTCGCCAGCCCAATGGCCAATGCGGCATTACCTAACATATCAACAATGCTGGGTCCGGCGGGCAGGGCTCGTAGCTCGATCCGCAGATGTCCACCATCGGCCGGATCGTAAACCGGTCTATTCCATAACCAAATTGATCCTTGATGCAGGCGCAGCTCGTGGAGCTCCGGAATGCCACCTGCGTTTGCTACCGCCTCAGGATCTTCGACACCTGAAGCGGGTAAAATTGGGCGATACAGCAATGCTGCTTCAGCAAATAACTCAAAGGCACCTTCTCGAATCCAGTTGTTGCCGAAATTAACTCTTGCTGGCATTGGATGCATTGAATCTTTTGGTCGGCAGTCGATGGACTGTTTGAAGAGCGGGATGCGCGTTTCCTCCCAAAGGCGATGACCGAACAAAGTAGGAGAGTTTGTGGCCATGGCAACCACTAGAGGTGTAATTAGCTGCGTTGCATTGTAAAAGTCAGCGAACTCAGCTGGTGGCACTCGCAAGTGAATTTGGAACGATGTATTGGCGCCTTCAAGGGTCACATCATCCATTGCTAATTGCAGAGCTTCTTCACCTTCAATCGCAATGGTGAACGGACCACCTCTCAACTCGGTTAACTCATTGGTTAACGCTTCATATCGACCTAACGGCGTCATAGCGTGGTAACCAACGTCAGACTGCTGCAAGGTTGGCAGAATACCTATCGGAACGACGCTGCCACCAAGTTGACCTGCTGCACTATTGATGTGGTTGATAGCGCCAAGTGCCTCTTGTTGAGTGAGATTCAAACAACCCTCACTTAACAATGACGGACTAAAATTGTATTCAAGATTGTAGCGATTTAGCTCTAGTGTTAGTTGCGGATCATCAAGGCGGCGTTGGATTTCTTGATTGATATGCAATGGTTTTGCTTCAGCATCAACGATGTAGAGCTCTAGCTCGGCACCAAATGATAGTGGCCCTTCGCCAAATCCATCGCGAGCCAAGAGTGTCTGCAAGGCTCGCAGATTACCTTGCAAGCGATCGCGAAATAGAGCGAAATCCTCATCGCGAAAGTCTGTTTTGTCTATTTCTAATCCCATTGATTGTTATTCTTATTGTGACTCTATGTATTCAAGATTAGCAGCAAAGATTTTGGTTGGTAAAGTGTGATCGGGTCAGATTGCTAACCAAACTTCTCAGCCTTCGACGTATTGAGAAATCTCTTGTTATCGACTCGACGCGTAAATCCAATTCGGTCAAAGTATTCTAGAATTTCAATGCAGAGATTGCGCCCAATTCCTGAAGCATCTCGAAACTGAATCACAGTAAATCCTTCTGCGCTGGCATTTTGGTTGGCAAGTTCTTCTGTAAATGAGGCTAACTCGCTCATTGTTTCCGGAAGGTAATATCGATTGTCTGCAACTTGAATTACTATTTTCGATTTGGCGCACTCTTTCAGAATTCGTTCTAGCGCCTTAAGTGGAATCCCGGTGGCTTCAACTAGCTCTCTCGTACGTGGCGGAATATTGCCTCCCTCGGCAAGAAGAGGTCGAATTTCTTTTAGAAATCGCTGTTCCTCAGTGCTCTTACTGGCACGGTGACTGGAGAGGCTATACAAAGTGCCCAAAAGTTTGAGCTCATTAGCTTGAACCAGGCGCTCCAACACAGCATCCAATAATTCCAAGTTGCCTAGAAAATTCATAGTCTGACAAATTTGTTCTGTACTCGCTCCCTCTGCGCTTTTGTGTTGGGCATGAAATTTTTTCAAAGCATCGGTAACTTGCGCATTCAGTTTCTGCAAGTGCATTTGGGAAAACAAAATGCCTCTATCGCTACTCTGTGTTTTGAGTAGTTCTGTAGGAGACTGAACTTGCTGTAGAAGAGTCTTCAAGCCCTCAGTTGATAGATCGTAATTTACCGAAAATGCATCGATATCTATTCCTAGCAAAGCGTTCTCAGCCAAGTGGTTAATCGCTTCATTGGCCGGTGACAATTTCATCACAAGTTCTCTCAGTCTTTCCTCGCTGCTTCGTCCTCGGCGCGGTACAGCAATGTCGATTACTATGCCGCCACCAATCGTGGTCTGGGCGGCTGGATCTCGTATGACAAAACGATCACCGTGATGGGCGTGAATCGGTTCTTGCCCTCGAACTTGAAAAAGTTTATTTGCCTCATCAAGTCGTCGCAAATTCACCACGTGGTGAGATGCGCCTAAGTACAAGTGATATTGGGTGCCAGACTTAATGGGGTTTGCTGAGTCAAGTAGGGTGAGTTGCACATCGATTCTCAGACTGGGCGCAAAGCTTGCTGGCGATAGCAGCCAATCGCCTCTACCGACTTGATCATGCGGTACATTGATATTTAGTGCCGCTCTTTGTCCGGGTTCGAGTTCAGTTAACGATTTGTGATCGAGACGCATGCCTCGAATGCGGACTTCCTCTCCGGTTGTCGATAGCACTAAATCACTGTTTGCATTCAAGCGACCGTGCCGCAATGTGCCAGTTACTACAGTGCCAATGCCTTTTACGCTGAAACTTCTGTCAATTAGAAATCGATTCAGTCTAGATGTGTCTGCAATAGAATCGTTGAGGGCTAAGACCGCAGACTTTTCGAGATGGTTGAGAAGGGCTTGAGTTCCGCTGCCATCTGAATTGTTTATAAGAAATATTCCGTCCTCCTTAAATTCTTCAGATTGCAATAGATTCGAAACATCATTACGAAGCGTCTCAACTGCTTCGCTGCTGGCGCGATCAATTTTGGTAATAGCTACAGTAATTCGAACGATGCCAAGTAATTTTAGAATGGCGAGGTGCTCACGGGTTTGTGGCATAACGCCATCGTCTGCTGCTACCACCAATAATGCTTGGGCAACACTTCCCACTCCCGCAAGCATATTTGGAATGAAATCTGCGTGCCCTGGAACGTCGACAAATCCTAAGGTGAGTTGTTGCTGGGGAAACTCTTCGTCAACAAAATGGTGGTAGGCATATCCAGGGTTAATCGAAAGCCCTCTGGAACGTTCTTCCGCCAGCGTATCGGTTTCGGTGCCGGTTAGATGCTTAATCAGTGAGGTTTTGCCGTGATCTACATGACCAGCTGTTGCGATTAACAGCTGGTTTGAGGAAACGTTTTCCTGATGTTGCTTTGATTCAGGCATGGATATTCTTGTCGCCGAATCTGGCGAAAAAATCAGGTGGTATCCGCGCGATTAAATTTCACAATGTGATAGATCATAATCGCCACAATTCCACCTGCCACAATGAATCCCGCATTAAAAATTCCATTGCTCACATTAACAATGCCATATCCAATCGAGCCGGTCATCAATGCGTAGTAGAAGAACGGTAATAAGGTTTTCCTGATGACTGACCCTTCTTTGCCCACCAATCCAGCGACAGCGGATGCAGCAACAACATTGTGTACACAGATGATGTTGCCTGACGCACCTCCTACTGCTTGTAGTGCAACAATCCAGGTTGGATCTACTAAGATGCGTTCCCCAACTCCGAACTGGAATAGAGAAAACATCATATTGCTCACAGTGTTACTGCCAGCAACGAATGCTCCGAGCCCGCCAATAAACGTGGAAAAGAACGGCCAGGCGGACCCTGCGAGATTTGCAACTCCTTCAGCGAGTGCTATTGGCATTTGTTCATAACCAGCTGCACCGCCGCTGGAGTTAATAAACACCTGCACCATCGGAACGGTAAACACTAACGCAGTAGATGCAGGTAACAGCGTTTTTAAAGAACTGGAAAAAGCGGCGCTGTAGGATCGACCGTTCATGCCATGTAGCAAAATAGTAATTAGTGACACCAGGATGAAAATAAATCCTGGCGACCAGAGCGGTTGGAATGTCCAGGTAATATCACTGCCAAAAATTTCTGACCACCGAATAGTGACGAACCCTGCTTGCAAGAAATTGCTCAAGCTCCAATCACCAAGTGGTAAGCGTGTGATAACGAGTAAGCCAGCAACAAATACATAAGGCGACCAAGCGCGTAATAGGCTCATGGTCACCGGTTGGTCTTCATTGTTGTTTGATTGCAACGCACCGGTCCATTCCGAATCCCAGTTGGCTTTGTCATCAAAATCCCAGGTTTCCGTTTCGGCGGGCATTAGGAAACCTGATTTCGCAGCGGACACTACAATTGCAAGTCCGATCATGCCGCCGAGCATTGATGGAAACTCCGGTCCCAAAAGAGAGGCAACCAGGTAATAGGGGATCGTCATGGAGAAAGCGGCAAACAGCGCGAACTTCCAAACTTTGAAGCCGTCAGCGAATGAACGGTTTTTTCCAAAAAAGCGGGTCATGACTGCCGTCACCATGAGAGGAATGAACGTTCCTCCCAATGCATGGATAAGAGCGACCTTAGTTGCGATGAAACTCAGGAAGGCATCCCATTCGGCGAAACCCCGTTCAGCTGCATAGGCCACCATGTTTGGGTCGGCAGAAAGACCGGTGTTAATTCCAACGAGTATCGGCGTTCCCATGGCACCAAAGGACACCGGTGTGCTTTGGATAATCATGCCAGCCACAACCGCTGCCATGGCTGGGAACCCTAATCCCACCATAAGTGGGACGGCTACAGCGGCAGGGGTGCCGAACCCGGCTGATCCTTCAATGAAAGAGCCAAACAGCCAGGCGATGATGATTACTTGCACACGCCTATCTGGTGAGATGTCTGAGAAGCCTTTTCGAATAGCGTTAATGGCTCCACTTTCCCGCAGAGTGTTTAACAGCAGGATTGCCCCAAAAATAATGAAAATCAGGGTGCCAGCTACCAACAGACCATTCATTGTGGCCGCGAGAATCTTGGATAAGGGAATTTGCCATACAGCGTAGGCCAGTGCTGCAGCGACTAAATAGGCTATTGGCATTGCGCGGCTTGCTGGCCAACGTAGCAGTACCAGGAAAATAGCAACGGAGATAATGGGTAATAGGGATAGAGCGGCTAAGACGGCTGTACTCATGGCGTTTATTCTTATTATTTTGAATGATTATTTGACGCATTCAGCTTAGCAGAATTTTAGTCGAATGAGCTACTGGCTAAAATTGGCTACGATCCAGTAATTATGGGGGATTGGAAGAATTCTTGAGCTTTTAGTTAATTAAGTGCTCTAATTCTTGCAGCGACAGCGAGCATCGAATTACACAGGAATGAGGCTATGGAAATCTCTTCAATTGTTACTCTTGTAGTTATCGCAATTGTCTTTTTCTATTTGGTAGGAATTTACAATCAGCTAGTCAGTTTGAAGAATCGTTATCAAAATGCATTCGCTCAAATTGAAGTACAACTTAAACGTCGTTATGACTTGATTCCGAATCTAGTAGAGACAGCTAAAGGCTATCTTACGCACGAGCGGGAGACCTTGGAATCGGTCATCGCTGCTCGAAATGCAGCGGCCTCGGGATTGGCTGCAGCAGCTGCGGACCCAGGAAATGCAGCAGCGATCAGGGAGCTTGCAGGACAAGAGGGTGCGTTAGCAGGTGCACTTGGTCGTTTAAATGTGGTGATGGAAGCTTATCCAGACTTAAAAGCTAATCAGAACATGATGCAGTTGAGTGAGGAGCTAACTGCCACAGAAAACAAAGTGGCGTTTGCCAGGCAAGCATTTAACGACCAGGTAATGACGTACAACACCTATCGTCAATCGTTTCCACAAGTCGCCGTTGCCGGCATGATTGGTCACGGCACAGATGCAAGCCTTCTGGAGTTTGAAGACAGCGACAAGATCCAGGAGGCGCCAGAAGTCTCTTTTAATTAGTGTGGATTTCGCTGTGCGCTAAGAGTCTTTGTTTCGCAATCGAGCTTGTGCGGCAGCGAGTCGTGCAACTGGGACTCGTGGAGGGGAACAACTAACATAGTTGAGTCCAACACGGTGACAGAAATCAATTGATGCAGGATCTCCTGCATGCTCACCACAGATTCCTAGTTTCAGATCAGGCTTTGCACTGCGTCCGTTAGTAACGGCAAATTCCATGAGTTTGCCAACTCCTGTCTGGTCCAAGCTCGCAAATGGATTTTGGTTGTAGATTTCTTTGCGCTGATACTCGTCGTAGAACAAACCCATATCATCACGGCTTAAACCAAGAGTGGTCTGCGTCAGATCGTTAGTGCCGAAGCTAAAGAAATCAGCTTCTTTGGCTATCTCATCTGCAGTAATCGCAGCCCGCGGTACTTCCACCATGGTGCCTACAATGTACTTAATTTTGACCTTGCGAGACTCCATCACCTCTTTGGCTACTCGGTGGACCGTGCGTAACTGATCAGCCAATTCTTCCCGAAAGCCGACCAGCGGGATCATGATCTCTGGATTAACCTTAACTCGCTTCTTGCCTTTTAAGACTTGAGCCGCTGCTTCAAAAATGGCTCGGGTCTGCATTTCAGTAATCTCTGGATACAGAATTCCCAAGCGGCAGCCACGGCAACCCAGCATTGGGTTTTCTTCATGCAGTGCCTTAATGCGGTCAATGACAAAATCAAACGGTACGCCCAGTTTTTCTGCCAACTGTCTGCGCACAACATCGTCGTGAGGAAGGAACTCGTGCAACGGCGGATCCAGTAATCGGATTGTCACTGGTCTGCCATCCATCGCTTTGAATAGCCCCACGAAATCTTTGCGCTGAAATGGCAACAACTTTTTCAGTGCTGCACGGCGCTGCACTTCGTCCACAGCCAAAATCATCTGGCGCATGTAATCGATGCGGTCGCCATCGAAAAACATATGTTCAGTTCTACACAGCCCGATGCCTTCTGCTCCAAAGGCAACCGCTTGTGCTGCCATTGAAGGTGTATCTGCATTTGTTCTAATTTTCAGACTGCGTTGTTTGTCCGCCCACTTCATGACAGTTTGGAACAACTCAAATGTGTAACTCGAGCGAGGCTTTAGGCTGCCTTCAAGGACGCGCTTAACTTCAGAATCGGCGCTTTCAATCATGCCTTTGTAGATAGCACCTGTGCTGCCATCGATAGAGATGTAGTCTCCTTCCTGCAGGACGACTTTGCCGGCAGTCAGGGTGCGTTTCTCGTAATTGATATTGATATCACCCGCGCCGCAGACGCACACTTTGCCAAGCTGGCGAGCTACCAGCGCGGCGTGTGAGGACACGCCCCCTCGTGAGGTCAGGATGCCCTGTGAGTGGAGCATTCCTTTGAGGTCGTCCGGCGACGTTTCTGTGCGACATAGCACTACCTTATTGCCTTTGCGGGTTTCTGCCTCTGCTGCAGCTGCTGTGAAAGCGATTCGCCCTGTGGCTGCACCTGGGCCAGCAGGCAGCCCATGAGCTATCGTGGCGGCTGATTTCAGTGCTTTAGGATCGAATACCGGCACCAACAGAGAATCGATCGATTCGGCAGGTATCTTTAGAAGGGCAGTTTCCTGGCTCATGAGCCTCTCGCGCTGCATTTCCACAGCAATTCGAACCGCTGCCAGGCCAGTTCTCTTGCCATTTCTGGTCTGCAGGATGAATAGACGGCCATTTTCAATGGTGAATTCGAAATCCTGCATGTCTTTAAAATGCCGCTCCAGCTTACTACGGACTTTCTCCAGGTCCTTGAAGCTGTTGGGCATGGATTTCTTCATGTGGGCAATGGGGTGGGGCGTGCGTACCCCGGCTACCACATCCTCACCCTGGGCGTTTATCAGGTACTCGCCGTAGAAGACTTTCTCGCCATTGGCCGGATCCCGGGTGAAGGCCACACCAGTTGCGCTGGTGTTCCCGGCATTTCCGAAGACCATGGCCTGCACATTTACTGCTGTGCCCCACTCAGCAGGGATGCCGTATTGCTGGCGGTAGAGAATGGCGCGCTCATTCTTCCAAGAGCCGAAAACAGCGCCGACAGCGCCCCACAGCTGCTCCATCACGTCTTGAGGGAAGGTGGATTTCGTGCGTCGAGAAATAAGTGATTTGTAGCGTTTCACCAACTCCCTTAGGTCACCGGTGGTCAATTCAGAATCGTCGTTAACCCCAACACTCTTCTTGAGTTTATCGAGGACTTGGTGGAAAGGATCTTCTTCCTCTTCGCTACGAGCTTGCACTCCCATCACCACATCGCCATACATTTGGATGAATCGACGATAGCAATCCCACGCGAAGCGTGAATTGCCGGAGACTTCTGCAAGGCCTTCTACAGTGTCGTCGTTTAGGCCTAGGTTAAGAATTGTATCCATCATGCCCGGCATTGAATCGCGAGCACCTGAGCGGACTGATACAAGGAGGGGATTCTTGCCTGCGCCGAAACGCTTACTAAGTTGGTTCTCGATCGCTTTGATTGCGCTGGCAACTTCCTTTTTTAGAGAAGCAGGATAGCGACGGCTATGATCATAAAAATAAGTACATACATCTGTGCTGATGGTGAAGCCTGGAGGTACAGGCAATCCTATCGAAGCCATCTCAGCGAGGTTGGCTCCTTTGCCGCCCAGCAGCTCGCGCATAGTTGCATTGCCATCAGTCTTCTTGCCGAAGGCATACACATACTTTTTGGTTCGAGTTTTACGAGAGGCGGAGGCAGGTTTCTTTCGTTTTGTCGCGGGAGCCATGTAATCCAACTAAGTCCTGTTTTTGTTCTTTGCTTATTGCAACAGGGAAGGATTCTGATGATCGGCCGAGAATCGCAAACTCAATCACTAAATCGAGGCAAAAACTGCAGTCCCATCAGCCGCTTGTATGCTCGGCGATCAATCGCTGTTGACCGCCTAAATCACGCCCCCGCGCGGGTGGTGAGCATAATGCACCCGCACGCCAAAATCCAGCGCATGGGCGCTGGAATCTAAAAATCTGGGACTATCCTTGTCCTCATTTAGAAAATCAAACTACAAAATAGTCATCAAACTAAAAAAGCTCAGAGACTCAATAAAGCTGAAACGCTAAATCGAATCGCTTATCTTCACTTTGCAATTAGAAGATGTACTCAATTGATGTCTGACTATCACGTTCTAGCAAGAAGGCGTTGTTTAAACAGAGCACTGAGTCTTCGCTCGCGTGATTTCATCATTGATGAAAGTCTCGGTAGGTTAAACAAACAGCTCCATCTTGTGGTAAATGAAATCCTGACATTTTCGTGTGTGTTATCTCCTGCCATAATAAAAGGAGAGCCAACATACAATTCCGTTGGATTAGACAAGCTATGCAGATCTTGAATTACTTTGTTTTTACTGTTACTCATCAGCAGTAAGTATTTTTTTCTGCATGCAAAAACATCAAAAACAAGCTTAAGCCAAATTTGGAGTCTATGCTTGGGGTGTCTTATTGAAGGTCCTACCCATAGTCCATTCACTTCCATCATTTCATATTGATCGTTTTTGAAAAAGTTGTGAGCTTTCTTAACTTCATCAGGAATGAAAAGTAAACTTCGAAAATTGGGTTTAGTAACGAGCATATATCCTGCTGCTAACTTCCCTTGTAAGAAAACTCCTACAATTTTGCTTTTAGCAACATAGTTTGCTGGTAACCTGACTCCAGAATAGCTTTCGACTATTTTTATGTATTGTTCTACTTCTTCGTTAGAACTTAATTTTCTAAATTTTAATTTATCCATCTTATTATCCTCGGAAAAAACATACCTACTTCATTACGATATTTTCCATACTCTAGCGAGTACGTACTGCTTAATAGCGCTTTCTCTTCTCTTCTAGCGGAGAAAATGTAAAACACTATTAAATATACTAACGTAATCTTCGGCAGCATCAAATCCGAGGGAATTGAAGTTGCACACCAAGTTAGTGTGTAAGACAGGTAAAATGGGTGTCGAACTAGGCTGTATGCGCCGTCTGTAATTAACTGATCGACGTCATCATTGAATACAAGTTTCTTTTTATTATTTGTGCTCGCTGTCCAGGCAAATAGTATTCCACCGAGCGTTAGGCAGCCTAATGTGGCGGAAAATCTTGCGATAGATACAGAGTTCACATTCGTCAGACCATAGTAGGAGGAGGCAATGTGGACTCCTACTATAGAATCATAGGTGAGCAGTGTTAACTTTGAGCTATCTGTATTTGATTCGAACAACCAAATTCTTGCCCAAATAAAGCTCACGATTATCGTGGTAAATCCGACAAGCAGTATTAATATCTGAATGCTCATGCCTTTGATTATCTAAAGATTAGCCAAAATACGCCGTATTACTGATTTGCAGTAATTTTGTTTGCCTAACTCTCCAAAACCAGCTTTCTATAAGAAGTTGAAGAGTTAGAGATTCGAAAGAGTTACATGAATTCGGCAAAATTGAGAAAGATGTGTGAATACTACTAACTTCGATCTTAAGAGATACTCTGACTATTGCAAAGAGCATAAAGAGGAGTTTGTTTACGAGCTTCGTGACGACGCGACTAAGTTTTTAACGAGTTGGCCAGCACGAACGGCTGCCATTCTAATGATCGTTTCTTCAATTGCAACATATATAGATGCAAGCACAGTAAGAAACAATCCATTTGCTATTTACACTCTGTTTGCTTACTCAGTTCTGTATCCCGTCAGAACATATGGGACCAATTAACCCTAATTCCTAAGGGAGACTTCTGATACATTCAATAATGAATACAGGAGTCACCTATGACTGACACACCCGAAGCACTCGTCAAAGCTATCAAGCGCAAAACCCGCAAGAAACACGAGCCCGAGGAGAAAATCCGCATTGTCCTGGAAGGACTACGTGGAGAGGAGTCTATCGCTGAACTATGCCGGCGGGAAGGCATAGCAGCAAGTCAATACTACAGCTGGTCCAAGGAGTTTTTAGAGGCCGGTAAGCAACGTCTGGCAGGCGATACCAAGCGTCAAGCTAACAGCCGGGAAGTAACCGATCTCAAAAGGGAGAATGGACACCTCAAACAGATGCTTGCTGAAACGATGCTGAAGAACAACGTGCTCAAAAAAAGTGTGCTTGGCTCGGGATCGATCTGGGACGACGAATGACGCTGTCGGCCTCAGAGAAGTATGAGGTGATACGACTGGTTGAAGAGTCGGAGCTATCGGTCAGACGCACACTTAACGAGCTAGGAGTGAGCCGGAGCTCATTCTATCGCTGGTACAAGGCTTACCGGGATGATGGCTATGAAGGGCTTGTTGCCAGAAACAAGTCGCCAAGACAGTTCTGGAATAAGCTTCCTGAGAGCGTGAAGGAGCAGTGCCTTGAAGTTGCCCTGGAACACCCCGAACTATCACCTCGCGAGTTAGCCTGGCATATCACCGACCAACATGAGTACTTCATCTCCGAGTCCAGTGTTTATAGGCTGTTGAAGCAATATGACCTGATCACGAGTCCTGCCTATATTCTGCTGCAGGCCAGTGACAAGTTCCACACGCCTACGAGACGCATAAACGAGCTGTGGCAGACGGACTTTACCTACTTCAAGATAGTTGGCTGGGGCTGGTACTTTCTATCGACGGTGTTGGATGACTACTCCCGCTACATCATCAGTTGGAAGCTGACGACTACCATGAGTGCTGACGATGTAAAGCTCACACTGGATGATGCCATTGAGAAAACAGGGGTAGATCAGGTGATGGTTAAACACCGGCCTCGGCTGCTTAGTGACAATGGGCCATGCTATCTATCGAAAGAGCTCAGGGAGTATCTGGATGAGCAGAAGATAGAGCACACTAGAGGCGCGCCCTACCATCCGCAGACTCAGGGTAAGATCGAACGCTATCACCGCTCAATGAAGAATGTGGTGAAGCTGGAGAACTATTACTACCCATGGGAACTGGAGAAGGCGATAAGGCAGTTCGTGGATTACTACAATCACCAGCGGTATCACGAGTCGCTGGACAACGTGACGCCTGCAGACATGTTCTATGGCCGTTACGAGGAGATCATGGGCCGGAGACAGCTTATTAAACAGCAGACCCTGCAGCGCAGGAAGGAGGAAAACCTTATAGTTTGTTCAGCTCACTAAGCGGAAGCTATACTGCAAATGTCTCCTTTAGTTTTTGAGGCGAGTGGTCCCAAATCATCTGACGACTTACACTCAGTTCCAATCGCCATAATTGTTTTGTATCCCTTCGCCACGCTAATCGTTTCCACATTGGAGAAATTTAGTGCTTATATAGTAGATTTAATTTGTTTGCTGGCGCTCATGAGTTATTGCCTTACTTTAGAGTTGGTATTTGCAGGCGCAAGTTCTGAGGCAGAATTTCAAAGCTTGTATCTCATGGCAGCAGGGCAAGTAGGTGTAATCTTGTTGCTAGCTACGACATTTGCTTACCATACAGATTACAAAATTACTTTCGCGCGCAATGTGATGTTCGCGTTGCTTACAGTTGCAGCAATGTATTTTGTAAATGCGGAATTTCTATTTTTCAATCAAGTTCCATTATTCCAGGGTATATTTGCTGGAACGATAATGAGCTGGATCTATTTCGATACTGTTCGGGCACGATTTTATTTGAAATCTACTGACTCTAATACCCGCCAGCATCTCTATAACCAACTCTCAAAGCTTGTTTATCCTCATCAACTTGAACGCATAAAGCTTGGGGACGAGCTTGAGAACACAATGCCTCTGAAAGAGGGCAAAGCAATTATCAATGTGTTCGACGTGCAACGTTCTTCTGAGATACGACATGAGAAGACAGCCGATTTCTTTGTAAATTTGTTCCAGGCATTTTTGCAAATTTGTATGAAAGGCTATGAGCACAACCCGCTGCGTTCTCAAGCGTTCCGCTTAAAGGAAACAGGTGACGGATTCATCAGCTCGGTGGGCTATCCATTTCTACCGGTGGATTCTCGATCGCTCGCGGACAGTGCGGTTTCAACTGCTCTTCTAATGTTTGACGCTTTCAATAAAGAAGTAGAAAGATTTAACTATTCCAGACCTATCAAGGCCGCAATAGGTTTGGCCTATAACTCGGTACAGGGCACATTCCAATCCGGCGGTATTCGATCCTACGACTTGTTCGGCGAGGCACTAATTCAGGCTTCAAAGTATGAGGAGTTGCGCAAGCAACCAATAATCTGGGAAATATTTACCAAGCACGCGGACCAGCGCGGCTTTACAAACTTCAATATTTTGATCGTACAGGAAGTTGTCTACAACTCTCTAAGTCCTGCATACCGAGAGCTATTTACTGAAATTGATTTGCGAGACAAAGATCTCGTTGGAAACTTCCAGATGATGTACGATAACGACGCTCGATACATCTACTTTCATCTGCTCCCATAACTTCAGATAGTTCTGAGTCAATCAGTGTCCCGCTTAATTGTTAGAGTGGGAGTTCCGTCAGTACCCACTGTTGAAAATATTTCTATCGGTCGACAGCAAACTGAGCAGTCTTCTATGTATTCCTCGTATTCGATTGAGCAATCAATGAGTAGGCTGATTGTTTCGCCGCAGTAAGGGCAGGAAGTGGCAACAGTTTCTAAAGCGAGCATGCTAGCTCACTTCGCTCACCAAATCTCGACCTGAGAAAAATGCTGCCAGGTTATCTAACACCATGTCTCCCATGGCTCTTCGTGTCTCCACAGTTGCACTACCGATGTGTGGGAGCAATACAATATTGTCCAGATTCTTCAGTTCTTCCGGAATTTCCGGTTCATTCTTGTACACGTCCAAACCGGCAGCATAAATCTGGTTTGTTTTTAGTGCCTGAGCTAGTGCGACCTCGTCTACGCTGTTTCCGCGCCCAACATTTATAAAGACGCCCGAAGAGCCGAGTTTTTCAAATACCGCTGCATTAACAAGATTGTCGGTTTCACTGCCGCCTGGGAGCATGCAAAGCAAGATGTCGGAATTTTCTGCAAGCTCTTCGATGCTCTCATGATAGGTGTATGGCAAATTCTTCGGGTTTCTATTGTGGTAAGCCACCTTTAGCTTGAGAGGAATTGCTCGGAGCGCAATTGCTTCTCCGATCCGGCCCATGCCGATGATGCCCAAGGTTTTGCCAGCTAAGCCAGAACCGAAGGGAAAGGGCCCATTGGACCATTCTCCTTTGCGAGCAAATCGATCGGCATTGACGATATCTCGGGTCGTTGCCAGCAGCAGTGCAATGGCGAGGTCAGCAACGGCGTCATTTAATACATCAGGAGTATTTGAGACTTTGATATTTTTTTCGTGAGTCTGCGTGAAATCTATTCCATCAACCCCCACACCAAATGCAGCAATCAATTCGAGAGAATCCAGTTGATAAACTACTGAATCACACATCCATGACGCTGTAGCAGCTGCTCGGCAGCGTCCTTCGAGCGATTTAATGAATTCCAATTTGTTTTCATCAGGCTGCTGCCACAGATGGTGAGTTTCATAACTGGCATCAAGCTTTTCTAAGGTTTCGGGGTGAAACTCATTCACCACCAACACACTATTTCGTATGTTTGTCATTGTTTAATTCCATTTCATTGACTACTGCAGTAAGGAAAGTGTATTACTCTGAAGAAGAGGCTGGCAACAAGGCTTGCTTCTGCTTCCAATACAGGTAAATTAGCGGCTGTTTTCTCCTGGGCACCCCAGGCATTGGTGTTTCGTTGTGAATTCTTCAGCAAACCTCTACCAGGCACTTCCTTCCATCGATGTGCTCTTACAATACGACTCGCTGAAACCCTTAGTTGAGCGTGTTGGTCGCGAGGCGGTGAAAACTGCTGCTCAAGCTAAATTGGATTCATTGCGTAGCCTGATTTCACAAGATTCAGAATTGGCGAGTGCAAAAATAGGTCACGAGAATTTTGTTAGCACTCTTGCTGACGAAATTATTAGTCAAGTATCAACTCAGTTCCAAAGCACATTAGTTCCTGTGTTTAATCTCACTGGAACTGTAATCCATACCAATCTTGGCCGAGCTAGATTGCCAGCGGAGTCTATTGACGCAATGTCACTGGCGGCCGGAGAAAGCAATAACCTTGAGTTTGATCTTGCGACTGGCAAAAGGGGTGATAGAGATTCACATTTAGAAGCCGCCATCTGCGAAGTGTGTGGAGCCGAGGCTGCAACAGTTGTGAATAACAACGCTGCGGCAGTATTACTCGTGCTTAGTACCTTTGCTCAAGGGAAAGATGTTTTGATTTCTCGCGGTGAGCTCGTGGAAATAGGTGGAAGCTTTCGTATTCCCGACGTGATGAAAAGTGCCGGGTGTAATCTGAAGGAAGTAGGCACTACCAATAGGACTCATTTAAAAGACTTCGCATCTGCTATTGATGCAGATTCTGCACTCATTATGAAAGTGCATACGAGTAACTATGAAATAAGCGGATTTACTCAATCGGTTCCTGAGAATGAATTAGCTAAATTAGGAATCGAGAGGGGCGTCCCATTCGTTTCAGATCTAGGCAGTGGTACGTTGGTTGATCTTACGCATTATGGATTGCCTGCAGAGCCCACCGTAAAGGGGGAATTGGAGAGGGGGGCTGAACTGGTCACCTTTAGTGGGGACAAGCTTCTAGGTGGTCCTCAGGCTGGGATTATTGCAGGTCGCCGAGATCTAATAGAGCAAGTTAAACGCAATCCATTAAAACGAGCGCTGCGCATAGATAAGGTAACTCTTGCCGCCTTGTTGGAGGTCATTAATTTGTACCGCGATCCTCAGCGATTACCAGAGCGGCTTCCAGTTTTGCGGGATCTAACCCGCAGTGAAAGTGAAATCGCAGATGTCGCAAAACGCATTCTCCCCAAGTTCAAGGAAGTATTTGATGCAAAGGCTGAGGTGTCTATCGAGTCCTGCAAGAGCCAAATTGGTAGTGGCTCGTTACCTGCAGAGCGATTAGCGAGCTGGGCAATTTCCTTAACTCCTATAGCAGCTAAAGGTGAGCGGGACGCGACGCTCGTGCATTTCTCAGAAGCATTGAGAAATTTGCCAAAGCCTGTCATCGGCAGAATTCATGATGGCAAATTACTGCTCGATCTACGCTGTTTACAAGACGGAGAAGCCTTTGTGGTTCAGCTGCAAGAGCAACTACCTGGGTTGTTGTAACAAGAAGCTAGCTAGCAACCACCTTAAATTTGGATTGCATCGCTAGTCGGAACAAGCTGTAGGAAAGAAACGATGCGGTGAGCATCATGATCAGCAATGGATACACAGTTCCGTTAAAAATTAGTGCCACTAATTGAGCTGCAGCCGCAGACAATGACATTTGCATAAATCCAGTAAGCCCCGATGCACTTCCCGCATATTGAGGAAACTCGTTTATTGCTGCAGCTTGAGCATTTGGCAAAGTGATGCCGTTGCCAAACACGGCCAATGAAACCGGTGCAAAAAGTGCAATTGGATGATTAAAACCTACCAGTTGCAGCAATATTGCGAGCCCTATTCCTGACAGAGCAATTACCCCACCAAGGTTAATCATTCCGTCTATATCGCGCTTTCTACCGAAATGTCGTGCGGTGTAGTTGCCTGCCATGAAACCCAAAGGAATCATCACAAAATAATAGCCATACTCTGTAGCTGGCCTACCTAAAACCGTAACCATAATTTCAGGGGCGGCCGCGATAAAGCTGAAAAATACGACGGATACGAAACTTACACAGAACGCATATCCGCGGAATGCGCTCGATGACAGCAAATTCATGAATGTCTTCAGCATCGAGCCAATACCTTCAAACGGCACCGGTGAATGCAGAGTCTCTGGTAGGGAGCTGAACAAGATCACCAAAATTGCAGCGCAACAACTTGCAATGACTAAAAAGACCGACGGCCACCCAAAACGCTGCATGAGCTCGCCGCCTAAAGCAGGGGATAGCATCGGAATAACCACCATAACCATTACCAAGGTAGCAATTACCCGAGCGGCTTCTTCGGCAGCATAGATATCCCTGACAATCGCGCGGGCTAACACCAGACCTACAGCGCCACCGAACGCTTGTACAAATCGGCCGGCGATAAGCGTTTCAATTGATGTTGCGTAGTAACACAGTATTGATCCCGCCAAGGTAATACAAAGCCCCAGTATCATGATCGGTTTGCGGCCATATTTGTCCGATAGGGGCCCATAACAGAGGGTGCCGAACGCGATAGCGAGCATGGATAAGCTGAGAGTGAGTTGGGCAACATCGTTGCTCACATCATAGGTAGCAGCAATCTCAGGCAGCGCAGGCAGCAATATCTGCATGGCAGCAGGTCCCATCGCTGAGCTTGCAGCAAGTAGCATTATCATGCGTTTAGGAAGTTTATCGAGACGCGTCAAAACCCATGCTCACCAGGAACAGTCAATAAATAGGAATATTGTCTTGTGACCGAGAGGTCAATCAGACTCAGCGAGCGAGAAAATTCTCTCTACTACGCTGTGGATTGGCAGTGGACTGTGCATTTAGATAAACGCTGGAGCCCAAAAGTATAGATCTTTGTGCCTTGCTGATCTCATACCCTAGACCGAAAGTGTTGGTGTGAAATCCATTCACTAGGTCTTTCGCGAGCAATTCGCTTTCTGCGCTATTACCTTCCGACAAAGTGTAACACGAAAGCGCTTCGCCTGCTGGGCTGCGCATGCAAAGAGAAAGGTTTGGAGTTGAGCTAACTTCAAGAGTAAATCCAGAGTCATCAACATCGAAACGGGGTGAATTGTCTAGATACCTGGAGACTAGTGAAGAAGTTTGGCTGCCGTCAGTCATTAGTCTGACTGGCAGGGAAAGATTCAGGCGGCGAACGATACTTGGATCTTGGCTGTAAGCTTGTTGGTAATAATTTAGCGCCTCTGCATCATTCCCCAAAGATCTGAGAGCATTTGCGGTATTCGCAGCAATTCTGGCTCTCAATAAAATTTCGGCTGCTGGTAATTGAGAAAGTGCTTGTTGCCCAGCCTCTATGGTTGCTCTGTGGTTGTTGTCCACTGATTCTATTTCATTGAGATAGGCATAATAATAGCCTTCATTTAGTTGAAAGGCCCCGTTGTTTCTGGCCTGTTCTAACACTTCTGACATCACTCCTGTACCAATCAGCTCAACCAGCTCAGGTTCGATCCATTCAGGAATGTGCACGTCCAGAGGCGCGTAAGGGCGAACACGGTTTTGCAACACTTCAAAACTGGCAAAGAGGGATGCGGCTCGTCTTTCTGAGCGCCATGCTTGTAATCCCAGACGCGCCGTTTCCATTCGATGTCGCAATGCCTCGCTCCAATCTAATGTCGCTCGCTGTTCTTTCAGTATTTCTAGTTCTGTGCGGGTAGCAACTTGATTAAGTAGGGCGGCGTACGCATCTTTTTGCGCATCATCAGCGCTATAAGAACCGTTGCGGTCAGGCTGATTAAGCGCTGTCATCGTAAGCTTCGCAGCATCTTCTGCATAACCTGCAATCATCAAGAAACTGGCACTCACCAGAAAATGCTCTGCACGATTCATCACACTTACCAGCGGCTCCTGTTGTTCTCTCCATATCATCATGCGGTCGAGAGCATTCCTGGCATCATCAAAGCGACCTTGATTCAAGGTAAGGTAAAGTTTGTAGATCCACGGATCCGCGACGCTGTCAGGATTTAGATACTGGGTGGCACGATCGAGAAACTCTTCAGCAGAATCCATTTCCAACAGGCTTAAAGCAACTTCTGAGGCATTGGTCAGATATACCGTATCGTAGTCATTGCTGCGGTTGGCGATATCTTCATCTTCACTGATGGCCCGGTCGCAAGCATTGGTTGACTCGATTGGCGCCAGGCTTGCCAGCTCAACTGCGCACAAGGTATTCCATGCCCGAGCTCGTGCTCTTTCATCATCGGTGGTTTGCAAAACTCGATTTGCGCTATCCCGAGCGAGTTCATACTCTTTGAGTTTGATCAGGGGCCAGCCACGAAACGATTCTACATCTTGGCCATAGATCGTTTCTAAGCGATCCAGATAAGCCAGTGATTGTTCTTGGTCCCCCATCAATTGGTGGACATAACTGAGCTGACTAATGGTGAGGTAATGCCACTGCACATTACCCGATTGAAATGCTTCTTCCATCGTCGAGTAGGGCGTTAACTCTTCGGCGCGATTTAAGTGAAACAGAGCGCGGGGCATATTGCCTTCTACGGTTAACAGCACCTCGGCTAAAGCAAATTGTGCGGCAGGAGAATTGGGTTCGGATCTAACCCATTGCTCGCTCAGTTCGCGGGCTTTGGCATTTTCTCTCAGGTTCAACGCGTCACATACAGCCAGTGCGCGCATATCGCTAATGTCACTAAATCCAAAACAAAGAGGAAGTCGCTGCTCCGGTAGCTCTATATCACTGATATCCAAGTCGTCCTGCGCGGAGGACGAGGTGGCAAGAATCAGCAGAGCTATTTGTAGGAGCTTAGTTTTCATGAAGCATCAAAAGAGATTCAGGTAAGTGTGCTTCTCGCTAATTTTTCCATTGGGTCGCGCATGTTTTCTGCGAGAATTTTCTCTACGTCAGAGACGCCAGGTGCGAGTTCGATTCGGTGTCCAAATACTCGCGGAAGAAGCAATTCAATATCAGCGGCGCTGACATAACTTCTTTGTCGAATTGCTGCGGCTACCTGTAACGCAGGTAGTAGCAATACCATGCTTCTCGTGGAGTTGCCTTGAAGCACGCGGTCATCACTTCTTAGGTTGCGGGAGATATCCACTAAGGTTTCTTTAATAATTGGACTGATAGTGACCGTCTGGTCAATGATTTTCCGTGCATTCAATACAGCAGATCTGGTCACACCATTGGATCTAACGCCGTCTCGTCGTTCTTTGTAGGTATCCAACACATCCAGTTCTGAATCACGATCAATATGAGTCATGGTTATCTTGAAGAGGAACCGATCAAGCTGTGGTGTTGGTAACGGGTATGTACCTACCAGATCAAGCGGATTTTGGGTTGCAATCACAAAAAATAAATCATCGAGCGAGTAAGTCACATTGTCGACGGTAACTTGCTTCTCACCCATCGCTTCTAACATCGCCGATTGAACTTTGGGTGAAGTGCGGTTGATTTCGTCAGCCAGCAACACATGGGCGAACAATGGCCCATGTCGAAAGTGGAAGGCATTACTGTTGCTGTCGAATACCGGTACACCAGTGACGTCTGATGGCAATAAATCAGGAGTAAACTGAATACGTCTAAATGGCACTATGGACTCATCGACTTCTGCGTTGGTGCCATCGTTCGTAATAGATTCGCCTAGGGCTTTAGCCAGAGTAGTTTTCCCTGAGCCCGGAAAATCTTCTAATAGCACATGGCCGTCGGCAATTAGAGCGATTACAACTAGCTCAATAACATCGTCTCGTCCTAAAACCTGCTGTTTGACAGCATTCATTAGCGTATCGAGAGTGGTTAACGCTTCCTGTAATTCTGGATGGGCTTCTGTCGTCTCGATCTGCTCCTCACTAATATCTTCGGAAAGTTCGAGTCCTGCTTCGTTAGAAGTCATTGTTACGCTCCATGTAGCTGTGGCAGTTAAAACTATTCAACTTTTCACCTGTGCCTTTCGAATGATGTTCTTATTTCGTAAATACCCAAGAGAATGGGTTGAGTGTGGCAAGCACTCGTCTCCACACTGCGGTGTTGCTGTTGATCTCGTTTTTAATCGCGATTTTTAGTGTGCGCCAGTTCTGTTCTCTGTGCACTGTCTTGCTGTTTTCGTCCAATGCACTCGCCAAATGAGCTTCTGTGGCAGGAGTCATTGAGGGAAAGTTAGAATGAATTCGAGCGGCAAAGTTTTCTCTGCTTTCGCCGTATTTACGGGTGATACCGATAGCAGCCAAGCGATCTAACGTGGCCCGGTACCCCAGAAGGTATTGATTCTCTGATTTGGCAAAATTGGGAATCTGTAACCGGTAAATTTTGATGAGATATCCAGCTGCGATTGAGAAAGCCACTAATCCATAGAGTAGATTGAGCAAGAATCGAAAGCTAAAGGCACTGGATTGCTGTGATGAGAGGAAGTCTTGAAATGACGCATCATCTCTCAGCATATCCCCCAGTAATTGCTGTAACTCGTTCTGCGGGTCAGTTGTCATATCGACTAATGTGCGTTGCGGGGCAGGGTCAATAATCACCCAGCCAATGTCCTTAAAGTAGACCTCAGGCCATGCATGGCCATGTACTGCCTGCACCAGTAACGCCGACCCTCCGGCCCGATTACTAGCGGGCACTGAGTAGCCTATGCCTACTCTTGCTGGTATGCCGATGCTGCGAAACATGTAAGTGGCAGCAAAGGAAAAGTGCATGCAGTAACCGGTGAGGTCGCCAAAAAGAAATGATGCAGCAGGATCTGGCTCATAGGCGTGCTCATTCTTTAAGCTATAAATTCCATTTTCATCGAGATAGGTTTTTATCGCCCATGCCTTGGCAAATGGATCATTTTCGTATTGTGGTAGGAGATTGCTGGTTATCGACTCAGCAAGCTCTCTATACCGAGGATCAGCAGGAAGAGTTAAATATTCTTCTCGAACTTCCTCGCTCCAATCATCACGTCCTAACTCACGACCCAGTAAGTACTCGAAGTCATAATTTGGGGCTAGGGAATAAGCATCATAGGTTCGCTTAAACCGCAAATTGTTTGGATTGACAGCGTTCTCATAGGCGACAGGACTCACCAGTCCAAATGGATTGCGGTGAGGTACTAACATTCCAATTGATGTTCGCACTAAAGATCGCTGATCCAGTGCTCCAGGGCGGACTTCGGCTTCACTGGTCGAAGTGGTGAATTGTTCGATTAAATCTCGATCCATATCGTCGCGGGTGGTGTAGTCCAGCATGACTCCATTAAATTCGGAGTACGCGGACTCTCGGAAATAGTAAGACCCGTTAAGAGGTTCGTAATCGTCTCGGAATACCACAACTGCTACAGGGGCTTCCTTATCCTCAGCCGTATTCTCACCGTCTCTGAACGGGTTTTCATTCTGCTGACTAGTGCTTGACTGTTCCTGTCCGGTTAAACCCATATCGTCTGTTAGGCTTGGAGTTGGCAAACCGAACAGTCGAACAAATCCTATTAAGCTGAGGCAGAGCACGCCAAGTACGGCAAAATGATAGGGCAGCCTTTTTTGATTGTTTTCCATCATCAGTAAGGCAGAGAGCGCAAGTACTGCTCCACAACCAAATGCCATCAATATGTTGGATGGATCAATGCCTCTTATGAGAGCGAAATCTCCCAGAAAAAAGGGCCGGTGAATCATTCCATTGCGATGAGCCGCCAGGGTTAGCACAAACGCAGACGCAACAAACACTATTTCAAGAATTGCGCCATAACTGGTTCGATGAGCAAGTATGCGGAGACTCCCGGTTACAGCAATGCTGACAGTGAACCATTGAATAAACTCACTCGTGTTGAATGCGGTAATCGGTGTAAGCGCCGTGGCGAGAAAAGTACTGTCAATGAATGCACTCGCTAGCAATGTTCCAAACACCGCAATTACAAAACTCATCGTCAACAATGCACTTGTTCTTAGCATTCGCAGGGAAGAGTTTTGCAGTGTCGCATCAATGGTAGTGCAAGCTACAATACAGCCGAGTACAGCGGCTATTGAACCGCTGACTACCGTTAAACTTAAACTGACTGCCCAAAGACTCGAGCCAATAATGAGTGCTCTCAAACTCGTTGGGAGAAAGTGGTGTTCGGACTGTGCATTTCGAATGGTCATACTTTTCTTAGATTTCGGTCAAAACTAATTCCAGTGCTGCGATCGACTACCAACGTGGATTCTACTAACTGCCCAATCTCGGTCAATAAAGCCTTAATTCTATTCAGCGAGCCCGAATCTCCCAAAAGTTCGGCGTTGGCAGGGGTTTGCCGTATTGTCAGCTTGTTCCACAAGCTAGCTGGCAGTTGCTCTTCCATGCCATCGGTGGCCAATATCAATGAGAATTGACCGGAATAATGAGAAATAGTTCGCTTGAGTGGCAACAACCAATTTGCTTGTTCGGCCTCAGCGAAAACGATGCAATGTGCAGCGCCTCTAGCTGTGGTTCGATTAAGAAAATCATCTAGTCCATAACTAAACGGATCTTCCAGAGCTCTGGATCTAGATACCGCTCGTAGCGCATCGGCAATGTTGCTACATGACTCAGTCGTTCCATCGGCACCGAATTCCCAATCTTCTCCGAGCGCACCTGATTCAATTGCAATTCTGGCAATCGCGGCTGCAGCTTCATCATTTGGGCTGGAAAGCAGATAAGCAACTGTTCGATTGCTATGAAAAACACTATTTTCAGGCAAGCGCACATTTAGCTGACGATTGCGGGCAAAGACTTTCCACATAATGTTTTTAACTGAATCACCAGGGGCATAAGGCCGAATCTCCATCCGGTCGCCCTCTGGCTCACCTGAAGGATTCGGGATGCCATCTTCGGCAGTAAGCGAACGGAGAATAGGTAACTGTTTTATCGAATTGGATTGAGGCAAGGCTTGCAATTCAGCTTCTTGCTCTTGGTACCAGGTAAAGCGGCAAAATCCCAAAACATCTGATACGGAAAACTCTCTGACGATTCGATTGGTCAGACATCGGCGTGATGGCACGATTGTTTCTCTAATAGTCTTGCTGTCAATTAGATCCGTGCGGGTTTCAATGCTGTCAGGAAAAACAATTTTCCAATTGATTCGAGTGAGTGGGATTAAATTTGTAGTAGGCAGAGTGAAGCCAGTTTCATTCGGAAATCCAGCTTCTACTTTGATAGCAGTAGTTGAC
Organism: uncultured Pseudohongiella sp.; assembly: GCA_965262465.1. GTDB lineage: Bacteria > Pseudomonadota > Gammaproteobacteria > Pseudomonadales > Pseudohongiellaceae > UBA9145. The sequence goes on along the minus strand of OZ253535.1, from coordinate 2,307,812 downwards.
TGTTTTGATTCCGACAATAGGCGTCGAATTTTGCGCTGCAGAATAACGCCGACGATCACAGTGTTGAATAAACAAAATACTAGAATGGTTAACGCGCAAATGGCGAGTGCGAACACAACAAGATCTAGACTGCCATAAGCGAAGACATTTAGGGCTCCTGCCGCAACAATCAGTGCAATGCATCCTTGAGCTGTTAGAGGAAACATCCCAATGAGTGAAGCTATAAATCGTTTTGCATGTTGAGGCAGCAAAGTATGATTCTCTTAATTGAAAAAAACCTTAAAAATTCAGCAGTTAGCGCTTGATTATTGTGGCATGCCTGTTCTTTTCGAACAATCAGATGAGGTCACAAAACCGCACTTTCACCGCAAAAAGCGGTGAATAGGAGCTTTTCTGGACTACTTCGGAGATACAGTTATCTGTGTGTGAACTGAGTTGGCAATAAAGCACAACTCATGAGCCTGATGATGTAGAGCTTGGATCTGCTCATCATTAGGCTGAGAGTCAGCGGCAAAAGTTGCGGCAGGGTTGAGTACGACTTGTGTCATCATCATGACACCTTCTGCATTCTTGGCCAATTTGCCGATGGCATTATCTTCATAGTGCTCGACTACAAGATTCGCTTGAGCGGCAAGATCCAAAAAGAACAGCATGTGACAGGAAGCCAGAGACGCAACAAACGCCTCTTCAGGGTCAACGTTTACCGGGTTGGAAAAAGGTTCGGGAACTATATGCGGAGAGGCGGACGCGGCAACTGAGAGCCCACCGTCAAAATGCCAGGTATGTGCACGAGAATATTTTTTATCGCTAAAGCTAGCCTTATCTAATTCCCAAGTGACACAGGCTTTATACTGAGACATAGTCCGCTAGCTCAACGATTAGCCCGATTCTCGATTAGTTGCTCAACTACTGCAGGATCTGCCAAGGTTGTTGTATCGCCCAGGTTTTCCAACTCGTTGGCGGCAATCTTGCGCAGTATGCGCCGCATTATTTTTCCGGATCTGGTTTTCGGCAGGCCAGGAGCAAATTGAATGATCTCAGGTTTAGCGAAGGCTCCAATTTCCTTCGCAACGAATTGCACCAGTTCCTTTCTTAATTCTTCAGATTCTTCAGTGCCAGTCATTAGCGTTACATAGGCATATATTCCCTGACCTTTAATGTCATGGGGATAACCCACAACAGCTGCTTCGGCAACTGTATCGTGCAATACGAGCGCGCTTTCGATTTCTGCTGTGCCAAGACGGTGACCTGACACATTAATTACATCATCGACCCGACCGGTTACCCAGTAGTAGCCGTCTTTGTCTCGCCGAGCACTATCTCCCGTGAGATAGTGTCCAGGATAGGCGGAAAAATACGTATTAATACATCGCTGGTGATCGCCATATACGGTTCGAATTTGGCTGGGCCAACTGTGACTGATAACAAGATTGCCCTCTGTTGCACCTTCCAGCTCATTGCCGTCTGTATCTAGCAGAGCTGGCTTCACACCAAAGAAAGGGAGAGTAGCTGAGCCAGGCTTCAAATCAGTTACTCCTGGTATAGGAGTGATCATGATTGCACCGGTTTCTGTCTGCCACCATGTATCAACTATAGGACAGCGACTGTCTCCCACCACCTGGTAATACCACTCCCAGGCTTCTGGATTTATCGGTTCCCCAACTGATCCAAGCAATCGTAGTGAGCTGCGTGAAGTGCGCTTTACTGGATCATCGCCTCCAGACATTAACGCTCTAATTGCAGTTGGGGCAGTGTAGAAAATGTTGACTTGATGTTTATCGACAACTTGCCAGAAACGTGACGCGTCTGGATAAGTGGGTACGCCTTCGAACATCAATGTGATGGCACCATTACACAGAGGCCCGTATACGATATATGAGTGGCCGGTTACCCATCCCACGTCTGCTGTGCACCAGTACACATCGCCTTCATGATAATCAAACACATACTTATGGGTTATGGTGGCACCTAAAAGATATCCTGCCGTGGTATGCAGAACACCTTTCGGTTTGCCAGTTGATCCTGAGGTATAAAGAATAAACAGCGGATCTTCCGCATCCATTAACTCCGGTTCACAGTCGGCACTCGCTGCTTCAGTGGCTTGCTGATAGCACACGTCGCGATCCTCATGCCAGGGTACATCGGCATTAGTTCGTCTTATGACAAATACGCTATGCACATTAGGACAGGAGACTAGCGCTTCATCTACGTTGGCTTTGAGCGGTATAAGTCTGCCGCCACGTATACCTTCGTCTGCAGTGATTACAGTTTGGCAATCTGAATCGAGAATACGGTCTTTGATTGATTCTGGCGAGAAACCTCCGAACACCACACTATGGATTGCCCCGATTCGAGCACAGGCCAGCATGGCATAAGCGGCTTCTGGCACCATGGGCATATAGATGCATACCCGATCACCTTTTTTAACGCCTCGCTCTTTGAGCGCATTGGCGAATTTGCAAACATGAGTATGAAGCTCACGATAAGTAATGTGCTTATCTTGGTCTGGTTCGTCTCCTTCCCAAATGATCGCTACCTGATCACCCCGTCGCTCTAGATGTCGGTCGATACAATTGTAAGCAACGTTTAACTTAGCTCCAGAAAACCATTTGGTAGATGCTGTAGGGAAATCTGCTTCGACTATCGATTGCCAGGGCTCATGCCAATGCAGTAATTCGCCGGCTTGTTCCGCCCAAAATTCTTCTGGTGAATCAATCGATTGCTGGTAAAGCTGGGCATAACTTTCTTTGCTCAAGTGTGAGCGTGAAGCGGTATTTTCATCTACGGGGTAAATTTTTTCTTCGGACATGGCAACAGTGTTTTAGAGGATTGAATACTTAGGCAGGTTGTGCAATGAAAGGCTACCAAAATATCAGCCCAACTTCGGAAATAATGGGTAGGGCAGTATGCCTCAAAGGGTAGGTGTGCTCAATATGGAGCCTGTGCAGACACAATTAGCGTGACAATCTCACATTGTCGATCAATCGCGTAGAGCCCAAATATGCGGCTCCTAGAATAACCAGTTCTTTGGTGCTTGAGTTTGCTGATTTCAGATTGGATGCATCGCATACCGAGAAATAATCAACCTTCAATCCCGTTGCGTTAATTTGATCAATCGCTGCTGCTTCCAGTTTCGCAAAGTCTTCGCTTCCTTGCCGGATTGATTGTTTGCATTGTTTGAGGGCGGTTACTAATACAGTTGCCTGGTCTTTCTGTTCGGCAGTGAGGTAGTTGTTACGTGAACTCATAGCAAGTCCGTTTTCTTCTCTTACTGTATCAACACCGATGATTTCGACATCAATAGCCAAGTCTGTTACCAACTGGTTGATGACCAGATATTGTTGGTAATCCTTGAGACCAAAAAATGCTAAATCAGGTTTTACGATGTTAAAGAGCTTTGCCACTATAGTTGCAACCCCATCGAAGTGGCCTGGGCGGCTCGCTCCGCAGAATCCATGGCTAACTTCTGCTGCGCGAATGTGAGTGGCTTGCTGTTTTTCTATTTGATTTTGGTCGCCGAAAATTTCTTCTACTGGTGGCGCAAACACCACGTCGCATCCATTAGCTGAAAGTAATTCTGTGTCACGTTCTAAAGTGCGCGGGTACGAATCGAAATCTTCGGCTGGTCCGAATTGCAGAGGATTCACAAAAATGGAAGCAACGACTACATCGCAATGTTGTTTAGCTTCCGCAATGAGTTTTAGATGTCCGGCATGTAGATTGCCCATGGTGGGCACCAAACCGATATTGAGTAATTCTTGTCGCGAAGTGGCAAGAGCATCTCGGAGCTCAGCAATAGTTGAGAAACTTTGCATATAGATTGTTAGTTGAAACAGTGTTCCGGAGCTGGAAACGATTGGTTTTTAACAGCGCTTACGTAGTCTTCTATTGCGCCCGGGATTCCGTTCTTAGAATCCTGCAGAAAGTTTTTAACAAATTTTGGTGTGATAGGAGATACGCCCAAGACATCGTGTAACACCATTATTTGCCCGGTCGTATGAGGGCCTGCACCAATGCCAATTACCGGGATATCTAAGGACTCGGTGATCTCTTTGGCTAATGCACTCGGCACACATTCCAAGAGCAAGATATTGGCGCCTGCGTCCTGAAGTAACTTCGCTTCTTCAATAATAGATTGCGCTTGCTCAGTGTCCCTTCCTTGTACATGAAATCCACCAATTCGATTGACGGACTGAGGAGTTAGCCCCATATGAGCGCATACCGGAATTCCACGTTCGGCCAGTAAGCGAGTTGTGTTGGCAATCCAGGCGCCACCTTCAAGTTTCACCGCATGGGCACCCGCGCGCATCAAGGCTGCCGCGTTTTCCAACGTCTGGGTTTCGGATGCATAGCTCATAAATGGCAGGTCTGCCATCAGCAATGAGCCCTGATTACCTCTCTTAACACATTGGGTGTGATAAACCATGTCCTCCATGGTGACTGGTAGGGTGCTGTCATGTCCCTGCAGCACCATACCTAGGGAATCACCCACCAATAACACTTCTACACCTGCCGAGCTTAAGATGTTTGCGAAACAAGCATCATATGCCGTAAGGCACGCAAACTTTTCTCCTGAACTTTTCATTTTGTTCAGAGTGGTAATAGTGACATTGGAATTTTTCGACTGTGTGCTCATAAATAACAGGAATCGCTGCATAGCCGCTTTGGAAGCGACAAATTAAATTAACTGGGTGAAACTAGATTAGGGAAGGCCCGGGGTTGTAGTAGTGCGTACCAGTAGGGATCGACAGCATATAGTCTACCAATTGCTGGTACTGTTCGTCATTTCCTACGAGATCTATATCGGTACTATTGACAATCAAGAGCGTGGGTCCTTTGTAGTAATGAAAAAACTCGGTATAGGCTTTATTGAGATTTTCCAAATACTCTCTTTCTATGAGTTGCTCCGACGCAATCCCCCGTTTTTGAATTCGAGAAAGTAAAACGTCAGTTGGGGCTTGAAGATAAACCACCAGGTCAGGAGAAGGGGTATTAATCGTTAAATGTTTATAGACATTTAAATAAATTTCTAATTCATCCGCATCCAGGTTTAGCTCAGCGAACAATTTGTCTTTATCCATCAGGAAGTCAGCCACCCGAACGGGTTCGAACATGTCATCCTGTTTGAGCTCTTGCATCTGTTGAGCGCGCTGGAACAGAAAGAACAACTGGGTGGAGAGTGCGTACTGTCGGGGATTTTGGTAAAAACGATCGAGGAACGGGTTCTCTTCGCTTTTCTCTAAAAGTGTTTCGTAGTTAAAGCTATCTGCCAGTCTTCTAGTGAGACTGGTTTTACCAACCCCAATAGGCCCTTCAACGGCGATAAATCGTGGTATTGCTTTACTCAAGATTGCTTGCTCAGTTATTGCGTTGTGGTGAGCGATTCCGCTTCCTTCTACGTTTTCGCCTGCGTGGAGAAGGTAGCTCGTTAACTAATCCTTCTTGCTGGTTTGTATCACCGAATTGAAAATCCGTCCACCACTGGCCGCAGCCTCTCAGATCTTCACCGGCCGCTTCCCGCAGCAATAGAAAATCATAGGCTGCGCGGAATCGGGGGTGAGCGAAAGTGCTTCTTACGTTTTTCTTGTTTCTGTTTTCAAGCTTCCATTGCAGCTCCCAGATTTCGCGACTGGCAAAGCTGATTCGTTTTGGGATAGCTGTGTACTCTAGTTGCTCTCCAATTACTTCATTAGCAATGGTAAGAAAGCCCAATTTTTTGTGCCCAAATTCGGCATTGCGTTCCTCTTGTTCCTGGCGCAGAGAGAGCATGGGCCATAACAACGCAGCAAAGAGAAAGTAGGGAGTCACTGACTTGTCGTCTGCAAGCCGCTTATCGGTATTCTCCAGCGCTAATTGAACCAAGGTCTTAGCGGAGGTTGAGCATTCATCCAAGGCTTCCAACGTCGGACCAATAATAAACTCTCCTAATCCGCTTGATTGCAGTAGTTCGAAAGCCCGCACTGCATATCCGGTAGAAAACATTTTTACGGTCTCATCGAACAGCCTGGCGGATGAAACGGATAGCAAAAGCTTGCCAAGTTTTTTAAATGGCTCGGCGGTTGATTCTTCGATATCAAAGTTAAGTTTGGCGGCGAAGCGAATAGCTCTCAACATTCGTACTGGATCTTCGCGATACCGTGTACCTGCATCCCCTATTATGCGAATTCGCCGAGCGGATAAGTCTTCTAACCCAGAACTAAAATCTAAAACTACGAATCCGTTTGTAGTGTAGTAGAGCGCATTAACAGTAAAGTCTCTGCGTAGGGCATCTTCGTCGATTTGACCATAAACATTGTCTCGCAGAATCATGCCCTCACGACTGTGGGCTGAATCCAGACCCTTAATCTGTCTGCGTGGAATATGATCCGCGATTTCGTTATTCGCATCGTGTGGCGCCCGGAATGTAGTGGCTTCGATGATTTCGCGCCCAAATCTGATGTGCACGATCTTGAAGCGTCTACCAATAATTCGTGAGTTCTTGAATAGTTGTCTTACTTCTTCCGGGGAAGCATCTGTAGCGATGTCAAAATCCTTAGGAGATAGGCCAAGAAGCAAATCTCTAACGCCACCGCCAACCAGGAATCCATAGAATCCCGCATTTTCAAGGCGATAGAGGACTTTGAGGGCGTTGGGCGAAATTGCGCTGCGGGAGATGCTATGGGCGTCTCGAGGCACACAGTTTGCACGCTCAATCCCAGGGAGCTGATTAATATCCAGCATGGATCGCCTGTATCGTCAGAAGAAGGATAGAGATAGAGCTAGTACTAATTCTCAGCTTTGGGAAATCGTGAAAAATTGTAAGTGATTTGCTAATCATGCCTTCCTGGCACCTATAAGGGCTCGCAGGTGAGCGCCAGAATTTCAGGAACGGCATGATACACCGCTTCATGACAAAGGGTAGTTCGAGTGTTTGGGGAATGCTTAGGGGGGTGATAAACACCCCCCTAATGGAAGGAAAATATTATTGTTATTGCTGTTAGTTTTTTACTTATTGTTTTTATTATCTGGGAGCCAATTAGCGGCGCCGCATAAGCAAGAGGTGGTGTACTTGAGGCTTAGCAACAATTCGTTACCTACAGGCCACAACCCGACCTTTTTATTATTTGTGCACTAATCTTCGTTCTAAAACTCAGTAATGCAATTTTTCTTATTATTGAGGCTTATTTTTATTATTTATTGTTATTATCGAAACATATAGAGCATTTACCGTGCCAATAATAAAAAAGCCTTTCTTATCAAACAGATAGAGTTTTAGGAATCAGTTCTCGATTGTTGCAACGCTGAAATATGTTACTGAATTGCACTGATTTATGGGTAGAAGGGTAGCAGTAACAAATATTGCGACTTTGTCACAATGGGCTGAAGGCCAGAGAATTCGGGGGTTTTCCCTAGGTGCGCTAGGCTAAAATCGGTGCTGTGTCGCTGCAGGTGGGCTTAGACCGCTTGCTTCTTCTTGCGGGGAATGCCGAATCGTTGCCTGCGTTCCCACAAACACTTTCGACTAATTCCCAGTTTTTTCGCCAACTGGGTTTCATTCATGCTGTCTTGGTGTTCCAACACGAATCGTTGAAAGTAATCCTCGAGTGAAAGCTCTTCTACCGGCTCCTGAGGTTGGGAAGCAGGATCAACGGCTGTTTGGTTTACATCTAACTGTTTGGCATCACTGTCAATTGCCAACAATTCTTCACCAATTTCATTTGATTCGGCTAACACCACTGCACGCTCAATAGCATTTTCTAACTCACGGACATTGCCGGGCCAAGGGTATTCGGCAATAGCTTTGCTGGCGCCGGCGGTAAAATCCAACATTGGGGTTTTGAGACGCCGACAAGTGCGCTGCAGAATTGCATCGGCCAATTCCAAGATATCGTTGCCTCTCTCGCGTAAGGGAGGAATAAGCAGAGTCATTACATTGATGCGGTAATAGAGATCTTCTCGAAAGTGGCCATCAGCGACCAACTGTTTGAGATCTCGATGGGTGGCAGCAACCAGCCTCACATCTACTTTCTTCGATTGAACAGAACCTACTTTACGAATTTCGTTTTCTTGTAGTACCCGCAATAGTCGAGCCTGTGCTTCGAGGGGTAACTCACCAATTTCGTCCAGAAACAAAGTGCTGCCATTCGCCGCTTCAACCAGGCCGGTGCGGGTAGCGGTTGCTCCAGTAAATGCGCCTTTTTCGTGCCCAAACAGCTCTGACTCAATAAGGTTTTCGGGAATCGCTGCACAATTCACTGAGATCATTTCCTCAGCATTTCGGTTGCTCAAATTATGAATGCCGCGAGCAACGAGTTCTTTACCCGTGCCAGACTCACCATTAATTAGAACAGTGGAATTCGTTTGCGCGACTTTTCTAATGCGACGAAACAATTCCTGCATCTGAGGGCAGCTTCCGATCATGCCCAGGATTGGCGACTCATCTTCTGCTGGCTCTGAACTTTCAGTCCTGTCTGTGCGCCCGTGTTCTTTTACTACTTTTGTAACCGTTTCAATAATTTCGTTATGTTCAAATGGCTTCGCGATGTAATCGACAGCGCCCATCTGAATAGAGTCGATAGCTGAGCGGATGCTCGAGTAACTCGTCATTATGACAACGGGGGTGGAGGTCGCTTTGATAAGGTCAGTACCCGGGGCGCCTGGAAGTCGAAGATCACTTATGATGATGTCAAAGTCATCCATATCAAACTTCTCAAGAGACTCTTTAACCGTGCCAGCTTCGCTGACTTCATAGTTATGTCTCTCGAGCAGGCGCTTAAGCGCATTTCGAATGACGACTTCGTCCTCAACGACGAGGACTTGATTCATTGCTGACATTTAGAGTGATCCAGATTTACGCAAACTTAATTCCTGCTAACTCTGACTATGGATAATTAAGATCCAATTACCTCAGAGTCTTCCCTGTCATGCCGTTCGATTTCTGCGTCCGAATCTTCATGATATGAGGGGAACTCCAAAACTACGCGAGTTCCAGTCCCACGAGTCTTATCGACTGGGCTAATTATATCAATATCTCCTTTTAAATCTTCAACTATGCTGAAAACTAGTGATAGCCCTAGCCCTGTGCCTTCTCCAGCTTCCTTGGTTGTGAAAAAAGGATCAAATATACGGTCTTGAATAGCCGCAGATATACCGATTCCTTCATCGGTCACCGCTATCCTCACTCGGTCCGCGATTTCTGATGCTTCAACGGTAATGGCTCCCCCAGATTGGCTTGCATCCCGGGAGTTGTTAATTAAATTCACCAATACTTGTAACAGCTTTTGGGCGTCTCCCAAGATTGCCTGGTTTTCCCCGCCAACCAGATTGAGCTCAATTTCTTTACTTTTCTTGTCGAATGACACCAAGGTCACAGCTTCTTCCATGCATTCCCGCACGTTTACTTTTTCTTTTTCGAATTCAGTCGTGTTACTTCCGGCATGGGCGAAATTCACTAAGGACTGCAAAATTTTTGATGTGCGATTGGTCTGTTCGATGATTTGTTCCGACAGGTTATTGAGTTCATCTTGCGGATACTCATCCCTGATGGTTTGAGCGAGACAAGCGATGCCGGTGATGGGGTTGCCGATTTCATGGGCCACTCCCGCCGCCAATCTGCCAATCGATGCAAGTCTCTCGCTGTGAGTCAATCCAGCTTCTAAAATTTCTGTTTCAGTGATGTCCTCAATCAAGATGATCACACCTTCGTGGCTACTATCTTGATCATCATCTTTTTCTATATAGGCTTTGTGTAAATTTACAGATCGCTTATGACCATCCAGCATAAAATTATGCTTGTAAGAATGATTAGTGTCTTCGGACAGAAAATTACTGATTAACGATTGCCATGGCTCATCGATGTCCGTCAGCTGTGAGCCAACTATCGCTGAAGAGTCGATAGAGGTGAATTCGCCTAATGCTTGATTCCACATCACGACTTCGTTGTCATTGCTCAAAGAGCAAACCCCTAATGGTAGGTCGAGCAAAATTTGTCGATGGTATCGGCGCAGGTTATCAAGATCCGCTGCCATACCGGAAAGATTGCTGCGATAGGCCTCAATTCGATTCTCGATTACATTCAAGTCAGAAGTACCGTGTTCAGACACGATGCTATATGGCAAATAGCCATCTATGATTTCACGAGCGATTGCTGGTCCTAACAACCCAGAAAGGTTTGCTTCTAATCGACCTCGCAGTGAACGTAGAGATGAAGGTCTTCTGTCGCTAATGTCGAGTTTTAAATCTTGCAATGCCTGGTTAACTTCTCGCTTGGCTGCGCTTTCTCCTAATGGCTTACTCAAGCTTCGGATAAATTCTTCAGGAGATTTCGCTACCAGGCCACTGCGCTTGCGTCGCCGAATGGTGTCCAGTGCACAAATCTCGGCAGAGCTTCTTTCTTCATCGGTGCTTGTAGTTCTTAGCGAAATAAAGACGAAACAAGCCGTGTTTATGATGAGAGATAATGCGGCAATCTCTCGCCAGTTAATCGACGCAAGGGAAGCAGGGCTGCTCTCACCGACTAAAGGTAGTAGTAGAAAAACAAACCAAATTCCAACTCCGGCTAGCAGGCCACTTATAAATCCTTTCTTATTGCCTTGTGGCCAATAAAGAATGGCAACGATTCCTGGCAGGAACTGAAGGCCCGCAGAGAACGCGATAGTGCCAATAATTTCAATGCGAGATTGAGCGTCCGGTAAAAAATAGAAAAAGAATCCTGCCCAAATCAGTGCAGTAATCAACACACGACGATGCCACAACAACCAACGATAGATGTCTTGATTCGCCGTGGGTTGGTACAACGGCAGAATCAAATGATTGAGGCACATATTAGAAAGCGCCAAGGTAATGACAATTATCAATCCGCTGGCTGCGGAAAGTCCGCCTAGATAGGCAAGGAGTGAGAGGAACGGCGTATCGTAGGCGGCTCCTATGATTACTGGAAAGTACTCTACTTGCGCTTCGCTGCCCGATTGAATTCCAGCCCAAAGAATTGGCAGTACAGGCAAACTGAGCAATAAAAAGTATAAAGGTAGCCCCCAACTGGCAAAGGACAATGAGTTTTGATCATTGCTTTCATTGAATGTCACGTAAAACATGTGAGGCATTGCGACTGCAGCAGTAAAGAACAGTAGTGTCATTACATGGAACGAAGAAAAGTAATCGGTATTTTTTAGTCCGGCTAAAAGTTCCGGTTGATCCTGTAACCAAGCATCGATTCCCTCCAGGCTGCCGAAAGCTCCATAAACTGCAAATAGTCCAACTGCGAGAAAGGCTATGAGCTTAACGAGAGACTCGAAAGCGATCGCCATGATGAGTCCGTCATGACGTGTTCTATTTGTTCTTTTCGATGTGCCGAACAAGATCGCGAACAGAGTAATGAGAATGCAAAACCCAAATGCAACAGCGCCCTGAGAATCATCGGCGGCTAACAGACTTGCGGTGTCTGCTACAGCACGTATTTGTAAGGCAATAAGCGGGGTAACTCCGACTAATATAACAATAGTGCTAACTGTGCCTGCCCATGGTGAGCGATAACGGAATGCCATGAGATCAGCTAATGAACTTAACTGATATGTTTTTGTTAGTTCTAGCAGTGGTTTTAACAACAGAGGGGATAGCAAGAAAGCTAATGAAATTCCAATGGAGTGAGCGAGATACCCATAACCATCTCTAAGTGCATTTCCTATAGAGGTGTAGTAAGCCCATACGGAGGCGAATACGCCAAGGGACAATACATATACAACTGGATTCCTTGCCAGTCGCTGTGGAATCCATCCTCGATCAGTTGCGTAGGCGATGCCGAAAAGGAGTACTAAATAGCCGCTACCTAACAGAAAGAGAGTCGATAATTCATAGTTCATCGGAATCACGCTCTCTGTGTGCCCAGCTCGCGAATGCAACTATTATTGCGCCAACTAAAAATGGGCGGTACCAAGCCCCCTCAAGTTGATTAATCCAGTCCACACTTATCAGAAAGAGTAGATAGATAATGACGATGAGGATGAGTATGGATCGAGGAATGTACACGGGGTAATTCAGTAAGATAAAGCTCAAGGCTGTAAAGGCATATTAGCCAACTTAGGGATAGCCTGTATATCCCAGTGCTCAATAGCCCAATGCAGCAGATTGGAGATAGATTCTTTACGTAGTGAATTTTCAGGGTTCTGACCAAGCAATTGCAGTGCTTGAAACATCAGCGTGTTTCCATTGCTACTATCAATTGGTTCGGCAAATTGCTGCTTACTCAGTTTCTGGCCTTGATCATCAACAACTATTGGGATGTGACAATAACTGGGGGTTGGAAGGTCAAGCAGGTGTTGCAGGTAAATCTGTCTTGGAGTCGAATCTAAAAGATCATAACCACGAACGATGTGTGTGATGTCTTGGAAAGCATCATCCACTACCACAGCGAGTTGGTATGCGAATAAACCGTCTTTGCGTTTTACAACAAAATCGCCCACTTCACGTTCGATGTTCTGATTGATGTCGCCAAAAATTCTATCGCTAAAACTAATTGATTCTGAACGAGTTCGAACACGTATTGCTGTTTCTCCGTCGACGTATTCTTTCTTATCGCGACAGCGCCCGTTATAAACTGCTCCCATCTCGCGAATATCTGGTCTGGTGCAGGTGCAGGGGAAACTTAAATCCTGTTCACTGATTGTGGCTAGAGCATGTTCATAGGAATCCAACCGGGTGCTTTGGTAAAGAACATCACCATCCCAGTCTAATTGTAGATCCGAGAGTTGTTGGAGTATTTGTTGCGCTGCGCCCTCGGGCTCCCGTGGTGGATCTAAATCCTCCATGCGCATAAGCCACAAACCATTCTGTGATTTCGCATCTAGAAAACTAGCTAAAGCGGCTATTAAGGAACCGAAGTGTAGTGGTCCGGTAGGAGAAGGAGCGAATCGTCCAATATATGACATTGTTTAAAATTAGATGCCAGTTGATTGGAAAGATGGAAGGTGAAAATTGAAGATTTAGATTAAAACCGTTGTGACTGGGTTTTAGTTTGGCATCACAACGGTTTCATTCAATTTTTCACATTGGTCGATTTAAAAGTTAAATCAACTGCCGAGTTGTTTTTCTTTAATCTCGTCTAATGTCTTGCAGTCGATGCATTTGTTAGCAGTAGGTCTGGCTTCTAAGCGACGAATGCCTATCTCAATGCCACAAGATTCACAAAAACCGTAATCGTCTTGTGCGATCGATTCGATAGTGCTGTCAATCTTTTTGATAAGTTTTCTTTCTCTGTCACGGGTTCGCAGTTCGAGACTAAATTCTTCTTCTTGTGTTGCACGATCCGCAGGATCGGGGTAATTCGCTGCATCATCTTGCATATGATGTACGGTGCGGTCTACCTCTTGCATTAACTGGTCACGCCAATCCAACAAGATCTGCTTAAAGTGATCTCGCTGTTTTTCGTTCATGTACTCTTCGCCTTTTTTCGGTTTGTAAGGGACGAAGTTTTTTAGGACTGGTTGTGATTCAGAGCCTTGAGAACCTGACATGTTTAAATGCCTCTTTACCTGCGTTAATAGCGTGTGGCGTTGGATTTTGTTGTGCTAGTTTTTAATCAAACCAGCCACGTTAGTAACGCTTACAATTAGTTAGAAATGTCGCCAAGCGCTTGAAATATTGCGCTTTTGAAACAATAAGTTGGGTGGTTTTTAGGCACCCAAATTTTCGAAAGCTGGGTAAGCTACCAGATTCTATGCGGGGATGCTAGCTCTAATTCCATTGCCAACTTATCTTGGCTGAACGCACAGCAGGATGGTTATCAGAAATACTTTGCGGTTCTATAATGGTGGTTTGTTGACGCCTTGGCAGTCTTCTTCTTATGGACAAAAAGCACTACCACACTTCAGCGCAGCTCGAACATGTAAATCCTTTTCGGGTAATGACTGTCATGCATCGCGCTGCCGAGTTGGAAGCTCAAGGCCGCAAGATTGTCCACATGGAAGTGGGTGAGCCAGATTTTACGACTGCTCAACCCATTATCGATGCTGCCAAGCAGGCACTCGATCGAGGCCTCACTCAATACACTGCTGCCCCAGGTATTGTCGAACTCCGCGAAGCTATAGTTGAGCACTACAATCAACATCACGGAGTGAGTCTCGATAAAAACCAAGTATTAATCACGCCAGGAGCTAGTGGTGGTTTAACACTGTTGGCTCATCTATTAGTGGAACAGGGAGATGGAATTCTCCTGAGTGATCCGGCTTATCCATGTGTACGAAATTTCATCCATTTAATGAATGCAACTCCACAGCTTGTTCCAGTTGGATTGGCTGAAAACTTTCAGCCGTCGGTAGGGCAGTTGCAAGAGCATGCGAATGATCATACGAGAGGAGTCTGGTTAGCTTCGCCTAGTAATCCTACCGGCACCATTTTGGAGCGTGATCAGCTTCATTCGATTGCGTCTTGGGCGGCGGATTCGGGCTATCACTTATTGGTAGATGAGATCTATCACGGATTACACTATGTGCAAGATCTGCCAAGTATCTTGGAGATAGATTCAAGCGCCCATGTTGTAAATAGTTTCTCAAAATATTTCGGCATGACAGGGTGGCGGCTAGGTTGGATTGTGGTTCCCGAGCAGGCAATAGAAAAGGCAAACATTCTCGCGCAGAATCTATATATCTCTGCATCTTCCATCGCACAACATGCTGCTCTTGCTGCATTCGAGCCGGCCACTCAGGAAATTTTTGAACAGCGACGTGCAGCGTTCAAAGAGCGTGGTGATTTTCTCTCGACAGCATTAAAAGATCTTGGATTTGAACTATCGGAAAACATTCAAGGAGCGTTTTATGTATATGCTGACATCAGCAACTTTTCCGAAGACGCGGAAGCGTTCTGTCGAATGGTGCTTGAAGACCATGGTGTGGCAGTAACACCAGGAACTGACTTCGGAGAACATAGCGGCTCTCGCTATGTGAGGTTTGCGTTTACTACCAGTATGGAAGATCTTGAACTAGGTGTTGAACGATTGGCCTTAGCGCTGAATCAATAGCATGCAGTTCACAGATAAATTGCAGCAAGGCATTCTGATCAGGCGCTACAAACGTTTTCTTGCCGATATCGAAACTGAGCAAAGTGAGTTCACTATTCATTGTCCAAACACTGGTTCAATGAAAAACTGCCAAGACCCTGGCAGTCGAGTCTGGTTTACAGATTCAAACAATCCCAACCGAAAATACCCCTGTACATGGCAAGTCGTGGAAGTAAATCACCAGCATTTGGTTGGAATTAATACAGGTATTGCTAATACCCTCGTGCGCGAGGCAATTGAGTCAGGCGTCGTCAAAGAGTTGGCTGGTTATGCAACTACTAGAAACGAAGTGCCATATGGTGAACAGAAAAGCCGAATCGATTTGCTGTTAGAAGGTGGGGACACGCACCAGGATGTTCCGTGTTATGTCGAAATTAAAAATGTCAGCTTGGGCTTGAAGGGCGGGCTGGGAGTATTCCCTGATGCTGTCACTACAAGAGGTCACAAGCATCTTCGGGAGCTAATGCATATGAAGGTCGAAGGCGCTCGATCAGTCTTGATGTTTTGCGTGCAGCACGAGGGAATTGATCTGGTAAAACCTGCAGATGACATTGATGCCGAATACGGAAGACTTTTGCGGGAAGCAAGTTCTAAGGGAGTAGAGATTCTCGCTTACAAGGCAGACTTTGATATTGAAAACTCGGTAGTACAACTCACCACATCAATTCCAGTTGAGTTGAATTGATCGAATAGTGATTTTAGCGAACTGAGCTGTCTACAGTATTTGCGGAAGTTTCAGGTCTTCCGGCTTCACTGTGATCTGTCCGCCCACTATCGTGTGTGGAACAGCTTGCAGGTGCTTGCCTTTACAAGGTCCCACCAAACAATGTCCATCTTCGATTTGAAACAGCGCACCATGGGTTGAGCATTGGATCAATGCGCCATCGGCATCCAAAAATCGATCTTCTTCCCATTCTAACGGTGTACCAAGGTGTGGGCAGCGGTTGAAATAAAGAAAGATTTCCGCATCTTTTTTAACGGCAAACATGAAACAATTTTCCAGCTCTATTCCGCGAGACGTTCCTTCTTCGATATCATCGATGTGAAGCAAAGTAATCATCGGAGCGCGCTTTCGAAATCTGCTAACAAGTCTTCAGTATTTTCAATACCCACAGAGAAGCGCAGCATGCTATCGGCAATTCCCATTGAGGCGCGACGCTCGGCGCCCATTTCGTAATAGATAGTGTGGGCAACAGGTATCGCTAAAGTGCGAGTGTCCCCCAAGTTGCTTGAGGCTATTACAGTTTCCATTCCATTAAGCACATCAAAGCAGTCAACTTCAGGCTTGAGATCGATGCTGAAAATTGCTCCAAAATTCTTGAACAATTCTTTGGCTCTAGAATTTTGAGGATGAGTCGTTAGTCCAGGGTAGTAGGTGTTGGCTACTTTTTCATGTTGCGAGCAGAACTCTGCGAGTGCCTGCGCATTCGCACAGGCCTGGTTCATTCTCATTGGCAGTGTTTCTGAGCCAACTGCTAAATGATGGGCAGCTTCAGGCCCTAACGTGGCGCCGATGTCCCGGAGTCCTTTCTTCTTGATCTGAGTGATTCCCCATTGCGCGGAATCGCCTTGGCGATAAGTATCCAAAATGTTGTCAAAGCTTTCCCAATCGAAGTTTCCGGTATCTGTAATCGCTCCGCCTAGTGCATTGCCATGACCGCCGATGTATTTCGTTAGGGAATTAACAATCAAGCTGGCGCCAACAGTCTTAGGACTGAACAGGTGAGGAGAAGTCATTGTGTTGTCAACGCAATACAACAGCTGCTTCTGTTTGCATAACTCACCAATGGCTGCCAGGTCAGCAATTTGAGTAACTGGATTGGCAATAGTCTCGACAAAAACTAATTTGGTGTTAGGGGTAACGGCTTCTTCTACATTCTTTACATCCGTGGCATCGACAAAAGTCACATCAATCCCTAATAACTGCAAAGTGCCAAGCAAACTATTGGTATTACCAAACAAGAATGCGCTTGAAACGATATGATCTCCTTGGCGTAGCAAAGACATCAATGTAGATGAAATGGCGCCCATGCCGGTTGCGAATGCTACCGTGGCGAGCCCATCTTCCATTGCCGTAATCCGTTCTTGAAGAGCAGTAACTGTGGGGTTTAACTGCCGCCCATAGTTGTACCCTGCGCGTTTCCCTTGAAAAACTTCCGCTAAATGACGCGCATCCTCATAGCCATAGGCGACGGATGGATGAATTGCTTTGTGCAAGACTCCATGCTCTGGCTCGCCTTTGCGATCAGAATGCAGATTTGTTGTTGTGAAACCTTTCTTACTCATGATTTAGCCCTATGGTTTGGGCGAGGATACAAAGGTGGGGGAACGTGGAGGCGGTTTTATACACTAGGCCAGCATTATTTGGAAGTAGACTCACTGATTGTCCGCAATGTCTTGGCAAACAATGCAGAGGGCGGCTTCTGGCTGAGCTTGCAAGCGGGAATGCCCAATTGGCTCGTCACACCTTCGGCAGAATCCATAATCTCCAGATTCGATAGCGTGCAATGCAGCAGCTACTCGTTTCATTTTTAGCGTTGTCACTTCTCGTGTTGAAAGCGCGACACTTTGCTGTTGCATCGCATCCATGCGAGAAACTCTTCCGACCAAGGTTTGATCTAGGGTAACGGTTGCCGTCGCTTCGTTAGAGCGATCCAATTGTGATTGCAGACTTTCTTTCAAATCTAACAGTGCTTGTTGCAGCTCATTTATTTGTGATTCGCTTAACTTTTCCATCAGGGTTAACCGCAAACAGAGTCAACACACATGTTTAGAAATTTTGAAACAGCGGTCGATCAGCAATCATGCGCTGAATTTCCAATATGCGCTGCTCGTATTCTGGGCTATTGCGATCGCGATAGATGGTGGCGAAATCGGCTTCCGATAAGCCATCTCGATTGTTCCCTGCACTCGGCATATAGTCAGACTCATTTTCTAATTCACTTACGCGCCGCTGCAATTCAAGGGCAGATTCTCGGCTCTCAGTGGCAAGGGTGCCCAGAGTTACCCCTACAGTGTTTGCAGTAAGGTCTGAGAAACTAAAACCGCTGGCGTAGCGTGCGTCATAAGCCTCTTTAGTAGTAGAGAGAAGTTGAGCAAATCCGGCACCAGCTGAAGATGTGGTTGCTGCGATAGAGGTTAGGTGTTGAGCAAGATCTTGGCGGCGTTGCAATCGTACTTCGATAAAGTTTACCGGTGCTACACCTTCAGTCCACTCGGGCCCTAACAATCGTTGGATGTTTTCATTATTAACGTAGATTGCCAGAGCCTGCAATAACGCTCTGTTTTCCGCAATTGGATCACCACCGGATTGTGATTGATCGAAGGCCTCAGTAAAAAGTGGAACCAAAAAAGTGTTTAGTGATACTGCGCGCAAATCTGTCGGGATCGTAGTTACGATGTTCCTGATTTCTTCGTAGTAGGCAATTATTCTTTGTCGATCTGATTCTGGAACAAACAATTGTCTTGTCCGGCTCGCTATTCGATCAATTAGATCCGGTTGCCAAGCAACTGTTAAATGTAAGCGATCCTCTTCTATGCGCAACGAGTCTATGTTGCCTGCCAACTCATCAAATTCCTGAAAACCCACATTGGTTGCGAGTAAATTGTTTCGCACACTAGTCATTGCAAAATTGCGAATTGGTCCAGGAAGGTTTACTTGGCCTATTTGCAGTCTTTCTAAAACCAGCCCTTCTGCGGAAGGTGAGAAGACGCTTTCAATGTTGAGAAACAAGGGCGAGTTGGCTCCACCCATGGCAATGCTTGTATTGGCTGTCACTGCTTCTGATTCCAGGGTCACAGACGAGGACCATGCCGGAGTAAGATTCATCAACTGCATGCCATATCGAACCAGCAGATCCATTTCTGCGGTGGTGAAGTCGATATTCTGACGACTAGCTTGGGTGGTCGATGCGGGGGCGGAATCCAAAAGCAGCTGTTCAATCTGTTCCAATTCGTCCGGAGAGAGGGTGGCATTAACTTCCACCTTGCGCTCTGTTTGCAAGGCGAGGAGCAAAAATATAAAGGGTGCGCTAATAGTCAGGACCAGCAGCAGCCTCAAAATGACGCTGATTACTCTGGGTGCTTGCATAAATGGCTAAAAATAGTGATTGATCGTCTGTCGATGTACTCCCCACAGTAGATGCCGATAACTGGCTAGAAGGGAGCCTGGAGCCAATTTTACTGGCATTTGGGCCATTTCGCGCTATAAAGTATGACAAAAGCCACATTTTTCCTCGGTTTAGTGGTTAAAATAATTTATTAATCAATAGCTTGGCGTTAAACTGCGTACCGGATGAAAGCAACCGCCTCGAGTCCCTTGGAGGAGTCAATCATGAGCAACAAGCGACAACCAATAGACATGGTCGCCCGACAGAATCTTAAAACGTGGTCTAAAACCGCGGTTGTGGGTCTATTGCTTGCTACTTTGTCAGCTTGTACTTCTCAAGCTGCTCGCGAAGCTGAATTGGCTGAGCAAGAAGCTCAACGCGTGGCCGCTGAGCAGGAAGCTGCTCGCCAAGCAGCTGAACAGGAGCGAATGGAAGCGGAAGAACAAAGACGCCAGCAACAAGCGCTGGCTGCTGAACGAGCCAGAGCGCAGGAAGCGCGAGAAAGGCAAGAAGCAGAGGCGCGAGCCCGAGCTGAGGCTGAACGAAGAGAGCGCGAAGAGGCTGAGCGTCGTGAGCAAGAGCGTTTGGCAGCCATTGCAACTGCTGAGGCTGAACGGCGCGATAAATTGAATCGCATTGAAGAGCTGGAGCAACAAATTGCCAGCATTCAAGATCAAACCGCTGCCAATGAAGAAACTGCTCTGGTCCTGCAACAAGCCATTCTGGCAGCAGAAGAGTTGCTCGAAGCCCTGGCAGCTGAACAGGCCAAGTATGAGAGTACTGATGCAGCTGGAAATACCATTGAACCACTGGCTAAAGAGCTTATTGCGGAGCTTCAAGCGCGCAAAGATCAGCTAGTTCAACAGGTGCAATCTCAGTAAAGTCCGGCTTGATCCATGGACGATAAGATCCTCGATTTCGAAAGCCGTAGAGAAGCCCACCTTCTCCGTCGAAAAGAAGCAAAAGTCGAAGAAATGCGCGAAGCATTTCGGCTTGCTCGCGGAGAGAAATCAGGCAAGCAAAACAAGCAGCGCAAGCGCCGCAAAAATCCCAAAAAGAAGTAGATTTCCCGCCAGATTTTGACTGAATTGCAGCGAACGAAGCTGGGTCAATTCTGAGTAGCTTAAAATCCCCGAAGACCCTGAAAATACAGCGTATTCAGCCTATCTCGCGCTTTGTTTGTAACTGACGTTATGGTAAAGTGCGCGCCTTCAAATTCACATACCACTCTTTAGAGCGAAAACGGGGAGAGACATTTAGATGTCCATAACAATTACAGTTACTACCGTACTGTCACTTTTGGGCTTGGCAATAGCCTATTTCTACATGAATAAAGTGACCAGTATTCCGGTAGATCAGGGGCTAGATGAGAAAGACAGCGATCGTCTGAAATTTATCCACGGCGCGATTGCCGACGGGGCGATGGCGTTTTTGAAGCAAGAGTACAAAGTGCTGACCATCTTCATGGTTGCCTTTGCCGCTATCATTGCCGTATTAATTGACGATACCCATACTCCCGATATTCGTGAAGGTATCTACACCGCGATCGCTTTCCTATTTGGCGCAGTAATTTCCATTGCTTCTGGTTACATCGGTATGAAGGTTGCCACGCAGGGAAATGCTCGAACTACAGTTGCGGCCAAGAAAGATATCTCTAACGCATTTGATGTGGCGATTAATTCTGGTGCGGTTATGGGCTTCGCCCTGGTTGGTTTAGCGGCCTTGGGTCTAGTCATCATTTACGTGGTTATGCGTGCATTGCTCGCAGATCTTGGTCCAGAGAATAACCACATCTTAATGGAAGTAATCGCTGGATTTGGTTTGGGCGGTTCTACCATCGCGTTATTTGCTCGCGTAGGCGGTGGAATTTTTACTAAGGCTGCTGACGTCGGCGCGGACCTTGTAGGTAAAGTGGAGCAAGGCATCCCAGAAGACGATCCTCGTAACCCGGCTGTAATTGCAGATAACGTGGGTGACAACGTTGGTGACGTGGCAGGTATGGGTGCTGACCTTTTCGGTTCCTGTGCTGAGTCAACTTGCGCGGCAATGGTAATCAGTGCAGTGGTTTTCGCTGCAGATCCTAACGCGCTGCTTTACCCAGTGCTTATTAGTGCAGTTGGTATCCCTGTGTCTTTGGTTACTAAACTTCTTATTGGTGTTAAGACTGAAGATGACGTTGCTCCGGCTCTACGCAAGCTGTTGATTATTTCCAGTGTGTTGATGGCAGTGGTGATGTTCTTCTTCACTATGGCGTTAATCCCTGAGTTCTTCGAGCTGAATGGTGAGCAGTACACTAGCATGGGTGTTTACTGGTGCTTCCTATCTGGCTTGATTGCTGGCTTGGCAGTTGGCTTATTGACTGACTACTACACATCAGACAAATACAAGCCTGTGCAGGAAGTGGCAGAGAGCTGTAACACTGGTGTGGCAACCAACATTATTTTTGGCTTGTCACTCGGCTACAAGAGCACGGTTTACCCGTACATCTGTATTGCCATTAGTATTTTCGTATCTTGGGGTCTTGCCGGTATGTATGGTGTAGCGATCGCTTCACTAGGTATGCTGGGTACATTGGTTATCGCCCTGATGATCGATGCGTACGGTCCAGTTGCTGATAATGCTGGTGGTATCGCTGAAATGGTTGGTCTGGAGAAAGAAGTGCGTGAGCGTACTGATATTCTGGATTCAGCTGGTAACACTACCGCGGCTATCGGTAAGGGCTTTGCGATCGGCGCGGCGATTCTGACTTCTCTGGCATTGTTTGCGGCATTCATCACAGCAGCTGAAGCGCTGCGCGGTGGTGAGCCCATTACGATGAGTTTGCTTGATCCTCTGGTCTACACCAGCGTGTTCATTGGTGCTGTACTGCCATTCCTGTTCATGGCGATGACCATGCGTTCGGTTGGTGATGCTGCGTTTGAAATGATTGAAGAAGTTCGTCGTCAGTTCCGTGAAATTCCAGGCATTATGGAAGGTAAAGGAACTCCTGATTATGCTCAGTGTGTGGCGATTTCCACGCAGGCAGCGTTAAAAGAAATGATCGCACCTGGTGTATTGATCATGGGTACTCCTCTGGTTGTGGGCTTCCTGTTTGGTGTAGAAGCAGTAGCTGGCGTGTTGGCTGGTTCTCTGGTGTGTGGTGGTGTGATGGCTATCTCAGCATCAAATAGCGGCGGCGCATGGGACAACGCGAAGAAATACATTGAAGCAGGCAACTTTGGCGGCAAAGGTTCTGAGGAGCATAAAGCAGCCGTAGTTGGTGATACCGTTGGTGATCCATTAAAGGATACTTCCGGACCTTCACTCAATATCTTGATCAAGCTGTCGGCAATTCTAAGTTTGGTGTTCGCACCATTCTTCGTACAGTATGGCGGTATTCTTCTCGGTTAATAAATCGAGAAGTAAGAAAAAACAAAAAGGGGTCAGCTGACCCCTTTTTTTATTCCGTAAATTAAGTAGAGTTTGACATTATTGGGCGCTTCTACTTTCAAAATGAAATAGCACCCATTCTTCCTGTTCCAACAAAGCATTGTTGCTTAGATCAGTCCATCGCGTATAAACAGATTCCACGCATTGGTATATTCGGAATGAATCAGTGTCTTCGATGATTAGATTTCTGACTGAAGGGTTTAGTGTGTAGTTAGAAATTTCCGCTAAGCGCCAATTCTCAGCTAATGTACGCTCGATGCACTCATTGTCTTTAAGTAGGTCGACATAGGCTATCTGCAAGTCCGCGTACCCCATGGCTGGGACCTCTAGAGCCAATTCCAGTTCCACTCCTGCTCCTGGCAAATCATCTTTGAGGAATGTAATAGTGTCGAGTCGAACCATATTGCCCGTGTCATTTCTCGCCACGATTCTTAAGTCATCGAGTGCATTCTCACCCCAGGCAGCGGAATAAAATGCGAATTTGATGTCACTCTCTTCCTGCAATTCGCTTGCAAAGACGAAACCGCAAATGCTGAGTAGGAAAATTAGTCTAATAGCCATAAACCGGATTCTATCCGCCAGCGTTGATACCTGTCATGCCTATTTTATTTTGCAGACGTATCAAAGATAATTCGCGCTGCCAAAAATTTCCCTAGACTGGAGAGTTTCCTAAATGCAAGGGTCGAAAAAACTAACTCAGATTAAACACATCGTTTGTGTTGCTTCTGGAAAAGGAGGGGTCGGAAAATCGACGTCTGCGGTTAACCTCGCCGTTGCATTACGACTTCAAGGATTCTCCGTGGGATTGCTTGATGCCGATATCTACGGTCCAAGTATTCCGTTAATGATGGGCGTTCCTGCCGGTACAAAGCCAGAAATTAGAAATGAGCGGCAGATGGTGCCGATCGAATCGCAGGGGGTTGAATGCAACTCCATCGGTTTCTTAGTGGATCCGCGTGCAGCCATGGTCTGGCGAGCACCGATGATCATCTCTGCATTCAATCAGATACTGGCTGATACAGCCTGGTCGGAACTGGATTTTCTGATTGTGGATATGCCTCCCGGAACTGGAGATATTCAATTGAGCCTCGCCCAGTCAGTTCAGCTCAGTGGAGCCGTCATTGTGACTACGCCACAGGATGTGGCACTACTGGATGCCCGGAAGGGCATTGAGATGTTTCGTAAAGTAGATGTGCCAATTCTTGGGGTGGTTGAAAACATGGCGACTCATACCTGTTCGAATTGTGGGCATCAAGAAGCAATATTTGGTACTGGGGGTGGTGATTCACTTTCAGAAGATTATGGCACTCAGGTTATCGGTCGGCTGCCCCTGGATATTCTCATTCGGGAGAAGACAGACGGTGGTACTCCTGTGGTAGCATCAGACCCGGAGAGTTCGGTCGCTCAGGCCTATTTGAGCCTGGCAAGTGAAGTGGCGAAATCAGTTTCTGAAACTGCAACGAGCTCCCCAGCAGCACCTGTTATCACCATCAGCGATGACTAATGATGACTAATAAAGTGTGCTACTAAGAAGCGGCGTGAAAGATACAGAGCGCCCAACAACAATAGCAATAATCGAAAATTTAGTGGGGAAGACTTTTGGACGCAGTTAACGCATTTCTAATCTACATCGATAGCTTTCTTGGTAGCGCAATCTGGTTTCCCACCTTTCTGCTCACCGTTGGCGTATTTTTCACTCTCTATCTTGGCTTCCCGCAGATTCGATACTTCAAGCATGCCATTGGTGTAACCACTGGCAAATTTGATAAAGATGGAGCAAAGGGAGATACCTCACACTTTCAGGCACTCTCAACTGCTTTATCTGGCACTGTAGGAACGGGAAACATCGGTGGTGTAGCCCTTGCCTTGCACCTTGGTGGACCTGCGGCTCTGTTTTGGATGTGGATGACGGCGTTCTTTGGCATGACCAGCAAATTTGTAGAGGTGACGCTATCGCACAAATACCGAACCCAAACTGAAGATGGCACCATGGCTGGTGGTCCAATGTATTACATGGAAAAAGGCCTCAACATGAAATGGTTGGCGGTAATCTTTGCCGTAGCGACTGTGTTGAGTTCGTTCGGAACCGGCAATCTTCCCCAAATAAACAGTATTGCATCAGGATTAGAGAGCACGTTTTCACTTGATCCATTGATAACAGCGAGTGTGCTTTCCGTATTACTGGCACTGGTGATTATTGGTGGTATAACGCGAATAGCAAAAGTGGCGGCAGCCATTGTGCCCACTATGGCGTTCATTTATTTGATTGGCGCATTCGCGGTAATCCTTCCTAATCTCGCGAACATCGTCCCTTCATTTCTGTCGATCTTCAGTAATGCTTTTTCAGGGTCTGCTGCTGCAGGCGGTTTCCTCGGGGCAACATTTGCCTATGCTTTTGACCGCGGCGTAAATCGCGGCTTGTACTCCAATGAAGCAGGTCAAGGATCGGCGCCTATTGCCCACGCTGCAGCTCGTACCGACGAGCCGGCTGATGAAGGTATGGTGTCAATTCTTGAGCCATTCATTGACACGATTGTGATTTGCACTATTACAGGATTGGTTATTCTGTCCTCTGGCGTGTGGATCGAGAAATTCGATAATGAATTCCAGCGGGCAGATATGACTTTTGTGGCAGGCAGCTATGTGGAGTCAAACTCTGAAGACGTCGATGCGCTGTTTTCTTATCTAAGTGGTGAGTCATCCGGGGCAGCGGCCTATAGTGGGCCCATTGAACTGCAACAAGGTATCCCACAAAACGCATCAGCCTTTACATTATTAGCCGCACGTTCAGTGGCTGAAAATTCGGTCTATTCCAGAGAAGGTGAGCCAATCAGCGGAACGGTAATGGTCACAGATGGCCGACTTGAAGATACGAGTATTTCTGTGTCGGGTGAATCACTACTGCACTCAGTACCGTTAACCACACGTGCATTTACCCGAGGGTTGTTCGGTGATTTTGGGCAATACATCGTATCTGTCGGGCTGATGCTGTTCGCATTTTCTACTGCAATTGCCTGGTCCTATTACGGTGACCGCGCAATGATCTATTTGTTCGGGCCCAAATCTGTATTGCCCTACAGGATTGTTTACGTGCTCGGATTTTTTACCGCAGCGCTAGCGGATACTACGGTTATTTGGAACGTGTCTCTTATTACCATTGTGCTAATGACGGTTCCGAATTTGGTGGGGATTCTGCTTATGCGCCGAGAAATGAAAGCTACAGTCGACGCCTATTGGGAAAAAACTGATCACGGTAAGCATACTGCATAGATGCTTACCGATTAGTGCTTACCGAATTCAGTTACCTAAGAGCTAACAGCTTCACCAGGTAATCGAATATTTTCTACGATGGACTGAACTTCTTCCGGTGGTTCTGGAGTAAAACGTGCTACAACAAGGGACACGGTCAGATTAACCAGCGTTCCCAGAGTTCCAATTCCCTCCGGTGAAATACCAAGCCACCACCCATCTGCATTATCTAATGCAGGATTGATGGTTTTGAAATACACGATGTAGAAAGCCGTGAAAAGGAAGCCTGCGACCATCCCAGCTATTGCGCCTTGTTTATTCATGCGTTTCTGAAAGATTCCCAAGACGATCGCCGGAAAAAAGGAGGCAGCTGCTAGACCAAACGCATAGGCTACTACTTGTGCGACATAGGCAGGCGGATTTATACCGACATAGCCAGCTACAAGTACAGCAACAAAAATTGCTATGCGTGCATAAAACAATTCTTGTTTCTCTGAAATGGAAGGCATGAAGCTGCGTTTCATAAAATCATGGGCAACAGCAGTCGATATAACTAACAACAATCCTGCGGCAGTGGATAAAGCCGCTGCCAATGCGCCAGCTGCTACCAGCGCAACTACCCAGTTAGGTAATCCGGCAATCTCTGGATTTGCCAGCACCATAATGTCTCGATTGACTGACAATTCGTTGGTTTCAGGATCTGCTACGTAGTGAATGCGGCCATCACCATTCTTGTCATCAAATGCAATTAGGTTGGTTGTCTCCCATTTGCTGAACCACTCTGGCATCGCGGTGTATTCCGCGTTATTAACTGTATTAATCAGGTTTGTTCTAGCGAATGCTGCTACAGCAGGCGCTGTGGTATAGAGGATTGCGATAAATATAAGAGCGAATCCTGCAGAACGTCTTGCGTCTCGAACATTCGGCACGGTGAAAAAGCGAATAATCACATGGGGTAAGCCGGCAGTGCCAAACATCAATGCCGCCGTGATAAAAAATACATCTTGAGTGCTGCGTTGACCTTCCGTGTAAGTGCCAAATCCTAATTCTTCACTCAATCCATCGAGGCGATCCAGCAAGTATCCTCCGCCAAATGATTCTGTCAACTCTGCGCCAAATCCTAGTTGAGGAATTGGAATGCCGGTCATCAGTATAGAAATAAATATGGCAGGGACCATGAAGGCAAAAATCAATACGCAGTACTGAGCAACCTGGGTATAAGTGATGCCTTTCATTCCTCCAAGCACTGCATAGAAAAATACGATTGCCATGCCAATGATTACACCTGTGGTGATGTCCACTTCCAGGAAGCGGGAAAACACGATGCCCGCACCTTGCATTTGTCCGCAGACATAGACAAAAGAAATCGCAACTGCACAAAAAACTGCGATTAAACGAGCAGTGCGTGAGTAATAGCGATCCCCAATAAAATCAGGAACAGTAAATTTACCAAACTTCCTAAGGTAGGGAGCCAAGAGTAGGGCGAGTAATACATAGCCACCAGTCCAGCCCATCAAGTAAAACGTCCCATCGCGACCGAGAAACGAAATCAAGCCCGCCATAGAGATGAAGGATGCTGCCGACATCCAATCTGCGGCAGTAGCCATGCCATTTGCTAAGGGTGGAACGCCTCCACCTGCAACGTAGAAATCGCTAGTGGATCCTGCGCGGGACCAAATCGCAATTCCAATATAAAGACCAAAGGTGAGGAAAACGAAAACAAACGTCCATATTTGTACACTCACGATTGCGCCTCCTCAGCATTGTCATTGCTGTTATCTTGCTCGGAAGGGGCATTGAGATTGTACTCATCATCGAGTTTATCCATCAGCCTGATATAGACAAAGATCAACACCACAAAAACGAAGATAGAACCTTGTTGTGCTATCCAGAATCCTAGTTTGAATCCTCCAATGCGGAATGAGTCGAGAAAGTCGACTAGCAGGATGCCGCATACAAATGAAATGAAGAACCAAACACTGAGTAAGGAAAGAACTATCCTGATATTAGATTTCCAATACTGATGGGCGCGATTGTCTGACATTGGAGGGTCCGCTTCTAATTCTTATATTTTGCAATGTTTCTAGAACATTGGTTCGGCTGGATGGTAGCAGGGAATATAGCGAGCGGCCAGAAGTAAAAATTTAATGGCCGAAGGTGAAACTGTTCATATACTTTCGCAGTTTATTGAGCTGGGTAGGGCGCTTTTCTGCCGGTAATTTCTCCAAATTTCTATGGAGCTGACGCAGCAACTGTCGGTCCGCCTCGGGATACTCAAGCATGAATTCTTCAATGGCTTTGAAACCAGTCAGTTGAATCTTTTCGAGCCAGGAATCGGTCAGGCTGTTGATCGATGGCGTGTGATTATTGTTGTCTAAAAGCTTTAGCGAATCCTCAATAGACTGCGGGTCACAATCTCGCATGACTCTGCCTATGAACTGTAGTTGCCTTCTTCGGGCACCATGACTTTTGGGTAAGCGATGAAACTCTTCTATTGCTGCTAACAAGGATTCTGGCAGATTAATTTTGCTGAGTTGTTGATCAGTGTAATTGGTGAGTCGTTGCCCGAGCTCTTGTAACGCCGTTGCATCGCGCTTTCGTTGAGATTTGCTGGTTTCTAATTGTGGATCGCTTTCAGTCATTTCTAAACGGCAGGTACTTGAAGGTGCTCAAAGATAGAATGTCTGTGCCAGTCCGAGGAAAGCAAAGAATCCGATTGAGTCTGTAACTGTGGTCAGCGCTACTGTACCGGCTAGCGCAGGATCTATGTTCATTCTTTTAAGGAATAGTGGCAGGTATGCTCCGGCTAGTGCCGCTGTGATGAGGTTGATCATCATCGCTGCAGCGATGATATAGCTGAGATTGATATCGCCATACCAAAAGAAAGCAACTACGGAAATTACCAATGCCCAAAGAGCGCCATTTAGACTGGCAACACCCAATTCTCGAACTAGTAACCAGCGACTATTGGAAGGACTGATATGCCCGAGGGCCAGACTTCTAATGACCAGGGTCAGGGTTTGGGTGCCGGCGACTCCTCCCATGTTAGCCACAATTGGCATTAACACAGCAAGATAAACCACCTGATCCAGAGTATCTTGAAACAAGTAAATCACTAGAGAAGCGAGCACGGCGGTAAATAAATTAACTCCCAGCCATAACGCCCGGCGTCTTGCGGTCTTCACGACGGGAGCGAATGTATCATCTTCCTCATCGAGACCCGCCATGCTCATCAACGAGTGCTCAGTACTGTCTCGAATCACATCAACCACGTCATCGATTGTAATTCGACCTAACAGTTTTCCTTGGTCGTCAACAACTGGGGCTGATACCCAATCATGTTGCTCAAACAGTTGCGCAACCTGGGTTGCTTCCATATCAACAGGGATGGCTTCTACTTCGTCATTCATCACCTCTCTAACAGAGGTATTCGGATCGGATACCAGTAAAAGTCTAAGTGGCAAGATTCCTAGAAATTCGTCATCGCGATTGACCACATGAATGTTGTCAGTCATTTCAGGAATGCTGTCATGCCGTCTCAAGTATCGCAGGACTAACTCAACCGTATGGTTTCGCCTCACAGTAATCGTGTCTGTGTTCATTAGTCCACCGGCTGTGTCTTCGTCATATGACAAAATCGACTCAATACGATGCCGATCTTGTTGGTCCATAGCCTGCAATACTTGCGCAGCAACTTGCTGAGGTAGCTGCTGCAGAATATCTGCTTGATCGTCGGTTTCTAATCCTTCAGTGAGCTCAACGACTTCTTCGGCATTGAGAGCACTCAAAATGTCATTCTGAATATCTTCATTCAGATACTGAATGACTTCACCTTCGGCATCCTTGTCGATTAGCTGCCATAGAACTGTACGGGTTTTGGGAGGAGAGGATTCCAGCAGGTGCGCTACGCCAGCAGTCGGCAGCGTCTTGATCATTTGCCGCACTTGATACAAAGAGCCACTATCAATCGCCTGGTTTAACTCCAGTACGTGATCTTTTTCAAATTGTGATTCTTTGGCCTGGGACATGCTGGCAACTTTCCTGTTCTGCGGAGGTGCTTAGCCAAGATGGAATTACTGCAAATTTCAGGATAGATATCGACTGAGGACAAGCCTTCCTGAATTTGGAGCAGGCGCAATTCTAACGCTAATCAGCACGCAATTGAATTGTTGCAGGGAGAGTTATTGGCTTGCGCCGAGTTATTCAGATTCGTCGAATCGATTGTTGATGAGTTCGATGATCGCGTTTAATGCCTCATCGGCATCGTCACCTTCAGTGATAATCGTGACGGTTGTGCCTTTGACCGCAGCGAGCATCATCAAAGAAAGTATGCTTTTCCCGTCGACCATTTTTTCATGGCCGATTTGGATACTACTACCAAAGCTGGCGCATAATTCGGCAAGCTTCGATGCCGCTCTCGCGTGCAGTCCAGCTTTATTGATAATTTCTACTTGTGCTTCAGGCATTTAGTAACTCAGGACGAAAGCTCTCTGTGTCTCACTTGGACATTGGGTACGGAATCAGCGAATTCTGTAGCGAGTTTCTCACAAACATAGACAGACCGATGTTGCCCGCCGGTGCATCCTATAGCAACCGTAATATAGCTGCGATTGTTTTCTTCATATCTTGGCAGCCAGCGATCCAGGTACTGCTTTATATCACTGATCATTTCCTGAACTTGTGATTCATTTTCCAGATAAGTCGAAACAGCTGGATCAAGACCGGTAAGAGATCGCAAATTTGTATCCCAATATGGATTTGGTAAGCATCTCACATCGTAAACCAGGTCAGCATCGACAGGGACACCGTTCTTAAAACTGAAAGACTGGAACAGAACCGCCATGGATGGATTGTCACTGTCGAACAGACGTTCTTTAACTTTGTCTCGCAGCGCCTGCAAGGACATATTGCTGGTATCAATAGTCAGGGCTGCCAACAGAGATAGTGGCTCCAATAACTCGGACTCTTTATCAATCGCTTCTTTAAGCCCTATTTCTGGCGTAGTAAGAGGGTGTTTTCTGCGACTCTCGGAAAATCGTTTCAGCAATGTTTGGCCGTTGGCATCCAGGAAAATGACCTGAACAGTCAAGCTCTTGCTCAGTTCTTGAATGATGTCTGGAACCCGTTGCAAATCTGAAGAGATATTGCGCGCGTCGATACTGACTGCTACCTGTGGAATGTCAGAGGTTTCGTTTGCTAAGCGCTCAGCAAGAGAAGGCAGTAAGCTGGCCGGAAGGTTATCGATACAGTAATAACCCCGGTCTTCTAGAATATGTAGAACCGTGGACTTGCCGGATCCTGATCTGCCGCTAATGATTACCAGATTCATTGTCTAAATTCCTGCTAATTACAGGTTCAAAAGGCTCTGGTCCTAAAGAGTTTTAAAACGTAATAGCGATGTTATACAAATCTTCGCTATCGTGGGTACTCCTAAGTGTGTAACAAAAGTCTTCATCGCTTAAAAGTTCAGCGAGCCCCGCTAGCGTTTTAACATGGTCATCTGACCGCACTTCCGGAACGATTAAGACAAAGAGCAGGTCGACAGGTTTCCCATCTATCGCGTCGTAGTCGGCTGGCTCATCGAGAGTTATCAAGCTACCGATAATTTCTGTGCAATTTGCAACTCGGCAATGGGGAATTGCGATCCCGTTTCCAAGACCCGTACTGCCCAATTGTTCTCTCGCCATTAAACCGTTATAGATCTCTTCTGGCTCTAAGGTGGAACTTTGTTCCGCAATGAGAGAGCTAATGTTGGTTAAGATGCGCTTTTTGCTATGCCATTCCATACGACAGAAACAGCGTTCGGGTATTAATATTTCTTCCAGTTGCATTTTATTACTTAAAGTGGGGATTCGGATTGATCTTCGCTGAAATTAGTCAACCAATCGTTTGCGTTCGTTAGATGGCGGAATAGAGAGAGACTCACGGTACTTAGCGATTGTGCGCCTAGCCACATTAATCCCTTTTTCTTCCAGCAATTGAGTTATTTTACTGTCGCTAAGCGGCTTTCTTGCATTCTCTGCGGCAATTAGTTTTTTAATAATGGCTCTTATCGCAGTTGAGGAACACTCACCTCCGCCCTTAGTGGATACATGGCTGGAAAAGAAGTATTTGAGTTCAAATATTCCTCTAGGAGTGTGCATGTATTTCTGAGTAGTGACGCGTGAAATTGTTGATTCGTGCATGTTTACTGCTTCGGCTATGTCATGCAGAACCAATGGTTTCATTGCTTCTTCACCGTACTCTAAAAATCCTTTCTGATGTTCGACTATGCGCGTTGCTACCTTCATCAATGTTTCGTTGCGGCTCTGCAAACTCTTTATGAACCATCTGGCTTCTTGCAGATTGTCACGGAGGTAGGAATTATCGTCGCTAGTGTCCGCACGCTTCACAAGAGATGCGTAACTATTGTTTATGCGAATCTTCGGAGCGGTTTCTGGATTCAATTCTACTTTCCATTTTCCGCTTTCTGGTTGTTTTGTAACGATCACATCAGGGACGATGTAAGTAGTTGATGATGGTGAGATAGCTGCACCCGGTCGAGGGTCGAGACTTTCGATTAACGTAATCGTCTCTCTGAGTTCTGGTTCCTTTAATTTGGTTTTGCGCATGAGTTGCGCATAGTCGCGATGTCCCAATAAATCCAGATGTTCAGAAACAATAGACTTGGCATTTTCCAATAGTTTGGGTTGTTCGGGGCTATCGAGCTGGTTGAGTTGAATCAGCAAACACTCACTGAGGTCTCTATATCCAACGCCGATGGGATCAAACTGTTGGATGCGGTGTAGTACCGCCACAACTTCATCAAGCTCAATTTCATTAATTGGATCGAAGCCAGCATGAATCGATTCTATGTCGACAGTCAGCATGCCATTTGGGTCAATTGCATCGATGATAGCTAATGCAATGGCCTCATCATTTTCTGACATTGGCGTCAGGTTCAATTGCCAAAGTAAATGGTCTTGCAAAGTTTCATCGGCTGAATTGCGCGCTTCGAAATCCAATTGCTCAGAATCGAAATTTTGAGCAACAGGCGTAGAAGTTGGGTACACATCATCCCAATTGCTATCGACAGATAAATCGTTAGGAATTTGTTCTTGCCAGCTGGGCTCTTCGCCATTGACGCCAGCAGAGTCACCAGGCTCGTTGCCATTTAAGGATGAAGTAGTATTGCTATCTGAAAACTCAGAGGATGAAGATTCCTCGTCGGAACTTTCTTCCTGACCTTCGTCCAATTCCAGCATCGGATTTGATTCGAGTGCTTCGTGGATTTCTTGTTGAAGATCTAGTGTTGAGAGTTGTAACAGTCTGATCGCCTGTTGCAGCTGCGGGGTCATAGTAAGTTGCTGACCAAGCTTTAGCTGAAGCGATAATTTCATCTAGTAAACTACTTTGTAGATCCGACACTGTTACGGAATGTTAAGGCCGATCATAGGTTTGGCCTGTTTGAGTCGCGAGTATAGCAAAAACCGTGCCTGCATTGCATAGTGGAACACAATGGGAAAATTTAAAGCTAATTAGGGTTTGGATGAGCGGTCGGAAAGTGCGTGGGAGCAGGGGGCAGAACGATTGGTTAAATCTTGAATTGATCGCCTAAGTAGACTTCTCTTACCTTGTCATTATTGAGAATGGCTTCGGCACCGCCTTGAGCGATGATATGACCCTCACTCACAATGTAGGCTTTCTCACAGATATCTAAGGTTTCTCTTACATTGTGATCAGTCAGGAGGATTCCGATTTCTTTTGACTTTAGTTGTTGGATAATCTGTTTGATATCGCTTACTGAAATTGGATCGACACCAGCAAAAGGTTCGTCGAGCAGAATAAATTCAGGATCAGTGGCTAGAGTTCGTGCAATTTCTGTGCGGCGCCTTTCCCCACCAGAAAGACTCATTCCTTTGTTGTGGCGAATGTGGGAGATATTGAACTCATCCAATAAGTGATCCAGCTTGCTGTGTTTTTCTTCACTGCTTAGATCTTTTCGCGTTTCCAGGATAGAGAGGATGTTTTCTTCCACTGTTAGGGTGCGAAAGATGGACGAGTCTTGCGGTAAATAGGAAAGCCCTTTCCTTGCTCTCTCGTGGATGGGCATTGATGTTAATACGTTGCCGCTTAGTGAAACTTCTCCAGCATCGGCCTGGATCAAACCTACTATCATGTAGAAGCATGTGGTTTTTCCCGCCCCATTAGGTCCTAGCAATCCAACGATTTCCCCTTTGTCGATACTCAGAGAAACATCTCGGACCACTTCACGTCCCTTGAAGCTTTTGGCGAGATTGTCGGCTTTTAACATTTAAATATATCGAGTTGCTAGTTAGGAGAATTGCTAAGGGATCCGCCACAGGGACCAGTCGAGCTAGGTATTAGATTCTGTGTTGAATTGTATAGTAATGCTGCACAATTCATATTCGAATCTGGAGTATTAATGATTGCGTTTCCGATCATTTCAATCATTGTTTCTAAAGTTATTTCATCTTCGAACAGGACAAGTTGTTCACTCGTTCCTGTCACTACGCCCTGGTCATTATCTAACTCTTGGTTGTAGTTTACTGGAGAGCCATCGACCGTTGCGCGAATCAAACGGCCAGTATTTGCCATATATTCAAAAACTGCATGGTCACCCTCGATGAGAATGCTGCCCTGAGTAACTTGTACTGGGCCCGCCATTTCAACAATTCGAATGTCACCCTCCATGCTCATGGTGACACCACCTTGTGCTACATAATCAACCGGTTCCCTTGACTGCTCTGCCGCCATTGAGTAACCGAATACCAAGATGGATAGGAATAGAGAAAGTTGTTTAGCGATTGATCGAATACGCATATCTACCAACTGTGTCCTGCAAGAACTGAATTTCATCACTATTAAGATCGGCAAATAGGCCGATAGCTGATTGTTCAATATTGGTTGAGACCATTGACACAGCGATATCTGATTCCATTGTCTCTGCCTGCGTGTCTATAGACAAAAACTCAGTAGATAGCACCGTACGATTGCCAAATTCGTCCAGTGTATAGACCTCAACCGCGCCAGTGAGTTCGATATTTCCAATATTTGAATCCTGAGTGGCGGGATTCGGAGAAATCCTTCCACTATCAGCAATGATGTTCCAATGACTTTCACCGTCTCGGAATAATCGAATGAAGGGCTGTTCCAGGCTCGAGGTAGAATCCTTGAAATGAAATTGTCGATCAGCTTGAAGTGTATAGTGAATAGACCCGTCAGAATTGAACATAACCGTGTTGATTCCGCTGCTCACACCATCGTAATCCAGCTCTGCAATAGAATCAGCACCATCTTCCTCAGTTGTTATGACTGAGTAAGTATTCAGGCCAAAGTACAGCCCAATGGCCGACACTATGGTTACTAGAAAGAAAGTGAGTTTCTGCATTGTTTGAATATTGTTGACGCCTGCGTTTGGCAAGAGTTACAGCTTTCTATCCGCTTCCTGATTTAATCGGTCTTTCGGGATCAAGCTTAACATGAATCAAGCGTAGCAATTTCGCACTAGTCGCGTGAGGGCGAAGGGTGCTGTGAGAATCGGGGGGGCTGTCGGCGTGATCAGCTAATCTGGTCGCTGAATCGAAGTAAAAAGTCGCAGATTTCTCTCACTGCGCCATTACCACCGCTCTGCAGGGTCTGACAGCTAGCCTCGGTGGCTATGCTTGAGTGGGCATTGGCAACAGCGAAACTCAATCCCACTTCTTTCATAATGGGAAGATCGGGCAGATCGTCACCCGCATAGGCTATCTCAGTAGCGGCTAAGCTATGCTTTTGTAGTATGTCACTAAGGGCTTCTAGTTTGTTTTGTTGGCCTTGATACAGGATTTCAATACCAAGGTCGGTGGCACGAGTAGTAACAGCAGCTGAGTTTCTGCCGGTAATGATTCCAACCATTACACCTTGCGCCATTAACATTCGAATGCCATGACCATCTTGCGTATTGAAAGCCTTGGATTCTTCACCACTTGTGGAGATATATAGCTTGCCATCTGTTAGCACGCCATCAACGTCGAGCAATAACAACTTGATGTTTTTTGCAGATTGCTCGACATCTGCCTGTGGTTGATTCCATTTCATAGTAGAAGTGTTAGTAGTCTTTCAGTAAAACTAAACAACATTAGCTTGCAAGAGATCGTGCATTTTCAGAATGCCTTCGAGTCTATTGCTG
Organism: uncultured Pseudohongiella sp.; assembly: GCA_965262465.1. GTDB lineage: Bacteria > Pseudomonadota > Gammaproteobacteria > Pseudomonadales > Pseudohongiellaceae > UBA9145. The sequence continues at coordinate 2,271,826 of OZ253535.1, read as the reverse complement.
GTGTCGGTGACAACGAGGGCATAGACGTTAGAATCTTGCATCATCTTGGCAGCTTCAACTGCCAAAGCACCTGCAGAGATGTGTTTGAAATCTCGGGACATGGCTTCTTCAATAGCCATTGATTGAATGTTGCTGCCGCTATCCAGGGTCCGTCTCAGGTCTCCATCAGTGAAAACGCCAACGATTTCTTTGTTGGAATTGACTACCGTTGTTAAGCCGAAACCTTTGCTGCCCATCTCAATCAATGCGTCAGAAACAGCAGTTCCTTCTACTACCTGTGGAATCTCATCTCCTTGGTGCATCAGATCTGCAACTTTGATGAGTAAGCGGCGACCCAAATTCCCTCCTGGGTGAGAAACTGCGAAGTCGTCTCTGGTAAATCCTCGCGCTTCAAGCAGCGCCATGGCTAGCGCATCCCCTAAGACCAGTGCTGCAGTTGTGCTGGACGTGGGAGCCAATCCTAGTGGGCAAGCTTCTTCAGTTACGCTGGCATCCAAGTTGAGCTCTGCTGTTTTGGCAAGAGGAGAGTCTGGATTACCCGTCATTGCAATTACTGCAATTCCTTTGCGTTTTAGCACGGGCATAAGCGCGGTAATCTCATCGGTATTACCTGAATTGGATATTGCCAATACAACATCTTGTTCGGTGATCATGCCGATGTCGCCATGACTGGCTTCCGCAGGATGAACAAACAATGCAGGAGTGCCGGTGCTGGCCAATGTGGCGGCTATCTTTCTGCCTATATGGCCTGACTTTCCAATGCCCAACACTACAACTCTGCCCGTGCTCTGTAGGATCAACTGACAAGCTTCAAGAAATTGAGCATCAACTCGTTGTTCTAAACTGCTGATGGCCTGCAACTCAATTTGAATTGTTTTTACGGCGCTTTCTTGTATGGAGGAGTCTGATGCCATGGCATAGATAAAGAAGGATTACAGTGCGGTTTGCTGCTGAACTTGTAGAAACATTAACGTAAACCAGCCGCAATAAATTGACAAGAATATGATGCCACTCAGGCGTCCAATCTTCTGGCCGCGTTTTATGCCGCGATAACAAAAATAGGCCAGTAGCAGTGTGAGTATTAACACTCCGACGAAGTCCCTATAGAACAATTCGGCTTCAATCATGCCTGCGCTTAATAATCCGGGGAATGGCAATACCACTAGCAGATTCAAAATGTTCGAACCAACTATGTTACCAATCGCGATGTCGTCATGGCCTTTTAATACGCAGGTTACAGAGGCAGCAAGTTCGGGAAGACTGGTTCCCAGTGCGATTACAGTCAGCCCAATAATGGCGGTAGATACTCCGAGTGATTCGGCTATAGAAGAAGCTGCCTGCACCAGCGCTTCAGCTGACAATACAAGCAAGGCTAGTCCCAGCACCAAGTAAGCAACGGCCTGAAAACTATTTATCTCCGCTATATCTTCTTCTTCGATATCTACTACCGTGCCGGTTTTAACTCTTTTTCTGAACAGGCGGTATCCGAAAAACACGGTTATTGCTACCAGCACAATTGCATCGAAAACTCCCAGATACAGATCAGCTAAAAGTGCGCCAGTAGTAAAGGTCACCAGCAATAAGGCGGGCAGCTCTTTCTCTATTAATGAAGGAGGAGGCTTTAGCGGACTGATTACTGCTGCAACACCGACAGCAACTCCTACATTGAATAAATTGGAGCCGAGAGCATTACCAATAGCTAACTCTGGTTTGCCGTCCCAGGCTGAAACAGCGGAAGAGAAAATTTCTGGAGCTGAGGTTCCAAAGGCTACGATCGTTAAGCCGATCATGAGAGGGGAGACGCCTAGGTTTCGAGCGAGGCCAGAAGCACCAAAGACAAACTTGTCAGCACCCCAGATCAAACCGATGAATCCGAGGACGACAATGACCGAGTCAAGGAGCATAGACAGGTAGGAGTGGCGGCTAAAATAAAGCGGACAATTAGAAGGGTCTTTGGGTTGGTTTGCAAGTAATAATTTATTGCACCCCGCAATTCATGTAAAATCGGCGTTCGTGGCCCATTAGGGGTACCTTATTCAGTCCAAATTCAGGCGATTTGGCCTAGACTTTCCGAAGGATGAACTTCGGACATCAACCTGTTATTTCCCTGCACACACTGAATTTGCTAGGTGGCAGGTTGAAATGGGAGATAAACAAATGAATTTATTAAAGAAAGTCCTTGTAAGCTGGGTTGTTACAGCTGTATGTCTAACTTCTGTACAAGCGCAAGAGCTTTCCGCAGTTGAAACTGCTGAACTTGGTGTTGAAACGCTGCTGCAAACCGTATCAGATTCCAAGGATTTGTTTCTAAGCGACCGCGAAGCTTACTTCAACCAAATTGAAGGTGTGCTCAATACCTTTGTCGACTTTACTGCGGTAGCAGAAGTCGTGATGTCGCGCTATGCGAGCTCAGCTACTGATGAACAGAAGCAACGCTTTGCTGATATTTTGCAGACTACACTGACGCGATTCTATGGTGCTTCATTAGTATCTTATAACGGAGAAGAATTAGTATTTTTACCTCCTAGCAATCCTAATGCTGATCCTCGCGCCGATACCATTGTCGGAATGGAACTTCAGGGTGATTCCCCGTTGAGATTACAGTATCAAATGTTTCTCAATGAGAATGATGAATGGAAGCTCAAAAACTTGAGTTTGGCTGGTATTAATTTAGGTCGCCAATACTACACTCAATTCGCTGCTCTAATGTCTCAGCATAATGACGATATAGATCTGGTACTGGATAACTGGCGCTAACTAAGTCACAGATCGGAGCAGAACCGCTTGGAACCTTCAGAAATTAAGCAGCTGTTAGATGCTGCGTTCCCAGAATGTGAAATTTCCGTTGAAGGTGGTGACGGAAAGTATTTGATTACAGCTATAGGTTCCGTATTCGAAGGGCTTAATGCTGTTAAACGGCAACAATCTGTTTATGCCGTTATCAATCCGCAAATTTCCAGCGGAGCGATTCATGCAGTTACCATGCGACTAATGACCCGAGCAGAATCCGAAACTTCCTAAGCAAATTCTTTAAGCATGGATAGATTAATAATTAATGGCGGCGTAAGTCTGGATGGAGAAATCCGGATTGCGGGAGCCAAAAATTCGGCGTTACCCATTCTCGCTGCCACTTTGCTCACTCACGAGACGGTGCAGGTGTGCAACTTGCCTCATTTATATGACATCACCACGATGATCGAATTGTTGGGATGTATGGGTGTGCAACCAATCGTTGATGAGAAACTCAATGTAGAAGTAGATAGCAGCACGATTCAGCACTTCAGTGCGCCTTACGAATTAGTTAAAACCATGCGCGCTTCTATTTTAGTACTTGGTCCATTGTTAACTCATTATGGGCGAGCTGAAGTAGCGCTCCCGGGTGGCTGTGCTATCGGTAGCAGGCCGGTGAATTTGCATATCAGCGCATTGGAAGCAATGGGCGCCGATATCGTCGTAGAAGATGGCTATATTAAGGCGACTGTTGATGGCAAATTGAAAGGCGCACACATCGTAATGGATTTGGTCACCGTTACCGGCACAGAGAACGTCATGATGGCGGCCACATTGGCAGAGGGCCAAACTATTATCGAAAATGCAGCTCGCGAGCCTGAAGTAGTGGATCTTGCAAACTGTTTAGTCGAAATGGGTGCGGACATTAGCGGTCAAGGTACCGATACCATTACGATCAACGGAGTCGATCAGCTCAGAGGGTGTAGTTACTCAGTTATGCCAGACCGAATTGAAACGGGTACCTATCTGATAGCGGCGGCAGCAACTCGCGGTCACATCAAAGTAAAGGATACGCGGCCTGATATTCTTGAATCAGTTTTGGGCAAGCTGGAACAAGTCGGTGCTGAAGTTAAGGTGGGAGAAAACTGGATCGAACTCGATATGCATGGGCAACGGCCTAAATCCGTTTCCTTACGCACAGCTCCTTATCCGGCATTCCCGACTGATATGCAGGCACAGTTTACTGCACTTAATTCAGTAGCATCAGGCACTGGGTCGATTACTGAGACCGTATTTGAAAATCGATTTATGCACGTGCATGAGATGAATCGAATGGGGGCCTCTATAAAAGTAGAAGGCAACACTGTCATCGTAGAAGGGGTAGATGCCTTAAAAGGTGCTCCGGTGATGGCTACAGATTTGCGTGCATCAGCTAGCCTTATTATTGCTGGACTTGTATCGGAAAATGAAACCAGCGTAGATCGCATTTATCACATCGATCGTGGGTACGAATGTATCGAAGAGAAGCTCCAGTTGCTTGGGGCTCAGATTCGCCGAGTTCCCGCATAAATATTTCTTCCATGGCTTCTTCATCACTAATTATTGCTCTCACTAAGGGACGCATACTTGATGAGACTCTTCCGCTGTTCGAGGAGGCTGGTATTACGCCTGCCGAGGACATTAAAAAGAGTCGCAAATTACTCTTTGATACTAATCAGGATGGTGTCAAGTTAATGATCATGCGCGGTTCCGATGTTCCTACCTATGTTGAATTTGGTAGTGCTGATATGGGAGTAGCAGGGAAAGACTTAATATTGGAATATGGGGACGAGGGCTTTTACGAGCCATTGGACCTTAAAATTGCAGCATGCCGATTGATGACTGCACAACCAGTCGATGCCGTAGTTCCTAATGGGCGTCTGCGGGTAGCAACAAAATTCACCAATACAGCGAAACGTTACTTTGCAGAGAAAGGGCAGCAAATTGAGTTAATCAAACTCAATGGTGCACTGGAGCTTGCCCCATCAATGGGATTGGCTGACGTGATTGTCGATATAGTCGATACCGGAAAAACGTTAAAGGCAAATGGACTAGAAGCTAAAGAAACAATCACAGAGATTTCTTCGCGAGTAATTGTTAACAAAGCAGCTATGAAAATGAAAAGCAAAGCCATTAGTGAGGTTCTGACAAAATTGAGAGCTGCGGTTAACGGTTGAAGTCCGCACCCAGTACCAAGATTTAGAAAATCGTTTCTATGACTAGCATAGCCGATCAAATTACTGAGTTATCTACTGCCGATGGCGAGTTTGAAGACAGACTTTTGGCTTCGTTGCAGCGAGACATGATTATTGCTGACGATGTTACACAAACAGTTGAAAGCATTTTAAAGACGGTTAAGCAACAAGGTGACAGTGCGCTGGTTGAGTACACCAATCGTTTTGACCGAATGGGCGCAGCGAGTATTGCTGATTTAATAGTTGAGCAAGATCAGTTACAGGCTTCCTTAGAGCGACTTGAAGATTCTCAGCGTCAAGCATTAACCCACGCTGCGGAGAGAATTCGCCGCTATCACGAAAAGCAAAAACAGTCGTCCTGGCATTATGAAGAGGCTGATGGTTCCGTTTACGGTCAGAAAGTCAGCCCGTTAGAGCGAGTGGGCATCTATGTACCAGGTGGCAAGGCAAACTACCCCAGCTCAGTTTTGATGTTGGCGATTCCTGCTCAAGTGGCTGGGGTTAAGGAGATCATCGCAACGGTGCCAACTGCATATGGCGAAGATGGTGATCTTATTTTTGCGGCGGCTGCATTAGCTGGCGTAACCCGAGTATTTACAATAGGTGGGGCTCAGGCAATTGCTGCGCTTGCCTATGGAACTGAATCAGTGCCGCGCGTCGATAAAATTACTGGGCCTGGAAACATCTACGTCACTGTTGCAAAGAAGTTGGTCTTTGGTGAAGTCGGCATCGACATGATTGCGGGTCCTTCAGAGCTCACGATTATTTGTGATGGTGATACAGATCCCGACTGGATTGCCATGGATCTGTTTTCGCAAGCAGAGCATGACGAACAGGCTCAATCAATTTTAATTACAACCGACGCGAGCTTCCTGCAAAAAGTGAAAGCCAGCATCGATAAATTACTTCCACAGATGGAGCGACAAGCGATTATTGAAAAATCACTGGTTGATCGTGGAATATTTGTCGTGGCTGAAGATATGGAAAAGGCCGCAGTGGCTAGCAACTTGATCGCTCCTGAGCATCTCGAGCTTTCGGTTGAAGACCCTGACGCGTTGCTAAACTATATAGATAACGCCGGTGCCATATTTTTAGGTCGTTACGCAGCGGAGGCGTTGGGCGACTATTGCGCTGGTCCTAGCCATGTATTGCCTACATCAGGTACGGCAAGATTTTTCTCTGCGTTGGGCGTTTATGATTTCCAAAAAAGATCATCGATCCTAAATTGCTCACCAAGTGGTGCCAACAATCTGGCAAGCACAGCAGCTACCATAGCGAGGGAAGAGCATTTACAGGCCCACGCCTTGTCGGCCGAGTATCGACTTAACGCTGAGTTAGATTCCTAAGTTTTCTAGAAGCTGTCAGGCTGGATTTTCTGCGACGTCTTGCGCTTCGATTATTATTGCTTGGCCAAATCCTAAGGTTGTTGGAAGGTTGTAGGTCTGACCATTGCGGTAAACCTGAATGGTGACTGTGTCTCCAGGTTTCTTGTTTCGAATCTCCATCATGATGTTTTGGCCATCTTCGACTGCAGTATTCTCTACTCGCGTTATCACATCACCTGGTTGAATGCCGGCACGTTCTGCTGCTCCGCCATTGTCCACACTCTCAACTAACATGCCGCGAATATGGTCTACACCAAAAAAGAGCTGAGATGAGTTTTCATCTAGTGCCTCACCGGTTAGTACACCCAAGTATCCTGAGTTGGCGGCTATAGCGTCATTCACCATTTCTTGCATGGCAGGAATGGCTACGGTAGAAGGTGTAGCGAATCCTATTCCTTCGAAGTTTCCAGATTCAGAAAATATCGAAGAATTTAGCCCAACCAACCGTCCATTTCGATCGATCAGTGCGCCTCCAGAATTACCAGGATTGATAGCTGCATCTGTTTGAATAAGCGAGATGCCAGTTTCTTCGTTGTGAGTAATTGCACTGACAATTCCTTGCGATACAGATTGTCCAATATTGCGCGGGTACCCAATTGCGAATACGACATTGCCAATACTGAGTGATTTAGCATCGCCAATATCAATAGCATGTAATTCGTCGGCATTGATATGAAGAACTGCAAGGTCATTTGCTTGGTCCCATGCAACAACGGTTGCTGGTGTTCGTCGACCATCACTCAAAGTAACCTCTGTATCAAAAGCGTCAAACAAGGTATCAACGACATGGAGGTTGGTAAGAATAAATCCGCGATCATCAACAATCACACCGGACCCTAAACTTGCACGTTCTCCCAGGATTAGATTGAGGCGATCTTCAGAGGCGCGTTCCACAGATTCAACGTTCACACTGGTTGCGTTTATCGCAACTACTGACGGGGAGGCATTGGCTATTGCTTCTGCGAAGGTTGGTTGCGCTGGAGCTTGAGTAACTTCAGGAGTAACAGGTCTAGATTGTATCTCAGCCAATTGTTGTAACTGTTGATATTGCACAATCACAAGCGCGAGCAGCAAGCCACAAATTACAGGCCAGCCCGCGAAGGTGAGAAGTCGAACTAGACGGTCCATGAATATTTAATTCCCGTAAAATCTGCAAGTTACACTATGGTATGCTTGCGCTCGAAACTCACTATACAGCGAAGGCATTGTCTAATCCAATGACAACTCACTCCATTGAACTAGGTACGCTAGAGTCTGAGCTCAACCAATTATTGAAACCTTGGTTGTTTAAAGACTATTGCCCGAACGGATTGCAAGTTGAGGGTAAGAAAGAAATTCGAAAACTTATAAGCGGAGTTACTGCCTCGCAAGCGTTAATCGATGCAGCCTTGGAGCACAATGTGGATGCCTTGTTGGTTCACCACGGATATTTTTGGCGTGGCGAAGATGCGTCTATCGTCGGAATGAAAAAGCAGAGGATTCAGAAGTTATTATCCTCGGATGTTAGTTTGTTTGCTTATCACTTACCCTTGGATATGCATGATGAATTGGGAAACAATGCTCAGTTAGGTAACTTGTTAGGCATTGCGACGACTTCATCAACAGGCAGACCGGGTGAACCTGAACTAGTGCGGATTGGAGAGTTGTCTGCGCCACAAAATTTATCTGATTTGTTGCAGAACATAGAAGAAAAGCTTGGACGCACTCCGCTTGCTGTTGAAGGCAGTATAGAAAAAATCAAAACCGTTGCTTGGTGTACTGGTGCAGCCCAGAATTACTTCGAGCTAGCAATTGCTGCAGGAGCTGATGCTTTTATAACTGGGGAGATTTCAGAGCCCAGCGCACATATCGCTCGGGAGTCTGGCGTGCATTTTATTAGTGCCGGTCATCACGCCACTGAACGCTATGGGGTTCAGGCTGTAGGACAGTATTTAGCTGAAAAGCTGGACATAGAGCACGAGTTTATCGATATCGATAATCCAGCCTGAGACTCTTTAGACTCTTTCTACGCAGCAGCTAGATGATTTCCCGTTGTCTCAGCAGCTGCATTACCTGATCAAGACACTCTTCCACATCCAAAGCTGCTGTATCTAAATCTAAGTGGGTTAGCTCAGGCGGGGAGTAAGGAAAAGAAAGGCCCGGAATATCAGTCGAGTCACTTCCTTCAGCCGCTGCATACAAACCGCTCGGATCGCGTTGAATACAAACATCCATGGGCGGATTCAAATAAATGATGATGCAGTTATCTTTGCCAATTACGCTAAGGGCATGCTCTCGGGAATCTGCATTCGGCGCGACAAAAGAAGCACAACAAATAACACCTGAATCGTTTAAGAATCTCGCGATGTGAGCACTGCGTCTAAGGTTCTCAGCACGCCCCTCTGCATCATGAGGAAGATCTCTACTGATGCCTAGGCGCATAGTTTTTCCATCAAGTACTGTGCTAACCCGACCTTGATCGAACAGCCGCCGTTCCAGCCCATGAGCCAAGGTCGACTTTCCTGAGCCTGACACACCAATAAACATGATAGTGGCTGGCTTTTGGCCATATCGAGCGGAACGTTCTTCTTTAGTAACGTGAATGCTATGTTGTTCGGGCCTAGTTGATTGCGCTACTTGATCGCAGCTAATCATGCCTGCGCCCACAGTGACATTAGTCATTCTGTCTATGAAGATGAAACTACCCGTAGCGCGGTTAGCGAGATAACTGTCGAAACAAACGCCTTCGTCCAATACGACTGCTACTAAGCCGATTTCATTTAACTCCAAACTTGGAGCAGGAGATTGCTCAAGGGTGTTCACATCAATCCGGTGACGGATTGAATTGATCCGGCCGGTAACTGTGCGTGAACCAATTTTGAAGTCGTATTGTTTTCCAGGAAGGAGGGGATCATCGGCCATCCAAACCACAGTAGCTTCAAAATCATTCTCATAGTTAGGAAGATTATTCGAATGCGCAATGACATCACCCCGGCTGATGTCTATCTCATCTTCTAAAGTTAAGGTGATCGCCATGTCGGCATGGGCTAACTCGAGTTCCTCGTCAAATGTCACAATGGATTTGACTCGGCTGCTTCGTTTTGAGGGCAGAACGGTTATCTCATCTCCTTTTCGCACAACACCGGAGGCAACAGTTCCACAAAAGCCACGGAAATTCAGATTAGGGCGATTGACATATTGCACTGGGAAGCGGAAGTCGGAGTAATTCTTGTCTCCAGCGATCTCTACCGTTTCCAAGATAGACATCAATGCATCGCCACTGTACCAAGGCATATTCTCGCTAGGATTAACTACGTTATCCCCGGTTAGTGCTGATAATGGGATAAAGGTGAACTCAGCATCAGGTAGCTGAGACGTAAACTCCAGATAGTCATGTTTGATGTCTTCAAACACTTGCTCGCTGAAATCCACCAAATCCATTTTGTTAACAGCAACAATGATTTGTTTGATGCCTAACAGTGAGGCAATGAATGTATGACGACGGGTTTGAATTTGAACGCCGTTTCTCGCATCAATCAAAATAATCGCCAAGTCACATGTTGATGCTCCGGTTGCCATGTTCCTTGTGTACTGCTCATGGCCGGGTGTATCAGCAATTATGAACTTGCGTTTGGCCGTGGAAAAATACCGATAAGCCACATCAATTGTGATGCCTTGCTCGCGTTCCGCTTGCAAGCCATCAACCAGAAGTGCGAGGTCTAGTTTGCCACCTGTGGTGCCAGACTTAACACTGTCAGCCTCGATTGCAGCTAACTGATCTTCGTAGATCATTTTAGAGTCATGCAACAGTCGCCCGATCAATGTGCTCTTGCCATCATCCACACTGCCACAAGTCAGTAATCGCAACAGTTCCTTGCGCTCATGTTGCGCAAGGTAGGCCATGATATCTGTGCTAATTAATTCAGATTGGTGCGACATTAAGAATCTATCCTTAGAAGTAGCCTTTACGCTTTTTCTCTTCCATGGAGCCAGCTTTATCTGTGTCAATGAGTCGGCCTTGCCGCTCTGAGCTCGTGGTCAGGAGCATTTCCTGGATTATTTCTGGCAGAGTGGTAGCGGTGGATTCCACAGCTCCAGTTAATGGATAGCAACCGAGAGTTCGGAATCGCACAGTCTTGGTTTGAATCAGTGAATCATCTTCAATAGGCATACGATCATCATCGACCAAGATATCCACCCCGTCGATTTCAACAACTGGACGAGGCTTGGCGAAATACAGTGGCACGATGTCAATGTCATTCAGGAATATGTATTGCCAAATATCTAATTCAGTCCAGTTCGAAAGAGGAAATACCCGAATACTTTCCCCTTTGTTAATCTTCCCGTTGTATACATTCCATAATTCGGGACGCTGATTCTTTGGGTCCCATACATGGTTCCTATCACGGAATGAAAAGACTCGTTCTTTGGCGCGGGATTTTTCTTCGTCCCTGCGAGCGCCACCAAAGGCCGCGTCGAAGCGGTGAGAATCCAAAGCCTGTTTTAAGGCTTGAGTCTTCATTATGTCAGTGTGTTTTTCACTCCCATGGGTAAACGGTCCCACACCTTGTTTTACACCTTCCTGGTTGATGTGCACGATCAAATCGAGACCAAGTTTCTTCATTTGATGATCACGAAATTGGATCATCTCCCTGAATTTCCAGGTGGTATCCACATGTAATAATGGGAAGGGTAACTTGCCAGGATAAAAAGCCTTCAGGGCAAGGTGAAGCATTACCGAGGAATCCTTTCCAATCGAATAAAGCATTACCGGATTATCAAATTCGGCAGCTACTTCTCGAATAATGTGGATGCTCTCCGCTTCCAGCTGTTTAAGGTGAGTGAGGTTGTACTCAGACATGATTAATGGTGTCGATTAGTTTCGGAACTGCTTAATCCAAAATCGGAAAGTAAGTTTGGTATTTACTTGCTTTGCTGCAACGGAATTTCTTCGTCGTTAAGCGGCTTGGTTTTTTCAATACCGAAATCTTCCGCTAAAGCACCTTTTTGGTCAGGGCTTTGCTTTGCTGCGTAATCCCTGGGTGGGATTAGCGGGTTAGACTCTTCCTGTGAGCTAGTTGATTCAAATACCGCATCCGATTCGGCAGGAAGAAGTTTGCTTGCCACATCGGTTGAGCATAAATCTTGAGCGCCACTCGCAAGATGCTGATAAACGTCGCGATAGCTTTCGGTCATATGCTGAACTAACTCGGCTGTCATGCTGAAATGGTCACTTACGCTGTCCCTATATTCAACATTGCTCTCAGTAAGCTGTTTAATCTGAGTTTCCAGCTCACGAATGCGAGACGGGCTAGCATTTAGCCGACTTGCGACTATTACCCCGATGATTACACCTAGCGCCAAAGCGCCAATGCCAACTAGCCAAATCACTTGGATTCTCCTAAAACTCTGAGTTTCCCGAACCATCACGCTTACTTTGTGTAGCGCTGCTTTTTGGAGCACTCGCGAAAGCTTGTGAGCCCAAAATAGCAGAGGACCGAGACGAGTGGGGCGAAGTATACCTTATTTTGAGGGCTCTGACTGACTTTCCAATCCCATTGGCCGCTAGTTTCAGCGCCAGATACAGCCTAGAATGCCGCAGGCAAAATTGAAGGAATCACCGGCATGCTGCCCAGCGAACGATTTCGCACTGATATTGATGAAGGGTTAATTGAATTTGACCAGTCACAGCAGCGCGTAATTGAAAAGTTTGATCAGCTACATATTGCCTTGGCTGAAAGATCGCAGCCTGAGCAATTTTCTCTTAAGAATTTACTGCAAAAACTCAAATCCAAATCAGGAGCGCAAATCGAACCTGTTAAAGGTCTTTATGTGTGGGGAGGAGTAGGGCGCGGCAAGACTTACTTGATGGATATCTTTTTTGATTGTCTACCAGGTGAACGAAAACGTCGAACTCACTTCTATCGATTTATGCAAGAAGTGCATCAATCACTAGTTAGCTTGCAAGGAGAATCAGACCCACTGAAGCCAGTTGCGCAACAGATAGCGCAGGACATTGATGTTTTATGTTTTGATGAGTTTTTTGTTGTGGATATTGGTGACGCCATGATTCTGAGCGGACTACTCTCAGCCTTGTTTGATGCGGGAGTTGTGTTGGTGGCGACGTCGAATGTGTTTCCGGATCGATTGTATGAAAACGGCTTGCAAAGAGAGCGGTTTTTACCAGCGATTGACTTGCTAAAACGGCACACTGAAGTCGTGGAGATCGCCGACGGCACAGATTATAGGTTGCAGCGTCTGAGCAACTCTGAACTCTATTTGACACCGATTGATTCGAACACTAACGAAACACTCCTTGCCAGTTTTCACGACTTGGCGCCTGATCGCATGCAAATATCTGAACATCACTCCCTATCGATTCTGGGTCGCGAAATTAAAACCAGGGCGTTCGCAGAAGATGTGGTGTGGTTTGATTTTCAGGAGTTGTGTGATGGTCCCCGCAGTGCATTCGACTATGTAGAGATTGCGAAATTATTTCACGCGTTGATTCTTAGCGATGTTCCTCAAATGGGGGATAGTCAAAACGATGCAGCGCGCCGATTTATCAGTCTGATTGATGAACTCTACGATCGTCGCGTTAAATTAATTGTCTCTGCCGCCGTGCCAGTAGATGAAATTTATTTGGGTAGCAGCCTGGAATTCGAGATGGAACGGACTCGCTCAAGATTGGTGGAAATGCAGTCCCACGAGTACTTGTGCCGCGAGCACCGAATATAACGAAATACGTGGGAAAACCCGATCTCAGATCGAATTGAGCAGTTGGCCTGGAGCCGCCTAGAAACCTGCTTTTCAGCGTGAAAATGCCTTGAATCTTATACCTTGCTCCTGTAGTATTCGCGCTCCTTTAAGTGAAGCCCCAGAAACGAGCAATGAAAACCTATAGCGCAAAGCCCAATGAAGTCACCAAAAATTGGCTAATAATCGATGCTGAAGGTCAGACGCTAGGCCGCATGGCTACTGCGATTGCTACCCGTCTGCGTGGCAAACACAAAGCTGAATATACACCCCATGTCGACACTGGTGACTACGTGGTAGTGATCAATGCTGACAAGGTGCAAGTCACTGGAAATAAGGCTACGGACAAGATGTACCATGCCCATTCCGGTTTCCCAGGTGGCTTGAAGTCCATATCTTTTGAAAAACTGCAGGAAAAAGCTCCTGAGCGTGCAATCAAGCTAGCCGTTAAAGGCATGCTGCCCCGCACCCCACTGGGTCGAGCAATGTTCAAAAAGCTGAAAGTGTATGCGGGTTCAGAACATCCTCATACTGCCCAACAACCTCAAGCGCTGCAGTTGTAAACACTAATTATTAAAGAGAAATTCATCAGCCCATGGCGAATACCCAATATTACGGAACAGGACGTCGCAAGACTTCAACTGCTAGAGTTTTCCTAACTAGCGGCAGCGGCAATATCACTGTGAACCGACGGCCACTCGATGGTTACTTCGGTCGTGAGGTTGCTCGCATGATCGTACGCCAGCCACTCGAACTCATCGAAATGACCGATAAGTTCGATATCAATGTGACTGTACGTGGTGGCGGCAGCTTTGGGCAGGCAGGTGCTATCCGGCATGGAATCACCAGAGCCTTGATGGAATACGATAATGAATTAAGACCGACTCTGCGTAAGGCAGGATTTGTGACTCGCGATGCTCGCGAAGTAGAGCGCAAGAAAGTCGGTTTGCGAAAAGCCCGCAAGAAGCCACAGTTTTCGAAGCGTTAAGCTTTTCGCCGAGCAAAAAAGCGTCGATATCGGTTTACGATTCGGCGTTTTTTTTGGCCTATTTTTTGGTCATTGAAAACAGTGTTATTTTAAGTAAAAACAATAGCTTACTAGGCGTTTGGAACGCCGCTCAACTTGAAAAAAAACACGAAATTGAATACACTTCACGCGATTTGCAGACCTTTTCAGGCTAACTATCTAACCGCTCTTAAGAAGCGTGAATCTTGGCCTGCAAATGCCGCAATATCGATCATTGTATTGACCCGATTTTCATTAGTAACAAGCGTGCTCTCAAGGAGAAATTTACGGTGACTGACGACAGTAATAATGCTGGCCGCAGACGTTTCCTGGTGGGTTCCACTTCAGTAGTTGGTGCTGCTGGTGTAGTTGGAGCTGCCGTCCCATTTGTAGGTTCCTGGAATCCGAGCGCCAAAGCTCGCGCAGCAGGTGCCCCTGTAAGAATTGATATTAGCCGACTACAACCAGGCGAAATGTTAGGTCCGATCCCGGCCTGGCGTGGTCGTCCGATTTTTGTCGTGCGTCGCAGCGAAGATGCGCTTGCCGTTTTAAATGAAGATCCAGGTCGGTTAACGGATCCAGATTCCAACGATCCAGAGCAACCTGACTACGCTCAAAATGAGTATCGTTCACGAGAACCTGAGATCATGGTTTTAGTTGGACTGTGTCCTCATCTATTCTGCTCGCCAACTCCTCACATCGAATTGCGCCCACAGCCTTTCGATTCTGACTGGCGAGGTGGATTTTTCTGTCCTTGCCACGGTTCACGCTTTGATCTCGCAGGCAGGGTTTACAGCGGCTCACCAGCGTCACGCAACATGCAAGTTCCTCCTTATTCATTTGAGGGCGACGTGTTAGTGATTGGTATCGACGAGGAGAATGTGGCATGACCGATATTAGTAGTTCAGACAATGCGACTTCTCCTGCCAAGCAGGGTCGATTTGTATCTTCAATGGTAGGTTTGCGTGATTGGGTTGATGCGCGCCTTCCAATCGTTGAAGCATGGAAAAAACATTTAAGCGAATACTACGCACCAAAGAATTTTAATTTCTGGTACTTCTTTGGCGTTCTTTCAATGATCGTTTTAGTAATCCAGCTTCTAACCGGAATCTGGCTTACTATGAATTACACCCCAAGCGCTGAAGCAGCGTTTGCATCAGTAGAATACATAATGCGTGATGTCGACTATGGTTGGATGCTGCGATATCTGCATTCTACGGGTGCGTCTGCATTTTTCTTTGTGGTGTACATTCACATGTTTCGTGGATTGATGTACGGCTCTTACAAAAAGCCCCGAGAACTGCTTTGGGTGTTGGGCATGTGCATATACCTAGTACTAATGGCAGAAGGCTTTATGGGTTATATCCTGCCTTGGGGTCAGATGTCTTACTGGGGTGCTAATGTAATCGTTTCCTTATTCGGATCGATTCCAGTTATTGGTGAAGATCTGTTGGTATGGATTCGAGGCGACTACCTTATTTCCGGCGCCACTTTAAATCGATTCTTTGCCCTGCATGTTGTTGCACTTCCTATCGTGCTATTAGCGCTGGTTGTGTTGCATATTCTTGCGCTGCACGAAGTGGGTTCAAACAATCCTGATGGTATTGAGATTAAGAAAAACAAAGGCCCAGATGGAATCCCTGTTGATGGGGTACCTTTCCACCCTTACTACACCATCTATCATGATTTACCTGGTGTAATTCTTTTCTTATTCGTCTTCTGTTCAATAGTGTTCTTTGCGCCAGAAATGGGCGGCTACTTCTTAGAAGTCGCTAATTTCCAGGAAGCGAATTCACTTAAAACTCCTGAACACGTACCTCCGGTTTGGTACTACACGCCATTCTATTCAATGTTGCGTGCGGTGACGGTGCCACTATTTGGTATTGATGCAAAATTCTGGGGCATGTTGGTCATGTTCGGGGCAATTGCCATTTTGTTCGTATTGCCTTGGTTGGATAAGAGTCCAGTGAAGTCAATGCGTTACAAAGGATGGTATAGCCGCGTAGCATTGTTAATGTTTGTGGTGAGTTTCATCATCCTTGGTTATCTCGGTACGCAGGCAGTTAGCCCGGCCAAGACCTTGCTGGCGCAAATAATGACTGTGGTGTACTTCGCTTACTTCATTGCGATGCCTTGGTATACCAGAAAGGAAAAAACCAGTACTCCTCCTGAGAGAGTAACAGGCCGATTCATTTCAATTCCCCAGCTAATTGGTAGCATTTTACTGCTGATATTCCTGGTGATGGTCCCATTGATGTTGGTTTCTGGTTCAGCAGAAGCAGCATCTGCGGGCAATCTGGATTTAGAGCATGTCGAGACTGATTTCGAAGATAAGGAATCTCTACAACGTGGTTTCAGAACTTATATGAACTACTGCGTAAGCTGCCATGCTCTTGGCTATGCCCGATATGAGCGGACAGCGAACGATCTCGAGTTGGATCATGAGCTAGTTCTTGCCAATCTTGTGTTCGATGATTCCTTAATCGGAGATCCAATCGAAAACGCAATGTCAGTTGAGAATGCAGAAGGATGGTTTGGTGCAGCGCCACCGGATCTAACTCTCGCTGGAAGGGTGCATAGTGCCGATTGGTTGTACACCTATCTGAAGTCTTTCTATAACGATGACGCGAGACAGTTTGGTACCAACAATAAAATTTTCCCGAATGTTGCTATGCCAAATGTTCTTTATTCCTTACAAGGCGATGTGACCTGTGATGATCATGGCACGGATGATCCTACTCAATGCGAATTGCACCACGTAGAAGGAACTGGTTCATTGAGTGCAGAGGAATTCGACACGGTAATTGGTGATCTGGTTAATTTTCTTTATTACATCGGAGAGCCAGTACGCACCAGACGTCAAGAAATTGGAATTTGGGTACTAGCATTCCTTGGTCTGCTATATGTTCTCGCTGCGTTTATGGGCCGAGAATTTTCTAAAGACTACCACTAACACAAGAGTCTCTGAGCGCGTTGCCTCAGTAGACAATAATTAGATATACAGAGGACGAACTATGGGTGTGGTCGCGAAAAGATCATCGATGACTTTTTATTCAGATGGAACGAGTCATTACAGTCATCGGGTGCGTATCGTGCTGGCCGAAAAGGGCGTAACAGTCGAGACCATTGATGTTGATCCAGACAATAAGCCAGAAGATCTAGCTTCTCTCAATCCATATAACACCCTTCCAACTTTAGTTGATCGTGATCTGGTGTTATACGAAGCAGATATCATGATGGAGTATTTGGATGAAAGGTTTCCACATCCACCATTGTTCCCGGTTTACCCAGTTGCTCGAGCTCAGTCTCGTTTGTGGATTTATCGCATCAAGCGCGACTGGTGTACTTTAGTAGACGCAATCATGGCGGGAGATGGCACTCCTTCGCAGTTGGAGAAGAAGCGAAAAGAGTTAAGGGAAAGTCTCATATCCATCGCGCCAATATTTTCAGAAAAACCATTCTTCATGAGTGACGAGTTCACAATTGTAGATTGTGTTGTGGCTCCAATCTTATGGCGCCTGCCAACAATGAAGATCGATTTAGGGAAAGGGAAAACAGTTAAGCCACTAATTGAGTACCGCGACAGACTGTTCGCTCGTGAATCAGTTATGGCTAGCTTTTCTGAACAAGAAAAAGAAATGGTTTAATCATTTCACTCCACTCTTAATTTAGTCGGTGCTTCACTCATGACGATGACATCAAGCCGACCATACATAATCCGCGCTCTCTACGATTGGATCGTAGAAAACGATTGCACGCCTTACATTCTTGTCAATGCATTTGAAGACGGAGTGGAAGTTCCTCAAGAGCATGTCAAAGACGGTCAAATTATTCTGAATATATCGCCGGTCGCTGTGCAGGATCTCAATCTAGGCAATGAAGGAATAGATTTTGAAGGCCGTTTCGCTGGAATTCCCAAGCGGGTTCTGGTGCCTATGCCGGCGATCTTGGGGATTTATGCTAAGGAAAATGGCCAAGGCATGATATTCGATCCTGATGTGGCGAGTCCTGATCCGAGTGGTCCGGACGGTGGGGATCGACCACCAAGCCCACCTACGGCTAACGGACCCGGAGACAAAAGCGGGGGCAAGAAGCCCCCGTTAAGATTAGTAAAATAGCATCAATGCTAATTGATGTATTCGAATACTTTCACTACGCGTTGAACACCAGAAACACCACTAGCTGCATTTGCGGCGTTATCTCCTTCAAACTGGCTAATCAAGCCCATCAGATAAACAGTGCCGTTCTCTGCGACGATTCGGACCTGATCCGAAGGGATATCTCTGTTGGTCATCATGCGAGTGCGAACCTTAGTGGTTATCCAAGTGTCATTACTACGAGAAAGAAAGCTAGTTTTACCCGACACTTCTAACTCATTGTGAATGCGTTTGATTTTAGCGCTTGCTTGGCTGGCAATTTCAGTTGCACGATTCTTCAATGCTTCTGATTCAACCTGACCAACCAGCAGTACGACACCATTGTGACTTACCGCAGCGATGTTTGAATTTTTAAGCGCAGGCTCTTGTGACTTGATGTTCACAATTACTTTAGTTTCGATAATTTCATCTTCAACTACTGCGCCCGCCGTTCGTTCTGTTGGATCTTCTTGAATGCCCTGCTCACCAGTTGTCTCAACCAGTATTGCAGTGCACGAGGACATTGCAAGCAGCAACAGAATGGATAGTGATTTTCTGAAAATCATGCGTCATCTCCTCCAAATAATTTCGTATCTATAAAATCACATAAACAGTGTATGACCACCAAATGTACTTCTTGAATGCGGGCAGTTCTGTCTGCCGGCACACGAATCTCTATATCTTTCTCGTTCAACAACTTGCCGATTTCCCCGCCATCTCTACCAGTAAGCGCTACTACAGTCATTTCTCTTTCATGCGCTGCGTGTATAGCAGTAATAACATTACCTGAGTTGCCACTGGTTGATATCGCCAGTAGTACATCGCCTGCCTGTCCTAACGCGGAAACTTGTTTTGAAAAAATTTCGTTGTAGTCATAGTCATTGGCAATTGCAGTCAGAGTAGAACTATCTGTTGTAATCGCAACAGCAGGTAAGCCGGGTCGTTCTTTCTCAAATCGATTGAGTAACTCGGCAGAGAAATGCTGTGCATCTCCCGCAGATCCACCATTACCGCAGCTAAGAATTTTGCCTTCCTTCAGCAAGCTGTCGACCATGCAGTCGCCCGCTAGCTGAATAGGTGCAACTAACTCAGATGCAGCTTGTTGCTTGGTCTCAATGCTTTCTACGAAGTGACCAAGAATGCGGTCTTGCAAATCCATAATGCAGCTCTCCTCACTGCGTAAACTAGCTATTTCCTAGGGTTTCTAATGCCAGATTCCCAACAAATTCAAGGCATTCAGATGGTTCTCGGTATATCGGCAGGAAGGCGAACAAAGTTACATCTATACTGCTTGAATTTGTTGCTCTTGATTCATAGACAGGTTTAACACTGCGAAAGTTTCAATAAAAGGCATTTTTAATCCAATCTATCGACGTTCTACCTTCGCTGCACCTTTGTATCGCAACTACGTCAAATCTACAATTTAGAAAACGTAACGCTTTGTTCTTCTGCAGATAGATTGTCGCGGCTTGCCTAATGTGGCGTTGCTTTGTTGCAGTGATCGTTGCTGCGGCAGAACCGTGAGAAGTGCTTTTGCGGAAACGAACTTCGACAAACACTAAGCTTGCAGGCGCTTCAGTGAAAATTAGATCGATTTCGCCATTGCGGCAGCGAAAGTTACGCTCAACAAGTTTTAGTCCTTGGGATGTGAGATGTTTTAACGCGACTTTCTCGTGATACTCCCCAGTTCTCTGAGTGCTTGAAATCATTGCCTCAAGTTACAGAGGCATGAAGCTGCGCTAGTCACTTGCACTGGATGAGTTTGGTTGGAGTTCGGCTTCACCGTTTACAAACCGAGCGATATCGAGCGTTCTTTGTATGCGCCCATCTTGGAGGATAGTAAGTAGACCGGTAGCCCCGGGAACTCGATTGATATTACCTTCAGCGAGTTGAGTCAGGCGTGCATAGAGTCTGAAGCTATCAATCCCAAGAGCGCGAAGACGTTGTAGTTGCCCACTTGCTGGTCGGAGGTTGCTGGTGACCGTGGTCTTCAACTCGTTAGAATACTGTAAAACCCAAGGTGCATCGGCGAACCAAACCCCATTTAGATCACGGTCTTCATTGGGGTTTGCGTTTCCTTCATATATAGAAGGCATAGAATAGACTGGTACGTTTTCAGCGAAATAGAAGGCAAGTGTTGGTTTTATTAGTCTCCCTTGGCGAGGATTCGCAATCAGGAATATGAAATCGATGTCCTGGCGTCTTCTTGGAATGAATTCTATTGAATTGCGGGGAAGTAGATCGAGAATTCGTTCAGCTCGAGCTTCACTGGAATCTACTGCCATGAGCCGTTTAACTGTATCGGAGTAGTCGGTGGTGTCTTCAAACGTTGTCGCAGAAACAACTTCTCCACCTAATTCTTGCCAGGCAACGGCGAAAGCATTCTGCAATCGCCCATAATCTTCACTATCTGGAGTGAATACTCCTACTTTCCTGTGTCCAGCTTCCCAGGCTAGACGCGCGATCTGGCGAATTTCATCTTCAGGGGCCAATCCGAATTGGAAGAGATTGGTCGGCGCAGTATCGGGTTCATCAAGATAATTCAAAGCAAGTGTGGGAACTGGGAGGGTAGGGCGCTGGCTGTATTGATTGACCAATGTCTTGTTGAGTGGACCTATAACCAGGTCTGCACCTTGATCTAAGGCTTGATCATAAAGATCGAATACATTTTCTACTGCCGTGCTATCCAGCACAGTAACTCTAGGAACTTCACGTGTGGTATCCAAGGATTCGTAATATGCACTAAAGAATCCTTCCTGAATTGTTATGCCGCTTTGTTGCTGTGTAGGAAGCAACAATGCGATATGCCTCGGTCTATTACTCCATATTGATTGAAGATCCGCTAGCGCGCGGGGCAGTCTATTGGCAGCTGAGTGACTTGACCAAACACGCTGCCATTGATCGAGTGCGTCCAGTTGGCCTCTAATGCTGAACTCAGTGTTACGATAAACGCGAGCTAATTCGATCCAGCCTCGCAGCTCATAACTTGCTGCATTGCCAGCAAGTGTTTCCAAATCGTTTGCGCTGATGGCTTGTAGAGAAAACCAAATCTGGTCAAACACATCGCTTTCGAGATCGCTTTCGAAGTAAGGCGTAATCTGAGCATAGGTCCGAAGGGCATTTGTCCAGTCTCCATTCAGCTGATAAAGCTCTCCAAGTTCACGGTTCAGGTTGGCACCCTGAGGAGAGCTGGCATCGATATCATCAGTTAATGAACCAGATAGCCAACGAATCGCTGCTGGGAGCTGATTGTTGGCTTTTGCAATTTCGGCTCTGGCTAACGCGATCTGGAGTTTTAAGGCATTGGATAAAGAGTTGGCATTTCCAATTCGATCGAGCGCAGATGATGCTTCCTGAAACAACGATTCCCTAATGGAGCGCTCCGCTGCTTGAAGCAGCAAACTAGTCCGCTGGGTTCCCGTCCGGGACTCCGCTTCGCTTATTTGTTGAGCAATCTGCTCGCGTGGAGATAAATCTATTGCCGGAGTCACTGCAGGTTGAGTTTGTTCTGTTGACCCGCATGATGTGAGAAACACAACAAGACAAGTCGCAAAGATTCTGCGGTTACAACAATGAGATTTGATTAGATAGCTCATAAGCTTCAGAATCGCAGTGGCACTGTAGTAGTCGTTAGTAGCCAGTAGTAATGCCGTCGTAAGACAATTTTTAATTTGCTCGAGAATTGGTTTACAGACTAATACAAGACTCCCAAGCGGGCAATTTTTCACAACAATTAATCTGATGTTGATATCCAAATCTATATGACCGGAACTCTCTACATAGTGGCAACGCCGATTGGTAATCTGAGTGATATCTCAAAAAGGGCGGAACAGGTTCTTTGTGACGTGGACTTGATCGCTGCTGAAGACTCTCGTCATGCTCGTACGCTGCTAGACCAAGTGGGATTCAAAGGAAAAGTTGTTGCCTATCATGACTTCAGTGACCAGGCAAAAGCACAACAACTTATCGATAAGCTACAGTCAGGCCAGTCGATTGCTTTGATTTCAGATGCTGGCACTCCGTTGATATCTGATCCAGGTTACAAACTAGTGCGAGCAGCAAGGGAACATGACTTAATGGTGATCCCTATTCCAGGTCCAAGTGCCGTTAGTGCTGCCCTTAGCGTAGCAGGCCTACCAACTGATCGATTCAGTTTTGAAGGTTTTTTACCAAGCAAGAAAACTGCTAGACAAAAGCAGCTCGCAACATTGGTGAATGAATCTCGCACGCTTGTATTTTTCGAATCTACCCATCGCATTGAAGAATGTCTTGTTGATATGAGTGATGCATTCGGAGAATCACGGGTAGTGTTTTTGGCGCGAGAAATGACGAAAAAGTTTGAACAGCATTTCTTAGGCTCCCTCAAGGAGTGTATTGATTGGCTGAAAGAAGACGATCTACACAAAAAGGGAGAGTTCGTATTAGTTGTTGATGGTGTATCAGAGAGTGAAACATCCGCGCAAAATTACGAACTTGGAATGGAGTTGGTAAAAGAACTTAGGCATGACGTTTCATTGAAGCGGGCGGTTGCGTTGGCAGCTAAGATTTCCGGGGCTCGCAAGAACGAGCTTTATGACGCTGCTTTGAAATTGGAATCTGGACCAAGTAACTAAAGCGAATTTGCGGTAGCTTGGAAATTCTTATAGTCTGCCCGCGAGTCAGCTGGGCAATTGCTGTTCACATTTTCGAATGGGAACAGAGGAAAGTCCGGGCTCCATAGAGCAGGGTGCCAGGTAACGCCTGGGGGGTGTGAACCCACGGCTAGTGCAGCAGAAAATATACCGCCTGGAAGCTTAAACTTTCAGGTAAGGGTGAAATGGTGCGGTAAGAGCGCACCGCGCGACTGGTAACAGTTCGCGGCAAGGTAAACCCCACCCGGAGCAAGGCCAAATAGGAATCCGCTAGTGTGGCTCGCATTGGATTCGGGTAGGCCGCTACAAGCCTGTGGCGACACAGGTTGCAGATGAATAATTGTCCTCGACAGAACCCGGCTTATAGGCTGGCTCGCATTTCTTTTCACCACTCGTCAGAGCGGATCAAAACTTAAGAAATTACTTTAAGTTTCTTCGATACTTTGCTGTATTTTATGATTTTCTTGCCTTGAGAACAAAGCAAGATCACGCCATGTTCCCTACTTTTAGCGGCAAGATCCCGTAAATTCTTGAAAAAAATACATAAATTGTCTTGCCTGGATGCCGATGTGTCCCTATAGTGTGTCTTTGTGGAGAAAAGTGGAATAAATTGTTCATTTGTGGGAAATAGTGGCAAATATAAGGAATGCCTCTAATCACAATCTGAACAACTCAATTCCGATAAATCGAATGGGGACTAGCTGTGTTTCGCGGCATCAACACTATCAATCTGGATGCGAAAGGGCGCATGGCAATGCCTGCGCGCTATCGTGATCAGTTGCTGCAACACTGCGGTGGACAGTTGGTAGTCACCATCGATACCAATCATCGTTGCCTTTTGCTCTATCCGTTAGCGGAATGGGAGCAGATCGAACGACAGATTGAGTCACTTTCAAGTTTCGATCCGATGTCTCAACGGGTCAAACACCTCCTCATCGGTCACGCCAACGACCTGGAATTAGACAGCAGTGGACGCATTTTGTTGCCGCAAGAGTTACGACTCTATGCGCAATTAGAAAAACACGTTTGTCTTATTGGACAGGGTAAGAAATTGGAAATCTGGGACCAAGATAGTTGGGCAGAACAACGAGATTCTTGGCTAACAGATTCAACGACGGAAGGGGAATTGCCGGAAAAGCTGCGCACCTTAGCGTTGTAGCCGACCGCAAAACAACCATCAATGGCGCTGCACGCAACGGTACTAAAAGAAGAAGCAGTCGCCGCCCTCTCTGTCGAACCGAATGGAATCTATATCGATACCACATTTGGACGTGGTGGGCATACGTCAGCTTTGTTAGAGCAATTGGGTGATAACGGCAAGCTGTTGGTATTGGATAAAGATCCGGAAGCAATAGAAGTGGCAATGAGTTTGAGCGAACGAGATTCCAGGGTTGTGGTAGAGCATTCTGCTTTTAGCCAGTTGGAAAGTTTGTCTCAAAAATATGGAATTAAAGGTGCAGTAAACGGAATTCTTTTTGATCTGGGCGTGTCTTCACCACAATTGGATGACCCTGCAAGAGGATTTAGTTTTCTGCGTAATGGTCCATTGGATATGCGAATGGACCGTGAGGGGGGAGTCAGCGCCGAGGAATGGATTCACTCGGCGTCTGAGTCCGACATTTCAACTGTGCTAAAACAGTTAGGCGAAGAGCGTTACGCGCGGCGCATCGCCAAGGCAATTTGTACTGCTAGAACTGAAGCCAGGATAGAAACCACAGGGCAGCTTGCCGAAATAGTTAAAGCTGCACATCCCGCTTGGGAAAAGGATAAACACCCTGCAACTAAATCGTTTCAAGCGATCCGCATAAAAATTAATGATGAATTAGGTGAACTCGAATCAGCTTTAAATCAGGCAGTGGAAGTCTTGGCTGATAAAGGGCGACTAGTCGCGATTAGTTTTCACTCTTTAGAGGATCGGATCGTTAAGCGCTTTATCAACGAAAAAGCACGTGGTGACAACTTTCCAAAACATCTGCCAATTACCGCTGACAAGTTAAATCCAACCTTAAAAAAGATTGGCAAAGCGATAAAACCTTCGTCAAACGAGTTAGAAGAAAATCCAAGAGCACGTAGTGCCACGATGCGCGTCGCAGAAAGAATCAATTAGGCG
The DNA here is from genome assembly GCA_965262465.1 of uncultured Pseudohongiella sp. Classification (GTDB taxonomy): domain Bacteria; phylum Pseudomonadota; class Gammaproteobacteria; order Pseudomonadales; family Pseudohongiellaceae; genus UBA9145. Next base: position 2,246,859 of record OZ253535.1, on the reverse strand, counting down.
ATCGGCACTGACATGAGTAATCAAAACAACATAATGAATTCTCGAAAATCCCAAACTCAATCGGTGCTGGAGTGGTTGGGCATCGGAACTGCACGCGTGGTCGCACTTTATGCGGTACTAGCGCTGGTGTTGTTCTCTGGATTATCGGTTGTGCGTACAACTCACGAGAATAGAGCAGCTTTTACCGAATTACAGGAGTTACGAGACGAAGCTGTGCAGCTTGATGTGCAGTGGGGACAGCTTTTGTTAGAACAAAGCACGTTTGGGGTAGACGGAAAGATCGAAGACAAAGCTTTAGAGCAACTTAATATGCAAGTGCCCCAAATCGACGACATCGTGATGGTGAGCCATGACTAATGCGACACTGAGTAGCTACATAAGGCAGTGGCGAGTGATGCTTGTCCTATTGGCAATGGCTGTGTGCGTAGTAGCGATTGCCTGGAAGTTAAGTGCGTTGCATGTATTGCAGAGAGATTTTTTGCAGGGACAAGGGGACGCTCGCACGATTCGAACTATTCCCCTGGTTGCTAATAGAGGTCTTATTACTGATAGGAATGGTGAGCCATTAGCTATTAGCACACCCGTGCAGTCGATCTGGGTAAATCCAAGTGAGTTAGTCAATGAGCCGGAATCAATAAGACTGCTTGCGGAAAATTTGGAATTAAATCCTGAGGTCCTTGCGAGCAATATCGTTAATAACGGTAGCAAAGAATTCTTGTATGTTAAGCGCAGACTTGCACCGGCGGACGCTGAAGCAGTACTGGCGTTAGATATCGACCATGTTTATGCGCAACAGGAATATCAGCGGTTTTATCCTCAAGGGGAAGTAACAGCGCATTTAATTGGTTTCAGCAACGTCGATGATGTTGGCCAAGAAGGTCTCGAACTGACATTTGATGATTGGTTGCGCGGTGTACCGGGTCGGCGCCAGGTAATGAAAGATCGTAGGGGTCACATCATTGAAGAGCTTGACACTATCCAGACTGCACAACCAGGCAACAACATTGCTTTATCGATAGATTTTCGTATTCAAAATCTTGCCTATCGTGCGCTTAAGGCCGAATTCATTACCCGCCGAGCCAAAGCCGCATCTGCAGTAGTGTTAGATGTAAACACTGGTGAAGTGTTGGCGATGGTAAATCAACCTTCTTACAACCCGCACAACAAAGCAGACATGACAGACTTTAGTGTGTTGCGTAATCGCGCAATCACTGACGTGTATGAGCCCGGTTCTACTATTAAGCCGTTTACAATCATTGCGGCATTAGAGTCAGGTGTATTTACACCTGGAACGATTGTCGAAACAGGTCCTGGCTGGATGATGGTTGGTCCCCATGAAGTAAAAGACCTCTTCAACTATGGGACGCTTACTCTCGGTGGAGTCATAACGAAATCAAGCAACATTGGTACAAGTAAGGTTGCATTCGAAATCGGTCCCGAACCAATTCGTGATGTATTGCAGCGAGTTGGAATTGGTGAAGTGATAGGTACTGGATTCCCAGGTGAGCGCGGAGGCGTGCTACCCAATCCCAGACGTTGGAGTAGGATTGAAACGGCAACACTCTCTTACGGGTATGGACTATCAACCTCTGCTCTGCATTTGGCACGGGCATATTCAGTAATAGCAGATGATGGAGTTCGTAAACCAGTATCTTTGCTACGGCTTGATCAAGCCACATTGAGTGAACTTCCTCGCGAGCAAGTAATCAGTCGAGAAATTGCGAGCCAAGTAAAAGGCATGTTGGAAACTGTAGTAGATCGAAGCCGAGGTGGATCCGCAGTAGAAGCAAACATTCCTTTCTATCAAGTGGCAGGTAAAACTGGCACTGCCCATGTAGTGGGAGAATTTGGCTACGAAGAAAATCTTCACAACTCGTTGTTCGCCGGAATGGTTCCAGCATCAGACCCACAGATTGTCGTGATCGTTGTAATAAACGAACCAAAAGGTGAAGAACATTATGGTGGACAAGTCGCTGCACCGGTTTTTTCTGAAATAGCAGCCGGCTCCATGCGAATTTTGAATATACCTCCTGACAAATTTTCTGACCAACCTCTGATAGCGACGACGGCTGACTAGTATGGACACAGCAGAGCAACTTCACGTTGATGCCAAGCTAATCGATCTAGTCGAGGGTTTGGCTAACTACTCTGAGCAGGAAGCTGACCTCCTTAAAGTAGTAGTACATGGCATTCAGATCGATAGTCGTGAACTAAAAAAAGGCGATCTATTTATTGCCTGCTTTGGACGGAATCATGATGCGAGAGACTATATTGATGACGCAATCGCTACTGGTGTAAGCGCAGTACTCGCAGAATCGGGTAGTGGTTGGCAGGGTATCAAGGTAGTAGATGGTAAACCTGTAGTTGCCATCGACAACCTGGCATCAAAAATTAGTGAAATCGCTGCGCGGTTTTTTGGGAGGCCAACTTCGGCGTTGTCCGTAATAGGTATCACTGGAACCAATGGAAAAACCAGCTGTAGTCAATTTATCGCTCAGCTGTTTAATGCTTTTGGTTTTCGTTGCGGTGTGATGGGGACATTAGGTTATGGCATTTTTGGTGAGATCAAAGAGACTCAGTTAACAACACCAGATCCTGTGTTTACTCAAATGGCACTGGCAGAAATGCATCACGCTCAAATTGAGCCGGTTGCAATGGAAGTTTCTTCCGTTGGGCTTCATCAGAAACGTGTAGCAGCCGTGGACTTCGATACGGCAATCTTTACAAACCTTTCCAGAGATCATCTTGACTACCATGAAAGTATGGAAGTGTATGCTGAAAACAAGCGTCGCCTCTTTACGATGCCTGGTTTGAAGAGTGCGGTTGTTAACTTGGATGATCCTTATGCTCTATCCATGATTAATGCCATAAGCAGTGAAGTGGATGTACTTACCTATAGCACAAAAAACAAGATAGCCACTGTGCATGCGGAGTCATTCGAGCTAACACGCCGCGGTTTTGAAGCGCAAATTTGCACTCCTCTTGGCAGTGGTCAAATTAGTGGCCAATTACTTGGCTACTTTAATTTCAGTAATGTACTGGCAGTGGTGGCTGCATCATTGACTTACTTACCCCGCCATCTCGATCTTTCGATTAGTGAGCTATGTGAAAAAATTTCCGGGCTGAAGCCTGTGAATGGCCGTATGGAAATTGTCGCAGAAGATAGTCAGGTTACGGCCGTTGTTGACTACGCTCATACACCTGATGGATTGCGGAGCGCATTGACAGCACTTCGAGATCATTTCGAAGGGGACATTTGGTGCGTTTTTGGATGCGGTGGAAATCGTGATAAAGGGAAGCGACCCCTAATGGGTGAGCTGGCAGAAAAGTCAGCTGATCAAATTATTCTCACCGATGACAATCCGCGCAACGAGCAGGGTGATGAAATCATTCAGCATATTCTGAGCGGCATCAGTAATTCCGGCAACGTCATAATTGAGCGGGATAGAGCAAAGGCTATCTCGTACGCGATCTCAAGTGCTAAAGACGGTGACGTGGTGTTAATCGCTGGCAAGGGGCATGAAACCTATCAAGAAGTAGATGGTGTTAAACAATTGTTTAGTGATGCTAATCAAGTTCGGCTCGCAATGCAGTCTCGAAAAAAGTAGCGAGTAGTATTTCAATTGATTAAAGACATGTCAGTCGCCGGAGTGGCAAAAAGTATAGGGGCGAAATTGGTAGGAGATGATGCAGTGTTTTCTAACCTATCCATAGACTCACGAGCAGTGCAAAAAGGCGAGGCTTTTTTGGCGTTGAAAGGTGAGCGTTTCGACGGACATGATTTTGTGGATGTTGCACTGCAATCAGGAGTAAGTGCATTGATTGTTGAGCGAGAAGTCACCAATGAGGTTGCACAAATTGTTGTTGAGAATAGTCATCTTGCATTAGCGAACATCGCGCGCCTGAATCGTCGATCGTCAAAGGCGACTGTACTTGCCTTAACTGGGAGTCAGGGCAAAACAACAGTAAAAGAAATGATGCACGGAATATTGTCCGAACACGGATCTACTTTAGCTACTAGCGCTAACTTGAACAATACGATCGGTGTACCACTCACCTTGCTTAGAATCAATCCTGATCATCAATTCGTGGTAGTTGAGATGGGAGCCGATTGCATCGGTGAGATCAATTTTAGTGCCAGTGCGACTGAACCAAACATCGCCATGATTACAAACGCCAGCCCAGCTCACATTGAAGGGTTTGGTAGCTTGGAAGGAATCGTTGAAGGGAAAGGTGAAATATTAGACAGCTTAAATGAATCTGGTGTTGCTGTTTTAAACGCCGATGATGAGTTCGTTGCTAGATGGCAACAGCGTGCCTCTCACTGTCGTGCAGTACTGTTTGGCAATTCTGATAAGGCAGATTATCGCGCTACACAAATCGAAACCCGAGCAGGAGAGGGAGTTTGCTTTGAGCTACAAACACCTCAAGGCAGTATTGAAATTACCTTGAAATTGTTGGGTGAGCACAATGCGGTAAATGCTACAGCTGCTGCGGCAGCAGCTATGGAAGCAGGCGCGAGTTTGCTGGAAGTTCAGTCTGGTCTTGCAAAATTGGAACCTGTAGCTGGTCGCCTGGCCCAAGGTCCAGGGCTGCACGAATCTGTTGTCATTGATGATACTTACAACGCAAGCCCGTCTTCATTTGTGGCGGCTATTGATGTGCTTGCTCAGTTTAAAGGCCGAAGAATTTTGGTGGCTGGCGATATGAAAGAGCTTGGTTCGGAATCAGATGCAGCTCACAAGCTTGTTGGTAGTCATGCCAAACTGCGAGAAATTGAAGAGCTTTGGGTAACCGGTGAGCACAGCTCTCTGGTTGTTGATACATATGGGCCTGCTGCACATCAATTTCCATCCCAAGAAAAATTGATCTCTCATTGCATGGCGGAAGTTAAGCCCGGTGATGTCATTCTGGTCAAAGGATCGCGCGGCGCTCACATGGAAAATGTTGTTTCAAGTCTACAAGCAGAGGAGTCTGAATAATGCTCGTATGGTTATCTGATTTTCTCATGCAATTCGATAGTAATTTTGCAGTGATTCAATACATCACTGTACGCGGTATTTTCAGCATCCTAACAGCTTTGGGTGTATCGCTGATTATTGGTCCTTACATGATTAGGCGCCTTAACTATCACCAGATAGGTCAAGTGGTGAGAGACGATGGGCCGGAAACACATTTTAGTAAAGCCGGAACTCCAACCATGGGGGGTGCGCTCATATTAGTGAGCATTGCAATGAGCACACTACTTTGGTCGGACTTATCTAACCACTATGTATGGATTGTTTTGCTGGTGACGATGTTGTTTGGCGCGATTGGTTGGGTCGATGATTATCGCAAGGTTTTCGAACAAGATCCCACCGGTCTGTCACCACGCTGGAAGTTGTTTTGGCAATTTTTAATTGGAACAGCGGCAGCTGTAATTCTCTATAACTCGGCAATTAGTTCGATCGAGACTGACTACATTGTTCCGTTTTTTAAAGATGTGGCAATTGATCTGGGGATTTTCTATATCGTAATCAGTTCACTGATGATTGTTGGGTTTAGCAATGCTGTGAATCTGACCGATGGTCTCGATGGTTTAGCGATTTTACCTACTGTTATGGTAGGTGGTGCATTAGGTGTAATCGCTTATCTTGCAGGACATGCTGAATTTTCCGCTTATCTCAACATCCCCAACGTTTCCGGCTCCGGTGAAATAGTCATATTTGCTGGTGCACTGGTGGGTGCAGGAATGGGGTTTCTTTGGTTTAACACCTATCCGGCACAAATATTTATGGGCGACGTCGGTGCATTAGCGCTCGGTGCAGCACTTGGTGTAATGGCCATAGTAGCTCGGCATGAAATCGTTTTATTCATTATGGGCGGTGTGTTTGTTATGGAGACCGCATCTGTGATTTTGCAGGTTGCATCTTACAAGCTTACGGGACGACGGATTTTTCGGATGGCTCCGTTGCATCACCATTTCGAATTGAAAGGTTGGCCAGAGCCGAGAGTGATAGTTCGTTTCTGGATTATCACCGTAATGCTGGTTCTATTTGGTTTAGCAACTCTAAAACTTAGATAAAGCGACTTGTTGAGAATTCTGTGAACGAAGCGACTCAAAAAGAAAAGTTAGTAGTTGGACTAGGGTCCACAGGCATGTCCTGTGCTCGCTATCTTTCCGCTATGGGCGAGCGCTTTCGTATTACAGATACTCGTTCTGACCCTCCGGGTCTTGGAGAAATTAAAGAATCATTTCCTAAAACAGAATTAGAGCTTGGTCAATTTAACTTGCAAAGTTTTTTAGATGCTGAAGAACTAATCGTCAGTCCCGGTGTGCCACTCTCCACACCTGAGATTCAGGAAGCAAAGGCCAGTGGTGTACCCATTACTGGTGATATAGATATTTTTAGCAAAAATGCTGTGGCCCCGATTATTGCTGTAACTGGTTCAAACGGAAAAAGCACCGTTGTAGAAATTTTGGCCGCCATATTGCAAAAAGCAGGGAAGAATTTTGGCTTGGGAGGGAATCTAGACAGTAAACATTCCAAACCTGCTTTGGATTTGTTGCTTGAAGACAAAAAAGACATCTACCTTCTGGAGCTATCGAGTTTTCAACTTGAGACCACGTCGTGTTTGGGTGCGGAGGTCGCCTGCATTCTCAATATCTCAGAGGACCATTTAGATCGTTACGATTCAATAGAACAATACGCTGCGGCAAAACAGAAAATTTATTGTGGCGCATCGACCATAGTAATGAATCGGGATGACTCTAAGACTTATCCATTAGATCCTACCTCTGCTCCGATTTGGGACTTCGGTTTTAGTCGCCCTGGGGTTCGAGGTTTTGGATTGCTGGAAGAAGACGGTGATCAGTACCTGGCGTTTCAGTTTGAGAAAATCATTTCGGCAGATGAGCTAAAAGTTTTTGGGCAGCACAATATTGCAAATGTGCTGGCAGCTACAGCAATCGCAACGACACTTGGAATAAAAATAGACGCAATCAGAAATGGAATCAGAGACTTTTCTGGCCTGCCTCATCGCTGTCAATGGGTTGGCGAAGTTGGAGGAGTTGGTTTTTACAATGACTCTAAAGGAACCAATGTCGGCGCAACTGTTGCGGCAGTCGAGGGTCTGGGTCAGCGAATCACAGGACATATTGTTCTTATCGCGGGTGGGGTGAGCAAAGGGGCGGACTTCACCACACTGGTACCCGTAATAAATCGTTGGGGAAAAGAAGTCATTCTGATTGGTCAGGATGCAGTGGAGTTGGCAGCAAACTTCGATACCGATATCCAAACTTACTTCGCTGAAGATATGCAGGATGCAGTAAAAGTGGCGCTCGATCATGCATCTCCAGGAGATGCAGTATTACTGTCCCCTGCCTGCGCAAGCTTTGACATGTTCGATAACTATCAACATCGGGGGCTGAGCTTTATTCAGTCGGTGGAGAGTTTGCAATGAGCATGGCATCAGTTTCCCATCGCATTCCTAAATCTGCGCGTCCAGTTCCCAAACTGAATTTGTTGCTTTTAGTTGTGAGCGTCTTGCTGACCCTTGGTTTGCTCATGATGACATCTGCGTCAGTGGAAATCGCAAATAGTGTTTATGGCGATCCGTTCTTTCACTTTAAGCGACAAATAGTATTTGCCGGAATGGGATTAATAGGAATGTTGATCACGCTTCACATTCCCATGAGGCTTTGGAGAGACACAAGTTGGTTTCTATTGATGTTCTCTTTTGCGTTGCTGCTTCTGGTGCTGGTGCCAGGTGTTGGTCATGCAGTTAACGGCAGTATGCGCTGGATTGATCTTGGTTTCTTCAATTTGCAGCCTTCCGAACTCGGCAAGGTATTTATTGTTGTTTACATGGCAGCTTACCTCGAAAGACATTTGGAAGAGGTAAGAGATAACTGGTCAGGATTTCTAAAACCGATGTTGGTAATCGGTGCCGCGGTTGTGTTGTTGCATTTTGAACCCGACCACGGAGCCATGGTCATTTTATTGCTAACAGCTTTCTGCATGATCTTTTTGGCGGGGGCAAAGTTTTACCGTTTTCTGTTGATGTTGGTGCTTTGTATAGGTGCAGTTACCTACATCGCCATAATGAAGCCATATGTCATTGAGCGATTTTCTTCTTACTTAAATCCATGGGCGGCGGAAAACGTTTATGGAGGTGGCTATCAGTTAACCCAAGCGCTGATTGCTTTTGGTAGGGGGGAATGGTTTGGCGTTGGGTTGGGTAACAGTATTCAAAAATTATACTTCCTACCGGAAGCGCACAATGATTTTGTGTTGGCAATAATCGGCGAAGAGCTAGGTCTCGCCGGTGTGTCTCTGGTTGTAATTCTGTTTTGTATCCTTGTCTATAGTGGCTTTTTGATTGCCAAAAAAGCGCAATCGCAAGGCAGATTGTTTAATGCGTTTGTTGCTTACGGGATATCTCTGCTATTTGCCGGTCAGGCATTGATCAATATTGGTGTAAATATCGGTTTGCTTCCAACGAAAGGGCTCACCTTGCCATTCCTAAGTTATGGTGGTGCGAGTTTGATTGTTTCTTGTTTCATGGCAGCGTTGCTTTTGCGTATTCAATTCGAAGTTGATTCAGCAACTGAAGACGACGCGGAAGGGTTGGCGCGATGGAATCGAGGAGCCTGACTGTAATGATCATGGCGGCTGGTACAGGAGGGCATGTGTTTCCTGCTCTATCTATCGCAGAGACTTTTCTTGCGCGCGGGGTAAACGTCGAATGGTTAGGTACGCCCACCGGTATGGAGAATGCAATCCTCGAAGATTCCAAGATTCCATTACACCAGGTAACTGTCAAAGGACTGCGTGGGGCCGGATTAGTCAGACTATTGTTAGCACCGGTTATGTTGTTGCGTGCATTTTACGAGTCATTTCGCGTGCTGCGCCGAGTGAATCCGGACTGTGTAATTGGCATGGGTGGTTTCGTTTGCGGGCCAGCGGGTTTGGCATGCAAGCTTCAAGGCAGACCATTATTTATTCATGAACAAAACGCAGTAGCAGGATTGACTAACAAAATACTCGCGAGACTTGCAAACAAAGTATTCGAGGCATTTCCAAATACTTTTCCTGAGTCTAAAAAAATCCTGCACACTGGGAATCCACTGCGGGATAGCATTAAAAGATTAGCAATACCTGATCAGAGTCCAAGATCTGATAATGAGCCAATGCATCTTTTGATTTTAGGTGGCAGTCAAGGAGCTCAAGCCATCAATCGACTGATTCCCATTGTTGTATCGGAGCTCAACAACAACCGACAAGTACTGAGTCTGCATCAATCGGGGCAGCGGGACTTCGATGCGACTCTTGCACACTATAAGTCAGCAGGTCTGGCTATCAGTGAGGAAAATCGATTGACACCATTTGTGCATGAAATGGCCGAGGCGTTTGCCTGGGCTGATTTAGTGGTTTGTCGATCTGGCGCTAGCACCGTTAGTGAAATTGCGGCGATGGGTTTGCCTGCGATATTTGTTCCTTACCCATATCATAAAGACCAGCAACAGACACACAATGCTAATTGGCTAGCCAACAATAATGCGGCGATTGTCATACAGCAAAAAGATTTAAGCGAAGACTCCTTGTTGGAGTTGCTCAGAAACTTTGAAAACAATCGCGATGAATTGCGCGCAATGGGAGATAAAGCTCATTCATTGGCAATACTAAATGCGGATCAAGAAATAGTTGATTCATGTCTTGAGGTGATCCGTGGCTAAAGAAGTATTGCAACATAGTATTCCGGAAATGCGACGTATCAAGACTATACATTTTATTGGTATTGGTGGTGCTGGCATGTGTGGAATTGCTGAAGTGCTGCTAAATCAGGGATATAGAATTACTGGCAGTGATTTACGCCAGTCTCCTAATACGCAACGACTTAAAAAATTGGGTGCTCGAATCTTTATAGGGCATGAAGCCAAGAATGTTGAGAAAGCTGATGTCATAGTGCACTCGAGTGCAATAGTAAGGACAAATCCCGAACTTAAAGCGGCGGCAAAGAGCGGCAAGCCACTAATTCCGCGAGCAGAGATGCTGGCGGAATTGATGCGCTATCGCCATTCGATTGCTATTGCAGGCACTCACGGAAAAACCACCACTACAAGTATCGTTGCATCAATATTAGCCGAAGGTGGAATGGATCCAACATTCGTAATAGGCGGGTTGGTCAACAGCGCAGGTAGTAATGCGAGATTGGGAGAGAGTCGGTATTTAGTTGCTGAGGCTGATGAAAGTGATGCTTCTTTTATGCATTTGCAACCGATGGTGGCTGTAGTAACCAATATCGAAGCAGACCATATGGGCACTTACGGGGGAGATTTCGAAAATCTCAAAACTCACTTCATTGATTTTTTACACAATCTCCCTTTTTACGGATTGGCAGTATTGTGCATAGATGATCCCGTGGTGCGGAGTATCTTGCCAAAAATTTCTCGACCTAAATTGACTTACGGGTTTTCGAAAGCAGCAGATTTTCGCATTACGAATCTGAAGCAAGATGGATTAACGACTCAATTCGAAGTGCATCGCCCTGAAAAGAAACGTCCGCTTAGCGTATCGCTTGCCATGCCTGGCAAACACAATGCCTTAAATGCAACGGCAGCAATCGCAGTCGCTTCGGACGAAGGAATCAGTGACAGCGCAATCAAACGCGGAATTAGAGCGTTCTCAGGCGTAGGGCGGCGATTCGAAGTACAGGGAGAGTTTCACTTCGGCAAAGGGCTTGTGACTTTGGTCGATGACTATGGCCATCATCCTTCAGAGGTTGGGGTGACTATTAAAGCTTTACGAGCAGCTTGGCCTAAGAAAAGGTTGGTCATGATTTTTCAGCCCCATCGATACAGTAGAACTGCGGATCTCTACGATGATTTCGTGGACGTTTTGTCGGAAACAGATGTGCTGCTGTTATTGGAAGTTTATGCCGCTGGCGAGAAGCGAATTCCTGGAGCAGATTCTCGAAGTTTGAGTCGCAGCATCCGCTTGCGCGGCAAAGTGGACCCCGTTTTGGTGCAGCAGGATGGGGATGTGAGAGAGGTGCTTTTAGACATTTTACAGCCAGGAGATGTGGTTCTCACACAGGGGGCTGGAAGTGTTGGAGGCCTCTCTAGAGAGCTCGCTCAGTTGGGTTTCCAAAATTAGCTAATTTATTGATTTTAATAGAAGAATTTGCATATTTCGGGTTAAGAAAGAGTCCATGAGAACGATAAATAAAGAACAGATACTGGCGAAAGTCGGGCATGTGGTTGTTCTCATGGGAGGCGACTCAGCAGAGCGCGAAATTTCCCTTCTGAGTGGGGAGGCAGTGCTAGCTGGATTGCAACGACTAGGGGTCGAAGTAACTGCCATTGATGCCAGTTCAGACCTTGTAGATCGGCTTCAAGCTGTTAGCCCAGATCTAGTGTTCATTGCTTTGCATGGAAGTAAAGGTGAAGACGGAGTTGTACAGGGCTTGTTGGAAATGATGGGCATCCCTTACACCGGCAGTGGTGTTTTGGCATCAGCTTTAGCAATGGACAAAGTGAAGTGCAAGATGGTGTGGAAGCAATTAGGTCTGCCTACTGCTGATTTTGTCATTCTGGACGGCGACTCTAACTGGAATGAAATTGTTTCGGAATTCGGCAAGGTAGTAGTGAAACCCGTGAGTGGGGGGTCCAGCTTAGGCATCGCAATCGTTGATGACGCTGAAGCGTTGGAAGAAGTTTACAAGAAAGCGAAAGAATACGATTCGTTTGTAATGGCAGAACAGTTTATAGATGGTCCAGAGTATTCAACTGGCGTATTGGGTGCGGAACTATTGCCAACCATATTGTTGGAAACCGACAGAGAGTTTTTCGACTACGAAGCGAAATACATAGACGAAGAAACACGGATTATTTGTCCGATTGATTTACCTGAAAGTGAGTTGAATCAAATCGATACGATAGTAAGAGCAGCATATGACAGCTTGGGCTGTTCTGGCTTGGCAAGAGTAGATTTCATGCAAGATAAGCAAGGCGATTTTCATTTGTTGGAATTGAATACTGTTCCTGGCATGACATCGCACAGCTTTGTGCCCACAGCTGCATCCAGAGTTGGAATCGATTTTGATGAATTGATGTTGCGCATTCTGGATTGTGAATTAGCAGATTGAAAATGAGTATGAGCCGTCAAAACAACACGACATTCAGCGCGGGAAAGCGTATCGGTGTGAGCGATCAGGCGTTGAATGTTATGCCAGCCATAAGGCTAAAGTACTTGGTGCTTACGCTGTTAATTGCTGGCGCCAGTTTTTTATTGGTTCAAAACAAGGATTCGTTAGCGCAAAGAATGAGTTCGCCGATAACAAAAGTTCGCGTGGAAAACCAATGGCAAAGTATCTCAGAAGCTGAAGTGCAACAGATTATTGGCAAGTTTATGGGAGTTGGTTACTTCGACTTTGACGTGCAAGGAGTAAGGCAGGTACTGGAAGCTCATCATTGGATTCGATATGCATCTGTGAAAAAGATTTGGCCAGATAGCGTGGGGCTACAGCTAACTGAGGAAGTGGCGATTGCCCGATGGAATGATTCTCAGCTCCTTAATCAATATGGTGAGATTTTTAGACCTGACTACATTGAACATCTTTCAGCATTGCCGTTGCTTACTGGACCAAATGAATCACAAGCGAAAGTAATGGAGCAGTATCGAGCTGTAAACCAACTCTTCTTTCAAGCAGGGCTTAGGGTGACAAGTTTGACGTACAGTGAAAGAGGAAACTGGACATTAGTGCTAAACGATCAAATGCAAATTAATGCAGGGCGTGTCGACGTAATGAACAGGTTGGCAAGATTTATTGATTTTTATAGTTCTCAATCGGAGGCAGCAGTCTCAACAATGGTGGCGGTTGATCTTCGATATGAGAATGGAATGGCAGTGAAACATTCATCTGAAGAATTGTCTGGAGTGGCAGTCAGATGATGAGCCATTCAACTGTTGGGTTCTTTAGAAAACGATTTCAGCTCATGAGGTTGGTGTGGGAGACAGTGGGCAATGAATGAGGCCGTAGGCGAAAACATGATCGTAGGTTTGGACATTGGAACTTCCAAAGTCGTGGCGATTGTGGGTGACATAAATGAAGACGGTAGTTTGGATATCGTCGGTATTGGTAGCCATCGTTCAAGAGGATTGAAGAAAGGGACTGTGGTCAACATCGAATCCACCGTCGAATCGATCCAGCGCGCTATCGAAGAAGCTGAATTAATGGCTGGGTGTCAGATTCATTCAGTCTATGCAGGCATTGCGGGAAGTCACATTCGCAGCATGAATTCACATGGAATTGTTGCGATTCGCGATGGCGAAGTGATGAAGCCAGATATTGAACGAGTAATAGATGCAGCTCAGGCCGTTGCCATTCCTGCTGATCAAAAGGTTCTCCATATATTACCTCAGGAATACATCATCGATTCTCAAGAGGGAGTGAAAGAACCGTTAGGCATGTCAGGTGTGAGACTGGAAGCGAAAGTACATCTCGTAACTTGTGCCATAAATGCTGTGCAGAACATTGAAAAATGCATCAAGCGCTGTGGGCTGGAAACTGATGAGATTATTTTAGAGCAATTAGCATCCAGTTATTCAGTACTAACAGAAGATGAGCGGGAGCTTGGTGTTTGCCTCGTCGACATCGGCGGAGGAACTACCGATATCGCCATTTTCACCGAAGGTGCGATTCGTCATACCGGCGTTATTCCCATTGCTGGTGACCAGGTCACTAACGATATCGCTATGGCCTTGCGCACGCCAACCGAGAATGCAGAGGAAATTAAAATTAAGTATGCCTGCGCATTAACACAACTGGCAGGTACAGAAGATACGATAAAAGTGCCGAGTGTCGGTGATAGGGCGCCGAGAGAGCTTTCGCGCCAATCTTTAGCTGAGGTTGTTGAGCCTCGATATGACGAGCTATTCACATTGGTGCAGGCTGAACTACAACGCAGCGGATTCGAGAATCTGTTGGCAGCAGGTGTGGTTCTCACTGGCGGTACAAGCAAGATGGAAGGTGTAGTTGAACTTGCTGAAGAAATATTTCATGCGCCGGTAAGAATTGGTGCGCCACAAAACGTAAGCGGTTTGGCAGATATCGTAAAGAATCCCATCTACTCAACAGGCGTGGGTTTGTTGCTTTATGGATTAAAGCAACATCAAGAAAGAGACGGACTCGATCCTAAGAGGGATCCACAAATTCACTTAGTAGATAGAGTAAAAAACTGGTTTCAAGGAAATTTTTAGTAATTAGGAAATGATCAACATTAGATCAAAAGATTTAAAAAATGTGAGGGGGCACTATGTTTGAATTAGTTGACAACATACCGCAGAACGCCGTGATTAAGGTCATCGGTGTCGGTGGTGGGGGTGGTAATGCGGTCCACCATATGATCACCAACCAGGTGGATGGCGTGGAATTTATTTGCGCCAATACGGATGCGCAAGCACTAAATAACCTCAGAGCTAAAACCATTTTGCAAATGGGTAGCAATATAACTAAGGGGTTAGGTGCAGGTGCAAATCCAGAGATTGGTCGTCAAGCGGCTTTAGAAGACAAAGAGCAGATTGCTGATATCTTGTCTGGCGCTGATATGGTTTTTATCACTGCTGGCATGGGTGGAGGTACTGGTACAGGTGCAGCTCCTATTGTTGCGGAAGTGGCTAGAGAACTGGGCATCTTAACCGTTGCTATCGTTACAAGACCTTTTCCTTTTGAAGGTAAGAAGCGATCCGCAATTGCGGAAGATGGCATTCAGCACCTGTCTGAAAATGTCGACTCTTTAATTACCATTCCAAATGAAAAATTGTTGGATGTCTTAGGTAAGGATGCTTCCTTGCTGGAAGCATTTAAGGCAGCCAATGATGTTTTGCTGGGGGCAGTTAAAGGCATTGCTGATCTCATTATGCATCCGGGCATGATTAACGTCGACTTCGCCGATGTGAAGACTGTGATGTCGGAGATGGGCATGGCGATGATGGGAACAGGCTTCGCTGCAGGTGAAGATCGAGCAAGGGAAGCTGCAGAATCGGCAATCAGATCTCCATTGCTAGAAGATGTTAACTTGCAGGGTGCTCGAGGCATTCTAGTGAATATCACCGCGGGCGAGAACTTGTCGCTTGGTGAATTCTCTGAAGTCGGTGATACCGTTGAAGAGTTTGCTTCTGATGATGCAACTGTTGTAGTTGGCACAGTGATTGACCCAACACTCAACGACGAGATGCGGGTGACTGTAGTTGCAACCGGTCTCGGTGGCAGTCAAATGATGCCTAAAAAGGTTGTTGACAACACAACTGATGAAGCAGAAACCGACTATCGCCAACTGGATAGACCTGCGGTTATGCGTAATCGAGGCGGTGTTGAAAGAGGTGCGGCATTGGCCCAAGCGGTGGGTGCTGAAACAGATATGGATTATCTGGATATACCTGCATTCTTGCGACGCCAGGCAGACTGATCATTCGGCATTCAATTCAGGGTGATAGCAACGTCGCCCTGAATTTGCCGGCTGTGGTCTGAGTTTTCGGATTTAGGGGCTCATCCTCACTGCCCCTCTTTCCGTCCTTGGGCTGGGCACTCTTGAAGCTCCTTTGGCAAACCTATTTGATTTCCACAGCTAGGTTTCCGCTTTCTAAAACTTCCACCCCTATATATAGAAGGAAGAAAATCGGGCCGATACCTGAAGAATTGATCCTGATTGGTCTGAAATAGCACTGCAAAAGCACAAGATATTGGGAATTTCGAGGTTCTCTGGTACCATGCGTGCGGTTTTGGCGCCTCCTATCGAATTAATCTCTAGCAACTAACGGCTAACAGCAATAATTCGACCAAAAGCCGGTCTCATCATTCTAGAGCCTTAATGGTTAACTGATCGGCCACTGTGAGGAGCCTTGGGGAAGAAAAACCGCCAGAATTTGAGTTCTGGTACGCCGGGTCGACATATTCTCTATGTTTGATATGTCTTGAAGAGCCTTAAGGGAACCGAATTGATTCTCAGTAGTCTCATCTTCAAAGGCCCGCAGAAGACCTATGCTTAGACAAAGAACTTTAAAGAATATTATCCGTGCTACGGGGGTTGGGTTGCACACCGGTGAAAAGGTGTACCTGACTCTGCGTCCTGCGCCAGTCAATACTGGCATAGTGTTCACACGAGTCGATCTTGATCCAGCCGTTCAAATCGAAGCCCGTGCCTCCAATGTTGGTGACACCACGCTCTCTACTACATTAGTGAAGAATGATGTGCGAATTAGCACAATAGAGCATCTAATGTCTGCTATGTCAGGTTTAGGCATCGATAATGCTTTTGTAGATGTAAGCGCCCCTGAAGTTCCCATCATGGATGGAAGCGCCGGGCCATTTGTATTCCTCATCCAGTCTGCTGGTATCGAAGAGCAGTCTGAATTGAAGAAATTCATTAAGATTAAGCGACCAATTACCCTCGAACAGGGTGATAAGTCCGTAAGTTTAGAGCCTTTCGACGGCTTTAAAGTCAGCTATACCTTGCTGTACGACCATCCCGTGTATAAGAAGTACACCAAGAGTGCCACAATCGATTTTTCCAGCACTTCATTTGTGAAGGAAGTGAGCAGGGCACGAACATTCGGATTTATGCACGAATTCGAAGAGCTGAGAAACCGTAATTTGGCTCTTGGCGCCAGCATGGATAATGCGATCGCCGTGGGTGATTACAAAGTGCTAAATGAGGACGGATTGCGCTACGAAGACGAGTTCGTGAAGCACAAAATCCTTGATTCTATTGGAGATTTATACCTTTTGGGCAACAGCCTGATAGGCGAGTTCAAGGGCTATAAATCTGGACATGCTCTCAATAATGCTTTATTAAGAATGCTCGAAGTTAATGAAGACGCTTGGGAAATTGTCAGTTTCGACAACGATTCGAACGTACCTATTTCCTACATGAAACCGGTGTTAGCAGCATAAGCCGCTACGCTCTCCTAACTCGTTGATATAATTAGAAAATTGTTAGGCGTTGAAGTTTCAAATAAAGCCCCCAAGTGTTGTATGAAGGGTAGCTGAGACACGCTTAACAATGAAAGTCATTCTCGTTGATCAACGCCATGGTCACACTCGGACCATAGTTCTCAAAGGCTGGTTAAAGGGCTTATTGTCCATAATTCTGCTGGGTGCCCCAGTAGGTTTGGGCTATTTCGGCTATCAGCTTGCTATCTCGCAAAACACTGAAATCTTCACCGAAGAGACCGCCCAGAGCTGGGAACGGCAGATTAAGGTTCAGGCCGAACAACTAGAAGACATTAAAGAAGAATCAGAGCAACAACTTGAAGCGCTCACGCTACGCATGGCGATGATGCAAGCAAGGTTAGTTCGTCTGGATGCAGTGGGTGAGCGAATTACCTCAATTGCAAACCTCGATAATGGTGAATTCGATTTCAGCCAACCCGTTCCGCTTGGCGGACCTGGCGTGTCCTCAACGCAAAGCTATTCGAGCGCACAATTCCTCTCTGCTATCGATCAATTGGAAAACCAATTAGAGGATCGGCAACAACAACTCGAGATTCTCGAAAGTTTGATGGCTGATAAGCAAATCGAATCCGATGTGTTTATTGCAGGGCGGCCGGTAGAAAGAGGTTGGATCGCCTCCAGATTTGGACAGCGCCCCGACCCATTCACAGGCAGACTCTCTTTCCATGCGGGGATAGATTTCACCACCGGCAAGGCAGGTGCTGACATCAATACAGTGGCTTCAGGCGTTGTAACCTGGTCAGGACCTAGATCTGGTTACGGGCTCATGGTCGAAGTGAATCACGGTAACGGATTTACTACTCGCTATGCACATTCCGAGAAACTACTTGTTGAAGTAGGGGATGTGGTCAAGAAAGGTCAAACGATTGCCCTAGTGGGATCAACTGGTCGATCCACAGGTCCCCATGTTCATTTTGAAGTATATAAAAATGGTCGCGTAGTCGATCCGGCAGCTTATATACACCGCACCGCTAGATAATTACCTCCCTTAATTTCTCTTTCTGATTTTCACGCAGTGGATAACGGCGCATATTGCTGTTACCTGCAAAATTTATTTACTGGTTTAGAAAAAAGTTATGAACATCCTTAACAAAATTATTGGTAGTAGCAATTCTCGCAAATTGAAAAAAATGCAGAAAACAGTTGCTGTCATCAATGGTTACGAGCAGCAGCTGCAATCTCTAAATGACGAAGAGCTAAAAAATAAGACTGAAGAGTTTAGACAGCGCTTGGAAGCGGGTGAAACCGTCGACCAATTACTCCCTGAGGCGTTTGCTGTTGTACGTGAAGCCAGTGTGCGAACACTCGGGTTGAGGCACTTCGATGTGCAAATGATAGGTGGAATCGTTCTGCATCAGGGCAGTATTTCAGAAATGCGCACAGGTGAAGGTAAAACTCTGGTCGCCACTTTGCCTGCTTATCTCAATGCAATAAGCGGCAAGGGAGTTCACATTGTCACTGTGAATGAATACTTGGCGGAACGCGATGCGAACTGGATGGGTCCAATCTATCAATTCCTGGGATTGACTGTCGGAGTAATTAAATCTGGTCAAAGCCCAGAAGAAAAAATTGCTGCCTATAGTTCATCAATTACTTTCGGAACTAATAATGAGTTCGGTTTCGACTATTTAAGAGACAATATGGCATTTCGTCTGGAAGACAAGATGCAGAAAGAATTGCATTTTGCCATCGTGGACGAAGTGGATTCAATTCTCATTGATGAGGCGAGAACCCCGCTCATCATCTCCGGTGCTGCGGAAGACAGCTCAAAGCTATACACGGCAATCGACAAACTCATTCCAAAGTTGGAACGTGGTGAAAAGCAAGAAGTGTCCAAGATGGAGATGATGGACAAAAATTTTGTACGTGAAGAGTCCGGACACTTCACAGTAGACGAGAAAAGTCGACAGGTAGAGCTAACAGAATCCGGACACGAGTTTGTTGAAGATTTATTGATAAAGCAAAAACTGCTGGGTGAGGGTGAGTCGTTATACGCGGCAACCAATTTATCGTTGCTTCACCATGTGCAGGCCGCATTGAGAGCACACCATTTGTTCAATAGGGATATTGAATACATCGTACAAAACAAGAGTATCGTGCTCATTGACGAACATACTGGCCGTACAATGGAAGGTAGGCGGCTTTCGGAGGGCTTGCACCAAGCGCTTGAAGCCAAAGAGAAACTGGAAATACAGAGTGAAAGCCAAACACTGGCATCTACAACTTTCCAGAACTACTTCCGGCTCTATGACAAATTGGCTGGTATGACCGGTACCGCTGATACAGAAGCGTTCGAGTTCACTCAAATTTATGGTTTAGATGTTGTAGTTATTCCAACTAACCAACCCATGATCAGAGAAGATGCTAATGATCTGATCTTCCTGTCCATGGAGGAGAAATTTGAAGCTATTCTCAATGACATTATTGAGATTAGGGATAGCGGTGCACCCATTCTGGTTGGTACAGCATCTATCGATACTTCAGAAATTTTGTCCAAGTTTTTGACGAGCAAGAAGATTGCCCATGAAGTCTTGAACGCAAAGTTTCATGAAAAAGAAGCGGAAATCATCGCTCAAGCTGGCCGACCTGGAGCTGTCACCATCGCCACCAATATGGCCGGTCGAGGTACAGATATTGTATTGGGCGGAAAATGGGAAGCGGAAGTTGCTGCACTAAGTAATCCAAGTGAAGCGGAAGTTGAAAAGATAAAGGCAGAATGGCAGAAGCGCCACGACCAAGTGATTGAGGCTGGTGGCCTTCACATTATTGGAACAGAGCGGCATGAATCACGCCGAATCGATAACCAGCTGCGCGGTAGATCCGGTCGTCAAGGTGACCCTGGTTACTCGCGCTTTTATCTGTCTATGGAGGATAATTTACTCCGCATTTTTGCGTCTGAGGGTGTTAAAAACTTTATGCGTCGCCTTGGAATGGAGCGAGGTGAAGCAATAGAGCACGGCATGGTGACCCGTTCAATTGAGAAGGCGCAGCGCAAAGTAGAAGGTCGGAACTTTGATATTCGAAAACAACTATTGGAATACGACAATGTTGCGAACGATCAAAGAACGATTATCTATCGTCAACGTAATGAGTTAATGGCAAGTGAAAATATTTCTGACTTGTTGAAGGAAATGCGGGCCGAAGTAATGTCTCAACTAGTGGACGATTACATCCCGCCCCAAAGTGTGCCAGAACAATGGGATATTGAAGGTCTAGAGGGCGCAATTACCACTGAGTTCAACACAACCCAACCAATACAGCAGTGGTTAGATGAAGATGATCAGTTGTATGAAGAGCAGCTCAAGGAAAAACTGACTACCGTTCTCGAGCAGGAATATGAAGAGAAGTGTAGTGTTGTTGGCGACAACATGCGCTTGTTCGAGAAGCAAATTACATTGCAGATTCTTGATGGCTTGTGGAAAGATCATCTAGCTACTATGGACCATCTGCGTCAAGGGATTTTTCTGCGAAGTTACGGTGGTAAGAACCCACGACAGGAATATAAGCGAGAAGCTTTCGCGTTATTCACAGAGCTACTAGATAATTTGCAAAGGGAAGCCATCAAAGTTCTAAGTCATGTGCAGATTCGTCAAGAAGATGCAATTGATAGCATCGAACAAAAGCGACGTGAAGAACAGGCAAAAGAGCGAATGAATTATCAGCACCAAGCAGTATCTGCTCTGAGCGCTGAAGAACAACAAGCTGCAGCTGAGGGTGGAGCGGCAGGAGCGCCTCAAGGTTCACAGCAAGGTTCGATGGAAAGACAAACGCCATTTGTACGAGACGTGCCGAAAGTAGGGCGGAATGATCCTTGCCCTTGTGGCTCGGGCAAAAAGTACAAAGTCTGTCACGGCAAGATCGGCTAATACTTGTGATTCAGGAAGCTGGAACAATTCATCCGGTAGACGGTGTGCGGCTCTCCGCTGTTGCGGCGAATATTCGTTATCCAGACAAGTTGGATCTGGTGCTAATTGAGTTAGCGGAAGATACAGTTGTCAGTGGAGTATTCACGCAGAATGCTTTTTGTGCTGCACCTGTTGAGATAGCAAAACGAAATTTGTTATCCAATTCTATTCGCTACTTTCTCACAAATACCGGATTTGCTAACGCGGGAACTGGTGATCAAGGTATTTTGGATGCAGAGCAGTGCTGTTCTTCTTTGGCAGCGCATGTCGACTCTTCTTCCAAGCAAGTTTTGCCATTCTCAACTGGTGTGATCGGTGAATCCATGCCAGTTGAGAAAATCGAAAATGCAATTCCTCAGTTGTGCTCTGGTCTTGCTCCGGACAATTGGTTGCCCGCTGCACAAGGCATTATGACCACAGACACTCAGCCAAAGTTAGAGAGTGTTCAGTTGAGTATTCAAGGTAAAACTGTAAGCATTTCAGGCATAGCCAAAGGCGCAGGAATGATACGGCCAAACATGGCAACAATGCTCGCCTATGTGTTTACAGATTTGGAAGTTGATAAGCCGACACTTGATAGTTTATTGAATGAAGCAGTTTCACAAAGCTTTAATCGAATAACGGTAGACGGAGATACATCGACTAACGACTGTTGCATGTTAGCTGCAACTGGAAGTAGCGAAATCGCTCTTGATAGTTTGTCGAATGCTGAATCCGATCTGTTCGTCTCCGCACTGAATGAAGTATTCCAGCAACTAGCAATCGGCTTGATTCGAGATGCAGAGGGCGCTTCAAAGTTCGTAACAATCAAAGTCGAAAATGGAGCAACAAGCGAAGAATGTTTGCAAGTTGCTTACACGATAGCGGAGTCTCCACTGGTAAAAACGGCACTGTTTGCTTCAGATCCTAACTGGGGGCGAATACTCGCAGCAATTGGCAGAGCGGGACTTGCAGACTTAAACATCTCAGATATTTCTATTTTCATTGGAGATTGCTTAATTGCGATTAATGGAGCAGTAGCGCCGCAGTACAAGGAAGAGCTGGGGCAACAAGAGATGGATAAGGACGAAATTGAAATCACGATTAAGTTAGGTCGCGGGGATTATTCTGAAACTATTTGGACTTCAGACTTATCCCATGACTATGTCCGAATCAATGCTGAATATCGAACCTGATCTTGCCTGAAAAAAACATCATTCATGTGGCTGTCGGAGCCATTGTAAATTCTAAAAACGAAGTCTTAATTTCTTTGCGTCACCCCAAAAGCCATCAAGGAGGCTTGTGGGAATTTCCTGGAGGCAAAATTGAACCAGGGGAAAGCGTGCAAGAGGCATTGCGACGGGAACTTTTGGAAGAGCTCGGTATTGAAGTGCATCCAGCACATCGATTGATCGAAGT
This sequence comes from uncultured Pseudohongiella sp., assembly GCA_965262465.1. Lineage (GTDB taxonomy): Bacteria > Pseudomonadota > Gammaproteobacteria > Pseudomonadales > Pseudohongiellaceae > UBA9145. The sequence continues at coordinate 2,224,561 of OZ253535.1, read as the reverse complement.
CCGACATGACTACCCTGACAAATCAGTTTCATTAGACGTGTGGATAATTCGCGAGTTTCGAGGTGCTCCATCCGGTAATGAAGGGCAGGCCATCCGCTGGCTTTCAATTTCTGACCTTACTCCTGCAGAGTTTCCAATGGCCAACGTTCCAATCATTGAAGCTCTGCGGCAGCTAGAGCGATAAATCACCCTCAATTCTGTTTTGCTGTTAGTGGTTAATTGATAAAGCGGTCTGCTTTGTTGGTCTAGCCCTTCTGGGTGTAAGAGCCTAAAACTATATCCTTCCCAACGCGATAGGGCGCTTTATTTAGGCGGCTCGTCTGAATAACTTCCCAAGCTACTGAATTCAAAGCATTTAATGGGCACTCGAAGAGGCTATTTTTTCCAATAATATGATAAAGTATTGGGCAAATTAGCAGATACAGCAGGGTGGAGCGGTGAAATCCCTATACTTTGCAACTGGTCTTATTAATTGTGATCCAGTTCACTGAGATTTACGCTAACTTATTGAAACTATGGACTTTATAGCCAAATTACGGACAACGGGATCGGTCATGAGCTATTTGAACAATCGCCAAATTGCCTTATCGCGCTTACTGCTAAGTGTGATTTTTGCGTTTTGTCTGCAGCCCGTGCATGCCGACATTGCGGTTCTGGTTGCTCAGGGGACTATGGTTGAAGATAGTCCGGCTCCTGAGGTGGTTGAAGATCCAGGTGCGGAGGTTCCAGCCGAAGAGGAAACAACGCCTCCTCCTGCTGAGGTTGGGACACAAGTAGATGCATCCTACATTAGTATAGGGAGTTGGGCGGTTACCAGTGCTCAGTTTATTGATGCTGCCACTTATGTATTCGATTTTGGGAATGCAACGGAAGTGACCGCAGCTACACTGACTGTTCCGATTATTGAGGTTTTACCGCAGAACAATTCTGCTCCAATTGAGGTGACATTCTTCTCTGATAACGGTGTGCTCGAAGTAACTGACTATTCAGTAGGCTTTACCACTCCAATTGCTGAAATTGATGCTGCCATGCTCACCGAGTTGGTGATCGATATAACCGGTGCGGTCAATGCATCACTAAATACAAGTCGCTACGTCGGATTCAGAATTACCAGTGCGGTGCAACCAACTTCCGTTGATACAACTTTGTTTCCTCCTTATACAGGTTTGCGATTAAGTGATAATCCACTACTGGAGTTTGTGCCTGGACCAGCACCAGCATTAGCTAATGATGTTCCGCGATTCGATGGATTTACTTTAGAGGTTCCTGAAATTGAGGTCCCAACCGTAGGAGAGGCGACTGCGCAATTTAAGTTAGTTGATCCCAATGATTTAGTCTTCGAATTGACAAATGTTACCGTGTCTGAAGATCCTCCAGCACCGCCTCCGTTATCAGGCGCTGATTTATTTAACTGTTCGGCGTTCTCCCCACCCAGTGCGGCGGGTATCGCGGCGGGCGTATCAAGTTACTCTGTGAGTTCGGGTATCTTGGATGTGCCTAGCGTCGATTTAAATGGAGAGCAAATTACTGTTCGATTGGAGCATATTGAAGGTTCAGACCCAGCTCGATTTGAGACTCTGACCTTAGGAGTTGTGCAATCAGGACCTTCCAACGCGACTGTATCTGCATTGCAAGGCGGGCTCTTAGTTGAGCCGGCCCAGGATTTCGTATCACTCTGCCATGGTTGGGTTCTGATAGGTGATTTCATTCGAAATCGTGTAGTAGAGCGCAACATCATAAGTGGCGAGACAGGTGCGACGTATCCGTTTAACACTGCTCCCGATCAGTTCACTCTAGATCGTGCGAACAATCGTGTCTTTATGACAGTTTTTCCTGAATCAGAACGCCTTTATTCATTGGATTTAGTGACAGGCAACATCACTTTTTCACAGCTGTCCCAGACTCTTATGGGAGATATGGGTTTTACTTACACTTACGGATTCGCCTTGAGAGATATCGCATTAGGCGAAAATGGCAATGTATTTGCTCTAATGTTCGATGGCGAAGGATTTAATGCCGAGAACGGAATTCCGTTTTCAGACTCGCAGCTCTGGATGGGATTGATGGATCCTAATGGAAACTTCTTGATTGATAGTATTCCGCTAGAGGAGCCAATACGAATAGAGTACGATCCAGTTCTAGATCATATTTTCCTAGCTACCGCTTCTAATCTGGCGACTTTCAATTTTGATCCGAATACGAATGTATTTACATTTGTCCAAGGAACTGATGTTCCAGTTGGTTCGAACTGCACTGATTTTGATGTTTCTCCGGATGGTACTCGCTTAGCATATACCTGCCCTAATGGTAACTATCTCGAGCAGGATTTTAGCATCGCGGATATGGATCCAGAAGCATACTTCAATAATGATGGTGCTTGGTTCTTTGGTACGTCACCCGTGAGTGCAACCTTTAATGCAGATGGCACGCTGTTAATCGGGACGGACAATGACAAGCTGTACATCTTCGATGTGAAATCGCATTTGATTCTAGAAGATTACGAGCTTGGATTATTGCAGGAAGAAACAATTAGAAAAGTTCGATTGTCTGAAGACGGCGATTTAATTTACATATTCCTTAATAATGAGAATCGAGCAGAAAACAGCAAATTCTACTGGATGGAAATGCCGCCAATTACCGGCACTCCATTGTAAAATTTATTGTAGCGATTCTTCATCGTCGTCCCTTTCCACCGGATAGAAGGGTTCACCGGGGATGCTATTCTTCTCTGTGGCCCAATCCCCAAAATCAATCAATTGACATCGTTTGCTGCAAAACGGCCGATGTGCGTTCTCTTCAGTCCAGGCTACCGATTTATGGCAAGTGGGGCAGTTTACTGTTTTAGGATTGTTCGTGGGCATTCGCAAGGGAAACATACTTTTGGTGAAATGATTCTACCTTAGCCTGTATCGCTTCAATAGGACAATCATTCTCAATAACATCGTCTGCGTTTTGCAATCTCAGGTCACGACTGATTTGAGAGGCAATTATGGCGCGAATCGTTTGTTCGGAACTGCCATCTCTACGCATCGCGCGATCAATTTGAATGGGCTCGTCAACATCGACAACCAATATTCGATGTACTAGGGACTTTTGGGAAGTCTCGAGCAGCAATGGTGATTCAAGAATGCAGTAATTTGATTGCGCTGTTGCAATTCGACTTTTTATCTCTTCTGCAATCAAGGGATGAAGTAGAGTTTCTAGCCAATTCTTTTCTTCCAAATTTTCGAACACGATTTCACGAAGCATTTTTCGGCGGAGAGCGCCATGCTCATCCAGAATTGATTCGCCGAAGTGGGCAGCAATCTTCTCCAAGGCTGGTCTGCCAGGTTCAACGACATCACGGGCAAGTTGGTCTGCATCAATTACATCAACGCCTAGCTTCGCAAAGGCATTAGCAACGGTTGATTTCCCTGAGCCGATACCGCCAGTCAATCCTACAATAAATTTAGACATGGATTAGTCGCTTTACACCGCTTGATCGGCTTTCAATCTGTTAGCCTGGAATAATTTCGAGATACAAGGTAGTGAGCTGCTGGCCCCACACCAACATGATGAATCCAGCACCAGCCAGATATGGACCGAACGGCATGGGTTTGGCTTTATCCCGTCCAGTTAAAATGATCAGAGCGATTCCAAAAACAGCTCCTACGAGCGAGGACAAGATGATGATTGGCAGCAAACTTTGCCATCCCATCCAGGCGCCAAGCGCTGCCAGGAGTTTGAAATCTCCGTACCCCATACCTTCTTTGCCCGTCAGGAGTTTGAAGGCCCAATAGAATGCCCACAATGACAGGTACCCAGCAATAGCGCCAATAACGGCGTCGAAGACACTGACACCGAATCCTAAATCGATGGCATTTACCAATAAGCCTAACCATAAGAGCGGAATTGTAATGTCGTCCGGTAACAATTGATGGTCATAATCAATCAAAGTCAAAACGACCAAAGACCAGGTGAAGAAAAGTAATGCCAGGGTCAGCCAAGTCGCACCGAAGTTGTAAGCAATTAGCCCAGACAAGACGCCGTTGATGAATTCGATCGAAGGGTAGCGCCAAGAAATTTTTGTCTTACAGCTGGAACACTTTCCACCTAAAAACAGGTAACTAACAACCGGAATATTTTCCCAGGGTTTAATGCGATGATTGCAGTTAGGGCAATGGGATTCGGGTTTGGCTAAGTTGAAAGTTTCGAAAGAGACTGTGTCTTCGTCGTTGTTACCTGGGTCATCGATCTCTAAAAACTCACAGCATTGCTGTCGCCAATCCCGCTGTAGCATTATCGGCATGCGATACACTACAACATTTAGAAAACTGCCGACCAGCAGCCCTAAAACTGTACAGATAACAATGAGGAAACTTGGGCTTTCCCTTAGTAGATCAACTATCGCCACTGAAAAGTCTGAGTCGATCTACATTACTGAACCGAGTTGGAATATAGGCAGGTACATCGCAATCATTAATCCACCGACTAATATGCCCAATACTGCCATAATCATTGGTTCCATCAGAGCTGTGAGGCCATCCACTGCATTGTCGACTTCAGCCTCATAGTAGATCGCACACTTATCTAGCATGGAATCGAGTGCACCTGATTCCTCACCAATGCCAACCATCTGGGTCACCATAACTGGGAATAAAGTTGTATTCTTGATTGCGAAGTTTAGCTGCTGTCCAGTTGTGACATCGTCTTTAATCTTTCGAGTGGCTGTTGCGTAAACAACATTGCCCGTGGCGCCAGCTACGGAATCAAGCGCATCTACGAGAGGTACACCAGCAGAAAAAGTCGTTGCTAATGTGCGAGTGAAACGCGCATAGCATGAGCTATTCATGATTGGACCTACAACCGGGAGCTTGAGCGATATCCTATCGAGGAAATTGCGGAATGATTCAGAGCGCACTTTAGCCTGCGCAAAGAAGTAACCGCCTATACCTGCGCCGATGACAACTTTCCACCAGTGGGCAATCGCGAGATCAGACAAGTTAAGTACAAACTGAGTAAAGGCGGGTAGCTCGGCACCAAAGCTTGAGAACGTTTCAGCAAACTGCGGTACCACTTTTACCAGCAGGATGCCTGTTACTACAATAGCAACCACAACAACTGCGATTGGATAGTTCATTGCCTTTTTAATTTTAGCTTTCAATGCTTCAGACTTTTCTTTGTAAGTAGCTAGGCGATCGAGCATGGTTTCCAACGCACCTGACTGCTCACCAGCATCAACTAAGTTACAAAACAAGTCATCAAAGTACTTGGGGTGCTTACGAATACAATCCGCGAAATTATTACCCGCAGCAACGTCATCTCGAATCAGCAATACGAGTTCACGCATGGAAGGGTTTTCTAAACTTTCACCGACAATTTCAAAAGATTGAACCAGTGGAATACCAGACTTCATCATGGTAGCTAGCTGACGGGTGAATACTGCAATATCGGCTGGCTTAATTTTCTGTTTTTTCTGACCAAATAATTCTTTCGGCTTGCGTCGAACCTTAGTGGGATTCACTCCTTGTTTGCGCAACTGGGCTTTGACCAGTGCTTGGCTGCTGCCTTGGATTTCGCCTTTGGTTTTATTTCCGGCTTTATCAGTTCCCTGCCAGATGTATATATTTTGTACGGCTTCAGTTGCCATAACTCACCTCAATAAGGGTAATTTCGCTGGACTCAGTGCTTCTGCTAGTCCTTATTCTGTCTAACTATAGCACGGCACTGGGCATGGTATTAAGTCAAGCAATAGACTTCTTTCATACTGTTAAGCTATTGATTTTAAACAATTTAGTATACTTTTCGAGATCGGCTTTGGCCGAAATTCTCAAACTATTTGATGCGCTGCCGCAATCACAAAGGCTGATCATAATCTGATTGAGATTTGGTTGATGGGACCTACTTCATAGATTCCCGATCCTTCAACAACTATATTGCGACATCTTTTGCGGCATGAGAGCTTGGATTGCTGTAAGTTATTGATTATTTTGTGATTAATTCATGCTCTCTTCATTAGTTTTTCGGGTAATTTCCCACTTTCTTTACCGTAGTCAAACTAATACAGCTATTTCCGCTCAGGCCGAAAAATAGTGAGAAGTGAGGTTTTAAATTTATGAGTCGTTGGCAAGCATTCGCAATTCATTTAACTCTAAGTGCAATTGCTCTATCACTCCTGTTAGCTGTAATCATGTTCGTGTGGTTTCCTGGTATCTTGTTTAATGTCGATGGTGGCTGGACCGGATTGCGCATTGTGATCGGTGTGGATTTGATACTAGGGCCCTTGCTAACGTTAATTGTGTTTAAAGCTGGGAAGCCAGGCCTGAAATTCGACCTCACGGCCATTGGAGTATTTCAAGTAACCTGCATGGCAGCAGGCATGTGGATTGTTTATTCGGAGCGCCCATTAGCTTTAGTGCTAGCTCATGACACGGTGTACAGCATCACTGCCCAGGAATTTACCGACTATAACAAAGACCCATCAGTGCTTGACCAATTCCCTGGTTCCTATCCGAAACTAATCTACACAGAAATGCCTGAAGATGAAATTGCTGCGGATATCGCAGCTATTAGAGCTCAATTCATTGGTGATCCGTTATACATACAAACAGAGCTCTTCCGCGCAATGCCTGAGCAGGAATTGGTTTCTGTTTTTCGACGTGCAGCCCAAACGAAAGTTGGAGTGTCTGATGAGCTTCAAGCTCAACTCTCTGACGATTGCATGTTTGCAAAATTCATCTCTGCAGTAACAAGTGGCTATGTTTGTTATGACAGTGGAGAGAAGCGCTACACTACTTTTTATTCGAATGAATATACTCGCGAAGTAGAGCCTAATGTTGAGATCAATGCAGAAGAATCAAACAACGCTTCTGACGTTTAGATCTGGCAACGCGAGAGGTTAGTAAAGTTTGAGTTTGAAGGAAGGGGGTTGGCTGTTAGTTAGCAATAGCCACCGACTACACAAGAGCCGCCGGATACCCATTGAATTGGTGGTGTGACACCTTGTGCTGCTAGCGTGTATGTTGTGCCCGCCAAGTCAGTTCCATCCGCTCTCCAGGTGATAGTTATCACGCCGTCAACGACGTCTATACCATGGGTGTTTGCAGTTTGTACTTGAGTGGGTGGTATACCATTCGTACCTGCATCAGCGTCAGCTACAGTACTGAATCGGTCAGAATGTGCTTGAGTGATAATTGCTGCTCGGTAGTAGCCGATTCCCAATATTGCTTCGGAGAATCTCGCTCGATTGCGATAGAGATCGTAGGCGGGTAGAGCAACTGAAACCAAGATTCCGATTATCGCTGTAACGATCATCAGTTCTATTAGTGTGAAGCCTTGCTGTTTGTTATTCATTTTGGCTACGACCCTGAGCGGAACTCTCGGTAATTTATTACGCTTTTAGCTATTTTTAAACCAGTTTTGACTTAGTTACTGGGCTAGTAAGCGAGATTTGAGTTTGGTGTTTTGAAGAGGTAGGTGAGGCTGTAAGTGGTTTAAGATTTTGGCAGTGCCCGACTGGGCACTGCCAAGGATCTCAACTATTAGCAAAGGCCTTTAGTCAGGCAAGTACCACCTTCAGTCCACTGAACTGGAGGGGTAATACCGCCCGCAGTAAGTGTATAAGTCACACCAGCCATAGGCTCAACAGTACCACCAGCATCTTTAGTACGCCAAGTCATAGTGATCGCGCCATTAAGAACGGCTGCACCGTGAATCCCCTGAGCTGCAGCAACGTCAGCCGGGATACCAAGTGCTCCACCATCTAGTGCCGCTGTGTTAGCTGGGCTACGAGTTTGGATAGCCAGTTCCGTCGCAGTCTTGCGAGGAGTTACAGCTAGTACCAATTCTGAGAACGCAGCACGGTTAGAGTAGTTCTGGTAGGCAGGTAGAGCTACCGCAGCCAGAATACCGATGATCGCTACCACGATCATCAATTCGATAAGGGTAAAACCTTGAGTCTTCTTCATTGCTATCTCCAGTCTCTTATTCAGAGTATTTCAGACTAAATGTCTAATTTGCTAAGTTTCGATCCGCTAAGATTAGTTAACGGTTGATCTAATACATACATGGACCGTGCCAACTTTCAAGAATATATCGTAAGTCATTGATATATAAATGTTAAATGCGTTTTATGTAGGAAAATTTAACCTCTGATTGTGGCCGATTACCCTGTCGAGCCAGGGTACTAAGTGACAATTTTTGTCATCCCGGAGGAGCAATTTATGTCACCCCGTCAAAACAAGGGGGATTGCGGTGCTGAGACCTGGTACAGGGGGTCTGCAGACCGCCGCTAAACTGATGATGAGTAAGAATTTGACCTTAAATTCAGTTACCAAAACCATGGGGCAACATGGTTGGTATTGCCTTGGCCTTTTTGCCTTGCTGTTTGTCACCTACTGGATCTACGCACCCGGTCTTAGTGGACCACTGCTGCTTGACGATTTCTGGAATTTGAGGCGCCTTGGAGAAAATGGCGGAATTTATAATCTGGACAACTTACGAGAGTTCCTTTTTGGTAATTCCTCTGGTCCTAGCGGTCGCCCAGTTTCCATGGCTGCATTTCTATTGGATGCCCAGGACTGGCCCCCAATAATTCAACAGCTCAAATTCACCAACATTATGCTGCACTTGCTATGTGGAGCGGTATTAAGTTGGTTCGCACTGCTTGTGGGGCAACTTGCTGGTTTAGATCGGACACGCGCTGGCCAAGCCGCATTGCTAGTTACTGCACTTTGGCTCTTCCATCCATTCAATGTGAGTACTGTTCTGTATGTAGTGCAGAGGATGACTCAGTTGATGACCTTGTTCGCATTGTGTGCATTGACCTGTTATCTGTTGGGACGAACGCAGCTCGAATCCAACTCAAGAAAAGGAGGATTGCTTCTTTGTCTGAGTTTGTTCCCATTCGGATTGCTCTCAGTGCTCAGTAAAGAAAACGGAGCGCTCTTGTTGTGCGCTATTTTGATTTTGGAAGTGTTGTTTTTTCGCGAAACAAAAGTGTCTCGGTTTTTCAAAGTTTGGTTTTATGCGGGCATTGTCATCCCGTTAATTGTTATCGTGCTCTACTTGGTATTTGGCGCACAAGAGACCATGTCACTCTATGAGGTCCGACATTTTTCCTTAGGGGAACGTTTGTTGACCCAAGCGCGGGCTCTCACTGATTACTTGATTAACATTTTTGTTCCTAATACCTGGGGTGCTGGCCTCTACCACGATGATTATGTTGTATCGCGGAGTCTGATATCACCGCTCTCGACTCTGTTTAGTGTAGCGGCTGTAGTGGCATTGCTGAGTTTTGCAGTCATGTTTAGCGCCAAGTTCAAGCTTTGGAGTTTTGCAATTCTCTGGTTTTTCTCTCTACACATTCTCGAGTCTAGTTTCCTCCCATTGGAATTGTATTTTGAGCACAGAAATTATTTACCAATGATTGGTCCATTGCTCTCTCTAGCTATATCAGCAAGCAAATGGGTCGGCCAATTGGAAAACCAGCAAGCACAGCAAACTATAGTCTTGATCGTTGCAACTTTCTTGGTTTCGTCGGTAGTGCAAACACGAATTTCTGCGATTGAATGGGGAGATGTAGATAACATTCATTTTAGGTGGGCAGAAGAAAACCCTGAATCATTGAGAGCGCAAATTACTCTTGCCGATCATTTGAATTTGATCGGTCGACCTGATTTGGCCATGGAAAGGTTGGAGTATGCACATAATCTGTACCCCAACGAGATTACGATAAATTTGTTTATCTGGAATCAATCTTGCGAATTTGCGTTGCCTAGGACCAGAACTTTGCAGGAAATCATCGACATTCCGCAGTTGGAATACTATAGAGACGATGTTAATCACCACTTGCAAGTATTACTGGAGAACTTAATGAGTGGGCGTTGTACGTTTCCAGAATTTGAGACTGTAGAGGCGTTATTCTCCAAAGTGAGCGAGTTTTCACTTCCGGCACCACGTCGAGCAGCGTTCCACGTATTTTTCTCAGATCTATATGTACACTTTCGCGTGTTGAATCCTGCATTGATTAATCTAACTCGAGCATTTGAGTTAAATCCAGACCCTCAAATCCCTATACGGCAGGCAATTTTGTCCGCTTCTGCTGGAAATTTCTCTGATGCCATGGTTTTCTTAGGGCGGGCAAGGCAGGCTGAAAGTGAAAATAATCCGCTACTGCCCAGTTTGGAAGGCGAAATTGATCGATTGGAATCAGATTTCTCTGACCAGCTTTGAATATCATAATTAAACCTTTAGTTTAGCTTTCTAATGAATGTATCCATTGTCATCCCGGCTAAAAATGAAGCTAGAAATCTAGAAAATTTTTTGCCGCGCCTTAAACAGCAGGTAGGTGATGCTGAATGTATTGTGGTGAACGATGGGTCTACCGACGATACGCTGGATGTCTGCAAGGTCCATGATGTACATGTAATTTCTCATCCATATAGCAAAGGTAATGGTGCAGCAATCAAGACAGGCGCGAGAGCTGCGAATGGAGAAATCATTGTATTTCTGGATGGTGACGGTCAGCACAAGCCGGAAGATATTCCGAGATTGCTGGAAGAGCTTGATAAGGGATTTGATATGGTAGTTGGTGCGAGGGATAGAGCTTCTCAAGCTGATTCCTATCGTGCCATTGCGAACAGTATTTATAATTCTCTTTCTTCTACGATTACAGGTCAGAAAATTCTTGATCTGACTTCAGGTTTTCGCGCGGTGAGAGCAGATCGATTTAAGGAATTTTTGTATCTGCTGCCAAACGGATTTTCCTATCCAACTACAAGCACGATGGCATTTTTTAGAGCGGGATATTCGGTTGGCTATATCCCGATCCAAACTGAAAAAAGGTTAGGGGAAAGTCATATCAGTCTAATCAAAGATGGTATCCGGTTTTTGGTTATTATTTTTAAGGTAGGCTCATTGTATTCGCCCCTTAAAATTTTTCTCCCAGCGGCAGCTGGATTCTTTGTTACCGGATGCGGATACTATTTGTATACCTTCCTCACTCAAGGAAGATTTACCAACATGAGTGCAGTGCTATTCATGACTTCTATATTGGTATTCTTGATTGGACTTGTATCTGAACAAGTAACCACGCTGATGTACAAAGACAGTCATAAATAAAGATTTGGTCAAACAATAGAGCGTTTGCTGAAAAACGTCATTGCGATGGTGCCCATAACTAGATCATTCAATACGCAAATCATGCGATAGGTGATCGCGATTGAAGCGGCCACGTCCCATTCTAAGTTTAAAGCTAGAATTAGGATTATTAGTCCTTCCCTTACACCAACTCCTCCTGGTGCCCAAAGAGCCAAGAACCCACCCAGCATTCCGAGAGTTATTGCGGCAAGCATAAGCAACAGGTTTGTGACTAAGTCAGATTCTAATTGGCTTAAAAAAAGTAAGTACATCACGAGGCTTGCACCAAGCCAGTGCAATACATAAATGCCAATCACTTTCGTTAAGATTGATGTATTGAGTTGCTGTTCAATTGCAATTTCGTTTTCATCAATTTTATCCGTTAGGCGTTTAGCAATCGATTTGATGCCAGATAATATTTTCGGATGCTGATTCAAGATAATAGGCGTAATTATCAGAATCGAAACCATTGCGATTGCTGCGAAGTACAAGTTAACTAACGCTAAAAGCGACAAAATACCGACTGCAATGCCGGAATAGAAAGTTAAGAATTGGTCTACTAACAAAAAATGGGCAGCACTCGCTGAAGGCATGCCTCTTTGTGTCATGAGGTAGCCGCGACCTAGAAGTCCCCATACTTTGCCCGGGAGATATTTTCCCAACAAAGTCACGCCTATATGAGCTGATACTTCCAGCTTTGAAAAACTTACTGCTCTCTGTCCGTTTAGCAAGACAAACCAAGCAACAACAAAGAGAAACAGAGTCCCTATTTGGAGTAACACTGCGAGGGCTAGCCATTCGCTGCTATACAATTCACTAAAGTTAAATTGTGTGCTGCGCTCTATTGCCGTGAGAATAGCGGCTAACAGGCAAATTCCGATTATTGCGAGAACGATTGCCTTTTTTAGTGATGCTCTAGCGGCAGAACTGTTCATTGAGTCAGTCAAAGAATTAGCCCAGGGGTTCAACCAGTAAAATAGTCCAAGGTACTGGTTTTAATACTTTCAAGACATTTCCATGTTTCCCCACGAGTTGCTGAAATGACGAGGTAGACCAGTGATTAATATGGCCCGGGGTATTGCCCCAATCGGACCAATACTTTCCTCTCAAGAAGTTTAGCGTTCGCCATAACGGCTCGTTCGGCACGCTTACAATGACTCTACTTTTTGCAACTCGAAATACTTCTTCGAGTGCGAGTTCAAAATCTTCCAGGTGTTCCAAAACTTCTAAGAGTAGTACGCAATCAAATTCATTCTGTTGTCGATCTAATTCATAAACAGATTCTTGTCTAATCGGAACTGGGAAGCCTTGTTGTAAATGAATATCAACCAGGCGCTGTTCAAATTCAGACGCCTCCAGATACTGTCCATTGAGACTGCTAAGAATTCGCTTGGTTGATTCGCCGGGGCCACAGCCAACCTCAAGTAATCGATACTCTGTAGGTAAATCGTTCACGCATTGAGCAATACTTGCAAAAAAGTTATCAGTCAGTTTTTTGGCAATCGGATTCCGGGATTTGTATTTCCCCATATAGTATTCCCAGAGTTCTTCTGGGGTGGCGGATTTTTCATCGATTGCCATGGGGATCTCGCAAACTGTTAGATAGCAAAATTGCGTTCAAGATATGCATTATATGGAAGGCTTATCGGCCGTCATTTGCATTCCTGCGAAATGTGACCGGGTAAGCGCTTTAGGTGAATAGCTTTGACAGTTAAGGTTTTATTCATGCTGCGGTGGCTAACATAAGCTGGAAAATGTAACTAATTGAAATAAGAAGGGAAAATATCGGTTAAAATTGATCTGAAGGCTCTAAGCCAGCTTGCGAAAGCGACAGGGGTAGTTTACTGTTACGCCCACAATTCTGCCGCTGGAAGACGTAAAATTGGCGGAAATTTAGATCCCCGGTTGGAGGAAGAAACACATGGTTAAGACAGCCTACATAACGCGTATTCTGGTAATACTGTTCAGCATGGCGCTGGGGCAGTTCGCGTTGGCACAAGAAAAATCAGTAGATGATGGAGTATTTACAGCAGAGCAAGTTGCTGCTGGACAAATCGTCTACGATTCTCAATGTAAAACCTGTCATAACATGCGATTTTATCGAGACACATTGCGCTCCTGGAATAATCAGCCATTGCTCTATTTGTGGGAAGCGATTATGGGAACTATGCCAGCAGACAATCCTGGCTCACTTATGTTCGAAGAATACACAGATGTCATTGCGTATATATTGCACGAACAGGGTTTTCCTGCAGGTGAGACTAAACTCGATCCAGATAATGGCATGGACTTAATCAGTATTAAGTCCCCTTAAAATCGCCATAAGCACTGATAAAAAATGCCGGATTTAATCCGGCATTTTTTTTGTGATTAGAAAAGTTTGAAGAACTTTATTGCAGGCTGGGATCTAATGAGCCCTCTGGGCAATCTTCCAATATCCGGCGAATAGTATTGCGATCAGGATTTCCTAACTGCAAATCATATTTTTCTGCGAGTACATCCCATAATTGCGCGTATTCACACTGAAATTCTTCTCGAGGTAGGTACCGATCCGGTCCGCGATCATTTTTCCGACGAATTTCCCGCTTCTCTACAAGCATGATGTTAAGTGGATCGTTAGAAAATGCGATTTTCTTGTCCGGCATCCAACGGTCGCCACCATGAGTATGGGCGTACATGCGCGGGATCACATGATCAATATCTACCTGTACGGCGACAGTAAATGTCTTACCAGTATATTCGTCTAGCCATTCTCCAGTTCGAACAACACAGTTTCTCGGATTCGTGTACTTAACTTCGATGCGACTAGTTAAGATGAGCATTTCCTGTCGAGTTGATTGGCAGTCCCCATCAAAATCTTCTTCATATGGCCAATCATCTTCATTAAAAAACTTTTCCCTATCCCGATAGTCGGTCATGAAACTATCGCGACGAGATCTGCCTATGCCGAATGTGTCAGGCATTTGGCAAGCAGACATATGGCAATGATAAGAGCGGCCATAATAGTGGCCACCATTTAGATCCAGACTTCCAGGGTGACCAGTTAGACTCACTGGCAAAACATACAGAGCGCATGCTGTTAGAAATAATTTGGATTTGTGTTTCAAATCGATTCCTCCTGCTTCATTAGAAGCAATTGACCATCGGCTTGATGAAATAGCTGCTGGCTTAGCAGGTTAACAGTGACAGATCGATGGCCCGACAATTCTTAGTCAATGCCCCGATTGATATGTAGTCTACGCCAGTTTCGGCAATTGCGACTAACTTGTCTCCTTCAATCCCGCCTGATGCCTCTAGTTTAGCGCGACCTGCCGTAATATTCACAGCTTTAGCGGTGGCTTCCAGGTCAAAATTATCAAGCATGACTATGTCTGCGCCGCTGCCTAAAGCTAATTCCAATTCTTCCTCGGTTTGAACTTCAATCTCCACCGGTTTGGATGGATTCAACTCCCTAGCTTTTTCAATAGCCTCTGGGATTCCTCCGCAGGCAGCAATGTGGTTTTCTTTAATCAGATACGCGTCAAACAGGCCAATGCGATGATTTTGTGCGCCGCCAATCGCAACCGCATATTTCTGTGCAGTCCTTAATCCTGGAAGCGTTTTTCGGGTATCTAATACAGCAGCCTTGGTGTGACTAATCAGTGAACTCAATGATCGGGCATGGGTGGCAGTTGCGGACAACAGCTGTAAAAAATTTAGTGCGCTTCGCTCTCCGGTTAAAATTGCTCGGGCAGGGCCCGAGATTTCAACCAGTGTTTGTTGTGGCTTGAAGTCTTCTCCTTCGGCAATGAGCCAATTCAGTGCGACTGACTCGTTTAGTTGGTGAAAAACCGCATTGGCCCAAGCAACTCCGCATAACACCCCAGCTTCTTTGGCAATTATTTTTGCATCGAGTGTTTTCTCTGCTGGGATTAATTGTGCTGTGATATCACCGGAACCGACATCTTCTGCAATCGCAGTAGCTACAGTCTTGTCTAGATCATCAGGTAATAAATTGTGCATTGGAAATTAGATCTGTCTTAAGGTCAGCGTGGAGCCACGCTGCGTGAATTCTACCTGCCGCAAGGCACTCATGCCCAAGAGAATAGTGTCTCCACCCATGCTCGGTGTAATGCTCGCGCCAACATTGGACAAAACAATGTTGCCCAAGACTAGTTCGTCTATACGTGTGCTATATACAGTAACAGTGCCGTTGGCAGTGTTCGCCTGTCCGGCGATTCCAGCTTGCAATCCTGCAGCCCGAGCGACGTTCTCCGGTATGGCAACATCAGTTGCACCTGTGTCCAGCAGAAAAGTTACAGCAACGCCATTAATGGTGCCATTAGCAACGTAGTGACCTTGTCTATTGCGCTGCAATTCAACTTCGCGCACACCATTCGCTGATTCGCTCGAGCGAGGGGATTGATTCGGATTAGCCTGGTTGTCTAACCAACCGTCAAAAAACAGGGTGAGGCCGCCGAGTGCAATGGCGAAGCAGGCTATTAGCATACCTTGCCCAATATTCTTGCCCGGAGACTTCCCGTCGATACTGCTCATAGATTGGATTATGGCTTATGCGCTTAGGCAGTGGAAGTTGTGATCCAGTTCGCGCTTTTGCGCAGTTATTTTTCACGTAAGTGTATGATATTTATCACTATTTTAAGTCAGAAATAGAGCTGTGACCTGGTTCACCTTGGCCTTGTTAAGGCAGTGATATAACCGGTGCAATTGCTAGTGAAGTACCGGCTAGCAAAGCGGACAACCTTGATTATGACTACGTATTCTTCAGCTAATTCGACTAGTGCCACAGCACAGACAGATACTGTGTTGATTGAAAAAGTGCGCTGGTCAATTCGTCAGCGACTGCGAAAGCAGATGAAAACGCTCAGTGCTGATTTGTTCGAGGCGGTTGACGATTTTCTGTTTGACAGTGGTCAACAGGGTCAGATCGGGGAAAGCGGCAATTACCTCACTGCCATGAGAGAACTTAGATCGAAGCAATTGATGTTTGAAGAAGCATTGCTCGATCAATGCATGCAAACGCTGAAAACATCCTATCGGGTTGGTTCCGAATCTGTCAGTTTGATCGCACATATTAATCAATGTCATCGAGATGACATTGAACAAGCTGAAGTCGATCTCGCCTTGCAGTCAATGCATCGAAAAA
Source organism: uncultured Pseudohongiella sp. (assembly GCA_965262465.1). Lineage (GTDB taxonomy): Bacteria > Pseudomonadota > Gammaproteobacteria > Pseudomonadales > Pseudohongiellaceae > UBA9145. The sequence goes on along the minus strand of OZ253535.1, from coordinate 2,208,297 downwards.
CAACTAAGCAATACACGCAAGTTTTTCGACAAATCGATGCAATACAGCAAAGCACAGGGTTTGTTGATAGCGCGAAGATTATCGATGGCAGAGTGCTATTAGAATCCACATTGCTGGCTTTTAAACAAGCCCACCTGCAAGTCTCTCTACCTCTCGATATCAGAATCGTCTTCCTCAAGTTATTTGAGCAGCATTTCTTAATGAAAATGGAGAAGCTGTTCTTAGATATTGTAAGCATTCTGAAAAATCTTCATAAGAAGGAGTTTGTGGAAAAGCTTTACTCTTCCTCATCCAGCTTCAAGCAAAACAAAGAAGAATTATCTAAAGAACCTCAGAAACAAGATAGCCAACTAGAAAATGAAACTAGTGATCAAGTTGATGAACCTACCGTTCTGGTTACAGAAGGAGGGCGACAAGCCGCAGTGGAGCATATGGAGAAGTTGGAAGCATCCATCAGTCCAGCCGGTGAACAAATTCTTGATCAAGACGATTTGGATGATCTAGCCAAATTGCTAGGAGGGGACGAAGACATACAACAGGTGTCTGATAATCCGCCAGAATTAGCAGAAATGCTCCCAATAATTGACGGGCTAGAAGACGAAACGGTTGTGTACCTTTCTATTAATGGAAAATTCGAAGAATGTCTTCTGCATCGTAGTATCTCGGACAAGTCGTCTTATACCATTCGCCGAAGTAATGGCAGCCTATGTCTATCTCGCACGAGACTGGGTTTGGCATTGGCTATTTGTAGTGGGGAACTGCGCATAGATTTGTCAGGAGTAAATGCCACAACTAACTTAGCCACGGTTATAGAACCTTCCGGTCGAGTGCGTCATTAGCACCGACATTTTCGATTCATCCCTCTCCTAAATCCAAACTGATGTCTTAGCATTAGCTCTGCTGTTGTGCTCATTTGAGACTGCTGAGCTGTGCTACTATGGCAATTCTAGCCACCAGACATCTCTTCACGTATGCAATTCGAAATCGAAAATCATCTGCTCTCGAATGTGCAATATGTTCCATCCCCGAATCAAAGTGACAGGCCGCCAGGCACCGACATTGATCTACTGGTGATTCACAATATCAGTTTGCCGCCGGGGGAATTTGGCACTGACTGCGTAGAACAATTGTTTTGTAATACTCTCGATTGCTCCACACATCCATTCTTTGAAAGCCTTGTAGACCTTAAGGTGTCTTCCCATCTGCTTATTGATCGCTTGGGTACAGTAACTCAGTTTGTTCCCTTTCATCGCAAGGCTTGGCATGCTGGTGAATCTCAGTATGAGGACAGAAGTAATTGCAATGATTTTTCAATAGGTATTGAAATGGAAGGTACTGACGAAGAGGCCTTTACCGATGAGCAATACAGCCAACTCGCAAGTGTTTCTCGCACTATAATAGAGGCATATCCTGCATTGACTAGGGAACACATCGTGGGTCATAGTGACATCGCACCTGGGCGCAAAACTGATCCGGGCCCACATTTCGATTGGCAGAGATATAAAGGAATGATCTAGTCAAACTGACTACTGACGAATCAGGCTGATGCCGATATGTGTTTTAGTTAACTACAGACTAACCGCCGCCATGAAATTTTTAGTTATCTTAATTTGTTTAACCATCAACTATCTCTGGTTGAAAGATTTCGACCGGTTTGATGATGGATGGTTTTTCCAATTCAGGCGGCGCATGGAAGAATGGGCAGGATCTGCTGAATCCAATTCGGAGATGTCAGGGTTATTGCCATTGCTTTTCATATACGGCATCCCGCTTGTGTCTCTGGGAGTGTTGATTCTTGTATTGGAAGGCTCAGCGTTTGGTCTGCCAACTATGCTTCTTCATATCTTGGTATTGCTTGTTGCATTTGACCGTACCCAACCAGGCAATATTGTTAAGTGTTTTTTGCAGCGCTGGAGAGAAGGAGATTCAGAGGCCTGCATAAATTATCTAAGTACTGAGATGTGGGTTCCAGAGGACAATGATTTATCAGACGACAAAGCGCTAAGTGAATTTTTTAAGGAGCAACTCATTTATCGTTGCTTTGAAAAAATGTTTGTTATGTTTTTCTGGTACATGCTCACTGGGCCGCTTGGCATCATGTTCTGCTACATCAGCTATCAATTGCGTGATACACAGCATGAAAACCAGGCAGAAATCGAAGGGGTGTGGGTCCAGAACATCATTCATTTGCTTGAATGGATTCCGATTAGATTATTAGCAATTGCATTTTCACTCGCAGGGAATTTTGTCCGTTGTTTTGAAAACCTGAAGAAGTCGTTTTGGGTATTCAGGAATGAAGAACCTGCATCAGTCCGACTCTATAGTTACGCCGGTTGTGCTTTAAGCGATTCTCAGAATGCCGCCGTGGATACCGGCGGAACTGGTTCCGAAGAATGGCGTAAGAGCCAGGAAAGAGAAATCGAAGATATTCAGGCGCTGTTGGAACGCAGTCAGGCAATCTGGCTAGCGGTATTAGCGCTCATTACTATTTTCGGCATTCAATCCGTTTAGAAAGATTGCGCTATCGATTCCTATCGGTCCATCCCATCCGTGGTTCGTCTCTAAGATTAAATCAGCATTAAGTCGGCTATTTTTGTAGTATGCAGCTATGATTCCAGTGAATTTTCATTCAATGGAGGCAAACTCAGATAGCAATTTCTGGGTTAAACTGTTGTTTATTATAAAGAAAATAACAAGATTGCTAAAAAGAAGGGCGACTTAGTGTTATGTAGTATAACTACATAACAGCTTGATTTAACGTGGAAAACGCCCCCTTATTCACGTAGAATGCGCGCCAATTTGTAATTAATTTACATGCTGCATGGAATCAGCCAGTGATCCTGGTGGCACACGGGATGTAGATATGAGCCAAGAAAACGACCTAAATCCGGAAGAAACCAAGGAATGGCTAGATGCGTTGCAATCGGTCATTGATGAGGAAGGAATTGAGCGTGCTCACTACCTTATCGACAAGCTCAACAATAGTGCCATTCGCACCGGGCGCTATGTTCCAATCACTTCAGTAGTTACTCCTTACAGCAATACCATTTCACCGCTCGATGAAGAGCGCATGCCCGGCGATATGTTCATGGAACGACAGATTCGCGGCATCATTCGTTGGAACGCATTGGCAATGGTTATGCGTGCCAACAAACGCAACCCAAGTATTGGCGGGCATATTTCAACCTTTGCTTCGTCTGCAACTTTGTACGATGTTGGGTTTAACTATTTCTTCCGCGGCCCGAGTGAGAAGCACGAAGGCGATTTGATCTACTACCAAGGCCATTCCGCTCCGGGAATTTACGCACGCTCTTATGTAGAAGGGCGCATGGACGAAGATCAGTTAGATAACTTTCGCCAAGAGGTAAACGGCAACGGTTTATCGTCCTATCCACACCCTTGGTTAATGCCTGACTACTGGCAGTTCCCAACAGTTTCAATGGGTCTTGGACCGATACAAGCGATCTACCAAGCTCACCTAATGAAGTATTTGCACAACCGCGGTTTGATGGACAATTCAGATCGAAAGATTTGGGCCTTTCTCGGTGATGGAGAAATGGACGAACCGGAATCCTTGGGTGCAATCGGGAAAGCAGGTCGCGAACACTTAGACAATTTGATCTTTGTTATTAACTGTAATCTGCAGCGTCTTGATGGCCCTGTGCGCGGCAACGGAAAAATCATCCAAGAGCTGGAAGGAATTTTCCGCGGTGCCGGTTGGAACGTTATCAAGGTGGTTTGGGGTCGGCATTGGGATCCGCTATTCCAAGCGGACAAAGATGGCGTTCTACAAGCGCGTATGGATGAAGTCGTCGATGGTGAATTCCAGAACTACGCTAGCCGCGGAGGTGCCTATACAAGAGAGCACTTTTTTGGCAAGAGCCCAGAGCTGCAAAAAATTGTTGAGCAGTTATCTGACGCCGACATCATGGCACTAAATCGAGGAGGTCATGACCCTTACAAGGTTTATGCAGCCTACGCACAAGCTGTGAAATCGAACGGCAAGCCCACGGTGATCCTGGCTAAAACTGTTAAAGGGTATGCATTTGGTGGTGCTGCTGAAGCGCAGAATGCAACCCACTCCGTGAAGAAGCTCGACATTGAATCTCTCAAGGGATTCAGAGACAGATTCGGAATTCCAATAGAAGACAGCAAGTTGGAAGAAGTGCCGTATTATCGACCGCCAGAAGACAGTCTGGAACTTCGATACATGCGCAAAATGCGCGAGCCTTTGGGAGGCGCTTTACCGCAAAGACGAAGCCAATCTACATCGCTCAAGATTCCTAAGCTGGATGCGTTTGCTGCGCAACTCGAAAGCAGTGGTGAGCGCGAGCTATCAACTACCATGGCATTCGTCCGTATGTTGAGCGTACTCTGCAAAGACAAAGAGATAGGCGAACGCGTGGTGCCTATCGTGCCTGATGAAGCGAGAACCTTTGGAATGGAAGGTATGTTTCGTCAGATGGGAATATATTCAGCGGTTGGTCAACTTTACGATCCGGCAGATTCCAATCAGGTCATGTTTTATCGAGAAGATAAAAAAGGCCAAATGCTCGAAGAAGGTATTACTGAGTCTGGTGCATTCTCAGCATGGTTAGCTGCCGCTACTTCTTACAGCGTTAACAATTATCCACTGATTCCTTTCTACATTTATTACTCGATGTTCGGATTCCAACGAGTAGGAGATTTGTGCTGGGCGGCAGGTGACTCTCAAGCGCGGGGATTCTTGATCGGTGCAACTGCAGGTCGAACCACACTGAATGGTGAGGGTCTGCAACACCAGGATGGCCATAGTCATATTCTGGCTTCCACAATTCCAAATTGCGTGAGCTATGATCCAACATACGCATTTGAGTTGGCGGTAATTGTGCAGGAAGGTCTTCGTCGGATGTATGAAGAAATGGAATCAGTCTATTTCTACATAACGACTATGAATGAAAACTATCAGCAACCTGCAATGCCTAAAGGTGCTGAGGAAGGCATTATCAAAGGCATGTATTTGCTGGAAGATGGTGGCTCGAAGGAATATAAAGTCGCTAAGCCTGCTTCTAAAGACGTACGACTGCGTTTATTGGGTAGTGGAACTATTCTGCGTGAAGTGAGAGAAGCTGCTCAAATTCTGCGTAATGACTATTCAGTCGCAGTGGATGTATGGAGCGTGACCTCTTACAACGAATTACGACGCGAAGCACTAGATGTGTCCCGCGAGAACATGCTGAACCCAGGTAAGAAAGCAAAGGTTCCTTACGTAACAGAGCAATTGGGCAAACAAAAAGGTCCGGTTATTTCTACTACAGATTATATGAAGATCTACTCAGATCAGATTCGCGAATTCGTTCCTGATTCTTATCGCGTGTTAGGCACAGATGGATATGGGCGCAGCGATAGTCGCGAGCAGTTGCGACACTTCTTTGAAGTTGACACTAAGTTTGTGGTTCTGGCAGCTTTGAGCGAACTCAAAGACCTCGGAATCGTAACCGATAAACAAGTTACAGACTTCATGAAGAAGACGGGTATCGATAAAGGCAAACCCAACCCATTAGCTCAGTAATTGAGTTAATTGGATAGGAGCATTGACGTTGGCAATTGAGCAGATAACAGTCCCAGATATAGGCGACGCAGGCGAAGTTGAAGTCATTGAGTTGTTAGTGGCTGTCGGAGATAGCGTTGAAGAAAACGACTCTTTGCTCGTGCTGGAAAGCGACAAAGCAGCAATGGAAATTCCAGCGCCCATGTCCGGGGTTGTGAAAAGCATTGATATCAATTTAGGTGACCAGGTTAGCACTGGCACTCCTATCATGACATTGGAAGTATCCGGGGATGCTTCGCCAGCAGAGCCAGAAAAAGAGTCTGAACCTGAGCCTGCTGCCGATCCTCAACCAGCCGCACCAGCGAAAGAAGAATCTAAACCCGCAGCCGCGACTGAAGCGGTTAGCGTCATCGTGAATGTGCCTGACTTAGGTACTGACGACGAAGTTGATGTGATTGAGCTACATGTCAATGTTGGAGACAGCATCGCGGTAGATGATCCGCTTATAACCCTAGAGTCCGACAAAGCTGCAATGGAAGTTCCGGCTTCTGATGCAGGTGTAATCGAAGAACTGTTGATCAAAGTAGGGGACAAGGTTAAGACTGGGTCCGCCATCCTCAAACTGCAAAGCAGAAGTGCAGCAGCGAAACCAGTCGAAGCAGCGCCTACACCTGAACCTGCGCCAGCATCTGATGATAGCGCCAGTAAATCTGCCGCTTCCGCACCTGTTGCTACACCTCCGGCTGCAAAAGCTGCTACACCAGCGCCAACTACATCTGGAAAAGTGTATGCCGGACCAGCCGTACGCAAACTTGCTCGTGAACTCGGTGTGGATTTGGCGACAGTGCCAGGATCGGGTGCCCGCGGACGCATAATTAAAGAAGATGTACACGAATTCGTGAAAGCTCGGATTAATGGACCGGCAGCGGGTGGTGTTGCTGTATCAGCTGTTCCAGATATCGACTTCTCGCAATTTGGCGAAATCGAAAAAGTTGATCGGTCCAAGTTGCACAAAGTGACTGCAGTCAACATGCAGCGTAATTGGTCATCCGTACCACACGTGGCTCAGTTTAATGAAGCTGATGTAACAGACTTGGAAGCCTTCAGGGCTGAACTCAAATCTGAAGCAGAACGTCGTGGCACGAAACTAACTTTCCTCCCATTTCTGTTAAAGGCCTGTGCCAAGGCGCTGCAGGAATACCCACAATTCAATGTGTCACTACACTCTTCAGGCGAATACCTGATCCAGAAGAAATATGTTCACATCGGCATGGCAGTAGCGACCGCAGCTGGTTTAGTAGTGCCAGTCATAAGAGATGTAGATAAAAAATCCATTTGGGAGCTTGCAGAAGAGGTGCTTGCATTAAGTGCCAAAGCACGAGATCGCAAGTTAACCATGGAAGAAATGCAAGGCGCTTGCTTCACGATTTCCAGTTTAGGAGCGATAGGTGGCACTGGATTTATTCCGATTATTAATGCCCCTGAAGTAGCCATCCTGGGTGTTGCCAAAACTGATATCAAACCAGTCTATATTGATGGCGAGTTTAAACCGCGCAAAATGCTGCCTCTCACTTTAAGTTATGATCATAAAGCGCTTAATGGAGTAGACGGTGGCCAGTTTGCTGACTACCTGGTTCGCCTACTTGGCGATATTCGACATCTAGCACTATAACAAGTGTCATAGGGTATTAACTTCTAGCCATCCCAACTTCGATCTCGATAGTTAGTTGATCCACCATTAGGGTCAAATCTTGGTGTTTGGCCTCCTCAATCTGCGTGATAGACTTCTATAGTTGCCGGTGAAACAACCGCTAACTATTAACAGGAGAAATCACGCAAATGCCATCATTTGATATTGTTTCTGAAGTCGATCTTCATGAAGTTAACAACGCACTAGATCAAGCGAATCGCGAAGTTGGCAATCGTTTCGACTTCAAGGGCGTAGACGCGAAATTCTCACTCACAGAATCGTCTGATATCTCAGTCAGTGCCGAGGTAGATTTTCAGGTTCATCAAATGATGGACATCCTACGGGGCAAACTGATTAAGCGTGGCGTTGATGTTAAAGCGCTGAAAGAGGGTGAAATTGAAGTAGCGGGACAGAAAGCGACAATGCCAGTAAAACTCCAACAGGGCATAGAGTCCGATTTGGCGAGAAAGATCGTCAAGATGATTAAAGACACGAAAATTAAAGTTCAAACAGCAATTCAGGGTGAGAAGCTCCGAGTAACTGGCAAGAAACGGGATGATCTACAGAGTGTTATCGCTATGTTGAAAGACGCCAAGCTTGATATCCCGTTACAGTACGATAATTTTCGGGACTAGCTGATTACGTTGTCTGAAATCAGCTTCCAATTCGAATCTTGCAAGGAAATTCATGCCGGCTGCTGACATATCTGTTTGGAAGGGCATACACGATCGCTTGCCTGAGAGTGTTCGTCCCTATGTCGAGTCAGCTCCTCTCGCTGCTTTTTTTATTGGCGTTTCATCCGCCTTTCCTTATGCGCTAATCGCAGCGACCCTAACTACTCGACTTGCTCAGGACGGTATTTCGAAAAGCGCAGTTACTGCATTTGCACTCGCATTCCTTGCTTATAACTTCAAATTCTTATGGGCGCCTCTGGTCGATAATTTCAGATTTCCTCTGCTTGGCAAATTCGGTCAGCGCCGAAGTTGGCTTTGGGTAGTAAGCGTACTGGTTGTTGCTGCGGTTTCTTTTCTAGGTATAGCAGATCCTACCCAATCATTGTCATCGGTAGCGATAGGAGCAGTGGCAGTAGGAATACTCGGAGCGACCCTGGATATCGTGCTTGATGCATACCGAATCGAACTCTTGGAACCTCATCAGTTAGGGACAGGATCAGGAATGCATCAGTATGGGTGGCGGATTGGGGCCAATGTAACTGCTGCTACTGCGCTACTGGTCGCGAGTAATGCGAATTGGACTATCGCCTACATTACCTGCGCGGTGTTTGTCTTGCCGGGTATCGGAGTCAGTCTTGTTATGGGCGAACCAGCACGCCATATCGAGCCCACCAAACAACAAAATTTGATCAACACTCTAATCGACTATTTCAGCCCCCTTGTTGAGTTCATCAAGCGGCAAGGCGCATGGGTAGTTTTAATCTTTGTTCTCATACACAAAATCGGCGATACCTTAGCCAATCTAACTCTGCGTTTGTTGTTTAATGATTTGGGATTTAGCAATGAAGAAATTGCGGTATACGACGTTGGTTTTGGTTTTGTTGCATTCCTGGCAGGAATTTTCATTGGAGGAATTCTTTATGCCCGTATGGGCCTGAAGCGGGCAGTGTTGTTAAGTCTAGTATTGATGGCAGTATCAAACTTTAGTTTCGCTGCGCTAGCCCTTGTGGGCCATTCAAATTTGGGCATGGCAGCGGCGATAGGATTTGAAAATTTTGCCAGCGGAATTGGCGGCGTTACGGTTGTCGCCTATTTGTCAGCCTTGTGCAACTTAAGGTTCACTGCGACTCAGTATGCGTTGCTCTCTGCGCTAGCGAGTATCGCGGGTCGTGTATTGACGGGAACGACAGCAGGGGGGCTGATCGAATCAATGGGTTATGTGAATTTCTATCTGCTAACTACCTTTCTTGCTTTTCCCGGTGTTATTCTTTTTTGGTACATGATTCGTTCAGGACTGGCGGACGTATCGCTTGGTGACGCGGGAAAAGTTGCTGGGGAATCCGCAAAAAGTCAGACCTGATTTAGATCAGCCAGCCATATTCCTTCATCGAAAATTTTCCTTTAACAAAAACCACTCCTTCATCTTCTAACAACGATTTCTGTCGCTGATACGAAGCACTATTTCTCGGAAATGAGATTCGTCCCTGAGAATTCACAACCCGATGCCAGGGTAATTTAGTTCCAGCGGGCAGGTTTTTCATTACATAGCCAACGTATCGGGCATAACCCGGCAGCTCTGCCAGGCGGGCGACTTGCCCATAGCTCGCCACTTTCCCCTTTGGGATTTGATTGACCACTAACCATATTTTTTCTTGATTAGTCATTGAGATCTGCGACTGCCGAATTCCGTTAATTTTGCGTCGATCATGATAGAGTCCGCATTCGCAAATTAATAGGAGGCCTGCGTGCGATTTCTGTTTCTCGCATTTTTGATCGTTCCCCTGGTGGAGATGATGCTCCTGTTTGAAGTGAGCGATCAGATCGGTGGTTTTCCAACCTTAGCCCTGGTTGTTCTGACCGCGGTCATCGGCATTCAAATTTTGAAACAACAGGGTATTTCAACCTTGCTGCGAGCGCAGGAAAGGCTACAAACTGGCGAATTGCCAGCGCAAGAAATTGTGGAAGGCATGATGTTGGCTGCGGCGGGTGCTCTCCTGTTAACACCCGGATTTCTAACCGATGGAATCGGATTCGTTTTGTTGGCAGGGCCCCTGCGCAGGCCGCTGGCGAAGAGAGTTATCTCCGCTGGCCTGGTGACCGCTATGGGAGCTAGCCAGTCGAGCTACCGAGCTTCTTGGGGCCATGACGATTCAAGGGCAGGAGGTTCTGGAAATGTGTATGAGGGGGAGTATTCGAAACAGCCGAAATCAACCCTCGATGCGCCAGATTCTGAGGAAAACCCAAAATAGCCCCAATACATAAAGACTATAAAAAACAATAACATAGGGAAAAAGACTCAGCCAAGCCGAAAAAAATACCGTCCAAATCCTTTAAAGGTGTTGAAATTCGGCGGTTGATCCCCATAAAGCCGTACATCAGAAACTGCTGTCAGCCACCGTCAGAAGTGAGCGATAGCGATTACTTGGAGAGAAGAAGTCGATCTTTGCGGCTCCAGCAAGGATGGTCCTATTTTTACCTTGTGATAATTAACCAAATCTTTGGATTCAGGAGTGATTTGTAATGAATATCCGGCCTTTGCAAGATCGTGTTGTCGTAAGACGCACGGAAGAAGAAACAACAACAGCAGGAGGCATCGTTCTGCCGGGCTCTGCCACTGAAAAGCCTGCTCAAGGTGAAGTGGTTGCGGTTGGTCCAGGTAAGCGCCTGGAGAATGGTGACACTCAGCCTGTTGATTTAAAAGTTGGCGATACTGTTGTCTTTGGTAAGTATTCCAGCAACACAGTGAAGATTGGCGATGAAGAATTGCTCATTCTTGGCGAAAGTGAAATTTACGGTGTGATTGAGTCATAAGACTGACAACACACATTTAGACACACAAGATAATTGAAAAAAGACAGGAATTTTAGAAATGGCTAAAGACGTTAAATTTGGCGATTCAGCGCGTCAGAAATTACTAGCAGGCGTAAACGTGCTTGCTGACGCAGTTAAGGTAACTCTTGGACCTAAAGGCCGAAACGTAGTTTTAGATAAATCATTCGGCGCACCTACGGTAACTAAAGATGGCGTATCAGTTGCGAAGGAAATCGAGTTAGAAGATAAATTCGAAAACATGGGCGCTCAGATGGTTAAAGAAGTAGCGTCACAAACTTCTGATGTAGCAGGTGACGGTACAACCACTGCAACTGTGCTTGCTCAGTCAATCTTGAACGAAGGGCTAAAGTCAGTCGCTGCTGGCATGAACCCAATGGATCTCAAGCGTGGCATCGACAAGGCGGTTACTTCACTGGTAGCTGAAGTAAGCAGCCTTTCAACTCCTTGTAAGGACTCCAAGTCAATTGCCCAGGTGGGAACAATCTCTGCGAACTCTGACGAAGAAGTTGGTCAGATCATCGCCGACGCAATGGACAAGGTAGGTAAAGAAGGCGTTATCACAGTTGAAGATGGCTCTGGCTTGGAAAACGAATTAGATGTTGTTGAAGGTATGCAATTTGATCGTGGTTACCTATCTGCTTACTTCATTAACAACCAAGACAACATGATGGCCGATCTTGAGAATCCTCTTATTCTTCTTTTCGATAAGAAAATCTCAAATATCCGCGACATGTTGCCTCTACTTGAAAACGTTGCGAAAGCAGGTCGTCCACTACTTGTTATTGCTGAAGATGTTGAAGGCGAAGCCCTGGCAACCTTAGTTGTAAACAATATGCGCGGCATCGTTAAAGTTGCAGCAGTTAAAGCACCTGGTTTCGGTGATCGCCGTAAAGCTATGTTGGAAGACATCGCAATTCTTACTGGTGGTACTGTAATTTCCGAAGAAGTTGGTTTGAGCTTGGAAGGTGCAACAGTCGAAGATCTTGGTAGCGCCAAGCGCGTTCAGGTAAGCAAAGAAAACACCACTATCATTGATGGTGCTGGCGATGCGAAGAACATCGAAGGTCGAGTAAATCAGATTCGTGCTCAGATTGAGGAAACTTCTTCTGATTACGATCGTGAGAAACTGCAAGAGCGAGTCGCTAAACTGGCTGGCGGTGTTGCGGTAATCAAGGTTGGTGCTGGCACTGAAATCGAAATGAAAGAGAAGAAGGCGCGCGTTGAAGACGCATTGCACTCTACTCGCGCAGCGAATGAAGAAGGTGTTGTACCTGGTGGTGGTGTAGCGCTAGTACGTGCACTGCAGAAGGTTGAAGGCCTCACAGGTGACAATGAAGATCAAAATGTTGGTATTGGTCTGTTACTAAAAGCAGTAACTGCTCCTCTTCGTCAGATTGTAGAAAACGCTGGTGAGGAAGGTTCAGTAGTACTGGACAAGGTGAAAGCAGGTGAAGGCAACTTCGGCTTTAATGCTGCAACCGGTGAATACGGTGACATGCTGGATATGGGTATTATCGACCCTGCAAAAGTTACTCGTACTGCACTGCAGGCAGCGGGTTCAGTTGCTGGCTTGATGATTACTACCGAAGCAATGGTATCTGAGATGCCTGCTGATGCACCTGCGATGCCAGGTGGCGGTGGTATGCCGGATATGGGTGGTATGGGCGGCATGATGTAAAAATTGGTGCCTTGGAGTTTTAAACTCCTCCACACTTCGTCGGGCCGATCTTTTTGATGCTCATGTAGGATTGACTACACTGCGCTCAAAAATGTCGGCCCTTCTCGTTTAGAGAAGTTTAAATTCTCCAAATCATCCAATTTTTCGATCTTGCCAGCATAGTCAGCCCGAATTTTCCGATGTTCATGTTTGGTTTTATACACTGCGCGCAAAACTAGCGGCTCTTCTCGTCTGGGAGAGTCTAAATTCTCCCAGCCACCCGATTTAAAATTTTCTCTTAGTTGAGTTTAAGGCTCTATCGTTATGCGGCCTTAATGTACGCCCTGTTTACAGCTTGGGCGCAAAAAAAAGCGATGTCGATTTAATCGACATCGCTTTTTTTATTTGTGCTTTGGTTTTTCCTAACCGAGGTTTTGGTTAGCAAATTCCCAATTGACCAGATTGTCGAGGAAACTCGTTAAGAAATCTGGGCGTCGGTTTTGGAAATCGAGATAGTAAGCGTGTTCCCACACATCACAAACTAAGATTGGCTTAAGGCCTTCGGTTAGTGGTGTTTCCGCATTTGCAGTTTTCACTATCTTCAGTGCGCTGCCATCGGCGACGAGCCAAACCCAACCACTACCAAACTGGCCAACACCAGAGCTTACGAATTCTTCTTTGAACTTGTCATAGCTGCCAAAGCTGGCGTTTATCGCAGCAGCGATTGCGCCGCTGGGTTCGCCTCCGCCAGATGGGCTCAAGCTATTCCAGAAAAAGCTGTGGTTGTAGTGTTGTCCCACATTGTTGAACAAGGCACCGCCAATTTTCGCTGATTCATTAACAAGTTCTTCTAAACTGTCAGCTGCAATATCACTTTCTTCCAGTAGCTCATTGCCTTTAACCACATAAGCGTTGTGGTGTTTGCCATGGTGAAAATCCAATGTGTTTGCGGACATGTGAGGGTCGAGTGAGTCTTTCGCGAAAGGGAGATCAGGGAGTTCTAACTTCATAATATTCTCTTCTTAAATACGATTACGGGAATATGCAGCACGACTACTCCTATCTCCTTACTGAACGTAGGGAGTTAGAGAAAGTGTTTAATGTCTGATGTACTACGAAGCGTTTATTGTAGCAGAGAAGAAGAGTTAGCTAGAGAATTACTCGGAGTTAGTGCTGCAAAACACTCACTCCGAGTGTGGTTAATTTTGAATAGCTAGAGGTATTGCATAATCAGAGCTAGGACAGCCATTAGTCCAATGCCGCAATGAATTACGCCAACCACTGAAGTCATAGGTCCTGTCTTACCTTTGATTGCGTTAACTTCCAAAGCCAGAATGATGAGCACACATAAGCCCATCGCCAGTTCACTGACTCCACCTTCAGATGACATCGGCACACGACCATAACCGCCCAGGTGCGCTGAAGCGCCCATGAAAAACAACATAGGAAGTGAGAATAGAGTATTAGTTCTGGAAGCTAAGCCGGCTTTACCGAGCGCACCAGCCGCTTCAGGCATCGCCTCACCGCCGCCTAGAACTTGCTCATTGGAAGCAATAACAATCTTCTGATTTGGCCAGATAATTAGCCACACATTTAGAAACATCAACGTGCCCAGTAACATGCCAACTATGATGTAGAAATTGATTGCTCCTCCAAGGAAGCCGGCCAATGCCAGTCCAGAAAGAAATGTAAATAATGCACCATAGCGGAACCACCAGAGCGCTTTAGGGACTAACTTGCTGATGGCGGATGATTTGGCTGTGGCGTCCGCTTCTTTGAAGTATTCAGTTTGGACGAAGTTGAAGTAATACAGGAGTCCAATCCAGGCCACACCGGCAAAGAAGTGAATCCAGCGAAATAGATAAGCGATAAGATTTTCTAGTTCCAAGGCGATACCCTCTTAGGAAGTTTAATTATTGTTAAACCCATAACACTTAGTCGGTCATGGGTCAGGTATGCTGAATCCATGGTATCACTGCCTCAGGTCAGGCGCCACGGGGCGGGGATGGCGTGAATAGGGCATTTTTAGGATAATAGCGGGTATGAGTGATTCAGACGATTTACAAGATATTCCGCCATTAGTTCCGGATCGGGACGATGTGGACAACCATATCAGTAATAAACGGGCTCAAGGGCACGATATCGTGCGCCCCGGAAATTACACCCAGGCCGTGAAAGTTAGCACATGGCCAATGCGAATCATGGTGACCTTGCTGTTTCTTGCCGCTAGTGCAGGAGGCTATGGAGCCTATTATTTTTACGAGCTCTATCAAGACAATTTGCGCCAGACTAATTTGCGCATCAGCGATCTGGAACTACGCTTAGCGCTGGTAGATGAGAGTGCAGCTGAATCAGACAACACCTTGATGGAAAACATCGAGAAAACGATAGAGCAGTATGACCTGCTTTGGGCCAACTGGCGTGCCAACAATCGCACGTTTGAAGAAATTCAAGGTGAGATTGCCCGTCTAAAACTCGCCAACGAGGGTCAGGATGAAGTGGCAAACAACACCACTCAACTTTTGGCGAACACTAATCAAACAGTGCAGAGTGCCCAAACTCAGCTGAATTCTCTTGATCAAGAATTCACGCAATTGAGTCAGTCGGTAAATTCCATCAACGGACAAGTCGAAGAGCTCGGCACTATGCGAACTGACCTGGAATCAATCCGCCAGGCGCTCAACAGTGGAGACAGCACTGTATTGGGATTGGTTGGGCGGCTGGAATACATTGAAGAGTCAATGGAATCAGTAAATGCCCATCGATTGCAGATCAATGAGAGTTTGTTCAGACTGCAACAAAACATCGAAGCGCTGCAAAGAACCCTTGGAAATTCCGGCGGGCCTTAGTTGCAGACTTAGTTCCCAGTAAATTTCGCTTCGCGTTTTTCAATAAACGCAGTTACTCCTTCTTTAAAGTCAGGTCGGGATGCGCAGTCTGCAAAGTATTCCGCTTCCGCTTGCAGTTGAGATTCGAATTCGCTTTCCAAAGACCGATAAAAAAGCGCTTTGGTGTTGCCATACACATGGGTAGGCCCATTCGCTAATCGATTTGCTAGAGCATCGGTTTCCGCATCCAGTTGGTCATTGGGCACTACAAAGTTAATCATGCCGATGTCCTTGGCAGTTTGCGCATCGAATCGATCTCCCAGCAGAGCTATTTCCATCGCTTTTTTAATCCCGACAGCTCGAGGTAAATGGAATGATGAGGATCCGTCGGGACTAGTGCCAATCTTGCAGTAGGCTAAAGTGAAGAAGGCGTCCTCGGCGGCAATAATTAAATCGCAGGCGAGGGCGACGCTGACTCCTGCACCGGCAGCTGCTCCGCGACAACTAGCGATTATGGGCTTGGGCATACGGCGCATAGCGAACATGATGGGGTGTAGATCATGAATGCGAAGTAGAAACTCTTTCTTTATTTCTTCAGAGGATTTCTTTATCGATTCCCCCATGCCCTTTACGTCACCACCCGCCATAAAGTGCTCACCTTCTCCTTTGAGTACTACGCAACGAACGGAATCATCCATTTCAATATCGTGGAGGGCTGAACAGAGTTCGGCTCGCATTTCCATGCTGAGTGCATTGCGGGCCTCTGGCCGGTTCATAGTGAGGGTGGCAATACTGCCTTGTTGAGTGACTTCCAAATCGGCCATAACGCGATCCTGATTCCAGTTGGTTGTAAATTAGGGTGGCAAGTATAGCCTTTGTTATCCAATGGTTTGTAGCTGCTTAACGAGCTTTGCTGGCATCCTTGGAAATGCATGAGGTTTAGGTATAATACGCGGCCTTCAGAAGGCTCCTTTCCCTTCTGGCAGGGGTTCTACTTCCCTGGTTAACGTGCGGACGTGGCGGAATTGGTAGACGCGCTAGATTTAGGTTCTAGTGCCGCAAGGTGTGAGAGTTCAAGTCTCTCCGTCCGCACCACTTTTCACTCTCAAACCTCCTCTTGCACTCCATAGCTGCGTTGCCATTGTGCTCACTCAGTCACGTACTGTCGTGTACGCTCCTTCGCTGCGCTCCCTGGCGCCTTGCTCTGAAGCACAAGAGTAGGTTTGAGAGCGAAAAGAGTTTTGGCGGAACTCCTCAGCTCTTAATTAACTTGGTTGTTAATACCAGTGCAGCTCTAGAAGACCTCTTGCTTGCTCCTATCCAAGGGATTTCCTGGCACGCAGGTTGCTATTCAGCTCAATGGTATCTCTAGTAAATCTTAGTAAGATCACATTCCATGCAGCCTCAGCTCCTGTGGCTTAAATGTATCTCCTGCTAGAATCAGACTCTCTAACCCAAAGTCAGGCAATCAGCCCCACTAAATGAAAGACCTTTTCAACAAACCGAAATCCAACACGCTTTCGGAATCCAAAAAATCTGGCGACCTGGTTTCGAGTAAAAAGGAAGTTGCCAGTTTTCTAAATCAAGTCGCTAAGATTCCTCAAACCGCTGGTGATGCACGCCTGGTGTTTGCTCTGGATGCTACAGCAAGCCGTCAGCCAACCTGGGATTTGGCAACACAGTTGCAGTCGGAAATGTTCAGTTCGGCTAGTTCACTTGGTGGATTGAATTTGCAACTTTGTTACTTTCGTGGGCTCGCGGAATTCTTTCACAGCAATTGGCAAAGCAATAGTGATGAGTTGCTTAGCATTATGACGCGTATTCATTGTGAAGCAGGTGCAACCCAACTTGGCAGAGTGCTAAGACATGCAGTTGCTGAAAATAAATCTAAACCGATTAAGGGATTAGTGTTTATAGGCGATGCCATGGAAGAGAATCGGGACACCTTGGCGCAACTTGCAGGGAAACTTGGTTTGCTCAACGTACCGCTTTTTATTTTTCAAGAAGGGAATGAAGCCTATGCCAGGGAAGTGTTCACCGAATTGTGTCGATTGTCCGGTGGTGCCTATTCTCAGTTTGATGCGGCAAGTGCTGATCAGTTGAAAGAACTACTAAGGGCGGTTGCGGTGTACGCAGCTGGCGGTCTAAAAGCACTAAAAGATTTCAGCAAGTCATCCAATCATTCGGTAAAATTGTTGGAACAACAGCTTAAGTCTTAGGCACTCTTAGACTCTACAAAGCAGGGCACACACTGAATGATATCTCGATTGCTGGTGTTGATTGTGTTACCAGTTATGGCCTATTACCTGGTCAAGTCCGCTCGTACGCGATTCAGTCTCAATTCTCGACAAACTCAAATCTTGTTTGCAATTGTTGCAGCGTTATTGGTTGTTGCTGTGCTGATCCTGATGGGCAGATTACCCATTCAGTTTATTTTTGCGCCACTCACCGCTGCTGTTGCATTTCTGCTGCGATTTCTACCGACTCTAATGAGATTGCTACCGCTTTGGCAGATGTTTCAGAGTAGAACCACCCGCGCTCAACCTCGCTCTTCAGAGCAAACATCAACTATTCGAACAGAATTTCTAGCGATGGAACTTGAGCATAGCTCTGGAAACATGGATGGGTTGGTGCTGAAAGGGGAGCACCGCGAAAAAAAACTTAGCGACATGGCATTACCTGCATTACTCGAACTACATCAAGAGTGCGTTGTTGATTCTGATTCTTTGCAAGTGCTCGAAGCTTACTTGGATCGAGTGCATGAAGAGTGGCGTGATCAAAACACAGGTAGCAACAACTCTGTTGAAATTGATGAGTCCAAGATGACACAGGATTTGGCATTGGAAATTTTAGGATTAGAAGCAGGCGCTAGTGAAGAAGAAATAATCAAAGCACATCGTACCTTAATGCAGAAATTGCACCCTGACCGCGGTGGTAGTGATTATTTGGCCAAGAAGATCAATTTGGCGAAAGATCATCTGTTGGACTAGAACAGTCTGTTTTCACCAAGTTGAAAGCTTCCAGTGGTAGAATAGTCCATTCGACACCAAGAATTTTTGGAATCAAAGAGTTATGTCCCTGATACGCAATGAGCATGTCATCCAAAGTGTTGCTGACGCTTTGCAATACATCTCCTATTACCACCCAATAGATTTTGTAAAAGCTGTCCATGAAGCCTACGAAAAAGAAGAGTCTTCTGCGGCTAAAGATGCCATGGCGCAGATACTGTTGAATTCTCGCTTATGCGCTGAAGGCAAGCGTCCTATATGTCAGGACACTGGAATCGTAACGGTGTTTCTCAAAGTTGGCATGGACGTGCAATGGGAAGGAGACATGTCCCTCACTGATATGGTGAATGAAGGGGTTAGGCGCGCTTATTTACTGCCAGACAATGTTCTGCGCGCTTCTATACTCGATGATCCAACTGGTGCCCGCAAAAATACTGGAGACAACACACCTGCTGTAATTCACGTAGAAGTGGTACCAGGTGCGACAATCGATGTGAAACTTGCCGCGAAAGGTGGAGGATCTGAAAACAAGGCGCGACTTGCTATGCTGAATCCGAGTGACAGTATTGCTGATTGGGTCGAGGCTACCCTGCCTGGTATGGGTGCGGGGTGGTGTCCTCCAGGCATGTTAGGAATAGGTGTGGGTGGCACTGCAGAGAAGGCTGCAGTTTTAGCTAAAGAATCACTAATGGATCCAATTGATATTCATGAGCTAAGAGCAAGAGGTCCGAGTAATCGGGTTGAAGAGCTTCGCTTAGAAATTATGGATCGAGCGAATGCCCTTGGCATAGGTGCGCAAGGGCTGGGCGGTTTAACCACAGTTCTAGATGTAAAAATTATGGACTACCCCACCCATGCTGCTTCTCTTCCAGTTGCAATGATTCCTAACTGTGCGGCAACGCGTCACGCACACTTTACTTTGGATGGAAGCGGCGTTGCTGAACTGACACCACCAAGCCTCAGTGAATGGCCAGAAATTACTTGGGATGCAGGTCCTCGTGCTCGCAAAGTTAATCTTGATACCGTAACGCAGGAAGAAATAGCTGAATGGCAACCCGGCGAAACAATTTTACTGTCCGGTACGATGCTAACCGGTAGAGATGCTGCCCATAAACGTTTGTTAGGCATGTTAGAAAAAGGTGAGCCATTGCCAGTGGATTTGGCTGGAAAGTTTATCTATTACGTTGGGCCGGTGGACCCTGTTCGAGAAGAAGTTATTGGTCCTGCAGGCCCAACTACCGCTACACGAATGGATAAATTTACTGAACCGCTATTAGCACAAACCGGTTTACTTGGCATGATCGGTAAAGCAGAAAGAGGGCCAATAGCAATCGATGCAATCAAAAAACATTCTGCAGTGTATTTGATGGCAGTTGGCGGCGCTGCCTATTTGGTGTCTAAAGCGATTCGCGCGGCAAAAGTAGTGGCGTTTGAAGAGTTAGGAATGGAAGCAATTCATGAGTTTACTGTAGAAGAAATGCCTGTCACTGTGGCCGTAGACGTAAACGGCACGTCTGTGCATCAGACTGGCCCAGCACTATGGAAGCAAAAAATTGCGGAAGAGCGAGTGATCGAAGTTACCGACTAGTGCGGTAGATGTTATTCGCACATATCCTGGTAAGGATTATCTAGCTCCAAACTAATTGCAGCAGAATGATCCTTAATGCTTATTTGATCTGAGTTCATTGTTAACGCAGATTCGCCTAAAACATTGTAATCAAACTTGTAGATAGTTCGGTTTTCTCCTTGCATCGTTGCTTCATCGTAATCGGCAACTGCCTCACGAACTTTTTCATTGCGCGATTGATAATTTTGCATCGCTGACTTGCCATGCCGCTTTTCGAGCATGGCATGTGCAATATGGGGAGCCAAGACCGAAGCGCTCGCGTTGTTGCCACCAAATCCTTTGGAGTTTATCAATGCTGCGTCGATAGCAGTTGGTTCGACTTCTTTATGTTCCAAAAGAAAATCCAGATTGGCTTGTTCGACATCTTCCGCCAGAGAATCAACCGTCAAAATTCCCGGGATCAGGCCTCGGTGCCAAACGCCTAGACTGGTCAGCAATTGGTCGCCGGCTGCAGATGCAATAGAGTGGCCTAGGTAGGATTTAATTGCGGCAATTGGCCAATTGGAAATGCCAAAGTTTCCAGCCACTTTGCTCAGGATGGCCGCTTCAGTCACTCTATTTTGCGGAGTACCGGTGCCATGGGCTTGAACAAAAGTAGCTTCGCGTAATCTCTGTTCGCCAATTACATTCTTTGTTGCTGCAGCTGCCTTTGCCATGGTGAGATAATTGCCAAGTCCAGGGCCGGTGATTGATTTTTTGTGTCCGTCAGCATTTACGAACACATCATTAATTGCGCCGTAAATATTCGCTCCTGTTTCTATCGCTAGTTCATCATCGAACAAGACAATGAACTGAGCGGATTCTGCTACGGTAAATCCTGAGTTATTGGCGAAAGGACGACACGCGCGACGATAGTTGGGTTCTTGATCTGCAGTAACGCCATCCAAGCTGCGAAGTGATGCGTCACTTGCTAATGCGCCCATTGTGGTAAATGCATCAAACACTTCAGGCACCAATGAGGACTCACTGGTACCAATGATTGATATTCGGTGGCTACCGGATTGGATATCGCGGATACCTTGGCGCAAGTTGTAGAGAAAAGTCGCGCAGGCTCCATTGTTATGCCCAGTAGTGCCTAAATTGCCAAGCAAATATGCATTAATGAAATCGGCGGGCATTTCATTCAAGCCCAAAGGCAGTTGCTTGGAAGTTACTTTCTTGCCGAGCAACCGCGCCTGCAACATGCCGCCGTTACCATTGTAGTCTAGCTGACCCAGGCAGCTGCCAGCGTAAACACTCACTTTATCGGGTGGTACGAGCTGCTTAAGATCATCCCATTCAATTCCCATGGATTGCACGGCATCTGACGCACCAAATACTGTCATTTGTAGTGCCCGTGGGTGGTTGCGTGAACTGTAAGTGCCAGCAGGATCGAATCCCGTAGGTAATTGCCCAGCGCATTTCACTTCACTTTCGCGGGAGCTTTGGAAAAGGGCAGTGAACTCGTCTTCAACTCTCACGGTTACCGACTCCCCATCGCCTGACTCTTCAATTTGCCAGCCAGAGGGCAATGGTGAGGGGAGTTGTTTACGTCGAATGGAAAAAGTCATTCCCGCATGGGGTTGAATCGAGGCTTGCTTGTGAAAGCTAAGGTCATCGCAATCGAAGTGAGAAGAATCCAGCTTTCTGATAAGCGTGTTATCCAACAATTCATTCTGGATAGATGAAAGATAGGCAGGGAGTTCGATGGATTCGCCGGCAGCGTCGCACCAACCTCCATCTTTGCTACTTAGTTGCCCGGTGAGCGCGGCCAGGCTTTGTAAAACGCTGCCCTGTGCAGCGGCATCCAAACGATCGAACACCAAGCGGTCGTAAGCGTGAAATCCAGATCCACGACCAGCACCATTTACGCCGCCGAAACTGACAATTACAGGTAAACGCGCCATAACATCCTCATTCGATTGCTGATAACTCAGAAAACTATTTGTTTAGCGGGATTAAACGGGAATTATTGAGTTCAAATATAGGCTATTTCAGCCATAATATACGGTATATTGGCCAAGGCAATTCAGACATGCACATCTTGCATTGTGAGGGGACGGTCAATAGCATGAATCAATGGCCGTTGAAGATTTCGAAGCAGTTCTTTCTTATTACGAGCAGTTGGGAATTGATAGGGAGTTTGCGAATGACTGTCAGATGCCCTGGTGTTCTGAGCCCGAAGAGTTGGTAGATACCGAACCTGACTATTACGGCAGACCACAGCAACTAATCCCCAAAGCACTCGATGCCTGGACTCGCATGAAAGAAGCGGCGCAATCGGATGGCATCACTCTCCATCTTATTTCAGCTTTTCGGGACTATGCCTACCAATTCGAATTGTTAAAAAGAAAATTGGATGCGGGTCAGGATCTGGCGGACATTCTGCGGGTGAATGCTGCTCCCGGATTTAGCGAGCATCACACCGGAAGAGCAATAGATATTGGAACCATTGAATGCCCTGCATTGGAAGAAGAGTTTGAGCTAACTCCAGCCTTTCGATGGCTTCAATCTAATGCTGAAAAGTTTGGTTTCAGTATGAGTTACCCTCGCGGCAACCCTCTGGGTATCAGCTATGAACCTTGGCATTGGTGCTTTAGCGAATGAACTATAAATTGGCTAAGAAATGGTTGCGATTTGCTAAATAGAGGCTTAGACAAACCCACGGCAAAAGAGTAATCTAGTGGAACATTCGGAAAAGGAGGGATAATGCCAGTCACAATTAGTCTGGTGTTTCAATCACTCGCGAATGCTGCTCGTTTGACAGTCAGTAAGCATAGTTACAGTAGGGCAGTACGCAGTCTCCATCAATCCTGGGCATCCGCCTCACGGATAACAAACCTTTTCAATCTCAATTTTTTGTCTGGTAAGCGTTTATATTCTTTTCGCTTGCCCAGAATTCGTGTGTCTGCTGTCGGATCGGCTATCGATCTGACATATGATTCAAAACAATATTTTAATATCCGGAGGAGGGGATAATTTAATTAGAACAATAAGAAACAATGAATAAACCGTTACATCAGGAGATAGAAATTTATGACTAATGAGTTCCAAGTTGTCTTCCACAATATCGATCAATCTAACGCAGTTAATGAAGCAGTACAGAAACGTATTCACAAACTAGAGCGTTATTGCGATCAAATCATTACTGGTCGAGTCGTATTGGATTCTCCACATAATAATCATCACAAAGGAAAAGTGTATTCAGTTGGATTAGAAATCCACACTCCGTCAAAAGAAGTGCGCGTCAATCAGGAACAACATGACAATCATGCGCACGAAGATCTATATGTCGCTATACGCGATGCATTTAACGCAGCCGAAAGACAGTTAAAGTCTATCGATAAGAAACACCGTGGTGGAAAATCACAACGTGCTGGTTCTGATTTCGATGGAGAAGCGGCATAACAAGCATGACAATTGAAGAAAAGGAACGAGTTGAAATCGAAGCCGCGACTTTTCGTCGTCTAGTTGATCATTTAGATTCACATAAGGATGTTCAGAACATTGACCTGATGAATCTGGCCAGTTTTTGTCGTAATTGCCTGTCCAAATGGTATCGGGCTGCGGCAGAAGAGCGGGGTGTAGAAATTGACTACGACCAAGCCAGGGAGATCGTTTACGGAATGCCTTATGCGGAGTGGAAAGAACTGTATCAGCAAGAAGCGACCGCAGAGCAACTTAATGCCTTTAATGAGAAACAGACTGAATAACTAACAATTAGTTCGATGTCTTCCCTAAACCTAAAAACAGCCAGAATTTATTCTGGCTGTTTCGCTTCTGCAGCAAAAACTTTGTCTCTGACAAGCTGTCGGTATTGTTTTGGGGTAAGCGAGTTTGTGCGTTTGAATAACTCCGAGAAGTAACTTGTATCCTGGTAACCGACTGCACCGGCTACTTCGGCTATCACTAAATTACTTTGCTTTAGTAGCTGCTTCGCATGGTCTAACCGCAGTGTTTGTAAGTACTGTAAGGGGGTCGTACCTGTTGCCTGCTTAAAGCGTCTATTCAGCGAACGAATGCTGAGACCAAAACGAGCAGCGACTTCACCAACAGTCAAATCGTTCTGGAAGTTAGAGATAAACCATTCTTGCACTGCAATGATTAACTCATCATTGTGGGTACTTTTCTGATCTTTCGCTAACAATTCTGATTCAAAGGATGGCTTTAACTCATGAGTAAAATGTTGAGCGATCTCAGTAGCAATAGTTGGTGAATAAAGCTGAGCGATGAAATGCAGCATTATGTCCCGTATTGCATTCACTGATCCCGTACAATAAATCCTATCTGCATTGGTCGTGAATCGTTTGCGTTGCAGTTTTATTTTAGGATAGCTGGCAGCAAATTCTCGAAAGTAGCGCCAATGTGTAGTTGCCGGTTTGCCGTCCAAAATTCCAGCTTCAGCCGCAAAAAAGGCGCCATTGGCAATGGCGCAAATAGTGGCCCCATTTTCATATTGGGCACTAAGCCATTTGATAAGGCTGACGTGCGCATTGCAGGCCTGTTTGGGTTTGCGCCATATACTCGGGATGAAGATTAGATCCGATTGGAAATTCTCACTAATCGTTTTGTTGCAACGGATTCCCATCCCGCCCACGAGAGTGGTTTCTTCGAGGCTTTCACCAACAAGTTCGATAGCGGTGATTGAGTTTTGGTGTTTTTGGGAAAGTGCGATGTCATTTGCTGCACTTAGCATTTCCAGTGGAATGGTGATTGATGAACCCAAGGCTCGATCGAAAGCTATGATGGATATTTGCTTCACTTAGCAATCTTTTGCCGAATACTCGATGTCAGTGACGACATGTGTTGCAGTGCCTGTAGGAGTTTGAATTGATACTTCCGCATCTATTTCCTTGCCTAGTAAGGCTTTACCCATGGGAGAGTCTATACTTATGTATCCGCGCTGAGGATCAATTTCATCAGGGCCTACCAGTCGATAAGTATTAGTATCGCCATTCTCGTCTTCCAGAGAAACATAAGCGCCAAAAAATATTTTTTCTGTGTTCTCTGGAATCGTGTCTACAACAGTGATTTCCTCGAGCCGCTTACTCAAGTACCGGACCCGGCGGTCAATCTCCCTCAATCGCTTCTTGCCGTAAATGTATTCAGCATTTTCAGAGCGATCTCCAAGGGCAGCTGCGTCAGAAACAGATTGAGTGACTTTTGGGCGCTCGACTTTCCACAGCTCATGGAGTTCCGCCTTTAGTGTTTGCTCACCCTCTGGCGTAATGTATTTCGCACCTGGTTTGCTTGGAGGTCGATATCTACTCATTATTTCTTAGTCTAATGTAAATGTGAGCTGCTCTGTTTTAGGCGGCGACTCTTGGTCTTCTGCTTCTTCGGCTAATGGGGACACCCTAACGCCCAGCCCCAGTAAACGTACTGGCTTTTTGCCTCTTTCGAATCCGTCTTTGCAGAGGTTTTGATAGTTTTCACTATCTCTGGTGTCCGACAACATTTCTACCGTGGTTTGGACAAAGTCATGGAACTTAACCTTGATATACTGCTTGTGCACACGGTAGGAACCACGAATTTTCTCCATGCGTTTTTCAAGTTGCTGTTCCAAGCCAGGCAACTCAGCGAGGCAGGCTTCCAGATTAGGTAAATCTTTCGCATAAGTGTTTTCAACACTCACAGATTTTCTAATTCGCTGGGTTTGAACAGCGCGATCATCTATTCCAAGGCTAAGTTGCTTTAGTCTATTGCCAAAACTGCCAAAGTGCTTTTCCAATTGCTCTGTATCGAGTTGCCGAATATCACCACAAGTCTCAATGTTGAGCCGCTTCATTTTCGCCGCTGTTACTTTTCCAACGCCGTGCAGCTTTTTCACAGGGAGGGTAGCAACAAAAGATTCAACTTCTGCTGGCGTTATTACGAACTGCCCATCTGGTTTGTTCCAGTCACTTGCTACCTTGGCTAAAAATTTGTTGGGCGCTATTCCTGCAGAAATTGTAATCCCAATAGTGTCGCGAACCTGATCTCTTATAGCCTCAGCGATTAAGGTGGCACTGCCATTGAATTGCGCACAGTCGGTTACATCCAGATATGCTTCATCAAGTGACAGTGGTTCTATGATGCTAGTGAATTGATTAAATACTTCGTGTATTTGCGTGGAAGCGGTACGGTATTTTTCCATATCAGGCTTAATGATGATGAGGTGCGGGCAGCGCTGGCGAGCAGTGGCAGATGCCATTGCCGAGTGAATACCAAATTGGCGTGCTTCGTAATTACAGGTGGCAACCACACCACGTCTTTCTGGTGACCCGCCAACCGCGACGGGTTTTCCTCGCAGCTCTGGATTGTCCCGCATCTCAATTGATGCGTAGAAACAATCACAGTCACAATGAATTATTTTTCGTGGGGTGGACATGGGAGTATTGTACCGAGCGTGGCGAGCCTGTCCCATGCTCGCCACGGTCCGTGAGATCTTAGCTGTTTTCAGCCGCGAATGATTGCATGAAGTCCACTAATGCCTGGCAGCCCGCTAATGGCATAGCATTGTAGATGGAAGCGCGAGCTCCACCAACTGCACGGTGGCCTTTCAATGCATATAGTCCTTTAGCTTCTGCTTGCTCCAGGAAGGCACCCAGCAATTCTTCATTATTGAGATTAAATGTCACATTCATCACTGATCGGTGAGCGGCTTGTGCAGTGCCACGATAGAAATCGCTGCCATCAATGTAGTCATAAAGCAGCGCTGCCTTAGCATCATTTTGCTGTTCCATTTCTGCGACGCCACCTTTGTCTTTTAACCATTCAAGCACGAGCTTCATCATGTATATTGCAAATGTGTTGTTGGTATTCGCTAGGGAATGATTATCCGCGTAGGTTTTGTAGTTCAAAAGCCCGGGAGTTTCTGGCAGAGCATGTTCCAGCAAGTCTTCTCGGATAATGACTAGCGCTAATCCAGCTGGTCCAAGATTTTTTTGCAAGCCAGCGAAAATGACTCCGAATTGGCTGATATCCAATTTTCTAGATAGAAATTCAGAAGTCATATCTGCAACTAATGGGATGTCGCCGGTGTTGGGAAAGCTATGCCAGCGTGTACCAAACAATGTGTTATTGCTGGTTATGTGGAGGTATGAGCTTTCTGGATCCATATCAGCAACATTAAACTCAGGAATGTAGCTGAAATTCTCATCCTCACTGCTGGCGATGTTAAGCGCAGTGCCATATCGACCGGCTTCTTTGCTTGCCTTAACGGCCCAATTACCGGTGAGCACAAAACTCGCTTTCTTTGCAGGATTGCGATTAATCAAATTCAGGGGCAAGGCAGAAAACTGCATTTGCGCTCCACCGTGGACGTAGAGGATTTTGTAGTTTGAAGGAATCCCTGCAAGTTCAATCAGTAGTTCGTCGGCACGATTAATAATGTCGTCGAAATCTTTTGAACGATGGCTGATCTCGATAACTCCGGCTCCAATGCCGTTGTAGTTGAGAAATTCAGATTGGGCTTTTTCCATGACCTCAAGCGGCAACATGGCCGGCCCGGCCCCAAAATTATATACGCGTTCCATAGTGGTTCCCTGAGAGAAAGATAAATCTTGTTCTAAATCTAAAGTACAGTCACCTTTATGACATCATCGATGTTTCTAATTGCTTCAAGCGCTGAGTCTGAAGGAACAGACTCAAGGTCAATTAGGTTGTAGGCTATTTCGTCTCGACTCTTGTTAATCATGTCGATCACGTTGATGTTTTGGTCTGCCAGCACAGAAAGAATCTGACCAAGCATTTTTGGTACATTTTTGTTTGTTATTGCAATCCGAGTGCATTTCTCAGCATCTGCCGCTCGATCCAATGACAGTGCTGGGTAATTGACAGAGTTGCGAATATTGCCGTTTTCCAGAAAATCCATTAGCTGATCGGCAGCCATGATGGCGCAGTTTTCTTCTGCTTCAGCCGTGCTGGCACCGATGTGCGGCATGGCAATCACTTTTTCATGGCCCATGAGATCAGGGCGTGGAAAATCACACACGTAGCAACGCAGGCGATCAGTTTCCAATGCGGCATTCAATGCATTTGAGTCGACGATCTCGTCTCTAGCGAAGTTCAATAAGCAAGTTCCCTCGCGCATTGCATTGAACATAGCGGCATCAATCAATTTACGGGTTGAATCCAGAACTGGCAGGTGCAAAGTAATAAAGTCAGAGCTGGCGACCAATGAGGTAAGATTTTCAATACGTTTAACTTGGCTTGGAAGTCTCCATGCAGCATCAACTGAAAGTGCAGGATCAAATCCTTGTACTTTCATGCCCAAGCTTATCGCCATTTCTGCAACTAAAGATCCAATTGCGCCAAGGCCAATCACACCAAGTGTTTTACCAGCTATTTCCTTACCCTTGAATCGTTTCTTTTCCTGCTCCATGAGCTTGGACAATTCTGCATAGTCTGAAATTTCATTTTGGGTACTGGCAAACTGGATGCCAGGAATAATTCCACGGGATGCTAGTAGCAATCCGCAGAGTACGAGTTCTTTCACCGCATTAGCATTGGCGCCAGGCGTATTAAAAACAACGACACCATGTTCCGTGCAAGCCTGTACTGGCACATTGTTTACGCCAGCTCCCGCGCGAGCCACAGCACGTAACGATCCATTAATCACGCCGGCATCTAACTTATGACTGCGAAGTAGGATGGCATCTGGTTGCTCGGCATCTTCACCGACGGCGTAGTTGTCGGCAGAGAATCGATTTAGTCCGCGGGGCGATATTGCGTTAAATGTCTGAATTTTGTGCATAGTTTCCCTTAAAGCACTTTGTTGCAGAAAAATTTTGGATTCTTAGCAATAGGGAGAGGACTTGCTGGCAGGTTTGCCGCAATAAATCTCTGACTTGGGATTTGTCTCACTATTGTTTCCGGCGGGCAGAAAAGCTCGCCACAGGTTTTTCAAAGCGGGCAATTATGTCTTGAATCGCCTGGAAACTCCAGGGCCTTTTGGGGTTTCACCGAGTTATTTGGAGTTACTGGTTGGCGCGGTATGATGGGCAACTTCAGTAATCAGAATTACGGAAAACAATGACTGAATTTTTGCCTGGTGAGGCAGTAGACCTTGGCATGAAGAGTGTGCCAGTAAGTCGCATTTTAGGTCGCAATCCTGGCCCAATGACTGGACCTGGAACCAATAGTTACCTTATCGGGCAGGAGAAGCTCTGCTTGGTAGATCCTGGGCCTTTGGATCCTGAACAGTTGGCTAATTTTCTGTCTGCAATTGGAGAACGAAAACTAGTCTATATCTTGCTAACTCATACACACGGTGATCATTCACCTGGAGCCATGCCACTAGCGGCAGAAACAGGCGCGGAAATTGTTGGATTGCCCGCGCCGGAAGGGATAGCGCAGGACCACAGTACTCGATTCTCACGTCAATGGGTTGAAACAGAGGAGTTAGATGTCGGTGAGTATAAGGTGGGCCTTATTCACACTCCGGGCCATGTTTCTAATCATTTGTGTTACTTGTTAATCGAGGAGCAGCTGCTGTTTACCGGTGACCATGTCTTACAAGGGACTACCTCGGTTATTCTGCCTCCCGATGGGGACATGGCTGACTATCTGAATTCGTTACAAAAGTTGCAGTCCCTTGAGTTAAAAGGATTGGCACCTGGCCATGGCGGAATAATGGAGAAGCCTCAAGAAGAGATTGCTGGACTAATCGCACATCGCTTGAAACGAGAAGAGAAAATCGTGGAGAGATTGGTGCAATTGGGTAAAGCGAGTGTCGATGAATTGGTATTGTCTGCATATGATGATGTAGCAGAGCACTTGATTCCCTGGGCCAAAAAAACCTTGCTAGCACATTTAATAAAGTTGCAGAAAGATGGCCGGGCTGTTGAAACTGACTCTGTATGGGAAATACTCCCAGCCTAGACCTACGCTCAAACGTATCTGACCATTAGCTAATGGATTTAATGAAACTGGTGCCGTGAATTTCTGGACTGTTTATATGATTCGATGTAGAGACGGGAGTCTCTATACTGGGATTACTACTGACTTGAATAGACGGCTGGAAGAGCATCAATCTGTTGCCAGTAATGGCTCGAATAAAAAGCTTAAGGGAGCTAAAGCTCTTCGCGGCAAAGGACCACTCAATCTAGAATTGTCTTACGGAGTAGAGGACAGATCTATCGCCTCCAAATTGGAGTATAGAATCAAGCAACTGAGCAAACCGGAAAAAGAGAAATTGGTTTCCGGTGTATGGTCAATTTCGGACATTGAGCGTGAGATAGTCGCAGACGGACAATAAGCATGGATAACAACGAACAGGTCGAGAGTGCAAGCTCAATGGAAAAAATCCCAATAGGGATAAGCAGCTGCTTGTTGGGCGAAAAGGTACGCTACGATGGAGGTCACAAAGGCCATTCATATATAACGCGAACCCTCGGCGAATATTTTGAGTTTCATCCATTTTGCCCGGAACTAGCTATTGGCTTGGGCATTCCGAGAAAGCCGATTCGACTTTCTCGAGAGGGTGATTCTGAGATCAGGGTAGTCGAAATTAATGACAGCTCTAAAGACTATACAGAGCGATTAATCGAAGCTGCAGATTCTCAAGCGCCCATTCATCAAGATCTATGCGGCTATATTGTTAAAAAAGATTCGCCCAGCTGCGGGATGGAACGGGTAAAGATTTGGACTGATGCCATGCCAATTCGCGAAGGAGTTGGTGCGTTCGCTGGACAAATGATGCAAAACTTTCCTTTCCTGCCTGTAGAGGAAGAAGGAAGATTGGGTGATGCGGTAATCCGGGAAAACTTTATTCAGCGTGTTTTTGTTATGCGACGCTGGCATGAATTGGTACAGCAAGGCTTAACTGTTGGCGGCTTGGTGGATTTTCATGCAAGGCACAAGCTGATCACAATGAGTCGAGATCAATCTGAATATCGAAAACTTGGTCAACTGGTTGCCGCAACAGAAAAGAACAATTTACAGGAAAAAGCGCCAGAGTATTTGTTGCTATTAATGAACACGCTAAAAATAAAGGCAACGCGCAAAAATCACGTCAATACTCTGCAACATATTCAAGGGTATTTGAAAAATTTTCTGGATAAGGAAGACAAGCAAGAATTGGTGCAAACGATTGAGAACTATCGTATTGGATTGGTTCCACTCATCGTGCCAATAACATTGCTCAATCATTTCTTTCGCAAATTTCCTAATGAATATATTTCTAACTCCTGGTACATGAATCCTTATCCTTCTGAATTGTGCCTGCAGAATTCCATTTGAGTTGAGCGATGATCGAAGTTAAAGCGATTGATCATATCGTTTTACGCACAAGCAACCTGGGCGCCATGCTCAATTTTTACTGTGACGTACTTAATTGCTCGGTTGAGAGAGAATTGGAAGAGCTTGGATTGGTGCAATTACGAGCTGGTAGTGCGTTGATTGATATAGTGCCAGTGGACAGTGAGTTGGGCCGAGCTGGAGGGAAAGCGCCAAGCCAAGATGGGAGAAACCTAGATCATTTTTGTTTGAAGATTGGCTTAGTTACAAAAGCTGAGCTTGTGGCCTACCTTAGTAACAATTCAGTTGCAGTTCCAGAGTTTTCTGAGCGCTATGGCGCCGAAGGATTCGGTGATTCAGTCTACATCAACGACCCAGAAGGCAATGTAGTAGAGCTTAAATTTGAAAAAGTCTCTGCTTAGAATTGCAGATATTCTAAACAGCAGACGTTGCCGCTTCTTCCATCCCTTCGTCGACAGGCGTGATCTTGAACCCTATAAATCCGTAAATCACAGCTATCACTGGATTAATTAGGTTAAAGAAGCAGTAGGGCAAGTAGGCAAACGTTGCTACTCCGAGCGTCCCAGCCATGTAAGCTCCGCAAGTGTTCCAAGGAACTAATGGAGAAGTAATTGTGCCAGAGTCTTCTAGGGTTCTACTCAGGTTTTTCATATCCAGGTTTCGATTTTGATATTCCAGCTTATACATTCGGCCTGGCAAGACTAAAGAAATGTACTGGTCAGATGTAATAAGGTTTGCGCCTATACAAGTGGCGATAGTCGTTGCGATAAGACTTCCCGTGCTGTGAACGAATGACAATGCATAGTTGACTAAACAACGTAGTAGCCCGGTATGATCCATCACTGCACCAAACACCATGGCGCACAAAATTAACCACACAGTGTTGAGCATGGAACTCATTCCACCTCTGGTCATTAAATCATCAAGCGTGGCGTTTCCACTCTGTAGAACAAATCCGTCAAACAAGGTTAACCAAATGCCACGGAACAATGCTAAAGCAGCGTTTGGTGCTTCACCAGGTAACGCGAAGATTGCGGCGCGTTGAAATACTAACGCGAGTGCTACTGCAACCATTGCTCCACTTAAAATCGTTGGAATAGGAGGGAACTTCTTGTTCGCCATTACTAGTAAAACGATTACAGGTAACAACATGACAGGATTAATGGAGAAGTTTTCCGTAATAAGTTGGAGAGTAACCGCTAAATCATCTGCACTGGCTTCTGTGTCGATGCTCAGGCCGATTATTACGAAAAGGATAAGCGCAATAATAATAGAAGGCACAGTGGTCCACACCATGTGGCCAATGTGGGTGAATAGATCAGTTCCTGCTACTGCAGGAGCCAGGTTAGTCGTTTCTGAAAGCGGCGACATCTTGTCACCAAAGTATGCGCCAGAAATAATTGCCCCGGCAGTAATCTCCACTGATAAACCCAGACCTGCCGCAGCGCCGATTAATGCGATTCCCACAGTTCCAGCTACGGTCCAAGAAGAACCAATACTGAGCGCTATAAATGCACAGATGACACAGCTGGCAGCATAAAAAATACTAGGATCTAATATTAGTAAGCTGTAGTAGATCATGGTGGGAACAGTACCCGACATGATCCAGGTGCCAATTAATAATCCGACACTAAACAGAATTAAGCAGGGTTTGATGGCAACTGAAATCCCAGTGATGATGCTGGCCTCAACATCTTTCCATGCCTGGCCATTGTTCCAGCCAATCATTGCGGCGACAGCGGCACCGACACAGAGGGCAATTTGGTTTGGTCCGTAACTCGCATCCTCGCCAAACAGATATACCGAAAACGAAAGCAGGGCGATCAGCACGCCAACAGGGAACAATGCCTGCAGCACCGTTGGATTCACGGTAGCCTGTGTATTGTCATGTTGATCGTTGTTTTGACCGTTAGGTCGGCTTTCGATTGTAGAGTCAGTCATCGTTACTCCGCGCCGCAGAAAATTCGCTGTATTGCTCTGCACGGCAGGCTGCTCAAGCATATCGGGATTGCTGGCTGCCTGTCTAATGGCGATTGGGTTATAATCTGCCCCCTCTCACGTCATTCCTGGCCTACAAGCAGGGCGATGACTTCCTGAAAAGATCGAAATAACTAGCATTAATATAGTGTGAGCAGTGCATGAATAGTGCAGAAAACAGCATGACAGAAATTGAGACTTATATGGTCAAGCTGGGCGTGCAAGCGCGCCAGGCTGCCCAAAGTGTCAATAAGGCGACCACAGCTCAGAAAAATGACGCCTTGTTAGCTATTGCTCAAGAAATCGATTCGCAGCGTGCAGCGCTAATGGCCGCCAATCAACAAGATTTGGAGGCTGGTCGCAATAAGGATTTAGCACCAGCACTGATGGATCGACTGGAACTTACTCCTGCGCGGATTGATTCGATGATTGAAGGTTTGCAGCAGGTTGCTGCATTGCCAGATCCAGTAGGGGAAATTAGTGAAATGAATTTCCGTCCGAGCGGAATTCAGGTGGGGCGCATGCGAGTCCCTCTTGGTGTGATCGGGATTATCTATGAGTCTCGCCCTAATGTTACTTGTGAAGCAGCAAGTCTTTGTTTGAAGTCAGGTAACGCGACAATACTTCGCGGCGGTTCGGAAGCTATTCACTCGAATCAAGCGATTGCAAAATGTATTGAGGTGGGATTGCAAAAAGCCAATATCGATCCCAATGCGGTACAGATTCTGGATCGAACTGAACGCGAAGCGGTGGGTAAGCTGATTACTATGCCGGAATACGTTGATGTAATCGTTCCCAGGGGTGGCAAAGGATTGATCGAGCGTATCAGCAAAGATGCAAGAGTACCGGTTATCAAGCACCTTGATGGAAATTGCCATGTTTACATCGATGACAAAGCAGACTTAGAAAAGTCCGTTGAGGTAGTAGAAAACGCAAAGACGCAACGTTACGGAACGTGCTGCACAATGGAGTCATTGTTAGTGGCCGAGCAAGTTGCCAGTGATGTATTACCGCAGCTCGCTGAACGGTTCCGAGCGCACAACGTTGAAATGCGCGGCTGTCCAGAAACTCTTAAGTTGATTGATGATGCGGTTCCCGCCACCGAAGAGGATTGGGAAACAGAATACCTGGCTCCCATCGTATCTATTAAGATCATCTCAGGCTTGGAAGACGCCATCGCGCATATAAATCAGTACAGCTCTCAACATACTGATTCCATCATGACTGAAGATATAAACAGAGCGCAGAGATTTTTGCGCGAAATAGATTCCAGTTCAGTGATGGTAAATGCGTCGACTCGATTCGCAGATGGGTTTGAGTACGGGTTGGGTGCCGAGATTGGCATTTCAACGGATAAGTTGCATGCACGTGGCCCAGTTGGTTTGGAGGGTCTCACTTCTCAAAAATATGTCGTGCTTGGGGACGGTCATCTCAGGCAATGATATCCCGACTAGGTGTATTAGGTGGCATGTTCGATCCTGTGCATTTCGGACACGTTGCTGCTGCTGAATTCGCGGCCAACTATTTGCAGTTGGAACGAGTTAAGTTGATTCCCTGTAATCAGCCAAACCATAAAGGGCAAGCGCACGCTTCTGCATCTCATCGCCTCGCAATGTTGGAGTGCGCAACGAAAAATTCAGCGCAGTTAGAAATTGATGACTGTGAGATACAACGTGGCGGCGTGTCATATGCGGTTGATACGCTCCGTTACCTAAAAGACCAGAAATTAGCTGAACACATAGTATTTGTACTTGGGATGGATTCTTTTAATTCCATTCCGCAATGGTACGAGTGGGAAGCTCTGTTTACTCTGAGTCACTTTTTGGTTCTTGCTCGAAACGGCGAAGAGGTTGATTCACAAACAGCATCGTCAATTGACCTGGAAAAGAGGTTAGTGCAAAACGCGATTGAGTTGTTTGAGCAAGAGGTTGGTCAAGTTTACATTAGTACTGAATTTAACAATCCAAATTCTTCAACCAATGTGCGAGACACTTTAAACAGCAATCAGCCTGATTTAGATTCCCTAGATCCCGCTGTGCTGAATTACATTAGACAAAACGAACTTTATAGTTAGAAATAAATGAATACAGAACGACTAAGCAGTAAACGCCTTGCTCAACTTGCTGAAGAAGCATTGGATGATCTCAAGGGCCAATCTATTAAAAGCATCAATGTTCAAAAGCTTACTCAGATAACCGACTACATGGTAATTGCCACTGGTCGATCCAGTACCCATATCAAAGCCCTTTCTGATGCCGTAGTGAAAAAAGTAAAAGATGCAGGCGGAGAAGTAACCGGCGTTGAAGGAAAAATGCAATCGGAATGGGTATTAGTAGATGTGGGCGATGTGGTTGTTCATATTATGCTCGCGCCGGTTCGTGCACTCTATAATTTGGAAGAATTATGGAGCTTTCAGATAGAACCAGAATCCGAAACCAGTTCGGCCAATTAATACAACCATAAAATTTTCTGCGCGACGTAGGTTTAACTCCTCAGTCGCGAATTACCTTGATTGATACCCAATGAAAGTTAAGCTCATTTGTATTGGAAATCGTATGCCAAAGTGGGTGGAAGAGGGCACAGAAGAATTTGCTAAACGCATTCGCTCGGAACTTGGGTTTTCTTTGGTAGAAATTCCTCTGGCAAAGCGCACTAAAGCCACCTCGGTAGATCAATGTCTTACGAAGGAAGCTGACAACATCCTGAGCAACCTCTCTGCAGATGATTTTGTCGTGGCATTTGATGTGCAAGGCAAGTCAAAATCCACCGAACAACTAGCTGCTCACATTCAACGCCTACGCCAAGATGGTCAAAATCTGGCGTTAATTATAGGTGGCCCAGATGGCTTGCATGACTCGGTTCTCAAACGGGCTGATGCCAGCTGGTCACTCTCGGCGATGGTTATGCCTCATGGCCTGGTGCGGGTGCTGGTTACCGAACAGTTGTACCGGGCCCATTCTCTTATTCAGGGCCATCCTTACCACAGACCCTGATTCCAGCAATGGGGGTCAGGTAGCATTAAAAACTCGGTGTAAACCGGGTAAAATGTGCAGTAATTAGTCCTCCAAATCCGATAGCGTCTCTGGCGTAAAACTTTCATTGGAATAGATGGTCTAATTCTCGGCAATTCGATGTTTCAAGCCGCCAATTGTTCAGCCGAATACACATTAATTGGGCAATTTTCGGCTCATTGGCTGTCGACAGGCTGTAAACAAACTAATTTCAGGGCAGAGACTTCCTACAGTTCATGACTGGTAAGTGGCAACTAAAAGATCACGAAGCAGAGCAGCGATTGTTCAATCGCCGTCTGACTGCGGCGGCATTTGTCATAATTCTGTTGTTCGCCGCCTTAATCCTCAAATTAGTCAATCTGCAGATCTATCAATACGAATACTTCTCGGCACGAGCCGATGGCAATCGCTTGCATTCGCAATATGTGCCTCCCGCAAGGGGATTGATCTTTGATCGCAATGGGCAGCTACTCGCAGACAACCAACCCATTTTCAATCTCACGATTGTGCGTGAACAGGTTGATGATCTGGATGCCACTCTGGAGAAGCTGAGCGATCTAATCAGATTAACTGACGATGACATTGAGCAGTTTCGTAATCGTATGCGCCGCAACCGCATACCGTTTTCGTCTGTACCGCTTCGTTATGTGTTAAGTGATGAAGAAAAATCCAAAATTGCTGTTAACAGCCACCTTCTGCCTGGCATAGCCATCGAACCGCAATTTGTTCGTTCTTATCCGTTTAAAGAGTTAACTGCGCATTCAGTTGGCTACGTATCAGAGATCAATCGAGAAGAATTGGATGGGTTAACTGACGAGCAAAGAGAAAACTATGGTGGCACTAACCACATTGGCAAAACTGGTATAGAAAGAACCTACGAAGAACTTCTTCATGGCACCGTTGGTTATGAAACTGTAGAGAAGAACAACAGGGGTCAAGTCATGCGCAGACTTGATCGAACTGATCCTGTTGCAGGAAAAAATATTGCTTTGCATATCGATGCCAATCTGCAGGTTGCCGCTGAACGCGCTTTAGGTGATTTTAGAGGGGCGGTTGTCGCGATAGAGCCATCCACCGGCGGAATCTTGGCAATGGTAAGCAAGCCAGGTTTCGATCCTAATCTTTTTGTTACCGGGATAAGCAGCAGAGATTATTCAGTACTGGTCAATGATGTAATCAACACACCGTTGTTTGATAGAAGCACCAATCCTTATCCGCCAGGCTCCACCGTCAAACCATTTATCGGACTCGCTGGATTAAACTCCGACACTATTGATTACGATTTCACGATACAGGATCCAGGTTTTTTTCGTCTGCCCGGTGTTTCATATCGCTGGGGCGACTGGACACTGAGAACAGCGATTGGTGGCGGTCATGGATTGACCAACTTGCAACGTGCCATTTTTCAGTCTTGCGACACGTTTTTTTATGACTTGGGAAACCGATTGGGCATAGATGCTATCCATGACTTCATGTCCCTTTTCGGTTTTGGCGACAACTTCGCGTTAGACATTGCTTATGCCCGTACCGGCGTTTTGCCTTCCCGCGATTGGAAAATGCAAAGTAGGGGCGAGCCTTGGTATCCCGGAGATACTATTAACTCTTCTATCGGACAAGGTTATATGTGGGCCACACCACTGCAACTAGCCACTGCCGCTGCGATTCTTGCCAACAAGGGAAAGGTAGTTGAACCACGAATGTTGCGTGCGGTGGACGATGATTTAGTTGAGCCCGTTAGTGACGCACCGGTGGCGGACATTGCGTTAAACGATGAAGACTATTGGCGATACATTCACGAATCCATGACGATGGTCGTGCACCGCCCATACTCTAATGAGTTCAGAGACTACGGCACTGCATTCGAGTCCATTGCCATGGCGGATCGTGACATGGCTTACAAAATGGCCGGTAAATCTGGAACTGCACAAGTTGTTGCTATCGATCAAAGTGTAATGAAGAGTGAAGACATTGAAGTCTCTGACTTAAACAAGGATCACGGATTGTTTATTTCTTTCGCACCGGCAATGCATTCGGAAATCGAGCCACAGATTGCAATCGCGGTGTTTGTGGAAAACGGTGAATCAGGCAGTAATGTCGCAGGCCCGATAGCTAAAGAAATCATTGATACCTATTTGCTTGAAATTTTGCAGTTAGATTTTTCTGCACTCGATGAGCAAGCCGAACGAAGTTTAATCAGTCAGGCTGCAGATGATTAATCAGGATTTCGTTCGGCAAACCACCAGTTTCTATCGCGAGAATAGTCGTTCTCGATCAATTTGGCGGATGTTCCATACCGACCCACCTCTGTTAGCAGGGCTGGTGTTGCTTTGTGCGTTTGGCCTTTTCGTTTTGTTTAGTGCAAGCGATGGAGATGAAGCGGTTGTGCGTCGTCAAGCGCTCATCATGCTAGTGGGCTTGGTGGTGATGTTTATCGTAGCCCAATTCAGCGTGCACTTTTTTCGTCGGTGGGCACCGTCTATGTATGCAGCCGGGCTGGGCTTGCTAGGTCTCGTACTGGCTATAGGCGTAGAAGAGAACGGTGCGAAGAGTTGGATTGATTTACCCGGACTGCCAAGTTTCCAACCTTCAGAAATAATGAAATTTGTCGTGCCAATGTTATTGGCTTGGTATTTAGCGAGTAGGCCATTACCTCCCAGGTTTAAACATTTGTTTTGGGCGGCTTTGATGATCGCTCTTCCAGCCGCACTTATAATTTTGCAGAACGATACTGGCACCGCGATCATGGTGTTTATGTCTGGTGTGTTTGTTGTCTTGTTAGCAGGAATTCGGTGGCGCATCGTATTCGGTGGGTTTATTGCGTTGTTGATGGTATCTCCGGCCTGGTATTTGTTTTTGGCCCAGGAGCATCAAAAAAACCGAATTCTCACTTTTTTCGATCCTTATCGCGATCCTACAGGTGCCGGATACAACATAATTCAGTCACAGATCGCCATCGGTTCCGGCGGCGTCTATGGAAAAGGCTACGGGAACGGCGCTCAATCCCATTTAGACTTTATTCCAGAAAGTAATACGGACTTTGTGTTAGCAGTGCTGGCCGAAGAATTTGGCTTGCTGGGGATTCTGTTTTTGATTTGCCTCTACCTATTTGTATTAGTGAGAGGTTTCTACATCGCCTATTCGGCAAAGGACATGTTTAGTCGACTGTTGGCAGGAAGTATCACGCTGACATTTTTCTTTTACGTGTTTGTAAACATGGCCATGGTGTCTGGATTATTGCCGGTGATTGGCCTTCCGCTGCCTTTGATCAGTCGCGGAGGGACCTCCATTGTGACCCTGTTCGTTGGATTCGGGCTATTAATGTCCATTCAAACTCATGGTCGGGTTCGCCGACACTAACTAGCTGATTTTCAAAAGAAAATAGCTCGATCTTCGGCAGAAGAGCCTTTTAGGTCGCTGAAGCTAACTCGAAATCGCCGCTAACTATCTGATTCTGATTAAAATATTTGCTCTTTCGGACGCTAATTTAAGTCAGTTTTGCTGGAAATCTCTGACCTGGAACAGCTGTGAATAACGCTACTATGATTCGTCAATGCTCCGCATTTTCTTTGCTCACGATACTCGTTGCCTGTGGATCTGCCCCTGCGCCGGACGTCCAGAACCCTAACGCCGGTCGCTATAGCATTGCACAAGACAGAGCACCTAACCGCAATGTTGATATAGCGTCAATTCCAGAGGTTGTCCCCGAGCCTATTAATCGCACTGGTGCAGGTAATCGCAGCCCCTATACCGTGCTGGGAAAAACCTACACGGTTATGCCAACTGAGGTTGGTTACAGTGAGCGTGGCGTAGCCTCGTGGTATGGGGAGAAGTTTCATGGCCACAAAACATCCAATGGGGAAGTATTTGACATGTATAAGGCGTCAGCTGCCCATAAATCGCTACCAATACCAAGTTTCCTGCAGGTAACGAACCTCGATAACAACCGCAGCATAGTCGTTCGAGTAAATGATCGTGGACCATTTCACGGCGATCGCATAATTGATTTGTCTTACGCCGCAGCCCTGAAACTGGGATATGCCGATCGCGGTACTGCACGAGTGCAATTGGATGCCATTGTGGTGAATTCAGACATTGGTTCTCGTCAGGCGGCAGCGGCGCCACGTAACGACATAGTATTGCCGCCAGTGAATTCCTCCGATGCGCAGTATCTGCAAGTTGGCGCATTTTCGAGTCTTAGCAGTGCTCAACAGCTTTCTGATCGATTACGGGATATGACCAATCGCCCGGTCTTTATCAGAACGGTGCCGACCCAAAATAGCGGGGTCTTGCACCGCGTCAGAATTGGTCCTATGCAGGATGCTGGCGAGATTCGCCAGTTAACACGGCGTGTGGTTGCTGCGGAACTGGGAAGCCCTTACACTGTCACAGAATAATCTCGCCTAGTGATAGTGGCTTTTTCGGCTCTTCAGCACGCCCCACACGGTAGTAAAATTTAGTTCTATACAATTGGTTTAATCGGAATTCTTTATGTCAGTGAAGAACATGCGTTCATTTCTCAATGCTCTCGTTTTGCTAACTTCCTGGTTTGCATGCCAGGCAGCTATGGCCCAGGCCATCATACCCCGCGCACCGGATATCGCTGCGTCGAGCTATATTTTAATTGATGCAAAAACTGGCCATGTGATTGTTGAAGAAAATGCTGATGAACCGCTTCCGCCAGCGAGTCTGACTAAGATCATGACTGCCTATATTGCGGTGGAAGAGGTGGTCAATGGCAATCTGGCATTGGATGACATGGTTCACGTCAGTGAAAAAGCATGGCGCCATGCCTGCTGCACAGACGGCTCCAAAATGTGGATCGAAGTTGGTACGGAAGTGCGTGTCGAGGACTTGCTGCGCGGAATTATTATTTCGTCAGGCAATGACGCCAGCGTTGCAATCGCCGAGCATATTGCAGGCAGCGAAGATGCTTTCGCTGACATGATGAATCAATACGCAGAAGTAATGGGAATGCAAAATAGTTACTTCATGAATTCCCATGGCTACGACACTGAAGAGTATTACAACACTATGTCAGCGCGGGACTTGACTATCATTGCGCGCGCTACCATCGAAGATCATCCTGAATTCTATCCCCTGTATTCTGAGCGGGAGTTTACCTATAACAATATTCGACAAACCAATTACAACCGCTTGTTGTTTCGCGACCGCAATGTTGATGGCATGAAAACAGGCTCTACTGATGTAGCAGGTTGGTGTCTGGTTGCTTCTGCAGA
Organism: uncultured Pseudohongiella sp.; assembly: GCA_965262465.1. Taxonomy (GTDB): domain Bacteria; phylum Pseudomonadota; class Gammaproteobacteria; order Pseudomonadales; family Pseudohongiellaceae; genus UBA9145. Next base: position 2,167,006 of record OZ253535.1, on the reverse strand, counting down.
AAGAGATGGTATGCGACTAATTTCTGTAGTCATGGGAACCGCTAATGACGAAGCACGTATGGTGGAGTCACAGAAACTACTGACCTATGGTTTTCGTTACTTCGAGACCCACAAGCTTTACGATGCAGATCAAGTTTTAGCATCAGTCCCAGTGTATGCGGGAGAGAGCGATACTGTTGATTTAGGCATTGAAGAAGAAGTGTTTATCACAATTCCGCGAGGCCAGGCTGAAGAAATGACTGCCGCAGTAGATGTTGATCAATTGATTGAAGCTCCTATTGTCGATCGCCAAAACATGGGTGTGGTAAATGTCATGTTGGGAGATGAGTTACTTTTCAGTGGCGATGTAGTTGCCATGCATCCCGTTGCGGAAGGTGGAATGATTAAGCGCTTCGTCGATTGGGTGAGTTTGATGTTCAGCGATGCGCAGTAGAACATGGTGTTGCATTACTCATGACCGATGATTCTAATGACGTAGAGTCTGAAGCTCCCAAGATAGAATTCCCATGTTTGTATCCGATAAAAATTATCGGAAAATCTGAGCCAGACTTTCAAAGCACTGTAATTGAAACTGTAGAGCGCTATACCGGTTCAATTGATCCTGAGTTAATCAAGGTTCAACCCAGCAAACAAAACAACTACCTCTCCATTACTGTCACAATCGCTGCGACTGGTGAGGATCAGTTGCGCAACATTTTCACCGATCTAAAAACTATAGAAAGTGTCAAACTCGTTTTGTAACGAGAGCTATCGTGTTACTTACTGATTACAAATGGTTTGCGGCGGAGCGCGACCCTGCGGTGGGTGCAGCTCCAGCTGAACTGCTTGTGCGCCGCCTTGGCTTGCAGGACTACGAGCCAATATTTCAGTCGATGAAATATCTTGCCGAGCATCCAAAATCAGATCGGGCAGATGAGATTTGGTTGCTAAGTCATAAACCAGTGTTTACTCAGGGGCAGGCAGGGAAGGCAGAGCATATTCTCAATCCGGCAGATATTCCGGTTGTGCAAGTGGATCGGGGAGGTCAGGTGACCTATCACGGGCCTGGGCAACTCGTAGCGTACCTATTGATCGATGTTCGGCGGCGCAAGCTAGGAGTGCGCGCGTTGGTGGACGTCATCGAGAAAGCGGTCATAGCAACCTTAGGCCAATTCGGGATCGACGCAGTAACCCGAGAAGGCGCTCCCGGCGTATATGTTAATGATGCTAAAATAGCGGCATTGGGACTACGGATTAAGAATGGTTGGAGCTATCACGGCCTGAGTCTCAATGTGAATATGGACCTTGCTCCTTTTAAGGCGATAAATCCTTGTGGATTTGAACAACTTGAAGTCACTCAGATTGCTGATTTCGTAGAAGCTGATCCAGAGTTAATGCAGAAAACCAGTCGCATCCTAGTTGATCATTTATTAAGTGAATTAGGATATTTAGAGCACTACGCTCGCTAGAGTCCAAAATTAAATTGTTATGACTGAACGAAAAAGACGGAACGTATTAGTTGAAGGTGAGAAGTTGCGCGGAGCCGACAAGGTGCGGCGCATACCTGTTAAAGTGATACCTACTGTTGAGTTGCCCAGTAAGCCTGATTGGATACGCGTAAAGATTCCAACCTCGCCTAAGGTTAAGCATATCAAGCAAAAACTTCGTGAACATAAACTCGCTTCAGTTTGTGAAGAAGCTTCCTGCCCAAACATCGGTGAATGTTTCAGTAATGGAACGGCTACATTTATGATCATGGGGGAAATTTGTACACGGCGCTGTCCGTTTTGCGATGTAGCCCATGGCAAGCCTAAACCCTTGGATCAAAATGAGCCCACGGAACTGGCGCAGGCAATTAAAGAAATGGGTCTGAGTTATGTTGTGATCACTTCAGTTGACCGTGACGATCTAAAAGATAGTGGTGCACAACACTTCGCAGACTGCATAACCCAAACGAGAAAATATAATCCCGATATCAAGGTTGAAGTATTGGTGCCAGATTTTCGGGGGCGCATGGATATCGCTATCGATATTCTTCAGCATACGCCGCCAGATGTTTTTAATCACAATCTTGAAACGGTGCCTCGGTTGTATCGTCAGGCTCGACCTGGAGCAGACTACCAATGGTCACTTGATCTGTTGCAACGCTACAAAGAAACCAAACCAGAAGTAGTGACTAAATCTGGATTGATGTTGGGTTTGGGTGAAACCATCGAAGAAGTTAAAGAAGTATTAAAAGATCTGCGCGCCCACAAAGTGGATATGGTGACCCTCGGGCAATATTTGCAACCGAGTCGTGATCATTTAAAAGTGGAACGGTTTGTTCATCCTGACGAATTCGAAGAACTTCGAGTTTTCGCTGAGGAATTGGGATTTAACCAGGTTGCCAGTGGACCACTAGTGAGATCTTCCTACCATGCCGACAAACAAGCCCACGGAGAATCTGTCTCTTAAAGGCTGTGCTACATGAAAATTAGCCTCCGACAGATCATTATCAGCGCGACAGCCGTGCTGATAGCTGTTGCGATAGTTATTGGATTCGTCCGCAATCCCGCTGAAATAGGCGAATTCCCTCTCGTGTTAAGAGCCATCATATTAAATGGGGCAGTAGTGGCTGCATTAGTTGCAGTTTTTCCTTTAAACCCAGTTTTCCGAGATCGACCTGTTGCCTATGCTCTAGCAGTTTGCGTGCCTGCAATAGTTCCGGGGTTTTTGTATTTTTTGTTATTGCTGCCACAAAATTTGAGTGGGCAGATTGAGGCTCAGCAGCTACGCAGTGATTTGATAACTGATGGTACCAGTAATGGCATTGTAGAAGTTGGATTTGCCTACCCGATCTATACGCCAACAGTAGAGCTGCGAAACAATAGTCTCTTTACAACGCAGGTTAACGTTTTTCTTCGCATGATCGATGCCAACGGAGACTCAGCTTTGTTTAGAGGTGTAAGAGGCAGAGTGCCGGGCACTGGCTTGAGTGTTGAAAGTACCGTTCAAGGCATGCTAAGTCGTAATGTGGCCTACTTGTTCAACCCGGTAGTGCTGCCACCAGGTAAAACGATAGATGGAAAGCTAGTTTTTATAATTAGCAGTTTGGATGATGGCACTAGTTTTATTGATGCGCTGGGCTATGCCTACCAGGCAGTATTCGAGATTCGTGACCCGGTAAATGGCTCCCTCATTCAGGAATTTTCTCTCGATCACATATAAGGCTAGTTAGCCAACGCTCTATTGCCTGACTTCAGCCACCACGCTAACGCAATAGACAGAGCGCAGTAGATGAATATCCAGGCGCTAATTAGTGATGGATAGCTAGTTACAAAAAACGCCATCGCTAATACTGTTAACCGAATACATTCTCCCCAAATAGCGCTCTCTCTGTTTTCTAACCACAAGCTGTGGATGTAAAACGAGCCCACCAAATAGAACACTGCGATACTGGTTAGTGCATATCCCAAAGTCGATGAGTTGATAAGGACAAATAAGCTAAATCCTACAGTGATCAAAAACTGAGAAAATGTATAAATGTTTTCTGCTCGACTAACTTTGGGGTCATATTTTTGCTCAAGATTCTGTTCGATACGTTTTTGTTTGCAGGCGGTTTCCATTCCTTCTGGCATCCACCCTGGCGGTTTAAAAGGGAGGGTCAACTTATTGATCAAACCGGGCACACGCACACAATCGATAAAAAGTCGCCAATACACATGAATATTGGCCCAAAGCGGGTTCCAACTATTCAATGGCTTTCTCAAGCCAAAATATACTGGCTGATCATCGAGTTCATCTTGAAAGCTGCCAAACATTCTGTCCCAAACTATAAATACACCACCGTAATTCTTATCGACGTAGATTGCGTTACGTCCATGATGGACTCTGTGGTTTGAGGGGGTGACAAAGATCCATTCTAGAAATCCAAGTTTTGGTACATGTTCTGTGTGTACCCAAAATTGATAGATCAAATTCAAACTAACGACCGTAAACAATATTTCGGCGGGAAATCCCAAAATGAAAAAGGGTAGGTAAAACAGGAACCCGTAAAAATCTATACTGGTTTGTCTTAAGGCAGTGCCAAGGTTGAAATCTTCACTTTGATGATGAGCGACGTGCGAGCCCCAGAATAGCGCAACCTCGTGCCCGAGCCTGTGCTTCCAATAATAGGCAAAGTCATAAAGTATGAAACAAAGAACCCATACCCAAAGTTCACTGTCAGGCAATTGTTGAAGTTGAAAGTAGTGCACTACCCACTCATAAATAGCGCCCGAAAACCCGAGAATTACAAGCGCCTGCAAGCGTGAAAGGCTGCCCATGGAAAGGCTATTGATGGTGTCATTTAGGCGGTAGGAATTCCGTCCTTTCCAGAAACCATATCCGAGCTCAATGAATATGAGCAGAAAGAAAAACGGAATGGCGTATAAGATAAGATCCATGACGGCTGCTACTGATTGTTCGTTTGGGCTCCAATACTCGTGCCTGAAGCATCTCTGTCTTTGTTACCTAGTCCTTGATACTCAGCGATAGCCAGGCCTGCCGCAACGCTAGTAAAGGGATCATGCTCCACAACCTTGTCGGGAAAGAGTCGATTGAGTATGCGCTTGACGGCAGGTATCAGTGAAGACCCTCCGGTTCGCACCACCAGTTGAATCTGGGAACTATCTAGTTGGGCTTTTTCGAGCACTTCGTTAATCACTGTTTCAATTTGCTCGAGAATTCCTGTGATTAGACCTTCGAAATGTTCGCGAGTCACTTCGAGTTCAATATCGAGCTCTGGTATGTCCAATCTGGCACTGTCCGAAGAAGATAACTCAGCTTTAAGGTCTTTTAATGACTGAAAAACGAGATAGCTGTAATTGTTTTTGATGAGATCATACATTCTTCTGAATTTACTCGAAGCTTCATCTCCAAAATCGATGCGTTGCATTAGAGGGGTAGTGTATCGATTCTGATTCAGCATATAACTCACTGCCCAATTGAGCAGCAGCTCTTCGTAATCCTCAAAGGGAAACAGGGTTTCTATCTCCCGGTCTTCCCCAGCTCTGCGCCAACGCTCTCCTTTGCCTAACAGGGGAAAGATCAATTCTCTGAAAAGTAGCTGATCTATATGGTCACCACCCAATCCTGTGCCGTGGGTTGCGAGAACTTGAAAATCACGGTCTTGTCGCCGCAGAACACATAAATCTAATGTGCCCCCACCAAAATCAACTGCAAGCAATATCTCTTCTGTCGCCGTTGGGTTCTGGTGCAGATAACTTAATGAAGCAGCAATAGGCTCAGGGTAAAAGCTTTGTCGTGAAAATTCTGCGTAGCCGTATGATTCAGAAAGCAAACTCAGCGCGAGCTTGTTACGGCCTGATTCAGAACCTTCAAAATTCACAGGGTGCCCAATGCAGGCATGATCATAAGTAGAGCTATGAAGTCCTAGCGCATCCATTAGTTCGACTAGGCTCTTTCGAATTCGAATTATCAGAGGCGTAACTAATGCCACCAAGCGGAACGGACGGTCGAACACCATCAAACGTGGAGCTCCTCGATTCCCCAATAGCCGTTTGATACCACGAAATAGTCTGCCTTTCTGTCCACCATCAACAAACGACTGTCCATAAATCATTTCGGTTTGGGCTTCCTCAGGAAGCCCTCTATCACCAATCTGCCCGGTTGTGGTTCGCCCCTCACCAAGAACTTCGGCGCTAAGTTCAACGGTCCGACCCATATTGCTATCAATGTAATTTTCAATTGCGCTTTGGCCGGTGCTCATTTTGAAATCACGATCTATGTAAGTCGCAGAAGGCATGACTGTAGAATTAGTTTCTAGTTGAACAAGATGAATTTGTTCGCCATCAAAAATTGCCGCGGCACTATTTGAGGTTCCAAAATCGATGCCTATTCCGACTTCATCGGGCAATTTTTTTGGTGTCGTTGAGGTCACGGCTGAGTTGTCGATAGCAGAGGAGAGTGGTTCTAAACTAAAACTAAAGTGATCGTTCTAAATCGATCCTGAAATGGTTGAGATTCGTAAATCGACTTGCCTGAAAAGCCCCATTTTACAACAGCTTGGGTGGACTATTCAGCAATATTTGTAAGGTGGATTTGTTGCAGTTTCAGGGAACTTCACCTATGCTCCTCCGGTCACATGATTAGGCACCTATTTGCCACAAATCTTCTAATTTAGTCGTCAGTCATCGGAGTACAGATGCAAATCCATCTCCTGCCGCGTTTCAGCAGGTTATTCGCCCCATTACTTGGCCTTTTACTGCTCGTATCCTCACAAAGTAGTGCGGGAACCATAGTTCGCGTTAGCACATCGATTGGAGATTTCTCCATAGAGCTACTCGACGATATCGCACCGGTTACAGTGCAAAATTTCCTAGGCTATGTGAACCGAAATGAATACAACGGAACCTACTTTCATCGGGTGGTTGACGACTTCGTTGTGCAAGGCGGTGCTTACCGATTTCAAGAATTTGTTGGGCCCATTGACATTCCAGTAGGGCCTACTATTCCTAATGAGTTCAACGTTTCGAATTTGCGTGGCACCGTTGCCATGGCCAAGATCGATGGACAAGAAGACAGCGCGACCAATCAATGGTTTGTGAACCTGGTAGATAACGTCGCCCTGGACACTACCAATGGAGGATTCGCAGTATTCGGCAACGTGTTGGGTAATGGCATGACTATCCTGGAAGGGATTGACGATTTGCCAATTATCAATCTGGGATTAAAAGCGCTCAGTGCGCCATTCATCACTCCGGAATTCAATAGCGGTGTGGATTTTGTCTATATGACTATTGAGGTAGTGAATCGATTTAGTGAGGCGCCTCACGTCTATGAAACCCAGTCCGGACTATTGATTACTTCTGTAAGCGTTAACGGTGGGACAGACCTCATTAGCCTTAATTTCAATACCGTTGCTTCAGAGACTGATGTCATTCTTCAGGCAAATATGGAAAGCATTATTCGTCGGCGTGATTCTTACACTGGCATCGCCACCTATTCGACCAACGATAATCGACTCAGAATTCCAAGCCTGGAAGTAAATCAGGATGGCGCAATTTCAGTGTTAACTAACGTTGTTTTTGTACTCAGCGATCCAGCGCTATCTCAATTTACGTTGGAATCCTACGATCAACAGTAAGTTTACCCAACAGGGTGCTTGAGTTACTCTTGCTTATCGCAGTCACTGGCATACTCAGTGATATGAAAACCAAGGAATTAAACTAATAAAGGAATCACTATGGCGGCTGCGCGCGGTGAATTTAGCTCTCGATTCGGATTCTTAATGGCGGCCTCGGGCTCCGCTGTGGGTCTGGGCAACATCTGGGGATTCCCAACCAATGCTGCATCCAATGGTGGGGCTGCATTTCTTTTCACCTATCTCATTCTTGCTTTTGCCTTGGCCTATCCCGCATTAATGGCGGAGTTAATTATAGGTCGTCATGCTCGAGCGAATGCAGTAACGGCACTTCGGTCTATAGCGGCAGGTGAGAAATCCAAATTACTCGCTTTGCTAGTTGGATTCACCGGCATACTAACAGTCAGCTTCATCCTGAGTTTTTACTCCATTGTCAGCGGTTGGATGATTGCTTTCTTTTTCGATCCGATGGCACGCCTTCTAGGCATGGAGGGGTTGGCGCAGTGGTTGACTACCGACGCTGTGGTGCGCAACAGTATATTTGTCGTTCTTTTCATGACGCTTACGGTGTTTATTATTAGCGCAGGTGTGAAAGACGGTATCGAAAAATGGGCTTCACGATTAATGCCCTCACTAATATTCATTCTTTTACTGTTAATTCTCTATGTATTGACCCTGCCAGGTGCAAGCGATGGGTTAAGAGCTTATTTGGTACCTGATTTTAGCCGCATTGCCGATCCAGCATTATTAGTTGATGCTATGGGCCAGGCGTTCTTCTCGTTATCCCTCGGTGTGGGCACGATGTTGGTTTATGGTTCCTACATCAGTAAGAAAGAGAACTTACCAACTATTGGCAGTTTGGTTGCTCTTTTAGATGTAGGCATTGCAGTACTGGCGGGCATGCTTATTCTTCCCGCAATGTATGTTGCTTTAAACAATGGCGTACAAATTTTCGATGAAGCAGGGGGCCTAATCGCAGGTCCTGGGCTAATCGTTTCCGTGCTGCCAGCGTTGTTTAATACGATGGGCGCCATTGGCGTGTTTGTCTCTCTAGCGTTTTTCGCATTAATGACTATTGCGTCACTTACCTCTTCTATTTCAATGCTTGAGGTACCTGTTGCATATGGTGTGGAACACCATGGAATTGAAAGACGCAAAGCAGCAGTAGTGATAGGCGCAATCGTATGTTTAATTTCTTTAGTTATTGTCTTCAATTTTGATCCGCTGTTTGATCTCGTTGTGACTTACACAACAGAGGTGAGCCAACCGCTATTAGGGTTTTCATTTTGTATCTTTGTGGCTTGGATATGGAAGCGCAATGATATATTGCAGGAGATTCGGCAGGGATGTCCGGAAGTCGAGTCCGGTCTGTTTTGGAAAATTTGGCCTTTCTACGTCAAGTTCATCTGCCCTGTTGCAATATTAGTCGTTTACTTTCAGTAGAAATTTCTAAAAAAAGATCAGCTATAAGTTTTAGCTGACAACCGCATCAACAAAGCGTTCGATTTCTTCTTCAGAATTGTAATAGTGAATCGACGCGCGGTTCACATCTTTCCCAGGATCAAGGGCTACATCAAAACGGGCATTGACTGTTCGAGAAACTGATGTGTTTATCGATTGCGTGAGCAATCGTTGGTGAAGAACCGTTGCTGCTTCATCATCTCGCGTAAATGTGACGATGCCCGACAAATTCTCCGACCGCTCATAGACCTCAATTCCCTGGCTCTGTTTGAGTTTGTTACTAAGCAGCTTGGCAAGCTTATTCACTCTTTGCTCAATAGCGTTAATGCCAAGTTGCAGTGCGTAATCCACAGCGACTGTGAGACCGATTTGGTTTGCGATATTGCGCTCCCAGTTTTCGAATCGCAGTGCATTCGACTGTAGCTCATATTCTTCTCGACCTAGCCAATTGGCAGAGTGCAGATCGATCATGGCCGGTCTTAGTTGCGGTATAGCGTTCTCATTAACATACAAAAATCCGGTGCCACGGGGTCCTCGTAAATATTTTCTACCAGTGCCGCACAACATGTCGCAGCCAATTTGCTGCACGTCAATCTGTGATTGCCCTACTGACTGACATGCATCTAACAGAAATAGTATGTCGCGCTCTCTTGCAATTTTTCCAACTGCTGCTGCGGGCTGAATATCACCTCGTTGACTCGCAACATGGGTGAGGGCAATAAGTTTGGTGTTGGGTCGAATTGCTGCAACTAGTGCATCCAAATCAATTAGCCCATGTTGATCCGAAGGTACTACCGACACTTCGCATCGCTGTAGTTTGGCGAGATGGAGCAGATCGAGATAGTTGCTAGCGTATTCCATTGCACCGGTAACAATGTGATCTCCTGCAGAAAAGTTTATGGCGTGAAATGCATTGTGCCAGGCTCGGGTAGCATTCTCTGCATAGGCAATTTCCTGAGGTTGACAATTTAACAATTCAGCAAAAGCCCCGTAGAAACGTTGGATGGATGATTCAGCTAGGTTAGCGGCTTCGTATCCGCCGATTTTTTGCTCGAGCTGGAGATGCTGGATAGTGGCGTCCGTAACGCACTGAGGGCTCAGCGCGCATCCCGCATTATTGAAGTGAATTATTTCGTCACAAGCAGGGGTATCGGAGCGAACTGCTGAAAGATCGATCATTACTCTTATGATGGCATTAAGAAGGGCGGATGATATTAACAAAGACTTATGCTACGGTGCCAGGAAGGCTGTATTTAGCACACTCCGCTAACACTAATTGCATAGGGCAATGATTATGAAGCCGATAAAAACCATTCATACCGAACATACTGAACATACCGAAAGTTCAACGAATTCCTTTCCATCATCTAAAGAAGACATACCTGATTGTCACTCCCGGCGACGATTGCTAGGACGGTTTGGAATTGTGACAGCAGGTCTGGCTCTAGTACCTACATCATCGAGATTCGCTTACGGCCAAGAATCGGTCGCAGATTCGGTTCAAGCATTGGTTTTTGACGTGTTTGGCACGGTTGTCGATTGGCGGGCTTCGATAATTAGAGAAGGTCAAATTCTCGGTGCAGAAAAAGGATTTGATATCGATTGGGGAGAATTTGCCGATCGCTGGCGCGGTGGATATGGCCCGGCGATGAATCGGGTTCGAACAGGTGAATTACCCTGGACTAAGATCGATGACTTGCACCGGATGATTCTTGATGAGTTGGTTTTGGAATTCGGCTTAACAGGACTGACAGAAGCGGAACTGGATCATTTCAATCGGGCCTGGCACCGGCTCAGCCCCTGGCCGGACAGCGTCGCTGGCCTTAATAAACTGAAAACGAAATACGTCATTACCACCTTGTCCAATGGCAACGTCTCTTTGCTCACGAATATGGCCAAGAATGGAGGGCTACCTTGGGATGCGGTGCTGTCTGCGGAGCTATCTGGTCACTATAAACCCGACCCAGAGGCATACTTGAAAGCAGTGGATTTGCTCAGCTTAGAGCCGGAACAGGTCATGATGGTAGCGGCGCACCCAGGCGACTTGCGTGCAGCAGCTAGGGTTGGATTAAAAACAGCGTACGTAATTAGGCCGCTCGAACGTGGTCCTGGCAGGCCAGTAAATCGAAATCCTGATGGAGAATTTGATTATACGGCATCAAGTTTTTTGGATTTGGCGGATCAATTGGGAGCCTAATAATGTCCGTCGTGCAGTTGGAAAGCTCAGAGAAACAAGAAGCAATTGAAGCTATTCAACGGTATCTACAAGAAGAATTGCAGATTGAGATTGGAACATTTGATGCGGGCTTTCTGCTGGATTTCTTTTCAGCGCAAGTGGGATTCAGATACTACAATCAAGGTCTCGCTGCTGCACTGCAGGCAATGACAGTCAAGCTGGAAGAAGCCAATGAGCTAGTTTACGAGTTGGAAGTTTCACCGCCAGAATAAGCGCAATACTCTTAGGTGAGCTGCTCGCGTAGGGGTAGCCGGATAAAAAACTCACTACCGCTGTCTTTTTCTGACTCGAAACTGATTTCACCACCCAGTTTTTCAATCATTCGTTTCACAATAACCAATCCTAATCCCGTTCCCTGGGGGTCTTTTTCGGAACCAGGATCTTCTTTGGCGAATTCCTGAAACATGCGAGTTTGGAATTCTTCGCTCATCCCTCTGCCAGTATCTCGAATAAAAATTTCGATTCCCAAGCGACGTTTGAAGTATACCGCCTTGTACCCCAAGACAATTTCTCCTTTGTCGGTGTACTTGATGGCATTGGTGATGAGATTTACTAACGCGTGCTGCAGGCGAGATTTATCTGTTTGAACCAATAAATTGGCAGAAGCAAAATCAGTGCTGAGGGCCAATTCCTTTTCCATGGCAGATGGGAGCATCATATCTTTTACTTCATTGAGAAAATGCGACATTTCAACCAATTCAAATTCAGGCTCGAAGCTTTCCGATTCTAGTTCTGCCATTTCCAACAAATCATTGATGAGATTGTGTAGATGATCACTTTGTTTGATCACGGTACCCATGTGTTGGCGAGTACCTTCATCTAGCTTGTTGGACTGTGCGGCTAATAGTCGTTTGGAGTTCGCTAAGATTAAATGCACCGGTGTTAGGAATTCTCTTGATACGTTTCTCAGGAAATCGCCTTTGGCTTTGGTTTCCAATCGTGCTTCAACGAATTCTTCATTCTTCGACCGGACAAATTCGGTAAGTGAGAAAAGAACCATGAGGGCAGCAAGAACAATAAGTGCTTCGCCAAACACTGATGAGATGGCGCTGCGTTCAATAAACTCGAGTTTATAGACAAGCCAGGAAAGATAGGCGAGCACGATAAGAAGCCAGGAGCAAACCAAATAGATAGCCGAGCGCGAACCCTGAATCGCTGCAAACACTGTCATGACGAAAACTGAGAATGATACGAGTAATCCGATTGCCATCAAGGTTTGTACATTGCCAACAGATATTTGCTCGAAGGGAATAAAGATGAAATAGAACGCTGTTGGCATCATTGCTAGAGCCAAAAATCGTAAAACAATTACAGCTTGATCTCGAAACTGATGCACCAAATTTAACGATTGGCCGATCAGGCAAGCGCTGGCGATAATGGCTGTTGCTGATACATAAGACATTCGATTGTTCATCTCTGCCACACTGCCCCAAAACCACACTCGTCCCATCCCGGTTTGTGCGAGAAAGAAAACCAGCAAACTGCCAAAGAACAAAGTGAAAGCAATGAACTGATTCTCGCGCATGACAAAGTACAAAGTGGCACACAACAAGAAACACAAAACAAAGAAAGTGAAAAAGCCGCCAAAGAAGGCGAGTAAGGTTTGGCTTTCTTCCGCCAACAACTGTGCACTGGTTAATACCAAAGGCACTTCTATGCCGACCTGGGATGTCACGCGAAAATATATACGGGTTTCAGAATCAGCATCTGCCATATCGAATGGGAGAATTGGTACTCGATAGGGCTGGGTAATATCGTCGTAAGACACCGTATCGCCGACTGCCTCTTGCCAGACGATTTGGTCCCCATGGGCAATGTAATACTCAATTAGATCTAGAGTAGGGGACTCAAGCAACAATATGAGACCTTCACGAGCCAGTTCGGTGCTGGTAAGCACCAATGAAAACCAGTAGCTGGATGCTGATATTCCTAAAGTAGGAATTGCTTGAGTAGATCGTTGCCAGGGAATGTCGCTTCTCATCACCTGGTTAATAGTCAGCTCCGCTTCCGAATCTTCAAAATAGTCCAGGTACTGACCCAAATTGACCGGTAGCTGATTGCGCGAAACATTAAGCTCAGCACTTTGGGCAATGGGGCTGCAAAAGAGCAGCAGCATCAGCGCTAGTTTGCTGGTAATACGCCTGGGAAAGGCAGGGCGTAGCTTGGATAGCAGATCTGGAAACAACGAATTGGCGTCCATGACATTGTCTAGCAAAGATTATAAGCCAATGGCGGGTCAATTCCTGTAATTGCATGGGGTGTAGGAGGGCAAATTTCGGGCGAAGTTGACTAAACCCGCTAACCGTGTGACATTTCCACTCCCTTTCATGACAGGAAACATTGGAATGAAAATGACCTACTCAAAGAGCATATTTATTGGCTTGATTCTATTTCTCAGTGCCTGCTCTGACGACAGCAGCACGCCTGCCGACTCCACCCAGGCCACAACACAAACCACTAATATCGAAGTAGCAGAAGAGATGGAAGCGCCAAACCCGTTCCTGCAAGAAAGTTCCCTGTTCTTAAACTATCCACCGTTTGATGAAGTGGACGAAAGCCATTATATGCCTGCATTTAGACAAGGCATGGCGGAACAATTGGCTGAAATCGAAGCTATAGCCAACCAGTCTGCAGAGCCAGATTTCGAAAACACAATTATCGCTTTAGAACTGTCTGGCCAGTTACTCGATAGGGTGGCTCGTGTGTTTTTCAGTATGTCCAGCGCCCACACCAATGATGACATTCAAGCACTTCAGCAAGAACTCGCACCAGACTTAGCGGCCCATCAAGATGCCATTTTGCTGAATCGCGATTTATTTGCTCGTGTAAGTACGTTGCATGACCAAAGAGATTCCCTTGAATTAGAGCCCGAATCAGTGAGGCTGTTGGAACGCTACTATATTGATTTTGTTCGCGCCGGAGCTGCTCTCGATTCCGAGCAACAAGAAAGGATGCGCGAGATTAATGCAGAGATCGCAGTTCTCCAGACTGACTTTAGTCAAAACGTTTTGAGTGAAGTAAACGAAATGGCAATCGTTGTCGATACTCGTGAGGAACTGACAGGATTAGATGAGTCAACAATCGAAGCTGCGCGTGGCGAAGCTATCGACCGTGGCCTTGATGGAAAATTTGTAATTCCGTTACTTAATACCAGTGGACAACCCTCACTCTCCAGTTTGCAAAACCGCGCACTGCGGGAACGTATCCATACGACTTCATTGTCGAGAGGTAGCCGAGGAGGAGAATTCGATAATCGTCAGATACTATCCGACGTGTTGCGTTTGCGAGCTGAACGAGCCCAGCTATTGGGATATGACAATCACGCCCATTTCATCCTGGAAAATCAAACTGCCCAAACAGTTGCTGCAGTAAATGGTCGACTAGCAGAGCTAGCTATTCCGGCAGCAGAAAATGCGCGCAGAGAAGCCAGCGATTTGCAACAAATGGTTTACGATTCTGAGGAAGACTTCACTTTAGCATCTTGGGATTGGGATTTTTATACCGAGAAGTTGCGTGCCGCACGATTCGATTTCGATGCGAGTCAGTTACGCCCTTATTTCGAATTAGATAACGTTCTGCAGCGAGGTGTGTTTTACGCTGCCGGTGAGTTGTTTGGCATTAGTTTTCAAGAACGAACTGATCTGCCGGTATATCAGGAAGATGTTCGAGTCTTCGAAGTATTCGATGCAACTGGCACTACCTTGGCGTTATTCATCGCAGATTTCTATGCCAGGCCAAGCAAGCGCGGTGGCGCATGGATGAATTCCTATGTCTCGCAAAGTGATCTCATGGGTTCGCAGCCAATAGTTGCAAACCATTTGAACATTACCAAGCCGCCGGAAGGTGAGCCTACTCTGCTAACGTTTGATGAAGTAACCACCATGTTTCACGAGTTTGGTCACGCATTGCACGGTATGTTTTCCAATGTCCGTTATCCTTACTTCTCTGGCACCAGCGTGCCTCGAGACTTTGTTGAGTATCCAAGCCAGGTGAATGAAATGTGGGCTACTTGGCCGCAGGTTCTTGAGAATTACGCCGTCCATTACGAAACCGGAGAACCAATGCCGGTTGAGTTGCTGGACAAAGTGCTTTCTACTCAGACTTTCAATCAAGGGTTTGCTACTACTGAATACCTTGCTGCATCCATCGTAGATCAGGCCTTACATCAGCTCGGTCCGCAAGAGATTCCAGATGCTGAGACTATTATGGATTTCGAAGCGGCGGCACTTGAATCGGCTGGCATTGCACTGGATGAAGTACCACCCCGATACCGAGCTACCTATTTCTCGCACATCATGGGCGGATATTCGGCTGGTTACTACTCCTACATCTGGAGCGAAGTACTAGATGCCGACACTGTCGAGTGGTTTAAAGAAAATGGAGGATTGCTGCGGGAGAATGGCGATCACTTTCGTCGTACTTTGCTTAGTCGTGGAGGAAGCGCTGATGCCATGGCAATCTTTCGTGAATTTCGTGGCAGAGATGCAGAGATAGCCCCACTGCTGATAAGAAGAGGTCTTAACTAGTATTCGTTTTTATCAAACGATCTAGTTTGCCAGGGAGACAGCCGAAGTAGCAGCAGTACTCGGTCGGTGTCCTGCCAATGTGGCGACGAGTAAGCTTAGTTCATCCCAGGGATTTGCCAGGCTCATGCCTTTAATTGCTTGGTCAATCTCCCTGGCATGGCTCAACATCTGCCAGATGTCATCTGTGTGCAATCGATTAAGTGCTGCACCTACAGCTTGTTTTCGATTGAACCAAACACGATAAGATTGCAGTATCGCGTTCACCCCTTGCCCTGATTCTCGTTTTTCCACCATTGGCAGCAGGCTACGTAATTCTCGTGTGATGCTTCCGAGAATCACCAATGGGAATATGTCCTCAGACCTGAGTCCATAAAGAATCTTCTCTGCTCTTGCTAAATCGCCAAGTAGCGCAGTATCCACCAATTGAAACGCACTGAAGCGGGAACTATCGGCAACTACTTGCATTACAGTTTTGCCATCTAACTGAATGGGTTGGCTACCTTCCTGGTTAGCCAGCAACTTCAATTTTTCAATTTCTTGCATTGCTGCAAGTAAATTCCCTTCGATCTTATCTAATAACAATTGCAGAGCTTCTGGGTCCGCTTGAATTCCTGCCCGTAATAAACGCTGCTCGAGCCATGTTGGGAGGTTGTCGCGATTGATCGGCCAGATCTGCACAAATGCACCGGTACTTTCTATGGCTTTAAACCACTTAGTGTTGAGGGTAGAAGATTCCAGTTTTGGGCTGGAGATTAGCACTATGTTGTCCGCTGAGGGTTCAGAGCAGACAGCTTGTAAAGCTTGCTTGCCAGCTTCGTCCAGCTTAGAACTGCTCAAACGCAACTCGATAATCTTTTGCTCTGTGAACAAAGAAAGATTGCCGTAAGCTTGAGAAAACTGTTCCCAGTTGAATCCTCGTTCAACAGAAAATACTTCTCGCTCGCCGAATCCTTGGTTTTTGAAGTGGGAACGGATTAGGTCTGCGCTCTCTTGCATCAACAAAGGTTCGTCACCCGCCAACCAATAGAGAGGTTTAGGCTCTTGTTGTAAGTGTCTTTTGAGCTGTTCTGCTTTTAATTTCATGCGCCAACAGCGCTGGCCTGGAGTCGACGTAAGAGCTGATTCACCAAATCTCTGCGCATTTCTGCCGTGATGATTTCTACTTCATCCTGGTTACCTGCGATATTGGCGATATCTTCGAAATATGTACGTTCAACTAAGATAGTTTGAGGCGGCACTAACTCTTGTTCATTTTGAATCAATGCAATATCAACAGACAGCCGAATCTCATATTGAGCGGCACGTGCACGAGGATTTATAGAAACAGGTCTGCTCACAGATCTCTCGTTTCGCACAGTTAAAACTGGTGAAGCGGTTCGAGAATTCTCCACATTAACGTTGGCCACATCGAGTGAGCGCCGGAGTAAACGGGCAAATTCACCATTAGGTTGGTCCATATCCAACACTAATGAGTCGTATCCAGCAGCAATTGGATCAGTACCGCGGAGCGCAAAGCCACAGCTCACTAGAAGCGGCAAAGTAAGAAATAAGAACGCGCTACGAATATTGAGGGGGTGCATACTCACAGCTATTGATGATGCCAGAGAGTGAAAGTTAATTCACTACGATATTGACCAGGCGGCCCGGTACTACGATGACTTTGCGAACGGTGCCACCTTCGACAAACTTTTGCACCGCCTCATCATCAAGAGCCATCTTCTCCAAATCGTCTTGACTGATATCTTTGGGTACTTCGAGTTTGCTCCGCAGTTTGCCATTCACCTGGACTACAATTAGCGTCGTATCAACTTGCAGTGCATTGGTATCCACTTCAGGCCACTGAGCATCCATAACAGCGCCAGAATGACCAAGGTGCTGCCAAGCTGCATGACAAAAATGTGGTACCACTGGGGCGAGCATTAGCACGCTGATTTCCAGGGCTTCCTGGATTACCTGATTATCCAATTCACTTTCGGCTTGTTCGCTGAATTTGGCTACTGCATTCAGTAACTCCATCACTGCAGCGATCGCAGTATTGAACATCTGTCTGCGTTCGTAATCATCAGCAACTTTTTGCAAGGTTTGATGAGTCTTCAATCGCAGCTTTTTCTGCTCGCTACTCAACGACTCTGCATTAAATTCCTTAAGCTCAACAGAAGAGTGGCTAGAAATAGTTTTCCACAAGCGTTTGAGGAAACGAAAGCTACCCTCGACACCGCTATCGGACCAGTCCAGTGATTGGTCTGGTGCAGAGGCAAACAATGTGAACATCCTCACTGTATCTGCGCCATAGGTATCGATAAGCGACATCGGGTCTACAGTATTACCCTTGGATTTAGACATCTTCGCGCCATCTTTGAGCACCATGCCTTGAGTGAGTAAGTTAGTGAAGGGCTCGTCGCTGTTTACTAAACCCTCATCGCGCATCAACTTGTGATAGAAGCGTGCGTATAGCAAATGCAATATGGCGTGTTCGATTCCACCAATGTATTGATCAACCGGCAACCAATAGTTGGCTCGTTCATCCAGCATGGCGTCATCTTGATCACGGCAGGTGTAACGGGCGTAATACCAGGATGATTCCATAAAGGTATCGAAAGTATCAGTTTCGCGGCGTGCGGGTTTGGCGCAGGCCGGGCAGGGGACATCTGTGAATTCGCTGAGTCTCGAAAGTGGTGATCCACCTTCATCGATCTCCACATCCTCTGGTAATAAAACCGGAAGATCACTGGCAGGTACAGGAACGGAGCCGCACTGCTCACAATTAATCATCGGGATAGGAGCGCCCCAATAGCGCTGTCGGGAAACTCCCCAATCTCTTAATCGATAATTTACAGTTCGCTCACCTTTATTCTGCTCTCCAAGAAAATCGGCAATAGCATTGAACGCTTCGTCAAAGCCCAGGCCATCGAATTGCCCAGAGTTAACGAGGCGGCCTTTCTCCACAAATGCTTCTTTAGATAGATCACAAATTTGGCTGGAATCCGAAGGTTCGATTACTTGCTTGATATCGATTTGATACTTGGTAGCAAACTCCCAGTCCCGTTGATCATGGCCTGGTACTGCCATTACAGCACCTGACCCATAACTCATGAGTACGAAATTGGCCACATAGATTGGAACTGATTCTCCTGTAATTGGATGTTCAGCCTTCAGACCTGTGTCCATTCCAAGTTTTTCCATAGTCGCCATATCAGCTTCGGCAACCTTTACCTCGTTTTGCTCTTCGATAAACTGGGCGAGTGCCTCATTATTGGCAGCAGCTTTTTCTGCCAATGGGTGCTGGACCGCTACGGCAACATAGGTAACGCCCATGAGAGTATCTGGTCGCGTTGTATAGACTGAAAGTTTTCTCAACTCAGGGTCTTGTTCGTCGGCAACGGTGAAGTCCAGGTTTACGCCCTCTGAGCGACCTATCCAGTTTTGCTGCATAGTACGAACTTTATCGGGCCAACCATCGAGCGTAGCCAAATCATCTAGCAGTTCTTGAGCGAACGCGGTTATCTTGAAAAACCATTGGGGAATGCTGCGTCTTTCAACTGGGGCGCCAGATCGCCAGCCTTTGCCGTCAACAACTTGCTCATTCGCAAGTACGGTTTGATCCACCGGGTCCCAGTTCACTTCTGCTTCTTTGCGATACACCAAGCCTTTTTCGTATAGCTTGAGGAACAACCACTGTTCCCATCGATAATAATCCTTATGGCAAGTGGCTAATTCCCGGGACCAATCATAGGCATAGCCCAGGCGTTGCAGCTGTTCTCGCATGTAGTCGATGTTCGAATAGGTCCATTTGGCAGGTGGCACCTTATTTTGCATTGCAGCATTTTCTGCCGGTAATCCGAATGCATCCCATCCCATGGGTTGTAATACGTTTTTACCTAGCATTCGGTGATAGCGTGAGATGGCATCTCCGATACTGTAGTTTCTGACATGCCCCATATGCAGATGACCACTAGGATAGGGCAGCATAGAAAGGCAATAGAACTTCTCTTTGCTGGGATCCTCAGTGACTTCAAAACTCTTGTGCTGTTCCCAATACGCTTGAGCTTCAGATTCGACTGTCTGAGGATCGTATTGGTTGTCTGTTTCTTCCTGCATGGTTTTCCTGCTGTTTCCTGTGGGTCTATGCGCTGAAAAATCCGCAATCATACCCTAGTCCCGGGTCGCTATTCACGTTCCGATCGCCTTGAAGGCGTTACTTTCTAGGGCTCGGACTAAATAGTGTGTCGGCGGATATGGCAGTGGGATTATGCTTAATCAGATTCGGTTTCTATAATCAAAGAGGTGACTTTGAGTAGTTTGATTTGACGACTATCGGCATTTAGCACCGTCACTAGAAATTGACCAATTTCAATCGACTCGCTGCGTTCGGGAATATGTCCGAATTCCTGTAGAACTAATCCGCCAATAGTCGTGAACTCCTGGTCACTGAATTCCGTTTCAAAGTATTCGTTAAACTCATCAACTGGAGTGAGCGCCTTAACGATGTAGTTGTTCTCATCAAATTTCTTGATGTAGCTGTCATCATCAACATCGAATTCATCTTCGATCTCGCCCACTATTTGCTCGAGCACGTCTTCAATTGTCACCACGCCGCACACACTGCCGTATTCATCGATGACGATCGCCATATGCTGTCTGGTTTCACGAAACTCTTTTAATAGCACGTTCAGTGGTTTGCTTTCTGGTACGAAAGTGGCTGGTCTTACGATGTCTTTGATCTCGAATTTGTCTTGCCCCTCACTCAAAATCAGAGGCAGTAAATCTTTTGCCAGCAATATACCCATTACGTTATCAACATTTTCCCCAACTACAGGAAAACGCGAGTGGGAGGCTTTTGAGACTAGCTCTAGAATTTCATTGAGCTTAAGACTGGCAGACACCGTAACAACTTGAGAGCGAGGAATCATTATGTCCCGCACTTGCATGCTAGATACTTGGAGCGCCCCTTCGATAATGCCTAAGGCATCAGCATCCAGAACTTGGTCTTGTTCTGCATTGCGCAGCAGTTCCAGTAGGCTTTTGGTGTCGGTGGGTTCGTCGGAAAAGACTTGAGCGATTTTATCGATCCAAGACTTCGGTCTCGGATCGATGCTAGATTGGTCGTCGGTCATGACCTGGTTTTGTGCGGCTTAGGGAGCCAGCCTCCTAGTAAAAATAGTGATTTTTACCCTATCAAATAAGGGTTCGAGATACCAAACTTTTTCAGTACTTCAATTTCGATATTCTCCATCTCGGCTGCCTCATCCTCGCCCTCATGTTCGAATCCGAGTAAGTGCAGGCAGCCATGTATGGTTAAGTGGGCCCAGTGTGCTTCAACTTCCTTGTTTTGGGCTCGCGCCTCTTCTTCTACTACGGCTGGGCAGATAGCTAAATCCCCCAAAGGGCTCGCATCCAGATTCTCGACTATTTCCTGCGGTAGGTTGGCAGGAAAGGACAGCACGTTGGTTGGATAATCCTTGTCTCGATACTGTTGGTTGAGAGCTTGGGAATCTTCAGGGCTTAGGAATTGCAGCGACACTGAGCAGTTCGAATCTTTATCAAGAAAATCCAAAGTCGCGTTTATCCATTCTTTGCACAGGACATCACTAGGCACCCGATGCTCTTGGCATTGATTGGTGATATCAACCTTCAACATCGTTGTGTTGGGAAGAATCAGAGCTCGTCAGAGAGGTTACCGACTGCCGATCATACTCGTCATAGGCTTCAACGATGCGTTGCACCAGCCTATGTCGCACTACATCTTTCGCGTTGAAGTAAGTAAAACCGATGCCATCGATATCTTTTAATACTTTACTGACATGGACTAAACCTGAGCGCGTACCTTTTGGCAGGTCGATTTGGGTAATGTCCCCAGTGATTACCGCAGTGGAACCGAAACCAATGCGGGTAAGGAACATTTTCATTTGAGCGGTCGTGGTGTTTTGACTTTCATCCAAAATGATAAATGCGTTATTCAAAGTTCGACCTCGCATATAAGCAAGAGGCGCTACTTCAATTACATTCTTATCTATTAATCGCCCGACTTTTTCGAATCCCAGCATTTCATATAGCGCGTCATAAAGCGGGCGCAAATAGGGATCGATTTTCTGCGTCAGATCGCCAGGTAAAAATCCAAGTTTCTCACCGGCTTCAACGGCTGGTCGTACCAGCAGCAGGCGTTGGACTTGTTCTCGTGCCAACGCTTCTACCGCGCATGCCACTGCCAGGTAAGTTTTACCGGTTCCAGCAGGGCCTACCCCAAAATTTATGTCGTTTTCTCGGATACTACTGACATATTGGCGCTGGTGTTTGCTTCTAGGTTTTACACTGCAACGCGGCGTTTTAATGAGATTGTCTAAACTGTTATCTACCGAAGATTCTGCTGCTTCTTGATACTCTTGCAAGGCAAGATGTACTTGATTGGGCGACAGATGTTGCCCGTTGCCAGTTGCAACGTACAACGCTTCCAATAACAAACTCCCATTAGCGACCGCCGCCTCGTCGCCAGTGATTTGAAAAACATTGCCGCGTTGCTGAATTTTTAGCTCAAGACCGGACTCAATTTGCTTAATATGCTCGTTTAAGCGACCGCATAAATTAGCAAGACGCTGTGCATTGTCAGGTAGAAGAGTGACGTGAGTTGAAATAGATGACATTACTACAATTTACCTAATAGAGAGTTAGGCAAGGCTTCCACAACATCTACATCAATAAACTGGCCGATTATGGAGTGATCATCGCAGCGGAAATTTACTACGCGATTGTTTTCTGTTCGGCCTTGCAGCGCTCCGGGATCTTTTCGAGATACGCCGGTCACCAACACATTAGTAGTTTGCCCAACCATGGATTCGCTAATCGCATTGGCTTGTTGGGTTATCTGTGATTGCAAGATTCCGAGACGGTGCTTCTTTTCCTGCTCCGTCGTATTGTCTTTTATATCCGCAGCCGGGGTTCCTGGCCTAGCGCTGTATATAAAGCTGAAGGAGGTATCGAATCCTATTTCGATAATTAACTTCATCGTATCTTCAAAATCAGCATTCGTTTCACCCGGAAATCCAATAATGAAGTCAGACGATAGGCTGATGCCTGGCCGTGCAGCCTGAATTTTTCGAATGAGGGATTTGTATTCTAGTGCAGTATGTCCGCGCTTCATCGCTGCTAGTATTCGGTCAGATCCACTTTGTACGGGTAAGTGAAGGTGGGACACAAGCTCTGGAACGGAGGCAAATGCTTCAACCAAGTTCTGGTTAAATTCCACCGGGTGAGATGTGGTAAATCGAATGCGGTCGATTCCATCAATACTGGCGATATAGTTTATCAGCAAAGCCAGATCCGCGATTTCTCCATTGTGTTGGATTCCGCGATAGGCATTCACATTTTGGCCGAGTAAGTTGATCTCTCTTACTCCTTGATCGGCTAAATGCACTGCTTCGGCAAGCACATCATCGAACGGCCTGCTAACTTCTTCACCGCGGGTATAAGGTACAACGCAAAAACTACAATATTTGCTGCAACCTTCCATGACGGTGAGGAATGCTTGGCAGGAATCAACCTCCGGTTCCGGTAATCGATCAAACTTTTCGATCTCTGGGAAGCTGATATCTACTACAGGTGAATTTCCGTTGGCCGCATTCAGCATCTCGGGCAATTTGTGCAGGGTCTGAGGACCAAACACAACATCAACGAAGGGTGCTCGTTTACCAATGGCGTCACCTTCCTGACTTGCGACGCATCCACCTACTGCAATTTTCACATCGGGATTCGTTTCTTTAAGAGAGCGCCAGCGACCGAGTTGATGAAATACTTTTTCTTGGGCTTTTTCCCGAATCGAACAGGTGTTGAGCAATAAGATATCTGCTTGTTCTGGGGAATCCACAAGCTCGGCTTTTTCCGACTCGCGCAGCAAGTCCAGCATACGAGCAGAGTCATACTCATTCATCTGGCAACCATGAGTTTTGATATAGACACGTCGTGTCTTGTTCAATTGACTCGTTTGGTTCGAATTGTCTTGTGCTGGTTTGGCCTGGCTGTTCATTGTCTAAACTGTATTGGCTGCGCTAAAGGTTTGATCCTAAACGCTAATCCCGCCCGAAAAAGGCTGCGAATTATAGCAGCTGAGGCGGGACTGCCCTATGGATTAATCCTGTTCCGGCAAGATTCATTGAGTGCCAGCAATCGCTTGAAATTCGTCGCAATAACCAAATATTAAGGGTAGGCTAGCGCTGTTGGCCTGTCCTAATGGTCCTCGATATTCTCTAAGAGATTGATTTAAATGACAAATTCATCCGAAATCTACAAAATTACCTTTCTCAACAAGGGCAAGGTTTATGAAGTCTTTGTGAAACAGGTCTACCAGAGTGACCTGTATGGATTTATCGAGATAGAAGAATTTGTCTTTGATGAGCGCTCTCAGATGGTTGTTGATCCTAGTGAAGAAAAGCTCAAAACCGAGTTTTCGGGCGTACGTCGGAGCTTTATTCCTATGCAGGCCATCATCCGTATAGATGAAGTCGAGAAGTCTGGAGTCGCAAAGATTTCCAGTGGTGACAACATCACTCCTTTTCCAGTGTCGCTAGTTGGTGCTGGGAGTTCGGACAGTCAAGATTCCTAAGTCCTCGCGAGTTTCTCGCTTACTCGCTCTGTTCACGCCGATTTCACGTCTTCGAGTAATGGTGTAATGGAGCAACATCCTTATTCGAGCTTAACGCCTGATTCGGTATTGAATGCTGTCGAAGCGCTGGGCTATGTGCCCGATGCCCGCATTTATCCGTTGAATAGTTACGAGAATCGGGTATATCAAGTGGGATTAGAAGATGGGCCATCCCTGGTGGTTAAGTTTTATCGACCGGAGCGATGGACTCAGGCGCAAATACTCGAAGAGCACCGCTTTGCTCGAGAACTAGCCGATCTGGAGATTCCAGTAATTCCTCCAATCGAATTCGAAGGCAAGGGGAGTTTGCTGGAGCATGACGGTTTTGGTTTTGCGGTCTTTCCGCAGTTTATTGGTAGGCCACCAGAACTCGACAATCTTGATAACTTGCTCATCATGGGCCGGTTTGTTGGTCGTATCCATGCGGTGGGAAGCCAATCTCAATTTACATCTCGTGAACACCTTAGCATCGAAAAGTTTGCTATTCAGAGCAGCCAATTTTTGCTCAACAATGATTTCATTCCGAGAGACTTGTTGGTGGCGTATGAATCATTAAGCGAACAGCTGATTGAGAAGCTCTCTTCGGCATTTGCTGCTGTCGACTGCCTGACTACTTTGCGCATTCATGGAGATTGTCATCCGGGTAACGTGCTATGGAAGGACGAAACACCTAATTTTGTTGATTTCGATGACACAATGACCGGGCCGGCGATTCAGGATTTATGGATGATGTTATCGGGCGATCGCAATCAGCGTCAGGCTCAGTTACTAGAGCTAGTAGAAGGCTACAATGAGTTCCATGATTTTAAAGTGAGAGAACTGGCACTTATAGAATCTTTGAGAACGATGAGATTGATGCATTACAGCGCCTGGCTTGCTAGACGTTGGGATGATCCAGCTTTTCCGCTCAATTTTCCCTGGTTTAACACCGAAAGATATTGGGCCGAACATATTCTTGAATTGCGAGAGCAGTTAGCGACTCTGGACGAATCGCCGCTAGAGTTAATCTAGTCGAATATAGGCGCCTGAATTGCGGGCCCTTTGATTTCTTGCGTACTATCCATATAGATAAATGGCAATGTTGATTCCTGCAGCCAAATTATTCCTTCTGCTTCAGGTTTTAACATCGCGATTGTCGCAATGGATCCTGCTACGGTACAAAGATTACCTGCGACACTGACCGCACGTAGCCCTTGCGTGGGCCATCCTGTTTTTGGATTTAGAATGTGACTGTAGCGTCTTCCTTCATAGACGAAGCACCGTTCATAATCTCCGCTGGAGGCGAGCCCTCCGTCTAATACATCAATTCTTGCCATCATGGAGGTCGGATTATTCGGATCTGAAATTCCAACTGGCCAGGGCTTAGCGTCAGGTTTGCGGCCGATTACCGCGAAATCGCCGCCTAAGTTAACCAGGCCATGGGATATACCCAGGTTTCTTCCTAGCCGAGCCGCTGAATCTGCTGCGTACTCTTTAACAATGCCGCCAAAATCAATTTCCATTTGTTGCGGGATTTCCAAGTGACCGTCATGCCAATTGAGTTTCTCGAAACCAATCAAGGGCAAGACATCATCGATTTCTTGTTGGCTAGGAACTCGTCCTTCTCGAAAATTCCAAATCTTTCGCAACACTCCAGAGGTGATATCGAACAGGCCGTCACTGTGCCGGTAACAAGCATCGGCGTGCTCGAACAACGAACGGGTTTCGGCATCCAATTCAATGCCTTCAGTCTTGCCTGCAGATTGATTCATTTGGCTAAGGAAACTGTCATCGCGATATCGCGAATATTTCACTTCTAGGCGGTTAACATCAGCAATGAGTGCCTGGGCGACTTTTTTCGCAGTGATTCGAGATTCATGGATTATCTGAATCTCGCAAGGGCAGCCCATTGCCTTAAAGGGGAATCGTTTAAGACTGGGAGTCATATCATCTGCTGAGGAGGAGAAGTTTAGAAAGAATAATCCAAACCAACTGAAATGCGCACAAACTTCACCAACGCAGGACTAGGCTGGGTGACGTCATATCCGGAGTACTTATCGTTGGCAATGTAACGTTCTGCAGAAAGCGTTGCAGTCCACTCTCCGAGGTCAGCGATAAAGTGGAAGCCACCACTGATTGCACCAAACGCAGAAAGGCGATAATCACTCGATTGGAATTCAGAAAGCGGTTTCAAAAAGTCGTCGATGTTCGTATAAAAATCGGCGGCAGATTGGGTGTAGTAACGTAAGTTTGGAACGATCTGGTAGTTGCGGCCAATATTTTGATACCAGGCCAAGTCCACTGTGTGAGAGCTAATTCCGAAGTCATCATGATAGAGCCGATAATCTGCATGCAATGCGCCGTCTGCTTCGATGAAATATCGTCGGTAAGCGTTGCTCCACACTAACTGTGTTTTGTTATCGGGCCTTGAGTCTCGAAGTTTGTATGGATCGGTGAGAAATCCTGATTGTTCAGTAGCGCTAATCGCCGTTTGAAACGTAGAAACCTGATTTATCACCTGACTTAAGCCAACCACTGCAGATGTTGATTGTTTGTCTTCGTTACGAACTCGATTAAATATTTCTGCATCAGTGGGGAATATGTCATCTGCTGCATGACTGAACCCATAGCTCAGAGTTGTAAGGTCATTATTGAAACTGTATTCACCGCTGAAGCCGATGTAAGTAGATCGGTAATCGTTTTCCTCAGAGTACCCGACATAACCTCCGATGCTACTGTTTTCCATATAGTAGCGCGCGCCTATGCTGAGCTCTGAGCGCTGTTCGGTAATTCCACTTGCGCCGCTCATATTGATTATGGGTTCGCCATTCGCATCGGCGGTCGAAAACCAGGGTGATGCACCGCTCATATCTTCATAATTGGCGTCGACACTAATTGACCAATCACGTCCAACCGGTGCCAGGTATTGGAACTGATGAACATCAATATCGTAGCGTCCCAATTCACCGAATGGGACTTGCTCGCGAGTTAAGTCATCTTCTTTGTAGTTAGAAATCTTGTAAGAGAGCGTGCTTTCTGTAGGAGGAGCGTCGGCATTGGCTATGCCAGGCAGTGCGAGCGCCGTAGTTGAAATTGCGAGCAAGCTGCGCGAGGGATTGCGTTTCACGTCAACGATTCCTGGCTAGAGAGGAGTTAGATTAGTTGCAGCCGCAACCGCCACCGGCAGCACTACTGCCACCGGAAGATGCTTCTTTGCTGAAAAAAATATGATCGTTAAGTTGACGTTCTAACGCATCGGTATCCCACAACATTTCCTCACGGGCCAGGTAGCCACGTTCCCATGGTCGAACTTCAGCGCATGCAGTGAGGAGAGTGCTTAGAATTAGCAATAAGAAAACGCGACGCATTAGAGTTACTCAGGCAAATTTTCAAGAATCGCCGCTTCGATGATTTCCATATCACCATTGCGGAATCCCATATGTACGAGTTTTACCTCGCCATCAGGACCGATTAAGTAAGAAGAAGGCATACCAATGACGCCGAACAACTCTGCTGCATCACCTTCTGGATCCGATGGAATCAAAAAATCGAGTGGAGTGTCTTCCAGAAAGTCGAGTCCGTCTTCTATAGGATTGTCCACAGTGATAGCGATCACTTCGAGGCCTTGATCTTTGTACTTGTGGTACATCTCGTTATAAAGCGGCAATGAAGTAAGGCAAGGCGCACACCAAGAAGCCCAAAAGTCGACATAGATCGCTTTTCCTGCAAGCTCATCCAGTGAAATATCTGGTCTATCTGCGTAAATCGAAGGCAAGGTTAGGGAAGGGGCAGGATCACCTTCTTCAACCGCTAATGCAGTGCCAAGAGTAAGGCTAAGAGCAAGAACGGCGGCTGTTCGCAGTCCTAATTTCTTTGTCATGACTTGTTTCCTCGTCTAGTCGTCGCTTGTTCAGCGACTGTAGGTATAGGTACAGGTATTCGGTATTTACGCCTTAGGCCCGAGATAGACCCGCCATCTACCGCTTTTGTTTCAGCTAATCACTATAACGTACTGGGTCAAAATTCGTCTACAAGCCGAATTTGCCTCAAGCGGGCAGCATCAGTGGGTCGCGCAGATTACGCAGCATCTCTCGCCATCGTCGTTTTTGCACTTTTACCTGGAATTGCAATTCTCGATACTTATCCCGCACTTCAATTCGCTCCCAGTGAGCTAAGGTTTCTTGAATTCGTTTTCCTTTCGCCTCGTACCAGGCTTGCCGCTGTTCATTCCACTGTTGGAGCAGGTTTAAGAATTGCTCATATTCTTGTTCCAAACGAAGTCGCCAGTGTTCTGGAATATTGTGTTCCTCTAATCTAGCGGTTGCTTGTTGGTATTGCATTTTGAGGCGTGCAGTTTCAACTTGTGCTGGTGAGGTACGTTTCAATTCAGAAGTCAGTCCCACCCAGGCTAAAGACCTGATCAGCCATTTTGTCGGATCGAAATGAAACCACTTAACTCCATTCCGATAATCCCACTGAAAGGTATGATGAAAATTATGATATCCCTCGCCGTAAGTAATCAGCGCAAGAATAGGATTGTCGCGTGCCGAACTCTTATCACTATAAGTTTGACGACCCCACATGTGAGCGATGGAATTAATAAGATAAGTAACATGCTGGCTTAGTACTAACCTTAGAAGTCCAGCGAGTAACAAACTGGCGATGATGTCGCCGTGTAAGTATCCGATCAGTGCGGGTAAGCCAATATTCATCAACAGCACTAGTGCAAGATAATGTTTGTGTTGCCAAACTGCGATAGGGTCTTTTTGCAGATCTTTAATGTTGGAAAAATCCACACGCCCACTTTCATAATTGCGCACAATCCAACCTATGTGAGAAAACCAAAATCCTCTGCTGGCCGAATAAGGATCATGCTGATTGTCATCAACGTGTTGATGGTGACGACGATGGCCTGAAGCCCAATGCATAACGTCATTTTGTAGCGCGCATGCTCCGCCGAGGGCAAACAAGAATCGCAACACGGGATGAGCCTTATAAGTTTTGTGCGACCACATTCGATGGTAGCCCGCCGTGATCGAGATACCGCAGAAACCCATCATTAGAATAAATACAAGCCATTCGAATAAATCGTAGCCGTAGAAAATTCCGTAAAGAGGAACCAAGGTGACAGCAGCTAGCGGTGTTAGTGAAAACAGCAGCATGTTGGTCCAGTTTATTGGCGCCTTTTCCATATTGGGTGAAATCCTGAGTTGCACGACAAATATTGGTAAAGTGTAACTGAATATCGCCTGAGCGGCAGCATAGTTAAATTCGAGAAGCTGAAGAGAAGAGGGAACAATGGAAGAATTAGAAAAAAGAGTCTTGGAATTGGAGTCTCGATTTAGTTTTTTAGACGATTTATTACAGAAACTAAACGAAGTGGTAGCAGATCAGCAGCTACAGATATCGGAATCAGATCGACTAAATCAGTTGCTTCGCCAACGAATTGCCGAATTGTCGGAGCAAATCGGAGAAGGCGGAAACACTAGTAGCGATGAGAAGCCACCCCATTACTAAACCCACCTAAAATCCTCTGTTTGCTTAAGTTTCGATTCAGCTTGACCTTGCTAGATTAGGACCCTGCAATGCAGTGATGCGTCTGTTCTGTGAAAAAGCACCGCAAGCTGCAAGTTTTGGTGACTAACTGAGGATATCCGCAATGAGTATAAGAAGCGTTCTCTTGGCCTTAAGCGCCGGGCTAATTAGCTCGGGTTCATTGGCTCAGACTACTTATGAGTATGCACAAGTAGTGGAGAGCCGTCCGATCTATCAGATCGTTGAGATTTCTGAACCCTATGAACAATGCTGGGAAGAAGAAGTCGTGATAGATCGATATCCCACTAGAAGGGACTCAAGAACTCCAGTATTGGTATCGACAATAATTGGTGGTGCGATTGGTAACGCGGTAGGCAGTGGTAAAAGCAACAAGCGTGTAGGTGCTGTGGTTGGCGCTATGTTGGGCCACTCTATTGGACGTGATATAGTCCGCAACAGTGATCGCCCCGGCATTCGTGAGTATGAAACGGTGCAGCGCTGCGAAACTGCATATGAGCAGCGAGAAGAAGAGCGACTGATCGGCTATCAAGTTACGTATCTCTACAATGGCGAAGAGTTTTCTATTCGCACCGATTCTGATCCGGGTGAAGAGATTAGACTCCGGGTAAACGTACAGCCAGTTTTGTAATTCCCTTTAATCATTCAGCGCTGCTGTGTGTGATGGGATAGTGAGGTGAAAATTGAAACGTGTTGGTTCGGTAGTACTGTTAGGTTGGCTCGCAGTGAGTCTGGCCGCGCCTGTCTCGGCGCAAGTACTACCTTACCAGGTGGAGCAGAACCAATTGGATCGAGCCAATCCATTGCGCGATCTACGAAATCCACAAGCCAATACGAGAATCAATGAGCGACAAGCAGTTAACCTTGCTCGCCAACGTTTTGCTGGCAACATCTTGCGCATAAGCCTGGTAGGTGAAGGCCCTAATCAGCGCTATCAAATTCGTATGGAAAACGAAGGTAAAGTGTTTACCGTTTTTGTGCATGCGATCACCGGCGAGGTTTCTGGAGGAGCGTAACGCTACTCAGAGTCCTTAATCGAGGTAAATTCTATGCGTTTACTAGTCGTGGAAGACGAAGAGCTACTGCGTAAGCAATTAGAGCAGGGCTTAATTAAAGAAGGATATGTAGTTGATGCAGCAGAGGATGGTAAGTCAGGCCTCTATTACGCGTCAGAATTTAGCTATGACGCTGCCATCATTGATCTAGGCCTACCTGAAATTGATGGTCTATCCTTAATAAAAGAAATAAGAGCTGCAGGAAAAGAGTTTCCTGTTCTCATTCTCACTGCACGCGGCGACTGGCAGGATAAAGTAGAGGGATTAGATGCCGGTGCCGATGATTACGTTGTTAAACCTTTCCAACTGGAAGAAATCCTTGCTCGACTAAACGCGCTCTTACGCAGAGCGGCAGGATTTTCAAAACCCAAATTGGAGTTTGGTCCATTAAGTCTCGACATTACTGCGAAGCGATTGACCGTTAATGAAGCGGTTGTCGATCTCACAGCTTATGAGTACAAAATGTTGGAGTATTTAATGCTGCATCCTGGGCAAGTGATTTCAAAAGCCGAGCTTACTGAGCATCTCTATGCACAAGACTATGATCGCGATAGCAATGTGCTTGAGGTATTCGTTCGTCGTTTGAGGCAGAAGCTTGACCCAGAACAAACACTTAAGCCGATTGAAACGGTCCGAGGACAGGGGTATCGATTCAGCCTCGCTGAGGCCTGAATCTATCAAGCTCTAGCCAGTCGATGGCCAATCCGACCGCCATTCCAACTTACTCACTGCAATCACGCTTATTGCTGGCGTTCAGTATTCTCCTTTTTGTTTTTCTAGGCTTCGCCGGCATTGTAGTTGATCGCGCATTCAGCTCTAGCGTCGAGGCTGGCGCTGTTGATCGGCTTCAAGTCCAAATCTATTTGTTGTTGGGTACCGCAGAAGAACAAGATGGCGAGTTTTATTTTTTGGAAGATCTGCAGGAACCTCGATTCAGCAGTCTTAACTCTGGCCTTTATGGCTACATTAGCAGTGCGAGCGAAGGTGAGTTGTGGCGTAGTGACTCGGCGCGCACATTTAATCCGCCGAATGATGAGTTTCTTCGAGAGCGGGTAGAGGTAGGTGCGACTCGATTCGAACGCATAGCAAGCGGATCAGAAATATACTTCCGCCTCAGCTACGGTATTCTGTGGGAAGACGGAATAAGCGAGTACAGTTTCTCCGTTATAGAAGATGCACAGCCATTCTACGATGAGATTAGTGATTTCCGCGCGAACCTGTGGTTTTGGTTGGGAGGCGCCGCTGTATTGTTACTTCTTATGCAGCTGCTTCTTTTACGTTGGAGTCTTTCGCCGCTAAATCGAATGGCGGGGGATTTGAAGCGTATTGAAAATGGCGATACCGATAAACTCGCAGATGACTATCCGCAAGAATTGCAGGGTGTAACTGCTAATCTCAATATGCTTATCGAGTCTGAGCGCAAGCAACAAGACCGTTATCGCACCACCCTGGGTGATTTAGCCCACAGCTTGAAGACTCCATTGGCAGTAATCTCTGGAATACTGCCAGAATTTAATTCGTCGCCAGGTTCCAAGGACGATCAACAAACCTCTTCGAAGTTGCACACCGTAGAAGAGCAATTGGAACGCATGAACCAGATTGTAACTTACCAGTTGCAACGCGCAGTTCAATCTAATCAAGCCAGTTCATTAGCAAGGCACGCCAATATTGCTGCTGCAATGGAAAAAGTTATTGCTGCGTTGCAAAAAGTTTACGCTGACAAACAAGTGCAAGTTGATGCTGAACTGGATAAGTCTTGCGAGTTCCCGGGGGATGAAAGAGATCTTCTAGAGCTGATCGGTAATGTTTTAGACAATGCGTTCAAATACGGCGACTCAAAGATTTCTGTACTCGTTAAGAAGTCAATCAGAGATGGAAATACTCGGACATTGATTCGGGTCGATGATGATGGGGAAGGCATTCCTGAGCACAAGATTGACTATGTTTTGCAACGTGGAGCTAGAGCTGACACGTTGGCGCAGGGACAGGGAATTGGCCTGGCCGTGGTTACAGATATTGTTGAAAGCTATGGCGGTGAAATTCGTGTGGCGCAGAGTTCACTTGGCGGTGCTGCAATAGAGATTGAAATCGCATAAGCCACTAAATCAAAAATCCACCTGCTACTGCTACCAGAGTCATTAAAAATAGAAACCACTTAATCGTTTCTGGCTTTGCAGTCACTGCAAACTTAACTGCCAGATGAGCTCCTGCCATGGTCCCAATGGCAAGAATCAAACCAGGCGCCCATCGAATCTGACCAAAGTAAAGAAACACTGCAACAGCCACGACGGTGAAAGCCAATGCGCAGGTCATCTTCAAGGCGTTGGCACGCACCAAGTCGTAACGCAGTCCACCTGCTAACGCTGCTAAAAGAATGAAGCCAACACCGGCCTGTACAAACCCACCATAGATGCCGGCGATGAATAGTCCCCACCAGGCGCCTTTGTTTTCTGCCGGAGAAAGAGTCGGAGTGCCGGGAGGAGGCGAAATCACGCTAGGCCTTACAAGAATAATCACCGACATGGTGAGAATGGTTAGAAGGAGTACTGGTTTAAGATACAAATTGGGCATCAGTGCTGCGCCAATGGATCCAACAAGTCCACCTGCGATAGTAGGGATGAGGATAGGGACTATGGCAGGGCGATCCAGGGAGTCATGCTTGTCGAATCCGGCCACTCCCACGATGCATTGCATCAACACGGCGATGCGATTGGTGGCATTGGCGATGTCTGCCGGCATACCCAACATCATCAGGGCCGGCAAAGTGAGATTTGAACCTCCGCCCGCCAGGGTATTTATGCCACCTGCCAAGAAGCCGGTAATCGTAAGAAGTGCTATCGCAGTGACATCCAATTCCATGGTGCATTCCGTGTTTCAGAGGCTCAAATTTATGCCTCTAATCTTCTGCTAAATCTTTCCCCAAGCTCCTGTTACCGTTACACTTTTACAGGATAGGTAGGGATTTCGAGCGAATTTGAGATTTTTGCCAAAAAGGGATGTGAATCCTGTCACAATCTGAGCATCTAATCTCCTGCAAATCCCCTTTTTTCGCGCTGTTTCACGGTCTGATTGTAAGGAATCAGTACAGTGGGCGTACCTGAAGTGAATTTACTATTGAATTCCTGGTGCAGCATCCGACACAGTAAGCTAAGACCCAGAGAATTCGCGGCATGTAAGCAAGTTGTCGGAATTGGTGAGATACACCAAACAGCATGTCGTTATAGCAATAAGCACTCAGTGTGAAGGTTAGCAAATGCATAAAAAAATGAACAAAATCAAAGGCTTCTCTTTGATCGAGCTATTATTCGTGGTGGCCATTCTCGGCGCACTGCTGGCTCTTGCATTGCCGAGCTTCACTGACACCATTGAACAGACCACCACTAATTCGCAGATCAAGGTCATGCTAACCACCTTGAATCTTGCCAGAAGTGAGGCGATCAAGCGGGGTCAGGATGTATCAGTCTGTGCTAGCTCAGATGGAGCAGACTGTGATGCCGCTAACTGGACTGCAGGCTGGATCGTATTTGTGGACAACAATGGTGATGCCAATGGAGCCAGCGGCTCAGTAGATGTCGGCGACGTGATTATTCGGGTGTTCGATACTTTAGGTGCTGGTAGTACCGCTGCTTTCACGGTGAACATGTTCTCTTATAACAACCTTGGTTTTAGCGCTACCGGTGGTAACCAGCGCTTTACTGTCACTCCTAGCAGTGGCAATGCGAATAACACTTTCAGTATCTGTATTGGGCCTTCCGGCAGGGGTCGCCGGGAAGACGGAGCAGCTTGCTAATGCGACGTTCAACTCACAGCAAGCGACTCAATATGGAATATGGCACCACATTAATGGAAGTGCTGGTGTCATTACTTGTGCTTTCCTTCGGTCTACTTGGTATCGCCGGTGTGCAGTCGGTTAGTTTGCGCAACAACCAGGCTGCGTATTTCCGCACGCAAGCAACAATGCTGACATCAGAAATTATTGAACGAATGCGCGGCAATAAGGTCGGCGTTGAAAATAGCGCATATGACGATGTGGCTGGTGCAGCTACTGCGGCATGTTTTACTGCAGCGGGTTGCACGCCGGCGCAGATGGCAGCACAGGATATTTTAGATTGGAGTGCCGGAGTTACTGCAGCACTGCCAGGAGGCGTTGGTGTGGTTTGTTTGGATTCAACCGGTACCGACGGAACGGCGGCTGCTCCCGCATGTGATGGAGCTGGAACCGTGTATGCCGTAAAGATTTTTTGGGATGACACCCGCGATGGCAACGCCAACCAAAGTCTGATGACGAACTGGCGGCCACTGTAAATAGAATCACTATGAATAAACTGAATCGAACAACTCAGACTAAGCTAACTCGCAACATGGCGGGCCTCAGCCTAATTGAACTTTTGATTGCAATGGTTCTTGGATTAACTCTAGCAGCAGGGGTGATCCAGATTTATGTTGGTTCCACTACAACTGAGCGTGATCAAGAGGCGCGCTTACGTATGCAAGAGAACGGCCGATTCGCGTTAAATTTTCTGGCCAACGAAATGCGCATGGCGGGGTACTTAGGTTGCTTTGGTTCAATGGAAGGATTAACGGCGAATGACAACTTAAATCAACCAGCAAACTCTACAATGCAACCCGGGTATGGCATCCAAGGTTGGGAGGCGGCAGGTACTGCACCCGGCGTTGTTTCAAACAGCGTTTTAAACGTTGCCACTATTGCATCCACGAATGCTGAATGGACTGGCTCAGATTTTCCTGGATTTAATATTCCTACCGTTCAGGCAGTACCGAATTCAGACATCCTGCGTCTATGGGGTGGAGTGGGCGAGCCAGCGATAGTCACAGCCATTACCAACGCAGGTGCTGATCCTGTATTGACGACAACTACAAATGCCGGCATCCAGGACAATGATTTCCTAATCATTAGTGACTGCGAGCAAGTAGATTTTGCTCAGGCCTGCGACGTCGTCAATGCTGGTGTTGTCACGACAGTGACCTTAGACACCACATGCCCCATGGGTAACATTGGAGCGGCATTTATTTCTTCTGTAGCGCCAGCGGAAGTAATGCGCTTACAAGGTTCATTGTTTTATGTAGGTAAGCGCGACAATGATGCGACGAATCCTCCAACATTATTCCGAGCCACACTAGATACCAACGGCACGATTGATACCCCGGAAGAATTAGTGGAAGGGGTAGAATCTATGCAGCTGCTGTATGGCGTCAATGTTGACCAGGATATTCGTGCAACCGTTGATGCCTGGGTAACTGCTGACAACGTTTTCGACTGGGATGAAGTGATCGCAGTCCGTATCAATTTGCTGATGCAGTCAATCGACGACGGCACTGTGCCTGAGCCTCAGGCCTACACTTTTAACGGTGTGATCTATAACGGAGTAGGAGCGAATGGCTCTTTGCCTGCTGACGAAAGAGTTCGCCGGATATTTCAGACTACTATCAGCCTGCGAAATCGGGCACTTGGAGTCTGAGGTAATCCCCAGGAGATTAGAGCCAGATCACAGAATTGCAGGCCAAATCACGTAAATTGACCATTATGAGCAGAGCTAATATGCACACTAGACCACCCCAGATTCAGCAACAACAGGGAGCCATCCTGGTGTTTTGTTTGATATTTCTTACCGTGCTCACCATGGCGGGAGTGAGTGGCATGGAATCCACCACCCTGGAAGAACGTATGTCTGCCAATATGGTGGACAAGGAGCGAGCCTTTAATTCTGCTGAAACTGCATTACAAGCTGGAGAAGCTTGGCTGGTTACTCAAACTACTCTGCCCATAGTGAGTACAGATGGCTCAACTACTGTGTGGGTGGAAGATTCAATGGATCCTACTCCATCTGGCGGTGGTGGCGACGACGGAGAATACTGGTGGGAACACGCCAATATGACCCCAGCCTGGTGGACTTTGAATGGCGATGCGCCAGCAAACGTTCCTGTGGTTGCAACTCAGCCACGGTATTTGATCGAGCGATACAAAACGGTAACTTCTGGTCAGTCTATTGCAATTGGCGGTGGTGAAAACACTAACCCTAGAGTGTTTCATTGAATCACTGCTATTGGCTGGGGTATTACCAATACAACTTCTGCTGCTGTGCAAGCAACTTTCGTTTCAACTTACGCAACTAACTAATTTTCAGTGTTCAGGGTGATAGATACCTTGGAGGCAACCATGAGCTTAAGACAACACATTAAACTTTTCTTTTCCTGGCTTACGTCAGTATTCTGCATTGCCTTTTCTTCCGGCGCGAATGCAGACTTGTTGGCGCTGTCGGATAGTCCACTGTTCTTGGGTACTCAAATTGATCCCAATGTGTTCTTCATGATGGATGATTCCGGTTCCATGGACTGGGAAATTCTAACTATCGATTACTATGCCTTTGATGTGTACACCTACAATGCATCTGCCACTTTAAGAAATGACGGTAACTTACGTACCCGTTCTAGTGTGGGGCCATGCACGGGAACAAACACTTACTATTATATTTTTGCGAACTCAGACAATACTTACGATACAACTTGTAGTCGCGAATCTATCGAGGAAAACGGCGAATCGATGGATAACGATTGGCGGGTAGGATCGGCTGAGTTCAATATCATGTATTACAACCCCAATGTGCTTTACACGCCTTGGGTTGGTTATACCAATGCAACATTCACCAGCGCACG
This sequence comes from uncultured Pseudohongiella sp., assembly GCA_965262465.1. Lineage (GTDB taxonomy): Bacteria > Pseudomonadota > Gammaproteobacteria > Pseudomonadales > Pseudohongiellaceae > UBA9145. The sequence continues at coordinate 2,129,787 of OZ253535.1, read as the reverse complement.
CAGTAATCCTGACAACGATACTAATGGTTATTCTGTTACCCGTAATCTAGAAGGATTTCGTTTCAATGTATGGAATGACACCCATAGCTATAACGGTAGTGCACCGGACGGTCCGGGTGATGCAAGAGATGGCGCTAATGGAGTTATCGACCTATGGGATTCATTCACTGAATATACTGTGAACAACGGAAACATGGTGGCGGAAACTCGCACCGTGGGCACGGCAGGAAGCGGCTTCACCAATGGTAACTGTAATGACGGCGACGTTGACGATGATCCGCCTTATAAAGATTGTTTCGATGTAACCAAATCAACGACAACTTATAACCCGGTAGATATTAATCCCTGGGGTCGCACTCTAACTCAGGAAAAACAAAACATTGCAAACTGGTATCAGTATGCCCGTAAGCGTTCTTTTGTTTCTAAGAATGCAGTTTCACTGGTAGTAAACTCTAACCCAAGCTTCCGCTTCGGCTTGGCTCAGATTAATGACTGGGACGATGTATTTGTCGAAGTACCTAGCATCTTGCTCGATGACTACGCAGCGCATAACGCAGCATTGGTTGACACAATGGCCAGTTGGGAATGGGAAGGTCAGGGCACACCACTGCGCCGTGGTTTAGAAGTGGCGGGCCGTTACTACGATGATTATTACGGCACTTATGCCGACCCGATCGTTTCAGAATGCCAGCAAAATTATTCGGTGTTATTCACGGACGGTTACTGGGGTGGCAGTGCGCCTTATACCTCCGCCATCGGTGATGAGGACGGCGACGGTGCTTATGACACCTTGGCTGATGTAGCTCACTATTTCTATACAGAAGACCTGTCACCACTGGATGATGAGGTTCCAACTACGCCAATCGATCCTGCTGATCATCAGCACATGGTGACGTTCACTGTGGCATTCGGGGTGGAAGGTTCATTGGTGGATACGGATGACGATGGCTATCCCAATCCAGAACAGGCAGAAGATGACTTGTGGGGCCGCAGTGGTTCTACCGTAAACACCAATCCAGAGAAAATTGATGATCTCTGGCATGCGGCGTTTAACTCAAAGGCTTACTTCGTATCCGCCCAATCGCCGAATGAAGTGGCGGCGGCGATTGGTGAAGCCCTGCTAGAAATCGCAGACCGGGTAGGTTCAGCGGCCTCGGTTGCTACCAATACCGGTTCATTGAATGCGGGCTCAAAACTGTTCCAGGCCCGTTTCGACAGCTCTGACTGGAAAGGTCAGTTGTTGGCATTCAACATCAATCTAGATGGCACAATTCAGGGAACACCTGCCTGGGATGCAGGTGACGAGATTAATTCGCAGAACTTCGATACCGGTCGGGAGATTATTACGTTTAATCCTCTAATCGATAATCCGTCTGGTGGCGTGGTGGAAGGTGCGGGTATTCCATTTAGATTCCCATCTGATTACACAAATCCAAGCGCAACGGCTGATCTAAATTCTGGTCAGTTGGAAGATCTGATGGCAAACGCGCCATACTCATTTTCTACTGTTGATACTGATGAGATTAATGCCAATCAAACTTTCGGCTCAGACATATTAGATTACTTCCGTGGCGATGAAAGTAATGAGTTAACTGGTCAGGGATTTAGATTGCGCAACAGTGTCCTCGGAGACATCGTGAACTCTGACCCGAACTTCGTAGACAAATCGAACAATGGTTATAGCGACACCATGGAAGCGAAGTCCTATAACGCATTTGTTACCACGAATAATTCACGTCAGGGTGTGGTTTATGTTGGTGCAAACGACGGCATGTTACACGGTTTCAATAGTGATACCGGAGCGGAGATGATCGCGTACCTGCCGTCTGCCGTGTATGAAAATATGGCTGAGTTAGCGACTGGTGATTACATCCATCGTTATTTCGTGGACGGCGGGCCCAACATCATCGATATGTATTTCGCTAATACCCCTGATCCTGATACAGCTACCAATGGTGTATGGCGCACAGTTCTAGCTGGTGGACTCAATGGTGGGGGCCAGCAGATCTATGCATTGGATGTGACTGATCCAACTACTTTTGATGAGTCTAATGCCAATGACATCGTGCTGTGGGAATTCGATGATGACGACGACGTCGACATGGGATATAGCTTCGGTAAAGTGCAGTTAGCTAAATTGAATAATGGCAGTTGGGCGGCAGTGTTCGGCAATGGTTATAACAATTCCGAATCAGATGGTGCTGTTAGTACGACTGGCCACGCGGTGCTGTATATCGTTGATGTGGAAACCGGTGACCTGATTAAGAAAATCGATACTGAAGCTGGTTCCGTTGCTACGCCGAACGGATTGGCGACGCCACTCTTGATAGACGAAGACGCGGACCAAATTGCTGACTATGCCTATGCTGGCGATTTGCAAGGAAATCTTTGGAAGTTTGATTTAAGTAGCAACTCCACTTCAGGTTGGGATGTGGCATGGAGCTCTGGTGGTAATCCGGCACCTCTGTTTACAACTCAAACTAATCAGCCAATCACTTCGCAGCCACAGGCAACTTTCCATCCAGATAATCTGGGGGGATTCATGATCTTTGTTGGAACCGGTAAGTACCTGGAAGAGAATGACAACCTGGGTACTGGTCAATCTAATCAGAGCTTCTATGGCATTTGGGATGTAAATACTTCTACTGTGCCTAACATCACGACTTCAAATCTGTTGCAGCAGACCATTACCAATCAGTACCAACAAGCTTTTGATACTGATGGTGACCAGATTGATGATGAAACATTTACCTTGCGTGATGTTTCAGACAACAGCATCGATTGGGATACACACAAGGGTTGGTATATGGATCTGTTTCCAACCAACATTGCCGGTTCTCCTAACGTAGCAAACTTTGGTGAGCGGCAGGTGAGTAATGCCATCGTGAGAAATGGTCGTGTGATTTTCACCACCCTGGTTCCTTCTGAAGTGGAATGTGAGTTTGGTGGTACCAGTTTCTTGATGGAAATCGATTTCCGCGATGGTGGTGCATTGGAATTCCCTGCATTTGACTTAAACGGTGACGGTGAATACGACGCTGATGATACAGATGCGTCAGGTCGCGCGTCAGATGTGGGTATTATGCCAACAGTTAGTATCTTGGCGGATGATGCACAGGACGTAGCATTTGGTTCAGGTGCAAGTGGTGACATTGATGTAATTCAAATAAGTGTGGGTGACCAGTCCTATGGTCGCCAGTCGTGGCGCCAGTTGGAGTAGTGCGCCCAGAGTAGGTAGAGGATAGAAACTATGATATCTACACAGAGATTAATCGAAATGAAGACATCGATATCAAAACTAGCGCTAGTTGTGACCTTGCTGATTGGGCTGGTTTCAACTGCTACGGCACAAGGAATTCTGCGTCCTACGCAGACAGGGGTGATACAGGATTTAGTAGGTACGGGACCTTTTACTTTGGTGATATCGGGTACTTTGTATACCTATGATTCTGAGGTAACAGAATTTTTCATGCGTGGTGAAGAGATTACTGATGGGGATCTTGCGATTGGAATGGTTGTGCGCTTTAGCATTGATGATGATATTCTGCAGAGAGTAGAAGTGCTGGGGCCGAATAATTTGGTTGAAGGTTTCGACTCCCACTGACGATAATAAGTAAAAGCCCTAATAGAGTGAGGCCGAGGTGACAACTCTTCAGATATTGGAACAGACCGCTACACGCAAACACCGTGGATTCACCCTAATTGAACTCCTCATTGTGGTTGCAATCCTTGGTGTGCTCGCTGCGATAGCTTTACCGGCCTACACTAATAGTGTGCTGCGCAGTGGACGTGCAGAAGCCAAGGGCGAGCTGATGATAGTGGCTTCTGATCAAGAGCGATTCTTTTCAAGCAATAATACTTACTCAACTGATGCCACTCCTTTGGTGTCAGAATTGCCTGCCAACCTAACCACGCGAGTAACTGAAAACAGTTTGTATCAAATCACTGTTGCGGCGGGAGCTACTGGAAACATCGCCACTAGTTTTGTCGCTACAGCAACACCGCAGGGGCAGCAAACTGGTGATGCTTGCACGACCCTGACCATTAGCAGTACAGGTGTTCGTGGTGCTACTGGCGACACTGTCGATGAGTGTTGGGGCCGCTAGAGATCTATCACTTAGCTACTTACTTGTACTAGTTCTAGGTGCACCGAATAGGTCGGCCCTGACTATCCTCTCTAATTCCATCTCCATCTGAATCTTGCGCGAATCTGACGCGAGCTGTTCTATTTATTATTAGCTGCCTGGCGAATCTGACATCGTTGTTTCTAGGGCACAGCGTGAAATTGCCATTTTGATAGCGAGTAAATCCCAGCGGGGTTATCTGTAGATACTGCTTGTTCTGAAACGCTCGCCAGATTATGGATCCATCATGTTCGTGAAATGAGGTATATCTAAAAATCTCGTCCTCATCGTCAAGTTCACGATCAGCGTCGTGGTCAGTAAACACCAAAATCCCATCACTCCATTTGCCGCCGCAGGACTCTCCATCCTGTGAACGACAAAGTGTCACTAATGCGTTTTTAGTGACGGCAGCGTTGCGAGCCAGCTCTATGGTTTGGCGCAATTTGCTTGCACTTACATCGAGCCGCTTGTTTTTTACCATGCTGTTTAGACTTGGCATGCCTGAAGAAAGCAAGATCGAAAGAATGAGCAAGCAAAAGAGTAACTCGGTCAGGGTTACACCAAGTCCTTTCTTCTCTAAGCATCCTGCAACCATCAACACTACCTCCTTGTAGTGCTGCACTGACTAAACTCAGCTTAGTCGGAAAGTTCTATCGACGCCAAAATTGGAGTGAAATCAGCGTTGGTTGTCAGAGCGGAGAGGGGCTTAGGGGCCAAGGGATTAAGTGCTAAGGGGTTAGGTGTTATAGTGATGAGTAGGGAGAGAGTGAGGCAATGCGAATATTTTTGAGGCTATCTCAATCCAGGCCAAGTTTCTTTAAGCGGTAACGTAAGGAACGAAACGACATCCCTAATTTCTTGGCTGCTGCTGTTTTATTCCATCGAGTCTCTTCTAAAGCTTTTTCTATCGCTTCGATTTCTATCGCTTCCAGATGTTTTTCTAATGAAAAATCATCATCCATGTTTAGATCGGCACTTGCTGCTGTTTCAGCTTCTTCCGCGACATCTTCTGAATTGGATGCTGGTGCGGTGGGAGCAGAAATAAACTCAAGATTGGCTAACGTGATGACATTGTCTTCACACAGGGTGGCTGCACGTTGCAAAATGTTTTCCAGCTCTCTTACGTTGCCAGGAAACGAGTAGTCTTTGAGCGCATCTAAAGCTTCACTGCTAAGTCGGCATTCTTCGATGCCATTTTCTACAGATATTTTGTGCAATAGTGAATCTGCTAAATCAGATAAGTCTTCTTTACGTTCACGTAGGGATGGAACCGCCAGTTCGATAACATTAATGCGAAAGAACAAGTCCTGGCGCAAATTGCCTTTTTCTACTTCGTTGGATAGGTTCTTATGGGTCGCAGATAGTAATCGCACATCAACCGGTTCTTCACCTTGAGAACCAATTGGCCTTACTGCTTTTTCTTGTATAACACGGAGCAGCTTAACTTGAGTGTGTAGCGGTAAATCTGCCACCTCATCGAGGAATAAAGTACCGCCGTTAGCTGCTTGAAACAGTCCCTGTTTATCCTGGTCGGCACCGGTGAAGCTGCCTTTTAAATGACCAAACAATTCGCTTTCCATTAGCTCTTCAGGAATCGCACCGCAGTTTACTGCCACAAACGGACCGTCTCTGCGTGAACTTTGCTGATGAATCGCTCTGGCAGCGAGTTCCTTACCTGCGCCTGATTCCCCGCTAATATAAATAGGGGCTTGGCTTCTTGCTAGCTTGGATATTTGTTCTCTTAACCCGATTATGCGCGGTGAATTTCCGGTAATAGTAGAAAGCGCTTCATTAGTAGGAGATGTTTCAGTTGAAATTTCATCCACAGCTGCTGGAGATAATCGAAGTGCGGATTCGACCAAGTCTCGAAGTTTTTGCAGATCAACTGGCTTAGAGACAAAATCAAACGCACCTGCTTTTAATGCTTTGATGGCAGTCTCGGTACTGCCATGAGCAGTGATTACTGCAACGGGAATCTGATTAAAATCACTTTGAAAGTATTCCACTAACTCAATTCCATCGCCGTCCGGCAGGCGCATGTCAGTCAAACACAAGTTAAAACTTTCAGTGGAAAGTTTTTGACGGGCAGAACTTAGGTCGGCAACACTCGCGGTATCCAGTGACATGCGACCGAGCGTAATTTCCAGAAGTTCCCGAATATCTGGTTCATCGTCGACTATTAGTACGCGAGAATTCATGAGTTAGTGAAATTGTTTAGTGTTGTTCTATTCGATGTAAGGGTTTGCAGTGTAGTCGTTCATAAAACGCTTAAGCTACGCTGCGGTCCGGATGACTGAAGTAAATGCTGAAAGCGCTTCGGTTGTCTTGGCTGCGGCCATAGACTAGCTGTGACTGATTAGCTTCGCACAGTTCCTTAGATATATAAAGACCGAGGCCAGTTCCAGTGGCTTCAGTCGTGTGAAATGGTTCAAATAATCGAGATTCTGCTTCTTCATCTATGCCTTCACCGTCATCCACGATGGTTATAAACGGTTGAGCGTCTCCCTCGTTGTCGTCGACCCCACCTAGAACCGTCAGTGTTGCTTTCCCGGTTTTTTTCTTACTGTAACGCAGGCCATTATCAAAAAGATTGTTTAATACCTGTTCCAGTTGACCTGTTATTACATTGACTTGAACATCGTCATTGCTCATTTCAAAACGAATCTCATCGCACACTTCGTGAGTGGATTTATAGTTTTCGATAAAAACCGGCAACCATTCATTCAGGCTTAGTTTGCTGGCGGAGGTATCGTCATGGCGAGAAGCATCAAGCACATCTTCAATGATGAGATTAATCCGGCTGCAATGATCGAGAATAATTTCAATCATCCGCTTATCATCTGTTGCAATCGACTCCGATTCTTTGAGTAACTGGCTTGCATGACTGATTGCGCCCAAGGGGTTACGTACCTCATGAGCGATACTCGCAGTGAGCCTACCTAATGATGCCAGTTTCATTTGGCGAACTCGTTGAACAATTTGGCGATTGTCCTCGAGGAAAATTAAAATGTCAGAGTCTTTGCCGGGGTCAAGAAAGGCAAAGTTGAGTTGAACCTGCTTATTGGAATCGGGGATGCTGATAGGTTGAGGTTGTCTTTTTGGATTAATTTTCCATAGTGACAACTGATCAGCGATTATTTCTGGCAGTCTATTGGCGTGAGCTGGATCAGATTCTTCTAATTCAGTAATTAGTGGCAACAAAGTTGAACGCGCTGCGCTATTCATTGACACAACTTGAAATGCGGGGTCGACTACGATCACACCGGTTCGCATCCGTTGAATGATTTCATTATTGAGTTTTTCCAGATCAACAATATCGCTTGCTTGCTTGTCTGCTAATTGCGCGGCTTTGTAAAAACGATCGGTAAAGTTCTGAACGTAGAGCGATGTCGCAAAGAGAATGATTCCCAATATGCCAGTTTGCAGAAACTGGTTTGGTGCATCTTCAAACGCTAAGGCAAGTACAAGTTCTGAATAGATAATCGATAAAGTCGCCACAGCAGCGAGGAATGTGCTGATACGCCCACGTATCAGAATACTGCCTGATGCAATGGTGACGATCATGAACAGACCTAGTCCGCTACTTGTTCCGCCACTGGTATAGATCAGTAAGGATATGACAAGGATGTCCGCAATCAAGGTTCCAGTTAGCACAGGTTGACTGCGCATGAATGTTCTTGCGGAAGGCGTGAAGAAAGTGACTATCACACCAAATATGGCGTAAGCGGCATTAATTTGAACAAACAGAGTAGGGTCGATTACACCCAACACGGCTGTGTCCGGTGAACTAACATAGGTCACCAGCAATACCATTGGGAGAACAATCCGGTAGACGTTATAGACTACCGATACATTCGATATCTGTTCTTCGTACTGTGTGAGTCTTTCTGCCATAGTTCGGTCTGATCTTGCCTCGAGGCCGCCAATTCTGGTTATCTGTCAGCCATCCTCCAGTCATTTTATCGTACAATAGACGTCCAAGATTAAGGTGGAAAGCCTTATCTGGCACCGAGGTATTTGGCGTATTGCGAGAATTGGCTGCGTCTGGAGGATAAATGTCAGGGAAGCTAAAAATTGTCATGGCCCAGCTTAATTTGCTGGTAGGTGATATTGAGGGAAACACTGGCCAAGTTATTGAAAGTTGCCAGGCAGCGATATCTTCTTCGCAAGCAGATCTGATTGCTTTTCCAGAACTCACTCTCACAGGTTATCCGCCAGAAGACCTATTACTGCGGCCGAGTCTCCAACTACGAATCGAAAAGGCGCTGCAATCTATACTGGATGCCAAGCTCGATATCTATTGTGTGGTTGGCTATCCCCATAAAGAAGGCGAAGATCTCTTTAATGCCTTAGCGGTGATCAAGAACGGTGAATTGCTTGCCACGTATTTCAAGCAGTGCTTACCCAATTACCAAGTGTTCGATGAGCGCCGATACTTTGTGCCCGGTTCGAAGCCCTGTGTGTTGTCCATAAAGGATATGCAGGTTGCATTTACGATTTGTGAAGATCTGTGGGAGCCAGAACCGACTCAGCAGGCATCAGAAGCTGGTGCTGATCTCCTGATAAATATAAACGCATCACCTTTTCATATTGGGAAACAAGAAGAACGCAAAGCCTTGCTGCACCAACGCAGTGAGGAAGGAAATTTTCCAATCGTCTATGTCAATCTGGTTGGCGGGCAGGATGAGTTGGTATTCGACGGTGGATCTCTGGTTACCCATGCGCAATCTAGTCAATTGCTGGAGCTGCCTCTGTTTTCAGAAGGGCTGCATGAAATTGAAGTAGCGATTCAAGACGATGGCAACATCAAGCTGTCATCAGAAACTGCAGCTGCTGAAATTCCAGAAGAAGAACAAATTTACAACAGTTTAGTATTGGGCGTTAGAGATTACGTCAATAAGAACAAGTTTAAAGGAGTTGTGCTAGGACTGTCGGGCGGTATCGATTCGGCTTTAACCTTGGCTGTCGCCGTCGATGCATTGGGTGCAGAGAGGGTGGAAGCGGTTATGATGCCATTTGAGTACACCTCTCAACTCAGTTTGGATTGTGCAGCACAGCAGGCAGACACTCTTGGTGTTGATTACCGCGTAATCGCAATAACCGAAATCTACCAAAGCTTCATTAAAGCCCTGGAGCACGAGTTCGAAGGTTATGACGTTGACGTGAGTGAACAAAACATCCAGGCACGAGCGCGTGGTGTTCTATTAATGGGGATTTCCAATAAAAAGGGCTTATTAGTTCTTACCACTGGAAACAAAAGCGAGATTGCTGTGGGTTACTCCACTTTATACGGTGACATGGCTGGTGGTTTCGATGTGTTAAAGGATGTTTCAAAAACCTTGGTTTACAAGTTAGCTCGATACCGAAACTCGATAAATGAAGAGACCGATACAGAAGTCGTTCCCACTGAGGTAATTGATCGCCCACCATCAGCTGAATTAGCGCCTAACCAAGTCGATCAGGACTCATTGCCGCCCTACGACATATTGGACCAAATTCTTGAATGTTATGTTGAGCAAGACATGAGCGCGGAATCGATTATCGCGCGAGGCTTCAATGAGCAAGATGTCAAACGAGTATTGAGGCTGGTTGATCTAAATGAATATAAGCGCCGACAAAGTCCAATAGGGGTAAGACTTACGCAAAGAGGTTTTGGTCGAGACCGCCGTTATCCAATTACTAACGCCTGGCCAATTGGCGAATAGCCCGTCCTCAACCTACTAATTGTTCTGTAGTCGTTCGTTCTGTCGTTGCTGTTGAGTTTGTCGCAATATTTGTTGCACTCGTCGCTGTGACTGGCGAATTTGTTGCGTTGCTTCTCTTTGTAGCTGCTGTTCCCGTTGTAATGCTTCTAACTGTTCGCTATAGCGGCGACGGAGTTCCTGACGCTGTGGCTCGGAAAGATTTCTGAATCGTTGTTGTACATTTCGTAAGCGGCGTTGCTGATCCAAACTCAGGCCGTTAAAACGCTGAAAGCGATCATTGATTAGTTGACGCTGTTGTTGCGACAGGTTTTGAAAACGCTGTTGCTGCGATAGTGCTTGTTCCCGCTGTTGTGGGCGCAATCGCTCCCACTGGTTCGCTCCTCGGCGCAAGCGTTGTTGACGTTCAGGGCTTAAGCTGTCCCACTGCGATTCCAGCTCTTGCAGGATGGCTCTTTCTTCGAACGAAAGATCAGTCCACGGAATTGCTTCCTGTGCAAGCAGCATGGAAGAGTAGAGCAGTACACTGCTTATACCCGCTATTTTCAAAACCCACTTAATCATCGCTAATTGTCCTGCTGATTATTTGCAGCATCGTCGTTCCTATTTGAGTTGTTTGCAATCTCGTCCATTCTTGCAGCAAGGCCAAACAAGTCATCAAAATCATCGGTTAAGAGCATTTCTGGATCTATCCATTCCCCGCTATCAGTTCGAAACGAGCCCAAGAACTCTAGCAGCTCGATATCAGGCACCAATGGCGCATTCTCATTTTCGCCTTCTTCTTCGGCTGCCTTTGCCACGTTCGACGTTGCACCACTAAGTAGTAACAATACTGAGAGTCGAACTAAGGCTGTGTATAGTGCCGAATTGCTCATCTAATTCTCATCTATAGCTAATTCTCGAAACCGGTTTCTTCAAGCCACAAATAAAAATCCAAATTCTCATACAATTCCAATTCATCTGCTGAAGCGATGAGTAACAATTCATCATCAACTGAGAATTCGCTTCCAGGATTGGATGATGTGTAAAACAGAGTTACTACTGTTACCGTCAGGCACGCAGTTGCGATCATGCCAACTGGCAGTGAAAAACTGTTGTTAAACTGCTCTCTAATCCAGTCCAGGCTATACGCAAGTAAAGATTCTTTTTCGGGTTGAGTTTGCAGGCGGGCAACTGCCTGTTGCCGCATTGCATCCAGGCGTTGCTCAATGTCAGGTGAAAGTTCAGGCTGATCTTCCAGGCGCGTTAAGATGCTATCGACCAATAGCTCTTCATCGTCATTCGACGCCAGTTTGTCTGCAATCGCTTTATTCAAGGCATCAGTGCGAGCAGAATCGAGCCGCGCCATAAGCGCTGGTTCCATATCTTCAATGCTGCGATCGAGATAGTCGCAGATATGAGCGACAAACTTTTCTTCTTCAAGTTTGTTCATGGCCAATGTTCACCTAATTCTTCGCGTAAGAAATGAATTGCTCTTGAGTAATGGGTCTTTACGCTACCCTCAGCACAGGACATTGCTGCGGCTGTTTGTCTTACATCGAGACCTTCCCAGGCTCGAAGTAGAAAAGCTTGTTGTTGTCTTTGCGGAAGCTTTTCTAAGGCGGCTTGCAGCTTCACCATACTTTCATCCGTCTCTGAGTCTTTATCTGGCTTGTGACCAAAATGATCAGGAGCCGTTTGAATAGGATCCTCTGGATTCTCATCGTCCGAGCTTAACCAGGCTCGGTATTTGTTGCGCACGCCCGCGCGGCGATACCAATCATTGATGCGGCTACTGAGAATTCGATAGAAAAGAGGGGTCCACTCCGATTCTTCCCGATCCGAATATTTCTCTACTAGTTTGAACATGGCCTCTTGCACCAAATCTAAGGCATCTTCTGGATTTCCCGTTGCCAGTTGAGCAATGCGGTACGCACGGCTCTGAACCGATTTCAGGAAATCATCCAATAATCTTGATTTATCCAGGGCCGTGCTCCTTTGGAGTGTCGTCGATATGACTGCTTGTTGGTTCATCATCAGCCATCGAGCAGTATATCGGCTGCTCGATCCAAAGTTGCGCTTTCCCATAGACTAAAACGCACTGATCCAGGATCGGTTTACAGAAACTTGTTGAAAAGGTGGAGGCTTAGAGCCCAGGTTTTATGGGGCCTGGAGCCTAATTGAATATTCCAAATGTGATTCGGTCGAAGAGCGAACGATCTTCCTCCACTTCGCCGGTTTGAGAATCGATGATTTGCTGGCTACCCGATGTAAAAGGTCGTTGAGTGGGTGCCAAAGGTGGGTCCCCGCGGTTATCCCCGAGCAGTCCAAAGGTCACCGTATAGAGGATAGAAGGATCAGTAATCTCTGTCCGCACGACGAAATCTCCGTCTTCGTCAATCGCAGGGTGGGCAGGATAGTTTTCTTTCAGCAAGGCAAGGGACGTGTCGGCAAGTTCGTTCAATCCAAGCCGGAGGTAACATTCCACCATTATTGCTACGCCGTCTGCGACCGCTGGTGTGCCTTGAAAATTTTCAACCACATATTGTCCCCGGCGCAGTGCAGCAATATAGGCACGACGCTCTAAATAGTAGTTGGCAACATGTATTTCATAAGCGGCTAAGTTATTGCGCAGAAATACCATACGAGAACGCGCATCTGCCGCGTATGCGCTATCAGGGTAGAGGGCTAACAGCTGTGCAAAATCATTAAATGATTCCCGTGCTGCACCCGGGTCTCGCTTGGTGTAATCCACCGGGACAAACCGACTGAAGAATCCGGTTTCTCCAGTAAATGAAGAAAGCCCGCGCATGTAATACGCATAATCGACATTTTCATTGTCAGGGTGCAGACGAATAAAGCGATCTGCTGCAGCTCTGGCTGCTTCTTCATCGCCATTGCGGTAGTAGGCATAGACGATTTCAATCTGAGCCTGGGCAGCAAATCGGCCAAATGGAAAGCGAGATTCCAATGCCTGATAGGTTGAGATCGCACCACCGAAATTTTGGGCATTCAGCTGATCTAACGCTCTTCGATAGAACTGCTCTTCGGTACTTAAACCAGCAAATTCATCTCTATCCCCATCGCCAAAGATGCTGCAGCCTCCCAAGAAAACCAGGAGGGTGAGGAGGGCGGTAATTCGATACATCGAGCGCGTCATTTCAGTTAAAAATCGACCTATTTTGGGCCACTGGGCGAAAAAATCGCTATTAAACCATAGCCTTGCGGTTAAACCTAACGTTTGAAATGAGCAGTCGCTCAGCTCATTCCCCTTCAAGTATCATTGCCGCGTGAGTAATGACAATCAAACAATATCGCTTCGGGCAGAGGTGCCAGAGGATCTTGCGGGCAATAGATTGGACCAGATTGCGGCCAAATTGTTTCCTGATTATTCCCGCGCCCGACTGCAAACCTGGATTAAGGAAGGGCATCTATTGGTGGACGGCAAGTCGGTCCGGCCACGCGATGCAATTGCCGCTGGAGCGCTTCTCGCCTTAGATGTCGAGCTGGTGCCTGAAGTTGGGTGGGCAGCGGAAGAGATTGAATTAGAAATACTTCACGAAGACGAACATATTCTGGTGCTTAACAAAGCCGCAAATGTCGTTGTGCACCCAGCGGCAGGTCATCGCGAAGGTACGCTGCTAAATGGTTTGCTTAATCATAGCCCTGAGCTGGAGTCACTGCCTCGTGCGGGAATCGTACATCGCTTGGACAAAGATACAACCGGGGTGATGGTGGTTGCGAAGACACTAAAATCTCACGCTCATCTCGTGCGTCGACTGCAGCAGCGTCGAATTAGTCGTGAGTATGAAGCCGTGGTTCAAGGCGTGCTAACTGGAGGCGGAACCATTGATGCACCCTTAGGAAGGCATCCAGTAAACCGCAAAAAGAGAGCAGTATTATTAGGAAACGAATCCGGCAGCAGGGCAAAGGAAGCCGTAACCCACTATCGCGTCATCAAGCGATTTCGCGCCCATACTCACATGCAGGCAATTTTGGAAACTGGTAGAACCCATCAGATTCGAGTGCATATGACCCATATTGGTTATCCATTAGTTGGTGATCAGATGTATGGGGGCCGTTTGCAAATCCCAGCTGCAAGTTCTGCAGAGTTAACCAATCACTTGAAGGAGTTTAAACGGCAAGCCTTGCATGCAAAGCGATTGAAACTGACCCTGCCTGACTCTGATGAGGAGCTAAGTTGGGAAGCTCCATTGCCCACTGACTTTCTTGATCTACTCACTGCGTTAGAGCAAGACGAGAGCCTGGAATAAGTCTTGAGTATTCAATTTATAAAGCCCGATTGGCCGCAGCCAGATTCTGTGCACGCTATAGTCACAACCCGCCAAGGTGGGAAAAGTCTTGCGCCTTACGAGAGTTTAAATCTTGCTCAACACGTATCCGATAATTACAAACTGGTTACGCAAAACAGAGAAAGCATTGCGCACGAGATAGGTGCGGATGATAAGGAATTTCAGTGGCAATGGTTGGAGCAAATTCACAGTAGCGATGTAGTTAAACTTGAACATCAAGTTGCGGTTCCTAAAGCTGATGGACTTGTCACTTCAGCCTCTAAACTTATTTGTTGTGTACTTACTGCAGACTGTTTACCGGTTTTGTTTTGTAATGAGAAGGGCACGGAGGTGGCTATTGCGCATGGAGGATGGAGAGGACTAGCAAACGGTATCATCGCAAACACCCTTGCATCTATGGAGAGTCATCCAAGTACGTTGATGGCATGGTTGGGGCCTGCAATTGGTCCTTGTCATTTTGAAGTTGGGGAAGACGTGAGGTTGCAGTTTCAAGCGGCTGAATCTGACTCTACAGTACTCGACTATTTTGCACCACAAGGCTCGCAAAAATATCTAGCCGACCTTTATGGCATTGCAAGAATGCAACTTAATAAGCTAGGAGTTAAACGAGTCTTTGGCGGGGAACATTGCACCTTCTGCGATGTACAAAACTTTTATTCCTACCGGCGGGATGGTGTGACTGGTCGCATGCTAAGCTCGATTTGGTTAGATCCGACCTCTCTTTCTTGAGCTCAATCCTGCGCTTTTGATCCGCATCAATTTTCTGTAAATCCCCATTGAAATCAGGGTAATGCATCCCAATAAATAGGTTCAGAATAAGTATTTAGCGTTCCTCTAATCGGCTTGAATAGAGGGCTATAAAGGACCATTGGAAATGCGACTCGACAAACTTACCAGCAAATTGCAGGCGGCATTGTCTGACGCCCAGTCTCTGGCAGTTGGAAAAGATCACAATCTCATTCAACCTGTTCACCTGCTTCTGGCGCTCATAGATCAAAAAGGTGGATCGGTTAGGCCATTGCTTTCCCAGACCGGATTCAATATTCCTGAACTGCGAAAACAACTCGAACAGGCAGTGAGTAACTTACCTCAGATGCCGGACAACACAGGTGAGATTGCTGTTGCGCCGGAGTTAGGAAAATTACTTAACCATGCCGACAAGCTTGCGCAACAAAAAGGCGACAGCTTCATCTCAAGCGAAACTGTTTTGCTTGCCGCGATGCAGGACAAAGGCGACGCTGGCAAAATTTTGAACTCTTTTGAAGTCTCGCAACAAGCTCTTGAGAACGCGATCAATAATCTTCGCGGAGGCGAGTCAGTAGACGATCCTTCGGCGGAAGATGCATGGCAAGCGCTCAATAAATATTGCGTAGACCTCACTGAAAAAGCAGAAGAGGGTAGCCTTGATCCAGTAATCGGGCGTGATGCGGAAATTCGTCGCACAGTACAAGTGTTGCAGCGTCGCACTAAGAACAATCCGGTGCTAATCGGCGAGCCTGGCGTGGGTAAAACAGCCATCGTAGAAGGGTTAGCGCAACGCATCGTAAATGGCGAAGTGCCAGAAGGGTTGAGAGACAAAAAAATTCTTGCGCTCGATATGGGTGCCCTGATCGCTGGTGCGAAATTTCGCGGAGAGTTTGAAGAACGATTAAAAGCTGTTCTTAATGAACTTTCGAAACAAGAAGGCTCAATTATCCTTTTTATAGATGAATTGCATACCATGGTTGGCGCTGGCAAAGCTGAAGGTGCCATGGATGCCGGCAACATGCTCAAGCCGGCTTTGGCGCGAGGAGAGCTTCACTGCGTGGGTGCAACTACACTCGATGAGTATCGTCAGTACATTGAGAAAGATGCAGCACTGGAAAGGCGCTTCCAAAAAGTATTGGTTGAAGAACCTACTGAAGAAGACACCATTGCAATCTTGCGTGGATTAAAAGAGCGCTATGAAGTACATCATGGTGTCGATATTTCTGACTCGGCAATCATTGCTTCTGCCCGACTTTCACAACGCTATATCACAGATCGTCAATTACCTGACAAAGCAATTGATTTGGTAGATGAGGCCGCCAGTTTGATTCGAATGGAAATCGATTCGAAACCTGAAGAGATGGACAAGCTGGAACGCCGACTTATTCAACTCAAGATCGAACAAGAAGCATTAAAAAAGGATGAGGATGCAGCATCAGTTAAGCGTAAGGAAAAGCTCGCAGAAGAAATCGCCGAGCTGGAGCGCGAATACGCAGACCTCGAAGAAATTTGGAAAGCCGAGAAAGCGTCGTTGCAGGGTGCCGCAACGATCAAAAGTAGTTTGGAAAAAGCTCGCCATGATATGGAGACGGCAAAACGCTCCGGAGACCTGGCGCGCATGTCAGAAATCCAATACGGAGTTATTCCCGGATTAGAGCGCAAACTTGAAATGGCAGCGGAAGCGGAAGCGGCTGAGAAGAAGTTGTTGCGTAACCGGGTAACAGAAGAAGAGATTGCTGATGTGGTTTCGCGATCAACTGGTATTCCGGTGAGTAAAATGCTGCAAGGCGATAAGCAACGCCTATTGGAAATGGAAGTAGCATTGCATCAACGGGTCATAGGACAAAATGAAGCCATCGAAGCCGTGTCCAATGCAGTACGTCGATCCCGTTCCGGGCTTTCAGATCCTAATCGCCCTAATGGTTCCTTCTTGTTTCTTGGGCCAACAGGTGTAGGTAAAACAGAATTATGCAAAGCGCTTGCTGAATTCCTGTTCGACTCTGAAGCGGCCATGGTGCGAATCGATATGTCAGAGTTCATGGAACAGCATTCTGTGGCGCGATTGATAGGGGCGCCCCCTGGTTATGTCGGTTATGAAGAGGGCGGCTATTTAACTGAGGCCGTTAGACGCCGACCCTATTCAGTCTTATTGCTCGATGAAGTAGAGAAAGCCCATCCTGATGTTTTTAACATCCTGTTGCAGGTATTAGATGACGGCAGACTTACCGATGGTCACGGAAGGACTGTGGACTTCCGTAATACGGTAATTGTTATGACATCGAATTTGGGATCCGATCGCATTCAAGAAATGATGAGCGATCAGGAGATCTCGGAAGAGAGTTATGAGAAAGTGAAAGCTACTGTACTAGAGACTGTGGTGCGTCACTTCTCGCCAGAATTTGTGAATCGTATTGATGAATCCGTAGTATTCCATCCTCTACAACGAGAGCAGATTCGAGGTATCGCTAGTATTCAGATAGGTTTGCTCAATCAACGGCTGGCGCAAAGTGAGCTGCACATCGAGGTATCGGAACAGGTGCTCGATAAGTTGGCAGACCTGGGCTACGACCCGGTATATGGAGCCAGACCTCTCAAGCGAGCGATACAGAATTGGATCGAAAATCCGCTTGCCCAGCATGTGCTGCAAGGCAGCTATGTTGCTGGCGACTCTATAGCCGTGGATTTGGACGATTCTGGTGATATGCGCTTTCAGAAAGCGCTGAAACCCGCAGAACAAGCTGAGGTGGCCTAGCCGCCTCAGCCCCTCAGAAGCCATAAGAGCTTGACTTTCCTAGCTAAAATGGGAGAATCCCCCTGTTTTTGCGACGTGTAGCGGTAAATCCCGACATGTCGCTGTAGTCTGACCCCGCCACAACCTGGCAACTCTGCAGACTACTATCTAGGTGTAGGACAACATCCAGCCAAGGCCACTATCTCGCTATCCATCACGATATCGAGGACGAGGCCGACAAGTTGCTAGAGCATCAGTCATGTTTGCTGTGCGGAATAATGCGCTCGGCCAACAAGCCTGAATGAATGATAGGCAACGAAATCTATGTTGAATAATTATGACGACCAACAGTGGGTTGGGTTGCGTCATGATTTATTTGGTGTTGTTAACAAATTAAAAGTTAGAGGCAAGAAAAGTGGAACAGTTATCTGGTGGAGAAATGCTCATTCGTGCACTGCACGATGAAGGTGTAGAAATACTATTCGGTTATCCGGGTGGTGCTGTGCTACACATTTATGACGCGATATTTCATCAGGATAAAGTGGAACATATTTTGGTGCGACATGAGCAAGCTGCTACCCATGCTGCTGATGGTTATGCGCGGGCGACAGGTAAACCAGGTGTGGTTCTTGTTACCTCCGGCCCTGGTGCTACCAATGCAATAACCGGAATCGCAACAGCCTATATGGATTCCATTCCTATGGTGGTTATCTCGGGTCAAGTCGAAAGTCGCATGATCGGTTCTGATGGTTTTCAGGAAACCGATATGGTGGGTGTATCTCGCCCGGTCGTGAAGCACAGTTTTATGGTGCAGGACGCTGCTGAGATTCCACGCATTGTGAAAAAGGCATTTCATATCGCCACTACTGGTCGACCCGGCCCTGTTGTAATTGACGTACCAAAAGATGCAACTGATCCCAAGATCAAGCTTCCGTATGAGTATCCGCAAGACATCAAGATGCGTTCTTACCAGGTTCCTTCCAAAGGACATACTGGCCAAATAAAGAAAGCAGTAGATGCATTGCTATCTGCCAAGCGTCCTATGATTTACACCGGCGGTGGAGTCATTCAAGGAGAAGGGTCAGACGAATTAATTGCGCTAACTCGCAAGTTGGGTTTTCCAATCACCAATACCTTAATGGGATTGGGTGCATATCCTGCTACCGATAAACAGTTTCTAGGCATGTTGGGAATGCATGGAACATACGAAGCGAATATGGCCATGCATTATTGCGATGTCTTGTTAGCAATTGGTGCACGCTTTGACGATCGGGTAACAAACTCGGACACCAGTAAGTTCTGCCCGGATGCAACTATCTTGCATGTGGATGTCGATCCCGCATCTATTTCAAAAACCGTTACTGCAGATGTGCCAATTGTAGGTCCAGTAAAAGTTGTTCTTAACGAAATGCTAGATCAACTTAAGAGCAGTAAAACCAAAGTTGACGAACACAGCCTGGAAGTGTGGTGGAAACAGATTGAACAATGGCGCGAAAAAGAGTGTTTGGCAGTCACGCCTTCTGCGGATGGTGTGATCAAGCCCCAACAGGCAGTTCAAGCGCTGTATGAGGTGACCAAAGGTGAAGCATACGTTTCATCTGATGTTGGGCAGCACCAAATGTTTGCTGCGCAATATTATGGTTTTGATAAGCCACGACGTTGGATCAACTCTGGCGGGCTTGGCACCATGGGATTTGGATTTCCTGCGGCGATGGGAGTGCAGTTTGCTTTTCCTGATGCAATTTCAGTTTGTATCACGGGAGAAGGTAGCTTCATGATGAATCAACAAGAATTTGCTACCTGTATGCAATACGGGCTGCCGGTGAAAATCGTTTGCTTGAACAATCAAGCCCTGGGCATGGTTAAACAATGGCAAGACATGCAGTACGGAGGCCGTTACTCCCATAGTACCTATGCCGAATCATTGCCTGACTTTATTAAGCTCGCTGAAGCATACGGTCATGTTGGAATTCGAATTGAGAAATACGATGAACTTCACACCAAACTCGAAGAAGCTTTCGCATTGAAAGACAAATTGGTGTTTGTGGATGTATTGGTTGATCCAAGTGAGCACGTTTACCCCATGGCGATTAAAGGTGGGGCAATGAAAGACATGGTTCTTAGTAAGACGGAGCGCACCTAAGATGAGACATATAATTTCAGTCCTTATGGAAAATGAACCGGGTGCCTTGTCTCGTGTTGTTGGATTGTTTTCACAACGAAACTACAACATTGATTCGTTGACCGTTGCTCCCACGGAAGATCAATCTCTTTCTCGATTGACCTTAACTACTAGTGGCGATGATGCACGCATTGAACAAATTACCAAGCATCTTAATAAACTAGTAGATGTAGTTAAGTTAGTTGATCTAACAGAAGGTGCGCACATCGAAAGAGAGCTTATGCTGATCAAAGTGCGGGCTACTGGCGCACAACGTGCTGAAGTAAAACGTACTGTCGATATCTTTCGTGGTCAGGTGGTTGATCTTACAGCCAACGTGTTCACGATTCAGATTACCGGCGCTGGTGACAAGCTTGATGCATTTATTTTGGCGCTAGGTGATAACGTAGTGCTAGAAGTTGCTCGCACGGGAGTGTCTGGAATATCCCGTGGTGAAAAAACCCTCGCGCTATAGGGTTGAAATTCATTTTTAGTCGCAAGGCGACAAGGGATTCATTGTCTCACAATCGGCCTCCATCCCGTCGGCCGATCCTTATTGTTCGTCAATCCAATCCCTTATCCCCTCGCATCGGTTCCTGCATTATTAACTGATGATGCTTTCATGTAGAAAGCAGCTCTGCTGCAGTCTGGCGAGGGAACTTGAGAGCGAGCGAATAGCGCTCAGGGACGAAAGCGCGGGAAGGTCAGGGATGGCCTGCTGAGAGAGCTAAAAGTTCACTCGGCAGACCATTTCAATCTAAATTGTTCTTGAACTAGATAACTTTCTTCATTGCGGTCATGTAAGAACGCAATTTCTTGCCAACCACTTCGATTGGATGTGAACGGATGCTGTCATTGACATCAATGAGTTCCGCATTGTCCACGTTGTTGTCCGCTAGCTGTAAACCTTTACCAATTACATCGGTGTCGATTTTAGTCATGAAATCGGCAAGCAGAGGTTCGCAAGCATGAGAAAAGAGATAGCAACCATACTCAGCAGTATCAGAGATTACCGCATTCATTTCGTATAGTTTCTTGCGACCAATCAAGTTGGCGATAAGAGGGACTTCGTGAAGTGACTCATAGTAGGCAGACTCTTCAATGACGCCGCTATCAGTCATGGTTTCGAATGCGAGTTCGACGCCCGCTTTGATCATCGCAACCATCAGAATGCCATTGTCATAGTATTCCTGTTCTGGAATATCCATATCACCAGCTTGCGATTTCTCGAATGCAGTATCTGCAGTAGCTTCACGCCAGCCTAATAGTTTTGCATCGTCATTAGCCCAGTCTTCCATCATTCCTGATGAAAAATTACCGGTAATAATGTCATCCATATGCTTTTGATACAGAGGGGCCATTAATTCTTTAAGTTCTGCTGACAGCTCGTTGGCAACAATCTTCGCTGGGTTAGAAAGACGGTCCATCATATTGGTAATACCGCCATGCTTTAGGCCTTCGGCGATTACTTCCCAACCATGTTGTACCAGCTTGGAAGCATAAGCGGAGTCCATGCCTTTCTCGATCATCTTGTCGTAGCAAAGCAACGAACCAGTTTGCAGCATGCCGCAGAGAATAGTCTGTTCACCCATTAGGTCAGACTTTACTTCGGCAATGAAAGAGCTTTCCAATACACCTGCACGATGACCACCAGTCGCTGCAGCATAAGCTTTGGCGATTTCCAGGCCATCACCATTTGGATCATTTTCAGCATGGACAGCAATAAGAGTAGGTACACCGAATCCGCGCTTATATTCTTCACGCACTTCAGTTCCTGGGCATTTTGGCGCAACCATCACAACCGTAATGTCATCTCTGATCTGCATGCCTTCTTCTACGATATTGAAGCCGTGAGAGTAGGCGAGGCAGGCGCCTTGCTTCATTAAAGGCATGATCTGATTCACTACCGGGCTATGTTGCTTGTCAGGAGTGAGGTTCAGCACCAAATCAGCGGTAGGCAGTAATTCTTCATAAGTGCCCACAGTGAATCCATTTTCGGTGGCATTCTTCCAGGACGCGCGTTGTTCGGTAATTGCCGCTTCACGCAAGGTGTAAGAGACATCGAGGCCGCTATCACGCATATTGAGGCCCTGATTGAGGCCTTGAGCACCACATCCTACGATCACTACTTTCTTGCCCTTCAGTTTTTCCACGCCATCACTGAATTCGCTTCTGTCCATAAAGCGGCATTTGCCCAATTGCTCCAGCTGAAGTCGCAAAGGCAGGGTATTAAAGTAGTTCATCGAGTCGCTCCAATTCGCCCGTAGAGTGTGAAAATAGGTGCCAAATAGGCTGGAATTTGTCCGAAAATCCCGGAAAGGCGCGCATCATATAGTATCTACTGGTTGTCGTAAATTGTTTCCCTGGGGGCTACTGACTCACCATTGCCTTGTATAATGCAGGTTCTAGATTCACAACCCACGAATATTGAGGGCAATAAGCCCGGATAGATAATAAATCATGGAAAGCGAAGATCGCGAAGCAGCGTTGGAGTCCGAAGAAGAATCCTTGCTCCCTATAGACGAGCATGAAGAGGTCGTTTCTGAGGGCGGACGACAGGTACGACGCCGAGGCATTTATCTTCTGCCAAACCTGCTCACATTAGGTGCGTTGTTTGCCGGCTTCTATGCCGTCATTGCTGGCATGGCTGGCAATTTCAATGAAGCAGGCTGGGCCATCCTCATCGCCGGCGTGTTTGACGGGCTGGATGGTCGAATTGCTCGTCTGACTAACACCCAGAGCGCTTTTGGCGCGGAATTCGATAGCCTTTCCGATATGGTCTCATTTGGCGTCGCGCCAGCCTTGATTATGTTCAGCTGGGCTTTTGATGACCTCGGCAATGTAGGTTGGGCTGCTAGCTTCATTTATATGTCCTGTGCTGCTTTGCGATTGGCCCGCTTTAATGTGCAGCTCGGCACCGTGGATAAGCGTTTTTTCGTTGGTCTGGCGAGCCCGCTGGCAGCTGGCCTGGTCACCTTTGTGCCATGGGTGGCATTTAAGTATGGAGTAGAGGTGACACCTCTAATCTCATGGTTAGCAGCACTAATGACGGTGTTTGCCGGGTTGCTAATGGTTTCCAACTATAAGTACTACAGTTTCAAAGAATTGCACTTCAAGGGCACTGTTCCTTATATGGTGTTTTTCTTTGCGGTAGTATTGCTGGTAGTCATAGCTCAGAATCCTCACGAAGTGCTGCTTACGATGTGTGTAGTCTACGCAGCGTCAGGACCTATAACCTGGGTCTATCGCCGGCAACCCAAACAGCCAGTTGGCGAAGTAGTTCTAGAATCTAAATCGAAGTCAAAATCTAAATCAAAATCGAAATCCGAAGAAGAACCAGAGTGAGCCGGTTCACGTATTTGTAAAACAAGTCTGTAAGAGAATGGCCGTTAACCCTGTCTATAGTGTTATGACATTAATTTGAACTTGTAACCAACAGAGTACCTAACATGTTGATCAAGAAACCCTCTGATATAAAACCTTCTGAAATTACCCCAGAACACGTCTATCGAAATAGACGGCAGTTTATGAAAGACAGTGGCAGCTTATTGCTTGGTGCTGCAGCAGTAGGTGGCGGGGCTTCGGTGTTGGCACAAAGCGGGGATGCGTTAAAAGCTAGAGCGCCTGCGTCGCTGCAAAGCTCTCCTGCAGCACCATGGTTACAATCCAAATTCACCAACGTTACTCCTGCACCTGATAGTGAGCCTTACTTCACAGGCGAAACACTCACACCATATAAGGACGTAACTAACTACAACAACTTTTATGAATTCGGGATGGATAAATCAGATCCATCGCGACGTTCAGGTTCTTACAAAACAGATCCATGGTCAGTTGCTGTAACCGGAGAAGCTGCAAAGACTGGCACCTATCATTTGGAAGACATTCTTAAGCCTTTGGATTTGGAAGAGCGTGTCTATCGACTGCGTTGTGTTGAAGCCTGGTCAATGGTGGTGCCATGGATTGGTTTTCCACTTGCTGATTTATTACAGCGATTCGAACCTAACTCAAATGCCAAGTATGTGGAATTTGAAACCCTGGTTGATCCCGAAACCATGCCCGGAGTCACGTCGCGATTTGCGATTGTCGATTGGCCGTATCGTGAAGGTTTGCGAATGGATGAGGCAATGAATCCTCTGGCTTTTATTGCAGTGGGTCTATATGGAAATCCTCTCCCGGCACAAAACGGTGCGCCTCTACGCTTGGTAGTGCCATGGAAATATGGATTCAAGAGTATTAAGTCCATCGTGAGAATTAATTTTAGAGAAACCCAACCGAACACTACTTGGAATGATCTTCAAGCGAATGAATATGGTTTCTATGCCAACGTAAATCCAACGGTACATCATCCACGCTGGCGTCAAGATATGGAGCGTCGTTTACCGCAGACCTTATTCAGTCGCCAGTACATTGAAACGCGATTGTTTAATGGCTACGCAGAGCAAGTGGCTCATCTCTACGATGGAATGGACTTATCGGTCTATTACTAAACCTAAGCGTATTTTTACCTTACAGGCATGAATAAAGTGCTGAAGCCGGCCGTCTTCCTGGCGGCCTTGGTTCCCTTTGCATATCTCTTACTAAGAATAGTTCAGAACAATTTAGGTCCTGATCCCGCACAAGAGTTGGCGATTGAAACAGGGGAGTGGACGCTTCGTTTTCTGTTAATCACCTTAACCTTAACTCCGCTGCGACAAATAACTGGCAAACCCGAATTCGTTCGCGTAAGACGAATGGTGGGACTGTTCGCATTGTTTTATGCCTCGGTGCATTTCATGGTGTGGATGAGTTTTCTACTGGGCTTTCGGTGGTTTGCCATCGCTGAGGAATTAGTAGAGCGGCCTTATATTACGATTGGATTCGCCGCGTTCCTTATCTTGATTGCGTTAGGAGTTACATCGCCGAAAGCGATGGTGAGAAAGTTAGGGAAAAATTGGAAGCGTTTGCATCAACTGGTATATCTCGCGGCAATTCTCGCCATCATTCATCTTTTGTGGATCTTGCGGACTAATGTGAGTGAAGCAGTGGTCTATGGTGCAATGCTTGCCGTACTGTTGGGTTTTAGGGTTTTTCAATCTCTCAAGCGGCGATCACAATAAGTCGGTAATCAATTCATTAGGCCGTACGGCACTGCGACTCGAATAAACGCCAGTTTGATAGGCAATTAGAACATTAGTATTCTCTGCCTCGCTCAACCCCGGGTAAAATATCTTAATCGGATGCCGAAATAACTCAGCTAAAGCTGTAATAAGGAATAGAAGAGCTGAATCCATGAAATTCCAGCCCCCAATTAGTGCTATCAATTCATCACACTTCGTAATCCAACTGTTCGCTACTTGCTTGCTTCTAGGTTTAGCCAGCAATGTCCATGCGCAAAGTACAGCTGACTGGCTGTCATTCAGCTTTGAGCAGCAGAGTCGCATGCAAGTATTGGACGGACAATTCAGAGCCGGTCTTGATGGCGATGATCAGGGTTTTGAGTGGCGCAACGCGCTGACAGCAGAAGGGGCGTTTGATGGATTCTCGGTGCAGCTTGAGATTGCTGATATGCGCACCTTCTTTACGGACAGTGATACACCACTGGACAGTTTTACCAATAATCCACTGGATATTCTGCAGGCCAATGTGACGGTGCCTTTTTCAGGAGTATTCAGCGAAGACGATGAAGGTTTTATAAAGGTTGGCCGTTTCACTATGGATCAGGGCAGCCGTCGGTTTGTCGCTCGCAACCGCTATCGCAATACTATTAATTCTTTTGCCGGTGTCCATGCTGGATTGGAGAGTGGAAACACATCTATTGAATTGTTCTACACTCGACCAACTTCCCGGCGTGTATCCGGTGATTGGGGTGATAACGATCCAAAGCTGGATAAACAATCCAGTGATTTTTTCTGGGGAGCATACTTAACGACACGACTAACTGCTCAGGCGGATAACCTTCAACTATATATACTCGGTGCAGACGAAAAACGCGACCGACCAGCTAATCAACGCTTCGATGTACTGACTACCGGTGTGCGCTTCTTTCGTAATCCCGTGCCGGGTAGCTGGCACTACGATACCGAAGCGGTGTACCAGGTTGGTGATGCACCAGCATTGGATGCGACTTCTGCGTTACTGGATCATAAAGCCCATTATTTCCATCTGTCTTTGGGTTACTCATTTGAAGCCAGTTGGCAGCCGAGACTAAGTTTCATTTATCACCTGGGTAGCGGTGACAAGGATCCATTGGATGGTGAATCAAACGAATTGGATCACTTGTTCGGAGTGCCTCGACCGGATTTCGGTCCTACGGGTTTGTATCGTGCATTTCAGCGTGTCAACACCAGTTCTCCTGGACTGATGCTCAACCTACAACCTGCCAGCAACATCGACGCCTATATCAGATGGCAGCGACCTTCTCTGGATGAAGAAGCGCAGGGCTGGCGCACTACTAGCTATCGCCATCCAGGAGACCTGGGTGAAAGTCATTTGGCGAATCAATTGGAAACTCGCGTCCGTTGGCATCTGTTCGATAACAAGCTGACAGTGGATGGGGGATACGTGTGGCTGGATGCGGGTCCTTATATGGATCTGGTAAGCAAGGGAGACAGCCACTATTTCTATCTGCAGACAATAGTGCGCTTGTAATTAGTGGAGCGGAAGAGTTAACAGCGGAACCAGAGGTTTAAAGGGATCCGAAAGAGAAGCTTGATTGGTGGGTCTGGGTGGATTTGAACCACCGACCTCACCCTTATCAGGGGTGCGCTCTAACCAACTGAGCTACAGACCCAATCAAGCAAAATCGTGCCGACTAGATTCGAGCTTCCTTCAAAGCTAAGCAACAGACTTTCTGCTACTAGGGAGATTGGCCAACACGCTGATTCGATGCTGGTCAGTGAAAGGAGCTCCAATCAAGGCGGCGTATTATACCCATCTATTTTATAGTGGCAAGAATTCCGTCCCCTGCCGACTCCAACTAATTGATTAGGTTAAAAATTGCGGGTGCAATCGTCCAATCATAGTTACCAGTAGCTTACTCAATAATCCAGCACGCCTGATAGTTCTCGTAATCCAGTTTCATGCGCCGCTGCTGCACAAATGAATCCAGCAGACTCTGCAGTAGATTCATGATCTTCTCTTCGCCCTGCATTCGATAGGGGCCATGCCGCTTAATTTGCTCAATTCCGAATGGCTTCACATTACCGGCGACAATGCCTGAAAATGCCTTTCTCAAATTTGATGCCAATTCAAATGGCGATAAGCTGGAATCCAATTGCAGCGCAGCCATGTTGTCATGGGTTGGTTCAAATGGATGCTGCAATTCAGTAGGAATATAGAGCTCCCAATTAAAACCATAGGCAGCGCCCGATTTTAAGCGATCCTTTCGACTTTGAATGACATGATGCTTTGCTCGGCGAGCAATTTCCGCGGGGTCACCAATTACGATTTCGTATTGCTTGGTTGCTTCTTCACCCAAAGTCTCTCGAATAAACTCATCAACCACTTCGAAGTAACTTCGACTCTCTTCGGACGCAGCCAAGATAACGCCGAATGGATGGTCAGCGTTGCGCTCGTGCATAAGAATGCTCAATAGATACAACAATTCTTCTGCGGTTCCCGCGCCACCGGGAAATACGATGATGCAGTGAGCGAGACGGACAAACGCTTCTAATCGTTTTTCAATGTCTGGCAAGATAACGAGTTCGTTCACGATTGGGTTAGGTGCTTCTGCTGCGATAATCCCTGGTTCCGTAATTCCAATGTAGCGTCTTAAGTCTTGTAACTGTTTTGAGTGTCCAATGGCTGCACCCTTCATCGGTCCTTTCATTGCTCCGGGACCACATCCTGTGCCGATATTGAGGCCGCGCAATCCCAGTTGGTAACCAACTTCTTTAGTGAAGTCATATTCCTTGCGGCTAATGGAGTGCCCACCCCAGCACACAACTAAGTCCGGGCGCAGATTTGGTCTAACAATGTCTGCATTACGCAAGATGTCGAAGACAGCATCTGTTATGCCGCGCCGACTGTCCAAATCATAAGTGCCAGTCAGTGAATGATTTACATAGACAACATCTCGTAACACCGAAAAAAGATGTTCTTGTACCGCGCGAATCATATTGCCATCCACGAATGCAGTAGCAGGAGCATTTTTTACCGAGAGGATGGGGCCGCGCGACTGGGGAATTACGGTGATTTCAAAATCATCATAGTCTTCCAATAAACTTTCGACATCGTCTTGATCGCTACCAGCATTCAACACCGCCAATGCACACTGGCGGAAAAGCTTGTGCACTTGATCTTGCGACGATATCAGGCCCTTCATCTCATTCGAGGAAAGCAAATTGAGTGTGCGAACAGGGCGCAAATTTTCTCTATCAATCTTTAGCATAGTTCTCTTGCATGCATCAGGCATGGATAATCGTTGAGGTAAATCGAACTGCAGAGAGGGCTGCGAATTATAGCATTTTTATTGCTGCAGCGGTGGATTAAGCGTGGGTGCTATTGCGCCAACTTTGCTTCAGCTAGCAAGGTAACCAATCCGATTTGAATGCTAATGTGGCCATCAACATTTTCCCACCACTCATCTGGTGAATGAGAATTTCCGCCAACTCCGCCACGACTCATAGTGATTGCTGGAATGCCTTTTGACAGCGGCAAATTGGCATCAGTTGAAGAGATTTGTAATTGCGGTTCAATGCCAAATGCAGAAATTGTGGCAATCGCATGCTGAACCAGGCTGCCACTGGTGTCGCCAACAGCAGCGGGGCGTGTTCCCACCCGTTCGATTTCTACAGTAAGGGGAGGACCGGCATCCCGTTCAGTATTTTCTTGTGCTAACGCAAGTTGCATTGCTGCTTGAAATACTGCATCAATTTCATCGAGTTTTTGTTGGCTGCCAGAGCGCATGTCCACTTCCATCCATGACTCGAATGGAATTGAATTGATCGAAGTGCCGCCTCCCATACGACCAATGTTATAACTTGTTTTTGGGCCTTCACGTGTAACTGAGAGTGCGTGTTGGTCGAAAAGAGCGATGGCTTTTCCAATTGCATGATGTGGGTTTGCCAATCCAAATGCTCCCCATGAATGGCCACCAGGTCCTTTGAATGTGACGCGATAACGATGGGAGCCTACGCCTCCATAGACAATTCTAGAGGTTAAACCACCATCAACTGCGATCATCAAATCTATGGGATCAGCATCTTCTCGAAATAAATGTTTTACACCGCGTAGATCACCCAGACCTTCTTCACCAACATTGCCTATGAATAATAGATCTGCTTCTGTTTCGATATCGGCAAACTCAAGTGCGCGCAAGACTGTGAGTATTGTTACTAGCCCTCTAGAGTTATCACCAATGCCGGGTGCATATAAACGGTTGCCATCTGCTCGAACGGACACATCTGTCTCAATTGGAAACACAGTATCCAAATGAGCGCTATAGGCGATTGTTCGATCTCTTGTTGTCCCAGGTCGACGCCCGATCGCATTTCCAACTTCGTCTATATAGACATCTTTTAATCCAGCATCCCGAAGCATTTCCGCAAATCGTATCGCGCGATTTTCTTCACCAAATGGGGGTGCTGGAATTTCAGTGAGTTCAATAAGGTCTGCCAGGGATTGAGGCTCTAGTTCCAGGATATGGGTCAACGCTTCCTTAACCGCAGAATTGTCTCGAATAGTGGCAACGGTTGCTGCTGCTTCAGGATCAGATTCAGCTGCATGAAGAGAAATTCCCAGACATGACCAGAAGAGGAATAAGAATGTGTATCTAGCTGGCTTTAACATGTGCCACCTGCAAGTGAAGAGGCACCGAGCTTATAGCAACTGCTGCGTCATGACAATCCGATAGACTGCCTTCTAAGTCATTAAAATTTATGTGGAAATTCTCATTTGAGTTGGGTGGTCTATATACAAGATAAGGCTCAGGATCAGGGTCCGCAAAGCAGTTCACATTCAATGCACAATGGGTACAATGCGGATTCGTTCTCCCAGTTATAGAGTGTGTTGGAGTACTCCATGAAATCGATCATAACTTTCCTATCTAAACTTACCGGCATCAACACCGGACTGACCTTTCTTGTATTGGCATTGCTTGGTGCAGCTGCGAATGCGCAGGTACCAATTATTCAGCCTGGTGCCCCAGGACAGGCGAGCCGAGTAATTACTGCTGAAGAAGCATCGGAACTTGCTAACCAGGAGTATTCCTTGGGTGATATCCAATTCTTACAAGGCATGATTCCTCATCACGCCCAAGCGAAAGAAATGTCAGCTCTGGCAGAGGACCGCACCAACAATGACATGGTGCTGGCAGTTGCCGAACGCATAACGCTTTCTCAGGATGATGAGATTGCGATGATGCAGGGCTGGTTAAGAGATAGAGGGTTGGAAGTAACTCCCGAAGATGCACACCACGCACCAGGCTTCATGCGCATGCCTGGCATGTTGAGCGATGAAGAAATGGATGCTTTGGCTGCAGCTAATGGTCCTGAGTTTGATCGGTTGTATCTGGAGTCGATGATTGATCATCATCAAGGTGCTCTAGACATGGTTGAGAACTTGTTGGATCAGCGCGGTTCCGCACAGGATCCATTGCTGTATGAGTTCACTGCCGATGTCACGTCTGATCAGACATCTGAAATCGAACGAATGGATGCGGTACTGGCGAGTCTTAATCCCGATCCACGGGTAGGGCTGGCTTCTGGTTTTCGTGATGCAGGTGAAGCTGCTTTGAATATGCGAGTAGTGGCATCGCTCCCTAAACCGGCAGGTTTCTTTGATCCCGATCGTCCATCAGGATTATCAGCACGTCGATTAGCAGAAATAGAAGCGGAGCAAGCGGCAGCTGAAGGCAACGCACCGGAAACGCCAACAGAAGATGAAGAAGAAGATGAGAATGCTGATCCTCGTCCTGCGTTATTAAGTTTTTCTAATACTGATTTATTGTTCTCTGGCGATTATTTGATCGCTGGTAACTATCACGGGTTTAACACTTACGACATCAGCAACCCTTCAGCACCTGAGCATATCGCTTCTGTGGTGTGTCCTGGTGGTCAGGGCGATGTATCCCTGGTTGGAAATCTGATGATTATGTCCGTGCAAGAAGTTCGAGGTCGACTGGATTGCGGATTAGAAGGTGTGCCTGATTCAGTAAGCCAAGAGCGAGTGCGCGGCATTCGAATTTTTGATGTGAGTGATTTTAGAAACCCCACACAGGTTGGTGCAGTACAAACTTGTCGTGGTTCTCACACTCACACAGTAGCGCGGGAAGCTGACGCTGATGGCAACATCTACGTTTATGTTTCTGGAACTAGTCGGGTTAGAGATGATGAAGAGCTGGCGGGTTGTTCAAGTGATTCCCCGTTTGAAGATGAAAACTCTGCGCTGTTCCGAATTGAAGTGATTGAGATACCTGTTGATGATCCAGGTTCGGCTCAGATCGTGAATCGTCCTTTTATCTTCTCTGATCCAGATAGCGGCACAATCGCTGGACTTTGGGATGGCGGTGATCATGGCGAAGGCACACAGACTACTAGTCAGACTAATCAGTGCCATGACATTACTACCTTTCCTGATATTGGTTTAGCAGCAGGTGCCTGCTCGGGTAACGGCATTCTATTAGACATTTCAGATCCTTCTGATCCGCAGCGGTTGGATCAAGTAATCGATCCTGGATTTGCCTATTGGCACTCTGCCACATTTAACAACGATGGGACTAAAGTCATCTTCACCGACGAGTGGGGGGGCGGGGGTCGTCCTCGTTGTCGCGCACAAGATCCTCTTACTTGGGGCGCAGATGCGTTCTATGACATTGTTGATGGCAAACTGGAATTCCGTAGTCATTACAAGATGTCTGCTCCGCAGACAGATACTGAAAACTGCGTTGCACACAACGGTTCATTGATTCCTGTACCTGGAAGAGATCTGTTTGTTCAGGCCTGGTATCAGGGCGGAGTTTCGGTTGTAGATTTTACCGAGACATCAACTCCCCAAGAGATCGCCTATTTTGATCGCGGTCCGATTGATACCGAAGAACTGATTACTGGTGGATACTGGTCTACATATTGGTATGCAGGTCGTATCTACGGCACTGAAATTTCACGCGGTCTCGATGTGTTTGAAATGCAGCCTAGCGATTATATTTCGGCTAACGAAATTGCTGCGGCTTCATTGCCTGAATTAAAAGGCACTGTTAACGCACAAACTCAAACCGTGATCGAGTGGCCAGATGTTCCAGTTGTAGCAAGGGCTTATCAAGATCAATTGCTTCGAGATGGAGTAATCGATCCTGGTCAATCTAATTCTTTGACAGCTGCTCTTGATAGGGCGCAAGAATTGATGGATGACGATGATACAGATCGCGGAACTTCGAATGATCTGCGTGAACTCGCAGAAGAATTTGAAAACGAAGCAGCGTCTCGCCGAGGAAATACGCGTACGCGTTATCTCAGACTTTCAGCTACAGTTGAAGGAATAGCAGAAGCTGTTCGTTAGTTATTGGAACCGCACGGGTGCGGTACTGATCCGCACCCGGGATTCCATATAGGTAATCGCTTCACCATCAATTTCACTAAACCAGTGCGGAGTGCCAGGTTGTAACACTAAAATATCTCCGGCACTTACTCTTCGCTCCAAACCACCCTCAATACCGTGTTCGGTACGCATAATATCTTCACTGGGTGAATCGGCGAGTGGCAGACGTAGCAAGCCTCCCGTTACCAATGTGCCACTGCCTTCAATAATTCGGTAAATTTCCACGCTGTAAGGGTGCATGACTGCATACTGCAAAACGCCACTCATACGTCGGCGCACTGAAATGCCGGGAGAAATGGTGACGGATACGCCTGCAGCGGAAGTGGAGTTACGAGCAGCTTCGTCCAATTTCGCCAAGACATCAGAATCTGATTTATAGATTGCGGCGGGCGCGCCTACTGTCTGTCCTATACTGGAAGCGGTGAATACCGCTGTGAGCACAATTAATGAAGACAGCCCGATTTTTATTGTTTTCATTTCCGTTCTCCGCCACACTCAATAGTTAAGAATAAGAACGATGACATGGATTGTCCGTCTTGCACAAGAACTTGCACAAGATTTTCGTGAGCCCACCGGGCTGCGCGAAAGGAGACAGTCTTTATGCAACTAGCCTTATCACCTAAACATTTCGCAGCAGCACTGGTAGTGAGCATAACTACCACGGTTTTCGCCGCTGAAAACGAAAGACAATCTATAGAAGTCTCCACTCTTGGTCCGCAAATTGGAGAGTCAGTCCCTGATTTTGATTTAGTTGATCAGAATGGAAATTATCACACTCTTGAATCAGTGATGGGGCCAAACGGTGCGATGTTGTTGTTTCACCGCTCGGCAGATTGGTGACCCTATTGCAAAGCGCAACTCGTGGAGTTGCAAGAGCGTTTACCAGAACTCGAAGCGGCCGGAATTGGAATCGCAGCTATCAGTTATGATTCACCAGAAGTCTTAACAGACTTTGCAAATCGGCGTGGCATAACTTTTCCTCTTCTTTCCGATAATGACTCAGCAGTCATAGAAGAATTCGGAATATTAAATACTGTCGCAGCTGAAGCGATGCAATCGGCTGATAGTAGTCCTGAGCTTGATGCCGACGTGGCACGCTACGTCTCTGTGTTTGGTAGTAGTCAGTTAATAGTGGGAACTCCTTTCCCAGGTACGTTTATGGTGGATCGTAGCGGCAGAGTAACGTCGCGATTCTTTGAAGAGTTTTATCGAGAAAGAAATACAACATCCAATGTCATGTTAAAAATGGGAATTGGATTGTCACCTATTGAAGCAGTACAGGGATCTACAGCTCATTTAAATTTCACTGCTTATCCAAGTAATTCTACTGTTACCGTCGGCACTCGATTTTCACTGGCACTAGAAGTCGAACCTGGCCCGAATATGCACCTCTATGCACCAGGCGCTGAGGAGATGGGATATCGTGTCATAGGTTTTAATTTGGCAGAAACACCATTGGCCCGGTTTGAACCTGTGCAATACCCAGAGTCTCAGATTTATCATTTCGAGCCATTGGATGAATTAGTGCCTGTGTATCAAGACAAATTCACTTTGTTGCAGGAAGTGGTAATGGATGCGTCAGAGCAAGCAGAAGAAATTATGGCGGAACTGGATGCACTGACTTTGTCCGGCACTCTTGAGTATCAAGCATGTGATGATGCTATTTGTTTTCTACCGGTTTCCGTACCTGTGAGTTTTACTTTGGATCTGGAGCTACCAGACCGCCAAAGAGTAGCTAGATGAGTTTGTTTAGGGTTCAAACTATCTAATCTAGAAATCAATCGCGTTTCCTTTCTTAAGTAACCAGTTATTTTCCTTAGGCCAGCTTCGGGTTGGCCCTGAGGAATTCACCAGTGTAATTATTACAATTACTGACATCTGACCCCATTGTTACGTAAATAGCCGAAATTCCTAGTTAATTTCTCAATCTAGTGTTTAAGGCCCTTGGTATTTAGTCGTAAAACTAAGTGAAGGACAGCCTGCATCATCACGGTCGACAAATTCTCGAATCTGGAGGCCAGGGTGCTGTGTGGCTATTTGGATTTAACTCTTAAACGCTGGGGATTGTTGGTTAGCAAATAACGAAGGAAGTTTTTGGATCGCCACTAAGCGCAGAATTGGCGCTCCTCATCCTGGTGGCTGAAACCGAGAATTTACATCCCACGAAATTAGTAATATGTTGGTGCACATGGATCAGGTAGTTGAAACGCCCAACCCACGGGAAATTCCCAGCGTCCCTGGTCATTGGCTATTGGGTAACCTGCTGGAATTCAAGCGTGCGCCACATGAATTTCTGCGGGAGGCAAGCCGTTATGGCGAAGGCCTTGTGCAGTTTCGACTATTCCACAAAAAGATGATTGCGATCACATCGCCAGAATGCGCACAAATCCTCTTTAAGACTGGTAGTAAAAATTATCCCCGCGGCACCCAACGAAAGTCGCTGGAATCTATTCTAGGGTTAGGCTTAATTACGCAGGAAGGGCGACTTTGGAAACATCATCGTCGTGTTGTGGCACAGGCATTTCGTCCTGACTTTTTAGAATATTCGTTAGAACAAAATAGCAAACTCGTTGCTCAGTTGCTGAGTCAGTGGGATGCTTTAGCAAGCGATAAAAAAACTGTTGATGTAGTTGATGAGACCCGCAAGATAACTTTGTCGGTGATTGTGCGTGCACTGTTTTCAATCGATTTAGATTTAACCAACAACCGGGATCTTTATAGCGTAATCGTTAATGCCAATCATCTGATGTTTACGCGTCACACCTCGCTTATCAATTTCCCCGACTGGGTGCCCACGCCTCTCAACAAAAAGATCGCTAAAGTGCGGCAGGTGATGGATGAGTTTATTACTGAAGAACTCATCAAAAAGGAAAAGGTGAGAGCAGCAGCAATTTCTGCAGGGGATGAAATTCCTTCCAACGATATAGCAGATCATTTGCTGCAAGCCGAAGCAGCTGGAGATATAGAACGTCAACAAATTTATGACGAGATAAGAACTTTGCTAGTTGCCGGTTTCGAAACAACGGCCACTTCCCTTGCTTGGACAATTTATTTGTTGGCGCAACATCGTGACATCATGCAAGACTGGCAAGCAGAGTTGGATGAAGTGTTAGGGGGAAAACCTCCGAAGTGGGAACACATAAGTCGATTGCCATTGACCGAATATATAGTCATGGAAGGGATGCGGCTCTATCCGCCGGCCTATGGTTTAACCCGCACTTCACTTGAAGAAGCAGTGGTAGAAGGATTTCGGATGCCAGCGGGTGCATCGATTGTGCTTTCAATTTATGGCATTCAGCACGATGCAGATTATTGGGAGGATCCCGATAAGTTTGATCCGACAAGATTTTCTCGAGAGTGGCGGGAAGATGCATTTCTTCCTTTTGGCATGGGCAAACACATTTGTATCGGTAGTCGATTTTCGATTTTGGAATCAATGCTGGTGCTGGCATCTATCGGACAACGATTCGATTTCCGTTTGGCGGATGAGAGCAAAGTCAGTCCTGATGCGCGGGTAACTTTGCTGCCCGGCAGCGAAATTAAGTTGAATCTCAATTTGCGCGAAAATCAGTGATTTTTACTGCTCTACCGCGCTACAAAAAATTGAAAAACCTCTGACTTCGCCCCGTAGACTTCTCGCCAAATCCCTTTTACTCTCTGAATACTAATTCTCTCTGTCAAAACAACAGAAAAATTCAGAGGTGGCGCCATGGCTTATTCGATTAGAAGTCGATTCCTGTCAAATTTACCCTTGTTTGGGCTATTAACAACACTGTTGCTGGCCGCGCATGAATCAAGCGCTCAAGGTCTCACTGGCACAGAAAACGGTGAATGGCGTTATCTAGGTGGAGACATTGGCCATACCCGTTCCTCTCCACTGGATCAAATTAATGCGTCTAACTTTGATGAGCTGGAACAGGCATGGCTCTGGCGTTCCGATAACTTTGGTCCAAACCCTGATTACTTTTCCCGTTCAACTCCAGTCTATGTCGATGGCACCCTGTACACCGTTGCCACTCCTCGGCGCCAGGTAATCGCTATTGATCCAGCGACGGGCGAAAACATTTGGACGTTTCGCGAACCAGAAACCATTCGACATCAGCGTTCTCCACGCCAGGCCTACGGCAAAGGTGTGGCCTATGCCGAAGTGAATGGAAGAGGAGTGATTTACATCACCACTCCAGGATTTTTCTTGTGGGCGTTGGATGCCAAAACTGGCTTGCCGCTGGAGAACTGGGGAAGTCAGTTTCCGGTGGGAGAATATCCTGAGACAGGCGTCATCGATCTCATACCACATCTGGTTGAAGGATGGGGGCCTTGGGAAGACTATGTAGTTGCCGGTGGTGAATACGACCCTGATTACGGCATCCCCCGTGAGCTCGGCATGGTTACCGCTTCAGCGCCACCCATTGTAGTGAATGGTGTTGTCGTAGTTTTAGTCGGGCATCAACCTAGCTATGGGCAAACCAGAATTGAAAACGTGCCTGGCGACATCATGGGATTCGATGCTGAAACAGGTGAACGTTTGTGGAAGTTCCATGTTATTCCGCGTCCAGGTGAAGTAGGGCACGAAACCTGGCACAACGACGCTTGGCGTTTTTCCGGCGACATGTCTACCTGGGCCCCAGCGTCTGCAGATCCAGAACTTGGATTGGTATATCTAGTCACTAATGCATCAACGGTTCAAGCTTATGCCGGCCATCGACCAGGCGATAACTTGTTTGGTGGATCTTTGCTGGCATTAGACGTGGCTACCGGTGAACGCCGCTGGCACTTCCAAATCCATCGCAGTGATCAATGGAATTACGACCTGCCTACGCCGCCTATGCTCATGGATATTAATGTAGATGGTCAACGCATCCCTGCTGTAATACAGAATACAAAACAGGGCTTGGTGTTTGCGTTCAATCGCGAAACCGGAGATCCCATTTGGCCGATTGAAGACCGCCCGGTAATTCAAACCGAAGTACCAGGCAACTATACGAGTCCTATGCAACCGTACCCAACTTGGCCTGAACCTGTTGATCCAATAGTGTTGAATGGCATTACTGAAGAATTTGTAATTGATTACACACCAGGATTAAAGGAGGAGGCACTCACCATTTTGTCTGGATTTAGAGTGGGTGGACTGTATGTGCCCGCACTTCCTAATACCTATGATGGTGACTATATCAACAATGTCGGTTGCCTCGGTGGCGGCAACATCATCCCACACCCGCCGGTGGCAGATCCGACTACTGGGTTAATGTTCAATTCTCATCGACGAAACTGTTTCGCACCTGGGTTTATGCGACCAACCAATGGTAGAGATCGCGACAATCCAAACTACCCAGAACCGGGTGAGGGCGGAGCGACACCGAATAGTACGCCAACAACCGGTACCACGGTGGCTGCCTGGTTACCTGGTGGCGGAGGCGGATTGCCAACAATAGATGGGCTGCCTCTGTATAAGCGCATGAACAATCAATTGACTGCCTACAATATGAATGGCGGCGACAAAGTTTGGTCGATTCCAATCGGGGAAACGCCAGAATCCATAACCAATCATCCTCGCTTGCAAGGAATAGATGTGCCCAATAGCGGTGGTACCGGATGGTCAATTCAAATGGTGGCGGGTGATTTACTTATTCAAACCAGAGCGTTGAGTGAAGGTATGGCTCAAATGGAGCCAGATGCACCATTAACATTGAATGCCAGGGATAAGTTTACTGGAGAGTTGCTTGGCCAAGTTCCGTTACCTGCTCCCGGACAGTACGGCATGATGACTTATATGCATGAAGGCCGACAATACATCGTGGTGCAGATAGGTAGCTCCAGGACTGATTTTCCTGGTGCGCTGGTAGCGTATCGACTGCCAAACTAAGGTCTATTATTCGCGATTTTTGGACTCATAAAGTTAACTCATAGAATCAGAATATAGTTTGAGAGTAGTGCGTGTCTAAACCATTTCTGATTATTCAGTTACGCCCTGAAGATGAAACTTCAAACAATGAGTTTGAAAAAATTAAGTTTTATGGTGGCCTTGCTGACGATGAGATTGAGCGAATTCGCATCGAGCAAGAACCGCTGCCTACTCTGAACCTGGAAAACTACTCCGCCATTATTGTCGGTGGTAGTCCATTCGATATTTCAACCCCTGAAAATGAGAAGTCTGATCTGCAAGTGCGAATAGAATCAGACTTTACTAGACTCTTTGATCAGCTGGTGCCTAAAGATTTTCCTTTTCTTGGTTGTTGTTCTGGAAATGGCTTATTAGGCGCATATTGTGGCACGGCTATATCTACCAAGTACGGTGAGGATGTCGGGGGTGTCGATGTGCAGATTACCGATGAAGGCAAATCAGACCCTCTGTTAGAGGGTATGCCTGAAACCATAAGAGTAATGTTAGGGCACAAAGAAGCTTGTGATGACGTACCGCTGGATGCTGCACTATTGATTCGCGGAGATCAGTGTCCAGTACAAATGTTCCGATTGAAAACCAACATCTATGCGACTCAATTTCATCCAGAAGGAGATGCCGAGGGATTTACCGTTCGCGTGCACGCTTACAAGCATCATGGATATTTTCCAGCGGAAGAAGCAGACGCACTAATCGCGAAAATCGAAAACGAAGATGCTCCCCATTCACACATGATTTTGCAGCGGTTCGTTGAGAGATATCGCCGGGTTTGACGATCGTTACTACCTATTCAGTGAAAACTCTAGTAACTCTCTAAGCGCTAAGCGTCCTGCACGCCAGGACGACCAGATTCAACTACGAAACGCTTTCGAGTATTGATGGGCGCTCCTGCCTCAGTGACTTTGTCCAGTACTTTATACTCAGACAGCCATTCCGTTGGAGTGAGAGTTGCTTTCACGTAGCCACGTTGGGCATTGTAAAACTTTACGTGAGGGTTATTACTCAACAACCCCGAGCCGTAATCAGTCATGTCAGAGCCATCCCCTCCAGAGGTTATTGATGTTCCGACGAATTCGCTGCCTACGGTCTTTGAGTTTTGATTATCAAAATCCAGTTTGAGGTCTGCTGCCCAATTAGAATGAATGTCTCCAGTTAGCACCACAGGATTTGGCGTGCCGACTTCATCCATATAATGTAACAGTTCGTTCCTTTCGTACGGGTAGCCATCCCAAATATCCATGGGCCACAGTTCATTGCCGTTTTCATCTCTCGAACGCAGGCTTGCCATCATGATTTGTTGCGCAAGAACATTCCAAGTGGCGTCAGTAGTGGCAAGTGAGTTGTAAAGCCAGTCTTTCTGCGCGGCGCCTAGCAAGGTGCGACTAGTATCCTGGTGTTCGGCACAACTTAATTTACGACCATCACCGCAGGCCTGATCGCTGCGATACTGGCGGGTATCCAGCACACTCATTTCCATGAGTTTGCCGAATCTCAGGCGCCGGTGAATTGGCATGTTGGGACCTTGTCTGCCAACGGGAAGTCGAATAGGCATGAACTCATAGAATGCTTGGTATGCTGCTGCTCGTCGGCGTAACAGTTGTTCAGGTGTTTGATCATCCTCAGCGATTTCAGCAGCATAGTTGTTGTCTACTTCATGGTCATCCCAAGTCACTGCCCAAGGAGCGGATGCATGTGCGGCAAGAAGATCAGGATCCGACTTATAGGTGTTGTATCGCGCGCGGTAATCGTCAAGCGTTAAGATTTCGGGTCCTTCATGGGCGCGGACAAGATTCTGCCCCCAGCTTCTCTCATAGATGTAGTCCCCAAGATGAACTATAAGGTCAAGTCGCTCCTGTGCCATGTGTTGATAAGCGGTGTAGAAGCCATGTTCGTATTGCTGACACGAAGCAAAGGCAAATTCGAATCGTTGATTATCTGAATTGGGAGCAGCAGCGGTTTTCGTACGTCCAATTGGACTAGTAGCATCACCAATGTGCCAACGAAAGTAGTATTCGGAGTCAGGCTCCAATCCTCTTACTTCCGCATGAGCGGAATGTCCAAGTTCAGGTGATGATGCTATGGTGCCAGTTCTAACAATTTGGCTGAACGATTCATTTGCAGCAATTTCCCAGCGAATTTCTAAAACATCATTTTGACTGCCTATATCCTCTAGCACTTCTTTGGCTAACCTGGTCCATAACACCACTGAGTCAGCTGTTGGGTCGCCAGATGCTACTCCCAGGCTGAATGGATCAGTCGGCAATGTGCGCAAGGATCGCGCAGCACTATGGGCAATGGAGGGGAGTGCACCGAATGACATAGCAGTCGCCAGTTGGGCGCCTAATTGCAGAATTTGGCGCCGAGAGACTCCTTTCTTTTCCAGGATTCTCTTGGTTGAGAGATAATCAGACATAGTTATCACCTTAGCTATACGAGGAGATTGCTTGGATTTAGTCTAGATTGGCTTTATTGCGAATTCATGACCATGGGAGATAAATCTTCTCTGGCAACACGTTAAGGGAGTGGCATCTCCTCACTCTCATTTGACCGAGCTGCTTGGAATGCTGCAGGTGCAGTTGACGAGCGGACTTGCTCTAACCAGAACACACCATCAAACGGCGCACTATTGCCCCTCGTTCCAACGAAGTCTATATCGCCGTCGTTATCAAGATCGCGGGCAATAAACTTGTCGAACATGCCACGTTTGCGTCTTGAGATATCGTGCCGTTGCCATTGTTGTTTTGCATCGCCAGGATTTTCAAACCAACCCAACCGGCCCAGGGCATCGTCTTTGTCGACATCACCATCGCCTGTTCTTGGACCTCGGCTGTAGCTTCCAACCATGATATCCAGATCGCCATCACTATCTATGTCAGCCAGCTCCAAGCCGGTAATGCTATCGGGCATAAATGTGCCAATCGTGAAGCCATTCCAAGCATCACCTTTTCTTTTTGGCTGCTCGATCCAACCTAATCCACTGCCAGCTCGCCCTATGATGTCGGGCAGGCCATCGCCGCTGAGATCTGCATATTCAAGATTGAAGCCGGCCATTGGTCTGCCTACTATTCCTATAGCATGTTCTTCAAACTGCAGCGTGCCATCACCTGGATTTTCAAACCACACCAAGCGATTTTCTCCACGGGTACCCACAACTAAATCCCAATCGCCGTCGAGATCCAGGTCTACCGGCTCACTATTTTGCGGAACGCTATAGTTTCCTATGACAGTTTCTCGCCAACTGGCATCAGAAAGCGGATCGCCATCTAAAGAATAAATCGAGACCGGTGTTGATCGGGCGAAGTCTTCAGGGCTGGGTCGTTGCGCGCCTTTATTGGGCGCGATGATCTCAGGTGGCCCTTCGGCATCGAGGTTGGCGATAAAGACTCGAATGAACGATCCCTTGTTTCGCGTCATTGGAAGGATCAGTCTAGGCCATGCGATCTCTCTCGCACCGGCACCCGGATTTTGTAAATAGATTAAGTGGGAAAGTTCGGCAGCTACAACGATGTCTAATAGTCCGTCACCATTGATGTCAGCCACATCCACATCCTCGGGGGCTGGAGAATCGCTACCTTCTGCGACAGTTATATTAGTCCATTGATCCGGGTCGGCGGAGCCGAA
The DNA here is from genome assembly GCA_965262465.1 of uncultured Pseudohongiella sp. GTDB lineage: Bacteria > Pseudomonadota > Gammaproteobacteria > Pseudomonadales > Pseudohongiellaceae > UBA9145. The sequence goes on along the minus strand of OZ253535.1, from coordinate 2,087,994 downwards.
TGCTATGCGAACATGTCCGTCTAGCGGCACTTCAATTCCGTCATCGTATTCGGCGGAATCGTAAGTCGCATCAAACTCGTGAACTGAAACAATGTCTTCATAACCATCGTTATCCAGATCTGCCATGACCAAACCGTCACTGCCGCTTAGATCGAAGCCAGCGATTTGCGGATCATCGATGATGTGTTCACGCCAGCTTATAAATTGACCGTCCGAGGCCCTCGCCCGGGTATGCGTTTCTCCTACTAGTTCTTGAGAATAGGCTGTATTCACTAATATCGCAGCTATAGCTGGCAGGAGAATTCGATGACCAAGCGTGAGGATAGGGTGGGACTTCATAGCATGCGCCTGTGTGGTTCTTATTGTGGTATCTGGATTTGCGTGGACCAGATGATGGGTAGAGTGTGCGCCAAGAATCGACCAGAATCAAACGCCTTGAAATGGGCTAAAAGCCCCAATTGGTAGGCCCTGTGAGTCGACAGCGTCGCCTCCAGCGGGTAGCATTCAACGCTTGCATGGGCTTGCCGCCCTAGCTGCATTATCCGTTAGTTTATTGACCCTTAAACAACATGGCCGAAACTCAAGACATCATATTTGCCATCCGCGACAAGATGAGCGAAGCGGTTTGTCCAATGGTGAAGGAAGCCGTTGAAGAATCTGCTGTTTCGATGCGCAATCTTACGTCCACATCACTGGATGGTCAGAAGTTATTCGATGAAAAAGACAAAGTTGTAGAGCGATTCAAAGCGCTGTTTGAGTCTAACTTTGATCACCTGGTGGTAGAGAAATCCAGCCGAGTCATTCCTTTGGACTACAGTAGCTTGAGCTTGGTTCAAGAAGAGGATTTAGAAGCCATTATCGCAATGGAGGGCATGATTGCTCACGCAAGAAACTGTGATATCCATGAATACCTGTGTTTTACAACGCGATTGGATTCGATGTTTTTTGGTACTCGAATCGATGAATCCAATAATCCTATGGACCCTGAACAGATTGGTGACGCATTTAAAGATGCGCTTCAGCCTCTAGGGTTAAAGCCAACTGGCTTGTTGATGGTGTATCGCCAGTTTAATGCCATGGTGTTTCATCCATTGGAATCTGTCCTTGCTACGGCAAACGAATTACTCATTGCTTACGGAATAATGCCGGATTTAGACATCAATGCCCGGCAAAAAGAAGACATAAAAGGAAAGCGCAGCCAGCCACGGCCTAAAGTTGATCCTGTTGAGCGAGCATTCAGCAAAGAAGAAGAATGGTCAGGTAACGAACCCCAATCAAATTCCCATTCACAGCAAATGTTCTCCATGATGCAAACCCTTATGCGCAATATGGGTGCCGCATCGACTCCAGCAGCTGCTCCCGCTGCCGGGCAACCCAGTGCAGTGGGGGGTAATGGGAATGCCACCGGAGCTATCCCGGTCGGATTGCAAGCCGGCATGATGGTCGGTGGTCGCCAGGTTGAGTTAGTCGCAACAGATAAATTAGTGGAGCTACTGAACAAACTCGATGGTGTAGACAATTTAGAATCTACAGGCCGTGAAGATTTATTAAGCACTGTAGGAAAACAACTTGAAGCTGATAGCAATAGTGACACCTTACAGGCAATCGATAATGAGAAATCAGATGTCATCAACCTGATTAATCTTCTTTATGAGGCGATTTGGGAAGATAACTCAGTGCCAATTCCTGTGAAGGAATTATTAGGACGCACACAGATTACCGCGTTAAAAATAGCCTTGCAGGAATCTGCATTTTTCGAAGATGAGACCCATCCGATGCGTATACTCATCAATGAATTGGCAACCGCTGGAATTAGTTGGACTGAGTCGCACGAAGTGACTGAAGATCCTGTTTACCAACAGATGGAAAAAACTGTTGCTGAGCTGATCAGTGAATACAAAGGTGAAAGCGCTTATATAGAAAAACTGGTTGAAGATTTCCGCTATTTTAAACGCAGGCAGTTGCTGTCGAATCAAGAAGCTGAAAACAGCCTTATGGACGCCGATGAAAGGGCAGACCGATTGGAAGAGGTCAAGTTGTATGCGCGGGAAAAGATCATGGAGAGAATTTTGGATCCAGCGATTCCCGAATCAGTGAGAACTTTTCTTGATGAGTTTTTTCACAAATTTTTGGTGCAAGTAATTTTACGAGAAGGACCAGGTGGAGTTAGCTGGAAGCCAGTGATGAACACCATTGATGTTTTATTGTGGACTGTGCACTCTGAACGCACCGCAAGTGACCTGGATCGTTTCCTAAAACTAAAACCACGCTTAATGATCAATTTGAAGAAGGCTCTCGATGTGGCAGAAATTCCTGAAGAGGATTCCTTAGGGGCTCTTCGCGATTTGCAGCACGTGCAAGAGGAATGTTTTAAGGCAGTAGAACATGAGCAGGAGTCAGAAGAGCTCGAGGATTTTGCAGCTTGGATGGCGACTGCCAAGCCAGTGGCTGAAAGTGAACTTGTTCCTCTGCCCGAAGATGACGAGCATATGCAGGAAGTAACCAAGATTCCCATCGGAATATGGCTGGAGTTTCAAGTTGAAGCGGAGCAGACTATCCGATGTACACTGGCTGCAAAGATAGACACCATCGATAAGTATGTTTTCGTAAATTCCCAAGGTGTAAAAGTCATCGAAAAATCTCGCATGGGTTTAGCCAGAGAATTGAAGGCCGGTACTGTAAAGGTCATAAGTGAAGCGCCACTGGTTGAGCGCGCAATGGAAACTGTAATTGGCAAGTTACGTACAGCCAGCCTAAGCAAATAACAAATAGACAAATTATTTGAGAGAAGAGCGCTAGCACATCGCTTAATTGGAGTTTGTAGTAATGAGAAATGGGATAGCACTATTCGCGTTTACTATTTGTAGTATTTGGTCGGTTACAGCTACTAGCCAGGACAAAGCGGCTGGGTTGGAGCTAACCGCACTAGATCATTATGTACGAGCGCCTGATGCAAATTACCGCTATGAAGTTCTCGAAGAAGTAAGCGGAGAAGGCTATAAAACGTACATAGTCGAAATGGTCTCGCAACAGTGGCTAACTGAGGCCGAAGTGAATCTTCCAGTATGGGAGCACTTCATGACAGTCACTGTTCCTACCGAAGTGGCCAGTGATATTGGCTTCCTCTATATAACTGGTGGCTCAAAATCGAACTCTGCACCTAGCTCTGCTCCTGAGCTCGACATCACTCGAGCATTAAGAACCAATACTGTAGTCACCACCTTGTATATGGTGCCAAATCAGCCATTAGTGTTTACTGATGACGGTCGGGACAGGACAGAAGATGCCATCATTGCTTATACATGGGATAAACATCTTCGAACTGGTGATGACAAATGGCCATTACGCTTACCTATGACCAAGGCTGCCGTTCGCGCCATGGATACCGTGACTGATTTAATGAATCGATCTGAGCAAGGGCTTGAAGTAGATCAATTTGTGGTAGCGGGTGGTTCGAAACGAGGATGGACTACCTGGACTACTGCAATAGTCGATAATCGAGTAGTTGCCATCATGCCGATCGTGATTGATCTCTTGAATCTTTCAGAATCATTTAAACATCACTTCAGTGTCTACGGCGCATATTCGCTGGCAGTTATCGACTATGTAACAAGTCGAACAGTTAATTGGATTGGCACACCGGAATGGGATCGGCTAATGGCAATTGTAGAGCCATACGAATATCGCGACCGATTGACGTTACCCAAATACTTACTCAACTCAACAGGGGACGAATTCTTCTTGCCGGATTCATGGCAGTTTTACTGGGATGAATTGGTAGGGGAGAAACAACTCAGATATGTGCCGAATTCAAATCATGGAATGGATGGAACCGATGTCGCTGAAAGTATCGATGCCTGGTATCACGCCATTGTGCACAATGTTTCAATGCCCCGTTATTCCTGGGAAGTCGCCGATGATGGCACGATAACGGTGTTTACCCTGGACGAGCCAGAGGAAGTGTTGCTTTGGCAGGCCCACAATCCCGGCGCACGTAATTTTACTCAACCCACGATTGGTCGTGCTTACGAAAGTAGTCCATTGACTGAGGTGGAGCCAGGAATCTACCGTGCAAAAGTGGATGCGCCAGAGCAGGGGTATATTGCCTACTATGTTGAAATGCATTTTCCAAGTGGCATTAAAGAGATCCCTCTAAAATTCAGTTCCGGTGTAAAAGTTGTACCGGACGTCACTGAGCATCAGTGGCAATTCCTACCAGACGAATCGCGCCGTTAGTTATTCAACTTCACCTCTGATTGGTGTGCCCTGGTTCACGTGTTTTGCGGACCTGGTTCACTTAAACCTGGTTCCTCGTACTGGTTCACACTTTACGCATTCTCAGCTTAAATTTGGGAACAGTTTTAGAGCTGTGACGCGGTTAACTTTTTGCTTCGCGATTCTGCAGCGTAGTGTGACTTAGTTACGTTTATCCCACCTGTCAGCTTAATAGACTCATTCCTAACACATCGATCCAGGCAGAATTGCCGCGAAGGAGGATCAAGATGAGGGGAGTAAGAGAGCAGGGCAACTTGATACACCGGAATTACTGGTCTGGTTTGGTTTGCCTGTTAGCAGTCTTAATAAGTACTTTCTTTAGTCAAAGTGCTTTAGCTAGCCGATCAACAGTGCAAGAAGGTTACCTCGTGGTGCCGCGCATTGATGTTGATGGATATGGTGCGATGGAGATGCGATTTCGCATCATCTTTGACACTGAATACCGTTTGCTGCTTGAAACTGCAGAAGAAGTAACGGGTTCGGCAACACTGTCTGGAATTTATGACGATTTAAATGGTCAGTTGATTCTTGATGAGGTCGAGCTTGAGTCTGGAGAAGTGTTTCGTGTTGAGTTAGAGCACATGACTACTTCAGCGGAACCGGTTTTTTCCATCGTTCAGGCACTACAGATCGAAGGTCCGACACCTGATCCGATTCCTCCATCAACCCCGAGTGAAGGTGACCCCACTTCAGGCGCCTTGTTTGCACAAGAGTGTAGCAATTGTCACGGCACCGATGGTGCAGGAACAGCCATCGCACCATCTCTTATAGCTTGCGCCAGCTGTGACAATCTATCGAGTCTGACTACAGTGATTCAGGACACTATGCCAATCGGTCAGCCAGGCGCCTGCGATGCGGATTGTGCAAGTGCGCTGGCTAGCTACATACAAGTTGTATTCAATAGCAACAACCAGCAGGTCACTTCTCAAACCGTTGGCTTTATTGAACAGCTGAGTAACGCTGAAACCTTGCGTAAAGCATCTGAACAATTATTGAGTAGGTTGCCCACAGAGAGTGAGTATCAGCTAGTCGCAACCACTGGCAACTTCGGTTTGCAGCAAGCCATCGACGGCATGATGGAGCAACCCGATTTTTATAGCCGGTTGTCGGAAATATTTAATGACTATCTGTTAACCGATAAGTATCACTCTCGCAACGGCTCAGAAGCCGCAATTAGTCTCTTAAGCAGTGATGACTTTCCTAATCGACGTTGGTTTGATCCCGGCAAAGACAATCGCGGAGAAGACTACAGTCGCATTCGCCGAGAAACGAATGACGGAGTCGCTCGTGAACCGCTTGAACTGATTAACTATGTTGTAAAGAACAATCGGCCGTTTACCGAAATTCTCACTGCCGATTACATCATGGTGACTCCAAATTCTGCGCGCACATTCAGTGCCAGCGGTGCGCCATTCGTAAATCCCAATGATCCGAATGAATTTCAGCCCGCGCGGTTAGAGGGTATTCCTCATGCAGGAATCTTGACCTCGCCGATGTTTTTAAACAGATACCCCACGACGAGCACCAATAGAAACCGAGGTCGTGCGCGTGTGGTATTCGATCTGTTTCTCGATACCGATATTCTGGCGATTGAAGGTGTGCGTCCTGGCAATGCTGTCGATATCACCACACCAATACCTACGATCAATAATCCGCAATGTTCTAAATGCCACTCTGTGTTAGATCCGGTTGCTTCGATTTTCCAGAACTGGGATTACAAAGGGCGCTATAGACCCGCCCGTGAGTCTAAACATGGTTGGTATACCGACATGGAAGCTAGAGGTTTCAATGGGCAGCTAATGCCGCTGGCGGGTAACGTTGATAGCTCGGTGCAGTGGTTAGCGCAGCAGATCGTCAATGATCCTAAATTTCCGCGTGCTGTCACCAGAATGGTAGTAAATGGTCTAACCGGCAAAGAGCCTCTGGAAGCGCCTGCTGATAGCGCCGGAAGCCAAGCTGAAGTAGATGCCTATATTGCGGAACGAACTGTCCTTAATGATATTCAGGACAAGTTTGTCGCAGATAACTACAACCTGAAAACCCTGGTGCGTGAAGTGGTATTGAGTCCTTATTGGCGGGCCACGGGTATCACTGCTGAAGGGGATGCAACGGCTCATGCGCTTACTGGTTCAGAGTACTTGCTCTCGCCAGAGCAACTCAATCGCAAAGTAATGTCACTGTTTGGATTCGATTGGCGCAACTCATTGGATCAGTACTATAAGGATCAGGACAGGTCTTGGGCGTCAAAATTAGAGAATACCTTTCATCAAATCTACGGCGGGATAGATTCCGATAGCATCACGTCGCGTTTGAAATCTCCCAACGGGTTAATGGGCGCAATGCAACTTCGCATGGCTAATGAATTGGCCTGCTATTCCGTTCCGCACGATTTTTGGTTGCCGCCTGAGCAGCGACGTCTATTTCTCTTCGTAGACAAGGAGACAAATCCTTATGGAGAGTTTGGAGATTTAGATCAGGCTGTGATTGATTTGATTAGGGAAAACATTCGGTACTTGCATGAGTATCTTTTGGGTGAGCAACTCAGTGTTAATTCTTCTGAAGTTCAAATCACTTTGGATTTGTTTATGAATGTATTGAATAGAGGTCGGCAGTACATTTTAAACAATGGAGGAGAGTGGTGGGCCACCCGACTTCCAGGCGACTGTGATCGTACGAAGGATTTCGATGGTGTCTATCTAAAAGATGTCAACGGACAGGACCTGAGTTTGCAGAGGGACAATCAGTATGTCATTCGAGCATGGATGGCTGTGGTTGCGTATCTGCTCGCAGACTATAAGTTTTTCTACAGTTAAGGGGATTCGCTATGCAACGCAGAAAGTTCCTCAAGTATTTATCAACCAGCGGATTAGGGCTGACCCTTCCGCTATACGGAAGCGGCAGCTTCGCGGCTGAGCCACAGCGCTTTTGGGTGTCCATTAATGCTGGTGGAGGTTGGGATCCAACCTATTTTATCGATCCAAAAGGAGATCGGCCGAGACTGGATGGGCGTGGGCCAGTGAACAACTACTCGCAAAATGCGATCACCACTGCCGGAAACATTGCATTTCCATCCTCCTATCCGGTTGATATAGATCCGCCCGACGCGAATTCGCCAGGCCATTTTGCCAACTTCTTTCCAAAGCATGCGTCACGCTTGTTAGTGATCAACGGCATTGATACGCAAACTAACAACCATGATGCGGGATCTCGCTTTGTATGGAGTGGCAAGATTGAAGAAGGCTACCCAAGTTTTGGTGCACTAGCGGCGGCATCTGCTGCGCCAACAGAACCATTGGCTTATATCAGTAACGGTGGTTATGACAATACTGCCTCCTTGGTGGCGCCGGCCCGAATTGGCGGGGGAGAAGTTTTCGGCTTACTCGCTTATCCAAATGCAAGCAGACCTTGGGAAGAAGAAGGAGAGCAGTCACCTTATTTTCCTGATTCGATATATGCCGAAATTGAACGAGCAAGAAATGATCGTATTGCGCGACTTATGAATACGTCGAGCTTGCCTTTGCGCCAGCAAAATTTAACCGAACTGGTGATGTCACGTACTGGTGACAACAATTTAAATCGCTTAGTCAGTCGTCTTCCTGATCGAGTATCCAGCGGACTGGAAGGTCAAGCCGAAGTAGCGGTTGCGGCGTTTGCCAGCGGCATCGCTGTCAGTGCAAATATGCATATGGGCGGTTTCGACACTCATGGCAACCATGACCAGAATCATGCAAACCGCCTGGATCAACTATTGTCTGGCGTTGATCATCTTTGGAATCAAATCGAACAAAACAATCTGCAAGACAGAGTGACAGTGATAGTTGCTTCAGATTTTGGACGTACACCGTTTTATAACGATGGCAGGGGCAAAGACCATTGGAACGTAACTTCAATAATGGCGATGGGAGCCGGAGTAAGAGGAAACCGAGTGATAGGTGGCACCAATGACCACGTAGAGGCACTTAGGGTCAATCCAAGCTCGCTCCTGGTTGACCCTAATGGCGTCACACTCACCCCGGAGCATGTCCATGTTGCCTTACGCCGCATGGCAGGTATTTCGCCGAGTCTTAACGGTCAATTTGGGATACCGGAAACCTATATAGATCTGTTTAGCTAATGGTGATTGTCTCGATAATCAGTTGTTTGGATGCCAAAAATGTGCAGCAGATCAAATAATTAGGTGGAATTTTACGAATAATGTAAGCGTTGGTTGTGATTTTCTGTGAGGAATTAAGAAGGTGTGTCATGAGCAATGAAAGACGAAAGTTTCCGCGGGTGCCGCTAGAAGGCGAGGCAAATATGCTCGTAGCCGGGGTTGTGCGGAATGGAGAAATTTTGGAAATCTCACCCTCTGGTCTTCAGATCGAGTGTCGGCATCAGCTGATTGAGCAATTGGCCAAATCAAAATCTGATGCAGGTTTGTTTCCCAATTTTGAATTGGAATTCAAACTCAACAATACGAAAAAAGGTGCGGTGCAGTCAGTATGCAATGTGTCTTATTGCAGGCGCTTGAGTCAGGACCGTTATCATCTAGGTCTGAGTTTTATTAGTCTGACTGAAGCAGACGAACAGCGCGTATCTAACTACATCAATACTAGCGCAGCAGCCTGATAAACTGCCTTTCTGTAGCGGTCGAGCGACCGCTACAGATTCAATTATTAAGCGCTATCCTTTATCATATGGGGCATGTTACCCCGTCTTGTTTTAGTCGTATTTTCCCTCTTTGCTAGTATCTCTCTCGCGCAAGATGTGAGAGAAGAAAGCTTTGCTGAATGGCTCGAAGCGCTACGCGCAGAAGCGCGAGAGCTAGGCATTGGCGAGGCGGCATTATCAGCTTTAGACGAACTGGAACCAGTAGAACGTGTACTGGAGCTTGATAACTCCCAACCAGAGTTCGTTCAAACATTTACTCGCTACATTGACCTTAGAGTAACGCCAGGACAAGTCAGTCGGGGACAAGAATTGTTGCAACAGCATGGCGTACTCTTGGATCAGGTTAGACAGCGATACGGCGTGCAACCACATTACCTAGTTTCTTTTTGGGCTATCGAAAGTAATTACGGACGGGCTACTGGTGGCTTTGGAGTATTAGAAGCGTTGGCAACTTTAGCTTACGATCCTAGGAGAGCTGATTTTTTCCGGCGCGAGCTGCTTACAGCATTGCGCATAATCGATGAAGGGCATATTCAATCTGAGCGCATGAGTGGTTCATGGGCCGGCGCCATGGGTCAGTTACAGTTTTTGCCCAGCGTCTTCTATCGCTATGGCGTCGATGGTGATGGTGATGGAAGGATTGATATTTGGAACAGCTTGCCTGACATTTTTCATTCGGCTGCAAATTTCTTGTCACAGTCTGGTTGGCAAGGTGATGAGCGTTGGGGACGAGAAGTAGTCTTACCTACCGGATTCGATTTTAGTCAGACGGGCACTGGCACTAGAAAATCACTCGCCGAATGGCGCGACCTGGGAGTCACTCAAACTGATGGTTCGCCTATCCCGGTAGCCGCTGGAATGGAGGCTTCAATTATTCTTCCTGCGGGGGCATTTGGCCCGGCATTTATCGCTTACGGAAATTTCCGCGCGACTATGGCGTACAACCCTTCTACATTTTATGCGTTAACTGTTGGCCACCTGGCTGATCGCTACACCGGTGCACCAGAGATTCAGAATATGCCTGAAAATGAACAGGCAATGAGTGTAGATGACGTTCGTGAATTACAACAGTTGTTAAATGACAGCGGATTCGATTCAGGTGAGCCTGATGGTCGAGTTGGACGCAGAACCAGAGCAGCAATTCGAGCGTATCAAGAGAGTGAAGGCCTACCCATGGATGGTTATGCGTCTGTTTCCATCCTCGATGCTTTACGAAATTAGATTATCCCAATAGTTTTTTGATAATGAGTACGATGCAATATTCAGAGATCGCAATGCAGCGGTTTCGTAAATTGGCCACGATTACATTGCTGGCTGTGTATTTTTTAATTCTAGTGGGTGCTTCTGTGCGCGCATCTGGTGCTGGCATGGGTTGTCCTGATTGGCCGACTTGTTTCGGGCAATGGGTTCCCCCTACCGCGGAGAGTCAGCTCCCTGCAAACTATCAAGAGATCTATGCAGAACTAGGTTATGCAGATACTCGGTTTAATGTAGTTAAAACCTGGACTGAGTATCTAAATCGCTTGGTTGGCGTGACAATCGGTTTTCTTATTTTCCTCACCGCTATTATTTCCTGGCCTTTGCGCAAAGCGAATCAATCTGTTGCCGTAGCTTCTATAGCAGCTTTTTTTATGGTGGGATTTCAGGGCTGGCTAGGATCTAAGGTGGTCAGCTCAAATCTACAACCGGGCATGATCACATTACACATGCTCATGGCTCTTGCCATCGTAGGCACGCTATTGTTTGCGCTTGCTCAATCCCGTCGTCAAATCATGGCCAGTCAACCTGTCGTGGGCATTGATCCACGTTTTTCAAAATGGCTCGCTATCGTGCTAGTGATGACCGTGTTACAGGTTGCAATGGGAACCCAAGTGCGAGAGATGACGGATATTATCCGAGAAACCCAAGGTGAAGAATTGCGATCATTGTGGATCGAGGCCATGCCATGGTTTTTCTATGTGCACCGAAGTTTTTCCGCACTCGTGTTGTTTGCCAATCTTTGGTTGGCTTATTTATTAGTGTCTTCATTAGGCTGGATGCATACACTAACTCGACTAACTTTTGGCATGATCGTGATAATTGGAATATCGGTTATTTCTGGAGCCACACTAGGTCACTTGGGAATGCCCGCGCTTGCGCAACCGCTGCATCTCTTAGCGGCAACAGCATTGTTTGGATTACAGTTCTTGATATGGATGAGCTATCGCCATTCCCGCGACAGCTCATTTGGTAGTGCAATTACAAGCTAGCAACAGCTCATTCAGATAAGGGGTCAGGTCTCACCTGAAAATGCACTACTAAAGGCTTGGTTCCCTGACCTCCTTCCTTAAGCCATGGTGTCCGATCTCCGCTTGGCACCCAGATTCCTCGGCCTTTCCAGCCAGCACTCGCATCATCGATTCGACCTTCAAAACCCTTTGTGTAGAAACCCATGGGATAGGGAACACGTAAGGTTAAGAACTCGCCATCGACGAAGGCATGCACGCCATCAAAAAGATTGCCGGTAACAATTGGGACATCTTCTCCGAGTCCGAGACTATTGTGCTGGTCTACCCAGGTGTAATAACTGGATTCAACACTGTCTTCAGGCAGGTCTCTAAATCCCGGACCGGGGAGGCGATGAAAGGTCCATCCCTCAGGGCAATGATCGCCAGTGGCAGTAGGTCCATTAAGTGGGCCCTCACATTTGGCGCGGTCGAATTCTCCGAGATGTCCACTGCCCAGAGAAACCCATACCACACCATTCTTGTCGATATCGGCACCGCGAGAACCGAAGCCGGGAAGTGGAACGTTGTACTTTTCACCTAACCCCGTAGCGGGATCGTAGCGTACGATTGCGCCAGGGTATTGAAATGCATTGGAGCCCCAGATTGAGCCATCTGCTGGATTTGGCATTACGGCATAGAATCCAGCCCTAACTCTGGCATCCTTTGTCGGGTCAATCGGTTCGCCAGGCTCAGTCCATTCGTCTACCTGGCCATTACCATTAGTATCAAGAATAAGTGGCGACCACCCTTGAGCCGCGGCTGCGTCTCCGGTTTCTAGAAATTCTCTCGAGTTAATCCATCCAACTACATCGCCGCCACCGCTTGTCCATAAGGTGTTGTCATCATCGTAAGCGAACTGCAAATGATGGGTGCTAAAACAGGTATCTACGAATGTGTACTCTTCGGTAGCAGGGTCATAAACCGAGAGTTGTCGCCCAGCGCGTTGAGTAGGAAACAATTGTGCTGAAGGGTGATTGGATCCTTCTTTACAAAAATCTGGATTGTCAGCTGCGCGAATTCTCGCGGTATACCAAACACGTCCATCCTGATCGAGCATGGGATTGTGAGCGTTAGCCTTACTATCCCAAATTGTTTGTTCTCCCCAATAGGCTGATGGAGCAGAAGGGGGAGTGGCAGCTGTGGTGGGTGTATCGTCATCGCGCACCGGGACATTGATGACACTGGCAGTATTGCTTACTGGATCCAATACAGGAAATTCGTCGGTACTTAATTCAGGTGCGCCATAGAGTGGGCCATAAGCATTTACGGTTGGATCTCGTCGATCGGTTCCGGACAGATCGTGCATGTAGGCTTGTGGGTTCGACCAATCGCGTACTGTTACGACAACATTCCGTTCAATACCCGACGGACGCTCCGGTTTGGCAAAGGGAAGTTCTCCATCAGCAATACGTTGAGTCCAATCACCCAAATATCTAAACGGCACACCATCGAGTCGCTCCGCTAATTGATTAAACATGCCTTGGCCGGCTTGTCCTGACAGTACTCTGCGCATCCATGCTTGCTCGTGGGTTTCAAAGTCGCCAAAAAATTCAGGAATAGTTCGCGTAGAGAGCTGACCAAGCTGATGACATCCTACGCAGCCCATGTTCTTCATCCAGGTAAGGTAAGCATTCAATCCACCTTCCACGTTACTCAATTCTTCCTCGTCTGGAAGATCCATCATGGAGTACCAATACGCAGCAGGATAGACTTCAGCCGCCTCAGCATCATCTTGGGCGACAGTCGCAGACACGGATATGGAATTTCCTGGTGTTACATTTTGCTTTGCTGAATCAGCTAAACCATAACCTCGAACCCACACTTGGTAGTTTGCTGCCGGCAAGTCTGGAATGAGAAATTGGCCGTTGTCATCGGTTGCTACGATGCGAGCGAAAAAAGTTTCGAAGTCGCCAGTTTCGGCAATAACCCAAACACCTGCTTCAGCTCCTTGTTCACTGCTTACCGTTCCGCTTATGACATTGTCACTAATGGCGATATTCGATTGGTTGGCTGAGTCCGGTGCAGCAGGGGCAGTATTCTGAGTCCCATCGCCGCAAGCTGCGAGCAGACCAGCTAGAACTAAAATGGTGAAGAGCTGATTTTTTATTTTCATGGCTAATCTCCGAGTGATCTGGCCTTAGTATAGCGGGGTAGTGTGGCTGACAACCACTCGGTGCGAGGGTCCTGCGATTAGCGGACATTGCAGAGCGGCAGATTTGCAAGCTTAGTGATAACATTGCGCGTCCAACTCTAATTGCAACTCAATACCTGGTGAAACTGCCATGAAAAACAAAGAATTTGACATGATCGTTTACGGGGCGACCAGCTTCGTTGGCCAGATCCTGTGCCGCTATCTGGTAGACGAACACAAAGAGCCGAATTTCACCTGGGTAATGGCTGCCCGTTCTGAGTCAAAGTTGCAAGAACTGAAGCAATCTCTCGGGCCCGAAGCGGATGCGATTCCGACTATTGTTGCCGATTCATTTGATGAAGATGCTATGAGTGGTCTTTGCGAACGAGCAGAGGTGATCATTTCAACGGTTGGGCCTTATGCCCTCTATGGTGAATTGCTGGTGAAGGCTTGCGCTGAATCAGGTACAGACTATTGTGACCTCACGGGGGAGGCGCAGTGGATAAAGCGCATGATTGCAGCATATGAAGATAAAGCTAAAGCCAGTGGCGCTCGCATTGTGCATTGTTGTGGCTTTGATTCAATCCCTTCCGATTTGGGTGTGAAGTTCCTGCAAGAACAAGCAGTGCAACAATTTGGTGCCAGCTGTTCTCAGGTAAAGATGGGTGTAAAAGCCATGCAGGGAGGAGCTTCTGGAGGGACCATCGCCAGTGGTATCAATCTGTATAAAGAAGCGGCCAAAGATCCTGAGCTGAGGGAAGAGTTAAAAGACCTATATTCTCTTTGCCCAGCCGAGCATGGGAACGAAGCGCGGCAACATGTGGTATCGCGGGCCGAATACATCGATGAATTCAACTCATGGTCGGGTCCATTCATCATGGCAGGTATTAACGTGCGCATAGTGCTGCGCAGTAATGCCATTACCAATGGCAGTTATGGGCTTCCTTTCAAATACTTTGAAGCGAGTTTGACCGGTGATGGGGCAGCAGGAGAAAAGCGAGCCAAACGACTCGCTCGAGGATCTGGTCTTATCGGCTTGGTAATGGTCTTGCCACCACTACGTTGGTTGGCGACCACTTTCTTCTTGCCTAAACCAGGAGAAGGACCTAGCCCCGAACAACAAGAGAAAGGGTTCTTCGATATTCGCATTCATGGTCGAACTGACAATAATGATCAAATGGTGGTTAAGGTCACAGGTGATCGGGACCCAGGCTATGGATCAACTGCCAAGATGCTGGCCCAAGCGGCAATAAGTTTACACCGCGACGTCGATAAATCTGAAAAAGGAGGGGGCATCTGGACTCCTGCTGCAGTTTTTGGGGCGGACATGTTTCGGCGTTTAGAGTCATACGCAGGTTTGTCATTCGAAGTACTTGAGACAAAACCATCTACAGATGCTGGAGAAGAGCAGGAGTAGTCTTGCTCATTTACTTTCTCGCTGTTCCAAACAATTCATTTAAACCTGTAACCTTCCGAGCGTAAGTGTCGTCTTATTAATTAAGAACGTTATGTTCTCCTGGATCGATAATTGCGCTTGGTTTCGACCGCGGGCTTCATCCCCGGGGCCTGTGGTCGAACCTTTTTTCCCCAATCGCTACACCTAACCCGGTTCTGAGTTTAAACTACTGTTTTTTCTAACCGAGAATCCCCATGGCTCAAAAATCTGTTGATGGCTTCGTTCAGAACGCTGGTATGTGGTCGCAACTCAAACGGTTCCTGTTATTCCAAGTAAAACTTTACTTGGATGCTACTCGTGATCTTTTTCTGAGTTTCTTCGCTATCTTTGCTTTTATTGCTGATGTGGTTTTTCAGCTGCACGGTGAAAATAGCTTGTTTGAAAAATTGCTTGGGGTTGGAAGGAAAACTGAGCGTGCTATAAATCTTTTCAATCAGTATGACGCAGCCGAGCAGGGGATCGATAGTGTGGATGGTCTGGTTAGAGAAGTAGAGGATCGATTACGTAACACGCCAGACTAAATGGATTGTTTCCAGGCATAAAAAAACGGCGATGATTTCTCATCGCCGTTTTTGTTTGTACTACTCAGACTAGCTGATTAGAACTGCCACAAGGCACGTGCGTACCAGCGGCGTCCACGCGCATCAAACACTGAGCGATCGAAAGTTTGACGACGGTGCAGAGGAATATCTGCATTAGTCGCATCGATCACACCAATTGTGAAGTTAGTAGCACCTAAGTTGCTATTACCCCAAGTGTGCGTGTAGTTGTACTGAATGTCCCACGTGTTGTAGCTATCAATCTTCGGACTTGCCAAGGCAATGTCGAATTGGTTTTCACGTGGATTCTCTATGAAGTCCTGATGTCCAAGTACTTCATAAGAACCGATGTGGCGATTGAAGATAGATACACGGTGGTTGTCACGTGACCAGGTGAAATTGATGTTGCCTTTGTTGTCAGGAACAGAGCGAACAATTGCTTGCTCACCGTCTGTGCCAGCAGCATCAAAGCGTCCAGTTTCCTGGATACCTAATTCCAGACCAGGTACGTCATTTACCAAGTACTCATCAACGTGAGTGTAGTCTAGGCCGACTCGGAAGTTACCCCAGTCAGTGTCCCAAGCGTAACCCAATTTAATGTCGATACCTTGTACTTCGATGTTACCGGCGTTAACCGCTGGCAATACAATTGTTACAAGGCTGGCATCAAGGTCACCCGCTAGACGATCAATTTCAGGAATGATGTCGTAGAGGCGTGGGTCAACCACACAGTTGATACGTTCTGGTGAGTCATCACCAAATTGCGCAGATAGTGCAACCGGATCACAAGACTCGAAGCGAGGTGTTGCGTCCAATGCATAAGAAGTGTTCAGGATGTAGTTGTTTGGATCCTGAGCAACCTGCGCGAACAGATCGATCTGTGGCTGAATCGCAGCACGAGGTACCTGAGGCAATACACGGTCAGATACTTCGAAGCGCCAAACATCAGCGCCAACACTTAAGCCATCAAGGTTGCCACTAGGTGTCCATTGGAAACCTAAGCTGTAAGTATCAGCTGACTCGTTACCCAAGTTGGGGTTTGGAGAGCCCACAGTGAATGAACCTTCTGGTTCAGCATTTTCATTAGTAGGTGGTAGTAGACCCGCTCGCACCAATGGGTTCGAGATTGGATCCTGTACCGTAGTACCGAATGCTTCGAAAGATTCAAATACCACACCAATGTTTGGTGCGCGGAATGACTGCGAGTAAGAACCGCGAACCAATAACTCATCGATTGGTCGCCAGCTCATGGCAATCTTTGGAGTTAACTCACTGCCGATGTTTTCGCCGTAGTCTTCCCAGCGTAATGCGATTTGTGTCTCAACGTTCTCAGCGAAAGGTAAGGAAAGCTCGAGAAAAGCCGCTTTAACGTTTCGGTCGTGATCAAAGTTGAAGATACACTGCGCACATTCCAGGTTGTTAGTGACGTTAGGCAAGAACTCGTTTGGTACACCAAAGGCGTCATAACCAATAATGGCATTTAAGCCAGGCTGGTTTTGAACTGGAGCAACTGAGTTTGCATTGCGCGAACGATACTGAAAACCAGTCGCAAATTGCGCTGTACCACCGTCCATTTCAAACAACTCGCCATTAAATACAGCATCGATTACCAGCAACTTGTTCTGCTTATCGGCGCGCATAATGTCTTGCGTCATCCAATCTTGCAGTTCCTGTGAATTAGCAAGATTCGGATCAGTTAACGCAGTTAAGAATGGGTTGAAGAACTCACATCCACCTTGACCATGGTTGTTACTGGTCAATGCAAGTGAGAAAGTTTCTCTCAGGTTTAGTAAGTAACCAGGGAAAGCCAGGTCGTTAAAGTTGCCTGAAAGACCATCCCAAACACCAAACGGATCAACCGCAGGGTTGGTGAAGTCAAAATTGCTCACTCCGTTAGGTGTACAGTTTGGACCACCAAGACCTTGTAGAGCCAACTCAGTACGATCACGTTGTAGAGTCAGGTAATTCTGCTCAACGCTTGAATAGCTCCATGAGGCACTAACGTCGTAACCAATTACACGATCAGATACTTCAAACTCACCACGAAAACCTGCTTGCACAGCAGATGTAACGTTGTCGGTAATCAGCGTGTTGCCTTGACGTGGCCAACCAGTAGCTACGTTGTTGGTCGTGAACATCGCTGTACCGATACCGCCATTCGCAATTGAAAGTGGTGAATTGGTTATGTCCGCCGCCGTTGGTCTCGCGTTACCGAACAGAGGTGCATAGGCACCAAGCTCGATTGCCGAGAACACAGGCTGGAATGGGCTTGGTGGCGCCGTTCCTGGAGGAGGCAGGAAGAAGTGAGCTGAACGTGAACGAGTACGTCCATCACCTTCCCGTTCAGTTTCCGCATCGGAATACTGGAAGAAAGAATAAAATTCTACGTCATCGCTGAAGCGGTGCTCGAAAGTACCGGCTAAGCTTAGTCGTTCAGCACCTACAGCAATAAAGTCGTGTACAAGTGTATTTTCTGAGCAGTTGCCGTCTGGGCTACCGAAATCGGCGAAGCGATTATCAATGTAGAAGCTACCTTCTGGGCCACTCTGGCTTGTACATAATGGATCAGAAAGAACCAATGCAGCTGCGCCGGAAATTGACAATCCTAGTGCTGCGCGCTCGGCTGCTTTCTGAGCAGTCAAAGTTGGGTTGATGTAAGCAGGGTTCACCTGGGCGCCACCTAATGGAATAGGAGTACCTAATGAACCAACTCGACCGTTGTATGCAGTAGTTTCCTCGCTATACCAGCTGGAATCTATGGTGCCTACAGGATCACGCTCGAAGTATTCACCGGAGATGACGAAGTTAGTATCGCCATCGTCACTGCCCCAACCCCAGATACCAGAAATAGTACGCTCGTTATCGGTGCCTGCTTCCGCAATACCACCGATGTCGCCATACAGTTCCAGTCCTTCGAAGTCAGTACGCATGATGACGTTCACCACACCGGCAACCGCATCAGAACCGTATAGTGCAGAACCACCATCGGTCAGTACTTCCACTCGGTCAGTCATGACCAGTGGAATGGCGTTCAAGTCGACAAATTCCTGACCAGAAGAGGTTACTACCGCCGCTGGTGTGAATCGTTTGCCGTTAATCAAGGTGAGTGTTGAGTTACCACCTAGATTTCTCAAGTTAACAGATGCAGTACCAGTTAACTGGCCAGCATCGTTCGTTCCTGCAATTGAGGTATCAGAACCCTGGTTTACTTCGAGGTTCCGAATGACGTCCCAGATAACAGCGGCACCTTGTGCCTCAATGCTGCTACGGTCCACCACCGTTACAGGTGAGGGGGCATCAAGTGCCGATCCTCGGATGTATGAACCAGTAACCACCACCTCTTCGATGTCGGACTGATCCTGCGCGGCTGCAGGCAATGCCATACCGGCACTGGCCAGCATTACAGCAAGGCTGATTCCGCGACGTTTACTGGGGAATATATTGCGCATGGTTTCTCCCTTGATTTACTGCTTTAAGAGTCTCTTATAATTATCACCGCTCTTATTATTAACGTGGCAGCGTGCGAACGCTGCGAACAGCGGCGGCAATTAACGCGAGTATAGAGCCATGCAGGTTCTCAGGCAAACCTTATCGATCATTTGTTCGGCAGGTGAGAACTAACGTAACACTATGAATTAAGGCGATTTTTCCGTTTCGATTCCCTTTGATTTTGGTGGGATTGAGGGACTGATTCAGTGACCCTGATTTGATGCTGGCAGAGCTATACAAAATTCGAATAAAACCATTGGCTTCGAAAAAACCTACCTACAACCGTTGAGATGAAGGAAAAACCGCTGGAGCCCAGAAACTACGGGCCTGGCCGCGTCATACTTTGTAATTTGTGGTAGCTTCCGGTATGGTCGAAAACAGTGTTTAGATTCATTGTTGGGAAGTAACACGTGCCCAATCCCCTGCTTCTTTTTGGTGCACAGATCGTGGCCATCATGTCCGTTCTGTTATTAGCCGCGGGCTATCTCAAGGCGGATCCGCGAGCCGGTAGTGCTCGAGTTTTCGGCATCATGGCTGTTTTTGTGGTGTTCTACCTGCTAAACGGTATGACAAGCCCAAATGTCGATCCAAATTTCCAAATCGATCTCTCTTCCATAGACCTTCTCATCACTTTGGGTACGAATGCCATCTGCGGGCTATTCATGCTCTATTGTTTTTTGATTTTCCAGGAGCAACAAAAATTCCCAGTCACTCTTGGCGCCGCTTTTGCCCTGCAGGTATCCCTGGATTTTCTTCTGACCTTGTTAGATATATCCGATGGGGCTGCAGCCGGAGAGGGTTCGGCCTTACTTGCCACCAGTATGGATGTGTTGCAACTGATCTTTGTCGGGTTTGCGATCTATTGGACTCTGAAAGGTTGGCGTGCTGACTTGGTGGATGATCGGCGTGCATTACGATGGTTCATTATTGGCGTGCAAGGTGCGCTGATTTTTATTGTTGTGTTAGTAGAAAATTTTCTATTGCCTGGTGGTTCAATCAATGACGCCACTGGTCAGGCGGTTATCGTTTACTCTATCGCGACTTTGACGTTGCTTATGTTGTTGGCGGCAATGCGCTTTGATTTTGTGTCTCTGAGTTATGTCATCAGAAAAGTTGCCGAACTCACAGAAGAGCCTGAACAAGAAAATGTAAAAGCGTTTGATATCGAATCGTTTAACCACGCTTTTCAGGATGGCAAGTTGTATCGGGAAGCTGGCTTGACCATTTCTATGTTGGCCAAAAAATTAAATATGCCAGAGTACCGACTACGGTCCTTTATTCACAAACAACTCGGATTTAGAAACTTTAACGCGATGCTGCACAAGTACCGCATCGAAGACGCCAGCTTGGCATTGTCCGATCATGAAAATAAATCGGTTCCGGTCCTCACTATTGCTCTTTCTGTGGGGTATCAGTCAATCACTCCGTTTAATAATGCATTTCGCGAGATAAAAGGGGTTACTCCTTCAGAATATCGCAAGCAGCACCTCGACTAATTCCTATCTAGTTCAAAAGTTCGTTTTCGCGACAGATACATCGGCAGTGCGGCTGGGTGCGCTGGATTTGGCTTTGTTCCCTGGGGTATTCTTGCGCAGACTTTTGCTACAGGTGATGCTGGTCAATTTGTATGACCATTATTGATTAGTCTCAATGTTGTCGCAGGGGTTTTTCGAATAGCATCTAAGGGCCTGGAAAAGGCTTGAAACTGGAACTTGCGACCAGTTAATAAAATCAACACCGGCACGGGAGGGCAGAGTGCTAAACGAATTTGTCTACAATATTGCAGTATGGCTGGACGACACCCAGTGGAGCACATTGCTGCATGAGTCCTATTACATGTATGCCTGGGTTGAATCTACCCATGTGCTGACTCTAATGGTGAGTCTTGGCATGCTTTTTCTCATTGACCTGCGCATGTTAGGTGTTGCACTGCCAGATGTGCCCGCAAGCAAAATTGCTGAGCGTCTAAATGTGCCTATGCTCGTAGGATTCTCTGTCATGTTCATCACTGGCATATTACTTTTTTATGCCGTTCCTGTGCGTAGCACTCAGAGTTTGTGGTTTCGCATAAAAATGGTGTTGTTGGTGGCTTGCGCGGTGAATGCCTATTTATTCCATAAGCGAATGAACGAATCGGTTGCGAGCTGGGATAACGAGCCGCGAGCACCTAGCCGAATTCGCAACGGTGCAATGTTGTCGTTAGCGTTTTGGTCAATCATTGTAATTTGCGGTCGCTTTATTGCTTACGACTGGTTTGATTGCCGCCCGGATTCTTCTGGATTTATAGCAGTGCTGTCTGGTTGCATCGATGGCCAAACTCGCTTTTAACTCTTACTAGGACAAAGTAATGCCACTTTCATTTCTATCAGCATATTCGCGAACCGTCGCTGCAAGCGTGGCGATCGTTCTGACTATTTGGCTATTTTACGGCGGGCCTGGTAATGCACTTCATCCTGATCTCTACGGATTTTTTGAATGGATGGAGACAACCTGGTTTGGTGTGATTGGCAAGACCTGGGGAGCAGCTTTTGCATTTGTGGAAGCTATCCATCTTTTAGCACTCGCAGTGTTAGGTGGCTGCGTAATCGCCGGAGATGGACGCATTGCTGGGTTAGTCTTGACCGACATTCCAGCTCGAACCGTCATTGACCGCACCCACCAATTGTTTATCTGGGCGCTTGGAATTTTGCTCTTCACTGGAGTCTTCATGGCCTGCGGTGTGGCGCTAAAAATTTATTACCTACAAGTTTTTTGGTTCAAGATGTTGGCTTTAGGAGCTGGCATGCTGTTCCATTTCTTTATCCGTCAACCTCTATTGCAACATGACCTCGACACGTTGAATCCAGTGGTATTAAAAATGACTGCACTGTCTTCAGCGCTGGTTTGGTTTTTGGTTGCGGCGGCAGGTCGCTGGATAGGATTTAGCGGATAAAGGAGACTATTGACTATGAATGAATCAACTTCAGTTAAAGATGAAGAAGCCAAAGTCAAAGATGATCAAATGGCTGCTTTAGTTGTTGCGCAAACCTTTATTATGTTTTCTGCAATCTATTGGTTTTTGCAAATTGAATCGGTAAGAGAATTGCTTGAGCTTGCTTACGGATAGTTCTCATTAAACGAACGAACAAAAAAGGGGTGCTCAGCACCCCTTTTTGTTGCGGTAGATTTCATGCTTATTGCATTGGGGAATAATCCGTAGCAACCATGTATTCGCGTTCGATACCGCCAAGAATTTGTCCGTTGGCATTGGATGCCGCTGCAACTTCTTGCCACTCCGGATCTTGAATAAATGCCTGCCAGGACGCATCAGCAGCTTCGCGGCTAGCATGCTCTAACACATAGATCAGTGTGTCATCGGCCTTTTCTTCGTCGGTTGGTGTCCAATACCCAACGACTTCCATGCCATGTTTGGCAAAAATGCGAGTTGTATGATCACGAAATCTGGCGTGCAGGTTATTCAGATTTCCAGGGGTCGCTGTATAGATGCGCAGCTCGAAGGCCTTCTCACTCTGGGCTGAAGCACTGAATAGCATGCCGCCGATGGCACCCACAGTGATCGAAAGTACCGATATTCCCGTAATCTTTAAGAACTTATTCACTCAATTCTCCTGTATTTTTTTCGCTGAGATTAGGGTCAGTATAATGGTGACTAAGCGAAGAACACTAGGGAATTGCAGGCGAATTGCATGATCTTGGCTAGCTGAGCCCCCCATTTTGGTGCTAATGTAAGTAGGTGAATTCTGAGAATTAAATGATGAAACACGCGTATTTCCTCGTCATTTCCTCATTATTAGCTCTGCAACCTCTAGCGCTTGCGGCGCAAGAGGACAATTCTTCCAGTGACTCCTTACAAACTGCTCTGACTCAGTTTGAGGCGCTGGAAAATCAATCTTCCAATACCGATCTCGCATTGGCGGAGCCGCTGTTTCAGATTGCTGAAGAGTATCGTCGCCGAGGCAGGTTTGCCGACGCCCATAGCGCGCTAGATCGCGGTATGCAAATCGTTCGAATCAATGGGGGCTTATATGCCCGCGACCAACTCCCATTCCTGGAAAAGAAGATAGAAAACTTTGCCGATTGGGGAGATTGGGAAAGCTCAAGAGAGTTACTGGAACATTTGTTGTGGTTGCACCGCACCAAGACCAGACAGATAGATGCGCCGCTCCTCACGGATTTGATGGAGCTGTCGCAGTTTCACATTAGAGGTATTAGTGAAGACAACACTGCATTTCAGGCATATCACTTTCGCCGTGCTTCAGCGGCAAACTGGTTAGCAGTAGCGGCAGGTGAGCGAATCTGGGGTCGTACCGATAAGCGATTGGTACCAATGCTTCACAGCTTGCTACATCAGTATTATTTGCAAGCGGTGGCAGTCGAAGAGGGTGGGCGCACAGGTTACGCCTTGCGTGAGATAGTGCCGGGGTCAGATTGGGTGCGTGATCGAGATGATCAAATTCGTTACTCCTATGAGACTGGTATGCGCATCCTGCTGCAGATACAAGATATCTATTCCGAACCAGAACAAGCTGACGCGGAAGCATTGGCGATGGCCCGTGTGTATTTGGCTGATTGGCAACTGATGTTTTCGCGCAATGAGCCTGCATTGGATTCATATGAAATCGCCTTCAATGAGTTAGTGGAAGCGGGTGTAGATCCGGAATCAGCAAATCGCTATTTTGCTTCTACAACCTTGTTGCCAGTTCGAGAATTCCATACCAGCATCGACAGTGCTTTGGCGGCTCGCATCGAAGAGCCCAGTCTGACTTTTGAAGCAGAGACTGAATCTGATGTCTCTCTCTATTTCGCTGAATGGAGTGTTAACTTTCCTTACGTGCGCGCTCCATTTTCTCGCCAAACCATGCAAAACCTGGATAGTAATTTCGCCTTGTTCTCATTCAATGTGACAGGGGTGAATGAAATCACCCGCTGGTTGTCTCGCCAAACGGTCCAAGAAATTGGTGGGCTATTAGATGTCACGCTATTGCGTTCTGATTTCAGTTCAATAGAAGAGCGAGAAGACATGCTGCGACGAGTACAATCCCTCGATTTTCGGCCGCGGCTGGTCAATGGAAAGCCAGAGGATTCGACTGCTACCTTGGTTTACCAGCCGGCACAGCAGGCTATTGCTTCGGCTCTACAATAGCTTTCTTGCTTTTTTAAAATCTCTTTCTATTCTCATCTAAAGCTTTGCCCAAAGTTGGCCGACGCTATTAGTAAGCCTTTTCATTCACCAGATACTTAGGGAGGGACCACGGCCCAGGGCCACCAAATGACACAATTCAAAAACATTCGATTCATAAGGGGTTCGATTTACTATGAGCGAAGTGAAACTTGTCAAAAGCTCAATTGACAGCAGTACATCCTCACACCCAGTTTGCTATGTCCTAGATACAAACGTACTAATTCACGATCCCACCTCCATCCTGAACTTTGACGAGCACCATGTCGTCATACCAATTACCGTCCTAGAAGAACTAGATTCACTCAAGAGTGGTCGTCAGTCTATTGCTGCCGATTGCCGTCAGGCGATACGTGAATTAGATAAGCAACTAGGTAGGGCCAATCCAGTAGAAGTGGAATCAGGAATACAGATTCAACGCTGTGAAGGCGATGAGCGAGGTGGGGTGCTATCTGTACTCATGACAGAGACGCCAGAAAATCTTGTCATGTTGCCAACGCATTTGAATGACAATCGAATCTTGAATGATGTTGGATTTCTGAAACAACAATATCCTGATCGCAGAGTTGTGTTAGTCACTAAAGATATCAATGTGCGATTAAAAGCTCGTGGTTGTGGAATTGAATCCCAGGACTATCACAGCGATTTATTGCTGAGTGACATCGAGCAGCTTAACAAAGGTTATTTAGAGTTCAGCGGTTCATTTTGGGACCTGGTGGATGACGTCGATACCGTGCAAGAGCAGGGTCGAACTGTGCATCGCGTGTCCAAAGAGATATTTGGGCAGGAGGTTTATCCCAATCAATTTCTGTTCGATGAAGAGGGCTTTGTTGCGCGTATTTTAAGCACTTCAAATGATCAGATTTCATTGTTGCATTTGAATGCAACTCACATGATGGAAACTGAAGCGTGGGGTCTTAAGCCGCGAGACCTGTACCAGGCCATGGCAATGAATCTGTTAATGGATCCAGAAGTCCATCTGGTTAATCTCACTGGTTCGGCCGGTTCAGGTAAAACCATACTGGCGCTTGCAGCCGCAATTGAACAAACAGTGCCTAATCAGTTGTATCGTCGAATTATCGTGACTCGCAGCACGCAAGGATTAGACGAAGATATTGGATTTTTGCCAGGCACCGAAGAAGAAAAGATGGAGCCATGGTTGGGCGCAATCACTGATAACCTCGAAGCTCTGCATTGGGAAGATGAAAACTGCAGTAGCAGTGTTGAGTATGTACTCAATAAAGTGCCGCTGATGTTTAAGTCACTGAACTATATTCGAGGCAGATCGTTTCAAAGTAGTTTGATCATCATTGATGAATCACAAAACCTGACTCCTCATCAAATCAAAACAATTGTGACCCGTGCAGGTAACGGTTCCAAAGTGATTTGTTTGGGTAATCTGGCGCAGATCGATACTCCTTATTTATCCCCGATAAGCTCTGGACTGACTTATCTAACAGAGCGATTCAAAGGTTTTGAACAAGGAGGAAACATTCTATTGCAAGGAGTGCCGCGATCAGTATTGGCGGCGTTTGCTGAGGAAAATCTTTGATTTATTATTAGCGCAAAAGTGCGGTCCGGCCAGCGAGCACAGCTCGCAGTCGTTCGAACTTCGCTCGAAGCTGACGCTTCGAAAGCGCTCGTTCTCACCCATGCACTTTTGCTTTGTCGTCGGCGATCACTGGCGCAGAATGTGATTATGTTGGTGATCGCCTTCTCGCACCTTCTTCGCAGGTGGCGGCATCCATGCCTTACTTCGAGTATTTTCTTGCTCAGAGTTTGCGGCATGGCTGAGCTAACGAAGTGAGTTATGCGTTGGGGAAATTCTGATCCATAGTTTGTGCCGGTGATTCTTCGCTGGTTTTACCCACGGCACGAGCTGGAATACCAACCACTGTGGTATGAGGCTCTACATCCTGTAGCACCACACTACCTGCGCCGATTTTTGCGCATTCACCCACTGTGATATTGCCAAGTACTTTTGCACCAGCTGCAATTAGCACTCCAGATTTAATCTTGGGGTGGCGGTCGCCTTGTTCGTTGCCGGTACCACCTAAAGTTACCTGCTGCAAAATCGAAACGTTGTCCTCAATCACTGATGTTTCACCGATAACAATTCCGGTGGCGTGATCAAACATGATTCCCTTGCCCATAACACAGGCAGGATGGATATCTACGCCGAACACTTCTGAGTTGCGCGACTGGATGAACATTGCCAGTTCGATGCGACCAGTACTCCAAAGATGGTGAGCTAGCCGATGCACTTGAATGGATTGGAATCCTTTCAAGTTTAAAATCACAGGCAGGTAAGAACAGATAGCTGCGTCCCGCTCATACACGGCTTTTATATCGGCTGCTGCATAGCTGGCTATTTCTGGAGAAGCCTGGAAAGCCCCCTCAAACAATTCACGCACCGTTACTGCGGGTACAACATCATC
Source organism: uncultured Pseudohongiella sp. (assembly GCA_965262465.1). Classification (GTDB taxonomy): domain Bacteria; phylum Pseudomonadota; class Gammaproteobacteria; order Pseudomonadales; family Pseudohongiellaceae; genus UBA9145. Next base: position 2,061,570 of record OZ253535.1, on the reverse strand, counting down.
GGATAATTTGTTGGAAAGAATAAAGCTAAGCGCTGATTCCAATGTTCCGTGATTTAAAACGCAAGCATAAACATAACTGGCAAGAAGAGGCTCCTTCTTGATGACATGCTCGGCTTCTTCTCTGAGCTGCTGCCAAACTGCATTGGTCATGTTTGCTACCTCTGCTGAAGTGTGGGGAGCTGATTATAAGGCGTGAGAAATCCGATACAACCATGAACCGGCTCTAAGGTTTGTTAGCGGAAAAAGATTAGAGAGCTTTCAGCTTTGTGAGAAGCGCCCACCGAAAAGCCGTTCTGTCCAGCTTTTGCTCTTCTGGTGTGTCTCAGTATCGTCGATCGCGGCTTGCATATGGCCATCGTCAACCATGCGTTCGCCTTTGCCGAAAGCTACCATTAGTGCTTTGTGACAGAGGATGTTAATAAGTCGCGGAACGCCACCGCTGGATTCATACAATTTGGTTAGCGCTTGTGGAGTGAACATATGATCACCACTGTATCCGGCTTTGGACAATCGATGCTGAACATAAGCTGCTACCCCATCTAAATCTAAAGAGGGTAGCGTGTAAGAAAAACTTACAGAGCGTTGCAGTTGTTTGAGCATGGGCCCGTCGAGTATCTCATCCAATTCCGGTTGGCCAAACAAAACGACTTGCAGTGTGTGTTTGTCGCTCGGTAATGCCTGGGTCAGTAAATGTACCGCCTTTAGCGACTCTTCAGGCATGGCCTGTGCCTCGTCAATGAACAACACCACTTGTTTATTATCTTTGGCGTTTTCCAAGATGGCGGAGGTAATCTGTTTTAGCATCTCGCCATAACGAGCGCCCTCATCTAAGTCCAGGCCGAGTTCCTCGGCAAAGGAATGCATGGTCGCCTCTTCAGTTAAGATCGGATGCGGAATGTAGGCGGTAAGGTACTTATCCTGATAGGGCTCTAATGCATTTAGCACTTTTCTGCACAGCATAGTCTTGCCCGTGCCAACTTCACCTATGACTTTGCTAAAGCAGCCATCTTCATCCAGCGCTGCAATTAAAGAGTCAAATGCGTGCTGATGACTCGGCAGTTTTAAGAAATAGCGCGTGTTAGGCGTGAGTGAAAATGGGTATTGGGCTAATCCGAAATGCTGAAGGTACATACATACTATCCTTCACCATGGATTGGTGCGTGAGCCGAATTCTGTGTGTAAAAGCAGATAGCCATAACAAACTAGTTAATCGCTGCTTTCTTGAGAATGGTTTTGGTTTTCTCAAGTTCTGATTCTAATGTGGCGCGCGTTTCTGGTTCGATAGCTGGATTTGAAAGCACAAAATAAGCTGTTCTTACTACTTCACGCCAGCGCGGCACTTTTGGAAGTTGTTCCAAGCGCAGGTAACGATCGAATGTTCGGGTCCGCAAGCGTCCGTCATCGATACTCACAGCCCAAATATTGCTCTCTTCGGCCAATTCGATTTTGGATTTCTGTGTGGTGACTTCCCAAGTGTGAAGGGCAGAGCGCATTAATGTGACGAGCTGCTGACGATATTCACTTTCGCTACTAATCGCTGGCAATTGTTCATCGATATAGCTCACTAAATCTTCGATGCCTGAGAGTTTGTCTAGCAGTTCTGGATACTCCGATACTTCAGAAGGCGTGAGGACATTGAGTCGCGTGCCAATGCGGCGAATGTTTTTGTGCCTGCCCGAGGAAACTTACTAGCTCTACTGTATCCTGTGCGATGCTTGAGCTGGTCACTTTCTTCAATGGCTCAGTATCTTCGAGGAAGAGAACGCCGGTTCCTTCGTCGTCGCCAAAAAGATTGAGCTTGCTGCTAAATTTAACGACGTCTGCGGATGGTCGTGAATTCGAGTTATAGGGAACAAAAACTTCGATACTTACGCTATGGCTGGCGGCACTAGATTCTTCACCGTCACCTTTGCTTGCGCCGTCATCACCATTTTCCCATTCGGCTATTAGCTGCCTCACACGGGAATTTGAGTCAGCATCTGTAAACAAAGACAAAATGTCTTTTTCAAGCAACGTATCTTTTTCGGTGCCTAATAATTCAGCGGCACGCTGATTTAAACTGAAAATGCGTCCAGGCAGTTCGAATGCGATGAAACCTGCTTGGATAGATTCGAGTACTTGTTGTAATCGCAGCCGTGAACTTCGTAGCTCTGCATCAGCCTGCACGTAGTTTTCTATTTGGGCGCGCAAGCGCACATTGTCTTCATTGACCCGATGCAGCATGCTCAGGCGGAGTTGGTTTTCTACACGGGAACTGAGTTCTTCATTGTGAAAGGGCTTGGCTAAGTAGTCATTGGCACCTGTGCGAAAGCCTTGGGTTAGATCTTCCAGGTGATTCTTTGCAGTTACCAAAATTACAGGCAGTTCTATCTGGCTGTATTTCTGTCGCAGTTTCTGACAGACCTCATAGCCATTTAATCCTGGCATCATCAAATCGAGCAACACGAGATCGGGTTTGTTTTCCTCGATGATGTTTAGTGCATCGAGCCCATTGGAACACTTGACCACATTGTATTCTTCAAGCTGTTGACCCATTACCACGCGATTAATTTCATCATCATCTACAACCAGGATGGTGACTTCCTGCTCACTCCGAAGTTTAGGTACTTCTTCTTTTTGATTCGCGCTTTGCAAATAGTCTGCGCGACGAATCATTTGTTTGTGGATGTTTGGTGACTTAATCGCCCGAGTCTGATCCAGTGACACTCTAAGATCGAAGCTGAAGGTTGAGCCCAAGTCCAATTCACTTTCGATTTTGAGTTTGCTTCTATGCATTTCAACCATGCGTTTGGCTAACGGTAAGCCCAAGCCAATGCCGCTGGCATTCATTTGCTGAGAAGGTAATTTTTCGAATGTTTTAAATATCGTTTCGTGGTCAGTCTTATGAATGCCAATACCGGTATCTCTGACTTTGACTGTTACGTTGTAATCGGAAGTAAGCTCTGCAGAGATTACGACTTCACCGGAGTAGGTAAACTTGATGGCATTTGAAGCGAGGTTAACCAATATCTGCTGCAGGCGATCTTCGTCACCTGCCACCAGAGGTAAATCTGGATCTACATCTGCTCGCAAATCAATTTTCTTTTCCCCGACCAGTGGTTTACAGATAGCGAGTACCAATGTGACTAGGCTATTTAAGTCCACTGGTCGAAACTTGACGTAAGTTGCTTCTTCCCTTGCTGCAGAAAAATCCAATAGATCATTCACTAGTTTTGTGAGTCGATCCCCACTGGCACTGATCAACTCCAGGTTTCGAGTGATTAGTTCAATGTTCTGATCATTTTTTTCAAACTCCGACAAGGCTGTTTCCGCCAAGCCATTAATCCCGTACAACGGCGTACGAAGCTCATGAGACACGTTGGCAAGCAGATCATCCTTAATCTGTTCTGAGCGAACCAGGTTATTGATGGCCAGCAACTGCGCGTCTTCTTTCTCTTGCTTAATCTGGTTGTAGCGGTAAGAAAGGCTGAGTGAGAGCAGCAGTGCCTGGGCCACAAGTCCAACGTTGTAGGCATTAATAGTAAACGCGTTATTAGGGAACGCTGGCCATAACTGCAACATCATTAAGATGATGGTGCCAATCAAGAAAACACCGATAGCCGCCATATGGACTACCGCGGTTACATTGCCCCGTCTTATCGCATCGATATTGGTATAGAACGCTAACGGAATGGTTGGAATAAGCAGGAAGATGAACAAGTACTGAAACACTTTCTCATTCGGAACCAAGGTCAGCACAATTACCATGCCGAATCCTGCTATAAACAACTTCACCACGTTGTCTAGTTTAATGTTGTGTTCCCAAATGCGGAGCAAGGATCGTTGAAACAGCAGGGCAGTAATGACCAGGAAAGGGTAGATAAGTCGTTCAGCAAGATCGACATACCATTCTCCACTATAAAACTCATTTAACAGATAGCGGAAATGTTTTGAATCTAAAAAGATGAATATGGTCTGTGTGGCAATCGCCAAAACATAATAGAGGTAGCTGGTTTCACGAATGGAGAAAAACAGAAACAAATTGTAGAAAACCATTGCCAGCAGAATGCCGTACTGCAATCCCAGTGTTGTATCCGATTTAATAGTTTGTTGTTGAAATGCAATTTCATCCCATAGAGTAATTGGCAGTCGTAAGGGGCGAGCGCTTGTAACCCTAAGATAAAATTCATTGCCAAACATTTCATCGACAACCAGAGCGAAACCGCGATTGAGAGTCTTTAACTCGCGTTCGCTCTCAAGGCTGCCGAGTAGATAACTATTAACTACTTCACCTTCAGGGCTTATCGTAAAAAGTTCTATTCCGCCGCGGACAACGCCGGCGACAAGTTTTGGCGGGCCAAACTCGAGAATCTTCTGGGTGCCGTGCTCTAACTCTGACCAATCCAGGTTGAAGCGAACCCAATAGGCTGCGCTGGTTATGCCAAAGTTGAGTAGCTCCCGATCATGAGGGATAAAATTCACATCGAAGCTGGGTGCTAACACTTCTTCAATGGTTAGCGCTTCTGAGCTGTCTTCGTAGTACTCCACAGATAAGGTGACTGGCACTGAGTCCACTGCATCGCCCACCACAATGGTTTGCGCAGAAGAAGAAGCGCTGAACAACAAGCTGAACAGCAACCAGGCACAAGCAATCACTACCGTGAGAGAGCGAATAGGTAGTACAAGTATTTTTGAAAGTCGTGGAGAAATTAGGCTGGTCACTCTGGAGGCATGTTCACTGCGCAACGCTCATCTGGCGTAATTCACAATCCCTGAACCCTTCTCATTGCAGATAAGGCGATTCTATCGACTGTGCTGCCCGAGAACAATGTTAAGAATCCAAAATTGGCTAAGGATTTCAGACAGATAGCTATTCCCTAGGGTAGAATGGAGGGGATAAGCTACTTTCTAAAATGAAATCCGACTAAGATATTGCTGCTTATGTTCATTCCGCGACTGAATAGTAAAAATCTCAGAACTGGCACATTGCTTAGTGTGTTCGTTATGGTTGTTGTTTCTGTTGCTAGTTCTGCCCAGGAGCGTAGCCAATATCAATACTGGCTGGACCTGGCCGCCGCTGACCAAAGTTATGCAGATCGGGCAATCGAAGTTGGTCGAAATCAGGCATTTTTAGAGTTCCTTGGTGAAGATTCAGTGATCTTTCGTGATGGTCCATTGGATGCATTGGCTTATTATTCATCACCAAATTTCTCCGGTAACGATCTGACCTGGGAAGCACATTATATTGACGTTTCGAGAGCTGGAGACTTTGGACTCTCAGCGGGTCCATTGACCATTGTGGATCCTGATAGCACGGAAGGAAGTGATTACTTTGGTCACTTGATCTCAGTTTGGAAAAAACAAGAAGGGCAATGGAAGTTAGCCGCAGACATGGCGGTTTTTATTCCGGGATTTCTCAGCTTGCAAGTTGAACCGACCTTCGCTGACACCCAGCCCATTTTCGAAGAGACAGCCCATCCGGTTGTTGCAATGACCGACGCCAATACCATGCAACGCCTGGTTGAAGCAGACAACACATTCGGTCGCTCAATTAATATCCGTGGTGGAGAACGAGCGCTGCTTAGATATGGCATGGAAAACATCCGTGTCTATTTGCCAGGCATGGGTCCAGCAATTGGAGCGGAAGTTGCTAGTTCAGTTTATGGTGCATTTCTCGATAGTGAATTGGAAACGACCACGCCGGTGAACGTTAATCATATGGGTGGCTACTTGAGTGATTCCCGAGAGATGGGTTTTACTTATGGTGTGATGTCCACTAACCCTGAAGAAGTGCAGCAGGGTTTTCGTACAAACTATCTTCGTGTTTGGCGTCTCTCAGCCAGTAATGAATGGCGGATTGCTGTCGAAGTGCTACGCCCAATTTCTAACTAGCTGTCGTTAGTTGACAATAGTTAATTGGCGATCGTTATTCTTCTTTTGCCATACACTTCTCTAACCCCCGCCTTATTGTGTAATTCAATCGCAAGTTCGTAAACCCCATTGGGCAATTCCAAAGTATCTAATTGAATGCTGTATCCAAGATTTGGTGCATTGGGATCTGTACTGACATTGCGAATATCAACTACGTCTTGTCGGTTGGATCCATATGAAGGCGTCCCGATCACTTGGTTGTCGATCAACAACTGGACCCGTTCTATTCCAATATCTTCATTGTATGCCCAACCTGATACGTCGATTGTTCCAGCCAATACATCGTTTGCCGCAGGGTAATCAATCCACGCTTGCGCTGGATAAGGGCAGGGGAATGCTGTTGATTCACGATCAGATTGAATGGCATTGATTTGGCTAGCAGAGTAGAACGAAAAAGCCTTATCGCCGTTAAACAAGGATAGTGTATCTAAGTGAGAAATCTCACTAACAATGGCACACATATCTTTCATTAGGTCAGTTTTATCATCGACCACCAAAGAGCTGTCTTCATTAATATACAGCGCTGGCTGTCCAGCGAACTCATCCAGTCCAGTAACACCTTTGTTCCAAAGGTTTATTTGTGTGATACGTCCATCACGCACCGCTTTGTCCCTGTCGATTGTTAAAGTCTTGGAGGTGATGCCGGCGAATTCGAGTTGGGCTGCCGTATAGTAATTGTCTGTGATGAAAACCGGCTCAACATCGTCAAAATTCTCTCCTAACAATTGTTGTGTGTGACTAGAGAATTCTTGCCAGCCTGCCATTTTGTTTGACAACACGCCGGTGCCGACTAAAGGTTGCAACTGCAATTGAAAGGCTTGCGAGCCCACACCAGTAAAGGCAACCAATGTGCCGAGAAAACCAATAAGTGGAATGGCAGTTACAGCACGTGAAGCCTGCCGTTCATTCCAGCGCTGAGTTGCCCAGGTATGAAAACGTCTTAACGCTATCGGCAATGCAACCAGCAAGGGAAAATAGCCAGACAGAGGCCAATGGATTGACGTGCTGTTGGCATCGGTCCAGGGGGCAAGTACCAAATACACCAATAGATTAGTACTCGCAAAAGCTAAGAGCAGTGCAGAATCCTGATTCGATTTTTTAGCGTCTCGATACAGCATCACTATGGTGACGATAAACAAAACATATAGTGGTGGTGTAACCAATCCCGCTTGTTTAAACAGATGTAATAATCCTGTTGGTTGAAATTCCCAAGGATGACGTTCCACTAAATAAAAACTAGCACTGCTTAACTGATTGCTTAGGTTGAACCACAGGATCGGAATAAGACCAAGGCTTGCAATGCCAACCGCTAACCAAAACTTCCAGCTCGTCCATTGCTTTCGCTGTTCACGGAATAAGATTAGAAACAGGACTGCAGCGAAAGGGTAGAGAAAAAATCGATAGTGGGTGCTTAGTCCCAGCGCAACAAAACAACCAGTGGCGATCCACATCGGTATTTGATCACCGGAAAGCGCACGTTGAAAAAAGCCAATGGCCAGTAAACCAAAAAATATCAGTGGAACATCTGGTACGGCGAGTAAGCCCAGGAATCCGCCCAGTGGAAGGCAAAGGGTGAGGGCGGCAGATTCCAGCGCCATTCTTTGATTACTGATTGGTTTGGCAACCCAATACACAACAAATGGTATTGCGGTTCCGAGCAAGAGGAAAAATAGCCTGACTGAAAAACTATCTGAAGGACCAAAACCACTGCCCAGTCCTGCAAGTAAGGCAGTCATAAAAGGAAGGTCACTGTAGGCTAAAGAAAGTTTAGTGCCAGCCCACCAGTAGAATATTTCGTCGCTGTATAAATCCAGCAGCGCGGCCAAACTAAACTTTAGCAACAAGACTATAACGAATGCGGCGGCGAACCATCCCAGAAAAGGAAAAGACTGGGAAGATTGCTCGTTGGTCACGTTGTCTCCTAGAGTTGAACCGCCTGAATGAGATTGGAAGGAACCAGCTTCGTCGACATTCGTTTTAAGCTCACAATGAATGTCATTAGGATAGCTAGCATTGCCACAATCCAGATTGCAGAGAATAAGGGGTTGTCTGCGAAAGTGCCAATTTGATAAACCACCGTTGCGGTGATGTAGGCTAAACCTGTGCTCCAGCTAAAAACCAGCAAGGTCCAACGCAAACCTGCCTCTTTAGTTACCGCACCCAGAACTGCAACACAGGGTGCATAAAGCAAAATAAACACCAGGTAGCAAAAAGCGGCAAATGGGCTGACAAACAAAGCTGCCATATTGGTTAATGTGCTGCTTTGCACTTCCTGCTCTTCTGCCACCGCTTCAGCATCAGTCACATCACCAATAGAAATGCCAAGTGGGTCCACGAGGGCTCCACCTAATGCGGCAAGTTCAGTACCAATAGATCCAACAGCTTCGCCGAAGGCGCCGACCAAGTCTGGCGCACCTTCTCCATCATCTGCCTCGCTTTCTGTGTATAGAGCATCTAGAGTGCCAACGATTGCTTCTTTGGCGAACATGCCAGTAAAAAGTCCCACTGTTGCTGGCCAGTTGTCTTCTTGAATGCCAAGCGGTGCGAAGGCTGGGGTAATAGATTTTCCGATTACACTGAGCACAGACTCTTCGGAATCTTCATTGCCGAAACTTCCATCGGTTCCGATAGAGTTGAGAAAACTCAATGCGATTACCACTACAACAATAGTTTTACCTGCACGGAAAACGAATCCTTTAAGACGAAACCAGGTAGTGAGGAAAATGTTTCTCGCAACAGGAACATGGTAGGCCGGCATTTCTTGAAACGAGGGTGTGATCTCACCGGTAAATAGCTGCTTGCGAAAAACCCAGCCAGTGAAAATAGCAAGAGCTATTCCCAGCAAGTAAAGACCGAACACTATGTTCTGTCCATTGGTTTGAAAAAATGCTGCCGCAAACAACGCATAGACAGTCAGTCTTGCACCGCAACTCATAAATGGAGCCATAGCGATAGTCATTAACCGATCGCTATCTCTGCCTAAGGTTCGCGTAGCCATCACCGACGGCACATTACAGCCAAATCCGACAATCAGGGGAACGAATGCATTTCCTGGCAAACCGATACCACTCATAAGTCGATCAATCACAAAGGCAGCCCTGGACATATAACCAGAGTCTTCCAAGACTGATAGACAGAGATATAAAAACCCAATAACAGGTATGAAGGTGGCAACGAGGGTAATTCCTCCGCCAACACCTTGTGCAAGTAGAGTGACGATAATGGCGGGCGCCGATATTTGCTCCAACAGCCAAGTGGTTCCATCTACCAATACTGCTGCGAACAATATGTCGAAGAAGTCGATGAATACCGCGCCAACATTTACCGCAACAGTGAACATGAGGTAAATCATCAATAAGAAAATCGGAACACCCAACCATTTATTCAACACGATGTTGTCTAGCCGTTCCGATAAGCTATGTTGACCAGGGATGACTTCAACCACTCCATTCACTAAACGTCTGGATTGGTGATAGCGCTTTAGAATGGGATCATTCTGTTCATCATTTGCCTGTTCGATTGAGGCGGCAGGTGGTGCTGATTTCCCGTGCTCACTAATGGCCTGTTCAAGTTCTGCCATGCCGCGTTTTTGTGAGGCCACCATTGAAATAATGGGTATTCCCAGGTTTGTGCCGAGAGCATCTGCCGATACCGTTATGCCCTGTTGCTCAGCCACATCCAACATGTTGAGCGCCACTAACATTGGAATGCGTTTTTCCAACAGTTGCTGTGTCAGTACTAAGCTGCGTTCTAAATTAGTCGCATCGATAATGTTAATAACTAAGTCGATGTCGCTATCTTGTAAGTATTCAAACGCGATTTGTTCATCAACACCTTTGTATTCTTGCTCGAGAGAATAGATGCCTGGGAGATCGACAATTTCGCAGCGCTGTTTGGCTATTTCGGTAAAACCAAATTTCTTCTCGACTGTAACGCCAGGCCAATTACCCACTTTCTGTCTTGATCCGGTGAGCAAATTGAACAGCGTGGTCTTACCGCAGTTGGGATTACCGATTAGAGCTATTGTGCGAGACGCTTGATCTGACATGTTGTTCTACTGAATGTCGACTTGAATGATCTCAGCTTCGGATCTGCGAATACTGAGAAAACTGGTGCCCACTTTGACTTGCATAGGATCGCCGAGAGGGGCGAAGCGCAAGATTTCGATTGCTGAGCCTGGGATGACACCTAGAGCGTATAGGCGACTCTTCATTTCCGACGGTTCTGGAGCAATTTCCAACACGACACAACGGTCGCCACTTTTGGCTTGAGCGAGGGTAATTGCTGTCATTGCTGGAATTCTACTGGATTTTCAGAGACTTACTGTTAAACGGAAGAGGCCATTTCGTTGGCTAAGCTAGCAGGTTTAAATCTTGTTGACAATCATTCTCATTTAGATTTAAATTACCAACATCCAAGAGGACTACCGATGTACGTCTGTATCTGCCGACAAATTACTGATAATCAAATAAAGGACATGTGCCGCGATGGTGCGAGTTCTGTCAGTGAATTGCGCTCTCGTCTTGGAGTTGCCAGTGAATGTGGTAAGTGCAGCAAGCTGGCCCAAAGTATTGTTAAAGAATTCGCCAGAACCACTCCGTTCGTAGACGCCACCGACGTCTAAATCCCCCCCATCCAAAAAAATTGAACGCCATAAGGCGGCTGATGGTTACCTCTGTTTTTGCGTGCTCGTGTGCCAAAATTTTGTCGCTTGTACATTTTTTGTACAAAACCCATCGCGCTCATAACGATTTCAATACGTAAATGTAAATGGGATTGCTTATCATTAAGTTTTCCTATTTATATCAATGACTTACAGCACTTTTTCCTTGACAGAATAGAGTAAAAACCGGATGCTTGCGCAAACCTGCACTTGAGGAGTAAACCATGCAAGCTGATGCCACTGTCATCAAACATCTCAACCAAGCTCTGGCCAATGAGCTAATCGCTATTAATCAATACTTTCTGCATTCAAGAATGTACGAAGACTGGGGCCTAAGTAAGCTGGCCGAGAAGGAGTATGAAGAGTCTATTGATGAGATGAAGCATGCTGACCAGTTAACCCAGCGCATTCTGTTTCTGGAAGGGCTACCGAATCTACAAAACCTCGGCAAGCTGCTGATCGGAGAAAACACCCGCGAAATGCTGGAATGCGACCTAAAGCTGGAAATGATCGCTTGTCCCGATCTTAAAGAAGGCATCGCATACTGCGAATCCGTAGGAGACTACGTTAGCCGTGACTTGCTTAGCGATATCCTGGACAGTGAGGAAGAGCATATTGACTGGCTTGAAACGCAACTTTCCCTCATCGACCGGGTTGGATTGGAAAATTATCAACAATCCATGATGTAAGGCCGTTCATCCCATCTAACTCCCCATTCCTTGTTGCCGCCCAATTCTGGGCGGTAACATTCAGAATCAATCACAGAAAACGATAAGGATAGAGAGGCTCTCTCTTCATTCCATTTCGTGGTCATTACGTGCCGCGTCCAGGGAAGTAGCCGGACTACTATTTTATGCATGCATGTATTGATCTCGGATCCAATAGCTTTCATTTGCTGATCGGTGAATGGCAAGAAGGCAAGATCAAGATTGTCGAGCGACTCAGCGAGAAAGTTCAGCTGGGTGAAAATGTCGCCGATTCCGGTGTCATATCTGAAGCTGCCTATACCCGCGGAGTAAATTGTCTAAAACGTTTCAAATTGCTGATGCGGCAATATCCGCTGGAGCAGTACTGGGCACTAGGAACTAATACTTTTAGAGTGGCAGCTAACTCTGATGATTTCGTCGCGACGTCACGTGAAATAGGAATTGATATATCAATCATCAGTGGCGTGCAGGAAGCGGTACTTATCTATGCCGGAGTCATCAGTGATTTGCCCATCAGTGATGTTCATCGTTTGGTAATTGATATCGGTGGTGGAAGTACTGAAGTTATTGTGGGTTGTCATCATGATCGTCTACTCACAGAAAGCTTGGCGATCGGCAGTGTTGCTTGGCGTGACCAATTTTTTACTGGGCTAGAATCCAAAGATGAAACCTTGCTGGCCATGGACAAGGCAAGGGAAGCTGCCTTTGCTGTTTTCAATGCAGTTGCAGTTGGTGTTAATCGGGCAGGTTGGCAGGAAGCGCATGCGTCATCTGGCACAGTAAAAATGCTAACCAATATTTGTCATGGTCAAGGCGCGCCAGCGGGTGAGATCAGTCTGGACAAGCTGCATGACATTCAGTCATTGCTCGCTGAAACCATTGTCGAAGGCAAAGATTTATCTGGTCTAAAGGAAGCGAGGAGAGATTTGTTACTGCCAGGATGGAGTGTGCTCACTGGCTTAATGGAAGCTTATGGAGTTTCTTCGTTACGCTTTAGTGCAACTGCATTGCGGGAAGGCATGTTGGATTTTTTGGTGAAGAACGAAAAGACTTTGAAGGCAATGACAACGTCTGACTTGCCGGCAGTAAGTAATGCCAAGCACTAAAACGAAATTCTGAATGAAGTGATTATTAAGTACGGGCGAGTGATTTCAGAAGCAGTGATTGAACGCCTGGAGATTCTTCTTCCATTGGAGCAACTCGTAGATAGTCTCCGTCAGCTTGTAGCTCCCAACTTTCCGTTTGATCGTTTAGATAGGTCTCCAGCTCTCCTATTATCCGGTTCGCCAACTTCTTCTTAATGATTGGAAAACAGACTTCGATTCGATGGGATAGATTGCGTTCCATCCAATCCGAACTGGCGCAATACACTTGATTGCTTGCATTCTCAAAATAGTACACTCGAGAATGTTCTAAAAATCTGCCGACTATAGAAACCACTCTAATGTTGTCACTTACGCCAGGAATACCGGGTTTTAGACAACAGATTCCGCGCACAATCAGTTCAATCTTCACGCCAGCTTGAGAGGCTTTGTATAGTGCCTTGATTACTGAAGGTTCAGTAAGACCATTCATTTTCGCCACAATTCGGGCTGGTTTTCCTGACTGCGCGGCTTCCGCTTCCGCTTCTATCATTCGTATCGTTGTCTTACGCAAGTTAAACGGAGCGTGAATCAATAGTTTCGGGTGAATTTTCTTACCCATGCCCGTGATTTGTTGAAACACTTTATGGACATCAGCGCATATCGTCTTGTCTGCAGTCAGTAAACTATAGTCGGTGTAAATCAATGAATTTTTGCGATGGTAGTTTCCTGTTCCCAGATGCGCATAGCGTTTTAGCTTGTTTCCAACACGGCGTACAAATAGCAACATCTTCGCATGGGTTTTGTATCCCATAACACCATATACAACTACTGCACCGGCTTCTTGCAAAATACTAGCGAAATTTATGTTCTCTTCTTCATCGAATCGTGCGCGTAACTCAATAACGACAGTCACTTCTTTGCCGTTGCGCGCTGCTTCCGCTAACGCCTCTACGAGTTCCGAAGAAGCATTCGTACGATATAAAGTTTGCTTGATTGAAAGAACAGTTGGATCTTTCGCGGCTTGGCGTACCCAATCAATTATCGGAATGAATGATTCGTAAGGGTGTAACAAGAGTTGGTCTTCGCGCTCAACGGCCGCAAAGATATCGCTATTTTCTTCTAGCTCTACCGGTGAACCTGGTGAGAATTTAGGGAACCGTAATTCTGGGCGATCAACCATTTCCAGCATCGCTGTTAAGCGTTGCAAGTTCACCGGTCCGTCCAGGCGGAATAGTTCATCTTCAGATAAGTTGAATCTTTCTAGCAAGAAATTAGTTAGCTCGTCAGGACAATCGAGGCTGACTTCGAGTTTCGTGGCGGCTCCGAATCTTCGGCTATGCAACTCACCTTGCAACGCACTGGCAACATCTTCGATCTCGACATAGGACATTTCTAAATCAGAGTTTCGAGTCACCCTAAATTGATGGCATTGATTTACTATCATGCCAGGGAAAAATTCATCGACATAGGCGTGAATAATCGACGAGAGAAAAATGAAATTGTCTCCCTCAGGCATTATTTCCTGTGGCACCTTGATCAATCGCGGTAAAGAGCGAGGTGCAGGCACGATGGCGAGACCACTTTCTCTGCCAAATGCATCCTTACCTTCGAGTGACAAGATAAAATTGAGGCTTTTATTCACTAGCCGCGGGAATGGGTGCGCTGGGTCCAAACCCAAAGGACTGATTACTGGTAGGACTTCGTCATGGAAATAAGTCTTGGTCCACTCTATTAGGTCTTCATTCCATTCGCTGCGGGCAAGGAAGCGGATGTTTTCATCAGCCAAAGAGGGGAATAGTTCCTCGTTTAGAATGCGGTACTGTTCATTCATTGCTTCCCGCACTTCGGTATGAATGGTTTTTAACACTTGTTCGGGATAGTTACCGTCAGGCCCTGGGCGTTGCCGACCGAAATCCAATTGCTTCTTAAGTCCAGACACACGAATTTCAAAAAACTCATCGAGATTGGAGCTGAAGATCAGCAAGAACATCAGACGTTCCAATAGCGGGTGGTTTGGATTTCTCGCCTGACTAAGCACACGCAGATTAAATTTTAAATGCGATAGCTCGCGATTCTCATAGTACTCGTGACTATCGAGATCGATTGGTTCGTCTGATTGATGCTGTGCCCCCTCTGTACTGGTATCCACCAGCTCAAGCGCAGCATTTCCGGGATGCTTAATCACTACTAATTCGATTTAATGTTGTTGATTTGCCGGCCGCAGTGTCGCGTCACTGCTTTAGATGGCCGATCACCCTAATAGAGCACTTACGAGTTTGCTGAACGCAGCATACTTCGCATTCTCATGTCTCAAGATTGAGCATTTTCTCAAGCGGGGTAGAAAGAATAACACTTAGATTGTTGTGATGAAAATGTCACACTACTGTCATATTAATGTGTCACTGACGGTGTTTTCTGTTCACTAGACTCGGGAGTTTCTTTTGGAGAAGGGCTTTCCATGCGAAAGCGAATAGGAGGGAATCGACAAATGAAGCGGCTACCAGCGCCAACTTCACTTTCGATTACTAGGTCGGCATCGTGCCGGGCCAAAATATGCTTAACAATAGCCAAACCAAGACCAGTGCCTCCAGTTTCGGACGACCGACTTACGTCGACCCGATAAAATCGCTCAGTGAGTCTAGGAATATGTTGTGAATCGATACCAATTCCGTCATCCGCGACTTCTATGGAGAGACTGTCTGCATCGTTTTTGACGGAAATAGAAATTTTTCCGTCAGCCGGAGTATATTTCGCGGCGTTTACAACCAAATTTGATAAAGCAGAGTAGAGCTCTCCACGGTCCCCAAGGATTTCAACATCTTCTGGACAATCTAAAGTTAAGTTGTGGGATTTCTTTTTGTAGATCTGCAAAGTGTCATTGCTAATCTCGGACAGCAGACTAACTAAAGAAAACGCATCTTGCGGTTTAGGGCGAATTTTAGTTTCTAGAGACGAAAGCAATAGCAAGTCACGCACTATGTTTTCCATTCGTGCTGATTGTTGATGCATCTGCTGGATTGGTTTTTGCCATTTCCCATCCAAATCCTGCATATTGTCGATGATTGCTTCTAAATACCCTTTGATTACGGTGATTGGTGTTCCGAGTTCATGGGATACATTCCCAACAAAGTCTTTGCGCATCAACTCCAAGCGGTGCAATTGAGTGATGTCTCGAACAATCATTAAGCGTTCATGTTTTCCGAACAATGCAATCTCATATTCCAATACCTGAGAACTGTCACCGGGTGCTGCCATCTTGAGTGGCTCGTCGTAGTTTTCACTATTGAAATATTCAGCGAACTTTGGATCCCGGATTAGATTGGTAATGGATTGTCCTCGGTCTTGAGGGTGCTTCAATCCTAGCAAACTCTCGCTCGCGCTATTCCACCAGTCCAGATTGTTGTGACGATCAATCATGATGACGCCCATTTCCAGGGCGGCAGAAGATTCTTGGGCTCTGTTTAACAGACTCTCCAAGTGCGCGCTGGCGCGACGCTCTTGTTTTTGCAATCGATAAATTCCGTCGAATATGGCGCCCCAAACGCCAAAGCTTTCAGGAGGTGCGGACTTATCGCTGCCGTGATCTTTCGCCAGCCATTTTTGCAATCGATGCAATTGCAATAGATCGATACCCAGCAGCACGATAGTGAGCAGTAAAAGGCTAGGCAGCAGAATGCCGAGGAAGTAGCCAATGATGCCTACTATTCCAAATATCAAAACGTATCGTTTTAGCTCGTCGCGCCAGGTATACAAGACTACGTACTCTTTGCTGGGTGAGTCTCAGAAAAGATCAGTTAGAAACAGTAATGAAGCCATTATTGTAAGGATTTGACCAGAGGCCTGCTAGCAACTGTGATCTGATTCTTACTTTTGTGCAGTATGGGAGAGTATAATCCGGCCCGCTTTTTTGGCGTGCCTAACTAATATTCCTAAATAAATATATTAACCCTGGACTGATCTATGAAAATCAAAGCCCTATTAACAGTAGTTTTGTCATTTGTACTCACCTCGTTGTCACCGACCATTGCCGCAGCTGAACCTGGGCAGTTTTACGTGGTGCCTGGCCTGCAGTGGATGGACTTCGATGATTTCACCGGTCTAGATAATGAATGGGGTTGGAGTGCAGGCTTGGGTGTGCAAGCCACCGAGCGCCTGAGTTTTGAACTTGGGACATTCGATATGGACCCAGACAATCAACTAGGTGCTGAAGTGGATTTGGATCACTACCGCCTGGATGCGCTCTACGACATAGGTGAAGCGCTGGGAAATTGGCAGCCATTTATAGTTGGCGGTATCGGCAATACAGAATTTGGTAATGACAATGACACATTGGGCAATATCGGAGCAGGATTAAAGCTAAAGCTTAGTGATCGAGTGCAATGGCGCACCGCGGTTCGCTCTTATCACTTCTTAGGTCGTTCGTTCGGCGACAACGATATCGGTGTTGATACCGGACTAGTTTTCTTCTTAGGGGGCAATGATCGACCAGCACCGGCTCCTCGAGAAACCGCTAGCGCCCCAGCATCCCGACCGGCATCCACTCCTCGAGTGGAACCAGAGAATGAGGAGCCAGCGCCAGATGCAGATCGCGATGGTGTGCCTGATTCAGGGGACGCTTGCCCAGATACGCCACGCACTTATGCAGTAGATGAAAGAGGGTGTCCGATTCCAGTTGAAGAAGTAGCTCGTGTCGAGCTGTTGGTTAACTTTGATTTTGATCGCTCGGAAGTGAAGCCGGAATACTTCGACGAAATCCAGGAAGTCACGGATTTCATGGATCAATATCCTGATGTGGTGGTAGAACTGGAAGGCCACACTGATAGCAGAGGAACAGAAGCCTACAACCAAGGTCTTTCAGAGCGTCGTGCCAGCGCAGTGCGTGATGTCATGATCAATGAATTCGGCATTAGCGCAGGGCGTGTAACCGCTCGAGGTTTTGGTGAGAGCCAGCCGGTTGCCAGCAATGACACCGATGCGGGCCGTGAAGAAAATCGTCGAGTAATAACAGTAATTATTCAAACCCTACAGAACTACCGACCAAGGTAGTGACAAATAAGGCGCGAAGAGTCAAAAACACTCTTCGCGCTGTCTAATCTCAAAATTACTGGCAATACCTGCCAGCAGGTCTATACTCAGAATAGAGCCCGGAGTCGATTCTTTCTTTTTCGGATCGAATTCCAAAGCTCAAGCTTGAAACAAATAAAGCCAGCTGAAGCCCAAGGATTGGGTGGCATTAATGGCTTAGTTCTAGC
Source organism: uncultured Pseudohongiella sp. (assembly GCA_965262465.1). Lineage (GTDB taxonomy): Bacteria > Pseudomonadota > Gammaproteobacteria > Pseudomonadales > Pseudohongiellaceae > UBA9145. The sequence goes on along the minus strand of OZ253535.1, from coordinate 2,043,953 downwards.
TCAGACTTAGCACAACAACAGCTCAACAATAGGACAAGGAGGTTCAACTATGAGCAATTCTGCATTCGTTTTACACGATCCGCTTTCTACCCACATTCCTTCGCTTACCTCGGATACTGAAGAGTCCATTGACAGTTCCGAGGTAGTTGCTCGTTCGCCACAATCTTCAAAAGCAGAGCCAGCGCCAAGTACGAGAAATTGGTCTATCGACCCGACCGCGCAATATCTCAAAGAGATTGGATATAACCCACTGCTTTCCGCGTCTGAAGAAATTCACTATGCCAAGCTAGTACAACAGGGAGATGGCAGCGCCAGGCATAAGATGATTGAAAGTAATCTGCGCTTGGTAGTGAAAATTGCGCGCCGCTATCTTAATAGAGGATTGGAGCTCCTGGATCTAGTCGAAGAAGGCAATCTGGGCTTAATGCATGCGGTAGAAAAGTTTGACCCTGATCGAGGATTTCGATTTTCAACCTATGCAACTTGGTGGATTCGCCAAAGCATTGAACGCGGGATTATGAATCAAACTCGCACCATTCGTTTGCCAGTACATGTCACCAAGTCACTTTATGCTGTTATAAAAGCAGAAAGAAGCCTTAGCAACGGCCGTAGATATGATCCTTCTGATGCGGAAATAGCCAAAGCTTCGGGCAAGACTCTAGAAGAAGTGAAAGAACTAAGAGAGTGTGGTCGGTCAACTACATCTATCGACCTGCCAGTGTCTAAAGATTCAGATCTGCCAATTGCTGAATGTTTGTTTGCTGCAACAACAGCCGAACCAGAGTCTTCGTTCGCTTCTTCGCATCTGGGTGAATGTATTCAGCGCTGGTTGCACCAACTCACACCTAAACAAGCAGAAATCATCAAGCGCCGCTTTGGATTAAGTGGATATGATTCAGATACATTGGAAAATGTGGGTGTTGAGGTTGGTTTAACCCGTGAACGGGTAAGACAAATTCAAATAGAGTCGCTGCAGAAACTGAAGTATCTAATCGCGCGGGAAGGGCTGGGAGCGGAGATTATTTCTTCCAACGAGCAGCTTCATTGAGCTGACAGAACGTTGCAGCCTTGAACCGGGGCATTGCCTGCATTATGCTCTTCGGCCGTTTCACACGTGCGTAGACTATTTTGCTTTCCGAATCATTAACCAGTGCTCTCAGTGGAAAACTCGTCATCGACCTGAGCCGAGTGCTCGGTGGTCCCTATTGTTCGCAGATTCTGGGTGACCATGGCGCGGAGATTATCAAGATCGAACCTCCTCGTGGTGATGAGACACGAGACTGGGGTCCTCCTTTTCATGAAAATGATTCGGCTTACTTTGTCGGGGTTAATCGCAATAAGCGGGCGATGGGCCTCGATCTATCCAGCGACTCTGGACGTGACGTGCTGTTGCGCATGCTGGAAAACGCCGATGTGTTATTGGAAAACTATAAGCCAGGCACCATGGAAGCATGGGGACTTGGTTATGAAGAAGTACTTAAGGAACGTTTTCCAGGATTAGTACATTGCCGCATTAGTGGATTTGGCAGTGATGGTCCTTGGGGTGGATTCCCTGGTTACGATGCCATCATCCAGGCTATGGCAGGCTGGTTTAGCATAAATGGGGAAGAGGGAAGTAATCCCACTCGACTCGGACTTGCTGCAGTCGATATGGGGACTGGTCTCTATAGCGCTATCGCCATCTTAATGGCCCTGGTAGAGAGAGAAAAATCAGGCCACGGCCAGTATTTGGACATGACATTATATGACTGTGCTGTGTCTCTTATGCACCCGCATATTCCGAACTACAATTTCAGTGGCAAGGTGCCAACCGCTTCCGGTAACGCCCATCCAAACATTAGCCCTTACGACACCTTCAAAACGGGATCGGTAGATATATTCATAGGTGCTGGTAATAACCGTGCGTTCGGGAAGTTATGTCAGTCACTTGAATGTCCTGATCTAGCGACTGATCGGCGCTTTGTAAACAATATTGATCGAGTGAATAACCGCGATGAACTTAAACAAGAGTTAGAAGCGCGACTCACCCAGTATGATGGGGAAGAAATCTGTAACCAGCTGGCGAATGCAGGACTAGCGGCTGGCCCAATTCACAACACGCAACAAGTTGTTGATCATCCACATACCCATCACCGAGAAATGACCATAGAGCGCGATTGGTATAAGATGGCGGGAACGCCGATAAAGCTCTCACGCACTCCTGGTTCGTTGCGCCATCTGCCACCTGCGTTCGGTGCCCACACCCGAGAAATTCTCGAAGAGTTTGGCTTTTCAAGCGGTGAGGTCGATGGTTTATTAGCCTCAGAAACCGTATTTGAAGAGCGCAAAAAGTAGTCTCAGTACACCCCGATGCACGGATTCTCGGTGCATTCCCTTATTAATTCTCTTTTAAAAACAACCACATAGCGGTAAAGCTGATTTTATGCTTGTGCATTGCTGATATGGTGTTATAGTTATGTATAACACTAGATCAGCAGAGTAGGCTCAGTGGAAATCTCTTGGAACAACAAGGAACCAATTTATCTCCAATTGCGAGATCGATTGGTCGAACTGATCATGGACGGAATCCTGAAAGAGGGTGATGCCTTGCCTTCTGTTCGACAAATTTCCAGTGAGCAGCGAATCAATCCGCTGACTGTGTCAAAAGCATTTCAAATTCTAGTAGACGAAGAGCTCGTCGAGAAAAAACGGGGGCTAGGAATGTATGTGGTTATGGGAGCGAAAGAAAAACTTGGCAAATTCGAGAGAACGAAATTTCTGGAAGAAGAGTGGCCGGCCATCATGGAGCGGATTCAAAGGTTGGATTTGGAACCTGGTGAACTGCTTAGCGCTGCAAAGACTGGATCGAGCAAAACTGATGGGGTTGATGACTAGAAAGTCAGACTAATCTTTCTTCATCTTCCTGAGGACCTCTTAATGGGCAACATTGTTGAAGCAAACAATCTGCAAAAACACTACGGCGATTTTAAAGCCTTGGATGGCGTTGATCTTTCAATTCCGGCAGGGTCGATTTCAGGTTTGATCGGCCCTAATGGTGCAGGCAAAACTACAACGCTTAAAGCGTTAATCGGGCTGTGTGATGTTGAAGGTGATTTGCAGGTAGCGGGAAAAGATCCAAGACATGCGAGACACAAGCTTATGGAAGATGTGTGTTTCATTGCAGATGTAGGGATCTTGCCGAAATGGTTGCGTGTGAATCAACTGATAGATTTTGTAGAGGCGGTGCATCCACGGTTTGATCGTAAGCGTGCCGAAAAGTTTTTAAGTACAACAGAGATTCCGGCGCGCAAACGCATTAAGGAATTATCAAAGGGTATGGTGACCCAATTGCACTTGGCGATTGTCATGGCGATTGACGTGCAGTTGCTTGTATTGGATGAGCCAACCTTGGGGCTGGACATTATTTATCGAAAAGAATTTTATGATCGATTGTTAAACGACTACTACGATGGCAATTGCACAATCCTGATAAGTACGCATCAAGTTGAAGAAATCGAAACTCTCCTCTCTCACTTGGTGTTTATCAACAAGGGCAAGATCGTATTAGATTCCACTATGAGTGCCTTGGAGGAAATCTATACCGAGGTCATGGTTGAGCCAGGAATGGTGGAAGAGGCCAACAGATTGAATCCTATCTACAGTCGCGAGTTACTGGGTAAAAAGGCTTACACCTATGAAGGTGTTGATCGTGACACCTTGTCGACGTTGGGTGAGGTAGGTACACCGAGTGTTGCCGATTTGTTCGTTGCGAAAATGAAAAGCAAGCGACATGCAAATGATTTAGAGGAGGGTGGTTATGAATAATCTTTCTCTAAACACATTCATTGCTTTGCTCTATCGGGAAATACTGGAAAACAAGAATCTATTTATTGCGGCTCCGGCAGTAATCGCAGTCACACTTTTTGTGTTTACCGCCTGGGTGGTGTCGTTTGCTCCTCCTGAAGAGTTGGCTACAGGGATTGAATATCTGGCAATTATCTTCGATGGATTATCACCAATTGAAATGGCGCCAATTTTTATGGTTCCCGCTATACCTTTCATGATGGTGCTTTATATTTGCGGTCTCATCTATTTGCTGAATGCGCTGTATCAAGACCGTAAAGATCTCAGTGTTTTGTTTTGGCAATCCATGCCTGTTTCTAATGCGAAAACAGTCTTGTCCAAAGTGGTGACTATTGGTGTAGTTGCTCCTCTGTTTTTCGTAGCAATTCTTCTTGTATTCTACTTAGTCGGAGTAGTGCTGCTGACTCTTATGGGTCTTAGTTACGATGTGCAAGTTGCTGGTCTTGGCTATATGTTTATGGCAGCAGTAGTGAGTCTCGCATTGGTGTATTTATCTGCGTTTGTGACTGTATTGTGGTTACTTCCATCTGTTGGCTGGCTGTTGTTGTTCTCGGCCTTCGCAAAGCGCACTCCGATCCTGTGGGCTGGTGGTGTATTCATTCTTATAGGGTTTTTAGAAGACTTTATATTCGGTTCGCAGTATCTAGCCAATTGGGTGGAAAGTCGTAGCAATCCCAGCCAATACATTATTTATGACTTTGGTAGCGTGTGGGAGCGATTGTTCAGTTACGACATGCTGTTTGGTGTGCTTGTGGGAGCAATTCTTTTAGCCGGTGCCACTTACATGCGCCGCTTCATAGATTAGGAGTTCAACATGCAACAACTAAGACAACTCATTCTAAAAAGCCGATACCACGTACTGCTCACAACCCTGGCGGTGTATTTGCTAGTGTTGGTGATAGAGGGTGCGATCACCGGTCGTGAAGCCAGAGTCATCGATTTTGAAAATCCGTTTTTCGATCTCAATATTCAAGACTTTGATCAGTTTCGAGAATCAAGGCGAACTGACATAGAAATCGAAGGTGACGATTCCGACGTCTTGTGATCAGTAATCCAGCGTTACCAGCTATTTGAACTACAACTTCCCTCCCACTTTTGAGGGAGTATTCCGAGTCTGGACTACTTCCTCATGTACCAACAATCTCCATTAGAAAAACCTCCTTCCGCGAGCCGATGCCCTGTCGATGTGAGGTGAATTAGGATAGACTGGCGCGCCTGATAAAAATCGTTGGAATCCAACTCTATATGACCGTCAATCGCCGCATACTCTTTGCCAAACGACCAGTTGGCGAACCCACTGATGATTGCTTTAGCGTTGATGACGCAGCGATTCCCGATCTCGGCGAAAACCAGATATTGATCAAAGTCTGTTGGCTCTCCTTAGACCCTTATATGCGCGGTCGAATGCATGACATCAAATCCTATGCCGCTCCGATGGAGATTGGTGATGTGATGGTAGGTGAGTCCGCCGGCGTAGTGGTTGAATCAACATCTGAAGCATATAAGCCCGGCGATAGAGTCGCAGCACATATGGGATGGCAAAGTTACATAGTCGCGGATGCTGACGATCCACGCTTAATGAAAGTGGATTTGGAAAACGGCTCGCTATCGGCGCATCTGGGTGTGGTAGGTATGCCTGGCCGCACTGCTTACTTTGGATTGACTGAGCTCGGCAAACCTCAAGCAGGGGAAACTTTAGTCGTTGCTGCTGCAAGCGGTGCAGTAGGTTCAGTAGTAGGCCAAATGGCAAAGATCAAAGGTCTCAGAGCAATCGGCATAGCTGGTGGTCCAGACAAATGCCGCTTCGTCGAGGAAGAGTTAGGTTTTGATCAGTGCATTGATTACAAGGCAGGCAATTTGGCAGAAGAATTAGCCACAGCGTGTGCAGATGGCATTGATATCTACTTCGAGAATGTAGGTGGAGATGTGACCCGAGCAGTGTTGCCTTTGCTTAATTCAGGGTCTCGAGTACCGATTTGTGGCTATGTTTCGAATTACAACGATAAAGATCTTAGTCAGTCTGAGTTGCCGGCCAATATGCTGAAAAATCTCGACCCTGTACCAGAGCATCGCTTCTTTGTAGTAACTGAATGGCGCGAGCGCTGGTTAGAAGCGACTCAACAACTTGGTGCCTGGATCAAAGATGGGCAACTCAAGTATCGAGAAAGTGTGGGTGAGGGAATTGAAAACGCGCCGCGCTATTTTCGAGAAATGTTAGGCGGTGGAAATTTTGGCAAGCAACTTGTCAAGGTGGCTGACGAGTAAATCACTTTAGATAATTTCACGTATCACGCAACGGAAAACCAAATGAGTTTATTTAGCTTGGAAAACAAAGTGGCCCTTATTACGGGGTCTACTAAAGGCATTGGCAAATCGATTGCAGAACGAATGGCAGAGCAAGGTGCGCGAGTCGTCATTTCGAGCCGAAACCAAGAGGCGTGTGATGAAGTAGCAAACGAAATCAATGCCAATGGCGGAGAGGCGATTGCGGTAGCTTGCAATATCAACTACCCAGAACAATTGCAGAATCTTGCTCAAGCTACCTTAGATAAATGGGGAAAAATCGATTCATTGGTGTGCAATGCAGCATTGAATCCCTATTTTGGTCCATCACAAGATATTCCAGACTCGGCCTTCGATAAGGTGATGAACGCCAACATCGGCAGCGTACATCGTCTTTGCCAACTCGTGATTCCACAAATGGCAGAGGCCGGAGGTGGAGCCGTTGTCATAGTAAGTTCAATTGGCGGCCTAAAAGGAACGGCAACTTTAGGTGCCTATGCAATTTCCAAAGCAGCAGATATGCAGATTGCACGCAATCTTGCTGTTGAGTGGGGCCCCAAGAATGTGCGCGTGAATTGCATCGCGCCAGGTTTGATTCGAACTGACTTTGCGCGGGCCTTATGGGAAAACCCGGAAATTTATGAAGCAACTGTCGCCAACTATCCATTGCGTCGTATTGGTGAGCCAGATGAGATCGCAGGTGCTGCGGTATTCTTGGCTTCTGATGCAGGAAGCTTCACCACAGGTCAAACCTTGGTGATAGATGGTGGTGGTACAATTAGCAGTTAGTAAATGGAGTGTAGAAGAGAGGTAATGATTCCATGATGAACCTTGGTCTTTCAGAAGAAATGGTGGAGATTCGCGAGAAGATCCGTGATTTCGTAGAAAACAAAGTAGAACCCGTTGAGCAAGAGTATTACACAGAGATCGGCGTTGGGGATCGCTGGTCACACACTCCTAAACAAGACGAGATACTGAATGCATTAAAAGAAGAAGCCCGCAAGATGGGAATGTGGAACTTCTTTTTGCCAGAAAGTCAGGGCGGGGCGGGAATAAGCAATCTGGAATATGCGCACCTGGCTGAGATTATGGGACGCAGTCGCTTAGCATCCGAGTCGTTCAATTGTAGCGCTCCTGACACCGGGAATATGGAAGTACTTGAGCGTTATGGTTCAGAAGAACAAAAGAAAGAGTGGTTAGAACCATTGTTAGCAGGAGAGATTCGTTCAGCCTTTGCTATGACTGAACCTCATGTTGCATCTTCCGATGCGACAAATATTTCAACCAGCGCGGTATTGGATGGTGACGAATGGGTCATTAATGGGGAGAAATTCTATATCTCTGGAGCAGGCGACGCGCGCTGCAAAATAATGATCGTGATGGTAGTTACCGATCCTGGTGCTCCAAAACATACTCGCCAGTCACAAATTCTGGTGCCAATGGATGCTGAAGGCGTGGAAGTGGTTAGACCGATGCATGTGTTTGGCCGAGATGATGCGCCACATGGGCATATGCATATCAAGTTTCACAATGTTCGCGTACCTGAGAGCAATATCATTCTAGGTCGTGGTCGAGGCTTTGAAATTTCTCAGGGTCGCTTGGGACCAGGCCGTATTCACCATTGCATGAGATCAATAGGTGCTGCTGAGAAGGCGCTGGATTTAATGTGCCGTCGTTCAACAGAGCGAGAAGCTTTTGGTAAACCGCTATCTGAGCTTGGAGCAAACTACGACATAATCGCCGATTGCCGAATCGAGATAGAAATGTGTCGGTTATTAGTACTAAAGGCAGCTTGGTTGATGGATACCATCGGCAATAAAGCAGCAAGAGATGCCATTTCTCAGATCAAGGTTGCTGTACCAAATATGGCGCTGAGGGTTATTGATCACGCGATTCAGATGCATGGTGCAGCAGGGGTGTCTCAGGACTTTCCATTGGCAGCATTGTGGACTGGGCAAAGAACTCTACGTCTCGCTGATGGCCCTGACGCTGTACATCGCCGAGTAATTGCACGCAAAGAACTGGCGAAGTATCAATAACTCTTTGTCGTACTGATTTTTCAGTCAAGTTTGATGTAGTTTAAGGTTAAAGGTTACGTGCATAATCGCACGTAACCTTTTCTCGTTTTGAGCCCACCTACTAGCAAGATGGATTCGAGAGTTTGGTGCCATTCCTTTTCTAAAAGCCCTTGCTATGTCGCGCGCTAACTCTAATTCACTCCCAGTCTCTGTAATTATTCCAACTTATAATCGCAGGCTTACCCTCCCGCGAGCGATTGACTCGGTACTACAACAATCAGTTCCAGCCACTGAGGTATGGGTAATTGACGACGGTTCGACAGATGACACCGCTGAACTGATCAACTCACAGTATCCTGATATTGATTATTTCCATCAGACAAATAAGGGAGTGAGTGCTGCGAGGAATGCTGGAATAGCTCGAACCGATTGTTCATGGATCGCATTTCTTGATTCTGATGATGAGTGGTTGCCTAACAAACTAGAAAAGCAATTCGAATTTTTGGAAAAAAACCCAACTACAAAAATTCTGCACACCGATGAGATCTGGATTCGCGATGGCACCCGTGTAAACCCAATGGACAAACACCGTAAACAAGGAGGAGATATCTTCGAGCAGAGTCTCGCTCTGTGTGCAATGTCCCCATCAACGATAGTATTGCAAAGAGAATTGTTCGATGAGGTCGGGGACTTTGATGAATCCTTGCCTGCATGTGAAGATTACGATCTTTGGTTGCGATTGACGTCTCGCTATCCCGTATCTTTTTTAGAAGAACAGTTGGTTTGCCGCTATGGCGGGCATGAGGATCAGCTTTCGAAGCAACATTGGGGAATGGATAGATTTCGGGTAAGCGCCTTAGCTAAGCTGCTTAGAGCGAGCTGTCTGAGCGTGGAGCAAGATCGATTAACGCGCAACATGCTTGAGGAAAAATGCCGTGTTCTTATGCTAGGAGCAACCAAAAGAAATAATAAGGAAGTCATCTCTTTGTGCGATAACCTGCTCGATGAATTTCAACTAGATGAACATCAACTAAACAAGTAAGTAATTGTCAGTGTGAAAATTAATCTAGTCATTGCCCATGCTTTAGAAGCGAAGTGCCTGATTCAGCAATTTGCGATGCAACAGCGCAACGAATCTCCTCCGATCTATGAGAATACACAGGGAATGCGGCTCATTGTGTGTGGAGAAGGTGCTCAATGCGCAGTTGATGGCGTAAATGTGTTGCATGCACACAGTGATGGTGAAACTCGAGCCTGGTTGAATCTTGGAATCGCCGGCCATCAGTCTCGAGCTTTAGGGCAATGCTTTGTCGCCAACAAAATTGTGAATCGAGTAAGTAAAGAAGTTGCTTATCCAGCACCTATGAATCACGGACAGGCAGTGGGGGAGTTGCATACTGTCGTTGAGCCTGAGCTTTCATACCCGGATGACGTTGGCTATGACATGGAAGCCTATCCATTTTTTGAGACCGCCACAGGCAACTCAACACTCGAGCTAGTGCAGGTATTCAAGATTATTTCTGACAATAAAGCGCATGATGCTAGAAAAATCTTTAAAGCAGACATAATCGAGAGTTTTCAGCAGAACAGAGAGGCTATTGCTGCAACCCTGGAATGCCTCGAACAATCCAGAGCATTGTATGAACAAAGCCAGTTTGTGCCGAAAGACTTTCAGGTGATTGAGAGCTCGGTTCACTTAACGGCCACCAGGCGGTCGCAAGTGTATAGGCTTTGCCAGAGGCTGACGGCATTAGGTTTGGAAGCTCAGTTAAGATCAATTACCGACAGTGTGGCGGAAAAGAACATTGATGGAAAAAAACTGGTTGATGAGCTTTCTCAAGTGCTGGCACAACATGAAGCGGCGATATAAGAATCTGTGTTAGATGTCCATGTTAAGTGCCTATATAAATAGTTTGGCGTAGTTGTAATCAGACAATACATTTTAAAAAATGCTGGATAGTTAATTGTTCTCGACCCTATACATAGAAAAGGAAGTGCGCGATTCGCCAAGAGTAGCTCAAATACTGCAGCGTCTTCCGGGCGTGCCGGTTGTAGAGATTGGCCAGTACGGCGAAATATTTAACCGCAGTAATCAGAACTTTCGCTTACAAAAACAAAACCCAGCACTAATTTTAGCCCGAAAGCATGGCAATCTCGTTCTACCCACTCCAGAAGGTTATGGTTTTGAAAAAGGCAATCAGCCGCGGGGGTTTTACTTTTCCCACATGCTTAACTGCATTTATGACTGCCGCTATTGTTTCTTACAGGGCATGTTCCGATCTGCATATACAGTACTGTTTGTGAACTATGAGGAATTTGGACAAGTCATTGAACAAACGATTCAAGAAAATGCCCCCGGCAGTGTCTTCTATAGCGGATATGATTGTGACAGCCTGGCGTTAGAACCTGTGAGTCAATTTATCAATACTTTCCTGCCTCTTTTTGAGCAACACCCGAAAATGTTTTTAGAGATACGAACCAAGAGTACGCAGGTTAGAACGTTGCTAGATAGGCCGGCGTTGGGCAACTGTGTTGTCGCCATGAGTTTTTCGCCAGCTCACCAGAGTGATGCTTATGAGCACAATGTGCCAAGTATTCAAAAAAGGTTGGATGCCCTCGCTCGCATACAAAAGGCTGGTTGGCCCGTGGCTCTGCGTTTTGAACCGGTAATTGCTGAGCAAGATTCCATTGATCGATATAAAGAGCTGTTCGAGTTGGTGTTCTCTCAATTAGATGCCAGCAAGGTACATTCGGCTAGCCTGGGTGAATATCGAATGCCAACTGATTTTTACAAAAAGATTGTGCGACTGTATCCAGATGAGCCTCTGTTGGCCCGTGAAACCCGCAACGAATCAGGGATGGTTTCGTTATCAGCCGCGGATGGGGAGCTTATGAGTGAGTTGGAAAATCTTTTAATGCGATATATAGAGTCGGATTGTTATTATCGATGCGCATAGCCTGGTGAGAGATCTTTCGAATGACGGAAAACAATACACATAGCGCCGAAGTAACCACTGGGGTAGTGCTTATCACCGGAGCATCTTCTGGTATTGGCCTTGCCATTAGTAAGAAGCTTTTGCAGGAAGGACATACCGTCATTGGTCTCGCTCGAGATTTCAAAAAATGTGAGTTTGTTCACGAGCACTTTCAACAGGTAGCAATAGATCTGTCTGACCCGGCTGAGATAGAGGGCCGCGTTCCCAAGCTAATTAAATCTCTAGACCAACCATTGAGAGCCTTAGTGAATAATGCTGGCATCGGCAAAATGGGATACCTGGAACAGCTCTCGGTTAGTGATATACGAGAATCTGTGGATACCAACTTCTTGAGTCATGTATTGGTGACAAAAGCCGCATTGCCATTAATGAAACAACAGGCTTGCACTAGCGATGTTGTTTTTCTCGGGTCGGAAGCAGCGTTAAGCGGCGCGCAACAGGGGAGTATTTACTGTGCTACGAAGTTTGCCTTGCGAGGTTTCGCGCAATCATTACGCCAGGAATGTGCGAAGTCATCTGTTCGCATCACGTTAGTAAATCCAGGTGCCGTCCGTTCAAACTTCTTCGACGATCTAAATTTTGAGCCCGGAGATTCGCCTGACAATGCAATTGAGCCCGATGATGTTGCGAAGGTGGTAAGTGACGTGATCAATATGCGTGCGGGCACGGTGATTGACGAAATCAACCTGTCACCTTTAAAGAAGGTGTGGCAAAGCAAAAACTCCTGATATTTCCGGCAATTACCGTCACAACCTGTGACGATACGTCGCGGATTTACTACATCAGCAACCTAGGCAATCATTCCCCTAAATGCGATAATTTCTGCATATTTGGAATGGCCAACTCTGCTGATTAAGCGCCACAGCCCTTTGGACTTCTACTTTAGAACCACATTACAACTTTAAGGGAATTCTCGAATTTTCGAGTATCAGGAATCACCATGACAGCAAACAACTTAGTTTCACGATTCGTAAAGACAATCTTGTTAGGCGCATTCGTTGCTAGCATCAATATTGCCAGCGCTCACACTGGCCTCAAAGCATCAACACCTGCAAACGAAACAACAGTTCAAACTCCACCAGCTGAAATAAATTTAGTGTTTACTGGTCCTGTGCGATTGGTAAAAGTCGAGCTAGTATCCGCTGGAGAAGTGGTTCCGACGGAATTCAAGCCTGCGGCTGAAGCAGTAGCGGAATATGTTATCGCTACACCTTCAGTTAAGTCTGGAAACTACACAGTCAACTGGGCGGCAATCGGTGCCGATGGCCATACTGTGTCAAATTCATTCAGCTTCGTAGTTAGCTCTAACGCATCTACTGCCTCTCTGTAAGCTGAAAATCTTAGCAAACTGGTCTAATTCCAACGATTAGGGACAGGAGACTAGAATGGATATGTCTCCCGTTCCTAACTTATGGGAAGCGGCCAGTGTTCTCTCCAAACTTTTCTTCTATATCGGTGCTGCGTCTGCGCTCGGAGGCAGTGTCAGTTTGTTGCTGTATGGCGATGGCAGACGATACTCCGTCACCCGCATACTGAGTTACCAGCTTATAGGAGCTCTGCTTGGTTTCAATGCTGTATTGATCAATTTCCTGGTCCAGGTGGGGCAGATCAATGGGCGCGGAATAGCCGGAGCCTTTGACTGGACCATGGCTAAAATTTTAATGGATACCTCACTTGGTGATTTGAGCCTCTATCGATTGGTAGGGTTTGTCGTTTTGATTGCAGCAAGCCTATTGTTGTTGCGTCAAACAAGTCAGCTATCTTCAGCTCCGGGGATGAACTTCTATCGGCAAATTTTATTGTTCAACGGATTAGGTTTTATCTTGCTGTTGCTTAGCTTTAGATATGGTGGTCACGTATCTGTATTGTCAGTCCCGGTGCAACTTGCGCTGGCATTGCATTTCACTGCTTTCGCAATATGGATTGGTTCACTCTTTCCGCTGCAGGTATTAACAGCCAGTGATGATTTTGCAAACCTGCAAATAGTTTTACGCAAGTTTGGCGATCATGCGATTATTTTCGTCGGTGCATTATTAGTGGCAGGCGTAGTGCTAGTGTTGAGCCTAATTCATTCTCCTGCAGAACTCATTGACACATTCTATGGGCGTAGCTTGCTTGTGAAGCTGATTTTGGTGCTTGGGTTGCTGGGCATCGCAGCGGTTAACAAGTTCAGATTGGTGCCAGCAATAATGGAGATCGGAGGGGTTGCTGCCTTTCGAAAATCTCTACGCCTAGAGATCGCAGTAGCTACACTTTTATTGGTTGTAACTGGCTATCTATCCACAGTGGTTGGCCCTATGAGCCATATGTAGATTAGATTGCTTGGATTTAGTCTATATTTGACTAAGTAAGGCTCAGCTCATTTTCAGTTTGAGCTGGTTGAAATGGAGATTTTTCAACCAGCTTACTCAATCGAAACGAATCCAGATCAAATGAATAGAGTGTGGCATTTGCAGCCAATTCCTTATCGAATAGTGCTGGAGTTAAGGCAGGCTTACTGGCAAAAAGAAGTGCATTACCGACTGGGGACCAGCCTAAGTTGTACAAGATATCCACACTGTTAAAGACAGGAACGGGTTCGAACTCTCCGTCTACCTGACCCAGGTAAAGTGTCGACCCAGTATGGTCATATTGAATGTAGGCAAACTGCTCCTCATCCGTTGATAGCACCGGATCCGAAATCTTCTCGCTTTCCAAATTTGCCAGCTCGGAAGAGCTCAGCATAACTTCGTCGCGCAATTGAGTATTCGATTCGGTGAGTACCAGTTCATCAGACCATGGAGCAGGAGTAGAGGTAGAAGAGTCTTGAGTCGTTGGTGTCTGAAACTGCAACCACGCACCCAATACCAAGCTCAAACAAAGAGCAGCAGGAACGGAGTGCCTAGCTTGATCTAAAAAGGGAACAGCACTTATAAAAGTATAGTCATTGCTGTTTTCGAAACGATCTGCCTCGGTGGCGGTGCTTGCCTCCACTGGAACACTTAAGCGATATCCTCGTTTCGGAATAGTTTCGATATATACCGTCTTGTCAGCGCTGCCTGCTTTCAACTGCTTTCGTAGCTCAGAAACAGCACGGGTGAGCGAGTTCTCATTCACAATGACTCGAGGCCATAACACAGCTACTAGAGTGTCCCGGTCGACCACATCACCGGCGAACGAGGCCAGGTAGCACAGTAGCTTCGCCAGGCGTGGCTCCAGATGACGATTAAAGCCATCCTCAGTATGCCTCAGCTGATTGAGCTGGGGCTTGACTATCCATTCCCCAATTCGAAAATCCTGATCTAACAATTTTGGCTCTTCAAGCGCAGTGGCTTCACTTCCGCTTGTGATGTCTACCTGACTAAAAGCTTCAGAATTCATCTGTTTTGTCCCCATTGCCTCTTCTTTAGAGATTTCGACGGTTTCGAACTTGTTTGTATATAGACGCCTCGAGACGTCGTTTTGTTTCATCCAAAATTGCAGGAATGCCCATATTCATCTGCTGTAGCGGCATTTCGTCGTAAAACCACATTTACAGCTGCAATTTTATCGAATTTTCCAGGTGGTCAAAATGCGCTAGGCCACTCTGCAGTTTTTCTGGACATAAAGTTCACTGCAATTTCAGGTATTTAGCCACCTCCAACCCTAGATTTGTGTCCAATTGCTCGTCCAGGGCTTCCCATAGTCGGGAGTCGCTAATGCCCTTAGATAGAGGTGGGTGAGCGCCAAATCAAGAGTTGGAGGTAGTTATGAGAAGTAATTTGACGAGATCGGCAGTTTGGCTAGCGATGGCGATGCTGCTCTCTGTGTCGAGTAGCTTTGCTGTCGGGCAGCCTGGGACCACGTCTCTGGCGCCTATGTTGGAAAACGTAACCCCTGCGGTGGTGAATATCCGTGTATCGAAGGCTATTCCTACCAGCAGCAGGTATTTCTTTCAGGGAGAGCAGATCCCGGAAGAATTGCGCCGGTTTCTTCCTGATGCGCCGCAATCATCGAATAGAAACCGTCGGCCATTCGCCGTAGGCGCTGGTTCCGGCGTAATTGTCGATGCGGAGGCAGGTTACATAGTCACGAATCATCATGTCGTTTCAAATGCGGCAAGTATTACCGTGCAGTTAGCTGATGGTCGTTCTCTCGAAGCACAATTGGTTGGCAGTGATGAAAACACCGATGTCGCTCTACTGCAGGTAGAAGCCGTTAATCTGGTGGACATTGAACTCGCGGACATCGAATCGGTTCGAGTAGGTGATTTTGTAGTCGCCATTGGAAATCCATTTGGAATCGGTCAGACCGTGACATCAGGAATTGTCAGCGCGCTTGGCCGTACCGGTCTCAACAACGCCAACTTCGAAGATTTCATTCAAACTGATGCGGCCATCAATGTTGGAAACTCAGGTGGAGCTTTGGTCGATATGGAAGGTCGGCTTATTGGCATAAACACCGCGATCATTAGTGGTGATGGCGGTAACAATGGAATCGGTTTTGCAGTTCCAGTCGATATGGTTGCCGCAGTAGCAGCTCATCTTGAACGAGATGGTGAAGTGAGACGCGGCATGTTGGGTGTGTCGATTACCTCGCTCACTCCAGATGTGAAAGATGCACTAGGGGTTGATATCGATTCCGGTGCGCTCGTGACTAACGTATTGCCGGATAGCGCAGCTGAACGTGCCGGCATACAGGTTTCCGATGTCATTACTGAGCTAGATGGTGAGCGCATTAATAGTAGTCGAGAACTTCGTAACCGCGTTGGCTTAATGCGACGGGATGAAGAGATAAGTCTAGTGTTGCTACGAGACGGTGAAGAGATTTCCCTGGACGCTGTAATTGGTGGTGAAAACGGTATGGCTGGCGGTAACGATTCCCGCTCGGCGAACAGTAGAACTTTCCGTGGTGCCCAGTTAAGAAACCTTACTGCACAAGACGATTTAGGCGCTGACAGTGGAGTAGTTGTTGATGAACTCAGTCCGCAAAGCAGAGCCGCAGCGGCCGGACTCAGAGCAGGCGATGTGATCACTTCTGTAAACCGACAACCGGTAGCTGATCTTAGTGAGTTCAATGAAGTTATTGAGAATGGCGGTCGTTTCACTGCAATGACCATCATCCGAGATTCGAGGGAGATGTTGCTGTTAGTTCCATGACTCTGATCTGCAGGTGATTGGTTGGTGGGCGTATCCACACTGCTCACAAGTAGGCTTCCTGAAGTACACCTGCAGACCGGGGACTCGACTCCTCAAAGCACTAAAATGTGCCCCTTATCGGCCGATTTAACCTTGGTTAGATCGGCCTTTTTTTTGCGCACCAATCCGCAAATTTAGGGGGAAAAATGAACTAAATAGCCCGATTGGATTCTCATATTTGAGTAATGCGGTATCATACGAAATAGCTGTGATTTTCCCTTCATCTTTAGACTCTTCATTGTGTTCTTTTCGACTGCGATTGCTAAGCATCGCGGTGTTGCTGTTGTGTACAGCTAATCCAGTAAACGCAAACGATCGCTCCAGTCCGCTACCCTACAACTACGATTTCACTGACTATGTAGGATGGTTGGAATCGGTTATGGCGGAGAAACGCATTCCCGGAGCGGCGTTAGCGATCGTGTCACGAGAAGGGATTATGCACCTTCAAACCTGGGGAGTGCGTCATGTCGATGAGCGTGCACCAGTCACTACTGACTCTATTTTTAGAATCGCTTCCATGTCGAAAACGTTTGCTGGAGCCGCAGCAACCTTAATCGTGGATCAGAATCTGCAATCTTGGGATACACCCATTATGGAACTGTTTCCAAATTTGCAGTTGGGAGATGGAAGAGGGGCCAGATACATCACCTTAAAACAAGTGGCGAGCCATTCAACCGGATTGATGCCTCATTCCTATTCCAATTTATTGGATGATGGTGTTGCCTATGAGCGGATTAAAGATCGTTTCGACCAAATTCCTACCGTGTGCCCGCCGGGGAATTGTTATGGTTACCAGAACGTCGTGTTCTCACTAATTGCGGATGTGGTTGAGGAAAGTACTGGCGATAGTTATGAGCGCTATTTAGAGGAACACGTGTTTCGTCCTCTCGGGATGATCACCGCCAGTCTCGGATATGAGCCTTATATCAATGATCCTCAATCGACTCATCCGCATCGGTATGTGCGAGGGCGCTGGCGGCCTACTACAACAAACCCAGCTTATTATTCCGTAGCTCCGGCGTCTGGTATTAACGCGAGTGTGTTTGATATGACAATGTGGCTGCGCGCAAATCTGGGAGCATTTCCCGAAGTGTTCGGTCCTGACTTTCTCGCACAATTGCATGAGCCAGTCATAGAGACGCCATATGGTAACTACTTCAATCGCTGGTCCGGTTTAGAAAAAGCCTATTATGGAATCGGTTGGCGCGTGTTTGATTTCAAAGATCTCAGAGTAGTCCACCATGGTGGTGGAGTACGTGGATATCGATCTGAAATGGCATTCGTTCCCGATGCAAACATTGGCATGGTGCTGTTGTTTAATGCAGAATCCAATGCAGCGAATGATGTCGTGCCAGAATTTCTCGAGCACCTAATGGGCAATCGCTAGCCCGTCTTTCTTTCTACAAACATCCAAGGATTTATTCATGAGCTCAGTGCTAGATTTGCTCAAGTCTCACCGTAGTATTCGTAAATTTACCGATCAGCCAATTGCGCCAGAACTACTCAATGACTTGTTTCTTGCTGGTCAGGCGGCAGCGACATCGAGCTTCCTTCAAGGCTCGACAATTATTCGAGTAACCAATAAATCGAATCGAGAAAAAATTGCGGAACTGGCTGGCAACCAGCCTTATGTTGTCAGTGCGGCTGAGTTCATGGTGTTCTGCGCCGACTTAAAACGGGCAGGTAATTATTGCGAAGCCTATGATATGCCATTCGAAGGAAACTACACTGAGCATTTCATCATTGCGACGGTGGATGTGGCATTGATGGCGCAGAGCTTGGTTACGGCAGCCGAGTCGGAAGGGTTGGGAATCTGTTACATCGGAGGCATCAGGAACAACCCTGGTCCGGTATCAGAACTTCTGGAGTTGCCGCGGGGTGTTTATCCAGTATTTGGACTCTGTCTCGGATATCCTGATCAAGATCCAGAAATTAAACCGCGTTTACCAGTGCCTGTTGTAGTGAAACAAGATACGTACAATGAGGATGGTGACAAAGAAACCATTGCAGCCTATGACGAACAAATTCGTGAGTATTACCGCACGCGCACCGGCGGCGGACACGGTGTCAGTTGGTCTGAACAGGTGGCGAATTTGCTATCCGAAAAGAGTAGGCCGCACATGAAAGAGTTTCTAGCCGGCCAGGGTTTCACCTTCAAGTAACTTGGTGCTTGTGTCTTTGGATAAAGACAAGCTTCAACAAATCTAACTTAGGTCTCGCTGGGTGGTGGGCCGAAATACACCATGCACTGACGTGACAACGCGCATAGGGTTCCATCTTCGGTAAAGATCTGACCCGACTGTTGTGTGTAGCCCTGGGCCGCTGCTTCCATATCAAAGTGCAAATAAAACCAATCCATTGGGATGTCAGAAGGCGGAATTAAAAATTCCACAGACCAGGTTAACGAGCTGGCAGGTACTGGTGGTGTATCAAAATACGACAGAACCACCGGTGGTGGAATGTCGGCGATAGATATAATTGCTTCTGCCCGAAACTCATTCATGTCTATCTGATGGCGAGCCCATAAATCTAACTCCGGCTTAGCATTGCCAGAGAATGGCAAACCACCGCCTGCCCAACAGCCGTCAAAATATTGTACGAAAGAGGGGACTCGTTTCGTGTGGGCAGTAAATGGAATACCGGTATCGCGAGGCAGTGGATTAAATGCAGTGGAAGGCGGAACCACCAGTCCTTCTCGACCTCGACCGAACACGCCCATTGCCTGCAAGCAGAGATTTCCTTCGGCATAAACATCGGCACTGATTTGAACAACGTTTTTTCCTTGCCGTTGAATAGTGGTTGTGACTTTTACTTCCCCAGGTGGAATAGGAGCGATAAATGACACCATGAGTGACCGCATGGGAATATCAGCGGGCACCGCCTTGCACATCGCTGTGACCGCGAAAGCGGCTGACAGCCCACCGAATGCTGATCTACCTTGAGACCAACTCTCATCGAAATGCGTCACATTGTCTTCGCTGTCTCTCAACTCAATGAGAATCTTGTCCAAATTCGATTGTGCCATTACTGCTTTTTGCTCCAATTCTAGAGGCTCTCAATAGGCTCACTATGTTATTCTTAGCCCTTGGCTAAGAGGCTTCTGCGCTGGTCTAAGGACCCCAAAACGCGGTGACTAGCCATAGGCTAAAACATGATGAGTCATGAAAGTATCGTACGTACAAATTAGTTTCGCGAAACAGTTACTCCTTTCTGCAATCCTTGCAGCAAGCAGTGCTGTTCTTTGGGCTCAGCCGATGTCCGGGCATGCTTATCGACTGAGCGCGAATAGTACCGAAATCCTCAGCAAAACAGAAACTCTGCCAACCGATGACGCGGTGTTAAGCACAGCACCTGAACAACTTAGTATTAACTTCCCTACGCGGGTGCGACTAGTGAAGTTAATCCTGCGCGATGAAAATCATGAATGGGTGGATATCGATTTTCGTTACAATCCCAGAGCTAGAGATCAGTATCAATTACAGTTGCCCAACTTGCCTGCATCCGCCTATTACACCGCTGATTGGGCTATCCTGGGATTTGGTGATGAGTTGATTCGCGGTAGCTTCAGCTTCTCTTTTGGACCCGATGCCCAACCACCTTCGATCATCAAGGAAAATGAAAGGGTGTTGATGGAATTACGTTATGGCGATCCAACAATTCGCTACGTCGCTCCACCAAGAACCACAATTATCCTGCCTGAGGATGAGCCAAATTACGATCCGCCTTTTACCATCGATTTAGAAGATCCACCAATTCAGTAACATCATGCACTTTTCATTAAATACTCTTCGTGGATTGGTACTCTGTGGCTCAGTATTGAGTTTTCAAATTGCTGATGCTCAATCCCCGGTAGACTTAGTAGAAGAGTTCGATGGAATATTCTTTCCTCTGGATAGGGTAGGTAACACAGTTTGCGGGCAATACCACAATTGGAACCCTGAAACTGTTCAGCCGCTTTTTATTGACCAGCTAAATCTGTTCCGCACCGCCTATGTCGCTGCGTCTCTCGCGGATGATGATGGTCTTCGAGCGGTGGTGACAGATCCTGCAACGTATCTCGACATGTATGGCTTTATCTCGAATGTGCGGCAGTTAGCTAACAGCGCTGAAGGCATAAAATACATGTATCAAGAACGCTTTGATGAAAGCATTGAGCAGCATCGACTACTTGGGGAAAACTTTGTCGGAGATAAACCCGATGTCATCGTCGGAATTTTTTGGTGTCAGCCAACCGAGGGTGGAGCTCCCAGGTTCACTGGTGGTTATGCGTATCTACGAGTAGTGGATGGCGACTGGAAATTCCATACTCGTTGAGAGCGATTAACAAACAACCGGTTGATGAAAAAGAATTCAGCAAAGAAAAAGCCCCGTTGTGCAAAGCGCAACGGGGCTTTTTTATGTAACGTCTTTATGTGACTTCTATAGGTGATTTCTAAGTCGATCTACTCGCTTACATGCACCGTTAAATAGCCATCGTGGTACAAACCACCATCATCGGCTCGGCCCCACAGCACATAAGTACCTGGCTTATCAAAGGTAGCATTGACTTCATACACGCCATCTTCAGGGATTTCTGGAGGTAACCACAAATCGCCCCATGGCGAGTTAGCCGATGCGCGAGTATCTTCCCATGGCTTGGGTAGTGGAGGGTCAAAAGTCACATTGCCTTCGCCACGGTAGACATTCCAGGAAAGGAACAACCCGTTAATCTTTCCTACCGTGACTTGAGTTGGACGACGCATCATGCGACTGGTCAAGTCTTCTTCCGTGATCGTACTTTCACGTCGGCGTTCCGGTAAACCGTCATCCCAAATATGAGTTTGGATATTGACTGGTTCACCCACTCTGGCAGTTCTCACCCTGTCTCCCTGCACTGTTAGCACAGGAGGAACATTGGCTCGAGATTCAGGGCTTGATGTCCCTGCACCCAGAGAGCCAGTCTCGGAAGCGATCACCATATTGTCCACTAGGTAGTCCTGACGCAAAGTTGCGTAGGCCTTGCGTTCAACACCGTTAACCTTAAGCGTCCAAACAAGTTCTCTATCACCCCAATCTGCGGGCACTGTCACTTCGAAAGTAAAGCGATTACGCCGTGGCAAGAAATGGGTAGGCTGACCCCGGTCTGCTTCACCTGGTGAAAAGAAATTCTCCTCGCCAATCTGAACATCGGGTTCTTCTTCCCAGTTCTCATTCATGTAGCCAAACATGAAATTGAAAGTCCCATCAGGGTTGGGTCTCCAACCTTCAAACGCCGGTTCAACATGCTGTCCGTGAGTGTAGGTTTGAGCTTGAGCGAGCCCTGCGCTGACTAAGAGAACAAATGCCAACAGACGCGCAACCAATGTTGCGCTTCTGCTGTTGTTTGATGTGAAAACCAACATGGTGCTAATACTTCTCCGTTAGTCGTCGTCGCTGGCTGCGGTTTCATCGTCGTCTTCAGCGTCAGCGATAGGGGCTACCAAAGGTGCGCCACACAATGGACATCCGATCACGTGATCGTTTGGACCAAGGGCTAATGCTTGTCGACGTTCTTCCATTGCTTCATGGAACTGCTCATCTGTCATCGTTACTCGAATACCGAGATCAATGAACATGTTTGTCACTGAGCGGTTACCAGAACCCTGCCAGTTGCGAGGATCAGGAACATTAGGATTAGATTCAGTGTTATTCATGTAGCCAACGATGTGCAGGATAGTGCCCTTAGGCAATAGTGGTGCTGCATGATCGGCATATGGATAACCGCGAACCCAGTTGTGGTCATAACCAACGCAAGACAGAGTCTCGATGGTGTAACCCCAAATGGCTTCAAGACACATACGTTCACCTGGTGCGTGCAAGTGAGGCTCGAAAGTAATTACTTTCGTGTGCTGATCTAGCACAGTGTATGCGTGTAGCTCTTGGTCTTTCTTGTTGCCCTGGATGCTGATATCTACGCCATTACCCAAACCGATGAACGCGTTTTGGTACTTAGGCTTGTAGTCTTCATCGTGGAAACGGAAACCGATTTCCAAGTGACCAGTAGTATCGATGCCATTTGAATGCAGGTGAACTGAATCAGACACGATCCAGGATCCTGCGCGAAGCAGTCGACCGGCATCTTCATCGAAGATGTCAGCGTTACGACCAACTTCATGAACCGGCCATGGAATCGCTAGTCCAGGTACACGCTCACCATTTTCATCCATCTGTGCAGTAGCCCAGATCATATGGTGGAAAATATATCGTCCGCCAACAGTCTCGCGACCAGTACCTGCCTGAGGTACGTCATTCACTTCAACAACTTCAACAGATTTCACATAGCGATCTTCAGTCAGACCTGTAGGAGCAGAAGGAATCTCACCCCACCAGTCTGGCGTGCCAGCTAGCTTAGTTACGTTGTCCATTACGACGACGAGGTCAGGTTCGCCTGCGCGCCACTTAACGCTATCGTCGAACACTAGAGGCTCAGGAGCATCGGCGATGTCGCCTTTTGGCGTGCCGCTGCGGGCCCAAGTTGAGATTGCTGCTAGTTCGGCATCAGACAAAGAAGGGTCATCTTTGTACTCTTGGATACCGATGTTCTTCTCCATGTACCAAGGAGGCATGGCGCCTGCTCGATCACGAAGTTGAGTCTTGTATTCAATAAGTCCGGCAAAAGGGGCTACTTGCTCGTAAGTGACCAAAGGCATTGGACCAGCGCCACCGTCTCGGTGACAGTTCTGGCAGCTGCGCTGCAAGATTGGTTCGATGTCTTTATGGAATGTCACTTCTTCCGACTGTGCCAGGACAGTGCCTGATACAGAGAAAGAGAGCGCAAGGGCTGCTCCGCTTAGCAGGGTTTTAACGGGCGACAAAGTGCGCATGATTTCACTACTCCTCAAAGCTAGGGAATGTGGTTTGATGGTTATATCTGAAGTCGGCAACCATAGCATTTTCGGCAGGGGAAATGAACGATTGCCTCAAACAATCACCATGGAAAATCAACGGTTTAGCGAGATTTCGCCTGAGAATTGATTACTGTTTTTTACAAAAGTGTCGGATTTCGAAAAGTGTCACTATTTTGACTAAATTTTGTCCGGAATCGAGGGGTCAACGCCCTTGAGGAGATGCCATAGATTGCTGCTGGCAAACAGCGCTGCCAAGGCAACGATGCTGGCAAATAGGAACCACTGCATGGCGTAGAACAGATGTTGATTAACGTCTATCGCAACTGCCGGCCAGTGCCGCACCAATACCCCGGGCTGGTCTTCGGTTAGCCGAACTTCGAATGGGAAAACCGGCTCCCCGAGTATTTCCGAGATGACTTCCAACTCCAGGGTTCTCACTCTGAGTGGCCACTGACTGGCATCAATTTCACTCGGAATCACCCGTGCATTTTCCGGGGGCACATAGATCTGTGCATTTATCGATACGGCTCCGTCCACCGGCCTGGTATCTGGCGGTGTATCAGGGGGCAAGATACCTGAGGTCCAGCCGCGATGAACCAGCACCAATTCATTATTGGCACGCAATCTAAACGGAGTGACTACGCCATACCCAATCTGACTATCAAAGAATTCAGCCATGACCAGAATTGTGCGGTCATTGAGGTATTCACCGTCGAGTGCGACATGTCTGTTTCTGATTTCCGGGTTAGCCCGGTGCAAATGGCCTTGTGGAATAGTTTCGATGGCGGTGGCATTAGCTTCTTGCTCAAGCAATAGCTCTTGCTGAGCGGCAACTTTTTCAGCGGCACGGTCGAGCTGCCATATACCAAGTCGACCCAGTGCTAGTGTGGTAACGATAACGCAAGCTGCGATGAGCCAGTTCCAACGAATATTGAAACTGCCGAATGAATAGCTGGTTGATATTTGCATACGTGCCAAAAATACGCTGACTATGAGGTTCTAGTTTAACACCAGATACACCAATGATAGGGGGGTCTAAAGTAAGTGACGAGGCGCCCACAAATTATAACTCCGCACCAACATGCCAGTGAAATAATTGCTGCGGTCTTTGCTGAACGATGCACATCTTCTTCGGCTTGGGTTTGTTGCACATACTGATTCATGGTTCGGTAATAGATCAGCATATTGCTCCCGGCAATCGCCATTAACATAAACTTCGTTTGCACCGCGGGATTGTAAAGGTATTGATCAGGAGCCGAGCTTAAAAACATAGTGCCAGTTATCACATTTAAACAGTAGCCAGCCACGCCAAAAGGAATTAGTCGATGTAAGTGCTGGTAGCTAATTCCTTGTCCAATTCCAATTAGGCGTAAATCAAACAGACCCACCGTGCCGATGAGTAAACAAAGCCCAAAAAAATGCAGCGACTCGACAATCGGCCAGCCCCACTTTGAATGCATGAAGGCAAATATGCCGCTGCTCTGACTGAAATTGAGTAGTAGTTCTTCCATATTCAGAAAAACCTGGAGGCCAACAATACTGAGTGGGTATAGGCCAAAAAGCGCCCTGCACCAATCGTCACAACCCAACAAGTCAGCATGGTCCAGCCAAAAACCAGCTGATTATCAGGTGTCTGACTTTGCCGGAATTGCTTTTGCAAAATCCAGGTCAATAACAGTCCGATAGTGAGCGCAGAAAGTTTGAGATAAAACACAGGGTTAGTCAGCGCTTTGGCAGGGTAGGCGAGCAGTAAGGCTAGCCCGGAAACTACGATTAGGATTACTGCATACCAATGCAGGGGTAGGAAGCGTTGAAATCCAATTAACGAAAGCTTAGGTGCAACACCCACTAAACGCAGTGCCAGCGCAATATTGATACCCACTACGAATGCCATTGCCAACGAATGCAGAGTAAGGGAACTAAAGAAGGCGAAGCCAGACTCTCTAAACCAGATGCTAAGGCTCGTTTCTTCGATGCGAGCAAGAAATTGCAGGAGAGTCTCCAATAAATTCAAGCAGTGAATAAGAAGCGGACGATGGCGCGTCTAAGCCATATCCTGTGGTAGTATTTTCGCACTGCCATAGAATAACAACAACGGAGAACGTCATGGCTGTATCTCGAGTGAATTCCCGCCTTCGAATTTCCTGCTTCCTGGTGGCTGCTTTCGTAGGCATTTTCAGCTCTGCTGGAGCGTGGGCTGCAGAGGCCGGCGATATCCCAAGAACCGCAGATGGCCGACCCGATTTCAACGGAATTTGGCAGGCGATTAATACTGCCAATTACAATATTGAACCCCATGCCGCAGATTTTGGCCCTATCGTGGAGAATGGAGCGATTGGTGCCATTCCCGCCGGCTTAGGCATCGTTGCAGGTGGGGAGATTCCCTACACTCCAGCAGCCCGTGCCCAACAGCAAGAAAACCAAGCGAATTGGTTGGCCAATGATCCGTTGGTTAAGTGTTATATGCCGGGAATTCCTCGCGCGAATTACTTACCATTTCCGTTTCAAATCGTGCAGTCGCCAGATCACATTATCATGGCCTACGAATTCGCCAGTGCCAGCCGCATTGTCTATGTAGACCAGCCAGATTTTGAAGCGCCGATTCTTTCCTGGATGGGGCATAACTTGGCGCACTTTGAGGGCGATACCCTGGTTATAGAGGTCACCGATCAAGTGCCAGAAACCTGGTTTGATCATGCGGGTAACCATCATACTGATGCCTTGCGTGTAACAGAGCGCTACACCCATATGGGTCCCAATGTGGTGATGTATGAAGCTACCCTGGAAGATCCCAATATTTACACTGAACCATGGACTATCAAGTTTCCGCTGTATCGTCGTCTGGATGAAAACATGCAACTGCTGGAATTCAAGTGTGTAGAGTTTACCGAGGAGTTGCTCTACGGCCATTTGCGTAAGCAAGAGGAAGATTAGCCCGTGATCTAGCGCACGTGTGGCAGGAAACTGGCTTGAGCCACACTGCCACTGAACGGTAATATCAAGCTGATAAACCCGCTATTAGGCGGGTTTATTGTCTGTGGAGGAGTTAGAACAGGCTGACCTTGTCAGCCGAACGAACTAGAGTTTCGGACAATGGATATTCTCAGCGATTTAACAACGATTACTTGGGTATTGATTGGGGTGATGGGCCTCTTAATCGTGTACTTCCATGGCCCCAGCTACTCAACCCAAACCGTTAAAAACGCGCCCTCAATTCTCACTAGCTTTGGCATCTTTGGAACATTTCTCGGCATCGCTTTCGGATTAATGCGATTCGATAGTGGAAACATTGAAGCCTCAGTGCCAATCATGATTGAAGGGCTTGGAGTGGCGGTGTGGTCTTCAGTAATTGGGATACTTGGCGCCTTAAGTATTCGATTACGTTACGCAATAAGCTCAATTCGTTCTGCTCGTGCTGAAACCAGCAAACAAGTCACTGTGGGTGATCTAAACGAGGCCATATTGGCTCTCAATGAAAACTTGAAAGAATTGAGAGCAGAGAATAAATCTGACAATGCAAGTCTGCTGGCATCAAACCAGCAGTTTCAGCATGACATGGTGGAGTCAAACACAGCTGCATTATCTACTGCGATTTCTGGTTTACTGACAGAGTTTAACTCCAAAATACAGGTTCAGTATGGAGAAAATTTCGTCAAGTTTAACGAGTCCTTGGGTCAGCTTATAAGTTGGCAGGAAAACTACTCTGAGCAGTTAGCTGCCATGCTGCAGTCTCAAGAGGCCAGCAAGGATGTGATGCGTCACGCCAGCAATTCCTATGAGCAGATGATCGTCCATTCACAAGAGTTCAATCGAGTGGCTGCTTCTCTTGGCGAGTTGCTAAGAGGATTGGAGCAGCAAACCAGTAATTTAGAAGGCTATCTGTCTGGTTTGTCTGGTCTTGTTGGTCAGGCCTCGGAAGGGCTGCCCGCACTCAGCGACTACGTATCTGAGTTAACAGTGAAGTTGAGCCACAGCATCGAAGAAAACAATCGCAGTCTTACCCAGGTGCTGACTCAGGCTGCCAATGATATCAATCTGACTGTGGAGCAAGTGAGTCAGGGTCTGGCGTCATCGGTAAATGAAGCTCACAGTGGTTTAGCGCAGCACGTCGAAGCGATGACCAATAAGACCAATGCCCATATGCAGATTTTGGACGAGTCAATGGAAAAGGAATTGACTCAGGCACTACAGACTTTTGGTTATCAACTTACTGCGCTGTCTGAAAAATTCGTCAACGACTATATGCCATTGACCGATCGGCTGCGGGAAATTCTCAGCGTTGCTGAACAACAGCTCTCCAAGCAATCATGATTGTTGATACAGAACTAGAGCAGGGCAATGAGGAGCATTGGATCGCGGTAAGCGATTTGATGAGCGGGCTCATGATTCTGTTTCTTCTGATCTCCGTGATGTATCTCGTCATTATTGAGCAAAAGAATCAGGAAATTGAGCGCGTAGTTGTCCTGTATGAGGATTTGCGGGAGGAACTCTATCTTGAGCTCATGACTGAGTTCGGCGAAGACTTGCCACGTTGGGGTGCGGAACTCGACGAAGACCTGCGATTACGGTTTACCAATACCGATTTACTGTTCGAACTAGGAGAATCCAATCTGCAACCGGGATTCTCGGACATCCTCTCTGACTTCTTCCCGCGCTACCTGGCAATTTTGACCAGCCCTCAATATCGAGAAGAAATACTTGAGGTTCGTATTGAAGGTCATACTTCTAGTGCCTGGTCGTTAGCGGCCAATAGCGACGAAGCTTATATGCGCAACATGGCCCTATCTCAGGAGCGAACCCGTACCACCCTCGGTTATATCCTGGATCTTGAAGCTGTGGTCTATGAGAAGGACTGGCTCAGAAAGCGCCTTACCGCGAATGGTTTGTCCTCATCGCAATTGATTACGCAAGGCGACGGTAGCGAAGACGCGGATCAATCGCGTCGAGTTGAGTTTGTCGTCGTTACCGATGCGGAAACTCAACTATCAACAATCTTGCAGGAAATTCGCTAGTACCATGGAGTTACTCGACTTCACAGAGTTTGAAGCGTTCAATGGCTTGCGGGAAAAGATGGGCACAGACAGGCTTGGATACTTCGAGCTGTTTGATCCCGAGATTCATTTAACTGGTGAGGAACGATCCTTACTAGAGACCCGCGGCATGTTGCTGCCGCTCGATAAAGTTAAGACCCTGCCTGATAAAACTTTAGCCATTAAGAACAGTCGCGTGCTGATTTATATTCCCAGTGAGAATTGGTTTAGGGATCGCCGTGAATATCCCACTTACCATCTTGCCCGTTGCTCTGAGCTGGAAGAAATCAACACGGAACATGCAGAGCAAGAATTTTTGGTAACCACGCGAATCGCTGAAGACTATGAACTAATGAAGTTACGTCAGGGAGGCGATGTCAGTGTAGTCTCCCATGGCTTCGTTGTGTGCAAACACTGTCTTCACACGTTGCGCTATAAAAACTTTGATGAGTTTAGAAATCGCAAGCGTGGTTACAGTCAAAAAGTACTCTCTGAATTCAATCTCAAAGAATTCTATCGACTCTATCAACAATATCCCCTCAGTTTTCGTGCCAATCGGGATTCCGTGTAATCGATGAGCGCGCTTGGCCAATTTGATGCTGGTTACAATCAGCACGAAGATCGAATTCTCCTCAGAATTACTAATCAATCGGGTGAAGAGTTTCGATTGTGGCTCACCCGTAGAATCTGCGCGTCGTTATTAACAGACTTCAAGACGCGTACCAGCGCCTACCGGGTATCTGCTATCGATAGAGACACGTCAAACGAAGCAAGTGCTACACCAGATCATGACACTTTGTTGCGCGCGCAGTTTGAGCAACAGGCTGCCGTTGCACAGCAAGATTTGAATACGGAATTTGCACCTGGCGAAACCTACCCGTTAGGTGAATCAGGCTTGTTGGTAGAAAAAATAAATCTGCAGCCAAACGGCCAAGGTCAGGACAATCATTCCTTGAGTTTTGCGAATGCGCAGGGCGAAGGAATTACTTTGGGTGTATCGATTGAGTTGTTCAATGCCATCTTTGAAGTGATTGAGAGGGTGGTGCAGCAAACCAACTGGGAGCTACCCAGTGTTCGAGTCGGCCTAGAGTCCAGCAATATCCTACAGTAGCTCGTTAATAGTGGGCTAATAGTCTATTGCGGAACAGAAGTGGGTGTACCTTGATGGAACTTGATGGTCCAGCGATCCTGGTAGTAGACCCACAAAGAACTTCTCAAGGTATATCGATGGGCATGATCAGTCAGGTGGTTTGACTTGTAGGTGAGAAGGGCGATGCCCGATCCAAGCTCATGCAGACAGACATCGCTAACTTCTATTTGAGGCAGCGACTTCTCGGTTGAGAATTCTTCCAAAATCTCATCGCGCGAATAACAACCTCCACTGCGCCCAATCTCGAAGAAGTCTGGGTGGAGTAATTCATCCAGGCGCTTGCGATCTTTCCTGGTCTTATTTTGATGTAACTCAGTCTCTAGACTGAGGAGTGTGTCGAGGTCTGGGATCATGGACTAAACGTCACTTCACTATTCCGTAAACGACACAACGCTGCCATCGGGATCTTTACACCAAGCGATTTTTACCCCGTCGGGCGTGGTCCATATGCCGAGTTCGTCTTGTTCGAGAAATTCATAACGCTCACATTGAACGTTTGCACTCTCCAATGACCGCACGGTGTGCTCTATATCCGACACGTTGAACCCTAACAGTGTATATGGGGGTGAAGCGACTTGTTCAACTTTTTGGATGCGCAACATGGTTCCCTCGACATCAAACACCAGGGCGAAAGGGCTGTCTTCAACAAACCTTAGGCCCAATACTTCTTCATAAAAATTTCGGCTACGAGCGGGATCAGTGGTTGCCGCAAATAGGATTGCACGCATGGGCTGTTCCTCCTTTGCAAAGAAACAAGAAGTGACGACAAGCCAGACGTTAGCGCCGGCGAAGAGTTGGGCTACTTACGTCTTGAATGCCGACTAGAGTCAGAATGTTTAACAGTATGGTTTGCGGGCCGAGGTGAGAATCGGTTGGTACAAACCATTCCCCAGGAGAGTGGGCTCCACCACCGTCTCCGCCACCCGAAATCGTTATGGCTGGAATTCCCAGTGACATCGGAACATTTGAATCTGTGCTTGATATACCCAGCCCTTGGATCTCGATATCAAAATCTTCATAAACTTGAGCAGCAACTTGCACGATGGGGCTGTCGTCTGGAGTGCGACCAACAGGACGATCACCAATCAGTACAAACTCTACACTGATCAAGTCTGAATCCCAGCGCGCGTTTTCTTCAACGACAGCCTGTAAGGCAGCCTGTTTGGCTTCCCTTTCCAGAATTGCTAAGGCCTGTCGTTCGTTCGAACGCATATCAATTGCGAAAACTGCATCGGCAGCAATGGAGTTGACCGACGTGCCACCAGTTACGGTGCCAACGGTGAAGGTAGTTTTTGGAAAGCGAGGAGTTTGTATCTCACCAATCTTTGCGATAGCACGACCCATGGCATGGATTGCGCTGGGCAAACCGAAGGCGCCAAATGAATGACCGCCAGGGCCGGAGAAACGAAACTCAAAGCGGCGACTGCCTGTGCCCCCAGTAGTAATACGCTGTAATCTCACCCCGTCGACGGAAATGAAGCCATCGACATCGGTATGATCACGGAACAGTGCTTTCACACCCCGAAGATCTCCTCGGCCTTCTTCTCCAACATTGCCGGCAAACATGATGTCGCCAGTGGTTTCTATTCCAGTGAAGTTTAATGCGTCGATTACGGACAACAATGCTGCCAAGCCGCGTGTATCGTCACCTATGCCTGGTGCGTAATACCGACCATCCCTTAATCGCACAGTTGTATCTACGTCAGCCGGAAACACTGTATCTAGATGTGCTGTGATGAGAAGGGTAGGCCCTTCACCAGTGCCCCTGCGCAATCCCACTGCATTGCCTTCACTGTCTATATAGGCATCAACTAGTCCGCGAGCTCGCATCTGTTCTAAGTAGTAAGCCGCTCGTACCTCTTCCTGAAAAGGAGGGGCAGGAATTTCAGTCATTCGAAATTGTTCTTCGACATATTCCGGCTCATTGTCAGCAATGTACTGCAGAGCACTCTGTACTCGTTGGTCGGCAACCACCGCAGCATATTGATCTGCGACTTCAGCGGAAATTTCGACCAGAGGTCGATTGGCTTGGCTATAGGCAGCAGTGCTAAGCACCGCCAGTAAAAGGCTCGATAAAACTGACTTCATGAGGATTTCTTATTTAAGGTCTATAACAATCGCATGCGCCATCCGCGGCCACCGCTTCGGAGCTTACGCCGTTCTCGCATGCGTGCGTGTAAAACTGCCCGTTTATCCGCGATCCAGTCTTCCCTAGCAACATGGGGGTCTACACCGCGATTACGCCTTCGATTTTCTTCTGCGATCCGGAATTGACAAAACTCCTGATACATTCTGATTTCTGTCGCCAACTCCTGGATGACAATCTCAGCGTACATTGCATCATCGAGAAAACCGATTCCCGGAATATGATCTGGAATGACATCTTCTGGGTCGACGAAATAATAGAGTGCGCTGCGAATGCTATTGCATTCTTCATCAGATAGTTTCCACTCATTGTCTCTGATCATATTTAACAGAATCTGTAGTTTTAAAAGGCGGTCAGAGATGAACTGCGGCAGATCGACTTCACGCGCCTTTTCGATTAGGGCGGCAGCGGAATCTTCGATCTCATTTGCTTTCGCATCGTCAGTGATTGCTAGTTTGCCCTTGTCGATGCTGTCTTGAAAACGCTGCAAATCATCTTCGCTAAGCGTGATCGTGATATCTACTGACATGATTAAGGTCCTTTTTTATTCTTATTTGTAGTCGTTTAAGCTTGCTCGAGATTTTGAATGTACTCGGCAATTATTCTGGCGGATTCACTCGAGTTCATTTGTTCCGAATCAATAGCTAAATGCGCTTTGGGCATGTATGGATATTCGAATTGTCCAAATTCCCTTAGAGTTCGATACAAGTCCAAATCTCTGAGTTTGCCAAACTCTGCCCGGCTCTCGTTGGTCAGGCGATTCTCTACTTCATTCTCAGAGCAAAGCAGCTGGATATACTGCACGTCTCCGCCGCAATCTTCAACGATCTCCTGTAACTGTTTGATTAACTCAGGCTGCACTGTCTTCTCTGGGTGGAAAGTGAAGATAAAAGACTGGCCTGCTGTTGCAGCTGCTCGGAAGCTATCCATCCAGATTGAGGCGCGCAAGTTCTTAAAACCGTCTGAACCAAACTCGAACAGGCTAGCCGCCAGGTCAACTGTCAGATGGTTGTGGAACAACGGCACTTGTAGCTCCTCGCTAAGCAAGGAGCCGATGGTGTGTTTACCGGACGCAGCTGGTCCAAAAATAAAGATTACGCGCATGGCTCAAGTGTAGATTGCTTCGAATTTAGATGGTAGCTGAATGGTGGTGCTGTGTTATTGCGTGTTGCGAAACGGAGCCAGGCCTCGATCAAAAATTGACGCACAAGTAGAGATAATGAGGAGAAGGGATAAGAAGTAAGTAGTTTGAGCTAATAGATTGCTAATAGCGTCGAGAGGAATACTGCGAGAGAGTGCAACGCCAAACAAGGGGACAAAATAGAAAATCCCGTTCCACCGGCCGAGAAAATTCATTCGCAATTCTTTCTGACGAAACAACAGATAGGAATCGAGTACATATTGCCCAAAGGCAATCACAATCAAAGCTGGCAACAACCAGTGCACAGAGCCAACTGAAGCGGCGCCGGCCAGGCTGGAAGTAACAAACAGAAAATCCGTGCCATGGTCGAATAGCATGCCTCTGGGTGAGGCGGTGCCCCGTGCTCTAGCTACTATGCCATCGAAATAGTCAGTGACTACCGCAATAATCAATATTGCCAGGATGACTAATCCTGGAAGAAATGTTGGCTCTGCCATCGACCACGCCAGCGGCAATGCTAGCAGTAGCCGAATGGCAGTAAGTAAGTTCGCCATTTAACCGAAAAGGTCGCGTTGGGCTCTGCGCCAAAAAACTAAACCGATAATGGCGTTAAACAAAATAAAGAAGTTGTGTTGCACGAACCCGAATGCAGCCATTTGACCTTCATTTTCAGGAAACAATATCACCCAAAAAGTAATTGCCGCAGCACGCATTGGAGTTGGTACAGCAGCAGCAAAAAAGATAACTGGCAAATACGGAAGCAGAGTGAGGAAAGATGCTTCAACTCCGAATAAGTTCAGTGCGGTGGTGTATACAACCACGGCGGCGAGAAGAGCAGGAGAGCGAAGCAAGAAGAATTTCAAATAATGCATTGGGTTTGCGCGTCGAAACGCATGCAAGATTCGTCGTTCTCTAAATTTGTTGTTAGGTAAGATAGTGCCATTAAAGTAGAGCAACCAGACTATCAGGAAAGCAGCAGCGCCTACGCTGATAACAGGCATAATCTGAAATACTTCGGGTAAACCTGTACCACCAAAAACAAATCCAATAGATGCCCACACCAGAAGATAGAATATCTCGCAGAACATGATGAACAGCATCACAGAACCGACTTCCCATCCGGGAATCTGATCACGCTTGTTCAGGTAATAGGCCATAGCGCCTTTACCAATCTGTTCATTAAAAATTGAGATAATGTATGCACAAGCTCGAATAGGCAGGATGTCTTTGTACTTAATATCTGCCAGCAACCAATTCAATGCTCGAGTAACGACTAGGGTATCGATAAGAAAATAGAAGAGCGAATAACCCATCATCAAAGCGAGCCAGGGGATCCATTGCACGGTGGCAAACACTTGAGTCATATACTCAACGAGCCCCAAATTCTCGCGCGCTGCTGCGCCGTTCAGTCGAAAATACAGATAAACAAAACAAGCAGCAGTGATGCCAAGAAAAACGACTCGACCTAAAAGGCCCTGTTTCTTGGGCGCGTTGTTTTCTTCTGCCTGAACTTCGGATTGTTCTTCAACTTCTGTGCTTTCTGTATCAGTTGATTCCGTCATGTTGTTATTCGCCGTTTATGATTTTCGTTAGTGTTTGTTCTAGGGATGTCAGTTCAATACCAATTTCCTTATCGGCATTCTGGTCGACTTTTTCATCGATAGTGATTACATCAATTACGGTCGGTGTAATACCGCCACCTTTCAACGTACTTGTCACAGCTGAACCCAGCTTGGCAATCCAAACTGGAACACTACCCACTTCAACATCTTTGTCCATTAACTTGGCTGTTTTCTTGATTAGATCACAGTATTGAATGGGTTCCGGTCCAACCAGTTCCAGCGTACGGGTCGTATTCGCTTCAGCCAAACTCAATTTTACCAACGCCGCACTCAGATCATCTGTATCCAGCGGTCTCATGGTGTAGGTTCCGCCGCCCAACACTTTAGTTTGAGGATTGTTGGCTGCATTGAGCAGCGAGTTTCCTCCAGCGGTGCCTGCTCCCATCAGAATCGGTGTGCGCAACACCGTACTTGGAATACCCGAGGCTTTGACGATTTCTTCAGCCGAGCCTTTGGAGCGAAAATAGGCGTTTCTGGATTCAGGGCTAGCACCAACTACACTGATAAATATGATGTGTTTGGCGGATTGCGCTTTAGCTGCTTCAACTACCGCAGCAGTTGCTGCAACATTTGCGCTGGCATAATTGGAATGCTTGTTTTCAATTAGTATGCCCGCCAGATGAATCACACAATCCACACCTTCCATCGCTGACTGCAGGCTTGCGGCATCATCGTATGAAATTGTGGCTGGAGTAATATTTGCTGCAGAGGGCAGGTCCGCAAAAGCCCGTTCTGATCTGACACATGCCTGGATGGAAACGTCGCTATGTTGGCTGAGATGAGATAGTAGATTCTGGCCAACGCTGCTATTGGCTCCGGTAATGCATAATTTCATAAAGCGGTCGATTGTCCTGCGATTTATCGTGGAATAGGCAAAAGTTGAAGCTTGCCTGAATTAGTGGCGCGAGATTGTACCCCAATATGAACGTCCACCCCATCATCTTGGATTTGTGGCAGTTAGCGCTGGATTAAAAGAAAGACGGCAATTTAGCTGGCGCTGGCCAAGTCCGCGAGACGTTTCGTGCGCTGGTGCTTTCCGGCATCAAGATTTTCTATGGGGATCAACTCAGCTGCAGCCATGGCTCTATCGCGCTGTTCCTCTGGTGCATCCTTATAGAGCGTGTTGCGCATTTTCGGCTGGCGTCCCCATTTCAGAATCTCTTGTTCGATCTGGGAGGGAGGCCATTCTTGTCCGTGTTCTGCACCTGCTGCGCGGGTAATGCTTTCATTCATTAGGCTGCCACCAAGATCGTTAGCGCCAGAATTAAGAGCCAGTTGCGCCCCGGCAGTACCCATTTTCACCCAAGAAGTTTGAATATTGCGGATTGCTCCATGGAATACCAAGCGAGGAACAGCATGCATCAAAATAGCTTCTCTAAAGCTTGGTCCTCGGCGACTGTTTCCTTTGAGATACATTGGCGCTTCCATTGCGACATAGGGCAGGGGAACAAATTCGGTGAAGCCACCGGTTTGCTGTTGCAAAGCTCTGATCTCTAATAAATGTGCCGCCCAGTGTTCTGGTCGGTCAACGTGACCGAACATAATGGTGGCAGTGGTATTGAAACCAGTGGCATGAGCCGCGGCCATTACTTGCAACCACTGTTTGGTATTCAGTTTATCGGGGCAAATTTTTTGCCTTACCTCGTCATGCAGGATTTCAGCCGCTGTACCAGGCAATGTCCCCAATCCTGCTTCCTTTAATTGCGATAAAAATTCTTCTAACGAGAGCCCCAAAGTTTCAGCTCCCTGCCAGACTTCCAATGGACTAAAGGCATGGACATGAATATCAGCGGAAGCCTGTTTTACAGTTCTTACGATATCCAGATAGGTTTGGCCGGTGTAGTCAGGGTGAATACCACCTTGCATGCATACTTCTGTGGCTCCGCGATCCCATGCTTCTTCGCAGCGTCTTGCGATTTCTTCGGCCGATATGTCATAGGGTCGGCCACGTAAATTCTCACTCAATTTGCCTTTAGAGAATGCGCAAAACTGACATTTGAAGTAACACACATTGGTGTAGTTAATGTTGCGATTCACAACGTAGCTTACGGTATCGCCATTCACAGCTTGTCTTAGTTCATCAGCCTGTTTAACAACATAACTGAAGTCTCCGCCTCGAGCTGAAAACAATGCAGCAACTTCTTTAATTGACAATTGTTCTTGTTCGACACATTTCTTGACGATTGCCTTGATGTTGTCCGAGGCGGGCAATGATTGTTCGGAGATCAATTTAGCTTCGAGAGCTGGGATAGCAGCTTGTACTCCAGGTGCCCAGGTGTCCCTTTTTGCCATGCCATCGCTATCGGAGTGACGTAATACAGCAGTCTCCAGTTTAGGATCTAACCACTGGTTGGCATCACGCACGTACTCAGGATAAATAGTGAGACGTTGCTCCAGAAACTTTCCGGCTGCCGCAGTTTCATTAGCCAGATTTTCGAGATGGGGCCAAGGGGCTTCGGGATTGACGTGATCAGGAGTGAGTGGAGAGACTCCGCCCCAATCATTAATTCCTGCATCGACTAACTGAGGCAATACACCCGGGCTTAGATTTGGAGGTGCTTGAATGTTCATTTCTGCACCAAAAATCAGTCTCGTTACTGCCAATGTCCATAACAAGTCTTCTAAATTGGGTTCCGGTGCTTGTGCCATTTTAGTGTTTGGCTTTGCACGAAAGTTTTGCACGATGACTTCTTGAATGTGTCCATACTGCTCGTGAATATTTCGAATCGCCAACAAAGATTCGATGCGTTCTCGGCGTGTTTCTCCA
Source organism: uncultured Pseudohongiella sp. (assembly GCA_965262465.1). Taxonomy (GTDB): domain Bacteria; phylum Pseudomonadota; class Gammaproteobacteria; order Pseudomonadales; family Pseudohongiellaceae; genus UBA9145. The sequence continues at coordinate 2,006,935 of OZ253535.1, read as the reverse complement.
ATGCCGATCAAAATGCCCGTGGTGAATGGCACTTTGGCTTGGCCAGCTAACGCTAGCGTTTCGAGACGAACGGTAGGATCTTTGTCCGGTGAGCCGTAGTGGGGCATTCCTTTTTCGCAAAGACGAGGTGAGGCTGATTCGAGCATGATTCCCATGGAGGCACTGACTTCTCGTAGGAACTTGATCTCTTCTATGGTCATGTTGCCAGCATTGATATGAGGCAACATTCCAGTTTCATTGAGGACACGTTCTGCCACTGCAGCCACATAATGCAGAGTGGACTCATAGCCGAGCTCAGCTAACGCTTCGCGCGCAGCGCGGTATCGTAATTCGGGTTTCTCACCCAAAGTAAACAGTGCTTCCTGGCATCCGGCGGCCGCGCCGGAATGACAAAGTTCTAAAACCTCTTCCACCGGCATGTAGGCAGACTCAATGTGACGCGGCGTTTGTGCAAATGTGCAGTAATGGCACACATCGCGGCATAACTTGGTCAGTGGAATGAAAACCTTGCGCGAGTAAGTCACCAGTGCACCATGGTGCTGATCTCTTATTTGGCGCGCAGCAGCAGTCAGAGTTGGCGTATCGGTATTATCCGCCAATGCCAACGCATCACTATCTGAAAGTGGTTTGTCTAACTGCATAGAATCTGGTCTCAAACAGGTCCACGTAGAGTACCAGCAAGGGCGCAAAAAAGAGAGTCAGGAGGGTCAAATTCAGCCTCTGGAGCCAGCTGATTATCGTATGCTCTGGTAAACTGAGGCCCATAACTCATGACAACTATCGCGGCCACACTATGATAACTATTCGATTATTTCTCCAAATGGTGTTGGGTAGCTTTGCTGTAATCTGTGCGGGATACCTTGGAGCACAGACAGTCGAAGACCTGTTGTTGACCAATGCCCATGTAATCGTTGGTAACGGCGACGAGCTTTTGCAGGCAGATGTGCTTCTCAGAGATGGTCGCATCGCGGCAGTTGGTGAAGAAATCTCCAAGGCAGACAGGCAATCCCGCGCGGTGGACCTTACTGGCAAAACCTTAATGCCCGCGCTAATCGATGGTCATTCTCACTTAGGTTACCAGAGCGTTGAAGGTTGGGGCGCTGAACACTACAGCAGAGAAAATCTAATCCGAAATTTGCAGCAGTATTTATATTACGGATTTGCTGCAGTGTTTTCAGCTGGAAGTGATCCCGATGATCTCGCGCTAGCCTTAGAAGCCGATCAGCGCGAACAAAATCTGCCAATGGCGCAATTTTTATTCGCGGCTGGAATGGCCCCTCCGGGGCAAGGTCCTAACAATCAGTTTCTGGGACATACTAGTCGGCTGGAACAAGAGCTTGGAATGACAATCTTGCGTGGATTGGAATCGCCTGAGCAGGCTCGCCAACAAGTTAGAGAAGTGAAAGCAAAAGGGATTCAATTCATAAAGCTTTGGGTTGACGATCGCAATGGCAGTCAAACGAAATTAAGCCCCGAGCTCTATCGCACAGTCGCAATGGAAGCCAGGGCATTGGGAATGAAGGTGTTTATTCATCAACAATTCGCAGAAGACATGCCAGATATAATTAGTTCAGGTGCTCATGGCTTTCTGCACGGTCGTATAGGCGCAGAATTTTCCAATCAGATCGCTTCCCAGGCAGCAGCCAATGATGTGTTTGTTGTGCCCAATCTAGGGCTGGGAGAATTACGACGAGAAACCATTGGCAGGGATCCATTCTTATCACCTCTGCTTAGTGCGGCTGATCAAAGTCGATTAAGTGACGCGTCTGGCCCGCGCCAGGTGAGCCCCCAACAAGATAGACAATACGAAGACGAATTGGCTGCAGGATTCACCCGGCTTAAGAATGCAGGCGTCGAATTGGTATTAGGAACTGATGCAGGAGCAGTACCGGATCATCCATTCGGCTACACCGGACATAGAGAATTGGAAATATTCGTGCGCCTTGGAGTGAGCGAGATGGATGCACTCGTTGCCGCCACGGGCAACGCGGCTAAGCATCTTGGATTGTCAGATTCAGGAGAAATAAAGGCCGGTAACCGGGCAGATCTACTAATACTTAATTCCAATCCTTTGAGTAACATTCGCAACACTCGCGATATTCACCAGGTTTATTTTGCGGGACAAGAGATTAATCGCGCAGAGTTACTGCTGCAGATTTTGCAAAATTGACTATTCTAGAATTCCCAGCCTGGTCGGGGAGTAGGGAGGCTGATTGTCTCTTCCAGCTGGTCTAACAGGGATTGTTCCCCGATGATTTCACCGGTTGTGGCCAATCGATTAGCGCTGGCAGCTCCTATCCAGAGCCGACTCAATCCTTGAGTAGACGCTTTTAGAGTTGAAAGTCCATCACTGAACCCTTCAGTTGCAACACATTCTTCGCCTAAGTGAACTGTGTATTCCCCGCCGATTCCACGCCAGCTTTGGTTTTCATCAAGGTAACGGGTTATCGGATCTTCAATCGACAAATTAAAAGATAACGTGGGGCGATGAGCTAAATGAGTCGCAGCGAGGCAAGTATGCAGGTCATTGATTCTGAGCTGCCAAAACGCTTCAGTGATTATTGACTCTGGATAATTTCCCCCTTCAGTTTTGTTTTGCGATCGAAAAGGTTCTTCCAGTAAATCTTGCATCTGCAGTTGTTGTGTTTCTGTTAAGCGCACCAGATAGAGTTGATTGCCGAGACTCTTGATAAGCGCCATTAACTCTAACAATTGTTCTCTGTTTTCATAGGCCATGGCTCTAATTTCAAATGGCCCGTTCTCATCTTTATTGGTACCCCAAATAAAGTGAGTTAACTTTCCTGCGCTGTTACGGAATCCAAGCCCAATAGGATTTTCGGTCCATTCCAGTTCAGCTAGAAAATGGCCAACTGGGAGAACTTGTACACTGCCATGACTGCGCCAGCGGTCCATCAATGCCTGATGCATATCAGCGGCATCATCTTTCGTTAGCCTGACCGGAACGTCGCAATCGACATCGATGGTTAGATTTGCCGGATTAAATCTCACAATATGTTCGTAAGATCCATTACCAAATCCGAGTCGTGTGTAATAACCCTGATCGAACATGCCTAATGCAGCAGTTGCCATCCCGGCTTCTGCGCCCTCGGCAATGGCTTTAGCGGTCAATCGGCTGGCGAAACCTTGCTTGCGAGCAATCAAGCTCGTCGTCACGGCAGCGATGACGCACATAGATAGGTCTGAATCCAGGTGTCGAATGGTGCCCGCACAGCGGGCAACCAAACACTCTGCTTCGCCGTTGATTTCGGCGACCAGATTTTCGGAACTGCCAAGGAAATGTTTTAAACCTTCAACGTGATCGTCTTCATCTCGATCCAGCCAGGCAATTTCTTCCCATAGTCGGCGCACAGCGTCGAAGTCAGTTTCTTTTCGATACGGGCGAATACTCATCGCTTGATCCTACTCAAGAATGATTCGAGAGATTAAAAGCTTGCGGGTTTAGAGAATGTGGAAAAGGAAGTCGTCGCCGTCAGCAGAACGAGTATCTCGAATACGAGCATGTAATTCATCGCGCTTCGGATAAAGCCAAGTCGCGCGATCTGACTCTGGATCTTTACCTTCTCCAGACAGACGAGCTTCTTCAGCATTTCGAAAATCGACAAACTCATTATAGGCTTCTATTTCTGCGCTTAATTCCTTGATAACAATTTCTACAAACATGGCATCGTCTAGAAAGCCAATGCCTGGAATGTGGTCTGGAATTAAATCGATTGGATCCGCGAAGTAGGCGAGAGCGCTAATGATGCGAGACCGGTCGTTGTCTTCCATGCCCCAATCTTCGTCCTTCATCATCTCTAACAATACTCTAAGTTGCAGAAGGCGGTCGGCAATAAAATCAGGCAAGTCAGAATTCATTGCCACATCTACGATCTTATATGCTGCCTTTTCAATCTCTGCCTCACTTTGACTTTCGGAGGTCTGAGCCTTGCCAACAATAGTTTTAAAGCGCTCAAGGTCTCTGTCACTTAGGGTAAATGTAATGTCGAGAGGCATCGTATTGTCCTTTTTAAGAACTGAGTTTCTAGTTCTTTTTGCTCAGTTTTCAGATACGCGTTGTATTGTTCTGGTCTTGTAATCTTTATCTGTGATCTAAGTCTAGTTTTGCTTATTTTGCACTACCAGGACCTGGATGTTAGGGGCGAATGACGTGATATTGCTCCTGTCTAGGTGCAATATACTCGAAATTCACACCGTCATAAAACCCATCTTCTTCCAGTTTCATGGCCATCGGCTCAGAACTCCAAGCAGGAATATCTACTAACGCCGTTAGCTCAATGGAGTATGCAGTATTGGGTTGCATAGGATAGTCGCCAGTCCCGGGTACTCCTTCCTGTTTATCCCACATGCCGATCGTCGTGCCAGCAGCATGACCATGCAGGCCTATGGGATGGGTATAAATGATTGGGCCAATGTCCCGTTCTATTGCCTGCTCTCGGCTGCGGCGAAGAATTTCATTGCCTGTTCTGCCGACTGCGAAGTTGTCAGTGAGAATGTCCTGTAACTCATTGCCTTTTTGTAAAGCGAACTTGAGATCCTCAGGTACATCATCTTCATCGTCTCTTAAGATATAGGCATTCTGTTGAGTGTCTGTTTGCAAATTGAGATAGCTGATACCGAAATCAATGTGGATATGATCTCCTTTGTACAACACGTCAGGATCAAGATTGCCGTCACTAATTTCTTGAACTGAGCGATCGGATCTTTCAGTTTCAATACTGGTATGAAACCACGTAGACAAACCCAAATCATTTACGCGCTGACGAAACCACCATTCAAGATCTTCGGTAGTTGTTACACCAGGCTCTACTACCTCGGCAGAAAATCCTTCCTTAATGATGTCATGGGCAATTTGCATTACGTCTCGATACAGTTCCAGCTCTAACTCCGTGCGCGTCTCCAACCAACCCACTGCAACATCCTGTGACGAGACAACACGTTCCTGCAAACGGGTAGGTAACGCCGCAAGGAAATCTCTTTGTTCTGAATATGTAAGACCATCTGCTAGTCCGTAGGTATCGGAAAAATTCAATGCGATTGTTTGTGGATTGAACTCTGAAAGAATTTGCGCAATGCGCGCGTATTGATCTGGTTGTTGCTCTGGATTCCAAGCGCCAGGGAATAAATCGCCGACGGCATAACGAGCAACTGCCATTCTTTCGACGCCGCGCTCAGGGCCGTGATCGATAAACAATAATACGGTTCGGCGTCTGGCGTTTAACCATGTGGCAGGTAGCATGGTTTTTAACACGGGATCTTCGTTGTACTCACGGGCGATTAACACCCACGCATCAACTCCAGCACGACGCATCACCAGTGGTACGACATTATCGAGCCGATCTTCTAGCACCTCATCTTTGATTCGAGCTTGTTCACGCAGTGGCAATATTCGATCGGCCAACTCATCGGCACGATATGGTTGGCTAACAACCGCAACTAAAAGAGCGATCGCAATCAATGCGAGAATTCGAAAAACTGTTGCCCGGCTAATTGTATTCATGCTGCTTACTTTCATATAAATTAGGTGATCTGAGAGTATCACTTATCCCCATTATCAGAAAAGTAACGAGTGGTTTGTTACTGCCCAATTGCAAGAGGAAAGCACCATGGCCGAGGATGTATCCGGAGAAAATACAGATAAATTCGATCCGGAGAAGCACGTTCTACATGAATCTACATACTTCGATGATTTGAAAATCGGTCAGCGCTTTCCTATTCCTTCGCGTACTCTTGGGGATGGAAATTTTGCGGCCTATCAAATGGCCTCTGGGGATAACCATCCAATTCATTACGATATCGAATATTGTAAGAGGCGAGGTCATCCGGCATTGCTTGCTCACGGTTTTCAAGTGGCAATACAGACGACGCCAGGTGCGGGAATGCTTCCTCATGTTTTGGAAGATGCCTTGATCGCTTTGCTGGAACAGAGCAGCAAATTCCTTAAGCCAGTGTATTGTGGAGACACGGTTTATCCAGCGCTCGAGATAATCGGAATGAAGCCGGGAAACACAACCGGTGTGATCACACTACGCAGTACTGTGCACAATCAGCACGGAGATTTAGTGTTAGAGGGTGAACAAAAAATGTTGGTGAAACGAGCGGTCAGTTAGCTATCCGCTAGTTTGAAGATAGCGGTGTGTTCGACTTCCAGCGCGACGGAGTCACCTTCCCACATCGCAATATACAATTTGATGAACTGATGACCCTTACGCTCCCATTTTTCGATGGGCATGGTGCGTACCTCGATCGACTGACCAACTCTTAACGCCTTACGCAAAATCATTTTACTGCCAGTGTGAATCCAGGCTGGCAAATAGAACATCCGCATCAATGCTTTATTGCATGCATCCAAAATAAAAAATGGATGTATGTAAGCATCGTCACCTTGATACAACTCCGATTGGTCTCTCTGCACTGTGACATGCTCATCGTTCTCTTGTTGGGAAGGTTGCCAGAGGAAATAGGGTTCGGGTCGGTCTAAGGTAATCACATCCCAACTAATTTCAGGCCTATCTTCTGTTGGTTTTCCTTCACGCATATTCGCCAGGTCATTAACAGGCGGAAGGTGATCTGGTAGCCAGGACTCCAATTTCGCCAGCAAGGTTTCTTGTTCGTTATAAATAGACGTGAGATGGCTACGTTGGGTAGATTCCTGCCCTAAGGATTCAGATCTGATCGTTAACAAATCATCCTGGTAGGCTGGTTTTAGAAAAAGAACATCGAGCATTCCTTGTTGCAAAAACGCGGCGCCATATTTCCGCACCAATGGTTGAGTGAGATATCCGAAAACATTAACTCCACTGACCAAGGCGCCGCCAAATCCATAGCGCTGCGCTATTTCATCACTATGAATTCGATTTTCCGACTGCTCGGCATTGTTGAGCGCCAGTATCTGCATGTCAGGTACTGAATTAGTCATGAGTTGAATGTCACTCGAGAATGAAAATAGTACTTACGTCTGCAAGCACTCAGGAGTGTTAACTAATCGAGGATGTCGACAACACCAAGTCGCCAATCTACCAATTGGTTTGGACTCGCTTCTCGTAAATTGCGCAGACGATAATTTAACTGAGGTGTTTCAAGGCGAAGTTTTTCCAGGCGCTTGGCACTAAACAGCAATAGCTTGCAGCCTTCCTTGGACGTAACTGGACCAGTAATACTTGGAGCAAAAGGGCGTGCGCCATAGTCTTCGTCAAGGAACATGGTTTCGCCATTGAGCTTGGCGTCACCTTCTGCGAGTAGACACCAAAAATCTTCCGTCAGTTCCAAACTGTCTCCAGGTCCCAGGTCTTTCACTTCGCCGACTCGACTCAGTTTTTCCAGGACAGTGGAAGTTAGTTCGAGAAATTGAGACTGCTTAGCGATAGCGGGACGCATAGCCCATTGAGTGAGCAGTTTCTCCTGGAAACCTTCGGCCACGATAAACGATTTAAACGTTTCTTCGGAGAACACGCATAGAGTGACAGGCGTCTTGGCAATCACGCTGGCGTTGCGAATACCGGTTCCGGTAATCACCGCCATTTCACCTAATATGTCTCCGGCTTGTAAGCTTGCTTCATGGTGCAATTCTTTGCCATCGTGTCGAACCACATCGCAGTAACCCGTTAGGATCAGATAGACATAGCCTCTAGTCGAAGCATCCTGCACCAATATCACATCACCCGAGTTGTAACGGCGAATCTCTTCTTCCGCCAGCAAGCTTCGCATCCATCGATTGGGGAATGGTCGACCTAACCAAACAGTAAGGTAGTGATTGATCTGGGAAGTATAAATTGCAGGATCACCTTCCAAAATCGTATAGCGCTTACCGGAGTTGGCTAATGAGAAGGTGGTATTGAATTCGTTTGTCAGTTGCTCTACGTGCACGAACACGACACGGTCTGCAGCAGACTGCAGTGCATCAGCTGGATCACCATGTATGGCACCTGCACCACCATCGGCAACCAGTAGCGAAAATCGTTGGTTGTATATGCGCTCCAGGTTTTGCGCAGTGCTTTCCCGTACCAACCCGCGTTGAGCCATATCTTCGATAGCGGACATCGTATGGTTGTCACCAACCACACAAACATCTCGTTCGATTCCGCGATGCACGGTCGAAAATGTTGCACCAATAGTGGGAATGCTGTGTACGGTGACGTGCGCTTCGATTGTAAGACCGAAATAGTTCAGGCGCTCACCGGGGCGTACTTCAATCAAGCGGAAGTGCTCGCGCACAACCTCTGGTCGCCACCCAATACCGCAAGCTAACTTGTCCATTGCCATGTTGAATATTTCGCGGGTCGTAATCAGGTCGACTCGCTGTGGCATTAACATCAATGGGAACAATGACGAATGGTCGTCATGCAAGTGGGTCAGAAAAAGTGCCGCAACCTGGTTCTTCGAAATTCCACGAGCGAACAAGTGCTCGTCAAGGAAAGGAATACAATCGATAAGAATGTATTCACCGTTGTAACAGAGGGCTAATCCTGTGCAAGGTTCAGAAGGGGTAAAACCTGAGGCACCGCCGAGAACTTCAATGCCCATCTTGGTTAATCCGCCAGGAACATAATCAGGTTGTACTTGATAAGGTGGCGCTAACGTTGCGTCATCATTCAAGTCGATTTGGGTAACGGCACCATTTACTTCAATCTCATAGTGATCAGTACCGATGCGTGTGATGTTCTGTTTGCCGAGTGCAACAGTGTCATCTTCAAAAGGGTGGAGATGAAAAAAATCTTCAACCGGAATGATTTCTCCGTACTTGTCTTTCAGTGCTAGTTCTTCGCTGGCTGCGATCCATTCATTGATTAGATCTTTTTCCGTTCGCCAATCCTCGAGCTCAGCTCGGGTTGGGCCTAGTAGGGTGATGCGAAGTAAGCGTAGTGTCTGGCTGATGGCATCTTTGTGGCCAACCAGATTTAGTTTGCGTCCCTCTTCGAGACCTTTCGATACAAACAGGAAGAAGTAGAGTGGGAATTCCAGGGCATTGGTCAGGGATCCGCCTTTTTCGCGGATATCGGGCAGCACAACCGTGTCGAAACGGCTAACGCCATGCAACAACAGGCCCTTAAGGACTTCGGGCGGAGCGCCAAACAAGATGCTGCCAAAATCGTCTTCATACAGTCTTGCACCTAGGCAGGGCTGTATGAGCGTGGCATTTCCCTTGTAGGCACTGGCAGGGAATTCGGGGTGCTTAATCGCCATTTACTCTAAATTGTTATTGGTTTTATTTTACTGCTACACAGGCTCTCACAGCTGTCTCAACTGTAGCAGGAATAGACTATCTACTGGGGGTTTCGAGGGGAAGCGATTTGTGGGATTAAGCTGAGAAAATTTCCCGTTTTTGCCCGGAAAATCCGCCAAATCCCCCATAAATACTGGCGCTTGAACTGTTAGTTACTGAAAACTGAGCGCTTTCTTATCTGCCCATGGTATGAAATTCGGGGTTGGGCTGTAAGGAGGACATATTGGCGATTCGATTCGACATGGCAAAGAAGGCGGCAATAGCCCCAATTTCCCAAATGTCTTCTAAAGTGAACCCAGCCTCCAGCAAGGGCTGATGGTCTTTCTCGCTCACTTCTTCGGCTTTTTGAGACACCTTGACGGCAAAATCCAGCATTGCCCGCTGTTTGGCAGTGATGTCTGCTTTTCGATAGTTGGTTGCCAGCTGATCGGCAATCAAGGGGTTCTTTTCCCGAATCCGCAAAATGGCGCCGTGGGCCACCACGCAATACAAGCATTGATTAAGACCAGAGGTTGCCACTACGATCATTTCTTTTTCACCAGCAGTGAGATTGCTGGGCTTTTCCATCAATGCATCGTGATAGGCAAAGAAAGCGCGAAACTCTTCAGGTCTGCCTGCAAGGGCCAAGAAAATATTTGGAACGAAACCAGCTTTTTCCTGCACGGCTTCAATTCTTTCTTTGATATCGTTCTCTATGTTTTCCAGAGCTTCGATTGGAAACAAGCTGATCTTTTCGGTCATGAAGATTACCCAGTAATTCTCTCTAGTGGCGAGTGACTTCGTCAGCAGTGTAAATCTTAAGCTTTGGGTCGGAGGTGGCGTACTTGCCTAGATCTCTCACAAACATTCCCGCCTCGGGCACTCGAAAATGTTGTTGTAGTGCATCCATGTCTTCCCATTGCTCGACAAACACCAGTCGATTAGGATTTTCGCCATCGATGTATACGCCATGACTAATGCAGCCAGGTTCCGCTCGTGACCGGTCTACATGGGCTTGGCTAATGATTAGCGCATCTTCTAAAGCGCCTTCTTCGATTTCCACACTACCGAGTACAATTACCACAATGAATTCCTTCGAACTTTCTTTTTGATATGTCAGACTTTGTTGTTCGCTCACAAGTCCAGGTTAGGGCGCAATATAGCTCAGTGACATTCAATCTAGTAGTTATTTGTATCAATCAACCAAGCACAATTTTAGGAAGAGGGTGTAATGCAGGATTTACAAGATAAGGTCTTTATCGTTACCGGCGCTAACAGCGGAATTGGATTCGAAGCTGCCAAGAATTTTGCAGGCCGGGGCGCTGAAGTCGTCATGGTGTGTCGAAATGAGACGAAAGGTCTTGCTGCGCTTAAAAAGATCGAGGCTGAAAGTGGTAACAGTAAATTGGTGCTAGAGATTGCTGATTTCAGCTCCCTGGCCAGCATTAAGGAATTGGGGGATCGACTACTGCTCAACTATGAAAGTGTCGATGTGTTGTGCAATAACGCCGGTGGTGCAAACGCGGGTCGGCAACTTACGGACGAAGGCTTTGAACTAACGTTCGTGACAAATCATTTGAGCGGTTTTCTACTCACTAAAATGCTACTCCCGTCACTGCTAAAGAAAGCCGAGTCTGCGGAAGCAAGAGTGGTATTCACCAGTTCATTGGGACATAAAAATAGCCCCCTCGATTTTGATGATCTCAATATGGATAAGGACTATGGAACATTGAAGGCCTATGGCCGCTCAAAGTTGATGAACCTTTTAACTGCCAGAGAACTGCACCGACGCTATGGTGATCAAGGCTTGATATCGAGTTCTTTTCATCCTGGGGCGGTGCGGACTGGCATCTGGGGCAAAGGAGGTTTTCTGGCTACTTTGATTGGCATCGTCATGTATCCCTTCATGTGGTCCATTGAAAAAGGATCGGACACATTTATCTGGCTGGCGAGTTCCTCCGATGATGCGGTTATCAGCGCTAATGGCGAGTATTTCTTTGATCGGCGCAAACCTTCCATTGCCAAGTTTGCTACCGATGAGGCTGCGCAGCGTCTATGGACGGTGAGCGAGGAATTGGTGAGTCCGTATCTGACTACCAATGAATAGATGAACCCCATCACAATCTGGCCAATCTCGTCCCATTAGCTGAAATCTTCTGGGTACTTGCCGGGTCTTTTGCATCGATCGAGTTACTCTCGAGCCTTAATCGACAATCTTCCACATACGATGAGTGTGATGCAAAACGACAATTCAATGGACACCAAACCAGGGTCGGCTAAAGAGCGGGTGCTGCCGTTCGTAGAGAATGCTTCCGAAGCAACTATCGCCTGCGTAATAACAATGGTGCAGGGTAATTTGCTGGTACTGGGTTTAAGTCACTGGCTGATTGCGTCTCAAACAGGAATTGCTGCTGGTGCCTTAACGGCTATTGCATTAACCGTTACTCGTATAAAGAAGCGCTGGATTATTGCGTTGGTGTTGGGCATTGCTACTGCTGCTGTGGATTTCTTCGTGCATCCAGGCATGTTCGGGCCGATAGCGGCAGAAGCCATAGTAACCGGAGTAGGGGCGGCAGGACTGTCGTTGCTGATTGGATGGTGGCTGGACCGCCGTCAACAGCGGTCCAGTACTTAGAGTGCTTTGACTAAAAAGGTTAGTGCAGATTTAGTCGTCTAGACCAAAGGTATACACCACATTACCTGATGCGATAGTGACATATTGTTCACCATCAATGGCAAAAGTCATTGGCGCTGCATGCACCCGTCTACCCAGAGAAATATTGAACAACTCTTCCCCAGTTTCTGCATCTAATGCAAAGAAGTAACCATCAGCACTACCTGTGAACACTAATCCGCCTGCCGTAGTAGTTATCCCAGCAGAAGAGCGAGGCATGATTGGAAATTCCCATTCGATTTCTGCCGTGGTTGGATCGATGGCTCGAATTGAGCTATGGAAAGCGTCCATTGGTTGCGTGTAGCGACCGCCACCACCAGTAAACCGTTCACCTTCTTCATAGTCTTCATCGCGTTTGAAGAATTCTTGCTCACCGTCAAATGAAGTGACGTAAAACAATCCTGTGTCCTGACTGTATCCAGGTGAATACCAGTTGGTTGCTCCAACGATGGGCGGAGACACCATGATGCCTTCATACGTAGGAGCCATGCCCGGTACGCGAATCGGTGCACCAGTAACAGGGTCTAAACCTTCTGCCCAGGTCACTGTGGCAAATGGTTTACCAAACAGAAACTTTCCGTCGCGGCGGTCCAAGGTGTAGAAAAATCCATTGCGATTCGCCCACATCATCGCTGGCACTTCTTCACCATCAATTTGCAGGTCAGCCAAGATAGGAATCTGAATCGAATCGTAGTCATGCACGTCGTGAGGCGTAAACTGGAAGTACCACTCCAATTCGCCGGTATCTCCATTCAGTGCGACCACAGAATCCGAATACAAGTTATCGCCTAAGCGAACATCGCCATTCCAGTCAGGGCCAGGATTGCCTGTTCCCCAATAAATTTGATTGAGGTCCGGATCATAAGATCCAGTAATCCAGGTGGCAGCACCGCCAGTTCGCCATGAGTCGTCCGACCATGTGTCATTGCCAAACTCACCAGGGCCAGGTATCACATATTGGCGCCATTCAAGCTCACCGGTTACCGGATCATAGGCATCGATGAATCCACGAATGCCAAATTCACCACCGGCTATTCCGGTCACTACCTTGTCTTTAACAATAAGTGGTGCTGCTGTTTTGCTGTAGCCCGAGTCGTAAGGTGCAACCTCTACATCCCACAGCAAGTTACCTGTGCGCGCGTCGATGGCTACCAGGTGAGCATCCAAAGTGGACATGAACAAGGTTTCACCCAGTATCGCTACGCCACGATTGTTCCGGCCACAACATATGCGCAGGTCATCTGGCATTTCATGATCGTAACGCCAGTATTCCCGACCCGTACGGGCATCTACAGCAACTACATTGCTTGGCGCTTCGGTGATGAACATGATGCCATCCACAACCAGGGGAACGGTTTCAGCGCGATCGATCACGGGAATCTGATAGGCCCACTTCATTTGCAGTTGATCAACATTGTCGACGTTTATTTGATCGAGCAGGCTATAGCGTTGGCTATCTAAGGTGCCGGAATACATTAACCAGTTTTCCGGTTCATTTCGCGCATCTACCAGTCGCTCCCAGGTGATAGGGGAAAATGCTGGTGTGATGACTGTAGAGAATTCATCTTCTTGCGCAACTGCTGCACTGAATGCTGAAAGACTGATGAGTAATGCGATTAGTTTTTTCATTGTGGCAATACCTCACGGCGCAAAGAAAACAGATAGGCAACAAGATCATCGAGTTCACCGTCTGTTAATTCGCCTTCGTAACTTGGCATAGTGGATTCTTCCACGCGTTCATATGATTCAATTTGTCTTTTTTGGAAAGACCAAAGATTTTCATCATTATCCATGATGCGTAGTGAGAAGCTGTCTTCTCCCATACGGAAACCTTCGCGGACTTCACCTTCACGATCGGTAACGCGCACTGTCCACCAACGGGGTGCGACTTCTTCATGAGGGTTTGTCATGGAGAGCATTAAATCTTCAGGCGTATTCTCTTCTCCGATCCGGGAAAGATCGGGCCCCATGCGACCGCCCGAACCATTCACCATGTGACAGCTTGCACAATCGCCTTTGCCGGCAAAAAGATTCGCGCCTCGGTTCGCGTCTCCGTCAAGTACGACGGAGCTGGGGTCGTAGCGCAATGAGTCGATGTAAGCGACAAGTTGCCAAACGGTAGCGTCTGGCACATCAGGTGCAACTGGCAACATTGCTGTGCCCTGAACGCCATTTCGAATGACATTAAAGATGCCAACATCAGTGCTGGCATTGCGCAGGCGGCCGGTGAGATTAGGGCCGCCAGCCTCGTCGTTACCAGTGGCATCAAAACCATGACAGCGAGAGCATTGGCGTTCGAAGTAGCGTTCGCCTAAACGAATATCAACAGCGGTGTTGTAAAGATTGCCGGCATCTTCGGCACGGCTGACAGGGCTGCCGCTAAACAAGACTCCGGTAAGGGTTCCGGCCATTGCCAGGGCGATGAGTGCTTGGGTCGTTCTCATACTCACTCCTCGTTATTCTGTTTTAGTGAGAATGGTGCAGACTGGCTAGTGTATCACCCGGAGAAGTGGATGCAATCAAGGGTTCAGGGGCTTTACTCAGGCGTTTGTGCAGCTAAACAAGTGGTCCGAGATTGCGATTGTTAATACCAGATGTTTACAGCGCAAAATTGTCCTTGCGCAATTCAAAAACCACGTATGGAAAATCAGTGTCACCATGCTTGCGAGTAAAGTTTCCTTCGCGTTTTACACCGCCAATTTTTTCTACCGCTTTTTGTGAACGCATATTGTCTTCGCCAACCCAGAACACAACCGTGTTAACAAAGGTAAAGGCATGTTCCAACATCAATTTCTTGATCTCACCATTGTAGCTCCCACCCCAATAGTCTCGAGCGATGAATGTCCAGCCGATTTCAATTTCGCTTAGTTCTGGTTCGAATCCATGATAGCGACTGGAACCAATCAGTTTTCCTGATTCCTTCTCTACAAACGTGAAGGCACTGCCGCAGTTGATTGCATCGTTGAAGTAAACACGAAACTGGTCTTCCTGATATCGCTCTTTGGCAGGATGTTGCTCCCATACCAATGGATCGCTCGCAGCCTCGAACAAGCCGGCCCAGTCAGATTCTTGGATTGGCCGTACAGTGATCCGTGGACCCTCTAGGGTGGGCTGTAGATCAGGGGAAGTGTTTGCTGTCATAGAGAATTCCTTATCTTGGCTGCTTCATTACCTCACGCGTAATTGAAAGCATAACCTTCGTGGTTAACTATGGCGCTATTGTACTGTAGAGGACAGCATCATGAAGCAAAAGAAAGCATTAGCCATCGCCATCTTGATTCCTTTTTCCATTCTTAGCGTGTATGCCTTGTTAGAAGTCGGGTACATCGGAATTTTCGATTACCATCGACACAGTCCAGCTGGGTGGCAGGTGTTTACTGATTTAGTCATCGCGTTAGTGTTGGTATTCACCTGGATGATTCCTGAGGCAAAGCGGGAAGGGCGAAACCCTTGGCCGTGGGTGGTGGCCACTCTGTTTTTGGGGTCAATCGGTCCGCTCTTGTATCTAGCAACTGCTTCGGAGCCAGAATTGTTGGGCGAACAAAGCCCCGCTCATTGAGAAACAAGGAATTTAACTATTGCCAGTTCCGCGTAAACGACTCGCAATTGCTAGTAGTCCTAATCCAATGCCAAGCAAGACACATGCAATGAGTGACGCGAATTTCAATGCGGTTGACATCGTGAGAAGCGGTAACGCTATCGCTGGCTCCGGAAAACGTTGAACGGCGACTAACAATAAGCCGTTTTCTACAATTTCGGCAGCAGCAATTAACAGGGGAATGGCAAGAATGTATCGCCATCTATGAGCGAGCGTGTTCTTCTGCAATAGCCAGCCCATCAATAAAGTAAAAAACGGCACCATTAATGCCGGATTGAGAAAATCCCAAAACAAATGGCTGCGGTAGGTAGAGCGTCCTTCACCCAGGTCTGCCAAGTAATCCCCTAGGTCGGCTGCAATCGCAATTGATTCCTCAGGTGCGTTTCCAGCACCAAAACTCGGAAGCTCGGAGTAGGGGCCGGCATTAAACAGCCAGGAAGTTCCCAGCATCATGATGATGAGGGCAAGTAATACATTTCGACCTGAGGCGAGTTTTGTTATGGATTCAAACATTGATTAGTTGTAAATATTAGTAACGCAGCGCCCAGTACCAGCTTCCACCAGCCTGAAACCACAGATCTGTCCCTTCATTGATGCCATATAGATCAGGCTCTTCAATTTCGACACGCTCTACAATCACTTCGACTTGGTCGGTAATGATGTCTGGCATATCTTCATTCGGTCCATGTCGTTCAATATTCACGATGCGTAAAGATTCTAATTCGTTTTGACTCTGCATCATGGCAACAAACTCATCGAGTGGTAATTCTTCCTGCATGTTTTCCACGAAGAAGTTCCACATGGTTGTCCAATCACGATTTCGTTCTGCGTCGTAAAAGCGGTTAATGACTGAATCGAAATCGTCTGCGCTTGCAGATTGGGTCTCTTGGGCAGATTGAGTTGAACTGCAAGCTGAAAGAAACATAAATCCTGCGAGGGCGAAAGAGATTAATTGCAGGGATCGCATTACAAGTTCCGCTTGGCAACTTCAATGGAGATAAATTCAGGCAGGTAGTTGGGTGTGCAATTTTTTGCCACCGGCTCATCTTTATATAGCTCAAGCTTCTTACCTAACTTCACACACCTGGAACGTAGCTCAGGTTCAAATATCCCTATCCAGCCTGCACAAAAATTCATTGCCCATTGCACGTCTGGATCTGCTATTGCCATGTCAGCTTCCAGTTTGTCTAACAAAAGGGAACTGCTTCCTTCAGGCGGGATCCTACCTGTCCAGCGTTGTCGCGCTTGATAGTACCAATACCATCGCTGCAATACCGATGAAGAATCTTGCTGCCAAGACTCCATCAAGGTGATCAGTTTTTTGTCTTTCGTCAGTTGATTGGCGAGCAACCAATCACCTAGCTGATCTCTTTCGTCTTTCTTGTGCTTCGCTATATCTTTTGCCAAGCCTTTGATGTCTTTTTCAGCTAACTGTTTTTTGTCGA
This sequence comes from uncultured Pseudohongiella sp., assembly GCA_965262465.1. Classification (GTDB taxonomy): domain Bacteria; phylum Pseudomonadota; class Gammaproteobacteria; order Pseudomonadales; family Pseudohongiellaceae; genus UBA9145. The sequence continues at coordinate 1,989,998 of OZ253535.1, read as the reverse complement.
AAATTAGTGTTGCAAGTAAGCGCGGGAAGTACTCACCCTGTGACCACAACTCTTGTGCGAGCTCATGATCCACTTTGATCTCTTTACCAATTTTTTTGATATCACCAAACTTGGGTGATGTTCCAATTGCTGAAAGAGTCTTCTTTGCTTTTGCTGAGAGCGACATGTGGAATTTGTGAATTACTCATCCATAACCATGTGGAAACCACCATAGATCATGCGTTTTCCATCGAATGGTGGGTTTTGCATGTCATTAAGCCTTGGGTCAGCCATTGTTTTCTCATTGCCTATATCTCTCGCTTCTTTAGAAGGCCAGGAGATCCATGAAAAAACCACAGTTTCATCTTCTCCTAGATTGATAGATGCGGGGAATGAAGTAAGTTCTCCTGGGGGTACGTCATCGCCCCAGCACTCGACACAACGAAGCGCGCCGTGATCTTTAAACACTTCCGCAGCACGTTTGGCGAATTCAACATATTCTTCTTTTTTGCTGTTTTGTACAGGGGTTACAAAGCCATCGATGTATTCCATAAGCGTCACCTGCTTGTGCTTGTTCTCTAGGAGCGAGTAATAGTGAAAGATAGAAATTCTAGAATCACTATTTCAACCAGTATCTTACTGATCTCTATGTTTTTCTACTCATTTATTTGCGACACTAATGCGCTATTCGAATCGCTGGGCCGAGGGAATTTGTAATGAGCGACAATAAGTTAGAAAAAGTAGCCGCGAACGGTCTGATCAGCAGACGCCATCTATTGGGCGCTGGGCTGAGTGGCATGGGGATGGCAGTTGCTAGCCCGGTGTTCGGTCAAGAAACAGGCCTACAAATTCCTGGCTGGTCCAAAGTGCCGGGGCCTGGACCTAGCGCATCCGGTGAACCATCCCGCTATGCCGGGCTGGAGCGCCTCGCTGGAAATCCTAACCCTTTATACCCCGGAGGCGGTACGTCGAGAACTCCTCTGCAACATCTGCAAGGCATCATTACTCCTAACAGACTGCATTTTGAGAGGCACCATGCTGGCGTGCCAGACATTGATCCGGCTGGTCACAAATTAGTGATAAACGGATTAGTCAGACAGCCACTGGTTTTCGATTACGAAAATTTATTGAAGTACCCCATGGTCAGTCGTGTCTACTTCATTGAGTGTTCGGGTAATGGCAATAGCAATACCCGTGGTGTGCCTGGTGGCACAGTTCAAACGATTCATGGCTTAGTCTCTTGCTCAGAATGGACAGGCATTCCTCTTTCAACTCTGCTGGACGAAGCGGGGGTGAGGTCGGAAGCGCAATGGATTAGTGCAGTAGGAGCCGATGCGGCCAGTATGGGTCGGTCAATTCCACTATCCAAGGCATTGGATGATGTGATGGTTGCACTGTTTCAAAACGGTGAGCCTGTGCGCCCTGAGCAAGGTTATCCCATGCGATTATTCGTTCCTGGCTGGGAAGGCAATATCAGTGTTAAGTGGCTTACTCAAATTAAACTTACCAGCGGACCTGCTCAGTTTAGAGACGAGACTAGTAAGTACACGGATCCGTTGCCAGATCGAACAGCGCGTCAATTTACTTTCCCAATGGAAACTAAATCACTCATTACTTCACCGTCAGGTGAAATGACATTGCCTGGAACGGGTGTTTACAAAATCACTGGCATCGCATGGTCGGGTAATGGAAGCATTCGGCGCGTTGAAGTAAGTGCCGATGGCGGGCAAACCTGGGCTGATGCGTTAATCGAAAGCGAACAGTGGGATAAGGCGCTTACCCGATTCAGCATTCCATGGGAATGGAATGGAGGAGAAGGGATCTTGCAAAGTCGAGCTACTGATAGTGCTGGAAATGTGCAGTTAACTCGGCAGGCTGTTGTAGATGATCGCGGCACCAATGCGTTCTACCACAATCCAGGCATTCAGAGCTGGTCGGTGAATTCACAAGGTGAAGTAAGCAGTATCGCTGTCTAATTCTGAATCGAAGTACCTATATTCAGATTCATAATTGCGTTTATGTCGGTTGAAGGTTCTGCAGCAAGAACACGATCGATCACGCCCGCAACAATTTGATTCGGCCTATTATTTCTCGCAGTTTCCCAATACTCCCGCCCGTATGCGGTTCCGAAATATTTTAGGCTGGTAGTTCTTGGGTAGAATTCGCACTCATCTAAAATATCGAAGAAGTGAAACAAACATTCTCTATCGTATTGCACCAGAATGTTCTCCAGGAAAAGATTCAAGCTCAGTTTTTCTTCAGTTGATAATGTTTCAGGACTGTTGGCAGATTTGATCCAAGTCTCATTCATAGGAGGGGTCATTAGAAGCTGGTCAATTTCGAAGAAATTGTGGGCAGTTTCTTGAACAAGTTCGGCTCTGGCGATTGTTCTATTGAGCACTATTTCTCGTTGCACGAGGTATAAGCCGAGAATAACAAGCAGAAAACCTGCGAGTTCTAGATATTCTTTCCATTTCATAGATTAATTGAACAGGAGTAGATTGAATTAAGCAATATTAACTACTGACTGCTGCTTTGAGCTGTTGTCATTTCTTCCTGTATTTGCTCTCGCTTCGCTCCTGCAAGTATTCCCGTCATGCTGTAATTTCCTTCATGGCAGGAATATTCATAGAAGGCGTCTTCTATCGCAGTCATTGTGAACTCACCACTCCAAGGCCGATCATAATAATCTTCATCATGCACAGTATAGTGGTAGTGCATTTGAGACTCACTGATGGGAGTAAAGCGTTCGGTTATTGTGGCGTTAGGGCCAATCACCAAATTAGAGGCAATGGCAAGACGTGTTAACTCTTCATCTCTGAAATGACTGCTAGTCACAACTAACGTTTCACCTTCCCAACGACCGGTTGAAGAACCGGCGTAAGTCCGATGCCCCACAGCACTATGTTGTTCCGAGAGTCGAATAATACGCGCCACAGTGGGGTCTTCAGTCTTTATCATCACGTAATCAGCTGTCTGCACGATCTTTGTCGGAATCTCCACGATGAATGTCATGAGAGGCGGGTAGCCAATTGAACCCAGGCAGCGTTCGTCCAGGTCGAGAGCTTCAGGTCCATCAAGAGTCGCACGGCGTGCAGCAAACTCTTCAGCAACTTTTCCGGCTGCCTCATTCGATGGCAACTTTCCATCAGGGGGATCAACAATCACCGAACTACGAAGCTCCCCATCTACTCTCATTAACGAGTTTACTCCTCCAATGAAAGTATCCGGATCACCCAGTTCCTCTACATTACTAAGAAAACCGCGAACAAAAGGCTCTGCCTGTTCTTCTGTGACTACTAGAGTTTCAAATCCATCAGGGCGCTCTAAAAAGGTCAGAGATGCATGGGCCCAGGTTCCGCTGATATCTGGTTGGCCGAATTCATTGCGAGGGGCTTGGTAGTCTTCAGCGGCATGGCTAGTAGTAACGAAAAGGGAGCTGAAAGCTATAATTCTGACAATGCTTTTAGTGAATCTTGAATACAGCATTCTTTCTCCTCTTATTTTTACTTTTATGCAATTATCAACGATTAGATTTACTCAATTAATTGCAGAACAAGTTTAAGTGGAAAACCCACAGTTACGATCTGAGTGATGTACACTTATCCGCTCTCATTTTCTATAGTTTTTGAAGCATGTAAATGCTACATACACTATCGTTCCTAGCATGAGACTAAGCATGAAAAACGGACCAGTTAATTCGGCTCTAGCTTGTCCTTCTTCAACTCTTATATTGAGAGTTTCTATGCTTAAGTTGTAAGTTTCCGCAATAAGACGCGCATCTTCGATAGTTGCGCTAGCTCTTACTGCGTCTTGATATATGTTTGTAAGATAAAACACACAAAAAAGTGCATACATTGACAGCACAAAAGTAGTAACACCTATTTTCAGTCTTTCAGGTGCAACATAGGCCATTACAATCAGTCCAGAAGAAAAACCTACTAACAACTCAACGCGATTCCAAAGTCCTTCTCCTAATGCATGAGCAAGAGATTGAAGCTCAACAATGAGACTATATGCTTCATACTCTGTCATTTGGTCAAACCTCTGTATGTGCGCTTACAATTTAGATATTGAAGAGCGCTTTGAAGACTAACTATTCAACTCCCATTATCACTGGTGCTGTTGCTAACCACCAGGGTGAGCTCCACATGACATTTATAATGATGGCCGTGGGAAACCAACCAGCAAACCAAATCTTATAAGCTTTTTGAATTTTCTTATTCCTTAAAATGTCATAGGCAAACATCGGTAAGATCAATAGCAACACATATAAATCCGGAGCCAGAGGACTGTTAGGCATGGTATTAGGTAGCCATAAAATACGATCAAGTGCTGCCGGAATAGGCATCACTGTAGCAAGAATCATTAAGCGCTTGTGATTCTCTGGATCAGACTTGCGCATTGCCAACGCCATTCCAACGAAAAGCGGAAAAAGTATGCCAATGCGTATTTGAGCGAGGGAGATATTTGAGAATGTTTCCTTTTGAATTGCTATGAATTCTGGTGGAACTACAGCAGGATCCAGACTCCAAATTACTTCATAGATTGATGGCACCAGCACAAAACCTGTTATAACCATCGCAGGCATCAACACCATCCCAACCAACCCTAGCTTTCTGTGAAGTGCGAGATTGTCACTAGCGACTAGGCTGGTTTGAGCAAGCAGCAGTAAAATCCATGATCCCATCACGAATGCATGTACATGCACTACAGGAAGAAATGGTCCGCGTTGACCTGCTGCTATCTGGTCTAATTGAAGTTGGCCGGAGGGTATGAATCCTGTGAGCACTGTGACCAGCAATAGTCCGGCCATGAACACAAAAATCCAACGATCGAAAAACGCCCAGCTAGACGACTGAGTCTCTTCAATGTTTGGGTGATTTAAAGAGTGAGATTCCATTGCTGCTCTCCTTTTTTTAGTTATTGAGATTGCACACGCCGCAATCATAAGAACAGCCTAAGTACTTCTTCCTCAGAGGCTGAGTAACACTATTGGGTTACTGTTTGCTGGTCTACTGGGGTAAATACTAGTGTTGGAAGAAGAGGTGGGAAATGGATTGTTCAATCCATGTAAATTCTTACAGGAGTTAGGTTTTGGTGACTGGGGTTAAAACGGGATTTAGGAAAATCGCTGCTAATCTTTCCCATCAATTGTGTGGTGAAGTTTATCGGTTACGCAATTTAATATGAGTCGGAAAGCCCAACGTCCCAGTTTCCTAAATCATCCCAAGTGCCATTGTTGGGATTATTGGCGAGCATTTCGTCGACCATTTCACCAAACTTGGGATTCACAATATCTCGCCCAACCTTTTCCCACCAAATGCGGCCTCGCTCAGTGGCGTGATTCATTAATATTAGATCCTTGTAAGATTTCCATGTGGCCTCATCGAGTGATCCGCTTTTGTATTGAAAGTATTCGAACTCTCTGTTCCGAAGGTCAATTGCGAATAAGAAGCTCAATTTGTACTGGTCTTCTTTTGAAAGTACTTCCTTCTGATTTAGTTTTGCAAAGAGATCGTGATGGTCTAACGCAACCAACAGCGACGTTTGGTCATTAGAGATAATCGCTTTTCTGGAATCCGATCTATGGAGCTCAGAGTTCTGCCGGATCTCAATGATCAGGAACACTATGCCTATTAACACACCTAAGTTTGCACCAAGTGTTAGCCACTCATTTAGTTGCGAAAAATCCAATTATTGTTCTCCTAACTTTTTGAATCCGGTTCGCTTAACACATTACCTACCAATTCTTTAGTCCTTGCCAATATGGGTCTAAAGGCTGCCCTTCAAATATGCTTTCTACAATTCCCGCGAATTCATCACCATAATTTAACTTGCCGACAGAGTGCCACCATTCTCGGGTCCTTTCGCTTCCGAGCAAGAGTGCAATTATTCTGCGCTCGGCTACCCAAGAATCTTCGTCAAGCACTCCAGTCTGATACTGCCTCCATGCGAATTCACGTCGACCCATGGCCAATACCAATAAAGCATCAAGTTGTATTTTTTGTTCAAGTGTTATCTCTTGCTCGTTATCGATAATAAGCATTGAAAGTTCGGGATATTGAATCCAAACGGGCAGTTCTTCTTGGCCGCCATCGAATAGGCTCTGCCTAGACTGTGCGTTTATCGCATCTGTATTTTGCTGAGTTTGAATGGCCAGATATACGAGAGTAACCAGGATAGCAATCGAGCTTATGATCTCTGCAATGGAGGACCATTTATTCCAGTTAATATCTCTCATAAGGAATTGCTCATTAAGTCTGTGCTAGAAATCTTCATTCTCAGCATGTGAATGCATTTTAAGTATGCATATAGTGCCTAGGATAATGGGCACAACGTTAGCTGAGTCATTGTTTAATTAGTATTTCTATTCCGATTACACGGTTTCTCAATATCCACGATCGGAAAGTGTTTTCAACAACTGGTCGAAAATAGGGGACGTGCCTTGCGAGAATTTGTAGTGTTCAGTTTGTCTTTTAAAGAACTTCGCACTGCCTGGATACATATCTAGCGTGGCATCTACATCTGTAACGTAGTTATTCAGCGTATAATCAGTTATAAGCCCTTGATCATGGGCTCTCGTAACGGCTGACCAGAGGTTAATATTTACCCCGACAAAAGCTATAGCCTGTTGTTCTTCCGATGGACTCAGATCGGAAGAGTCTGCAGCTAATTTTGCCACCAATGCTGCATACCCTGGATCATCAGTTATGCTCTTGTAAATGCCGTTCGCTGCTTCTCTCAATGCTATTTCAGCAGATGCAATTGCGATTCGATTCGATTGTCGAACTTGGCGAGCCAGATAAATCAAGGTAATCAGAACAGTAACTGCCCCAATTAATTCTCCTATCGCTCCAATTGCATCCCAATTCATTATTCTTTTTCTTCTTGGTGTAATTGTTATTTAGACGATATGTCCAACCCATCTACCTGCCAGCATAACCCCCGACCACAAAAACAATGACAGTGCGCCAGCCAACTTCACCTGGTTGGGAATATCAGCGCTGGTGTCCCAACGAGCGACATCTTTGTAGACCTTGAAGTGGAAGTACGCCATGTTGGCGCCAGCAAGTAACAGTAAGAATAACTTCGATTGAAACGCAGGGTTTTCCAAATGTCCTGCTGCACGAGTGATGAACATGCCGAGGCCGGTTATTAATGCGATGACGAACGCGCCCCAAGTCCAGCGAGTGAGTTCATTATTCATTTGGCTAATGGGGTAGCGGACAGCGGCAACGCCTAACAAGCGAAGATCTACCCACAATAGTGACCCCACCACCATAGATGCAGCGATGACGTGGATGGTTTCTAATGTTGGAAACCAATTTGTCGCGGCAATGATCTGCGAAAGCCCCCAATTTTCGACACCAACCCAAAACGAATACTCAGAACCATCGAAGTAGGGTTCCATGTACCACAGCGGATACTCTAAATATTCAAGGTAAGCGATCCAGCGGCCGCCGGTGCAGACACCAATCCAAAGCAGGATGGATAGCACTGCCAACCCTTTAGCGAGAGTTTTTTTAGAGCTCTGTTCCCAATAGTTTTCTTGTTTCTTATGCATAAAGTAAAAAAGTGCAAACAAGAGAACCGCAGGAATCAACACAGCAACTTTGGAAGCAAATACTGGATTGTTGAAGTAACGATTTGGTCGGCCAAATACAAAGAAAGCGCCGGAGATGAAATTGCTCACTAGCGCAACCCAGAACCAGGGTGCAACTCGATTTGTGAGCTCACTAAGACTTTGTGATGGAGCGGCGATACCCAACACCCGGAGATTTACCATGACGGCCGTGCCCATCACCACGGCAATGCCGAGTATATGAACTGTCTGAATTATCGGGGGAAAGCCTGGAACATTGCTGAGAGTCCATAAGGCTCCTCGTTGTAAAAAACTGTCGTTTAACAGGGGAGCAATGGCAGTGAAAAATTCAGGCATAGGTCGAGCTGGTTTTTCTTAATTATTATTACTGCGCCGAGCATAGCACGAATGCTGGAGTGCGCTGCAATCGGGGCTTTCCCCGGGAGAGCCAAAATACTTCTGCTATGCCCTTTGGAATTGCCGATATTAATAGAAGGAAGAAGTTGGATTAGAACCTATAACAGACCAACCGGAGGACTCCAGCCATGAGCGACGAGTTAGCCATTCTTGCCCATACCATTCTTTTTACCGCTTTGATGTGGGTGCCTTATATCTTGAATCAGATTGCCGTGCGCGGCTTAGTGAATGCCGTGGGTTACGATCCTAACCCAACGCCATTAGCCGACTGGGCGGTTCGATTAAAAGCCGCACACTATAACGCCGTCGAAAACCTGGTGATATTTGCACCGCTAATTTTGATGGTAGAGATTTTAGATATAGGTACGATTGCCACATCCATGTCGGCGATGGTGTATTTAATTGCGCGCATTGTGCACGCCATTACTTACACCTTAGCGATACCATATTTGCGGACGCTTTCGTTCGCGGTAAGTTGGTTGAGCATACTCTGCATAATCTGGCAGTTAGTGATCTATTAGCTGGTGTTAGTCGGTCAAAGTTGGCCACAGCTCGCCTAAATCAGCGAGTCACTAACTGCATTGTAGTTTAGTAATCAGAGATACTTGTCAGTAACTGCGCCTTCTGACGCGGAAGTCACTGATGCGGCAAATTTAGCAAGCACACCGCGTGTATAACGCGGTGCAGGCTTTTGCCACTTCGCTAAACGGGCTGCAATTTCTTCATCGCTCAGTTCAAGGTTTACGGTATTGGCCTCCGCATCAATTGCGATACGGTCGCCATCTTGCACGATAGCGATGGGTCCACCTTCTGCTGCCTCAGGAGTCACGTGTCCCACAACAAAGCCATGGGAACCACCGGAGAATCTACCATCCGTAATAAGTGCAACGCTTTCTCCCAAGCCAGCTCCCATAATGGCAGAAGTAGGGGATAGCATTTCACGCATACCGGGAGCGCCTTTCGGTCCTTCGTAACGGATCACCAACACGTCATCCGCTACCACCGTGCCATTCAAGATTCCTTTTAAGCAGTCTTCTTCAGATTCGAAGACTCGAGCGTTACCGGTAAATGACAGACCTTCCTTGCCGGTGATCTTCGCAACAGAACCGGTAGGAGCGAGGTTGCCTCGTAACACGCGTAAATGGCTGTCTTTCTTTATCGGGTTGTCCAAAGAGCGAATGATGTCCTGGCCTTCCGGATAAGGCGCTACAGTCGCAAGATTTTCTGCCAGGGTTTTGCCGGTTACTGTCATGCAAGAGCCGTCGAGCATTCCTGCGTCTAACATTGTCTTCATGAGTGGCTGGATTCCGCCAATCTTGATCAGTTCAGACATCAGGTACTGACCACTTGGTTTAAGATCCGCCAACATTGGAACGTCCTTACCAATGCGATTGAAGTCTTCCAGCTCCAGTTCTACGCCCATGGTATGGGCCATTGCCAATAGGTGGAGCACAGCATTAGTAGAACCACCCAGCGCGATCACAACCTTGATGGCGTTTTCAAATGCTGCGCGAGTCATGATGTCGGAAGGCTTAATGTCATGTTCGAGCAAGTACATGATGGCTTCACCGGCACTGAGACAGTCATTTTCTTTCTCCGGCGAGATGGCATCTTGTGCTGAGCTGTTTGGCAGGCTCATACCCAAGGCTTCAATCGCAGACGCCATAGTGTTAGCGGTATACATACCACCACAGGAACCCGGACCTGGAATTGCAGTGTCTTCGATCTGTTTCAGTTCGATATCAGATACTGAGCCAGCGGAATGTCCGCCCACTGCTTCAAACACAGAAATGATGTTGGTGTGATTGGGTCCTGGCTGAATCGTGCCACCATAGATGAAGATAGAAGGGCGATTTAGTCGACTAATGCCCATCATCAATCCTGGCATATTCTTATCGCAGCCACCGACGGCGATGATTCCATCGTGTCCCATGCAACCCGAAACCGTTTCCAGGCTGTCAGCAATGACTTCCCGCGATACCAAGGAATACTTCATTCCTTCTGTGCCCATGGAGATGCCATCGGAAATAGTGAGTACGTTGTAGATGATGCCTTTACCGCCGGCAGCATCGGTTCCCTTGTTCACATCTTCGGCCAGTTTGTTGATGTGCATATTGCACGGCGTAACCATGCTCCATGTCGAGCAAATTCCTATTTGCGGTTTGGCGAAATCGGCATCTTCAAAACCGACGGCACGCAACATTGCGCGACTTGGCGCTTGTTCAACGCCATCAACCATGATTTTAGAATGCTTACGTAAGTCCTTGTCTGTCATAGGAAATCCAATTTTTCTTAAGAAGTTACTTCAAGTGGTGTTTTGCTCGTTTTCTTCTGCAAACTGGCGAGTTTGGTGAGATTAGAGAGGGCGGTACTATACAACAGGCTGGTAATTCTCGCCTAGGAGCATAGCTGGATTGTTGGCTCACTTTGCTCCTAGGCAGGCGGGTAAGGGCAATTTTCGAACAATAAAAATCGACTGACGGGATGGAAGTCGATTGTGAGTAAATGCCAAACGCGGCTGACTCTTAACGAAAGAAACGATCTCAATGATGACGTCCGAAAACGGCCATTTTTTACCCTAAATAAGAGTATGATGTTGCCCATCGAGGATAAAGATGAATACAGCAACATTACTCAACAACGATGACTATGAGGACGCGCGACAGGCGCGCGATCCACGCTTTGATGGTCGATTTTTCGTTGGCGTACTCACCACTGGTATTTATTGCCGGCCCGTTTGTCCGGTGCGAGTGCCAAAGAAAGAAAACGTTCAACTCTATAAATCTGCGGCAGCGGCAGCAGCGGCAGGATTTCGACCCTGTCTGCGTTGCAGACCGGAATCTTCACCTGGAACACCTGCCTGGAGTGGCTCCTCCTGGAAAGTATCGAGGGCGTTACAGTTAATCGATCAAGGCTACCTTGATGATGCATCTGTAGAAGAGCTAGCCGATCAACTTGGTATTGGTGCGCGGCAACTGAGTCGTTTGTTTAGTGAACATCTGGGTGCTTCACCAGTAGAAGTTGCCCAAACCCGACGATTGCACTTCGCCAAGAAACTTATTGATGAGACAGATATGACCTTGTCAGACATCTGTTTCGCGGCAGGTTTCGGCAGCGTGCGACGTTTCAATGCCGTATTCAACGGTATCTATGGCCGATCTCCGAAAGAGTTGCGTGAAAAAGGTCGCTCGAAGAAGCGAGCCTTGAGCGAAATTGAAATTTCTCTGGCTTATCGACCACCTTATGACTGGCAGAGTCTTTTGGCTTTTCTGGCCTATCGAGCTATTCCCGGTGTGGAGAAAGTCACTGATGACAGCTATGCCAGAACATTTGAGATGGATGGCGTGCAGGGACATGCGGTAGCGCAGTTTCAACCTCATACCAACGACATCAAACTAACGGTGTCCTATTCTGAGACACGTCACCTCTATCAGATCATTGATCGCATGCGTGCCATTTTTGATCTGCGCGCTGACAGTGCGCAAATCGATGCGTTTCTTGCAAAGGACAAACTGCTGAAGCCTATGGTGAAGAAGTTTCCGGGGCTGCGGGTACCAGGATGCTGGAGTGGGTTTGAGGTAGCAGTCCGAGCTGTTCTAGGACAACAAGTAACTGTAAAAGCAGCTTCTACTCTGGTGGCGCGCATCGCGGAAAAATATGGCAAAGCTTATAACTGCGATATAGAGGGTCTGGACTATACCTTTCCAGATCCAGCAATACTGAAAGACGCTGATTTGTCAGGGATGGGCATAGTAGGGCAAAGGATTGATGCAATTAAGAGCATTGCTGATCTTCTGCTTACCAATGAGCTGCGAATTGATTGCACAATTGATACTGACTCTTTTGTCGAGAAAATTTGTTCAGTGAAAGGAATCGGCGAGTGGACAGCACAGTACATTGCCATGCGTGCACTAAATGATCCTAATGCCTTTCCGTACTCAGATTTAATATTACGTCGCGCGGCTACTGTTCCGGATGAAACTTTAACCGCAAAACAATTACTCGATCGAGCTGAGCCTTGGCAGCCCTGGCGAGCCTATACCGTCATATTGTTATGGCGCCATTACGGTTCGTTAAGAGAAGAATCGAAAAGAGAAGAATCTAAAAGAGAAGAATCTAAGTCTAAACCTAACAAAACATCTAAGGCTCGTTCCAAATAAGACATACCCAAATAGAAGAAGGTGAAACGATGAGTACCTATTATTGTTACCACGACACTCCCATAGGCCCACTATTGCTAGCAGGGGATGGTGATGCTTTAACCTTACTCGGATTCCCGAGTGGCAATATGGCACGCCGTCATGAAAAAGATTGGGTCGAAGATAAAAAACCATTCAAGGAAGTGATTCGCCAACTCAATGAATATTTTAAAGGCGACCGTCAGGATTTCGATCTGCCACTTGCGCCGATGGGCACCAATTTCCAACAATCGGTATGGCAAGCGCTTACTGAAATTCCTTATGGCGAAACCTGGAGTTACGGAGAGTTGGCCAAACACATTGGGCGACCCAAAGCGTCACGTGCGGTAGGCGCGGCAAATGGCGTTAATCCAATTCCAATTATTGTTCCTTGTCACCGGGTGATCGGCAGCAGCGGAAAACTCACAGGTTTTGGTGGCGGTATTGAAACTAAGGCTTATTTGCTCGATCTGGAATCTAAGGCCACAGCCCCAGAACTGAATTTTGGCTAGATCCCCTGGATTGTTGAATCTGGAACTCTGATTGCTGCCCGCTGTCGTAGATTCAAGGCTTCTTGCAATGAGGAGCGGGGTCTCAGTTGGATTCGTTAACCGAAGCAGAAGAATGGGATCAGGACGCTGATCCACTAGAGCGGGCAAACCAAAATAAAGCCGTTGATCGGCGATTAATGGTGACTGCCGTCATTTTGAGCCTGGCGCTGCATATAGCGTTGGGTAGCTCGCTGCTGAATGTTTCTTTTTCACCCCCACAGTTAATTACACCTGAAACCGTCAGCGTTCGGTTGATTCCTGAGTTATTGCCTGCACCTTCACCTCCACAAGAAGAGTTGGTACCAGAAGAGCCCGATCCAATTGAAGTGGAGGAGCCTGAACAACTCCCAATAGAAGCGCTGGCGGAAGTGGAAGAGAGTGAGACTGAGAGTGCAGAGCCGTTAGAAGAGATTCCCGCAGAGCTTTTAGCTGAGACTCCGTTGGAAACAGAAACAACGGATATCAGTCCCGGTCCAATTGATTCCAATCAGCCTTTACCGCTGCCTTCTATCGATGTCATCCAAAGCGCTGTGCAGCAAGATTTCATTGAGCAACAGTTAGAAGATCGCAGTTGGGCATCAACTTGCACAAATCTGCAGCGCCGTGCTGGAGTTATTGGTTGTGTCTCTCAAGACGAGCCAGATTTTGCTGGTATAGAACAGTCGCCGGAATCTCGAGCGATTTACGATTTTCATAATCCTGTGGTGGTGCGCAGTAGAACTGATCGAACTATTAGCACTATCACTGGAAATTCGGCCTTAGTGGCTGCCAATCTGGCCAATGCTGATATTCCCGAGGGCTTAGGAGAATTTATGATGGCTGAGTTGGAAAGCACCATCACCTTTTATTCTGAAGCTAGCAATCGTGTGCAACAAAACATGGACATGATGACAAACACGAGCGATGCTGCATTGATTGCACGTTCATTGTTCGACCCATGGGTCCGACAGCAATTAAGAGAGCGGCAGATAAGGCGAGTTCAAAATCGCCAGGAAATGCAACTCATGGCGGAATGTGGCTCGCCTAAATTGCTCGTATTGGCAGTTACCGAATTGGAAAAATTCGCGGACTGCGTCACCCGAGAAAACAACTTCCTGTTTCGATTAGCGCCATTGTTACTTTAGGTAGTTACTTTAAGTAGCTACTTTAAATAGTTACTGTAAAAAGGTTGCGTTAGAGCTGCTATAAATTCGATTTCTGAGTAATTTCAGAATATCCCTATAAAAAGTGTTGGAACAATTCCAGTTATGCGCTATATAATGCGCGCAACTTTTTATAGCGCATCCGACAGCTATAGAACACTCACTAGCAACTGCTAGGCCAAGGAGGTTAAGCCAATGAAGCTTATCAATCTCACAAAGCTACGACTTACTTTTGTTGATTCACTAGATCTGGTTCTAGGCGAGTCACTATCACTTGTAGCGGCCTAAGTCATTCAGCGGTTAGCACACTTGTTATCGATCTAATTAAGATCAACTAACGACCCAACCCGTACATTCGAATACCCTTCGCTCTGTACTTCGCTACAAATCTGTTGTCTGGCTGTTTTTTTAACAGGCCATATCACCCTTTTATTCGCGCAACTTTGCTCTTACAAAGTGCAAAGTTGAGTTGAAATCTCATACATGGAATGAGTTATGACAACGGCAACAACTACAAATAAATTTAAAGACGGATGGAGCTTATTTAAACAAGCCATCGCAGGCAACACCGATATCGACTATACCCAGGGATCTATTGGTCGGGTTACGGTACTTCTCGCTATTCCAATGATCTTGGAAATGGCGATGGAGTCTGTGTTTGCCATCGTCGATATTTTCTTCGTCTCTGGTCTTGGTACTGAAGCAGTCGCAACGGTTGGACTGACGGAAGCAGTTATTACTTTGCTCTACGCTATCGCCATCGGTTTGTCGATGGGGGCAACTGCCATGGTTGCTCGGCGTATCGGTGAGAAGGATCCCGAAGCAGCAGCAGTTGCTGCTGGGCAGGTACTCTGGTTAGGTGCATTCGTATCAATCGTCGTTGGATTGGTTGGTATTTTCTTTGCGCGGGAAATTCTGCAGCTAATGGGAGCGGAGCAAGCAGTCATCGATACTGGTGAGAACTACACACGCCTGATGTTTGGTGCGTGTTTCACTATCGTATTTCTGTTTCTTATCAATGCCATCTTTCGTGGAGCAGGTGATGCGACTATCGCAATGCGTGCTCTGTGGTTAGCAAACGGCATCAACATCGTATTGGACCCTTGTTTAATTTATGGATGGGGTCCATTTCCAGAACTCGGGGTAACCGGTGCCGCAGTAGCAACCAATATCGGACGTAGTGCCGGAGTTATCTACGGCCTCTACTTTTTGCTCAGTAAACACGGTCGTATTCAGGTGCATCTTGCCGAGATGGGATTGCGACTGAGTATTGTTTGGTCTCTGGTACGGATATCACTTGGTGGTGTTGCTCAGTTTCTTGTTGCGACTGCCAGTTGGGTGTTCCTGATGCAAATTGTGTCGGGATTTGGTTCGCAGGCCGTTGCGGGTTATACCATCGCGGTTCGAATTGTAATGTTTAGCATTCTTCCTGCGTGGGGATTGAGCAATGCAACGGCTACCTTGGTAGGGCAAAACCTGGGTGCCGGCCTTGCCGACAGAGCTGAGAAAACTACCTGGAAGATTGCCCAATACAACGCTGGATACATGGCGATAGCAGCAGTGCTTATGCTGCTGTTTGATGATCAAATCGCCAGCTTCTTCAGTGATGAACCAGAGGTTTTAGGCTTTGCCGTGCAATGTCTGCAGATCTTCGCTTATGGATATGTTGGCTGGGGATTCGGTATGGCAGTGATTCAGGCATTTAATGGTGCTGGCGATACCATGA
The DNA here is from genome assembly GCA_965262465.1 of uncultured Pseudohongiella sp. Taxonomy (GTDB): domain Bacteria; phylum Pseudomonadota; class Gammaproteobacteria; order Pseudomonadales; family Pseudohongiellaceae; genus UBA9145. The sequence goes on along the minus strand of OZ253535.1, from coordinate 1,974,420 downwards.
CCCCAACCTGGATTAATGTCTTCTGTTTTTGGGTAGTGCAGGTACCGCTGGCTTATCTATTAGCTTTGACCTTGGGGCTAGGACCGGTAGGTGTGTTTTGGGCAGTGTTCGTCGCAGATAATCTATCCTGTGTGACCGGCGTATTGGTGTTTCGCCGGGGTACCTGGAAAACACGGACAGTGTGATTATCGTAATTCGCGGTAGAATAGCGCTTCATGCAAAGTAGTCAGCAACAAATCATTACCCATGTTGCCGAATGGTTAGAGTCAGATCGTCCGGTCTGGCTCTGCACCATTCTCAAGACCTGGGGATCTTCACCTCGGCCTATTGGCGCCATGATGGCCTGTACCCTCGATGGCGAGCTGGTAGGGTCAATTTCCGGTGGTTGTATCGAGGAGGATTTTCTCGAGCAGCTGCGGGATGGCAGTCTCAAGGCTCAATACGACGAAGAGGGTGGAAAGCCATTCGTAGTGAAATATGGAGTGACTGCCGAAGAGCAGGCGCGGCTGAAACTGCCTTGTGGCGGACAACTCCATGTCTTGCTCGAATTTATCGAGTCCAGTTCGATCACCATTGCTGTGTTTAATCGCTTGCAACAAGATCTGGAGAACCACACTCGAGTGAGTCGCAAAGTTGATTTGTCTTCCGGTGCAATTGAGGCAACAGATCAATGCAACGAAGATGCTGTCATTATCGATGGCAACACAATGCTGCATAGCCTCAGCCCAATGTATCGTTTGTTGCTACTCGGGGCAGGGGATGTAGCGAAGTACGTTGCCGAAATGGCATTAGCCCTGGAGTACGATGTCACTCTCTGTGACCCGCGGCCGAATTATCTGGACAACTGGCATGTCGAAGGTGTGGAGAAAACATCTCGCTTACCTGATGACGTAGTCCGAGAGCGGTTTAGTAATCCATTCAGCGGGATTATTGCATTAGCCCATGATCCCCGTGTGGATGACATGGCGCTAATGGAAGCGCTGAAGACCGATGCGTTTTATGTGGGAGCTATGGGATCAGAGCGTACTTCCGCTGCACGTCGTGAGCGTTTACCAGAATTGGGCCTAACCAAAGATGAGATTGATATCTTGCACGCTCCAATCGGGTTTCAGATTGAAAGCAAGACTCCGGCAGAAATTGCCATATCAATCATGGCGGAAGTGACCGCAAAGCGACACGGCGCGCTCGATTCCTAATTCAGCAATGCTCTAAACCTGCAACACGATGCTATCGCGTCCGTCTTTGCGCTGTGCCGATTGAAAACTGTCGGTTTGTGAAACTCGGCCAAACCATGCCAAGCAATTAGGATATTCATCTGTGATGTATCCACGAGAGCGGGCCGATTCCATGGGATAGATGATCAATATATCCGCGGCCGATAATTGATCACCGCCAAACCAGGGCTTGTTAGCCAAGTCTTTTTCCGCCTGCATCAAAAGCTTTTCCATTCGCGGTTTGATCATGCGTTCACTGGCTTGGCCCAAGGCAGAACGAATAATGCCGCGAATCAAAAACGGTACCCGTTGCTTGAGAATTTGAAACACGGCTTCCATCAGCATCAATGGCATCATCGATCCCTGTGCTGCATGAAACCAAAATAGATATCGCTCACGATTGGAGTCACCTGGGGCCGGACGATATTGTTTGGACTCAGTGCGATCCAAGATGTACTCCATGATTGCTGCACTTTCTGCCAGTACCAAATCACCATCGGTTATCACTGGTGCCGTGCCTAATGACGACAATGCTTTGTACTCTGCCGGTGCCTGAAAAGTTTCTGGATGACGGTTGTAAGATTTCAGCTCATAGTCAATTCCCAATTCTTCTAATAGCCAGAGGATGCGGAACGATTGTGAATACTCGAGGTGATGCAGGGTTAACATGATGGATTAATCCTCACTGCTGGGGCGTGTGATTCTTAGTAGTGAATTTAAGAGTGAATACAAACCGGTACGTAGTTCGTACCGGCCTGGATTCATAGATGTGAAATAGGTGATATCAATAGCGAGAGCTATTGATTGATTTCTCTCTCGATGCCGAGAGCTTCCATGGTTTCTAAACGACGTGCACCGGCTAGTATTCCAATCATGCCGTAATTGCCTTCGTGGCAGGCGTATTCAAACACTGGCTCGTCCATGCGGGAGAGGGGATATTCTCCTGACCACTGGGCGGTATAAACCGAAGGATCGTCAACGGTAAATCCATAAACAATTTTGTTTGGTCCTTCACGGCGAAACGTTTCAATGACCGTGAGATTATCGGTTGGTGCGCCTTGATAAGACATGGAAGGGTTATAGTTTTTAGTTTCGACGATCAAGGTATCGCCTTCCCAGCGACCTATGGAATCACCCATCCACTTTTGCTGTGATTCAGACGCAGCGTTACGATCGTCAGTAATCTTAATGATTCTGGTGTCATGTACCATTTCAACATTGATGATGACGTAACCAGGAGCTTGGGCAATTTGCATATGACTGTTGTACATCACTGGCGACATCACCGGTCCAGAGCTGTTGCCAAACGCTAACAAACAGCGTTCGCCTAGAGAACGTCCTTCTGGGCCGTCATTGCGAGCTGGTCGATTCGCGCGTAGTTCTTCCATACGATCACGAAATCCTGCAACTCGCTCTGGAATGCGGCCATTGGGTGGATCAATGATTGCTGAGGTACGAAATTCACCATCAATGGTTGGAAGAAACATGCCGCGGTCAGTCCAAAACAAATCGTAGTTACCTACAGGTGGTAATGCTGCTAAGTCAGGAGCAGGGCGATCTGGATCGAGGGGCTCGTTGTCTTCTTCCACTCGTTGCTGGGCAGCCTGTTCAAGCTGCATTGCTTCTTCTTCTGTATAGGTAGCCTTGTTGCCCAAGTCGCGGGGTCTTTGAAAAGGCATAACTGTGTTATTTTTCCAGGTGCCTTGGAAATCAGGCACTCCCCATTCTGTCATTGGGGAAGTGGATTCCTGAGCACTTAATTGAGCACTTAATAAAGGAGCAATCAATAATCCGGTGAGTGAGCCTAGCAACAGTCGATTGTTCATCTTGTTTTCCGTTGTTGGTCTGTTGTTATTGGTCTGAGGTGAATCAGCGATCAATTGTACTGATTAGACTTTAAGGATAATAGTGGGCAGAAGGCTCAACCACTCGCTGGCTGCGGTGGATGTACTTCATTGCGATGGGTCTAGAGTGCCATGGGGGCGAGTAAGGGCCATGGATCTTGCTGTTCCAATTGGTATGACAGCTGCAGTAGCTTGAGGTCGCTGCCCCAGGGTCCGGAAATCATGGTGCCTATTGGTAGTCCTTGTTGATTGGGGCGAGAAGGAATAGACAGACTGGGTTGGCCAGTACCATTGTAAAGCGCGGCAAATCCACTGTAGGCGCGAAACCGATTCCCGTACTCCTTGAGATCTGAAGAGTTCATATCCAGCCAGCCCAATTTAGCGGTGTTCATCGCCAACGATGGTGACAGAATCACATCGAAGTCATCATGTATGGACTCTGACTCTTGCCTGACTTGTTGTAGCGCGTTGAGCGCTTCAACGTAAAGGGAAGCAGTAATTGACGCGCCGGCTTTCGCCATCTGCCGTGTGGAATTTTCCATCTCGGCCGAATCGAGATCCAGATCCAGGGCTTTTAGTCGTGGATTGACCAATTGGAAAGCGTGGGCGCATAGCACTTTGTTCATTGCCTTGGCTGCGGCCCCATAGTCGGCAGGGTGAGAAATCTCTTCGACGTGGTGTCCTAATGATTCGCATTGCTCCGCAGTATGACGGACAGCATTCAGAACATCCTCATCAACAGCTTCGCCAAATGGATGAGTTAGTTGTAAACCAATTTTTAGCGAACCAGGATCCTGGCGATAATTTTTAGCGAATCTTCCCCTTATTGTTGGTAATGGAAAGAACTCACTCTTTGGTAAACGAATTAGATCCAGAAAGTGAGCGCTATCTCGCACAGTTCGACTGACCACATGATTGACAGTTAGGCCGCTTTGATTCGCTATCGCACCGTAGTCTGACACTGTGAGTCCGCGGCTAGGTTTTAACCCGAATAAACCACAGCAACTCGCTGGAATTCGAATCGAGCCTCCGGCGTCGGTTGCATGTGCGACTGGAACGATACCGGCCGCAACTGCGGCAGCAGCGCCACCAGATGAACCGCCGGTTGAATATTCCGAGTTCCAGGGATTATGACAAGTGCCAGTTGTCACTGATTCTGTAGTAATTGTAAGTCCAAACTCAGGCGTATTGGTTTTGCCAAGTATTAGGCAGCCTGCATCAAGATAGGCTTGGGTAATATTCGAACTCGATTGAGAAACGGTGTCGGGGAATAGAGCGCTACCGCAGGTTATTTTAGTTTTCTCAAGAGAGGTAAGGTCTTTGAGTAAGAAGGGCAGGCCTTGAAATCCCTGCAGCGAATTGCCATCCAGTTTTTTGGCTTGATCTAGTGCCTGTTCCGCGAGGTTAACAGTGATTCCGTTAATCTTAGGCTCAACCTGCTCCATCTGTTGGATGGCGCAGGACATGATCTCGCTGGGGGAGAAGTCGCCCGCTCGCAAGCCTGCCGCGATACCGCAAGCATCAAGAGAAAGATACTGATTTAGATCGGTCAAAGTACTCAGACAACCAATGAATCAGAACGCCATTGGTTCTTCATCATCGGTGCTGACTAATGACAAACCGCCGCTCTCGTCCTCATCTTCGAGATCTTCGTCGTCATCATCGCGATCTTTGCCTTCTGCCAACTGGATTCGCAGACGAAGATTGTTTTTGGAGTCAGCGTTTTTGAGGGCTTCTTCGTAGCTGATCTTGCCGCTCTTATAGAGATCAAACAACGCAGAGTCGAAGGTCTTCATTCCCTGTTGTTCGCCTTTCTCCATCACCTCTTTGATCTCCATGACCTTTCCTCCTTTGATAAGGTCACAAACACGAGGAGTACCAATCAAAATTTCAATCGCTGCGGCTCGTTTGCCATCAACGGTTGGAATGAGACGCTGCGATACAAAAGCCACTAAGTTAAGTGACAGATCGAGAAACAATTGCTTGTGTCGCTCATCCGGGAAGAAGTTAATAATCCGGTCAAGTGCCTGGTTTGCATTGTTGGCGTGTAGGGTGGAGAGACACAGGTGTCCGGTTTCGGCAAACGCTAACGCATGTTCCATGGTTTCCTGGCTTCTAATCTCACCGATCAGAATGACATCAGGAGCTTGACGCAGGGTGTTCTTCAACGCTTCCTCGTAGCTGTTGGTGTCTACGCCAACTTCACGTTGATTGACGATGCAGCCTTGGTGGGGGTGAACAAATTCCACCGGGTCTTCGATGGTGATGATATGGCCATCGCTGTTTTTGTTTCGGTGATCAATTAGCGCAGCAAGTGAAGTCGACTTACCGGAACCCGTACCACCAACAAACAAGATAATTCCCCGCTTGCTCATGATTAGTTCTTCCAGAACTGGAGGCAGACCCAATGAAGCTGCATCAGGGATTTCAGTTTTAATGTTACGAGCAACAATGCCTAACTCGCCTCGCTGCTGAAAAATATTGACACGAAAACGACCGATGTCTGGATCGGCAACTGCCAAGTTCATCTCAGGGCTTTTCTCGAATTCCGCAATTTGCTCATCATTCATGATTTGATAGGCGATCTTCTTGACCATGCCTTCTGGGAGCTTTTTATCGAGCAAGGGAACGAGCTTACCGTGAGCTTTCATGCTCGGTGGCGCGCCTGTTGTCAGAAACAAGTCTGAGCCATCCTTATCGATCATCATTTTGAGTAAATCATTGAATCCCATAATGGTCTTACCTTCTTTGTTGGGCCCTAATCAAACCGACCTTCTGTATACCAATTCACTTCGCTGGCGGTGTCATCCACCTTGTCTGCGACATCCAGTATAAGCGCGAATAGCGCCATACGCACTAGTACGCCATTATCAGTTTGCCGAAAAATAGCCAGACTTGGGTGCTGATTAAGGTCGTTGTCTAGCTCGTTAGCCTCTTCCCGCGAGTCCCGCGGCAGAGGGTGCATTATGACGGTATTTGGCTGGCAGTGACGGGTATAAATAGCCTGGTTCAGGCGGAATCGGCCGCGGTAGATATCTGCCTCTAGCTTACTTTCAAAGCGTTCTTCCTGGATACGGGTCAGATACACCGTATCGTTGTCTTTAAGTCCTGCTTCCATATCCTCAGTTTCTATCACCTGATGACCAGCAGCTTTCAGGTCAGACACAATCTCGGCAGGCATTTTCAGCTCTTCGGGGGAGATGAGGGTGAATGTAATATCTTTATATAGAAGCAAGAGTTGGGAAAGAGAATGCACCGTTCGGCCGTGCTTCAAATCTCCTACCATGGCGATATGCATACCATCGATCTCGCGTTTATTCGACTGCAGCTCTTTGCGAATAGTGTAGAGATCTAGCAGGGCTTGGGATGGGTGTTCGTTGGGGCCGTCACCACCGTTTATGACTGGTACTCGACTGGCTTTGGCAAACTCCGCGACTGATCCTGATTGGGGATGGCGCATCACGATGACGTCGCTATATCCGCTTATTACCCGCGCAGTATCGTAAAGCGATTCACCTTTAGTGATAGAGGAGGATTTTACGTCGGTGGTTTCCCGTACATGCCCACCAAGTAGGTTAAAGGCACAGCCAAAGCTGACTCGGGTTCGGGTGCTGGGCTCAAAAAACATATTGCCGAGGATGGCGCCATCCAGCGCCTTGGAAATGCGCTGCCGATGGGCAAAGGGTTCCATGCTGTCAGCCACTTGGAATATGCGATCAATATCTTCTCGTTCAAACTGCTTAACGCTAAGAATGTGGGCGCCGCGAAATTCCATTATTACCCTCTGTTTTGTTAACCAGCGTGGAGTCTACACCAATTGAGGGAATGGCACGAATTCCGGGCCCTCGAGCATGCTATGATTTGCCTATTCTAAGCAGGGAAGGTTCATGGCAGGCAATTCAATTTACTGGTACGACTTCGAGACTTTTGGCAATGATCCCAGGCGGGATCGGGCAAGCCAATTCGCTGGAATTCGCACCGATGAAGACCTCAATATCATTGGTGATCCTCTGGTGATGTACTGCAAACCGGCAGATGATTTCTTGCCCAACCCTATGGCATGTCTGATTACGGGTATTGCGCCGCAAAAGGCTTTGGCTGAAGGAATTAACGAAGCCGAATTCATTCAAAATATTGTTAATGAGTTTTCTCAACCCGGTACATGCGTGGCGGGATACAACAGCATTCGCTTTGACGATGAGGTGACACGTCAGCTGCTCTACCGAAATTTCCATGATCCTTATGAGCGGGAATGGAAGAACGGCAATTCCCGTTGGGACATTATTGATATGGTGCGCCTATGCGCTGCAACTCGCCCACAAGGTATTCAATGGCCTAAAAAAGAAGATGGCAGTAATAGCTTTAGACTAGAGGAACTCACTAAAGCCAATGGTATTGAGCATGCAGACGCCCATGATGCGTTGTCAGACGTAATCGCGACCATTGAATTGGCAAAGCTCATTAAGGAGCAACAGCCTAAGCTATTCGACTACGTGTATGCCTTGCGCGCAAAACAAAAAGTGCAAGCGGAGATTGATCTCGATACCAAGAAACCAGTGTTACATGTTTCTGTTATGTATCCATCTGTTAAAGGATGCTTGGCGCTGGTAATGCCTATTTGCCCTCATCCTGAAAATAGTAATGGTGTGATCGTGTATGACTTGCGCGTTAGTCCTGATGACTGGATTGATTTATCAGAAACAGAAATGCGAGAGCGACTCTTCACTCCCAGAGATCAACTCCCGGAAGGTGTTGAGCGAATTCCTCTTAAGACCATTCACTACAATCGTTGTCCAGTAGTCACTTCACCTGCTGTGCTCGAAAAAGAGCAGGCGGCTCAGTTTGACTTGGATCTCGACAGTTGTCGCGAAAATTGGGAAAAACTTCAATCGTCTCCAGCGTTGTTTAAAAAAATTCAGAACTTGTTTCGTGGCGATGCCGGCTCTGCTGAGAACGATCCTGATTTCATGATTTATAGCGGAGGTTTCTTCTCCGATCATGATCGAGAATTAATGCATATGGTGCGCGCAACTAAAGCCACTGATTTGGGCAGACTCGACTTGCCATTTAGAGATAGTCGACTGATCGAAATGTTGTTTCGTTATCGAGCAAGGAATTATTTCGAAACGTTAAATGAAGAGGAACAACAACGCTGGAATGAGTTTCGACAAGCACGCCTTTCTGATCAGAAAGAGATAGATCGTTACGAAGCGGGGTGGCAACAGGCACAGGAATTAGCTACCGATTCAGATCGCGTAGTCTTGAATCAATTACAATCTCACATTGATGCAATCAGAGAATCTTAAAGACGAAAACCCAGATAACTAAGCAGCCTAAAGCCAGTGAATGGCTAGGGTGTATGCGGTACACATTTACCTGTACAGGCGCTACAATGCGCGCGCTTTAACTACGGATTGCAAGCAAATATTTGCTGCAACCCATTGAATAACAAGGATTTATACTTGACCGACTCCGAGGACAAGTTCAAGGATATTCGACCCTATCTGGATCATGAAATTCGACCGGTCCTGGATCGATTAATCACGGATTCTGAATTCCTGGATAGTATCGCTCGCTTCTATTACCCGCGACTGATGAAATTCTTTCCTGGTCCAATCCTTTCTATGGCGAGCAAAAAACTAAGTTCGCAAGTGAAAGCTGTGCACGATGTTAAATCGATGCAGGATGTCATCGCTGACTACATGGACAAGATGATCCATGACACGACAACTGAGCTAACTCATTCCGGCTTAGAAAATCTCAAAGAAGGCAGAAGCCACTTATTCATTTGTAACCATCGTGACATTACAATGGATCCTGCGTTCGTTAACTATATGCTTTATCACGCAGGGCATGACACGCTACAAATTGCCATCGGCGATAATTTACTCAAGAAACCTTTCGTTACGGACTTGATGCGTCTGAACAAGAGTTTCATCGTTAAGAGATCGTTGAAAGGGCGGGAGTTATTACAGTCACTGACTCTGTTGTCTGAATATATACATCACTGCGTAAATACCCAGCAAAACGTCTGGATTGCTCAACGAGAAGGCAGGGCAAAAGACGGAATAGACAAAACCGATCCAGCTTTATTGAAGATGCTCGCAATGGCACAGCGTAAGCTCCCGTTGTCGGAGAGTCTGAAGCAGTTGCACATTGTGCCTGTATCAATTTCCTATGAGTATGATGCCTGTGATGTGATGAAAGCAGATGAGCTTTATCAGATTGAAAAAACCGGAAGCTATACGAAAACAGACGAAACTGACATTAAGAGCATCGTAGCTGGAATGATTGGGTTTAAAGGCAAAGTACATGTTGCGTTTGGCAAAGAGCTTTCGCTAACAACTGATGATCCAGATGAAATCGCGAATCTAATTGACGCTCAGATCATCAACAACTATCAGCTAAGAGATACTAACTATTTGGCGTTGGATCGGTTGAGACAGGACGGCATGATCCCGCTGCACAAAGTACGTGGATTAGATAATGTTGAGCAGATCTCGAAAGCGTCACGCAAGCAGTTCGAAAAACGCTTAAAGCAGGTGGATGATCGTTTATTGCGGCATTGGCTATTCAGTTATGCGAATCCAGTGCTGAATAAACTGGATCTCGATCCAATAGCCCCGGAAGCTCCGTCAGAGGAGTCGTTGTAAGCTTTTTTCCAGGCGTGAGCTAAATACTTGTTGGTCTTTTTCAGCAAGTGGACCCAAGCATAAACATTTCATCCGACTATCTCTTACGTATTGGATATTACTTTCTCTATCTGGTTGGCGTTTGCCAAATCCTTGTTTCAGCTGAGTCAGTTGTAACTCCATCCGCTTGGGTTGATCGTCGGTTGGAGTGTCAGAGCCAGCGCGAATCTCAGCTTCTATGCAAAGTTCTCGCAGTTGCTCCGATGCTGATTCGGAGGCGGCCAGGTAAGCTTTGGAATCTTCTGCTTCACGCAGTAATTCAACTCTTCTATTTAATAGCTCGACAAATTCAGAGTTGGCGGCCTGGGTTAACTCTTGCCACTGATCGTCACTAAACTGCTGTTTTGCCTGTTCAAATTCTTCTGCCTTGGAGCTAAGCATCTTACTCTCCAGCGGTCGCAGATAATCCAGACATTTTTGCAGCATTTGCAGTAAAGCCTGGCTTTTCTTGTCAGGCAGCGACTTAAGCCTTGTATCAAGTCGTCTCTTGATGTTGTTGAATTTGTCTCGAAACTTAGACTTAGACTTAGATCGAAAATCATCTAACGCAGTCGCAAAGGACTGTTGTAGATTCTGATAAGTTGATTTTTCTGCTCGTAATTCTTCGTCCTCAAGCTTCAGCATAGCTTCGAGTGAGTTAAGTAGCTCATTAAGCTGTTGCTGGGCCTGATCAACCTTTGCTTTGATCTCTGCTCGATTTTTTTCTTTTTGTGAAAATATTTCATCGCAAATGGAACGGAATTTCTCCCAGTACTGCTTGTCTTCTTTGTAACTTGATTGCCCTGCGGATTTCCATTCCTGTTGTAGTGTTTTTGCCTTGGCCATGGCTTGAGCGCGATCTTCAAGTTGCAGTAATGCTGACGCCTGTTCGATAATTTCAGCTTTGCGTTTGGCGCTACCTTTTAGGCCGTCTTTGCGCATCTTCCGAAGTTGATTTACAACTGCATAGTAGCGCTTTTGCAGTTGCTTGATTCGGCTCTGTTCCACAGGAGCGTGTTTCTTCCATTGCTCTTCAGCGTCGCGTAATTGTTTGCTGAGTTCGTTATTGGCTGGAGGATTTTCTTCGAAGGTTTTAAGTTGAGCTTCTAGTTTATCGCAAAGATCTCGTCTCGCTTTTAAATTGGCAGCCATGAGTTGTTTGCGTTCTTTGAAGTACTGCTTGCATGGTTCGTATGCAAGGTCAGATACTTTTTTGAACTGCTCCCATAACTCATCATTTTGATTGGAGCGGCCCAACTCTTTCCACTCTTTATGTAGTTTACTTATGAGTTTGCTTTTTTCGCCTGGCTGAGAATTGGAATCCTTTAACTTCTCCATCTGTTGGATGAGGTCTTTCTTTTTCTCGGTAGCGGCAAATATTTTCCAGTCTCTTAACTCAACAATTTTTGCTTTAAATTTTTGAGTAAGGGTTTGCAGTCCCTGTCGTATTTCTCCATTGGTGTTACTGATATTGCCTTGAATCTTGTCCCAAGTGGGCAGGGCGGACAAAGATTTGCCTTCCTCCAGGGCGGACTCGAGCTGCACGACTAGTTCTTCAGTTTGTGTTTTTAGAGTGAGTTGGTGTTCACCATTAACTACAAATTTTGCTTGTAAGTCGGTTTTCAACCCTTCGGCAAGTGCAGTTAACTCCGCGTCGCTTTCCGCAATTAGCTTACGGTAGCGGTTCAGATTGTTCTCCAGAGTAACCAACCGAGTTGTGTTTTTCGGGCTTACACTCTTCAGCTCTTCCTGAATTTTGTTCAGTTCCTGGGCGACATCAATTACTGTGGCTGGTTTCTCTGCTTTCTCAACTTTCTCAGGTTCGGGAGGAGAAGCATCCTTAGTTTTAGATGATTCGGGAGATTCAGACGACTCGGGAGAATCGACAGGTTCAGCCGCAGATTCCGACTCTACAGCTTCTACCGGATCCAGTTCTTCAGCTTTTTTGGGGGTTGCTGTTGCCATTGACTACACTGCCAGGCGGAGAATTTAAAATTAAATGCACATTGATAGAGACAGGATTTTAGCAAAACTTCTTCCCGCTGACAGACAACAATAGTTAATTCTACTTTGAGAATAGATCAACGACTGATGTAGTGCTTGTGTATAATATCCAGCCTACCTAAATCCACAAAAATTGTAGAAGTTACAGGGACCTATCCGCATGCTCGCGGACGATGTTAAGGAAACCATTCAAACCGCTTATTCCGAGCTGTTGCAGACCAGAGAGCTAAAGGCGCGAATAGGGCAGAAACAGATGATTGCCCATATCGCCAACACCTTGGCGCAAGGATCAATTGAATCAGACTCTGAAACTGAAGGATCTGATGATGATCAGCAGGTCGGAGGTGGCCCAATTTGCGTTGTGGAGGCTGGAACCGGGACCGGAAAGACCCTGGCGTATCTATTGGCGGCCATTCCTGTCGCCCAAGCTCGTGAACTAAAGCTGGTGGTGGCAACTGCAACTGTTGCTCTGCAAGAGCAAGTTGTTCTCAAAGACATTCCCGAACTACTGCAAGGGTCTGACCTGGAATTCAGCTTTGCATTGGCCAAAGGCCGAGGGCGCTATGTGTGTCTTGCGCAGTTGGACAATCGCTTAAAGCCTAATGACAGTTTGCAAGCGATATTAGATCTATACGGCGAGAATCTGGATGCGGCGAATGAACAACAAACAGATTTGTACCAGGACATGCTCGATGCAATTGGTGCCGGTCGCTGGTCTGGAGATAGGGATGAATGGCAAACACCACTGTCTGAAGCGCAATGGAGCCCGCTGACCGTAGACAATTCTCAGTGCTTAGGATCACGTTGCAGCTTTTTCAAGAATTGTTGTTTTTTTCGTGCTCGAGAAGATTTAGATCGAGCAGATGTAATCGTTTCCAACCACGATTTAGTGTTATCGGATTTGGCCTTAGGTGGTGGCGTCATTCTCCCGGCACCTGAAGAAAGCATTTATATTTTTGATGAAGCACATCATCTTCCGATCAAGAGCAATAATCATTTTTCCAATTTCGCACGCCTGAAAGGCACCTTGACTTGGTTGGACCGAGCTGTTGATTTTCACGGCCAGCTAGCAAAAGAAGATTATGTAGAATCCAAAGCCCATGATTCTGTTAAAGACATTAGTAAGCAATGTCGAGCAGGGTTAGAAGAGCTACTGTTGCTAGCGCAGGAAGTTATTGAGTCAGAACCTGAGTTAGACAGTTATGGTTCGCAATCACAATTACCGTTTAAGTTGGGGCAGGCGCCTGAACCGATTAGGGTTTCAGCACTTAATCTTTCCAATTTCTTTCAGCAGCTTACCAAGCTATTGCAAGACGCAACCGATGAATTGGCGGAAGTAGTGGAGCAATCTGGCGATCCGGACAAGCAAGAACAAGCCGAACAGTGGTATCCGGTTGCTGGGAATTTGAAGAAGCGCTGCGAAGCGATGACAGCGCTATGCGCCAGCTTTGCGCTCGAAGATTCTGAAGAGCAAGCGCCATTAGCTCGTTGGTTAACGATCAGCGATTATGAGAACGAATCTGATATTTCGCTGGCAGTGAGCCCTGTGCTGGCTGCACAAAATTTGGAAGACAGTCTTTGGTCTAACTGCGGCGGCGCTGTGCTTACTTCCGCAACACTGTCGGCGCTGGGAAGATTTGATGTGTTAGCAATGCGTGCAGGACTACCGACACGAACAAACTATCTGGCGATCCCGAGCCCATTCGATTTTTCCAATGCCGGTACTTTGCACATTCCCAAGTTGCATTGTGACCCTTCTGATCAAACACAACACACCCTAGCAATCGTCAATGCGTTGCCGAAATTGTTGCAGTCACCGGTAGCAGCACTCATGTTGTTTTCTAGTCGCCGCCAGATGCAAGACGTGATGATGGACTTACCCGAAGTGTTTGCTGAAATGGTGCTCTGTCAGGATGATTATCAAAAGGCGCAGCTCATCAAGTACCACAAGCAGCGAATTGATGATGGCAAAGATAGTCTTATCTTTGGTCTTGCTAGTTTTGCAGAGGGAGTGGATTTACCCGGTAAATACTGCACTCATGTTTTGATCGCCAAGATTCCATTTGCTGTGCCGAATGATCCTGTTGAAATGACTTTATCCGATTGGGTCGAGCAACAGGGTAAAAATCCGTTTACCACTCTGGCTGTGCCGGATGCGGCATTTCGATTGGTACAGGCTAGTGGCAGATTATTGCGCAGTGAAACGGATCAAGGGAGGATTACTTTGTTCGATGAGCGGATCGTATCGAAGTTTTATGGCAAACAAATACTGGAGTCGTTGCCGCCCTATGCGCGAGAGGTGTTTACCGAAGAGTACTAGCTTTTTAGCTGCGGTGTTTACTGGCGTTTCGTAAACAAATAGCCAGCCACCGCACCAAGGCCACCACCGACTATGGCTGTAATAATCACACTTCCGAATGCCGGCCCAAGTCCGACTCCAACAATCAAGCCGGCTGTGATGCAGAGCGCATAGGTACCTTGTCTCGCTTGTTTTTTATTCTTTTTGGACATGAGTCTCTAGTTTAGTTGGCTCTTCTAAGGGAGTAGATATAGGGACTGCTTGGATTGAATTCGGTTGGGTCGATAGCTGTGGTTCCGATATCGTCAGCGACTTCCATTCCCTCGACTACTCGTCCAATTACGGTGTAGCGCCCATTGAGCCATTCGGAATCGGTTAAGGCGATGAAAAACTCAGGCCCATTTCTATTGGGGCCGTCATTCGCAAGAGCAACTGTTCCTCGCGATATTCCTCGAGTAGGGAATTGGTTTTGATAGTCGAATCCTTCGTACTCATATAAGCGCATGACAGTAAGAGATTGCAGCGCCGTGGTGATATCTGTTTGCCGCGAATCTACTTCATCCAGGCTATCGATATTTAGTTCATCATATAAAGGAGTTAAAACTCTTTCGCCGAAGTCTTTTTGAGTTTGCACATTCAAAATAGGATTTACCGATCCGTCTTCCGCTAATACCGGCAACCGATCCAAACCGAGGGCGTTAGCATTAATCTCATCATCTAATAATTCATCCGGCATCCCTAGAGGGTGGTAGTTTGGTGATCCACCCTGAATCACAAAACCTGGTACAACGCGATGGAAGCGCATGCCATCAAAATAACGTGGCGCATAGTTTCGATTTGACAGCGCATCGAAAAACTCGACTTCCCCAGCGGCAAGCGCTAAAAAGCGTTCGACGTTTTCAGGTGCTTCATTGGGGAACAGTTCGATGAACATAGAACCGCGGGAACTGGTAAGGCGTAGCAGGGGATTAGTAGCGTCTTCCATCTCCTGAGTTGCAGAAGCAACATCGGCCATGGCTCCGTTAATCGGAATCAATATAAAGCAGATTATGAATGCTCGACAGAAACCAGATATCGAATCCACGTTACGCACTACCACGATAGAAATTGATGAATTGCATTTAATTTTAGGGGTATGCATTCTGTGCGGCAAGTGATGCCGTCATTCGGGCTTAGGTTAAAGACTGTTGTAGTGCCGCCAAATCCTGAGGGGTATCTATGTCAGCCAAGATTGCGGAATCATCCAGTGGAATTTCTAACACAGCTGATTGGTGACGCCGTATGACAGGACGTCCACCTGCATCGCCGGTTACGGCTGAAAGATCGGAGAAAAACTCACATCCAAAGGCGACAGGATTGCCATATTTTCCCTGATAGGTTGGGATGGTTATCTGATTAGACGCAGTGTTGGCAGCTATATCTGCATAAGTCTCAGTTTGGATAAATGGCATGTCGGCCAGGCATACCAGGCAAGCGTCCCAACCAAGCTTTGTTATTTCGTTGACACCAAATGCCAATGTGGCGCCCATTCCTCGATCTGATTCTGCAAAAACTACGGGAGCAGCGGTTAGTGCTGTGATCTCTGCTTCTAATTCTGGGCGAGTAACGATAATCACTTGTTCTACTGCCGCCCGAATTCGCTGGTAAGTTTGCGCAACAACTTGCTGACCAGACTCTAGTTCGGCAAATAATTTCGCACCACCAAATCGTTTACTGAATCCGGCGGCTAGCAGTAGGGCACCCACATGTTGAGTCATACTGTGATTCTACGAAGGACAGCTTGGCTGTGCATTACTTATTGTTTGATTCGGGCAAAAAAAAGGCCCGCCAAAAGACGGACCTGAAGTAGGTAAAAGTCTACAGATTAGTGCAGAGTTTTAGGATTCTTTCGGACCGGGTCGGGTTCTTGTTGCTTGATTTCAACAACAAAACTTTCCTTTTTCGCATCATGCTCACTCAAAGTCTGGCTTACTTCTTCAGCTTGCTCTGCTGCTCGCTCAGCTTCTTCCTTGAGCTTGGCTTGTGCAGCTGCTTGCGCTTTAAGTTGTTCGCTCAGATGTTCACGCAGGCGATTGACGACACTGGTCATTACCTCGATGGTCTGACTCAATTGATCCAGAGTGAGTAAGGTTCTCTCTGGATCATTTTCAGTCTGTTTTTCTTCGCTCATATGTTCCTTGCTCCAATTACCTATAGCGTAATCGTTTGTGCTATATATCCTTTTAATCCCAAGTCAGAGCGCCGCCTGTTTGATACTCAATCACTCGAGTCTCAAAGAAGTTCTTCTCTTTCCGAAGATCCATAATTTCTGACATCCATGGAAAAGGATTCGAAACACCTTGGAACTGCTCAGGCAAGCCGATTTGTACAAGGCGTCGATTAGCAATGAACTGTAAGTACTCTTCCATCATCGCGGCGTTCATACCGAGCACACCGCGTGGCATTGTGTCTCTGGCGTATTCAATCTCAAGCTGTGTCGCTTGCAATATCATTTGAGTCGCCTGTTCCTTCATGCTGTCGGTCCATAATTCCGGATTTTCGAGCTTGATCTGGTTAATCATGTCGATTCCAAAATTCAGGTGCATCGATTCGTCGCGCAAGATGTACTGAAATTGCTCCGAGGTTCCAGTCATCTTGTTCCTGCGACCCATGGATAGAATTTGGGTAAATCCACAGTAGAAGAAGATGCCTTCGAGACAGCAGTAGAAAGCGATCAGGTTCTTGAGTAGGTCTTGATCAGTTTCTAAGGTGCCGGTCTTGAAGTTTGGATCGCTAAGTGATTGCGTATACTTCAATCCCCAGGATGCTTTCTTCGCCACGGAAGGAACTTCGTGATACATGTTGAAGATTTCACCTTCGTCCATGCCCAGCGATTCAATGCAGTATTGATAAGCATGAGTATGGATCGCTTCTTCAAATGCTTGGCGCAGAATGTATTGGCGGCATTCCGGATTAGTAATCAATCGATAAATTGCCAACACTAAATTATTGGCAACCAACGAGTCGGCTGTTGAGAAAAAGCCCAGGTTACGTTTAACGATTAAGCGCTCGTCATCGGTTAGACCGCCTGGCGTCTTCCACAAAGAGATATCCGCATTCATGTTTATCTCTTGTGGCATCCAATGGTTGGCACAACCATCCAGATATTTTTGCCATGCCCAATCGTATTTAAAAGGCACTAATTGGTTTAGGTCTGCACGGCAGTTGATCATGCGCTTGTCGTCAACTGCGACACGATTTGCTGTGCCCTCTAACTCTTCTATACCAGCACTAACATCTAGCTCTTTCAGATCGCTGATTGCTTGCTCGAGTGCAGTGGCATTCGCTTGACCATCCGCTGCTTCGATATTGGACTCGAAGTTTTGTTCTGGAGCTGGTGCCGCTGGCGCTGGTTCGGCTACTTTCTCTGCAGGAGCCGGTTCGCTCTGCTTGGTTACAGTAGGTTTGGTAACTGGTGCGGGTGTCTCTTCCTGATGAAACTCATCCCATGACAACATATTTCTACCCCTTCAATTCTTAAATTAACGTCTGCTCGTTATTGTTGAGTGGCTTTCTAACACCACCAGCCTCGCTCTATTGGCAAGCTTCACAATCAGGATCGTCTAATGAGCACGCCATCGGTACAGCTGCAGGTTCGGCCGATGCCGATACCTTGTTGAGGCTGTGATCCGAAACGGTAGACTTTTCTGTTGTGGTTGCTGCAAGAGCACGCAGGTAATAAGTCGTTTTAAGGCCGCGCAACCAAGCCATGCGATAAGTGATATCAAGTTTCTTACCACTAGCGCCTGCTACGTAAAGGTTGAGCGACTGTGCCTGGTCGATCCATTTCTGTCTGCGACCAGCTGCATCTACTAACCAGCGAGGTTCGACTTCAAATGCAGTTGCATAGATGTGCTTGATATCTTCAGGCACACGATCGATGCGCTGCACACTTCCCTCGTAGTATTTAAGGTCATTGACCATAACCTCATCCCAAAGATCTTGTTTCTTAAGATCTTCAACGAGATAAGGATTAACAACAGTGAATTCACCGGACAGGTTAGATTTCACATATAGGTTCTGATAAGTCGGTTCAATCGATTGTGATACGCCACAAATGTTGGCAATGGTGGCGGTTGGTGCGATAGCCAGACAGTTTGAGTTACGCATACCGTGTTCTTTAATGCGCTCACGCAAACTAGCCCAATCCAGTCGCTGGTCGAGATTCACATCGATGTAGTCATCTCCACGCTGCTCTTTTAATCGATGCAGCGAGTCGATTGGTAAAATGCCCTGATCCCACAATGAACCTTCATAAGATTCATACTTGCCACGTTCTTGTGCGAGATCGTTTGAAGCACTCAACGCGTAGTAGCTGATCATCTCCATCGATACATCAGCAAATTCCACTGCCAAGTCAGAAGAGTAAGGAATGCGCTGCTTATACAGAGCATCCTGGAATCCCATGACTCCCATTCCAACCGGGCGGTGCTTAAGGTTTGAATTTTTAGCTTGGTCGACTGAGTAGTAGTTGATGTCGATGACGTTATCCAGCATGCGGATTGCTGTCTTAATCGTCTTCTGCAGCTTTTCTTGATCAAGTCCGTTCTCGTCAACATGATTGACCAAGTTCACTGAGCCAAGATTACAAACAGCGATCTCATCTTGATTAGTGTTCAGTGTAATTTCTGTGCACAGGTTAGATGAGTGAATGGTTCCCACGTGCTGCTGTGGAGAACGCACATTACAGCTGTCCTTAAACGTGATCCATGGATGACCAGTTTCGAACAGCATGGATAACATCTTGCGCCATAAATCGGCTGCTCGAACGGTCTTGTATGGCTTGATTTCACCGGCTGCTGCTTTGCGCTCATAGTTTTCATAAGCCGTTTCAAACGCTTCACCATGCAAATCGTGTAGATCAGGCACGGTATTCGGTGAAAACAATGTCCATTCCTGGTCGTTGAATACACGCTTCATGAACAGATCTGGAATCCAGTTCGCTGTATTCATGTCGTGGGCGCGACGGCGATCATCACCGGTGTTTTTGCGCAGCTCCAGGAATTCTTCGATGTCCAGGTGCCAGGTTTCTAAATAAGAACAAACAGCTCCTTTGCGCTTACCGCCCTGGTTTACGGCGACTGCGGTGTCATTTACTACCTTGAGAAAAGGTACAACACCCTGGGATTTGCCATTGGTGCCTTTAATATGGGCGCCCAATGCTCGAACCGGTGTCCAGTCATTGCCAAGACCACCTGCCCACTTGGACAACATAGCGTTATCGCGAATAGCGGAATAAATACCGTGCAAATCATCTGGCACGGTAGTTAAGAAACAGGAAGAAAGTTGTGGTCGCAGTGTGCCTGAGTTGAATAGCTGAGGCGTTGAAACCATGTAGTCGAAGCTGGAAATCAGGTCGTAAAACTCGATCGCTCTTTCTTCTTTATTATCTTCTTCAGACGCCAGGCCCATGGCAACGCGCATGTAAAATACTTGAGGTAATTCGAAACGAATGCCTTCGCTATGAATGAAGTAGCGGTCATAGAGAGTTTGAAGTCCGAGATAGGTGAACTGCTGATCGCGCTCCGCTTTCAACGCCTGACCAAGCACTTCTAAATCAAAGTCCAGTAGGTGATCAGACAGTAATCCGAGCTCAACGCCTTTTTCTATATAAGGTCTTAAAGTTGCCGCATAGCGGTAATGCATCTCTGATTGAGTAGCGGCGTCGGTAATGCCTAGGAAGCCCAGCGCTTCAGCTCGCAATGTATCCATTAACAAGCGCGCTGTGACATAGGAATAATTGGGATCTTTTTCAACCATGGTGCGAGCAGTCATTACTAATGACGTACGCACGTCTTCCATTTTGACGCCTGGATATAGATTCTTCAGCGTCTCATCGTAAATCGCATCGGCCGACACATCGTTCAAACCTTCACAGGCTTCATCAATGATTGTGCGGAGGCGTTGTGTATCGAGAGGACCCTGTTGTCCATCTTCGAAAGTGACATTAATGGCTGGTTCTTCAACTTTACGTGTATCTTGTTTTTGTTGGCGTACACGAGAACGTTCTGCTCGGTAGATAACATAGCTGCGAGCAATCTTGTGCTCGCCGGTACGCATGAGTGCCAATTCAACTTGGTCTTGAATGTCTTCGATATGGATCGTGCCGCCTGATGGCATGCGGCGCTTGAAGATTTCACTGATCTGGCCGGCTAACTGCTCTACCGACTCGTGAATTCGAGTTGATGCTGCGGCATTGCCTCCTTCAACAGCTAAATATGCCTTGGTGATCGCAACAGAGATCTTTGATTCGTCGTATGCAACTACGGCACCGTTTCTTTTAATAACACGTAGTTGCCCGGGGGCGGTGGAGACTACAGTGGGGGATTCATCATTGCTGGATGAGGTCGTGCGCGGGGACCCGTCCCTTGGTTGAACATCAGTCTGCATTTACTTATTACTCCAGAATTTGGTTTTACTACAGGCCTTATTTTTTTGATTCAGGCCTATTTATTTTTTTTGGACTCTTTGCGTTGTCCGTATTTGGTCCTACAGCGGCTGCTAGTGCTGCTAGCGGTGGGTGACTCACTGCAATTTCTTGTCCGCTGGAGCTCAAACCTAAGTCAGAGTGCTCAGCGGAGCAGGGAGTGACGGAACCTAAACGGTTGAATTCCCTGCTTTTTACAGCGAGTCGAACCCCGTCCGGCGTAATCCATGGGAGCAATCCTGTCCATTGGATCGACCTAGTGGCCGCCAGGCAGCGTTCGAGCCATATACTATATATTGTGTTTTTGCGGCTGGACTTTAACGTTTTTTTCTCGGATTTCGAGAAATCTGGTGAATCCCAGGTTTAGTCCTTAAAACCGGCGTTTTTTGCCCGGTTTCCGTCAAGCGCTATTCTTATTATTTGCTCGTCTCGCCATGTGGTTGGCGATCGAATTGTCCGTTTTTGAGGACGCTTTGCGCAGTAAGACAAGCCCTTGATTTATGCTCAGCTAATACAACATATAGACAAGTCATAAATAGTCAGCACAAGATAATGCGGTTTAGGGGTTTATGCAAGGCTTTTTCCTGTGAGTTAGCTGTGAGTAAAATGTGGGGATAAGTGGATAGGTCCCAGCGAATTCGGGGACTGGAAAGGGTGGGGAAAACTCGTCGTTAACCCACTATGAAATTCGTGGCTGAAGCGTCTATTTTTGCTCTATTTTTGAGCAATTTTTTGCCATTCGAGACAATTTTGGGGCAACACTATATGTAGTGGGTGTGAAAACCCGGAAAAAACCAGGAATTTAGTGGGAAAGCAAGTACTCTAATAAGGCTTTTTGTGAGTGCATACGATTTTCAGCTTCATCCCAAACCACAGCATCGGGATGATCTAAAACATCGGCGCTAACTTCTTCACCGCGATGGGCGGGAAGGCAGTGCATGAACAGCGCATCGTCAGCCGCCTGGGCAAGCAGCTCGGCATTGACCTGGAAGTCGGCGAACTTCTCCATCCGACTCTGTTGCTCATCTTCTTGGCCCATAGACGCCCAGACATCGGTAACTACCAGATTTGCTCCTTGCACAGCGGTTACCGGGTCCTGACTCAGAGACACTCGTGATTGATTCTGGGCAACTAACTCCGCATTCGGTTCGAATCCAGCCGGTGCTGCAATAGAGAGATCGAATCCAAACACCGATGCGGCATTGATGTAGGACTGGCACATATTATTGCCATCACCAATCCAGGCTACTCGCGCTCCCTTTATATCGCCCCGGTGCTCATTGAAGGTTTGGACATCAGCCAGTAACTGGCAAGGGTGATAGTCGTCGCTCAAAGCATTGATCACCGGCACAGAGGAATATTGAGCAAACTCTTCCAGGTTAGCGTGAGAAAAGGTGCGAATAGCCAGGCAATCAACCATGCTGGAAATTACTCGCGCACTGTCCTTAACCGGTTCGCCGCGCCCAACCTGGGAAACGTCGCTAGTCAGAAACAAGGTATTGCCATCCATTTGTGCCATCGCGACCTCGAAAGCAACACGGGTGCGGGTGGAAGCTTTTTCAAACAGCAGCCCTAAGGTCTTGCGAGGCTGACTGGCAACAGTAGATGGATTCTGTTTGAGCTCAGCAGCACGGCGCACGATACCCAATACGTCATCGGCAGGTAAATCATGCAGGGTTAGGAAGTGCTTGGAACTCATGGCTAGGTCCTCAACGTTTTCGCGGTGTTAAATAAGAAACAACTATCGCTAAAAACAAAAAGGGCAGCTTGCGCTACCCGTTGAAAACGCGGCATTGTAACTGCAATTGAAATAGTGGGCAATTGTCATCGATCAACCGGTCCGCTAGTCTCATGTACTTTCCTTGGGCGGCTTACCGCCAGTATTGATTCTTAAATGAGCCTAACAACCAGATGAATCCAATTGAATTGAAATTGTTTGCCAGTCGAGTGTCGGCCATCTGTGATGAGATGGGGCTCGTGCTTAAGCGCACCGCGTTTTCACCCAACATAAAAGACCGGCTCGATTTCTCTTGTGCCTTGTTTGGTCCAAAAGGCGAATTGTTTGGTCAAGCGGCACACATTCCAGTGCATCTGGGCAGCATGGCGTTCGCCATGGGAGATTTAGTAGAAGAACAACAGTGGCAAGCGGGCGACATGTTAGTCGTGAATGATCCTTATCTTGGAGGAACGCACTTACCTGATGTCACCGTCATTGCGCCTGTTTTCAACACTGGCGGAGAAGAGCTATTGGGCTTTGTTGCGAATCGCGCCCACCACGCCAATATTGGCTGCGATACTCCCGGATCAATGCCTGTGTCTCAGTCATTGGAAGAAGAGGGTGTAATCATTCCTCCCACCTTTTTGTTTCGCGGAGGTGAATTGCAACAAAGCTGTCTGGATCTATTGCAACTAGGCGACTCCGGGCTCACTGGTGATTTCGCTGCACAAGCAGGGGCAAATCAAATCGGCGTGCGACGACTACAGGAGCTGGTGGAAAAAACCGGAAGTGATGCTTACCAACAAGGCATGGCCGAACTCAATGATTATGCCGACAGAATTGCTGCCAACACCCTGGCAAAATTGAATCCAGGGGAATATGTCTTTCAGGATTTTCTGGATGATGATGGATTTGGTAGTGAAGCAATTCCATTAAAAGTTTCATTACACATCAGCGCAAAAGAAGCGACTCTCGATTTTTCTGGCAGTTCAAGAATGGTGCCAGGTAACCTTAATTGTCCTGAAGCAGTAGTAGCTGCTGCGGTGTTCTATTGCTTTCGCTGCCTAATGCCTGACGAATCTCCAGCGTGTGATGGATTGTTTCGTCGCATACACATAAGGACGGATACAGGTTCTATCGTCAATGCAGAAAGACCTGCTGCTGTTGCCGCCGGCAATGTAGAGACATCCACCCGCTTAGTTGATTTGGTATTTGGTGCATTGTCTCAAGCGGTTCCTGATCGGATTCCTGCCGCCAGCCAGGGAACTATGAACAATATTGCGATGGGGCGCATCGACGCGGCGACCCAATCCCGCTGGGATTATTATGAAACCCTGGCCGGGGGAGTAGGTGGTGGGCCGAGCCTCCAGGGGCTTGATTGTGTGCATAGTCATATGACAAACACCCTAAATACTCCGGTGGAAAGTATCGAAATGCATTATCCCTTGCGGGTAAGACAATACACCGTGCGCCAAGGTAGCGGCGGAGCAGGAGCAAACCGTGGTGGAAACGGCATAGTGCGCGAGTATGAATTTCTGGAGCCGGCGCAATTAAGTGTGCTTACCGAACGGCGCAGCTTTTCGCCCTGGGGCCTACAAGGCGGCGAACCTGGTGCTGCCGGGGAAAATTTACTCAATGGTGAATCTCTACCCAGCAAATGTTCGTTAGCTGTAAAAGCAGGTGATCGTTTATTGGTGAGAACGCCTGGTGGAGGCGGCTGGGGCAAACCTTCCACTTGAGTATTTTTGTAGTCATTCCGAGCCTGTTGTAAACTTCACGCCCTTTTTGTGAAACATTGTCAGTTGTACGAGGCAAACTCATGAGTACTGAAGAAACAATCCAAGAGCAGATTGATAGCAATAGCATTTTGCTCTATATGAAAGGCAACCCTGAACAGCCCATGTGCGGATTTTCAGCACAGGCAACCCAGGTATTAATGGCCTGTGGCAAGCGTTTTGCCTATGTGGACATTTTGAGCAATCCAGATATCCGTGCGACTTTACCCCAAGTCTCTAATTGGCCAACTTTCCCTCAGCTTTTCATCGATGGGGAATTGGTTGGTGGCTGCGACATCATCACTGAGATGTATGAGAAAGGGGAATTGCAGCCGATGATTGAACAGGCAGGAAGCGAAGCCGCTGAAGAATCCGCAGAGTAGTTTTCTGCATCTATTGAAGAGTTGTCTGACAATCAACAGCGCAGTCAGGCAACTCTAGTTGTATCCTCCCAACTCCTTCCACTTATTCACTATTCCGCAAAACAACTCTGCCGTTTTTTCTGCATCATAACGGGCGGAATGGGCTTCGCTATCATCGAAATCGATTTTTGCCGCGGCACATGCTCGAGAGAGTACGGTTTGACCGTAGGCGAGGCCGCTTAAGGTGGCAGTATCGAAACTTGAAAATGGATGGAATGGATTACGCTTTAGGTTGTGACGCTCACTCGCTGCGCGCACAAAGCCGTGGTCGAAATGGGCATTGTGTCCCACCAGGATTGCCCGTTTGCAGCCTTGCGCTTTCATTGACTCGCGAATCAACTTAAACATCGATTGAAAAACTTCTTTTTCACTTCTGGCGACACGTAAGGGGTGGTAAGGATCGATGCCAGTAAACTTTAATGCCGCTTCCTCGATGTTCGCGCCCTCGAATGGTACGACGCGATGAAAAAATGATTGTTCTATCTCCAGCACTCCTTCAGGAGTCATGCATAAGATTACCGCTGCTATTTCTAGAATGGCATCAGTATCAGCATTGAAACCGCCGGTCTCAACATCAATTACTACCGGCAAGAACGTGCGAAACCGATCCGCCATCAACGTGTCTAGCGGTTCTATTGGATCCAGCTCACTCATGCAGAATCCTCAATCTGCCATTGCACAGAAGAGCCCGCCCTCAGCGGGATAACAACATCATTGCCAAGCTCAAATTGAGATGGCATTTGCCAGGACTGATTAATCAGGGTGATTTTTTCCTGATTGGGTTCGAGGCCGTAAAATGCCGGTCCATGCAGACTGCTAAATCCTTCCAGCTTGTCTAATGCATCATGTTCGGCAAACACTTCCGCGTATAGCTCTATAGCTGCTGGCGAAGTATAGATACCTGCGCAGCCACAGGAAGATTCTTTTTGCGATCTGCCATGAGGAGCAGAATCCGTTCCCAGAAAAAATTTAGGGTTACCACTGGTTGCTGCTTCCACCAATGCTTGTTGATGTGTATTGCGCTTCAAAATCGGCAAACAATAAAAGTGAGGTCTGACCCCTCCGGACAATAAGTCGTTTCTGTTGTGTAGCAGGTGATGGACAGTCAAAGTTGCCGCCACATTACTACCCTGGCTCAGAACAAAATCAACAGCATCTTTTGTAGTGATATGTTCTAGCACTAAGCGCAGAGATGGGATGCGGTCGAGTAAGGGGCGCAACACTGTGTCAATGAATATTGCCTCTCGGTCAAAGATGTCCGTAGTTGGATCAGTGACTTCTCCATGCACTAGGAGCGGCATTCCGATCTCTGCCATTTTCTCCAGAACCGGGTAAACGTGTTCAATTGCCGTGACACCATTATCTGAATTGGTTGTCGCACCGGCTGGATAATACTTCACCGCATGGATGCCGTCGGTGATTGCGGCGCGTCCTATTTCGTCCACTGACAATGTGTCTGTGAGATAAAGAGTCATTAATGGATTGAAACTCATGCCATCGGGAACCGCCGCAAGAATTCGATCGCGATATGCAAGGGCGCTGTCCACAGTGGTGACTGGGGGCTGAAGATTTGGCATGACTATCGCGCGTGAAAAGCAGCGAGCCGTTGCCGGAACTGTAGTTTGCAGTGCTTCACCATCGCGCAAATGCAGGTGCCAATCATCAGGTTTGATTAGGCTTATTTGTTCGACGGTCATGAATATCCAACAAGGGTTAGCTCTAGGGGTTTGCCCGGGGAGCTGTATTAGGGCTTTGAAGTTGCCATATTGTAACGGAATCCCCGCTATAGCTAAATGATTAGGGGTTTGAGCGTCGTGGATATCTATCTTTTCTTATTGATTCTAGATGCTAGAATACGCAGCTTTTTCGGCCGGGGAACTTCTCCCTGACAGGTTCGATGCTCTGAACCTCGCCGAGATTAATTCCCCGCTATGTGCTCGTTGGAGAGTGACGATGTCAGCAATTAACAAAGTTGTCCTTGCTTATTCAGGAGGATTAGACACCTCGGTTATCGCTAGATGGTTACAGGAAACCTATGACTGTGAAGTGGTCACGTTTACTGCTGATATTGGTCAAGGCGAGGAAGTGGAACCAGCCCGCGCTAAAGCCGAAGCCATGGGTATCAAAGAAATCTTCATCGAAGATTTACAGGAAGAATTTGTTAAAGACTATGTCTTCCCTATGTTTCGCGCCAATGCACTGTATGAAGGGGAATACTTGCTTGGAACATCAATTGCTCGTCCATTGATTGCAAAACGACTCGTTGAAATCGCTGCTGCAACTGGTGCTGATGCCATATCACACGGAGCAACAGGCAAAGGAAATGATCAGGTTCGATTCGAGCTTGGTGCTTATGCACTAAGTCCTGGAATAAAAGTTATTGCTCCATGGCGAGAATGGGATCTTAACTCCAGAGACAAACTCATGGCTTATTGTGCAGAGCATGACATTCCAGTAGAGAAGAAACGAGGAACGAAGTCGCCTTATTCCATGGATGCCAATCTCTTGCATATTTCTTACGAAGGCGACTTGTTAGAGGATCCGGCAGCAGAACCTGAAGAAGCAATGTGGTTGTGGACCGTTTCGCCGGAATCCGCACCGGATGAGCCAACTTATATAGATCTTGAATATAAGGCGGGTGATATTGTCGCCATTGATGGTGAGTCGCTATCGCCAGCTCAAGTTTTAACGCAGCTGAACAAAATTGCTGGTGAAAATGGTATCGGTCGGGCAGACATTGTCGAGAATCGCTATGTTGGCATGAAGTCTCGTGGTTGTTATGAAACACCAGGCGGGACCATTATGCTGAAAGCTCATCGCGCAATTGAATCAATTACGCTGGATCGAGAATTAGCCCATCTTAAGGATGAACTTATGCCGCGTTATGCCTCATTGGTATATAACGGCTATTGGTGGTCGGCAGAACGCAAAGCACTGCAGACCTTAATCGATGAATCCCAGACTTATGTAAATGGCAAAGTCCGGTTAAAACTATATAAGGGCAATGTCATCGTGGTTGGAAGAGAATCTACGGATTCATTATTCGACGAAGATGTCGCTACTTTTGAAGATGATGCAGGTGCTTACGATCAGAAAGATGCAGAAGGGTTTATCAAACTGAATGCGCTACGCATGCGAATCGCTGCGGAAAAAGGGCGCAAATAGAAGGCTTCAATTCGAATCGTTTATTCGATTTCCGTCTTCTGCTTAAATTCGCAAAGATCTTCGATCATACATGCCCCACATCGCGGTTTGCGTGCTACGCACACGTATCGACCGTGCAAAATTAACCAATGATGTGCGTCTAATAGAAACTCTTCTGGTACCAACTTGATCAGGCGTTTCTCTACTTCCAACACGTTTTTGCCCGGCGCTATTCCTGTTCGATTTGATACCCTAAATATGTGCGTATCCACTGCCATGGCAATTTGTCGGAAGGCAGTATTGAGAATCACATTGGCGGTTTTGCGGCCAACTCCAGGCAGGGCTTCCAATTCTTCTCTCGTTTGCGGCACTGTCGAGTTGTGTTCTTCCACCAAAATTCGGCAGGTTTTGATTACGTTTTCTGCCTTAGTGTTAAACAGCCCAATAGTCTTGATGTATTTCTTTAATCCATTTACTCCAAGCGCAAGGATAGTCTCAGGAGTATTAGCTTTCGCATAAAGCTTCTCTGTTGCTTTATTGACACTGACATCGGTCGCCTGGGCCGACAAGATGACGGAAATCAGCAGCTCGAAATCGCTGTTGAATTTCAATTCAGTGGTTGGGTTGGGATTATCATCCCGCCAACGGGTAAATATGGCTGTGCGTTTAGTCTTGTTCATCCCTTTCGCTTGCTAGCTCTCTTTAGATTCCTTCAATCGTCCTGTGACTCGAGCTCTTTCTACTGGTTCATCACTTCGATGTGGCGGTGGTGAAGCATTCAATGAGCGTGTTCGTCTTAGTATCGCGATACTCAAGCCCAACAATATAAAGCCTGCGGGTTGCAAGACAGCAAAGCGGAAAATCGATTCGCGATTTTCCAAAAGCAGTTCCGTGCCGCCGGGTGTTCCGGGCAACAACATTTCCCAACCATTGAATACCGATGCAGAAAATAACAATTCGCGCAGCATGCCGAACCCAACCAATGCCAATAGCAGACTTGTGCCTAGCTTAAGAGAATCGGTTAACACGTATGTCCACTTAGCGTGTTGAGTATAAGGCCCCATTTTAATCAGCAAGGCAAAGTTACACGCAATTAAGTAGCTATAGATGCCAAGCTCTCTAAACAGCGGGAAGAAATACAATTGCAGGATGAGTACAAACACAGTGGTATAGCTTGCGAGGGTGAGTCCGATCCAAAGAATCGAGTATTGCTGCCAGGAAGATTCGATGAATTGATGCAATCTTTGCAGTGTCAAAGCGGACAAAGTAGCAACTAAAAGAAGTCCGACGCCGAGTCCCAGGGCCTTGGTGGCCGAGTCTGTAACCGCAATAAGTGGTGAGATTCCCAGCAAATGGACAATCATTGGATTGTCACGCCATATGCTGGCGGGTTTCGCACTATAGTTCTCAACGCCACCAATCATGAGTTGTCACTCGCTCCACCAAAAAGTTTTCGCCGATGTCCAAAAATTCGCGGCCGAAAAACATGATCTAGCAGGGGCGCACAAAAATTGCCAAACAACACAGCGATGGCAATAGAGTCGAGATAGCTGCCCCACACTCTGATGCTATAAATCGAAACTCCAATAATGATGCCGTAGACAATTTTCGCGGGATTACTTGTCGCTGCACTAACCGGGTCGGTGGCAATGAAAAATGCACCGATCATCGTGGCTGAGCCAAACAAGTGAAGATACGGAGTGCCAACGACTGAGGCATTGCCTGGGGAGTAAAACAAGAGTGACATGACCACCACAGATGCCAGTATGCTAAATGGAATATGCCAACTAACAATGCCAAGGCTCAGCAGGATTAGTCCGCCTAACAAGTAGGCCATATTGGTAAGTTCCCAGCCTGTCTCAGCGGTTGGGGCAAAATAGGAAAGTCCGATGAGCTGCGCTTCATGTAGTGCATTCGGTGCGGCCAATTTGTATTCGATTAGGGGAGTGGCTTTAGCAAACCCATCGAGAGCGGCAACTTGTGCATCGGATGTTGCGGCTAGAAATTGCAAACTTTGCCAAAGTGATTCAGCGTTCAGTGGGGAGTTTTGTAATTCCGGAGAAAGAGCAGCGGTAGGCAATTGCCAAGTGGTCATTTGCAGAGGAAATGCCAGCAGCAGGAATAGATAACCAGCCATGGCTGGGTTGAAGGCATTCTGACCCAAACCGCCATAGGCATGTTTCACCAACGCGACGGCAAAAATAATCCCCATTGCTAATAGCCACCAACTTGAACCCGGGGGCATTGCAATACCGAATAAAATGGCCGTCACCAATGCACTATTATCACTAAGGCCATCCTTAATGGGTGCGTCTTTCAATTTGAGGCATACCGCTTCGGTTGCTAAGGCAATACCAGCCGCCACAATGATGTTTAGCATGATGCCGTAGCCGAAAAACCAGGCATGGACGAGAATGCCCGGCAATGTTGCAAGAATGACTATTTGCATCACTCGCTGTGTGCGTAATGGTGCAAATTGATGAGGGGATGACTGGATCATCTTTACTTATCATCCCCAGATTTTTTGCGTTTTACTCGGGCGACTGCAGCAGCAATTTCGGATTTTGCTTGTTCTCGAGAAAACTGGGCAGTCATCCGCTCGTTTGATTCGACTGAATTCTTTTTGGTGCTTGTTTTGGCAGAGTGTTTTTTGGAGTTGCTTTCAGCTGCCGCTCTCTTGCGTCGGTACTGCAGATATTGAAAACGTGCCTGCCATCTGTCCCCAAGTGCCATCTCATTTTGTTCTAGGCGAATTGCATCCTTGCTCTCTCGATAATATTGCACCAGTGGAATTTTGCTGGGGCACACATAGGCACAGGCGCCGCACTCAATACAGTCCGTTAATCCATGATCGACAAGGGATTCGAAGTCTTCTTGTTTTGAGTAATACAACAGTTGCTGGGGTAAAAGGTGAGAAGGGCACACGTTCGCGCAGAATCCACATCGAATACAAGGCAGTTCGGCCTCTCTGGAAGGTATGTCGGTGCAAGTTGCGGCAATTACACAGTGGTTGGTTTTTTTGATAACTGTCGCAGAAGGATTAACCGGTTTGCCCATTAATGAGCCGCCTAGGATAGTGCTGTGATGAGCCTTGCTATCAACTCCGCATAAGTTGAGTAAGTGAGTGATTGGCGTGCCGATTGGAACTTCAAAGTTTTTCGGTGTTTGTAATGCAGAACCCGTTAAGGTGGTAATGCGGTTTATACAGGGCTGTCCTCTCACAACCGCGTCGTAGGCGGCAGCTGCTGTGCCGGCATTAACGACTAATACACCTACATCGAGGGGTAGGCCCGATTCGGGTGCTTCACGACCTGTAATTGCGTAGACCAGCTGGCTTTCATCGCCAGCCGGATAGCGCGGCGCTAGTAGTTTTAACTCGATACTGTCGGTATTCATCTGTTCCCTGAGTGCAGCGATTGCTTCACGTTTGTCCGATTCGATGCCAATCACACAGCGGTTTGCTACCGAAGCCGCTTGTAATATCTCGGCACCACGAATAACGGAGTCAGCCCTTTCTCTTATTAGCGCTTCATCACAAGTAATATAGGGTTCACACTCTGCTGCATTGATTATCAAGGTATCAGCATGGGCTTCAACGGCACGCTTTATTTTGGCTGCCGTAGGAAAACCAGCGCCGCCCATGCCGCAGAGCCCCGCTCGTTCGAGCTTGTCGATCAATTGATCATGTTTCAGTGTGCGAAAGTCCCAAACAGGTTCTAATTCAACAGATTCATCTTGCATGTCACAACGCAACACGATGGCTTGTTGCGGGTCACTTCCCTGAATCGGCTGAATCGTTTTATCGATAGACTCAATGGAACCTGATGTAGGAGCGTGCAGGGGAACACCGCGTTCATCAGCCGGATTCGCAAGCAGTTGGTATTTAAGAACTCGATCCCCAACCTCAACGCACGGAATTGAAGCAGGACCTTGATGTTGCTGCAAAGATAGCTCTAAGGTCTCAGGCAGGGGTGTTGGCATGATGCGAGATCGCAACGACTCCTGCTTATGAGCAACGGGCCTAATGCTCCCAAACTTTACGCTACTTCGGAATAAGCCCATCACGTGTTAATCACCACTACAGGTTGTGACGGCAGTGCAGCGAAATGTAAAGGAGCTGGCAACAAGTCGATGCAATCCACTGGACAAGGTTCGATGCAAAGATCACAACCGGTGCACTCATCTTCTATCACGGTATGCATGACTTTGGCGGCGCCCAAAATGGCATCTACTGGACAAGCCTGAATGCATTTTGTACAGCCGATGCATTCATCTTCGCGAATAATCGCCACCATGCGCGGTCCGGGTACGCCATGGGCAGGATCGACTGATTCCCGGGTTTGATTGAGCAAGCGTGATAGACGACGAATTGCATTTTTTCCGCCGGGCACACATTTATTGATTGATTCACCTGCTGCGATAGCGCGCGCATAGGGTAAACAACCTGCATGACCACAATGTCCGCACTGGGTCTGCGGCAATTCCTGATTGATAAGATCGACTAATCCAATGCGTTTTTGAGATTGCTCTTGAATGGCCTTGCCTGTTTTTAGAAGAGCTCTTAGGACAGCCACCAACACAAAACTAATTACCAAAAGGTTAAATCCGATTGTGAAATACTCAGTGTCGACAAACGGCATCATGTCAAACTAATCCTGCGAATCCGAGGAATGCCATTGCGATGATTCCTGCACTAATGAGTTCGAGCGGTGCGCCACGAAATGTTGCTGGGATACCATCGTGATCAATTCGTTGTCGAAGCGCAGCGAAGGCGACTAAAGTCAACGCAAATCCTAATGCAGTGCCAAAACAAAAGGTGACGAGCTCAATGGTGGAAAGCAAGCTTGTAGTATTAATCAGGGCGGCGCCAACAATGGCGCTACTCACACTGAGTAACGACACCGCTATGCGTTGCCGATGGGCGGTTAAAGGCAGTTTCCAATCGATAAGTTTTACCAGGCCAATTCCCACAGCTGCACTAATCGAAATAAAAACGACTAGATTGATAAGTTCCAGTTCGAGCGGCGAAAGTACCCAGCGATAGAGCAATAAATTGAAGGTAGTAGATAGAAATACTTGAACGGCTGCGAGAAATGAAAACTCAATGGAGTTTTTAAGTCGTTGGCTATGAAATAGCAGTGAAGAAATTCCCACCAGGTGCACAAACACCAGGTTATTAACCAGGGCTGCAGCAAGGACAGTGGTGACTAAGCTGGACAAAAAATCGATTCCCGAGCACGATGACTAGCGTGTGGGCTAGTCTACCATGGCTAGGGCATTTGGGAGCTTGACGTAACTAGTTGGCAACTGAAATTTGGAAGAACCGAAGTCGCTTTATTCGGAATCAAATAGTCCCAACGAAAAAGGTGCAGGAATTCGATACTGGCTCAGCACTGCGGTTTCGGATTCAACGGCATCTGTGTGATTGATAACCATCTGATAACCGTTTTTGTTTTCGAACACGATGTTTTCTTTTTCGTTGTCTTTCAGCATATTGGCAAAGTGCTGGAAATCGCGGATAGGTTCACCGTTCACGTACTCGACAACCCAATTTCGCCAATCGTGGTAACCGAGATTAACATCGGCAGCGAGTACCTGAAGTGCCACGACCAGTTCACGTCGGTCGGGAGAACTCCATTCGTTTCGAGCCTGTAGCAAACTTACCGGTGCGCTTCGGCTCCAGTCGTTGCCCCAACGTTTTATGAGATTCATATTGAGCGGCACAAACAATACGCCGCCGTAAATATAGTATTGAGGGATTTCGTCGAAACGTTCACCGCGCACCAGGCTGTAATTTTGCAGTGCTTTTTCCGCCAATAAGTCTACCGTGCGTTCACGGCCATCTCTGGAAAATGTAATTTGCAGATTCTCACCTATGTGATGCATGTCGATGGCATGCTTGTAATCGGTAAGTAAATCTTCAGTCAATTCGATGGTACCGTCGTCGGCTATTTCAGAATCATCGATTTTCAGAATGACATCATTTTCCTGTAATACACCAGCTGCTGGTGAGCCTTCGAATACTTTAATGACCAGCACACCGTTCTGATCTGCATCGAGACCATAGGCTGCTTTCGCGGCTGGACTATCAAGTGTTTGAGTACGAAAACCAAGATCAGGAAAGCCATCCAAGATGCCATCTTCACTGTCCTGCAACACATGTCGCACAACACTTGGGGGTACGAAGTAACCTAAATTTTCTGCACGGCCACCTGCATTGGCTTGCATAACCACGCCGACAATCTGTTGATCAACGATTACCGGGCCACCGCTATTACCTGGATTGATCGCCGCATCAATTTGCCCGGCTAACAGATAGGCGCCGGCATGGGCATACACTTGTTGCTCCACCCGAGACAAAATGCCTTTTGTGATACTCAGGGTTTTTCCGCCTATGGGATATCCGTATACCGAGACTTCTTGCAAGGGCTCAGGTAGGTCACCAATGGTCAATGCTTTCAGGTCGCTGAAGAAACCTGGTTCATCTACCGTGATTAACGCCAAATCAGCCTCGTGTGAAACAAAGAGCACTCGTGCTTGATATCGTTGTGGGTCGTTATGTTTCTGCGCCTGCACATAGCTTGCATTCGCAACCACATGGGCATTAGTAAGAATTCGATTGCCGCCAATTACCGCGCCAGAACCGCTACTTTGTCTTGGAGTAAGTAAGCGCCACGGAGTGAAATAATCAGGCGCAGCCTGAGTGGTATAAATCTTGATGACTGAATCTTCGATATCTCGAATTTCGTCGAGTTGCCCGTAAGACATTCCGCTGAGGCACACGCCTAGTAATGCCAGAAGGATCTTGGCACTAATGCTATTAATAGAGGGAAGGCGGGTCAGTAATTTCATATAGGCATCCACAGAGATCGTTTTGTTCAGCTGATGTGACCAGTTCTCAAGCTTATTACTTTCGATAGGTGCGCGCTACTTTGTTGGAGATGCGCTTAGACTGAACCCAAAATTTATGGGTCAGTCTGATTACGTTGAGGGGCAAATTAAAGATCAGGTGACGCGCATGCCGGGTTGGGCGCCGGAATGAGGTTCGAGCAGCCAAATTTCTTCACCACCCGGTCCCGCTGCGAGGATCATGCCTTCCGATAAACCAAATTTCATCTTGCGCGGTTTTAGGTTTGCAACAACAACGGTGAGTTGTCCTACCAATGCATCCGGTTCATAGGCGGATTTAATGCCGGAGAACACATTGCGCCGAATTGGATTACCATTCTTGTCATTACCTACATCAAGTGTGAGTTGCAAAAGCTTATCGGCGCCTTCCACATGGTTGGCTTCTACGATTCGCGCGATGCGCAGATCAACTTTAATGAAGTCATCGAATTCGATTTCAGGTTCGAAGCCAGTAGCGTCGGCAGCAGACTTTTGCTCAGTCGCTTGTTGCTGTTGTTCGAATTCTTCTTGAGTGGCGTTCACCATAGCCTCTACCTTGTCAGTTTCAACTCGTGTGATGAGTGGCTTAAATTTATTAATTCGATGGCCGGTAAGGACTTCGTCCAAATCATTCCAGGCCAATGGCTCTACATTGAGAAATTCTTCTGCTTTCTCGGCAAGTGCAGGAAGTACCGGTTTTAAATACGTCACTAATAATCGGAACGCGTTTATTCCAGTACTACAAATTGCTTGTAACTCTGGCGACTGCTTATCTGTCTTCGCAATTACCCAGGGTTCTTTGTCATTGATGTATTGGTTAGCTTTATCCGCTGCAGCCATAATTAAGCGTATCGCCTTGCCATATTCTCTGGCCTGGTAATGTTCGCTCACTTCATCTTTGATGGCCTGCATGTCTGCAAGCAATTGCGGATTGTCTGGTTGCTCAGCCAGATTGCCTTCGAATCCCTTGCCAATAAATCCTGCACAACGACTGGCGATATTTACAACTTTGCCTACCAAATCTGAATTTACCCGTTGCACGAAATCTTCCAGATTGAGATCGAGATCATCGATACCCGAGGCGAGCTTTGCGGCCAGGTAGTAGCGCAGATATTCTGGATTCAGATGATCCAGGTAAGTACGAGCGTTAATAAAAGTACCGCGGGATTTAGACATCTTGGTGCCATCCACGGTCAAGAAACCATGAGCAAAGACTGCTGTTGGAGTTCGGTAGCCGGCACTAGTTAACACCGCTGGCCAAAACAAGGTGTGAAAATTGATGATGTCTTTACCAATGAAGTGATAGAGCTCAGCCTCGGAGTCTTTATTCCAATAGCTATCGAAGTCTATGCCTTCACGTTCACAATAATTCTGGAAGCTC
The DNA here is from genome assembly GCA_965262465.1 of uncultured Pseudohongiella sp. Lineage (GTDB taxonomy): Bacteria > Pseudomonadota > Gammaproteobacteria > Pseudomonadales > Pseudohongiellaceae > UBA9145. The sequence continues at coordinate 1,938,595 of OZ253535.1, read as the reverse complement.
GCCATGTAGCCGATGGGAGCATCTACCCATACATAAAAGTACTTTCCGGGAGCGTTAGGAATTTCAAAACCAAAGTAGGGTGCATCACGACTGATGTCCCATTGTTGTAACTCTTCGTCTAGCCACTCGCTAAGTTTGTTTGCTACTTGATCTTGCAAAGTGCCACTACGTGTCCAGGTACGCAGCATGTCCCAAAATGCTGGCAAATCGAAAAAGAAATGTTCGGATTCTTTCTCTACTGGCACGGCACCAGAAATTGCTGAGCGCGGGTTAATTAATTCGGCCGGGCTATAGGTGGATCCGCATGACTCACAGTTGTCACCATATTGGTCTTCGGTTTTACATTTAGGACAGGTGCCCACAATGTAGCGATCAGCCAGGAACAATTCTTTTTCCGGGTCATAGAGCTGAGTAATTGCTCGGCGTTTTATATGACCGTTGCCATCCATCGTTAGATAAATGCTTTCGGAAAGTTGGCGATTTTCATCTGAGTGGGTGGAGTGATAATTGTCAAAACCAATCAGAAAGTCCGCAAAGTCGGCTTCGTGGGCGGCCTGCATACGCTCAATGAGTTGTTCCGAAGTAATCCCCTGCGCTTCGGCACTCAACATAATTGCTGTGCCATGGGCATCGTCAGCACACACATAAATACAGTCATGCCCCTGCATTTTTTGCAGACGCACCCAGATGTCGGTCTGGATTACTTCCATAAGGTGACCGAGGTGAATCGCGCCATTGGCATAAGGCAGCGCGCTGGTAACTAGTATTTTGCGTTTCAAGGTGAGTTCCTTTCTAGGGCGGCTATAGATCCAGGCCTAGATTTCTACCATTTCGAAATCTTCTTTGCCGACGCCGCAGTCGGGGCACATCCAATCGTCAGGAATATCGTACCAGGGTGTGCCCGGGGAGATTCCTTCTTCCGGAAGTCCATGCTCTTCGTCATAGATAAATCCGCAGACCATGCATTGCCATTTTTTCACTTACGTTCTCCAAATTTCCTAAGAGAATTCGAGTTTCATCAATTATATCGAGAATTTCGTCGCTACTCTTCTTCGGATCGAGTGCTCACTGCTTGAGTATGTGCTTGGTATCAATCTGAAATGGGTCGCAAGGGAAGGTTCCTGCTATCGTCCTCGCTAGCGATTGAGGCGATGCGACAGGCTGCGCATGTTACTCCAGAAGCTGATTAAATTCTATGCAACTCGCAGTCGGATTGCAGCGAATGGGAATAAGAATAAGCAGATTGACCTTTCTTCACCTGGCGTCCTTGGATTAGCCCTAGATTGGTTCTATCATTCCGGCCAATTCACAGCGGCAGCACAACTGTCGTCAACTTAATCCCAAAGAGTCACTGGAACCCACGCATGAGTATCAAATCGGATCGCTGGATAAGAGAAATGGCTAGTAAGCACGGCATGATCGAGCCATTCGAGTCCGAACAGGTGAGATATGTGGAGGATCAGAAAGTGATTTCATTTGGGACATCAAGCTACGGTTATGATGTTCGCTGTGCCAGTGAATTCAAAATATTTACTAATGTGCACACTACTAATGTAGTTGATCCAAAGAACTTCGATGAAGGAAGTTTTGTCACAATCGATGAGCCTGTGTGTGTCATCCCACCGAATTCTTTCGCACTAGCAAGGACAGTTGAGTACTTTCGAATCCCCAGTGACGTCTTAACCGTTTGCTTAGGAAAGTCTACTTACGCACGCTGTGGAATTATTGTAAACGTGACTCCTTTAGAACCAGAGTGGGAAGGTCATGTCACGCTAGAGTTTTCCAACACCACGCCGCTACCTGCAAAAATATATGCCAATGAAGGCGTAGCTCAGATGTTGTTCTATCAATCGGATGAACAATGCGAAGTCACTTACAAGCAACGCGGTGGTAAATACATGGGGCAGACTGGAGTAACTCCTCCCAAAGCCTAGTGCTGCTTGTTCGATTCATAGCGTTGGTTCTTTGGCGCGATAATTCTAAAGCGTCAAAAATCCGGCGCTTTAACACTTCACAGTCAACTTAACTGTCAAAACACTACTTCAGCTAAACCTGCTACAGGCCGCGTCAGACGTGCTTTACAGCAACTCCCTAACTGTTTGTTAAAAATATTTCCGTTGTGGAATGGTAATTGCTTGACCCTATGCAGGAGTCCGTTTGCTGTGGTTTTTATGTTGAATGGATTCTGATCTTGAGAGGTGTGATCAATGCATGCCAGTGAGATTCAGGATGAATCGATTCAGGCTATGCAGTAAATCGTCAGAAACAAAATTTTGTTTAGGACGAACCACGCGAAAAAGTGAGGTGTTTTAAAAACACCCTTAATAACAAATAGCCAATATGGATTTTGGGAAGTAAAAAACAGGGAGCAGGCTTGAGCATGGCAGTAATAAAGTTGTACGAAGTAGGCATGCGCACAGCGCCAAAGCACTATCGTGACCGCAAAGGGGAGGTTACGAGAAACGCTACTACGCGAAATACAGTCAGCAGAATCCATCTTGCTGCTGCGGATGTTTCGTTTGCTACAGATCTACACGCGGGGACAGTGAACATTATTGCTGTCGAAACTCATCAACTTCCATACTCGAAAAATCAACAAATCCCCAACAACGAGTCCTCGTCACTGAGCACTATTCATTTGGCGGGATTCAATTCGATTGCGACGCACGTCTCGAGGGAAGCTCAAGACCCTCAATGCAGCGTCACTCACTAATAAACGGGATAACAGAGAATGGGTTCAGCAACAACTGCATCAGTTTGTGAGAAACCACAAACCATAATCGATGCAAATGAAGAAAACCTAAGCGAGGTAGTTGAACGTTACGCACCACTGGTGAAGCGCATAGCCCATCATTTGCTTTTGCGTATGCCAGCGAGCGTGCAGATAGACGACCTCATCCAATCCGGCATGATCGGCCTACTGGAAGCAGCGAGAAAGTATGATGTTTCCAAAGGGGCTAGTTTTGAAACTTATGCTGGAATTCGAATCCGCGGCTCTATGCTGGACGAAGTCAGAAAAGGTGACTGGGCTCCGCGCTCAGTGCACCGCAAGTCCAGAAAAGTCGCAGAGGCTATAAAAACAATCGAAGCACGTACCGGTAAGGACGCGAAAGACCAAGAGATCGCAAAAGAGCTCGATATCGATTTGAATGCTTACTATGCGATTTTGCAGGATGCGACCGGCAGTCGTTTGTTTAGCTTTGACGACATAATGGAAGGGGACGACTCTGCCATTGAGTTAGCAGCAGGTGAATTACCTGGTCCATGTGATGGTTTGCAGCGAGATACTTTCAAAGAGCATCTTGCCCGTGCCATAGATGGTCTGCCAGATCGCGAAAAGCTTGTGCTTGCGCTGTACTACGACGAAGAACTTAACCTGAAAGAAATTGGTGAAGTCATCGGCGTTAGTGAATCTCGAGTCAGTCAGATTCACAGTCAGGCAGCAATGCGATTACGCGCGCGACTCACTGAATGGAGTTAGTTTTCAGGCCCTGATCTAAGTCGGGTCTAGAATTCTTGACCGCAACTGGCGATTCGGCCAGTTGCTGGGTCGCTTACCCCCAGGCAAATTGCAAAAATCGTTACAACTTCTCACCTACATTCTAGGTTAATCTTCAGTTCATGAATTCTGAGCACACCGGCGACGCTGCATCCGAAATTGCCAATCCCATGTTGGTGGCAAACTCGTTGACTTGTGAACGGGACGATCGAGTGTTATTTCAAAACCTGAGTTTCGAACTGGATGAAGGTCAGGTCTTACAGGTCAAAGGCAATAACGGAACTGGAAAAACCACTTTATTGAGAATCCTTTGTGGCCTCAATGACAGCTACGAAGGAAAAATCAATTGGTTTGGAAATTCGATTGTCGATAGTCGCGAACAATTCAACAGTTCAGTTCTTTATATTGGTCACAGAGTCGGTGTAAACAAAGCACTCACACCTTTAGAAAATCTGCGCTGGAGTTGTCGGATTCAACAGGATGTCTCCGATCAAACTATATTTCAGGCGTTAAAAGAAGTAGGACTGAGAGGCTTCGAAGAATCGCAGTGTTTCACTCTTTCAGCGGGGCAACAGCAGCGGGTATCGCTAGCCAGGTTGCTAATCTGCCAGTCACAACTTTGGATTTTGGATGAGCCATTTACGACTCTTGATGTAGAAGGGGTGGCATTGCTGGAGAAACTGATTGTTCAGCATGCTGAACAAGGCGGCAGTGTATTGGTGACTACCCACCACCCATTAACAGTTGAAGGTTTACAAACCTTGATCTTGGGCGACACTCAGCAGACGCAGGGCGGTACACAATGAGTGCTGCTCCAACGACTACTGCTGCAGCATTTATCGCTACTTTAAAGCGGGATTTGCTAATTGCTTATAAAAGGAAGAACGATTTACTCAATCCGTTCATGTTCTTTCTAATTGTAGCCAGTTTGTTCCCCATCGCCATATCACCTGATCCCGAGCAACTCAGTACTGTTTCCGCCGGCGTGCTGTGGATCGCTGCCTTGTTGGCTTCATTGCTCGCGATGGATAATCTGTTTCGCTCTGATTATGAAGATGGATCTTTAGAGCAATTGTTGCTGAGTCCACAGCCACTGTACTTCATGGTGCTGGCAAAGAATCTATCCCATTGGTTAGTCAGTGGCTTGCCTGTGGTTTTAGTCTCCCCATTGATTGCTTATATGTTGAAGCTGCCAGAAGCGTCTTACTGGGCGCTGTTTCTTAGCCTGTTATTAGGTACACCGATATTGAGCTTACTGGGCTCAATTGGCGTGGCGCTCACGGTTGGGTTGGGCAGTCGGGGACTGATTCTGGCAGTAATCACTTTACCGCTCAGCGTGCCGGTGCTTATTTTCGGAACTTTGGCGGTGCAAGAGCCCCAATTCGGCGCTGATTTAGCTGGTTACCTAGCCATTTTAGGGGCCATGTTGATGGTGACTCTTACTCTCGCGCCGCTGGCTTCAGCTGCTGCCTTACGAATAAGCGTAAATTAGCGCGAATTTTGATCCTGGGCGGACTTATCCGCGTAATTACAATGAGTTACAATACGTAACACGGGGCCCTGAAAGCCCCGTGATATAGTTAAATCCCTGCAATAGTGAGTGTTTTTCGCCGTGGATTGGACCTGGTTCCATAGATTAGGCTCCCCTAAGTCTTTTTACTCAATCACCACCCGGTGGTTACCTTGGCTTATTGGTGCCATGGCAATTTTTCTAACTGTTGGAGTCTTGTGGGCGCTGCTTTATATCCCGCCTGACTATCAACAGAGCTACACCACACGCATTTTAGTTGTGCACGTTGCAGTCGCCGGTACCTCATTAGCTTTTTTTCCGATTATGGCAGTGGCAGGAACCATCACATTAGTCTGGCGCATGAAGTTAGCCGATATGGTAGCGAAGAATGCTGCTCCCTTAGGCGCTTGGTTCTCTTTCGTAACCTTGGCCACCGGTTCGTTATGGGGCAGCGTCATGTGGGGCACATGGTGGGAATGGTCAGATGCGCGCCTCGTTTCAATGCTGTTTCAATTTTTCTTGTTAGTCAGTGTAGTGGCATTGAGATCCGCGATTGAAGATAACGACAAAGCCGCTAGAGCCTGCGCCTTACTTTCTATTGTTGGCTGCATCAATGTTGTCATCATTAAGTATTCAGTTGAGTGGTGGAACGTATTACATCAACCCAATAGTCCAATCAGCATGTCGAACGATAGCGCGAATGGACCCGAGTTCTGGATACCCACCGTTGTCATGATTGTCGCTGTTTACCTGTTTTTGACAGTGAGTCTAATTTTGGCGACGCGAAACGAAATTCTACAAAGGGAACGCAAGGCTCAATGGGTGCAAGATCTGGTTACCAGTTCTTAATTGAGTATTGTGGCTTGAGAAGTTTTAGATGATTGAAGCGATACAGTTTTCCAGCTTTGCTGAGTTTATCGATATGGGCGGTTATGGCTTCAATGTATGGTCTGTGTATACCGTCTTCGCAGTATTCGTTGCGGTAAATCTGATCGCACCGATGCGAAAGCGCAAACAAATAGTAAAAGATTTGAAGAGAAGAGCAGTTTTAAATGAGTCGAATCAGGCTGAAGAAGCGGGTGTCGACTCTACAGTGAATTTAGGAGAGAACCAGTGAAACCGCATCGACGAAAGAGACTGGGAATCATTATTTTTATCGCTACCGGCCTGAGTTTGGCAGTTGGTCTTACAGTTTATGCGTTAAGACAAAACATCAATATGTTTTACACGCCAACTCAAGTTGCCCAGGGCGAAGTAGCAAGTGGAATTGATTTTCGTATCGGCGGTATGGTGAAGGAAGGCTCTATCGTTGAAGCGCAAGACAGTTTGAAAGTCGATTTCGTGACAACGGACTATGTGAGCGAAGTGCTTATTAAGTATGACGGCATACTGCCGGATCTGTTCCGTGAAGGGCAGGGAATTGTCGCTGAAGGGCAGATCGATGCCAACGGCGTGTTCATGGCGTCAAAAGTCTTAGCGAAGCATGACGAAAATTATATGTCTCAAGAAGTTAAGGCTGCCTTGGATGCAGCTGGTGCTTCTACTGAAAATCATCCTATGGGCAGAGTGCCGGAATCATAGATGATCCCTGAATTAGGTTCGTTCACCCTTATCCTCGCCCTTTGTCTAAGTGTGCTACTTGGCACTTTGCCGATCGCTGGCGCACACTTCGGAAATCACCTTTGGATGAATCTCGCCAGGCCACTGGCTGCTGGCATATTCGTATTTCTCGGCATCAGTATCAGCATTCTTGCTTATGCGTTCATGACCGATGATTTCTCGGTGCAGTTTGTCGCTCAGCATTCCAATACATTGTTGCCAATGCGTTACAAATTCACTGCCGTATGGGGAGGGCATGAAGGCTCCTTCCTGTTATGGACCTTTATGCTGGCTGGCTGGATGTTATCTGTAGGGGTTTTCAGTCGCAGCATGCCGCTGGATTTTGTTGCGCGAGTGCTTGGTGTATTAGGAATTCTAATTTTCTCTTACATCTTGTTCATGCTGGCGACCTCTAATCCATTTGATCGCATTGTGCCGCTGCCTCCCTCAGATGGAGCCGATTTGAATTCGGCGCTACAGGACATTGGATTTATCCTGCATCCTCCTACTCTTTATATGGGCTATGTTGGATTCTCCGTAGTTTTTGCATTTGCTATTGCAGCATTACTAAGCGGGCGCATGGATGCAGCATGGGCGCGCTGGTCCAGGCCTTGGGCCAATGTGGCATGGGCAGTACTGACCATCGGCATCGCTTTGGGCAGTTGGTGGGCGTACTACGAGTTAGGTTGGGGCGGCTGGTGGGCCTGGGATCCGGTTGAAAACCCGCCACTAATTACTTGGCTATTTGGTACTGCACTGATTCATTCTTTAGCAGTGACCGAAAAGCGAGGTGTATTCAAGAGCTGGACCGTGTTGCTAGCGATACTCGCATTCTCCGGTAGTTTGCTTGGTACTTTTATTACCCGTTCGGGTCTACTTACCTCGGTTCATGCATTTGCCAGCGATCCGTCTCGTGGATTTTTCATACTGGGCATTCTCGGCATAGCAATTGGCGGTTCACTATTGCTATACGCATTGCGCGCGCCACTAATGAAATCAGATTCCAGTTTTGAACTGGTATCGCGGGAAATGTTCCTGCTGGCTAATAATGTCATTTTAGTGGTGGCTGCTGCTTCGGTTTTTCTTGGGACTCTGTTTCCAATGGTTTACCAGGCAATCACCGATGATTTGATTTCAATTGGACCTCCATACTTCAATGCGATCTTCGTACCGCTCATGATGTTGTTAGTCGTATTCCTTGGGATAGGTCCCATAAGTCGGTGGAAACGCACTTCTACTGCCTTCTTGGTTGCGCAACTCAGCCGCGTTTTAATTGCCAGTATCGGTTTAGGTATTGTGATTCCCTTAGTAGTGCTGCTTGGCTTTTCTTTTGCCGCTACGGTCACCATGCTGCTCGCATTTTGGATCGTCTTATCCATCGCCAAAGATATCGCTGAAAAAACCGCAAACAAGAAAACCTTGGGACAAGGTTTGCGTGCCTTGTCTTTTAGTTATTACGGAATGCAATCAGCCCATATCGGCATAGCAGTAATGTTGGTGGGTGTTTCTCTAACTAGTTACTTTAGTATTGAGCGTAGCGTGCTACTCAATGATGGGGACTCTGTTGAACTAGGCGATTATCAGTTTACTCAAACCGGTAGCTCACGCATTAATGGTCCCAACTACATTGGCGATCAGGTTGTCATAGCAGTAAGTCGTGAAGGTGAGCCAATGATGGAGCTATTTCCGGAGCGACGTTTGTACATTGCCAGTGGCACTCCTTCTACCGAAATGGCCATCGACCCAGGATTTTTTCGAGACCTCTTTGTCACCTTAGGGGAACAGAAAGAGGGCGGTGCCTGGTCGATGACAATATATGTGAAACCGTTTGTTCGGTGGATTTGGTTAGGTGCTTTGTTCATGGCATTTGGCGCAACCCTTGCTGCAGCAGATAAACGTTATCGTCGGTTACGGGTGCGCGAGAAAGAATCCAAGAAAGTTGAGAGTTCTGCTTCGCAGCTAAGTCCAGCTACTTAAAGCGCAATCGCTGACAACTGAGATTAGTTAATGGGACGTATTAAATTTTTCATTCCGGTAATTGCATTCATTGCGTTAGCAATCATGCTGTGGCGCGGCTTGTATCTCAATCCGAAGGAATTGCCTTCGGTGCTCATCGACAAGCCTATGCCGAGCTTTGCCATGAACACGATTGACGGCGCATCAGTATCCAATAGTGATTTGCCCGACCAGATATTCTTGCTCAATGTGTGGGGTAGTTACTGCCTGCCTTGTCTGGTAGAGCATCCAACTTTGATGCGACTTTCTGAAGAGGGCGAAATTCCAGTAGTTGGTATTAACTATAAAGATCGTGATGACCTTGCACTTGATTGGTTAGAAACCAATGGTAATCCATTTAACTACAGCATTTACGATGCTGATGGTCGTCTTGGAATCGATCTGGGAGTGTATGGTGCACCGGAAACCTATCTGGTGGATGCCAACGGTGTAATTCGCTATCGACATGTTGCGGTGTTGGACGAGTCGGTTTGGATTAACGACTTTGAGCCAGCGATTGCCGAACTACGAGCCGAGAGTCAATGAGTCGGTCAGTGCTGTCATTTAAGACCGCAATGCAATTAAGTTTTTGTGCGGTACTTCTTCTCTTGGCTGCGGTTTCACCTGGTTCCCTTGCCCAAGTAGATACCTTCGAGTTCGATACCATTGAGCAGCAACAACGATTTCGTCAGTTGTCTAATGAGCTTCGCTGCCCACAGTGCCAGAATGCCAATCTAACCGGTTCTACTGGCGGCATTGCCGAAGATTTACGGCGCGAAGTGCACCGCATGATCATGGAAGGAATGACGAACGAAGAAATCGAGCAATTCATGTTCGAGCGTTATGGCGATTTCATTTTTTACCGCCCTCGATTGCGTGCTGAAACACTTCTGTTATGGTTCGGCCCGCTAATATTTCTCATTATTGGTGGCTTTGCTGCCTATTCTATTTCTCGGCGAGCGCGCAGTGTCGAAAGTGACTCTGCAGTGCTGGACTCCTCGCAACAAGCCCGGCTCAAGGAAATTTTGGGACCGGAGCATACTTCTTAATCCGGAACAGAAATGAGTTTGTTTTGGATCTCAACCATTCCTTTGCTGGCCCTGGCCGCATTGTTTGTCATCGTTCCGCTTTGGCGTCGCTCGCAAGCTGAGTACGATCGTTCCGAGGAGTTACGTAAAGATGCCAACATCGCGCTATTTCAAGAGCGTAGCGATGAATTGGAATCTGACTTGGCGGTTGGCAATATTGATCAAGCCCAATTCGATAGTTTGCTGCTTGAGTTGCAACAGAATCTGTTAGCAGATGTGGACGTGCCAGCGGCAGATAACGCTCAAGATTCAATTAAAGCTAAAAACAAGAACAAGAATAAAAAGAAGAAGCAATCAGAAATAAAAGAAGCAAGGCTTGGGTACAGTTTTACTCTACCTCTGATTTTGGCTTTGCTTGTACCTCTGCTGGCTTACCCACTTTATAACTTGTGGGGTTACCACGACGACGTGGTAGTGATGGATTTGTTTCAAGCGACCGTAGACAACCAAGACAATCCGGAAGAATCGCAGCGGTTGATTGTTAGCATTGGCCAGTACGCCCAAGATCATCCAGATTTGCCATGGCCTTTTTATTTCCTGGGAGAAAACTTTGCCAGCCTGGGTATGTTTGAAGAGGCGCAGATCGCCTATACCCGAGCGTCGGAATTGCTTGAGCCTTCTGCGGAAAAAGCATTGGTGCTTGGCAGGGTCGCCACGTTTATGTATTTGAATGGTGATTTTCAAATTACCCCGGAGATTGAACGAGTTATTGACGAGGCCAGAGATATTAATCCGAGTGAGATGTCGATCCTACAACTCCTCGCCACCGATGCAGAACAAAGACAGGATTTGGATGAGGCAATTGATTACTGGCGTCTAATTATTCAAGCAGCTCCTAATTCTGAAATGGCGCAAGAACTACGCATTCGCATTGCAGCAGCTCAGCGCATCCTTGCTGCCAACGACCCGGATGCTGATAGCGGGCCAACAGTTGCGGTAAGTGTGTCACTCAGTAGTAACCTTGAACTCGACCCAAATCTCCGCGTATTCGTAGCCGCGAGAAATGCAGAGCGTGAAGGAATGCCCCCATTGGCTGCAGTAGATACCAGAGTTTCACAACTTCCCACCACCATACAGTTAGACAACTCATCCGCGGTCGGACCATTTAATCTTGCATCAGCAGAAACCATTTATGTTTCTGCTCTCGTCTCAATGTCTGGAACTGCAACGCCAAGTTCGGGTGACTATCGAATCGTTTCCGATTCATTTGCTTTAAATGATGAAGGCAATACGATCGAGTTAGTCATTAGCGAGCAAGTTCCTTAATCCCTAACAACAATAAAATCAAAAATGTATTGGGCTGAATTTCTAACAATAGCAGTTGCACACTTGTTTGCTGTTGCATCACCAGGGCCTGATTTTGTCATCGTGACCCGTCAAAGCGTTACCGGTGGCACGCGCCTCGGTTTATGGACCAGCGCGGGCGTGGGAGCAGGCATCCTGGTCCATGTGAGTTATTGCATCCTCGGTGTGGCCATTCTGTTGTCGCAATCTCCAACTTTATTCAATTCGATGAAATACATCGCTGCTGCTTATTTAGGATTCTTGGGAATCCAGTCGTTGCGAGCTTCGATGAAACCCATCGAAGCTGATGTAGGAGATCAGCAGTCCGCGCTCACTATTAAGCAAGCGTTTTGGTCTGGATTTTTAACAAATGGGCTTAACCCAAAAGCAACGCTTTTTTTCCTGGCGCTATTCACCGTAGTAATCGATATAGAAACCCCTACAGTTATTCAGGTTATGTATGGAATCTATTTGGCGGTAGCGACATTTGTTTGGTTCGCGATGCTTTCAACAATCCTGGGCAAGGCTAGAGTGCGGGAATTTATGCTGAGTGCCGGAGCCTGGTTTGAGCGCGGTATGGGTATCGTGTTGATTTTCCTGGCGGTACAAATCGTAATATTCGCTTGAATATGAAGAGGTTGGGATGAACTGCGTATACATAAGCAAACGGAACTGCGGTATAGTGGCTGTCGGAGGAAATAATGGCAGCAGCTGATATACCCAATGTATTGATCGACAAGTTTGATCGCCGCATAGACTACATACGTTTGTCAGTCACAGACCGTTGTGATTTTCGCTGTGTCTACTGTATGACAGAAGACATGACATTTCTCCCACGTACTCAAATTCTTTCACTCGAAGAACTGTATCGAACAGCTAAGGCGTTTACCGAACTTGGTGTTCGTAAGATCCGATTGACAGGTGGCGAACCAATGGTGCGCACCGACGTCATGTCACTTATTGAAAAGCTTGGGAAGTTGCCCGGGTTAGAAGAATTGTTGCTCACCACTAATGGAGCGCAGCTGGATAAGTATGCGGAACCGTTGCGTAAAGCTGGTGTAAATCGCATTAACATCAGTATTGATAGCTTGGATGCAGAACGATTCAAACGTATCTCAAGAGTAGGCAAGCTAGAAAAAGTTCTCGCGGGAATCGATGCGGCAGTTGAACAAAAATTTGATCGCATCAGACTCAACTCCGTCATCATGAATGGCTACAACGAAGATGAAGTTCTCGGTTTAACTGATTATGCACTTTCTAAAGGCATCGACATTGCGTTTATCGAGGAAATGCCACTCGGTGAAGCTTCAGATCACGATCGTCGCGAAACAACTTGCAGCAATGACTGGGTTAGACAACAAATCGAAACCAAGCATCAACTAGTGAATAGCACGTCAAAGACAGCAGGTCCTTCGCGCTATTCGCAAGTTGCAGGAACTAGTTCCCGCATTGGTTTTATATCACCAGTGACTCATAATTTTTGCGCTGACTGTAATCGTGTTCGTATCACCGTAGAAGGTCGACTACTGCTGTGTCTGGGTAACGAGCATTCTGTTGACCTCAGAGCAATACTGCGTGATGAAACCAAGTCAGATGATGATCTAAAACGGGCGATTGTGGCTTCGATGGATATTAAGCCTGAGCGTCATTACTTCTATGACAAAGATCACGCGCAGCCCGTAAGATTGATGAACATGACTGGGGGCTAAGAAACGCATGGGAGTTGAAACTGCGCTATCTTTAGCTGTCGTCACTGTGTCGGACACCCGAACCGAAGAGACTGATAAGTCAGGCGTCGTATTAGTAGACTGCTTGCAAGAAGCAGGTCACAGCTTACACAGTAAGCAAATCGTTAAAGACGACGTATATCAATTACGCTCAGCTGTTTCACAACTCATCGCCGATCCCTCCGTGCAGGGAATCCTTATGACTGGCGGTACCGGATTCACAGCACGGGACAATACTTTAAAGGCTATTCAACCTTTGCTCGATGATGCAATCGAAGGGTTTGGTGAATTGTTTCGGCAACTTTCTTATGACGAAATTGGCACCTCAACAATCCAGTCTCGCGCCTTCGCTGGCCTCGCCAATCATACAATAGTGTTTTGCGTACCTGGTTCTCCCGGGGCATGCAAAACAGCCTGGAACAAAATAATTGCTGAGCAGTTAGATAGTGCGCACAAGCCTTGTAACTTTGTCGACAAGTTGCAGCACAACTCCTAGCTCCAAACTTTTTAAAACCAATTTCATAACCAGGGCTTTGAGCAAAAGCTAGCCTGCGCCTTGCTGTGGTTTGCTGGAACGATTGTTGTCAGGGAAGGAAGAAGAAGGTGGAAGTAAAAAGGAAGAGGGAGAGAAGTAGCGGTTTTGGAATTTTTGACAGCACAAAGAAAAATGCCAGCTTAGACATGAGTCTTAAGCTGGCATCTACTGACCTGTTGGTCTATTGGAAAGGCTAAACATAGAGCCTCCTCCTTTATAGTGTTTTACACGGCTGCATAGACAATCGCGGCTGGAACAGCAAGGGCTACAACAACCAATGCAATGCTCACAACTATCGCTTCTACGACAGGACGTGCGCTTTTAAGTGCCTTACTCATTTGTTTTCTCCTTAAATTCAAGTGAGTGGTTAATGAAATTTCGGATGTGATCTCCACAACACGGCGCGTATAGTAACACATTTCGTCCAGAATGGTAACAAACTTGAGTATTTTCGCGCATTTGTCATATTAAGTAACAAATTGGCTTATGGGAGTTCGAAATTCTCATTAAAATTATATAAAACAATAAGTTAAGATGTGCGAATATTTTAAAACTGACATATCCCTTACTCTCATTAGGGCTATAAAGTCATGAATTTTAATAACTAAATCTTGAAATCGGAGAAATGTGATCTCAATCACATTTGTCACCATAGGTAACACTTCCTAAGATTAGCAAAAAACCGAAGGGTATTTCCGCACTTTTGACGGTACCGAGGCCATACTCAAAGCGGATTCGAATTGGGGCCCTAAAGGGAGTGAATGACGTCATGGAGCTGCTCCGCGGCAAGGTGAAGATGCAATGGGCAAGGCGGCGGGCTAGAATTGCGCGCTTGATCTGAGGAGAGCCAGTTAATGCGCATCATGACTTTCAATTGCAATGGCATACGGGCGGCTGCGCGTAAGGGCTTTTTTGATTGGCTCAGCACGGTCGACATCGATGTAGTCTGTCTGCAAGAGACCAAAGCGCAAATCGATCAGCTGCAAGATCCTATGTTCCATCCCGAAGGATTTCATTGCCATTACTTTGACGCAGTGAAGAAAGGCTATGCCGGAACCGCGATTTATGTGAAGGACAAACCCAAGAAGCTATCGACAGGTCTTGGATTTGAGTTGGCTGATACGGAAGGGCGCTACATCCAGGCAGATTTCAATGGATTAAGTGTCGCATCGTTATACCTGCCTTCCGGATCGGCCGGGCCCGAAAGACAAGAGCGAAAATTTACGTTCATGGGCGAGTTTATGGAGCATATGCGTGCTCTACGCCGTAAGCGTAATCAGTTCATTATCTGTGCGGATTGGAACATCTGTCATAAAGAGATTGATTTAAAAAACTGGCGCTCAAATCAGAAAAATTCAGGATTTCTGCCAGAAGAGCGACAATGGCTAGACACGCTCTATGATGATGTTGGGTTTGTAGATGCATTTCGCGTAGTGAACCAGGAGCCTGATCAATACTCATGGTGGTCAAATAGAGGTCAGGCGAGGGCAAATAACGTGGGGTGGCGACTTGATTACCATGTAGTGACGCCGGGCTTGAAAGATAAAATCAAATCAGCTGAAATTTACACAGCAGAAAATTTTTCTGATCATGCGCCAGTGATCATCGACTACGACATATAAGGCTCAAATGCGTTTCACGACAATGAAAAACCTAGCAAGCAAGCTCTTTAACTTGAGAGAAATTCTAACCGTTACGGGAATCGTTCTACTGTTCGGTATTAGTTTTACCAGTGCAGTGCAGGCACAGCCTCTCATTGCTGTTATTGATACCGAAAAAGGAGTCATGCGAGCCGAGTTGAATGATCGGGCTGCGCCAACCACCGTGGCTAACTTCGTTAACCTGGCCATGCGTGGATTTTACGATGGCTTAACGTTTCATCGGGTAGAAAGAAATTTCATGGCGCAGGGTGGTGATCCCTTAGCTAACGGTACCGGCGGGCCGGGCTATCAGTTCGCAGGCGAAATCATTTTGAAACACAATCGTCAGGGAATTTTGTCCATGGCGAATTCGGGGCCAGGTACTGATGGCAGCCAATTTTTTATCACTCATTTGGCGACGGCCCACCTTGATGGCTTACATTCTGTGTTTGGTCGAGTGACTCAAGGCTTGCCAGTCATCATGCAGATTCGTCGTAGAGACGTAATAAACAGCATCACTATTGAAGGAGATCCTTCGGACTTGTTTCGCAGAAGGGCGGATCAATTAGCGGAGTGGAATAGAGTGCTGGATCAAAACTTCAACAACCTTAAACCAGCATTCGTTCCCGAAAACTAATACCAGAAACTTTTTTAATTAGTCTTAGGGCTAGCTCTTCACTGACTCTTCGTTCGGCGCGTCAGTTACTGGCTCTTCTTCTACTTCTATATACTTACTCAGCATCGGCATTTGTCCAATGACGAATCCGAATGTGAGTATTAGGTTTCCAAAGACTTTAAACTGAATCCAAAGTGCTTCGCTAAGCAAGAATGCCACAGCGAGATTTATCACGCCTAAAGTGATGAAGTAGCAAATCCAGATCTTATTAAGTTTCAGCCATAGCTCTTTAGGAGCGTTTACGGCATGACCCATCATGTGTTCAATTGCTGGCTTGTCACCAATGTATTGTGATGCCAGGAAGATGGACGCGAAAATCCAATTAACAATAGGGGCTTTCCACTTAAGAAAATCTGTATTGCGGAAAATTATTGTCGGAATACAAAACAACACGACGGCGCCGAGGGTAATCCATTGAAACTTATCGAGTCGTCTCTGGGCAACGAAGAGTCCGCCGTAAGTAAGAATTGAGGCAAGCAACAAAAATTCTGCTGCACTGAAAATGCCGCCTATAGAGTGAGTCCAACCAGCAATTTCGATAGCGCGTTCATCCATTGCCCAAACAGTAAAAAAGACCAGCAATGGAATGTAATCAATAAATTGTTTCATACAGCCTCAATTAAACAACTTGCGAGATAAGCAACATGTTAATCCATCTACAAAAATGTGTCTGCTTTTGCCTGACTATAGTTTAGAATCACCAGCTTTTCGCGAAACCTGCCAGAGCCAGCATAAATACTGGCGTAGCTACTTAAATCACTATGGGCGAATACCTTCAGATTCATCCTCTTAATCCGGAGCCAAGAGTTATTCGGCAGGCAGTCGATTGCCTGTTGCGAGGTGGGGTTATCGTCTATCCAACTGATTCAACTTATGCCTTAGGTTGTCATATTGGTGATAAAACCGCTTTGGATCGAATTCGTCGCATAAGACAATTAGATAACAAGCATAACTTCACCTTGATATGCAGCGATCTTTCATCGCTAGCAACTTATGCGCGAGTTCATAATAGTGCCTATAGAATTTTGAAAGCCTATACGCCAGGTCCGTACACTTTTATTTTGAAGGCGACTCCAGAAGTACCTCGTCGTCTTATGCACCCTAAACGTAAAACTATTGGAATCCGAGTGCCTGAGAATCCCATCGCACAGGCGATCATCGCCAATCTCGGAGAACCAATTATGAGTACCAGTCTTCTGCTACCGGGCGAAGACGAGCAACTATACGATCCTTACGAGATGCGACTTAAGCTTGGAAAAGTAGTGGATCTGATTATCGATGGCGGCGCGGCAGATATTGAGCCCACCACAATGATTGATCTGGTTGAAGGTGTGCCGGAAGTGATGCGGGTAGGCAAGGGTGACCCTGAACCTTTTCAATGATCACAGTATAATTCGTTACCAATTGGACGATAGAGTTCACATTGGTCTAAGGAGATAGTTTTGTCGACAGCAGATGCACAGCAAAGAGTATTGTCAGGAATGCGGCCCACTGGTCAGCTCCATCTTGGCCATTTGCATGGTGTGCTAAAAAATTGGATTAAGCTGCAGCACGAATACGAATGTTTTTTCTTCGTTGCCGATTGGCATGCATTAACCACTCACTATGGTGATGCCACCTTATTCGAAGAAAATGTGATCGAAATGGTTATCGATTGGTTGGCCGTGGGAGTGAATCCAGGATCAGCAGCCATTTTTGCTCAATCAAAAGTGCCTGAACATGCCGAACTTCATCTATTGTTGTCGATGATTACTCCTCTGGGTTGGCTGGAGCGTGTGCCTAGCTATAAAGATCAGCAGGAGAAACTAAAAGAGAAGGATCTCGACACCTACGGTTTCCTCGGCTATCCATTGTTGCAGGCCGCCGATATTTTGATTTATCGCGCTGGATATGTGCCGGTGGGTGCTGATCAGGTGGCCCATGTGGAGCTAACCCGGGAAGTAGCCCGCCGTTTTAATCATGTCTATGGCCGCGAACCTGGTTTTGAAGAGCAGGCGGAAGCGGCTGTGAAAAAGATGGGTAAGAAGGCGGCCAAGCTCTATACCCAGCTCAAAACTGCGTTCCAGGAGCAGGGTGACCATGCCGCTCTGGAAAAAGCGCAAGCTTTATTGAAAGAGCAACAGAACATCACAATTGGCGATCGGGAGCGCCTTTATGGCTATTTAGAGGGCGGTGGCAAGATGATTCTTGCTGAACCTCAGTCACTTTTGACCCCAGCATCAAAAATGCCTGGTTTAGATGGTCAAAAGATGTCGAAATCATACGATAACACTATTAGTCTCCGTGAAGATTTGGAGCAGGTAAGCGGCAAAATCAGCACCATGCCCACGGACCCGGCACGCGTGCGGCTTACTGACCCCGGAGATCCCGAGAAATGCCCAGTTTGGCAACTCCATCAGACCTATTCTGATGAGGACACCCGCAAATGGGTGGTTGAGGGCTGTAAATCGGCTGGAATCGGCTGTCTTGAATGTAAAAAGCCAGTGATTGATGCGGTTGTTAAGGAATTAGAACCAATCCAGCAGGAAGCCAAGCAGTACGAGAAGGATCGCGATTTAGTACGTTCAATCTTGATCGAAGGCGGCGAGCGAGCAAGAGAATCGGCCAAAGAAACCTTGGCCGACGTGCGCACAGCGATGGGTCTCAGCAACTGGTAATCACCAGTGCTGATTGGCAGTAATTTAAGTAGAATGGGCGCTTTCGCCCGGTAGAATTAGTTTGATAAGCCACGGCAACGAAGCAGAAAACCACACCCTCGATTCCGAGGGAGAGTCAGACATCCCCGAAGAGAATTCATCTTCCACACCACTCCAGCAAGAGTTTCCGCTCGCGATCGTTGGTGGTGAGGCCATAACTGAAGTTCCAAAGGATCTCTATATTCCCCCCGATGCGCTTGAGATTTTTCTCGAGGCTTTTGAAGGGCCCCTGGATCTTTTGTTGTACCTGATCAAGCGTCAGAACATCGATATCCTGAATATCAATGTGGCGGACATTACAGATCAGTACATGGCCTATGTTGAATTGATGCAATCCAGCCAGTTCGAGTTGGCAGCCGAGTATCTGGTGATGGCGGCCACCTTAGCGGAGATTAAGTCGCGCATTCTCCTGCCTCGTCAGGAAGAAGAGGAAGGGGAAGAAGGCGATCCGCGCATGGAATTGATTCGCCGCTTGCAAGAGTACGAGCGATTCAAGCAGGCAGCGGAAGATATCGATGCAATGCCGCGTATGGATCGCGACATTCAAATGGCGAAAGCAGCATTGCCGGAAATAGAACGCATACAACAAGATCCTGAAGTGGATTTGGATGAGGTGTTGCGTTGTTTGTCTCGGGTTTTGCAGCGCGCTGAAATGTTTGAGCATCACCATATTCAATTCGAAACATTATCTACGCGGGAAAAAATGTCTGAAATCCTTTCTCGAATTTCAGAGCACAAGTTTGTTCCTCTTGGTTCACTATTGCTAAAGGACGAAGGGCGTCTCGGTGTCGTCGTGACATTCCTGGCCATGATGGAGTTAATCAAAGACTCAATGATCGAGATCGTACAGTCTGAATCATTCGGGCCTATTCATTTAAAAATTCGCAGTACAGTTACAGATATCAATCCACAATGAGTGATGTAGACAACAAAGTAAAAATGATAGTTGAAGGCTTGCTGTTAGCAGCAGGTCGACCTCTTACCCTGGATAACATCATTCAAGTGTTTGCCCGCGGTGAAAAACCCGACAAGAAAGAATTAAAAAGTGTGATGGAAGCCATTGCCGCAGATTGTGACGATCGTGGTTTCGAGCTGAAGCAAGTTGCTTCTGGATATCGCTTTCAGGTTAAACAAGAGTTAAGTGAATGGGTGGCCAAGTTATGGGAAGAACGCCCACCTCGTTATACCCGTGCGTTATTAGAAACTCTGGCATTGATCGCTTACAGGCAGCCAATTACTCGAGGTGATATCGAAGAAATCCGGGGCGTTGCAGTTAGCCCAAATATAATACGAACGTTGCTGGATAGAGAATGGGTGCGAGTTGTTGGACATCGAGATGTGCCTGGCCGGCCAGCCATGTTTGCTACGACTAAACAGTTTCTCGACTATTTCAATCTCAAGAGTTTACAAGAACTTCCTCCTCTGTCAGATGTAAAAGAACTGGTTCAAGCCGATCCAGAAATCGATTTAGCCGAAGAGCTGGCTAAGCAGCGCGTGATTGATTTGCCTGAAGATGATCTCGATAGTGAAGAGCGGGTTAATACCGAGGCAGAAAAAGCTGAGCTGTTAGCGGAAGAGGAAGCGCTCGAACTTTCCAGAAAGCCATTGGATGAAATTCTCGGACTAAATCCAGCGGAAGATGCGGCCAACGATGAGGAAGATTCTGAAGCAGATGCGGAAGAAGGCGCTCATGAAGCTGCAGTTGAAGATGCTGACGCGGTAGCGGATGTTACTGAAGAAGAATCTGAGGAAGAGTCAGCAGACGACGCCAATGTCGCGCAGTTTCCACAGCAAGAGTCTGAATCAGATCCTGTCGATGACAGTGAATCTGAAGTTGAAGAATCTAACGAAGAAATCCACAACGCTGATATACTCGAGTTTTCCATCGAAGAAGTGGAAGACAAAAACGGTCACTGATTTCACAGTCGACTCGATTAAACGTTTAATTCCAACCACGCCTGAATTTTAGGCCTTACACGTCGTGTCAGAAAAATTACAGAAAGTGCTAGCAAGGGCAGGCTTTGGCTCGCGCCGCCAACTCGAAGAGTGGATTGTTGCGGGTAGGGTCAAAGTTAATGGGCAAGTAGCCCAGCTCGGTGTGCGGGTCGATGACAGCGATCAAATTGTGGTTGATGGAAAAAAGCTCGCACCGCAAAAAAAGATTCGCGAGCAAACCAGAGTCATACTGTATAACAAACCAGAAGATGAAATCTGCACACGAAATGATCCTGAAGGCCGTCCTACAGTTTTCGACAACCTTCCTCCTCTGAAACATGGCCGTTGGGTATCTATTGGACGGCTCGATATTAATACCAGCGGATTATTGTTATTCACCACTGACGGCGAACTGGCAAATAAGCTGACCCATCCCAGTTCACAAGTGGAACGTGAATATGCGGTTAGGGTCATGGGTGAAGTAACTCCCGACATGGTGCAAGCCATGCATAAAGGCGTGATCATCGATGGTGACGTCTGTCGATTCTCTGATATCCAGCATTATGGTGGCGAAGGGATCAATCAGTGGTATCACGTCGTATTGATGGAAGGTAAAAACCGCGAAGTGAGGAAGCTTTGGGAGTCTCAGGGCATGCAAGTGAGCCGACTGAAGCGAGTTCGTTTCGGCTCAATCTTTATTCCACCAACAGTCAAGCGCGGTACTTATCAAGAGCTCAATACCACAGAGATCAATAAGCTCTACAAACTTGTAGAGAACTAATAATCTATCGGCTTACAAATTTGCCGGATCGAAGTCGCGTACGTTTAGCGCTTGCCCGTGAATATGCTTTGCGTCTTCACTCAATAGATACAAGTAAACAGGCATAAGCGATTCGGTTGTTGGTTGGGTGTCTGGATTTTCAGCTGGGTAAGCTGCTTGTCTCATGGCAGTGCGAGTACCGCCGGGGTTAAGGCTGTTTACTTTAATATTACTAGTGGTTCCCAATTCATCGGCCAGGGTTTGCATCAGGCCTTCAACGGCAAATTTACTTACGGCATATGCCCCCCAATATGCGCGACCCTGACGGCCGACGCTGGAAGATGTAAATAACACCCTGGCTTCAGCGGCGGCAGATAGTAACGGCAGAAAAGCTTTGGTCAGGAAAAATGCCGCATTAATGTTGATAGTCATCAGCGCTTCCCAATCACTGTCCGGATAAAACTCAATAGGCGAACGCGCACCGAGAATGGCAGCGTTATGCAGGAGTACGTCTAGCGACTGAAATTGTTCACCAAAATGTTCTGCTAGAGTCTTATAGTCATCGGACTTGGCGGTTGCAAAATCCATTGGTTGAATAACTATCTCTCCAGTCGCATTTGCCGACAGATCGTCATAGAGCGCTTCGAGTTTTTCCTGAGATCTTCCAAGACAAATTACATTAGCGCCGTGAGCAGCAAATGTTTCGGCGCAAGTTTTCCCGATACCATCACTGGCACCGGTAATGAGAATGGTTTTGCCTTTTAAAAATTGATCGGGGGCTTCGAACTGAAACATAGATTAAGCAAACTTCAACATGTTGAGTAATTCAATTGCCTGGTCGGATTCTCTCAAAATGAAATCCGCATACCACTCTTCGACTTTTGCATCGGGAGAGAGATAACCATAACTGGCAGCGATGGCGATTACGTCTGCATTCTTGGCCGCCTGAATGTCGCGAATATGATCACCTAAGTAGACAGTGCGCTCAGATTCAACCTGTAGGTCCTGCATGGCTTTGAATAGTGGTTCAGGGTGTGGTTTACGGTCGGTCACATGGTCAGGGCATACGAGTACACCACAGCGTTTTAGCAGGTTGAGCTGCTCCAATAAACGCAGGCTGTATTTCTCAGGCTTATTCGTCACGATTCCCCAGGGAATACTAGCTTCATCCAATTCGCTTAATAACAAATCCATTCCAGGATACAACACCGACTCGGTGTGTAAGAGCTGGTCGTGATACAAATTGAGTAAGCGCTGATTGAGCCTATCAAATGTTGGATCATCTTCAGTGATTGAGAAGGCTAGTTTTACCAGCGCCCGCGCACCGTCAGATACAGTTTGATCTATTGCTTCTCGACTAACAGCAGGCTGGTTGTTTTCAGCAGTGAGTGCGGTGACGACATGAAAAAAATCGGGCGCTGTATCAATTAGTGTCCCATCGAGATCAAACAACACGCATTCGATTGAGGTGTTTAAGCTCATGATTCCTCTGGTCTTCTGTAACACGCGATGTAATTCACATCCACATTGTCTTGCAGAAAATAGCGCTTGGTGAGGGGGTTGTAGCCCATACCAATTTGTCCGTGCAATGAAAGCTCGCTGTCGCGACACCAGGCGGCAAGCTCGGAAGGACGGATGAACTTTGCATAATCATGTGTGCCGCGAGGTAACAGATTTAACACGTATTCAGCACCAATAATGGCGAATACATAGGATTTAGGGTTTCGGTTAATCGTTGAGAAGAAAACCCAACCGCCTGGTTTGACGAGTTGTTTGCAGGCAGCGACCACCGACGCGGGATCAGGCACATGTTCCAACATCTCTAAACAAGTGACTACGTCATAACTTGCTGGCTCATCTGCTGCGATGTCTTCCGCGGCACAGTTTCGATAGTCGATATCTAAACCTGATTCTAAAAGATGCAGCTTAGCTACAGATAAAGAAGCTTCGGCCTTATCGATTGCGGTTACTTGCGCACCGTGATGAGCCAAAGACTCAGCGAGAATTCCGCCACCACAACCGATATCCAACACTTTACGCTCGGCAACATTGATGTGTTGGCTTATGTAGTTCATGCGCAGTGGATTAATTGCATGTAGTGGTTTGAATTCGCTATTCGGATCCCACCAGCGGGCCGCTAGTGCTTCAAATTTTCGAATTTCCGCTGTATCTACGTTAGACATAAAAACTTACAAGTCCGTAAATAGTTGTTGCCATTTTGCCGCGCTCTGTTTGATAGCAGCAACGTCTAATGTTTGTAACTGGCCATTTACCAGTAAGGGTTTGCCGCCACACCAAACGTGTGACACGTGATGAGCTTGTACGGCGTAGGCTAAGTGAGAGATCACATTGTTAACTGGCAGGGTGCTCAAAGAGTCCAGGTTAACTGCGGCAATGTCACCGAGTTTGCCAACTTCCAGACTGCCTATGTCCGCATCCAGGCCCATCGCCTTCGCACTGTTTATTGTTGCCATTTCCAATGCAGCAGCAGCTGGTAAGGCTTCAGGATTTTCAGCAACTGCTTTTGCAACCATGGCAGCCAACTGCAGTTCGCCGAACATATCCAAATCATTATTACTGGCTGCGCCATCGGTTCCCAGACCAACATTTACCCCTGTTGTGCGCAATTTCTCAACTTCACATAGGCCGCTCGCCAGCTTGAGGTTGGAGGAGGGGCAATGAATTACATGGGCGCCTTGCGCAGCTAACATGTTCATCTCCTCATCGGTTAGTTGAGTAGCGTGCACACAAACCAGTCTGGGAGAGACCAGCCCTAAATCTGACATGCGCTTTAAGGGTCGTCGCCCATCAGATTCGATTGCTTCGGCGACTTCTTGTGCCGTTTCGTGCATGTGAATGTGTATTGGTACATCAAGTTCTTCTGCCAGCGCGGCGATTCTAATTAGCGGCTCATCAGACACTGTATAAGGAGCATGAGGTCCAAATGCTGTATAGACATTTTCGCTATTGCGATAGTCATCGTGGAGCTGTGCGGCCTTCGAGATATATTCGTCAGCATTGCTTGCCCATTGGGTCGGAAAGTCGAGGACTGGGCTGGCGAGCTGCACCCGCATCTCGCTCTCAGTAGCTGCTTTGGCAACTTCTTCTGGAAAGAAGTACATATCGGCGAAACAGGTGGTTCCACCTGAAATCATTTCTGCCATCGCGAGAAGGGTGCCTTCTCGTACAAATTCTGCACTTACGTATTGCCCTTCCAAGGGCCAAATTCTGTCCTCGAGCCACTGTTTCAATGCGATATCGTCGGCAATTCCTCTAAACAAGGCCATGGGGGAATGCCCATGGGCGTTAACCAGCCCTGGAATAAGAGCATGCTGATCTAAATTCAGGGTTTGGTCTGCCTTCACTTGAGCAGCGATCTTGTCCTGCGCATCGAGTGCGATGATGCGTTGATCTTTGATGGCGACCGCGTGGTCCGGTAACACCGTATTAGTAGGGACAATTGGCACCACCCAAGATGCATTGATGATTAAATCTGCTTCCATTGCGTAAGAATTTGACTCCGAATTCCAGTTGAATTTGCAGGCGTTTTTCGGCCGATTTGCGGGGCGGGATTATACCCATTCTTTAGTTAAATAGCGCGCCTGAAATCATGTCTTTGATGGGCTTTTAACTTATTGATAATTATGAAGTTATTATTAGAAAAAATTGGTTTCGAAGGTGTCAATTTCGGACGCCTCTATGCTATAATTTTGTCCGCTAAAACAGGCTTAAAAGCTTGCAAAAAAACTAGCGAAAAAACCGTTCAATTTTCGATCAAATTTGAGAAAAACGGCCTCTAGTCACCTGACGATTTTTGCATTGTGGTGTGTTGAAGTGCACCACATGGCGAAATTCCGTGACTACACAGAGTAAGACCGAGCTGCATTTCAGCTCATTTAGGCTTTAAGGGAATCTGTAATTCGTTGTTCACATTGTTACACCCATCGTTAATCAATCATTTTCCAAGAACCCATCTCCAGTCTCCGACGAGTTCGGTTCGGCATACCATTTTCTAGGAATATTCTGATCTATGACTGACTTCGCCAAGCAGGTCTTGCCTGTTGCATTAGAAAGCGAAATGCGAGAGTCCTATCTCGCCTATGCGATGAGTGTAATCGTAGGTCGAGCATTGCCAGATGTTCGTGATGGGTTGAAGCCTGTACATCGACGTGTGCTATTCGCCATGAATGTACTGTCGAACGACTACAACAAGCCTTACAAGAAATCGGCCCGTGTGGTGGGTGATGTTATTGGTAAATATCACCCTCACGGTGATAGCGCGGTATACGACACTATCGTCCGCATGGCGCAAGATTTTTCACTGCGCTACCCACTGGTGGATGGGCAGGGAAATTTCGGTTCGATTGATGGCGATGCAGCGGCAGCGATGCGATACACCGAAATTCGCATGTCGAAAATTGCTCATGACTTGCTCGCTGACTTAGACAAAGAAACCGTCGACTTCTCGCCAAACTATGACGGTACTGAGGAAATTCCAGATGTGTTGCCAACCCGGGTGCCAAGTTTATTGGTGAACGGGTCTTCCGGTATTGCGGTAGGAATGGCAACCAATATTCCACCTCACAACTTAACTGAAGTGATCAACGGTGCTATTGCACTACTGGATAATCCAGATATCGATGTTGATGGGTTGATGGAACACATTACCGGTCCAGATTTTCCAACGGCAGGCATCATTAATGGTAAAGCGGGCATCGTGCAGGCGTATCGCACTGGTCGTGGACGCATCTACATGCGTGCTAGAGCGGATGTAATTGAAGATGAAAAGTCCGGCAAGCAAAGCATTATCGTCACTGAGATTCCTTACCAATTAAACAAGGCGAAACTCATCGAGCGCATCGCTGAGTTGGTCAAAGAGAAAAAAATAGAAGGCATCACCGAGTTACGCGACGAATCTGACAAAGATGGTTTGCGTATCGTCATCGAGCTACGCAAAGGAGAGATGGGTGATGTGGTGTTGAACAACTTGTATGCACAGACCCAGATGCAATCGGTGTTCGGCATCAATATGGTTGCTTTGGTTGATGGCCAACCGCGACTACTAAACCTAAAGGAAACGCTTGATGCGTTTCTGCGCCATCGCCGTGAAGTAGTTTCCCGGCGAACTGCATTTCTGCTTCGTAAAGCCAGAGAGCGAGGACATATACTCGAAGGTTTGGCAGTTGCTCTGGCAAACATCGATGCAGTTATCGAACTCATCAAAAGTTCACCAACGTCTGCTGAAGCTAAAGAAAAATTGCTGGCGCGGTCCTGGAAATCAGACAGCGTATTGGAAATGCTGGGTGAAGTTGGCTCAAATGCTTGCAGACCAGATGGGCTTGATGATCAGTATGGTCTCAAGGATAAGGAATACTTCCTCTCGCCTGATCAGGCTCAAGCAATCCTGGAATTAAGACTGCATCGCTTAACAGGTTTGGAGCACGAAAAGCTCATCAATGACTACAAAGAGTTGTTGAAACAGATTGCAGACTACATCGATATTTTGGAAAACCAGTCTCGATTACTGTCAGTGGTTCGCGAAGAACTTGAGGCAATCAATTCTGAGTATGGTGATGATAGAAACACCGAAATTGTGGGATCACAACAAGATCTCACGATGGAAGATCTCATTTCAGAAGAAGATCGTGTGGTAACGATTTCTAAAGGTGGGTACGCGAAGTCTCAGCCATTGACTGACTATGCTGCACAGCGTCGTGGTGGCATGGGTAAGTCTGCAGCCAGTGTGAAAGACGAAGATTTTGTTGAACAACTGCTTGTTGCCAATACCCACGACACGTTGTTGTGCTTCAGCAGTGTAGGCAAAGTGTATTGGATCAAGGTTTTCCAAATTCCTGTAGCAAGTCGTACTTCACGTGGTAAGCCGATTGTAAATATCCTTCCGCTGGAGGAGGGTGAGCGTATTACCAGTATGCTCCCGGTGAGTGAATACACAGATAATCATTTTGTCTTCATGGCCACCTCAAACGGCACGGTCAAGAAGACAGCCCTAACTAATTTCGCTCGACAACGTAGTGTTGGCTTGCGCGCAATCGAATTGGATGAGGGTGATGAATTGGTAGGCACTGCAATCACGGATGGCGAGCGTGATGTCATGTTGGTGAGCAGCAGCGGCAAGGCAATCCGTTTTGCTGAGTCCGATGTAAGACCAATGGGAAGAACTGCTCGCGGAGTGCGCGGTATAAAGATGGCGGCAGACTTTAGAATGATATCTCTGATTATTCCTGATTCTGATCAACAAATACTCACCGTAAGTGAGAACGGTTACGGTAAGCGCACCAAGACAGAAGAGTTTCCAGTGTATGGTCGTGGTGGACAAGGTGTTATCGCCATGCAAGCAAGCGAGCGCAATGGATCAGTAGTCGGCGCAGTACAAGTTTCTGAAAGCGATGAGATTATGTTGATCTCCGATAAGGGAACCTTGGTACGCACCAGAGTCGAAGAAGTGTCAGTTCAAGGACGCAATACTCAGGGTGTACGACTCATTCGTCTGAAAGAAGGGGAAAAGCTCGTGGGGCTTGAGCAGGTTGAAGAGCCCGATGAAATCGAGGTTGATGAATCTGCTACTGTTGAGTCAGCTGCTGAAGTTGAGAGCGCCGCGAACGGTGATGGGTCTGAAGTCAGCACTGATATAGATGCAGAGTCGGATGCGGCCGTTGATGATGAAGCAGATCCCGAGTTAGATGAGTGATTCGTCGAACTGTTACACGTCGAAACTTCCAATCGTAATCAGTGTAATTCCTGAACCTGCCGGCTTCGGCGAAGGAAATTAGCAAGCATGTCTAAGGCAATCGCTTACCTTGGTCCTCCGGGTACCTATTCTCAAGCGGCTTTAATTAATCATTTTGGTGCTGATACAGAACAATTGAGCTGTAGCAGTATCGATGAAGTGTTTGCCGCTACCCAGTCTGGAGCAGCGGCGGCTGGTGTTGTGCCTGTAGAAAATTCGACCGAAGGAATTGTAAACAACACGCAAGATTGTTTGATTGACACGTCGCTAAACATTGTTGGAGAAGAAGTAGTTGCCATAGAACACAATTTGTTAGTTCCAGCCGACGCTTCAGATTTTGCTGTTCGCGCAATTGCTTCCCACAAACAATCCCTCGCGCAATGTAGAGAATGGATAAAATCTAATTATCCTGATGCACAACTTATTGAGTGCGACAGTAATGCTGAAGCTGCCAAGCATGTAAATGCCGAGCAGGGTGTAGCGGCAATCGCAGGTAAAGTAGCAGCAGAACTCTATAATTTAAAAATCGCTGAGACAGGTGTGCAGGATCAGAATCACAATCGAACGCGATTTCTGGTGCTGGCTAATGACTCTGTGTCTGCTACTGGTAATGACAAAACCAGTATCCTTGTCTACACAGCCAACAAACCTGGCGCACTGTTTAAAGTGTTAGAGCCCTTTGAAAATTTACAAGTCAGTTTAACCAAGATTGATTCCAGGCCCTCAAAGAAGGAAGCGTGGGAATACGTCTTTTTCATTGATTTTGAAGGCCATCGGGACGAAGAAAATATTGTTGAATTGTTTGCTCGTTTGGAAGACCGAACCGAATTGGTAAAAGTGCTGGGATCTTATCCGGTATTTACTGCTAACTAAGAATTTGAGTTGATTGTGTCGCATCTTACTGACAAGTCAGTCCTTATTATCGGGCTGGGCATGATAGGTGGTAGCCTCGCACGAGCGTTACGCGCTGCTGACAGTAAGCGCACAATATTGGCAGTGGATGCTGATGTATCTGTGCTGAAAGCCGCTCAGGAAGATGGAACCATCAATTCATATGGTGATCTTGAGGACATGGCTGGGCCAGCTGATATCTGTGTTATGGCGGTTCCGCCACTCACCATGCTGGACATCATTCCGGAACTGGCGCGCTGTTGTAAAGCTGACGCTATCGTAACTGATGTTGGAAGCGTCAAGTCGCACATTTTATCTGCCGCTAACGCAGTAGGTGGAACGTTTGAGTCGAATTTTGTTCCAGGTCATCCAATCGCGGGCTCAGAACAGAGTGGATATGATGCCGCGGACGAAAGCTTGTTTCAAGGCAGAAATATCATTCTTACGCCGCAAAAATCGGCTGATCCTACAGCAGTTGCTACGGTAAATGAACTTTGGCGATCTATAGGGGCCAAGGTTCTCGGGATGTCTCCAGCGCGGCATGATCAAGTATTGGCGGCCACTAGTCATCTTCCGCATTTACTCGCATTTGCGATCGTTGATGTGTTGTTACACCAAGAAGAAAGCGATGATATTTTTCGCTATGCAGCGGGCGGCTTCGCTGACTTTAGCCGGGTAGCGTCCAGTAATGCGAAAATGTGGTCAGATGTATTTGTGGCGAATGCCGATGCTACGGAGCGAGTGTTAGATGAATACATTGGTGCTTTACAGTCTCTAAAACAATCCATTCATGACAAAGATCATGGATCACTGAAAACACTTTTCGCTCGCGCTAAAAAAACACGGGACGAGTTTATTGCGAACCACTATTCGGACAATTCAAGCGATACCCAGATGTCAGACGCCAAATCCTTAACTGTTGAACCTGGAGGTAAGGTAACAGGTTCTATACGTGTCCCCGGGGATAAATCAATTTCCCATCGCTCGGTAATATTCGGTTCGATTGCCGACGGTGTGACTGAAGTGTCAGGGTTTCTCGAAGGTGAAGACGCATTAAAAACTGTTGCTGCGTTTCGCGCGATGGGCGTCACCATAGTGGGACCGGAAGATGGAACACTGACTATCTATGGTGTGGGAGTCGATGGCTTGCAAGCTCCTGATGCGCCGCTTGATATGGGAAATTCTGGAACAGCGATGCGTTTGTTATCAGGATTATTAGCGGCACAAAATTTCGATTCGGAATTGTTTGGCGATGAGTCACTGAACAGTCGCCCTATGGGAAGAGTAGCCGATCCACTGGCCGCAATGGGTGCAGCGATTCAAACGAGTGAGAACGGAACGCCGCCTCTTAAAATAAATGGAAAGCAACTTAACGGCAGGCACTACGATATGCCTGTTGCCAGTGCACAGGTGAAATCCAGTTTGTTGCTGGCTGGCTTAAAAGCCGAAGGTGAAACGTCCATAACTGAACCAGCAATTTGCCGCGATCACACGGAGCGTATGTTGCGAGGATTCGGTTGCAGCCTGACGGGTGGTTATCCTGATTCCACTGTTAGTTTGCAGGGAGGTCAGCGACTTACGGCGGCTTCGATTGACGTACCAGCCGATATCTCATCAGCAGCTTTCTTTCTCGTCGCTGCGTCTATCGCCCCTGGTTCTGAGTTGTTGTTGGAGCATGTAGGCGTTAATCCAACCCGCACAGGGATTATCAACCTGCTACAACTTATGGGCGCAGATATCACGATCGAAAATGAACGCGAGATAGGCGGAGAACCGGTGGCTGATCTACGGGTGAAGTCTGCGCAGCTATCTGGAATTTCCATTCCGGCTGATCAAGTGCCCTTGGCAATCGATGAGTTTCCGGTGCTGTTTATCGCTGCAGCTTGCGCCGATGGCGAGACAGTTCTGCGTGACGCTGAAGAATTGCGAGTAAAAGAAAGCGATCGGATTGCAGCAATGGCTGCCGGCTTGCAGACATTAGGTGTGGAAGTTGAGACCTACCCTGACGGTATTCGTATCGTAGGTGGAGACCTTCAGCAGGGTGAAATAGATAGTTTGGGAGATCATCGCATCGCCATGGCGTTCGCAGTGGCTGGTTTGCGAGCAAAAGGGCCCATAGTGATCACCAATGCCGAAAACGTGGCCACGTCTTTTCCAAACTTTGTGGATTTGGCTCAGCAGGTTGGTCTGCAAGTCAGCGAGCAGCCTGGTTAATGTCAGAATCCATTCCAGTTATTGCCATTGACGGGCCGTCGGGCACCGGAAAGGGGACCGTAGCAGCGCATGTTGCGCAATCTCTCGGATTTCACTTGCTGGATAGTGGCGCTCTGTACCGGCTTCTGGGTATCGCCGTGTTGAAATCCGATGTTGCTCTGGATGACCACTCCGCCGTGGCCGATCTGGCCCAATCATTAGATATCCAATTCGACCCAGACACCCCGGGAGCTGTATCTCTTAACGGGGAAGACGTGACATTGGAGATCCGCACCGATAAAGGCAGCGAAATGGCTTCCCTGGTGGGAGCGATACCAGCGGCGCGTGAAGCCTTGTTGGAGCGCCAACTTGCCTTCAGGAAACCCCCCGGATTAGTCGCCGATGGCAGGGATATGGGTACCGTCGTTTTCCCGGAAGCGGAGCCCAAAATCTACCTCACAGCGACCCCCGAAGAGCGTGCCCAAAGGCGATATAAGCAGTTGATAGATAAGGGTATTGATGCTATTCTGCCCGCCCTTTTGCAGGACCTAAAAGAGCGCGACGCCCGCGATAGCGAGCGTGAAATCTCTCCCCTGAGACCGGCATCTGATGCCATCGTTCTGGATACTACCGAGCTGTCGGAACAGCAGGTGATCGAACGAGTCATGACTCTGGTGAGCGCAGCGCTAAGCACCTAAAGCAGGTGCTGGGGCCGGAAAAGGGAAGGTGATTCCGGCTTGAGCCACCAGCAAATTTAAGCCGAGAATTGAAACTAACTGACCCATGATAGCTGGATCATGGCGTTACAGCGTATTCTTTTTCTACATTAGAAATACGTTGTAAATATATGTAATTATTGGATTTATTAATGAGTGATAGTTTTGCAGATCTGTTTGAACAGAGTCTGAATGAAATAGATATGACCCCTGGTGCCATCGTAACTGGCACTGTAATCGACATCGACACCGACTGGGTCACTGTCCATGCTGGACTGAAGTCTGAAGGTGTTATTCCCCGTACACAATTCCTCGATGACCAAGGCAATTTATCCCTCGAAGTAGGTGATGAAGTGAAGGTTGCGTTGGAGACCGTAGAAGACGGTTTCGGCGAAACTCGCCTATCTCGAGAGAAAGCGAAGCGGGCAGAATCGTGGATGGAGCTTGAAGCAGCCTATGAGAAGAATGACATCGTAACGGGTGTGATTAATGGCAAGGTTAAAGGCGGTTTCACGGTTGATTTGAACAATATCCGGGCTTTCCTACCGGGTTCTTTGGTGGATGTTCGTCCAGTGAGAGATACCCTGCATCTGGAAGGCCAAGAGTTGGAATTCCGACTCATTAAGCTGGATCGAAAGCGCAACAATGTCGTGGTTTCACGCCGCGCAGTATTGGAGTCTGTAAGCTCAGAAGAGCGTGATGCGCTGCTAGAGCAGCTGCAAGAAGGCATGTCTGTTAAGGGTATCGTGAAGAACCTGACTGACTACGGTGCTTTCGTAGATCTAGGTGGCGTTGACGGACTACTCCACATCACTGATATGTCTTGGAAGCGTATTAAGCACCCAAGCGAAATCGTGAATGTTGGTGACGAGATTGACGTAAAAGTGTTGAAGTACGATCGTGAACGCAATCGTGTTTCACTCGGCTTGAAGCAACTTGGAGAAGATCCATGGGTGGCAATCAAGCAGCGTTATCCAGAAAATACTCGAGTTACTGCAGTAGTAACTAACCTCACAGACTACGGTTGTTTTGCCGAGCTGGAAGAGGGTGTAGAAGGATTGGTGCACGTTTCTGAAATGGATTGGACGAACAAGAATATACATCCAAGCAAGGTCGTGCAGCTGGGTGATGAAGTTGAAGTTATGGTGCTGGATATTGATGAAGAGCGCCGTCGAATTTCTCTGGGTATTAAGCAGTGTTTCCAAAACCCATGGGATGGTTTCGCAGAAAACTTCAATAAAGGCGACAAGATCTCTGGCAGCATTAAGTCAATCACTGACTTTGGCATATTCATTGGCCTGGATGGCAATATCGACGGTTTGGTTCATCTCTCTGACATTTCATGGGAAGAGGCAGGTGAAGAAGCTGTTCGCAATTACAAGAAGGGTGATGAGATTGAAACTGTTATTCTTTCCATCGACCCAGAGCGTGAGCGCATCTCTTTAGGTATTAAGCAACTCGAAGACGATCCATTCATGAACTACGCGTCTGAATTTGAGAAGGGCAGTATCGTTAAAGCTACTGTTACTGAATTAGACGCCAAGTCTGCGGTGGTAAATCTGAAAGAAGGTGTTGATGCCGTATTGCGTGCATCTGAGATCAGCAGAGATAAGGTTGAAGATGCAAGAAACGCTCTGAAAGAAGGCGATGAGATTGATGTGAAAATCGTTAGCATCGATCGCAAGAATCGTGTTCTGAGTGTTTCTATCAAAGCAATAGAGATCGATGACGAAAAGGCAGCGATTCAAGAGCACAAGCAGGACAGCAGCGATGTTTCTCCTGGCACAATTGGTGATCTGATCAAAGCCGAAATGGATAAGAGCTAGCTATTTTTTCAGATAGCCAGTATAAAAAAGTAGGGCGCAATACAGCGCGAGCGGTAAACAGGTACAGGGGATAATAATGACGAAGTCTGAACTGATCGATCGCATCGCTAGCAAACAAACTCAATTGTCTTCTAAAGACGTAGAGTTGGCGGTAAAAGCAGTTCTAGAGTACATGTCGCAAGTACTCTCAGAAGGAGGTCGCATTGAAATTCGTGGCTTCGGTAGCTTTTCATTGCATTATCGAGTTCCAAGAATCGGGCGTAATCCGAAAACTGGAACTCCTGTAGCGCTAAGCGGAAAGTATGTGCCTCACTTTAAGCCCGGTAAAGAATTACGTGACCGAGTTAATAACAGTATGCTGGCCGAACAGCAGTTCTAACTGTTCTGATTTAATCTTATCTGATGAACGGCATAGCTCTCAGAGCTATGCCGTTTTTTCTTTCTTAAGCAAAAATTTGTTTAGTGTGAGAATTAAAGTCTTTAACTAATGCGTAAACTCAGTAATTTACTCTCTGGTTTGTTTCTGATCCTGGTGTTTATCGCCAGTATTACGTTCTCCTATTTCAATACGACTGAAATAGGAATTGCATTGGGTAATTTGCAGCTGGCACCACGTCCTGTCGCCGTTTGGATAATTGGCGCGTTTGTCATTGGCGGCACAATTGGTCTGTTATTAGGTTTAGGCATAGTGCGGCAACTAAAGTCTCGCAATGAGATAAGACGCCTTAAAAAGAAACTTTCAGAATCTCAGCAAGAAGTGAATCAATTGCGGTCCATGACCTTAAAGGACCTGGATTGATATGGAGAACCTACTCATTTATGGACTGCTTTTAGTAGCAGTCATTGCAGGTTGGGTATTCGGTCGCTTCAGTGTCAGAAAAAGCAAGAGTTCCAAGCCAGCCACGGATTCCATATTTGCCGATTACTTTGTTGGACTGAATTATCTGTTAAATGATGAGCCAGACGAGGCAATAGATACCTTTATCAAGGCGCTGGAAATCAATAGTGATACGGTTGAAACACACCTGGCGCTTGGCGCCTTGCTTCGCCGCCGCGGAAAAGTTGATAAGGCCATCAAAGTTCATCAAACCTTACTTGCTCGCCAAGGGCTTGATAAGAGTTTCTTTGACTCTACCAGATTGCAGTTGGCTTCCGACTATATCACTGCCGGTTTGTTGGACCGGGCAGAGCGTTTGCTTCGAGAAATTGAACAAGAAGGTGGGGCAGCAAGGGAAGAGGCGCTGCAACAGCTGGTCACCATTTATCAGACGGAAAAGGAATGGGAGTCGGCATTGCGCTGTGTGCAATCACTGCTCAAATTACCGAAATTCAAAAAAGATTTGGCCCTGCGATCTGTCGCTGCACACTACTGCTGTGAGTTAGCAGAAAACTTGCTGCAACAAAATCAACTAAACCGAGCAAGGGAACAAATTCGAAGTGCGTTTCAATTCGATCGCAAACATGTTCGAGCATATCTATTACTCGCAAAACTCGAACAACGCATGGGCAATACCTCCGTCGCTGTAAAAGAACTCATTCGCGTTAGAGCTAACCATGGGGCGTTCAGCGCGCATGTGCTGGATACTCTAGCAGAGTGGGATAGAAGCAATCTGCTAGAGCATGAACTGGAATCATTGCTAGCGGAGCAGTTAGCGATTTCTCCTGACCAGTATCTGATTGTGCAATTAGCGAATCGAATACAAGCAAATCGCGGTAATGCAGAGGCTATTAGCTTTCTTGAGAAGTACCAGGATTCTTATCCCTCGTTGACTGGATTGGTCACGCTGTTGAGGCTGCATTTAGCAGATACAGAGGGACCCGTTGCTGAAGATTTGGAAAAGCTTAAGGATCGCCTTGATGCACAGTTGAGAAAACAATACAGCTATCAGTGTGGACATTGCGGTTACGAATCGCGCAACTTGTATTGGCTATGCCCCAGTTGTCAGCGATGGGATAAAACGGGACCCTTAACACACGATTTACTCTAGCAAATAGCGTAAAATATGAGC
This sequence comes from uncultured Pseudohongiella sp., assembly GCA_965262465.1. Lineage (GTDB taxonomy): Bacteria > Pseudomonadota > Gammaproteobacteria > Pseudomonadales > Pseudohongiellaceae > UBA9145. The sequence continues at coordinate 1,903,268 of OZ253535.1, read as the reverse complement.
TCCTCACAATTGATAGATACCGCAAAAAGGAGTCTCCACGTTTGAACAGCCCAATCTTGATTGCCCTTGATTTTGAAAGTGATGCAGAAGCTTTGGCATTGCTCGATTCTCTCGACCCGTCGCAATGCAGAGTAAAGATTGGAAAAGAATTGTTTACTGCGTGTGGTCCACAATTTGTCCGCAGTGTGATCGACAAAGGCTTCGATGTATTTCTCGATCTAAAATTTCATGACATACCTAACACCGTAGCACGTGCAGTCAAACGCGCAGCAGATCTTGGCGTATGGATGATGAACGTTCACGCATCTGGTGGCCGCGCCATGATGGAAGAGGCTAGAAATGCGCTCGAGTCGTTTGGCCCAAATCGTCCGCACTTGATTGCGGTTACTGTGCTCACCAGCTTGGGGCCCGACGATATGGATCAAATAGGCGTTTCAAGCTCTCCGCAGGATCAAGTTATTCGCTTGGCTAAACTTACACAGGATGCTGGCTTAGACGGTGTTGTATGTTCAGCGGCAGAAACTGCCGCACTCCGTAGCCATTTAGGAAACGATTTTCTGTTGGTAACTCCAGGAATTCGTCGCCCAGAAGATGCTGCTGGCGATCAGAAGCGAGTAGTGGGTCCGGCAGAGGCCATGGCCAATGGAAGTAGCTATCTAGTGGTAGGCAGACCGATAACCCGCGCCGACGATCCATTGCAGGCTTTGCAGGCATTCAATTCCGCCGTAGCTGGCTAAACCTTTTCCTTGAACTAGACTAATTGGAGCAACTGTTTAGTTGATTAGTTGCGCCGTTCAATTGTTTAGAAAAAGGAATCGGATATGTTTAAAAGGAATTTGATTGGAGCAGTCTGTACTGCGTTGCTGCTCATTTTCACTCCAGTTTTGGCGAGTGCCGCTGAAGCCCCTCAAGATGCAACTCATAGCATTCAGCAAGTGGATATCAATAAAGCAGATGCTCGCACTATTGCTGAAATGCTGGTGGGGGTAGGCATGGTGCGAGCCGAAGAGATAGTGGCTTATCGCACAATGTTTGGGAATTTCCGCAGCGTTGATGAGTTGTTGGATGTACCAGGAATCGGTGCAGCCACCCTCGAAAAGAATCGCAGTCGCATTACCCTTTCCAGCGAGTAGCTGCCCTAGAAAGCACTTTCAAAGGCACTTTCAGTTAGTTTCGAAAGTGCCTGATTTTATTGCAAAAAATGTTTATACTCCGGGACTTCGTGATTCCGAATGCCCTGAGTACCATGACCCTCATCTATGTCTTGCTCGGATCCTTTCTGGCTTCAACTGTGTTGACGGGCGGCATCCGCCGGCTTGCACTACGCCAAGATCTTTTGGATACGCCACAGGCAAGAAGCGCTCACGCTATCCCAACACCGATTGGTGGCGGGCTATCTTTAGTGCTGCTCACCGCGGCCGTGAGCCTTTATTCCGTATCGAGCGGACTAATTTCAACCCAGATTTTTTTAGCCCTCTGCGGTGGGTTTTTTGTCGCTGTTCTCGGATTGATAGATGATTTAAAGGCATTGCCCATTCGGTTGCGAGTGCTACTGCAGTTTGTGGCAGCGATCTGGTCGCTGGTTTGGATTGGAGAAGTAGCGCCTATCGATGTTGGTGGCTGGGTACTGGAACAGCAGCTCATACTCAGTGCATTGGCATTGTTTGCTCTGGTTTGGTTTTTGAATCTCTATAACTTCATGGATGGTATCGATGGTATTGCTGGCAGCGAACTACTGACTACGTCACTATTTGTCCTGGTTTTCAGTATTAACTCAGAACAAGGCGGGGTGGTGCTGCTTTGTATTACGTTAATTGGTTCGGTAGCAGGATTTTTAGTGTGGAATTGGGCGCCGGCAAAAATTTTTATGGGGGATGCAGGTAGCGGATACATTGGCTTTCTGCTGGGACTATTAGCAATTTTTACCATGCAGCAAGGTCTAATGACTCTGTGGACATGGCTGATCATTATGGGTGTGTTTATCACTGATGCGACGGTGACTTTATTCAGGCGGGCGCTGTCTGGGCAGCGGTGGTTTGAAGGTCATGCTTCCCATGCCTATCAACACGCCGCCCAGTACTATAAGAGTCATGCCAAGGTGACGATAACAGTGATAGTGATAAACTGTGTCTGGCTTGCACCTTTGGCTGCGTTATCAGTGGTTGAGCGGTCTTTTGGCTTGGTTTTGTGCCTTATAAGTCTTTTGCCTCTGATTTGGCTGGCGCTTAAATGGCAAGCAGGAATAGAACATCAAAATGGAAGACATTCAAACGGAATTGTTGGGTAGGAATTAGCAATGCAGATACACAATATTGCGCTTTCAAGATCTCTGAAACAGATGTCCATGATGGCAGCCGATACCATAATGATTGTTATGGCGTTGGCGTTTTCTTTTGTCCTGTTGGGCAAAGATTTATTTGCTCAGGATCAGCGCCTGTATTTTTATCTGGCAGTTGCCACTGTACTTAGCCTGCTCTTCTTCCTGCGCATTGGCCTGTACCGTGTCGTGTTGTTGTACATGGGATTGCAGGCAGTGTTTTTGATCCTGCAAGGCGTGACATTCGCAACTTGTTTGCTTGCCGCTTCTTACTATCTCGCACAAACGCCTCAAGGTACTGACTTTTCCGTATTGCCAATTTTTTGGATGATCTCGCTGCTCTTCATTGGCGGAAGTCGCTTTGTTGCCAAAGTACTCCTGCAGAACATCATTCACAATTTCAGGCCAAAAGAGCCAGTCATCATTTACGGTGCTGGCAGCTCTGGTATGCAACTCGTTGTGGCATTGCAGAGCGGTGATCAATATTTACCGGTGGCTTTCGTCGATGATAGTCAACGTATGAATGGCAGTACGGTGCATGGTATTCGTGTCTATAGCCCTAATTCGCTGTATGAGCTGATTGAAAGTTTTTCTGTCCGACAAATTCTCTTGGCCATTCCGTCTGCTACCCACGCAGAACGAAAAGAAATTCTCAACCGACTGGAACATTTGCCGGTTCATGTGAAAACCGTTCCTGACTTGTTTGACATGGTGTCGGGCAAGGTGGGTGTTGATGAGATTCGTGATATCGATATTGAAGATTTGCTGGGTAGAGATATCGTTCCGCCCAACCCTGAATTGTTGGGTGCTTGTATTAGTGGTCAATCAGTAATGGTGACCGGGGCAGGGGGGTCCATTGGATCAGAACTTTGTCGCCAAATCATCAATATTAATCCGGCGCGATTAGTGCTCTTGGATTCATTTGAATACGGTCTGTATGAGTTAGAAGCTGAACTTAAGGAAACCTTACTGAATGTAGAGAATGGAGAATCTATTGAGGTTGTCGCTCTGCTTGGGTCGGTATGCAATCGGGTGCAGATGGAAAATGCCATCAAGAGTTTTGGTGTCGACACTGTCTATCATGTTGCTGCATATAAGCAGGTGCCGATGGTAGAAAAGAATATTGTTGAAGGTGCGCAAAACAATATCTTCGGTACATTTGTATCCGCTCAGGCGGCCGAAAGACACCAGGTCAAAAACTTTGTCTTTATTTCTACCGACAAAGCTGTGCGGCCAACTAATTTTATGGGGGCGACTAAACGACTCGCCGAGCAAGTACTGCAAGCTATGGCGCAACGAGGCAGTCACACTCGATTCAGTATTGTTCGGTTTGGAAATGTATTGGGATCTTCAGGCTCTGTCGTGCCTTTGTTTCGCCGACAGATTAGCAGTGGCGGTCCAGTTACCGTAACTCATCCAGAAGTGACCCGTTACTTTATGACGGTGCAGGAAGCTGCCCAGCTTGTATTGCAGGCAGGTTCTATGGCCAGTGGCGGCGAAGTATTCGTATTGGATATGCATGATCCTATTCGCATTGTTGATCTCGCGAAAAAGATGGTTCACTTGATGGGTTACAACGTGCGTGATGAAAATTCATTCAGAGGTGACATTGCAATTGAGTACACCGGTTTGCGACCGGGAGAAAAGTTGTACGAAGAATTGTTGATAGGAGAGTCGGTCACCGGGACTGAGCACCCGAAAATCATGCGGGCAGAAGAAGAGACTCTTGATTGGAATGCTCTACAGGGTTTACTGCTTCGCTTGGAGAAAGCCTGTCAGCAAATCGATTTGCCGGAAATCAAAGCAGTACTCCTAGAAGCAGTTGATGGATTTGAGCCGAAGGAAGAAGTAAGCGATCCGCTATGGGACGTTTACTATGCCAAAGATGAAGCCGGTGCAGATTCAGAAACTGAAGAGGAGCAACCCAACGTTACTCCTCTCTTTAAAGACTAGCGCGTTTAACTAAAGACTATTCAGCGCGTCTAACAGAAATAATTACCACAGGCTCTGTAGGAACATCGCTATAAGGACCGCTTCGGCCTGTTGCTACACCCGCAATCTCATCAACGACGTCCATGCCGGAAGTCACTTCTCCAAACACCGCGTAACCAAAACCGCTTGGTGTTTCGTTAGTGTGGTTCAGAAAATCATTGTCGCGATGGTTGATGAAAAACTGGCTGGTCGCACTATCAACGACATTGGTGCGTGCCATGGCGATAGTGCCCCGATCATTCGGCACATCTGACTGTGCTTCATTCTTGATAGGTTCATAAGTAGAAAGCTGAACCATATTCTCATTGAACCCACCGCCCTGAATCATGAAGCCTTCAATCACACGGTGGAATATCAAACCGTCATACAGCTCGTTGTCGGTATAACGAAGGAAGTTTTCAACTGAGATTGGTGCCTTGTCAGCAAAAAGCTCAATAGTAATCGTGCCCTTGTTGGTTTCCATAACGACTACAGGGTTGTCCTGTGCCATCAAATTTCCACTTACAACCAGTAGTAGGGAAAGTAGTAGTGCTCGCATGATTCTCTCCATCTTTACAATCTATCGCTGCCCTGAAGTGTTTCAGGCAAATACAATCAGCGTGAATCGGCCCAGTACTATACATTAATTCAGAGCTGCTTAACTACAGATTAACGTGATGCAAGCAAGGTAAGCTGTACCTCGCACCCTTCAGAAACACGAGGACAGAAACACGATAAACAGCAACAGGCTGAATTGATCATGTGCTGATGGAATTGCGGGTGTAGCAGAGAGGGGAAATGGCTGCCCAACCTGGACTCGAACCAGGAACCAAGTGATTAACAGTCACCTACTCTACCATTGAGCTATTGGGCAGCAGAGCAATGGTTTCCAGAACGACGTCTATAGTCGTCTGTGTAGTTTCTCAACCCGGAAGGCTGAAAAGGCGCGTAGTCTAAGCAGAAAACCCGATCTGGTCAACCGCTCCTAAGCAAGCCATTCCAGTTTGTTGTACTCTTGCTAGTTGGCTTTGAGCAAGGCACTTATAGTGGATTAGGCAGTAGATTAGACAGTGGATTAGAAATGGATAAGCAGTTCCAGTTAGAGGCAAAATTCAATCCAGCGGGAGACCAACCTGAGGCGATCGCTCGTCTGGTAGAAGGTCTCGAGGACGGTCTGCATTCACAAACCCTGTTGGGAGTCACCGGATCGGGTAAGACCTACACCATTGCCAATGTCATTGAGCAGGTTCAGCGCCCAACTTTGGTGATGGCGCCAAATAAGACCCTGGCCGCACAGCTGTATGGTGAGTTTAAGGAATTCTTTCCCAAGAATTCTGTCGAGTATTTCGTCTCTTATTATGACTACTACCAGCCAGAGGCCTATGTTCCATCATCCGACCTTTACATCGAGAAAGATGCGACGATCAATGACCATATAGAGCAGATGAGGCTGTCAGCGACTAAAGCACTGCTTGAGCGGCCTGATGTAATCGTCGTGGCAACGGTATCTGCCATCTATGGTTTGGGCAATCCGGATTCATATTTACAGATGGTAGTTCACCTCGATCGGGGTGACCGCATGGACCAACGTAAATTGCTGCGACGCCTGGCAGATTTGCAATACACCCGAAATGATATGGAATTGCGCCGAGCGACTTACCGGGTGCGTGGTGATGTTATCGACATCTATCCGGCGGAATCTGAAAGAAACGCGATTCGAATCGAGCTGTTTGATGATGAAATTGAAAAGCTTTCCTATTTCGATCCGTTGACCGGTAGTGTCATAAAAGAAGTACCTCGTCTAACGGTGTTTCCAAAGTCTCACTATGTCACGCCTCGAGAAATTCTTTTAGGGGCGTTGGATGACATCAAAGACGAACTCAAAGATCGACTGCAGCAGTTGCAAAGCAACAACAAACTAGTCGAAGCACAACGACTGGAACAACGCACCAAATTCGATTTGGAAATGATTCAGGAATTGGGTTACTGCACCGGTATCGAAAATTACTCCAGATATTTATCTGGCAGAGAAGCGGGGCAGCCGCCGCCAACCTTGTACGATTATCTCCCTCCTAACGCGCTCGTTGTGGCTGATGAGTCCCACGTTTCTGTTCCACAACTAGGTGCCATGTATAAAGGCGACCGCTCGCGCAAAGAAACCCTGGTTGAATACGGCTTTCGACTACCTTCAGCACTGGACAATAGGCCGTTGCGCTTTGAAGAGTGGGAATCTCTAACACCCCAGATAATTTTCGTATCCGCCACACCAGGTCCTTATGAAGAAGAGCATGAGGGTCAGCGAGTACGGCAGGTTGTCCGTCCTACTGGACTAATCGATCCGGAATTGGAAGTGAGGCCTGCTTCCAGCCAGGTCGATGACTTGTTATCGGAAGTTCGGCGAGTTGTCAGCCAGGAAGAGCGTGTTTTGGTGACAGTTCTCACCAAACGCATGGCGGAGGACCTGACCGACTATCTCGCCGAACACGATGTGCGTGTTCGTTACTTGCATTCAGACATCGATACCGTGGAACGGTCGGAAATCATTCGAGATCTGCGACTGGGTAATTTTGATGTATTGGTCGGCATCAACCTCTTGCGTGAGGGCCTGGATATTCCAGAAGTGTCATTAGTTGCTGTGTTCGATGCCGATAAAGAAGGATTTTTACGATCAGAGCGTTCATTGATTCAAACCATTGGTCGAGCCGCCCGTAATCTCAATGGTAAGGCGATTCTATATGCTGATGACATCACCGGGTCCATGCAGCGGGCTATGGATGAATCAAATTTTCGTCGGGAAACGCAGCTCGAATACAATAAAAAGCACAACATTACGCCGATCGGAGTACGCAAGCGTGTGCTTGATGTGATGGAAGGAGCCTACGCGGCACCTGGCACTCGATCCAGGCAACGTGGCCGGGCAGTAGCGGAAAAGGGCGGAGCATATGCCAAGCTCAATTTCACTGATCCGGGAGAAGTGAAGAAGGAAATCGAGAAGCTCGAAACTCAGATGTATGAGCACGCCAAGAATCTTGCCTTCGAAGAAGCGGCCACAACTCGAGATCGCATTGGTGAACTACGGGAAATGCTGCTAAAGCAATGACTTGATAGGGGTTTTTGGTAAAAACCAATCGACCTGACCGGAGCGATTCCTTATAATCGCGTGTCTTTTCTAGCGGGTTCGAATGCGGTTTGCGAACGATTTGCCAAGATTCGCAATATTTCGCAAAAAATAGGCGCGTAGCTCAGTTGGTTAGAGCGCTACCTTGACATGGTAGAGGTCACCAGTTCGACTCTGGTCGTGCCTACCAATCCCTAGGACCAAGTACTGAAAACTCTTTAGTACGATTAATTTGGAACGACAACAAGTCGCTGGTTTAGATTCTATTTCGGAATCTTTAGCACAGCGATTGATAAGTATTGAGTGGGCAACAACAGGAAAAGGATATGCCTCAGATAACACTACCAGATGGCAGCAAGCGGGATTATGAAGGTCCCGTCACAATCGCTGCAATTGCAGAATCCATTGGTCCGGGTTTGGCCAAGGCAGCCCTGGCTGGGCGAGTCGATGGCACGCTGGTAGACACCTCGTACACCATTGAAGGTGATGCAGACGTATCCATCATCACTGAGCGTGACCAGGATGGTCTCGAAGTTCTCAGGCATTCATGTGCTCACTTGATGGCGCAAGCACTTCAGCGTCTCCATCCCAAGGCGCAAGTTACTATCGGCCCCGTTATCGAAGATGGTTTTTTCTACGACTTTTCATTTCATCGACCGTTCACTCCGGAAGACTTGCAAGAAATTGAAAAGACGATGAAAGACATCGTCAAAGAAGACCTTGAAGTTGAGCGTTCAGTTCTCTCTCGTGAAGACGCGATCAAACTATTCAAGGAAATGGGTGAGGAATACAAAGTTGAAATTATAGAAAGTATTCCTGGTGACGAAGATCTGTCGTTCTATCGGCAGGGCGAGTTTATCGATCTGTGTCGCGGCCCTCATGTGCCTAGTACTGGGAAATTCAAAGCCTTTAAGCTTACGAGTGTGGCAGGTGCTTACTGGCGTGGCGATTCTGATAATGAGATGTTGCAACGTATTTATGGTACTGCCTGGGGTTCCAAGCAAGACCTTAAACTGTACTTGCAGCGTCTTGAAGAAGCAGAAAAAAGAGATCATCGAAAACTTGGCAAGCAACTCGAGCTTTTTCATTTTCAGGAAGAGGCGCCAGGTATGCCTTTTTGGCATCCAAAAGGTTGGACGCTTTATCAAACAATTCAGGATTACATGCAGGAAAAACAACGCCGGCATGGTTACCTCGAAATCAATACTCCGCAGTTAGTGGATTACACGCTGTGGGAAAAGTCAGGTCACGCGGCAAAATTCAGTGAGGAAATGTTCAGCGTTGAATCCGATAGTCGTATGTATGCGATCAAGCCCATGAATTGTCCTTGCCACGTGCAGGTATTCAATCGAGGATTGAAGAGTTACCGCGATCTTCCAATGCGCCTGGCCGAATTCGGATCCTGTCATCGATATGAACCCTCCGGCAGTATGCACGGGCTAATGCGTGTGCGTAGCTTCGTGCAAGATGATGGGCATATTTTTTGTACAGAAGATCAGATTCAGACTGAAGTGGCTGACTTCATGAATTTGCTGTTCGAGGTATATCGGGATTTCGGTTTCGATGACATTATTCTGCGCCTCTCAACGCGACCCGAGAAGCGAGTAGGCTCTGATGAGCTTTGGGATGATGCAGAAAAGGCCCTGACTGATGCGCTTAATGCCACTGGTCTGGAGTGGGAGCTGCAACCGGGAGAAGGGGCCTTTTATGGGCCGAAAATCGAGTATTCGTTGAAAGATTGTATGGGTCGAATCCAACAATGCGGCACGATTCAGGTGGATTTCTTCACTCCAGGTCGCTTGGGCGCCCAATATGTCACAGAAGACAGTGACCGCAAGACCCCAGTGATGCTCCATCGCGCGGTATTAGGCTCATTTGAGCGATTTATTGGGGTTCTGATCGAGCATTTTGCTGGAGCGATGCCAACCTGGCTGGCGCCAGAACAGGTGGTGGTCATGAACATCACCGATAAGCAGGCCGAATATTGCCGAGAAGTGGAAGAATCCTTGAAAAATAAAGGGTTTAGAGCCATATCAGACTTGAGAAATGAGAAAATCGGCTTTAAAATCCGCGAGCACACTCTACTGAAGGTCCCCTATCTTCTTGTGGTAGGCGACAAAGAGGTGGAATCCGGTACGGTGGCGGTTCGCACGCGCGGAGGTGAAGACCTGGGAGCGATGACATTCGAAGACTTTTGTAATCACTTAAGCCAGGATGTCGCCCGTTTTGGCCGGAGTGAAGACAAGGTAGCTGAGCAGTAATTCAAATAGAGCTTGGCAAACATTAATAGTCGGAGAATTAGTATCGTTTATCCAAACCAGCGGTCAGAGCGCTTGCAGCAGTTATGAGATCTAGCGCCAAAAAGCCACTGATCAATGAATTTATTGAAGCTGAGCAGGTTCGTCTGGTAGCAGCAGACGGATCCCAGGTAGGGATTGTGTCTATAGAAGACGCACGTGCTGCAGCAGAAGAAGCCAAACTTGATCTGGTGTTAATAGCACCTGATGCAGACCCAGTAGTCTGCAAGATCATGGATTATGGCAAACACATATTCGATCTCAAGAAGCAGAAAGCTGCTAACAAGAAAAAGCAGCGTCGAGTGCATGTTAAAGAGATCAAGTTTCGACCAGGGACGGAAGAAGGGGATTATCAGGTCAAACTACGCAACCTGATACGTTTCCTATCAGATGGGGACAAGGCCAAGGTTTCATTACGATTCCGCGGCCGAGAATTAGCCCATCAACATCTTGGGCAGGAGCTCGTAGAACGCATCAAAGCAGATTTGATCGACTACGGCACTGTAGAACAGGAACCCAAGATGGAAGGTCGCCAAATCGTTATGGTATTGGCGCCTACTAGAAAGCGCACGTAACTGTAAGGGTCAGTAACTATTGATTCTGCACAGGCGGGATCAATAGTTACTGGCCTTTTTGATTACGGGATTATTTTAAAGCTGAATGCGAGTATAAAGTTATGCCAGTTGGTAAATTAAAAACTCACCGAGGCGCGGCCAAGCGTTTCAAAAAAACTGGTTCTGGTTTCAAGCGCAAGCGCATGAACAAGAACCACATCCTGACCAAGAAGACGACCAAGCGTAAGCGTCACTTACGCGGAACGACGGAAGTTCATGCTGTCGACGTTCCAGCAGTAAAGCGCATGTTGCGCGAGAACTAATCGTCTTAATCATTACAACCGTCAGGAGAATTCAACATGTCACGTGTTAAACGCGGTGTCGTTGCAAATCGACGCCATAAGAAAGTATTAAAATCAGCAAAGGGCTACTACGGTGCACGCAGTCGTATCTATCGTGTAGCCAAGCAAGCTGTTACTAAAGCAGGGCAATATGCCTACCGAGATCGTCGCGCCAAGAAACGCGTATTTCGCTCTTTGTGGATTACACGTATCAATGCACAGGCTCGTGAAAATGGTATGACTTACAGTCAGCTTATTGCTGGTTTGAAAAAGGCCAATATTGAAGTTGACCGTCGCGTGCTTGCCGATTTGGCTGTGCATGACAAGCCTGCTTTTACTGCGATAGTTGATCAAGCAAAAGCCGGCCTAGCCGCCTAACCCAATCGGGTCCTGGCTATGGGCGATACTGAATCCCTTCTTGCAGAAGCGCTGCAAGCTATCGAAGCCGCCTCGGACGAGCGCGCTTTGGATGGCTTGCGTGTGCAGTATTTGGGTAAGAAGGGTAGCTTCACGGATTTACTAAAATCTCTTGGCAAATTGCCAGCCGAAGAACGTCCTGCTGCCGGCGAAGGAATCAACCGCGCCAAGAATCAATTACAGTCTGCAATCGAATCACGTAAAAAAGATATCGTCAGTGCAGCACTGGATGCGCAACTTAGTGATGAAAAAATCGATGTTACCTTGCCTGGTCGACGTCAGAGCAAGGGTGGATTGCATCCAATTACCATTACGATAGAACGCATCAAGACTATATTTGCCTCGGCTGGATACGATGTGGCTGAGGGTCCTGAAATTGAGGACGACTATCACAACTTCGAAGCCCTAAATATTCCTGCGCACCATCCTGCGCGCGCCATGCACGACACATTTTATGTGAGCCCAGGCACAGTACTTCGAACCCATACCTCGCCGGTGCAAGTCCATGTGATGGAGAATGGTAAGCCACCATTCCGCATGATCTGCCCAGGTCGTGTATATCGCTGTGATTCAGACCTGACTCATACGCCGATGTTTCATCAAGTAGAAGGCCTTTTGGTGGATGAGAACGTCACCATGGCTGACTTAAAGGGTACCGTAGTGCATTTCCTTCATGCTTATTTCGAAGCAGAGATGCCTGTGCGTTTCCGTCCCTCCTACTTTCCATTTACAGAACCTTCCGCAGAAGTGGACATGGGTTGCGTGAGCTGTGGCGGTGAAGGCTGCCGAATTTGTGGCCATACCGGATGGTTGGAAGTAATGGGCTGCGGCATGGTGCACCCGCGTGTACTAGAGATGTCAGGCATCGATACTCAAAAGTATTCAGGCTTCGCCTTTGGCATGGGTGTAGAACGTCTCGCCATGCTCCGTTACGACGTCAGCGACTTGCGTCTGTATTTTGAAAACGACGTGCGCTTCTTGCAGCAATTCAATTAGGCCCAAGCATGATTATTTGTGAAAGCTGGTTGAAAGAGTGGGTCGATCCTCAGTGTACTACTGAGGAGTTAGTCGCGCGTCTTACTATGGCTGGATTGGAAGTTGACGGTATTGCGCCAGTCGCCCGTGCCTTTACTGGAATCATCGTTGGACAAGTCGACAAAGTTGAGCCCCATCCGGATGCGGACAAGCTAAGAGTTTGTACTGTTAATGATGGTAAGACTACTCATCAGGTTGTGTGCGGTGCGCCTAATGTCAGCGAAGGTATGAAAGCACCATTCGCGACTGTTGGTGCTGAAATCATCACCGACGATGCAGAAAAACCTTTCAAGATTAAAACTGCCAAGCTACGTGGTGTGGAATCCAATGGTATGTTGTGTTCTGCAGAAGAGCTTGGGTTAGCAGAAAGTTCCGATGGCTTGCTGGAATTAAACGCAGATGCCACAGTAGGCGAAGATATTCGCACCCATTTGTCATTAGAAGACTATAGTATTGAATTAGACCTGACCCCAAACAGAGGCGACTGTCTATCTGTCAATGGTGTTGCTCGAGAAGTCGGCGTATTGTCACGTAGTGAAGTCAACGTTCCAGACATTAAAGATGTAAGTGCTAGCCATGAAGAAGAATTTCCAGTGGCGATTACGGCGGGCAAGGAATGTCCGCGCTACCTAGGTCGAGTTATCCGCAACATCAATCAAGACGCAGAAGCACCACTTTGGATGCAGGAAAAGTTACGCCGCTCTGGTTTGCGCAGTATCGATCCGATTGTTGATGTCACTAACTTTGTGCTGATGGAATTAGGTCAGCCTATGCACGCTTTCGACTATCAAAAGTTAGTCGGTGGAATTGATGTGCGATTGGCGCAACCAAAAGAAAAGATCACGTTGCTAGATGGCAAAGAAGTCGAGATGACAGAAGACACGCTGGTGATTGCAGATGCTGAGAAGCCAGTTGCCATGGCGGGAGTCATGGGTGGTTTAGCGACTGCCGTTAGCGAAGAAACCAAAGATGTGTTTTTAGAGTGTGCCTTTTTCGCACCACTTGCCATTGCCGGCAAAGCTCGAAGTTATGGAATGCATACTGATGCCTCGCATCGTTATGAACGCGGAGTCGATCATGCGCTGCAATATCGTGCCATGGAACGGGCAACAGAATTACTGATATCCATAGTGGGTGGTGAACCTGGTCCGGTTAGTGAAGCGCTGGGTGAATTGCCAGAAGACGTGCAGGTGACACTCCGTTATGACTCAATCGAACGTGCCCTCGGAGTAAGCATCGAGAAGCAGGAAGTGGAAGAAATTCTGCAACGCCTTGGATTCTCAATTGCTTCTAATGCAGATAGCGAATGGCTCATTGATGTGCCGAGCTTCCGTTTCGACGTCACCATCGAGGCAGATTTAATCGAAGAATTAGCCCGTATTTATGGCTACGACAATATTCCGCTGGGCGAGGGCATGACGCCGCAAAGTTTTGGCCAGGTAGATGAGTCATTATTGGGATTGAACCGAATTCGCGACCATTTGGTGGCGATGGGTTACCAGGAAGTCATTTCCTACAGCTTCATCGATCCAGCGCTGTCAAAAACGGTGGCTGGCTCCGATTCTGGCGCTATATCGCTACAAAACCCCATTTCTGAAGATATGGGTGTGATGCGAACCAGCTTGCTGCCGGGGTTGCTACAAACCCTTCGGTACAACGTGAATCGCCAACAGGACCGATTACGGCTGTTTGAGAATGGTCTGGTGTTCCAACAATCTGATGAAGGCATTAATCAGACTCCACGAATTGCTGGGCTGATTTCTGGCGCCAGAAGTCCTAAAAATTGGAATAATAACAATGAGATATCTGACTTTTATGATGTAAAAGGCGATGTCGAAACACTGGTTAATCTCGGTGGCAAAGAAGGCCAGATTAGCTTCCAACCAGCCCAGGGTAAGCCATTCCATCCTGGCCAATGTGCAGAACTGTTATCTGAATCCGGTGCTGTGATAGGCATTTTAGGTACTCTACACCCTGCGATTCAGCGGGAATTGGGCCTGGATGCCACAGCGTGTCTGTTTGAGCTGGATCTTGAGCAGTTGCAATTAGCTTATATCCCCCGTGCTTCCTCGCTTTCACGCTATCCAGAGGTCACTCGGGATTTGGCCATAGTGCTGGACGAAACTGTGCCTGCCGCTGATATCTCGCGAATAGTGGCGGAAAACGCCGGGGAATTCCTCAGTGATTTTCGAATATTCGATGTTTATCAAGGAGATGCAGTCGAAAAAGGCAAAAAAAGTGTGGCTTTGGGCTTGACGTGGCAGCATCCTTCCCGCACTCTTAGCGACGAAGAGATAAATGCAATAATTAGTAGCTGCGTCAACGCACTACAAGAACAATTTAATGCAAATTTGCGGAATTGAGTGGGGATTGGACTATGCCAGATGGAGCACTCACAAAGGCTGATATGGCAGAGCGGCTGTTTGAGGAGTTAGGCCTCAATAAGCGAGAAGCCAAGGAAGTGGTAGAACAGTTTTTCGAAGAGATCCGCCTCTCTCTGGAGCGCAATGAGCAGGTGAAATTGTCCGGATATGGCAATTTCGACCTCAGAGACAAAAAACAACGCCCTGGGCGCAACCCCAAAACGGGCGAAGAGATTCCCATCAAGGCAAGACGTGTCGTGACATTCAGACCAGGACAGAAACTGAAGGCGAGGGTAGAAGGCTATGCTGGAACCCAAGAATAACGACGAATTACCCCCAATTCCTCCAAAGCGCTACTTCACGATTGGCGAAGTGGGCGAGTTGTGTGCGGTAAAACCCCACGTATTGCGCTACTGGGAAGCTGAATTTCCTCAGCTCAAGCCGGTAAAACGCCGTGGCAACCGCCGCTACTACCAAAGACAGGACGTTATCCTCATTCGTCAGATCAAGAGCTTGTTATACGAGCAGGGCTACACCATTGGTGGCGCGCGTCAGAAGATGAGCGATAGTCCGGATGAAGCGAGTGAAGCAAAAGTGGATTCTGGCGAAATCAAATCCATGATTAAGGATTTGGAAGACGTAATCGCTAAACTGTAATTCCTCAGCTAGCGTTCTAAGTAGTACTTCAATATTCTTCTTTTCTAATTCGGGGCGTAGCGCAGTCTGGTTGTGCAGCATATTGGCGGGAACTCAATTCGAGAAGACGTAGTAGCAAGAAAATTATCGACGCAGTAATCTTCTTAACACTTTGAATCGGTTTATATCGGGGCGTAGCGCAGTCTGGTAGCGCACCATACTGGGGGTGTGGTGGTCGTGGGTTCAAATCCCGCCGTCCCGACCAAATTCTCTTCTTAAGACTTACTTATATCTCTGTTTTCCTAGAGTTCACTGGACCGGAAAAACCTGCGGGATTACATCCTTCCAGCCACCGAGCATAGCTCGGTGTCGCTCGAGTTGTGTTGAACCTTCTTCAGACTCAGCAACAGACCTGGTTAAACAACTCCACTGTCAACGCGTCGGTAGAGTGCACATAGTTGAGGGAGTTCCCATCCCGACCAAATCACGATCTCTTTGTGTATCGTGAAGAGGAATTCGAAGAATTCCATCGCTCAAAAGTAGCCGTTCTTACCAATCTACTATCATCTACTTCACATTCGGGTGCTGCCCAAGCCCAGATTGCCCTCCATCAGATTTGATCGGCAAATACTGCTCTTCAATTTCATCCAGATGTTCAAGCAACGCTTCCATTGCATAAAAATTCATAGAGCGACCGGTGGTGAGCGAAAGTATCTCCAGTCGGTTATATACATCTTCCGGCAGATTCAAAGTAAGCATGGGCACTCCTATGTTTTTAGTTTTAGAGTTGCCACCAAGAGTGGTCAGCTTAGTTGGGGGAGGGCGATTACATCCTTGTAATCCTCAAGCTCTCCTTGCTTGATTATTACTATAGTTCGACGAGAAAATTTGTCAGGGTGACAGGATTAGAATAGGAGTGACAATTGCAGGACATTAGCGTGACGTTAGTTGTCGCCCTGTCCTACATGAGCTGAAATTCAAAGTGAGAGAGGGCAGCGCTTAGTTTAGTACTCGGTAACCACGCCCCATCAAGCAACGCCGAATGACTTGCTCGCGTTCACTTAAACCATTGCCAATACCGCGCATACCGCCAGTGACTGCGCCAACTCCAGCGCCGCGCTGGGCTGTGCCGCTATCGCCAATAATTGCGCCGAAAACAGAACCGACTGCTGCGCCCGCCACAGTTCCAACTGCTGTTTGCCGTCCAATCTGAACTTCATCGGCATACACCTGGCAGTCAGAAAGATCTGATTCGTAGGCAACTACATTTACTCCTTGCATATCAACAATGGGCTGATTTCCTAACAAGTCATCCGTGGCTTTGCATGCGGTTAGAGTCAGGGCTAGAAACCCAATAACGGACAGTCTACACATCATCACTTCCTCGTTATGTCTCAGTAAATAGAACGCAAGACGCGCCAATCGGTTTACATGACCAACTTACTAGAAGAAACATGAATTGAGGCTTAACCAGTGCTGATCGGTACCAGATGGTTATCAATGATATGTAGAGATACGGTAAAGCGGCCCGCTGAAGCAGCAATTTGTGCCACTTACAAGTATAGAGGAATTGCACCAGGCCATTTTTAAAATGGCCTGGTGCTAGGTTTTACTGAAGTAATGGCTATGCTATGGAATTCTAAACAGGATTTGTGCGCCTTTATCTGAGAGCACAATTGTGTCTGCTAACCCATCGCCATTCACATCACCGGCACTTCCTATTACGACTCCAAGGCTGCCGCCTTCATTTTCGACTAACTGCATTTGGAAATCGTTCAGATCTGTAAGGACGTAGTCAGGCTTGAGGAATAATCCATCTCCCATGTCGACAACACCTGTACTGCGATCAATGGTGGCTAACACACCAGTTTCAACTAAAGCCTCGAAGAAGTCCTCTTCTGCAACAAATGGGGCGAGGCTTTGCGTAGTGCCGTCACTATAACTCACACTGTAGTTAAAAGCTGGATCTGCTGGATTTGAGACCGGAGGCTCATTGATCGTCACAGGGCCCACTGCTGCCGTTGTTGAAGTCGCAAAAGACTCGAAGGCAAAAGAAACCGAAGCCTTTAATTCCGCATTTTCTAATATGTAGCCACCTGATGCTGAGTTCACAGAAACTGTAGCAGCAAAGTCTGTATTGAGTGCATTGACGAATGATCCTAAATCTCGCGAGGAAGGGGTAACTATGAATGCGAATTGATCACTAATAACTGCGGCTGATCCATCCGGCAACACAGATACCCCCTCAGGAATCTCCGTTGAAACAATCCTTACATCTGGGATTTCAGTAGCGAAAAATTCTCCACCTACAGCAATTTCAACCAATGGAGACTCGTCATCAATTCTGACTGTACTGCCACTGATACCACCCTCGATTGTTTCACCCATTGGGCTTGAGTCGGTTAAGACCCTTTTCAAATTATTGCCGAAAGGATTAGTGAAAAAACTGTCATTGGGCCTAACGGTTGTAGAAAGATTTACCGGTTTAATAGAGTCTGATATTGGAGTCATGGATACTCCAAGATTTTTTACGAAAGCGTTTGCAGTGTGTGATCCAGCTGCCCCACCGCCCTGAATAGCACTGCTAACTGTGGTCGATGATGACGATGACAAGTAACGCTCAATAATCGAGGTGTCCGCCTTGTCGCCCAAGACTTTCACCAGTTCTCGCACCTGCGTCACAACTTCCTGAGAGATCTCGCTTGAAACCGCGTTGAGTCCACTCAGCACTGTACCCATGGCGTTAGCAATGCTCTGGGCATCTTCGGCAGTGAGATCATCACCCTGGACATCACCATTTGCGTCGACACCGCCAAGATTGTCGATAAGGTTGCTAGCAATAGAGGCTACCGCAGTATTTACCTGTTGTTCCTGAGATGCGTCATCGCCAGGCAACGTAACATCTAACAGCTGGTTACCACTGGCCTCTAGTGAATTAATCAGGTTGCCTGCAGAGTTCAGGAGATTAACCATATCGGAGGTGCTTTGTGTATCCGTGCCTCCAGATTGAGAGGCCGCACTTCCACTGAAACCGAATGCGGTATTGATGTCATCGAGCGCCGTGAGACCGGCATTGGCATCCACCTGACCATTAACCAATTGGGATGCGATGTCATTTGCGTTATCTGTCGCGCCATCGACAGCCAACTTCCAGTTGGGTTTCATCAAGATTGGAGAAATCCGTGACGTTTTGCAGGGAGGTTTCTGCTGCCGCAACGTCGGCGGACGCGCCTGACGAGGAACTGCTAGAGCCACCACCGCCGCCACCTCCGCCACCACCACCAGAGCTTGGTGTGAATGGAGCGCAGCCAGTGCCTGTAAAAGCGGTGTTTACGTTGGTCAACCCGCCTGCACCAAAGGCTAGATTTCCAAGAAGGGCATAGGCCCCGTCAAAAGTGGTCGCCAGGCCAGTATTGAGAAGAAATTCAGTGGCCAGCTCTGCGCTAGTTGGGCAATTGGTAAAGGCCGTGAAATTGGCTGAGTCAGTTTCGGCATCTCCGGTACCTAAATTCAGTTTCGCTGGACCACCGGTTTGTTTCAGAAACACTCGGTACACATAGTCGGTGACCCCATCCGATTTGATGACATTGGCAATCTCGTCAAAGAGTCCAGCACTCGAACCAGCAAGTGCAGTGAGCTGACTCTCAACATCGAGCTGCAGCAGTTGGTTGCTGGGATTCGAAAACATAGAATTGGTAATGGTGGCATTCGCAGCGAGCGATCCGGTGTCGTCTCGACCATAAACTGTCGCGTTACCACCAGGAAAGCTGAGGGACGCTTCACCACTTGCAAAGTTCAATGTGAATGAAGGGATGTAGAATTCCAGCCTCAGATCAGTGTCATCTTCAGCATAAACAGTGAAGGCAGCTGCAAAGGTGTAGGCGCCGTTATTTGTTGTCGACACATTGCTTCTTCCCAAATCGAGGGCAAAAGTAGGGATGGTTCCTGTGGCATGACCGGTTGAATTTGCGATTACACCATCGGTCCCTATAGCGGCATCCACTACGCCACCCACTAAAATGTTGTCCCCTGCTGGGGCCGTGTCTGTATAAAGCGAGATCTGATTATCGGCGTAAGCTAGTGGAATAGCACCAATTACGGTGCTCAATCCGACTGCGATTTTGAGAGAATTTAATGATTTTCGTCTGAAAGAATTCGACATGATTTATCCCTGTAATTACGACATCCAGTACTGCTAAAGAGTGGGAATAGAATATCTATTTTGATCCTAGCTATCTGAGCACTGAGTTGAAACATTCATATAGGCTTGGACACCATCACTTGCAACTAAGTAAACGGTTGAATCTAGCATGACTTGGGGGATTCAAGAAACTTTTTCTGCTTAAAAACGCTTCAAATTCTGTGGTTTACAGGCAAGTGCTTCGCTATTTTATGCTCAAAGAAAAAATAGAGAATGAATAAGCTTAAGAAGAGCTGAAAAAGGAATGATTCGCTGATTTCGAAGAAATATCCATAGATGCCGATCGAAGCGAAGAAGATTGAAGCTGCAACTAATAATAGAACCACTTGTGAAACAGAATATCCTCGAGAGAGAAGATTGTGATGTAAGTGGTCTGTGCCGGGATGAAAAGGTGATCGGCCTTGCATGGGCCGCTTAAACAATAAATTCACTGTATCGAAAAGTGGAATTGTAAGAAACCACAAAGCATGCACCGGGGAAAAGAGTGCTTCAGATCCTTGAGAGCATTCAATTAGCAACCAAGCAAGAATAAACCCTAACATCGTACTACCCGCGTCGCCCAAATAAACTAGTGCTTTCCGATTCCATGGTCTGCGAAAGTTCATGCTTAAGAATGCCATTATTGAGCATATGATCAATGCTATGAAACTTACTAGAGTGAATGATCCGTTTGCTAGTGCCAAAATTGAAATGCTGCCTAGTGCGGTAATTACTAATCCACCAGATAGACCGTCAATACCATCGGACATGTTTATTGCATTAATTGTAAGTCGTCAGATGATTTGGGACCACTCGCCTCAAAAACTAAAGGAGACATTTGCAGTATAGCTTCCGCTTAGTGAGCTGAACAAACTATAAGGTTTTCCTCCTTCCTGCGCTGCAGGGTCTGCTGTTTAATAAGCTGTCTCCGGCCCATGATCTCCTCGTAACGGCCATAGAACATGTCTGCAGGCGTCACGTTGTCCAGCGACTCGTGATACCGCTGGTGATTGTAGTAATCCACGAACTGCCTTATCGCCTTCTCCAGTTCCCATGGGTAGTAATAGTTCTCCAGCTTCACCACATTCTTCATTGAGCGGTGATAGCGTTCGATCTTACCCTGAGTCTGCGGATGGTAGGGCGCGCCTCTAGTGTGCTCTATCTTCTGCTCATCCAGATACTCCCTGAGCTCTTTCGATAGATAGCATGGCCCATTGTCACTAAGCAGCCGAGGCCGGTGTTTAACCATCACCTGATCTACCCCTGTTTTCTCAATGGCATCATCCAGTGTGAGCTTTACATCGTCAGCACTCATGGTAGTCGTCAGCTTCCAACTGATGATGTAGCGGGAGTAGTCATCCAACACCGTCGATAGAAAGTACCAGCCCCAGCCAACTATCTTGAAGTAGGTAAAGTCCGTCTGCCACAGCTCGTTTATGCGTCTCGTAGGCGTGTGGAACTTGTCACTGGCCTGCAGCAGAATATAGGCAGGACTCGTGATCAGGTCATATTGCTTCAACAGCCTATAAACACTGGACTCGGAGATGAAGTACTCATGTTGGTCGGTGATATGCCAGGCTAACTCGCGAGGTGATAGTTCGGGGTGTTCCAGGGCAACTTCAAGGCACTGCTCCTTCACGCTCTCAGGAAGCTTATTCCAGAACTGTCTTGGCGACTTGTTTCTGGCAACAAGCCCTTCATAGCCATCATCCCGGTAAGCCTTGTACCAGCGATAGAATGAGCTCCGGCTCACTCCTAGCTCGTTAAGTGTGCGTCTGACCGATAGCT
The DNA here is from genome assembly GCA_965262465.1 of uncultured Pseudohongiella sp. GTDB lineage: Bacteria > Pseudomonadota > Gammaproteobacteria > Pseudomonadales > Pseudohongiellaceae > UBA9145. Next base: position 1,882,251 of record OZ253535.1, on the reverse strand, counting down.
CCGACTCTTCAACCAGTCGTATCACCTCATACTTCTCTGAGGCCGACAGCGTCATTCGTCGTCCCAGATCGATCCCGAGCCAAGCACACTTTTTTTGAGCACGTTGTTCTTCAGCATCGTTTCAGCAAGCATCTGTTTGAGGTGTCCATTCTCCCTTTTGAGATCGGTTACTTCCCGGCTGTTAGCTTGACGCTTGGTATCGCCTGCCAGACGTTGCTTACCGGCCTCTAAAAACTCCTTGGACCAGCTGTAGTATTGACTTGCTGCTATGCCTTCCCGCCGGCATAGTTCAGCGATAGACTCCTCTCCACGTAGTCCTTCCAGGACAATGCGGATTTTCTCCTCGGGCTCGTGTTTCTTGCGGGTTTTGCGCTTGATAGCTTTGACGAGTGCTTCGGGTGTGTCAGTCATAGGTGACTCCTGTATTCATTATTGAATGTATCAGAAGTCTCCCTTAGGAATTAGGGTTAATTGGTCCCATATGTTCTGACGGGATACAATTGCGTACCAATTGCCTCTCATACTTCCCGAACTGCTCGCAAGTATGATATGACAACCCTGGACTTTGGATGCCAAGACGACATTAGAGACTGTGTTCAGTCTAGTGAGGCTGACTATATTGTAAGCCTGATTGGTAAGTACGGTTCCAGTTCTTTTGGTGAAATGCTAGAAGCAAACGTAAACGTTGCTCACTCGATTATGCAGACGATTCTGGATACAGGAAGAATTGAAACGCGAATGCTTTTCATTGGATCTGCTGCAGAATATGGAACCCCAAATGAGAATCCGATTACTGAGGATCACGAACTCGCCCCGGTTAATCTCTATGGCCTAACAAAAATGTACCAATCAAAACTGGTAGCCCATTACTACAAGACGTATGGTATTCGAGCACTGGTAGCGCGAACATTTAACTTGCGAGGGAGAGGATTACCTTCATGTCTGGCTGTTGGAAATTTCCAGCGTCAAATCGATGAGGCAGCCGATGGGGCTGTGATAAAAGTGGGGAACCTGGCAACTCAGCGAGACTACCTGGATATCCATCAGGCCGTTAGAGACTATGAAAAAATATTTGTCAATGGCATTCCAGGAGAGTTCTACAATGTTTGTTCTGGAATTCCGCTGAAGATTAGTGATCTCCTGAATCAACTAATCTCAGAGTCAGGAAAGCAGATTAATGTTGCTGTTGATACTTCATTGCTTAGAGATAACGACACGGCTGTTGTCTATGGGGACAGAACAAAGCTCGATTCTCTTTAAGCAGTTATAGCTCATGATTCAATAGAGCTTTGGCGATGTACTGAAAATTCCTTTTGTGAAAAAAAAGTATGGAATTATTGGATATTCTCAATAGAAGCAAGAAGCTATTCACAACCGACGTTGAGCGTTACGAAGCAGAGTTGCTTTCCCGGATTTCAGGGCAAAGATATCTTGTTATTGGTGGCGCTGGATCTATAGGCCAAGCAGTTACCATAGAGTTGTTTAAGAGAAAACCTAAACTACTTCATGTTGTGGATCTGAGCGAGAATTCACTAGTTGAACTGGTGCGCCAGATCAGGAGTACATTAGGATATATTGATGGAGAATTTCGAACGTTCGCTCTCGACGCAGGTAGTAAAGAATTCGATGCGTTGTTAGAAACAGGTTCAGGCTACGATGTTGTATTGAATTTGTCTGCACTGAAGCATGTCAGAAGTGAGAAAGATCCTTTTTCCCTTCACAGAATGGTTCAGGTAAATGTTGTCAATGTGGCCAGCTCAATCGAGAAGTTTAAGAGCATGGGAGTTTCCAAATACTTTTGTGTGTCGACAGACAAAGCGGCCAATCCTGTGAATATGATGGGTGCTAGCAAACGAATAATGGAAATGTTTGCAATGGAAGCCAGTTCTGAGCTTCCAGTTTCTATGGCTAGATTTGCAAATGTGGCGTTTTCCGACGGATCGTTGCTGCATGGTTTTAATCAGCGCTTCATTCATAAACAACCAATCTCCGCGCCATCCGACGTGCTGAGATATTTTATTACGCCACAAGAGGCGGGTGAACTATGCTTGTTGTCTTGCCTGTTGGGGCAGAATAGAGAGATTTTTTTTCCCAAGAATACAGATGAACTTCAGTTAACCCGATTTTCGGAAGTGGCAGTTCGCTTTCTGGAAAACCTGGGTTATGAAACTATTCTCTGCGATAGTGAGGAAGAGGCTCGTGCCAAGGCGTGCGATTTCATTGCGGTTAAAAAGTGGCCAGTATATTTCTTCACAAGTGATACTACTGGTGAGAAACCATATGAGGAATTTTTTACGGAAAAAGAAGATGTAGACCTTGATAAGTTCGAGGAAATCGGAGTGATAAGGAGCCAGATTGAGGTGAACAACACAGATTTGACAATGTTTCTTAAAAAGCTGGATAGCCTTAGAGAAAACGTGCCATGGAATAAATCTGATTTAGTTGATCTTTTTCGTTGTACATTGCCTGGATTTGAGCATGAGGAAATGAACAAGTCCCTTGATGAAAAAATGTAAGTGTAGAATTTCAGTGGAATTGGCCGCGTTATCACTAGAAAATCCCTAAACAGATTTCAAAGAGCAAATAGTAATGATTGTTAGGGCATTGGATATCTTCTTCGCCCTGTTGGGCATTTTGGTTTTGGGCATCTTTATGCTTGGTGCTACGGTAATCAATCTATGTACTGGCGAGCATAAGGTTCTATACCGCCAGAAGAGGATGGGGATTCACAAGAAAGAGTTTGACCTGTATAAATTCGCGACAATGCTGGAGAACAGCCCCAATATGAAAGGTGGCCTTGTTACGGCGGTAGATGATCCGAGAGTTTTGCCTTTTGGCCGGTTTCTGCGACGCACAAAAGTAAACGAGCTTCCTCAGCTATTCAATATATTAAAGGGCGATATGAGTTTTGTAGGGCCGCGGCCCTTGGCGAAAGAGCACTTTGATCTATACTCAAAAGATCATCAAAAGGTTATCTCTAACATTCAGCCTGGTTTAACAGGGGTCGCGTCTCTATTCTACCGAAATCAGGAGCAGATATTGGCGGATTGTGGAGAGGATCCTGTAAGATTTCACGATGAAGTCCTCACACCTTATAAAGGAGAGTTGGAGTATTGGTATGCCAGGAACGCTTCTTTGAAAATGTATTTGCTTATTATTTATCTTACCGCAGCATCCATAATAAATAGGCATATGCTAACAATTCGATATTTTCATAATTTACCTACTCCCCCGAAAAAACTGATGGCGGTTCTAAACAAAGAAACGCGAATGCTATTCGGTGTTCACTAAAATAGTGTCAATAGTTTTCTTGTAACAAGAAATGGCTCTAAAACGCTTCCAGGACTTCCTCTCCGGCCTCGTCAGTGGCCAACGCAGCTTATTTTCTAAAGCTGAATCTGCATCTATCGATGAGCTGCTCGAAAAGTTGATGGGTAACGTTGGTGAAGTCTCAGCTATCGTTACTGCCCGTCAAGTGCTTGATCGCTACACTGAACTTTCTCTAGATGAAAAACTAGAATTTTTTAAGAACCTCGAGCAAAAATTTAACGCCAATCAAGCGTTAGTGCGTATAGCGTTCGAGAAATACGATCAAGATCCTACTAGCAAGAACCTAAGCAGTCTATCCAGATCAGCGGAGCCGCAGCGCTTAGAGCTATTTCGTCGACTTAACCAAACTCCAGGCGCAACGCATGACCTTGTCGCAATGCGAACTGATCTTTTGGGGTTTTTAAAGCTTACACCTGAACTAGAAACTGTTGATGGTGATTTTGTTCGACTTTTTACGTCCTGGTTTGGACGCGGTTTTTTGCAGCTGCAAACGATTGATTGGTCAACCTCAGCTGCAATTCTCGAGAGAATCATTCGTTATGAGGCAGTGCATGAGATAAAGGATTGGGAAGATTTGCGCAGCCGCATCGATCCACCTAATCGTCGCTGTTTCGCATTCTTTCATCCCGCACTAGTTGATGAGCCGCTGATTTTTGTTGAAGTAGCCCTTACCAAAGATGTGCCAGGTTCTATTACTTCTATATTGGAAGAGGGTTCTGAAGTGGAAGAGGGCGCTGAGAATTATAAAACTGCGGTGTTTTATAGCATTAGCAACTGCCAGCCAGGTTTACGAAATATATCCTTCGGAAACTTTTTGATTAAGCAAGTTGTACAAGAGCTTCAAGCTGAGTTTCCAGCCATTAAAACATTCGTGACGTTATCTCCTGTCCCCGGTTTCGGCAGGTGGCTGGAAGCAGAACCCGAACAGAACGATGAAAATTCATCTGAAGAACTGCAAAACTTGAGAGAAGAGCTACTTGATATAGATACCGATACAGATTCTCTTGAATCGCAAAGTGATCTTATAAAGAAGCTCATTCTCAACTATCTGGTGAGTGCAAAAAAAGGTAAGTTTCCCTTCGATCCAGTTGCGCGATTTCATCTGGGCAATGGCGCCTCACTGCATCAAATTCATATCGGCGGAGATACCAGCGAGAAGGGGCTTGGCCAATCCCGCTCCGCCATGGTGAATTACCTCTATGACCTCGATAGTATCGAAGCCAATCACGAGCGCTTCGCTGTGGAAGGTCATGTCGAATTCAACGACAAGTTGAAATCACTCCTCATTAAGTCCTAATCCCTATCCACAAAGTACTGAAGTGCAGAAAAAGAATTTTTGTTTTTTATTAATACCAGGGTATAATTAAATACATCAAAGTTAAATACACCGGTTTTGGCCATGGAAATTAATCAAATTTACGCCTTCAGGGATCAATCATTGCTCACTCAGGGACCGCTCTTTGATGTTGCTCAGTTCTTAAAAAACGAGCAAAAACAAACAGATAACTCTTTTGTGTTATTGTTTGAAGCCAGTACCGGCAGGCAATTGGACTTGGATCTTTCTGGGTCACAACAAGACTTGGAAGATAGATACGGATCGGTTGCCCAGATTGAAGACGATTGTGAGCCTGTGGCCGGAACCAGAAAGAGGGGGAGGCCCAAACTTGGAGTGGTTGGCCGAGAGGTAACTCTGTTGCCTCGCCATTGGGATTGGTTGGAATCTCAAAGTGGTGGTGCTTCTGCTGCTTTGCGTCGCTTGGTGGATCAAGCCCGCAAAGAAATGACAGGCAAGGAAATGATCCGACAGTCACAAGATGCAGCCCAGCGATTTATGACGGCAATTGCAGGGAATTTACCGGGCTATGAAGAGGCGGTGCGGGCGCTCTATGCCTGCGACAAAGCCCGCTTTGATCACGAAACTGCAAATTGGCCAGTAGACGTCCGTAAATGTGCGCGGAAGTATGCCGAGCATGCGTTGAAGTAACGCCCTAAATCTGACTAGGCGACGAGTAAATAGTCTTGTGCTCTAGTCAGGAATGCTACAATACTGCCTCGAAATCAATTTTGCCTAAATCTTTCAATCCAACCTCTGTGAATCAATCAACTGTACAAAACGAAGAATTGCTTACGCTTTCGAAGCAGATCATCGACAGTGGCGTGCTCGGCCGTTCCCGCCATTACCGCGCGTTACTCGAGTATTTGGTGCAGTGTTCCATCGATGGCAAATCCCCAAAAGAAATCGACCTGGCACTTGATGTCTTAGGACGCGGTGAGGAATTCGACGTATCAGCTGACTCGACTGTCAGGGTTTATGTGCATCAGTTACGTAAAAAACTTGAAAACTACTATAACCAACACGAAACAGATGCTAAGCGTAGAATTACGATTCCAAAAGGACAATACAATATCGTTGTTGAAAGTTTTACTGCATCACTTGACAAAGAGACCGGGCAGGGAAGCGAATTTTGGAACTCTCGATTAAATACTGCGCTGTTAGCAGCAGCATGTGTACTTTTAGTAGTTAATATCGTGATTACAGCGGTGCTGCCAACAATACAGGAAGACGGCAGGGGGCAAGCGGCAGCCGATCATCCTATTTGGGGTAGTGTGCTAACTGATGCCAAGCCCATTCTATTAGTGATGGGTGATTACTATATCTTTGGTGAGCTAAATGCTAACGGCAATATCGCACGCATGGTACGTGAGTTTAACGTTAATTCGCGAACTGATTTAGAAGAGCTTCAGTTTACAGATATTGAACGAGCAGAAAACTATCTGGATTTGGATTTAAGCTATATGCCAGAAGGAAGTGCTTTTGCCTTAGCTCGAATAGTCCCAATTCTGCAAGACAGTGATAAGTCTGTGAACATCACAATGATGTCGGACCTGACCACAGCTGATATACGCAATAATCATATCGTTTATATTGGCTACATCAGTGCACTTGAAAAGTTAACTGACCTTACTTTTGCAGGTTCAGGGTTAACAATCGGACGCAGCTATGATGAATTGTTAAACGAAGAGACGGATGAATACTACACCAGTGATGCAGGCTTACCGGAAGAGGGTGAACCGTTCAGAGACTATGGAATGTTCTCTACCTTCCCGGCGAGTATCGATACACAGGTTGTGTTAGTCACTGGTATGCGAGATGCAGGTTTAATGCATACTGCCCAGGCATTATCTGATACAGCAAGCTTAGATGAGTTAGTTGTAGCTATGGATAGCGACACTGATGAAGCAGTCGCTAATTTTGAAGCGTTGTATGAGGTGTTTGGAGTTGATCGGATGAACTTCGATGCAAACCTGGTGTACACCAATCATCTAGACACTACCCAGATTTGGAGTGCACCCCAGCAGTTCGAATTGAATTAATATCAATCTACTGAAGCCTTCACAGACCCGAAAACTCTACGGAAGATAGTGCATCATTGAGTCACTCAGGGCTGAGTGACCCAATGTTTAAGATCTATTGCTAGTTCTTTTCTATGCCACTCGGTTTGTGGATACCTCTTTGCGACGAGTCTTAACCGCCATCTCCTTGGCTTTGGCTTTCCCATACTTGTTGACAGAAAAGTAGGCATTCTTCTGTTTTCGATTTGCTCCTTTTCCTTCCTGCCAAGTAGCAACCCACGAGTTATCTTTTTCCGAGAAACTTACGCCGATTTCCCCAGAAGAATTGAGGGGTGAAATCTTTCGGGGACTGAATTTCGCATAGGGCCAATTCTTGCCGTAAATTTTCCGACCTTCCTGGTCTCTTTTCTTCTTAGCCGCTGCAATAGCCTTCGCTTTTCCGCCATACTGTTTGAATGGAAAAGACTGTTGAAAACTCTTGCCGTCATATTTGATTCTCACCCAGGCGCAATTCGTCCCACGAGATTCAATAATACTGATGTGATGGAGCGCTTTTAACTTTTTCACCTTGATATCTCCTGTTCGCTTCCGAACAATTCTGGAGTCCTCTTCTTCCTTGATTCAAAAAAACGTCGTAGCCGAAGGCTGGATGTTATGGGATAGGGCTATCTTCTCAGTGTGAGGGATCTAGCTTCTATCCTTACTAACTATACAAGAAAGCCTAATCGCGAACTTTATTGCAAGGAATTGGAACATAGCCGTATTGACGGCGTTCTTTATAGTCAAATTCGTTCAGTCACCTATTGATCGAGTTCAAAAACAAGTGAATTAGATTTGTTTTTATTTACGACCTATATGACGCAACAAATGAGCTATGGGTTTCAAGTTTTGCGGGGTAAAGCTGTGATGGGGTAGTACAAAAGGTAGGGATTACCCCTGGAAGGTCTAGCGAAGTTTAAGGGGAAAATGGGTCTTAGGCGTGTGCCGCCATGTGTTGAATTACCCCAGGTTTGCGGCTTTCAACTTTAGAAATGCTGTAGTTGTAATCTCTAGCAGAAGGGTCGATATCCATCGCTTCATCGATGGCTGCCTTCAGATCCGCCTGTGCCGCTTGCTCAGTAAGGTACGGGCCAGAGATCTTAACTTGCAGGCTAGGTTCATTTGGCGCAGTGGCCACAATGTAAAAGTTTTTTGCGTTCACGTTCTGTTTCTTCCCGCCAGCCTATCGCCAGTTTCGGCTCAGTTGAAAGTGCGAGTCACTGGGAGGATTTCCCTTATTTGGTGTACTACCTTTTCCTGAGAAACAACGTTATAGGGCTGTATCGGCCGCGTATTTAAAACCAACAGCCTCTGCATTACAAGATTGGCCGCAGCGATATTTCTATTCAGCAAGCCTAATCCCGGGGCTTAAAAGACTATGTGTTCGGGGTCACATAACAAGTCTAATTTCCCAGCAACAGCGATAGTTGGTCAGCTATTAAGAAATACGACCAGTGAGCCTGGAAGGTTCATGTTTTGCAGTGGATTCACAGAATCTGGGCGGTCCAGCTGAACTTTCAAAAAGCTTGATAAGTCACTGAAAAATAACGCCTTTATTCACCAATAAAGTGGAGAAATGCAGCTTGGGTCTTTAGAGCTGAGATTGTTCTGATTAAAGAAGAATAGGGGCTTCTTAACAAATCAACGGAGGTTGAGTTGTGAGCAACTAGCGCCGATTGATCTCAGATTCGAGCTCCATGAGCTTGCGTGCTATGCGCTCTGGATCAATTTCGTATTCCCCGGCTGCAATTCGGTTGTGCAGGTCCACGACCTTAGAAGCGTTTACTTCAGAAAGGTTTTCCAATTGTTCTTCTATCTGTCGCAGTTGCTCCTTAAGCAGCAGCAAGTCGTTTTCTAACGAGGACTGGCGCTTGGTGCGCCCATGCATTGGCGTTACCACAGCGGACGAAGATTCCCCTTCAGCTTTGCTCGGGGAGTTTTTTTTTGGGTCTGATTTACTCACAGTATAAAAGCATTCCTTGCTTAGTTGCCTTAGAAGCCAAGTAATCCTTTTGGCTTAGAAGCTAAACATAATCTGTTGAAACTAGTGAATCGATTGGGGCTGCGGAGTGCTAGGCAATCGAATTCGGCGCCTCACAATTGAGTCGGGAGTTTTGGTATCTACCCATACTCCGAAGGCCTAATTTATAACGACAGTCGGAAAAATATCTTTAAACACGCAAATTGCGCTGCGCATTCAGACTTGTTTACTTAAGCTAATCTCCACAACTCATTGAATATTATAGTTAAATGGCGGATTTAGCTTACTGATCACAATCTGCAAAACGCACTTTATTGGTGCAAAAAGCTGGCATGAAACTGTTGGAATTTGGCCGTACTAATGATGTTTAAGCTAGCCGCAGTTTCAAGTATGTTTCTTACCCAAAATCGACCCGAAATTTCCCCATATGGCCCATGAATTCAGTCGACAAGCGCTTCGTATCTTTGGATGCTTTAGGCCAGATTTGAATTGGGAATTATTTCTCAGAAATCAGTTCTAACTATTGGCAATTGCTGAGTTTTTTCTCACTAAAACAGTGGGGGAATGACCCCGCAAATACTGCTAAAAAGTGTGAACCAGGTCCTGGAGTAGGCATTGCTCAAAAATTAGACTCCGAGGCTACACCGTCGATTTTTAGGGAAATTTGCGAGCAGCCCCTAGACACGGAAAAGCTCGACTGTTTTTGGCTCTCGAGATGGCTAAATCTGAAAAGGTTTATGAATGGGACACTGCAACGAGCTATGCCGGAATTAGGTTTACGTCGTAGCAACTATTAGAAATCGGTCGAAACCAGCAGTACGCAAAAAGGACAAGAAAGGTATTGCATGCATCACGTTATCGAGAACAGTGATCATCGTTTTCAGCAGCATTGGCATACGCTGCTCAATAATGACCCGCTCCGTATTCCACTTTATGCGTCTCTTTCCGCAAGAGCAGTGGAAAGTGCACGTCGCAGCCCAAACTATACTGATCGATCTTTTCTGGTAATTTCGGAAAACGAACCAGTTATTGGTTGCAGTCTAACCTTGCATGTAGACAAAAGCGGTCGCAAGCGCTTGGGATACTTTGGACTGGATGCTTGCACTCACGTCAACCAATCCAGTTTGGACAATGCGTCCAACAACTTTTGCCCAGAAGCGATTCGCTTGCTGCAACAACATGTCGACAAGCTGATAGTTGAAGAACAGCCCGAAGCAATCGATTACTTTGATCCAGTCAGCTGCGGCATAATGTCCCCGGTTACTCAGGTATTACTCGAGAAGGGTGCGATACCGACAGTACAACAAGTTCAGATAATTGATTTAAAGATGCCCTTGGAACAACTGCGTTGCCAAGTTCATCGAGACTATTTGGAACACATCGCTTGGGGGTTAGAAAATCTAGATCTCCGAATCGTTACCGGTGATTCCACGCAAACGACTCACGGTCATCGTCAACAAACTCTTCCTGTCGAAGTTTATGATGAAAATGACAGCCTGCAGAGTTACATCGACTTATTGAATAATGGCCAGGGATTTGTAGTACAAGCCGAACATCGCGGCGGATTAGTGGCAAGCGCACTGTTTGTTTACAGTAATCGCACATGCCAGTTTGTGTTTGCCGATCTTCTTTCTGATGGCGCTTCCCTCGGCTTGGACAAGCCCGTGCTATACAGCGTGATTTGGCAGGCAATTGTGCAGGCTAAGACTCTTGGATGTTCTCAGTTCGACTTTGGAGCTCCACAGTCATCGATGGGTATGTTCGAATCGCACCAACTCTCTCCAACTCATTTCGGTGGTTTGGCACATACCCGGCTAAAGGTTTCGCTGCAAAAAAGCCCTGAGTTTTCTTCATCAACGCAACCTAATTGATCAATTTCTGTCCAATCGTGTGTGATTGATCAAATCCTAGAACTTATCTTTTAGATTTTCTGCTCAGTCTCTGTGAGATATAGCGAGTTCTGCTATAGTCTCACCACAGGCACGCATCGCTTTTAGGTGCGCTTCTAATTCGCTCCACATATCCTGATGGAAACGGAATCCAGTCAGTTCAATGTTTGAAACATTAGACTCTAAAGAAACAAAAGACTCTGCGAAGATCTTGGTAATTGATAACAACGCAGAGACTCGTCGCGAGCTCGCTACTATCCTGTCTTTTATTGGTGAGTCCGCCATTGCGTCAAGTGCCAGTGACTGGCTTTCTTCAGCGAAACCAGACAATGAATCTGCAACAGAGTTTTGTGCTGCCCTGATTGGCGAATGCGCAGGTGCGGAGATTGCGCTACTGCGCAAATTGCATCAGTGGCAGGAAGGTTTGCCTTTTATTTTATTAGAGGATCTCTCGACTAAGGATTTGCAGGAAACAGACTTAGAGTCATCAGTTATAGCTACGCTCAATGGTGAGATTAGTTATCAACCATTGCTGGATGCCCTGCACAAAGCCAAATTAGTGCATGAACACTACAATCGATTGAAGGATTTCGAAGGCGTTAAAGACTACAACATGTTTCGTTCGTTGGTAGGCCAAAGTCAGGCTATCCAACGAGTGCGGCACATGATGGGCCAGGTCGCGAATACAGAAGTTAGCGTACTCATTACCGGTGATTCTGGAACCGGTAAGGAAGTCGTTGCTCGAAATTTGCATTTGAATTCTACCCGCGCTGATAAGCCTTTTGTGCCCATAAACTGTGGAGCGATCCCTAGAGAACTGTTAGAGAGTGAACTGTTTGGCCATGAGAAAGGCGCATTCACTGGGGCAGTTTCGACCAGGGAAGGCCGCTTTGAATTAGCTGATGGCGGAACTCTATTCCTGGATGAAATTGGCGACATGCCACTCAGCATGCAAGTAAAGCTATTGCGTGTATTGCAAGAGCGCAGTTTCGAGCGTGTCGGGGGTGTGAAGACCATTCAGACCGATGTAAGAATCTTGGCCGCTACCCACAAAGATCTTGAAGTTATGATTGGCCAAGGTGAGTTCCGCCAGGACCTTTACTACCGACTCAATGTGTTTCCTATAGAAATGCCTTCGCTTCGAGAGCGAGGGGAAGACGTTCCTCTGTTATTGAATGAGTTGATTGCAGAACTAGAAGCAGAGGGGCGGGGATCCGTTCGATTTAACTCATCAGCAGTAGATTGTCTGTGCCGTTACCCTTGGCCAGGAAATGTGCGGGAGCTTGCTAATCTTGTTGAGCGAATGGCAATTCTTCATCCCCATGGCATCATCGGCGTGAACGATCTACCAAAAAACTTTCGCGAATCAGATGACGATGTGCTCTCCACTACTGCTGCTGATGCATTAAGTAGGGTGCAGGGATTAACGGGAAACACTGCTATTGCGCGTGATGATAGTGTGAAAGGTGACGACCTACTGCCAGTCAAGGGTCTGGATCTCAAAGAGTATCTGGCCAATCTGGAGAAGAGTTTAATCGCACAGGCGCTGGATGATAGTGGAGGAGTGGTGGCTCGTGCAGCAGACCGATTGCATATTCGCCGCACAACTCTAGTGGAGAAGATGCGCAAATACCAACTGCAAAAACGTTCTACCGATTCAGATTCAACAGACGGCTCGATTGAAGAATCTTAATGTAACAGTTGAAAGGATTCCGAGTCGTTTGTACTGTCGATTGCACTGCCGTTTGTATTTAGAGACTCAGAGCCTGAACTGTTTCGCCCCCCACCAAGGCCATTCTTAAAGACAATTCAATCTGCATTCCAGACGGATTGCGCTGCTCTATCTTCGCTAACAAATGTTCCCAATCAGCGGCCAGCCAGATGGTAGTGGCACGACCTGAATCAGATTCTCGAACTCGCTCGAGTTTAACGCAGCGCAATGGGCCTAACGGAGTCTCGATATTTTCTTCACCGAGATGCCGGAACTGGTGCGCTTCGACTATCGGACCATCAACGAGTTTAAACTCATAAGATGAAGCAGTCGGATTAGTTTGCACTGCCATTGCCAACGCTTGCTGATAACTCATCTGATCCAGAACTTGTCCCTCCAGTTCGATGGTCCAGGATTCATCTTCTTCCGCGCTTAATGCGATTCCAGCATCCCAGTTAAAGCTCACAGACTCTACATCCGAACTTACGCCTGAGACTTGATAATGATATTGCTGAGGTTGAATTCCGTGTTGAGTCAGCAGAAATTCGCTGGACTGTTCTAAATCACCAATATTCACACCGGCCACCTTGGCTTCCAACGAAACGTTGAGCCTGTATCGTTTGTCCCCCTGATGAATTAGATGGCGCTCCGCTTCACCGCTGATGCCATTGGTACTGGCAACGTAATAGGCTGAGAATTCTGTTAGCGCTTGGCTATAAACATTGTTCGCCACCCCAACTAACAAACTGGCAATCAAGTAAGGCATCAAGCTGATTCGTTTCGATGAGCTACTCATGCACTTGTATACCACCCGTAGGTAGCGCCTCGCTGTCTAAGAGTGCGGTATTGTCTTGTAGTGCCAGTCGACCAGCGGCAAACCAGGAAACCACTTTTGGATACAGCAAATGTTCTTTCTCTAATACCCGTGCGGCGAGTACCTCAGCAGTGTCTTCGGCATGCACTGGAACTCGATCCTGTGCAATGACTGGTCCTCCATCGAGTTCTTCAGTAACGAAATGAATGGAGACGCCATGTTCAGAATCGCCAGCATCAAGCGCTCGCTGATGGGTATTGATGCCTGGGTATTTGGGAAGCAGGGAAGGATGGATATTGAGAATTCGCCCTAAATAGTGACTCACAAACTTGCTAGTCAGTATGCGCATGAATCCGGCAAGAACGACCAGATCCGGACTGTATTTGTCGATAAGCTCGACTAAGGCGGCATCAAAGTCTTCGCGCTGCTCAAATGCTTTATGGTCAAGCACTTCAGTAGGGATGTCGTCCCGCGCGGCCCGTTGTAAGCCAAAGGCATCTGCTTTGTTTGAAACGACTGCAGAGATTTTAAAGTTGGAATGTACTGCAGCATCGATCAAAGCTTGCAGATTTGAACCATTGCCAGAGATAAGTACAACTATGTTGCAATGAGTGGATTCCATTAGCCGCGTGTAGCTCTTAATTAACTAAACAAATTCAACGGCAGCGCCGGCTGACTGGCTATGTTCGATCTCTCCAATCACTCTGCCGCCAATACCTTGGTCTTGCAGGATATCCAGCGCAATATTTACCTCAGCTGAACGAATACACACGATCAATCCTATACCGCAGTTGAATGTGCGAAACATTTCTGACTGTTCCACATTGCCTTGCTGCTGCAACCAATCGAACACCTCGGGTCTAGTCCAACTAGCCGCATCGATTTTCGCTACTGAATTCTCTGGCAATACTCGGGGTAGGTTTTCGGTGATGCCTCCCCCAGTAATATGAGCGATACCATGGACGTCAATTTTCTCAAGCAGTGCGCGCACTGCTTTGACATAAATCACAGTGGGGGCGAGAAGGGTGGCGCCTAGTGTTGAGTCACCAAAACTATCGTTGAGGTTTGCATCGCTACGTTCAAGGATTTTGCGAATTAGCGAATAACCATTGGAATGAGGGCCCGAAGAATCCAGGCCAATTAACACATCACCGGCTTCAACTTTGGACTGGTCAATAATTTTCGATTTTTCTACTACACCAACAGCGAAACCAGCTAAGTCATAGTCGTCGTCTTGGTACATGCCTGGCATTTCTGCAGTTTCTCCGCCAACTAGTGCGCAACCAGCGAGTTCGCATCCAGCGCCGATACCGCGTACGACATCAGTGGCTGCATCTACATTGAGTGCTCCTGTTGCGTAGTAATCTAGGAAGAATAAAGGCTCTGCGCCGCAAACGATCAAATCGTTCACACACATGGCAACCAAGTCGATGCCAATCGTGTCGTGTTTGCCCATTTCCATAGCGAGCTTTAGTTTGGTGCCCACACCGTCTGTGGCAGGGACTAGAACCGGCTGGGAGTAACCCGCCGGGATTTCGCACAAGGCGCCAAAGCCACCCAGTTCAGATAAGACTTCCTTTCGATGAGTGCGGCGTGTGATGGACTTAATTGAGTCAACGAGGGCATTACCCGCGTCGATATCGACCCCTGCGTCACGATAACTCAAAGATTCTTGATTCGATGAGAGATCCTTGTCAGCGGGCATGTGTCATTCCTTGTAGTTTGCAGGCTGCGCAAGTTTAGCAAGAACTTGAGGTGACGTCAGGCGAAGTGGTTGACAGAGACTAAATAGTGCCAATTGCAGTATTATTCGATCCCATGAATAGCCTGAAAAAAGCAGTGAAGACTCTGGCGATAGTCACTTTTTTAGTAGCTGTCGGTAGTTTTCAACCATCACTGGCTTTGCAAGTCAGTGGTTTGTACAGCGAGCGCATTGCGGTTGCCAATGAGAGCGATGCTGAACGTAATCGCGCCTTCAGAGACGCGCTGGCTGCTGTTGTTTTAAAAGTTACCGGGGAGCAACGTTGGTTGGAGCATCCTGCGGTGGAACAGGCTTTGGATAACGCGCAGAGCTACGTCGAGGCTATTGCTTACTCCAATGAATTTATCGCGGCTCCACAACCAGCCCTGTCTGAAGAATCTGATGCTTCTATAGACTCGAGTCTCGAAGAAGAGGTTAGAAATGAAGAGGATGAGAGTGAAGAGGAAGCCAATGAGAATTTAGTTTCCACCACTATTGAGCAACGCTATGTAGAGGTTGATTTCTCTGCGCGTTTAATCAATGAGCTATTGACCGATGCAAATATTCCAGTCTGGGATAGCAATCGGCCTAGCGTGCTTCTATGGATGGCGCTGCAGGATGCCGATGGCAATAGAACCTTACTTACTTCAGACATCAATCAAGAAATTATCGATGCCATCCAGGACTTCGCCGCAGCGCGAGGATTGCCGGTAATTTTTCCGGTATTGGATTTCGAGGATCGAAGAAATCTATCTGAAGATCTGGTGTGGTCCTTGAATGAAGAATCGATCCGACGGGCAAGCGAGCGCTACGACGCAGATAGTGTATTAACAGGGCGATTGCATTTTACGGCGAGCGGGGAGCTAGTAGGCCTGTGGCAATTTCTCTTCGGACCCCGAGTAGATGTGTTCGATGGTTTTGCAACTGACATCGATGAGTATCTATACGCGCCCCTCGATCGAGTAACTGGCCAGCTTGCCAGTTACTTTGCCATCGTTCCTGAAGCTTCTGCGTCTTCAACTGTGAGGTTAACAGTCGAAGGAGTCAGTGACCTACAAGATTATTCAGCACTCATAGCCTATGTTGGAAATCTTGGGCTAGTTGAGTCTGTGTTTCCGGCAGCGATTGATGGTGAACAACTGGAGTTAGAGCTGGGGTTGGTAGGAAATGCAGGACAACTATATGAGCTAATTGCTCTCGATAGAGACCTGCTGCCCATTCAGAGTTCTCAAGTTGGCCAAGAGCCAGTTCTTCATTATCGCTGGACCCGTTAAGTCATGAGCAAGAATTTGCCAACCCAACTTACCTTGGGAGTTCAGCTTCGTGATGAGGCAAATTTCGCAAACTACTTCGCCAATGAGGCGAATCAGGCGTTAGTCGACAGTTTGTCTCAGGAACCTACAAATACACATCTGATTTATCTTTGGGGTTCATCCGCTTCGGGCAAGACTCACCTGGCTCAGGCCTTTTGTTCGCAGCAGGCAGAAGCAGGGCGCGGGGTATTGTACTTACCATTACAAGACAGAGAATCTTTTGATCCCGGCATGCTACAAGGCACTAACAGCCTGTCTATGGTATGCCTGGATGATATTGAGAGTATTGCTGGAGATGCAAAATGGGAAGATGCGGTTTTCCATCTATATAATCACTTGCAAGAGAGCGATACTCAATTGCTGGTAACAGCTTCTTCATCACCGCAGGATCTGACTCTGCAATTAGCGGATTTACATTCTAGACTGCAATCAGGGCTGACATTTCAAATCTCTGATATGTCTGATGCAGAAAAATCTTCCATGTTGATATTGCGCGCAAGCAATCGGGGAATGGTGCTCAATCAGCAAATTGCGGATTATATTGTTCAACGGGCTGACAGGAATCTAGATCAACTGATTGCTGTGCTCGATAGGTTAGATAGCGAATCCTTGCAGCAAGGGCGCAAACTGACTATCCCTTTAGTTAAAGAAGTCATGGGTTGGTGATACTTTGCCAACACCCAGTCTAAGGGTCTTTCTTAAGATATTGCTCAAGATCTTACTCAGAGTTTTTGTTTGACTGCCGCAAGTAATAGAGCAACGCAATAAACAAAGCTGCACAAAGCGCTATCTGAATTAATCCCTGCCATAAGCGCGCCGGATCAAAAGCCACCAATACACCATGCATGAAATACAGCAACACCACCAAGCTCAGCCATAGGTAGCTTCGTTGGTATTGCTTATGAATGCCCCAGGCAAAAGGGAGTAGAGGTGCGACTTGCAACAACCATATGATAAAGCTGCTCAGTCGTATGGAATCCAAAGCGATAAGACTAATAGCGCCAAAATAGACTACTAGGCAGTAAAAACTGCCGAGTACAAAGCGTTGAGCTGTATTGGTACTGGTACTAGAGCCGATAGGATCAGATGTCAAAACAGTCGCTCTTAATTATTTGGCCAACGACAGGCCAATTTTGGCAACTCGATCGCCTAGAGCCAGGCAAAGTTCGTGTTCAGTTTCACTTATCGGTCGATTGCTTTCTGGCCCGGCCACATGACTTGCTCCATAGGGAGTGCCACCGGATTCAGTGGTGTTAAGTCCAGCTTCGGAATAAGGAATCCCGCAATACACCATACCGTGGTGTAGCCAAGGGAGCGCCATACTCAATAAAGTGGATTCCTGGCCTCCGTGAAGAGAAGAACTGGAGGTGAACGTGGCAAACGGCTTATCTATTAATGCGCCGCTCGTCCAAAGCCCACTGCTTTGGTCGACAAAGTGGCGCAATGCTGATGCCATCTGGCCGAATCGGGTTGGGCTACCAACAATAAGTCCGGAGCAGTCTCGTAAATCTTCAATCGAACAATAGACGGCCCCACTGTCCGGGATTGGGTTCTCACTTGCTGCGGTATCGGGAGAAACGCTCGGCACAGTGCGAATACGTGATTCGATGCCGCTGACTTGCTCTACACCTCGAGCGATTAGCTGTGCCATCTTCTCAGTGGCGCCATAGCGACTGTAATACAAAACTAATATGTAGGGAGATGACATGATTTTACTCTTTGATGAGTTGCAATACGTTTTCTGGCGGGCGACCAATTAATGCCCGATCTCCTTTAACTACTATAGGTCGTTCAATCAGGCGAGGGTGGCGGCAAACGATATCGAAGACAATTTCGTCACTGAGATTAGCATCCCCAAGATTAAACTCATCAAACTCTGGCTCACCACGGCGCAGTATGTCTCTAATTCCCTTATCCAGTTTCTGCATGAGTTCTATCAATTGTTCTTTGCTCGGAGGATTTTCCAGGTAGTAAATGATTTCCGGGTTAATGTCATTTTCTTCTAATAACGCCAATGCTGCTCGAGATTTGGAGCAACGTGGATTGTGGTAGATACTAATTTCACTCATAGCTTTGTACTTCTATACAAGTGTGTCAGAAAACGTCTGCTTTCCTAACTGGTTTTCAATAACTTCGTTCAGTTCTTTCTGAAAATTTTCTATTGACTGAAGCTCGTCTGAGCCTTCAGAGATGGCTAACTCATCAGTATTGCAATTGCGCAGTGAGCGCCAAACATCCACCAAGGTACGATGATCTACAGCTTGGGTTGGTAAGAAGCGTGGCGGTTCATCACCCGTCTCAGTAATCAACCCAATGCTCTGAAGTGCTATCAAACTCTCTTCGATTACCACTGGGCTGGTTTCTAATATCTGAGCAAGGTCGTCTTCTGAGAGTGGTTTACCACCACTATTGAAGCGTTTAATGATGGCAAGGGCGGTCGCCAAACTGAGTTGTTCTTTTTGGGCGATGCTAAGCAATAAACGATCTCTTCCAGAGCGCGCTTTACCTGGATTCTGATGATAGAAGGCTATGCTGCTACCTATCAGCGCAACCATCCATCCAGCATAGATAAAAAACATAATGGCGATAGCAGAAGCGAAAGCCAAATACAGATTTTCCCTTAGCGGTGAAATAAAGAGCCCCTGAAACAATGTGCCCATTAATTTCCAAATAACTGTAGTAACCATGCCACCGATAAATGCCGAACTAAACTGGACCTTTGTATTGGGAAGGAAGCCGTAGGCAAAAGCAAAAGCCAGGGTCATCAGTAAAAAGGAAACGAGTAGTGCGCTTAGCTCGATAATCACACTGCCGAACATCAAGTTTTCCAAAAACTGTTCAAAGAAATTCGTGTGCACATAGGATGTAAGACTGATCGAAATAAACAGCAGGAGTGGGCTCACGATTACCGCAAACAAATATTCGCTGATGCGATTGGTCCAGGATCTACTTTGTTTAACTGCCCAGATATAGTTAAACGCCGATTCGATCTTGCTCATCATATTGAGCACGAAGTACAACAGCAGTCCAACGCTGGTAACACCGATTAGCTGCACCTGAAGATTGTCGACGTAACTCAATATTTGCTGAGTTACTTCCTGGGCTCTATCTCCTAACGGCTGAAGAAAATTGAGCAGGGTAGGTTCTAATGCATTGTGTACGCCCAACCCCTTCAACACGGCGAACGTGATGGCGAATAGTGGGAATATTCCAATCAGTGTGGTGAAAACCAGGCTCATAGCACGCAGTGATAGTTGCTCTTGCATAAGGTCGCGAATCACTGCAACAAAGATTTGCATGCTGCGAACCAGCAAGCGTTTACCCAATGATTTCTCTGCAAGATTTTGCTGCCAGAGGAAAGCTTGAAATCGCTGTTTTATCAGCCTGATTTCAGCACGGAAATGAGTGAGCTGCAGTGCCATGAATTAACCGGATTTATTGTATGCAGTTATTATACGGCAATGGTTATGGCAGGTATCTGTGGGATTGCTCGCATTTACACAAAGATATGCAATGAATGACGTGTCAGACAACGAAATGATCTTGCAAGGATTGGTCAAGGGTAGGGTTCAGGGCGTCTTTTTCCGCGCGGAAACTCAGGCTGAAGCCATCCGTCTGGGTTTGTCAGGCTGGGTTCGAAATACCGTCGATGGCCATGTTGAATTGTTAATAGCAGGCGACTCTGAGATGGTGGAGCAAATGCGCTCGTGGTTACTACAGGGTCCTCCACGAGCGAGGGTGGATGCCTTGGAATTAGATGAATTGTCTGCCCAAGAGTTGGCTGGCCGGGATGATGAGCTTTATCGTTTCACCCAGGGCGAATTTGAAATCCGCCGTTAGACTTCGAGCAAAGTGCGAATTCTAGATGTTGGGATCACGAAAGAGTTTTATGCAAAAACTCCAAGACCTCATCTTTAGCAATTGTCTGCTTTTCTCCGCTACGGCGATGAGTGTATTCCACCTTATCGTCAGCCAGGCTTCGAGCAGACACTACAATGCGATGAGGGAAGCCTATCAACTCACTTTCAGCGAATTTCACACCAGGGCTTGTCTTCTTGTCTCGGTCATCGAGAAAAACTTCGACTCCCATTTGCTGAGTCTGTTCATAGAGCCACTCTGAAAATTCAATAACGGCTTCAGATTTATGGCCATCAAGCTGCAAGATGGCGAGTTGAAATGGCGCAATATTGTCTGGCCATATAATGCCCGCGTCGTCGTGATTTTGTTCTATGCAGGCAGCCACTACACGGGTAACACCAATTCCGTAACAACCCATTGTCATAACCACAGCTTTGCCTTGCTCATCTAATACAGTCGCATTCATGGCGTTGCTGTACTTGTTACCTAGTTGGAATATATGGCCCACTTCGATTCCGCGTTTGATTGCAAGCTTGCCTGAACCATCAGGGCTAAGATCACCTTCTTGCACGGTTCTTAAATCGGCGACTTCATCGAAACGGCAATCTGCCTTCCAGTTTGCATCTTTCAGATGAAAACCTGATTCGTTTGCTCCGCACACGAAATTGGAAAGTTCAGTAACGGCGTGATCAGCGACTATTCGCATATCTACATTGTGAGGGCCAATGCATCCAGGAGGGCAGCCAAAGGATGCTTCAATCGCTGCATCATCGGCAAAGACGAGCGGTGATGCTATACCACCAATCTTCTGCGCTTTGGTTTCGCTCAGGTCATGATCACCACGGAGCACCAAGGCAACGAGCTCATCAGATTTTTGTCCTGTCTCATCAGCACCGTGAACCACCAAGGTTTTGACTAGTTGAGCTGGTTCGATTGAGAGTAGTTGGGCAACTGCCTCAATACTGTGAGCATCACCGGTTGCTACTTTTTGCGCTGTTCTTGGCGGCTCTTGCGCTGGTGTGTGAGCGGGTTTGCCCTCAGCCAGTTCTATATTTGCTGCGTAGTCACTGCCGTCACTAAAGACTATTTCGTCTTCACCGGAATCGGCTAGCACATGAAACTCATGGGAAGTACTCCCGCCAATATTGCCAGAGTCGGCAATAACCGGTCGGAAATCCAAACCTAGCCGTTGGAAAATTGCACAGTAAGTCGCATGCATGACTTCGTAGGTGGCTTGCAGGGATGTGTCATCAACATGAAAGGAATAGGCATCTTTCATGATGAATTCGCGGGCCCGCATAACGCCAAATCGAGGGCGCCTTTCATCCCGGAATTTGGTTTGAATCTGATACAGGTTGGCTGGTAGCTGCTTGTAGCTGGTTAGTTCGCCGCGCACCAGATCCGTGATGACTTCTTCGTGAGTAGGGCCAAGACAGAAATCCCGGTCATGTCGGTCTTGGAAACGCAGCAATTCAGGTCCCATATCATCCCAGCGACCGGATTCCTGCCACAATTCAGCGTTCTGGACGACAGGCATCGATACTTCTATGGCGCCAGAGCGATCCATCTCTTCGCGGACAATCTGGCTCACTTTGTGCAAAACCCGGGTGCCCATTGGCAGCCAGGTATAAAGACCACTGGCGAGTTTGCGAATGAGCCCAGCCCGCAACATGAGTTGATGGCTGATTACTTCCGCATCAGCTGGAGTTTCTTTGACTGTGGCAAGTAGATATTTGCTAGCGCGCATTTTCGATCCCAAAAACAAGAAAGGCAGCCTAGGGCTGCCTCTCATCATAGCATTTCGCCTAGCAGGCGAGATTAGCCTTTAAAGTGCGAATTCTTTCAGCTTCTTCAGAGGCAGAACCTTCACGCGAGTGGTAGCAGGCTTACGAGGAATATCCATAAGCTCACCTGGACGGAAGGGATTAGGTACACCTTTGCGAGCAGGACGGGCTGGGCGAACCACTGACTTGATCTTCAGCAGACCAGGTAGGGTAAATTCACCGACAGCACGCTTCTTGATGTGGCGCTCGATCACTACTGCCAGTTCATCTAGAACAGCAGCAACTTCTTTCTTGCTGAGTTCAGTGTTCTGTGCGATTTCATTCAAGATCTCAGTCTTGGTGTACTTCTTTTGAATTGCTGGTGCTTTCTTGCTTGATGCTGCGCTTTTCTTTTTTCTGGCAGCGGAGGTTTTCTTTACAGCCATGCCCGTTCTCTTTTTGTGGTCAATTGGATAGTTGTAGGTAAATCTTAATGATCTTCCTGATCAAAAAGTGCTCGTCGAATTTTCTTGGATTAATTCTAAATTAATTCTTATCTCTAAATTTTCAGACTAAAAACTTAATCTGTGTGTCAGCGCCTCTATTCCTTAGGTGGCCTGACCGTCAGGGGGTGTATTTATAAAGCATTCAAATCTAGCTCGCAAGTAATTCTGAACGCTTGCGGCTAATTCTTTAGAAAAGCGAATTATATCGAAAAAAATAGGCTGAAATTAACTTTTTGCAAGTGACATATTGTGCTTTGTCAATAGTGATATTGGAAAATTTCGATAGAGTTGTTAACTGGTTTGCACAAAGCTTCAGAATCTTTTTCCGCACAAAATTGATGCGAGATTCAAAATGATTAAGCGCAGAATGTTCAAGATTAAGATCGGCTCGCCGAATTTCTGATCATTTTTTGTTGGAGAAGAGTTAAATCGATTAAAACTTGCATATATGAAACAAGTGGAGAATGGAAACAAAAATCTCCCATTCCGCCATGCCATAAATGCCAAAAATTGATCTGGTCAAGATAGCTGTCTTGATTTGAATTGCCCTTGGCGATGTTCGGTTGGTTTGTTGTTTTGGGCAAGCACATATTGGGCCCTGAATGGGCGCTTATTGAGAGGTAATTGGGCTACTCCTGCTCTGCCATGTGCCCAGAAAATTAGGGTATAATCGCGCGTTTTTATTAGCCGGGCCCTCATTTATGGAGGGGTTAAACGTAACAGCAATGCCCATTTACGAGTACCAGTGCCAGCAATGCGGCCATCAATTGGAGGCGCTGCAAAAAATCAGCGACGATCCGCTGACTGATTGTCCAGAGTGTTCTGAATCAGCTCTGCAGAAGTTGGTGTCTGCAGCTAGCTTTCGCCTTAAAGGCGGCGGATGGTACGAAACTGACTTTAAAAGCGGTGACAAGAAGCACATCGCTGAATCAGATTCGAATAAACCTGGATCTGGAGAAAAGGGGGGCACTGGTGAGAGTTCCGCAAAGGACTCAGACAAAAAACCTGGTGCTAAGAAAGAAGTCGCGGGCGACTCAAAATCAACATCCAAAGAAAAAACCAGCACTGGATCTTCTACCAGCAGTCCCAAGAGCTCTGCAGGTAGCGGTGCCAGTTCAACGGCTTAGAATTTGCTAGTTCCCATTTATGAATCAATAGAAGAGCTGCCAAATAGGGCAGCGAGTGAAACAGGAAGACGATATGCGCAGTTATTATTGCGGCGAACTTAACGAATCCCATGTGGATGAAGAGGTGACCTTACACGGATGGGTACACCGCCGCAGAGATCATGGTGGAGTGATATTCCTCGATTTACGTGATCGAGAGGGAATTGCGCAGGTAGTTTTTGACCCGGATACGGAGGAAAGTTTCGCGACTGCAGAAGGTGTGCGTAACGAATTTGTACTGGAAGTGAAAGGTCGGGTACGACTGAGACCAGAGGGCACAATAAATCCAGAAATGGGAACCGGGAAAATTGAAGTCCTTGGTAAAGAGCTGCAAATCCTCAATGCAGCAAAGACACCACCTATGCAGTTAGATGAATATTCCGATGTAGGGGAAGACGTTCGTCTGCATTATCGCTATATCGACTTGCGTCGCCCTGAAATGTTGGAGCGTTTGCGATTTCGAAGCAAAGTCGCAAACACTGTGCGCAATTTCATGGATGACAATGGTTTCCTTGATATCGAAACACCGCTGCTCACAAAGGCGACACCCGAAGGGGCAAGAGACTATTTAGTACCCAGTCGCACTCATCCAAGTCGTTTTTTCGCCTTGCCACAATCGCCTCAGCTGTTTAAGCAAATTCTCATGGCTTCTGGCATGGACAGGTACTATCAAATCGCCAAATGTTTCCGAGATGAGGATCTGAGAGCGGATCGACAGCCAGAGTTCACTCAGATCGATGTTGAAACTTCATTCATGAATGAAGAAGAAATCATGCAAATCATGGAAGCGCTTATCAGGCATGTATTCCAGGTGCATATGGATGTAGACCTCGGTGATTTTCCACGTTTGCCTTACGCAGAGGCTATGACGCGATTTGGGTCTGATAAACCTGATCTTCGCGTCGACATGGAGCTGCAAGATATTGCCGAGCTAATGAAAGATGTCGATTTTAAGGTGTTCAGTGGTCCGGCCAATGACCCAAGTTGCCGAGTTGCAGCATTAAGGGTGCCCGGTGGTGGATCACTCAGTCGTAAAGTTATCGATGACTACACTGATTTCGTCGGCATCTACGGTGCCAAGGGGCTCGCCTGGATCAAGGTGAACGATGTGGCAGCAGGTATCGAAGGTCTGCAATCTCCAATAGTTAAGTTTATCGGTGAAGACGCCACACTGAAGTTGATCGCAGAACTTGGTGCAGAAACAGGCGACATCATTTTCTTCGGGGCGGATAAGACCAAGGTCGTTAACGAAGCATTGGGAGCGTTGCGTCTTAAAGTAGCGGAGGATTTAGGGCTAGTAGCTGATCGTTGGGCACCTCTGTGGGTGGTTGATTTCCCGATGTTTGAAGAGGACGGCGATGGCAATCTCACATCTTTGCATCACCCGTTTACTGCTCCGTCAGGCGACGTCGATCAGTTGAAAGCAGATCCCGCTAACGCTCTTTCGCGAGCATATGACATGGTGCTTAACGGAACCGAACTCGGAGGAGGCTCGGTGCGTATCAATCAGCCAGCTATGCAGCAAGCTGTATTTGAAGTGTTGGGAATCGGTGAAGAAGAAGCGCGAGAGAAATTTGGGTTCTTATTGGATGCGCTGAGCTACGGTTGTCCACCCCATGGCGGAATAGCCTTTGGCTTTGACAGATTAATCATGCTGCTGACTAACGCCACCTCTATTAGAGATGTCATTGCGTTTCCAAAAACACAAACTGCAGCTTGCCCGCTAACGGATGCGCCAGGCGCTGTTTCGAATCAACAGCTGCGGGAACTCAATATTCGTCTTCGAGAAAAGCCTAGCGAAAGCGCGGCGAGTTGAGGCTAAGGACTGAGATATGGCAGGGCACAGTAAATGGGCCAATATCAAACACCGCAAGGCAGGACAGGATGCCAAGCGGGGTAAGGTTTTCACAAAAATTATTCGCGAGCTAACTGTTGCTGCCAAGATGGGAGGCGGTAACCCTGCGGATAATCCTCGACTGCGTGCAGTAGTCGATAAGGCACTGGGTGCCAACATGACGCGCGACACAATCGAGCGAGCAATTGCTCGTGGTGCCGGTACAGCGGAAAGTGAGAATCTGGAAGAGCTGGTATACGAAGGTTACGGACCTGGCGGTGTTGCCATTCTTTGCGAAACGCTAACCGACAATAAAAATCGCACCGTGGCGGAAGTGCGCCATGGCTTCACCAAGTTTGGCGGAAGTTTGGGTACCAGTGGTTCCGTCGCCTATTTGTTTGAGCGCACCGGCGTGATCTCTTTTCCAGCTGGATCGGACGAAGAAAAACTAATGGAAGTCGCCTTGGATGCGGGTGCCCATGATGTAGTGTCGAATGAAGATAACAGTATCGACGTTATGACAACATTAGAGACCTTTGGTGCTACTCAAGATGCTCTTAAGGAATCGGGTTTGGAAGCGGTGCGGGCAGAGATGACTATGTTGGCATCTACCGAAGTCGATCTGGACCTGGATGGTGCACAAAAGTTGCTGACCCTGGTCGAACATCTGGAAGATTTGGACGATGTACAAAATGTGTACTCCAATGCCAACATCTCCGATGACATCGCACAGCAGCTCTAACCGATTGATCATCACCTACTCTGTAATTCTCGAAAGACCTCCTTACGGCTTTTGCCTTACCCCTGATGACAATGAGATGATCCACCGATGCTAGTGCTCGGGATTGATCCAGGTTCACGCACGACCGGTTACGGTATTATCGATGTGCGCGGCAATAAGCTGACTTATGTCGATTGCGGATGTATTCGAGCGGGCGATGGCCCGTTACCCGAGCGTCTGAAAACTATATTTTCCACCCTTCAAGAAGTCATCGAGCAGCATAAGCCTGACCAAGTAGCTATAGAAGAAGTGTTCATGGGGCGCAATGCAGCGTCCGCGCTAAAACTTGGCCAAGCACGTGGGGCTGCAATGAGCGCTTGTTTACAACACGACCTATCTGTTGACGAATATTCAGCGCGCCAGGTGAAGCAAGCTGTTGTTGGAGCTGGTGCTGCTGAGAAAGGTCAAGTGCAGCATATGGTGAAGGCGCTATTGTCCATAAGTGATAACATAGCTGAAGACGCAGCGGATGCTCTGGCTGTTGCTATCTGTCATGCAAACACCCACGCCAGTTTGCTCAAAATGGCCGGAGCAAAATCCTTCAGTCGCAAACGACTGCGTCGCTAACGGAAGGAATCCATTTTGATCGGTAGATTGCGCGGAATTCTCATCGAAAAGAAACCCCCTGAAATCCTGGTGGATGTCAGTGGGCTTACCTACGAAGTTCAGGTGCCGATGAGCACGGCCTATCATTTACCCGATGTGGGCGCCGAGTTGCAATTGCATACGCATTTTGTCGTACGAGAAGATGCTCAGTTGCTTTACGGATTTTTTGAGGAAAAAGATAAAACCTTGTTCCGAGCGTTGATTCGGGTCAATGGCGTAGGTCCAAAGATGGCGTTAACCATTTTATCTGGCATGGATGCCGACGAGTTTGTTCGTACCGTCCAAAGCGATGATGTGTCCGCTATGGTAAAAATGCCTGGTATCGGGCGCAAAACAGCAGAGCGGCTAATTGTGGAAATGCGCGATCGTCTACAAGAATGGGATGGGGTAGATGCAGCGGGCGGTGAATCTGGAGCCATCAGTCAATCATCATCAATCAGCAAAGATGCTGAAACAGCGCTGTTGGCATTGGGATATAAACCTCAGCAAGCGAGCAAGGCAATCTCTCAAGTATTAAAACAACACCCGGATGTTGCGGACAGTGAAGCACTGATACGCTTGAGTCTGAAGAGCATGTTGTAGTGCTTAACTACCTGGCTGAGTACCTATAAAAACTGTTATGCAAGAAGATCGACTTATATCACCTCAAACAGATCCAGTGGAAGAATCGCAAGAGCGAGCGATTCGACCGCTAAGTCTGTCTGAATACGTTGGTCAGGAAGAGGTGAAGCAGCAAATGGATATCTTCATTAATGCTGCACGCAATCGCAATGAGCCCCTGGATCACACACTGGTATTTGGCCCACCCGGATTGGGAAAAACTACATTGGCCAATATCGTTGCGCATGAATTAGATGTGGCGATACGCACGACATCAGGACCCGTATTGGAAAAAGCTGGTGATTTGGCCGCCATGCTGACCAATTTGGAAGAAGGGGACGTGTTGTTTATTGACGAGATTCATCGCTTAAGCCCAGCCATCGAAGAAATTCTCTATCCGGCCATGGAAGATTTCCAACTCGACATCATGATTGGGGAAGGTCCTGCCGCTCGATCGATTAAATTGGATTTGCCGCCTTTTACCTTAGTAGGAGCGACTACTAGAGCGGGATTATTAACTTCTCCGCTAAGAGATCGATTCGGCATCATTCAGAGATTGGAGTTTTATTCTGTTGAAGAGTTAAGTCGCATCGTCACCCGTTCAGCTGGAATAGTAGAAACAGAAATCGATGCTGAAGGCTCAGAGGAAATAGCCAGACGCTCTCGGGGGACGCCAAGAATTGCCAATCGATTGTTACGTCGCGTACGAGACTATGCTGAAATAAAAGCCGATGGCCGAGTAACCGCCGATTCGGCTAATCAGGCTCTGGACATGTTAAGCATTGATAAACATGGATTTGATCAGATGGATCGACGTCTGTTGCTCACCATGATTGAGAAATTTGAAGGCGGACCTGTTGGCATTGATAGCCTGGCGGCAGCCCTTAGCGAGGAGCGAGACACCCTGGAAGATGTGATTGAGCCGTATTTGATTCAACAGGGATTCATCATGCGGACCCCACGAGGTAGGGTGGTCACCCAATTCGCCTACCGTCATTTCGGCATCCAGCCTTCTCAGCAGGTAGTCGATCTGTTTCAAAACGATACCGGTTCAAATACCCCATCTGAATCCGACTAAGCTAAAATTACCGTAGAACCCTGAAA
Organism: uncultured Pseudohongiella sp.; assembly: GCA_965262465.1. Classification (GTDB taxonomy): domain Bacteria; phylum Pseudomonadota; class Gammaproteobacteria; order Pseudomonadales; family Pseudohongiellaceae; genus UBA9145. The sequence continues at coordinate 1,853,861 of OZ253535.1, read as the reverse complement.
TCCACTGAAATTGCCACATTTAGGCCATATTTCTTCAGCTTTTTGGCTGTTTTTGTCGCATCGGGGTTACTTTTTCTCAGTTAAATGCCATTTCCCGAAACTATTTCACATTTTGGCCGAATAAATGCCTTAAACCCCCGGATTTCCGGCGAAAATTCATTGTCTTAGTCTTAGAGAATCGCGCTGAAAATAGCTTCTGGAGAAACCTGAGTGAACGAAGGATTTAACCCGATTGAACTGATGCTGAATGCGAGCCCGCCGGTTCAGTTCGTATTTCTAGTTTTAATAGTCACGTCTGTCGTGTCCTGGGTCATTATCGTGCAGCGCTGGCTGGTACTGTCGGCAGCGAAAAAGGGCGTATTTAGCTTCGAACAGAGATTCTGGTCAGGCATGGATTTGGGGCAGCTGTATAAAGAAGGCAGTCAGATGCAGCAGGAAGATGTGCAAATCGTCGGCATGGAAAATATCTTCCGCGCTGGATTTAAAGAGTTTATGCGTCTTCGGCAGCAGGCTGCGGTAGATAAAGAAGCCATTATGGAAGGGGCGCAACGTGCTATGCGAGTGGCGTTTTCGCGCGAAGAAGAAAAGCTTGAGAAGCACCTGCCCATCCTGGCAACCATTGGCTCAGTTTCAGTATACGTCGGTTTGTTTGGCACGGTGATTGGTATCATGAATACCTTCCTCGCAATTGCCAGCCAGGCCCAGGCTTCAATTTTGGTATTGGCGCCGGGTATTGCAGAGGCATTGCTGGCGACGGCTATTGGACTGTTCGCCGCTATACCAGCTGTGGTCGCTTATAACCGCTACTCCGCGACCTTAGATAATGTAACCAGCAGCTACATTACTTTTTCCGATGAATTTTCCAGCATTTTGCACCGGCAAATTCACAGTGCGTAATCCTGTTTAAGAGCGTCTTATTAAGTGGAAACGATACCGCGCAAAAAACGAAAACAGGTTAGCGATATTAATGTCGTGCCTCTGATCGACGTGATGCTGGTTTTGCTGGTGGTGTTTATGTTGACGGCACCGATGCTCAATCAAGGCATCGACGTTGAGTTGCCAGAAGCAAATAACGAACCGCTCGATATCGATGAAAACATGGAAACGCTGGTTGTATCTGTGACAGCAGCAGGAGAGTACTTTCTCAGTATTGGTGCCACTGGCGATGATCGCGAGTCTGTCACTTTGGAAGCGCTGGGTGAAAGTGTGAGCCGCATTCAAAATGCGAATCCTGATATTCAAGTGTTAATTGAAGGCGATACCGATGCCAATTACGGAGTGATCATAACCTTACTTACAACGCTAAATAACGCGGGGGTGACTAATCCCAGTTTTATTACCAAGCCGTTGGAAAGCTTGTGAGTAGTGAGACTTTCCTCTTCATGAATAATGCTTTTAACAATTTGATTATATACAACGGTTACCCGCTCTCCGTGGTTGTGGCCTTGAGTATTCATACGTTGTTAATCGTCTTCATTCTTTATATACAGTCCAATACCGAACTCGAGGCAATGGAGCTCGTTCAACCAACGATAATTAAAGCCTTACTAATTGATGAAAACCCCCAGGTTGTTAATCAGCGCAATCTCGAACGACAACGCATCGAACAACAACGTCAGCGAGAATTAGAACAAGAACGTCAACGCCAGGCGGAGGCTGACCGTTTAGAGAGAGAAAGGCAGCAACAAGAGGCGGAACGCCAGCGCGTTGAAGAAGAGCGTCGATTGTCAGAGATTAGAGAGCGCGAAGAATTAGAGCGACAGCGTGAAGAGCAACGCCGTCGCGAGCAAGAGCGCCGAGAAGAAGAGTTGCGCCAGCAAGCTGAACGGGCAGAACAGGAGCGCATACGCCAACAGCAATTGGAGCGGGAACGCTCGGATGCCGCTGCTCAAGCTGCAGCAGCTGACGCAGCTCGCAACGAGTTCGAACTGGTGCAAAGCGCAACAGGACTAATTCAACAAATTGTGCAGGAAAATTGGTCGCGCCCACCCAGTGCTCGCAATGGGATGCGCACAATTCTCCAAATCCGCATGCTGCCAACTGGGGAGCTGTTGGATGTAACGATCACACAATCTAGTGGGGATCCCGCATTTGATCGCTCAGCAGAGACTGCTGTTTATCGAGCGGCTCCTTTCTCGGAATTGCAAAACTTACCGATTAATGTCTTTAACTCGAATTTCAGGTCTTTATCTTTGATATTTGAACCTCAGGACTTACTAAACTGATATGACTTTACGAATCAGCCTCTTTCTTCTTTTTATGGCCTCGCTTAACGCGCGCGCTGAGTTAAGTATTCAAATTACCCAAGGTGTCGACAATCCGATCCCTATAGCTGTAGTTCCATTTGCTTGGGAGGGCAGTGGTGTACTCAGCGAGGACATTGGTCAGATTGTCATTAATGATCTCGAGCAAGTAGGTGAGTTCCGCTCGCTTTCACCTGGCAATATGTTGAGTTTGCCCAGCCAGGAAGATCAAGTGTTTTATCGAGACTGGCGAATTCTGGCACAAGACTATTTATTGGTAGGCAAGATCGATCGCGCGCCTGGTAGTCAGCTTGTTCAAGTGCAGTATGAATTTTTTGATATCAATCGAGAAATGAAACTTGCTGGAGAAGTGTTGACCGGCAGCGTTGCGCAATTGCGAGACATTGGGCACGAGATTAGTAATGTTGTATTTGAATTGGTAACGGGTACCCGTGGAGCATTCTCTACACAGATTCTGTATATCGTGTCGGAAGAATTAGGGCCAGGTAACATTGTTTATCGTTTAGAAAAGGCTGACTACGATGGTCAGCGTGCTCAAGTCTTATTGGAATCTGGTGAACCAATCATGTCGCCAGCATGGTCGCCCAACGGACAAGACATCGCTTACGTTTCCTTTGAAACCACATTGCCACGAATCTATGTGCAGAATATTGCCACGGGCCAACGGCGACAGATAACGAATTATCCAAACATCAATAGCAGTCCTGTGTTTTCCCCCGATGGAAACATGTTAGCGATGGTGCTCTCGAAGGATGGAAATCCAGAGATCTACGTACAAGATTTGGTGTCCAACGAATTGATCCGCATAACCAATCATCCTTCTATTGATACTGAACCCAGTTGGACGGTTGATGGTAGATCCTTGGTTTTTATGTCGGACCGTACGGGTCAGCCCCAGATCTATCAAATGGAGCTCGGGGCGAGTGATATGTATGTGGAGCGGCTGACATTCGATTGTTTCCAGTGCATGAAGGGAAAATTCCTGCCTGACGGGGTCAATTTGGTGCACGTGAGACGCGAAACCCGACAGGATCCGAATTATCAGATTGCGATTTACAATATTGAAACTTTACGTGTGATTACTTTGACCGATACATCACTTGATGAGTCACCGAGTGTGGCGCCGAACGGCAGTATGATCATGTATGCGACCAAGTTCGCAGGGCGAGGGGTGCTGGACGCCGTTTCCATTGACGGCCGCGTAAAGTTCCGTTTACCATCCTCGCAGGGCGATGTACGGGAACCTTCCTGGTCTCCGTTTTTTAATTAGACAGCTATACGAAGCTATTCAAAAGTTCTTTGGAGGACAAAAAGAGTGGGAAAACAACGTAATCATTTTCTTAAAGTGGGCCTGATCATTTCGCTATTTGCCCTGGCAGCCTGTAGTTCGACCAGCGAAACCGATGAAGGTGCTGATTCCGGCTCAAGCAGCTCTGCCTCTAGCAATTCTGGTAGCTCGGCTTCCAGTCGCCCAGGCTCTGGTAGCGGTAATCTGACTCAGGAAGAGATTCGTGCGCAGAATGCATTGCGTCAGACTGTCTTCTATTTCGATTTCGATATCGCAGAATTCAGAGCAGCTGATCGCGATACACTGACTTATCACGCACGTGATCTCGCGTCTAATCCAAACAAGCGAGTTCGCTTGGAAGGGCACGCAGACGAGCGTGGAACACGTGAATACAATTTGGCACTCGGTGAACGCCGTGCTAATGGCATCCTAAACTACCTGATCGTTAATGGTGCATCGCGCTCACAAATTGAAGTGGTTAGCTACGGTGAAGAACGTCCTGCGCAGTCAGGACAGACGGAAGCGGCATATGGTCGTAACCGTCGTGTTGAAATCGTTGCTCGTTAATATATGAAAAAATTCTCCTGCGCTGCAGTCTCAGTTACCGTTCTAGCAAGTTTTCTTGCACCACTGGCTGCAGCTCAAGGAGTTGGGTCTGTCGTTGAATCTCGACCCATCACCCCTGGTCAGGTTTCGACCGCTCCTAATTCTTCATCTGGTTCAAGCAGCAATAACGATGCTCTGCAATTGTTGTTGGATCAAAACCGCCAACTTCAAGCTGAAGTTCAAGCGTTGCGTGGCATGGTTGAAGAACAGGGTTTCGAAATCAGAAAATTACAACGTGATTCACTGAATCGGTACACAGATACCGATGAAAGATTGCGTTCGCTTGAAACAGGAGCAGTGACCAGCACTGCTAACTCTGCAGCGCCAGCAACAAACAATACAGCTGGCATCTCTACAACACCTGATACACCAAACTCGTCTACAACTACTCCAAGCAATAACACGCTTACTTCCAATGCTGGAATAGGTAACAGCACCAATACTCGACCTGTTGCTCCGCGCACGACTAACATGCGAAACCCGAGCAGCAGAGGTACTTTAGAGCCAGCAGTTCTTAGCGAACAGCAGCTATATCAAATGGCCTATGACTCGGTGATAAACAGTAATTTTGAACGATCAATTGCAGAGTTCGATCAGTACTTGAGCATTTATCCAGAGGGCAGGTTTGTTACTAACGGGCACTATTGGAAAGGATTGGCATATCTGAATCTAAACCAGTATGCGGAAGCGAGAGTGGCATTTGAAATTATTCTTAACCAGTATCCAGACTCTGCCAAGTTACCCGATGCCATGTATGGCTTAGCGCAGGCTTATCAAGGTTTGGGCAACGTACCCCAAGCCAGACAATTATTGAATGATATTAAACGGCGGTTTCCTAACACTGGCGTTGCCAATTTAGCCGATACTCGCTTACTCACCCTCGACTAGATCTCACATGTAAATGATTTGCCGGGTTGTAGGGGTAACTCTCAACCTGCACTGCCGTGACTATGACAGAAACTTCACTTCGCATAACTGAAATCTTTCATTCGCTTCAGGGTGAAGCACGCACCGTGGGAGTGCCCACAGTCTTCGTGCGTCTAACTGGTTGTCCGCTACGCTGTCAGTACTGCGATACGGCCTACGCATTCGAGGGCGGTAAACTGTTATCAATAGATGAGATCGTAGAAGAAGTAGAACAATTTAATTGCAGTCATGTGACTGTCACAGGAGGTGAGCCTTTAGCGCAACCCAACTGTGTCCCACTGTTGCAAGCGCTTTGTGATAAGGGTTTGTCCGTTTCGATCGAAACCAGTGGCGCGCTGCCGATTGATCATATCGACAAACGCGTTTCTATTGTCATGGATCTTAAGACGCCAGCTTCATTAGAAGTAACAAAGAACAATTATGACAATGTGGCAGTGCTGCAGGAAAAGGATCAAGTAAAATTCGTAATCTGTGATCGTGCAGACTATGAGTGGGCGAAATCAAAATGCCTAGAACACAATCTTGCTGCAAGAGTTGGCGAAGTATTGTTTTCTCCTTCTCATGAAGAGTTGGCAGCAGCGCAGTTAGCAGATTGGATTCTCGAAGATCAGTTACAAGTTCGGATGCAAGTGCAACTGCATAAGATCTTGTGGGGCGCTGAGCCGGGGCGATAGCGGACGATGACTAAAAAAGCAGTAATACTGGTATCTGGCGGATTAGATTCGGCAACTTGTCTCGCGATAGCCAAAGACCGAGGCTTTGAGTGTTATGCCCTCAGCTTCGATTATGGGCAGCGTTCAGACAGTGAGCTCGATGCGGCTAAACGAGTTTCTGCTTCTTTGGGAGTAGTGGATCACAAAGTCATAAGTCTCGGCATGGATCAATTGGGTGGATCAGCACTTACCGACGATTCGATTGACGTTCCAGAGGAAGAGACTACTGGCATCCCGGTTACATATGTACCTGCGCGAAATACGGTATTTCTATCTTACGGGCTAGCCTGGGCGGAGGTGCTAGATGCCGATGCAATATTCATCGGAGTTAATTCACTTGATTATTCTGGCTATCCAGACTGTCGTCCCGAGTTTATTGACGCGTTTGCTGCGATGATGAATCTGGCTACCAAAAAAGGAGTAGAGGGGGGTCGAATCGATTTGGAGACTCCGCTGATAGATCTGAGTAAGGCAGAGATAATTAAAACCGGAACCCGGTTAGGGGTAGATTTCAGCCAAACCGTTTCTTGTTATCAGGCAGACAGTAAAGGAAGGGCATGTGGCGTCTGTGATAGTTGTCGGTTCAGAAAACAAGGATTTGACCAGGCAGAATTGCCGGATCCTACTCGTTATCAATAATGTTTGATCTCGGGTTTCTGTGTGGAAATTTGCTCAGACTTCGAGTAATATTCCGCCCCTTTCGAGGACTCAACTGGCGACAATGTACTTGTTTAAGGTGCTAGCCAGCCTGCAAGAGTCGGTCGAAGAACGCCATAGCAAAAACATTCTGGGTCGTTAGCTCATTTGGGTGAGACCGAACGAATTGGGAGCGCTAGCTCCCAGTGATAGTTGAACGACAGCGATCTATGATCGCTGGCTGGAATGAGCAGAAGGTTCTGCTCTAATTTGAGTTTTGAAAGTACTCATACAAAAAACCTTTCACGCAAATTTTGGGTCGTTAGCTCAGTCGGTAGAGCAGAAGGCTTTTAACCTTTTGGTCATAGGTTCGAATCCTATACGACCCACCATATTCTTTTAGGACTCTGATTCAAAACGAATCCATGAGCTCCATTTCAAGTTGATTCGAACCGTCAATGGTTCGACAGGAGCGAAGCTCCGCAGACGCCGCGCGGCCAGCGTGGCGCCCATAGGGTGAACTATTTGGCTCAGCCAAATAGCGAATCAATCCTATACGCCCCATAAACGAACTAGTCACTGAATCCCCTGGATTGAGATACAATTGAAAGAGTAGTTTGGATTATTGAATATCAAAATGTCAGCAAACGACGCACAAGAACACCAACCCCTCGCTTCCGACACGGAACTCGTTCGTAATTTTCTCGATCGCGTCAATCCACCGGCGCAACTTTCTTCGCAAGAGCAAGCCGAACTGCGCCATCAAATAATCGAGTTAATGCAAAAGAAGAACGCCAAACTTGTCGCGCATTACTATGTCGATTCGGTGTTGCAGGATTTAGCGGAAGAGAGTGGTGGGTTCGTCGGTGACAGTTTAGAGATGGCACGATTTGGCAACGATTGCGAAGCCGATATTTTGGTTGTGGCAGGTGTGCGATTCATGGGTGAATCTGCCAAGATTCTAAGCCCAAATAAAAAAGTGCTGATGCCTACATTGGAAGCAACATGCTCATTAGACATTGCTTGCCCAATAGATCAGTTTTCTGAGTTTTGTGACGCTAACTCAGATCGAGAGGTAGTGGTGTACGCCAATACATCCGCTGCTGTAAAAGCACGATCAGATTGGGTAGTGACATCCAGTATCGCGTTGGAAGTTGTTGAACATTTGGCTGAACAGGGAAAGAAAATTCTCTGGGCACCGGATCGTCATTTAGGGCATTACATCCAGAAATCTACTGGTGCTGATATGATGTTGTGGGATGCTGCTTGCATCGTGCATGAAGAGTTTAAGGCGCGTGGTTTAGAGGATATGAAAAACGTTTATCCTGACGCCGCTATTTTGGCACACCCGGAATCACCGGCAGCCGTACTCGAAGCGGCGGATGTTGTAGGGTCGACCACCCAAATCATTAGAGCGGCACAATCAGTTCCCCAGCGCGACATCATTGTAGCGACGGACCAGGGAATCTTTCATAAGCTGCAACAGCTAGCTCCCGAGAAGAATTTCATAATTGCACCAACCGCCGGCAACGATGCAACGTGCCGTAGTTGTGCTAATTGTCCTTGGATGGCAATGAATTCGCTGGAGCGTATGTTAGAAAGTCTGCAAATGGAATCGAATGAAATTGAAGTTGATGAAGCGCTTGCTGCGAAAGCCATGATTCCTTTGCAGCGTATGCTCGATTTCGCTGCAGAGAGACAAATCGGAGTGAAGGGTAAGGCCTAACGTCTAAAGTATCGGGCGAAAACTAGCCGCTCAATTCTCGCTGCCGTTGTTCAATTTCCCGAATCTTTTGTCGCAACCTTGCTTCTTCAGCAGGACCCGCACCGTTATCTGACTCGATGCGCAATGCAAACTGCAGTTGTTCTCGAGCACTTCTTAAATCACCAACCAGCACAAAGTATTCTGCACGAGCTTGATGAACCTGGCTGATGTTGCCTGCCTGCCCCCAAGTTTCAGCAAGCTGATACCAAAGGTGGTGATCGTTTTCGCGATAACGGGTATGAGTGGCCATCATGTCAGCGGCCTGATTATAGGCACGCGCCTTCATTAGCGCATCGACATAGGCCATTGTGAGAGGGTGATTGTTGGGATTTATTTCCAAGTGCCGAGTCAGATAGGACATGGCACGTTGTGGTTCATTCTGGCGAGTATAGATTTCAGATTGTGTCACCACCAAGCTAATTTGGTTCGGGTACTTTTCCAACAAGGGCGCCAATGTTTGTTCCGCTTCAGAGAACTGTTCGTTCTCCCAATATGCAACAGCAAGCGCATATCGATTAACTTCTTGAGTAAATGTCGTTGTGCTATCCGCTAGTCGTTGTTCAAGCTCAGCCGCTAGCGCAGCTTTGTCGCGCGCATAATGTGCAACCACACGAGCGCGCATAAACTGATATTCCAGGTTGGGTGAGTACTGGCGTGGCGGATAGCGATTGGCTCGGCTACGACTTTCAGCAATTCGCGATTCAGTCAGGGGGTGGGTGAGCAAAAACTCTGGAGGTCTTCTGCCAAAGCGATTCTCTGCAAGTAATTGTTCATACATGGTTGCCTGGGCTGCGGGATCAAAACCCGCTGCCACCATTGTGTCTTGCCCAATTCTATCTGCTTCCGATTCATTGCTGCGGCTGAAGCGTAATTGCTGATCAACCGCTAAACCCTGGACTGCACCCAGGGCAGCAGCACCTTGTCCCGCATCGGATGTGGCCATAATTAGTACACTGGCCAGTAAACCAGCTAGCTGACCAATTTGCCCGGACTGTGCCTGATCGATGCCGCGAGCGAAATGGCGTTGGCTAACGTGGGCGAGCTCGTGACCCATGACAGAGGCGAATTCTGCTTCGGTACGAGCATTGAGAAACAAGCCGGTGTTGACTCCTATAATCCCGCCAGGCGCTGCAAAGGCATTAATTTCTTCACTATCAATGATTACAAATGATAAGCGGCGGTCCTGCAGTTGGCTGCGGGCCGCGAGTTTAAAACTGATGTTCTCCAGATAAGTGTTTAGCAGAGCATCCGGAATGGTAGGGGCGCTACGGCGAATCTGGCTGAGAAACTGTTGTCCTAACTGATATTCCTGATCTAAGGACACAGTGCCCGAAATCCTGTCACCAAGACTGGGTAGGGTGGACTGACCCGCGCTGAAGCCCGGCACTAATGTGCCGATCAATAGGAGGGTGAGAAGGGATTTTTGGCGCTTACCCATGACGGTGCAGAAGGTCAAATGTGTTAGCCATTAGACCCAGATTATCACAAATAACTTCAATTGTTAGAACAACTTATCGTGTTTTGGCTATCGCACAACACGCAGTCCAGGCGAGACTATCAGCCCTATAGCTTGCTAAAATGAACTAATGACCTTGAACGCAGATATAGAATTAGATGTAACAGGCCTGCAGTGCCCGATGCCATTGTTGAAAGCCAAGTTGGCTTTAAACAACATGGACTCTCAGCAGGTTTTGAAAGTAGTCGCAACCGACCCTGGTTCGGAAAAAGACTTTCACATGTTCGTTGAACACAGCGATCACCAGATATTGGATTTTCAAAAAGACGATACCGCCTATTTTTACTGGATAAAAAAAGGCTGATGGAAATCGACAGTTTGTATATAAGCCAATAAAGACCAAGATACTTCTCACCCGAATCAACTGTTCTCAATTATGAAAAAGTTACTTCACGATTTTTTCGATCGATATTTTCACGATGAAGAGTCAATTATTTTGTTAATTCTTCTGACTCTAGGATTGGTAGTGTTGGTTTTGTTGGGTGGTGTGTTATGGCCGCTAATTGCAGCAGTGATAATTGCTTACTTAATGCAGGGATTGGTCAATCTCCTGTTGCGCTATGGTCTATCTATTAGCATAGCTTTTGCTGCCGTCTATACGTTGTTTATTGGAATCTTCCTTCTCTTATTACTCTATCTGTTACCGCAGGCGTGGACGCAATTGCGACGTCTCGCTAATGAATTTCCCAACTTATTAAACGATTGGCGTGATTCCTTGATGGCGTTGCCAGAAAATTATCCGATATTCTCAGAAGCTCAGGTGCGCGCATTTATCGATGGGCTTGGTGGAGAGATCGGTGGGTTCGGTCAAACTATATTGGAATATTCCTTGGCCAGTTTGCCCAGTGTGTTTGCCTGGATGATCCTGCTGGTGCTTGTCCCCATCTTGGTGTTTTTCATGATGAAGGATAAAGATGAACTAGTGCAGTGGGCCGCCAACATTTTGCCGCGCAACCGTCCGCTAATGAGCAGGATCTGGAAAGAGATGGACGAACAGATATCTAACTACATCCGTGGCAAGGTCGTTGAAATTTTGATTGTAGGAAGCGCCGCTTATGTGTTGTTTGTCGTGGTCGGCATTAATTACGCGCTGCTTCTTTCAGTGCTGGTGGGATTATCAGTAATTGTGCCCTATATCGGTGCGACTGCTGTGACCTTGCCAGTTGCCGCCGTTGCCTATGTGCAATGGGGAATTGGTGGTGAGTTTTACACCGTGTTGATTGCCTATCTCATACTGCAAATACTGGATGGGAATGTATTGGTCCCTATAATTTTCTCAGAAGCAGTGAATCTTCATCCGGTTGCCATTATTGCCGCTGTTCTCGTGTTTGGAGGTATCTGGGGGCTGGCAGGAGTGTTCTTCGCTATTCCGCTAGCCACCTTGATTAAGGCCATCATTAACTCCTGGCCTAGCCGCATGCAATCTAAGCCGGTGGAGCAAGAGGCCTGATTTTGCCGCGATTCGGCGGGCTATGATAAAATTTGCGCCCAGTTCTATCGATTCAGGGCAGGAACTCTGAATCCAACATTGCTGATGGAGCCTGGATAGGCCACCCAGCATTCAGCACCTTAGTTATTTTCGAGAGATTAAAAGAGATTGAACATGCCAGATCGATTGCGTGGCAGCTTGGTAGCAATTGTTACTCCCATGAGCGAAGACGGTTCGCTGGATTTGGATGCATTCGATCGTCTGGTGGATTGGCATGTCGATGCCGGGACCAGCGGGATCGTAGTAGTAGGTACCACAGGAGAATCTGCAACACTGAGCACCGAAGAGCACTGTGACCTAGTAGCTCACTGTGTTCGCTCAGTTAATCAGCGGGTGCCCGTAATTGCAGGTACAGGATCGAATAATACACAGGAAGCTCTCTACTTCACCCAATCCGCGAAAGAACACGGTGCGGATGCCTGTTTACTGGTCACACCTTATTACACCAAACCATCACAAGAAGGGCTTTATCAGCATTTCAAACTGATTGCTGAGTCGGTAGATATCCCGCAAATTCTATACAACGTTCCCGGCCGGACGGCTTGTGATCTGTCGCTGGAAACCGTGCAGCGATTAGCCCAGATCGACAATATAGTAGGAATAAAAGACGCGACCGGAGACCTTGCTAGAGGTTTAGAGTTGATTGCTAGCTGTAGTGAGCAATTGGTCATCTATTCTGGGGAGGACGGCATTTCACTGCCATTGATGTTGGGTGGGGGAGACGGTGTCATTTCTGTTACGGCCAACGTTGCTCCGCAGCTGATGGCGCAGATGTGCGCGGCTGCACTGGAAGGAAACGAAGAAGTCGCCCGGTCAATTGATGAGAGATTGGCGCTGTTACATCAAAACTTATTCCTCGAGGCGAATCCGATCCCAGTGAAATGGGCTCTGCAACGCATGGGAATGATTGGTGCGGGAATTCGCCTACCTCTGATGGAACTCAATCGTGATTATCACGTCCAAGTGTTGGATGCGCTAAATCTAGCAGGGATTCAGTTGCCAGAAGCGGCTTAATACCAATCAGTAGTTGAGACCACATAGTGAACCCGGATTTCTTTCAAACAACCATTAGGCAAGCCGTGCAGATCGCCGGATCTTTTCTGCTATTGCTGGTCTTGTCAGCCTGCAATTACCTGGGTGGCGAGGATGGTGTGTTTCGAGACCGTTCCACTGAGTATCAAGAAGCGCAAATAGCGCCCACCATGCGCATTCCATCAGAGCTCGATAGCTATACCATCGATCAGCTTTACGTCATCCCGGAACAAATCATCGAAGATGCAGTAGCGTTTGAAGATATCCCAATGCCTCGTCCTATTGAGACTCGTCGGCGGGAAGGGGTGGTTATTCAAAGTTTATCTGAAAAGCGCTGGATTCTTATTGATGCTACGCCAGGCCAAGTTTGGCCGCGTATCAGAGATTATTGGACCGAACTGCAGATTGCGCTGGATTATGAGAACCCCAGTGCAGGGATCATGGAAACTTCCTGGGTTGAGATTGGTAATGACCAAGATAACCGGCATAAGTATCGCATCATGATCGAACCTGGATTGCACTCCGGCTATTCTGAAATTTATGTACTGCATTTGCAGAATTTGCGCGACGATCCAATTCCAGTTGTCATCACCTGGCCTGAAGCATCTTCTTCCGAAGATCTTGAGCAAGATATGTTGCGCTCAGTTTCACAATTCCTGGCAGACAGAAATGATATCTACCAAGCTTCATCGGCAAGCTTGCTCGCGGGCACTATCCAGGCCGAGAGTAAGGCCAACATTATTGAAGATCGAAGTGGCGAGCCAATTTTAGAGCTCAAGGTCGATTACAACCGCGCCTGGGTACAAATCAGGCAAGCTTTAGAGGCTGCCGAGATCGATATTGTAGATTTCAATAGAGACCAGTCATTTTTTAATGTGCGATTTGCTGGAATTGTTCAAGATGAAGAATCACCAGGCTTCTTCGGGCGACTTCTTGGCCGTAGCAGTAATGCGGACGAACAGGAAATTAAAGACTTCAGCGTGCGATTATTAGAAACAGATTCAGCTATTAATGTTGTGCCTGAAGCGTTGGAAGCTTCCACCGAAACCAATCAGCTGACGCTGGAGCTGTTACAGGTCATTAATGACAACCTTACGTAAAGCATTAAATATTATTCCAGAGCTACATAGGCTCATTGCTTTATGACAGAAATCCTTCCTCTATTGTTATTGTTGCTACTGTCACTGGCAGTGGCTGGCGGTATCGTGCTGTTGCGCCAGTTACAGCAGGCACGAGTGTCAGAGGTTCAAGCTAAAGAGCGCTACGGCGCTAAAGAATCCGAAGTTGCCCAGCTTCGCGATGAGCTTACTCAACTCGATTCAGAAAAACACAACCTGCAAGCAGAGGTGCAGCGCTTGCGAGAAGAACAAGCGTCTACAAAAACCTCTCTAGAATTAGAAAGAAAGCAATTCGATGAAAAGTTGGCCTTGCTTAATGAATCAAAAGCTCAGCTAGGGGAATCGTTTAAAAATTTAGCAAACGAAATCTTTGAAGATAAGTCGAAAAAATTCACCGATAACAGCAAGCAAACGCTAAACCACATACTCGGTCCGCTGCAGGAGAAGATCAGCAAATTTGAAAAACGTGTTGAGGAAACCTACGACAAGGAATCGAAAGAGCGATTTTCGCTGGCCAAGGAGATCAAGGCACTACAAGACCTGAACAATCGTATAAGTGAAGAGGCGGTTAACCTCACGAATGCTTTAAAAGGGGACAATAAGGCTCAAGGATCCTGGGGCGAATTTGTACTGGAATCTATCCTTGAGAAGTCCGGGTTGGTTAAAGGTAGAGAGTACGAAGTCCAGGTTAGTCTCAAGTCGGAAGATGGCAGCAAGTACCAGCCTGATGTAGTGGTTCATCTACCGGAATCGAAAGACATCATTATAGATTCAAAGGTTTCCCTGAAGGCCTGGGACGCATACTGTTCAGTTGAATCTGCTGAAGAAAAAGCTGATGCGCTCAAACAACACACCCAATCCATTCGTACTCATGTCAATTCTCTGTCGAGCAAAGACTATCAGCAGTTAGGTGGGGTAAATTCTCTCGATTATGTTTTCTTGTTCATGCCAATTGAAGCGGCTTACACCGCCGCAGCACAGGAAGATCGAGAGCTAGTTCAATACTCGTTTGATCGCAACATCATTATAGTGGTGCCCACTACCTTGCTAACGACTCTCAGGACTGTGCAAAATTTGTGGCGCCTCGCGCAACAAAATCAGAACGCAACTGAAATCGCCAAACAAGCCGGTGCCTTGTACGACAAGTTTGTCAATTTTGTGGATGATTTAGACGAAATTGGGCAGCGCATCGATGCCAGCAGGAAGAGTTTCGATAAAGCGCAGAATAAGTTAGTGAGCGGGAGAGGGAATCTAATACGCCGGGTAGAGAATCTGCGAGAACTCGGAGCTAAAACTTCGAAGAAACAAAAATCACCATTGCTTGAGCAGTCTTTAGAAGACGGCGTAGATGATGGTGTGGCAGATAAGCAATCCGACTCTATTGCTGAATCAGACGAGCAGGATATGCGAGACGAGACTACTCGCCACTAGATTAAATGAACGCTCCTACCACTGCGCGACTCACAACGGTTGATATAACCCCTGTCCTTAGCTTCTTGGCTTGTTCTACTGCGGATGCATGGTTTGATGAAGCGCTAATACAAATCGATACTTTGTTAATCGATCATGCAAATTGTGAGAAGAAAGCAGCTGCCTCTGCAATGAATTTGATGTACCGCCACACTACGATTCCCTCATTGCTAACCAAAATGTCACAACTCGCCCGCGAGGAGTTACTACACTTCCAGCAAGTAGTGGAAATAATGGTTGAAAGGGGAGTGAACTATCGTCGATTAGGTCCTTCTCGTTATGCATCTAGTTTGCGTGAGCAAATTGGCAAGCAGGAAAATGTCGCCTTACGAGACACACTGATAATTGGAGCAATAATCGAGGCGAGATCTTGCGAGCGATTTGCCGGTTTAGTGCCGCGTTTGGAGAGTAAGGGTGAACAGAAATTGGCGAAGTTTTATCACAGTTTGCTCAAATCAGAAGCTCGGCATTTTGAGGACTACCTTGAGCTTGCCAAGAATTGTGATGAAGCTGACATAGAGCAGCGACTTCAAGAGTTCTTAGTGTTGGAAGCGGATCTTGTGAGTACACAGGATGCGAGTTTTCGATTTCATAGTGGCGTCCCAGCTTAACGTTTTAGTTTCTGCAAGAATCAGGCGCCAGTAAATTACTGCCTAACCGAGTACGCAATTCCTGCAACTGCGAGCAGGGAATATCGTTGTTTCCCGATAAACTGACAGAAGTAAGTCCGCTCATATTAAACAGTGGTGCAATATCGATTATTTGATTGTTAATCAGGCTGAGCCCTCCCAAGGATTGCAGACCCTCGAGAGGTGTAATGTTAGTGATATTGTTGTTACTCAGATCGAGAAAGCGCAGCTGACTGAGTTGTTCGATGTTTTCCAAATCGCGTATCTGTGAATTCGCGCAGGAAAGAACGGTTAAATCTGCTGGATCAGTCAGGTCTTGTTGTCTAAGGGCAAGATTAATACAGCCCTGCAAATCAGCATCTATAGTTGAACCGTCAATCAGTCGGCCAGAAGGGTCATAAATAGCCTGGTTGTTGATCGACACGGTATAGGGTTGCGCGCAGGAAGAGAGGGCAAAAAGTAGGACTGTGAAGCTCTTTATCCTGTTAATAATCACGATGAATATTTCTCTTCCTGAATACGATTTATCGCCGGATCGCCGGCTGGTAATTGCGATTTTTCCCAGTTAGTATGCGCTACTCACTCGGAGTCAGCCAGCGAATTTGTTAATGCCGCAGCCAGCTCCATTGTCCACCGGATCAAGGAAAATAGGTATGAAAACATTCCATTGGCTGGCTCGAATTGCACTTACTTTCTCAGTGTTGGGAGTCTCTACAACAACTTTAGCTCAGTCAGACCTCGATCTCTCAAGTCAAGAGAATCAAATTAGTTATGCTATTGGAGCAAATGTTGGTCAGGGTTTGAATGCCCAGGCGCTCCTCAATGGATTGGATTTAGATATATTCATTGCCGGGATGAGGGATGCAATTTCAGGTGAAATGCAGCTCAGTGATACGGAAATTATTGCAGCCTTACAGGCTTTCCAAATTCAGATGCAACAAGAAGCAGCTAACGCATTGGCTGACAATTTGGCTGCCAGCGAAGAATTTCTTGCTGGGAATGGAGCGCGGGATGGAGTTGTAACCCTGGCTTCTGGTTTGCAATATGAGATCTTGGAATCGGGGCCTGCAGACGGTGCTTCGCCAACTGAGACCGATTCAGTATTAGCCCACTATCATGGCACCTTAGCGGACGGCAGTGTATTTGACAGTTCAGTTGATAGAGGTGAGCCAGCGACCTTTGGATTGTCTCAAGTAATTGCTGGTTGGACTGAAGCTCTGCAGTTAATGAAAGTAGGGGATAAGTGGCGTCTGTTCATTCCACCTGGTCTAGCCTATGGAGAAGGTTCTCCAACTCCGGCGATTCCGCCCAACTCAGCCCTAATCTTTGATGTAGAGCTATTGGAAATTCGATAAGCACATCACTGTTGTTTGCATCTAGCTTATGAGTGCTAGCCAGTTCAATCAGGAACTTTTGGAGTTTCTTCAGCAATCCCCTACGGCATTTCATGCCGTGTCCTCTATGCGAGGGATGTTGGAACAAGCGGGATTTGTGGAGATGAAGGAAAGCGACTCCTGGGATTTACAACGTAATAAGGCTTATTACGTTACCCATAATGATTCTGCAATTATTGCCTTTAGAACAGGTCGTAAAGACCTGTTGTCTAATGGCGTGCGCATGACTGGAGCTCATACCGACAGCCCTTGTTTGAAAGTAAAGCCGAATCCCGATATTGAAAATAATGGCTATGCACAAATAGGTGCTGAAGTTTACGGTGGCGCACTTTATTCGCCATGGTTCGATCGAGATCTATCCCTCGCTGGTCGGGTTAATTTTCAAACCAGATCTGGTGCGATTAAGTCCACACTTATAAACATCAGTGAACCAATAGCTATTATTCCGAGCCTGGCGATTCATTTGTTTCGTGGGGTTCACGAAGGCCGCTCGATAAATCCTCAAAAAGAACTCTGTCCAGTCGTTCAGCTGAGCCAGTCTCGTAAAAAGTTCAAATTAGACGACTTACTGTTATCAGAAGTGAAAAAGCAGCCCGGCGCGAAAACTGCGAGTAAGATTCTCGCTCATGAACTCTATTTTTATGACTCTCAATCACCGTCGCTTGTTGGATTGAATAAAGACTTTATAGCTTCTGCACGGTTAGACAATTTGTTGAGTTGCTTTGTTGCTTGCAGATCGTTAATCAATAGCAAGGGCACTGGCGCAAGTTTGTTAGTGTGTAACGATCATGAAGAAGTTGGTAGCGCTTCTACGTCTGGTGCTCAGGGCCCGTTCCTGAAGTCAGTGCTGCAGCGATTAGTTGCTAGCGAATCCAGTGATTCTGATGCTTTGCTTCGGCTCAATACGAATTCAACCTTTCTTTCCATCGACAATGCCCATGGTGTGCATCCCAATTACATCGAAAAGCATGATGACAAACATAGGCCACTATTGAATGGTGGGCCGGTTATCAAGTTGAACGCCAATCAACGCTATGCAAGTAATAGTGAATCTGTAGCGAAGTTTAAATCGCTATGTGAGAAGGTAAAGGTTCCTTACCAAGCATTCTCAATGCGTAATGATATGGGCTGTGGCAGCACAATTGGTCCTATCACGGCTACTGAAACTGGCATCAATACAGTGGACATAGGCGTTGCTACTTTTGCTATGCACTCAATACGAGAACTGGCTGGAGCTAAAGATCCATTTGCTCTGGCTAAAGTAGTCACGGCGTTCTATCAGAGTTAAGCATTTCTTCAACTGATCAACTTTGTCGTTTTAAATCTCGAATAAGAAAGCGGCAAGGGTTGAGTGCATCCATGATTTCCCCATTTATTGGCGAGCTTCCGCCATCAATAAGACTTGCTATGTATTCCCCTGCAAGCGGCGTTGTCGCGAGACCAGTTGAGCCATGGCCCGCTGATATGTAGAGACCTGGATGGTAAATGCCAGGCTCGTCGAATTGCTTGCGGGCATTTCTTTTCAGTTCATCATACTGCTCAGCCATCGCAGCCAAATTCGGCAGAGGCCCGGCTATGGGAAGACGATCTGGAGTGTTGGCTCTCACTGCGGCTATAGAGGCAATATCTTCTTTTGCAATTTGTTGCCCACTCCCAAAAATTGATGCAACTGCGGAAAGATTAGCGGTGTCATCTGAGTCCCTGGTTTTATTAGAAGCAGATGCAAGCTCTTTAGAAATGGAGTGATAACTTGCTGATACAGTGTGACTTCCGTTGTGAATGGGAAATACGCTTCGACTGCCCGAAACCACACATTCCAGACTGTTTTCAAAACTTGAAAGTGGCCTTTCTATTAAGGTGCTTTGACCAATACTGCATTCAAGAGGGAGTCCTTCAGTCTGGTCTAAATTTGCGCATTGATGCCCGGTGGCGATGACCACATGTGATGCCGATGCTACTAAGTTTCCAAGTTTATCCAGAAGGTCCCAATTGTCATTGCGCCGCTCAACTTTGGTGACTGCCGTGCCATATTTTACGGAGACAAGAGGTGAGTGAAGCAGGTTCTCGCACAACGCCTTGGAGTCAACCCAGCCTCCCTGTTCAAAAAATATCGCCTGATCAGTATGCTCTGGTGCAATCGCTCCCAATTCTTCTGAGTCCGGCTGTCGAGCTATGTTGCTTGGATAGGTTGATGCGATGTTTTTATTCGTAAGCGGGCGTTTCTTATTCATTGCATCATTGAGTTGCAGTACGCCCGTTTGATGCCAAGGATGGGGACCTTCTAGTGAGTCTTGCTCTAGAGAATCATAGGTTTGAATGGCATACAAATAGGCCTGCAGGAAAAACTGTGCCGATTCATTTGCTTTACTAAACAGCCGACACCTCAGCGCCAATTGAGGAATGCCA
Organism: uncultured Pseudohongiella sp.; assembly: GCA_965262465.1. Taxonomy (GTDB): domain Bacteria; phylum Pseudomonadota; class Gammaproteobacteria; order Pseudomonadales; family Pseudohongiellaceae; genus UBA9145. Next base: position 1,834,608 of record OZ253535.1, on the reverse strand, counting down.
CTGGCGCCATTTGCCAACTGTTCACCGCTTTCGAGCACGGTAACCTGATAGCCACGTTTAGCTATAGCGTGGGCAACATTGGCTCCCGCCAATCCAGCGCCAATTACAATAATAGAAGAAGGAGTTGGGTGATCGTTTGGAAAGCAAAACCAAGGACGATCCAGTGGCTTTATTGGCTGTTGCTCAGGCTTATCTGTGCCGGTACCAATCAGCATATGTCGCTTTTTGCCATGACCGGTAATTCTTTCCACCTTAAAGCCACTGGCTTCAAGATTGCGACGGATATCACCAGCGCTACTGTAAGTTGAAAAAGTAGTCTGCTCATGACTATGGGCAACCATTAGCTGAAATAGATCGGACTGCCACAGCGCCTGATCTTTTGCAGGACTAAATCCATCGATAAACCAGGCATCGATTTTTTTGTCTGTCACAGATCGTGAGCGTAATGAATCGGTTGCGTCACCCAATATCAAATCGAGCCAAACATCATCGGCCAATTGCAGTCGATGCCAGCCAAGGCAATCAGCCGAGTAATGATTTAGCAACACATCAGAAAAATGAGAGAACTCTGGCCACAATTGGTGAATCTTGAGTAACTCGGCTTTCCTCAATGGGAATTTCTCGAACGCTATATAGTGCAGACGGTGCCAGTCGGGATGCCGGCTTTTATGGTACTGCCAGTGGTGCCAGGTGTTTAAGAAATTTAAACCAGTGCCAAACCCTAACTCACCAATGCAGAATTCGCCGCGTTCAGCTTTGGGGGCTTCCCATCTATCCAGCAACCGATTGCCGTGAATAAATACATGGGTACTCTCTCCAACAGGGTTATCGTTAGAGAAATAAACGTCATCAAACTGACTGGAGTAGGGATGGTCTTTGTCACGCCATTCAAGGGGAGAGGACGAAGTTCTGAAACTTGAATAGCTCACTTACAACAACGAAACATGGCGAGTTGAACTCTGCAGCTTAGCACGGTCCAGTTAGTCACCATATAGTCGCCATAGTTCCAGTGGAATCAGTGGCTTGATGGGGTAAAATGCGCGTTTTTTGCGTACCAACCAGGAGAGAATCGTTGGAAATCAACAGCCAACTGGCGACATTGAAAGAGTTGCAGTCCCGAACCGATAGTCTTAGGGGGTATCTTTGACTACGAGGTGAAAAAGGACCGACTCGCAGAGGTCGAGCTGGAATTAGGCGATTCTGCTGTCTGGGAAAAGCCAGAGTATGCACAAGCACTTGGTAAAGAAAGATCCGATCTGGAAGCAGTAGTTCTCACAATCGATAAACTGTATAGCGGTATAGGAGAGGTCGAAGAATTATTCAGCCTGGCCCAAGATGAAACCGATCAAGACCTGTTTGATGCGGCTGAAAACGACTTGGCTCAGATGGAACTGCAGCTACAGGGCTTGGAATTTCGTCGCATGTTTTCCGGGGCGATGGATTCCTCTAACGCTTATCTAGATATACAGGCAGGATCAGGCGGTACAGAGGCACAAGATTGGGCAGAAATGCTACTGCGCATGTATTTGCGCTGGGGAGAAGCAAAAGGATTTAAAACGGAGCTAGTAGAAGTTTCCGGCGGAGATGTGGCCGGTATCAAGAGTGCTACAATCCATTTTGCCGGAGAATTCGTATTCGGTTGGCTCCGAACCGAAACTGGCGTGCATCGGTTGGTGCGAAAATCACCCTTCGACTCAGGTAATCGCCGCCATACTTCATTTGCCTCTGTGTTTGTATCGCCAGAGATCGATGACGATATCGAAGTTGATCTCGATATGTCTGAGGTTCGCATTGACACTTATCGATCCAGTGGGGCAGGTGGCCAGCATGTTAATAAAACCGACAGCGCGGTTCGATTAACACACGAGCCGTCAGGCATCGTAGTACAGTGTCAAAGTCAGCGCTCGCAGCACAAGAACAAAGACATGGCAATAAAGCAGTTGAAGGCAAAACTCTACGAACTTGAAGAGTTAAAACGCAAGGAAGAAATGCAATCTATTGAAGAATCGAAGGCTGATATCGGCTGGGGAAGCCAAATAAGATCTTACGTCTTGGACTCTTCGCGAATTAAGGATCTTCGTACCAATGTCGAAGTAACTAACACCGGAGCCGTGTTAGACGGAGATCTGGATAAGTTTATTGAAGCCAGTTTAAAAATGGGGCTGTAACTTAAAGCCCATTACCCCCGGGAAGGGATGAAATAATGTCAGAAGACAATCAGTCATCAGCTAGTCCTGATGATGAAAACAAGTTAATTGCATTAAGGCGTGAAAAGCTATCGGCCATTCGTGAAAAGCGTCAGGCATTTCCTAATGATTTTGATCGCGAACATACCTCGGCAGAGCTGATAAATGGATTTGGTGATAAAGACGCTGATGAGCTGGCTGATATAGCACAGCAGACTATAGTTGCTGGGCGAATTATTCGTATGCGAGGGCCTTTCGTCGTCATTCAGGATGGTTTTGGTCAAATGCAACTCTATATGAATAACAAGTCATTCGATGAAGAGTTGGCGGCAGAGTTGAAAGCTCTGGATCTGGGCGACATTATTGGAGCTTCCGGAGAGGTTTTTAAAACTCAAAAAGGTGAACTCACGGTACGAGTTGCAGAATTTCGGTTGCTGACCAAATCTCTACGCCCTTTGCCAGATAAACATAAGGGCTTAACAGACACTGAGATGCGTTATCGACAACGCTATGTCGATTTAATCGTTAACGAAGAGTCCCGCAATGTCTTCGTGATGCGCTCCAAAATTCTTCACTTCATTCGCGAATACTTTGATGGCCGAGGATTCATGGAAGTTGAGACTCCTATGATGCAAGTGATTCCCGGTGGAGCGACTGCGCGCCCATTTATCACCCATCATAATGCTCTGGACCAAGATATGTATCTGCGCGTTGCGCCGGAGTTGTTTTTGAAGCGGCTGACAGTAGGTGGATTTGAACGCGTATACGAGTTGAATCGTAATTTCCGCAATGAAGGATTATCAACGCGACATAATCCAGAGTTCACCATGCTGGAATTTTATTGGGCCTATGCGACATATCACGATTTATTGGATCTGACTGAGGATCTCTTCCGTAAAATTGCGCAAGACGTGGTTGGTAGCACTACTATCCAGTATCAAGGGTCCACATACGATTTCTCACAGCCTTTTCGTCGTATGTCTATGCGAGAAGCGATTATCGATACCTGCGAGCTGGCGACTGCAGATTCTTTTGAATCAAGGGAATCGGTACTTTCACTAGCGAAATCCTTAGACGTGCACGTTGACGATAGTTGGACTAAAGGCAAATTGATCATGGAGGTTTTCGAGCAAAAAGTTGAAGACACATTAGATCAGCCGACGTTTATTTACGAGCATCCCACAGACGTTTCTCCATTAGCACGTAGGAATGAAGCTGATCCTGAGGTCACTGATCGATTCGAGTTGTTTATCGGCGGTCGGGAATTAGCAAATGGATTTTCTGAGCTCAATGACCCAGAAGATCAGGCGGAAAGGTTTCATGCTCAAGTGGCGCAGAAAGATGCGGGCGACAAAGAGGCGATGCACTTCGATGCAGACTATGTCACGGCATTAGAATACGGGCTTCCACCTACCGCTGGAGAAGGAATCGGTATAGATCGCTTAATCATGTTGTTTACTGATGCGCCATCTATCAAGGACGTTCTTTTGTTTCCTCATATGCGCCCACAGCATGACAGCCAGTAATTCAACGACTGAACGCGAAGTTAAATTAGAAGAAGGATGGCGCGCGGCGCTAGCGGAAGAATTTGCCAGTGATTACATGCAGCAGCTGCGGCAATTTTTGTTGCAGCAAAAGGCTGAGAAAAAGCGCATCTATCCAGCTGGAATGGATATCTTCAATGCCTTAAATTCCACTGCGTTTTCCGAGACTAAAGTAGTCATTCTGGGACAAGACCCATATCACGGACCAGGCCAGGCTCACGGTTTATGCTTTTCAGTAAAGCCTGGCATAGCCATACCACCATCTCTTCTCAATATATATAAGGAACTACAAGCCGATGTGGGTTTCGTACCTCCACAACATGGCTGTCTCATTCACTGGGCGCGACAGGGAGTGTTGTTATTGAATTCGGTACTCACGGTTGAAGCGGGGATGGCAGCATCCCATCAGGGAAAAGGATGGGAACGTTTCACTGATAGCGTGATCGCTCAATTGAACTCTCAACGGCAAGGATTGGTCTACATATTGTGGGGCAGCTACGCACAAAAGAAAGGTGCCTTCATCGACAGAGAGAAAAATCTGGTGCTGCAATCACCACATCCATCCCCGTTATCTGCCAGTCGAGGGTTCTTTGGAAATCATCATTTTTCCCAGGCTAATGACTATCTGCTTAAACAGGGGCTAACACCGATTGATTGGCAGCTTCCGGAACAGGTAAATCTTGATTAGTTGGTTTAGAGAATTGGAGTAAAGATGTCCGCTGGAAACTGTGTAATCGTTGGTGCAAGTCACGCCGGAGTGTCCCTAGCCTTAGCTTTACGGAAGGAAGGTTGGAGTGGTCAGATTTCGTTAGTCGGCGCCGAAAACGAATTGCCTTATCATCGACCGCCGCTTAGTAAAGAGCATCTTTCTGGTGGGAAAGACCTCGACGCTATGCGTCTTAGACCCGAAAAGATTTATCAAGACAACGATATTCAGTTGTTGCTGGGAAGAACTGCTCTGCAAATAGATTCCAGTGCCCAGAAGATCAGTCTGCAGAGTGGAGAGTCTCTTTCTTATGACAAGCTGGCGCTCTGTACCGGTGCTTCAGTTCGCAAGTTACCATTAGGGCAAGGCCTTAGTCAGGTGCATTACCTAAGAACTGCAGCAGATGTATCTCTTATTAAGCAGCAAGTGGGAAATGCAAAATCTGTTGTAATTATCGGAGGTGGATACATCGGATTGGAAGCTGCGGCCGTTTTGCGTGGTTTGGGACTGCAGGTAACCGTGCTTGAGATGGCAGATCGAATATTGTCGCGGGTAACCGGTGAGGTCATGTCTGACTTTATGACTTCGCTGCATATGATGCACGACGTCACTATCAAAACCTCAACCAAAGTAGTTTCAATTGAAGCGGGAAGCGAACCTGGCGCGCCAGTTATGGTTGGCTGTAATGAAGATGAAAAGTTGCAGACTGATTTCGTCTTGGTTGGAGTAGGTGTAGATCCTAACGTCGAGATTGCAGAAGCTGCAGGACTAACTGTTAGCAACGGAATTGTTGTAAATGAGCATGCGCAAACCAGTGATCCAAACATCTATGCCGCAGGAGATTGTACTCAGCACCCCAGCGCACTGTATAAACGAGAGCTTCGTCTAGAATCTGTGCAGAATGCAAATGATCAAGCGCGGGTCGCAGCTGCAAATATCTGCGGGAAAGAACTTATATATGACGCTGTGCCCTGGTTTTGGTCTGACCAGTACGATGTGAAATTGCAGATGGCGGGCCTAAATGATGGCTATGATGAAGTTATTGTACGAGGTGATCCACAGAATGCAGACGAAGGTTTTGCTGTGTTCTATTTAAGGTCGGGAAATTTGTTGGCTACCGACTGTGTAAAGCGGCCAAAAGAGTTTATGGTGAGCAAATTACTGCTTGAACAGAAAAAAGCGCTTGATCCTAAACTGTTTGCCGATGAAGGTAGTGATCCCATGTCATGGAAAGACATGACATAGAAAGCCTGTTAGTCACCAGAATACACGCAACCGCTGGTGCAGGTTTCTCTCACTTCTATTGCGCTTAACTGAGGGAGCCCAGGCTTTAGTCGCTGCCATATCCATTTCGCAATATTTTCACTGGTTGGATTTTCAAGGCCTTCAATTTCATTCAAGTAATAATGGTCGAGCTGTTTGCGTATGGGTTTAAAGGCAGCGCTAATGTCTGCGAAGTCCATCACCCAGCCACTGTTGTCCTCAACTTGGCCAGACACCACGATTCTCACGGCGAATGAATGCCCATGCAATCGAGCACATTTGTGATCTGCTGGCACATTAGGCAAGTGGTGCGCTGCTTCAAATGTAAATTCTTTGAATATATCCATTGGTCTGGGGCCAGGTGAAAAGGCGGCCAATAGTACAGCCGCCCGCGTTTCAAGTACAGCGGCAATCAGCATATAATGCCTTGAAATTATAAGACAAACGCACGACTGACTAATAAGAGCTCACGCATGTCGCTGCAGACACGCCTAAAACCACTTCAACGCTTCTTGTCCGAAGGCAAGCGACTACCGACTTATCTGGGTATTTTCGCAACGGTGTTTGCGCTTTACCTGCTTTCCTATGCACCGCCATTTGCTCGCGACTTTATAGATCGACTTGAGCTGGTGATCTACGACCAGCGACTGGAGATAATGCCGCGCCCGGTGCGTAATCAAGAGCATCGCATCGTAATCGTTGATCTTGACGAGCGTAGCTTGCAAGCAGAGGGACAGTTCCCTTGGAACCGAATAAAAGTTGGTCGCTTAGTTGAGAAGCTGCGTGACTATGGCACATTGGTCGTTGGTTTCGACGTCACTTTTCCTGAGCCTGACCGTAGTGTGCGAGATCTATTGGAACCGGTGGATCTCAGTACGCTGGATCCAATGTTCAATACTACTTTGCAGGAAATTGAACCATTAATCGATTCAGACCAATACTTTGCCAATGTTATGCAGAGTGGCATCGATGTTGTTCTGGCCATCAACTTTAATATTCTGGAAGACGTTGGCTATAACGACTTGCCGCCTTCTATATTTGATGTGCAAACAGAAATCGCTGAGCAATTGTCATTGCGCGACATGTCGGGATACACCGGCAATATTCCACTCCTGCAAGAAGCAGCGATGGGCAATGGAAACATGAATCAGCTACCGGATGCTGATGGCGTTGTTCGCAGAGTGCCGCTCGTATTGCGCTACGGCTATGGACTGTATCCAACATTGTCCCTGGAAATGATGCGGGTTTATAACTTTGCAGAAAGCTATGAATTGATTACCGAGCTTTACGGCAGTACTGAAGTTGTTACAGCAGTTCGAATTGGAGAGGGGGCCGGTGCATTCGTTATTCCAACGGATCGATCTGCTTCAGTTCTTGTGCCTTATATGGGACCTAGCTCGCGCAGAAGCGGTGACTATTTTGAATATGTGTCTGCCACTGATGTGCTCAACGATAGAGTTGAAGACGGAGTATTCACCAACAGCCTGGTATTGATTGGGAGCAGTGCGCCGGGAGTGCAAGATATTAGACCGACTCCTTTGGATGGGGTGTATCCCGGGGTTGAGGTGCACGCCAATATGTTGCACGCACTATTAGAATCTGTTCCCGTCGCGCAAGTTTCCGCAGAACAAGAGGATACTGAGAGTCTATTCGCCAATTTCCAAAGTTCCAATGAAGTCATGTTCCCTTACAAACCTGATTGGGAGGCGGGAGCCTTATTCGTTGTTATTTTGACGGTGGGTCTGGTGATGTCTATCGCATTTCCTTTTATGAACGCTGCGGTGATGGCAGGTTCAGCGATAACTCTATTTGCAGGTAGTGTATGGCTGAATTTTCAGCTTTGGGCTGACTACAAAATGGACTTCTCGCTTGTCTTGTTATTGTTAGTAATCGTGTTGGTCACAACAGTTAACATGATCTACGGATTCCTCGCTGAAAGCCAAACGCGGAAAACCATTAAGGGTATGTTTGATCAATATGTGCCACCGGCTCATATCGACTCCATGTTGGACGATCCGGATAACTATACATTCGAGGGGGAGAGTAAAGAGTTAACGGTGTTTTTCTGCGACATCAGAAGTTTTACCACGATCTCTGAAGCATTGAGCGCTGGTGAATTAAAAACCCTGCTCAACGACTTCTTTACCCCGATCACTGAAATTATTTTCAAACACAATGGCACCATCGATAAGTATGTAGGCGACATGGTGATGGCGTTCTGGGGAGCGCCGTTGGATGACGAACAGCATTGCAACAATGCTGTAAAGGCGTCATTGGAAATGCTGGAAAAAGTTGAAGAGTTAGCTCCCGAGTTCGAAGCTCGAGGTTATCCAGAAGTGAAGATCGGCTGTGGCGTCAATACTGGCCTCATGAATGTAGGGGATATGGGATCCACCTATAGAAGAAGCTACACCGTTTTGGGTGATGCCGTGAATCTGGGATCTCGTTTAGAGGGATTAACCAAGTTCTATGGGATTCGCTTGTTAGTGGGGCAGGAGACTGCAAAGCAGTTAGATGGGTTCTTATTGCGATTGATCGACAAGGTAAAAGTGAAGGGTAAACACGAAGCTATCGAGTGTTATGAGCCTATTTGCTATGAAGCATCCGCTGGAGAGCAATTGAAAGCCAGAGTGGCGAATTACCACGAGGCATTGGATTACTATCACAATCAACAGTGGGATGAGGCGGAATCCCGATTAAAAAGCCTATTAGAGAACGAGCCAGAATGCTTGTTGTATCAAGTGTATTTGGAGCGTATTGAGACCTTAAGAGATACACCATTGCCAGAAGATTGGGATGGGGCGTTTACTCATACCAGTAAGTAAGTTCGGGCCTAACCTGGTCCTCTTCAGCTATAGATTTTGGCAGCCGCAAATCGGCTAAAGTTCCCGTGATTACTGGCTTTTATCTCATTGACATAAGGTCTTAAGTCGGTAAAATGCGCTGTCTCCTGTGACGGGTGGTTAGCTCAGCTGGGAGAGCATCGCCCTTACAAGGCGAGGGTCGCAGGTTCGATCCCTGCACCACCCACCAATCAGTGCCTCAGGTATGAATTGAAGGCACTTGTCGCGGACCGGTAGTTCAGCTGGTTAGAATGCCGGCCTGTCACGCCGGAGGTCGCGGGTTCGAGTCCCGTCCGGTCCGCCATTGTTCCTTTGTAGTCATTGCCTATGCCGGGCAAGTTACCGTTCACCATTAGCGCTCCCAACTTGCAAGTTATTCAGCATTCCTTGCTGGATGAGCGAGATATTTCTTTATCTGTCCTCAGACTTGATCGAATCCACCCAGAGATCAATGGCAACAAGTGGTTCAAGCTAAAACTTAATCTGCAGCAAATCAGTGACGAAAGTGCGGAGCAGGTGCTGAGTTTTGGGGGTGCTTGGTCTAATCATTTGCTGGCTTTAGCGGCCTCCGGGTATCACAGCGGGTTCAAGACATATGGTGTCATTCGAGGAGAGCAGATGGATCCTCCCACGCCAGTTGTTAAACGTTTAAAAGAGCTGGGGATGACCCTCATTCCAATCTCGCGGGCGCAATATCGGGAAAAAACCGATCCTACGTTCTTAGATTCATTACGTCGGCAAATAGGCCAGTTCTACCTTCTACCCGAGGGCGGCACCAACAAACTGGCTGTTGAAGGTTGCATGGAAATACCGCAGTTTTTTCAATGGTCAGATACTCTATCTCCAAAGGTAGTGGCAGGAGCGTGTGGTACAGGTGGCATGTTGAGTGGCGTCATTTTGGGTATAGAGCAGCAAGATGTTAGTTCGACTATTCCGAATGTGCTTGGGGTCAGTGTGCTCAAGGCTAAAAACTATCTCGCTGGCGAAATAGCGCACTGGTTGGAGCACTTTAAGTCTGAAAACACAGTGTCCTGGCAGATTGCGGAAGGTTACCACTGCGGTGGATATGCCAAGTCCTCAGTAGAATTAAGTGAATTCTTGGCTTGTTTTGACGCCCAAATCGGCATCCCGGTAGAACCTGTGTATACAGGAAAGTTAGCCTTTGGCCTGTACCACGAAATTCAAACAGGCAGGATCGAGCCAGGCTCTGAAATAATCGCCATCCATAGTGGCGGGCTTATTTGAGAGTTTTTAGCAATTCCAATAAAGATATCAAAAACAATGAGATACAAGGCATTCTTACCATTGATTGGAGTGCCGAAAACTATGAAATGGCTTTCTTAATTCACACGCCCTACACTTTACCTGTCTAGTGATGCCAAGATGCATCGCGTTCCTACCCGCTGCCAATCATGGACATTTTGCTGCAACAACTCTCCCGACGACCACTCACCCTCGGCTACTTGCTGGGTGTCATGGTGTGTTTGCCGAATGCGGTTACAGCACAAGAGCTGCTAATTGAATTCTCATCGGAGGTGAGTAGCCAACTAACTCGACCTAACCATGCTCAAACTAGCGAAGCGGTGCGCATTTTCCCTGCTGCACTGGAGCATGGACGTGTTGGCGATCTCTTTAAGGTGCAGATCAGTGAAAATGAGCTAGCAGATGTTGTCATTGATGCAATTGTTCGGTATGTAAATGGCGATATTGGTTTGAGTGCCCGTGGAAGAGGCGCGCACGCCGATCTGAGTTTCAGTTTAACGATAGGAGAGGCAAGTCTTTTTGGTTATATAGCGGCTAGGGACGTGCTTTGGCAAATCGCCGCCGCGGCGGAGAACAACGGCTTTCTTGGCTGGGTGTTTAAGCCATTGCCTCTTAACCACGATTCGAACGCACCGCAAAATGACTTCATCATTCCTGATCAATCCGTGCCTGTGTTACGAACTGATTCGACAAAAACTCAGAATTCGCCGACTATGCCGCTGCTTCTGCAACAGCCTTTCATTTCTGAATCTTCAATAGCGGCAACCAACGAAGGCATCACAGCAGACAATTTTAGTGTCACTCAGGTTTTTACTCCTTCACCGGTGATTGTTGGCTCACAGACGTCGGCTGCTATCACGCTTATTAATACAAGTTCTGAAGCTCATACTGACCTTTCGTTAGAGATCTATTTTTTGTTAGAGGATAGCGAATTAGTCACTGCGGACCCGAGTTGTGTTGAGGCGCTCTCTGCTTCTTTGCAAAAAATTCTGCGCTGTGAGTTGGGAAGCTTTCAACCAGGTGAAGAGAAAGTGCTGAGTGTTACTGTTCAGTCTAGTGCAGATTCCTTTGCGCCTATTGCTAGCACAATAGTAGTGGGCTCACTAAGAAATGACACTGCTATTAACGTCGTAGAAGACGTGCAATTGGATAGCGATTTCGATGGCATAAGCAATTTTAATGAAGTGATATTAGGAACTGATCCAAATGATCCTGCTTCAGTTGATTATTCAGTATCAGAAATCGATGTGCTGGCGCTATATTCGAGCGGAGCTGAAAATCTCTATCCGTTGGGAGTGCAGACAAGAATCAATCAACTAATTTCAGTCGCGAACCAAATCTATAGGGACAGCGGAGTAGGGGTTTCTTTGCGTCCGGTCCATCATCAATGGGTAGATTACAGTGATAGCGAGGATATGGATGTTGCACTTGATCAATTAATCAATCGCAGTGATCCAGCTTTTTCCGACATCGAAACGTTAAGAAATGTGTATGGCGCCGATTTGGTCATTTTATTTAGACCGTTAGAGAGTGATGCCGGTCGCTGTGGTTTGGCACCAATTGGCGGGTTTCAAACTAATGGATATTTCAATGTCTCAATAGAGGAGCAGTATGCAGTTTCTACGGTGGCTATTGATTGCCCTTTGGATATTGCTGTGGCTCATGAGCTTGGACATAACATGGGGCTTTCTCATTCTCATATTGAAGATGGATTCGGCGGTACATTTAATTTTGCAACCGGCTATGGAGTTGACTCACAGTTTGTCACGGTAATGGCTTCTCCCAGTGCCTTTAACAATGCTGCTAGAGTTGCGCGCTTTTCTGATCCGGGCTCGGAATGTCTTGGTTTTTCATGTGGCGTTCCAGCTGGGCAGGAATTTGGTGCTGATGCGGTAACCGCACTGAATTTAGTGAGGCACCAAATTGCAAACTATCAGCCTACGGTCGTTCCGAATTTGCCGTCTACATCGGTAAGCGCTGTGAATGGTGACACTAATGCTGTGATTTCTATAGCTGCCAGCAGAGACTCCGGCTTAAGTTTCGCCTCACAGTTTACTCCTGAGGACAGAGTTGATTTATCTGCTGTGATCAAAGTTGATGATCGGCATGTTGGTAGTGAAGGCTCCTTGCATGTATTGGTAGGACAGGAGGGAGTGGAGCGTTTTTACCAGTTAAACCAGCATGGCGACTTGGTGGAATGGGACGGTGAGATCGATAGCTTGATCCCAATTGACAATGTAAGGGCTTTGAATGGCGAAGAACGACTGGCGCTGCTAAACGGATTCAGGTTTAGTCGGGAGCTTATTGGTCTGGATTTAGTGGTTTATGTGGGCTATCGAACGGTTGGCGCTGATGATTTTATCTATACCGACTCACCTCTGGTGTTAAATATCGTTCAATCCAATTAAAGAACGCCATCTACTTCGCTATCATCGAAAATGTTTTTGACATCGAATACAACAGTATTGCTTTTTCCTAAGGCCTTAATTTTTTCTATCCCCATCTCTTTGAAAACGTTGTGTGCTACCGCCAATATGATTGCGTCATAACATCCATCTTCCAGCTCTTTCACTAAAAATTCAGAATCTTGTTGATCAACCCAAGGATCATAAACATCTACATTTGTGTGATACGACTGTAAGGTTGTGACGATGTCTGCTACGCGGGTATTTCGAGAGTCTGGGCAGTTCTCTTTGAACGCATAGCCTAAGACTAGAATCCGAGAATCAATCACATGAATTCGTTTGGACAGCATAAGACGAATCACGCGTTCAGCTACGTGTTGGCCCATTGAGTCATTGATGCGGCGGCCAGCTAAAATGACATCGGGATGATAGCCAACTTGTTGTGCTTTATAGGTGAGATAGTAGGGATCAACACCAATGCAGTGGCCACCTACTAAGCCAGGAGAAAATTTTAAGAAGTTCCATTTACTGCCTGCTGCATCAAGTACTTCGTGAGTGTTTATCTCTAACTTTTCGAATAATAATGCGAGTTCGTTAACTAAGGCTATGTTTAGATCACGTTGCGTGTTTTCAATAACTTTTGCGGCTTCAGCTACTTTAATGCTGCTGGTTTTATGTGTTCCTGCTTCGATAAATGAGTTATAGAATTTGTCCACTACGTCAGCTGCATTTGGCGTTGAACCTGATGTTACTTTTACTACATTTATTATAGACCGAGCATTCTCTCCTGGATTCACTCGCTCGGGGCTATAGCCAACCAAAAAGTCCTGGTTAAATTTTAGTCCAGAATGCTTTTCCAAAACCGGTACGCATTCTTCTTCTGTCGCCCCAGGATAGACAGTTGATTCAAAGATTACGATACAGTTCTTCTGAAGATGTTCTGCTACTAATTCGGTGGCATTAAGCACCGGACTTAGATCAGGTTGGTTCTGATCGTTAACTGGGGTTGGGGCGGTGATTATGTAGATTTGGGCATCAGCCAAGTCGGTGGCTTCGTGCGAATATTTAATGCGCCGGTTAGATTTCAAGTCTTCCGATGTCAATGCAAGATTCCGATCTACCCCCTGATTGATTTCTTCCACTCTTCCATCGTCAATGTCAAAACCAATAGTGTCGTAGAATTCCGCGATGGCATGGGCAAGGGGGAGACCTACGTAACCGAGTCCAAGTACTGCTACGCGGGTATCCGGGCCAAGATTGTTGATATCCATAGACTAAAGTCCTGCAACGATTTCCTGAGTATTCTGCGCTGCCCGCCTGAAAGGGTATCTCAATAAACTCCAATCAAGTCAGAGCGCCGATTCTACTCGAATTACCCGACCAGAATCGACCACAGTGTTGTAATGCGGTACCTGGCTATTCTAAGCCTCGTGCTATACTTTTACTCCGTTTTGAATTGGCTATGCTTCTAATTATTGTCGTTACGCTATGAGTGAATTTTCGAACATTGCGATAGTTGGTCGTCCGGATCACGAAGGTGTTGTGGAATCAGTTGGTCGTTTGATTCAATTTCTGCAGGATCGCTCGCACTCAGTTGTAATAGATGAAGTGACTGCCGAGCTAATTCCAGATCATAGTGCCAAAATTTATCCACGAACTGATATATCTGCCCATTGCGATTTAGTCATAGTGGTTGGAGGTGATGGAAGTATTTTGAGCATGGCGAAATTCATCGTTTCAGAAGATATTCCTGTGATTGGAGTTAACCGGGGTAAGCTAGGGTTCTTAACTGACGTTCTGCCAGATGAAATTGAGGAACAAATCGCACAAGTTCTTGATGGAAACTACTCGGTTGAGAAACGATTTCTATTGGATGCCTTTCTTAAAAAAGATAGCGAGTTAAGGCCTTTGGGCTCAGCGCTTAATGACGTGGTACTCCATCCGGGGAAAGCAGCCCAGATGATTGAGTTCGAGCTATATGTCGATGGGCGATTTGTGTACAGCCAAGAATCCGATGGCATGATTGTCGCAACACCAACTGGCTCGACCGCTTATTCACTTTCTGCAGGTGGCCCAATAATGCATCCGGACCTTAACGCAGTGGTATTAGTGCCAATGTATCCCCATTCCCTTGGTAGTCGTCCAATCGTTGTCGACGGTGACAGTGAAATTCGGTTAGTGGTTGCAGCTAAAGATTCATTGGAGCCTCAGCTCAGTTGCGATGGTGAGGTTAAGCATACGGTAAATATTGGGGATGAAATCATCGTAAAGAAAAAATCCGTACCTCTGCAGCTTATACACCCACCAAACCATGATTATTATCAAGCATGCCGCAGCAAGTTAGGATGGGGAAGTCGATTGGTAAGGTCGGATGATTAAGGCGGCTAGCTTAGATATCAATGTCAACTTAAAGGGCTTTAGCGATCAACTTCACCGGATGGGATTGGTTCATCGAATAATCGAAGAGTCAGGTCAGCAAGTAATCTGGGTTCAATCAGAACGCGAAGCAGAACTTTTACAGCAGGTTCTTATTCAATGGCTGGAATCAGAGCAGCCACAAACAACAACCGATTCTCCTCTCATTAATTCGGCAAGCGTGCCGCCTGTCGGTGATTTGGTGAATAGGGCATGGCATGGATTGTACCGCAGCCCTATAACCTGGATATTGATAGTAATTTCAGCAACGGTTGCGTTCATCTCTCAGCTGGGAAGTGATACTAACGCTGTTCGAAGTCTTTTTTATCCACTTCTCCCTACTACCGATTTATTGGCGCTGATTGGCGCAATTAACTCACCCGCAGTCCTGTTGAACACATTGACTCCAATGTTTTTGCATTTTGGTGAGCTGCACATTGTTTTCAATATGCTGTGGCTATGGTATTTCGGTAAACAATTGGAGTCATTGCAGTCACCATGGATGTTTTTAGTATTGGTAATCGCAACGGCTTTCGTCAGCAATACAGCTCAGTATCTAGTGCAGGAATTTAACAACTTTGGTGGCATGTCAGGGGTCGTTTATGGGCTAGTGGGGTATACCTGGGTCATTCACTTTTTCATGCCTCGAAGTCATCTGCTCATCAACAACAGTATGTTTGTATTCTTTGTCATCGCCCTGGTGCTTATGGAAGTATTTGCTTCGTCTTGGATAGCTTCTGCAGCTCATGCGGCAGGATTGTTAGCAGGCTTGCTGGTAGGAGCAATTGTCGTGCTGATATATCGCTTTGTTCTTGGCAGGCAAGTGATTGGGTACAATAGATTCCCCAGCGACTAGAAGCGAACCGCATCAGTTAGTAAATGAGATAGTTAATGGACATACAAGATATACCTGCAGCATTGATCAATCAGCCTGAATCTGTGAATGAGCTGATTGAAAACCTGACACCCGAAATATTCAGCAAATTGAAGCAGGCCGTAGAACTTAGAAAGTGGGCCGATGGCAGCATGCTGACATCTGAACAACTGGAGTCCGCGCTTCAATTGGTAATTCTCTATGAGGCTAAATGGTTGCCGGAGGAACAACGCACGGGGGCGCCACTAAACTCAAGTTGTCAACAACAAGAAGAAGAGGCTAGACCGGTGACATTAAAAACCGATCTTGGAGGGGCGCATTAATGAAAGCCGTTGCGAAGGGCATAGTACGCAAGATGGCAAGTCGCCTGGAAGAGCCTGTTGCTTATCAAATGCGCCTCGGCGAGGAGCGTATTCCGCTGAATAAGCTGTTGGGTAAAGCCATAAAGCTCGAGTACAGCGGTGTCATTTATTGCGTAAACTGTAACCGCAAAACCAATAAAAGCTTTAACCAAGGCTATTGCTATCCGTGTTTTCAAAAACTAGCTCAATGCGATTCATGCATTATTCATCCGGAAAAATGCCATTTTGCTCAAGGCACCTGTCGGGAACCTGCCTGGGGCGAGAAGTACTGCATGCAAGACCACATTGTCTATTTGGCCAACAGCTCTGGGCTGAAAGTGGGGATTACGCGGGCCACTCAAGTTCCTACGCGATGGATTGATCAAGGGGCTACACAAGCGCTAGCTATCATACGGGTGCGGAGTCGCCTTCAATCAGGCACTTTAGAGGTAATGTTTAAACAACATGTCGCAGACAAAACCAATTGGCGAGACATGTTAAAAGGTGATGCAGAACCGCTAGATATGGAAGCAGAAAGAGATAGATTGATCGGGGAATGTCAGAAGGATATGTCTGAATTAGAAGACCAGTTGGGCTTCTTTGCCATTAGCCAGATCAATGGTGTTCCTCCCGTAACTTTGACCTATCCGGTTAAAAAATATCCAGAGAAAATCTCATCGTTTAATTTTGATAAAGAGCCTGTGATCGAAGACAAACTCATGGGAATTAAAGGACAGTACCTGATCTTTGAGCAGGGCGTAATTAACTTGCGTCGATACTCAGGTTATGAAGTTGAATTAAGTCACTAAGAAGTAAGAGAGTCAGATTGAAGAATTCGCAAGCACGTACAACTTATCTAAAAGATTACCTTCCTCCATCGTACCTCATTGAGTCGACAGCATTGAGCTTCGACTTGCATGAAGACTTCGCAATTGTAAAAAGCATTCTTCAATTCAGAAGAAATTCACAGGCTAGCGCTGTAGCGTCAGATACCTTGATTTTGCACGGGTCGCATTTGGTGTTGGAGGAGTTGCAGTTAGACGGTCAGATACTTAATTCGAAACAGTACCTGATAGATGACGAGTCATTAACCATTCCGACCCTGTCAGAATTGCTGGGTAGGGATGCTGATCAGTTTGAGCTTCGTTGTACCACTCGTATCGAACCACAAAACAATACGGCGCTCGAAGGCTTGTATAAGTCGAAGAAAATGTTCTGCACTCAATGTGAGGCGGAAGGGTTTCGCCGCATTACCTATTACCTCGATCGACCTGATGTGATGTCCACATTTTCCACTACGATTTCTGCGGATCGCGCAAAGTACCCGGTTCTGCTGTCAAACGGTAATAAAGTTGCGGAAGGTTCAGTGAGTGATGATGAATCTAGGCATTGGGTAACTTGGGAAGATCCATTCAAGAAACCCAGTTATTTGTTTGCCTTAGTGGCTGGCGACTTGAAGAGCATGGACGATACGTTCGTAACCTGTAGCGGTCGAGAGATTTCACTGCAAATCTTTGTAGAAGAAAAGGATTTGGACAAGATCGACCACGCCATGCTTTCACTCAAGAATGCTATGCGCTGGGACGAAGAGGTGTATGGTCGTGAATATGACCTCGACATCTTTATGATCGTTGCAGTTGATGATTTCAATATGGGAGCCATGGAAAACAAAGGCCTCAATATTTTCAATACATCCTGCGTTTTGGCAAATCCGAAAACTACTACCGATGTTGCATTCCAGCGTGTTGAGGCGGTAGTAGCTCATGAATACTTCCACAACTGGTCTGGCAATCGAGTGACCTGTCGTGACTGGTTTCAACTAAGTCTTAAAGAAGGATTCACCGTTTTTCGTGATTCAGAATTTTCTGCAGATATGGGCTCTCGCACGGTAAAGCGGGTTGAAGATGTCGCGTTCTTGAAGACCGTACAATTCGCAGAAGATGCAGGTCCTATGGCGCATTCAGTGCGGCCCGATTCCTATATGGAAATTTCTAATTTCTATACCGTAACTATTTATGAGAAAGGGGCTGAAGTTGTTCGAATGATCAGTCTTTTGCTTGGCCCGGAAAAGTTTCGTCAAGGCACGGATTTGTACTTCGAGCGATACGACGGACAAGCAGTTACCACTGAAGATTTCGTACTTGCAATGGAGGAGGCCAGTGGCACAGATCTAAGTCAATTCAGACGCTGGTACAGTCAAGCTGGGACACCAGTACTCGATATCAGCGGAACATATGATTCAGACACTCGGTGTTACACCTTATCGGTAAAGCAACATTGTCCACCATCTCCAGGCCAGCCTAAAAAGGAGTCCTTTTATATTCCCTTAAGGGTGGGGTTGTTAGGGCGAAATGGCGAGGAGCTGCCGCTGCAATTGGCAGGCGAATCCGAAGCTTCGGCTCCTACTGATAGAGTGTTGGCCTTGTCTGAATCTGAGCAGGATTTTGTGTTTCAAAATGTCTCAGAGAAACCTATTCCCTCATTACTTCGAAGTTTCAGCGCGCCAGTTCGTTTGAACTTTGACTACTCCGATGAAGAATTAGTATTCCTTATGGTGCATGACACCGATGGCTTTAATCGATGGAACGCGAGTCAACAACTCTCGACTAATGCCATGAAACGCCTAATGGCGGCAAGAAATAGCGGTGAAACCCTGCAATTAGGCGAGCTATTACTCAATGCTTATGGCGGTGTGTTAGACAGCGCGATTCAAGAGCGTGAAGCTGATAAAGCCATGTTAGCGCATTTGCTTAGCTTGCCAGCTGAAAGCTCAATGATTGAACAAGCAGAAGTTGCCGATGTTGAAGGTATTCACGAAGTGAGGGAGTTCGTGGCTAACCAAATAGCTATCTCCTTGGAAGAGAAATTTGCTCAGGTCTATTCTGCGAATCTCTCCGATGAGGGTTCAACTGAATTCCGAGTTGATGCAGATGCGATTGCGCAACGCGCACTAAAGAATTGTGCTTTGGGGTTTTTGTCTCGCACACAGAACTCCAAGTGGTTAACAGCTGCTAAAGATCAATTCGATAACGCGGAAAACATGACAGATCAATTTAGTGCATTGCGCATACTCGCTCATTCCGCGTCTGCTGAAGGAAAGGAGATGGGAAAGGCAGCCTTGAGCAGTTTCTTCGAGCAGTGGCAACACGAAGCATTGGTAGTGGATCAATGGTTTGCGGTGCAAGCGAGTAATCCGCAACCCAGTGCGCTATCGCAAGTGAATACCCTCATGCAGCATGAGGCGTTTTCGATTAAGAACCCAAATAAAGTACGGTCACTGATTGGAGTATTTTGTGGACAGAATCATGTGAACTTCCACAATGCAGATGGGTCGGGTTATGAATTCCTGGCGGACCAAGTTATCGCCCTGGACAAACTCAATCCGCAAATAGCGGCGCGATTATTAACACCGCTCACGCGCTGGAAAAAGTTTGATAGTGGGCGTCAAGCGCTCATGCAAGTCCAACTTCAACGTATTAAATCTACGCCGGAATTATCGAAGGATACTTTTGAGGTAGTAGAGAAGAGTACAGTGTAGATTGTGCACAGAGGAGGAATTAGTGGCCCTAATTCCTCCTCATAATGTTCTTAGTAGCCCTAAGCTACGTCCTGCACATTTGTGAGCGGAATTTGCTGAGCACGTTCCGCCGCTTCCATGAATGATTCAATCTCGTTGAAATTCAAATAGCGATAGATGTTGTCAGCCATGGTGTTGATGTTATCCATGTATTGCAAATATTCGTCCATGGTCGGAATCTTGCCCAGTGCGGCGCTTACGGCGGCCAATTCAGATGAAGCAAGAAATACATCAGCACCTTGCCCTAAACGATTAGGAAAGTTACGAGTCGAAGTAGACACCACTGTAGAGTTGGGAGCTACTCGAGCTTGGTTGCCCATGCATAGTGAGCAGCCAGGCATCTCTGTTCGAGCTCCTGACACACCAAACACATTGTAAATGCCTTCTTCAGTAAGCTGGTGCTCGTCCATCTTAGTAGGTGGCGCGATCCACAGTTTTGTTGGTAGACCACCATCTACTTGTTTGAGCACTTCACTAGCGGCCCGAAAATGCCCAATGTTGGTCATGCATGATCCAATAAATACTTCGTCAATCTTTGTGCCTTGGACTTCTGACAGAGGTCGAACATCATCCGGATCGTTAGGGCAGGCCAACAATGGTTCTTTGATTTCATTGAGATCAATCTCAATGACTTTAAAGTACTCAGCGTCGGGATCGGGTTCCATTAACTCAGGGTTTTCCAGCCAAGCTTCCATGGCGCGAGCCCGGCGTTCCAAGGTGCGAGCATCTTGGTAACCATTGTCAATCATCCAGCGCAACAAAGTGATGTTGGATTTGAAGTATTCGATGATCGGCTCTTTGCCCAGGCGAATCGTGCAGCCTCCAGCAGAACGCTCCGCTGATGCATCGGATATTTCAAAGGCTTGTTCTACTTTCAGATCGGGCAGGCCTTCAATTTCCAGGATGCGACCAGAAAAAATATTCTTCTTTCCTTTCTTTTCAACGGTGAGGTCGCCTGATTGAATCGCGGCATAAGGAATGGCATTCACTAAATCACGCAAAGTAATGCCGGGCTGCATCTCGCCAGTGAATCGGACTAATACTGACTCTGGCATATCCAGTGGCATAACGCCGGTAGCAGCTGCGAATGCAACGAGACCTGAGCCCGCTGGAAACGAGATACCGATTGGAAAGCGGGTATGGGAGTCACCACCGGTGCCAACAGTATCAGGAAGCAGCATGCGGTTTAGCCAAGAGTGAATAATGCCATCTCCGGGGCGAAGTGAAATTCCGCCTCGCGTTTGAATGAAATCAGGTAGAGTATGTTGAGTTTCGATATCAACGGGCTTGGGGTAAGCAGCGGTATGGCAAAAAGACTGCATTACCAAATCAGCTGAGAAGCCCAAGCAAGCCAAATCTTTCAGTTCGTCTCGCGTCATTGGGCCTGTCGTGTCCTGACTTCCTACGGTTGTCATTTTTGGTTCGCAATAACTCCCTGGGCGCACTCCAGCTACGCCACAAGCTTTACCCACCATCTTTTGGGCCAGCGTGTAACCCTTGCTGGATTCTTCGCCTGTCACAGGGGAACGGAATAGCGAAGAAGCTTCCAGTCCCAGGTGCTCGCGCGCACGCTGGGTTAGGCCGCGACCGATAATCAATGGGATTCGACCACCAGCTCTTACTTCATCAAGTAAAACATCAGTTTTGAGCTCGAACTCTGAAACCACATCGTCGGTATCATGGCGTGTAATTTTTCCCGCATAGACATCAATATCGATGACATCGCCAGTGCTGAGATCGTCGACATCGCACTCAAATGGCAGGGCACCTGCATCTTCCATTGTGTTGAAGAAAATTGGCGCAATCTTGCCACCGATGCATACACCGCCGGCGCGTTTGTTAGGGATATGAGGTATATCGTCACCGATATACCACAGCACCGAGTTGGTCGCTGATTTACGAGAAGAGCCAGTTCCCATTACATCACCTACCAGGGCTACTGGATGGCCTTTGGCTTCCAACTCTTTTATTTGTTCTTCTGCATTGGTGACGCCTTCCCGTGGGTTTTTGTACATAGCCTTAGCATGTAGCGGGATATCAGGACGCGACCATGCATCTTGGGCAGGGGATAAGTCATCGGTAT
This sequence comes from uncultured Pseudohongiella sp., assembly GCA_965262465.1. Taxonomy (GTDB): domain Bacteria; phylum Pseudomonadota; class Gammaproteobacteria; order Pseudomonadales; family Pseudohongiellaceae; genus UBA9145. The sequence goes on along the minus strand of OZ253535.1, from coordinate 1,813,108 downwards.
TGGTTTCACCGGGTACTTTATATACGGTGACAGTCAGCTTTTCGGGGAGCTCAGGTTTCGCAGTAAACCAGTCGCCGTCAGCCCAACTTTGCATGACTTGTTTTGCATTGGCGTTGCCGTTGTCTGCTTTTTCTGCCACGTCATGAAATGCATCAAACATTAGCAGCGTGTGAGAAAGCTGATTTGCAGCTTCAGCACCTAACTCTTGGTCGTCCAGTAGTTCAACGAGAGTGGCGATGTTATAACCGCCAAGCATAGTTCCCAATAACTTGACTGCATGTGCCTTGTCGATGAGAGGTGATTCGGTCTCTCCCTTGGCTACAGCTGATAGAAAACCTGCTTTGACATAGGCCGCTTCGTCAACACCGGGAGGAACTCGGTCGGAAATTAGCTCTAGCAGAAATTCTTCTTCGCCGGCAGGAGGGGCTTTTAATAGTTCAACAAGATCAGCGACTTGATCGGCAGATAATGGTTTTGGTACCACGCCTTCGCTGGCTCGCTCTGCCACATGTTTTCGGTATGCGTCTAACACTCTTTGTTCCTCAAATTTTGCGCTTTGTTGTCAGTGAACCAATAAGCGAAACAACTCGTTTCTGTGAGGCGACAGTTATTCGATTTCTATTCGATTTCACTGACGGTCCACAGAATTCACTAACAAGTGGAGTAAGAACACGCGCTATCTGGTAATGGCTAGCCTGGAGCACTCGTAGGTCTAACACGAATGGCTGCGAGCCTTTGATAGCCGGTCAAAACGAGCGCGTATTCTATTGTAAATACAGGGAAAAATCCAGATTGAGCACGGGCTGTAACGGATGGTTACCGCTGAAAAACCTTACATTTAGTGGTCAAAATGCTCAAAGCCGCAGTGCATGTTTCAGAGAGTTTACAATCCAATGAAACTTGTTAAAGTCTCTTCCTCTTCAAACGAATCATTTGATAACAAACATTCGCAAAGTATTTCATGCAAAAGGATTGATTAGCGTGAGCGTAAAGACACCGTGTATTGGCATTTGTTCTACGACATCTCTGGGAGATGCCGTTTGTCGTGGCTGTAAACGGTATTCGTTTGAAGTGATTAACTGGAATAGTTACGACGCTGAAGCGAAAGAGTCCGTCCTTAAGCGAATCGAAAAACTTGTGACGCAAATTCTGGAGAACAAATTCAGAATTTTTTCAGTACCAAATCTTCAGCTGGGGTTGGAGCAGGCCAGGATTCCCTATGATGAATCCTTATCACCATATTGCTGGCTGCATAATTTATTGCGCAAACACCATGAGCATATTGATGATCTAAATCAGTATGGCGCGTATCCACTGCCAGAATTTAAGCATCTTAGTTTGCAGCAATTAAGCGATCTCATCGAAGAAGAATTATTGGCGCTGTGTGCAGCGCACTTGGATCGCTACTACAATTTGCCAGAACCCGATAATACGCAGACAGGTTAACGAACTAATCCATCTGGGAGAGTGGAAATTCGTCGAGCTCCAGACCTTCTTCGGTAAAAGCAGCACTCCAGCCAGTTTTATCCCAGTCACCTAACACGAGTCGCGTAGCAACATCAGAGCCTGATATCTCCTCATCTAAGGGAAAATCGTGAACTGCCGGTCGATGGGTATGGCCGTGAATAAGGGTGGTTTGTTGCGCTGTGTGAAGCAGTTCTAGCACTGCAGTTTGATTCACATCCATGATTTCCGACTGCTTTTCAGCGGTAGCTTGCTGGCTTTCTTCTCTCGCCTGGCGCGCAAAGGCTTGTCTGGCCTCAATTGGTTGGGCCAGGAATTCTTCCTGCCAGGCCGGATTGCGCACCATGGATCGAAACTCCATATAGCCAGTATCATCAGTACAAAGACTGTCGCCATGGATGAGGAGGGCGGTACCCCAAGGGCGATCTAATAAATAGGGTTCGGAAATTAGAGTGGCCCCGCAACTTGCAGCGAATTGCTCGCCCATCAGGAAGTCGCGATTACCATGCATGAGAAAAATTTCACTGCCTTGCTGGTTAAACTCTGCCAATGCGGCAGCAACTTCTTCGGTTAGGGGTGAGGAATCGTCATCACCGATCCATACTTCAAACAGATCGCCAAGAATAAACAGAGAATCACAATTGCCAGCATGTTGCTTGAGAAAAGCCAGCAGCGATGCAGTGATGTCAGGACGTGATTCTTCGAGATGAAGGTCAGAAATAAAGAGTACGGGTTTACTCAACGCTATTCCGCTTCGTTTACTTCAGTAGCTTCAATAATTACATCATCAACCGGTACATCTTGATGACCGGCGCGAGAAGTTGTTTCGCAAGTTTTGATCTTATTGACTACGTCCATTCCTTTTGTGACCCGGCCAAACACGGCGTATCCCCATCCTTGATTGCTTTGATCACGGTGGTCTAGGAATAGGTTGTCGTTCACATTGATGAAGAACTGGGAGGTAGCAGAATGAGGATCTTGAGTTCTGGCCATGGCTAGTGTGCCAGTGAGGTTCGACAAGCCATTATTGGCTTCATTATCGATTGGGTCGCCGTTAGACTTTTGTTGCATACCAGACTCAAAGCCACCGCCTTGAATCATGAAATTATCAATCACCCGGTGAAAAATAGTGCCGTTATAAAACCCATCTTTCGCATATTGTAAAAAATTAGCGGCTGAAACAGGGGCTCGATCAAAATCCAGCTCGATAGTGATTTCGCCATAGTTGGTTTGGAAAACAATCATGAAATAGTCCAGGGATAGAATTTGTGGTGAATGCTGATAGCAGGACGCGTTATAATACGGCTTTTGCCATCGCCTAGAAAGTCCCGGGCCTCCCAGGCCATCTTGAGAATTCTGCGCAGCAACTTACAGCACTAAAGCAAGTAGTGATCTTGAACAATCGACCTGAAAATCCATTAGGCCATTAACCCCATATGACAGATTCTGACAAAGTTGCGAATGAGCAGGGCTCATCTGCAACTCCCTCAAACTTTATTCGCAACATGATCGCCAGCGATTTGGATAGTGGCAAACATGGTGGGCGGGTGCATACACGGTTCCCTCCGGAGCCGAACGGCTATCTGCACATCGGCCATGCGAAATCCATTTGTCTAAATTTTGGGGTTGCGGCGGAAAATTCTGGCTTATGTAATTTGCGGTTCGACGACACAAATCCCGCCAAAGAGAGTCAAGAGTACGTCGATGCCATTAAGGAAAACATCAATTGGCTAGGGTTTCAGTGGCACGGTGAAGTGCGCTACTCGTCCAGTTATTTTGATGCGCTATATGATTTTGCCGTGCAGTTAATTAATAAAGATTTGGCTTATGTATGCAGTCTAAGCCCTGATCAAGCGCGAGAGTATCGTGGCACATTAACCGAGCCGGGCAAGAATAGTCCGGATCGTGATCGACCTCGCGATGACAGCCTGGATTTGTTTGCCAAAATGAAATCCGGTGAGTTTGCAGATGGGCAGTATTCATTGCGCGCGAAAATCGATATGGCCTCGCCCAATATCAATATGCGCGACCCTGTGTTGTATCGCATTCGTCACATAGCGCATCACCAAACAGGAACAGACTGGTGTATTTATCCGACTTACGACTACACCCATTGCATTTCTGATGCGATCGAAGGCATTACCCACTCACTGTGTACTTTAGAGTTTGAGGATCATAGGCCACTTTATGATTGGATACTGAATAATTTGGATTTCGAGTCGCTGAAGGCGGCGAGTGATTTAGCAGATTCTTCAGCAGATTACGTGTTGCCTGAGCAAACTGAGTTTGCCAAATTGAAATTGAATTACACAATGATGGGCAAAAGAAATCTCAAGGAGATGGTAGACACTGGAACTGTCTCGGGTTGGGATGATCCGCGAATGCCAACCTTGGCTGGGATGCGGAGGCGAGGATACACGCCGGTAGCTATTCGAAACTTTTGCGAAAGTGTAGGTGTAAGCCGCAGCGATTCCGTCGTGGATATGAGTATGTTGGAACATGCTATTCGTGAAGACTTGGATAAGACTGCGCCGCGAGCAATGTGCGTCCTACGACCGCTAAAAGTTGTTATCAGCAATATTGAAGCAGGAGAAGTTCAGCAGTTGAGTTTGCAGAATCATCCGAAAGATGAAGCAATGGGGCGTCGTGATGTTCCATTCAGCAATACTGTGTACATTGATCAGTCAGACTTCGAAGAAGAGCCACCTGCAGGATTTAAGCGGCTAATCCCGGGTGGAGAAGTGCGGCTGCGTGGCTCCTATGTCATACGCTGTGATTCTGTGGATAAAGATGAAGCTGGAAATATCTTGCAGCTAAACTGCAGCGCCGATTTAGAAACGCTTGGCAAAAAGCCAGAGGGTAGAAAGGTAAAAGGTGTAGTCCACTGGGTATCTGCAGATCATGGTGTACCGGTGACTGTGAAGCTCTATGATCGACTGTTCAATGTAGAGAATCCGGAATCCAAGGATATAGAGGATTATCGCACTGTGCTTAACCCGGATTCGTTAAGTGTTTTGGAGAATGCCATCGTTGAACCGTCAGTTATTCATGACGGCCGAGGCGCGTACTATCAATTTGAGCGTGAGGGTTATTTTTGTTTGGATCAAATCGACTCAGACGGTGATGAATACGTGTTTAACCGTACTATCACCCTCAGAGATTCCTGGTCCTCGTAATAACTAATTGCTAACAAGTTCGACATGAAAATTTACAACACGCTAACACAACGAAAAGAAGAGTTTACGCCAATCGATCCGGGCAAAGTTCGGATCTATGTATGTGGAATCACGGTTTACGATTACTGCCACATCGGTCATGCACGTATGTTGGTGGCATTTGATGTTGTGGTTCGTTATCTCAGAATGCGGGGCTATGACGTTACTTATATCCGCAATATCACCGATATCGATGACAAGATTTTGGCGCGCGCCGAAGAAAACAAAGAGCCATTCACCGAAGTAACAGCGCGCTATATTAAAGCGATGCACGAGGATGAAGCTGCACTATCCATTCAACGCCCTGACCAAGAACCACGGGCTACTGAGCATATAGAACCTATTGTTCAAATGATTGAAACCTTGATTGCAAATGACTTTGCCTATCGAGCGGACAATGGCGATGTTTATTACGCAGTGACTCACTTTTCTGAGTACGGCAAGTTATCCAAGAAGCGGCTGGATGAGCTATTGGATGGTGCGCGTATTGAGGTTGGTGAGTTGAAACGAGATCCCAGAGACTTTGTGTTATGGAAGGCCTCGCCAGATGATGGTGTGGGATGGGATTCACCTTGGGGCTATGGTCGACCGGGTTGGCATATTGAATGTTCTGCTATGGCAACTTGTGCCTTAGGAAAAAATTTCGATATCCATGGCGGCGGATCTGATTTGATGTTTCCTCATCATGAAAATGAAATTGCTCAATCTGAAGCCGCTAACGAATCTGAGTTTGCCAACTTATGGATGCACAATGGTCCGCTGCGAGTAGATGACGAAAAGATGTCGAAATCCCTCGGCAATTTTTTCACCGTTCGAGAAGTTTTGGCCCTATTTCATCCGGAAGTTGTGCGTCACCTGTTGGTCGCGAGTCACTACCGCAGTCCAATCAATTATTCAGAACAAAGTTTGCAGCAATCAGTTAAGGCACTGGAGCGGATTTATCTGTGTCTTAATAACCTGGATACGGCAAACGCAAAGTCGCTGACTAATAGTGCGTTTGAGAAAGCTTTTATTCAGGCCATGGACGATGACTTCAATACTCCAGAGGCATTTGGTGTGTTGTTTGAAATGGTGTCAGAGATCAATAGGATCAGAGAATCAGAGCCTGAGAAGGCCAATCAATTGGGGGCGTTGCTGGTTCGGCTCGGAGAGACTTTGGGGTTATTGCAAGTAAACCCAGAGGAATTTCTCAAGGGACAGGGCGATTCTGACCTGGATGCGGCGGAAATCGATCAATTAGTAGCTGCAAGAGATCAGGCCCGGGCCGATAAAGACTGGGCGAAGGCGGATGAGATCCGAGATCAGCTAACTGCGATGAAAGTCGTGGTAGAGGATAGCGCCGGAGGCAGTACCTGGAGGATTGATCGATAAAGTAAGATCCGGCCTGGAAAGCCCAATTGACGGACTCTGGCCGCACGAGTATTATGCCGTCCTCCTGAATTTCGGTGAATTTAACCTTAGTTGAGGAACAGTCGGGGTATAGCGCAGTCTGGTAGCGCGCTTGCTTTGGGAGCAAGATGTCGGGAGTTCAAATCTCTCTACCCCGACCAATTTTTGTCGATATCCTTAATCGACTATATATTGATTTTTCGATCAATGGTGACTGTAGCTCAGTTGGTAGAGCCCCGGACTGTGACTCCGGTTGTCGTGGGTTCGAGCCCCATCAGTCACCCCATTTTCCGCCTTTAAAATCAAGCACTTAGTCAGAACGGTTGTTCCAGAATGAGTGCTGTTTTCTGATTCTTTCCACATTTTTTCCACATTGTAACCCTATGTAACTGACGGGTTGTTAAGCTCCAGGTCAGGGTGCATGATCTAGGCTCTCAGATCAATTCTAAGGAGCCGCACATGAAACAAATACTCGCAATCGCAGCACTGCTTTTCTCCCTGCCTGCATCGTCTCAGGAGGTGGTCACTATCATTTGGGACGTGAGCGGCGTTGTAAATAACGGAATAAATAACGATGTGGCAGTGGAACAAATTCGCATCGATACCCGCTGGAATGCTTACGGGTCTGTTAACGGCATCGTATCCTTTGAGGGCAATTCCGCCGCTGGCGCGACAGGTACGTGCTTTTTCTTATCGAGCAATCAAATTATTTGCGAGATCGATGTGAGAAACGTTGAATACACGCTTAGGGTCGATGGGGATTCCGGTGACGGAGAATTGTCGATTTCTGATTCGTTTGGGCTGTTGGATTCTGGGTTGTTGACGTTGGTCTCTTCCAATTAAGAGCCTTTAAGCGGTCTGAATTTCACCGTTTCCTGCATGTAGTCCGGAGCCAGGTGCGCGTATCGCAGAGTCATTTTAATGTCCGCATGGCCCAGTATTTTTTGCAGTGCCAATATGTTGCCGCCGTTCATCATAAAGTGGCTCGCGAAGCTGTGCCGCAATACGTGAGTGGCTTGGCCTTTCGGTAGAGTGATCTTCGTTCGCTCCAGTGCATTGCATAACGCTTGATAGCAGGGATTGAATACCTTCCCATCTTCGCGCTTGTTCACTTTGGCGTGGCTTCTCAGCCGTTTTTCCAGATCCTTTGTGATCGGTAGGTGTCTCGGTTTGCCGCCTTTAGTGTTGTAGTAGGTGACAACTCCTTTCGCAATTTGCGAAGTCTTAATATTTTCAGCTTCACCCCAGCGCGCGCCCGTATCTAGACATAATTCAGCACAAAGTTTCGCCGATGGGTTGTTGCCGTTGTCGCATTCGCTGAGTAACTTTTTAATTTGCTTAACGGTTAGAAAAGTCAGCTCGGGATCATTGGTTTTCCACTTGGGAACCTTTTCCAATGGATTTCCATAGTTCCATTCTCCGAGCTGATGCAGTTTATTGTAGACAGCTTTTAAGTAGGTCAATTCGTGGTTGACAGTGTTCTCAGTGATGCCGTCTTTGATTCGCTGATTACCATACTTGATAAAAGCGCGCGCGGTGAGTTCGCGAGCCACAGGATTTTTTAATCCTTCTACTGTGTTTTTCACAGTGGCCAACCGCCACTTATCGCGCAATTTGCAGCCGTGCAGTTCCTGCCACAGGTTCACTAATTCTAATAATCGCCGGTTGTCTTTCTTCTTGGGCGTCCAGTCAGGGTCGATTCGAAGCTGTTCCGTTACGTGTGCGTGAAAAGCCATAGCTTCTGATTTGGTGTCGAAGTTGCGAATAAACCGCTTGCCGTCTCGGCCTGTCGGTCTAACGTCAACCTTCCAAATCCCGTCGATTTTACGGACACTCATATCTAAGCTTGGGTGTAGGAAAAAGTGAAATGATTAAGATGTGGAGTCGTTGTAATGAGCAAGAAGAAGCATCGCAGGATTGTTATTTTCATTAGTCAGTACAAAAAATTGGAGCCAGATCGAAAGCGCAAAGTTACTTCTTTTCTTTCTTCTGCTTGGCAAGAAGATAGTCCATATAATCAAGCACTTGGTCTTGCACAGCGGTAGGTAGCTTTTCAAATTTTTCAGCCAGGTAGTGCACAGGTGCTTCCTGCACGGTTTCGTCATCGGTGACTAACCAAGCTGCATATTGTTTGAATCTATCGTGTTCAGTGAGTTTTCGCAGGGCTTTCGTTGTAGGTTCGTTCTTTCCATTTTCCCATGTGTAAATGGTCCCTTTAGTGACTCCAATGATGTCTGCTAGTTGTTGCTGACTGAGTTTTTCAATTTTCCTCAAGTCGCGGATTTTTTCGCCGATAGTGGTTGACATGAAGTTTCGTTACATTTAACTTTGCGTTTAAAAGTTTCACTACATCTAGTAGTGACCATAAAACCAGACCACCGTATATGGTGGCAGACCAACCCGAGAGAGTACCACAATTGAGCGACAACCCTTCCCGAATAGTGATTGCGTCTAAAGCAGATTTAAATGATTTGCCTCCGACTCAACCTGTCTTGGTACTCCCGGTAGTCGATGGTCTGACAGCACAAGAATACGCAAGACAAACAGGGCAGAACGTGCGATCCGTTCAGGAAAAAATGCGAACAGGAGCCTTGCCCATAATCAAGACAAAGAAGCGAGGAGGCGGAAGCGGTAAGAACACTACGCCCCTTGTGAATGTGCATAAGCTAGTGTTGGACGCACTAACTAAAGCATATTGAAATGGTTTGCCTATGGCCTGCGCTAACAGGCCATAGACAGAGTAACAAGTGTTGACGCACTTGAAACAGTTTGCCCCCCGATAGGAGCAAGATTTGAACGTATCACAATCTTCTCACCAAACACCAGACCATTCCGTCTCGGATGGTCAACCATTCGTCAATGATGGTCATGTATTCACCAAGTTTGAATTTTGGTGGTCACAAATGGAGCCCCAGCACAAAGAAGGGCTCTGCCACATGGCCCGCATTGATACCCGCTTTGCCAGCTTTCAATGGCTACTTATCGAAGAAAAACTCCGCACTCAAATAATTCGTGAGGCTGCACAGCTCGCCATGGTGATCGGTTTTTGCCGAGATGCTACTGACGAATTCACTCGCACATACGCGAATTTCAATGCCAAGAATTCTGAAATCCGCAGTTATGCGTCGCAGGTGAGCGCATGAGTGTTGCGGTTCTGTTTGCTCGCGAAGATTCGATTTATTACTCCTTCAGCGAGTGTGATGTCTGGGACAAAGTCAGAGACGCAACCAATTACGCGGGCTCAAATCCGATTGTCGCTCATCCGCCATGCCGCGGTTGGGGTCGGATGCGTGCCTTTGCCAAACCTGCGATCGGTGAACTCGACCTGGCTCGATTTGCTGTGAAAGAAATTCGCAGAGTAGGGGGTGTGTTGGAGCATCCAGAAGGATCGCAACTATGGAAGGACATGAATCTTCCGTCACCCGGCAGTACAGATTCATTTGGTGGTTTCACTGTTGTAGTCAACCAATTCGACTTTGGCCACAAAGCACGAAAACGTACATGGCTTTATATCTGCGGTTGCACCCTGGGTGACTTGCCTGCTTTTCAGTTGCGACTAGGCGAGCCTGAGTATGTTGTTGCCAAGTCCAGAGGGATAACAAGTGGCAAGGATAAGCGGCCAGAAATAAGCAAGGCAGATCGCGAGAGAACGCCTGTCGAGTTTGCAAAGTGGTTAATCCAGGTCGCGCAAAAATGCCGATCCCAATCAGCGAAGGAGGTAGCATGACATCCCCCCAGTCTCAAGCAATTCCTAACATTTCTAATCCGGTCAGTACCGTCGATAAATACGGCCTGACTAGAAACGACAATAAGTGGCTCAATAATTTCCTGCTCAAACATGCGCACAGTTCTGGTTTGTTGCGTGAAGCGTTTTACCAGATGTTAAAGCGTCATGGAAAATTTGAAGCGAATCAGCAGTTACACAAATTTCATGACAAAGCAGTGCGCAATGATTTGTGGTTGACCATGGACGATCAGCAGTTGCGCGACTGGTGCAAAAAGAAAGCGAAATTTTGCCGCAAAATTTATCTCTCGACTAATCGTGAGCGTGGCGACAAATTCATGTTGTTAGCCCGGGAGGTTGAGCAATACGGTTTAGAGTTCCCGCTCAAAAAAGAGAATCCACTGTTACCAATGCTTGATCCGCTGGAGTCGGCGTTTCTAAAGATTGGGGACGAGAGTTGGTGGCGAGCCCAGGTGCGAACTTTGCAAAACCGTGAGCTGGATGATTACGGCAGGTCACGCGGCATAGTGAATGCGCAATCTGAAATTTACTGCACTGAACACACTGTCAGACAGCGGCAGGCTCAAAAAAAAAGAAATCGGAACCTAATGGATGAAATGCTCGCAGTGAATCAACAGGGCGATCAATACACTTTGCAAGAGTTGGCAGATTTGTCGGTATCCAATCCGGCGATCAGGCGTGCGGAGTTGATGGTGAGAATGCGCGGCTTCGAGGATTACGCGGAGCGGCTTGGTTACGTGGCTGAGTTCTACACGATCACGTGCCCGTCTCGCTATCACGTTCACCGCACCATTCGAAATCGTTATGGAAAAGTAGTGAGGGTAGAGCCAAATGAAAACTATGACGGGTCGAGCGTCCGAGATGCTCACAATTATCTGGTCACTGTCGGCGCTCGTATTCGCGCTGACTTACATCGCCGGGGAATATCTCCATTTGGGTTCAGAGTCGCAGAACCACATCACGACGGTTGTCCGCATTGGCACTATCTCGTCTTTGTTCCTGCTAATCAGCAGCGCGAGTGCCGCCGTGTATTTCGACATCATGCGATCGCTGACACATTCTGGGAAAAGGGAGCCAGAAAATACCGCTTCAAAGCGGTTGCCATTGACGAAGAAAAAGGGTCGGCAACCGGATACCTCGCTAAGTACATTGCCAAAAACATCGACGGAGAAGGCGTTGACGGTGACTGCTATGGCCACGATGCCAGAGAGTCCGCAGGACGCATTGACGCTTGGGCCAGTTGCTACCGCATTAGACAATTTCAACAAATTGGGGGCCCATCAGTATCAGTGTGGAGGGAACTCAGACGGTTAGACGAGCAAGACCCAGGTCTGCTCGAAACCGCACGATTAGCGGCTGACTCGGCCAAATGGGCTGACTATTGCGCGTTGATGGGTAGCGGTCGGGATCAACCGATAAAACTCGCTTACTGGCAACCGGACCAAGCCACGTATGCCGAGGTTTGCGACCCGGAAACCGGGGAAATATCGCCACCGTTAAACAAATATTTGGAACCGATCATAGGCCGTGTCCTCGGCCTGCTCTGGGGGGAGCTGGAGTCGGTCTGCACGCGGTTTTACAGCTGGTCTGTAAGCCGCGTGACGACTGCCTTTAAGCCGTGGTTAGGCAAATCCCGAGTGAAGGAGGGCGTGCCGATGTTGTTCGGCGTTCCGGGGTCTTTGGGGTTCGGCGCGAATGCGCCGCCTTGGAGTTCTGTCAATAACTGTACGGGGCCGGTCGGAGCCGGTTAAGAAAGGAGAAATCATGGCTAGAAAATCAGTAAGAAACCAACAACTAAGCACCTATCAGAATTACGCGGATATGAAGTATCGAGACCTTGTTTCGCTCGCGTCAGACCGTGGTGTTCTAGAACGTGGCATGAAGAAAGCTGAAATCATTGCGGCACTCGAAGCGGCTGACAATGGCTAACGAAGATTTGCTTGGCAGGGTCGCGGACTATTCCGCGCACTTTAAAAAACTGGATGCAGATTTCAAGGCGCAACCTGTGTATGTGCGTGAGTCGAAGCTGGCAAAGGATGCCCGCGCACTTGCCAATGAATCAATCAATTTAATTCACGATTTGCTGAAGCGTCTGGAAGGCGCTGGGGGTGAGCTTGGCTAAGGACCCTAAACCGGTATTGGGATATTTCAATTGCGGCGACTGCGGTGAGCGAGGAAGCGTTCACAAAGCGGGAGGAAACCGAGCGGCTTACCTCTATAAGCGATGCGGTTGCGGTTGCGATCAGCGCAATGGCCGAAAAGTGCAATCGATGCTTTGGTATCAAACCGAATGGCTAGACGATCTGAAGCCAGAAAGTCCGCCACCCAACATTTACGACGAAGCCGAATTTGATGAGTTGCTTAGTAAATCGTTTGCCGACAGAGCATTGGGAATTCCTGAGCAACCTGAAATTGATAACACACCTGAGAGAGAGAAGGGCGCAGAAGCTGAGACGGATGATACAGGCGAGCAGGCAGACTCATCGGAAGAGTCTGCCGAAGAACGCGGCAACGGTGGAAAAATTGGGCTGGCCGCAGCCCTAGGTCTGGGTCTGGTCTTTGTGTTGCGTAGCATGGCAGCGAGGTAGCTATGGAAAAGCCAGAAGACAGTCAAGCAGGGAACGACGAGCAGACAGTCAGTAACTCCGTACAAGATCAGCTTGAGGAATTGAAAAGCCTTGGCGGTGATTACGATCCTGATAGTGATGAAGGGTTGCACGATTCAACAGATGCGCATCCTGAAGTCGAAGTCATGTCAGACGCTGACCTGGCTAACTTCTTAGGCGAGACCATCCACATGGGAACGACCGCGCTCGCTGAAGTAAGAGGACCGCATTGGGAACGACCGAAGCCAATGTGCGTTCAGTTCGCGACGTGCTTTGTCAAAGTGATGAATAAATATTTTCCCAGTGTCCGCACTGGACCTGAAGCGGCGTTACTCATGTCAGCATTCACGCTGTTAGGTCCACCACTTGCAACTGAAGCATTGGCGAGCCGAGTCCAGGTAGTTGATAGTGGCGATCAATCCAAATCCGAAGATCAGTAATTCTCATTGCGGGTATCTGGCTTGCAGTGGCTACGGCAAGTCGGTAGCCCTGCGGTCGAATAATGAGATTCCGAGAAGTGGTGTGCGCAATCTCATGTGGGACCCTGATGAAGATCACAACGCGGCTCACTACGAATCATGGCCAGCCTTTCACAAAGCGGTTTTGCGCGGAATGCGGTCCGGTAAAGGGTTTCGTATTGCGTGGAGCGGTGAAGTTTCAGTCGAGTATTTCGAAAAGTTCTGCGAGCTATGCTTTGTCTGCCTTGATGGAGATCGTCAGCTATTCATTCTCATTGAAGAGTTGGCTGACGTCTCCAGTGCAGGGAAGGCCTCGCATTGGTTCGGTCAGTTGTGCCGCAAGGCGCGCAAATACAACGGAGTGCTGCATTGGACCAGTCAGCGGAGCGAGGAAATTCCTAAGACGGTATTTTCTCAAACTCCTAACTACTACATCGGCTATCCCAATGACACTGCGCCAGAAAACAAAGTGCGAGAGTTGGCCCGTTTGGCTCGATGTCCAGGTGGTGCGAATGACCTTCGCTCACTCAAACCGCTGGAATTTTTTATCAAAAAGGGCACTGAATCTGAGCGAAAACAACTCAAATACAAAAATCTTTAACCTATAGGTTCAATCGCCAATTCCCCCTTGACTCTAAACCGAAACCGAACGTTACAGTCAGCACACATTTGTAAATATTTCCTGTTGGGGGGAAAACAATGAGCAAGACTCAGATGAAATCAATCGCCACTATGTCGGTTGTTGCACTGTTCTGGATTTACGCGAGTAATCGCCGAGTGCCAGTTGCAGGTGACACTGTTAAGCGACTAGTCGGCTAGGGGGTGACTGATGGGAGCAAGACTTAATCCAGCACAGTTGCCAGACTTCGAAGGCACGATTGCCAACGGTAACAAGCTACGAGTATTTCTCGAAACTGGTCCAACCTTTGACGAATTTGAATTCGAGTGGGATGGGGCGGCGGCTGATATTGAATACTTTCGCATTGAATACGATGGCGAGGAGCGCGTTAGAATTTCAGGTCAGCAAATGCTAGACCGTGAAGCGTATGACGGCCGGCCATCGACTACGAACGTTTACCGATTGGCAATGGCTGATCCAGTTGCGCGTTCAATCCTTGGTGAGCAAGCCGGTGGTTTGGTGACTGAGGCAGGCAAGCGTCTCTTGTGTGAAATCCAACTAGCAGGAACCGGCATTGCTGGAACTGAAACGCTAAGTTGGCACGCTGTTCAGTCGCAAGCCCGTGCAGAGGAATTCCGGCTGTTCATCATTCCTGAAAATGTGCAGATCACTAAAACTGGTGACAATGATTTTAAAGGTTTTCGCCGAGGCACTGCGCCTTGGGTGCCTAATCAAGTCAATCCAGGTGCGATTGCGATCCGCCGTTCCATCATGTACGGCAATATTACTGGCTTGCGAGTTGAGCAAGACGGTCGTTTCCCTTTTGGTAAGGACACACGCTCTAAAACCATTCAGGACGCGATGCTCAAGGCAGACGGTAAAACAATTCCATCGTCAAGCTACGTTTGGGACCCAATTCACCGCGGCAATTCTGTAGCAGACATGTTCGACACATTTAGTGTGAAGGGTCTGACTGCGCGAATCACTACGGGTGATTCAAATGATGTCACTGCGTTGACTGAGTACCTCGAAGACGTTCGCGCATCTTAGGGGGTGTCTATGACAACTCAGGCAACGAACAAGCGCACAAGTATCAGTGACGTTTTCGAAACGCTTGCAAGTGCGTGGATCACGACTGAGCAAATCCGAAACGGCATTGGGGGTCGAAGTAATTCGGCCTCCGATCACCCGTATGTTGCAACCGGCGTCGATCACCAAGGCAATACTATTGTCTCGGGTCAGTTTGTGCCAGGTGTCACCAATGGCGTGTTACTCGCTGGCGTTGCGGCAGTGTTAGCTATCGGAGCGGTATCGGCTGCTCTTATATTTGACTAAGGGGGTCACATGCCACTTGTTCTCGTGTGGGGCCTTGGTGCATTAGCAACTGGCGCGGGTGTTAAATTTCTCGGCGATGGAATCGAGGACACAGCGAAAGCGTCCAAAGATTTGATGATTGTCGCTGCCATTGGTGGCGGCGCCTATCTAATCGCCAAAAAACAGGGGTTACTCTAATGGGTCCCGGTTTTAATCCATTTGATTTTCTCACCAGCGCGGCAGGTGGCGGTGGTATTCAACTAAGTTCACCAAAGCACGTGCAGCCAACTGCAGTTCAGTCGGGTGACCTAACTGGTCCCGTGATTAACTTCGGTAGTTCGGCGCCAGGAATAACTACGATGCAAATTGCATTGTTAGCTGGCGCTGTTCTTGGTGGATTGTGGATTGTTAAAAAGGTGAAGTAGATGGGCGGTATAGCCTCGTTATTCAGCGACACTACAGAAACAACTAATGTCAATGAAACGAACAATATCTCAACCCCTGCTGCGAGTCAGTCGGGTGATGCGGCGAGCGCGGCTGTAGTCGCTCAAGGTCCAGTAACTCTCACCATTGATGATACATCTGACGAAGCTATTCAGGGTGCGCTGCATACTGTTCAGCGAATTTCTGACAACGCCGGCTTTACCCACCAAGACAATTTACGATTTCTTGAAAACACCATCAGTAGCGTTGGCGGTGCGATTAAAGATGTTCTCGATGAAACTCTGTTTATCGGGCAGCAAAACACGCAAGCGGCACTCGATTTTGGTAATGACGCGCTAAGCGTCGCCGATGAAGCGATTTTTCAAAATGCTGAAACGGGTAGGGCGGCGTTGTTTCTGGCGGAAGATTTGAACCGCGATAACACCAATTTCTTGATAGATACCTTTTCTGAAACCATCGGCACGATTGAGGCCCTCGACGAATCGCGTGGTATTGAATCGCGCAATGTTATCGAAGCGGTGACTGAGCTGGGCCAGGTTGTATCAACGGGCGGCGAATCCCTGAAAACCGAGGCAAATAAGTTTGTGCAACTGGGCGTGATTTTAGTGCTTGGCGTTGTTGCATGGCAGGCGGTGAGAAGTTAATGAAAGCCAAGGAATCATTGTTGGTTCAATTCGTGCTGCTAACCGCTGTGGCGATCACCGCCCAGCTAATTGTGAAGCAAATCGAAAAGACGATAACTGAGCAGGAGCAGGCTTAGTGGATACGGGCACAGTCACACTCACAACTAACGGTCATGCAGAATTTAATGTTGGACCGTCAAACTATATTTATGCGCAAGCCGCAGACGGACTGTTTACGGCAGAGCTGTGGCGCGACAATAAAAAGGTCGAATCACACATTTTACAAATCAACTTCACGCTAAAAAACAAAGATTTCGACAAGATAAAAATCGTCAATTTGCACGGCGCAAATAATGACGTGCGCTTATTCTATGGTCCTGGTGAGTTTGATCCACCTGGAGCATCACAGGTAGGCGTAACCGGCACGGTTGATACTAACATCGTGAGTGGTAACGTCACGGTGAATAATTCCCAGCCGAATGACATTGTCCCACTATCGGATGTGACAGTGACGGCGGCGGCAACGCAAATCGCTGCGGCGGATAGCGCGAGTCTTGAAATTCTGGTGAAAGTGCCAGCCTCGCAAGCACACGGCGTACGTATCGGCGACAACACAGTGACTAACGCTAGCGGCTACCATTTGGAGCCGGGCGAGTCGGTTGTTTTATCACTCCAAAATCATGCTGTACACGCCATCCGTGAGGCTGCGGCAACAGCAAATGTCACTGTCACCTTAACGAAACTTAGTCGAGTTTAACAATGTCCAGCACGTCGGGCGCATCACCCAATATATTAAAAAAGAATTCTGGCGCGGCTAATGTCGGGACGGCTGGCGGCAGCAATGTGCAAACAGAATTAGACGCAAAACTCCCGCTTGCCGGTGGAAATGTCACGGGCGATGTGTTGTTCAACAATGGCATTGCACTGCGCTGGAAGAACGCGAGTTCGCAGGAGCGAGATATGCTCACTGTGAACGGCAGCAGTGATATATTTTTCGGCCATTTAAATTTTAACAAGATATATTTTGACGGTGGATCGGGGCATGAACATGTTTGGAGGCTAGGCGGCACTCAAATTATGAGCCTGAATGCCAATGGCCCTGAGTTAGAAAACAATAAAGCAATCCGCTTTAAAAATGCTGGCGGCACACCTTACGGCCTAATCAGTGTAGATCCGTCGAACAATGTCTATTTTGGGCACGCGACTGGGTTCGGCGGCAATCTCAATGTAGATGTACACTCAAGTTACATAGGTTATCTACAATCAGGTGGAACTAGTAAGCTAAATTGGAATACTAGCGGCGTGGCTTTGGCGAGCGGGTCCAGAGTCAATGCAATTCTTGACGAAGATACAATGTCGAGCAACAGTGCCAATTCGCTGGTAACTCAACAATCCATCAAAGCCTACGTTGATAACAATATATTCGAGACAAAAGCGTCAAGCGCGACAGCCAGTAACAACACCTCT
This sequence comes from uncultured Pseudohongiella sp., assembly GCA_965262465.1. Classification (GTDB taxonomy): domain Bacteria; phylum Pseudomonadota; class Gammaproteobacteria; order Pseudomonadales; family Pseudohongiellaceae; genus UBA9145. The sequence continues at coordinate 1,795,764 of OZ253535.1, read as the reverse complement.
ATTGATGTTGCAATTCCTGCTAGCGCAAAAGAAGTAAGAATCAAAATTCAAAATCTCGTTCCGGCAACCGACGAAGTGCACCTTCAATTATTGACCTCAACTAATGGGGGGACAAGTTTCGATACGGGCGCAACGGACTACAGCAATACTCGAATACAATTTACCTCCAGCACCACCTATGTTCAGGGCAACGCCGCCAACATACAGCTAACCTCTACAGCGGTTGGCAGCGACGCGAATGAAACGGGGGTAAGCGGTGAGATTATTTTCAGCCGACCCGATCAAGCAGAATACACCGATATTCGATACTCGCTATCGCACAAAGATGGTGCCACGGGAAGTCACCCAACACTTATTGAGGGAACAGCGAGACGGAAGTCTGCCGCCGATGTTGACTATGCGCGAATCCAATTTGCATCGGGGAATGTAGAATCGGGCGAAATTCAAGTGAGTACAATAGCATGAGCGGCATTAGATTAGTCATAGCGCCAAAACTGATCAATGAGCCCATTGACGTGCCCGTAATGGCAACAATACAAGAACCAATATATGAGACGGTGGAAACTCCGCAGTATGCGCCGTTTCCTACATTTGACCCCGAGACAGGGCAACCGGTATTAGATGGTCAAGGCAATCCGGTGACTGAAGACATATTTATCGGGAACAAACTTGAGTATGTCGATACAGGGACCACACGGGCCGTTGAAGTAGAAACAGGCGAAACCACACCGCAAGATAATTTCGTGCAACGTATTGTTGGTGATCATGTTGCACTAACAGCGGCCGAGGAAACAGCGTTTCGAGCGTCACAGGATACGCCAGCCGAACATGCTGCAAAAGTAGCGGCAGAGGCAAGCGAGCGCGCAAAGCGTGAAAGCAAAATGGCTGGTGTTGAAATATTGGGCGTGATGTGCAGCGCAACCGAGGAAGATCAGAACGGACTTAATGCGGTGGCTACCGGCGTGACAATGGCGCGTGCAGCAAGTACAACATTCCCGGATACCGAGTTTAAATTTGAGAACGGCAATTCGCTCGTGATTACTGATAGTAATTTCGACCAGGTGTACGGGCTTTGGGTGCCGTTCCGCCAATCCTTTTTCCAGCCGAGTTAATTGTGAATGCGAGTCACGCAAAAACATGTGTTTGTCCTACTCGGTCTACTGGTGTTGATCGGTGGAGGTGTGGCAGTGAGTAAAGTCACGCGCGGCTGGCGCAATAGTAATCCCGGCAACATTCGCGACAATATTAATTTCATGTGGGATGGCCAAACCGGGGCTGATGATGATGGCTTTGCCAAATTCGAGGAGCCCAAGTGGGGCGTCCGCGCCATGGCGAAGATCTACAAATCCTATCGCCGGGGCGGGTATATCTCGGTGCAGGACATCATCGCCAGGTACGCGCCATCGACTGAGAATCACACTGAAAACTACGTGAAGTATGTCACCAATCGCACCGGGTGGACGCCCAATACGATTGTGCAGGATACGGTGCAAGACTATGCGACCTTGGCTGAAGCGATGATCATGTTTGAAAACGCGCGAATCAATTTAATGACTGAGCAGGAAATCCGCGAGGCGGTGGCGCTGGCATGATTGAGACGGCAGCAAAAATAGTCGGCGGTTTACTGGATCAGTTAATACCTGATTCGGATGCGCGAGCGGCAGCCGAAAAAGAGCTGCAAAAGCTGGAGCAGTCCGGCCAATTGCAAATGGTGCTGTCTCAAATGGCAGTGAACCAACAAGAAGCTGCACATAGTTCGTTATTTGTAGCAGGGTGGCGGCCGTTCATCGGCTGGGTGTGTGGCGTCTCGCTGGCGTATCAGTTTGTGCTCTATGAATTCCTGCGCTTTGTGGTGGCGGTTTTGATGGAAGTGCCGCCTGAGTTGCCACAGTTAGATGGCACTCAGCTATCCACGATCCTGATGGGAATGCTCGGGCTCGGAGGAATGCGCACCTATGAGAAGCTTAACCAGGTGGCGAGGGAGCAGTAATGGAAGTGGATATAAACCAGATTCTAAGCACGCTCATTGCGGGCGGTGCGATCTATGCGGGCATCCGGATAGAGATACGATTTTTGTGGCGTGATCTGGGTCGAGCATTCGACCGGATTGAGAAGTTGGAAGATGCGCGCCAGTAAACGACTACTTGTGTCAGAGTAGAGCTTGGAAATAGCAGCAAAAACTCTCGTTGGCCGGGGTTCTGCCCCGGCATTTTTCTGGAGCGGTGATGGATAAGCAGGAAAAGCTATTACTGGTGGCTGTAATCGCGGCGGCGGCATGGCTGTCGTTTAATGCCGGCCGATCCTATGAGCGTGGCCAGCTATGAGCGACGTACCCCAGGTCGAGGTGCTGTATTCGTGTTCGCATTGCGGCATTGTGGATCGCGGCGTAAAGCTGCGAGCGCGCACTGATGAAGAGGTAGTGTTTTGGGTTGGAACACTGATGGCCCGCGCGATCTCAGCGGATCATCGTCAACACAGTCCGCATTGCACAGCAACGAAGATGGATAATGTTAAAATCCCGATGGAAGGGACCGATAGATTGGGTGGAGCGCCGGTCAATTAGGCGCTGACTTTCCACATTTTTTCCACAAAGTGGAGCGAAAAGGGGCGCAATAGCACTCTATATATAGAAGGAAGACTTTAAAATCAGTAACTTACTGATTTATAAGAAGTATTTTTACGGGCTGTGACTCCGGTTGTCGTGGGTTCGAGCCCCATCAGTCACCCCATTTTCCTGCCTTTTCCCTGTTTGTCAGAAATAGACGCGTTTATTGGTCAGTTTAATTATGTCCAAGACTAGAACAATTGATGGCGAACGAACGCGAGTAGATGAGCTGAACACGGGCACCGAACCGGCTATAAAAAGCGGCTTTGTTGGACGTTTGCAGCAGTGGGCCAAAAATCTCAATTTGGTTATGGCAGGGATGTATACCGGCTTGAATTGCTACGGCACACCTAAGTCACACCATGAATACGACGCAAAAGGTAAGAATTCAGGCCAGAAACCGGATCGACGCCCAATTTAATAAGTGCGCAGCGCAACAATTCAGTTAAAATGCCCGCCGCAATCAATGCGCCCGTAGCTCAACCGGATAGAGCACCGGCCTTCTAAGCCGGGGGTTGGAGGTTCGAGTCCTCCCGGGCGTGCCAAACAAAAAGGCCCACTTATGTGGGCTTTTTTGTTTGGCTTTCCTGGGATTGAACGAGAACCTCCCGGTTCGACAGGCGCGTCAGCGCCGCAGACGTCGTGCTTTGCACGACGCCTCGAAGAGGTGAAGAATTTGCGTCCACGCAAATTCTGAATCAATCCTCCCGGGTATATCCTATCGAAGGTATTAAAGGCCACTTAAATCGCTCCAGCCTGCGAGCTCAGCTCGCAGTCGTTCAAACTACGCTGAAAGCTATGCTTTCAATGCGCTCGTTTTCACCCTGCCAGACGTGCCATATAAAAAGACCCGCATATGCGGGTCTTTTTATATGTCTTTCCTAGAAATTCACGAGAACCCCACTTTGATCTCCCAAAACCACTCGAAACTGCCAACCCCCATACCTTGAGGCCTCTGAGTACATTTAATTAAAAAACAACAGCTTACTAAAGATACTTCCAGTAAAGCCGATAGAATAATCAGCAACACATACCTACAGCGGCCTAGGTCAGGATTGAATTCTTGGCGCTAGGCCTTTTTTTCGGCTTCTGGAAATTGGCAGCAGGCTAGCTGTTGCTCATAGGGATCAGATCAAGGCGCTCCGATGGCACGGCAATTACGTCATCCTGGCCATCTCCCCACCATTTATCGAAGCTTGATAGCCGATAGCTACCGTTGCGTTTGGATCGGGAACCGCGGCGTCGGACGACCCGTCCACTTGCATCTCTTTTATCAAATTGCAGCAAGCTATAGTCGGCTGGCAGTGCCGCGAGCAAATCATCAATCGATTCGAATGAATGAGATTCACCATAGGTGACTTCACACACCACTATAGGTCGGTGAGCCTGCAAAAATTGAGCAAGGCCGCGTAATGCAGGCTTTTCAAATCCTTCTACATCGATTTTGATCAACTGGGCGGTGTTGATGTTGTTGTCTGCAAAATAGCTATCACCATTAACCACCTGCAGTTTTCCAATATCTTCTGTCCCACGTTCCAGGCTTTCGCTCGTGAACGAACCTATCCCTTGGTTGCTTCCGGTAGGAGCGTAGAAATTCATCAAATCTGTGTTTTCGCCTAGGCCGACATCATGCAATCGAATGTTGGATAAGTTATTCAATGCGATGTGGTGGGCAAGTTTATTGCGCACAGGTTCATAAGGTTCAAATGCATGCACTGTATCAGCGTGCTGAGACATGAAGAGAGCATGTTGCCCGATGTTGCTGCCGATGTCGCAAAACACAATAGGGCTTTTGTTGTGTTCACGTAGTCGGGCCGCTGTATCTCTTAAGAAAAAGAGTAGTGGCTTCTCGAATGCGCCGTAATAGTAAATAGCAAACTCAATGCCATTGGCCAAATTCCCTTCATATCTTTGACCAAAAAAATCAGTAGAAAATGGTGCGTCTGGCGCCTCACCTTGTTCTTTCAGATGCCTATGGGCTGACTTTTTGTATCGAAGTCCGATCCAACGCTGTCGCCAGATCAGTTGGGCCAACTTTGTTTTCAGATTCATGGAGTAATACTACTGATTGGGGCGCCGGTGATTCTTGTGGCAATGGGTTTTGGCTCCAAGTTGGCCTTTAGATAGAGTGGGTGCGCTGGTTGCAGTGATTGATTCATGTCTATGCAATGCAGTCCAGGCAACTTTCGAATCACTTTCTCTGCACGATTTTGATAAACACCATCATTGCCCCAGCAGGCCACGGTGAGATCGGCTCGCTGAAAGGCCTTCTTGATCCAACGATTATTGTATTTGCCGATTGGGTCAGCTGCCTGTTTCAAATCAGAGGGAAGGGTTGCTCTAAAGGCAAACAGATTCACTATCTCCATACTGGAAAATCCCCAATCTCGAGCAAACCTGACACAACGCCGAATTGTGGGGTCATCGCGCTGATGATCGGCCGTCGAAGGGTTCAATCCGATAAAAACAACATGCCCATTACCGCCATCCCATTCGCGCTCAAGGGAATAACGGTAGGCTTTGCAGCGAGAAAATCGAGCTTTTTGTGATACGTATTGCATTTTTGCAAGCAAACCACTCGAGGTGGGTAGAATTTTTCAATAGGACAATAATAATGGGATCAGCTACTCGATAAAAACATTCTTCGCTAAGCCTTGGTTGGCTCGCTTAGATTTCGAATAGATTGCCAGGAGGACAGGATTCCTCCTGGCATAGTAGCTACTTCTTCAGCTCTCTCAATCTCTGCTTCCCACTAAGTTTTCTCAATCCTACAACTTTGGATTATTTGAGCCCGTTGCCAGGTCAAAGGCAGTAGTTTATGTTCGACGTTCTCTCTTAGTTAGTTATCTATTTATTGGAAATAGCACATGTTGGCAGTCATTGGCGGATCCGGGGTTTATGAGCTCACTGGCTTGGGGGAACCAACCGTCGAGTTAATCCAGTCAGACTTTGCCGAAGAGTTAGTAAAAGTAGAAATCTATAATCAGGAAGAGAATCGGATAGCTTTCTTGCCACGGCATGGTAAGCAACATGCAGTCCCACCGCATAAAGTAAATTATCGTGCAAACATTGCAGCACTCCATTCATTAGGAGTTACTGAGATTCTGGGCATTAATGCGGTTGGCGGCATAAACGCTCATGCAGGGCCTGGCTCCATTATCGTTCCCACTCAAATTGTCGATTACACATGGGGCAGGGTATCGACCTTCTTTGAGGAAAATCTTGAGGAAGTAGTCCACATCGATTTTACAAACCCATTTTCCGATGAGTTGGGCAGACGAGTATTGGCCGCACTGTACAAGGAACTTGAAGATCGGGAAGATTCCAGAACTGTACTCAAGCATGGAACTTATGGCTGTACCCAAGGCCCACGCCTAGAAAGTGCTGCGGAAATACTACGCATGAAACAGGACGGGTGTGACATTGTTGGTATGACGGCGATGCCGGAAGTGGCTTTGGCAAGAGAAAAAGGCATGCACTACAGCATGATTGCTTTGTCAGTAAATTGGGCTGCCGGAATAGTGCCAGGTGTAATTACAATGGATGAAATTCGTCAGGTGTTAGCAGAAGGCACTGATTTCATCCAACGGGTTGTAGTGCGGCTGCTCGAAAACTCAGCTCACTAACACAAGATTACTCACCCCAGTTCACTCAACCGGGTCTTGAGAAAATCCTTGAGGCGGCAGTATCGGAAGTTCATACGGCACAACCATTACCACTATTCCCAGCGCTGGATGATCTAGGTAATGAAATTCTGTGCTTCGCATCTCGCGACTTTGCAGCATGTGATATACCTGGACGGGAAAATAACTCTCGCTGGAAGCAGTACTTTCAGAGCCAGTATCGTTACCTGTGCTGGGCGGTGCAGGCAATTCCCATTCGGAATTAGGAAGTGGCACCGTACTGTATTCGGTTAACCAAATGTCCGCATCGATAACAACACGGTCTCGATTATCATTGAATCGAATAGTCAAAGAACCTTCCAACTCATGAGAATCGCCATAAGACTCGCCACCAAATACGTGCATAGGTATTGCCTGGGGTGTGTTTTCAACTGCTTGTCGCCATAATCCATGAAACAACAAACGATGGTCGGGTGACTGACGCAATGTTCGATTTGTTTGTTGAAAGTCACTTTGGCTGGCAGGAAGCTGGACAAAGCTATCTCTGGCGAAATCGAAATACTTAAATGCTGCAGAAGAGTCAGAGTTATCCAAACGGCTAGGTTCTGGCCCGACTAACGCAATTCGTTCACGGCGCAATCGGTCCTCTCTTGCTTGATTAGACTCTTCTATAGATTCTTCAGCTTCAATTGGCGCTGAACTGTCATCAGCAAGCAATGCGTCAATGGTTAGAATATCTCTGAGGCGTTGCAGTCGCTGGATATTGTCAGGGTAACTTAGCTGACCGTCTCGGGGAGTCCAGGATTCTTCAGCCCGATCGCTTAAAGACTCATTAGAAAAAATAGATACTTCGATTTGGAACCAGCGTTCTTGTGCTGTAACTGGAAAGGCAAGACCGGCGATCAAAAGCAACTGTGCAGCTGCGATAATTTTTGAATGTGGTCTGGTCATATTTGGTCTTTGTTTGGTCTTTGTCAGAAGTTCAGGCGGCTTGTTGATTCGAAATGGTCATTTTGTCGAGCAGGGCGCCGATAAACTCCATCTTTTTCTCAGCATCCTCGCAATCATGCTTAAATTGTAGTTGATTAGCACTGCCGAGTTTATAGGTTTGTGGGTCATTTTGGATAATCTTGACCAGCGATAGGGGATCGACCGAAGTATGCTGGTTAAACTCAATTCTTCCGCTACTGACATTGGCGTCAATTTTCTTGATGCCGTAAGGCATGGATTTCAATTTCAGCTTGGTCAAAGCAAACAATAGTGATAGCTGGCGAGGAAGGAGGCCGAATCTATCTATCATTTCTACTTGTAAATCTTCTAATTCATCCAGGTCTTTAGCTGAGCTGATGCGTTTGTACATAATCAGGCGAGTATGCACGTCGGGTAAGTAGTCTTCAGGAATTAAGGCGGGTATATGTAGGTTTAGCTCGACTACGCTATCAGACTGCAGGTCAGTAGATGGGGTGCGGCCTGCCTTCATTGCCGCTACGGCTTCTTCCAGCATCTCGGTATATAGTGAAAAGCCAATTTTTTGCATATGCCCACTTTGTTCATCACCTAACAATTCTCCTGCTCCACGGATTTCAAGGTCATGACTGGCTAGGGTAAATCCTGCCCCAAGTGTGCTTGCTGCCTGAATGGCTTCGATGCGTTTCTGTGCGTCACTCTTTAACCGACTGTCAGGAGGCAAGAGCATGTAGGCATAGGCTTGGTGGTGTGAACGACCGACCCGACCTCGTAATTGATGTAATTGTGCCAAGCCAAATTTGTCGGCACGTTCAATAATAATGGTGTTGGCACTCGGTATGTCGATGCCGGTTTCAATAATTGTGGTGCACACCAGGATGTTGTAACGCTTGTGATAAAAGTCGGCCATGACTTTTTCTAATTCCCGTTCGGCCATTTGGCCATGGGCTACACAGATGCGTGCTTGCGGGACGATTTCCTGCAGATGTTCAGCGCTCCTTTCGATAGAACGCACTTCATTGTGCAGATAGAAAACCTGGCCGCCACGCAAAATTTCCCGGGATATTGCTTCTTTTATAAGGCTGTCTTGTTGTTCTCTTACAAAAGTCTTAACGGAAAGTCTTTTCGCGGGTGGCGTTACGATTAGGGAAAGGTCCCGAATACTCGAAAGCGCCATGTTGAGAGTTCGAGGAATTGGGGTGGCAGTTAAGGTGAGGATGTCTACATTGGCGCGAATAGATTTTAACTTTTCCTTCTGTCGCACTCCGAATCGATGTTCTTCATCTATGATGAGTAAACCAAGGTTGCTGTAATCAATTTCTGCATGCAGCAATTTGTGGGTACCTATCAGGATATCGATTTTGCCTTTCTTAACCTGTTCAAGCGCAGCTGCTTGTTGGGCAGCTGACTTAAAGCGGGAAATTACTTCTACGTTGATTGGCCAGTCGGCGAATCTGTCTCTAAAACTTTCGAAATGTTGCTGAGCTAATAAGGTGGTAGGAACTAATAGTGCCACTTGTTTATTGTTCTGTACTGCGATGAAGGCAGCACGCATGGCAACTTCGGTTTTTCCGAAACCCACATCACCGCACACCAGCCTATCCATTGGCCTGCTGCTCGTCATGTCGTCGATTACAGCTTGAATAGCATTTTCTTGATCGGGTGTTTCCTCGAACGGAAAGCTTGCTGCAAATTTCTCGATGTCATCCGCTTTAACACCGTAGCTATATCCCTTTCTTGCTTGGCGACGGGCGTAGATATCGAGCAACTCAGCAGCGACGTCACGAATTTTTTCAGCTGCTTTTCTTCTCGTTTTCTGCCACTGCTCAGTGCCTAGCTGATTGAGCGGGGCAGAGTCGATGTCACCGCCGCTATAGCGACTGATCAGATGCAATGATGAAACAGGGACATAGAGCTTTGCGCCATTTGCATAATCTAAAGTCAGAAACTCAGTGGTTTGTCCTTCCGTTGTAATTGTTTGCAAGCCACGATACCGACCTACACCGTGTTCAATATGCACCACAGGGTCATCTACCCGCAGCTCTGTGAGATTCTTGATAATGAATTCAGAATTGGTTTGAGATTTCTTCCGTCTTCGGCGCTGAGCGATTCTTTCTCCGAATAACAAAGACTCTGGTATCAAAATGATGTTGGCATCGTCGATCCAGAGGCCATGATCAATCTGAGCTATTGATGAGCAATAGTTGCTGTCGCTCGCTAAAAACTCCTGCCAGTTTTCTACTTGTTCAGGTTGCACTGAAACTTGCTTCAATAGTTCAAGCAAGGTCTCTCTGCGTCCTGCTGATTCAGCGCAGAATAGGACTCGGGACGAATCGTTTTCAGCCAAAAATGCTTCTAGTTTGGAAAACGGCTGAGATAAGCGCGCATTGCTACTCAGATCGGGAAGAGCCCGAGAGTTCAGGCTATGAGAATTATCATGTTCTTTGATTTCAATCTGGGGAAATTCTTTTAGTTTGCGAAGAACCTCATCGATGTCGACAAACACATGTTGCGGATTGAGAATTGGGCGAAACCGATCGATGAGACGGTCTTCGTAACGTTGTTGAATATCCTGCCAGAATCCGTCGCCGGTTTGTTTTAAATCACCGAGGCGACATATCACAGTTTGTTCGGGCAAGAATTCAAAAAGCGTATCGAGTTCGCCAAAAAACAACTGGAGATAGTATTCAAGGCCCGGTGAAGCTATCCCTTCGCTTACATCGAGAAAAAGTGGGCATTGGCGCGTATCCACATCAAAGGTCTCTCGGAAACTTCCTCGAAATTTCTCGATGCCCGATTGGTCCATCGGAAACTCGCGCCCAGGCAGAAGCTTTATGGTGCTGACTTGTTCATGAGAGCGTTGCGTTTCCGGGTCGAAGATTCGAATTGAATCGATCTCATCATCGAACAGATCGATTCGATAAGGGAATATGGCTCCCATAGGGTAAATGTCTATTATTGAGCCACGAACAGCGAACTCGCCATGTTCCATTACGGATTCAACAGATTGATAGCCTGCCAATATCATCTGCTGACGAATGGAATCGATCGTGAGGGTTTGTCCTTCTGCCAGATCCAAACTATTTGCCGCGATGTATTGGCGCGGCGTGAGTTTATGCATAAGGCTGGTGACGGAGATAACGACTAATCCCTGTTCCAGCTCAGGCAAATGAAAGAGGGTGTGCAAGCGGTCAGACACTATGTCTTGGTGCGGGGAAAAACTATCGTAGGGTAAGGTTTCCCAATCAGGCAGGCTTAGCACCGGTAAATCTTCGGCGTCTCCATGGCTGGAGAAATAGCGCAATTCCCGAATCCGACGTTCAACCTCTTCGTTGCTGGTACAGATTACTAGTATTGGCCCTTTCGCCGAGCGGGCCGCTTCACACAAAGCGAGGCTGCTGGCGCTGCCATGGGAGTCCTCCCAGTAGACTGACTGGTAATTGTCAGCCGGGACGATTGGTTTGAATACCGATGGCATAGCGATTGGATTAAAGCTGCTGAAAAAAGGGGCGCTATTGTATCTCAATTGAATCGCGCTATGAGAGCTTCATTCCCAGTTAGAATTGGCACTGGCAGCCGTTGCACTGCCCATTCTTTCACAAGATAATAGCGCCCCTTTTTAACCCTCCGCCAAAATATTGAGGCATCAGTGAACAATCCAGCCGACGTACGACCCCCAGTAGATGATTACTTTGCAGATTGGAAGCAACGCGAAGCACTAGTACAAGAAATGATTCCAGTGATTGGCCGACTTTTTAGTCGTCACAACGTTGGGATGTATATCTACGGCAGGCCTCTTCATAACCGCTCAGTGACTTTCATCATGAAGTCCCATCGCTTTGTGCGACAGGTAGAGCGAAATGAGATGTCGGAATTTGAGACCCACCCGGTCTTGATGGCGATGGCCAAGCTGGATCTGTGGAACGCACAAATCGATCTCGGCAAGCTGACGGTTAGCTTCATGGAGCATCAAGATCAGGAAGGTGATGCTGCAATGGATGTTGATTCATTTGTTGCGAAGGAATTGGCTTACCTGGATGGCGTGAAGGAAAAGCCAATCAAGAAATCGCAAGATGTCGTGCTCTACGGATTTGGTCGAATCGGGCGGCTTATGGCGCGCCTCCTAGTTGAGCGAACAAGTACTGGCGAAGTCATGCGTCTGCGAGCGATCGTGGTGAGACCAGGACAAGAAGGCGACTTACAGAAGCGGGCGAGTCTATTTACCTCTGATTCTGTACACGGCGCCTTTCAAGGAACCTTGCGAGTTGATGAAGACAATAACTGTCTAATTGCCAACGGCAACGTCATCCAGGTTATCTATGCTAATTCACCCGAAGAAATTGACTATACGAAGTACGGCATCGATGACGCGCTAATTATTGATAACACCGGTAAATGGCGTGATGAGGAAGGTCTCGGCCTACATCTCAAATCCAAAGGGGCAAGCAAAGTATTGCTGACTGCACCTGGAAAAGGAGATTTGAAGAACATTGTGTATGGCATCAATGATCATCAAATGTCACCTGATGACAAGATTATTACTGCTGCATCTTGCACCACAAATGCCATCGCTCCGGTGCTTAAAGTAGTCAATGACGAATATGGCATTGTGAACGGACATATTGAGACTGTTCACGCTTACACCAACGATCAGAATTTGATTGATAACTACCATAAAGGTAGCCGAAGAGGCCGATCAGCAGCGCTTAACATGGTGTTGACTGAAACTGGTGCAGCAAAAGCGGTAGTGAAAGCAGTGCCTGAATTGGAGGGTAAGCTCACTGGTAATGCTGTGCGAGTGCCCATTCCTAATGTCTCTATGGCAATCATGACTCTCTCCCTTGAAAAAGAAACAACACGAGAAGAGTTGAATGAGTTTCTGCGTCAAATTGCGTTGCACTCTGAATTACAGAATCAAATCAGCTACACCGAATCTCCTGATGCAGTTTCTTCAGACTTCGTAGGAACCCGCGAGGCTGGCATTGTGGATTCAGGCGCCACCATCGTTAATGGCAACCATTGTGTGTTGTACCTGTGGTATGACAATGAATTTGGTTATTGCTGCCAGGTTGGTCGCATGGTCTATAAAATGGCTGGTGTGACTTATCAGCACTATCCGCTCAAAGGTTAGTCTTTCAGACACTGCATAAATTCTTAGTGACAGATTGGCAGTTGCAAATTTGTCAGTAAGTCTGTGAGTGGATCTTAAGTCATCGTATTTTCGATCGGATCACATTGTGAAAGAAATCTTCCGCAGACACAGTTTCTCAATCACTTTCCTGGTGTTGTTGTTTGCGTTTGTGTTTTTGTTCGATGATGCGGACGACGAAATACAACGGCTGTCTGGTTTTACTATGGGGACTTCATTCGAAGTCCAGATTCCGGACATTCCTCGCGGCGTTGGGCCAGATCAAATAGCTGAAGAAATTGCTGATCTTCTTAATCACCTAGATCGAGAAGTGTTCTCGACTTACGCGCCGGATTCAGAACTATCTCGATTTAATCGGCATGCTGTGGGCACGCCATTTATCGCTTCAACCGAACTCATTGAAGTAATGACTTTGGCGCGAGAGATAGCCCAGTTAACTTCTGGTGCATTTGATCCCACCATCGGGCCTTTGGTAAACCTGTGGGGGTTTGGGCCGGAAATTAATTTGTTGGAAGCATCGGTTCCATCTGATGCGGAATTAACTTCACGCATGGAGAACATCGGTTATCAGCATGTACTTATCGATGGCAGCGCATCGCAATTACGCAAAACCCGAGATGTCACTATCGATCTCAGTGCTATCGCGAAAGGTTATGCGGTCGATCAGCTCGCGTTGTATCTCGATGAATTGGAAGTAGATAGCTATTTCCTGGAGATTGGCGGCGAACTAAAAATGAAAGGATTGAAGCCGAGTGGAGATAGTTGGATCCCGGCAATAGAAGCGCCACTGGATACTGCCTCTCAAGTCTATGAAATTTTCTATAGTCGAGGTGATACGATTGCCGTCGCTGGTTCAGGAGACTATAGAAATTATTTTGAGGAAGATGGGGTGCGTTATTCCCATGAGATTGATCCTCGGACTGGTCGTCCTATTACTCATAATCTGGCAGCGACCTATGTGATTGATGAATCTGCAGCAAGAGCAGATGCATTGGCAACTGGTTATATGATACTTGGATTAGAATCCGCAAAGTCTTTAGCATTGCGCAACTCGCAAGCGGCCTATTTCATTTATAAAGAAGAGCAAGGTTTTGCAGACGATGCTACTCCTGCATTTAACTACTATCTCAATCAATAACAGGCCATAACAAAACTCTCTAACTTTTATTATAGATATGCTTAAGAAATCTCAACGCCAGAAAGACCACTTTAATCTGATCGTCATCGGAACAGGGCCCGCTGGCGAAGCGGCTGCGATGAATGCCAAGAAGAAAGGGCAACATGTCGCAGTGATTAGTGATCACGATAAAGTAGGGGGAAGCTGTACTCATTGGGCAACAATTCCCTCTAAAGCGTTGCGGCATTCTGTTAAACAAGTTATCGCGTTTAACACTAACCCGATGTTTAGAGATTTTGGCGACGCGCGAAAATTGAGCTTTCAACAGATTCTCAATCACGCTGATCGTGTGGTGTATGAACAGGTGCGTATGCGTTCAGATTTTTACGAACGCAATCACGTGCCAATATTTCATGGCAGAGCGAGCTTCATCGATAAGCACACAATAAAATTAGTTGGGAAGCGCAAGAAACTTTCAGCAGACTATTTCATCATAGCGACGGGTTCGCGCCCGTATCATCCGCCAGACGTGGATTTCAATCATCCGCTAATGTTCGATAGTGATTCTATTCTTACCTTGGATCATTCCCCACGCAAGGTCACAGTCATCGGTGCCGGAGTCATAGGCTGTGAGTACGCTTCAATTTTTGGCGGGCTAGGTGCCAAAGTTGAGTTAATAAATCCTAATGCCAGCTTATTGACGTTTTTAGATTCGGAAATCAGCGATGCCTTGAGTTATCACTTGCGCAATGTGGGAGTACGCAGTCGTCATAATGAAGAATATGAGCGGATTGAGTATCACGATGACCACATTGTGACCTACCTGCAGTCTGGTAAGAAAATTAAGAGTGATATCGTGCTCTGGGCAAACGGCAGAACCGGAAATACCCACGATCTGAGCCTTGAGGCAATCGGCCTAAAGCCAAATAGTCGCGGCCAACTGGAAGTAAATCAGCAATATCAGACCGGAGTGAAAAACATTTACGCAGCAGGGGATGTAGTGGGTTGGCCATCCCTAGCCGGAGCGGCCTATGATCAGGGTCGAGCGGCGAGTAATGCCATCTTTGCCCCCGAAGAGTGCTATCCGGTGGAAGAAGTGGCCACGGGCATCTACACCATCCCGGAAATAAGTACTTTGGGGAAAACTGAAGCAGAGCTCACCGCAGAAAAAGTGCCTTATGAAGTAGGCAAGGCATTTTTTAAGAACACCGCTCGCGCTCAGATCACCGGTGAGCAAGTTGGGATGCTCAAGCTGATTTTTCATTTCGAAACATTGGAGATATTGGGAATTCATTGTTTTGGTGACCAGGCCTCCGAGATTGTTCACATTGGACAGGCAATAATGCGCCAGCCTGGGGCCGCCAATACGATGAAATATTTCCTCACAACCACCTTCAATTACCCCACCATGGCGGAGGCCTATCGCACGGCTGCATTGGATGGATTGAATCGCGTTTTTTGAAGTTTATTCGGTCATTTTCAACTTAAACCGAACAATCAGATTTGTTGCTCGAATTTTTCCGCAACTATCGCTTAAAGCCCCGAAAACACTTGCTATCAGGCACCACTCCGTGTATCTTCGTCGGCGCTCACGGGGGCCGGATTGGCGAAGTTTTTACGCCAAAAAATTGACAAGTGGTTCAAGATTCCGACGGTCATTTCAGCGCGCTGAAATACCTAGTGAACCACCTAAAAATAAGAATCGAATCAATTCTTATTCTGCGCCTGAAGATCTAGCAAAAAAGAGTTCAACCTCCTAACGAGTTGCGCCGATCTCGATTAGGATTACTGGAGTCAGGCTTGGAAACTGCAAGCACAATGATTGATGGCCTAAGGCCATTTTTATTTTATACCGCCGCTGTACTAGCTGTTGTTGTCACCATGCTTGGGCTGTCCTTCTTTCTCGGGCAGAAGATCAAGCGCCAATATAAAGAAACTCCATTCGAGTCCGGCATTATTTCCGTTGGAAGTGCGCAATTTCGCATCTCCGTCCATTTTTACCTCACCGCCATCCTTTTCATCATCTTCGACCTCGAAGTTGTCTTTCTTTTTGCCTGGGCAGTGGCGGTTGAGCAAGCTGGGTGGCCCGGCTTTATCGAAATTAGCGTATTCATATTCATTCTAATCGTTGCGCTGTTCTATCTGTGGCGAATCGGCGCCCTGGATTGGCGCACAGAAACTCAAAAGCGCGAGCTCAATACAATTTCTGGCCCCGGTGGTGTGGTCAATAGGAAGGAATTCAAGCTATGAACTGGGAACTCCAGTCCGTTAATGAAGCGGCGTCACCGCAACCTGGTGGCAACGCAGTAGATGAGTTCATCCGACGTAATGTCATGATGGCAAAGCTGGAAGATATGGTGGCCTGGGGTCGAAAGAACTCGATCTGGCCTTTTAACTTCGGGCTGTCCTGCTGCTATGTAGAAATGGCCACTGCCTTTACTGCACGTCACGACCTAGCTCGATTCGGGGCAGAGGTTATTCGTGGCACCCCTCGCCAAGCTGACATGATCGTTATTGCAGGCACCGTATTCCGAAAAATGGCTCCCGTTGTGCAGCTGCTCTACGATCAGTTACTCGAGCCGAAATGGGTGATTTCAATGGGATCCTGCGCGAATTCTGGCGGGATGTATGACATTTACTCTGTGGTGCAGGGTGTAGATAAGTTTCTGCCAGTTGATGTGTATGTGTCCGGCTGTCCGCCACGCCCAGAAGCGCTGTTGCAGGGCTTGATCCTACTTCAAGAATCTATTGGTCGTCAGCGCCGTCCGCTGAGCTGGGTAATCAACGATCAGGGCATCATCCAAAAAGAGGCGAATCCAGTACAACGCGTAGTGCGACATGATGGTCGCATCGCTGCCACTGAATTGCGCACTCCTGATGAAGTGTAAAAACACCTAAAAATCATATAGATAAATTAGATAGTTAATCAGATATCAATAGAAAAGTGATGGAAGCAGCCGCACAAATAAGCCCTTCGAATTCCGGCCCGGCCACAGCCGCTCTGGAGCACGTGCGCCGTGCGTTTGAAGGAAAAATCCTCGCAGAACAACCCACTGTGGATGGCATTCCTACGGTTTGGGTGGATCGACAGGATATAAAGGCGCTGTTAAAAGCCTTGCGGGATGACACCAGCCCTCGCTTCGAAATGCTATTTGATGTCACAGGCATAGATGAGCGGCTGAGAATCAACCGCGATGGCCAGCCCGCAGCGGATTTCACGGTGGTGTACCACCTGATGTCATTCAGCGGAAACTGCGATTTTCGCGTGAAAGTCCCATTAATGGATGCGGACAACAAGCTTCCGACGGTGGTGGATCTATGGCCCAGCGCGAACTGGTATGAGCGCGAAACCTGGGACATGTTTGGAATCGAGTTTGAGGGTCACCCCAATCTTTGCCGCATAGTACTGCCACCTACTTGGGAAGGACATGCGCTGCGCAAGGAGCACCCGGCACGTGCCACGGAAATGGATCCTTTTTCTCTAGATGAAGAGAAACTAGCCTACGAACAAGAAGCGCTTCTATTTAAACCAGAAGATTGGGGTATGCAGCGAAAGTCCGAGACTTCCGAATTCATGTTCCTCAATCTTGGCCCGAATCACCCCTCAGTGCATGGCGCCTTCCGCATTGCAGTGCAGTTAGATGGGGAAATCTTAGTCGATGCAGTGCCCGATATTGGTTATCACCACCGCGGCGCCGAGAAGATGGGTGAACGCCAGTCCTGGCATACCTTTATTCCTTATACCGATCGTATTGATTACTTAGGCGGGGTAATGAATAACCTGCCTTATGTTATGGCTGTGGAAAAAATGGCGGGCATTGAAGTGCCGGCGAGAGCGCAGACCATTCGAGTCATGTTAGCTGAGATGTTCCGCATCTGTTCTCACTTGCTGTTCTACGGCACGTTCGCACAAGACGTAGGACAACTGTCTCCTATTTTCTACATGTTTGTAGAGCGCGAGCGAATCTTCAACATAATTGAATCAATATGTGGCGCACGAATGCATCCAGGTTGGTTCCGTATTGGTGGAGTCGCACAAGATCTGCCACAAGGTTGGGAGCAGCGCGTTAAAGAGCTATTAGATTTCATGCCACCACGAATCGACGAATACGATTCAATGGTGATGAATAACGGTATTGTAAAGCGACGAACACAGGGTGTCGGTGCCTACAATACGCAACAAGCATTTGACTGGGCCGTTACAGGACCAGGCTTACGCGCCACTGGTTTGGAATGGGATTTTCGTAAGGATCGCCCATACAGTGGCTACGAAAATTTTGATTTCGATGTACCTATTGCCGTGAACGGTGATTGTTATGACCGTTGTGCAGTGCGAGTAGAGGAAATGCGCCAGAGTTTGCGCATTATCAAGCAGTGCTTAGATAACATGCCGGCTGGTGATTACAAAGCAGACCATCCGCTCACAACACCACCGCGCAAAGAAAACACACTACAAGATATCGAAACACTTATTAATCATTTTTTGAGTGTTAGTTGGGGGCCAGTAATTCCTCCAAGCGAAGTCACAGTTGCAATTGAAGCAACCAAAGGTATTAACAGCTATTACTTGGTTAGTGATGGCAGTACTACTTCTTATCGCACACGTATTCGAACGCCTTCTTTTGCTCATTTGCAAATGATTCCTGAAATAAGCCGTGGATTTATGGTAGCGGACTTGATTGCCATCATCGCGAGTATTGATTTCGTTATGGCGGACGTTGATAGGTAGCAGCTGGATAAGAAACAAGAGAAGCAAACGTGAACAACAACCTAATCGCCAGTAGCGCTAAAAAAGCGCGACAACTTACGGAAGCTGAAATCGCTGAGATCGAGCACGAGAAAGAGCTCTATCCAGACAATAAAGCTGTAGGTTTGGAGGCGTTAAAGATAGTGCAAAAACATCAGGGCTGGGTATCTGATGAGTCTTTACTTGCTATCGCGAGCTATTTAGATCTGCCGGTGGCCGATCTGGAGGGTGTGGCGACGTTTTTTAATCTGGTGTATCGCCAACCGGTCGGCAAGAAAGTCATTCTGTTCTGTAACAGTGTAAGTTGCTGGGTTATGGGTTGCGAAAGTGCCCGGTCTCACATTAATGAAACATTGGGTGTGGACTTTGGTGAGACTACAGAGGATGGGGAATTTACTTTTCTTCCAGTTCCTTGTCTGGGTGATTGCGATAGAGCGCCTGTAATGATGGTTGGAGAGGACCTGCACCGCAATCTCACCAACGAAAAAATCGATGAGATCGTGGCGCAGTATCGCGCCAAGAGTTAATTAAGTATTTAGTGAGAATTAAGTAGAAACACTGTGGTTGATAATCCCTTAACAAAAAACATCGACATGACTCGTGACCCTCTCGAGGTAGCAGCCTATGAGAGTAATGATGGATATCAGTCGTTGCACAAAATTGCAGCGGGTTTGAGTGCTGATGATGTATTGCAAATTGTTAAAGACTCCGGCCTGAAGGGTCGTGGTGGTGCGGGATTTCCAACTGGTTTGAAATGGAGTTTTGTCCCGCAGGGTCCAGAGTCAGAGCAGCAGAAATATCTCGTTGTTAATGCTGACGAAATGGAGCCAGGCACATTTAAAGATCGCTTGTTGATGGAAGGCGATCCGCACCTGTTGCTTGAGGGCATGATCATCGCTTCTTACACAATTAGAGCGAGCAAGGCCTATATCTTCTTGCGCGGTGAATATACGCGTTCAGTTGAAACTTTGAGCAAGGCAATCAAGGAAGCTTATGAAAAAGGGTATTTAGGCAAAAATATTCTTAATACGGGCTTCGACCTCGACATCATTTTGCATACCAGTGCTGGCCGATACATTTGCGGTGAAGAAACTGCACTGCTTAACGCGTTGGAAGGCAAGCGAGCAAACCCTCGAGCGAAACCACCGTTTCCACAAGTGAGCGGACTATGGGGTAAGCCAACCATCGTAAACAACGTGGAGACGATTTGTAATCTCCCAGGCATTCTTACTTATGGTGTGGACTGGTATCACGGTCTTACCAAAGGCAAGGATCACGGCACCAAATTGTTCGGCGTTAGCGGCAAGGTGAAGAATCCAGGTTGTTGGGAAATGCCTTTAGGTTTGCCTATTCGCGAGCTGCTGGAAGACAAAGCCGGCGGCATGCGAGACGGACTTGGTCTGCGTGGATTCTTGCCAGGTGGTGGCTCAACAGACTTTATGTTGCCAGAGCATCTTGATTTGGCACTCGACTATGACGAGATCGCAAAAGTAGGAAGTCGACTTGCGACAGGCACCATGATCATTCTCGATGACAAAACATGTCCAGTGGGCATGATCGGCAATCTAATGACATTTTTTAGTCATGAGTCTTGTGGATTCTGTACTCCCTGTCGTGATGGCTTGCCGTGGGTTGATGCCATCTTCAAGGAATTTGAAGCGGGTAAGGGTTCTGAAAAGGATCTGGAAATACTTCGCGAACATGTGGATTACATGGGGCCAGGACGCACATTTTGCGCCTTAGCACCCGGAGCGACAGCACCATTAGGTAGCGGTCTAAAATATTTCGAAGACGATTTTAAAGAACATATTAAGCAGAAGCGCTGCCCTTACAAGCACTAGTTGTAAGGCAGTTAAAGATAAAGGGTATTGGAGTCATAGATGGCCAAAGTTGTTATTGACGGGAAAGAGTACGAAGTAAATCCCGATAACAATCTATTGCAAGAGTGTCTGTCTCAAGGACTGGACCTGCCGTATTTTTGCTGGCATCCATGCATGGGCTCGGTAGGAGCTTGTCGTCAGTGTGCTGTTAAGCAGTATCGTGACGAAGATGACAAGGAAGGCATGCTGGTAATGGCGTGCATGACACCTGCCAGTGACGGAACACGCATCTCAATTGAAGATGAACAAGCGAAAGACATGCGGGAGCGTGTGATTGAAAGCTTAATGATAAGCCATCCTCACGACTGCCCAGTATGTGAAGAAGGCGGCGAGTGTCACCTACAAGACATGACACTAATGTCAGGGCACAACTACCGTCGCTACGATAAGAAAAAGCGCACCCATAGAAATCAATATCTCGGTCCATTTATCAATCATGAAATGAACCGCTGCATCGCCTGTTATCGCTGCGTACGTTATTATGATGATTATGCTGGCGGAACAGATTTGGCAGCTCAGGCTTCACATCACCACGTGTATTTTGGGCGCCATGAAGAAGGGGTTTTAGAATCAGAGTTCAGTGGTAACTTGGTTGAAGTTTGCCCGACCGGTGTATTCACCGATAAAGCCTTTTCCGAACACTATTCACGCAAGTGGGATTTGCAAACCGCGCCAAGTGTTTGCGTAGGATGTTCTGTTGGTTGTAACACAACACCAGGCGAGCGATATGGCACGCTACGCCGCATAACTAATCGCTACAACAGCGAAGTTAATGGATACTTCTTGTGCGACCGAGGCCGTTTTGGCTTTGACTATGTAAACAGCGATGAGCGCTTACGTTCCGCTGTTGCGCAAGGCAATGGCGAGTCGACAGAACTGAGCGATGACCAAGTAGCGGAACTTCTGGCTGGACTAAAAGCCGACGGCGCTATCGGTATTGGATCACCACGAGCCAGCAACGAAGCCAACTACGCTTTGCGTTGCCTGGTTGGTGAAGAAAACTTTTACGCCGGTATTGCTGATGATGAACATGCGGCTAACCAGCTGATTCTGGATCTTGCTCGGGACACAGCATTTCATGCTCCAAGCGTGCGCGAAATTGAGCAAGCGGATGCAGTTCTCATTGTCGGCGAAGATGTTACTAACACGGCAGCTCGTATCGCCTTGGCCTTGCGTCAAAGCGTTCGCAACAAAGCTTCGCAACTCGCAACAGAGAACAACATTCCGGTATGGCAGGACGCGGCAGTAAGAGAGCTTGCACAGCATGACCGCAGCCCACTAAGCATTTTGTCTTCATATGCAACTCGTCTGGATGATGTAGCGTCGGAAGTAGTAGTTGATAGTTATGCTGGCCAAACCGGTATTGCAAACGCGATTGCGGCAAAACTTTCCAATAAAGCCCCAGCAGTGTCTGGTCTGTCAGCTGAAGATCAGGCGCAGGTAGATGCAATCGCGGATCATTTAGCGAATGCCAAGCGACCATTAATAGTAAGTGGTTCCAGCACCGGACAAATCGAACTAGTGAAAGCTGCTGCCAATGTAGCTAGAGCGCTGAACGAAAAGAATGGCTCAGCCACAGACTTGTGCTTAGTGCAGCGTGAAAGCAACAGCTATGGATTAGAGTTATTAGCGCGAGCAGAAAACGGAATTGGCGCAGCGCTGGATAGATTAAGCAGCGGGTCTGCCAAGCATGTCATCGTTCTAGAAAATGATTTATATGGTCGCTCTACTCACGCCAGTGTGGACACTGCATTAAGCGCTGCTGAAACAGTAGTGGTGTTGGATCTATTACCAACCCGAACCACGGCGAAGGCAACTCATGTATTGCCTACAACAGCGTTCAGTGAGCACGAAGCTACTGTTATTAATTACGAAGGACGCGCGCAATTAAGCCATCAAGTGCATCACTGTGCAGCTGGCGCAGTTCCTGCCTGGCAGTGGTTACATGGCAGTGACGTCAATGCAATTGTGAAAGAGTGCAGTGAAGAAGCAAAAGGTTTCGATAAGCTTGATGATTTGTTGCCGCGGCTAGATCAATTTGTAGCCGGGATGAGAGTGCCTCGCCAATCTCATCGCTATAGCGGTCGCACAGCGATGATTGCAAATATAAATGTGCATGAGCCAAAACAACCGCAAGACGAAAATTCTGTCATGTCATTCTCGATGGAAGGTATTCCAGCTACTAAAGATGCTTCGGTACTAGGTGCGGCCTGGTCACCGGCCTGGAATTCGAATCAATCCATTAGCAAATTCCAGGACGAGATAAATGGCGAGCTCAAGCAAGGCCATACTGGTAGCTTGTTAGTTGAGCGCAGTGAGACGGGTGATTTCTTAACGCCTGAATCCAGCCAAGACGACAGTGGCGGCAAGTATGCGTTAACTCGAGCCCTGCAGATATTTGGTAGTGACGAGTTAAGTGCTCGCTCTAGCACTATTCAGCAGCGCGTCACTTCGGCCTATATCAGCTTGTCTCCTGCAGATGCTGAATCCTTGGGAGTATCGCAAGGCGATACGGTAAGTTTAGACGGAAATGGCACAACAGCAGTCGCCTGTATCCGCTCTCGCATCAAACCTGGTGTAGTGGCCCTGTATGCAGATGATTCAATCGATGCGTATGCGTTGCCCGCTGCTATTGCTTTACAGAAGAGTGCCGAACAATCTACGGATCGCAGTATCGATGGTTTGATTGTTAGTGATAAACACGAGGAGGCCTACTGATGGAACTTGAAATCGGTTCTGGTCTAACTATCGGTTTAATCCTGGGAGCAGTCATTGTCATTGCGGCACTGCTCATTACAGTTGAAAGAAGACTGCTAGGTTTCTGGCAGGAAAGACTCGGTCCAAACCGCGTTGGTTGGTTTGGTTCACTGCAAGTTGTGGCGGACATGATCAAGATCTTCACTAAAGAAGATTGGGTGCCTCCATTCGCCGACAGAGTCAGCTTTGTTATAGCACCGGCAATCATTATGACGGTGATTTTGCTGAGCTTTGCTGTGGTGCCATTCGCACCGAACATTGGTGTTGTTGATTCAAACATTGGCGTGTTGTTTATCCTTGCTATGGCTTCGCTTGGCGCCTACAGCGTAATGTTGGGTGGTTTGTCATCGGACAACAAATACGCACTTTTGGGTAGCTTGAGAGCCGCTGCGCAAATGGTTAGCTACGAAGTCTTCATGGGTATCTCCTTGCTAGGAGTAGTAGCCTTATCCGGCAGTTTTAATCTACGAACTATTGTGGAAGCTCAAGAAGGTATGTGGTTTGTTGTGCCACAGTTTATTGGCTTCATTATTTTCCTGATTGCCGGCGTTGCTGAGAGTCACCGTTTGCCTTTCGATATACCAGAAGCAGAGCAGGAAATTTGTGCTGGTTACCACACTGAATACTCCGGTATGAAATTCGGAATGTTCTTTGTCGGTGAGTACTTGGGATTAGTGCTGGTCTCTTCGCTGATTACTGTGTTGTTTTTCGGCGGCTGGATGGGTCCTGCGTTTCTACCCCCAATAATTTGGTTCGCATTAAAGAGTGGTGTGTTTATCGCTTTCTTTATTTTGTTGCGGGCCGCTATACCGAGACCACGCTATGACCAACTGATGAGTTATGGCTGGTTGTTTTTATTGCCGCTGTCACTGATTAATTTACTAGTGACTGGCGTCGTAATTTTGTTGTGACAGATTGATTTGAGACTGTTTTTTGGGATTGCGAATTAGTGCTATCAGAGATTAAGAGCTGAGACGATGTTTACACTGATTAAAGACACGCTAATAAGCCAGGTGGTAACACTCTGGGGTGTGTTCATGAAGTTGTTTGATAAGAAAGATACGGTGGAGTATCCGGACGAGCAACCTTACATGTTCCCTCGTTGGCGTGGCCGTATCATTTTGAGTCGAGACCCAGACGGTGAAGAGCGTTGCGTCGCATGCAACCTTTGCGCTGTGGCTTGCCCCGTCGATTGCATCGCGCTGCAAAAAGGTGAGATGGAAGATGGGCGCTGGTACCCAGAATTTTTCCGCATCAATTTTTCCCGTTGCATTATGTGTGGTTTCTGTGAGGAGGCCTGTCCTACGAATGCAATTCAGTTAACCCCAGACTTTGAGATGGCGGAATACGTGCGTCAGGACATGGTATGGGAGAAAGAAGATTTACTTATCGATGGTACTGGCAAGTATCACGACTACAACTTTTATCGTGTAGCGGGCATGCAGATTGCCAGCAAAGATAAAGGCGAGGCTAAGAATGAAGCACCTCCTGTTGATGTGAGGAGCCTTCTTCCATGATGACCTTGTTCTACCTTGCCGGAGCGATCGCGATCATTTCAACTTTCGCGGTGATTGTGCAAACCAATATTGTGCACGCGTTGCTTTACCTGATTTTGTCTCTGCTGGCGGTTGCGGTGGTGTTCTATGTATTAGGTGCACCGTTTGCTGCTGTGCTGGAAGCAATTGTGTATGCCGGCGCCATTATGGTGCTTTTCTTGTTTGTCATCATGATGTTGAACCTGGGGCAGCACACCCGGGAGCAGGAGCGAGGCTGGTTAGCCGCACGGGTATTCGTAGCGCCTGCAATCATGGCAGCAATTTTATTGGGACAGCTGCTCAATGTGATGAGCCAGTTGGATCACACCGTAGAGGTTTCTCGAGTTGGCGTGCTAGAAGTTAGTGCGCTGTTGTTTGGCCCATATGTATTGGCAGTTGAGTTGGCATCGATCCTGTTGCTAGCTGGACTAGTGGCTGCCTATCACTTAGCTAAGAAGTGAAATAAGAATAAGGAAAGATGGATAGCATTCCTATAGAACACGGACTAATTCTCGCAGGGATTTTATTTTCTCTCGGGCTCATTGGTGTACTTACGCGACGCAACATCGTATTCGTGCTGATGTCGTTGGAAATCATGCTGAATGCGAGTGGACTGGCATTTATTGTTGCGGCTGCTCGTTGGGGTCACGCAGAAGGTCAGATAATGTTCTTGATGATTCTTACTCTAGCGGCCGCAGAAGTTGCAGTGGGTCTTGGATTGATTATTCAGATGTTCCGCAAATACCAAACAGTGGACATTAATGTCCTCAGCGAAATGAAAGGATAGGGTGGGTTTAGATAGCATGATTGATCTAATCTGGTTACTCCCAACTTTTCCTTTATTGGGATTCCTGTGTCTTGCTTTAACTGCAGGCACGTTACCTAAGCCAATCGTGGCGATTATCGGCGCTGGCTCTGTCGGGCTTTCTTTTGTCGTCGCTGCACTGATTGCTATGACCTTCCTTGGTACCGGCGAAGACCACTTTGTCGTCGAAACCTTTACCTGGATGTCGGTAGGTAGTTTTACGCCTGGCTTCACATTTTATCTAGACGGCCTCTCACTAGTGATGATGTTAGTCATTACCGGTGTTGGCTTCCTGATTCATGTCTATGCCACAGGCTATATGGATGAAGATCCAAGCTATAGCCGTTTCTTCTCTTACATGAATCTGTTCGTAGCCGCCATGCTGATGCTGGTGCTGGGTGACAACTTAGTGTTGCTCTATCTCGGATGGGAAGGTGTAGGTCTGTGTAGTTATCTGTTGATCGGATTCTGGTACACCAATCCGGCAAATGGTTACGCGGCACGTAAAGCCTTCGTGGTGACCCGTGTTGGCGATACCTCCATGGCGATTGGCCTGTTCTTGTTATTTGCACATTTCGGCACCCTTAACATCCAGGATTTGATGCATGCAGCAGAGCTTGAATGGGCAACGGGTACTAACTTGCCTGCTATTGCTGCGTTGTTGCTTTTGGGTGGTGCGGTAGGTAAGTCCGCCCAGTTACCTCTGCAAACCTGGTTACCGGATGCGATGGCCGGTCCAACCCCAATTTCTGCTTTGATACACGCGGCAACGATGGTGACAGCCGGTGTTTATCTGATCGCCCGTACCCATGTGTTGTTTGAGCTCGCGCCTGATGTGCAAATCCTAGTGGCATGGATCGGATTAATAACCTTGTTGATGGCTGGTTTTACCGCCATGACACAAACAGACATCAAGCGCATTCTGGCTTTCTCAACTGTGAGTCAGATTGGCTACATGTTCCTGGGTCTCGGTGTTGGTGCTTGGTCAGCTTCAATATTCCACTTAATGACTCACGCATTTTTCAAAGCGTTACTGTTCCTGGGTTCAGGTTCAGTCATTCTGGCCATGCATCATGAGCAGGACATCTTCAAGATGGGTGCTTTGCGTAAAGTATTACCTGTCTCGTTTGCGTCTTTCATGATCGGTAGTTTGGCGCTGACTGCTTTTCCATTTACGTCTGGCTTCTTCTCTAAAGATGAAATCTTACTCGCTGCTATCGAATTAGAAGGGGTAGGGTTCTGGCTTTGGCTTGGTGGTGTAGTAGGTGCATTCTTTACTGGTATCTACACTTTCCGTCTCATGTTCGTCGTCTTTTTTGGTGAAAACCGCGGGCATCATTGCGAGGGTGAGTACGGTGGCTGGAACATGTCAGTACCGCTCTTCATTCTGATGGTTCTTTCCCTCGTGGGCGGATTTATCCATATCCCGGTAGACGCAGTGTTCAGTCATGGAGAAGTCCATGAAGAGCATCATGCCAGTATGCTGATCGAAGGCATCATGATTGCGGTGCCGCTAATCGGTATTGGCATTGCCTATCTATTCTATGGCTCGAAGAAGTTATCAGTGGATAACTTGATGTCATCTTCACTGGCTCAGAACCTACATAAGTTCTGGCATAGCGGATGGGGAATGGATTGGTTATACGACCGTCTGTTCGTCTTTCCTTTTATGTGGCTCGCCAGAGTTAATGCGAAAGATATTATCGATTTGTTCTATGGCCTGGTGGTCGAAATAAACCGTACCGCCCATGCCATGATTGTCCGTTCCCAGACTGGTTATCTACGCTGGTATGCCTTAAGCATCGCTACCGGCCTGGTGGTCATCATTACCATTGGAGTGTTGTTATGATCCTGGTGATTTTGATCGCATTACTATTTTTGGGCGGCGTAGCTGCCTGGATGTCGGAACGCGTTAATCCTAACCTGCCGCGAACCATCGCATTAGTCACTGTGCTTCTGGACTTACTCATTATGCTGACGCTATTGGGTGCGGAAAGTTCAGGAGGATGGATTGCATCTGTTGAAGGCAGTTGGATCCCACGGTTTGGTATTTCCTTTTATCTAGCAGTCGACGGTTTGAGTTTATTGCTGATTTTGCTCACCGCCTTCCTGGGAATTATCGCCATCGGATCGGCTTGGGATGAGATTAAAGACCGATCGGGATTCTTCTACTTTAATCTGCTGTGGACATTAGCTGGCGTAATAGGGGTATTCACTGCACTCGATCTATTTTTGTTCTTCTTCTTCTGGGAAGTCATGCTCATCCCGATGTATTTCATCATCGCAATCTGGGGTCATGAAAACAAAAATTATGCGGCAATGAAGTTTTTCATCTTCACCCAGGTCACAGGCATGTTGATGCTGATGTCGATTCTGGTCTTAGCCTACTTCCATTACGTGCAGTTTGGTGCTCTAAGTTTCAACTACCATGATCTATTAGATGTAGTCACGGATGGTCGAATGGAAATGTGGGTAATGCTCGGATTCTTTATCGCGTTCTCCACCAAGCTTCCCAGTGTGCCATTCCATTCCTGGTTACCCGATGCCCATAGTCAGGCACCAACCGCCGGTAGTGTGATTCTTGCTGGAATATTGTTGAAGACTGGCGCTTACGGATTAATTCGATTTGCCGTTCCGCTTTTCCCAGAAGCCTCGATGGATTTTGCACCAATTGCTATGACATTGGCTGCTATCAGTATTCTTTATTGTGCAAAAGTGGCTTTTGCTCAAGATGATATTAAGCGCTTGATTGCATACACCAGTGTGAGCCATATGGGGTTCGTCACTCTTGGTGTTTACGCTTGGAATGAGCAAGCTCTACAAGGCGCTGTTATGACAATGCTTGCCCACGGATTGAGTGCGGCAGCACTCTTCATGTTAGCTGGTGGATTACAGCATCGAATTCATACTCGCCACATGCCTGATATGGGTGGTTTTTGGGCCCGCGTACCGCGTATGACTATTGTCGCGATGTTCTTTTCGATTGCTGCTTTGGGCATGCCGGGCTTAGGAAACTTCATTGGAGAATTCCTCGCCTTGCTAGGTGCCTTCCAAGCCAATATTTGGCTAACAGTTGCTTCAGCCTTTGGATTGATCTTCGCATCAGTTTACTCATTGTGGGTGCTACAAAAAGTATTCCAGGGCGAATATAACAACAGCAATTTTGACGATAGTCATTTAAGTGATTTGAATCGTCGTGAAATGGTGTATTTCGCTGCCATGATGATCGGTTTGGTTTGGATGGGGATGTATCCTCAATCCTTTTTAGATTTGTCAGCTAGCACATTAGGTGTGTTGTTAAGCGGTTCAGCTGATGTGGCAGTAGTAACTGTAGGAGGTGGCTAATGACTATGACACTTTCTGATTTACTGCCTTTAATGCCGCTGTTGTTAGTTACAGGAACGGCCGTAGTTGCCATGCTCGCTGTTGCCATAAAACGCCATTACGGCGTAACGGTGTGGATAACAGTTGGAGGCTTATTACTGTCTGCGTTGGTAGCGTGGAATATGATGTCGTTTACCAATCAGCAGGTGACACCGCTACTGATTATTGATCAGTACAGTTTGTTCTTCACCGTTGTCACTTGTCTTAGTGCAATGGCTATTGCGATTCTGAGCTATCCCTATCTTGAAAAGCTGGATGATCAGCGCGAAGAATATTTTCTACTGTTGGGTGTCGCGACTATTGGCGCTGTGGTAATGGTAAGCAGCAACCACTTTGTCAGTACCATACTTGGTCTAGAAACCTTAAGCATGTCGCTCTATGGCATGGTGGCTTACCCGGTGCATGTCAAAGATTCAGCGAAGTTTCCGTTGGAAGCGTCAGTTAAATATTTAGTGCTTTCGGCTGCGGCCTCAGGATTTATGTTGTTCGGTATGGCATTGGTTTATGCCCAAACTGGCACGCTGTCATTTGCCAGTATGACTGAGATGGTAAACGGTGAAACAGCGGGACTTGGCACAGAGTATTCAGTGATCGCCTTGTTAATGATCGTTGCAGGCATGGCCTTCAAATTATCCTTGGCGCCATTTCATATGTGGACCCCTGATGTCTATGAGGGTTCTCCCATACCTGCCGCGACTTATTTGGCCACTATTGGTAAGGCCGGTATGTTCGTAGTGCTATTGCGGTTCATTGAAACTTCTCAGGCTTTGGAATTCGACGGTTTAATCACTGTCCTATCGTTGCTCGCTGTAGCGTCTATTCTGGCGGGTAACTTGCTGGCGCTGCTGCAGGACAACTTAAAACGTATTCTTGCCTATTCCTCAATTGCCCATATGGGTTATGTACTGATCGCAATCATCGCCAGCTTCTACATAGAAGGTCGCATAAGTATTGAAGCCGTGACGTTTTACCTCGTGGCTTACATGATTATGTCCTTAGGCGCATTCGGAGTAGCGTCTGTTATCTCTTCGAGCGAGAAAGAGAACGATCACATCAATGATTTCAGTGGACTGTTCTGGCGTTCTCCATGGCTAGCTGTGGTGTTCACCGGCATGCTGCTTTCCTTAGCTGGCATTCCGTTAACAGTTGGATTCATCGGCAAGTTCTATTTGTTCTTCGCTGGTGTAGAAGCTGCCTTATGGGTTTTACTCGGCGCTCTTGTTATCGGGAGTGGCATTGGTTTGTACTACTATTTGCGAATCGTATATCGCATGGTGTTGCCAGCTGAAGACAATGGATCATCGCAATTAACAGCGGTAAACCTGAGTGCTCGTGGCGTACTTGCCATCCTATTTTTACTGCTTTTGATCTTGGGTGTATATCCAGGTCCAGTAGTAACTCTTATCGAAGTAATTTCGGCGACTATTTAATCGCCCCAAGCGCTACCATGGCGCTTGGACTTGCGTCATAACCTTCAGTGCAATCCCTTGAACAAGAGGATAGGCACGGCCAAATGAATCTGTTCAATAAATACCCTGTATTGACTCCGTTATGTGCGTTGCTTGTAGTCGCTGGACTACTAACCGCTCTGAAGTATGGGTCTGATGAATCTCTATTAGAGCAGCAGCTTGATTTTGATAGAGCTAATCTGGCCCAGTTTTTTGAGCCTGGTAGCTATGACAATGATGTGGTGCTGGACGCGTATCTAATTCCTGCTAATAGCGAGCATGAAGCTCTGGTTAATACCGATTTGCTTGGATTGCAGAGGGACCGTCTGGCGTTTCGTGCACGGCAGGGGGAAGAAGTTATCGCCATTGCAGTACCGGCAGCGACTGACGATGGTTTTAATGGCACGGTGGATCTGTTGGTATCAGTAGACATGTTTGGTCGTATAGGGGCGGCTCGTGTTATCGAAGATCTTGAGTCCGATGACTTGTATGGCACCTTGGCAACCATCGAGTCAAAATGGATGGAAGAGTTTAGCGATAGCACTATGCGGGATATCTTGGGTATAAGCTGGTCTACGATCACAGCCGATCGGGAATACGATCAATTCGTAGGGGCTTCGCTTACACCGAAAGCCGTGTCTAATCGAATCTATGATGCGCTAGTGTTTTATCAATCTAACCGAATAGAACTGATGCGAGGAGAAGCTTTTGAGCTTCAATGATCACTTTTCAGGTCATGCCGATGTCTATGCGTCAGCGAGACCTACTTATCCTCCGCAATTGTTCCATTACCTCTCAGGCCTATGCTCACGAAAAGAGTTGGCATGGGATTGTGCTGCGGGTAATGGGCAGGCCGCTCATGGACTACTTCCATACTATGACAAGGTCATAATGTCCGATGCCAGTAGCGAACAGATTTCTCAGGCTAGTGAAATAACCGAGAACGATACATTGTTCAGTGGAGTAATGTTGGCAGAACAACTCGCACTCAAGGATGACGTAGTGGACATTGCAGTAGTTGCTCAGGCATTGCATTGGTTTAACCTCGGCCAGTTTTTTACCGAGCTGAACAGGGTGCTGCGCAGCGGCGGTATATTTGCAGCCTGGAGTTATGGCCAACACTCAATTGATGCAGAGTGTGATGCGATCGTTTATACCTTGTATGAAGAAATATTAGGGGATTATTGGCCACCAGAGCGAAAGCTGGTTGAAGCAGGTTATGAAGGCATCGAATTCCCTTTTGATCCTATTGAACCTCCGGGTTTCAAGCTGGAGAAGCAATGGTCGATAGAGCAGGTTTTGGGATATCTCAATTCTTGGTCCGCTGTTCAGCGGTATAAAAGAGATAAAGGAGAGGATCCTGTGCTATTGATTAAACAGGATTTGCAATCAGCTTTTGGCAGCAAAGAAGAGAGAACTATTTGTTGGCCGCTGACTCTAATTGTAAGAAGGAAAACCGGTTAGTATCTCTATGGATAATTTTAAGGACG
Source organism: uncultured Pseudohongiella sp. (assembly GCA_965262465.1). Lineage (GTDB taxonomy): Bacteria > Pseudomonadota > Gammaproteobacteria > Pseudomonadales > Pseudohongiellaceae > UBA9145. The sequence continues at coordinate 1,764,258 of OZ253535.1, read as the reverse complement.
AATGTCGGAGGATGGTGTGAGCAAAATCGCCGTCATAGGGGGAGGTAGTTTCGGAACTGTGATTGCCAATATCACAGCTCAAAACGGCCATGAAGTTTTGTTTTGGATGCGCAGCGAAGAGTTGGCAGCTGAAGTCAATAAAACTCATGAGAATAGTCATTACCTGCCAGGTTATGAGCTTAGCACCAATGTTACTGCTACCCATGACATGGAATCTGCAGTCGCTGACAGTGAATTAGTTTTTGTTGCGGTCCCCAGTGGTTCTTTTCGCTCTGTTGTACAACAACTGCAATCCTGTTTGGGGAAAAATACGATTTTGGTGAGCACCACGAAAGGCATCGAAGCAGGCAGCTTCAAGTTGATGAGTCAGATACTTACCGAAGAATGTCCTGATGCAGCGGTGGGTGTATTGAGCGGGCCAAATCTGGCAAAGGAAATCGCTGCCGGACATCTTACCGGGACAGTCATTGCCAGTCCTGATGAGAATGTTCGAGAAACAGTAAAAGATGTTCTGCGCTCTGAACATTTTAGAGTCTATACAAACGATGACATGTTTGGCGTAGAGCTCGGGGGGTCGTTGAAGAATATCTATGCAATTATTGCTGGCATGGCTGAATCTATCGGCATGGGCCATAACACGAATAGCATGCTGGTAACTCGTAGTCTTACTGAAATGGCGCGTTTCGGTCGTGAGTTAGATGCTGATCCAATGACATTTCTTGGACTGGCTGGAGTAGGTGACTTGGTGGTGACCTGCTCGACACCATTGAGCCGTAACTATCGTATTGGGCAGGCACTGGGCAAAGGCAAGTCTATCGATGAAGCGGTAAAAGAAGTGGGCCAGGTTGCAGAGGGCGTGAATACTGTAAAACTGGTAAAAGAGAAGGCCGACGAGCTTGGTGTCTATATGCCACTTGCTACCGGGCTCTACAAAATAATCTATGAAGGGGAATCGATTCGAAATATCATTTCCTCATTAATGCTCAGTGAACAAGCGCTTGACGTAGAATATGCCGCGAGTGCTGAGAAGATCATGTCATAAGGAGTTTTCATGTCAGAAGAGCTGGAAGATATAGTTGATAATTTACGCGAGCCTTCAGCCTGGCTGCGAATTGCCTTCATGTTGATTTTTGCACTGGTGCTCTACCTTGTGATCGCACCAGTAATTTTAGTGCTGATGCTGGCTCAAGCAATCTTCACCATAGTAACAGGCGATGACAACGACAATTTACGAAAGTTTGGTGCTGCTCTGAGTCAGTACATATATCAGATATTGCAGTTCCTTACGTTTAACTCGGATGAAAAGCCATTTCCATTTTCAGAGTTTCCGGGCATCGCGTTGGATGAAGACATTGATGATCTAGGAGCAGGTGGAGAGACCAAAAAGGATTCTGCAACCGCAGCGCCGAAAAAAGCTGCGAAGAAGACTGCTAAAAAATCTACAGCAAAAAAGGCGCCACGCAAACGCTCAACAAAAAGTGACGATACTGATGAAGGATCTGCTGATAGCCCGACTTAACTCTTAAAGGGATATAGACTGCTTATGCTGCTTTTTCTGTTTCGTCATGGTGAGGCGGTACCGTACGCAGGCAGTGATGCTGATCGACAATTGACAGAATCTGGCCATGCAGACAATGTATTAGTTGTTGCCAAGTTGGATGAGAAACTTGAAGAGTCACAAGCAAGTATCGAGCAGATATTGTGTAGCCCCTTCAAACGGGCGCAACAAACAGCGCAGTCTGTGCTTGAAAAATATTCTGATGCAGAGGTGCAAGCAACAAAATTCTTAACGCCAGAGAATCCAGCACAACAAGTGCTTGATTATGTAGATTCTGCAGTAGCAGATACTGCTTCTGTCATGCTGGTGGGACATAACCCGCTGTTATCAAAACTGGCATCATTGTTAATTGATGGACGGGAAGATAGTGAAATCCATTTGGGAACCAGTAACATCCTGTGTCTTGAGGTTGACGTATTGGCACCAGCTTGTGCAAAGTTAAAGTATTGGATTAATCCACGGTCATGAACATGCGTATCTTTCAGTTAAGTAGCCTGCTTATAAGTGTTCTGTCGCTGAGTTCCTTCAGCTACAGTCAATCTGAAACTCATCCTTTGGTGAGCCAGTTCCCTGATTCAGATCTAGTCGCTGTGGAATTTGAAGAGGATGCAAATTATCGCTTGGTATTAGGTACTTTGCAGCGAACCAGAGGTGTGGTGGTTCCAGAAAATTCGGAACGCTTGCGGGGAGACATCACCAAGTTGCGATATGAGGTGTCACAGGAATTTTCCGGAGAAGACGTATTCCAATTCTTTCAACAACAGTTTGGCGAATTGGGTTACGAAACATTATTCACCTGCTCTGGCAGGGAATGTGGTAGTAGTAATTATTGGGCCAATGATATTTTTCGCAATCGTGTGCTCTATGGCCCGGAACGCAATCAATATTTTATGGCATTACAAACAGCTGGAGCAGACGCCCATATTGTCCTCTACATAATTACTCGCGGTAACAGAAGAACATATGCGTATCTAGAAATCGTAGAAGAGGAAGGCACCGAGTTACCAGAAATATCGGTACCAGTTACCGAAGTTTTGGCCACTATAGGGACAACAGGCAGCGTTGCAATACCGGATCTCACCTTCACCAATGATCGTCAGTTAGACAATCCTGAAATTCTTGCGTCTATTGCGGCAGAAATGAGCGAGCAACCAGAGCTAAATTTTTATATCGTTGCTCATCTCAGCGGTGATCAAGATTTGCAGCCATTGCTTAACCGGTCAACAGCACGTGCTCAAACTGTTCGACAGCAGCTAATTAATCTTGGAGTCGATGCCAATAGATTAGTTGCCCGTGGATTAGGGCCACTGGCACCGTCGTGTCCAGGAACAGATTGCAGAGAACGGGTTGAAATCGTACTGCGTTAAAGCTTAAAAATATTGCTTAGTTAAGCAGTGAAAGGAATTCGTTGCGTGTAGTTGGGCTGTTTCTGAAAGCGCCAAGCATACAAGAAGTTGTCATAACAGAATTCTGTTTTTCCACACCACGCATCATCATGCACATATGCTGCGCCTCTATTATTACTGCAGCACCAGCCGCGCCTGTTTGATCAACAATGCAATTCGCGATTTCACTGGTTAAGTTTTCTTGAATTTGCAAACGCCTTGCATAGACGTCAACGATGCGTGCGATTTTAGATAAGCCAATCACTTGGCCTTTGGGAAGGTAAGCTACATGACACTTTCCTATAAAAGGCAGCATGTGATGTTCGCACATCGAATAGAGCTCGATATCTTTTACGATGATAATTTCATCGTTGTCAGACGGGAACAAAGCGCCATTAACCACTTCATCGATATCCATGGAGTAGCCTTGCATTAGAAACTCCATAGCTTTGGCGGCCCGCTTGGGAGTATCAACCAATCCTGCTCGCGAGGGATCTTCCCCTATGGCTTTCAAAATCTCTAAGAATGCTTGTTCCATTTCAGGCTCTGAATTCAATGTGTTTGCGACCCAAAAGTCACAGTAATTTAGCGGTAGTGGCTTAACAACCGCGCTAAAACTACGATAAACCACTGTAGAGGTAAAGGATTAAGTCGCTTTCGATAAACTAGTAGCGATGTGTATCCCAGAATTCAATGCAATTACGAGAATACATTACGCAGACTAAAGAGATTTTCGATCAGTCTGGAATCTATTTCGGTCATGGCACAGATAATGCGCTGGATGAATCTGTGTATCTAATATATACGGTGCTGGGCATTGATTATTCCCAGGATTTTGAATCCTCAGATCGCCAGCTAAGTGCGCAAGAGTTAGAAACACTGAACGGCTTAGTGCAGCGCCGAATCGAAACTCGTGAGCCCGTAGCATATCTGGTAGGTGAAGCGTGGTTTTGTGGGCGACCATATCATTGTGATGCTCGCGCACTTGTTCCTCGATCTCCAATTGCCGAACTGATCGACAATCGATTCCAGCCTTTACTTGAAAAGTCACCTACTACAATTCTCGATATGTGCTGTGGAGGAGGGTGTATTGGTATTGCCTGCGCACTGGAATTCGACCAAGCCACGGTAGACTTGGTTGATATTAGTGAGGCGAGCCTGGCATTAGCGCGTGAAAATATAATTCGACATGGCACCTCCGAAAGAGTCAAAACGATACAGTCCAATTTATTCAGCGAAATAGATCAGCGCTATGACTTAATCGTGGCGAATCCTCCATACGTTTCATCAGAAGAAATGTCTGCATTGCCAACTGAGTACCAACATGAACCGAAACATGGCTTGGAATGCGAGGATGAAGGCTTGGCATTACCTCTATCTATACTTAGGGAAGCCGGAAGATGTTTGGCTGAATCAGGCGTACTTATATTAGAAGTTGGTAATAACGCCGAAAGATTGCAGCAGCGTGTAGGCGATGTTCCGTTGCTATGGCTCGAATTCGAACATGGCGGCCATGGTGTGATGGCCATCACCGCGGCTGAGGTCGAACAGTACAGGGAGAGGTTCGTTTAGTGTACAATGCACGCCGTTTTTGGCCGGCCAAACCCTTCCTCTGTTAGGCGTCAATTCCCATGTCAGGCAATAGCTTCGGTAAATTGTTCACCGTTACAAGCTTTGGTGAAAGCCACGGGCCTGCACTTGGCTGCGTGGTAGATGGATGCCCGCCTGGATTGGAATTATCTGAAGAGGACATGCAGCGGGATCTAGACCGGCGTAAACCTGGCCAGTCTCGGTTTACTACCCAAAGAAGAGAAGATGACGCGGTTAAGATCTTATCTGGAGTATTTGAAGGCAAGACAACAGGTACACCGATTGGTCTGCTTATCGAAAACATTGATCAGCGATCAAAAGACTACAGCAAGATAAAAGAGCAGTTTCGCCCAGCTCACGCGGATTACACCTACTTCAAGAAGTATGGGATTCGGGATTACCGCGGTGGCGGACGGTCTTCGGCGCGGGAAACAGCGATGCGCGTAGCCGCCGGAGCAATTGCCAAGAAATGGTTAAAACAGCATTGCGGCCTCGAAATTAACGGGTATTTGAGCCAATTAGGGCCAATTAAGATCGAACAGGTTCAGCTAGATCAGGTCGAACAGAATCCATTTTTCTGTCCAGATCCAGACAAGGTCCCAGAAATGGAAGCATTTATGGCGGACCTCAATAAAGAAGGAAACTCAATAGGCGCCAAGATTGCGGTACAGGCTACGTCGGTACCGGTAGGCCTAGGTGAACCAATCTTTGATCGCTTGGATGCTGATATTGCCAAGGCAATGATGAGCATTAATGCCGTCAAAGGCGTGGAGATTGGGGCAGGATTTGAGTCAGTAAGCCAGAAGGGCAGTGAACACCGGGATGAAATCACCCCAGATGGCTTCCTCAGCAATAACGCGGGAGGCGTGCTAGGGGGTATCTCCAGCGGACAGGATATTCTGGTGAACATCGCCTTGAAGCCTACTTCGAGTATCAGGCTTCCTGGAAAGTCCATTACGGTGGATGGATCTGAAACGGAAGTCGTTACTACCGGACGTCACGATCCCTGTGTGGGTATCCGTGCCACCCCTATCGCCGAAGCCATGCTGGCGTTGGTGCTGATGGATCATGTGCTGAGAGACCGTGCACAGAATGGCGAACGCACTTAGACTGCGAGAAATATATATTAAATACATATAGATAAGAAGATTAGGTATTAATCTTCATTAGCTGTAAATGGAAACAAGAGTGAAATGAGCGGAAAGACACTGTACGACAAAATCTGGGATGCCCATCTTGTGAAACAACGGGATGATGGAACGTCATTGATCTACATTGACCGGCACCTCATCCACGAAGTGACATCGCCCCAGGCTTTTGAAGGCCTGCGCCTGGCTGGTCGTGCGCCTTGGCGCGCCGATGCGAATTACGCTACCCCGGACCACAATATTCCCACTACGAGAGCGGAAAGGAGTCAGGGATTGGCTGGAATCATCGATCCAGTGTCTAAAATACAAGTTAAAACACTTGATGATAATTGTAAGGAATTCAATATCTTCGAGTTGGAAATGAATGATTTACGTCAAGGCATTGTGCACGTCGTTGGCCCCGAGCAGGGCATTACCTTGCCTGGAATGACAATTGTGTGTGGTGACTCTCATACGTCCACCCATGGGGCGCTAGGCGCGCTAGCTCATGGTATTGGCACGTCAGAGGTGGAGCACGTTTTGGCCACTCAGTGTCTGATGCAGAAGAAGATGAAGAATATGCTGGTGAGAGTCGATGGTGAGCTCAAGACCGGCGTAACCGCCAAAGATATTGTGCTAGCCATAATCGGGCGGATCGGTACTGCAGGCGGCACGGGCTATACCATCGAATTTGGGGGTGAAGCCATCCAGTCTTTGACAGTTGAGGGTCGTATGACTGTGTGCAACATGGCGATCGAAGCGGGGGCCCGCGCTGGGCTTGTTGCGGTCGATCAGACAACTCTCGATTACATCAAAGGCAGGCCTTTTGCTCCTGCTGGCGATCTATGGGATCAGGCGGCCGAAGCCTGGTCGCAGCTAGTCAGCGATGCAGATGCAGATTGGGATGAGATTGTAGTGCTCAACGGCGCGGACATTGAGCCTCAGGTCACGTGGGGCACGTCACCAGAGATGGTAGCGCCAGTGAATGGCAATATCCCTGATCCTGCTGCTGAAGCCGATGAAACCAAGCGCCAAAATATCGAACAGGCGTTGAATTACATGGGTTTACAAGGCGGCACAGCGATCAAAGACATCAAATTGGACTGTGTATTTATCGGCTCCTGCACTAACTCTCGAATTGAAGATCTTCGGGAAGCGGCAAAGGTCGTGGCCGGTAAACAGAAGGCTGAGAGTGTGGAAATGGCACTGGTTGTGCCTGGTTCTGGCCTGGTGAAACAACAAGCTGAGGCTGAAGGACTGGATAAAATCTTCGTAGCAGCAGGGCTGGAATGGCGGGAACCCGGCTGTTCCATGTGTTTGGCTATGAATGCCGACCAATTAGGCGAGGGCAAGCACTGTGCTTCTACCTCGAATCGCAATTTTGAAGGCCGGCAAGGCTTTGGCGGGCGCACCCATTTGGTAAGCCCGGCCATGGCAGCGGCGGCAGCTGTGCACGGACATTTCGTTGATGTTCGCGAGCTAACTTAGTCAGGAACCAGAAGATGAAGAAATTTCAAGTAGAACAAGGACTTGTGATGCCATTAGACCGTGCCAATGTGGACACGGACTTCATTATTCCAAAGCAGTTCCTGAAATCGATTAAGCGTTCCGGTTTCGGCGTTAATCTGTTCGATGAGCACCGCTACCTGGATAAAGGCGAGCCTGATGCTGACAATAGTAAACGCCCGATAAACCCCGACTTCGTGCTAAATCAGCCGCGCTACCAGGGCGCATCAATCCTGTTAGCACGGGATAATTTTGGCTGCGGATCCTCACGGGAGCACGCCCCTTGGGCCCTGGATGACTATGGATTCCGGGCGATATTGGCCCCCAGCTATGCCGACATCTTCTTCAACAACTGTTTTAAGAATGGTTTGCTGCCTATCGTGCTGGATAGAGCGGTAATTGATGAGCTATTTCAGGTAGTTACTGCCCAAGAGGGCTACAGTTTGACAGTGGATTTGCCACAGCAACTCATTACTCTGCCTGACGGCAGCACGATAGCTTTTGACGTGGACAGCTTTCGTAAACACTGCCTCATCGAAGGACTCGATGATATAGGACTGACTTTGCAGGACGCAGAAACAATTCGAAACTTTGAGACCCAATGGCGAACGACGGCGCCTTGGTACTTCACTACGCCTGGCGGCGTTGAATAAGAATATCTCAATACTAAAGTTTCAATTTGTTTTAAATCATACAGTTAAGAGTAAAAGTTAATGAAAAAGTATAATGTTGCCGTCGCAGGCGCCACTGGTGCAGTGGGCGAGGCCTTAATCAATATCCTGGAAGAGCGGGAGTTTCCCGTAGATCAGTTGTTTCCCCTAGCAAGTGAGCGTTCTGCCGGGTCCACAGTCATGTTTCGCAACAAGCCTGTGAAAGTGACAAATCTCGCCGATTTCGACTTCTCTCAGACCCCGATTGGCCTGTTCTCGGCAGGTGGTAGCGTGTCGGCAGAATTCGCTCCCAAGGCGGGAGCAGCTGGTTGTGTGGTGATCGATAACACCTCGCACTTCCGTTATGACGATGATATTCCGCTGGTTGTGCCGGAAGTGAACCCTGAAAAGATTGCTGAGTACACCAATCGCAACATCATCGCCAACCCAAATTGTTCGACAATTCAAATGGTTGTAGCGCTTAAGCCAATCCTGGACGCGGTAGGGATCAAACGAATCAGCGTTGCGACATACCAAGCAGTGTCCGGCACTGGCAAAGCAGCGATCGAAGAGCTGGCGAAACAAACCGCTGACCTGCTCAACGGCAGGGACCCGGAATGTGAGGTCTATCCACGGCAAATCGCCTTCAACGCGCTGCCTCACATCGATCAGTTCATGGATAACGGCTATACCAAGGAAGAAATGAAGATGAACTGGGAAACCCGCAAGATTTTTGGGGATGCCAGCATCGAATTGAGCGCAACCTGTGTCCGCATTCCTGTGTTTTACGGCCATTCTGAGGCGGTGCAGGTCGAAACTGTAGAGCCCATCAGCGTTGCAGCGGTTCGCGAGCTGCTATCGAAAGCACCGGGAGTGACCTTGATGGACGCCTGCGAAGACGGTGGATATCCCACAGCAGTGCACGATTCTGCGGGCCAGGACGCAGTTTTCGTAGGGCGGATACGGCAGGATATCTCGATGGCCAACGGTCTAAATCTTTGGGTGGTGGCCGATAACGTGCGAAAAGGAGCTGCACTCAACTCTGTTCAGATAGCTGAAGAGTTGATAAAAAGCTACTTATAATAGATACTTGCTGGCCGTAGTGAAGAAACAATCTTAAAAAGATTCATTACCAAATTCGACACTAGGCGTGAGCAAGTAGAAGCAATTCAGGGAGTGGGGTATCCAGGCCAGGTTGAGAAATCCTGAAAGCGGCGGTTTTTGGAGAAAAAGCGCGGTTTCTCGGGTCATTCCGGACTAAAATACCCTCTCATTGATCCGCTTCAAACGAAGTAGCTAAAGCAGCAAGTTCAGCGAGAGTATCTAGGGAATATGCTACGAAAATTTATCGTCATGCTGGTCATACTGCTAAGCAGTTTGGCCTCCCAAGTCTACGCCCTAGGTCTTGGTACGGTTACTGTTGAATCGTACTTAAATCAACCGCTTAGAGTACGTATTGAAATTCTTCAGCTGGGTGACACCCGGCTTGAGGATGTCACTGTTCAGCTCGCTTCAGTAGACGACTTCAACCGATTCAATATTGAGCGAATTGGTTTTCTCTCCAACATCAGATTCCGCGTAGAAGAAACTGCCTCTGGTAATTTTGTCTATTTGACGACTAACCAGGTAGTTCGTGAGCCTTACCTTAGTTTTATCCTGGATACCCGCTGGCCAAATGGGCGCTTACTTAGCGAACACACTGTTTTGCTGGACCTTCCAGTGTTTGAGGATGAAGTCAGCAATAACAACAATGCCGACGTTCGTCGACCTATCAGCCCGGTATTGCGGGCACCAGATGATGCGGTAACTACCAACCAGGCAGTTACTCCGCCAGTTACCACCACACCTGCAACGCCGGTTGAGCCGTCATCGTCAGCAGCACCGGTGCTCGAGCCCGAAGTGATCACTCCGGCAGAGCCTCAGCAGGTGGAGCCAGAACCTGCCGTGCCTGAGCCAGAGGATCCTGAGCCAGAACCACCGGTAGATTTACGTCCGCCACCTGAATCAGCAGCTGTTGAGCCAGAGCCCGCCGATGAGCAAGTTGCTGCAGTGGAAGAAGACCCGGTAGCAGAAGAGCCGGCGGAAGAAGAGGTTGCTCAGGTCGAAGATGAACCGGTGGAAGAAGAACCGGTTGTTGAGGAGCCAGAACCAGTAGAGGAAGTGGCAGAGCAGGCTGAACCGGTAGATCCGGAGCCAGAGGTAATTGAAGAGCCTGAGCCTGAACCAGCGCAACCAGAAACGATTGTTACTAGTCCGTCTGACACCCTGACTGATATTGCCCAACAAGTCAGACCGGATGACTTGAGCCTGCAGCAAACAATGCTTGCGATCCAAGAGCTGAATCCAGATGCGTTTATCGACGGCAACATCAATCGTATGCGTAGTGGGCAAGTATTGCGGGTTCCAAGCCGTGAAGAAATCGAAGCCATCGATGCAGCCGACGCTGCAAGTGAAGTTTCCAGACAGAATCAGCAAGTCGCCGACGTACAGCCTCTGGCTGCACCTGCTGATGCAACCCCGGATCAAGACCAGCCACAGGGTCAATTGAGTGTCGTTACTTCAGACGAAGCCATTGACGCAACCAGTGGCGCCGGTGAATTAGATGACGAGCAGAATGCAGAATTAGATAGACGAATTGCGGAGTTAGAAAACCAACTAGCACTGCGTCAGGAAGAGGCCGATCGCGCCCGCATAGAACGTGAAGAGTTGGATTCACGCCTGGCAGATTTGGAAGAACAAATCGACGCCGCTGAAGAAATCATTCGTCTCCAAGACTTACAACTAGCGCAACTGCAGCAATCAATTGCAGATGCTGCTGCAGAAGCTGAAGCAGAGGCTGCCGCGCAGGCAGCAATCGCCGCAGCTGAAGCCGAAATTCAGGCGCAACAACCTGCAGCTACCACAATGGTGGATGACATCATGCGGATCCTCACCGGCAATACGCTGATGATGATCTTCGGTGTGGTGTTAGTCATTCTCTTGCTAGTAGTGCTACTGATTCGTCGCAATCGCAGTGCTGCAGAAGACGATGACGAGTTAGACGAGTTGGCCGAACAGGAATTTGATGCGGCCAAGGAAGAAGAGCAAAGCCTGCAGTCTTCAGAAGATGAACCATTGGAGCCTGAAGCTGATGCAGAAGCTGACGCAACAGAAGGTGAAGATGATTTCGACCAGGAATTGGACGAAATCCTGGGTGAGGAATCAGAAGAAGATGCAGCCGAACTTGATGCTGCAATTGAAGGTGAGCCAGCTAGTGCGTCTGAGATCGATGAATTGATTGCCAATGGTGAGTTGGCAGCAGCGGAAGCACAGTTAAGAGCTACCCTGTCAGCATCACCAGATGATCATGAAACGCGAATTAAACTTTGTGAGGTGTTGGCTAAGACCGGAAACGAAGACGGGTTTAACGAACAAGCTGCAATTGTTGCTGAAGAACAGAGCCCGAGACTGGATCGCGATATTACCAATCTACGGGAAGAATACGATATAGCGGTACCACCATCGTCCGAGCAAGATGATGACGATGATGACACGGTGCTGGATTTTGGTGCAGATTCGGAACCAGAAGTTGCTGAAGACGCAGAAGAAGTTGAAGAAGAACCTGCCAAAGAACCAGAAGCGAAAGCAGAGGACGAAGAAACTGCATCTTTCCTAGATGACCTCGGCATCGATTTGGATTCATTCGATGATGACAGTTTCGATCTCGGAGAATCCGAATCTGATACGGCAAAAGATGAAGCCGAACCCGCTGAAGAAAAAGAAGAAGCGATAATCGATGATCTGGAATTTGATTCAGACGATGTCGATATGACATTTGATTTGGGTGGGGGAGATGATTCAGCAGCTGAAGAAGTCAAAGCTGATGATAGTGAGGAAGACAGCAAGGAAGAAGAATCTGCTGATGAGGAAGCGGATTCTGATGAGCTCGTTCTAGACGCCGACGATGATGAAGAAGCAAGCGAAGAAGCTGACGATGAAGTCGATATCTTTGCTGATCTTGAAGACGGCGATGATGCTGATGAAGCGCCAGCAGAAGAAGAGCCTGAAGCCGATATTGAAAGTCTGGATCTTGATGCCGATGGCGATAATGCAGAACTTACCAGTGGCGGCAGTAAGGACGCTGATGAGATAGATATCGATTCATTCGAATTCGATGCTACTGACACGAAGGTTGATACTTCCACCCCAGAAGAAAAAGAAGAAGATCTCGATCTAGAAACGTTTGCCTTCGACACCGACGATTTACCTGGCACCGACGGTAGCGCTGAAGAGCCTGAACCTGTCGACATTGATGCAGAAAATACTTTGGAATTCGATGTTGATGAAGCAGATCTTGCTCCGGCAGCGAGCGAGGAACCGGAAAGCGACGAAGAGCTTGAGACGTTCGAGTTCGATGTTGATGACAATGACAGTGCTGACGAAAAGACTGCCGTTGAAACACCAGAGCCAGCTGAAGACAAAACAGAAGATGAAGAAGAGTTTAGTTTCGATGTTGGTGAAGAAGAGAGTGCTGATTCCGAGGAAGCTAAAGCTGACGAAGATGATGATTTCGACTTCGATCTTGATGAGTTTGAAGTCGACGGCGATGAAGCTGATGCCGGTGAAGATACAGGTTCAACAGATTCCGTAGAAATTTCTCTCGATGATGATGACGATGACTTTATTGATCTCGATGCGGACGCGGGCGATGCAAAAGAGCCAGAAGCTGCCAAAGACGATATCGAAATCGATCTGGACGATATAGAGGATGAACCAGAGCCAGCTCCAGCCGAAGAAGACGAAGATGATTTAGACGATCTGGGATTCTTATCCGAAGATGACGAGGTCGAAATCGAATCCGTCGGTGATGTGGAAGAAGTTGACGTTCTCTCAGATGATGATGAGACTGCCACGAAGCTGGAATTGGCATATGCCTATCAAAAGATGGGTGACATTGAAGGCGCTAAAGAAATTCTGCAAGAAGTTGTTGCTGAAGGAAATGACGCGCAGAAGAAAGAAGCTGAAGAACTTATCGCTTCACTCGACAATCCTGCCGAATAAAATCATTTTGCCTACTGGGCATTTCTAATTCAGTGTGAATCAATCAACTACTTCAGATTCACCTCAGTTTCGTTTTGCATTAGCTATCGAATACGATGGTGCTTGTTTTTCAGGCTGGCAACGGCAGCAAGCCCCTGTAGTTAATACAGTTCAAGAAATACTTGAGTCAGCCATATCGCAAGTTGCAGACCAGCCAATCTCAACTACTTGCGCAGGCAGAACTGATACAGGCGTTCATGCAACGTGCCAGGTCATTCACTTTGAATCCCCAATAGACCGAGGTGAGAAAGCCTGGACTCAAGGCGTAAACAGTTTATTGCCGCAATCGATCAGGGTCGTTTGGAGTAAGCCTGTAGATTCGGAATTTCACGCGCGGTTTTCCGCCACTGCAAGACGCTACGTCTACCTAATGCATTGCGCTAAATCTGCCTCAGCAATCATGGCAGGAAAGCTTTGCCATGTGAGACAGGAACTCGACGTGGGGGCGATGCATACTGCAGCACAATATTTACTAGGCGAGCAGGATTTTACTGCGTTCCGTGCAGCTGGCTGCCAATCTAAAACTCCTATGCGTAATGTATTACATGCCAACGTAATGCGCAGGGGAGAGCTATGTATTTTAGACATCAAAGCAAACGCCTTTTTGCAGCATATGGTTCGCAATATCACGGGCGCGTTGTTAGCCATTGGTCGAGGCGAACAAAAAGCGCAATGGATCGAGCAACTACTTCAGGCAAGGGATAGGACTCAGGCTGGGGTTACTGCTGTGCCAGATGGCTTGTATCTAATCCAGGTTGATTACCCAGAAAGTTTTAATCTCCCTGGCACTTGTCGGTTACCTCTGGTGCTTGGTTCCGGCCGCGAAAGCTGAGCTGGGAATAGTCCCCAGCCTGCGTATTTGCTAGAATTCCCGCTTTCGCGTTGAGTCATCCTGTCTTGTCTGGGATCTGGACTAAAATCTGCGGTATTACCCGAGCTGAAGATGCTGAAGCAGTCGCCGAACTGGGGGCTGATGCGGTAGGTGCTGTGTTGTTCCCGGGAAGCTCTCGTGCGGTAGAGATCAGTCAGGTCTCGGAGATTTTGGGTGGTTTGCCAGCAAACATTCGCAAAGTTGGATTGTTTGTCGATCCTGACCCGGAGATCGTCGCTGCAGCCTTAGCTGAAAATGTATTCGATTTGTTGCAGTTTCATGGCGCAGAATCTGCAGATTTTTGTGAGCAGTTTAGCGTTCCATATATTAAGGCTGTGCGGGTACGTGACTATGAGCAGGCGATGGCAGAAATTTCTGCTCATGAGTCAGCAGAGTATGTGCTGTTAGATCGCTATCAGGAAAACGTGCCAGGTGGCACAGGTAAGACTTTTGACTGGAACATCGCGAACAGAATTGTAGTCAGCACAAAGCAATCTGTTGTGCTGGCTGGTGGCTTAACTCCAGAAAATGTTGCAACGGCAATAAAGCAGGTTGCTCCATTTGGCGTTGATGTCAGCTCCGGTGTTGAGCAGGCACCAGGTATAAAGAACATAGATAAAGTGAAACGATTTTTAGAGGCAAGTAAACGTGGCTGAAGCGGAGAATTACTCTATCGGATTCGAAGGTCCCGATGATTCGGGTCATTTCGGACCCTATGGAGGTGTATTTGTTGGGGAAACTTTGATTAGTGCAGTGGACGAATTGGCCACTGTGTATGAAAAGCTATCAGCAGATCCTGCATTCTGGTCCGAGTTTGACAAAGAGTTGGCTCAATACGTCGGTAGGCCTTCGCCTTTGTATTTCGCTGAGCGACTTACTTCTCATTGTGGTGGCGCGTCAATTTATTTGAAGCGTGAAGACTTAAATCACACCGGTGCTCACAAAGTTAACAACACGATCGGCCAAGCATTGCTGGCAAAGCACATGGGGAAAACTCGCATCATCGCTGAGACTGGTGCAGGCCAACATGGGGTTGCTAGCGCAACGGTTGCAGCCAGACTGGGATTGGAGTGTTTCGTCTATATGGGAGCTGAAGACATAGTGCGACAAGCTCCTAACGTGTATCGAATGAAGTTACTTGGTGCCAATGTCGTCGCCGTTGAATCAGGCTCGCGTACTTTGAAAGACGCAATGAATGAAGCATTAAGAGACTGGGCAACCAATGTAGATAGCACTTACTACATCATTGGTACCGTTGCCGGCCCTCATCCTTACCCTCGTTTAGTGAGAGATTTTCAGTGCGTCATTGGGCGCGAAGCTCGAGAGCAGTCGTTGGCTCAAATCGGAAAACTGCCCGATGCTTTAGTGGCCTGCGTAGGCGGTGGATCGAATGCAATTGGTTTGTTCCATCCGTTTCTAAACGATGCTGATGTGGCGATGTATGGTGTGGAAGCCGGCGGCAAAGGCCTTGATACAAATGCTCATGCTGCACCATTGAGCGCAGGGGTGCCAGGTGTCTTACATGGCAACAGAACTTATCTAATGACAACTCCAGAAGGTCAGATAATGGAAACCCATTCAGTGTCTGCTGGACTGGACTATCCAGGGGTAGGACCCGAACATTCATGGTTAAAGGATTTGGAGCGTGTTAACTATGTGGCCGCGGATGATGATGAAGCCTTAGCCGCATTTCATCAGCTCACCAGACTTGAAGGAATTATTCCAGCATTGGAATCATCTCACGCGGTTGCTTATGCCATGAAACTCGCGGCGACAATGCAACCAGACGAAAACATTGTTATTAATCTCTCGGGTCGAGGTGATAAGGATATTGAGACTGTAGCTCGTATTGAAGGGATAGAGTTGTAAGGACATGTCTCGCATCCAACACATTGCCAGTGAAGCAAGCGCTGCCGGTCGCAAGTTACTTATCCCTTATCTGGTAGCTGGGGATCCGCAACTATCGATTACTGCATCTCTTATGCATGAATTGGTCGATCAGGGTGCAGACATTATCGAGCTTGGCTTTCCGTTTAGCGATCCTGCCTCCGACGGTCCAGTGATCCAGCAAGGTGTAGAGCGAGCTCTTGCAGGTGGTGCTTCGTTGCAGGACACCCTGGATCTCGTTCGCCAATTCAGACAAGACAATCAAAGCACCGGCATTGTGTTGATGGGCTATCTCAATCCAATAGAAATCATGGGTTACTCACAGTTTGTTGCCGCTGCAAAGGAAGCTGGAGTAGATGGGGTGCTGGTGGTTGATATGCCACCAACAGAATCCGCTTCGTTGCATGAGCAATTGCGCGATGCTGACATCGATACAATCTACTTGGTAGCACCGACAACAGGACAGCAGAGAGCTGCAGCTATCGTGCAGCGCTGCTCTGGCTATCTTTATTATGTGTCTTTGAAGGGGGTTACCGGGGCGGCACTGACTGATCATGACTCGGTAGCAGCAAATATTGCAGAATTGCGCGAATTGACCGACTTACCCATCGTCATTGGCTTTGGTATAAAAGACGCCGATAGCGCGCAAGCCATGGCCAGACATGGAGAAGGCATCATCATAGGTAGTGCGCTGGTGCAGAAGATCGCCGAATTGGGGGCCACTAACGGCACTCCAGATGCTGCGCAATTGGTCAGTACCTGTGCCATCATAGGGACCGCTCGTAAAGCAATAGATGGCATGAAATAAACTTAGTAACCTATTGATTTTAAGGAATTAAATTGAGCTGGATTGATAAAATTTTGCCCTCTATCTCGACCTCGGGAAGCGAGAAGAAGGCCGCAGTTCCTGAAGGATTATGGAAGAAGTGTCCACGCTGCGACGCTATGTTGTATCAGAAATCCTTAACTGAAAATCATGAGGTTTGCCCTAAATGCGATCACCATTTACGCATTAGTGCCCGGCGTCGATTGGAGTTGTTTCTGGATCCGGCCGAACAGACAGAATTGAATGCCGAGCTGGAACCCGTAGATTTACTCAAGTTCAAAGATCTCAAACGTTATAAGGATCGACTCTCTGCCGCGCAGAAGAGTACCGGCGAGCAAGATGCTCTAATCGTAATAAAAGGTCAGGTAAAAGGACGCCGAGTAGTAGTTGCTGCGTTTGAATTCGGATTTATTGGCGGTTCTATGGGGTCGGTTGTAGGCGAGAAGTTCGTGCAGGCTGTAAACACCTGCATTACTGAGAATATTCCCCTGATTTGTTTTTCCACCAGCGGTGGAGCCCGCATGCAAGAAGCTCTGGTGTCGCTAATGCAAATGGCCAAAACCTCTGCGGCCTTAGAAAAACTCCGCCATCATGGTCTGCCATTCATCTCGGTGTTAGTCGACCCGGTATACGGAGGCGTCTCGGCAAGCTTGGCCATGCTGGGAGATATCAATATCGCTGAGCCAAATGCTCTGGTTGGTTTTACTGGTCCCGACGTTATCCGGCAAACGGTGCGAGTGAAACTTCCTGAAGGCTTCCAGCGCAGTGAATTTTTACTCGAACATGGCGCGATAGACATGATTGTTCATCGCGGCGATATGCGAGACAAAATCGATTCAATTCTCGATAAATTACTCCATCAGCAACCAACGGGTAGCTAATGCCCTCACCAATACTGTCTGACCAACCACTGCATTGGTGGCTGGACCATATTGGCAGTGTGCACCCCACTGAAATTGAACTCGGCCTGGATCGCATCAGGGCAGTAGCTGATGCGCTCGGCCTTGAAAGGCCAGCACCGACAGTGATCACAGTAGCTGGAACTAACGGCAAAGGCTCAGTTGTTACCAGTCTGGAGCGAGCGCTGCTGCACTCGGGAAAAAATGTCGGCTGTTATACCTCGCCCCACATCGAAACCTTTAATGAGCGCATTCGAATCAATGGTGAAAATCAATCGGATGAAAATCTAGTCACCGCATTTAGTCACATTGAACAGGCGCGTGGTAAAATCTCACTCAGCTATTTTGAATATGCGACGCTTGCCGCGCTCTGGTTGTTCGAACAATCAGGTATAGAAATCGCATTGCTTGAGGTGGGCTTAGGTGGGCGCCTAGATGCGGTGAATGTGGTGGATCCTGATATCACAGTAATTACCTCCATAGCTCTCGATCACCAGGATTGGCTGGGTAATGACCGAGATACCATTGCATTGGAGAAAGCAGGAATCTTACGCAAAGACGTGCCACTGGTTTGTGGCGATCTTGATCCTCCCCAGAGCCTTCTCACAAAGGCGGGAGAACTTCATTGCCCTCTGTATCAAGTAGGTAGTGACTGTAATTTGTCTCAAAGCGCCGACGAATCCTGGGAATGGACGGTGCAATCTCAATCCGGTGAGACTTATTCAGCAACCTCGGATCTGCACCCAAATATAAAGCCGGAAAATGCTGCTTGTTCCATGCAAGTTTTGGCGCTACTCAATGAAACCAATGCAGGGCAGCAGTGGTATGAGCATATTGCGACAACTCAGGTGCCTGGCCGCCAGGAGCAGCGGATTGATCGTACAAGCGGCAGCAAAGTCTTGCTGGATGTAGCTCATAATCCCGCAGCCATGGCGTTCTTGGCGCAAACAATCGAAGCCTTTAAAAAACAGTCTCCTCAATCGGCGCGCGTGGTTGTAGTACTGGCGGTGATGGCAGATAAAGATATACAAGATATGGCATGTTCTTTAGCTTCGCATACCGACATCTGGTATATTGCGCAGGTTAATGTACCCCGTTGTATGCCGGCAAAAGAGGCGGCCGAGCAGATACAGAGAGACGGTAGCGGACTACCCGTCAAAATCTTTGGTTCCGTGGAGGAGGCTTATCAAGAGGCCTGTGCGGAGTGCACTGCTGAAGATCTGATCGTGGTAACCGGTTCTTTCTATACCGTCGCCGCTGTAAGGGCGATGAGCAGTTCAACTTAAACGCTATTTGTAGAGATAGGTTTGCAGCAGAGTACGAAACAACGAATTGTCGGTACTGTCGTGTTATTGGCGCTGGCTCTGATATTCCTGCCGA
This sequence comes from uncultured Pseudohongiella sp., assembly GCA_965262465.1. Taxonomy (GTDB): domain Bacteria; phylum Pseudomonadota; class Gammaproteobacteria; order Pseudomonadales; family Pseudohongiellaceae; genus UBA9145. The sequence goes on along the minus strand of OZ253535.1, from coordinate 1,745,500 downwards.
TTGTTTTTGATGGGCAGGGGAGTTATCAGACTCCTATGACAAGCCGAATTCCTGACCCTCCAGTGGTAGCTGTTTTACCGGAGCCGATTCAATCTCGGCCTGTAATTCTGGCAGATTCCATGCCTACAGCAGCGGATGATGAAGTGCCAACTGAAACTGATAGCACTATCTCCGATTTGTTACCTGATTCTCTCCCTTCAGCTGAAGAAGTGGTTTCCGAACCTACTGTTTCTGAGCCTTCAGAAGAAGAAGCTGTTGCGATTACCTCTTCCGAACCAGATTTCACCAGGGATCCCCCAAGTTTAGGACCGGATGGTCTGCCCCAGGGTTGGAGTGTGAGGCTCGGCTCATTTTCTGATGCATCAAATGCACAAAACCTTATGCAGCGCCTGCAAGCTTCTGGCTATCGCGCTTACACCCGCAGTATCGATTCAGGGCAGGGTGAGCTTACCGGCGTGTTTGTAGGTCCCTGGCTAGATCGTTCACGGGTAGAAACCTACCAACGTGAACTGCAGTCACAATTTCAATTGGCCGGCATGATTGTCCGCTTCGAAATCGCAGAGTGAATTAACGATACTGACGATGAACCAGGTCGACACTGCCATTCTCATAGTCATCGCTATTTCTGCTGCATTTGGACTCTGGCGCGGATTTATTAAAGAAGTTTTGTCATTGTTGAGCTGGATCGCAGCTTTAGTGGTTGCACGTCTGTACAGTGATACCTTCTCCGGCATGTTAACCGGGCTGATTGAAAGCGATTCAATTCGCTATGTCACAGCGTTTTGTGTGTTGTTTGTCGGTGTGTTTCTAGTGGGAGCCTTGATTAACCATTTTATGAACAAGGTGCTCACAATTACGGGTCTGAAGTTCTTCGACAAGTTGCTGGGCGGAGTATTTGGGGTGGCGCGAGGTACGGTAATCATCCTTGTCATCCTGTTTATATTGAACGTGTTTGTGTCAGAAACGGAATGGTGGCAACAATCCACGCTTATTCCATATGGAATGGTGATGATTGAGCAGTCGCAATTGTTTATTGGGGATATGAATAGCGCAGAATCCGTATTATAAAGCGGGTGCGAATAGGGGCGAATCTATGTGTGGACTAGTAGGTGTTGTAGCGCGAGAGAACGTGGGCGTGTGTCTCTACGATACGCTAACCGTGCTGCAGCATCGTGGGCAAGATGCCGCTGGAATCATGACCAGCGACAATGGCAAGCTCAATTTGCGAAAAGACAATGGCTTGGTGAAAGATGTCTTTCGCACCCGTCATATGCGCCGTCTAACTGGCCAAATGGGGATAGGTCATGTGCGTTACCCCACGGCAGGTAGTTCCGGTCCAGCATTAGCACAACCATTTTATGTCAACACACCCTACGGTTTAGCACTCGCCCACAATGGCAATCTAACCAATACTCACGAGTTGAGCCGGTCGCTGTACAAATCAGATCTTCGACACATTAATACTGATTCCGATTCTGAAGTGCTCCTAAATGTTTTTGCTCATGAGTTACAACAACAGAGCAAGATTGAGCCTTCACCCTCAGATCTTTTTGCTGCCGTTTCCGGGGTGCATGAACGTTGCAGAGGTGGATACGCCGCCATCGTAATGATTACTGGTTACGGCATTTTGGGATTTCGCGACCGCAATGGCATTCGGCCACTGGTGTTTGGCTCGAGAGAGACCAGTCAAGGTAAAGAGTACATGATTGCATCGGAGAGCGTTGCTCTCGATTCGCAGGGCTTCACCATTGAACGAGATGTGGCCCCAGGTGAGGCGGTTTACATTGATGTAAATGGTGAATTGCATACCAAACTTTGCACTGAGCCTGGTGAACACACTCCTTGTATTTTTGAGCATGTTTATTTTGCGCGACCAGATTCGCTTATGGATAGCATTTCAGTTTATAAGGCGCGCTTACGCATGGGGCAACGGCTAGCCGAGAAAGTACAAAAACTGCGGCCCGATCATGATATCGATGTAGTGATCCCGATTCCGGATACCAGTCGAACTGCAGCACTGGAGTTGGCCAATCATCTCAGCATTAAATACCGGGAAGGATTCGTAAAGAATCGTTATATCGGGCGCACCTTTATCATGCCCGGACAAAGTCAGCGCCGTAAATCGGTTAGACAAAAACTCAATGCGATCGAGTTGGAGTTTAAGGGGAAAAACGTTTTGCTGGTGGATGACTCCATTGTGCGCGGCACGACTTGTAAGCAGATTATTCAAATGGCCAGAGATGCAGGTGCCAACAAAGTGTATTTTGCATCGGCAGCTCCCGCAGTGCGTTATCCAAATGTGTATGGCATCGATATGCCAAGTGCATCCGAGTTAATAGCGGCCGGTAAGACTGACGAAGAAGTCGAAGGGTTGATTGGAGCAGATTGGTTAATTTATCAAGACTTGAAAGATCTAATCGCTGCGGCCCATGAAGGTAATCCTCAGATTAATAAGTTTGAATGTGCAGTCTTCGATGGCAACTACATTACTGGCGACGTGGACGAAGTCTATCTGAAACGTTTAGAGATGCTGCGCAATGACGCTGCAAAGTCCGCCCGCAAGAAAGGTGGAAACCGCCAGCAGTCAAATCTTGTTAGTGATTTACAGAGCGATGGCTAATGTTTTCAGTAGATGTTGAGAAGCAATCTGCACCAGTTGTCGACAATCAATTTTCACAACAGGTCGATCGGGCAGTCGCTGAAGTCAGCAAAGCCCTGCTAGGTAAGGGGCACCAGATACGCCTTGCGCTCTGTTGTTTGTTCTCTGGCGGTCACCTGTTAATTGAAGACTTACCCGGGATGGGTAAAACCACTCTTTCCTATGCCCTTGCGAAAGCCATGGGTCTGGAATACACCCGCATTCAATTCACCAGTGATTTACTGCCAGCAGATATATTGGGAATCACCATATTCGATCAGAATAATGGGCAGTTTCAGTTTCACCCCGGTCCCATTTTTAGCCAGTTAGTGCTGGCTGATGAAATCAATCGCACAACACCAAAGACTCAAAGCGCATTGTTAGAAGCCATGGAAGAGCGACAGGTTACTGTAGAAGGTGAAACACGGGAATTGCCTGAACCGTTTTTTGTAATCGCGACACAAAACCCTGTTACCTTGGCCGGTACTTATCCCTTACCAGAATCTCAATTGGACAGATTCCTAATGCGCCTGCGCTTGGGCTATCCAGATCAGCGCGCAGAGCGAGAATTGTTAGAGATGAATACTGAGCGTGACAAGGTCGAGGGTATTACTCAGTGTCTGAGTACCGAAGATGTTGCAACGTTTCGAAAGCATTCGGCGGAAGTTAATGCCAGTCCCGCCTTGCTAGATTACGTGCAGCGCTTGGTAGGCTTTACTCGCGGCAAAGAAGACTTTCATTACGGGCTGTCCCCGCGTGGAAGTTTGGCGGTGATGCGAGCCGCTAAAACCTGGGCGCTCATGTGTGGCAGGGATCATGTTGTGCCGGAAGATGTGCAAGTGATATTGCCTTCAGTAGTAGAACACAGGCTGCGGGCATCGAGCGATCAGGATGGCCATACTGGTGCTTCCCTTGTGCAACGTCTGCTTAATGAAGTAGACGTGGTTAGCTGAGTAATATCTCTTAACGTCACTAATTCATCTGCTTTCATCAACCGCGTGGAGCCCGCAAGATCATGACGCTTCGGCAACGGTGGAATCTCAAAATCGAAGAGTGGATGCGCAACCGCATTCGTCCGGCAGATTCGGTAACTCTTCAGCAGCGCACTATATACATTTTGCCTTCTCGCCAGGGAATGATGTTTATCGTATCCATTGGTCTGGTATTCATCGCAGCAATAAACTATGCGGTGAGCCTGGCCTTTGGTTTGGCGTTTCTGATGGTAAGTATCTTTATTCTTTCCATTCTCTATACGTTCAATAATCTAAATCGTCTCACGCTTTCTGTGCTACCAACCCAGCCTGTATTCTGCGGTGATCAAATACCCTTCAATGTGTTGCTATCCCGTTTGCCAAAAAAATCACATGAATCCTTGGAATTCCATTTTCAGCAGAGTTGGCGTGGGAATAGAAACGCAGAAACCCAGTCCCATGTCACTTATGCTGACTTGTTAGAGGAAGATCAAACGCAGATTCGCATTTTTACTCAGGCAACGCAGCGTGGGAATTTTAAAGCGCCCTTGTTACGAATCAGCAGTTGCTTTCCGCTGGGACTGGCCAGAGCGTGGAGCATTGTGGATTTGAAGCTCAGCTGTTTGGTGTATCCAAAACCTGTGCCGTTTCGCATGGATGAATTCAACAGTGGGAGTGGCGGCAGTGACGATACCGCCATTAGCAGAGAGGGGAGTGAAGATTTTTACGGTCTTCGGGAATACGTGCCAGGTGATCCGTTGCGCCAGGTGGCATGGAAGAATGTTGCTCGTGGACAGGGTATGCAGCTCAAGCAATTTGTAGACTACGTCGACAGTAAAATATGGCTGGACTGGGATATGTTCTATGGATTCTCTACGGAAGAGCGACTCAGCAGGCTATGTTATTGTGTATTGCAACTAGACCAGCGCAGCCACCCTTATGGGCTGAAATTGCCAGGATTAGAAATAGCACCAGGTTCTGGGCCGGAGCACAAAGCGAAGTTACTTAAAGCCCTGGCTTTGTTCAGAGATGCAGGTTGATTAACACATTCAGCGTGATCAATGAGAGAAACCTAGATGGACATTAATTATCAAATACCACGAGCTGCGCTGCTATGGATCTTAGCATCCGTCGTGCTGGTAATTATTCCCCAAAGTATTCGCATGCCAGCGTGGCTGAGCATAGTGGCGTTAGCCTGTGTGATTTGGCGTTTGCTTATTTACTCTGGTCGCCTTAGTTACCCAGGAAAGGGTACACGTATTGCTGTTGTGGTATTCACCTTGATTATCTCGATTTCCCAAATGCGAAATTTGGGGGTGGGATTGGAAAGTGCGTCCAGTCTATTGACCCTGGGATTTGTGTTTAAGTTGATAGAGATGCGTTACAAGCGAGACATTTTCGTCGTAATTTGTCTGTCTTTTGTCATGTGCATGGTGGCCTTTCTCTACTCTCAAAGTGTATTGGTAACAGTCTATTTGTCTTTCTGTATAACAGTCATCATCGGTGCCATGATCGCTTTGAATCGATCGAGTCTAAATAATGACAATCGATCAACCTGGGCTATGGCCTGGCGTATTACGCTGCAAGCAATACCTCTCACTATCATATTGTTTATGGTATTCCCGCGAATTGCTCCGTTGTGGGCGGTGCCCGTTCAAACCAGCGCAGGAACAACCGGGGTGAGTGATGAAATGTCTCCGGGTGATCTTAGTTCCTTAGGCCAATCCAATGAATTGGCCTTCAGAGTGCAGTTCGAAAACGGGCCGCCACCGCTGCATGAGGATTTGTATTGGCGGGGGCTGGTACTGGAAAATTTCGATGGAGAAACCTGGACTCGCCGTCGCGGCCGCTCGTCCTATTCCAGCGCTGCAGAGTATGCCAATTTTCAATTTACCTGGCGTGATCGTGTGCGCATAGATAGCGAACCGCTCGAATACAATGTGATTCAAGAACCTACTCAACAACCATGGTTGTATGGACTGCATTTAGCTGATCCAGTATCTCGAGGAATTTTTCAGAGCCGTAACTTTGAGACATTCAATAATGGTTTGATAGCGAAACGCATCAGCTATGACATGCGTTCCTATCTGGGTAGTCAAACAGACATTCTATTGCTGGATAGTGCGCGAAGACGCAATCTCGATATCCCGCAAACAGGAAACCCGCGCAGCCGGGAGTTTGCTGAAGAGCTTAGAGCATCGGTCAATTCGGATCGGGATTATGTGTATGCGGTCCTGGCGCATTTTGCCCAAAACCCGTTTTACTACACATTGAACCCGGCATTGCTTGGCGATGATCGAGTAGATGATTTTCTATTTAACACGCGAGAAGGATTTTGTGAGCACTACGCGAGTAGTTTTGCCTATTTAATGCGCGTGGTAGGAATTCCCTCCAGAGTTGTCGTGGGTTACCAGGGCGCCGAATACAATCGTTTCGAAGATTACATGATGGTGTATCAATACAATGCTCACGCCTGGAATGAGGTGTGGCTCGAAGGCGAAGGGTGGGTGAGATTTGATCCAACCGGCGCTGTATCACCAGCTCGAATTCGCTTAGGAGTGGAAGCCGCTTTGCAAGATGATCCAGCATTCTTCGATGAAGGATTGTTAGCTGCTGTTGGTCGATTCAGTTGGGTGAACACACTCCGCTTGCGCTTGGATGCTATCGAGTATGAGTGGAATCGCCGTGTAGTTAACTATGATGAAGACGTGCAGTTTGAGTTATTTGAAAGACTGTTTGGTGAAGTGACTCAAGAGAAAGCGCTGCTGTTACTAATCTCTCTGGCGTTGATAGTAATTGTGGGAGTAGGTTTCGCGATTATTCGAATCGATGGTGGGCAAAAACAAGACCCAGTGCTGCGCTTGTACCTCGCAGTAAGTAATGAGCTTGCTCGAATTGGATTGGAGCGTCAGTTCGGGGAAGGGCCAATTGATTATTGTCGTCGTGTCGTAGCAGCAAAACCTGAGTTGGCAGAAGTGATGGAAGAACTGACCGAGCTTTATGTCGCATTGAACTACCGCAACGGTAAAGAACAGCAGCCAGAGTATGGTGATCAGGTGCGTGAATTGCAGCGATCTCTTAAAGCGCTGCGGGCACAACTTTCACCTTTGCGTCGCGCGAGCTAACCGCCACTCAATTTGGTTTTAATTCCTTCACCTTCTAAGTAGGCCTGTAACTTTTGGCGGTGGTCACCCTGTATTTCGATTGCAGTGCCTTTGATCGTGCCGCCAGTGCCACATAAAGACTTCAGTTTTTTAACCAATGGTTTTTGATTAGAGGTGGTCTGGAGCAAACCGGTTATTACTGTGACTTGCTTGCCGCCACGTCCCTTCTTTTCGAGTTGTAAACGCACGGTGCCGTCTGAAGGTTTGGGCTGGGATTGGGTATCACAGTGGCATTTATGTCGTGGTTTGCTGCACACCGGACATGTATTGTCGCCGTCTGTGCTGTAGACCAAACGAGAACCAGCCATATGAATTTAGGCTTTGTAGAGTGGAGGTAGCGCGTACTTGTCGTGGCGTTGCTGAGCTTTGCGTTGACGTTGACTCTCTGAGCGCAGTGAGTTGACAGTATTCAACAATGCCTGCCCGTCTAACTGTTGAGATTCACCACCATTAAACAGCATCGATTGAATTGACTGTACGTAGGCGTGCAACTCAGGCGCTTCTTTCTGCTGCAAGATATCTTCCATGCTGCTCACTTCTGTATCCGATAAGAAGTGGTTGCTCCAAGTGATCAGGGTTTCACGGATAGAAGCAGGGTTATTACTGCGGCACGCACTCTTCAGTTGTGAGTACGCCACGCCTTCATTATTCGATGGATGATAGTGGTCAGCTAATCGCTGTCGCTGCATGCTGAAGTAAGCGCCAATAATCGGTTGGTTAGGCAATAACACCAACCGGTAAATGCTAAACAGCACAATCAAGAAGGCAAGGGTGATAAGAGCGTTTAGCCAGAATGCATCGACTTCAATGTATTCTGCTGCAGCCTGCGCATCGATCATGTCCTGGTCCACCACAGGCACAGTGGAAAGTAGTTCTTCGATGTTTTCTACGCCTTCGACAGCTTGTTCAGAAGGAACCTCACCAGCGACTGTGGCAATTTCGATGCGGGTTGATGGAACCACGGTTGCCTCAGGTTGGTCGGTGTCTACATTCCACCAGGGAATAGAAATTCCAGGTATTTCTATTGGTCCTGACTGGGTGAACACAATAGTCATTTGTTCAGTGCGAGTACCGACGATTTCACCTTCGACAAATGTCCGGTCAATGTCAGCAGGGTCGGGGTAGGTGTTCGCTCCCTCGATTTCCACATCGCTAAATGGAGGCAGCACAGCGCCATCCAGTCCTTCGGCTACCATAGTGATGGTACGCACTACAGAGTCACCAACTTGTAATCCTGTAAGGTCGCGGTCAAAGCTTTCTTCCAGAGTCAGACTGCTAACCGGTAACCAGAATTCACTACCCTGAACCGCCGCAGGGCGCTCTTGTACATTAATTGTGAGCCCGTCAATAAACGCAGTAACCCGGCGAGTGTTGAGATTGCGGAACACGAAGTTGCTTGAGCCGTCTGTTACCTCGCCGCGAAACAGAATATCTGGGATTTCTAACGGGCCGCTGCGTTGCGGGAAGATGACATAGCGTTTCTCGTACACCCCATAGCGGACACCATCGATAAGTCTTTCGTACTGATTGGGTGAACCGATTAATTGAATGACAGTGTCTTCCATTTCCAGTTCAGTGAACTGCGGATTACGAATGCCGTTGATGGTGTAGAACAGACGAACCGTAAACAGCAGTTGTTCTTGTACGTAGACAGATTCCTTATTGACCTCAACTTCCAGAAATAATTCTTCAGAAGATTGGTTAGAGCGAGGCCCCTGATTAACAACGGAAATTGCTATTGGGTCTGTGGTGACATTGTTTATGGTTAATGAAGGTATTTCTAAATCACCTTCATTCAGTGGAAACAGCGTCACGATGTAGTCAGTCCAGGATTCTACGCTGCCATTAATGCTGCGTATCTGACTTGAGGTGCGTGTGCCTAATACATCAAACTCTTCCGTGAGCGGGGTGAGATCTAACTGCATCCCTTGACGCTGATCGAACACTCGAATGGTATAGGTAAGAGTTTCGCCTCTCGCTAATTCAGTGCGATCAACTGTGACCTCAATTTCTTGGGCCAGGACCTGGCTGCACAACAGAAACAGCGCAGCTAGGCTATAGAATAGATTGCGCATCACCAGATCTGCCCTCCATTCGGGACGTTGTTGGCAGTTCCATTGAGTTGTCGCTGTCGGTACTGGTAACGAAATTTGCGTCGTAGCAATTCACCGGGATCATCTTCGATTCGGCGTAACCATTGTTCCAAAGATTGCTGCTCTTCGAATTCTTCGTTACTGGATTCGCTCGGTGTGTTTTGCTCGCTATTGGACTCAGAACCTTCTTGTTCTTCAGGAGTCTGGTTTTGCTGTTCTTGTTCTTGCTGCTCTTCATTGCCTTCCTGGCTTTGTTGATCCTGCTGTTCGCTGTTTTGCTGCTCTTCTGACTGGTTTTCAGAATTCTGCTCGGATTGTTGTTCCTGGTTCTCACCTTCCTGGTTCTCGCCGTTTTCCGATTCCTGTTGTTCTAATAACTGCTCAACAATTTCCTTGTTATGTATGGCGTCTTCGTGAGCAGCGTCTAAGGCGATGGCACTATCATAGGCGGCGATGGCTTCCATATAGTTGCCGCTCAATGCTAATGAATTGCCGCGGTTGTAGTGACCATCCGGTGTATCAATAGCACTAAAAGAAGCGATAGCCGCTTCGTAATTCTCGGCACGGTAATTCGCAGCACCTGACCATTCCGGAAGCTCAAAGAGGGAGGCGGCCAGTACATGTTCTTCGCTAGCAAAAGCATCAGCAGCCTGTTGGTCCTTGGTTTTCCACAGATCCCGCCAATCGAAAGCATGGGCTTGCTCTGCTGGAAGCATGACTCCGGAACTCACGATTAAGGCCATTGAGAATAACCAACCTCGGCGGAAGCTCATTGCAGCGAGAGGCAAAACAAAAATCAGCAGCCAGGGGCCAGCCTCGTACCAAACGTCGAACTCTTCCTCTACATCAGATAACTCTGTGTCATCCAATAAATCAAAATCCGACAGCAAGAATGCCAGGTCAGAGTCGGCCAATTGAATATCGTGATAACGCCCACCGGTGCGATTTGCCAATGACTGTAAAACGTTTCGATTCAAAGTAGGGGTGACCACATTGCCATTTTGATCGGTGAGAAAACTGCCATCGCTGGTTTGAATTGGAGCGCCTTGTTCGGTACCGATTCCCATGATCAATAATTCGTAATCGGTTTCGGCAATGCGGTTAGCAAGAATCTGCTCTTCGCCAAAGCCTGCTATACCGTCGGTCATCAATAGAATTCGACCTCGGGTAGCTTCCACGTCATCCAACAAGCCAACTGCTTGATCGATTGCTGCAGTCGGATTGCTGCCAAATAGCGGCATGATGTTGGGACTGAGAGAGGGTACTAATGCAGCGATAGTGACGACATCATCGGTTAGGGGAGTAACGGTATGTGCATCACCTGCATAAACCACCAGTGCAGTTTGTCCTTCTGCACGTAACGCCAATATGTCGCGCAGTTTGCGCTTGGCCAGATCCAATCGAGATGGGCTGTGATCAGGGGCAAACATGGACAAGGAAAGGTCCATGACAATCACCAATGCATCTTCACGTTTCTGTACTGGTTGAGGCAGCTGTTCCCATACCGGTCCAGCCATAGCGATAACCGAAAGTGACCATGCTGCCAGCAACAAAAGTAATGGCGTGCGTTGTGCCGCATTCTTACTCCGATCGAGTAAATATGGCAGTAGTGCTTTGTCGATAGCCTTGTCCCAGGCGGTAACGACAGAGTTAACGCGCCACATTGCAACAAAAAAGAGCAAGGCAGGAATTAGTGCTAATAACCAAAGTGGTCGCAAGAAATGAAAATTATCAACCAGGGTGCTAGGGACAAGTACTTCCATTATCCATTGCTCCCTTCAGCTGCGACTCCAGAAGGTTCTTCTTCTATATTCTCAATTCGTGCCCGACCAGCTAATGACATCCAAGGAATTGAGAAGAGTGCCAAAATAAAACTGATGATTACCGCTGCACCCAATGGCCAGTAGAACAGTACGCGAGTTGGGCGATAAGTCTGCTCATCTTGTTCAATGGTTTCCAGGCGATCCAGTTCTTCATAAATTTCCACCAGATCGTTTACATCCCTGGCGCGGAAGTATCGTCCACCAGTGGATTCTGCAATCGCAGTAAGGACGGCTTCGTCCAATTCAGCCGATGGGTTGATTGCTCGAGCGCCAAAGAAAGTGCGCTGAACTACCTGATCAGCACCGATACCGATGGTATAGATCTTGATGTTCTCTTGCTGAGCGAGTTGCCCAGCTTGTTCAGGTGATACGGCACCAGCGTTGTTCACACCATCTGTTAAGAGCACCAATACCCGACTGTTTTCTGGGCGGTTTCTCAAATGTAAAACGGCGAGTCCAATAGCGTCACCAATGGCGGTAGCAGACTCTTCGATAATGCCTATTTCGGCTTCTTCCAATAACTGACCCACCGTATCACGGTCGAAGGTTAGCGGTGCTTGAATGTAGGCGTGAGCGGCAAACAAGATCAGACCAAGGCGGTCACCTTCACGCCGTTCGACAAAGTCACCCACAACAGCTTTTACCACATCAATGCGCGAAGCCTGCCGATTTCCTACCACCATGTCCTGTGCTTCCATCGAACCGGATATGTCGACAGACAACATCAAATCACGACCGGTGGAAGGCAACTGCACTGGTTCGCCCAACCACTGGGGCCGGCTTGCGGCAACAACGATTAGCAACCAGATCAGAGTGCAGCAAATAAGATTTAGCAGGCGGCCACTGGTTAGATTTTCGGTATCAGATTGCAGTCGGCTTAACACGCTGAAGAAAGGCACATACAGTGCCGCATCCTGTCGCGGTGCTCGGCTGATTATGCGATTGATAATAAAAGGAAGGGGTAAGGCGAGAAATACCCAGGGCCATGTGAATTCAAGCATCGACTAGCTGATCCTTCTGGTTGGGTGATTCTTCAGTTGGTGTTGCTTGCGCTTTGGTAGGCAGATACAGACTCCTGATCCAAGCCTGGCCGAGATCATAGAGAGCATCTGCGTTAACGTCGCATTTGGTCTGAAAGCGACCATGACTAAGAGCCGATGCGATATCGTCATCTAGTAAAGTAGAGTCACCCGTTTGCCGGATAAAATCAACCCAGGCCACGCCGCCGAGACTAGCTACATTGGACTGAGGGAAATGAACCAGGGCAACACGTCGCAATACCGAATTAACTTCATTTAAGTAACGTAGTTTTAGCTCATCCAAATTGGTGTCGTTGGAACCTACAAGCTTTTGATAACAGCTTTCGAGCTCGCCAAGAGCATATTCACAAATCTTGCGGCGGGTGCGAGCAGCGACCATTTGTCGACCCAGATAGATCAGTCCTATGAGTAGAAGCACAGCCAAAATCCACCAGCCTGGCGCGGGCGGCCAAAGACTCACAGGTTCTGGCAAGTGGATATCTGCCAGTTGGGCTAGTAGTTCTTCGCTATCCATTCGCGGATTTGCTCCACTACCAATTGATTGGTACGCATTTTAATCAGCCGGATCTGTAATTTATCCAACTCCGATTCAAGCCGTTCCATGCGTGCGGTGAATTGCTCACGATAGCGCAATCTGGCCTTCGGGTTATGGGTATTGAGAGCCCCTTTACGGGCACCATCGGTGATGCTGTAGATGCCTGGAACTGGCAGGGTTTCTTCCAGAGCATCATAAACCAGACAGCAAATCACATTGTTATGCCGTGACAGCTGATTGAGGTACTGCAGGGCTTTGTCATCCAGGGTGATGAAATCAGAGATGACGTACAGCGTACTGCCCGGTTTGGTAATGCGGCGGATCTGTCCCAGGGCATGGGCTAGACCAGGCTTGAAATCAGGATCTGTTGGCGTGAGAGTCTCAGGATCCTTCACCTCTTGTAGATGCTGATTGTAGAGAAAGATCTGGTTCAGCAAGTGCAAGGCGGATCGGCGGGAGCGTTTAGGCCGTACCAGAGACGCTTCTACGTCGGAGTACACCAGGCCACCCACACGGTCTCCGTTGTCCACAGCGAGCCAGCAAAACACTGCTGCTGCCTGAGCAGCGATCACGGATTTAAAGGCGATCTGACTGCCAAAATACATATTATGGGTCTGATCTACCGCTATTATGACGGGTCTTTCCCGCTCTTCTCGGAATACTTTGGTGAAAGGTCGGCTCGTGCGCGCAGTGACACGCCAATCAATCAGGCGAATGTCATCTCCTGGCTGATAGGGCCTAAATTCTTCAAAGTCGATGCCTCGACCGCGCATTTTGGATAGGTGCAGCCCAGAGATGCCCGCAATAGAGCGAGAATGGGCCAAGTATTCGAGAGTTCTTGCTGCATAGCGCTGAATAAGCAGCTGCTGCAACGTAACGACCGCTCCCTTGCTTTGGTAGCGGGCATGTTGCGGATCGATTGCTAGCCTTGCTGACATGGTCGGCCTCTCGTTCTATCAGGCTGAGGGCACGCGCTCGCGGATTGACTCCAGGACATTATCGGGGGTGACGCCACTGGCTTCGGCTTCGAAACTCAGAAGGATTCTGTGGCGTAGAACATCGAACATGATTTCCTGTACATCATCAGGGCTCACAAAGTCGCGGCCCTGAATCCATGAATGCGCCCGTGCACAACGATCCAATGAAATCGTGCCACGTGGGCTGGCGCCATATTCAAGCCAGCTATCCAGGTCATCACCGTAGGCTTTCGGGTTTCGAGTCGCCATGATGAGCTGAATAATGTATTCCTCAACTTCCGGCGCCATATGCATTTCCAATATCTCCTGGCGCGCTTCAAACAGATCAGATTGTGCAATCTGCTTTGGTGGTTCACCCACTTTATTCGCTGCCTCGTCACGTACCAGATGAAGAATGTCTCGTTCTGCTTCGATCATTGGGTAATCGATGGTGACGTGCATGAGGAAACGGTCGAGCTGAGCTTCCGGTAATGGATAGGTGCCTTCCTGCTCAATGGGGTTTTGCGTAGCCATAACAAGGAATAGCGGGGGCAGGGTAAATGACTCACGACCCACACTCACTTGATGTTCCGCCATTGCTTCCAGCAGTGCTGATTGCACTTTCGCTGGAGCACGGTTGATTTCGTCCGCTAATACTAGGTTGTGGAAGATAGGACCTTGTTGGAAGCGAAATGAACCGTCTTCCGGTCTGAAGACTTCAGTACCAGTGATATCACTGGGCAATAAATCTGGAGTGAACTGAATTCGGTGGAAGTCGCCCTCAATGGCACGTGATAAATCCTTAATCGCTTTGGTCTTGGCTAGCCCGGGAGCACCTTCTACCAGTAAGTGGCCATCAGCCAATAATGCGATGAGGAGACGATCCAATAATTTCTCTTGCCCAATGATTTGCTGGGACAACCAGTTTTTCAGTTCTGTTATTATTCCGTGGTGGCTCATTATGGATAATCTCTCGTCTTTGGGTCGCTATGGCACTCGTCCTTGTTGAGTTGCCGACTGCATGCAGGCTCTCAATTCTGGCCCGTGAAAACAGCATAAAGCTAAAGCTTTTCATGCGCTTAGCCGTAGTTGCCTACAAGGTGGGGCCTGAGGGCGAAAGTGAGGGATTTTAAACGTTTTGAATAGTATGTCTAGGCGAACATTGTAGCGGAGTGTAGCGTAAATACTGGGCTCCATTGGATTTTTACTGCGTCAACCTGCCACCATTTTCCACCCCTTAGTCTGCACAATAAATAGGTCAAACACCTGAGTAGTTTTATGAGTAAGCAATCATCAGCTGCAGATCCTTGGCTACGACAATTAAATCGTAGAATCGGATCTAGTTTTTCAACCACGAAGGCAACTTCGGTCAAGCAATTCGCGAAGACGTACTACGCGAGTACTGCGCGATCAGAGCTCGCCAAGTTCACCGATGAGGAGATTTTCGAATCGGTATCTGATGCATGGTCATTTATCCAAAAACGCAGCTCTGCGACTCCTAAAGTTCAGTTCGTTCAGCGCCAGTTAGACAAAGACAAGAAGCGCCAGAATGAAACCAGTATTTATATTTTGCTAAACGACATGCCATTCCTGGTGGACTCAATTCGACAAGGTCTCACCAGGCAGGGTGTCATCGTCCGCAGCATTAACAATGCCGTGCTGCATGTAGATCGTGTAACAACATCTGGTGGCAAAAAGGGTCAGCTAAAAAGTATTAAACCGAAAGCAACTTCCGGTTATCAGGCCGAGGCCTTGAGCTGCATTAACTGCGCTCACATCAGCGACGATCAGTTAGCTGAAATCAAAGCTGCGCTACGAGATACCCTCAAGCACGTTTCTGCAGCAGTGAAAGACTTCGTGCCTATGTGTATGAAGGCGCGAGAGATTCAGCAATCGCTGTTAGACAGTGCGCGACCAGCGCCGGTATCAAAAGATGACCTGGCTGAATCCATTGAATTCATTTCCTGGTTGCTGGATAACCATTTCACCTTCCTGGGCTATGAAAAATACAAAATTCGCGCTGGCAAAAGTGGCAAGATTCTAGAGCTGCAAACCAAATCTTCTTTGGGAGTTTCCAAGCTCAAGTCTGATCTAAAGACCAAGATCAATCTCAACTCTTTGCCCAAGGGAACAGCCAACCTCATCTTGAAGAAGCAGGTGTGTAACTTTGCGAAGTCCTCAAACTTATCCAAAGTTCATCGGCCAGCTTATTACGACTATGTGTTGCTTAAAGAATTCGACGGCAAAGGTAATGTAGTTACTGAACACCGATTCCTTGGGCTTTATACATCTAGCGTATATTTCCAGGCATCAATGGATATACCGATTGTCCGGCGCAAAGTGAGCGCAGTTTTAGAGCGGTCTGGTTTTGCACCCAACGGTCATAGCATTAAAGACTTGTTGCAGGTGATCAATGTCTTTCCTCGTGATGAGCTGTTCCAAATCACTGAATCACAGTTGTATGAAACTGCGCTGGAAATTACCCAGATTCAGGATACCCAAACCAGCAAACTATTTATTCGCAAAGACTCCTACGGCAAGTTCTACTCTTGTCTCGTGTATTTACCTAGAGACGTGTTCAATACTCGAGTCAGAGAACAGATTCAGTATTTTCTTGAGACTGAATTAGCAGCCAAAGAGACCGAGTTCACAACATATATGTCTGAGTCGCTATTGGTGAGATTGCACTTTATCTTACGTGTGGATGACATTAATCGTGTAGCTCTAAATCAGGCGGAACTAGAATCCCGCTTGGTTGAGTTGGTTAAACCATGGGATGACTATTTTCTCGATGCTTTGCAGTATGAGTACCCTGATAACGAAGCAGACAGACTTCATAGTATCTATCGCAATGTCTACAACGCCGCCTACAAAGAAACCTACTTTGGAGTTGATGGACTAAAAGATATTGCCCGTATCGAAGAAGTCGTTGCCAGTCAGGCCCTCAGTCTTGATTTAAACACCTGTTCATCAGATACCGGCGCGCAATACCGCTTCAAGATATTCAGCTACAAGGAGCAACTGTTCCTTTCTAATGTAGCACCAATTTTGGAAAACCTGGGGCTCGGAATCATTAGCGAGAAGGCATTTCAATTGCGTTCTGAGTCGGGAGAAACCGTTTGGCTACATGACTTCTCTCTCTTCGGTAACCAGCTATCCGGCAAGTTAAGCCAGGAGCTCAAGGAAAACTTCGAAGAAGGCTTCCGAGCAATATGGGACAAACGCGTAGACGATGATGAATTTAACTCTTTAATCGTCAGTGCTGGACTTTCATGGCGAGATGTCGCGTTGATGCGCGCTTATGCTGCCTATATGAAGCAAATCCAGTTTGGATACACCTCCCAGTTTATTGCAGAAACTTTGGCGCAGCACGATGGGATCTGCGCATCGTTAGTGAATTACTTCTACGCTCTTCTTAATCCAGAAACAAGTGAAGGGGGTGGTAAGGCAGCACGTGCAATTCGCAACCAGATTTTGTCTGCGGTGGATGAAGTAGCCAACCTATCGGAAGACAGTGTACTGAGGGCATATCTCAATTTAATGGATGCCACTCAGAGAACAAACTTCTTTCAAGCATCTGGTGATGGCTCGACCAAAGACTATTTCTCCTTCAAGTTCATCCCAGAACAGATCGAAGGTATTCCGTTACCGAAACCCAAGTTCGAAATTTTTGTTTATTCCCGTCGCATGGAGGGCGTACACCTGCGAGGCGGAAGTGTTGCTCGGGGTGGATTGCGCTGGTCCGATCGGGGAGAAGATTATCGAACCGAAGTACTCGGACTCGTTAAAGCGCAGCAAGTAAAAAACTCTGTGATTGTTCCAGTAGGCGCTAAAGGCGGCTTCGTACTGAAAGAAGAAGCTAATGGCCGTGAAGAGTTCATGACCAAAGGTGTTGCTGCCTATAAGACTTTTATAAGCGGTTTACTCGACATCACTGACAATCTGCGTGATGGTAAATTGGTTCCACCTGAACAGGTCGTAAGAAGGGATTCTGATGATCCTTACCTGGTCGTGGCGGCAGATAAGGGTACGGCAACTTTTTCTGATATTGCTAATGGGATAGCTAACGATTATGGCTTCTGGTTAGGAGATGGATTCGCATCAGGTGGTAGTAATGGTTATGACCATAAAGCCATGGGTATCACTGCCAAAGGTGCCTGGGTGTCTGTACAGCGACATTTCCGCGAATTAGGCATCGATGTACAGAAGCAAGATTTCACCGTGGTGGGTATTGGTGATATGTCAGGCGATGTATTTGGTAATGGCATGTTGCTGTCGAAACATATTTGCCTGGCTGCGGCATTCAACCATATGCATATATTTATCGACCCTGATCCCGATTCGGCGTCGAGCTTTAGAGAAAGACAGCGATTGTTTAAGAAGCCTCGCTCGGCTTGGTCTGATTACAACAACAAGTTGATCTCCAAGGGTGGTGGAGTGTTTTCCCGCAGTGAAAAGTCAATCACTATCACTCCGCAAATGAAAAACCGGTTTGCCATAGAGCAGGATTCCCTAACCCCAGATCAACTGATTCATCACTTACTTAAGAGTCCAGTCGACCTCATTTGGAATGGCGGTATTGGAACCTATGTAAAAGCCAGCAGTGAAAACCATCAACAGGTTGGTGATAAGACCAATGATGTACTTAGAGTTGACGCCAAGGAGTTGCGTTGTCGAGTTATCGGTGAAGGTGGCAACCTCGGACTCACACAAGCCGCTCGAATAGAGTACGGGTTAGTAGGTGGAATTTCGGTTACTGACTTTGTCGATAATTCAGCGGGAGTAGATTGTTCAGACCATGAGGTCAACATCAAAATTCTGCTCAATGATATTTTGAATCATGACCAGTTAACCGAAGCACGACGCAATAAGTTACTGGAATCAATGACTGACGATGTCTCGGATTTGGTATTACAGAACAACTATGCTCAGGTTCAGGCAATTGGCATCGCTCGTGCCCAGGCTGATGTGAGACATCGGGAATATGGCGATCTTGCAAACTTCCTGGAGGCCAATGCTGGATTAGACAGGGCGTTAGAGTTCTTGCCAGACAATGATGGTTTTGAGGAGCGTTCCGCTCGAGAACAATACCTGACACGGCCAGAGTTAGCGGTGCTCACTTCTTATATGAAGATGCATCTCAAAGCGACTTTGGTTGATGCAGACTATCTGGATGATCCATACCTCGAATCCTATTTACATCAAGCATTCCCAGACAAACTCGTGCGTACATATCGGCAAGAAATGGCTGGGCATCCATTGCGTCACGAAATCATTGCGACTCAGCTAGCCAATGAAGTGGTAAACCTCCTCGGTCCGAGTTTTGTATACCGTATGGTGGACTCGACCGCTTCCAGTGTATCTGAGGTGGTTAAAGCAGCTGTTATCGCCATGGATATCTACTCAATAAGAGAACCCTGGTCTGCAATCGAAGCACTGGATTACAAAGTGCCGAGTGCGGTTCAGACTGACATGATGGCGCGCTTGGTTCGATTGGTCAGGAGGGCAACCCGATGGCTATTGCGCAACAGACGAGCGAGTTTGGCTTGGCAATCAGACGTGGAGTTTTTTACCGCGCATATCAATCAGTTTCGCAAGATGCTGCCGAACAAATTGCCAGAAGAGTTTAAGCAGATGTTTGCTGAAAAACTCGGTCATCTCAAGGCAGAAGGAGTGCCTGAATCTCTTGCCACAGAAATCTGCCGTGCTGATTTCTTGTTTCCAGCCACAAGCTTGGCTGAGATCGCAGAAAGTACCGGTGAAAAACTGGCAACAGTGGTTAATGTCTACTATGCCCTTGGTGAGCAACTGCAGCTAAATTGGTTGGGTAAGATGATCAACCAATTGCCGGTTCTCAATTACTGGCAGGCGTTGGCCAGAGAAACTTATCTTGATGACTTGTCCTGGCAGCAACGAGCGCTCACTTGTAACGTGGTGGAGTGTTGCAATGACAAAGGAACGGCTAACGCGAAAGTTGGTCAGTGGCGTGAACGTTTTAGTGGGCAAATCGATCGTAGTAGTTCCATGCTGCACCAGTTGCAGGCTGAACCGAATCCCGATTACTCAATGTTTTCAGTCGCACTACGTGAATTGCTTACCTTGGCTCAAAGCACATCAAGCAAGTCACGAGACTAGGGCTAGCGAGATTGTTGTCGAATGACGGAACCACAGTCATCAGCTGAAACTGATACACCAGGGCTAGTGTTCTACACTACAGCCGGGTGTCACTTATGTGAGTATGCAGCAGAAATGCTGGAGTATTTGCAGCGTGAATCCGGACTAGTAGTACAAGAAGTTGATATCAGTTCTGCCGAAGAGTTGGTAGAACGTTATGGCATTCGAATACCAGTAGTAAAAAACCCGGTGTCAGAAGAAGAGCTTGGTTGGCCTTTTAGTATGGAGCAGTTAGCTAGCTTAGTTTGATGTGCCAAGGTTCGAATCGCACACCGAATAGATTATCTGTCGGATAGCGAATATCCACATACCCTAAACGAGCAATGCGTTGATATTCCTCAGTAGTAGAAAAGTCTGAGGTGAAGTTCCTGGCACCCAATCCGATCTTGCCAATATCAAAATCCCCAACCCCATGGTAGGAATGTCCAGGAGGGGCGAGTGATCGTGACGCTCGTGACAGGTTGCCATTTGCTTCGATAGTTTTGGCGAGAAACAGGTGCATCTGTTTCACGTTGCTGCGAACACCTGAAGTGAGAATCAATTGATCTCCTACATCGTCACGCAACTTATTGTAGAGATTTAGTGATTCGCCTTTTAAAAGAAAATGTCCTGAATTAGCAATCTTCTGAACATCATTTTTTGGAATAGTGTCAGTAATATCTAAGCTAATTTTTTTGCCGAAAAACCCATAGCGATGCGGGTTGGCAAAGAATATCTCTTCCAGAAATTCTAATTCGTCTCTTTCAAATTGACCGATCCTGGAAAAGTTTCTGCCTGCTTGCAACATCTCGTCGAAGCTCATGAGATTAAAGTTGCCATGCCCCATATAGGATTCGACGCTGGATAAATGTCGGGTGGTTTTTAGCAGTACTGATTCATACTTTGGATCCAAATAGATGTCGCTGGCGAAGATCGCATCGAAGTTACGAATTTTTCTGAGGTAGGCTTCCACTTGTTGATCATCAAGCTCTGCAATCCTGATTCCAGATTTAGACTCTGTATCTTTATTGATGGATTCACTTACCGTTTCGATCGGTAAAGTCGGAGCAGGGGATGGGATACCTTCGCTGGGTTGAGTTTCAGCAATCTCGATTGGGGTAAAAGTAAACGACTGAGGCGCTAGTTCACCGGTTTGCGGAATGACCGGGCCTGGGTTGGGCGGTTGTGTGACTACCAAGGTATCGGGCGACTCTAATCGGCGCCACATGAAATGGCCACCAAACGCCACCGCGCTAGCAGTAAAAAATCCTTCTAAGAATGCGCGTTTATTCACAACTCGACCCTAACGCTTTCTCGATGCTGCAGTGAATGATTCGCTCTGATGCGAAGTTCTCATTCTTCACTGGAGCATATCTGACTCTCAAGTGACTATAAAATATAACAAAAATGCTTCCACTGTGACTATCACCAGTTGCCCAGAATTTTCTAGTCACCGATTTCCAATGCTGAACAAGCGTTTTGCATTAGCTGTGGTCATTTCCGCGACATTTTGCTCGGACTGACCCCGACAAAGAGCCACAGTTTTGAGCACCTCGACTAAATGTTTCGGCTCGTTCCGACGACTCTTTGGCTTTGGTCGTATGGAGCGAGGAAGTAGATAGGGGGCATCTGTCTCTATTAGCAACCTATCATCCGGAATCAGTCTGACATGCTGTTGTAAATCCAATCCGCGACGCTCATCACATATCCATCCCGTGATACCGATGTACATATCCAGCTCTAAATATTCGCGCAAGGCGGATTCTTCATCGGTAAAGCAGTGCACCACACCGCCTGATACCTGTGGTCGGTATTGTGACAGGAGGCTGAAAAATTCGTCGTGGGCATCACGTTGATGCAGAAACAATGGCTTTTGTGTTTGCTTTGCTAGTTCCAGATGCTGCTCAAATGCACGGATCTGGTCTTCCCGTGGTGAGTAGTTTCTGTTGAAGTCGAGGCCGGTTTCGCCAACAGCAACGACACGTTCATCTTGCAGGAGGTCAGCCAGGGTATCGAGGGCTGCAGCATCAAAGGTACTTGCCACGTGAGGATGAAACCCAGCAGTACTGGAGAAAGTTGCGGAATTTTCAGCGGCCATGGCCTGAGCTGCCAGGCTTGTTTCCAGATCAGTGCCAGTCAGTATGATGTGTTTTAGCCCAACATCTCGGGCATCATCCACCACTTGCTGAAAATCCTGCTCAAAAGAGACATGGGTGAGGTTGGCTCCGATGTCGATTAATTCCATGCTTCTTTATATAGGCAGTTTTAGTTGTGTATTTCAGCGAGGCCTGGGGCAAAAATCCGCTCTGTCGAGATTGGCGCAGAGTCTAATGCAAGCTGAGATATAGAGCCAGTTGGCTGGAATCTAGCTATTCCCGTGGCATTGGCCGATAATACTGGGCTGTAACTCATTGTTTATAGGGCTTTCCTTGGACGCAAAGGTCGCAAAGAAAAATCTGAATTGGGCAGAACTGGGATTCCAATACCTGCGCACAGACTTTCGATTCTCCGCCACACACATTGATGGTGAATGGCAGGAGGGTTCGCTAGTGGACAACGAAACGATTGGTGTGCATGAAGGAGCACCTGCATTGCATTATGCACAGCAGTGTTTCGAGGGGATGAAGGCGCAAACGGCAGAAGACGGACGTATTCTGTTATTCCGGCCCGACTTAAACAGTGAGCGCATGAATTTAGCTGCTCCCCGGCTACTTATGCCTGAAGTGCCTAAGGCGCTCTTTATGCAAGCGGTAGAGGAAACTGTGCGGGCAAACTATGCCTGGATACCGCCTTTTGGATCGGGTGCATCGCTCTATATTCGCCCCATGCTAATTGGGGTTGGTGAAAATCTGGGCCTGAAACCTGCCCAGTCCTATGAATTCCGCGTATTTGTCTCGCCAGTTGGGCCCTATTATAAAGAAGCAGGACTCGGGGTAATCAGTCTCGCAGTGTCTGCAATTGATAGGGCTGCTCCGAATGGCACGGGTTCGTTCAAAGTGGGAGCGAACTACGCCGGTGGCTTAATGGCTACACGCAAGGCACAAGAGATTGGTGCCAATGAAGCGCTTTATCTTGATTCTGCAGAAGGGCGCTATATAGACGAAGCAGGTAGCGCCAATATCGTTGTGGCCATGGCCGACGGAAGTCTGGTTACACCATCTTCAAATGCCATCTTGCCAAGTATTACCCGCCGTTCGTTGATGGATATCGCTGCTCATAGCTTGTCCATGAAGACTGAAGAACGACCTATTGAACTTCGTACCGAATTTGGCGAATTCGAAGAGATGGGAGCCTGTGGTACTGCTGCGGTTCTTTCACCGGTTGGGCGAGTCTGGTTCGATGATGAGTGGCATGTAGTTAATGGCGCCCGCGGGGGAGATGGCAAGACTGTTGGCCCAGTTATGCAGCAATTGTATGACACATTGGTCGGTATACAGATTGGTGAGCTAGACGATAATTTTGGCTGGCTGCACGAAGTAGAAATCTAACCCAGCACATCATTTAAGTTCTGATAATACAGCGCAAAGCAGTTATTGTTTTGTGCTGTATTCAAATAAAAGCCCTGTAATAGCAATGTTTTTGAGTGTGCGACCTGGCACGTTCTTGTCAATCTTCGGCGAAATACTTCCTTCATTTACTACTTACCGCATAACTTTCAGCTTGTTTAGTCCTATTCAATTAAACAAGTCGATTCTCTGACTTCAGGGAATTTTTTTTGAATTTTTTTGCAGAGCCCTACAAGCCACGGAATACGTGGCCTCCAGCAGTGCCAGGGCAGGCAGGGTGAAAAACTCGGGACTTGACCACAAGGAAACTTGCCCTTATATATGTGCGCTGCCCGGAATTGGGCCGTTTTCAATCGCAGCACGACGTAAGGAACACATGTCAAAGTCACTGGTTATTGTTGAGTCACCTGCTAAAGCAAAGACTATCAATAAGTATTTGGGGCCCGAATTCGTGGTCAAATCAAGCGTAGGTCATATCCGTGATCTGCCTACCAGTGGTAATGGCAAGGCTATCGATACTAAAGCTCGAGCCGCGGCAGCTGCCAAAACACGCAAAATGAAACCTGCTGAAAAAGCAGCCTATAAAAAGAAGAAAGCCAAACAACAGCTGGTCAGTCGAATGGGCATAGACCCGGAAAAAGACTGGAAAGCGAATTATCAAATTCTTCCTGGCAAGGAAAAAGTTGTCAACGAACTGAAGAAGCTTGCCAAGAATGCAGACAACATTTATCTCGCTACTGACCTTGATAGGGAAGGAGAAGCCATTGCCTGGCACTTGAAGGAGGCCATCGGTGGTGATCCTGAACGCTATAAGCGCGTGGTATTCAACGAAATTACCAAACGGGCTATCAACGATGCATTCAGTGAGCCAGGTGAATTGGACATGCGCTATGTCGAAGCGCAGCAAGCACGCCGCTTCCTGGACCGGGTCGTTGGATTCATGGTTTCGCCACTGCTGTGGGCCAAAGTGGCTCGTGGGCTTTCTGCTGGACGGGTGCAATCCGTTGCCGTGCGCTTAGTCGTCGAGCGAGAACAAGAGATCCGTGCCTTCATACCGGAAGAATTCTGGGAAGTGTATGGTGACTTAGCAACAGCTAATAAAGAGAGGCTCCGTTGTCAGGTCGTCCGGGAAGGAGGTGAAAACTTCCGGCCAGGCAGTAAGGATGAAACTGATGCGGCGCTAGCGATTCTGAATAGCGCAACATACAAGGTTGCTAAGCGAGAAGATCGCCCGACCTCTTCCAAAGCGCGTCCACCACTCATTACCTCAACTTTGCAACAGGCTGCCAGCACGCGGCTGGGGTTTGGGGTTAAGAAAACGATGTTAATGGCTCAGCGTCTGTATGAAGCTGGGTACATCACCTATATGCGAACCGACTCTACACATTTGAGTAATGACTCGATTGCAATGTGCCGTGACTACATCAACGATAACTTTGGCCAAGAATATTTGCCGGAGAAGCCTACTTTCTATAGTTCGAAAGAGGGTGCACAAGAAGCTCACGAAGCGATCCGACCTAGTGATGTAAAAGTTTTACCTGAGCATCTGAAGTCGATGGAGCAGGACGCGGTTCGATTATACGACCTGATCTGGAAGTTCTTTGTGGCTTGTCAGATGCCTCCTGCGCGTTACCTGAGTAGCAGCATCACTGTTGCAGCAGACAAATTCGAGCTGCGCACTAAGGGCCGAATTATGCAATTCGATGGTTATCTGAAAGTGATGCCATCGAAGGAAGAAGATGTGGTCTTGCCATCAGTTGAGGTTGGTGAGGAGCTAAATCTCGAAAAGCTCGACCCTTCACAAAACTTTACCAAACCACCAGCGCGCTTTACTGAAGCAAGCTTGGTGAAAGAATTGGAAAAGCGCGATATCGGCAGACCTTCTACTTATGCTTCGATCATCTCTACCATTCAGGATAGAGGTTACGTAAGAGTCGAGAACAAACGATTCTACGCCTTAAAAATGGGAGATATTGTCGCCGAGCGCCTTATCGAGAGTTTCGAAGGGTTAATGGACTACGACTTCACTGCGAAGATGGAAGACTCGTTGGATGAAGTAGCCGATGGCAAGACTGATTGGAAGCAGTTACTGAATGATTTTTATGCCGGGTTTACTGAGCAACTAGAGAAAGCCCAAGCCGAAGAAGGCGGCATGCGTCTGAATGACCCAACGGATACTGATATCCCTTGCCCGAAGTGTGGCCGCCACATGCAGATTCGTACTGCTTCCACTGGTGTGTTTCTTGGGTGTTCCGGTTATGCCCTGCCACCTAAAGAACGCTGTAAGAGTACCTTGAACCTTACTCCTGGCGATGAAGCTATACGCACAGACACGGCAGAAGAGGCTGAAGAACAAGAAAACATCTTGTTGCGCAAGAAGCGTCGCTGCAAAAAGTGTAATACAGCAATGGAAGCCTACCTCATCGATGAAAAACGCAAACTGCATGTTTGCGGACGAAATCCTGATTGTTCAGGCTTTGAAGTTGAAGACGGTGAATTCAAGATTCGTGGCTACGATGGGCCGGTAATCGAATGCGACAAGTGCGGCGCGGACATGCAGCTGAAAACTGGGCGATTCGGAAAGTACTTCGGTTGTAGTAGCGAAGATTGTAAGAATACTCGAAAGCTTTTGCGCAATGGAGAGGCAGCGCCACCAAAGATGGATCCGGTGCCTATGCCAGAATTGCCTTGTCAGACAGTTGAGGACCATTACATATTGCGTGATGGTGCATCGGGATTGTTCCTGGCTGCGAGCCAGTTCCCAAAGCATCGCGAAACCCGCGCTCCGTTGGTCGAAGAATTATTGCCCCATAAAGACGAGATAGATCCTAAATACAGCTTTCTGTTTTCCGCCCCAACGGAAGATGACGACGGCAATAAAACACTAGTGCGCTTTAGTCGTAAAACTAAAGAGCAGTATGTTCAGAGTGAAGTCGAAAAGAAAGCGACAGGCTGGAAAGCGTTCTATAAGGACGGAAAGTGGGAAATCACTCGTCCCGAAAAGAAAAAGACCACACGAAAAAAAGCCAAGAAGACTAAGTAACTAGCTTTCTTGGCTTTTATAGTTGCGTATAGTTCGTAGCAGTTTTTTAACAAATACTAAATTTGTCTGCGTATTACTCCTACGCTAATTCCCTCGATCGCAAAACTTTGACTACGTAGATCTACCTCAATAGGTGAGAAGTCTGGATTTTCTGCGATCAAATTCAGTTTGTATTTAGAGCGGGTTGTCTCTAAGCGCTTAACAGTCACTTCGTCTTCTATCCTAGCGACAACGATATCACCATTATTCGCTCTATCAGTCTTGTGCACTGCTAGTAGGTCATCTTCGTATATGCCTACATCAACCATACTCGTGCCTTTAACCGTGAGTAAATAATCAGCGCTGGGGCTGAACATGTCGGGGGGAATGTCGCAATAATCAGCAATGGATTCTTCCGCCAGAATAGGGCTGCCTGCGGCAACTTGACCAACAATCGGCAAACCTAATTGTTCGCTGATTGGAAGACGAATACCCCTTGAAGTACCGGGCATCATCTCGATAGCACCTTTACGTGCTAACGCTCTCAAATGTTCTTCGGCAGCATTGGGTGATTTAAAACCCATTTCTTGTGCAATCTCTGAGCGAGTCGGTGGGAAACCGGTTTCATGCAGATAGTCTTTGATGTAGTCGAGTATCTGCTCTTGCCGGGTTGTTAACTTGTGCATGGGGATTAACCTCTCACTTTCATTACAGCTTGTGGCGTAACAGTGTGCGGAATGGCGCTTTCTCAGATTCTTACTTTCTTAATCATTCGGCGCCAAACGGAATAACTGTAATTATATACAGTTATCTGATTTTGGCTAACTTTCTTTAGAAAAAATTGAATAGCTATTAAAAACAATAGCTTAGAGGAATAATCGACAGTCTTTCCAAGAACAGGAGAAGTCTAAGATTGCGCGTAGGAAGCAGTTGAACTAAAAAATCTGAAAGTCGTCGCCAAGGTCTAGCAATTCAGGCTCGATACTGGAAAGTGCACCAGAGAAATTTTCGGGTATGACAGTCTGATCAGAATACACCTGATCTTCACTGCTGAGTTCGTAAGGACTGCGCCAGTCCTCCGGCGCTTCGGCTGGGGAGAGGAAAAGGGATTGCCAGGTGGCCGCATCGTATTCGCTAACTTCACCATCGACCATCTGTACTTCGATAGTGCCGCTGGCGTCATCAATCGCGACAACTTCAAACATGTTTCCACTTGATGCATCCTGGTACCAGGCAGAAACTTCGGGCGTGAGTGTGTTCATTGCCTTAACCCCCGACAATTTAATTAGTCTAACTATCTACTACAGCGTATAAGGCTCCCTAAATGGCACTGCATTTGACTCATGGAACAAATTCTATAGTAGTGAAACGGAGAGTAATTAAAAGCAATTTTTACGTAAAAATTGTTACAAGCTGAGCGTTTGAGTTAACACTAATAGCTAACTGTTTGAACCACTGATAAATCTCACTATACTCGTCACACGAAAAATTTTTTACCTTCCTGAGTGTTTTGATGAGTGAGTCTACAAGTTTTCCTGGCGCATTGATGTTGGACCTCGAAGGTGAATCGCTTAGCCAGGAAGAATCCGAGTTATTAACGCGCCCCTGTGTCGGTGGCCTCATTCTTTTTAGTCGGAACTTTCGTGATCCAAACCAACTAAAGGATCTTGTTGCGGCAATTCGAGCGGCTAACCCGAATATCCTTATTGCTGTGGATCAAGAGGGTGGGCGTGTACAACGGTTTCGCGAAGGCTTTTTGCGATTGCCTCCACTACATAGTTTAACGACAGCATTTGAAGCAGACGAGGACACAGGCCTGGAGTTGGTTAAGCTTCATGGCTGGGCGATGGCCGCAGAAATTTTGCACTTCGA
Source organism: uncultured Pseudohongiella sp. (assembly GCA_965262465.1). GTDB lineage: Bacteria > Pseudomonadota > Gammaproteobacteria > Pseudomonadales > Pseudohongiellaceae > UBA9145. Next base: position 1,717,727 of record OZ253535.1, on the reverse strand, counting down.
TATCGACATTAGTTTTGCTCCAGTGCTCGATCTGTACAATCCTGATTCTCAAGTGATCGCCGAGCGAGCGTTTGCAAACGATGTCGCTACAACGGTTCGATTGGCGCGCACTTACATTGCAGGCATGCATGAGGCCGGGATGATTGCTACTGGCAAGCACTATCCTGGGCATGGCACGGTGGTAGCGGACTCACATGACACTTTGCCGATAGATGCCCGTTCGGCTGATGACATCTTGGAGCAGGATTTCGCTGTGTTTGCGCAATGTATCGATTTGTTGGACGGCATCATGCCAGCCCATGTGCAGTACCCAGAGATTGATACGGAGAGCGCTGGTTTTTCTCAAGTGTGGATCCAACAGAAGTTAAGAGGGCAACTCGATTTTGAGGGAGTGGTGTTTAGTGATGATCTGAGCATGGCAGCAGCTCAAGCCAGCGGGAGCCCAGTGCAACGCGCGGAAAAAGCGATAGCTGCAGGCTGCGACATGGTGTTGGCCTGCAATGACAGGCAAGCCGCACTAAGCATCGCTGATTATTTAGAGTCAGTTGCACACCCTGGTTGTGCACGCTTAAGCAAGTTGCGATCTTCGGCTTCTTCTGAGATCGCTAATCTTTATGAAACTGAAAAGTGGGACAAGGCCGCTTCGGCCTTGCAGTCACTTGTTAATTAACAAGTACTGAGAATGAATTTCGCTGGAGTTAAGAAATGCCGTTAGATGAGTTGTTGGGCCTGGACACATTAGGTGAATTGAATTGGGGGCTGGAAATATTTGCCATCGTAACCCTCACGCTAATTGCGCGTTATGTGGCAATGCGAGCTTTACGGGTATTAAAAACTCAATTCGAAAAAACCAAAAATGTATGGGATGACGCCGTTTTTGAAGCTGCTCATGCCCCGGTTAGCTGGTTTGTTCTCATCATGGGGCTGCTGTGGGCTGTCGATGTAAGCGAAGGCTACCTCACTACCGAACTCTTCAGTGCAGAAAATCTAGATGTGGTGCGACAAGTCACTTTCATCGTCTTGGTGATGATGTTCTTGGTGCGATTTATCACCTTAGCCGAAGCGCGCATTCTCGAGAATCTGAAAGAAGATTCGGGAAACGATCAAACAAGTATCGATCCAACGACCCTTCATGCCCTGGCAAAGCTGCTCAGATTGTCAGTAATTATTTCCGGCGCACTGGTCGCGTTACCTACCTTCGGTATCGAGATAACAGCGCTATTAGCATTCGGTGGGGTTGGGGGTATCGCTGTTGGTTTTGCTGCTCAGGATTTGTTGTCTAATTTTTTTGGCGGTCTGATGATTTATCTCGATCGCCCATTTGCCATTGGTGATTGGATTCGTTCTCCAGATAGAGAAATAGAAGGCACAGTTGAAAGTATCGGATGGCGATTAACTGTAGTGCGCACATTCGATAAACGACCGCTTTATGTGCCTAACTCAATTTTTAACAAGCTTTCCTTGGAGAACCCGTCTCGGATGAGCAATAGGCGGATAAAAGAGACGATTGGAATACGCTATCAGGACTCAGCCAAGATGAATGCGATTGTTAACGATGTAAAATCCATGCTGCAAAATCATGACGACATCGATACTAATCAAACTCTAATCGTTAATTTTAATGGTTATGGTCCATCTTCATTAGACTTTTTTATTTACACCTTTACTAAAACCACAAATTGGATTCGCTTTCACGAGATCAAACAGGACGTGCTACTAAAAATCATTGAAATCGTACATGCGAATGATGCGGACTTTGCATTCCCAACAACTACCCTGGATGGTTTGAATGTGCTGCGGCCAGAACCCGATCCTGCCTAGGCAAACGCAGGGACTAATGTAAGGGCTAACGTAAGGGCTAACAATGAATCCGCAACACATAATCGACGTCAGTACTCGTGCTACTTGCTTGCGTAGTGAAGCAGAAGTCGAATCTGTCCTGGACAGCATGGCATTAGATATTAGTGAGCGCCTGGCAGACCAAAATCCAATTCTTTTGAGCGTGATGAATGGTGCAGTGATCATGGCCGGTAAACTCGCACCTCGATTGCAGTTTCCACTGCAAATGGATTACGTTCATGCGACTCGCTACCGAAATCAAACCCGAGGTAGTGACTTAGAGTGGAAGCATTATCCAGAAACCCCGCTGCAGGGACAGACAGTACTCATACTCGATGACATTCTAGATGAAGGTGAGACCTTGGCGGCCATCAAGCAATATGTAGCAGAGCAGGGTGCGGCAGAAGTTTTGATTGCGGTCCTGGTAAATAAACTCCACGATCGAAAAGCGCCAGGCTTGAACGCTGATTTCGTAGGTATGGAAATCGAAGACTATTACTTGTACGGCTATGGGATGGACTACAAGGGATATCTACGCAACGCGCCAGGAATTTACGCTGTTGATCCGTCGGACTGTGATTGATCTAGCCTAGTTCAGTTCGACCAATTCAGGCAAAGCGGTAAGCAAGAGTGCGGTTTTGATTGGTCGCGACTCCAACAGTTCAAACATTTCCCGATAATTTTCTAACTGTGGTCCGTATTTTTCTTTTTGCTCTGCGATAAAGTTTTCGATCGTATTGTTTTCGTTTGGCGTGCTGGTTTTGTAGTCGATGATCCATCGAATACCATCCCCATCAATGAATGTTCGATCCACGATGCGATTTTCCAGATAGTTCCCAGCCTTGCGGGTAAGAGCTAATTCACATTGACTATCTTCCAAATTCGCATCGAATACCCACTGCAAAGCGTCATTCTCAACTGTAGAACGAATCGCTGACTTTATCGAATTAATTACTTCGCCAAGGGCGTGCTCTTCAAGGTTTAAATGTCTTAGCTTGAGTCGCCAATAAGACTCCATGTTTGAAAGGTTCTGTAAAAATTCGGCACGATCTGAAGAGGCGACATAAAGTTCAAAGCATCTATGCACTAAAGTGCCGACTATACTTTCTAACTCAAAGCGGGATTCCTGATCGGCTTCTGGTTCTTCGTTGGTTGTTTGCAGCTGTTCCAATTGGGCAGCTATTTCAACTTTCTCCTGCTCCTGTAAAGTGAGGTTCTCACTAACTCGCCGAATCATCGTGGTTGCAGATGCTTCATTGGTCTCTTGCAGCGATTCTGAATTTAGTTTGTGACCATAATCCGCCAAATCTTCGATACTAACGAGATTCGTTCTTTCTGCATCAGCTACTACTTTCCAGATTCGTGATAGCAAACCATTGCTTGCAGGTGTCGCGGGGTTTTCTGCCTCATCACGAGCCAGAGAGGCGAAGAGGGTTGCAGTTTTTTTAGCGCGAGTAACTGCAATGTACAACAAGCGGGTGCTTTCAAGTTGGGTTTTTAATTTCTGTTCATGCCGTAACAATTGGTAGAGAGGACCATCATCTGCACCGGTTGCAGTGAGTCCAGCCATGAACAGTCGATTGTCACCCGCAGAGCTCAAACGCTCGTGCCACACCAGAAGGGGTTTGTCGTCACCCCGTGAGCCTCGGTTTAAAGCCGGAAGCAATACGTGATCAAACTCCAAGCCTTTAGCCTTGTGCATTGTTAACAAGTTCAATTGCGCCTGTTCTAAACTGTTTGGACTGGGCACAAACGCCGCTTCAACTGTCTCTTCAAACTCCGCTAAATCACTAATGCCACCAGCGCGTTCTCGTTCATCAATTAACAACAGTAGTCTCTGCGCAGATTCTAGCTCCAGGTCAGATGAGCAGAAGTTTGGTCCTCTTAGTAAATTCCATGCAGCCTCAACAGTGTCCCTTAAGCTTTTGCGGCCACGCATGGTAAGGATAAATTGCATGACATCGGTGAAAGCAGGTAACACTGACCGTGCCCATGGGGATAGGGAATCAATGGATTCAAACTGCTGGATTGCCGACCAGAGGTCTAACTCTTCACGGCGAAAATTCGCGATGGCATGCAAATCCTTAATGCCAAACCCACACCAGGGAGCGCGCAACGCTGCAATCCATCCAAGTCTGTCACCTGGATGATTGATTATGCGCACCAGGGTCATCAGATCATCAATCACAGCCAGAGTATTCAGCCGATCTATGTCCGTTGCCGACCAGTTCAGTCCAGCCGCGCGCAGTCCTTGAACGATTGATGAAAGGTGACTTCGATTGCGAACCAAGATAGCAATGCTGTCTTCACTATATTGCTCGTGCAGATTAATTACCTTTTTAACTACGGCATCTGCTTCTAATTGTTCGGCTAACCAACGTTCTTCTCGCTCATGCAGAAAAACGGATAAATCAACGCCGAGATCATCTTGTGCGGCATTAATAGCATGAGCTGTCGAGTAGGGAACGGCACCCCTGGATATGTCTATTGTGCTCGGGAACGCTGCGCCGAAAGTTTCATTAACCCAATTCACTACATTGGCTTGAGACCGGAAATTAGTTGTCAGTCTCAAAGTATCCAGAGGAACTGTCCGTAATCCATTTTCCCAAACATCTAAATAGATACCCACATTGGCGTTACGGAATCCATAGCAGGATTGCATGGCATCTCCCACCAAAAACAAACTGCGACCATCGTCCGTTTCCCACCCTGCTGTTAGCCTCTCCAATAAGATAAGTTGGAAATAGGATGTGTCTTGGAATTCATCTACCAAGATATGTTTAATCACATGATCCAACGCCATCGCAATGTCGGTTGGATTGTCTTCGTCGCCCAGGGCAAGCATTGCGCTATTGCCAATCTGAGTGTAGTCAACCACGCCGAGTTGTTGCATCGCGATGTACAGTTCGCCACTCAGTAAGTGCAGAATACGAAACAAGGCAGTGAGAAAATTCCACTCAACAACGTCGGATTCGAGCGAGGGTAACAGTCTTAAGTAATTTAACTCTTCGAGTAATTCTGAATGCCTGGATAAGTTTTCAATTAAGTCCAGTCGTAGCTGCTTAAGCTCTTCATTTTTGGCTTTGAATTCTTTATCGCCAACAGTTTTGGCAGGAAAACCATGTTTTGCCTGAACTCTACTTAGCCACTTAGGCTTACGTTGATCTTGCGTTAACAGAAAATCCAGTATGAGTTTCCAATAGGGAAGTTGGTCCAGGGTTGGCGCAGGAAGTTCGTTATGTGGTTGCCATTCTTCAATTGGGAGTGCATCTATTTCAGCGCGATAGGATGCGGCATGATTTAGCAATGTCACGATGGATTGTTGCTCGGGCTCAAGCGCTTTTCTTACCGCTAGTAAAGATTCCGCCACCCACTCAGCTACATTGCTTATCAGGTCTTCTTCGCTGGAGTGGTTGGAGCTATTGGAGCTATTGGAGCTATTGGAGCTATTGAGAGTAAAGACATGGTTTGTCCATTGATCCCGTTGTTGTAATAGATGGATTAGCAGCTCTTCCACTCGAGCGACATCATTGTCTAGATGGGTGAGCAGGGTTTCCAAATCATCTGCAATCTCTGTTTGGGTTTCCAAGAGATCGAGCGAATTTCGAATCGCTTCACGAAAGCAATGATCAATGTTTTCCAGTAACTGTGGGTTTCCACCTACCTGGGAAAGTATCGGTAGTTGCTTCGCCAGGTAGAAACAAAAGCTATCGATTGTTTGAACTCTGAATCGCGAAGGATTATCCAGCAGATGCCAGTTTAGCGATTCATCTCGTTCGAGAACCGCAGAACCGATGCTTAATCGAACCTGTTCAATAGTGCTGTTTGCATTAGCTTTGTTATCTATACATTCCTGACACCATTGCAGGGCGCGGATGATGCGATCGCGCATTTCACTGGCTGCCTTTTTGGTAAATGTGATCGCTAATACTTCTTCAGGTTGCTCGCAGACAGAGAGTAGTTTCAGGTAGCGCAACGTGAGTAATTCAGTTTTGCCTGAACCAGCTGGTGCTTGCACGATGAACGAGCGTTCAATGTCCAGCGCGTCTTCGCGCGCTTTGTGATCCGGCAATGTCATAGTTGCGGCTGCCATCTATTGCGCATCCTCGGAATCTGTCATTGTCCTGGCATATCCATCAGGGATTCGACATAAGCCGCGAATCTGGTAGTTGCCGCATTGCTCGGCATAATCGGAAGGCATGATCGTAGCAATGCCTTGATGAAACTCATCCGCAATCTCGTATACCTTCTGTTCAAAATGCTTGGATAGTTGCTGCCAATCCATTTCCCCAGGTTGTTTAGTTTCTACAGATATTAGTGAAGGGTGATATTCATTTGCGGACATAACCCCGGAATAATCTGTACGCTCAGGATTAACATGGGCTATGGCAACTGCTTTGATGGTCTCGTCGGACTGCTGGTTCATCACCGTTAGATAAAAAGGGAGTTGCAAGTCTTGCGGTCTATCTTGTAACCAGCTCGACGGCGTTGCAGCGCTCTTGCCAGTTTTGTAATCAATGACTGCAAGACCTCCTTCATGCAATCGATCAATCCGGTCAACTTTGAGATTGAAGGTCATGTCGCGATAGATCCAGGTCAGCCTCTGTTCTGCGCCTAGTATTTCGAATGGCTCTCTTGTGAGTTCCAGATCGATAAAGCGTTGTAATAGTTGCTGAACTCGATTTGCTTCCATTTGCGCAAACCTGGGAGTCATAAGTGCGCGGTGAAATTTGGTAAGTGAATTTGCGGCATGCTCAGCAGACTGTTCGCATAAGTTTGATCTTTCAACTTCAGAAAGTTTTGCGAGAGCTTTCTGATCGGCAACTTTGCCGAACAAAAATTCTAAGGCTTCATGAATTGCAGTGCCCCGAGCAGCTCTGCTTAAGCCATTAGCGAATGGCTCCAGTGGTGAGGCATGTAAACGGTGCAAAATAAAAGCATAGAACGGGCAATTTGACTGATCGCTCAAAATGCCATGTCCTCCCAAACTTTCCGCTGTTGTTTCCAGTGGTACCGCTGGGTCGTCGGACACGATATTGAGTGTTACCTGGTGATCTAAACTCTTGTTGTAGCTGATTAGTGAATCAGGCACCGTTAATGTATGACCATCAGCAACAGTATGGGACTTTGAGAAACTGCTGGCCCTGAATTCCTGGTCACCGTCACTACAATGATGTGATGTATGCAGCGTGCTCGATACGGAGCCCGTAATCACGTCAAAAGTATCTCGCGCATCACTGAATTGCACATCGGTGTGACTGCCAGGCATACCAGCGTCTTTCTGCAAAGCGTAGGGCAGAAACGGAGAAGGTGAAATTGGGTTGGGCCATACTTGATCATTAAAATTCAATATCCACACATGATCGAAGTGTAAGCCTGAGGCCTCAGTTAAGCTGTAGACCGATATGGGGCAATTTCCATCAAAGGGCTGTTGGTGACTCGAGTGGTGGCAAAGGTTTTTTAAACGGGAAACTAGTTTTGAGTAGTCAACTTCAGCCAGCAGGGGAGTTAATGCGCTTAATTTTTCCAGGCAATCGTGAAATTGCTTTATAGCTTGTTTTTGGGGTTGAGAAACTGCATCTCCAGGCCAACCGAATAGATTGAGTATCTCTAACAATAAATTAACCCATCTATCTGGCGTTAAACGCTGTGGAGCGCGTCGGAAGAGTTCTCGACATTGCAGCATTGCCGCAGAGAAGGTGGGGCAGAAGTAAGGTTTATCTTCTCGTCCAATGTAGTAGCTCAAGTCCTGTAAGCGGCAACGGCGCGTAACTCGCTGTCTAAGTTCTTCTTCTAGCAGATATCGCGCTGTCTGTTCGTCAGAGGCTGGTAAGACAAACGGGGAACGTAGCAGGCGGCAAAATGATTCTGCGTCTTGCTCTTCGATCACCAATTGAAACAATAAAAAGGCATCATGCACGCAGGGTTCATCCAGCAAACCTTGAGTGTCTGCAGAACCGTTATGCATTCGCTGCGTGGAGTTAAACGATAAGATCTGTCTTGGATTCAACGTACAAGAGATGATATGTAGCAAATCTCTTTTCTGTTCGTCATTTAGCTCACCTAATATTCCAATATGATCTTCGTGCTGAGTTTCAGTTAATGCCTTAGCCCAGTTCGCTACGTGTTGAAACTCACTGCGTTGATCGGCAAATACATGGTGAGTGATCTCAGGTACTTGTCGGTTGCTTTGGGTTCGTGTGTCCGTCACCGTTACGCGATTTCTTAGCGCGTCGAATAGCTCGGCATACAAAGGCGGTGGTTGGTAGAAGTTTAGGAGAACGATTGTTTCCGAAAATGGAAACTCACTATTAGCTTGTAAGTCGTGTGTGAGCTGGTCAATGCAGTCGACCAAGCTAATGACCTGTCTCTCAGCACAGCGTATTTCAAATTCTTCACTCCATGCGAGAAATGCAGCGATATCTGGAATGACTGTGTAGGCTTGTAACTCGTCTACGTTGCGCTCATGCAGGCGCCATTGTTTCATCAGTTGGTAAGCATGACTGACTTGTGTTGCGGTTTCTTCGGGGTTTAATAATGGATAGGTATCGAGTGAGTCTTCGATTATCTCTGTCCAAATAAACAATTCCTCTGCACCAGATATTGGCTGCTTGGAACAATAGGGTTCCTTGCCTAAGCTACCCGTCAGATCCCATAAGTCGCGCACCCAGACATCGATACCTAGCACGGTGGGAGTGAGGAATACGTTTGATGGTTGTTGCTCGGCGATGCTGTGGAGTACCGCGTCACGTAGACGATTGTTTGGCACCAGGATCACAGAATTACTGCCGAGGTGATCTATGAAGGCGCTAGTGTCTATTCGATTGATGCTCAACTCTAGGTATCCTGAGATTTGATCATCGGTTGAATCCAGCTGGTGAGTTCGTCTTTTGAACCCCTAAATACGATGCGCTGGGCCTTCTTGCTAATTTGATATTCATACATCGGGTCATAATATTTTTGCAGTAACTCGGCTATCCACAGGCGATGAGATTCAATTCCGAATCCAGATTGTTGTTCTTGCAGTGCGACTTCCATCAGTGCGCTGATACTTTGATAAGACTCTTCACCGAGTCTGCGCCTTATTCGTTGCAGCGCCGCAGTGAGTGACTCAGCGAATAGGGTATCAGCGTTTGTCGAGTCCGCCGCTTTAAACTCCTGATAGTTGGATTGGATATAATCGAGATGAATGGTGTCGATTCGAGATTCCAGCGATTCTTCGACCATTGCTATTGGAGACTCGTTCATTCGCAGATGTAAGCTGTGGGGAATGGACAGCGAGCCTATTGCACGACTTTCATCTTCCACAACTACTCGGCGTTGCTGCTGCCAATTCAGCTTCAACAGCTGTATCGCTATTTCGTTTTCGAAATCGATTTGAGCGGGTTGGGGCGCAGCCCTGCGACCAAACGCTGATCCACGATGGTAGGCAATGCCTTCAAGATCCAAACTATTGTTCAGTGAATTAAGTAAATGGGTTTTGCCGCTTCCTGTTTTTCCCCCAATTACAATCAAGTTGTCATCATTGGTAAGTGACAGTGTGGTTTCAATCAAATACCGGCGTAGTGCTTTATAGCCACCTGCTATTCGAGCCACATCGATGCCAGAATCATGCAGCCATTGTTGGGTAATTTCGGATCGCAGACCTCCACGAAAACAATAGATCACGGCATTAGGGTTTGTCTCACAAAACGCTAACCAGCTTTCAATACGTGCTTGTTTTACATCACCACTAATTAGCTCTTCTCCTAGCTGTACTGCTGCGTCACGACCAGCTTGTCGGTAACGTAAACCTATGGCCTGGCGCTCGGCATCATCCAACAGAGGCAGATTAACCGCGGTTGGAAATGCCCCCTTGGCATATTCAATCGGGGCGCGCACATCAAGCAACGGAGTTTTGTTTTTGAACAGAGACTGAAAGTCTTCGACTTGAATGAGATCGGCCATTAAAGTGATGAGAAAGGGCGTGGTAATTCAACTAACTAGGTGCAGTGTAACATTGGCTTGTTTGTAGCCCTAAATTCGACCCTATATTGTCAATATTTGCTCTAGGCTTCGGCTATTATGCCGACTACTCAAATTCTTCAGCTTAAAGAAAGGTTTTCGTATCAATAGCTCTTCCTCTTCATCACCCCCTGATCCGTTTGCATTAGTTGCAAAACTAAAGCATCGCGGTCCGGCACCCGTGCATCTTTGGGATCCGCCGTTTTGCGGTGACCTGGATTTAGTCATCAAGCGCGATGGAACGTGGGTACATGAGGGAAAGCCGATTCGTCGCATGGCTATGGTGCAGCTGTTTGCATCAGTGCTCAAGCTGGAAAAGGGCTCTTATTTTTTGGTAACGCCAGTAGAGAAAGTGGGCATCCAAGTGGAGGACTGCCCATTTATTGTCACGGAAATGGATAGCGATACTGAAAATGGTGAACAAATCTTGCGATTTACTACAAACCTCGGCGAATCAGTTGTTGCTGATGCCGATCACCGACTTGAGGTTTCAGAGGATCCAGATTCTGGTGAACCCCGACCTCGAGTTCACATCCGCTCCGGTTTGAATGGCTTGTTAGCAAGATCGGTGTTTTATCGATTGGTAGAACTCGCAGAGCCAGCGTCTGATACTTCTGAATCTGGAAAAGCTGCTATTGGGGTATGGAGCGCCGGTCAATTTTTTGAGCTTGGAGACAGCCCAAGTATCTAGTTCTATAACTACCGCTCACCTTATTGCGTAGCCCGGTTTCATTGACCTCACAGGGCAAAAACGGCATTATTAGCCCCCTTTTTTTGGACCTCATTTTTGCCTCTCCAGATTCCTGGAGTAGGGTGAGAATAGCCAGGGAGGCAGGTCCTAACCGTCCTTCATTATTATCTTGGAGAATCCATGAAGATTCTTGTTGCAATAAAGCGCGTGGTAGATGCCTACGTGCGGGTCAGAGTTAAGTCTGACGGAACTGGCGTAGATTTAACCAACGCCAAGATGGCGATTAATCCTTTTTGCGAAATTGCTGTAGAAGAAGCGATTCGTATTAAAGAAGCGGGTAATGCCGAAGAAGTGATTGCTGTTTCGATTGGTCCTTCTGCTGCTCAAGAGCAGATTCGTACGGCGCTAGCACTCGGGGCTGATCGCGGAATTTTAGTGGAAACCGAAGAGGAAGCGCAGCCATTAGCTGTCGCTAAGGCACTCAAAGCAATCATCGAGAAAGAGCAGATTGACCTGGTTATCCTTGGCAAACAGTCAATTGACAGTGATAACAATCAAGTAGGCCAAATGTTGGCTGCTCTTTGCAATTACCCACAGGGTACATTTGCCTGTAAGGCGGAATTGCAGGACGGCAAAATTCAAGTGACTCGAGAGATCGATGGTGGTGAGCAAACAGTATTGCTCGACCTACCCGCAATTGTGACAACAGACTTGCGCTTGAATGAACCGCGCTATGCCTCGCTACCAAATATCATGAAAGCGAAAAAGAAACCTATCGATACGATGGCGCCAGCTGATCTAGGTGTAGAGATTACTTCAAATATCACCACTCTCAGTGTTGCACCTCCTCCTGAACGCAGTGCTGGTGTGAAAGTAGAGTCTGTAGATGAACTGGTAGAAAAATTGAAGAACGAAGCGAAGGTGATTTAGGAATCGATATGGCGACTTTAGTTATTGCAGAACACGATAATGCCTCGTTAAAGAAGGCGACTCTAAACACCATCAGTGCAGCGGCAGCTATCGGTGGAGATGTTGATATATTAGTAGCCGGCAGTGGTTGTCAGTCAGTTGCAGATGCAGCTGCGCAAATTGCCGGTGTGGGTAAAGTCTTACTAGCGGATAACGCTTGCTACGAGCACCAGTTGCCAGAGAGTGTTGCTCCCTTGGTAGCTGAGCAAGGTAAAGGCTATTCACATATTTTGGCCGCAGCTACCACGACTGGCAAAAATCTAATGCCTCGCGTGGCGGCATTGCTGGATGTGGGACAGATCTCAGACATTACCGAAGTGTCGAGTGAAGACACATTTGTGCGTCCGATCTATGCAGGTAATGCCATGGCAACGGTTCAATCAACTGATGCTATCAAAGTAGTTACAGTGCGAACGACAGCTTTTGGTGAAGCTGAGCAGGGCGGTAGTGCCAGCGTCGAGTCTGTTGATCAGGCTGTTGAGCAGACGCAATCAAGTTTCGTGAGTGAGCAGCTTTCCCAGTCGGAACGCCCTGAGTTAACAGCTGCCTCAATCGTGATATCCGGTGGTCGCGGTATGCAAGATGGCGAAAATTTTGCGCTACTAGAAAAAGTGGCTGACAAACTTGGCGCAGCAATCGGAGCATCCCGAGCTGCTGTCGATGCTGGATTCGTCCCTAATGATTACCAGGTAGGTCAAACAGGAAAGATTGTTGCACCAGATTTGTATATAGCAGTTGGTATTTCTGGAGCTATTCAGCACCTTGCTGGTATGAAAGATAGTAAGGTTATTGTGGCAATCAATAAGGACGAAGAGGCGCCTATTTTCCAGGTGGCTGACTACGGTCTAGTGGCTGACCTGTTTAAAGCTTTGCCGGAATTAGAAGCAGCGCTTTAATAATCAAAGTCTCAAAAAAAAGCCCGGCTAGTGCCGGGCTTTTTTTATTCCGCTGAATTAGACGGCTGATTTTCTTGCTGTCGTCTTCTAACTTCTCTTGGGTCGTTTGGAGCACGTCCACTAAACGATGGTTGAGAAATCTTTGCGACAGGCTCTTGGCTCTCTGTCGAGCTTGATTCGGGAGCATCGTTCTGCTGAGCAGGCTCTACATTTGTTGCTGCTACAGCTTCTGAAGTTTCCGTAATGTCTGCAGGTTGCGTTGAAGCAACATCTTCAACCGCAGGAGCGCTAGGCTCAGTCGGTGTGTCAACTGGTCCATTATCTTGTGATTGGCTGGCGCTTCTTTCAACAGATTCAACAGATTCAACAGATTCAACAGCGTCCACAGTTTCCTCAACAGGCGCAGTGTCTGCCACCGTGAAAGTTGGTTCTGGCACGATATTGTCGTCAATCGTTTCATTGGCCGGCGCCGAGGTCGCTTCTGACTTAGCGTCATCTGAGTCGGTTGCAGCTGCAGTTACAGGTGCCACATCAGGCTGAGCAACTTGTGTTTTTGCTTGGCTTTCTGTTGATTCAGCTTCTACAGCAACTGTGTTTTCTACCGCTTCAGGTACGCTGCTAGACATTTCAGTTGGCTGCGTATCACTCACAGCTTGTACAGTTTCTGGAACTGTTTGCTGCGGTTGTTGCTCGACAGCAGCGGCTGCAATGTTTTGATCTTGTTGATCAACAGCGCTAGCGTCCTGGTTCTGCGTTGCTGCAACCTGCTGATCTTCCTGCGGACGTGGTCCACGTTTACGCGGTGTAGTATTGCGCGGTCGCTTGTCTGATGAACGGCGAGGCGCGGCGTCCTGGTCTCGATTGCGATCTCTTTGGCGATCGTTTCTCTTGTCCTGGCGATTGTCCTGACGTCCGTCATTACGGTTACCCCGTGATTCTTTTTGATCTCTGGATCGATCTCTAGAATCGCGAGATTGTTTCGCATCACGATTGTCTTTGCCGTCGCGCTTGTCGTTTCGGTTGTTATTCCGATTGTCGTTACGGTTATCGTTCTTGCGATTATCCTGATTACGGTTGTCACCCCGAGCTTCTTGACCGCCTTGCTTACGACGGCTCTGATCAGGCTTGCGCTTCTTATCATCGCGGCGATTATCGCGCTTGTCCCGACGATCTCCCCGTGCCTGTTGGCTACGCTGATTACGGTTCTGATTGCGGTTGCCACGTCCACCAGACTTGTTGCGCGAGCGACGAGCAGGTTTCTTTTTCTCTTCACTGCCGAATAGTGCGGCAAACAATCGCGCGAAAAAGCCTTTCTTTTTCGGCTTAGGTCGAGCTGCAGGTACATTGTTAACAGTAGGTTTCTGTACTGCTGCTTCTTGTTGAACTTCTGGCTTCACCTTCGGTGCTTGTTCGGGCTCAGAACTCGCATCGACTTCATACTCTTCCGCATGACGATTTAATCCCGTTATCTCGTAATGGGGAGTTTCCATCGCAGGATTAGGATTAATGATAATTTTAGTTTTGCTTTGGTCTTCAATCTCCGCAAGAGCAGCGCGCTTCTCGTTCAGCAAGTAAGAAGAAACAACGAGAGGAACTGTAGCCTTTACTTCCTGACTCTTCTGCTTGTTTGCTTCCTCTTGCAAGATTCGCAAAATCGATAGTGATAAGGACTCGACGTCTCTGATCGTGCCTTGACCGCTGCAACGCGGGCAGACGATGGCACTGGTTTCACCCAAGGAAGGGCGTAAACGCTGACGTGACATTTCCAATAAACCAAAACGTGAAATGCGGCCCACTTGCACACGGGCGCGATCAGTTTCTAGTGCCTCTCGCATGCGGTTTTCAACTTCACGTTGATTGCGATTAGATGTCATATCGATAAAGTCGATGACAACTAATCCGCCCATATCGCGTAAACGAAGTTGCCGTGCAATTTCATCAGCCGCTTCAAGATTAGTATTTAATGCAGTTTCCTCGATATCAGAACCACGTGTGGCACGAGAGGAGTTGATATCGATAGAAATGAGCGCTTCAGTTGGATCGATTACTACTGATCCACCAGAAGGAAGTTTTACTTCGCGCTCGAATGCGCTCTCGATCTGGCTCTCAATCTGGTAACGATTGAAAAGGGGAAGGGCGTCGGAATACTGTTTGATTCGGCTTTCGTACTGCGGCATAACCTGGCGAATGAAGCTGATAGCTTCTTCATAGGAGTCTTCAGTGTCCAGCAACACTTCACCAATGTCTTTTCGCAAATAGTCGCGAATAGTACGAATGATGACATTGCTTTCCTGGAAGATCAGGAATGGGGCCGACTTTTGCGCGCCAGCTTCCTGGATGGCGTCCCAAAGAGCCAGTAGGTAATCCAAGTCCCACTGCAGTTCTTCTTGTTCTTTACCTACGCCAGCAGTGCGGACGATTAAACCCATACCATCGGGGATAGTGAGTGAGCGAAGTGCTTCTCGAATCTCAGAGCGGTCATCACCTTCTATTCGGCGGGAAATGCCGCCGGCTTTTGGGTTGTTCGGCATTAACACCAGGTAGCGACCAGCCAGACTCACGTAGGTCGTCAGTGCTGCGCCTTTGTTGCCTCGCTCTTCTTTTTCCACCTGAACAATAACTTCAGTGCCTTCGGAGACGAGATCTTTGATAGTGCCGCGATCGCCGTTATTGCGGGCATCTTTCTTGTAATAGTGTCTGGCGATTTCTTTCAACGGCAAGAAGCCATGACGTTCAGCACCAAAATCAACGAAAGCGGCCTCAAGACTAGGCTCTACTCGGGTAATTTTGCCCTTGTAGATATTGGCTTTCTTTTGAATTCGGGTTCGATTTTCGATGTCCAGATCGTATAAACGTTGTCCATCTACCAGCGCAACGCGCAATTCTTCCTCTTGCGTTGCGTTTATTAGCATGCGTTTCATGATGTGTACTTTCCTTAGTTAAGGAGAGTAGAGACGGGAAAGCATTCGAAATTGACGTTTTAAGGAGGGTATTCGCCTATAGGGCGAAAAAGTCGAAACTGGCTTTATTGGGCCGGTTCGCTAGTTAAATCAAACTATGCACTGTTAGAGCCCTCATTGGATGCAATGAAGTGAGCTCTCTGGTTCCTCTACCTACTTGATAATTCGGATTGGAAATGCATTTAACTTATTGATTTTTATAAATAACCTAGTTCTTTTCTAACGTCAGTTGCCCGAATTTAGCGCCATTTTGCGGCTGCTTCGAAGGGCGATCGAATAGTATTCCTAAGTGTTTCTTAAAGTGTCTCTAGTGTCTCTCACTTTGTGTGGCGGCTAGAGCGCGCCATTAAATTCAGTTAATTGGGCAGGGTTCGGGACTCATCGGGGCTATGTCGCCTGCGCTTGAAGTGGCCTACCTGCCTTACCTATATCCGCCGAAATCGATAATTTTCAATAGCACCTCGTAAAAGAGGTCGATATTCAGCAACTTGGACCAGGGATCGAAACCGTCGATCTGCGTATTTTGGTAAATACTCCTGTCCGTCTGCATCGTATTACTCGAAAGCATCAGCACCTTCGCTGGATTTTCTTGCCGCTAATCAAAGCAGGCTCGATGCAAGCTGGGGACTATAGCACCGACCGTCATTGGTCACAACCAAAAAGCCACTCTAAAATCACAAAAAATCGCCTAAAAACAATAGCATGGCACCACATTCGCAGAAAAAGTCCCAGACCACGACTGATCGGGTGAATCCTCCCGAAAGCCCCGTATTTGCTCGCTTGATTATAAAAATGGGCTGTGGTTAAAATAGCCGGCCACGTGGCTTTGCCGTTACGCAGACACATAAACACGCGAAAAGACTAGAAAAATTCAATAAAAAACTAGTCTCATACGGGGTTAACCCGATGTGTCAGCGCCAAAAACAGCAAAATCTAGATTAAGAGCAAGATTAACGCTAAGCCGCGCAATACAACTTAAAACAACGAATTCCGATCAGCACACTGTCTGGTCGCAGGGCTTGGTCTCCGCAAATATTGTGCGAGGCAGGCTTTGAGAAGCAAATTTAGGGGTGGGGACCACATCAATGACAATTTATTCCTATTGCCGAACTTCCGAGTTGGAAGCGTCTATGGACCAGGATGCTTTGGACAGCATTCTCGAGCCTGAATTACTGGCCATTCAAACGTACTGCCTGCAACGCAGTTGGTTCATGACTGAAACCATTAAAGACCACAATTGCAGCTGGTCGCAGGAATTTCGCAAGCGGGATAATGGCAAACAACTGTTGTCTATGTTGAAAGCAGGGGATGTCATTCTGTGTAGCCGATTAGAACGCATTGTGAGCTCTAGTGCAGAAGCCCTAAAACTAATGAGCCAGCTGCGTGAGAAGCAGGTGCAATTGCACATCGTTGAGCTTGGTGGCGATATCACCGATGCAGATTGCATGGTGAACTTCGAGCAGATGGTCAAATTATTCTCATCCCTGGAAAAGAGAAAGTCAGCAGAGCGCATCAAAGGCGTAAAACAGCGTCAGAGAAAACAAGGGCGCTATTTAGGTGGTAGTAGACCTTTTGGTTACATGATTCACGAAAATGGGCGATTGATTGAAAACCCAATGGAACAGCGCGTTCTAAAGAAAATCATGGAACTTAAAAAGCAGGGCAAATCGTTGCGGGCAATTTCAAATGAGGTGTCTACACCAGTCATGCCAATCAGTTTCAAGACTGTGCAACGCTTACTACAACGACACGCGGATCAATTACAAGGTTAGTCTGCCGATTGCTACCAAAGGAGTTTGAGTTTTTCTGCGATTCTGCAGGCTGAAACTTCTGGTAAGGATTAAACGTCATAATTCAATACGAATTAGTGATTTGCTAATTGGATATTGAATTCTTCCGGATTAGGCATGCTAAAACCCTTTTCTCTCTTCGTTGGTCTGCGCTACTCCATAACTCGAAAAAATAACTTTTTTCTTTCGTTTGTATCTCTCATCTCTATGCTGGGTATCAGCTTGGGGGTGCTAATCCTTATCGTTGCCCTGTCAGTCATTAATGGCTCCATCATTATCCAGCGTGATGAAGCATTAAAGGCAGTACCTCATGTCACATTAGCCGGGACCGATCTCGCGTCAAACTATCAGGCGATTCAGCAACACATGGCGGATCAAGAAGGCGTGTTAGCCGCAGCTCCTTATGTGGAAGGTGAGGCAACCATTCGCCATCAAGGTGACATTACTTTTGTCAGAGTTCGTGGTGTAGATCCACAATTCGAGGCAGAGGTCAGCAATAACGATAACCGATTTTTTGTGGAGCTTTTGCAACGTCTCGATGAGTCAGATAACGGCATTATCTTAGGGTCGCAACTGGCAGGTCAGTTAGGTATTTTTTCCAGCACCGATGTCAGCGTACTGAGTCTGGGTAGTCTGTTGGAGCGCGAAGAAGATAGAGCGCTGGGATTTGAAGTGCTTGGTTTTGCTGATTTCGGTTTATACGGAAATAACAACATCGCCCTAATTAATTTAGATCAAGCCATTAATCTTTATGCGAACGATCCTGGCGTCAGCTTAAACCTACAGTTAAAAGTAAATGATGTGTTGCGAGCAGGTGAGATCGCTCAAACAGCGATTGCAAGCTATGAAGGTGATGCAGAGATTTCCGTGTCTCCCTGGTATGAAGTGCAGGCAAGTCTGTTTAATGCTCTCAACATGGAAAAGATGTTGACGACATTTATGCTGCTAATGATTGTGGTTATTGGAGCAGTAAACATTATTTCTACTTTGGTGATGGTGGTATCCGATAAAGGGGCTGATATCGCAATTCTTCGAACCATGGGGGCTAGCCGTTCGGCGATTATGTTGATCTTTATGGTGCAAGGATTAGTGGCTGGATTGGTTGGAATATTGTTGGGCGGCATTGGTGGCGTCGTAATGGCAACCTATGTAACCGACATTAGTCTCAGTTTGGAGCGGTTGCTTAACAATATTTTTGAAGGGGCCAATATCTATTTAATCTCACATCTGCAAACCCGGGTGGAAATGAGCGAGGTGGTATTGGTTTGTTTAGTCGCGCTATGTATTAGTTTTGTTGCTGCTTTATATCCGGCATACAGAGCTAGCAGAGTTCAACCCGCAGAAGTGCTCCGTTACGAGTAATAGTTAATGAGTGATTCGCAAGCACAAGAGCCAGTAATTTACTGCCAGGACCTGGTTAAGACTTATGCGCAGGGCCCTCAAGTCGTAGAGGTATTGCGCGGTGTCAATCTTGCTGTTGCGCCGGGCGAACAGATTGCGATCGTTGGTAGCTCTGGATCTGGCAAAACCACACTGTTAAATATGTTGGGAGGGTTGGATTTACCAACTTCCGGTGTGGTTCAAGTGGCTGGCAAAGATCTGGCCCAAGTTAACGAATCTGAGCGGGGAATCTTGCGTAATCGGTATCTTGGGTTTGTCTACCAATTCCATCATTTGCTGGGCGAGTTTACCGCGCTCGAGAATGTGGCAATGCCATTGTTGATAGCGGGTTTAAATCGAGAAGAGTGCCATTCCCGCAGTTTGGCAATGCTGGATAGAGTTGGATTAAAAGCACGCGCGGAACACAAGCCTGCTGAATTGTCGGGAGGCGAGCGGCAACGAGTAGCTATTGCTCGTGCTTTAGTTACAGAACCACAGTGTGTACTACTCGATGAGCCAACGGGAAATCTTGATCGCCGAACTGCAGTTGATGTGCAATCACAGATGAATGAACTTAATGCCAGTTTAGGCATTAGTTTTGTTGTAGTGACTCACGATGATGGACTAGCCGATTCAATGCAGCGCAAGCTTGAACTGCGCGACGGTCTACTGCATGGCTAATCTTTCTGACGCTAAAGATTCAACCTCTATTTCTCGCTTTATTGCATTGCGCTATGTGAGCGTGGGCAAGCGAAGCCAGCTTGTTTCTTTCATGTCAGCGATCGCAATCTTTGGTCTGGCTTTGGGCGTTGCTATATTGATAACAGTGCTCTCGGTAATGAATGGATTCGACCGTGAAATGCGAGACAACATCCTGGGCATCGTGCCTCATGTAACAGTTTCTTCAGAAGAAAATCTAAACGCTAACAACTGGGCTGCGATATCTGATTCTATACAAACCCATCCATTAGTTTCAGCGTCAGCGCCAGTCATTCAAACCGCTGGGGTGGTTGCAACCGCAAACGGTAATAAAGGTGTTTTGATAAACGGAATCGACGCTTCGCTGGAAAGCGATATCTCCGTTATCGAGCGTTTTATGCGCGCAGGGGAGTTGTCTGATCTCAGCAATGAACGTTGGGGAATGGTGGTAGGTGAAAGCCTGGCGCAACATCTTGGCGTTGGAGTGGGCGATGATGTTTTGCTTTACTCACCAAATGTTTCAATTAACCCTTTAACGCCATTGGCCACCTATCGCAGGTTTGAAATCGTTGGCGTATTTCGCGTGGGTACCCAACAACTCGACAACGAACTCGCCATGATAAATATCGATGCGGCAAGAGCATTGTTTAGACTTCGCACACCGTTTAATGGCTTAAGAATTCGAGCGATAGATCCATTGCAAGCCGATCAATTGACCCGTGATCTTGATGTAGATCTCCCTGTCGAAGTAAATCTTGAAAGTTGGACGCGACAGCTAGGCGCAATCTACAACAATATTCAGTTTTCACGGGGCATCATTAGTTTCATGCTGTGGTTGCTGGTGGCAGTGGCTGCGTTCAATTTGGTCGTTAGTCTGATAATGATTATCCGAGACAAGCGTGCCGATATCGCAATTCTTCGCACTCTGGGTGCGAGCCCTCGATTCATTCACAGAATATTCCTCTGGCAAGGCTGTTTAATTGCTTTAATTGGAATTTCTATTGGGGTTGTTTTGGGGATTATTGGGTCGCTGCAAGTCAGTAATTTTGCAGAATGGATTGAAAATCAGTTTAGCGTGCAGCTATTAAACCCCGAAGTTTATCCAATCGACTTTCTCCCTTCCCAAATACTGCTCAGTGATATCGGGGTAGTCGTCTTTGGGGTTTTGCTGTTAGCACTCGCAGCAACCGTGTATCCAGCTCGGCGCGCAGCAGCAATCCAGCCAGCCCAGGCATTAAGAGCCGAGTAAATTCAGACTTAGTTAGCGTTTAGCTGATTGCTGTCCTACAGTAAAAGGCATCACTTGAGATTTGCCCGTGCGCCTTGCTCTGTTGGGGTATTGCTTTGGCATTATCCTCGTTTCATTTTTTCCTATTTTAGATAAACAACTGCTAATCGCATCAATTGCGCTATTGCTGTGCGTTGCGATCGGTGCATGGGTTTGTCGGTCTAATCGAATGATTGTGCTCTGCGCAGGAGTGATTGTCGGTTTGGGGTGGCATTGGTGTTGGGCGGTTGAACGACTGCAAAACAGAATCCCTGCAACACTAGAAGGAGTCGATGTTCTGGTGGAGGGAATTATCGATTCAATCCCTACCAAAACCAGTCTCGGTCAGCGGTTCACATTTACGGTAGAACACTCCACTGATTTACCAGCAGCAACCCGTTTGCAACTGAGCACTTACAACGCTGATTCAGTCCATGAATTTCAACCTGGTGAGCGTTGGCGTCTGATGGTTCGTCTTAAACAGCCCCATGGCTATGCCAATCCAGGAGCCTATGATCAAGAAGCGCGATATTTTAGCCAGGGCATCTCAGCGACAGGTTATATAAGACATTGTGACTGTAATGAACAACTAGGAAGCACTGTGCTATCTGTCGATCGGCCTGTCGTGCGGATGCGGTTCTTGCTGTTGCAGTCTTTAAAAAAAGAGTTAGAAGCGAAAGGGGTCAATCCGACGATTCAGGCTATGGTAATTGCCCTAATTTTAGGAGAAAGAAGTGGGCTGAAATCCAGTGATTGGCAGAGATTCGCTAATACCGGTACATCACATCTATTCGTAATTTCCGGTTTGCATATTGGCCTAATAAGCGCTTTGGCTTTTGCTGTCATTAATCAAATAAGCCGATTGGGTATAAGCCAGTTGATCCGTGTACCGTCACCAGTCATTGCGTCCTGGGCAGGTATAGGTGCGGCTTTTACTTACAGCTTATTGGCTGGATGGACATTGCCAACCCAACGTGCGTTTGTGATGTGCGCTACGGCGCTTTTAATGATCTCTGCCAGGAAGCGAGTCAATGTATTGTTTGGTTTTTTAGCTGCACTCGCTGTTGTGTTCACCATTGATCCTTTGGCGGTCAAGGCAACTGGATTTTGGTTATCTTTTTCTGCCGTGGCTGCATTGCTCCTAATTTCTCAACCTAGCCGTGTTACGCAAGCTGGAAGAATTGATACTCTTCGATCAAGATTGTGGGCATTACAACTCAAGCCGCAACTGATTATCTGGATAGCGCTACTAGTACCACTTGTGTTTTTCATGGGTCAGGTGTCACTCATTGCACCTCTCGCTAATTTGTTGCTTATACCGATCATAGGAATGTTGATCGTTCCGTTACTGCTCGTAGCGTGCCTCGCGATGGTTTTTAGTATTCCTGCTTCAGATTTTCTATTGTTGGTTCCTGTTCAATTACTGGCAATAGTGAACAGCGGGCTTGATTACATCAGCACTCAAGAATCGTTTGGGTGGGCTGCTATGGCGATTCACCTGGATGAATTGTATTTGATATTTCTCGCACTCGTACTGGCGATACTGCTTCTACCAAAGCAACTGCCATATCGATGGTTAGCACTTCCGATTTCATTGCCATTGTTTTCTCAGACTTCAAACTCCATTGCTCCAGGTGATTTTGATGTGCATGTAGCCGATGTTGGTCAAGGACTGGCAGTGATCGTTAATACTCATCGCCATTCTCTGGTTTTTGATACAGGCGCGGGTCGAGCAGGTGAGTGGGATGCTGGTAAAGCAGTCCTGGCGCCTGCACTGAGGAAGCTTGGCATTAATTCCATAGATCGCGTCATTGTGAGTCATGGAGATAATGACCACGCTGGGGGTCTGTATGGATTAATGGAATCGTTGATTGTCGATAAAGTACTAAGCAGCGAACCATTAGCATCAATCAACTATGGGACATGTTGGGTGGGATTATCGTGGCAATGGGATGAAGTTAGTTTCGAGTTTTTGCATCCTGATACAGGTAAGACTCCTGCAGCACGAGGAGTGAATGCGAGTAGTAACAATCGTTCCTGTGTTCTGCAAATCCGATCAGGTCATTTTGGGATATTGCTGCCTGGCGACATAGAGGACACGATCGAACGGCAGATAATCGTTCAATCACCCATGTCCTTAGCCAGTAATCTATTAGTCGCGTCCCACCACGGCAGCAAATCTTCTTCCAGCTATGCATTTTTAAAGGCCGTAAATGCCGATCATGTGGTGTTTGCCGCAGGATACCGTAATGCCTTCGGTCATCCGGCTGCCGAGATAGAGCTTCGCCATTTGCAGCAGGGAAGCCAGCTCTATCACACAGCAACAGACGGCATGCTCTCATTTTCCTTCCGGCTGGCTCTTCCTGCGCCAGTAATATCGCGCTTCAGGCAAGAGAATCCGCGGTATTGGGCATGGTCAGGCATTAGCCCTCCGTGCCGATACTGTAAGTGAGTGTGATACCCTATCGCGCCTGTTGTACGGAGGTTTGGCTTGGTTGAAATAGTTAGAGCAGGGGGCTGGCTGATGCTGCCCATAATCCTGTGCTCCATTGTCGCCATTGCAATCATAATTGAGCGTTTTTGGACGTTAAGCGCGGCTCGGATTAGTCCTAAATATGTATTAGCGCAGGTTTGGACCTGGCTCAAAAATAACCAGCTGGATTCAGCGAAGCTTCGTGAGCTTCGTTTGTCTTCTCCCTTGGGGCAGATTCTTGCAGCAGGCTTGTTGAGTTCTAAATATGGTCGGCAGGCCATGATAGAGAGCATCGAGCAGGCAGCCGCCCAGGTGGTTCACGATATGGAGCGCTACCTCAATACCTTGGGAACCATTGCCGCTATCACTCCGTTGCTTGGATTACTTGGTACCGTTGTTGGAATGATCCGAGTGTTCAGTGAAATCATGCTGGAAGGAACCGGCAATGCGAATGCGTTGGCAGGTGGCATTTCAGAAGCATTGATTACTACTGCAGCTGGTCTGACGGTAGCCATACCCACTTATATGTTTCACCGGTTTTTTTCTCGGAGAGTGGATTCCTTGGTACTCAATCTCGAACAGGAATCGATCAAACTGGTGGACGCACTACACAGTGATCGCAAGGTCGAAGTCAAACAATAACTCGAACCCAGTAACCGACTAAGCATGAAATTTCGCCGCAAAATTCGAGATGAACTGGCAATCAATATCACACCACTTATCGATGTGGTGTTTCTGTTGTTGATCTTTTTCATGGTGACCACCACCTTTAACCGAGAAACACGTCTTTTAGTAAACCTGCCTGAAGCCAATGCACAAGCTGCTGAATCTTTGCCCCAGCAAATCGAAATTATTGTCGCTCGCGATGGTGGCTACTCGATTAATGGCCGCACGTTAGTGGATAGTCGGACAGAGACACTACTGCGTGGATTGGAATTAGAATCCGGTGGCGATCTGGCATTACCAATTTTGCTGGTGGCCGACGCTGAAGCTACTCATCAGTCTGTAGTGACAGCAATGGATGCTATAGGACAGTCTGGCTTTACTCGACTCAATATTGCTACTCAACGTACCCCGGATGACTTGGCACCACCTGCCGTGAACTAATGAATCAACAGACCTCAAATTCAGCTGAGCAAAGCGACCAAAGCAGTGGTTGGGTGTTGTATCGCCGGCTTTTGACCTATGTGTTGGACAACAAGTTGATTATGGCTGTTGGCTTGGCTGGATTTACGATTTTTGCCGCATCTGGTCCGGCTGCCACACAGTGGTTGGGTTGGACCCTGGATTCTATTAGCTCTGAAAACTATGAGCAGGCTCGAATACTGAGCCCCATTCTTTGTGTCGTCATCGCTCTGGTGCGCGGCATTGGTTCTTTCATGGGGGGTTACTCCATGGCGAACCTGGCCCAGCGGGTCATGCATCGACTTCGATACGAATTGAATGAAAAGCTGGTTAACTTGCCCGCCGCATTTTTCGATCGACACACTAGTGGCCGATTGGTGTCTAAAGTTACCTACGATGTGCAGCAAATTGCTGGGGCTGCTAGTGAGGCTATAACCGTCGTCTTTCGGGAAGGTCTGACTGTTATTTTCTATTTGGCACAAATGTTCATAATCGATTGGCAGCTAACACTGACATTTATGGCCATTGCCCCGCTAGTCGGCTGGATAGTATCGCTGGCTTCCAAACGCTTCCGACGTTACAGCACGCAGATGCAGGATTCGATGGGGGAGGTGACTCAGATCACCAATGAAACCATTAAAGGCCATCGGGTCATCAGAACATTTAACGCGGCAGACTATGTGAACGAGCGCTTGTACGCCGCTAGTGATCGCAACCGTAAGCAAAATATGAAGCTGGAGCTGACGCGCAACATCAGCACGCCACTCATTCAAATGATTGTAGCCATGGCACTGGCCCTATTGGTTTGGGTGGCAATGTCGCCTGACTTCTTTGCAGGTCGCACACCAGGTCAGTTCATTATCTTCCTCAGCGCAGCAGGGCTACTGGCCAAACCCATAAGGCAGCTAACGCAAGTAAACGCAGTCATTCAGCGCGGGGTAGCCGCATCGGAAAGTATTTTCAAACTTTTAGATGAAGCGCCGGAAGAGGATTCGGGCACTCATACAGCTGACACACCTGCAGGCAAAATCGAATTTAAAAATGTTTCATTTGCCTACAACGACAATGCGGTTGCTCTACACGATGTGAGCTTTGTGGCGGAGCCGGGGCAAACTATAGCCTTGGTAGGTAAGTCAGGATCTGGAAAGTCGTCTTTAGTCAGCTTGATCCCTCGGTTTTACCAACACACGACGGGCAGTATTTCTTTAGATGGGATAGCGATCCAAGACTACAAATTAGAGAATCTGCGTCACCATATCTCGTTAGTAACACAACAAGTCGTTCTGTTTAATGGCACGGTTGCTGACAATATTGCCTATGGTGAGACAGATGTGCCGAGGGAGCGGATTATTCAAGCTGCCGAAAATGCGCATGCGATGGAATTTATCGAACACTTGGAGCATGGACTGGATACTCATGTGGGTGACGATGCTAGTTTGTTGTCAGGTGGGCAACGGCAACGCATCGCTATTGCCAGAGCTTTGTTAAAGGATGCGCCTATACTCATTTTTGACGAAGCCACTTCTGCATTGGACTCAGAATCGGAACAACATATCCAAGATGCATTGCAGGAATTGATTAAAGGCCGTACAACCTTCGTTATTGCACATCGATTATCAACTGTTGAAAACGCGGATCAGATATTAGTCATGGACGGCGGCAGAATCGTTGAAGCAGGTACTCATGGTCAGTTAATTGGAAACAATGGCCACTATTCACGACTGCATCGATTGCAGTTTTCAGAGTACGAAATAGCTGCCACCTCATAAAACTAGAAGCTGTTAGTTAGTATGAGTTTTCTTGTTAAAGCCTGGTACAACAAAGCCCCATGGTTATGGCTGCTGTGGCCCGTCAGTTTATTGTTTCAATTACTGGCAAATATTCGTCGTAAACAACAAAGCAAAAGCCAAAGCTCCAGCGATGTTCCTGTAGTGGTAGTAGGGAACATTGCCGTCGGCGGGACGGGAAAAACTCCGTTAATAATCGCACTTTGCAAACATCTCATAGCGCAGGGAATGAAGCCTGGGGTTATTAGTCGTGGTTATGGTGCCACGTCAAACTCTTTTCCGATTGATGTATCCGCAACAACATCACCCAAACTAGCAGGCGATGAGCCTGTTTTAATCTCAGATAAAACGGGTTGTCCTGTGGTTGTGGACCCAAACCGTACTCAAGCATTAGAAACAATAATCTCAACCCATGACATAGATATTGTGCTCAGTGATGATGGTTTGCAGCACTATAAGTTGTCTCGTCGTATAGAGATTGCTGTGATTGATGGTCGCCGTTTGTTTGGAAACGGATTATGTTTGCCGGCAGGACCATTGCGAGAACCCATTAGTCGATTGGATGAAGTTGATTTTATAGTCATCAATGGCGAATCCTCAGAATCACATGACGTTCTTAACCACGCTCATATGATTGAGATTCGGTCAGTTGCTATGACTAACTTGGTTAATGGTGATAAACGACCCGTTTCAGGCGCGCCATTTAACATTGGTAATACTATTCAAGCAGTGGCGGCAATAGGGAATCCCGAGCGTTTCTTCAATTCATTGGAAACATTGCCATATCCGTTACAGCGATTTGAATATCCCGATCACTACGAGTTTCAACCGAGTGATTTTAGTGAAGATGTGTTTGATGCGAATCAGCCAATCGTCATGACCGAGAAAGATGCGGTGAAGTGTCGTGATTTCGCTACGTCTAATATGTGGTCAGTACAGATCGAAGTAGATCTTCCTCCTGCCTTCCTTGCTTCATTTGATGCTGCGTTAATCAAATAGCACTATCAATTAATGTTTCCATACTTTGAATAAGTACAAGACTTATTCGATGATCTCTTTTAAGTAAGCTTCCATTGACCGCCCCTGGGTCGTATCTTTAGACTTTTGTAATTGAATCCACAAGAGAACGTTCATGCTCGATCAGAAACTGCTCGCCATTTTGGTTTGTCCTTTGTGCAAAGGCGATTTGCATTACGACAAAGACAATCAAGAGTTGATATGTCGTGGAGAAAAACTTGCGTATCCAATCCGCGAAGATGTGCCAGTCATGTTGGCGGATGAAGCGAGGCAAGTATCGTCAGAAGAATTAGAAAAATTGTAATGAGCTTTACAATAATTATTCCTGCGCGTTATGCCGCACAAAGACTCCCTGGCAAACCTCTTATCGATATTGCCGGTAAGCCGATGGTGCAACACACATGGGAGCGGGCGCAGGAAAGTGACGCATCACGAGTAGTCGTTGCTACTGACGATGAGCGCATCGAACAAGCGGTGAAACAATTTGGCGGTGAGGTAGTGATGACAGCAACGGATCATCGGTCCGGAACTGATCGCTTACAAGAAGCTGCGCAGCTATTGCAGCTTAATGAGGATGACATCATCGTGAATGTGCAGGCTGATGAACCGTTATTGCCGGCATCAGCTATTCATCAAGTTGCAGATAATCTTGCCACCCACACCGATGCCGGCATAGCAACTCTCTGTGAAATTATTCAATCCCAAGAAGAGGTGGAAGACCCCAATTCAGTGAAAGTGGTTTTCGATAAGAGTGGCAGGGCGTTGTATTTTAGTCGCAGTACTATTCCGCATAACGCGAATGCGTCTGCCCGCAATTGCTTTCGACACATTGGTCTGTATGCCTACCGAGTCTCAGTGCTGAATCAGTTCGTATCCTGGGCGCCGTCAGAGCTCGAGCTGGCTGAAAAACTGGAACAACTAAGAGCGATGGATAATGGGGTAGCTATCCATGTGGGCGTCAGTGACAGCCAAATCCCACCTGGTGTAGATACCGAAAAAGATCTCGAATCGGTTCGTCATTATTTGAGTGCCAATTAGTGTCAAGATCAGAGCGTTCCCCAACCCCTAAAGTGCGTGTCTTGATGGTGTGTTTAGGCAATATCTGCCGCTCTCCGACCGCCCATGGCGTACTGGAAAAGATGATACAAGTCAGCGGCTTAAATAACTCAATTGAGGTTGATTCTGCAGGGACAGGGGATTGGCATATTGGTGAGAGTCCGGATCAAAGAGCGACGGCAGCAGCACAGCTGCGCGGCTACGATATCAGCCACCAGACAGCACGCCAGGTCGATGCTGGAGATTTTGCCAAGTTTGATTATGTACTAGCGATGGATCGTACGAATTTAAAAGACTTACGGGCGCTTTGCCCTCAATCTCATCACGCTAAAGTAAAGCTTTTGCTGAATTACGGCGACAGTGCCCATGATGCGGTACCTGATCCCTACTACAGCGGTGCGGATGGCTTTGAATTGGTGCTGGATCTTGTTGAAGGGGCTTGCAAAGAGCTGTTGGACCAAATCACTTCTGACCATGGTTTAACGCCGGAAGGCGCAGGACAGGAGCAATAGGTGGAAATACAGCAGGAAGTGGACCTTAGCCAGTACAACAGCTTCGGCGTCCCTGCGGTTGCGGCTGAATTTGCTCAACTCACCCAAACAGACCAGTTACCAGACCTTCTGGCATATGCGGACAAGCAGCATCTACCGCTGCTGATATTGGGCGAGGGCAGTAATGTGCTGTTGGTGAATGATTTCCCTGGCCTGGTAGTGCATATGGCCTTGACTGGTATCGCCTGGCAGCCAGACTGTAAGCGGGTCACAGTGGCGGCTGGAGAAAACTGGCATGAGTTTGTCAGGTCCTGCATGAATAATGAGTTCCATGGGCTTGAAAATCTTGCACTTATTCCCGGTTCCACGGGAGCAGCTCCGGTGCAAAATATCGGGGCTTACGGGGTGGAATTAGAGCAATTCGTGCATACTGTTGAGGTGTTCGACCGTGAGCAAAACCAAATCCGTCAGCTTTCTCATGCGGATTGTGAATTTGCTTATCGGGATAGTGTGTTTAAGCACGACGGGGGTGGTCGTTTCATTATTACCAACATGACGTTGCAGCTAGGAGATTGGTCGCCTGTGCTGCGTTATGAGGGGCTTCGGGAAGCACTTGGTACGGAGCAGCCTAGCCCCCAGCAGTTGTTTGACGCGGTATGCCAGATTCGACAAAGCAAACTACCTGATCCCAAATCCCTGGGGAATGCCGGCAGTTTCTTCAAAAATCCTGTAATTTCCGACGATAAGTATAAGAATTTATTAGAAGAAATTCCTGATCTCAAAGCCTATTCCAGCGGTGAGGCAGGGCTGGTTAAAGTCCCGGCAGCACAGTTACTCGATACCCTTGGCTGGAAGGGTCGTCAGCGAGGACCTGCCGGGGTACATGACGATCATGCCCTGGTTTTAGTCAACCGCGGTGGAGCTAGTGGCGAGGACCTGTTTTTACTGGCACAAGAAATGAGCGCAAACGTTCTCTCACGATTTGGAATCGCTCTGCAGCCAGAAGTGCGGATTTTTTAAATTCACTTCAGTTACGCTGCTAAATTTTGTGCCACCATTCTCACGAAATGGCCAAGAAGCCTGTCCTGCTGCGCGATGCAGCAAAGTCATTTTGCTCGAAGCCCTTTGCTAGAACTTGCCGTCAAACTTGTAAGATTTCCGAACCGGCTGCCTCTGGAAATAACCTGGGGGATTTCAATAGGTTGCGTCAGCGTAGGAATTTAGCTGTCGAAAAAATGTGACCCAGTTCCCGTTTTTATACCCCCAATTTGTAGGGGGCTAAGGAGTCGTGATATTCATCCCTCTATCCCTCAAGTAGTGGGAATTGGCACACAAAAAGTTACATGGATGCAGGTCGCCAATTTAATCACCAGAAGGGCTAGTGGGGCAGCACAACAAATAAGAAAAATCACTGCTTACGATTTTATCTGAACCCCTACTAAAAACGGTCTGTGATTCATGAATTTGTTTGAGCATACAAAAAAGTCCGCCAAACGCCTCAGCATTCTGTTGGTCGATGATCAACGATTGGTGCGATCTGGCATTTCCCGCCTATTGACTGATGAAGCTGATTTTCAAGTAATAGGTGAGGTGAACTCTGGAGAGGAAGCCGTTGATTTCATTCGAAAAAATGGAAGCACAACTCCAGATATCGTCCTAATGGACGCCCGCTTGCCAGGTATGGGAGGCATAGAGGCTAGCCGGGCAATTCTCGACCTTGCACCTTCGGTACGAGTCGTCGCTATGTCCTCAGTGGCTACTGGGGTGATTCCGTCCCAGATGCTGCGTGCTGGAGCCCAGGCGTTCATTACCAAGAGTATTGAAGTCGAAGAGTTGCTAAAAGCTCTCCGCATGGTGGGCGAAGGGCAACGCTATGTATCGCCTGAAGTAGCTACCCATCTCGCGCTTGATCCATTCAGCCATGACGGTGCGTCTATATTCGATCGGCTTTCTCGCCGTGAGATGCAGATTGCTCAGTTACTGACTGATGGCAAAAAAGTAAGCCAAATATCCACTCATCTCGAGCTAAGTCCCAAAACTGTCTACAGCTATCGTTACCGCATCTTTGAAAAACTAGGAATTTCAAGCGATGTAGAATTGACAATTCTTGCGGTAAAACATGGTCTTACAGATGATACCCGGGAACTGGATGAGCTTTCAGGAGTGGTTGGCAAGATAGCCAGCTAGATCCTTATACCTATGTGAAGAGGGCTCTACAGAGCCCTCATTCTCCCTATTGAGTGTCCTGACGGCTTCAATTACCCTGCAAGCCTTGATTTTACTGAGCCTGCCTCGATCTTGAGCTCTGCTTCATGTCCCAGGATTCCGCAACATTCGACCATAAAGCCTTTCTGGCAACGCTCACTAGCCGGCCTGGCGTCTACCAGATGCTTGATGCGGATGGTGGGGTGCTCTACATCGGCAAGGCACGTAACCTCAAGAATCGCGTTGGTAGCTATTTCAGGGCGTCTGGTCTAGCTACCAAAACCATGGCAATGGTGGAAAAGATCCACGAAATCGCGATTACCGTCACCAGCAGCGATACAGAGGCCCTATTACTGGAACAGAACCTGATTAAGAGCCATCGTCCGCCCTACAACATTGTTCTCAGAGACGATAAATCCTATCCCTATATCCTGCTTACAGATAAGGACACGTACCCCAGGCTAGGCTTCTACCGCGGTAGCAGGAAGCGAGAAGGGCGCTTTTTCGGACCATATCCCAGCGCCCATGCTACTCGTGAAACTCTTCAGGTATTACAGAAGGTATTCCGTGTAAGACAATGTGAAGACTCGTATTTTAAGAATAGATCGAGACCATGCCTGCAATATCAAATCGACCGTTGTACGGGCCCCTGCGTCGATATCATCAGCCCGGAAGACTATTCGCGAGATGTGCACTATTCGACTCTGTTCCTGCAGGGCAAGAGCGATGTGCTAACCCGTGAGCTGACAAAATCCATGGAACAGGCATCCTCGGAGCAAGACTTCGAGCGAGCTGCGAGAATTCGCGACCAAATCATTGATTTAAGGCGAATTCAGTCGGAACAATTCGTGGCCAATCAAGGCGGAGATGCGGATGTATTGGCAGCCGCTCTGGATCAGAGCTATGTCTGTGTCCACGTAGTTTATGTCCGTGCAGGCCGAATCATAGGCAGCAAGAGCTTCTATCCCCGGGCGCGATTGGCTGACAGCCCTGAAGAGGTGCTGGAGGCGTTTATCGCCCAGATGTACCTGGGAGATGACAAGGCGGCGAATATACCAGCAGAAATCGTTGTGCCCACTGTCCTCAATGACGGGGACGACCTTGAGAAAGCCCTGACCTATATTGCAGGTCGGAAGATTAAACTAGGAATGCGGGTAAGGGGTCATCGAGCCAAATGGGTCAAATTAGCTCAGACAACGGCCCAGGAATCACTGCAGCTTCATATCAGTAACAAACAGAACACCCATAAACGTTTCATGCATTTACAGGATTCTTTTAAGCTAGAATCTCAACCAGAGCGTATTGAATGCTTTGATATCAGCCATACCGGTGGCGAGGGGACAGTAGCCTCTTGTGTGGTATTTGATGAGAACGGCGCAGTGAAGAGCGATTACCGGCGCTTTAATATCAAAGATATCACTCCCGGTGACGACTACGCGGCCATGGAGCAAGCCCTGGACCGCCGCTACACGCGGCTTAGCAAGGGAGAAGGGAAGATCCCCGACATACTCCTGATCGACGGTGGCAAGGGGCAGCTAACCCAGGCTCGGGGTATCCTGGAGAAGTTTCAATTGCCTGAGGTTAGGCTAATTGGCATTGCCAAGGGCATATCGAGGCGAGCAGGGCAAGAAACGCTATTTGTGAGTACCGAAGGAGGATACCGAGAGATCGCCCTGAATACGGACTCTCCGGCCCTGCTACTGCTGCAGCAAGTAAGGGATGAGGCGCACCGCTTCGCTATTACTGGGCATCGGCAGAGGCGCAGCAAGGCACGCAAACAATCTATGCTGGAAGAGATTCCAGGACTTGGTCCAAAGCGGCGCAGGGCCCTGCTCAAGCATTTTGGCGGTCAGCAGGAGATCCGCAAGGCGTCAGAAGCTGAAATTGCCCGGGTCACTGGCATAAGTAAGAAGTTGGCCGAAAACATATATGCGCACTTACACAATATTGCGTGATATCGACCAGTTCACAGTTTGAAATATTGCTTCAAGCTGGGCTTTTTAGTTAATAATTAAAATAAATTTTAGAATATAAGAGTCTGTTTTCCGGACTAAAAATTTTTGAGAACCGGCAATGAACTGGGCAAACCTGGTTACCTACCTGAGACTTGTTCTTATCCCACTCGTGGTAGTTAGTTATCACTCGGAACTGGTTCACAGTCACCTTATAGCAGCTTCACTTTTCACCTTTGCCAGTTTGAGTGACTGGCTCGATGGGTATTTGGCTCGTCGTCTTAATCTGACCTCCGAGTTTGGCGCATTCTTAGACCCGGTGGCGGACAAATTGCTGGTGGTTACGGTGTTGGTCATGCTGGTCGGGGAAAATAGCATTCTGCTGCTACCAGCTATCGTGATCATTGCCCGCGAGGTATTGATCTCCGCACTGCGGGAATGGATGGCGAGTAAGGGATTGCGGGATACCGTTGCTGTGGCATTTTCTGGCAAGCTGAAAACTACTTTTCAGATGATCGCCATCATCATTCTGATCATAGTGACGGACACAACTCCGGATTGGATGCTGTGGGCTGGTTATCTAATGATCTATATCGCCGCACTATTAAGCCTTTATTCGGCCCTACATTACTTCAAAGCAGCTCGTCCTCATCTGTTCCCTGATCAATAATTAGCCAACTTTCGGTTAACCTGGTCCGATGATTCAACTATTGGCTAGTGAACCGGCCGTAACTGCTTGACTGAAAAAGCAATGTAATTACAATAGCCGCCTCGTTTGGACAGGCACCTCGCCATTCATGAGATTGCCAATAAAGTTCAAACTGCCATAATGTGTTTCTCTGACTACTCTGAAGTGAGTAGCAGACGACGACAAAGCGGGAATAGCTCAGTTGGTAGAGCACGACCTTGCCAAGGTCGGGGTCGCGAGTTCGAATCTCGTTTCCCGCTCCAATTTTCCTTTTATCTATTCTTTAATATGCGTGCATGCGTAGAGTGGTTTATGAGTAGAGTTATTTATGAGTAATCTGTCCCAAGAGTTTGATTCTGAATGTGAAAATCAACCATGTTCCGGTGTTGCGAAAATCATCACTCCGAAACAGAAAGATCTTGGTGGGTTTAGTGTGCGTCGCGCGCTACCAGCAATTGAACAGCGAAAAGTAGGTCCTTGGATCTTTTTTGATCATGCGGGGCCAGCTCAATTTCCACCGGGCGAGGGTATGGATGTCCGACCTCACCCTCACATCAATTTGGCTACAGTTTCCTATCTGTTCGATGGTTCAATCATGCACCGCGATTCATTAGGCAATGAGTTGGCAATCGAGCCAGGTGACATCAACTTAATGGTCGCAGGAAAAGGAATCGTCCATTCTGAGCGAACCCCAGATGATGTCAGGGCAGCGGGGCATACCTTACATCTATTACAACTGTGGTTAGCCTTACCTGAGGCTGATGAGGAAATTGATCCAGCTTTTTACCACTACGATGAAGGAGAACTTCCAACTACCACGGTTGATGATGTGCCCATCAGAGTAATGATGGGAAGCGCCTTCGACATAACGTCACCTGTTAAGACTTTTGCCGAAACCCTTTATTTCGAAGCAGATTTACGCCAAGGAAAGACACTGAAGTTACCTACAGCCGACGAGCGGGCTATCTATGTAGCAGCTGGCACAATTGAAATTAATGGTAGAGCAGTCAATGAGTTCAGCATGGCAATTCTGGATGCTAATCCCGACATCACAATTACCGCGACAGAAGACAGTCGCATCGCGCTAATCGGTGGTGAAGCTTTAGGCGATCGCCATATGTTTTGGAATTTTGTTTCTAGTCGTAAAGAACGAATTGAACAGGCGAAAGACGATTGGAAAAATGGTCGATTCGATAAAGTCCCAGGCGACGAAGAAGAATTTATTCCGTTGCCTGAGTAATTAACCCTATCCACATGAAAACAATGCTGAAACCTCCAAGTTTCGGTTTCCTCGCGACATCGAAGGGTGGATGTTCAAAAGATTATAGGCTGGATGGGTGAGCCGCGCGTGTTTTGCAAAGCGCCAGCTCTGCGCGCGGCAAACGACCGCGAGCTAAGCTCGCGGGCCGGAGAGATAGTGCGGACTCAGGGATAGCTGAACGAATTAATCAAGTAGTTTAGGACTATCTCGCCATCAAACTATGCTCAAAGCCCCAAGTTTCGGTATACTTCGCGACCTTCGCCAATCCTCACAGTAATAATTTAGGCTGGATGGCAGAGTGGTTATGCAGCGGACTGCAACTCCGTGTACGCCGGTTCGATTCCGACTCCAGCCTCCAATCATCTTGCGTGATTCTGCCCAGGTGGTGAAATTGGTAGACACAAGGGACTTAAAATCCCTCGATAGAAATATCGTGCCGGTTCGATTCCGGCCCTGGGCACCAACTCCCTTCTATTACCAGCAATAACCCTGCGTGTTGGTCATACTCGAAAGCGCAATAGAATCTCTTGCTAGATTGCATCGAAGTGTAGGCGAGCTGGCCATACTCTGAAGCTGCAAAGGAACTGTTGCTGGCCGTAATCGAAGGACCAATCAAACTAAAAATCTGTTGCTAGCTTCGGTCGAAGGAACATCGAGTCTCCGATGTGAAGAAAAACTGTTACCTGCCTTGGTCACTCGTCTGCGCTGCTCAATTTGCAGTACTATTATTCAACTCCTCAACAACACAACAATAAAGAAAACCTATGCGCACCCTTAAACTCTTCCTGGTTCTATTATTTTCCGCCTCTGCGATAAATAGCATTGCAGCTCCTTACGACCATATTCATCTCACAGCCACCAACGTTGATGAAGCCGTAGCCTGGTATTCCAAGCACTTCGGCGGCGAACCTGGCCGCTTCCGTCGATCTTCAGATGAGAGCCTCCCAATCGACCGGGTATATTACGGTGACGTAGCAGTCATCTTTTTTAATAGAGAGCCAACTGGAGGATCAGTTGGTACTGGTGTGGACCACATTAGTTTTTCACAAACAAATGTGGAAGAAACCATTGCAAACATCGTAGCTGATGGTGGTTCGCAAATAGGTAACATCATTGAGTTCGCCGGCATGAAATTAGGATTTGTCGAGGATCCATGGGGTACAAAAATAGAAATTATTGATGATCCGGAATTACGCGGCACTCATCATCTCCACCTAAGCTCGCCAGATCCGCAAGGAACACTACAATGGTATGCAGATAACTTGGGCGGCCGCATGGAAACATTTGGAGGTGCTTTACCTGGTCTGCATTATGATTCGATATGGCTCTTTGTTTCCCAATCTCAAAGTGAACTTGAGCCAACTGAAGGAAGGGCAATGGACCACCTGGGCTGGGCCTTTCCTGACTTGTCTGCCGCAGCGGATACATTGAAATCCAATGGTGTCGAATTCACTATGGAACCTAGAGATTTCAGAGGGATCCGTATTTCATTCATTGAGGGACCGGACGGCGTGCGAATCGAATTGGTTCAACCCTAAGTTAGGATTCAGGCGATTCAGTTCACATTCTGGTGCTTCTTCCAAGAGTCCTAGCAGGTTTACCTGTAACTCGATTAGAGAGCAGGGTATAAGGAATCTTCTCCACCTTTCGATATTCGAAGAGGTAACTCTATGAGAAATCTTGCTCTAGCTATACTTATCTTCGCAGCTGGTTACTACATTGCTTCACTGCAAGACGCAGACAGAGATGCAAGTGGAACAGTAGTCACCGAAGGCACTATTAATGCCTTTGAGATGCGTATAGGTGATTGCTTTAACGATGACCCTGATGAGTCGGATGAAGAAACCGTAGAAGTGTTTGGGGTTGCGGGTGTGCCTTGTAACGAGCCTCATGACAATGAGGTGTTCGCCATTTTCAATACTACTGAAGCTGAGTTTCCAGGTTCTGAAGCAATGTCTGAATTATCTTACGCCGGATGCATTGATCGATTCGAAGCGTTTGTTGGTAGAGATTATGAAACCTCTCAATTAGATGTGTATCCGATGTACCCGACTATCGAATCATGGAACCAGAGAAATGATCGAGAGGTTGTATGTGCACTCTACGATTTAGATTTGGCAAAACTTACCGGTAGTATGCGTGGGTCCGGTATTTAGAATAGTCTAAGTTATTCGGTTTCTATTACTTCAGTTAATCCTACATTCCTAAAAGTTGGTGGATTAGATTCAGAATCCAGGCTAGATACTACATCAAATACAGCTTCATCTAATTGCAGCCCACGAATCTGTAGTAAGCCTATTGAAGTTGTGTAATTCGATTGAAGTGTCGGAATAAGTGTGGCGTTTAATTCGCGAAATGACAGTAAGACTAGCTCTTGCTGGCCAATCGCGACATTAACAATTTGAAAGGTTGCGCTTACTAGTGCTCCGGTGTCAGTACGAATAAATGGCACCGTCAAGATGTTTCCCGTTACTGATGGTAGGGCTTCCAAATCTACGAAGCCTGTATCAATGTCAACAGAAAGTAATAACTCATTTACTAAATTGCAGACGCTGCTCCCTACATCTGCATCTGCTAAATCTGTATAAACCGGCATGCAGTGCGCAGACTCCAATTGCGGAACACTGTTGAGCGCAATTATCTCATGATAGTAATTATCGCCTTCCGCCAATTCTGGCGGACTTTCTTGAATTTGTAGAAAGTAGTTAAAGTCTGTGGATTCACCGGGATTCAAGCTGTCTACATGACAAGTAAGGCGCCCGCGTTTTTCCTCCAGGTTTTCTACTGCTGTTGCTTTCGTCGTAAGTGATTCGCCAGAAACAGCACACTGGGTTGGGTCATAACGATAGGTGCGGGCGGAAGTGTCTAACAATCCATTGTTGAGATGAAACGCACTTACATTCAAATCATGTAAGGTTTCTGAATGAGTGTTAGTGATAGTGATTTCATACTCAGCAAATGCCGTGATGAAAGCACCAGCCTCCACTGCCTGATGTTGCACATCGATATCAATTGCGTTACTGAAAGTTGGAGTAATCTCATCAGGCAAAGCAGTTTGTGGAATTACCGGATCATTGATGGCGCTAATTACATGCCTTGTCTGGTTGAGTGACAAAGTCGCGTCTGCGCCATTCGCAATATCGGTACTGTTTATACCGCAAGGTAGGCCCTCACAAAGAATTGCTGGATTGGAAAATCGATTAACATCTGTTGCGGTACCGAAATTATCGAGATTACCTACCCGCGTAGTAATTGTGCGAAAGGCGTCAGGTACACCATATCCAGAGGAGTAACTAAACGTTCCACCGTCTGGTGCTACATCACGTGAGGCAACGATCCCCATATTGACAGCAAAGCTTGTTGCCAAATCCACGATACCAAGGCAATTGGGGCCAACATCCAGCACAGTGAGTAAGCGGCCTCGATGATAGTCGGCTTGATAGTCCCCCTGACGGCCCAAGCCTACGCTAGAAGAGACGCCGCAGAATTCGTCCAGTGTAGGGGGAATCCCATGGAGTAACACCACTAAGTCCGCACCAGTGTTATCTACTGATAATGAGAGGTCTTCAAATGCTGCGTTTGATGCCTCCTGCATTTGGCCCAAGGTTTCTTCAAGTAAGA
Source organism: uncultured Pseudohongiella sp. (assembly GCA_965262465.1). Lineage (GTDB taxonomy): Bacteria > Pseudomonadota > Gammaproteobacteria > Pseudomonadales > Pseudohongiellaceae > UBA9145. The sequence continues at coordinate 1,679,556 of OZ253535.1, read as the reverse complement.
CACTCTCGCTGTAATCAATATCTCGCACATCGACCAAGCGGGTTTTTATGTTTACCTGATTTTCCCGGAAGACTTCATTCGTTCCCGTCAGGAGTTGGGAGATGCGCTGATCGAGCTGACCGTCCAAATACTCCCTTGCTGTAGAAGACACCAAGAACATCACGTCCATGATGGCATCGGTCGCGAGTATTTCTTCAAACGACTGGTCGGGAGTAGGTAACAGAATAAGCTCAGTGGTATCGGGGATAGTGTTGTTATTACCATCAAACAATATGTCTCTCACTAACTGGAGAGTGAGAGTGCTGCCACTGATACTTGTATCACCGTCCGCTAAACTGGCTTCTTCTGCACTAGGCTCAATAATGGTGACGTCACTGCTCGAGATCTGCATGGTGACGACACCGTTTGGTGCAGTAGATAGAGGACCATCGACAAAGAAGTCCGTCACATGGATGTTTTGTCCATCCACTTGTTGGATTGTGCACGCGAGAGTCTTGGTGTCGCCGAATGCAGATTCGTCACATTCCTGATCGACACTTCCCAAAACCAAGCCAGCAGGCATCGATATTGAGAAGCTGACATTTCTTATACTCTCTGTTGTTGGGTTAGCAATAGTGACCGCAAACGCCTGGAGCCCGTCATCACCGGTAGTGAAGATGTGTGCTCGGGAAGACTGAAAATTGATACTGGGGCTTTGGGCGACTACTGAAAATGGAAGCAGGCAAGTCAAAAAAACAATTAACTGCGAGCGCTGTTTAAGATTTCGTGATGGCATCGTGATTAAGATATCTGGCCAATCCTGTGAGACTGAACTGGGTGTTGAAGTTTTCCAGGCAGCACGACCTCCTGGCAATGCCAGCCCCTATACTTTATAGCGGTGCAGACAAGAGATTCCTTAGGCTTCAGCTGATTTTCCGTCGCCTGTGAATTCAGATTGGAATTGATTGAGCTATGTAACCTTTTTCAGAAAGCCACGTCTAACAGGGCATAAATTACGAGAAAAGCCTCATTAGGAGCGCTCCATGAACCAATTAGCTATCAAAAATTTCGCTGCCAAGCGGCATGTGCTGGGCCATCTAGTCCTGATTGCCGTGTTCAGTGTCTTTTTGTCAGGCACCTCACATGCGGCCAGTTCCAAGCGGATTGTGCAGTCATTTGAAGCGGCCGAACTGGAACGGATCGATTTCGATATTTCTGTCGCTGAGCTAGAAATCGAGGTCTACGACGGCGATTCTGTCGAACTGGATATTCAATTGCGTGCAGACGGTGGCTGGTGGTTTTTTGGCCGCAGAGACGTGGACGATGTAGAGCTTGAAGTGTCTGAAGGACGTGATTATCTGGATCTCCGCCTGGACGAAGACAACGTAGAGCAAGAGTGGCGAGTACGTATTCCAGCTCACCTGGCAGTTTCTATGGAGTTAGGAGTAGGTGAGATCGAGCTCGCTGGCATGGCCAACGACTTTCTGCTGGAGCTAGGGGTAGGAGCGGTTGAAGTCATCACAGCTGATATGGATTTCGACAGTGTAAGAATAGTCACCGGTGTCGGAGATTCCTCAGTCCGCGGTTTTGGTAATAGCACAGAAAATGAACGCAACATCGTTGGTGCAGACTCTCATTACTTCGGTGAGGGGGAGCATCGAATTGATATTGAAGTGGGAGTTGGAGACGCGCGGGTAATTCGCCGCTAGTATCTCTTAGCCTAGACCTAGACAAAAAAAGACCGGCATCGCCGGTCTTTTTCGTTTCTGGGTTTTAATTTATCCGTGCTGCAATGCTGCAATTCGTTTTTCCAGTGGAGGGTGGCTCATTAACAGTTCCATCATGGCACTCTTACCACTAATGCCAAACGCGGTTAGTTGCCCCTCAAGCTGACTTTCACTGTGATTCGATTGCAGTCGTTGCAGAGCAGCAATCATTTTTTGTCGACCAGCTAACTGAGCACCGCCTGCGTCTGCTCGATATTCTCGATAGCGAGAAAAACCCATCACGATAAAACTCGCCAAGATACCGAAGATCGCCTGGAACGCCATCACAGTCATGAAATAGACGAAGGCATTATTGCTGCCGCGATTAACCGCTTGCGCCACAATGCGCGCGAAGAAGTATACGAAGGTGTTTAATACGCCTTGAATTAGAGTGAGTGTGACCATGTCGCCGTTAGCTACGTGGCTAACTTCATGACCCAGTACTGCTTCGGCTTCATCAGCCGTCATATTGCGCAATAATCCGGTGCTAACCGCAACTAAAGCATTATTACGATTAGCGCCAGTGGCGAAAGCGTTAATCTCTGGTGAATCATAGATTGCCACTTCGGGCATGCCGATTCCTGCTAATTCAGCCTGACGCCGTACGGTATCTACTAACCACTGCTCATCTTTATTGCGGGGATTCTCGATTACATAGGCACCGACGCTGCGTTTGGCGATGAACTTTGACATAGCGAGCGAGATAAACGAGCCGCCCATGCCGAATACCGCACAGATAAACAGCAATCCGCTGTTGGAATTGGAATCTAGCCCCAGCACTGGCATAAGAATACTCAGCACTACGCCCAGCACTAACAGCACCGCAAGGTTGGTTGCGATAAAGAGAAATACTCGTTTCATGAAACTCTCCTATTCGTTCCTCGAGGGAGGTATAAGTACTATATGGCGGCAAAAAGCCGGATTTAAAGGGTTCTAGCGCCTTTTGAGCACTTCCGTTTACTTTTTCGGGCGTACGTTTTCATAGCAAGAAATCCAGTCCTCTACAGATCTTTGGCGCATTAATTCGGCGATTAGATCGAATGGGATTTTTTCGGGCTTCTTAAACCGTATACAGCTCTTTCCCATATCCAGTTTGTGATCCACTTGTCTGGCATATTCTTCTTCAAACCATTTGAGGAGTGAATCATCCACATACATGCCGAAATGATAGAGTCCGATGTGTCCACGTTGTGATGCAAAGCTTACAAACGGGAGTGGGGTGTCTTTGCCTACATGATAGCCTGCAGGATAGGTCTCCAAGGGGACAACATAGCTCGGCATGGTGCCCGCCATTACCTCTTTAAATCCAGTTGGAAGATTTTCCCGAATGATATCCCGTAATTTACTTACAGAATCTTTGCGGTCTGCGTCGATGGATTCCAGATAATGGTCTACTGATTCAAAGCTCATTTTTACAATCCAGAATGAAGCTCAAACAAAAATGCCATGTCAATCATAAGAGAGAGACATGGCACTTTACGAGAACTGTGCAGTCAATACGCTGTTATATCGGGTCTATTAATGTCTTGCTAACTATCTTTCCGGTTTTTTCAGATAGCAAGTATTTGCCAACATAGTGATGAATTACAACGTAGTTAAGAACCCAAAATGCAAAATATGAAGCAAGAAAATAACCCGCATTTTGTTGCCAAAACATTGCGATTATTCCTAGCAGTACTATTAGACCGCCACCGAGTTGGCCATTGCGTCGAAGCTTAATGTAATGCTCTTCGCTCATTGAATGAGAAATCTTCTACAAGAAGTTATTCGGCCAGATTATGCTACGCCACATATGCGCAACTGGAGTTCCATCAAAACCCAATCCCTCTTTTGGCTGACGGAAGTGGCGACCAACAATATCTTCAAAATCATCGAAATCTACTGTTACACCTTCCTCAAATGAGTACAAATCATTAAGGGTAATCAGACGTCCAGTCATGTACCACTTGTGATTTTTTGCTGCCTCGTAAGCTTGAACGATATATGGCTCAGGTTTGTAGTCTTCACCAAAGTAGCGGATGTAAGCTTCAGGGTATTCATATCCAACTGATTCGTCTGGAAAGAAGCGTAGCGCCTGATGCGCTTCAATAGCCCAGGCAACTTCTTCATCTACATAAGGACGAACCATTTGTGCGCACCAGTAACCGTGGTCGGTGCGAATCAAGTTAGATACACAGATATCGTGCAGCAGGCAAGCCAGCACGACTTTCTCTTCCATGCCATTGACCCGTGCGTAACGCGCGCTTTGCAATACATGGTTTGCTGGATGAAATCTTAATTTAAAAAAGTCACGTAAGGTCGGAGCCTCTGGCATTACCGGTAGACGTGGGTCCTCGTGCTGGTACCAAGGGCGGGTATCGCCTGCAACTTCTTCTGGAGTAGGGTCGATACTGCACATCCAAGGTGTAGCGATGCGCTTATCCAGCTCCAGACTCATGGCTTCTTCTAATGCGTCAGCCTTCTCAGATAGCGTCGCAGCGCCGGCGATTGATGCTGCTGTAGCAGCGCTCATATCCCGTAGGAATTTGCGTCTATCCATGGTGTGTCCTCTCTCGATTCTATATGGGACCACAGGGGTCGCTTGTTAACCTGTACCGCAGTGTTTGTGACTCTTGCGGCTCAGTGGGTTAGGGCGCTCTACTGCAGGCTGGAACGCCGAGATAACAGTCTAGATGTATCATATTATCGCCCTCGACACTATGGTATTCGTCGATTCCGGCCGCTCAGTAAAAGCACTATACTGCCGACCATAATTCTAATAATCAGAACCCAGGGGAGACTGGCCGCAGTATGTACGAACCCAATTGGATGTCAGTCATCCCGCCGTTATTGGCCATCTTCCTCGCGATACTCACCAGACAAGTCATTCTTTCCTTAAGCATCGGCATATGGATCGGCTTCTGTATTTTGGAGGCAGTGAATCCGCTGACCGGTATTGGCCTGGCGATCGATGGAGTGATTAATGTATTCGGCGATGCGGGTGATACTCGCGTGCTGGTCTTCACACTAGTGATTGGCGGCTTAATTGCCACCATTGAGAAAGTCGGTGGAGTGCGGGGATTTATTCATTTACTGGAATCCCGCAATTGGGTAGATAGCGCTATCAAAGCGAAGTGGCTTGCCTATTTCACCGGTGTGGTGGTGTTCATTGAATCTAACATCACCTTGCTGGTAGCAGGTTCGATCTCTCGTCCGCTGTTCGATCGCTACAAGATTGCCAGGGAAAAACTGGCCTATATTATCGATTCCACCTCCGCGCCAATTTGCATCATGATTCCCCTCAACGCATGGGGAGCGGTGGTTATAGGATTGTTAGCCTCTTCAGCTATCGATGACCCGATAAGCGTCTTTATCTCAGCCATTCCGTTCAATCTTTATCCTATCGTGGTAATTATTTTCTCCGCGGTCGTGATTACCAAGAATCTACAGATAGGGCCGATGAAAAAGGCCCAGATCAGAACCGAGCAGGGCAATGTACTGTGGTCCAATGCGACACCTATGGTAGATCCAGATGTGTTGGCTGGAGAGAATGCTCAGGCAGATCCCGACCAGGATAAAGCACGATTCATGATTATCCCCATCGCCGTAATGGTGCTATCCATGCCGTTAAGTCTATACATCACAGGTGATGGAGACATTAGCGCCGGATCCGGTTCAACCTCCGTGCTATGGGCGGTGCTATTGGCGCTTTTTGTTCTGTGGATGATGGTGCTTTTTCATCGTCGCGCACGCTTGGATGTGCTGATGAATAATTTCTTAAAGGGGGCAGGTGGCTTTTTACCCGTCGCCATGATCCTACTGTTTGCTCTCGCATTGGGGGATGTGGCCGGTTTGTTAGGAACAGGAGTTTACGTAGCTCAAATTGCGCAGAACACTATTCCCGCAATTTTGCTTTTACCGCTATTGTTCTTGGTCTCTAGCTTTATCGCGTTTTCTATCGGATCAAGCTGGGGAACATTCGCCATTATGATTCCCCTAGCAATGCAAATTGTTGTATCGCTGGAGTATCCACCCGAGTTATTTCTCGCCGCAGTGCTTTCGGGGTCAGTATTTGGCGATCACGCTTCACCCATCAGTGATACGACGGTCGTGTCCTCTATGGCGGCCGCGACGGATCATATTGACCACGTGCGCACACAGTTGCCTTATGCGCTGATAAGCGCGGGGATAGCGGCTGTGGGCTTCCTGTTGGTGGGTGTGCTGTTCCTCTGAATCTGCTTCTTGAGCTAGCAAAATTGCGATAGAGCCGGGAGGTAAGGCCATTAGAATTCACCTCCGCCAAAGTCTCTAATCTCAGTGATAGGCAGATTGTGCACATCACGAAACTTCTTATTATTTTGGTGTTCTTCGTCCAACAAGCTGCCAAGGCTGGCGTAGGTATCAGTGACAAAAACTGAATCGCCATGGGCTGAACGGCGAGAAATTCCGAATACAATTTGTTTACGTTTCTCGCTGGGGATCTGATTGAGCATGGTTTTTGTAGTCCAAGTAGAACCATTGCGTGCGAAATCACTGACTCGTGACGCATGGTTAATGGTTTCGCCGAGTACAGTGAACTCAACGTGGCCACCAGCATGAAAGCTGCCAAACCATTCCTGTCCTTCATTGATACCGATATTCAGCATCAAATCACTAAACCAACCTTTCCGTGCCTGCCACTGTTGAGTAATTTGCCGCATCATTTGCTGTAGTTCGAGCGAGCATTGAATGGCGTTTAGTTTGTAATCACAGTCTGGTTGAGGGAAGAAGTAATAGACCATGCCATCGCCAGCATGTTTGCCATAGGTGCCGTAATACTTTCGGAAAATCGGCTCACTCTGCTGCCAGATATCATTGATCAATTCGAAATATTCTTCTGCGGGAAGCTCTGAACAAATTCGAGTCGAATCCTGTAAATCCGCCACCATTACCGCAACGTTAGTGAGGTAGGGCTTACGCTTTCTCAATAATTCATTGATAACGTGATTTCGTTTACTCAGAAAATCCAGGAGGAAGTCGTCTGCCAATTGCACTGGGCTGTAAGTGAACAAAATGCCTTCACGATAGAAACAGATGTACAGGTCATACAACTCAAAATCACCGTCGCCCTGAGGAAGCAAAGAAGGGAAGTGCACCATTGCTTCCTTTCCAATGCTCTCTACTCCCTCATAGATATCTTTCAGCACCGATAATTTGTCTGGATCGATAGCAGAATACAGTTTGATGAGAGCCTGCTGAGACAGGCGTTTTTTGGCCGCAGCCATATGGGGTTTGAGTAAATCCCTTAGCTGCTCATCGTCCTGAATCGGCTGAGCGCCGAACAACAGCTTTAACAAGTTGCGCTCTTCCAAGTCCCCAGGCAGATCTTCGTCCGCTGCAAAAAAGGAAGAAGAGGCACTTTCATTCCACCATATCAATTCAAAATTGTTGTTCACCATATAGGCAGGGCCAGGGAAACTATCAATGGTGGGTTCAATAGAAAGGGAGGTGAGCGATCCCTGCTCACCAACCGAGGATAACTGGTTAGAGGTTTTTGACTCGATTCCGTCCTGAGCAGGGCGAATGCCAATTTTTTCGGCGATCTCCTGCATCGAGTAACCGTCCTTCTTGAGTGCTTGAACCTGCTTAATCAGGTCTACAGCATCGTCGTCAAAGTAGCCCAAGCGGGTAGCGCGTCCTTCGCCATCCACCGGAGTCATAACGACGGGGTTAGGGAGAATGCCCAGGGCCACATAGTTATTCAGTGTGGCGCGGGAAATCCCAGTAATTTCAATAAGTTGCTTACTATTTAACATGCTGCTTCCAGTGCGCTGTTAATCAATGTTGGGCAGTATAATTAGACTGTATAGTTATAGTCAACTGTCTAAGTATACAGTCTAACTAATTAGGTGGGAGAGGTTTAGACAGTCTAATCGTGCCGCAGCATTAGACAGGCAAATTTGGTAGGCTTTGGGCAGCATTTCCCATGGATAAGCACGGAAGCCGCAATGAATTACAAACGGATATCCATCGATGAAGCAAAAGCATTAATTGCTGACTCACCTAACATCCATATCGTCGACATCCGCGACGACGAATCCTATGAAAACGGCCATATCAACGAAGCCTTTCACTTGCACAACAGCAATCTGCAGGAATTCATCGAGGATGCGGACCCGGAGCAGCCATTGCTGGTGTACTGCTACCACGGCCACATGAGCCAGGGGGCAGCTGCATTTTTCGCAGAGAGAGGTTTTGGTAATGCGTTTAGCCTGGATGGGGGCTATGAAGCTTGGTCTGAGAATGAATCCGGTGATTGATTGTCTTCAGCAGCTTTAATCATTGCCTTGTCGATCTGGCGCTTATAAGTCATCACCGCCACCATATAAATCATATTCAACATCGCCCAACTGAAGACCTCAAAAGGCCAGAGACGGTGGCTGTTACTGTCGGACATGCGGGAAATGGCGATAACACCCACCCATAAGCCTAAAACCAGCAGAGGTGCGAGTGCCGCAATTCTCCAGCCTCCTGTCCACTGCCTGAGTGCAGCAAGAGGAAGCGCCACGCTGGAAAGCAAGGCTGCCAGCACTATTAAGGCGATGACGAAATTCCACCAAGTCGCCGATTGATCATTGCTCGCTTCAGCACCAAGAACAGCACTGGAAGCGGCAAAAAATGCTATTGCTAGCATACTGAGAAGGGAATGCTGAGGGCGAGTGGGGCTCATGAATTATTCACTTAATTAGACCTGGCACGGATTTAAACAGACCAGGGATCGACAATAAAGCCGGATGCAGCCTATACAGAGTACAATGCGCCACCGGACGCACAGAAGGAACGTGATCTAACATGGCAGACAAAGGACTGATAAGAGACGTTTATGAAAAAGAGGTAGAACTGAAATATCAGCTCTACAACAGTCTGTTTCTTACCTTGCCGCTGGATGCGGTCGAACAAACCGGATTGCTATTGCCACTCTTGGATGAGGCGTGTCAGACAGGGTTGGATGCTGGACACAGTCCTCAACAGATAATTGAAGAATTCTTTGCATCCCATCGGCCAGATTTTACTGAACAACAACGAGTCCAGTTTCTCTTCAAGGTTATTCAGTATGTTGAACGACAGGTTGTACTGATAGACGCGCTGGAAGACTCAGCCTACGCCTCAATTCATCGGACCGAAGAACGCGATAGGTTGCGCCAACTCAGCGAGCGCGCTGCAGCAGAGGGTTTGGAAGAGAAGCTGAGCAAACTGCTCGCTAACTTCGGTGCTCGGATTATTCTTACCGCTCACCCTACACAATTCTATCCTGGGCAAGTGTTGGCCATCATTACCGATCTAACCGCTGCGGTGGCCGACAGCGATGCGGACGCAATTCGAGATTTGCTGCAACAACTTGGAAACACCCCATTCTTCAAGCAAGAAAAACCTTCTCCTTACGAAGAGGCTGTAGAGCTTAGTTGGTATCTCGGCAATATTTTCTACCCTACTATCGGGCAGACAATCGATCGTCTCGCGGAGCAAGGTGCTGAGCAGAATACTAATTTGTTAAGTATAGGATTTTGGCCTGGAGGGGATCGGGATGGAAATCCCTATGTCACTTGTGATGAAACTCGGAAAGTAGCGAACAAATTACGCTTCATAATATTGGAATGTTATCGCAATGACCTGCGCCGCTTAAAACGTCGACTAAGCTTTAAAGACGTCTATGAAAATTTGGAAGTCTTAGAGCATAGGTTGCACGATGAACTTACTGGAGAATCTGACTTAAGCTTTTCAACAGTAGCTGAATTTCAGTCGAGCCTGGAGTTCATCGCGAAGACCGTAGAAACAGAATACCAAGGACTCTACTTAGACCAATTGGAATCGTTTCAACGAAAGGTGGCAGTCTTTGGATTTCATTTTGCAAGCCTCGACATCCGTCAAGACTCTAGGGTCATTGCGAACACCCTGCAAACAATTCTGCAGGCGAATCCAGGTCTATTGGCAGAAGGATTCGATGATTTAAGTGAGACAGAGCAATGGCAAAGACTATTAACAATAGAAGGCGCTGTGTCTCCGCAGACCATTGATGACTCCGTGTTCCGGGATACATTAGAGTCTTTAGCCACTATAAAGGAAATTCAATCCCTCAATGGCGAACGCGGTTGCCACCGTTACGTAATTAGCAATTGTCGAGGACCAAGAGATGTAATCAATGTGATGGCGCTAAGTCGCTTGGCTGGATGGGCGCCAGATTCTTTGACTCTAGACATTGTTCCGCTGTTTGAAACTATCGATGATTTAAAGATTGCCCATGAGAGCATGGCAAGTCTCTATTCAGTGCCTGAATATGCGCGACATGTTGCCCGTCGACGCAATAAGCAAACAGTTATGCTTGGATTCTCTGATGGCACCAAGGATGGTGGCTACTTAATGGCGAACTGGGCTATCTATCAGGCTAAGGAAAATATTACTCAAGTATCTCGAGAACAAGGCATTGAAGTTACTTTCTTCGATGGCAGAGGTGGGCCGCCTGCTCGAGGCGGTGGTAGTACCTATAAATTTTACGCAGCTTTAGGTAAAACAATCGAAAGCAATCAAATCCAGTTAACGGTGCAAGGCCAAACGATTAGTTCCTACTATGGAACGGAAGTCGCTGCACAACACAATATCAATCAACTTCTTGCCGCTGGCCTAGAATGCAACTTATTCGATAGGCCCACCCATGAGTTAACTAGTAATCAAAGGCAGTTAATTGATGAACTGGCAAATACTGCTTACCAAAAATACCTCGAATTTAAACAAGACCCGTTATTCCTTCCTTACCTGGAACAGATGAGCACATTGCACTACTACGCACAGTCCAACATAGGTAGCCGCCCAGCTAAGAGAGGAAGCAGTGCGGAACTCAAATTCGAAGACCTACGTGCAATTCCATTTGTCGGTGCATGGGGGCAACTGAAGCAGAATGTTCCAGGTTACTACGGTTTAGGTTCGGCATTGAAAGCAATGGAAGATGCTGGTCGTTTAGCTGATTGTCAGGCCTTATTTAATGATTCCAAATTTTTTGCAGCACTAGTCAGTAATAGTATGCAAAGCATGTGCAAATCGATTTTTAAGTTAACTGCTTACATGCAACACGATGAACAGTTCGGTGCTTTCTGGTCGAGAATTCACGATGAGTTCTTACTAAGTCAGGAGATGGCTCTTAAAGTATCTGGCTATTCAGAGTTATTGGAGGACAACCCAACCAGCCAAAGCAGCATCAAGCTGAGAATGGAAATCGTGCTGCCTTTGTTGGTAATTCAGCAATACGCTTTAATGAAGGTTCGCAGCGCTGCCAATGAAGATTTAGACGATGCAGAATTGTCGGTTTACGAAAAAATGATCGTAAGGAGTTTGTTTGGCAACATTAATGCCTCCAGGAATTCTGCCTGAAGACATTAATGTTATAAGAGAACGATTGGACTAGTGCTTAGTGTCAGATAACCAGATGTCTGCGTAGTTAAATGCTTCAAACAAGTCCTGATCGATAACCGGGTCCGATTCGCCTTTTGCTTCTAACGCTCGCTGTGTGCCATACAGACCCCAAATATTATGAGGATGCTCACTAAGATCCTGACGGTACTGCGCCTCGGCACTGTCGTATGCGCCTAGTGCCATATAAGCAGAACCTAACCAGTGGCGCGGAGAGAAGGGTAGAGGTTCAGGCTCATCATAATTTAGGTTTTCGTAATAAGATGTTGCGCGGCGAAATGCTTCTGCTGCAGCTTCAACGTTGCCTTCAGTCCACGCGATCTCACCATCCAGTATTCCTGCCATAGTGCCTACAATGTCAGCGCCATCATGAAATCTAAATCGAGCGGTAGTGGTTTCTGTTAGTTCATTGAGTTCAGCAGCTTTTGCCTTGGCCGTATCCATGTCATCGGTTTTTAAGGCAGCGTAGCCCTGGGCAAAATCATACATACTTTGATTGATTTCACCGTTTGGTGCTTGATCGATTTCTAATACCTCATCAAACCGGCCAAACCGGACGAGTGCTAGCGAAAGCATCGCAGTATTGCGATTCAATTTGGCTAAATCTTTGGCAGCCTGAATAGCTGCAGCACTTTCGCCTCCCATGCTTGCAGCGTAATAAAGCATCGTAAGGTTGTGAGTTGGGTAGATGGAAAAGCCAGCACCTACCGCTGCTTTTTGGTCAGAATGCCAGGCAAGAGTATTGGAGCGAACAGCTTCATGCCACAGCCCCATCTCATTCCATGTATGGCTCGGCATATGATTAATATGTGACGCCCCAGGAATTTCATTTCCTAAAAATCTTGCACAAGGTGCAGCAAGTTCCGGCTGAGTTGTTGATTCGGTTGCATGAACAAGCAAGTGGCAAGCACCAGGATGTCTTATGTCTCTATCGAGTACACTTAGAAGAACACTATGTAAGCGGACCACGTTAGGATCTTCAATGTCTCGATATCCACGTCTTTCTTCCAACAAGAAAAGTGAATCAGCATACAAAGTAACGAGATTCAGATCGTCAGGATATTTCTCCGCAAGGTCAGCCATGGCGTCGGCATAAGCTTCGTCTTGCACGCGACGGTTTTCCGGATCGTAGTCTTCAATGTATCGAACCGATAGTGCCCGGATCATGTCAGCTTCTTTAGTTGTTGCACTATCGATGCGTTTTAACGCTTCTTGCAGAGCAAAGTATGCACGCGGTGCTTCCGCTGTAGTCATAGCTCCATTCAAATAAGAACCCCAGGCCCAGGCTTCACCCCAGTAACAAACAGCACAATCCGGATCTGCTAAATGTGATTGCCTAAAAGAACGTGCAGCATCTTGTTTGGCAAAGGCATACATCAACTGAAAGCCCTGATTAAAATAGGCCTGCGCTTCTTCATTATCTGATGAGATTTGAAACTCAAGCTCACCCAATGCACCTGTCAACAATGGCATTGGCTCATCGAATGCAGCTGGGTAATCAATTTCTTGCGCGTTCAAGCTGGGCTGGAAAGCGAGAAAGCAGATGCTGCTTAGTACGGTTGCTAAAGTTTTTTTGGAAAGCGTCATTGCTTGCATTAAAACTGTCCTCTAAATCTGAAAACTATATCTGTAATGCGAGTTAGGCTCGCAGACATCAGTGTTATTTAAGGTAAGGAAAATTCAACCGGAGCACTTGGTCCTAACGGTATTCCAAGGGCAACCCAGATCATCGTCATTATGATTCCCGAAATAAGCAATAGAATTGAGTAGGGCAACATAGTGGCGGCTAAACTGCCAATTCCAAACTCTTTCTGCCACCGCTGACAAAACACTAAAATCAGCGGGAAGTAAGGCATTAATGGGGTAATGATGTTAGTCGCTCCGTCTCCTACACGATAGGCTGCTGTGCTCATTTCTGGGCTAATGTTGAGCAACATCAACATTGGTACCAATACAGGCGCTAACAACGCCCATTTCGCGCTGGCTGATCCCACGAATAGATTAATGAAGGAGCCAAATAGAATAATGAACGCCAGGAGAAAAGCGTCTGGCAAATTCGATCCTTCAAGAACTGCAGCACCCTTGATGGCAAAAATGAGCCCCAGATTAGACCAGTTAAACATCGCCACAAAGTGAGCCGCAGCAAAGGCGAGTACTAAATAGTAAGCAAGGTCGCTCATGGCTTCACTCATCATGCGCACTACGTCTCGATGAGTTTTTATCGCATCTGTGGCAGAACCATAGGCCCATCCAGCTGCAAGAAACAAAAAGAAAAATCCAGCTACCAATGACTGAAATAGCGGATTGAACCGAGCTTCTGGATTGGCATCTTCATCAATTAATGGAGTGCCAGGTCCCACTGTTAAGAAGATCCAAAGAGCGATAATCCCCAGAGTTGCAAGACCAGCTCGCTTTAAGCCTCTGACTTCGTCGTCAGACAATTTGGCATCTGGATCTTTAATGACTCCAGCAGTACTGCTCTCTGCATCGCCAGGTGTAATTGGAGCCATGCGCGGTTCAATGATCTTGTCGGTGACATACCAGATCACCGGTAAGAAAATGAACGTCATTACAATTATAAAATAGGCGTTACCAGCAATATTGGCATCCCAGCTTGGCATTATTGTTTCTGCTGCGGCCTCGGTAATACCGAACAACAAAGCATCAAGTTGACCTGGTAATAGATTGGCAGAAAAGCCACCAGAGACTCCGGCGAAAGCCGCTGCAATACCTGCAATAGGGTGTCTACCCGCTGCAGCGAAAATCACCCCAGCTAAAGGAATCAGAACAACATATGCCGCATCTGCTGCGAGATTACCCATCATGCCGATCAGAGCGACAGCTGGCGTGAGTAAAAACTTTGGTGCTTTACTAACCGCTCCACTCATAGCCGAAGCAAATAACCCGGAACGTTCTGCTACCCCAGCTCCTAACATCACGACCAGCACATAGCCAAGTGGATGGAATCCAGCGAATGTTTCCGGCATGTCAACTAACAGTCGTTGTATGTTGGTAGCCGACAACAAACTCTCAGCGTAAACAGTAACCGGATTGCCTGCTGCATCAACCGCAGTTGGATGCGGTGCCGATACACCAGCTAATGCCGACAGCACGCTAATCAGGATAACTGCGCCGATACACCATAGAAATATAAAAACTGGATCTGGCAGTTTGTTGCCTGAGCGTTCAATCCAGGCAAGTACACCTTTTATTTCATTTGCGGGAGTGTGGGTGGTATCAGTCATATTAGTTCTACTTATATAAAGATAATTGAATTTCTACATGTTTCATCTGAGCAAACGGTAAAAGGCTCTGACATCTTCAAGATAGAGATTGGGTTGTTCCAACGCAGCGAAGTGTCCTCCTTCTGGCATGACGGTCCAATGGCGTAAGTCATATGCTGCTGCCACCCAAGATCGAGGCAAGATGTAGATCTCAGCAGGAAAAATCGCTGCGCCTGTAGGCACATCAATGTAGCCCATTTGTTTGCTTGGTCTTGTGTTGCGATTTTCGTAATAAATGCGGGTGGACGAAGTAATAGTATTGGTAAACCAATAGATGGAAATATTGGTGAGCAACTCATCCATTGAAAAGTTGTTGAGAAGATCTCCACTCGCATCTTGTGGCAAATCTGACCAGCCATGGAACTTTTCTACGATCCAGGCGGCCAAGCCGGCTGGTGAATCAGCAAGTCCATAACCAAGACTTTGAGGTTTGGTGCCCTGTATTTGTTGGTATCCCACTTCATTCAACATGTAGTTTCGACGCGCCTCCACAATGGCAGCTTCGTCTGCATCAACTTGATCGCGTAATGTTTCGTCTGAAGGTGGACCTGCGAGAACCATATTTGAATGCAAACCAATCAATCGGTCTCCATGATGATTAGCGATATGGCGATTAATGATGGCGCCCCAATCACCGCCGGCTAGCGCATACTGCTGATACCCCAGGCGATCCATCAGTTTGGCAAGAATCAGTGCGATGCTTTCCGGATTCATGCCTGCTTGAGTAGGGCGATCTGAAAATCCAAATCCTGGCAACGACGGCGCTATCACATGAAAACTATCGCTAACCTGACCACCGTTATCTTGAGGATTCACTAATGGGTCAATGATCTTGTAAAACTCACTAACTGACCCGGGCCAGCCGTGGACAAGCAGTAGAGGAATCGCATCGGAATTTGCCGAGCGCTGATGAATGAAATGAATATTCAGGTCATCAATCATCGTGGTGTATTGATCGAAGCTGTTAAGAATTGCTTCCTGCTCTCGCCAATCGAAATCCTCTTCCCAGTAACGAATTAGCTCAGTTAAGAAACTGAGTTCGGTGCCGTATTCCCATGCGCTGCCAGAGATCTGATCAGGCAAACGAGTACGAGCTAGCCTCTCTTTCAACTCGGTGATTTCAGCATCGCTAACAGCGATTTCAAAACTGTTAACTGCGTCACTAGCGCTCGCTAACTTGTGAATTCCGTCACTTTTCGTTTTCATATCATTCATTATCTGGTTCGAATTAGTTATGACAGTGGTATCAATAGCTTGCACTTCATTACTAAAAACTTGAGCAAGATCATCTGAGGCCAAAGCTATTGATGAAGGATTAAATAACAAGATAGAACAGAGAGTGCAGAGCAAAGTTTTGCTGATTGATGAGTGAGTGCGCATAGCTTCCGTGGCCAATTTGAATAGGGTGTGCCAGTTTAAAGGATTTCGAACACTATGATTGCACAGCCAGAACCGGCGTAATGTCAGTGTCTGACCATGCCTGGCAAAGGGAATTTCAATCATAGTGAACAAATGCTTGAATTACGGGGGATTGATCTTATTTTATAGAGAGCTCGTAACAGAGCTAACGTCTATTTTTGGTCGATCATGCCCCAATCATGTGAGGCAATCAACAACAGCACTTTAAGTGCTAAAACACAGTTAAAACTTTATGTTATTCAATCTTGGTAACAAGCCACTTGAAATTCCTACTGCGGCAGAGGCGCTGCCAGATAGAAATGAGCCTCTGGTTTTTAACCCTAAGCATTATGTAAATGGGAATCCGATTACTGATCCAGTACCTGAGCACCTGGAACGAGCAGTGTTCGGGCTCGGTTGTTTTTGGGGAGCAGAGCGCTTGTTTTGGGAAATCCCTGGAGTCTTTAGCACTGCTGTAGGTTATGCAGGGGGCCACACACGTCACCCAAGTTATGAAGATGTGTGCAGCGGAAAAACTGGGCATACCGAGGTGGTCTTGGTTTTCTTTGATCCTGCTGAAGTTAGCTTTGATAGGCTATTACAAGCCTTCTGGGAGGAGCACGACCCAACGCAGGGTATGCGGCAAGGCAATGACATAGGCACCCAGTATCGATCGGCTATCTATACCACTACTGACGACCAGGCCGCTGCAGCAGCTCGCTCTAAAGAGTCTTTTCAGACGTCATTGCAAGCTGTAAATCATGGTCAAATATCTACTGAAATCATGCCACTGGATTCATTCTTTTATGCTGAGGATTATCATCAACAGTATTTAGCCAAGAATCCTAATGGGTACTGCGGTTTAGCCGGAACGGGTGCTTGCTACCGTCCTGAAGAATCCTAAGCTGCGTCCGGTAAGCGGAAGAACGCCTTAATTTCCTGCTCTTTTTCCATTGCGTCCTTGTAACCGAGTTGCATGAGGGCGCGGCAAAAACCTTTCTCAAACAAGATCAGACTGAGGATAGTTCCAGATCCACCAGGTTTGATATAGCGGGAAAGCGGTTTCGGTAACTCGTCAGCATAGTCATTTGCTAACAGATTCAATTCCTTAGATGGGGAGATTTCTAACAATTCTATTTCGTGGAGGTGCTGGTTTACTGAGCGCTTGTCTTGTTTCGATACCAGCGGCAATACGTCATTCATATGGCGGAGAAACTCAAGATCATTTTCTAATGTATCCACGAATGCACTATTGAGGATATGACCGATCATTTGCAGCATGGAAGGAGGTTCGTCCATATCATCTTCCAAAGGTGATTTTGTGCGGTTACCACTGACCCCAATTACCAGTAATTTTCTGGCGCCTAGTTTTAGCGCCGTACTGGTGGGCGCCAATTGTCGAATAGCACCATCTCCGTAGTACTGATTGCCGATTTTAACTGCGGGAAAAATTAGCGGTATAGCGGAAGAGGCCATTAGGTGATCGAGATTTATGCGCGCTCTCCGTCCAATGCGATGCGGTCCAGTCCAATCATCAAAACCGCGCATGGCTTGATAGAAGGACACCGACTCTCCGGTGCCAAATGCCGAACAGGTGACGCTGATAGCGTCTAACAAACCGACATCGATATTGTGCTGAATACGATCGAAGCGGATTACTCGCGAAAGTAGCTTCCCTAGAGGCTGATTATCGAACAGAGCCACGGGTTGATCGTTCGTTTTCGTAGTGCCCAACATAGATAGCAGCACTCCCGAAGCACTGCTTAGTAAGTTGCCGGACTGGGGGTCATAGATATGGTCGCTCTGCAGATTGTTCCACACATACTCGAGGCTTCTAACAGCAGTGCTGAAGCGCCAGGCATGCGAAGCGAGAGATGCAGCATTTAAGGCACCAGCTGAAGTGCCTGCGATTACGTGGAAAGGATTGGGCTGATGCTTAGGTAATACTTCAGCAATCGCTCGTAACACTCCAATTTGATATGCAGCCCGAGATCCGCCACCGGATAGAATAAGACCGGTTCTAGGCTCATCAATTGATGCGATAATGCTTTGAGTCATGAAGTGGAGTTTATCGATTCACGCTTTGGCTTAATCCAATGCATGCCTATTCAATATCGGCCGAGCACCGTTTCTCTACGCTGCAAGATACATGGATAAGTTGCAAGCAAGAGTGTAGTAGCATAGAACAGAGTCGGTGGGTTGTTCGAATTCGAAATGAGTAAATCAATCTAAGTCAGGTAGTTGCAATAGGTTCTTCGCGTGGCAGTAAAAAACAAACAAGCTTCAATTGATCCATTGGTGATCGGAATTTCATCGCGGGCGTTGTTCGACCTCAATGAAAGCCACGCCGTGTATGAAGCCGAAGGCTTGGATGCTTATCAAAAATACCAGATCGCGAGGGAAGAGGAGCCTTTGCAGCCAGGCGTTGCTTTCCCATTGGTTGAAAAACTGCTCAATCTAAATGACATGCTCGACCAATCACCGGTTGAAGTTATCTTACTGTCACGCAACAGTGCTGATACAGGCCTGAGGATTTTCAATTCGATTCAGCACTATGGGCTCAAGATCTCCAGGGCAGCGTTTTCCGGTGGCGAGAGCCCTTATCGTTACATCTCAGCGTTTAATAGCCATCTGTTCCTCTCTACCGATGGTGCCGATGTGCGTAGAGCATTGGAATTGGGTGTGGCGGCGGCAACAATCCTGCCGTCGAAAAAATCATCTCCGCCTAGAGAACTACTAAAAATCGCCTTTGATGGTGATGCTGTTTTGTTTTCAGACGAATCAGAGAAGATATTCAAAGACAAAGGCTTGGAAGCATTTACTAAGAATGAACAGGAAGCTGCAAACGAGCCTTTGGCAGGCGGACCTTTCAAACCATTCCTGGCAGCCTTGCAACAAATTCAGCGGGCGTTCGAACCCGGGGAAGCACCAATTCGCACTTGTTTAGTTACTGCTCGCGCGGCTCCGGCTCACGAACGGGTTGTCCGCACCTTGCGCGCCTGGAACATCCGCATTGATGAGTCACTGTTTTTGGGTGGGTTGGATAAAGGCGATTTTCTACAAGCCTTTGATGCAGACGTTTTCTTTGATGACCAACAAGGACACTGTGAATCTGCCCGCAATCACGTAGCCACTGGCCATGTTCCTCACGGTGTTGCAAACGAGTAATTCTCTCTAGCGTTAGGCAATCGAGTAGTAAGCACCTAGCCCCAACAATATAAAGGTCAGCAATCGCTGCAATAGAGCGTCAGGCACTGTGCTGCTAAGGCGTGATCCGAATGCGATGGCTGGTAAAGATCCCACGAGCAAACTGATTAGCAGCAGCACATCAACGAAGCCGCTAAACAAGTAGCCCAGTCCGGCAATGAATGTGAGAGGTACCGCGTGCGCAATATCAGTGCCGATGATACGTGCGGCAGGTGTAGTTGAATAGATTATTAGCAGAATAGCAACACCGAATGCACCGGCACCAACTGATGAGAGGGTGACGCATACTCCCAGCAAAAGCCCCATCAACCAAGTCACCTTACGACGATTGTTATGCACCACTTGCATGATTAACTGAGGCTTTTGTTCGATGGCGCTTTTTCGAAGTCTCTCTCGGAAAATCAATATGAAAGCCGTCACAATTAACATAACACCTAAACTTTGAGTCAGTAGCGCTTCAAATTCAGGCGAGTTTTGAAAGTTGCTGTCGAGAAAGAAAAGGTGGAGAAGAACAGAAACCGGAATGCTGCCCGCAGCGAGCAACAACACAATTTGCCAATTCACGTTCGCCCTGCGGTGGTGGGATATGGCTCCGCCAGCCTTTGTGATTGCGGCATAGAGTAGGTCAGTACCAATTGCTACTGGCGCTGGATAGCCAAAAACCAGCAACAATGGGGTCATAAGCGAACCACCCCCAACCCCAGTCAAGCCGATTGCGAAACCTACAGTGCCTCCGGCTGCAACATGCAGCAGGAATGTAGGTACAAAGTCAGGCAAGAAATTGAGCAGGTTTTCCATAGCGGGGCGCTGATAGCAGCGAATTGCAGTCCTTTGCGCGGAATTCCGGCCAATGTAGTCCAATCCTTATATTCATCCAAAGAATATTATTCGATGTTTTTATAACAAAAATACATATAAGATTGAGACTTTCCGCCAGCCACGAATAAACCATGAAATTGCAGCAGTTGCGCTATATCGCTGAGGTCAATAAACATGATCTCAATGTCTCCCAGACGGCCCAGGCTTTGTTCACTAGCCAACCTGGAATTAGTAGGCATATCAGACAGTTAGAAGAAGAACTTGGAATCGAGATATTCGCTAGAAGCGGAAAGCACCTATCAGGTATAACAGCGGCTGGAGAAGCTATCCTGGCGGCTACAGAAAGCGTATTACAAGGCATTGAAAACATTAAATCGGTAGCTGATGAGCATGCCACCAAAGCTGAAGGGGCGCTGTCGGTAGCTACTACTCATACCCAATGCCGCTATGTGCTCCCGCCTGTAATCAATCGGTTTATAGTCCGGTATCCGAGTGTCGCGCTCCATATGCATCAGGGCACACCGATGCAGATCTCCCAGCTAGCCGCAGATGGAACGGCAGATATCGCGATAGCGACCGAAGCAATGGAGTATTTCAGCGATCTCGTCATGCTGCCATGCTATCGCTGGAATCGAACAGTACTGGTTCCAAAAACTCATATATTAGCTAAAGAAAATGCGCTAACTATTAGTAAATTATCTGAATTTCCCTTGGTTACTTACACATTTGGATTCACTGGACGGTCTAAACTTGATGAGGCATTCAGTGCAGAAGGACTGTCTCCGAAGGTGGTTTTCACTGCAGCCGATGCTGATGTCATCAAAACCTATGTGCGCCTGGGCTTGGGAGTAGGGATCGTGGCAAAAATGGCCTTCGACCCGGAGTTAGATAGTGATCTGGTTGCCCTCGATGCCAGTCATTTATTTGATCCAAGCATTACCAGGGTAGGTATAAAGCGTAACAAACACTTAAGGGGCTATATGCATGATTTCATTGAGATGTTTGCCCCGCATTTAGATCCTGATTTAGTGGCCAGAGCACTCACAATACCTGATCCTGAGGCTCGCAATCGCTTGTTCGACGGCATCACTATCCCCGAGTTTGGGGCTGGGACTATCGGCTAACTGTCTGGTTGGTCTAGGTTCCCGCGGTGGAGCCCACATTCCTTGATGGTTGCCTCTTCCCACCACCAGCGACCTTCGCGCTCATGCTGATTAGGCCCAATAGGCTTAGTACAGGGCTCGCAGCCTATGCTCACATAGCCACGATCGTGTAGCGGGTTGTAGGGAATCTCCAACATTCTAATAGTGTTCCAAACCTGGGCTGAGGACCAATTTGCCAGGGGATTTATCTTCAATACCTGATGGTCTTCTGTAGAGAAGCTGGAATCAATTTCCACCACAGGAACTTCTCTTCTAGTAGGGCTCTGGTCTCTTCGCTGTCCGGTAACCCAGGCGTCAAAATGAACTAGCTTGCGTGCCAGAGGCGCCACTTTGCGTATCCCGCAACATTCTTCATGTCCATCCTGGTAAAAGCTGTATAAGCCTTTGTTTTTAATGAGGGCATCTAGTTCTGCTGGGTCTGGGTGCAGCACATCGAGATCGATGTTGTAGTGGGTTCGAATATCTTCGATGTAACGCTGAGTTTCGGGGTGCAATCTGCCTGTATCCAGGGTGATAAAGCTTGGTCGTTGCTCAAACTTGCTCGCCCAATGTACTAGCACTACATCCTCGGCACCGCTAAAGGCTATTGCAAGCTTGGGGAGTTGTGATTGTAACTGGAGGATGATGTCTCGGGGTTCGAGCTCTTTGAGCTCGGCGTTTAACGCACTGACTTCGTTAGTACTTAGCATATGATTTGATCCATTAACTGCATGGATGTGGCTGGAAGAGTGGGGTGATTGCTTGACCCCGAAGAAGGCGGCATTTTCGATGAATTTCGCCTCTGGGTAAAGCGAGAGCTTGTGCCTGTGACAATGTTCCACGGTGACACAGCCTATGTTCCACGTGAAAAAACTTCTTTAAAATTATATAGTTAGACTGTCTAAGTAGAAGTATTTTCCCGCTTAGACAACAGCAAATTCACAGCAATATTGGCTTGCAGCGAAATGCACGCTTTTCAGGACTAATTTCTAAGAGCTGTAGGTGCAAAACCAATTCTGTTACATTTCGATTGTCTAAATACTTCAGTCACGGAACTCAAAAAACTATGGAACTAGCCTGTTTGGACCTCGAAGGTGTGCTTATCCCTGAAATCTGGATTGGCTTTGCCGAAAAAACCGGAATCGATGAACTCAAGGCCACCACACGTGACATTCCTGATTACGATGTCTTGATGAAGCAACGCTTGGCTTTGCTTGCAGAGCACAATTTGGGGCTCCCGGATATACAAGAGGTCATCGCCACCATGAGCCCGTTGGAAGGTGCTCAGGAATTTGTGCTTTGGCTAAAAGAACGCTTTCAAGTCATCATCTTATCCGACACTTTTTATGAGTTTTCCCAACCGTTGATGCGCCAGTTGGATTTCCCCACCTTGTTTTGTCACAAGTTAATAGCCGATGAGAATGGCGCGATTGTCGATTACAAACTGCGCCAGGCTGACCCGAAGCGGCAATGTGTAAAAGCGTTCCATGGTCTGAATTTCCGCGTTATCGCAGCAGGCGACTCCTACAACGATACGACAATGCTGAGTGAGGCTGATGCCGGCATTCTGTTTAAAGCACCTGATAACGTTATAGCCGAGTTCCCGCAGTTTCCCGCGGTCCACAGCTATGAAGAGCTGAAACAGCAGTTTATTGCTGCCAGTGAAAGAGATCTGAGTTTGTAGAGACGCAGACCGTGGCCCAAAAAATTGGGCAAATGACATTACTACTCAGTGATCGACTCAATTGAAAAGAGTGACCCTTGCATCACCAAGTTCAGCATGAGGTCCTGCCATGTCTGTTCTTCATGCGCAGAGCTAATTTCCTTTACGTTATCGATGCTTAAGTCGCATAAGCTAACGACTGCCTGAAGATTTGAGCTTGGTTGCTCAAACAATTCTCCATTGACGAATAGCCACACAGCATCAGAACTGGGCGGACTTAACCAGGCAAATCGGGCACTGGGGCTTCGCACCAAGTTGGTCGCGGTCAGTTCGTCTTGGGCTTCGGCAAGTTGTAAAGGAATGATGCGTTCCGGATAACGAGGTTGTGTCGTGAGCTCACCGAAACAGCGCAAAAAAAGGTCAGCATCTCCAAGTCTTAGCTGTAACGCTTGCCAGGCTCTCTGCACGTCTGAGACTGAAATCTCTCCCATTTGAAGGTGTTTGGGAGGCTCCCCATCTTGAAACCTTACATTTGGCGCAGACAAGTCCATTAGTCCATCGCTGAATGCTTCGATCATCTCAGCCTGACTAGGGGCTCTAAACCCTACGGAGTAGCAAAGCCCCTCCGATTGCGCGGTTCCCCAATGTGGAACCCCTGGTGGAATATAGAGCACATCTCCAGTTTCTAATGTAAGCTCTTGATCCGGCGCGAATTCTCGTAAAAGCTTTAAGCCTGAATCTGTGACCTCATGCTGGTCGAAATCGATGTTTTTGCCGCTCTCTGCAGCCAATTTCTTACCGAGTTTCCACTGCCGCTGACCCGCACCCTGAATCAAAAACACATCGTAATAGTCAGTGTGGGGGCCAACACCGCCACCACGAGTCGCGAAGGAAATCATGACGTCGTCGATGCGCCAGCTCGGTAGAAAATCGAAGGCCTGCTTCACCATGGCTATTTCAGGCAGTAACTCATCCACGGCCTGAACTAGCAGAGTCCAGTTATCCGGATTGGTTTGCAGGAATCGAGATTCAGTAAAAGGTCCGTGCTCTAGCTGGTAGTTGTCAGGAGGAGTAAGTTCGATGAGACGGCTCTCGACGCCTGCCTCCATTGCAAGACCTGCTAACTCTGCACCATCTAGAGGATCTTCGAACTCATCGAAAAAACCTTTTATAAGTAGCGGTTTTTGTTGCCAATAGTCACGAACAAATTCTGCTGGATCAAAGGCAGTTGAGCGCTTGAAATAGCTCAAATGGCTTTAGCCTGCGCGCTCGCATTACCAATATAAGAGCGGGGCGTGAGTTCCAGTAATGATTGCTTGGCTGCAGCTGGAATCTCTAGACTCTCGATGAACTCCCGTAATCCCTCCTTTGAGATACCTTTGCCACGGGTCAATGCCTTGAGCTTTTCATAAGGCTTAGGGACACCATAGCGGCGCATCACTGTTTGTACAGGCTCAGCCAGGATTTCCCAGCAATTATCGATATCCGCATCTATGGCGTCAGCGTTGAGCTCCAGTTTGCCGAGACCTTTGGCGAGGGATTGATAGGCGAGGAAGCTTTGCGCCAGGCCAGTGCCCATATTTCGCAGCACTGTAGAATCGGTGAGATCTCTCTGCCAGCGCGATACGGGCAGTTTGTCTGACAGGTGCTGCATCACGGCATTTGCCAAGCCGAAATTCCCCTCAGCATTCTCAAAGTCGATAGGATTTACCTTATGCGGCATGGTCGATGAGCCTACTTCACCGGCTACGGTCTTCTGTTTGAAGTATCCAAGGGAAATGTATGACCAAATATCTCTAGCTAAATCAATTAGAACTGTATTAAACCTAGAAAACGCATCAAATATTTCAGCAAGATAGTCATGGGGTTCGATTTGAGTAGTGTATGGATTCCACTGCAAACCGAGTGATTCGACAAAGGTTTCGGCGATTGCTGGCCAATTGGCGTCGGGATAGGCCGCGAAGTGGGCATTGTAGTTACCTACCGCCCCGTTCATCTTGCCCAATACCGGCGCGTTCTCGATTTGTTGATACTGCCGGCGTAGCCGATAGACCACGTTAGCCAGCTCTTTACCCATGGTCGTAGGAGAGGCTGGTTGTCCGTGGGTGCGTGACAACATTGGTTGATCCGCCGTTGATTTAGCCAAATCTGCAATAATATCAATCACTTGCTGCATATATGGAAGGACTACAGCATCTCTGCCTTGGGCCAACATGAGGGCATAAGCAAGATTATTGATGTCTTCAGAAGTGCAGGCGAAATGAACAAACTCAAGGTGCTGCTGCAAATCCGCAGAATCTTGAAGTTTTTCTTTAATAAAATACTCTACTGCTTTGACATCATGATTAGTTGTGGATTCGATTTCTTTTATCCTTTCAGCATCAGACAAAGAAAACTCAAGATGCAGTCGTTCGATATCTTGCACCTGATTTGCCGTGAGAGCAGCAAGCTCAGTCACCGTGTCAGCGTCAGCCAGGGCTTGTAACCAACGACATTCCACCATGACGCGATACCGCATCAGACCAAACTCACTGAAATATGGGGCTAAAGCTTCGCATTTTGCGCGATATCGTCCATCCAGCGGTGAAATGGCTAGCAGTGGACTAATCGAGGTGTCTGTCATCCTGTTTTCCTATACCGGAGCAATCAATCCACGTCGCAGATTGCCCGCTGTTTCCTTGATGCGTTTGCGGTAAACCACGAGTCGCCAGCGGCGGCCGCCTAGCTGATACCACAATACAGCAGAACGAATTCCCGCCAACAGCAGTGCGCGAATGCTGTTGGCAATCCGTTCATTTTTTAGATTATCGATCTTTCCCTGTACCTGAATACGGTAGGAGAGGGTGCTTATTGTATCCTGATAGAGGTTCGCAAGCTGCTCCAAAATGCGCTCCTGGTGGGAAAATACCTGGCCCTCGCCATTGGGTTCAGCATCTAGCTGCTCAAGCTCTGTTGGCAAAGGGTCGAGGTACTGCAGTCTGCGCCGCAAGGTGTCTTGCATATCCCGGTCAGCCATGAGCTTGTTGCGCAGGAGTAACATTCCCAGGGTATATCGCACCACTTCACCCTGCGTCTGAACTCGGTCATTACTGAACATGTCCTGAAGCGTTTGAAATCCGCGAGTTAGAGTGGAAAGTTCAGGGTAAATAGAATCAATGGAGGGCGCTTCCAGTTGAATAAGAGGGTTGATGCAGGCGGCAAGCTGTTCTTGGGGTGCCTGTCCCTCATAGGCCAAATCCCGCACCAGTGCTGCGCTCTGCGCCACAGTCGCCAGTGCCACCAATTGCTGCTCCCATTTACTCAGGGTGCTAGCGATAAGCATCAATAATTGCGCCTCCCAGACACCGCGCCCCGGCATAAAACACGGCGTATTGCCCGGGCGTTACGGCTCTTTGTGGTTGCTCGAAAGTCACCTTTATCCGTCCTTCAGCATCGCTTAAAGACTCTACCTGGCAAGCCTGGTCTGCTTGGCGATATCGAATTTTGGCACTGCATTGTAACGGCATGTCTGGCGCTTCGATATTTATCCAATGGGGTGCTTTGGCGATGAGCTCGTTAGAGAATAAGTCTTCGCTTTCATTGCCTTGTGAAACAATTAAAACGTTTCGCTCTAAGTCTTTTTTCACCACATACCAGGGTGCCTCTGGTCTATTTCGAATACCACCTATGCCCAAGCCCTGGCGCTGACCCAAAGTGTAGTACATCAAGCCCGCATGCCGACCAACCAGATCTCCATCCACTGATTCAATGTCCCCTGGTTGAGCGGGGAGATAGGTTTCCAGGAAATCTTTAAATTTCCTCTCACCAATGAAACAGATTCCGGTGCTATCTTTTTTGTCATGCGTAGCGAGTTGGAGTTTGCCTGCAATCTCCCTTACTTCAGCTTTACGCAGACTGCCTACTGGGAACAGGGCATGTTTTAAACTGTCCTCGCTCACTTCACATAAGAAGTAGCTCTGGTCCTTGTTATTGTCGAGTCCCTTTAACAAGTGAGTAGGGCCACTGTCGTCGGAGCGCTGCACGTAATGGCCTGTAGCGATCAGATCAGCACCTAATTCCTGTGCATACTCAAGAAAGGCTTTGAATTTAATTTCTTTATTGCATAGGACATCAGGATTAGGAGTGCGTCCATCTCGATACTCCTCGAGGAAATGCTCGAAGACGTTGTCCCAGTATTCAGACGAAAAATTGGCGGTATGCAGGGTTATCCCCAATCGATCACACACTGATTGCGCATCAGCTAAATCTTCTTTCGCCGTGCAGTATTCGGTGCCATCGTCCTCTTCCCAATTTTTCATGAACAAACCTTCAACCCGATAACCTTGCTGCTGCAGCAAGTAGGCAGAAACTGACGAGTCGACTCCGCCGGACATACCAACGATGACCCGTGTATCACCGGGCGCCTTGTTGGTGCTTGGGTCTAATTGCAGATTCATGGTCGGAACAAGCTCAATGGATAACAGTCACCAGACTCATAGTCTTCGATTGCGCGCCAGACCATAGGGCTTCGAAGTTTGTCTTGCAAGTCTTTGATTTCATTTTTAGTTAACCAAAGTGCCTCATCAATATCAGGGTCCAAGTTTCGGGATTCATCACATCGAATCGCCTGCGCAATAAAACAATGACGCATATAGGTTATGCCGTTGCTCTCGGCCTTGTGTTGATAAACCCCAAGAAAGCTCTGCAGTTCGACATGCCAGGCGGTCTCTTCCAAGGTTTCACGGACAGCAGCTTGCAGAATGGTCTCTCCCAGCTCAACGTGACCGGCGGGCTGATTGTAAACGAGCTCACCGTTGGAGTTTTCTCTTACCATGAGGAATTTATCACCGTCAGGAATCACGGTTGCTACAGTAATATGGGGAAACTCAGACATACTGACTCGTTTTTCAGTGCAACAATTAAATCTTAATGATCAATATGATAGTGCAAAAAGTTCACACTTATTCTTTGAATTGCTTTAGCTGATCAAGGGAAACAGGGATAATACGGACTCTCTCGATAGGAGCAACTCGTTATGGCGTCCCAACTTACGCACTTAGACCAGGATGGTAATGCCAACATGGTGGATGTCGGTGATAAACCGGACTCAGAACGAATTGCCGTGGCAACAGGCTCTGTCACTATGGGCGCAGAGACTTTGCAATTAATTGCCGAGGGTGGTCACAAAAAAGGCGACGTACTCAGCATAGCTCGAATTGCAGGCATCCAAGCCGCTAAACAATGCTCGCAACTTATTCCACTGTGTCATCCATTGATGCTGAACTCTGTGAAGGTGGAACTCAGCTTAGATGACGAATTGAATCAAGTAGATATCGTTGCAAGCTGCAAAGTTACTGGAAAAACAGGCGTAGAAATGGAAGCCCTGACAGCGGTATCAGTTGCAGCGCTGACGATCTACGACATGTGTAAAGCCGTTGATAAGGAGATGGTAATTACCGGTGTTAGCCTGTTAGAGAAAGCAGGGGGTCGCAGTGGACACTATCGACGCCCAGAAGCCGTGAAGAGTTAATGAAGGGTTTAGTAAAAGGTTTAGGGCAAGGAAAGATCAGTGTTAGAAATTCATTACTTCGCTAGCGTTAGAGAGACCATGCAAAGGCCAGTGGATGAAATCCCTTATTCCACAGACGTGGCCACGGTGGCTGACCTGGTTTCGGTATTGAGTGAGAAAGATGCCACGTTCAAGTCATTAAACGAATCTGGCAATCCTTTACTAGTTGCAGTAAATCAAACCGTTGTAGATAAGACTTACCAATTATCATCAGGTGATGAAGTCGCCTTCTTCCCTCCGATGACAGGTGGCTGAGAAGAATGGTCCCAACAAACATCTCAGTGCAAGAAGCTGATTTCGATCTGGCAGCGGAATATACCGCGTTGCGAAAACTAGCAGGTGACGTCGGTGCAATCGTGACTTTTACTGGCTTGGTGCGCGAGCTTTATGAAGCAGAATCCGAGCAATCTATAGAAACTCTTACCTTGGAACATTATCCAGGGATGACGGAAAAGAGCCTGAACGAAATAGCCAATCAGGCCAGTGCCAAGTGGCCATTGTTAGCAACTCGAATCATTCACCGGGTAGGGGAACTGCAGCCTTCTGATCAAATAGTATTAGTAGCCACGGCGAGCGCTCATCGCCAGGCTGCATTCGATGCCGCCCAATTCATGATGGACTATTTAAAAAGTAACGCGCCTTTTTGGAAAAAGCAGAAAACATCAAGTGGCAGCGCTTGGGTTGACGCGCGCGAGAGCGATGCCGATGCCATTAAGCGTTGGCAATAATTTCACTCACTGATCGATCTTTATCCACTTGCCTGGTTGCAGGCCACTTAAGCTCCAATCACCCACACTGATACGAACCAAGCGCAAAGTAGGAGATCCAGCCGCGGCTGTCATGCGCCTAACTTGTCTGTTTTTTCCTTCTCGCAAGGTTATCTCAAGCCAGCTGGTGGGAATGTTTTTTCTGAAACGCACAGGTGGATTCCTTGGCCAAAGATCAGGTTCAGGTATTACCTTAACTTCGGCAGGCAATGTCTTACCATCCTTCAACTCTATTCCTTGGCGCAAAAGTTGAATCGATTCATTGCTTACTTCTCCTTCAACTTGCGCTAGATAAGTTTTAGGTTTTTTGTATTTTGGATCAGCAATTTTCTGCTGTAGGCGTCCATCATCGGTTAACACCAACAGGCCCTCTGAATCCTTGTCTAACCTTCCTGCGGCGTATACATCTTTGACATTAATGTAGTGCGCCAACGTCGCTTCTGGCTCTTCACCCGAAAATTGAGAAACCACACCAAAGGGTTTGTTAAACAGAACAATGATTGCCATAGGGCGTTTTGCGATGCATTGAATTAGACGTTCTCAGTTTCAATTGAGAACGAAAGAATTGCAGGGGAGGATACAGCAGATCGAACCACAGGGCAGGTGAATACCTGCAGCCTGCGGCGGAGATCTACCAGTGAACCTGAGAACTGATTATTCGGCAGCAGCTACCGATTCAGAAGCTTCAACCGAAGTATCAGCTGCCTGAGAATCTGATTGATCAGGAGATGCGCTATCGGCGGAACCAGATAACGGTTTTATATTGGCTGCATGTAATCCTTTAGGACCCTCAACAGTGTCGAACGACACCAGTTGACCCGCCTTCAAAGTCTTATAGCCTTCCATGCCAATGGCAGAATAGTGGGCGAACAAATCGTCGCCGCCATCATCGGGTAAAATAAAGCCGAATCCTTTGGCATTATTGAACCACTTAACTTGCCCGGTACTCATTGCTTACTCCGTGCTTGTTATTATTTGTTTTAATTATTTTTAGGTCTTGCTATGAGAGATTCCTAATCTCCCATCAGACGCTATACACCAACATTCTTTGAATGTCAAAAGCTTCACTTAGTATCCCGTTACCAACCTTTACTGCAGGTGCTTGAAATTACGGGATTTAGCCCCAGATTAGCTGCAGAAGGCGGAATTGCAACGTGCTGCTTGAGTCTCGATAAAGCCCTTTTCTTGGGCAAGGTTCTAGCGCAAAATATTCTTGTTCTGATGCTATAGAAATCCCCTGTTTTTACGTAGTAATGGAAATGCGAAGCAAAGAATTAGCAGAAATTCAGATGAGCAAATTGCCCATGCGTCCCAACAACTCGCAAGACGACTTGCCGGGTGAAGGAGACACAGGTGTTGCCACAACCACTGAGAAACCCAAACTAAAGCAGCCACCGTTATACAAAGTGGTGCTTATCAATGACGACTACACTCCAATGGATTTTGTGGTTGATGTGTTGCGATCATTCTTCAATATGAATGTAGAAAAAGCGACGCAGATTATGTTGAAAGTACATACGGAGGGAAAAGGGGTTTGTGGCGTATATAGTAAAGATGTTGCAGAAACCAAAGCCGCTCAAGTAAACGATTATTCTCGAGAATGTGAACAGCCACTACTTTGTTCAGTCGAAGTTGATAGATAGTACTGTTAGTGATTAGCGATTAAATATAGTTCATATGTTAAGTAAAGATTTAGAAGCCACATTAAATTACGCATTCAAAGGCGCTAGAAAAAAACGGCATGAATTCATGACCGTGGAGCATTTATTACTAGCGTTACTTGATAATGAGGTTGCATCCAATGTGCTATTGGCATGCGATTGCGACCTGAGTCGGTTGCGTGGCGAGTTAACAGACTTCGTCGATGCGACTACGCCACTTATTCCTGAAACCGAAACTACTCGGGAAACTCAACCTACATTAGGCTTTCAACGGGTTCTACAAAGAGCCGTATTTCATGTGCAGTCGTCAGGAAAAAGAGAAGTCACCGGCGCTAATGTGTTGGTAGCGATTTTTAGCGAGCAAGAGAGTCAAGCAGTCTATTTCCTTAAGCAGCAAGACATTGCACGAATTGATGTGGTGAATTACATCACTCATGGCATCTCAAAAATTCCTGGCCATGCTGGCGACAGTGAATCCATTAGCGACCAGCAGGATGAAGAATCTCTCGGGGAATCATCTGGTAATCCGCTCGATAGCTTTGCCACTAACTTAAATGCTGAAGCTGAAAGTGGGAGAATTGACCCCTTAATAGGTCGTGAAGACGAGGTAACACGAGTTGTTCAAATCTTGTCTCGTCGACGCAAGAATAATCCATTATTGGTCGGAGAATCAGGAGTCGGCAAAACTGCTGTTGCAGAAGGTCTGGCAAAACTGATAGTGGAAAAAAATGTTCCTGAAGTATTAGAAGAAAGTGTTATCTATTCTTTAGATCTTGGAGCGCTACTAGCGGGCACTAAGTACCGCGGTGATTTTGAAAAACGATTCAAAGCACTTTTGGCGGAGCTAAAAAAGAACGAACACGCCGTACTTTTTATTGATGAGATCCACACTATTATAGGAGCAGGCGCAGCGTCCGGTGGCGTTATGGATGCGTCGAATTTGTTAAAACCAGTTTTAACGTCCGGCCAGTTGCGCTGCATTGGCTCGACAACGTATCAAGAGTATCGCGGCATTTTCGAAAAGGATCGCGCTTTATCCAGACGCTTTCAAAAAATAGATGTTGATGAGCCTGATGTAGATACCACATATCGAATTCTTAAAGGCCTTAAGTCTCGCTTCGAAGATCACCATGATCTTCGTTATAGCGATAAGGCACTAAAAGCAGCTTCTGAACTTGCTGGCCGCTACATTAATGATCGATACATGCCAGACAAGGCTATCGACGTGATCGATGAAGCGGGTGCGTACCAACGTTTGTTGCCTGCTAGTAAGCGCAAGAAGATCATCAATGTAACTGACATGGAAAAGGTCGTGGCTTCTATCGCCAAGATTCCTCCCAAGCATGTTTCCAATTCAGATATCGATGCATTGAAGAATCTGGAATCTAACCTGAAGATGGTTGTATTTGGTCAGGACGAGGCGATCGATTCCCTGGCTACCGCAATTAAACTTTCTCGCGCAGGACTAAACGAGGGTGAGCAACCCATTGGCTCGTTCCTATTCGCTGGACCGACTGGTGTGGGTAAGACTGAGGTGAGCCGCCAGCTGGCTAAGATCATGGGAATCGAATTGGTTCGCTTTGATATGTCCGAATACATGGAGCGGCATACAGTGTCGCGGCTAATTGGAGCGCCTCCAGGTTATGTTGGATTCGATCAAGGCGGACTGCTGACTGAAGCGATTACCAAGAATCCGCACTGTGTGTTGCTACTGGATGAAATTGAAAAAGCACACCCTGACGTTTTCAATTTGCTGCTGCAAGTGATGGACCACGGGACCCTAACAGACAATAACGGGCGTAAAGCAGATTTTCGTAATGTCATATTAGTCATGACCACCAATGCCGGCGCACAAGAAATGTCGCGAGCTTCTATTGGTTTCACGGAACAAGATCACAGCACTGACGGAATGGAGATTATTAAGAAGGCATTCACGCCTGAATTCCGTAACCGACTTGATGGAATTATTCAGTTTGGTTCATTGTCACATGAAACCATTCGCACCGTGGTCGACAAGTTCTTGGTTAACTTACAAGTACAGCTCGATGAGAAGAATGTAATGCTGCATGTCGATGACTCTGCAGTGGATTGGTTTGTTGAAAATGGTTATAGCGAGTCTATGGGCGCCAGACCGATGGCCCGGTTGATTCAAGAGAAACTGAAGAAGTCCTTAGCGGAAGATATTTTGTTTGGAGAACTGGCAGACGGTGGTGACGTGTATGTAACTGCTGAAGGTGATATTGAAATCGATATCAAAGGCAAGAAAGCTCCCGCTGAAAAAGAACTCACTTCTGAAAAATCCTGAGTTAGTGCAGTTCATGCACTAGCCCTGCAGCAGACTACTCCTAAACAAGTAGCCCTAATTCGAAATTATCTTGCGCGATAGGTGATTCGACCCTTGGTCAAATCATAGGGAGTGAGTTCGACTCGAACTTGGTCGCCGGTAAGAATGCGAATGTAATTCTTGCGCATCTTGCCTGAAATGTGGGCGGTCACAATATGTCCGTTTTCGAGCTTCACTCGAAACATTGTGTTGGGAAGGGTGTCGACAACTTCACCTTCCATCTCAATTTGATCTTCTTTAGCCATTAGCCCTCCGGAGCTCGTTGCAGCGGGCGCATTTTGCCGGATTTTGGGGGCTGACGCAAAGCCACAAGGTTGGATGTTACTTAACAAGCACCCATCGACCGTCTAAAAGCATCTCTAAAGGCCTAAAATCGCTTTTGTACTGCATTTTGGGGCAGCCCTTAATCCAGTAGCCCAAAAACAGGTAAGGGCGCCCAATGGACTGACACTTCTCGATCTGCCAGAGAATGGCAAATTTGCCTAAAGAACGATCTGACTCTTCTGGATCGAAAAAGGTGTAGACAGCAGATAAACCTTGTTCCAACTCATCAATCACACAGACCGCCAGTAATCGTTCTTCCTCGTAAAACAAATAAAAGCGGGTATCGACAGTTTTGGTTTTTATAAACGCTTCAAATTGTTCCTCAGTAGCTGGGTACATATCTCCATCAGAGTGACGACTGTTTATGTAGCGGCTATATAAATCATAGGCACCTTCGACAGTTAGATCGCTTTGTTCAACTACAGTTAAACTCTGATTTCGATTCAACACCCGTTTTTGTGAACGGCTGAATTTGAAATCTGCGACAGGAATGCGGCAAGAGATACAGGCTTGGCAATAATCACAATCCGGGCGGTAGAGATGGGCGCCGCTGCGGCGATAACCAAGTTCGCTGAGTTTGCTGTTGAGGTTTTTATCAATAACGAGATCAGGATCGACAAACACGGTTGCCGCTTGTTCGTTAGTCTTATAACTACAAGGATGGGGGGAAGTGCGGAACAAACGCACGGAACTGATGGATTTAGTATTCGACTTCATGACTTAACGATTAAACCAAAACCAAATGGTGCATCAAGGGCCAGGGTTGGGTTTCTGCACCTTGAGAGGCTCGTTGCAGAATGTCCCTGAATTGCGCCCGGGATATTTCCTCTGCTCCTAATGAGACAAGATGTTCGCTACTTATTTGACAATCGATTAGCTCAAATTGCCAATCTTTGAGCTGCTGAACCAGACCAACCAGCGCTAACTTTGATGCATTGGTTACTCGGCTAAACATGGACTCACCGAAGAATACCTTACCTACAACGACCCCATAGAGTCCACCCACTAAGGTGTCGTCTTCCCACACTTCAACCGAATGAGCGAATCCGAGTCGATGAAGTTCGTTGTACGCAGCCGCCATGTCCGGGGTAATCCACGTGCCAGTTGATTGCTCTCTAGTAGCTCCACAGTGGGTGATTACCGCGTCGAAATCCCTATTTATATAAAGCTCATAGGGATTGTTTTTGACAAACTTTCTTAATGATCTGGAAACTCTGAGGTGCTCAGGATAGAGCACCAATCGAGGATCTGGTGCCCACCATAGAATGGGATCGCCTTCGCTAAACCAGGGAAATATACCCTGGGGATAGGCCTCTAACAGCCAGTTGGCGTTGAGGGCGCCGCCTGCTGCCAGCAAGCCGTTGGGCTCATCTAACGCAGTATCAGTGTCTGGAAACCCGATCGTATGAGGATCGAGCCAGGGAACGGGCATAGCTACACCAATTGCTTGAAAGAATAGGGTCAGGCGTCGAGGAATTTCTCCGCATCTAAGGCTGCCATACAACCAAATCCGGCACTTGTTACTGCTTGTCTGTAAACCTGGTCAGCTATATCGCCAGCAGCAAAAACCCCCGGTACGCTGGTTTCTGTTGCGTTGCCACCGATGCCGCTATTAATCATCACGTAGCCGTTTTTCATCTCCAACTGACCTTTAAAGATCTCTGAGTTGGGTACATGGCCAATTGCGATGAAAACTCCGTCAACATCCAGTTTCTGCAAGGCATCATCCTTTGTGCTCTTTATATTGATACCAGTGACACCCATATCGTCACCCAGTACCTCATCAAGGGTGTGATCCCAAGCGATGGTTACTTTGCCTTCATCGACTCGTTCCATGAGCTTTTTCTGCAGAATTTTTTCAGCACGCAGGGCATCACGACGGTGTACCAGGGTCACGTGGGAGCAAATGTTAGATAGGTACAGAGCTTCTTCCACGGCTGTATTACCGCCACCAATCACAGCAACAGGCTTGTTTCGATAAAAGAAGCCATCACAGGTGGCACAGGCACTCACACCTTTGCCCATAAATGCAGTTTCCGATTCCAAACCGAGATACTGTGCTGAAGCGCCAGTTGCAATGATCAGGGCATCACAAGTGTATGCACTGGAATCGCCTTGCAATTGAAACGGTCGCTGACTGAGGTCTACTTTATTGATGTGATCAAAAACTACTTCTGTTTCAAATCTCTCAGCGTGGGTTTTCATCCTTTCCATCAGATCAGGACCCTGGAGTCCCTCAACATCACCAGGCCAGTTATCTACATCTGTGGTGGTGGTCAATTGGCCACCAGCTACTAAACCGGTAATAACTACAGGGTCAAGATTAGCTCTCGCTGCATAGACTGCCGCGGTATAACCAGCTGGGCCTGAACCTAAGATGATAAGTCGATGATGTTGTGCTTCGGACATTTTCCGTTTCCTTACTGAAGTGAGCGACGTGAGCCTTGTCTGTAATGTGAAGGCGGTCGGGAGATTTTAAAGACCGGCATGACAAATTTGTACTTTCAATGTGAAAACTACCGCGAAACCAGCAATTGCGGGGCGCCTTGTCTTAATCCTTAAGGCATTTTGCCCGATAACCTATAGATGAACTCAACGGCCGTCGCCTTGGCCCTAAAGACACTCCTAGCAAAGGAAGTGACAAGGCATTGGAAGGTCCGTGTCTTTTCTAGAAACTCTTGTATAAACTATTCGCAGGTCTCTGAAAAAATTGAAGAATGCTGTGGCCAACAAACCGGATCCTAAAGCCGAAGTAAACACACTCATGCAGCGCTTGGTGCGAGAGGGCAGTTTGATTGTGTATTTCCTTCTGGCACTTTTCCTGCTCATCGCCCTCGTTAGTTACTCCCCCAATGACCCTGGCTACACCACCACAGGCAGCGGAGCGGAGGTAAGCAATTCGGTGGGTGTCTATGGTGCCTGGTTAGCCGACATCTTGCTGCACCTGTTTGGATACCTTGCCTACGCTTTCCCGGCAATGCTGGCATTCAAGGTGTACACCTCATTCCGAGAACATGAATTGGAAGCTGAGTTCTCCTGGCCCTTGTTTGGCATCAAAGCAGGGGGCTTCGTACTACTGATGCTGGCGGCCTGTGGTCTGGCCACCATGCACTTCGAAATTCCCGAAGGCGCACCCTATATCGCAGGAGGAGTAATTGGTTCCATCGTTGTGGATCTGACGGTGCCTATGCTCGCCACTTTAGGAAGTACATTACTTCTACTAGCTATCTTCTTGTTCGGGCTAACTATCAATGCTGCCATTTCCTGGTTGAATGTGGTGGATAAACTGGGACTGTTAACAATCCAATTGGTCACCACAATCCACAGCAAAACATTGAAGTGGCTGGAAGAGAGAAAACAGGAAATAGCGACTCGCGAACGCCTGGAGTCTCGCAAGAAGGTCCTCGATATCCACATCGAAAAAGAGAAGAAGCGAGTTCCCCCAACTATTAAAGCACCGGCCCCGAAAAAGGTGGTTAAGAGCAAGCGGGTAGAGAAAGAGCGTCAAGGAACTCTATTCGAAGCCACCTCAGTTAAAGAGCTACCGGCAATTGGATTGCTTGATGCCTGGGTTGAAACTAACGAGGCAGGGTTTTCTAAAGAATCGTTGGAAGCCATGTCTAAATTGCTCGAACTCAAACTGAAAGATTTCGGTATAGAGATTGAAGTTACGGCAGTGAATCCTGGTCCAGTTATCACCCGTTTCGAAGTACAACCGGCCCCTGGGGTTAAAGTTAGCCGTATCACGAACCTGGCCAAAGATTTAGCCCGCTCACTGGCAGTTGTATCGGTGCGAGTAGTTGAAGTCATACCCGGTAAGACTGTTATTGGGATAGAAATCCCCAATGAAAAGCGGGAAATCATCCAACTAAGCCAGGTCTTGTCGTCGGCAGATTTTGATCGAGCAGGGTCCACATTGAGCATGGCCTTGGGTCACGACATTGTCGGTAAACCGGTAATAGTAGATTTGGCGAAGATGCCACACTTGCTGGTTGCCGGTACCACTGGGTCTGGTAAGTCAGTTGGTATCAACGCGATGATCCTGAGCCTGCTGTTCAAATCCACTCCAGAGCAAGTTCGCGTCATCATGATAGATCCAAAGATGTTGGAGCTATCTGTATACGATGGCATTCCACATCTGCTTACGCCGGTTATCACGGACATGAAAGACGCTGCTAACGGACTACGTTGGTGCGTAGCAGAAATGGAACGGCGCTATAAATTGATGTCTTCGCTGGGCGTTCGAAATCTCGCGGGATTTAACAAGAAAGTTGTAGATGCTAAGAAAGCGGGTAAGCCAATTTTGGATCCTACCTGGAAACCCGACCCGATGTTGCTGGAAGAAGAGCAATCTGCTCCGGAATTAGACGCACTACCTTGCATCGTTGTCATCGTCGACGAGCTAGCTGACATGATGATGGTAGTGGGTAAGAAGGTTGAAGAATTGATTGCACGTATCGCACAAAAAGCCCGGGCAGCTGGAATTCATCTGATTCTTGCAACACAACGACCGTCTGTTGATGTGCTTACCGGCCTAATCAAAGCCAATGTGCCCACACGTTTATCTTTCATGGTGCAATCAAAGGTCGACTCGCGCACGATTCTCGGCGAAGGTGGTGCAGAGCAACTCCTCGGGCATGGTGACATGCTGTTTCTACCACCGGGTGGCGGTGTGCCTACCCGTGTTCACGGCGCATTCGTGAGTGATGAAGAAGTACATCGCGTGGTAGCAGACTGGAAGAAGCGTGGCGAACCTGTCTATATCGATGCCGTAACCCGTAGCGCAGACGACAGTGACATGCTACCTGGCGGCATGGGTGGTGAAGACGGCGAAGAAGCTGATGCCTTATATGATGAAGCAGTACGCTTTGTCACCGAATCGCGCAAAGCATCAATATCAGCGGTGCAACGCAAGCTGCGAATTGGTTACAACCGAGCAGCCCGGATGATTGAATCCATGGAAGCCGCTGGGGTAGTATCAGAAATGAACAGCAACGGCTCCAGAGAAGTCATTGCGCCACCTCCACCTCGCGACTAATCCATCATCACTATGTACCGTTACCAGGGATTGTTCCGAGCTCTGGCATATTCACTG
The DNA here is from genome assembly GCA_965262465.1 of uncultured Pseudohongiella sp. GTDB lineage: Bacteria > Pseudomonadota > Gammaproteobacteria > Pseudomonadales > Pseudohongiellaceae > UBA9145. The sequence continues at coordinate 1,641,139 of OZ253535.1, read as the reverse complement.
CTGCTGATTTCGTCCAGTAGTACTGCGTTAGCTCAGAGCACTGCAAATCAAACTCTTGATGAGTTGTTAGAGAGCATCGACACCTTAAGTGCTGAAGTTCTGCAACTCATAATTGAGTCTGATGGTGGCGTGCTTGAAGAAAGTGCCATTCAAATGCATTTGAAGAGACCAAACGGATTCTATTGGGAGACACTCGACCCGTTTCCGGAACTTGTGGTCACAGATGGATCAACATTATGGAATTATCAGCCAGACTTAGAGCAAGTTGTACTCGAAGATTGGGATAGCAGTCGCTCGGAACTCGCAGCGAAACTTCTTAGCGGTGACACCGAAGGACTGCACGAAGAATACACTGTAGTGCTAAGAGAAAATGACGATGAAGAATTCGATACATTCGATTTGATTCCAATAGCTGCAGATAGTGTTTATGACGTCATTACGATTAACTTCATCGAAGCTGAGTTAGGTTCAATCCGTGTATCCAATAAAAATGGTCAACGCACAGTTTGGGAATTCCAACAAGTTCAACGTAATCCTGACCTGGATGAGAATTTGTTTTCCTTCGACATTCCAGCCGATATAGAAGTTATCGATAACAGTTCCGGCGCTTAAGCTCGAACCGCCACAAGTAGTGAGAATCAAATGACCTATTTAGCAGTCGCTCTGGGAGGTGCTTTCGGGGCAATCTCTCGATATTGGATTAGCACTAATGTTGAGTCACTCAACAGCTCTGAATTTCCGCTAGGCACGTTTACGGTTAACGTCATCGGCAGCTTGCTGATTGGTGTCTTATTTGTGTTTTTTGCCGAAAAAGCAGTTCTCAGCGAAGTCTATCGTCAATTTCTAGTAGTAGGCCTTCTAGGCGCTATGACCACATTTTCCACTTTCTCATTGGATACTCTTTTGTTGTTCCAGCAAGGCCACTACAATACCGCTCTTTTTTATATCTTAAGCAGTGTGTTGGTGTGTTTAATGGCCGCGTATTTAGGGCTAATTCTCGCTCGAACTATTCTGTAATTTACTGCTTAAAGATGTGTTCCACAGCATCAGGATTGAAACATGCTAGACCCCAAATGGATTAGAACTGAACCAGACCAAATTGCAGCGCAGCTCAAGAAGAAAAATTTTGAGTTAGATGTAAATCGCCTTGCCGAGTTGGATGGGCAGCGTAAGTCTTTGCAATTAGAAACAGAAGCATTGCAAAACGAACGCAATTCTCGGTCTAAGGAAATTGGTAAAGCGAAAGCGGCAGGGGAAGATGTGTCTGAGATTCTTGCTTCTATGGAGAATATGAAGCAGGAGCTGGAGCAAAAGAAAGAGCAGTTAAATACTATTCAGCAGGAGTTTAATGGCTACTTGATGGGAGTGCCTAATGTTCCCCATGAAGATGTGCCTGAGGGAGCAGATGAGTCCGCAAATCTGGAAGTAATGACATGGGGCGAAGTCCCATCATTCGATTTTCCAATAAAAGATCATACCGAAATCGGCGAGGACATTGGCGGCTTAGATTTCGCCAATGCCAGCAAACTCACAGGCTCACGATTCGTTGTGATGCGTGGCGAGATTGCGCGTCTGCATCGCGCCTTAGAACAATTTATGCTTGAGATGCACACCACTCAGCATGGATACACTGAAGTAAATGTTCCTTATATCGTTAATCAAGATTCGTTACGTGGAACCAGTCAGCTACCAAAATTCGAAGAGGACCTGTTCAAGTTACGTGGTGAACAGGATTACTACCTTATTCCAACGGCTGAAGTGCCAGTCACCAACCTGGTTCGAGATGAAATTATCGAGGCTAACTCACTGCCATTGAAGTTTACTTGCCACACAGCTTGTTTTCGCTCTGAAGCGGGTAGTTATGGTAAAGATACAAAAGGAATGATACGGCAACATCAGTTTGAAAAAGTCGAATTAGTGCAAGTGGTGACACCAGATTCCTCTACTCAAGCGTTGGAAGATCTCACAGGTCATGCTGAAGCGGTCTTACAAGCTTTGGAGTTACCGTACCGCAAAGTTATCCTGTGCGGAGGTGATTTAGGCTTTGGGTCCTCAAAGACTTACGATCTGGAAGTCTGGTTGCCATCTCAAGATTGCTACCGGGAAATTTCTTCTTGCAGTAATTTTACTGACTTCCAGGCACGACGCATGCAAGCCCGATGGCGTAACCCGGAAACTGGAAAACCTGAATTAGTGCATACATTGAATGGTTCTGGTTTGGCTATCGGTCGAACTTTGGTAGCGATATTGGAAAATTACCAACAAGCGGATGGAAAAGTTGCAATTCCACAAGCGCTTCAACCATTCGTGAATGGAACCGAGATTATTGGCTAATGGACCTGCTTCCGATATTTTGGAATATCAGGGACAAAAAGTGCGTGGTAGTTGGGGGCGGCGAGGTAGCACTGCGCAAGTCCAATCTTCTAATTCGTGCTGGCGGCGATCTTGAGGTTATCTCGGAATCATTTGATCCAGAATTTCACCAGTTAGCTGAACAACACAATATCAAACTGATTAACCAATCGTTTTCACCGACACAGCTCGATGGCGCCATCTTGGTTGTTGCTGCTACCGATGACGAAGCCATAAATTTCTCTGTGAGTGAAGCCGCTAATGAGTTAGATCTTCCGGTTAACGTAGTAGATCAACCCCATCTCTGTTCTTTTATCATGCCGGCAATTGTCGACCGATCACCTTTGTTGGTCGCCATCTCCAGCAGCGGCACATCACCAGTTCTGGCACGACAAGTAAAAGAATTGAACGAAACCTTGCTGCCCGCAAGAACAGCACGCCTTGCCCGATTATTAGGATCTTATCGCAGCAAAGTGAAACAGCGGCTAACTCAGTTTTCTGCCAGGTTACGATTTTGGGAGTCGGTGCTAGAAGGTGAAGTGCCGGAGTTAGTGTATAGCGGACAAGACGATCTGGCCAAACAAGCGATTGACAAGTTATTAGAAAACTCAGAGGAGTTTTCGAAACACAAAGGTGAGGTGTACCTAGTTGGTGCTGGTCCTGGTGATCCTGACTTATTAACGTTGCGAGCACTTCGGCTAATGTTGAAAGCCGATGTGGTGTTATACGATCGCCTGGTTTCTGAACCGATACTTAGAAGACTAAGACCTGACGCTGACAAGATTCATGTTGGCAAACAGCATGCGCAAGCCAGTGTAGAACAAAAACAGATCAACCAGATGCTGGTTGACTATGCTTTGGCCGGAAAGAAGGTATTGCGTCTTAAAGGTGGAGATCCGTTTGTATTTGGTCGTGGCGGGGAAGAATTGGAAACCCTCGCTGCCGCCCAAATTCCGTTTCAGATCGTTCCAGGGGTTACGGCCGCAACTGGCTGTGCAGCCTATGCTGGAATACCCTTAACCCATCGAGATTATGCGCATTCAGTTCGCTTCCTCCCTGGTCACCTAAAAGAAGGGGAGAATGAACTGGATTGGTCGGCGCTCATCGGGGACAAACAAACTCTAGTGTTTTATATGAGCCTGGTGGGTCTCAAAACTATAACAAGTCGATTGCTCGAAGCGGGTATGGGGGCAGTCATGCCTTGTGCGGTGGTACAGCAAGGAACATTAGACAGCCAGAAAGTCATAACTGGTTCTTTGCAAGACATAGCCGAACGAGTCGAAGCCGCTGAGTTATCAGCACCCACACTGACCATCATCGGAGAAGTAGTCGCTCTTAGAGATCAACTGGATTGGTTTAAGAGCTAGCAGGCTTCTGCGAAAGCAATCAAACTCTCTAAATGCAGTTATCCGGTTTCGGTAAACCTGCGATCTTTGCTGCGGTCTTGGCAGCGCTACCCCCGAACAATCGCATCAGATAAGTGCTCTTCCCTTTATCAGGGCCTAGTTCTCGTTTTACATAGGTGATAAGAGCACGGGTAGCTGGTGACATCTGGTAACGGGTGTAATAGCGCCTGAGCAAATAGATGATTTCCCAATGATTGGCTGATAACCGAATCGCATCATCATTGGCAATGGTTTCAGCAATTTGATCTGACCAGTCTTCAAGATTTCGTAGATAACCTTCTTTATCGCGTGCAACCATTGCAAGTACTCAAAACCAACTGACTACTTTGTCGTGTTTGGTCGATAACTCGACAAATTTTCGATAGCTAACTGGCTCACCTGAACTACCCAATAGATCTTGTAGGCCTCTAGCGGCTAGATCTTCTTTTAGAAAGTAAATGTCGATTCCTTTGCCTATAGCGCCGAGCTTTTCGCTAGCTTTGCAGTAGTAAGTTCCATCTTCAATGAATAGTAATGCATCACCCGATTGCAGGTTGGCAATACATTTGTCTAGCAGACCGTGATCAGGAGACTTATTGAGAGTATGTAGAATCGTCATAGGATAAACACATGATCCGATCGGTGGATGATGTCAGAAATTTCCGAGGCACTTACTTCTTGTGGCTGCAAGACTAAATCATCACCTGTTAAGCCTCGGGACTTTAGGGAATCGCCATCCACATACACTTGTTCGATTCCATATAAGTCTAAAGTCTCCATTGCATTGCCTAAGGTTTTAGCTTGAATCGCTTCAGCGTTTTGATCCTTTAGTAATTGATAAACGCCATCGCCGGTAAATACATAACTGACAGATTGCTCGAATACCGCTGTAGCGAGGGCAGCATCCAGGCAAAGCTGCGGCTTCGAACTTCCGTAAGGTGCAGTTTTGGCAACAAAGACAAATGACTGAGGCTTTTGAGACATTGTTTATCCGAATTGCACCAATCGATCAGAATGTATGGCAGCATCAACTAATTGGCCAAGGCCAGCAATTTCAGTTCCGCTTTGTAAAGTAACCGCATCCAACTCATAGCGTTCAGCCTCTTCTGCATTAATGACTCCACGTCGAATTGCAGAACTAACACAGGCAACAGAATCTAATTCGTAGTTAGCAATAAGCTGTTGCCATCGCTGCGGCAGGTTAATTTCATCCTGGGCATTTATCACAAATCGATTGACGTTTTGCACGCCGTCCGAGAAAAAGAAGAGGCGGTATATTTCATGTCCTTCTTGCAACAGGGTGTTGGTAAAACGCAGGGCAGACGCAGCTGCCTCAGAGGAGGCAGGGGAAGTGTATACAACGATTGAAAATTTCACAGAAGCTTCCAAAAGAAAAGCCCCAGACAAGCTGGGGCTTTAGTGTGGATCGATTTATCTAGAATCTTAAAGCTGATTAATCTTCACCAGAGAATGCCATCAAAAGATGCAGCAGACTCATAAAAATATTGTACAGAGAAACATAAAGAGTAATGGTCGCAAGAATATAGTTGCGCTCACCACCATGAATGATCTCACTAGTCTGATACAGAATTACGGCACTAGAAAAAAACATAAATGCCACGGACATTGCCAATTGCAATGCTGGCATCTGCCAGATAAGACTGATGATAATTGCTGCGATTAATACCAAACAACCTGCAGCAATGAATCCGCGCAAGAAAGAAAAGTCTTTACGGGAAGCAAGTACCCATCCAGATAAACCGAAGAAGATGAATGCTGTTCCGCCTAATGCAGTCATCACAATCTCACTACCTGCTTGCGAGGAAAGCAAATAGCCGAGCAACGGTCCAATGCCGTACCCGATAAATCCGGTAAATCCAAAGGTAGTTAACAAGCCCCATGGGCTATTAGCGAGCGCATGAGTAGCAAACAGAAAACCATATGCCCCGATCAAAAAGACCCATGGGCTTAAAACCGGCGCATTAAAACTCAGAGCTGCAGTTAGTGCGCTGAAAGCGAGCGTCATACCCAGTAATAGATAGGTATTCTTTAGAACCTTATTGACGGCTAAGACCGATTCCTGGCCTTGAGCTATAGTCAAATCAACTTCGTTCATTGTTTTCTCCAGCAGTTAGGAATTAGTTAGGTTAACGACCAACCCATAAAGCGCTTGATTCCCAAGCTTCTGATAGGGGTAGGAGTGCCTTTACTGAATCACCAGTAGTTACCTTTAAATATGAGGCCTTACTGAGTGATTTCAACTCTCCAGAAAGGGTAAACCGTTGTCCCAGTTGGGATTTATGATACTGCGGGTGGGGGCAAAATCAATGGGTTTTCGATGGATATGGTATGAATCAGGCAAGCGTTCGCCAGCGCGATTATCTAAACCTATGAGGAGAGATTGACTCACATTTTGAAGTGTCAAAATGCTCGCCCTACGGGCAGCCTGCGGCTGTCCTAATTGCTACGCAATTGGTCGAACTGGAGAGTTCTCATCTTCCTCCAGTCGAGTAAGCGTTTTCTTGGGATTTTGAGGAGCAGATGGCTCAGAGGAGTAAGAAAAGAAATTTGGCGGAGGAGGAGAGATTCGAACTCTCGGAGGACTTTCACCCTCGCTGGTTTTCAAGACCAGTGCATTCAACCGCTCTGCCACCCCTCCGCGGAGGAGCGCATAATATAACAAGACTTACAGTTAGGGAACGCTAGAAGCCGGAAGAAAGAGGGTCTAGCAACAGATACTTTTGGATTGTGATTTCTGGCCAGCATTCAGGACGTGTGCCTATAAGAAAAGGGAGTTCAGAGTTTTTAGCGCATTTAGACATAATGCTGCCACAATTAATCGGTGCTTCGCCCGGATTCAGCAGGGGAGTAGTCAGATTCGGTTGGTTAAATAGAGACTCAATCAACTTCAAATTGATTGAGTCCTCCTAGAGCTCGACCCCGCTCTGTTATGGCCCTCTCCACGAGGGCCATTTTTTTGGGGATCTAAAAAGTCTAGCGGGCTGATGGTAAGCGGTCGATTGCGCTTACCCGTCGGCTGTTCAATGCGATGAAATCGGCAAGGATGCGTCCACTCTCTAACAATAGCGGATCATCTTCGTCCTCTTCATCCTCAGTGCCGTTTGACTCTTCAGCTGGAGTTGAATCGTTGTTGGCTATGGCCGAAGTATCTTCCTCAGATTCTTCTTCACCTTCTTCAACCCATTCATTTAGAGGCAAGCCTTTGAGGAAGCGACGCATATTTTCAGCATCAAATTCTTCACGACGATTACGCTCTCGTTCAGTCTTTACTTCAGTCTCATTAAGAGACAACTGCTCCCTTTCTCTATAACGACGAGTGCGTTCGATCTGATCGAGGAGGTAATTGAAATCAGGTGATGCTTCAGCACGCTCTTCATGCTGTTCCTTCAACTGAGGTAGCAACGCCTGGATTGAAAAGTAAGGTCTGTACTCCACTGGGCGCACAGTATCCCAAGGCAGGGCGCCGTCCAGACTGCTTTCTCCGATGTCGTCATAGGCATTGTAAAAGTCTGGAAATTCGATATCAGGTATGACACCACGATGCTGTGTGCTGGCGCCTGAAATCCGATAGAACTTGGAACGGGTAACTTTAACCTGCCCATAGTCCATGGGAATGATTTCTTGCACCGTGCCTTTACCAAAAGTTTGACCGCCTAACACAATGCCACGCTGATAGTCTTGAATTGCACCTGCGAAGATCTCAGAGGCGGATGCACTAGTTCGATTAACAAGTACGCCTAGCGGGCCTGTATAGGCAACTTCAGGATCGTTATCGCCGAACGAACGAGTAAAGCCATTACGAATTCCGGAGTAACGAATCTGAACAGTTGCACCTGTTTCAATAAACAAACCTACAAGCTGGTTTGCCTCACTCAGACTGCCACCGCCATTGTTACGCAGATCCATCACAACTGCATCGACTTCCTGTTCTTTGAGATCTTCGAGAATTGCGCGTACATCGCGAGTAGAACTCTTGTAGTCTTCCTCTCCGCGTGCCGCAGCTTCAAAGTCAAAATAGAAAGTGGGTAGGGTGATTACGCCTATTTTATAGTCTTGATCGTTGTAGCTAAGCTCCAGGACTTCACCCTTAGCTGATTGATCTTCAAGCTTAACTGTGTCGCGAGTGATGTTTACGATAGTCGCGCTTGATTCGCTAATTGCATCAGCAGGAATGATATTCAATCGAACAACTGTGCCTTTCTCGCCACGAATCTGCGACACGACATCATCCAAACGCATACCAACCACATCTTGAATTTCACCGTCAGTGCCTTGGCCGATGCCTATAATTTTGTCGCCTTCTTGTAGCTCACCACCACGCTCCGCAGGACCGCCAGTGATTAACTCTACGACTTTGGTGTATTCCTCTTCAGTGGTTAGCTGTGCACCAATACCCTGCAGCGAAAGAGAGAGCTGCATGTTGAAGTTTTCTGAATCACGTGGCGAGTAGTAATCAGTATGTGGGTCTACTGCTTTCGCAACTGTTGATAGGTACGCCTGGAATATATCGCGCTCGTTAGTTTTCAACACCTGACTTAATTGATTGCGATAACGTGAACTTAATTTATCTGCGATTTCTTCATCAGTATCGCCAGTTAATTTCAGGCTCAATACACTGTTCTTAATTCGCTTACGCCAAATTTCGTCGAGGTCTTCTACTGAAGCCGCATAGGGGTCGTCTTCGCGATCAATGTCGATGAACTCTTCAACGGTGAAGTCCATGTCAGGGATATTGTTCTCAACTCGATTGATAGCGTAGATCAATCTTTCCAGAACACGTTTGTAGTACACGTTATAAATTTCGAAGCCTGGCTCAACACTTCCTTCTTTTAGAGAGTCATCCAAGGTATAGCGAAAAGTGCTTAGCTCATCTACGTCTGACTTGAGGAAATACAAATGAGAACCATCGAGCGCATCGAGATAGCTATCAAATACAGTAGAAGAGAATCCATCGTCAATTTCGATGGCTGAATAGTGTTTGGTTTGCAGCTCGCGCAATAACTCAATCGCCGTATCACCGTGCACCTCGAGGGATACAACTGGCTGATACAAAGCATCAATATCTAAAACAGTATTGAGTTGAGAAGGTTCGTCTTGCGCTAATCCAACTGTCGAAAAAGCAAAGGTTCCGGCGATTACGCAAGCTTGAAGTGTTTGTTTGTAGCTCGCGATTGAATTCCTAATTCCCATATTGCTCCACTCTAGAACTCTGTGTGTTCGCAATTTAGTCAATCATTAACTAAATGCTGTGTCTGAATACCTATACGACAGGAAGGCACCCATCGGACTTTCACAATTCCTTTGTTCCCTGTGCAGCGTCCCTAGAGAACCCAAGGGTCACACCTATTGGCAAGCCAAAGGAAACTAGAGACTAAGCTAATTCCAGGACTCTGAGAAGTAATAAACTGCAACTTGCCAAGGCTTTCTGGTGACCTCGGAACTACCGTATTTGCTTGTGTCTGGCACTAGCATGACGCTCGGCACGTTCCACATCGATATATCGGTCCGTGATAGCACTAGAACCATGGCCTGCATCATCTCTGACATGTTCTCTCGGACGATGTTTCACGTCTTCTGAAATCCCTGTATGCCGCAACCAGTGCACGGTTGCATCGCCAAGGCGCTCAGCTTCTTCCTCAAACCCTTCAGACTGCATCTTTCGCGCCGCAGCATCGAAACAGGACTGCACAATGCCACGAATTTGCCGGGTGCTGGTGATTCCGCCTTTACCTCGGGCTTTGTGAATCAGGGGCGTAGCTTCACCTGGGCTGGGGAGGGCTGAGAGGCCCCGTGACTCACGGTAACGCTTCAATGCCGCCAACATGGCGTCGCTGACAGAGATTTCACGCTCTTTGTTCCCTTTACCAACAGTGGTGAACCACCAGTTTCCTTCCTGATCCAGCTGAAAATGACCCATTTGCGGTTGCCAGCGGGGGGTTTCTACCAGCTCAGACACCCGCAGATACATGGCAAATAGGGCGTTCATGATGAATAAGGTCCTTTCATGCACCTGTGGCTGCTCTGTGGCGAGGGTTTCTGCTGCATCCATGACGAATTCCCACTGCAGCGGGGAAAGCCTCCTGATCTTGCCCTGAGACTGCTGTTTGCGCAGAAATTTGCTCTTCTGGCGCATTTGCGACACCGGATTTGCTGAGAGTTGGTTTTCCTGGATCAGGAAGTTAAAGAAGCTGCTAAGCACGCTAAACAGCGACTGAATGGCAGCCTGAGAGGGCACGTATTCCTGGCTTGTGCTGACATAAGGTCGCCAGTCCGTATTCGGGATCCTCTGGCCTTCCTTTAGCACATAGCGGGCGACATTCTTCTCACCGATCCAGGGCTTAGGCGGCTCGCGCATAAACTCGACATAGGTTTCGATATCTTCCCTAACAATATGTTTTAGTGACTTTTTCGCAACTATCCAACACCAGTGCAGGAAGTGCTCAATCTCTCTTCGGTAGGTGCTAAAGGTATCTGGGCTGCCACGGTAGCTGTAAATAAACTCGCTAGCGTGTTGATAGTCAACAATCGCGTCCTCTGGTGGGTCAGTCAGCAAGTGATCAAGCGAATTAACCGGCTCCTTGAAAGGATTTGGCATCTCTTCCAGGGTGTCGAAGAAGGCAACAGGGGACTTAGTAATCGACATTAACTTCCGGCTTTAATTTTATGAATTGATTATGAATATTAGCTAAATATATGATTAGAATGGAGTTTTTGCAAGCCTCAAAACCACAAGATGTATCAATCTAGTCGGGCAAGATTGCTATGACTTTAAGGGTTACAGCCACAGGGATGGCGCTCTAACCATTCCGTTTTCCGGAATACCGGTTGGTAAATCCCTTGAGAAGTCCATGCTTCTCTCTATTCGCAGCCAGAGGGCCGGGGATCAACCCCAATGCATGGGTCTGAAGTAATTAGAAGCCAGTCGATGAAGGAGTGCGCGGGGTAAAGTACCGAGACTAGGAGAGGGCGCACTATCGAATGGAATAAAGATATGTAATTAAAGTATTAATATCATACAGATATTAGTGTTTTTTGAGCTGTAACTTTAAATAAATGGGAGCGGGTTGTTTACTCCAGTACTCGTAAACTAACACTAAGAGAACAGCGAAATTGGCTACAAAGCCCGTAATATGGGGCTTTCAGCGATTCTTCCTCGGCTCGCGCGGCGCGTTGTGATATTTTTGACAGGCAATTTTCCGTCATCAGATAGGTGGATTTTCCGGCGGGTTTAGCACTCAAACTTACTATTAGTAATAACAATCCACTTCAATTTTGGAATATATCTATCTGTATTAATGAGTAATTATTTTTCAAAACCATTTTCTGTACTACTAATGTTATCTCTAGGTAGCTGCGAAACTGTAGAGCAGGAAATACATAATCCTGTTACCTGGTATGCCGTTAATGGCTGGTCCGATACCGTTAATTTTGAACTGTTTGACGTGATCTGCGAGCGTTATCTCCGGGACGTGCGCCTAAGACCAGGCAGGCAGGTCACTATGACCACCTGCGGAGACGAGCAAGGCAATGCATCTGTGCGGTATAGGAGGGATCGAATTGCTGCTACTGGAGCGCCATGGACTCGTGAGCCTCGTATAAGCCCGCAGCAAACTATTTACATGCAGTAGTAGGTTGCCTGCCCAAAAGCAGATTTCTTGCCCTTTGTAATCTGCATTGTTATTTCCGGTAATCTTTATTACCGGAAATAAGAGACATTGTTGAATCTATGGGGGTTCAGCTAAATCGCTTTATTTCAGTAAGTTAACATCTGTATTTAAACTATGCGTAAATATCGCCTCTCAGGAACTATGATCTTTTCTTGGCTCACGCATGGTGACGATCTCTTCCGCTAAGGTCGGATGAATACCGATCGTATTATCGAACTGGGCTTTAGTAGCTCCTGCTTGCATAGCTACAGCAATGCCCTGCATCAATTCACCAGCGTCTGGAGCTACCAGATGTACACCTACAACTCGATCCGAAGGCTCATCGACGATCATCTTGATCAGGCTTAGCTCATCACGACCGCTGAGGGTATGTTTTAGCTGTTTCACAGTAGCCGTGAAAACCTGAATTTGAAGGCCCTTAGCCACAGCTTCTTCTTCAGATAGCCCACAGGTCGCAACATTTGGGTGGCAAAACACGGCTGTGGGGATATTTTCATAGCTCACGGTGGTTTTTGGGTCGCCAAATAGCCGTCTGGCAACCCATTGGCCCTCGGCCAAAGCCACTGGCGTCAGTGCAACTCGATCAATTACGTCGCCAACCGCGTAAATACTGGGCTCAGAGGTCTGAAATTCATCATTCACGACAATGGCACCAGAATCACTGAGCTCGACAGAGACCGAATCAAGGCCCAAATCGGAAGTTAAAGGGCGTCTACCAGTCGCTGAAAGCACCAATCCAGTAGAAATCTCATCTCCGTTGGTAAGTTGAACTCGTAAGCCTTTGTCATTGCTCGTAATACTGGATATATCAGTACCCAGTTTTAGATCAAGATGGGCTCCAATTTGCGCTGAAACGAAGCTTCTCACGTCTTCATCAAAGCCTCTCAATAACTTATCGCCACGATAGATCAGTGTGGTTTCGCAGCCCAGACGGGCGAAGATGCTGGCAAATTCAACGGCGATGTAGCCACCACCTACTACGGTCACTGCAGCTGGCAATTCCTCTAGCTCAAAGATCTCATTAGACGAAACTGCATATTCAGAGCCCGGATAATCCGGCTTCCAGGGCCAACCGCCGACCGCAAGCAAGATAAAGCGGGCTGTTACTGTTTGATCTCCTATCTGGACAGCATGAGGACCAGCTACTCGAGCACGCTGCTGGAATACAGTCACTTCGTTATTATCAAGTATTGATTTATATATTCCATTTAATCGTTTGATTTCGTTGTCTTTATTAGTTTTAAGAACTTTCCAGTCAAAGGACAGATTCTGGTAGCTCCAGCCGAAGCCCTGACTATCTTCCAGGTCATCCTTGTAATGTGCAGCGTAGCTAAACAGCTTCTTTGGTACGCAACCTACATTTACGCAGGTGCCCCCAAAGTAGCGTTCTTCCGCTACAGCGACTTTTGCTCCTAATGACGCGGCTATACGGCAGGCCCTAACGCCCCCTGAACCTGCTCCAATTACAAACAGGTCATAATCAAAATCACTCAATCTACGGTATCCTTATGCGGTTGCTGAATTGCAAGGCGGCATTATGCCTTAGCCATGACAGCAGACCTATTGCGATCCACTGTCAGGCGAAACTATTCCCATGCAAACGGGGCTCTTTGATCAGAGCAATGAATACAGTCAGTACGAAGACTTAGACCTCGGCAATGCCAATTTAAGGCTTTGGCCCACTGCCTTCTCTTTAGAAGACGCAGACTCCCTCTTCCACACACTGCACGACACCACTGATTGGCGCCAGGAATCCTTGTGGATTGCAGGACAGGAACGCCTGGTTCCCCGTCTCCAATGTTGGATGGGAGACGCGAGTTCGCTGTATGGCTATTCGGGTATGCGCTTAGAACCAGTCCCTTGGTCTGACACTGTTATTGTCATTAAACAAAGAGTGGAGACCTTGACCGGATTAACCTTCAATTCCGTTCTACTTAATCTCTATAGAAATGGCAGCGATAGTGTTGCGTGGCATGCTGATGATGAACCAGAACTTGGATTGCATCCGCGTATTGCGTCAGTAAGTTTAGGTGCAGAAAGAATTTTCGAATTGAAATGTAAGACAGACTCATCCATTCCAAAATCCAAATTGCAGTTGCCTCACGGCAGCGTGCTGTTAATGAGCAAAGAGCTACAACAGCACTGGTTGCATCAGTTACCCAAAGTAAAAGGATTAGATAATCCTAGAATCAATCTAACATTTCGCCAAATCCATCGAGCACAGGCAAACGGATAGACTATTAATGGATAGGTTTTCTGTTTGTATTGTTGGTGCAGGTGTAATCGGTCTAGCGATTGCTGAGCAACTCAGTAAATCAAAATCCATTGACCCAGAAAAAATCGTGCTGCTCGAACAGGAGTCTGCATTCGGACAACACATTTCTAGTCGCCATAGCGAAGTGATTCACGCTGGAATCTACTACCCAAGCAACAGTTTGAAAGCCAAGTTTTGTGTTCGGGGTCGAGAGTTACTGTATGAACATTGCGAATCATTCAATGTCCCTTTCAAAAAAATTGGCAAGTGCATTGTCGCGTCAGAAGAAGAAATGGCTAGCCTCGAAGCTCTACAACAAGCTGCCGCCAACAATGGTGTGAATGATTTACAGTATTGGGAAGGCAGTAAATTGCGGAGTGAAGAACCAGCTGTGAGCGCAACGCATGCACTCTATTCACCGTCGACAGGCATCATCGATAGTCATAGTTATATGCAGAGCTTGTATCAGCTAGCAACCAGTAGAGGTGTTTTATTCGCACCTTATACCAAGGTAAATGCTATCGACCATAACGGTTCTGGTTTTCAGTTTGACACTACCATCACCGGAAAAACCAAAGAAGAAACATATTCATTTAGAAGTGAAATCTTGATTAACTGCGCTGGCCTTTCCGCTCAGGCTTTAGCTGAAAAAATTCCTGGTATAGATCCCTCAATTATTCCAGCTCTACATCTCTGTAAAGGCGATTACTTTACCTACAGTAAGAAAAATCCCTTTAATCATTTGATTTACCCCTTACCAGAAAAAAACACTACAGGATTAGGGATTCACAGCACGCAAGATCTATCTGGACAACTACGTTTTGGACCGGATACGGAATATGTACAAGAAGTGAATTACGACATTGATGTCAGTAAAAAAGAACGTTTCGCGAACGCGATTCGCTCCTATTTTCCAACTGTTAGTGCGGAGCATTTGCAACCAGCATACTCCGGCATTCGACCAAAATTGAGTGCACAGGGTGAAACCGCGTCAGACTTTGTAATTCAAACCAGCGCGCAGCACAGGATCGATAACTTGATCCAATTATTTGGAATCGAATCTCCAGGTTTAACATCGAGTTTGGCGATTGCAGAACACATCACAAAAGATTTGTGGCAGTCGATCTAAACCAACCCTATTTAGATTGCAGCAGAGCTTATCCTGCACTCAATGGCAGGTTTTTCCATTGCCAAAGTAGGGATTCCAGTATGAGCTGAGGATTAGGATTGGTACTACTTTGTAGCTGCATCCAAGAATCTAATGAATCTCGATGAAAATCAGACAGCAGCTGTAAGTCTGCCTTCGCTTTATCGCCTGACGCGAGTTTCGATGTCAGCTCGCTAACAGCAGGGTGAATCATTGAATCATCACTAGAGGACGAATCCGCACCCTTCTTCGATTCATCTGAATTAGTCTTAAGTAATGCTTTCACCATGGCAGATGCCGTTTCCAACATACACTCGATTGCGGTGGCTTCCCCTAATTTTGATGCCTTCGTCACGAGTTCCTGCAATGGCTGTTGAAGCTGTTTAACCTGACAAAAATTCATTATGAATTCATCCCGGGCATTTAGATTGCCATTGCCTGCGAGTTCCAACGCAAGCAGCGGACGATTGTTAGTAGCAGCCAATAGTTTGACGCTGTCATATTCGTCGTCCAGTGCTTGGTCGAGCCATTCACTAGCCTGATCGAAATCAGGAGATTGAAATTGGAGTTTTTGGCAGCGACTACGGATTGTGGCGGATAAACTCCCAGGGGAGTCGGTGATTAAAAACAGGAATGAACCAGGAGTAGGTTCTTCTAAAGTTTTCAGCAATGCATTAGCAGCACTATTGTTCATTTGATGGGCATGGTCAATTAGCGCAATCTTCGCCCCACCCGCATGACTGGTCTTGGCTAAGAAATTTGCCAGTGCTCGAATTTGATCAATCTTGATATCGCGAGCACCCTCTTCTGGTTTTATGGTGACAATATCAGGATGTTCACCCTGCTTTCCTAACAAGCAGTTTTTACATGAACCGCAAGCCTGCTTGCTATCTTCCGTGGTACACAAGATCAGTCTTGCAAATTGTTTAGCGAAAGCAGCTTTTCCAAGTCCAGCCGGACCTGAAAACATATACCCATGGGCTAGTTGATTGTCATTCAATTGCAGACGCAATCTTCGCCATTGAGTAGTTTGCCACGGTAGAGGAATCTGATTGGCTAATTCTAAATCCAGCATTAGCTATTTCTATCTACCCACGCATCGAGCGCAGACAACAAATCAGACTTCACTTGCGCTCGTTCTGCCGATGCATCAATTACAACGCAACGTTCTGGATTATTCTCGGCAATAGACAAATAACAGGCGCGAACTGCGTTAAAGAATTCCACTTGCTCTTGCTCGATGCGATCCAAATCTCCCCGTTCGCTTGCCCGCTGCAATCCGACCTTGGGATCCAGATCCAAGATTACAGTCAGATCTGGGCGCAAAGAGCCCTGAACGATATCTTCCAATCGCCCAATGAGCTCTGAACCAAGTTGCCTACCGGCGCCCTGATAGGCATAAGTAGCGTCGGTAAATCGATCACAAAGCACCCAAGTACCCTTTTCCAATGCCGGCTCAATGAGAGTTTTGAGGTGTTGGGATCGCGCGGCGAACATTAAAAGCAGCTCAGCCGTTGAGTCGACGGGTTCTGAATGATTATCGAGTAGAAGTTGCCGAATTTTCTCAGCAACTGGAGTGCCGCCCGGCTCTCTGGTTTGGATAAAAGGGATATTATGATCTTCGAGGAAAGATCTGATGACATCGATGTTTGTACTTTTACCGACACCCTCTCCGCCTTCGACTGTAATAAATTTTCCGCGCATAGTTAGGCTTAGTTACTGAGCTCTTCTGTTAATGATCGCTGATAAAGATCAACCGCAGCGTTATGTTCTTCCAATGTAGCAGAGAATTGGTGACCTCCACTGCCATCCGCCACGAAGTATAAATAGTCACTTTCAATTGGGTTTAAACTAGCCAATAGTGAGTCGGTACCCGCCATGGCGATCGGTGTTGGGGGCAAGCCATTAATTCGATACGTATTGTATGCGGTTTCTTCTCTTATATGTTCGCGGGTGATGTCTCCAGTATAACGATCACCAAGACCGTAAATAATAGTAGGATCAGATTGTAGTCGCATTCCCTGCTCCAGCCGTCTAACAAACACTCCAGCAATGTGCCCTTTTTCACTGCTTACTCCAGACTCCTTTTCGATTATGGAAGCCATGATCAATGCATCATAGGGGTCATCATATGGCAACGCGCCTAGCCGGTTCTCCCAGGCATCATCCAAGATTTCTTGCTGGCGATTCCTGGCCCGACGAAGGATATCGATGTCAGATGTGCCGCGACTATAAAAGTAAGTTTCAGGATGTATCAGTCCTTCGGCGCTTGAATAATCAGTGCCGAGCAATTGGGCTAGTTCAGAAGAAGTGACATCAAACAGAGTTTGTTCAACCGACTCTTCCCGACTTAATGCATCCAATACTTGCTGCAGATTCCAGCCTTCGATCAATGTCACTCGATATTGGACAGTATTTCCTTCGACCAACAGCGCCAGTAAGCCGGCGCTGCTTATGCCTGGTTGTAGCTCATATTCCCCAGCCTGAATGGAAGCGGCAGCACCAGTTACTCGAGCCATTAGACGCAATACTTGCGGGTTCGTAACTACAGCGGAATCTTCCAAGCTAGCCAAGATGCTGGCAAAAGAACTTCCTGGCTCGACAGTGATGCGTGTTGGCTGAGCAAGATTTTCCAGGGGTCGGAAGTAAATACTTCTGACGAATAAGAATAGAACAGTGAGAATGAAGATCGCGCCCACAATGAAGAGAACGATGCCACTTTGACGCGAGGTATTGGGTAAGCTTGTGTTCTCCATTACCAAAAAACAGAGACTCTATGTCGACTAGTTAATTCAAATTCAGTTTAGCACGACCGCGAACTTATCTTGTCCAACCATCGTGCTGAGATTGAGTTTGATGAATAGCGACTAACTCGACTAACTGTAGCGAGTAAAGATTAAGCTACCGTTCGTACCACCAAACCCGAATGAATTAGTCAGTACAGCTTCAACCGACTGCTCTCTGGCGGTGTGTGGCACATAATCAAGGTCACACTCTTCATCAACATTATCGAGATTAATAGTCGGTGGGATAATTTGATCGTGCAATGCCATAACCGAAATAATCGCTTCTGCCGCACCGGCTGCACCCAACAAGTGACCGATCATTGATTTACTGGAGCTCACACACAGCTCATGGGCATGATTTCCGAAAACAGATTTGATGGCATTGCTCTCTGCGACGTCACCAGCCAGTGTAGATGTGCCGTGGGCATTAATGTAATTCACGTCTGATGCATTCATACCCGCACTATCAAGTGCGTTCTGCATGCAACGGGCAGCCCCTTCGCCACCTGGAGATGGAGAAGTCACATGATAGGCGTCACCGCTCATGCCAAACCCATCCAGGTAAGCATATATCTTGGCACCACGCTTCTTTGCATGCTCTTCTTCTTCAATCACCATGACACCAGCGCCATCACTCAGGACGAATCCATCGCGGTCTTTGTCCCAAGGGCGGCTTGCCAATTGTGGATCATCATTTCGAGTGGATAGCGCTCGAGCTGCACAGAAACCACCTAATCCAACCGGGGTTGTAGCCATCTCGGCACCACCAACCAGCATTACATCCGCTTGATTATTGGTGATCATATTTGCTGCCAAACCAATATTGTGAGTACCGGTAGTACATGCGGTAACGACAGCGATGTTCGGGCCTTTAAGCCCAAATCGAATAGATAAGTTTCCGGAGATCATATTGATGATCGAACCGGGAACGAAAAATGGGGATACCTTGCGGTTGCCATTGTCTCGAATTTGCAACGTAGTGTTTTCTATCGATGCAATTCCACCAATGCCTGAACCAACAGCCACACCAAAGCGATCAGCATCGAATCCGGAATCGGCAATGCCAGAATCGTTGAAAGCTTGAACGCCAGCAGCGATTCCATAATGCATGAACGTATCCATGCGTCGCGCTTCTTTGGGCTCTAAATAGAGATCACACTCAAAGTCTTGCAGCGACCCACCAAAGCGAGTTGAAAATTCGCTGACATCAAAACTTGTAATTTCAGTGATTCCACTTTTGCCCTGACATATGTTTTGCCAAGACGTAGTGACGTCGTTACCCAATGGGGTTAATAAACCTAATCCAGTAACAACAACTCTTCGACCATTCACAGCTCAGACTCCTGATTAACAAACTCCCAATAAACAAAAGCTACTCCAGAAATTTCCAGAGTAGCTTTGCTAAAAGTCATTTAAATCGGGATTACAGGTGCTCGTTGATGTAATCAATAGCGAGTTGGACAGTGGTAATTTTTTCGGCTTCTTCGTCTGGAATTTCAGTCTCGAATTCTTCTTCCAGAGCCATTACCAATTCGACGGTATCTAGTGAATCAGCGCCTAAATCCTCGACGAAAGATGCAGAAGGCTTTACTTCGTCTTCCTTAACGCCAAGTTGTTCGCAGACAATCTTCTTAACGCGCTCTTCAATGCTACTCATATCTCTCTTTAGCTCCTAACTTTTTGTTTCTTAAGGCTTTATTTACTAGCCTCTCTGTCACGGTTAACAAATATCCATCTAACCGTATAAAGCAGAGACGCGATTTTACCTCTATTTACTGACGTTGTAATGTTTAAATTCACTTTTCCGAGCTGTGCAAAAATTGATCAATTTGTAGCAGCAAGGAAGGCGTGAATACAGTCGCTCGACTGTTAGCTCATAAACATTCCACCGTTCACATGAACTGTTTCACCGGTAATATATGCGCCGCTATCTGAGGCCAGAAATGCGACGACGGCAGCTATCTCTTGTGGCTGTCCTAAACGACCTAGTGGAATTTGGGTTAACAATGCTTCGGCTTGCGCCTCTGGCAGCTCTCGAGTCATATCTGTATCGATAAAACCGGGGGCTACTGCATTGACTGTTATTCCTCTGGATCCAATCTCTTTTGCCAGCGAGCGAGTAAATCCTTCGATGCCTGCTTTCGATGCGCAGTAGTTTGTTTGCCCTGCGTTACCCGATGATCCTACTACTGAACTGATATTTATAATTCGACCGGTACGAGCTTTAGTCATACCTTTTACGCATGCTTTACACACTCGATACATAGAAGTGAGGTTAGTATTTAGCACTGATTCCCACTCATCGGGTTTCATGCGCATCAACAAATTATCGCGAGTTATACCAGCGTTGTTGATCAACACAGTGGGTGTTCCGAACTCAGAGGAAATACTTTCCATGAGTGCCGCGACTGATTCATCATTACCAACATCAGCCACCATGCCTTTACCGGTAATACCAGCTTCCTGCAAATAGCTTGAAATGGACTCGGCGCCCTGCTCTGAAGTTGCGGTCCCAATAATGACCAGACCTTGCTTGCCTAACTCTTCAGCTATTGAACGACCAATCCCTCGGCTGGCACCGGTAACCAGTGCTATGGATACTTCTTCGTTCATTACCCTTCCTTAACTATTCAATTTGTTTTTTTAAAAAAGCTACCTGGCGCTTCTATTTGCTAATACTTTAAGCAGATACTTCCGCCAGAGCACTATCAAGTGATGCGACATCTTCGCTACCAAAACACACGAGCTCTGAATCAATTCGCTTGATCAGTCCACAAAGCACCTTACCTGGGCCACATTCAATAAGGTGAGTCACTCCGGCTTTAGCGATAACCTGCACACAGTCTACCCATAACACCGGTGCATACAGTTGCTTAACTAGATTGGCTCGGATGGCTTCAGGATCAGTGGCGATTTCAGCGTTAACATTCTGCACAACAGGAATGGTAGGTGCCGCAACCTCAATACCTTCCAGCACTGATTGCAATTCTTCTGCAGCTGGTCGCATCAAAGCACAGTGGGAAGGCACACTAACTTTTAGTGGCAACGCTCGTTTTGCACCAGCTTCTTTACACAGCTCGATGGCTTTTTCGACCGCGGCTTTCTCACCCGCAATTACAGTTTGGCCAGGTGAATTAAAATTAGCAGCAGAAACTGCACCGACCTCTTCTGCCTCGTCACATATCTCATTTATCTGATAGTTTTCCAAACCCACGATTGCCGCCATCATGCCAGTGCCTTCGGTTACCGCGGCTTGCATGAACTTGCCTCGTTGATTAACGACAGATATGGCGTCACCAAACTGCATGGCTTCTGCACAAACCAGAGCAGAATATTCACCCAGGCTATGGCCAGCCAGAATTGTCGGTTGTGCGCCACCTTTTTGCTGCCAGAGTCGAAAGATGGCAATAGAAGATGCAAGTAAGGCAGGTTGAGTTATATCGGTTCTATCTAGATTGTTAGCGCCATCGTGCTGGCAAATTTCCCACAAGTCTTCACCCAATACTTGTGAAGCCTCTGCAAAAGTCTCTTCTATTATAGGGTTGGCGCCCGCTAGCTCTGACAGCATTCCAAGCTTCTGCGAACCTTGCCCAGGAAATACAAAACCAAATTTATGCATGCTTGATGAGTCTGTTTGAAAAAGTTATTTAAGTTGTGATGGTTTAACCAGCCGCCAATTCTGCATTCGAATGCATAATGGCAGCTACCTTATCGGCAATCAATTGCGGTACTGAATTCTCAATTTCCCGAATTGCCTGCTGAATTGCGTAAAAGAATCCTTCACTGGTTGCATTACCGTGACTCTTAACAACACTGCCCTGAAGTCCCAACAAACTAGCACCATTAAATCGCTGCGGATTAATTTGCGCTGAAAGCCTGCTTAACATCGATGTAGACGAGTATCCGGACAAGCGAGTCAGCAAGCTGTCGGCCATTTGCGAGGAAATCAAGTCATTGACGACATTGGCCACACCGGCACTGGATTTGATCGTGACATTACCCACAAACCCGTCACACACTACGACATCAGCTGCACCGGCAAACAATTCGTTCGCTTCGATGAACCCGATGTAATTCAGTTCAGAGCAAGCGGTCATTGTTCTGGCGGCTTGTTGCACTTCATGAGTACCTTTGTAGTGCTCTGCCCCAATATTCAGCAAACCAACGCTGACTTGTCCGCCCGACAAGGATTCTGCCAAGACTGATCCCATCACCGCGAACTCAAATAACTGTCGGCTATCGCACTCAGGGTTTGCGCCTACATCCAATAAAAACGTTTGCCTGGTAGCGCCAGGAAGCGTAGCTACTATGGCGGGTTTTTGTATCCCTGGTAGCGTCTTCAACAAGTGGCGTCCGATCATAAGTAGTGCGCCAGTATTACCGGCACTCACCATCGCTTGCGCTTGTTCTTGCTTAACGATTTCTGTGGCCTTAAACATCGATGTTTGCCGACCAGAACGGAGTACGTTGCCAGGTTTATCGTCGTCTGCAATGGACTCATCGGTATGAACAACGGTAAAACGATCGCGCAGCTCTATAGGTGCCCCATGCAGCAATGGTTGCATGCGGTGTTCATCACCAACTAACAAGAGGTGTAGATCAGAATTGTGTTGCAAGGCCTGGAGGCACGCTGGGACAGTGACGTCCACTCCTCCGTCACCACCCATCGCATCGATGGCGATGCGTTTAGGGGCGTTCAAAATTAGTCGTCGCCGCGGTCCACTACTTTCTTACCTTTATAGAAGCCATCCGCTGTCACATGATGACGGCGATGTACCTCACCGGTAGTTTTGTCAGTTGAAAGCGTGGCGCCAGTTAAGGAATCGTGAGTTCGGCGCATGTCTCGCTTTGATCGTGTGACCTTGCTCTTTTGAACAGCCATGGTGGTTCTCCAAATACTTTGTTCGTGGCAGAGATGATTTCATTCTCCGCATATGTAGCTATGAGTTATTCGTTGTGTCTTCTTTCAATTGTTGAAGAATCGAAAAAGGATTGTCGGTTTCCTTTTCGGCCGACTGGGAGATTTCCTCATCGTCCTCTCGTACATATCCTAAATTTTGGATACATGATCGATCTTCATGCAAATGAACGATTGGCAGTGCCAACATCATTTGCTCTTCCACTAAATCTGCCAGTTCCAGTTTCGGCTCGATGCAAATCCATGGATCCCATTCAGGATCTAGGCCGTTAATCTGATCTTCTGAAACTAACAGTGCGAGCTTAATCGATTCCTGCAGCTTTACTTCTGCTGGTGCTAAGCAGCGCTGACAAGTCATCTCCAATGAACCAGTCAATTCACCTTCAATCTGTTTCTGCCCAGATCTATCGGTAGCGAATCTTAGCCTTATGGCTATTTGGACCTTGTCACTGGCGGCGGCTTCCCGAACCCGGGGTAATCGCTCGATTTCAACTGAGCCAGTAACTTCCAGCTCCTGTTGAAACGCCTTTCGAACGTCGACATATGCTGGAATTAGGCCCCCTGACATAGGCGCGCAATTCTAGGGGTAAGGGGGCTCGCTGTCAAAGCGAATATTTCTCTTATCAAGCCTTAGGATATGTTCTTAACTCTCTGTTTTTATTACAGTTAACGCAACTCATCAAGCAGATCGGCAAATCGCTGATCGAGCTCAGCAGACACCTCTAGCTCTCGATTGCTCACCGGGTCGATAAAAGCGATACGGGCGGCATGTAGACAGAGCTGTTTATAGCGCTGTAGACGCTCCGTAGACCCCTTTTCTCCAGCCCGGTATTTCTGATCCCCAACAATTGAATGGCCCGCATGTTGGCAATGCACCCGTATTTGATGGGTACGGCCAGTCAGCGGAGAGGCCTGGACCAGAGTAGCGCCTTCAAATGGCTCTACTATCTTGAAATTCGTGGTGGCGGCCTTGCCTTCAGCTTCCACTCTAACTACGCGCTCGCCCGAACTTAGATGGTTTTTAATCAGTGGGGCTGCTATTTCAACCCGGGATTTTGGCCATGCCCCAAACACCAGTGCCAAATAGTCTTTTTCTACAGTTTTAACCTTAAGTTGTTTTTGTAATTCTTTTAAATAACTCAGATTTTTACACAAAACGATGCACCCCGAGGTGTCCCGATCAAGGCGGTGAGCAAGCTCAATATCCCGCCATTCTGGACGAATCTGGCGTATAGCTTCTATCAACCCCAGTCGAATCCCGGATCCGCCATGCACGGCGATTCCGGCTGGTTTGTTGAGGACTAGCAGGTAGTCGTCTTCATGCAGCACGCTGGATTCCAGGAGCGCTATCAGACTCCTGCCCGGCACAGGGATTGGAGAGCTATCAGGAAGCTCAAATGGCGGGATTCTGACTACATCGCCTTTGCTGAGCTTGGTCTCGGGCTTGCAGCGCTTCTTGTTTATTCTCACTTCCCCACGTCGTATGAAGCGATATACCCGTGAGCGAGGCACCCCTTTTAGCAAACGGAATAGGAAATTATCGACCCTCTGGCCGTCATTTACCTGTTCAATTCGAACCTGCTGAACTTGTTGATGAGACTCAGACAAAGGAATAAAGAGAATATTAGTAAGGGGTTGTGAAAGAGGCGCATTTTAACTGATACATCCTCCTCTGCCCGCCCTTAATCCTAATTTTTGTGTCAGTCGCAAAATACCCTCAAGGAGTCTGACTTGGAGTCGACGGAATAGTGTAAAATCCTCCCCTTTTTTGACCCCAGAACCGCCTGAACATGCAATCACTGAAGCAAAGCCTAAATTCGTTATTCCAACAAACAATGGCGACAATAACTGGAGTAGCAGACTGTAATCCGAATGTAGTGACTGCATCTAAGCCAGAATTTGGTGACTATCAGGTGAATGGAGTCATGGCTGTCGCTAAACAACTCAAACGCAATCCACGAGATGTCGCGCAAGAAGTTGTCGGGGCTATTCAACAGAATCAACCGGACTTTATTGGCAAACTTGAAATCGCAGGGCCAGGGTTTATTAACATTCACTTTGCCGATGAGTATTTACTCAATTGCGCCAACTCGGTGCTGGAAAAACCGGCATCTTTCATCGAGACCACACAATCTCCACAACGAGTTGCAGTCGACTATTCTTCACCTAATTTAGCAAAGGAAATGCACGTCGGACATCTCAGAGGCAC
Source organism: uncultured Pseudohongiella sp. (assembly GCA_965262465.1). Taxonomy (GTDB): domain Bacteria; phylum Pseudomonadota; class Gammaproteobacteria; order Pseudomonadales; family Pseudohongiellaceae; genus UBA9145. The sequence continues at coordinate 1,616,400 of OZ253535.1, read as the reverse complement.
GATCATCGGCGACTGTTTGGTGCGTGTTCTAGAAAAACTAGGACATTCAGTCATGCGACAAAACCATGTTGGTGACTGGGGAACCCAGTTCGGCATGTTAATCGCCCATCTCAATGAGAGCGATGTCGCCGGGGATGAGGATGCAAACCAACTCGCTGACCTTGAAGTGTTTTACCGTGACGCGAAGGAGCGCTTTGACAACGACGAAGAATTTGCAACTCGCGCCCGTCAAAGTGTGGTTAAGTTGCAAAGTGGCGAACCTGAATATGTATCCGCATGGGAGCGATTCATTGATGAATCTTTGAAACACTGTGAGGCAATTTATGAAAAGCTCGGCGTAACGCTAACGCGCGCAGACCTGGATGCAGAAAGCCGATACAACGATGATCTTCCTGTTGTCATTGATGACCTACAAACAAAAGGCCTGCTTACCGAATCCGATGGCGCCAGGTGTGTCTTTTTAGATGAATTCAAAGGTAAGGATGGTGAACTGTTGCCATTGATCGTGCAAAAATCCGATGGAGGATTCCTTTATTCCACTACTGATTTAGCGGCAATCAGACTCCGAATGAAGGAGAGCATTAACCGCTCTCTCTATGTAGTAGACGCACGACAGTCACTTCACTTCCAACAGGTATTTGCCGTAGCAAACAAAGCCGGATTTACAGACAGCAGCTTATCACTGGAACATGTCGCGTATGGAACGATTATGGGGAAAGACGGCAAACCGTTTAAGACCCGTTCCGGCGGTATTGTAAAACTAGTAGAGCTTTTGGACGAGGCAGTGAAGCGTGCATATGCATTGGTCAGTGAGAAAAATCCAGATTTATCCAACGAAGAAAAAGAAACAGTCGCTCACCATGTGGGTATAGGTGCGGTCAAGTACGCCGATTTATCGAAGAATCGAACCAGTGATTATGTTTTCGACTGGGATACTATGTTGGCATTTGAAGGCAATACTGCACCCTATATGCTCTATGCCTTTGCACGGATCCGAAGCGTGCTCCGAAAGGCTGAAGACCCTTCGTCTCATGTGATTACTAGTGTTGAAGCGGATGAAGAGCGAATACTGCTTTTGAAAGCAAATCAATTTCCTGAAATTGTCGCCGCCGTGGCACAGGAATGTTATCCCAATCAACTGTGCAACTACCTCTATGAGCTTGCAGGCTTATTTATGAAGTTTTATGAAGCCTGCCCTATTCTCAAGGCTGAAGGGTCAGTACGCTCATCTCGCTTGGCGCTAGCTGAATTGACCGCTGAAACATTGCGCCAGGGTCTGAACCTGTTGGGAATTGAGACCCTGGAGCGCATGTAGGAGAAACACCGAGCACGAGCAAGGCCCGGTGTTCAAACTGCTAATACTCTCAGTTGAGCCTTAGCTCAATTGCAACAGCACCTTATTTAATCGACTGGAAAACTCCCCTGGATTTTCAAGCTGCCCACCTTCGGCCAGGCTTGCTTGTGCAAAAAGAATTTCAATCAGGTCGGCAAACCGCTCTTCGTCTTGCTCAGTATCCAGTCGCACAATTAGGGGATGCGATGGATTGATTTCGAAATTTGGTTTGGATTCAGGCACTGCCTGGCCTGACGCCTCCATGATTTTTCTCATTTGCGCTCCCATTGCATGCTCATCGATTGCCAAACATGCCGGGGAATCAGTAAGACGATGAGTTAACCTAACCTCGTTCACCTTATCGCCCAAGGATTCTTTAATGCGTTCGGTGAGGCCTCCTAGTGCTTTTTCTGCCTCTTCCTGTTGTTCTTTATCTTCCTCATCTTCCAGCTTGCCAAGATCAAGCTGACCACGGGAAATATCCTGAAACTGTTTGCCATCAAATTCAGTCAGATGACCCATTAACCATTCATCAATGCGATCAGCCATCAGGACGACTTCGATGCCTTTCTTCTTGAAAATTTCTAAGTGAGGACTATTCTTCGCCGCTTGCAATGATTCAGCTACCAGGTAGTAAATCTTATCCTGGTCTTCTTTCATCCTTTCGATGTATTCACCCAGTGTTTGATCTTGAGCATCACTTTCCGAATGAGTGGTAGTGAACTGTAATAACTTTGCGACTTTCTCTTTGTTGGTAAAGTCCTCTGCAGGTCCTTCTTTCAGGACTTGACCAAATTGCTCCCAGAAGGCGTTGTATTTTTCTTTATCCTTTTTGCGCAGTTTCTCCAACATATCCAGCGCGCGTTTAGTCAATGCGCTTCGCATTGAGTCGACTGCAGGGTCCTTCTGTAATATTTCACGGGATACATTTAAGGAAATGTCATTGCTATCGACCACTCCCTTCATAAAACGCAAATAAAGAGGAAGGAATTGTTCTGCATCATCCATGATGAACACACGCTGTACATACAGTTTGAGCCCACGGGCGGCATCGCGATTCCATAAGTCATAAGGCGCTCTAGTCGGAACATACAGTAAACTGGTGTATTCCAACTTGCCTTCAACTTTGTTGTGACTCCATTCGGCTGGGTCTTCAAAGTCGTGACTAATATGCTTATAAAATTCTTTGTACTCGTCCTCTTCGATTTCAGATCGTGAACGAGTCCATAATGCCTTCGCTGCATTTACTGCTTCATATTTCTTTTCTTCAGATTCTTTTTCGCTAGCATCTTCACCGTCATCGGTAGAACCGAAGTCTTGCTCTTCCATCATTACAGGAATAGAAAGGTGATCGGCGTAGCGTTTCACTATGCTTCGTAAACGAAAGGCTTCGGCAAACTCTTTCTCGTCTGCTTTTAATCGCAGAGTCACAGACGTGCCTCTGCCAGCTTTCTCCGCAGGGGCAATGGTGTATTCAGATTCACCTTTTGATGTCCAAAGACTGGCAGAATCGGTTGCTTCCCCTGCCCGGCGGGTTAGTACCTCTACTTCGTCCGCCACAATAAACGCAGAGTAGAACCCCACACCAAACTGTCCGATCAATTGTGAGTCTTTTTGTTGATCGCCAGTTAAGGCTTCTAGAAACTGTGCAGTACCTGATTTGGCAATAGTACCCAGATTTGTCACCACCTCGTCTCGAGACATGCCAATGCCATTATCGGAAATAGTGATGGTGTTGTTATCGGTATCAAAATCAATCTGAACCTTAACTTCTGGATCGTCTTCGTATAGCTCTGGTTTCTCCAGAGCAGCAAAGCGCAATTTGTCCGCCGCGTCAGATGCGTTGGAAATTAGTTCTCGGAGGAATATCTCTTTATTGCTGTACAGCGAATGAATCATCAAATGAAGCAATTGCTTCGCTTCGGTTTCAAAACCTCTGGTCTCAGTTTGCGTCTCAGTGGTCATTTCCTGCCTCTTGTCTTGCCTGTTCAATATCTCTAGGTACAAAAAAACCCGATCATCTGCCGATGACCGGGTTTTAGATGGGGCCTACGGCCCGAATTTCAAGCTAAGACAAGCGCTTAATCGATTAGAGAAGGATAAGGCTCGTAGAAATCAATGGCATCCGCTTTGCGCTGCTCAATGATGTTGTAGCGTTGCTCAGTACTATCAATCAACGTGAGATAGTTTGACGCAGCATTACGGCTGCTATCACTATCGGCAGCGTCAGCTGCTTGTCTAGCAGCAGAGCGAGCGGCTTCAAACTCATCCAGTTCGTACAGGGCGCGTGAAAGGAACAATAGTGTAGAAGCGCGATCGCTCAGATTGCCCTTATCTACGGCTTTTTCAAACGCTTCCACTGATTCCTCATAGTCGGCCAGCATGTAGTGCATGTAGCCTACTGTGTCCCAACCATCGCCGGTTTCGTCTAGTTCGGCAACTCTCAGCGCAACATCTAGACCATCAGCAAAGGTAGTCGCGATCATATGCATCTGCGTATTGATCTGAAGATTATCCAAAGTTGCTTCGACGACACCTTGCGCTAGCCCTTCTTCGACAATTTTCGCACCGGTCAGAGGAATCTCCAGGCCGGCCAAAGATTGGCCAAGATTGAGATAGTACGCTTCATCCTCTACATGACCCATGAGATAAGCCATATTCAGGGCCTGGATGCGTCGTTCATCGTTGTCCAGACTTGCATACACCGCATTGAGGTTTAGCCAGTCAGAAGGTTCATTGAACTTCACGATCATAGTCTTGGTGAGATCGAGTAAACTTTCATAATCTTCCAGTGAGAAATACACACCTGATAGATATTGATAGTCATCTCGACCCAGCTCTTCGCCTTGAGAAATAGCTAGTTGCATATAATCGATCCAATAAGGCAAAGCCTGGGCGAATCGATCTGTCTGGTAGTACCCGTATGAAAGCCCTTTAAAAACTGTTGGATCTTCAACTTCCGAAAGGTCTCTCCAGGTATTGTAACTTTCGATGGACTCATCCCAACGTTCTTCTGCCATGTAAAGTTGGCCAAGCGTTCTTAGAGTACGCAAGCGCTGATCGAGTCGTAGCTCTTCGATAGTCAGCATCTCTTCGAAGATCAATAACGCACCTGGATAGTCTTCCAAACCCAGGTAGTAGTTTGTGTAGAACGCCAAGGTAGTAGATTTCTCGAAATCATTCATGCGTTCCCAACGGCTTTCCCGCAGGTCATCAAGCTCTTGCTTGGCTCTCGCATAATCAGGTTCACCACCGTCTTCCGGTGACATCAGTTCCTGAATTTCAGAAATTGCCCGCATTACGCGTTCACTCAGGGTGCCAGCGGTGCGTGCTTCTGGTGGAGCCCGCTGCTCTTCACCCGCCAATACCAATTGCGCAGGCAATGCAGGTACGAGCAAAACGCTAATGAGGAAAGAGAGCGATAGTTTGTTTAATACTTTCATCTGCTATGCGACCTCTAACTTATTCTTCCAGTTGATAACGGAACAGATACTGTACGCCCGGTACATCAACCCCGACACCATCAACTACGCGCGGCTGAAACTTAAAACGTCGAGCTGCGCGTTCTGATGAACGGTTGAATATATTGGGTGGTTCAGCATCCACTACTTGAATGGTGTCTTCGATGACGTCGCCATTGCCATTTACAGTAAATGACACAAGGCACCATCCCTCAATGCCGCGTTCAGCTGCGCGAGGCGGGTATTGAGGCGCAATCGCTACCAGTGGCAAATAGTCGCCATCGGTAGCTGAGATAGCTGCGTTACTAATGTCCAGGCCGGTATCTAGTTCGACCGACTGACGCTCAATGTTTAGTGCAGGACCTGCATCGAGGTTTACTTGACGATCGGGTGTTTCTTGAACGTCCTGTTGTACTTCCTCGATCATTTCAGGGCGGTCGATTTCTTCAATTACTTCGAGTTCAATCTCAGGCATTGTTGCATCAACAATACGTACGACGTTTACTCGTTCATCAAAGCGCTCACCTGTAGCGATCAATGCTTGCATGAAATAGAACAGACCTAGTGTGATAACTACGGCCATGCCCATGGAAATTGCCCATCGGATAAATATCATGTTCTAAGCCTCCGCAGAAATTCTAACGTCTTCAATGTTAGCTTCTCTCGCCGCATCGAGAATTAGCATTACCTGTTCGTTATTCGCATTAGCATCTGCCTGAATAATAACCGCCGAGTTAGGCGCATCTGCCAAACGCAATTCAAATCGAGAACGGATAAAACGAGGATCAATCTGATCACCATCGATCCAGATATCTCCACCTGGACCAACAGCAATTAGAATGAGGTCACCAGATGTATCACCAGCTGTTGATGCTTCTGGTCGAGTAACTTCAATACCTGCCTCAGTGACAAATACTGACGTTACGATAAAGAAAATGAGAAGAATAAAAACCACATCGAGCATAGGGGTGAGATCAATCTCACCTGCTTCTTCCTGGTCTTTCTTCCTCATTAAACCTGATTTCATAGTGCGCTAACCTGTATTGCGTACTTTTATTTATGTTATTGATTGATTGGAAGGTGATCTTCCAACAATTCTAAATCTCTATCGATCGTGCCTTTGAGATAGTTAAAAGCGAAGATGCCTGAGATAGCACCTACCATTCCGGCCATTGTAGGAATAGTCGCTTTTGATACACCGCCTGCCATCGATTTCGCATCACCACCACCGGTGAATGACATAACAAAGAACACCTCAATCATTCCCGTTACAGTTCCTATCAATCCAAGTAGCGGACAAATAGTTACCAGTACCTCAATGATTGGCATGGTGTTTTTTACATCGAGTGAAATCTTGGAAATCATCATGGTGCGTATTTGGTGAGCGCTCCATGATTGCTTGTCTGCACGAGCGTTCCACTCGGCAAGCGTGTTTTTCACATTTTGTTTGTGAGTCGTATTGATATACCAGATGCGTTCAAATACGAGCGACCATTTGATCAGCAGCAAGCCCATGATGATAGTCAACACGGGCCCGCCTCTGTTCATAAAGATGTCGATAGCATCCAGGATATCCAGAAGCACTAAGGGCATCGGATTACCTCACGTTTCCTATCTGTTAAGACTGACCACCAGCAGCTCGCTCAGCTTTCTGAGCAATCATACCAGTCGCCTGTTCTTCCAGAATGTGAATGATGTTGTCGCTACGACTCTTCACTACGGTGTGCATGAAGATTGTTGGAATCGCTACAACGATACCCAATACCGTAGTCATCAATGCTTGTGAAATACCACCAGCCATGATGGTTGGGTCACCAGCACCGTACACTGTGATTTGCTGGAACACTTGGATCATACCAGTCACCGTACCAAGTAGACCGCCCAATGGAGCGATAGTCGCGATCATCTTGATGAGTGTAAGCATGCTTTCCAGTGACGGCGTTTCTTTCAGAATAGCCTCACCGAGTTTCAGCTCCAGAGTTTCAGTATCAGCATTTGGATTAGACTCAGCTACCAACAGAACACGACCTAGTGGGTTGTTCTTGGCAGGCTTGTCACTCTTCAGCTGTGATCGAACCTTAATAGAAACAAGAGTGAGCATTAATAGTCGGAAGAATCCCAAGATAATACCAACTACACCCACACCAATAATGATGAATCCGATCGGACCAGCGTTCGCCTCAACCTGTTCTTGAGCGCTTGGGAAGTTCACCAAGTTAGCCATTACCTGACCACCAACACCACCGGTTGGGTCGATGCCCGTTCGGGTAAAGCCAGAAGATGAAGCTTGTAGTGCGTTAGCTGAACCAAGCACTTCACTATCTGGTTGACGAGGCAGCACTTGCAAGTGGCCTACTTCACCTTGATAGCTTAGATATTCGCCTTCAGAGATTGCATTGAACGCACCGATTCGAGTCACTGTGCGGTTCGCAGTATCACCAGATGGTAGTGCGATATCACCGTTATAAGTCACAACGCGACCAGACTCAGTCACTTCCTGATGCATGAAGTACCAGAAGCGTTCCATTTCAGAAATGTTCAGCTGTTCAATCGTACTACCTGCACGTTCGATGATTACTTCCAGCTCATCAGTACGGCCTGGATACTGGGCACTAATCAATGAGTCTTGGAAGTTCGACAGGAAGTCACCTGCAACACCTTGTAGGGTACCGAACAATTCGTTCAAGTCACCACGACGATTGCGAAGGATTTCACGTTTGTCAGCAATGATCACTTCATTGGCTTCAAATTGGTCACTCAGTTGAACTTGAAGTTCTTCCTGTTCAACGATGCGACCTTCTGTGATCTCTAGGATCTGCTCTTGGCGTGCAGCGTTTTGTTCGAATTCCTGCAAGCGCGCACGGTACTCTTCGGACTCAGCAACGCGATCGTTTTCAACCGCATCCAATAGATCTGCAAGAGAACTCTGCGCCCAAGATTGAGTAGATGTAATAAAGAGAAGAGTAGCTGCCGAAAGGCCAGTCAGTTTAAGTAGCTTTTTCATTACTGTGCCTCCGGTGCCAATACTGGTAAGAACAAGATGTCCGGAGCGTCTAGGTTAGACACAACACGCTGGGCTTGTTGCGCTTCTTGACGATAGTCGCCAGCTGGAAGTTCTTCCCATTGGCGAGTTGAGTTATTCCAAGCACCAGTTACTTCACGGTCAGTAGTTTGATACATCAAAGCAACGCGACCTATGCGAACGATGTTAACGTCGCGCTCAACACCACCGATTTCGATTGTGTCTGGGTAGGTTTCGTTGGTTCGACCAAACGCTGCCTCTGTTTGGTACATCACTAGTACCTGGCGGAATTTCTCAGCAATGGACACATCGGGGTTATCGATGGCGTCACGTGCGAACTGTAAGCGCGCCTGGCGCTCATCCATTCGGAACGGATAATCCAGTGCCACAAATTGCTCTAGGCCAGAAAGCATCTTTTCCATTAACAATGGAATCTCACGAGTCACTTCCTCAACGGAAGCGATCGATTCATCCAAAGTCGCGATTTGTTCTTCTTGAGCGGCGATCTGACGTCGATAGCCGGCATTCAAAACCAGCAATGATTCGAGGTTGTCATTCGCTCGCTTGAATGATTCAAAAGTTGAGCTCGCCTCATTGGCTAGCCGGGTAATTTCTTCCTGAGTTGCAGCAGACTCTGCATATTTCTCACCGAGGGCATCCATAGCCTGGTCTAGAACACTGCTATCAACCAGAATCTCCTGCGCTTGTGCAACGCTAAAGAAACCGGAAATGAGCAATACCAGAGCAGACAGGCTCAATCGGTTTATGCGACGGTTATTCATGTGCCATCCTATTTATTTATCGAATCGGTTCTATTTATCTATTTTGTGTGGTGGGCATTGTTGGTTTCCCTAAATCCCACTACTAATAATTAGACCGGAAAACTTCTCTTTATTTTGTCCATCCTTCCCTAACGAAACTGTCTGAGTAATCCGTGAGTTTCCTACTCGCTCAATAACGACAGTTTTCCTTGAAAGCACCAAAACGAGAGTTACCGATCTACTCAAATTTATACAATTTGAGAACCTTGGTAACTTTCGTTCTTGGTTAACTTAAACAGGATTCTAAAAGAGTCCTATTTCAGCTAATTAGTCCCTGAAATTCAGCGCGTTGCGCCAATTTCGCGGCTAAGCGTAACACAACCTATTAGGTAGATTGAACCTTTTAACCGAGAAAAAATTAGCACTTAATTTTGGCAGGTTTTTAGGGGGAAAAATAGAGCGAAATTAGGGTTGGTAAAAGACTACCAACCCGTTATTTCACTGAGACCAGAGCCGATATCGGCCAAGCTGCGAACAGTTTTTACACCTGCGTCTTGCAAGGCAGCAAATTTTTCATCTGCAGTACCCTTGCCACCGGAGATAATGGCACCGGCGTGACCCATGCGTTTCCCTGGAGGTGCAGTGACACCAGCGATATAAGCAACCACAGGTTTACTCACATTACTCTTAATGAAGGCTGCGGCTTCTTCTTCCGCCGTGCCACCAATTTCACCGATCATAACGATCGCTTCAGTGGCTGGATCAGCTTCAAACATTCCCAGGATATCGATGAAATTGGACCCCGGAATCGGGTCACCACCAATACCTACACAAGAAGACTGGCCAAATCCATGGTCAGTGGTTTGTTTTACAGCTTCGTAAGTTAGTGTGCCAGAGCGCGACACGATGCCAACTTTGCCTGGTAGGTGAATGTGGCCGGGCATAATGCCGATCTTGCACTCACCCGGGGTAATCACACCTGGGCAGTTAGGACCTATGAGTCTTACGCCTAGTTGGTCACATTTTTCTTTTGCCACCAACATATCCAGCGTTGGAATGCCTTCGGTGATACAGACAATGAGTTTTACCCCAGCATCGGCGGCTTCAAGTATTGAGTCTTTGCAAAACGGTGCTGGTACATAGATAACTGACGCATCAGCTTCTGTTTCTGCAACAGCTTCTGCGACGGTATTGAAAACAGGCAGATCGAGATGCACCTGCCCTCCCTTGCCCGGAGTGACGCCTCCAACCATTTTCGTACCGTATTCAATGGCTTGTTCAGAATGGAATGTGCCCTGAGATCCGGTGAATCCTTGGCAAATAACACGAGTATTGCTATCGACTAAGATGCTCATGATTGCCCTCCTGCCGCATCGACGACTTTTTGCGCGGCATCAGACAGCGAATCAGCTGCAATGATGTTAAGACCACTCTGACTTAGAACTTCGCGACCAAGGCCAGCATTGTTACCTTCCAGTCGCACAACTACCGGCACCTCGACTCCAACTTCTTCCACGGCGCCAATAACCCCTTCGGCAATGAGGTCGCAACGCACGATGCCACCAAATATGTTCACTAACACAGCGGCGACGTTTTCATCGGAAAGAATGATCTTGAATGCTTCTGTAACTCGTTCTTTGGTAGCGCCTCCCCCAACATCGAGGAAGTTTGCAGGACTACCACCAAACAATTGCACGATATCCATGGTACCCATTGCCAAGCCGGCGCCATTCACCATGCAACCGATATTGCCATCCAGCGCTACATAATTGAGATCCCATTCAGCGGCTTGCGCTTCCCGCTCATCTTCCTGTGATGGATCGTGCATCTCCTGGAGTTTCGGTTGACGATAAAGCGCATTGCCATCGATGTTTATCTTGCCATCCAGACAATGCAGATTTCCTTCTGTGGTAATAACCAATGGATTAATTTCCAACAAAGAAAGATCGAGTTCTTCAAACAGTTTGGCCAAACCCAGAAACAGCTGAGTGAATTGTTTTATTTGATTGCCTTGCAGACCTAAACGAAAAGCCAGATCACGGCCTTGATAGGCTTGAGGGCCAGTTAGCGGATCAATGGTTGCCTTCAAAATCTTTTCTGGTGTTTCTGCAGCAACCTTTTCGATTTCGACTCCACCTTCTATAGAAGCCATGAACACGACACGTCTGGTGGAACGATCGACGACTGCTCCTAGATAGAGCTCCTGGTCAATATCAGTACACGCTTCTACCAAAATCTTACTAACAGGCTGGCCGTTGGCATCAGTCTGATAAGTTACAAGGTTGTTGCCGAGCCAGTTGCGAGCAAACTCTTCTGCTTCAGCCGCACTGTCGACTAACTTCACACCACCCGCTTTGCCGCGACCGCCGGCATGCACCTGTGCTTTAACAACCCATTTATCGCCACCGATTTCAGCAGTTGCCGCTGCAGCCGCTTCAGGGGTATCGACTGCTACTCCCTGAGACACAGGCAGTCCGTATTCGGCGAACAATTGCTTCGCCTGATATTCGTGTAAATTCATTTACCTAAAGTCCTATTAAAATTCTTATTTGTGCAAACTGAAGCTGACTTATTTCTTTCGCTTGCGGTTTCCTATATGAATCGCATGGCCATTTGCGGCCAATGCAGCTTCATGCACTGCCTCAGACAATGTTGGATGTGAAAACATTGTGAGACCCAAGTCTTCAGCACTCGCGCTAAACTCCATGGCGATTGCTACCTGTTGCAGCAAGTCTGCTGCACTTGGTCCTATGATATGACAACCAAGTACCCGGTCAGTTGCAGCGTCTGCAATTAGTTTCACCATACCTTCGGCGTCGTTTGCGGCGAGGGCGCGACCACTTGCAACAAATGGAAATACTCCCACATTGTAGTCAACACCAGCAGCTTTTAACTCTTCTTCGTTTTTACCCACCCAAGCGATTTCAGGATGGGTGTATATAACAGAAGGTACAAGGTCATAATTAACTTGCGCCTTTTTATCTGCCAAGCGTTCAGCCACCATCACGCCTTCTTCCATACCTTTGTGAGCCAGCATAGGTCCGCGCACCACATCACCACAGGCATAAACGTTAGGCACATTGGTCGCACAATGATCATCGACCTTGATAAATCCGCGCTCATCTAATTCGATGCCGACCGCTGGATCCAACAAATCTTCAGTGAAGGGTCGGCGACCGACTGCAACAATAAGCTTGTCGAAAGTGGCTTTCTGATCACCGTCTTTATCGGTGTATTCGACAGTAACAGTCTTCTTCGCACCTTTACTAAGCTTGCTTCCAGTTACACGCGCGCCCAGTTTTATATCTAATCCCTGTTTAGACAGAATCTTTTGCGCTTCTTTTGCTACTTGACGATCAACCGCTGGTAGAAAATCTTCAAGCGCTTCGAGCACAATCACTTCTGATCCCAAGCGTGACCAGACGCTGCCGAGTTCAAGACCAATGACCCCTGCCCCGATTACGCCGAGACGCTTAGGGACTTCTCTGAACTCAAGTGCGCCGGTTGAATCTACGATGGTTTCTTGATCTACCGGAGCTGGAGGAATATCGATTGGGACAGATCCCGCGGCAATAATGATGTGCTTGGCCTGAAGCTCTTCAGTTTTTCCGTCATGCCCAGTCACTAACACTTTATCTTTTGCAACTACTTTGCCTGAACCACTTATTCCGTCGACTTTATTCGCTCTGAATAAACCAGCTACGCCACCAGTAAGTTGAGAGACTACTTTGTCTTTTCTCTCAATCATTGCTGGCACATCTATTCCTACTTTATTGACTTTAATGCCATGAGTAGAGAAATCATGTTGTGCTTCAACATACTTGTGGGAAGTGTCCAGCAATGCCTTTGAAGGGATACACCCCACATTCAGACAGGTGCCACCGTAAACAGTCTTATCTTCTTTATTCAGCCACTTTTCGACACAGGCTGTACTGAAACCTAATTGACCGCATCGGATAGCAGCGTGATAGCCCGCTGGTCCTGATCCAATTACTACAACGTCGTATTGTTTGCTCATGTTAGTTACCGATAATGGAAGATCAAATTTCTAGAATTAATCTAGTTGGGTCTTCTAATAATTCTTTAATGGTGACAAGAAACTGCACTGCTTCTTTACCATCTATCATGCGATGGTCATAGGAAAGCGCCAGATACATCATCGGTAAGATTTTCACTTCACCGTTCACTGCCATTGGCCGTTCCTGAATTTTATGCATTCCTAAGATTGCTGTTTGTGGCGGATTCAATATAGGAGTGGATAACAACGAACCAAACACGCCACCATTTGAGATGGTGAAAGTACCACCAGTCATTTCTTCGATAGCTAGCTTTCCATCTCGCGCCTTTTCGCCGAAATCGCGAATCTCTTTTTCAATTTTTGCCAGCCCCATATTATCGGCATTACGCAATACCGGTACTACGAGTCCTCTTGGTGATGACACAGCAACACCAATGTCTTGATACCCGTGATAAACGATATCGTTACCATCTATAGAAGCATTCACGGCAGGGAATCGCTTCAAGGCTTCGATTGCTGCTCTGACGAAAAAAGACATGAAACCGAGGCGCACACCATCGTGAGTTTTCTCAAACTCTTCCTTATAACGCTGACGGATTTCCATGACTGGGCTCATGTCGACTTCGTTAAACGTCGTCAACATGGCTGTTGATTGAGTTGCATCTAGTAGACGCTCGGCCACTTTAGCTCGCAAGCGACTCATGGGCACCCGCTCTTCGATACGACCGCCAGGACCAGGTGGAACGGCTACAGGTGCAGCACTGTCAGCTTGTGGAGCTGAAGTACCACTTACCGCCGCCATAACGTCTTCTTTGGTTATGCGTCCATCTTTACCACTGCCTTGAACTTGCGAAACATCAACATTGTTCTCTTCCGCTAGCTTTCTTGCCGCAGGACTCAACAATGCTTCGTCAGATGATTCTGTCACTGGCGCAGCTTCAGGTGCAGCAGCTGGCGCTTCTTCAACTGCCGCGGCCTCACCAGGCTCAACAACTCCGATTGATTCGTTACTAACAATCGTGTCGCCAGAATTTTTAAGAATTTCCTTTAATACTCCATCACTGGGCGATACTACTTCGATAACAACTTTGTCAGTTTCAATATCAACTAACAGTTCATCGCGTGTGACGGCATCACCTGCATTCTTGTACCACGTTGCAATCGTGCCATCTGGCACCGATTCTGGTAGTTGAGGCGCTTTGATTTCTATAGTCATTATTCTTCCTACTCGTAACGCATTTATTGATTTGCGTACTATTGTTTGTCCGTTTAACTAAGAGCGTCGTCTATAAATTCTTTTTGCTGACTTAAGTGCAATGCCGGATAACCTGCAGCTACAGAAGCGGAGGCTTCTCTTCCTGCATAGCCTAGCCAGATGTCAGGAAAGTGTTCAGAAATAGGTCGGCGCAGATGGTGCTGGCTCGCATACCACGCTCCCTGGTTCATAGGTTCTTCCTGGCACCAAACAATTTCCTTGGTGTTTTTGTATTGCAGCAAACACTGCTCAAAATCGTCGTGCGGGAATGGATAAAGTTGCTCCAATCGCACAATGGCTATGTCGGTAATGTTTCTGGCGCGACGTTCCGCTCGCAAGTCGTAGTAAACCTTTCCACTACAGAAGACGAGTTTTCGCACCTTGTCTTTGTCGATGTCATCTGTTTCATCGATGACAACCTGGAAACTGCCTTCTGCCAATTCTTCTAATGAAGAAACCGATTCTTTATGGCGCAATAAACTCTTGGGCGACATAACAACTAATGGTTTACGCAATGGACACAACACTTGCTTGCGCAGCATGTGAAAAACTTGCGCTGACGTCGTTGGTAAACACACTTGAATATTGTGTTCCGCGCAGAGTTGGAGAAAGCGCTCTAATCGCGCAGAGGAGTGTTCCGGTCCCTGCCCTTCATATCCATGGGGTAACAACAAGGTAAGCCCACAGAGACGCTGCCACTTGTGTTCACCGCTGGTAATAAATTGGTCAATTACAACCTGTGCCGAGTTTGCAAAATCACCAAACTGCGCCTCCCAAATGATCAGAGCATCTGGAGTAGTTGTTGCATAGCCATATTCGAACGCCAGTACTGCTTCTTCAGACAACAGCGAATCATAGATTGTGAATTTACTTTGTTCTGGCGCCAGTTCTTGTAAAGGAGTGTAAGCTTCAGCAGAAGATTGATCATAGAGTACCGCATGCCTGTGAGAGAACGTGCCACGTCCCACATCTTGTCCGGTAATCCTAACTGAGTTACCGCTGGTCAAAACGCTAGCGTATGCCAGAGTTTCAGCCATACCCCAATCTAGCGGTAGCTCTCCTTCTGCCATCTTGGCTCTATCGTCATAGACTTTCTTAACCTGGCGTTGCAAGTTCAATCCGGAAGGCAGGTCGACCAGTTTCTTGGCCAAGGCCTGTAGGTTAGCCAATGGCATGGATGTATTGAAATGCGGACTCCAATCGTGCCCCAGGTAACGACTCCAATCGACGAATAGCTCAACCGACGGTTCTTTTACCAGACTCTTAACAACATGCTCACCAGTGTCCAACGTATTTCTGTAATTAGCATTCAACTCGTCCGAGTCTTTTAGACTCATTACCCCAGTTTCTGCTAAGCGCGCTGCGTACAGTGCGCGAGTAGTCTTGTGTTGTTTGATTGCTGAATACATCAACGGCTGTGTTGCCGAAGGCTCATCGGTTTCGTTATGCCCTCTACGGCGATAACACACTAAATCAATCACAACATCTTTCTGGAATTCATAGCGGAAATCCAAAGCAAGCTGAGTTACAAACAGAACTGCTTCTGGATCGTCAGCATTTACATGAAAGATTGGCGCCTGAACCATGCGGGCAACGTCAGTACAATATTCTGTTGAACGCGCATCATCCTGACGTGAAGTCGTGAATCCCACTTGATTATTCACAATGATATGGACTGTACCGCCAGTCTTATAGGCACGGGTTTGTGACATTTGGAATGTTTCCATCACAACGCCTTGCCCGGCGAAAGCTGCGTCACCATGCACGATAATTGGTAATACTGTTTTACCTTCGTCATCTCTGCGGCGCGACTGTCGTGCCCGCACCGACCCTTCAACCACTGGAGATACAATTTCCAGGTGCGAAGGATTAAAGGCTAGAGCCATATGTAGCTCACCGCCCGCGGTCATAATGTTCGAAGAAAATCCTTGATGGTATTTAACATCACCCGAGCTTTGGTAAGTCGCCTTTCCTTCGAACTCATCAAATAACTCAGCTGGGTTCTTACCTAAAATGTTAACCAGCACATTGAGTCGACCGCGATGCGCCATGCCTAACACAATTTCTTTGGCACCATAGCGACCTGCTCGCTGCACCAACTCGTCCAATGAGGGAATAAGACTTTCGCCGCCTTCGAGACCGAAACGCTTGGTACCTGGATACTTGGAATCCAGATGCTTCTCGAGACCTTCCGCAGCTGTTAGACGTTCCAGCAGATGTTTCTTTACGTCATTTTCGTAAACAGGATGTCCATCATTACTTTCGATGCGTTGCTGAATCCACTGTTTCTCTTCAAGGTTTACGATATGCATGAATTCGTAACCAACAGAACTGCAGTAGATGCGCTCAAGGATTTCTACTATTTCTCTTAGTGGCGCCTTGTCTTTACTTATGAACAAAGAACCAGTTTGGAAAACAGTAGACAGATCTATTGGAGAGAGTTCGTGGAATTCTAATTCGAGATCAGGTACACGCTCTCGATACATCAAACCTAGTGGGTCAAGCAGAGCCTTCTGATGTCCTCGCACTCGGTATGAACTAATGAGCTGTAGCACATCAACCTGTTTGTGCTCGTGCTCTGAGTCAACGATGTCTTCATTGCTGAAGACTTGAGCGTAACGACTAACTTTCGCAAGCGCCTTAAAGTCTTTGCGAATTTCTGCGTGAGAAACATCGCGCTGACCATTGCCGTTTTCAGACGGCAGGCTTTCAAAGAATTGTTTCCATTCAGTGGGAACAGAATCGGGATCAGTGAGGAATCGCTCATAGAGCTCCTCAACATATTCAGCGTTAGCGCCAGACAGGTGCCCGGTACTCCACATTGCTTCCATTAAGCTATCGTGCATCGTCATAACCTGAAATCACTGATTTGAACCTTGACGCATATGCTTCGGTCCGAAGAATCGATTAGCGGCTTAAGTACCCTGGGAGATCAGCATGTTGCGAATATGGCCAATCGCTCGAGTTGGATTAAGCCCTTTAGGACAAACTGCCACGCAATTCATAATTCCTCTGCAACGGAAAACGCTGAACGGGTCATCTAGATCCGCCAAACGTTCTGCAGTCGCAGTATCTCGACTGTCGGCGAGAAAACGGTAAGCCTGCAGCAACCCAGCAGGACCAATGAATTTTTCAGGGTTCCACCAGAAGGATGGGCAGTTGGTGCTACAGCAAGCGCAAAGAATACACTCGTATAAACCATCTAATTTCGCTCGATCTTCCGGGGATTGCAGGCGTTCTATGGCAGGCGCCGGCTCATCATTGATTAGATAGGGCCTCACTTTCTCAAATTGTTTGTAGAAGATAGACATATCTACGACAAGATCACGGATTACCGGTAGGCCCGGCAATGGCCGCAAGACCAGCTTATTCGCCGGTCCGCCTACTTCTGACAGCGCAGTAATACAGGCCAGTCCATTAGTGCCATTCATGTTCATTCCATCGGAACCACAAACCCCTTCACGACATGATCGGCGGTAAGCAACCGACGGATCTTGTTCTTTAACAAGCGCTAAAACATCGAGCACCATCAAATCTTTTCCTGCCGGAACTTCGACTTCAAATTCCTGCATTGACGGCTTGTCATCGGTTTCTGGATTGTAACGATAGATACTAACTAACACGGTGCACCACTAATTGAATTTCACCTGATCAATTTGATTAATAAGTTCGAACCATCGGTTCGAAGGTATCAACAGTTTTTGGCGTAAAGTTCACATCACGTTTCCCGACTTTCTTGCCTGTTGGAAAATACATTGAGTGACATAACCAGTTTTCATCATCTCGCTCGCGGAAATCATCACGAGCGTGAGCGCCGCGACTTTCATTACGAGCTTCGGCTGCAATGGCAGTTGCTTCTGCTACTTCAAAAAGATTTTCTAGCTCTAAGGCTTCGATTCGAGCCGTATTAAAAGTCTGGCTCTTATCTTCCAAGTACAGGTTATTTAGGCGTTCTCTGATGTCTGCAAGTTTCTTAATACCATCTTGCATAAACTCGCCTTTGCGGAATACACCAAAGTGATTCTGCATAACCTGTTGTAATTCAGCGCGAAGTGCTGGAACACTTTCACCCGAACTCGATTGGTTGAGACGTTCCAGTCTCTGCATCGCTTCTTCCACATCAGTTTGAGAAGCAGCACGTTGTTCTAGTCCTTGGGAAAGCATTTGCTCAATATGTTTGCCGGCAGCACGACCGAACACAACAAGGTCTAGCAAGCTATTGCCGCCCAAGCGATTCGCGCCATGAACAGATACACAGGCAACCTCACCTACTGCGAAGAGTCCTGGAATAATTTCGTCTTCGCCGGCGGAGTTTTGAGTGAGTGCCTGGCCATGAATATTGGTTGGAATACCGCCCATCATGTAATGGCATGTTGGAACAACTGGAATCGGCTCTTTAATTGGATCAACGTGCGCAAAGGTTCTCGACAGTTCGAGAATTCCAGGCAGCTTGGCGTTTAATACATCGGCACCCAAGTGATCAAGTTTCAACATCACATGATCGCCGTTTTCGCCACAACCTCTTCCTTCAAGAATTTCCAAGACCATAGATCTTGCTACTACATCTCGACCGGCAAGATCTTTCGCAGTAGGCGCATAACGTTCCATGAAACGTTCGCCATCTTTATTGATGAGATAACCACCTTCACCTCGGCAGCCCTCGGTCACTAACGTACCAGCACCGTAGATTCCAGTTGGATGGAATTGCCACATCTCCATATCTTGCATGGGATATCCGGCACGCAATGCCATACCAACACCATCACCGGTATTGATCAGAGCATTTGTTGTGGACGCATAGATTCGACCTGCGCCACCGGTGGCAAACACCGTTGCTTTCGATTCGATGAATACGGTTTCACCACTTTCAATACAAATCGCAATGACACCGACGATGGCTCCATCCTGGTTGCGAACTAAATCAGTGGCATACCACTCATTAAAGAAGACTGTATTGTTCTTAAGGTTTCCTTGATACAAGGCATGCAGCAAAGCATGACCTGTTCGGTCGGCAGCTGCACAAGTACGCGCGGCTTGACCACCTTTACCAAATTCTTTGGATTGGCCACCGAAAGGCCGCTGGTAGATTCGACCATTTTCAGTTCGAGAGAATGGCAAACCCATGTGCTCTAGCTCGAATACTGTTTGTGGGCCTTCGCTACACATATATTCGATAGCATCCTGATCACCAATGTAATCGGAACCTTTAACAGTGTCATACATGTGCCAGCGCCAATCATCATTCGGATCAGCACTTGCGATTGCACAAGTAATTCCACCTTGGGCGGATACGGTGTGAGAACGGGTGGGGAAAACTTTGGATATAACAGCTGTTTTGTATCCTGATTGTGCGAGTTGCAACGCTGCACGCATGCCAGCACCACCGCCACCAACAATCACTGCATCAAATGAAATATTTCTGATCACTGACATCTAACTACCCCAAAAAATCTCAATTCCCCAGAGCAGATAGATGGCGATAACCAATACGCAAACAGCTTGATAGAAAAGCCGTATCAGCGTCGCCTTAGATCCAAGTTGTCTCTCGGTGATGTAATCCGTACCGATTGTCCACATACCGATCCAGGCATGGGCACAAAGTGCTGCCAATGCGATAAGACTAAATAGACGCATAGCAGTTGAGCTGAAGAGTTCACGCCATTGTTCATAGGTCATGTCAGGCGTCATCACCATGCTGCCTAAAATGCACAGAATGTAAGCGGCCAGAACTACAGCAGAAAAGCGTTGAATCAACCAATCTGACAACCCGGATCTGCTTAAGTTAGTTGCATTCGTTACCATACCCAGACACCTCCCAGCACAATGGCTATTGTTGCGAGGATCAGGGTGGTCGTGGCGCCAGTTTTAGCGCCCTGCTTTGATTCACCAATACCGAGATCCAACAACAGGTGTTTGGTACCGGCAATGAGGTGGTATAGCAGTGCTGAGAGCAGCAGCCAGATAATCAGTTTTGCTACCGGGCTGGTCAAAATTTCAACAGTAAGGTCGAAACCAGTTTGAGAGCCCAAAGACAGCTGCATTAAGTAAAGAATGATCGCTGTACCAACAAACAATGCTGCACCTGATATGCGGTGCAAAATTGAAGCTATCGCGGCCAGCGGAAACTTGATGGTGGTGATATTAAGATTGACGGGTCGGTTGTCTTTCACGTCCGTTTCAGCCAGAAAATACTCCGTTCGGGAATTTCCAAAAAATTCGCAAACTAATTGAATTAATTACACAAATTGGGAATTACTACGGCCGCAAAGTATATGCGTAGTGGCCTTGCAATACAATAAATCTGACTACTCTACCCGGAAATTTGACAATGGATTGTCATTTGAAAAGTTGAGATCTACAAACTGCAGTAAAACTGATCAATTTTTGTACAAAACATTGAATCAGAACCCGCTATTTAATACGTCAGGAAGTATGAATCTGGATCGTGACAGCGCAATTACAAGAGCAATTCCGACTCGCCTTGTTTCGTTTAGTCACAGCCAAAGATTTGACAAGGATGGCGCTTCCTCCCTATTCTCTCCACCCCGATTTAGACCGGAATTAACTGTTTGTGAGCACAGGATCGCGCTCGCATATAACATCTAATAAAAGTTAATCCGGCAGCAACATATTCCATCCTTACATCACAGGAGTTAGGCATGAGCGACAAAAAGGCCCGGTTAAGCATTGACGGGATTGATGAGCCTATCGAGTTACCCGTTTATGCCGGCAGTACTGGACCTGATGTAGTGGACGTACGCAGTCTGGTTGGTAATGGTGTTTTCACTTACGACCCTGGGTTCGTTTCAACAGCGGCTTGTGATTCTGAAATAACTTACATCGATGGCGGCGCTGGTGTGTTGTTGCACCGCGGCTACCCGATTGAACAACTTGCTGAAAAATCCAATTTCTTAGAAACCTGCTTTCTACTGCTAAATGGTGAACTACCAAATACGGAAGAGAAGCTGGAGTTCGAAAATTCTATTCGCTACCACACCATGGTAGACGAAGCGATCCATCAATTTTTTAGAGGCTTTCCACGCACCGCACATCCAATGGCGATGTTATGCGGAGTCGTAGGTGCACTTTCTGCTTTCTATCACGATGATTTGGATATCGATAATCCTGAGCATCGCTTACTTGCGGCGAATCGTGTCATTGCAAAAATGCCAACACTGGCAGCCATGTGTTACAAGCACGGCGTGGGACAACCTTTTATGTACCCGCAAAACTCTATGGGATTTGCAGAGAATTTTTTACACATGATGTTTGGCACACCATGTGAAGAACCAAAGGTAAGTCCCGTGTTAGCAAAAGCATTGGACACACTATTTCTATTGCATGCTGACCACGAACAAAACGCATCGACTTCTACAGTCCGACTAGCTGGCTCTACCGGAACTAATCCCTATGCCTGCATCGCTTCAGGTATTGCTGCGCTTTGGGGTCCTGCCCATGGCGGTGCAAATGAAGCAGTTTTAGATATGTTGAACGAGATTGGTGATGAATCTCGCATTGAAGAATTTATCGGACGCGCGAAAGATAAAGACGATCCTTTCCGATTGATGGGTTTCGGTCACCGCGTGTACAAAAATTACGATCCTAGAGCTACGGTAATTCGCGGGATTTGCGATGAGGTATTGGATGAGCTTGGCGCCGAGAATGATCCACTTCTTCGCATGGCAAAGAAACTGGAAAAAATTGCGTTAGAAGATGAATACTTCATCGAGCGAAAACTGTTCCCGAACGTAGATTTCTACTCCGGTATCATTCTCAAGGCTATTGGCATTCCTACCAGCATGTTCACGGTGATCTTCGCCACTGGGCGTACGCCAGGCTGGATCGCCCACTGGCATGAGATGCTGAGTGAGTCCTATCGAATAGGACGTCCGCGACAGCTATATAAAGGACACACCAAGCGAGATTACCCTAGCTAGCGTTATACTGTAGCGCGTGGCTTCTAATCACTTTCAACCTTTTGCTGTTGAGCAGTATCTCTCAGAGAACGAGCATAATGTTCGATTCAACTTTTCTGAGAGCGGTGTTCATCCGCTTAGTTATTCTGAATTCTTCGAGCTTGCGCAAGTAGATACCGAAAATCTATTCGCAGAGTTAATCGATTACCCACAAGTAAACGGCTTTGAATCATTACGTGAAGTAATCGCTGCACGTTATCCAGGGGCAACCGCCGACAATGTGCTGGTTACTATTGGCGCTAGTGAAGCAAACACCTTAGTCGCCGCTACCCTGCTCAGTGATAACGACAATATTGTGAAACTGAGCCCCACCTATGAACAGCTGAGTGGCAACGCAACAAACCTTGGATTTGAAGTTCGCAATGTGCCAACACTTGAAGATCAGGATTGGAGAATAGACGTCGAAGGTGTTAATGCAGCTCTCGATCAGAACTCGCGAATCCTGCATATCGTTAATCCCAATAATCCAACAGGGAAAATTCTCACCGGCGCTGAGAGAACAGAACTAGTTTCTGCTGCTGCCAAACATCAGTCCTGGCTAGTTGCCGATGAGGTTTATATTGGCACTGAACGAGACACAGATGAAGAAACACAATCGTTTTGGGGTGCATACGATCGAACTATAGTCATTAACTCCATGAGCAAAGCCTATGGCATGCCGGGCTTGCGAATGGGTTGGATGGTGGCCCCAACCGATGTGATAGAAGCTTGCTGGCGCCGTCACGAATACGCCGCAATTGCAGCTACGCGATTTTCCATGCGGCTGGCAGAACATGCCCTGCGCGAGCCTGCCGCATCACAACTTAAAGCTCGAGCTCGTAAATTGATTCGACGAGGGTTTGGCACTTTAGTTGAAAAGCTGAATGTCCATCCCGGAATTTTCTCCGTAGTGCCACCGCAAGCCTCAGCAATGTCGTTCGTAAAGTTTGATTTGCCAGTAAGTTCAGACGAGCTGGCTCTGCGACTATTACAAGAGCAAGATGTATTAGTGATTCCTGGTTCTAAATTTGGGTGGGACAAACATTTCAGGTTTAGCTCGGCACTGCCAGAAGACCATCTGATTGAAGGTTTGGATCGGTTTAATGAGGTTGTGGGAGTGATTTTAGAGGGGAAGTGAATTTTCTGTCCGAACCTTGTGACACTTCGCTAAAACCTAGCAACAGTTTTTCTTGGGACCCAGAGTCTGGCCAACACGATAGAAATGTAGAAATAAGCGAAGGGAGTTGGTGGAGCCTACCGGGATCGAACCGGTGACCTCAACACTGCCAGTGTTGCGCTCTCCCAGCTGAGCTAAGGCCCCACAGTGTGCTTGGGAAAAAGAAGGCGCATTCTAAGCAGAGGCTCAAAACCTGTCAATCAAGGCGCCAGATAGCTTATCAAAGCGATCGGTATTCGCTCTCCAGTTTTTTCGCTGCTTTCTTTGAAACTCCGCCGAGCACATCAATTGCGTGTCGTATTCTTGCCCGTACGACATCTAACTCAAGAATTGCAATTGACTCGATCACCGATACCGAAACTGGCTTGCCACTAATCGCGACAAACAATGGAAACAAAAAGTCCCGGATCTTTAGATCCATGCCAGACGCCAATTGTTGAAAAGCGTCTTCGATAGAATCCCTATTCCACTGATCCAGACTCTCCAGGCGCCATAGCGTGAATTGCAAAATTTTAACAACTTGCTCGTTACTCAAATTTTTGTGAGCGAATTGTTCAGCCGTTACATCAATTACCCCATCAATAAACAGACCAGCGAGGTTTACCACATCTGAGAATTTTTCCACGCGCTGTCTTATTAATGGCACGACCTTTTGCAAACGATTATTGGCACTCGCCCATGCGATGAAGCGCTCGGCAAACTCGCCTTCACTGAGAGACTCGCGAAGATAAATTCCGTTCAACCAATTAAGTTTTTCAATGTCGAAAATCGGACCGCCGAGTGAAACGCGTTTTAAATCAAACGCTGTTGTCATTTCATCCAGAGAAAATACTTCTTTCCCGTCTGGCATTGACCAACCCATCATGCCCAGATAATTAACTACTGCTTCTGGTAAATAACCCATGTCGCGATAGTAATTAATGCTTGTTGGGTTTTTACGTTTACTGAGTTTGCTTTTGTCAGGATTTCTTAACAATGGCATATGACAAAACTCAGGCGCTTGCCACTCAAAATATTCATACAGCAACACATGCTTTGGCACTGAGTTAATCCATTCTTCACCGCGCACTACATGAGTGATACCCATATGATGATCATCTACCACGTTGGCAAAATGATAAGTAGGTAGACCGTCGGACTTCAGCAGCACCTGCATATCAATCTGCGACCATTCGATACTGACTTCGCCCCGCAACATATCGACAAAATTGCAGGAGCCAGATTCTGGGATTTTCATCCTCACAACCGCTTGTTCACCGGCAGCGAGTTTAGCGTCCACCTCGTCCTGACTTAATTGCAGGCAATGACCGTCGTAGCCAAGTTGCTGCTTGTTGGCCATTTGTTCCTTACGCAGCTCATCAAGTCGTTCAGAAGAACAAAAACAATGAAAGGCGTGTTGCTTCTCCAACAATTGTTGAATGTGACTTTGATACAGTTCGGAGCGTTCGCTTTGGCGATAAGGTCCTACATCGCCACCGACATCAGGTCCTTCATCCCAGGTCAGACCCAACCAACGCAGTGAATCGAGAATATCGTCTTCCGATTGTTGAGTACTGCGCTGCTGATCGGTGTCTTCGATGCGCAAGATAAACTTTCCACCCTGCTGCTGTGCGAAGCAGCGATTAAAGAGCGCAATATAAGCTGTCCCAACGTGTGGGTCTCCAGTGGGTGAAGGAGCAATGCGGGTTCGAATTTCTGTCATCTGGCTGGTAACGAGCGGTGTATTGGAGGGCGCTGATTATACGCGAATGGGCCTTAATTCCTATTGATCGCCCTCTCCTGCAGAAACTTGACTGTTGATCTCTCATCCGCACAATACCCTTGCCGCTAAATAGTGGATATCTGGACAGAACTGAATGCCAAACCATACTTTTTGCGTAGCCCCCATGATGGACTGGACCGATCGCCATGATCGCGTGTTCCTGCGCCAGTTCAGCAAGCATGCACTGCTCTATACCGAAATGGTGACCAGTGCTGCACTAAAACATGGAGATGCCAATTACCTTTTGCGTCATGATCCGAGCGAACACCCGGTTGCATTGCAACTCGGAGGAAGCAATCCGACTGAACTAGCCGAAGCAGCAAAACTGGGAGCAGCAGCTGGATTTGATGAGATAAATCTGAATGTAGGCTGTCCCAGTGATCGAGTTCAGTCGGGAGCATTCGGCGCTTGTCTGATGGCTGAGCCTAATCTCGTAGCGGACTGTGTGGCTGCGATGAAATCGGCCGTTTCGATTCCCGTTACTGTGAAAAGCAGAATAGGAATAGATAATCAAGATTCTGAAGAGTTTCTCCAGGACTTTGTTGGCACCGTTTCCGAAAGTGGTTGTTCCACCTTCATCATTCATGCGCGCAAAGCAATCCTGCAAGGATTGAGCCCGAAAGAAAACCGAGAGATCCCACCTCTAATTTACGATCGTGTATATAAAGTGAAGGAATGGTTTCCCCAGCTTGAGGTCATCGTGAACGGTGGTATTACCAACCTGTCCGCAGTCGCCGAGTTTCTATCGCATTTAGATGGTGTAATGTTGGGCAGAGAAGCCTATCAAAATCCATTTATCCTGCATCAAGTAGATACGCTATTCTTTGCAGAGAATCCAACGGTAAAGAGCAGAATAGAATACTTGCAAGATTACCTCCCTTATATCGCCAACGAACTAGATAAAGGGACTCCCCTCAAGCATATGACCAGACATTTACTCGGGTTATTTAAAGGCGAGAAAGGTGGAAAACAATTTCGCCGTCATTTGAGTGAAAACAGTCATCACCAGAATGCGGGACTTGAAGTAATTAATGATGCTATTGGGTTCGTCTCATAATCAAACAGCCAAGCTTACACTTATAGGAATATGTGGAATTTATGCTTAGTTCAATAAAGTCATTTTTTGAAGAGAAACTGCAACAGAAGGCGGAAGAGGAAGATTCACTCGGAGTATCAAGTACAGATCTTGCCTGCGCTGCATTGTTAATAGAAGTGATTAATTCTGATCACGAACTCGATGATCGGGAAACAGCTGCATTTCTCGAAGTGCTTCAGACTAGTCTAAATATTCCAGAAGATGATCTGAAACAAATGGTTCGGCTGGCGGAAGCACAAGCTCATCAGGCAACTTCGCTCTACGAATTTACCCGTCTGATAAATGATGAATATGATTACCCGCAGAAGCTAAAGCTAATCGAAAACATGTGGCGAATCGCTTTTTCAGACAAAGAATTGGATAAGTATGAAGAGCATCTTATTCGGAAGGTATCCGAATTGATTTATGTCTCACACAGCGATTTTATAAGAATGAAGTTACAAGTCCGAGACGTGTAATTAAGAGATGTGTGATTAAAAGGCGCCAAATTCGTCCTCTACCATGCCATCATTCACTAGATAGTCCCGGCGTTGGATATACGCTTCGCGGAAGAATAAATAGCGATCCCCTCCAACCAACTCATCCAGCGCCAATAAGGAAGCGCGAGTATCGATTTCCTGCATCAATATTAAACTCGCTCGCAAAGACGCATCGTCTTGGTATTGAATGGGATTGAATAACCAATCCAGTACCAAACCGAACGAATCCCTCACATTGCTGGATCCAAAAACTGGCAGCACTACATATGGGCCGCTTTGCACGCCCCAATAGCCTAGAGTTTGACCGAAGTCTTCTTCGTTCTTTTGCAAGCCAAGATCACTCGCAACATCGAGAAATCCACCAATTCCTATTGTCGTGTTTACCAGGAAGCGACCGGAATCAGATAGGGCATCATCAAATTTAAATTGCAGAACATCATTCACAAACACGTTGATGTCATTAATATTGGAAAAGAAGTTGCCTATCCCTTGTCGAGCAAATCGTGGGACGAAAGTGGTATAGGTCATGGCAACTGGGCGAACCAGTATACGGTCGAAGAAATCGTTGAAACCAAACACCCTTTGATTGGCGTCTATCCAAGGATCGGGAGTTTGGGCTAAAACGGGAGCTGAAAATGATCCGCACGCGAGCACAACTAACAAGCATCCTGCTAGCTTTCTGATTGTGACGGATTGATGACGGTAATATTGCATTGCTTCAGCTTTTCAATTGCCCATTATATATGACAGTAATTAGGCGAGTTTGTTACTCGCTAATTTGAGTGACACGGTCCTTTTTGGGCCGATTACTGCAGGAGTGCTGCCAGTGCCTTGTCTAAACGCTTCGCAGACACTGGGATTTTCGTGCCAAGCGATTGGGCGAACAGCGATACTCTGTATTCTTCAATCATCCACCGAAAGCTGTCAATTTGCCCTTGCAGTTCGGTGTGCCGCTGGTCACATATCTCCTGATATCGACGCCAATATCCAGCCAATTCCTTGGTAAACGCTTCATCCTTAGGGCCCAGGTGAGGCGCCCTTTCCAACCGACTCGCGACAGCTTTCAAATAGCGCGGATATTGCTGTAACCATTGCCATTCGGCGCTTTGGAGGAAGCCTGCAGCAAACAACTCGGATAATTGCTGCTCCACATCTAGTATTACGTACGTCAGGCCATGGTCCTTGAGTTTTTGGCAGAGGGAAAGAATCACCCGCCGTTGCTCCAAAATCTCCAGCAAAAGAGACTCTAGCTCCTGGCTACGCTGAAATAATTCCTGCTTACCGGTATCCAGAACCTTGGCAAACTGAGCTTTTGACCGTACTTCATTGTTACCTACATCGAATGCTGCCTTATAACAAACGAATACAGCCTCTTCCTCATTCCAGGGAAAATCTAAACTTAGTTTTAGCGCATTTGTTTTACTAAATTGCGCAAACTGCTTGGCCAACATTCTTCTTTGCTGACTCGTCTTCAACGTAAATAGTCGTATCAGTCCCTTAACGTGATTGGATTCAGCAAGTGATTCTTCAGGAAACAGTTTCACCGAAACCGAATCGCCGTTATCTACTAGTGCTGGAAACCGCAGCAGTATCAACTCGTCGCCCACTTCAATTTTATGGGGTAGATCATCAATATCCCAATCTGTTAACCCATTAACCTCTAAAGGATGCACACTGATCGATGAAGAATTGCTAACTTGATTCTTCTCTTCATCCACTACCAGGGATTTTTGCAGAGCACGAATATCTTCTCCGAAACCGAGCTCACTCCCATCTTGCCCAACAACTTTAACCTTGATCCGCAAGTGGTTCGGAAGCTCTTGATCGAGAAAGTTTTCTTTTGGAACATCAATGCGCTTAACGCGCTTTATTTGCGCACGGAGTGCCGGCACCAACTCCATCTCCCCTGGAATCATTTGCGGCACAATTTCCTTCACAAAACCATTTACCGGAATAAAGTTTTTGCGCATAGCTTTCGGCAAGCCCTTTATGAGCGCGATGCACTTTTCTTCGATAATTCCAGGGACGGCCCAATCCACATCGGACTGAACAATTTGCGGCAATACTTCCAAAGGAATTTCAATTGTCGCGCCATCTCTTTCGTGTCCGGGTTCGAATAGATAATCAATTCTAAGTGGATTGCGCGTCTCAGGCGTGTGATCGGGAAATTGCAGTGTCGAATCAGATACGTTGCTATCTAAACTTTCTGGAAATAGTGCCTCCATACTCATTAGAAGCTGATTTTTCTCATCCTGCTTAGCGGACTTGAGCCAATTCGCTAGTTCAACTGTTGAAGAAATATCGACTGGCAGCCGCGACTCATAGAATCTGGCAATATCGCTCTCACTAACGAAGTGTTCTGGCTTCCTAATTTTTTCTTCTTGCCGCGCCAATTCGTCGAGAAATTTTCTATTTTCAACCAGGAAGCGTCCCAGTTTGGGATTAATATCAACTTCTTCTTCAGCCAATCCTTGCTGAATAAACAACTCTCTCGCCTGTTCAGGATCAATAGGAGCAAACGGAACGGGATTTCGTTCGATTATGACCAGGCCATAGAGGGAAACCTTTTCGTAGACAATCGTTTGTTGCCGCTTTTTGCTCCAATGGGGCTCAAAGAATTCCCGCTTAACCAGATGCAACGCTTTTTCAACGACCCACTCTGGTTGAATCTTTGCCGCTAAACTCGCAAAAGTCTGCGTCGTTTCGATTTGATCCCCAGTAACAATCCACTTAGCTTGCTTGTTGCTGAGAGATGATGATGCCAGCAATCTAAATCGCTTGTTTCGATTGCCCGTATAATCTTTCCCCTCATGTCGCTGAGCTATTTGGTTCAGCGATCCCGTAATCAAAGACTTGTGTACCGCGCCATAGCTTGCCGAATCTCGATTGAGTTTAAATCCCAGTTGTTGACTCGCTAACATCAGTTGTCGATGCAATTCTCGCCATTCCCGCATTCGCATGAAGGAAAGGAAGTGCTTTTTGCAGTATTTGCGCAGCTGGCTTTGGGTTAGTTGTTGGCGCTCTTCTTCATAGGCATTCCAAAGATTCACAAACCCAAGAAAATCTGAATCGGGGTGAGTAAATTGTTGCAGACGCTCGGCAGCTAACTGTTTGTTTTCCACACCTAATTCGCGAGGATCCTGGATACTCAAAGCGCTAACAATAATTAGCAGTTCAGAAAGACTTCTCTCTGATTGGGCAGTGACCAACATCCGAGCATATTTCGGGTCGACTGGCAGTCTTGCCATTTGCCGCCCGATCTTGGTGAGTTTGCGGTACTGATCGAGGGCATTCAGCTCAATAAGCAATTTATAGCCATCGTTAATAGCTTTGGTGGCCGGCGGTTCCAAAAACGGAAATTTATCTACGTCTCCCAGACCGAGAAACTGCATGCGCAATATAACTGAAGCGAGGTTGGTGCGAAGTATTTCTGGGTCTGTGAACTCGGGACGCCCATTAAAGTCTGACTCGGAGTAAAGACGAATACATATCCCATCAGCAACACGACCACAGCGCCCTTTCCGTTGATTGGCACTCGCCTGAGACACAGGCTCAATTGGCAAACGTTGCACCTTGTTGTGAATGCTGTAACGACTAATTCGCGCAAAACCGGTATCAACAACATAGTTGATACCGGGCACTGTGATTGAAGTTTCGGCAACATTGGTTGAAAGCACTATCCGCCTACCTTCATGGGGCTGAAAGATACGCACCTGTTCAGAGTGCCGAAGTCGAGAATACAAAGGCAGAATCTCAGTATCAGGTAGGCGTTGTTTTCTCAGCGCATTTGCAGTTTCCCTGATTTCCCTTTCAGAGCTGAGAAACACCAAAACGTCACCGGAAATCTGGCCTTGTTGTTTGTCACTGTGTGCAATTGCTTGCACCGCATTGATAATTCCTTGAATTTGCCGATCAGCCTCATCCAAGCCATCGTCTTTGTTGTTTAAAGGTTCATAGCGCACTTCAACCGGATAAGTTCTGCCGGACACTTGCACTATTGGCGCATTGTCGAAATGGGCAGAAAATTTCTCCACATCGATAGTAGCGGACGTGATAACCAGTTTTAATTCAGGTCTTCTTGCAAGCAGCCATTTGAGATAACCCAGGAGAAAATCAATATTCAGTGATCGCTCGTGGGCCTCATCGATAATGATGACTTCATACTTGTTGAGGAATCGGTCCTGCTGTATTTCCGTAAGCAGAATCCCATCGGTCATTATTTTTAGAAAGGTATTGTTTGAAAGCTTCTCATTGAATCGAATTTGGTAACCAACTCCTTCGCCAATAGTCACCGATAACTCTTCTGCAACACGATTTGCCACGGACACTGCTGCTAAACGCCGCGGCTGAGTATGTCCAATCAACCCTTTTCGTCCGTAACCTGCTTGCAGACAAATCTTTGGAAGCTGTGTAGTTTTTCCAGAACCAGTATCACCTGCCACCACAAGAACTTGATGCTGTTTAAGCTCATCAACAATCTCTGATGCCTTTTCGGAAAAAGGCAGGATTTCCGGGTAATGGAAAGAATCGGGTATTGAGGAATTTCTCGATTCACAAGCTGCTATGGACTTATTGATAGCCCGCTCTAGATTCTCCAACTCATTGGTTGCGACACTTTTCGCAGAGGCAAGCTTATTCAGCCCTTGTGTGAGCTTATGCTTATCAAGGGTTTGACAGAAATCTAAGGCCGACCTTAGTTGTTCAAGTTTGGCAGCGTTCAATGGGGATGTTCAGTTAGCTATGCTAAAGACCAGTTAGCATAGCAAGTTTGTACTACTGGCGAAGCTCGCGACGGACGATCTTGCCAATAATGGATTTTGGTAAGTCTTTAGCGTATTCGATCTCTCGAGGGATTTTGTAAGAAGTAAGACCAGCCTTACAGTGCGCGATAATTGCATCTTCACTGGGAACATTATCGGAACATACAACGAACAACTTTATTCGCTCGCCCATTCTCTCGTCAGGCACGCCAATCACCGCACTTTCAAGAATGTCAGGATGTTGATTCACCCAATCTTCAACTTCATTCGGGAATACATTGAACCCTGAAACCAGGATCATATCTTTTTTGCGATCAACGATAGTGATGAATCCATCTTCCGAAACTTCGACAAAGTCACCGGTTTTGAACCACCCATCAGCAGTGATTGCTTCCTTTGTAGCTTCTTCTTGCTGCCAATACCCTAACATTACTTGGGGGCCGCGCACCCAGGCTTCGCCTCTTTCGCCAACAGGAACATCGTGCCCCTCATCGTTGACCACACGCAATTCAGTTTCTGGCACTAACCTGCCTACAGTGCCCACACGGACGTCGCCCGGCAGATTAACCGATACAACCGGTGAACATTCGGTAAGTCCGTATCCCTCATAAATTTCACTGCCAGTAACTTCAGTCCATTCTTGCGCGACTGAAGTCGACATCGGCATTCCACCTGCTCCACAAAATTTGATGCGCGAGAAATCAAGATCACTGAATTGCTCATGTCTTAACATGGCCAGGTATAAGGTATTTATACCTACCAATCCAGAGATTGGATAAGTCCTAAATATTTTGATGACATTCTTAATGTCTCTCGGGTTTGGAATTAACACGTTGTGATTGCCGGCAAACGGCATAGCTAATCCGTGTAACAGGAATGCATAGCTGTGATACAACGGCAGCGGTGCAGCTAATGTTTCTACCATGTCCTCGATCACCAACAAGCAGCGCGAGCGTAGCTGCATCATGTTAGCAATCAGATTGTTATGGCTAAGCATTGCACCTTTGGCAAATCCTGTAGTGCCGCCGGTGTATAGAATAACCGCAACGTCGTCTCCGGTTCCTCTTTTGACCTGATCTTCATCCAATATGTCTGAATGATTCAGACAATCCATAAAATTCACTGCCTGTGGCAAGTTATAACTAGGAACCATCTTGCCTATGTACTTGGCTGCCAGGTTCAGGGCTGTCCGTTTAAGTGGAGACTGCAAATCACCGAGCGTTGTAACTATCACTTTCTCGATTGCAGTTTTACCAATTACTTGCTCAAGCTTGTCACAGAAACTGTTTAGGATAACAACTGCTTTGACTTGAGAATCAACGAACTGATGCTCCATTTCATGCGCGGTGTAAAGTGGGTTGGTGTTAACCACAACCAAACCCGCTTTAATCGCGCCAGCCAGAGCGATAGGAAACTGTAAAAGATTAGGCAATTGGATAGCGATATGGTCGCCGGGCTGCAGCCCACTTTCATTTAAAAGATAGGCCGCAAATTTTGAGGCTAAGGCATCTACTTCCGCGTAGGTGAGTGTTTTGCCGAGACAACTGTACCCCGCACGTTGGCCATGCTCTGAAGCCACATGCTTGAACACTTCATGTAGCGACTGGAATTTTTCCGGTCGCAATTCGTCAGCTAAGCGTTCCATAGGTATAGAGAAGTTGTATTGACCGCCAAATCACTTGGTAAGCAGCGACATTGCGTCTTCTAATCCTTTTACGGTCAACGGGAACATTCGGTTCTCTACTAGCTCTTTTACGATCTCAATAGAGTAACTATGCTCCCAGTAATCTTTGGGAGTTGGATTGATCCATACGAAGTGCTCAAAAGCATCAGACATCCTTTTAATCCATACGGCTCCAGCTTCTTCGTTGTAATGCTCAATACTTCCACCCACATGGGTAATCTCATAAGGCGCCATCGTGGCATCGCCTACAAAAATCACCTTATAGTCTTTGCTGTATTTATGCACGATGTCCCAGGTAGACGTTGTCTCAGCATGACGCCGTCGACTCTTAGTCCACACAGACTCGTACAAGAAGTTATGAAAGTAGAAGTACTTGAGGTGTTTAAACTCGGTTCGCGCTGCGGAGAACAGTTCTTCGCACAATTTAACATGGGGATCCATGGAACCACCTACATCGAAGAACAGTAAAACTTTCACTGCATTGTGACGCTCCGGAACCATTTTGATGTCAAGCAAACCAGCATTCCTTGCTGTTGAAGAAATGGTGTCATCCATATCCAATTCTTCTTCTGCCCCGGTTCGGGCAAACTTACGCAAACGGCGCAGAGCCATTTTGATATTGCGTGTACCAATTTCAACGGAATCATCCAAGTCTCGATAGCTTCGCTTGTCCCATACTTTTACTGCGCGTTGGTTACGGCCTTCGTCTTGTCCAATTCGTATACCTTCCGGGTTGTAACCATATGCGCCAAAAGGCGAAGTGCCGCCAGTTCCAATCCATTTATTGCCACCTTGATGTCGCTTCTGCTGCTCTTCCATGCGCTTTTTAAATTCTTCCATTAACTTTTCGAGCCCGCCTAAGGCCTCGATTTGCGCCTTTTCTTCATCAGTCAGCATGTTTTCAAATTGTTTACGCAACCACTCATCTGGAATCTCGAATAAGGATAGATCATCAATAAGATCGATTTGTTCGAAATATTTCGCGAATGCGAGGTCGAACTTGTCAAAGTTCTTTTCGTCTTTGACAAAGCATGCTCGTGACAAATAGTAAAAATCGTCGACGTTGCCGAAGATGACATTGCGCTTCAAACACTCGAGCAAGGTAAACAGTTCGGTGAAAGACACCGGCAACCGCTCTTGCTTAAGGGTCATGAAGAAGTTTATTAGCATTAACGATTGGCTCGGTGCATGAAAGCTAGTTTTTCCAGCAAGTGCACATCTTGTTCGTTTTTCAATAGCGCGCCATATAGCGGAGGAATGGCATTCTTCGCATCATGATCTTTCAGAATATCTTCCGGTAAATCATCTGCCATGAGTAACTTCAGCCAATCGATAAGTTCAGAAGTACTTGGCTTCTTCTTTAGTCCAGGCACTTTTCGCACGTCAAAGAAGATATCCATTGCCTGGCTAACCAACTGCTTTTTAATATCCGGGTAGTGCACAGCAACAATTTTTTCCATGGTTTGCGCATCTGGAAAGTCGATGTAATGGAAAAAACAGCGACGCAGAAAAGCATCGGGTAATTCTTTTTCATTGTTACTGGTAATAATTACAATAGGACGCGTCTTGGCCTTGATGAGCTCTTTAGTTTCGTAGACGAAAAATTCCATCTTGTCTAACTCAAGTAATAGATCGTTTGGAAATTCGATGTCAGCTTTATCAATTTCGTCGATTAGCAGCACTGCTTGCTGTTCCGACGTAAAGGCTTGCCAGATTTTCCCTTCAACAATGTAGTTCGAGATATCCTTTACTTTCTCATCGCCTAATTGTGAATCCCGCAATCGTGAAACGGCGTCATATTCATACAGTCCTTGCTGGGCTTTTGTTGTGGATTTGATATGCCACTGAATAAGAGGCAAGTCCAAAGCACTGGCTATTTGCTCAGCGAGCATAGTTTTCCCTGTTCCAGGCTCACCTTTAATCAGCAGTGGTTTTTGCAGTTCGATTGCCGCATTTACCGCGAGTTGTAACTCATCAGTCGCGACATAGTCCTTTGTGCCAGTGAAGTTCATACATCAATTTCCAGATTGAATTAACAGCGTTCATTTTAAGGAACCTCTAATCGATTATCCAATCGAGAGGTTGTGTGGACGCCGAGGATTAATACAGAAAAACCCGACAGCCATCAGACTGTCGGGTTTCTTTTACAATTACTTAGTATTGTTACGTCAATGCAGCTGAGATTGGATTCCCGTACTAGGCTCCCATCTCAATCAGGCGTCTGCCCCGTTCCGTAATATACCACCGAACGCCTTTTCGGCCCCCAACCTTGCCAGCCAATGACTTCAAAGTCAGGAATCCTAAAGTCTTTGTCATTGTATTCTCGTCGGTATCCGCTTCCCGACAAAGACCTGCCAGTGAGCGATAGATAAACCGGCCGCACCCAAGTGTCTTCAATACTTTAGAAGATGTCACATCCAGCTCTTCTGGCGAGGACGCAGCCTCACTACTGAGATCAACCAGTGCATCATCTTCTGTTTCAGTATCGATCAAAGGTAGTAGCTCTTCCTGCAATTGACGCAGTTGGTACTGCAACATATCGACCCGATCGTTGGTTGACCGCGCTTCAGCGAGCACGTTCTCAGACACGTTCCCCATAAAGAATCTTGGAGAAATGGCCACTGCCAAACAGATCGCCACGTAATTGAGCAAATTCGCCGGATCGCCTTCGCTTTCTACGATGAGTGAGCTGCCAAATACACTCAATACGAAAGGCACCAGGAAGGTCACAAAAATACCTAACATGATGAATCGAATAAGTAGATTCAAATCCGCATTACGCCGAGTTGAAACGGTGTAATAGTTGATTACCCCGCCCGCGGCACCCACCAAGATCATAATAAAGACCAGTGAACTAAAATGACCCATGACAAACCTCTTCGCTAAACCACTGTTTTGTTGAACTATTTTGCCTCGACTGACTACCAGCGGCAATGAACTGGATCACCGCTTGTAGTGAAGGCACAGGGATAGGAAGTCTACTTTATTGGAAAGCCGCTTTAAATTACAAAGTTAACTATTTGTAATTTAAGCCTTTTTCCTGTTTCGAGTGACCAAATAGAAGAGCGTCGCCAAAATCTCAGCGAGAATTAGTGATAGCACTAGTGGAACCAAGGCTCTAGTTGCTGCGTTTAAGCCAATCGTAATGGCATCCAATGTCACGACCATGAGGGCCGGCGCCATGGTGTCCCCATCAGTATTGGCATACCAGGGGGTCATCATGAGAGCGAACATCAATGCCCGCAGGCTATATGACAGCCATCTGGCCCTGGGCAAGGTCGTTATGCGCCAATAAACCCAGTAAAAAGCAGCAGCGGCAGCCGAATAGACGATCCAGATTAGCCAGTAATTTTCCATAACGAGGCGATTATTCGCCTGATTCCTCAGCGTTAACCCAGCGGATTACATGTTCGTGATAACCCATGGGGTGCACGTGTTCTTCCGACAGTGCTTTTCCCTCTATCGGTATATCGGCCTGTTCCATCGCAATCCGATCTCCCTGAATCAATGGATGCCAGTCCGGTAGTGGCTGCCCTTCCATGCGTAATCGATAAGCACAGGTATCAGGCATCCAACGGCTGTCGGCTTTACTCATGGTGCGAACATCCAAGCAATCTGGCACCTGAACTTGCCGATCATCATAGCAACCGCAACCCCCTGCACCATTGGCAGCAGATTCAGATTGATAAAACCGGCACACAATACGAGTCCAGGCTATTTGCCCGCTACTTTCATCTTGTAATTTCTTAAGGCAACACCGGCCGCAGTGATCACAGAGTAATTCCCATTCCTCATCATTCAATGATTTCAATGGGAGGTTCCAAAATTCTGGTCGGGTGTTGTCACTCATAGAAGCGCGTTATTGAAGGGTCAGAATGTATTCGAGCTAGAGTCGAAGAGTCTTGAGTGAATCCTGGAATTCGGATTCCAATGCTTGTCTACGCCAACCATCCATTGGCGCTTGCCATACTAACTCACCTGCTTGTTCCAAACCTTTAACCAGATCCAGAAGCCAGCGCTTTCTCGCTAACAACTCCGGCGCGATGTTGAGCTGTTCCGCCTTGCCCGTCACGATCTTGCGCCAGAGTTTCAAAGTATCTCTATGCTTGGGATGTAATGGAGGATTCAATAGGTTCCTATCAACAGGCTCGTTCTCGTTTGTTTCAGCTAACAATTCAAGCAGCTCGTTTCCATATTTGCGCGTAATCGGCTTAGCCACTCCGTCAATACTTGGCAGCTCATTTAGCTCATCGAGTGATTCAGTAGCACCATACTGGGCGATAGCAAAAAGCTCATTGTCTTTTGCAATCCAATTCCTAGGCTTGTTACGACTTCTGGATTTGTTTTCGCGCCATACACACAGCGCCTGCAACATATTCAATTCTTGGTCAGACAGTCTCCAAGCATTAGAAATATCTGCAAAGTAAGATCGCCAGGCTTCGGCGTTCTCAGCCTCCTTAACTCCCTCGATCAAAACACGCATATCTTCTTCCAAGCATCCAAGCATGCTGGAGAGATCCAACTGATTGGTACAAACTTTATACAACGCTAAAAGATGCTCTACATCAGACGCCGCATAATGCAGCTGCGAATCAGTTAAAGGACGCTGCAACCAATCTGATCGGGTTTCGCCTTTGTCCACGTCGACATTGAGCACGTCCGAAACCAGTGCTTGGTAACTTAAACTGAATCCTAAACCCATATAAGCTGCTGCAATCTGCGTATCGAACACATTCTGTGGCAATCGATTAAACCGCGAAAGCAACAACACTAAATCTTCACTGCAGGCATGCATTACCCAGGTGATTTGGTTATGCGCTATCAATTCAGCTAAGGGTGTGAGGTCTTCGATCGCAATCGGATCGATTAAGAAAATTGATTGGCTATCTGCCAGCTGAAACAAGCCGGGCTTGGGATAAAAGGTATTGGTGCGAACGAACTCTGTATCAAGTGCGAGCGCATCACTCTGACTCAATTGCTCGCAGCACGCTGCAAGCTCAGAAGAGTTTGTAACAAAAGCAGCGGAATCTTTCGAATCACTCATCTAGCTATGAATTTTCCATGACCTTTCGACCGCTGAACGCATGGGTCAATGTACCACCGTCAACAAACTCCAACTCGCCACCGACAGGTACTCCATGGGCAATACGAGAAACGACTACATCATGACTGCGGAGTTGCTCAGCAATATAGTAAGCCGTCGCATCACCTTCTACCGTTGGGTTGCAGGCGATAATGAGTTCTTCGATTTCTTCTTCTCCCACTTTGCTAAGCAGTTGCCCGATTCCTAACTGTTCTGGCCCAATGCCATCAATGGGTGATAAATGTCCCATCAATACAAAATAGATACCGCGAAAAGTGCCAGCTTGCTCAATAGCAAAGATGTCGGCAGGTGACTCAACCACGCAACACAACTTTCTATTGCGACCTGGATTCGCACAGATTCGACAAACTTCTTCTTCGGTGAGCGTGCGGCACTCTTTGCAATTTCCCACCTGGTCGATTGCTGTCTTCAACGACTCCACAAGCTTGCTTGCACCCTCTCTGTTGCGCTCGAGCAAATGCAAAGTCATACGTTGAGCAGATTTCGGACCTACTCCAGGAAGGCAGCGAAACGCTTCAATCAGTTGATCAATGAGTGGGCTGGAATTCATTAGGATTAGTAGTCAGAGAGTATTAAATAAGAGGGTTTCAAAAAGGAAACTTAAATCCTTCAGGAAGATTGAAGCCACCGGCCATCGCGCCAAGAGCTTCTTTATTCTTTTCTTCTAGTTTTCTGACAGCATCATTGAATGCCGCTGCGATAAGATCTTCTACAACTTCTTTGTCTTCTTTGAGCAGACTGTCTTCTAGGTTTACACTTTTCACGTCGTGGCGGCCGTTAATTGAAACCCTAACTAAACCGGCGCCAGACTCACCTTCCACTACTTGGTTAGCCAAATCCTGCTGGGCTTGCTGAAACTTCTCTTGCATCTGCTGAGCTTGTTTCATTAATTCATTTAAATCAGTCATGCTTTTCTCTGCTCATCAAGCTTGGTAATACTATCAATAGCGACTCTACCGGAAAATCGATCAACGAGTTGACGTACATTTTGGTCTTGCTCAAATTGTTCAACCATCGCGTCTTGGGCCTCAGCCTTTTCGCGAGCGGCAAGTTTCGCCGCCGTTTCCTTATCAACTTCGCCGGTTTCAATGTTCACCTTAAGAGGTTTATCAAAGAAATTGGATAACAGTGACTCCAGTTTGGGCACAATGTCATCACTAAATACTGCGCTTTGTTCTTTATCCAGGCGAAAGTGTAAAACGCCGTCGCTAATTGAAAGCAGTTCCGAATTAGCAAACACATTTGCTGCAATCCCGGTACATGGAAGTGCTGGGAACAACTTTAACCAGGCGTCATGATCGAGTTCTTGCAGAATTGTTTCAGTGCTCTGAGCACTCACGGGTTCAGATGGCTCACTAACAACGTCTTCTGTAACTTCTGCTATAGGCGTGGATTCTTCAATCGGCTGTGAATGACTTTCAGTTTCAACAGCGGGATGCTCAGTTTCAATCGCTTGAACAGAAGATTCCTCTTCTTCAATCGGTTCAGCTGGCTCAGGTACTGCTATCTTTTTTTTTACATCGACGTCAGGTTCGGACTGAGATTCAACGGGTGCTGGCTGCTCTGACAAACTGACTTTGAGGTCTTCACTTACCAAGGTAGGTGAAAACACCATCATGCGAATCAATAACATCTCAAACGCTGACCTAACATCGATTCCCGCTTTCAGGTCTTTGCGGCCATCAACTCCGATTCGATAAAACAGCTGGATGTCTTCAGCACTAAACTTTGCTGCCAATCCCTGGATTTGTTCTCTATCGCCGTAACTATTGTCCACCGCATTTGGCGCCGCTTGCGCTACCGCTATTCTATGCAAGCAAGACAATACTGTATCCAAAGTATGAGAATAATCAGGAGTGCGTTCAGATACTTCTCCGACCAGACTTAATACAGAACTAATATCCCCAGCTGACATTGCCTCCAACAATGCAAACACTTGTTGCTGCTCGGGAACGCCGAGCATTTCAATTACGCCTTCTTTCGCCACTTCTCCCTGGCAATACGAGATTGCTTGATCCACTAAGGTTAGTGCGTCCCGCATACTGCCCGCAGCAGCGGCCGCGATTTGCCAAAGCGCATCTTCGTCGTGTTTTATTTGTTCTTCTTGTAAAACTTTTTGCAAATATTCGACGATTAGTTTTGGACTAAGATTTTTTAGGTTGAACTGCAGACATCGTGACAGAATCGTAATCGGCAATTTCTGTGGATCTGTTGTCGCAAAAAGAAATTTGACGTGCTCAGGTGGTTCTTCGAGGGTTTTCAGCAATGCATTAAAACTGTGATTTGACAGCATGTGAACTTCGTCAATCAAGTAGACTTTGAACCTTCCTCTACTTGGGGCGTACTGCACATTTTCTAGCAACTCTCTCGTGTCTTCGACCTTGGTACGAGAAGCGGCATCAACTTCTATCAGATCTATAAAACGCCCTTCATTGATTTCCTGGCAGGAAGGACATTGTTCGCACGGTGTCGAGCTTATTCCTTCTTCGCAGTTGAGGCACTTAGCCAGAATCCGCGCCAAAGTTGTCTTACCTACACCCCTGGTGCCAGTAAACAGATAGGCATGATGCAAGCGTTGGTTATCTAATGCATTGATCAGAGATTTGAGGACGTGGGATTGTCCTGCAACTTGAGAAAAATTGGATGGCCGCCATTTGCGAGCAAGGACCTGATAGCTCATAGAGTGTTAGCCGTTTCCAATTTCCAGAGAAATACGAAATCAATACCGAAAGAATTCGGCTTAGAATTATTTAAGT
Source organism: uncultured Pseudohongiella sp. (assembly GCA_965262465.1). GTDB lineage: Bacteria > Pseudomonadota > Gammaproteobacteria > Pseudomonadales > Pseudohongiellaceae > UBA9145. Next base: position 1,575,777 of record OZ253535.1, on the reverse strand, counting down.
GGTAGCCCTTGCCAGCCACACCACGGCACATGAATCAGCTACTACCGTTGCTCCCTTCCGGGCCTGGCGGGGTTTATAACCTACCATTGCGCGGGGACCGACAAGAGTTACCGGGGTAATGATAGCATAGACCCCGGGTCTTGCAGGCGCAGAATGCCCAAGGAATAACTCTTTCCATTCTCTAGTGGATATTCCATAACCAGATGCAGTTATGGAAGAGCTAAAGTAACCAGCTGGGCGCTGCCACCACCTCCCAGGGCAATCGAAATGTATTGTTTGCCATCAACCATAAATGACATAGGTGTACCAGTTGGTGGCAATGGCAATTCGTATTCGTGAATGATCTCGCCATTTGCCTTGTTAAAGGCACGCAGCAGATTGCGACCATTGTCATTTTGCGCCAGAAACAGCAGAGTTTTGGTCAATAATGGACCTGGACCTGCATTATCAATCGTTCCAACAGGTCCTGGATCTAAGATACCCATATCGATTATTTGCTGCCGAATTCCCTCTCCATGAGGAACGATCCAGGCATTGTCGCCTGTGTTTAAATCGATCGCCGTTATGCGCCCATAAGGTGGCTTGATGAGTGGTAGATCTTGTGGGCCGGCAATTGATCTGGCCCCTCCTCGCACATATCGCATTTCTTCTCGGCCACGTCGCGCTTCAATGAGTTGAACAACTATAGGATTAGAAGCAGACGGCACGTAATACATCCCTGTATCAGGATCGAAAGCGGCACCCCGCCATTCTCCACCACCAGCCCAACCCGGATACTGAATAGTGCCTCGCAATGAAGGGGGCGTAAAAACCGGACCGTAGTCGAAACGCTCGATTAGCTGTAATGCTTCCTGTCGAAGCTCCGGAGTGAAATCTATAAGTGTTTCATCACTTATACCTTGTGGTTCAAAGGCAGGTGGCTTGGTAGGAATTGGTTGTGTTGCAGATGTAACCTCACCAGGCACACTACTTTGCGGAACTTCGGTTTCAACTATTGGCCAAACTGGTTCGCCCGTAACTCGATCGAAAACATAGGTGAAACCTTGTTTTGAAATCTGCGCCACTGCTTTGATTGGGCGGCCATCGACTGTGATATCAATTAATGTGGGCGCAGCTGGAAGGTCATAATCCCATAAGCCATGATGAACCATTTGGAAATGCCAAACACGTTCGCCACTATTTACATCGACAGCGACCAGACTTTCAGCAAACAAGTTGTCTCCTTTGCGCATCCCTCCATACCAATCGTTAGTTGGAGTACCGATGGGGATGTAAGCAATACCCAACTCATCGTCAGCGCTCATGATGGTCCAGGAATTAGTGCTACCTGAATACTCCCAGCTCCCGTCCTCCCAGGTTTCATTGCCAAATTCCCCAGCTTGAGGAATTGTTTTAAACATCCATTCGAGTTCACCGGTCTCAGGATCGAATGCGCGAACATGACCAGGTGGAGTTTGAATGCTACGCGGCCCGTCATTAACAATAGAATTAACGATGGCTTTGTTGTTAGTCACCAATACTGGCGAAACAACACCGTATTGTTCTTTATCAATTTCCCTACCCAAACCAAGACTTAGATCGACTCTTCCGTTATCTCCAAATTCAGGATCGGGCTGTCCAGTTTCTGCACTAACAGACCAAAGGTAAGAATCATTGGTAGCGAATAAAATTCTGCGTTTGCCATTGCCTTCCCAAAAAGCAACTCCCCGTGTGTTGTAACCAAGATTAGGGGGGCGGCCTGCTTCCCAAGCACCGGTATCGAACATCCATTGCTGCTCGCCAGTTCGAGCATCAAGCGCAACGATTCGACCGAAGGATGTAGGCACGTACATCACACCATCAATAACAATCGGGGTAGCTTTATAGGCACCAGGTACTGCGGTGGAATTGCCATCTGCAATATTTGCGGCGACAGTTTCGTTATCCACACTATCCCAAGACCAAACTGTTCGAAGCTGATCTACGTTGCCAGCAGAAATTTGATCAAACGGCTTGTATTTAGTGGAGCCATTGTCGCCACCATAACTGGGCCAGTCTTGCGCCAACGAAATACTCGTCGCACTTAGCAACAAGAAAGATGTAACTAATTTCAGGGAAAACTTCACCGTAGTCTCTCCGCAATAATTATTAGGTGTGCAGGAAGAATACTACTGCTAGAACCCGCAATGAAGCTCGGTTTGTATGAATTTTCGGAGGGTTGGTCTGATTGAATTATTCCTTTGAGAGGGATTGACTCGAAATTGAGCTAAGCTCAATTCCTCGCCCAACTCCCTTATCTACTTATCCTAATCCCGAAAATTAGAGACTTTGGTAAATCAAAGTATCTATTGCTTGAACTGAACGGAGGGATTGACTCGAAATTGAGCTAAGCTCAATTCCTCGCCCTCCGGGCGTCGCACACTGTGCGACGTCTGCGCTGCTACGCAGCTTTCGAACCTAAGGGTTCTCATCGCGATCCCTGATCGCATAAATAAAAAAGGGGTCCGATGGACCCCTTTTTTATTTATTGGCGGTGAGGGAGGGATTCGAACCCTCGAAGCCTTTCGACTTACACACTTTCCAGGCGTGCTCCTTCGACCACTCGGACACCTCACCGACTTACTTTTCTAACATCTACTTATCCGGAAAGATAGCAACTAAGTTATCCAGATAGATCTCTTGCTTAGCCCACTACCGGCTGAGTTATCTAAGCTATTAATAATGAATGGTTGCGATAGAAGCTAGAACCGCATCCTTCAACCACCCAATCGGCCGCGTACCTTAGCTCACGGCCTCAGCAAATACAAGTTAGCTATTGTCGAATAGAACGATTCAACACTTGTTCTGAACTTACTGGATTAGAACTGCGGTATACATTGATATCCAGTCCACCTCTGCGTAAAAAATTCAGACTTACTGAAAGCTCCTGAGGTTGGCACTGAACCGTAATATCTCGGTAGATTCGTTCAGCACATTCTTCATGATAAGCCTGGTGCTGACGAAATGAGCACACATACTTTAATAAGCTCTCTTCACTAATTTTCTGACCAGTATAGGACATGACAAGACTCGCCCAATCCGGCGCCCCTGTCACAGGACAGTTAGAACGAAACAAATCTGAACTGAGCTCTTCATCAAAAACAATTTCGTCTTCAGTCGACAGTAATGAGGGCTCAGGTTCAAACTGAGAAATCTCAACGTCTATGGAATCGATTTTCTTCCCGATTCGGATTACTTCAGTACCATAGGACGCATCATCAACTCCCGTTATGGAGACTTTTGCTTCAGATTTACTCAGGGCTGACAAGTCATTAGCAATAACTTCGGCTATAGCTTGGGAACTCCCAAATTTTTCCTGATTAAAAGAATTCAGATACAGCTTAAGAGATTTTGATTCAACGATGTTTTCAGAGTCTGCATCAAACAAAAATGCACCAACAGCAACTACAGGCTTACCTTTCTGGTTTAACCAGGAAAGCTCATAAGCATGCCAATGGTCGAATCCGTGCATGGGAATTTTTTTATCGATGTCCAGTAAAGAACGTGCTGGCCAACGCGGAATTGGATACAGAATACCTGGATCGTATTTACTAGGACTTGGTATCGACTCGCCGAGAGGATTGTCTGCCATTGCGGGCGCCCGTTAGTGTCTTATACCTGTGCTGTGACGTAACAGCCAGATACAAGACACGTACAAGATAACTATGAATATGCCAAGAATGAAAAATGCCCAGGTTACATCCACATCAGAACTTCCAAGAAAACCATAGCGGAATGTATTGACCATATAAAATATTGGATTCAACGCAGAAACAGTTCTCCAAAAATCAGGCAACAACTGTACTGAGTAAAATACGCCACCCAAATAGATAAGAGGAGTTAGAACAAACGTTGGAATAATTGAAATGTCGTCAAAGTTATTCGCAAATATTGCATTAACAAATCCTGCTAATGAAAACACAATCGATGTGAGCAGAATTACTGAAACAGTGACCAGTGGATGGGCAATTTCAAGATCTGCAAATAATAATGAAAGAACCGTAACGATCGCACCAACTGACAATCCCCGCGCCATTCCGCCAACAATAAATCCTGAAAGAATGACATAGTTTGGCACCGGAGAAACTAATAACTCCTCGATGCTACGTCCAAATTTCTGACTAAAGAAACTGGATACAACATTGGAATAGGAGTTTTGAATCACCGACATCATGATTAGCCCAGGCACAATGAATTCCATATATTGAAATCCACCCATTTCACCTATGCGTCGCCCCACCAAATTGCCAAAAATAACAAAGTACAATCCTATTGTTATTGCCGGAGGCACCAGGGTTTGCAGCCAGATTCGAGTAAAGCGTCTAACTTCCTTTATTACGATAGTTTCAAACGCGATAAATTTGTGATTGCTATACATAACTAACTCGGTCGCTTACTCTCTGTGCAACCTGCTTAAAAAAAGCTGCTCCAATCTATTCGTCTTGTTGCGCATGCTGCTCACTTCGATGCCCGCGCGATTTATCTCTTCAAACACTGAGTTAATAGTAACTCCAGCAGGAACCGTGACTTCCAAACTATGCTCATCGGTCTGCTTAACACTTACACCATCAATAGAGACTGTAATGTCATTAGTAATGTCTTGATTCGAATCTAGTACAAATACTTGAGAATCAAGTTCGGCTATCAACTGCTTCATGCTCGTGTTTTCGATAATTTCACCGTTATCGATGATCGCGATGTTGCGACAGAGCTGTTCCGCCTCTTCCAAGTAGTGGGTTGTTAAGATAATGGTAGTGCCGTTCTCATTAATCTCGGTCAGGAAATCCCACATAGAACGCCGCAACTCGATATCGACGCCTGCTGTCGGCTCATCCAAAATCAAAAGCCGAGGCTCATGCACTAGTGCCCTCGCAATCATCAATCTACGTTTCATTCCCCCTGAGAGTAAACGTGCTCGATCATTACGCTTCTCCCACAACCCTAGTTGAGTGAGATATTTCTCAGCTCTTTCTTTGGCTAATTTTCTAGGCAAGCCATAGTAGCCCGCTTGAGTAATAACAATATCGCCAACTTTTTCGAAAAGGTTGAAATTGACTTCTTGCGGAACGATCCCTAAATCAAGTTTGGTTTCGTAGACATGAGTATTTACGTTGCGACCAAACACTTCTACTTGTCCGCCGCTTCGGTTTACTAAGGTCGAAATGATGCCGATGGTGGTGGATTTCCCTGCGCCATTGGGGCCCAACAGTGCGAAGAAGTCACCCTGCTCCACTTCCAGTGAAATGCCTTTCAATGCTTCGAACCCATTTGCGTAAGTCTTTTGCAAATTTTCGATAGCGATGGCGATGGTCATAACAAGTCCATGACTGTTGGCAAAGTGCCGGAGTATCTCCGCTCCAAAACGGCAAAGCAATAGCGCTGCGGAGCAACCACAAAAAAGCCCGGTGATAACCGGGCTTTGGTTTTGCAAAGATGGCGTCCCCTAGGGGTTTCGAAATCCAAATTTGTATTCTCTACTACTCTCTTCTACTTCTCAACCCATTGATTTAAAAATAAGTTTGCTTATTTTCGGCAGTCATAGGAAGTAGTAGGAAGTAAGAAACCCGGAGAAAAAACCGACAAATATAAGTGACAAATCAGGGGAAAGTGACCCCTAGGGGGGCATAATCTGCGCTCATAAGACCACAATCCAATCAATGAGTTACAGCAATATTTCGTTAAGCCAAAAAATCATCTACATGATTCATAAATGCATCAAAATGAGACAACTTGGGTCTGACTCCAAAATAGAGATTATTGTAATCTAATGAATTCACGGTTCTTTGAATCGACGCCATCTTCTTTTTATAAGCTTTGCCCGCCAATGCATAAATATCATGCAATAGCCCAGATGGATGATGAATTTTGTCAGCTAGATCGGTACGTGGGTCAAACGATAGCTGATTAGAAATATTATCGCACGTTAACGCAGCATCAATGGTTTCATAGTGATTTTCCTCTTGAAGAAACCAAGCTTCAATTTCAGATACTGCTAACAAAATGTGGATCGGTAAATCTTTAGTGGGAACCCGGGTTTGCAAGTACATTTCTACTTTTTGAAGATCTGCTAACGGCCTAGGGTACAAATCTCTCAATCCAAGCACCATTTCATACCCTTGTTTTATCAAGCTGTCACGGTTGTTCAGAATTTCTGATTTAACTCTTTCATCCTGCCTACAATTGAAAATTAGGACATAGTATTGCAAATTTTGAGGCTCATCTTCGAGAATAGTAATCTGATTACCCTTCTGAGAAACAGACCTGAACGTAATATTATTGTTCCCCGCCACTTCAACGAGCAACTTCCTTACGAAACAAGCCTCTGTCTCTCCTTCTGTAAATACAGCTAGCTTCTTAGCCACTCTCTTCGTCCAAATACATTTTTGAAGCAAAAAAATCGAAATTGCTTAATCCCATCAACTCAAACTCTTCAAACTTCTCTCTCGCGTTAAGATTGTTAACAAATCTAACTTCATGACCTTCCCTGATCATCACTGACCAGTACTCAAGTGGCACGTGATTCATAACAAATCTGTCATTCGACGTCATAATAAGTTGGAAATTGTTCTCATTAACCATATCTATCAGCAATTCAATCAATTTCGAAGACCTTTCGTAATCCAGTCCTTCTCCTATGTCGTCTATCAAAATGCAGCTATGTTTGCCTGATTTAATGCTGTAGTTCATCTGTATGATTATTGAAAATGCCCTAAACATTCCGCGAGACATTTCTAGTTGCTTAGTCTCCGTATCCAGATCTTTTTCCTTCACATACAAGATTGCAGCCGGGATTCCCTTAATATTAATTTTCTCATCAGTGATTAATCCGGCAGATTCACAGTTGTACCCAATTGAATTGAGATCCTGAACGATCTTATTCGAGAACTCCTCTCCAAATTCTTCTATTCCATTCTTGTAGGTCGACACCACTGCCGATGGATCTCCACTCTGGTCTTGTTCAGAAGGGCCACCTTCAAACATGTAAACAACATCCTGGCCAAGTGGGGTTCCAAATTTATAGAGTTGAACAGCAGTCGCCCATTTATGGAGTTCATCTAGATAAGGGTGCTGAATCCTATCTCTTCTAGTTAAAGCTACTATCTCGTCTTTCGGAGATTGGATTGCCATTGTTTGTTTGAGTTGATCAGCATTTAGCGTTCCTTTTCCGTCAGCCTCTCGCTTTAGAACAGTGGTTCTTGAGACTTTAAATAGCTCACTGTGTACTTCAAAGTCCTTAAGCGTTAGATCATACGAGTACTTCTTACCTTGGTCTGTTTCGAACACTGTCTTAAACGATCCAGTCTCGAACAGAGATTTTTTTGAACCATTCAGAAGTCGAGAGAGGCCATGAATTACATTAAGAGTGCGCGATTTACCACTTGCATTCTTACCAACGATTAGATTTATTTTTCCGAAATTTGCTTCTTTCAGTTCCCAAAATCTATTGCTGTTTTCATGTTCCGAAAAGCTAAATGATGTAAGTTTCATGGATTTTTCCGAAGGAAGATTTAGGACGAAGTTTAGCTGTTAAACATTTGGGTAGTCAGCTACTTCGGCTTAGAAGTTTTAGAAAACGCAGTTTGCAATCCCTTATTCGGCTGAATACCGAGCGCTCTGCAATATTCAACATACTCAATCACGTCCAACCGTCGCTCACCTTGTTCGATTTTCCCCACAAATGAGTGTGGGACATCAAGCAATTTAGCTAGGCTACGAATTGATAGCCCTCTTTCAACTCTCGATTGCTTAAGCCAACCTGTAAGCCGTTCGTATTCTTTTGAATGGAGCGTTTTCTTCATTGTCCCGATTATAGGAACATGATACGTTGTCCCCAAATTAGGGACATGAAATGAAAGATGAAAAATTCGTAACTAAGAAGAAATTTGCAGAGGACTTAGGATTGAAAGTAAGTACGGTTTCAAATTGGCAACAGAAAAAGTGGTTAAAAGGGTACCACTACACCGTCGTTGGGCGCACAACGATTATTCACAGAAAGCGAGTAGAAGAATGGCTACAAAATCGATTTGAGTAATCGCAGTTAGCAAATCAGATTGAGTTTGAGTTCGAGAGAAACTCGTAAGGAGTGCCAAACTGTTTCTATAAAAGTTTTCTTTGGCTTGTGTCCCCTAGGGGATTGTCTTTCAGCTTGTATTTAAATCAATGAGTTGCCATCCCCTAGGGGTTTCTAACCCCTAGGGTTTGGTGATTTTTTTCTTTAAAAATCAATAGGTTGGCGTCCCCTAGGGGTTTCGAACCCCTGTTGCCGGGATGAAAACCCGGTGTCCTAGGCCTCTAGACGAAGGGGACAGGGAAAGCTGCAGGGCAGATTTCACGAAGCGGGGGATTCTAAGTAGCTTGGCCTTCTCAGTCAAGGCCCGACACGTCTCAAAGCGTGTAGGAATGCTGCCGATACCCGAGCCCGCCCTCTCCGACTAAGATTTGCTCTGCACAATTGTTTCCAAGCTGTGAAAAACGTCATATCGCAGGATAGGCCGGATTAGTAGACTAGGTTTTACGCTCGAATACGGTATAAATCGTCCCAGCCCAATCACCCTCCGACTTCCCTGCGGATTTCTGTGGTTCATGTCGTAATTTGAATAGGTTTGTCAGGAATTGAGAGAGTAGCTTGTTAGTTTTCACTGGAATCATCGTTGGCGGCGCGTTCCTGGGCCTCATCGTATTTGGACTGCATAAATACCAATCCATGGAAGTGGAATATACGGTAGATCGCACTATGCCGTTGCCTCCCCTAGGTGAGGGCATAAATTCATCAAACCTTAGCAAAATCTCCAGACGGCGCAGCGCATCTGCAGCACCATCAAATGTCACGGGTAGCGACAAGCAGGCGGAACCGGCTGCAAATCAAACTACCTGGCAGAATTTGGTTACTGCCGCCAAACAGGCTAACGACTTAGACCTGGCGCTGTCTATCTGCCAAGCCAATTTCCCGCTCTGGGGCGCCTACAATCAATACTGCATCTTGTTGCGCTCGCAGTTGAAATCCTCTGGGTCAGCTAAAGATAAAGAAGAAGCAATTCTCACTGAGCTTTACAATGCCGCAGCAAAGGCTGAGTTATTACATGACAAAACTGAAGGAGCCACGCGTTACTCCTTGAATCAATTGCGCAACTTGCCACTGGAAGAACTTAACAACATTGCGATGCCCTATTCTTCAATTGGCTATGCACAACTTCGTCTCATCCGAAAATCCGACGTAAAACTTTTGGTGTCCCATTGGGGTCGCCCCGAGCAGCATCTGGCTCCGCGAAAATTTCACCAGGAATGGTGGAATAGTTTTAGTGAGAAGCATGCAAGCTAATTAAAATTAGTACCGCATTTACGCTCGTTTTCTGACCCAATCTTGACCCTCTTTTTTGTCTATGACATGCTGAATTTCTGATGCAAAATTACACAATAAAAATAACAACGCATCGGTAGTAACACTTGAGGGTAGCATTAGCGGGAATCGCTCCCACCTGGTGGGAGTGAGCATTAGGGGACCCCTGCAATGGGTAAAGAGAAAACCAAAAAGAATGAGCAGACTACTGAAAGTTTGGTAGCTGACTCTGCCATTTCAATTGATCAAAAATTGATCGAAGAAGGGACTGCTCAACTTACCAGTGAAATCCAAGTCCTGGAAACATGGCTCAAAGAACTCGATTCCTCTGACGACAGCGATGCCGAGGTTATTGCTGCTCGAAAATCGTACAGCGATATGCTGCAAAGTCGCAAAGAAATGCTAAGCACATTAGCTAAGCAAGCCAAATTACAAGCAGTCGCTGAGTAGTAATCAAACACTCCAAATTCACCTTTTTATAGACATTCTTCATGCTGTCATCTGAACAAGCTGCCATCATGCTGTCGTTACAAAGCAGCATGAATGCCAAAGTGGATGAAAATTGGGTCCAGGCCCGATACCCCTACTTGCGCGCCGTCGCCATTGAAGGCGCTGAAGCCATAGAACATCACGGCTGGAAATGGTGGAAGAAACAAGAAAAAGATCTGCCTCAACTGCAAATGGAACTGATCGATATCTGGCATTTCATCCTGTCTGAGATACTGTTACGCAGTACCCACAGTGACAAAGACCCCAAACAAGAACTTTCTGCGCTCCTCGACGGTGTAACTACCCAGGAGTCATTAGAGTTTGACGGGAAAACCTACCTATTTCACGACTTAGATCTAGTCTCGAAGCTGGAATTACTTATCGCGTTGTCAGTAGTACGACGAATTGAGCTCGCGTTGTTTGCCAACATCATGGTCGACTGCGAACTCGATTGGACTGAATTGTTTCGGCAGTATGTTGGCAAGAATGTCTTAAACATGTTCCGTCAAGACTTCGGCTATAAAGAAGGCACTTACCAGAAGATGTGGAATGGCCGCGAAGATAACGAATATCTAGTAGAAATCATCCACCAGCTGGATCCAGCCAAGCCAGACTTTAAAGAAGCGGTGTATCAGGGTTTGGAAGCCGCCTACCCCGCTTAACGGTAATAGGCGTTTTCGGTAACCGAGTGATCGGTGACGTCTCTCACTTCTGTAAGTTGCGGAATTTGCTGCAGCAGAGTTTTCTCGACTCCATCTTTCAAAGTGACATCAACCATGCCGCAACCTTGGCAGCCACCACCAAAACGCAGAACGGCGACGCTTCCTTCATGTATCTCTTCCAAGGTCACCATGCCACCGTGAGCGGCGAGTCCAGGATTGATCTCGTTGTAAAGAACGTAGTTCACGCGATCTTCCAGCGGGCTATCTTCATTAATCTTCGGCATCCGGGAATTCGGCGCCTTTATGGTTAACTGCCCACCCATAGAGTCTTTCTGAAAATCCACCACAGCATCTTCGAGAAACGGTATACTTGGCTGATCGATGAAGGCCTTAAAACCTTCATATTGCTGCACTTCGTCGTCCGCTTTTTCTTCACCTGGCCGACAAAATGAAATGCAGGTCTCAGCGCGGGGTGTCCCCGCATCTAGGATAAATACCCGCACGGCAATACCTTCAACGTTTTGCTTCTTGAGTAGTTCTACCAGGTACTCCTGGGCGGATTCGGTGATGCTGACCATGAGGTTCCTCTATCGGCGTTATTGCTAGCGGTAATGATACTGGAATGCTGTGCGCTTGAGAATACCCGAGTAAATTGCTCAATTATTTGCTGAATTCGGCATAAACTGGCGGCTGCGGCCGCTTCTGGTAGAATTCACGCCGCTCTCGCACCTATACGCACCTGATTAAGACGGACTCGATGAAAACTTTGGCCAGCAACAGCACTCTGAGAGAAGCATTAACCCAGCGCATTCTATTATTGGATGGTGCGATGGGGACTATGATTCAGTCTCACAAGCTGCAGGACGCAGACTTCCGTGGTGCTCGTTTCGCAGACCATCCCAGTGAATTGGTTGGTAATAGTGATCTATTGTCTCTTACCCAACCAGACATTATTCGAGATATTCACCTCGCCTACCTCGAGGCCGGCGCGGACATCATTGAAACCAATACGTTTACCGCGACTCAAGCGGCGCAGTCTGATTATCAGTTAGAAGATTTAACCTACGAATTGAATTTGGAAGGTGCGAAGTTAGCGCGTAGTGCCTGCGATGAATTCATTGCGAAAAACCCTGACAAACCGCGCTTTGTTGCTGGGGTCTTAGGGCCAACCAACCGCAGTGCATCCATCTCTCCAGATGTTAACGATCCAGGCTTTCGTAATACGACATTTGATGCATTAGTCGAAGACTATTCAATTTCCACCAAAGGCCTAATTGATGGTGGCGCTGACATTATCTTGATCGAAACTTCTTTCGATACCTTAAACGCGAAAGCAGCAATTTATGCTGTCCACCAATGCTTCGAAGAATTGCAGATTGAACTCCCGCTAATGGTATCCGGAACAATTACTGATGCCAGTGGACGCACACTGTCAGGGCAAACAGTTGAAGCGTTCTGCAGCTCCGTCGCTCACGCTAACGCTTTAGCTGTTGGATTCAATTGCGCTCTTGGCGCCGAACAATTACGACCACATATAGAGGAGACTTCTACTTTAGTCCCTACTTATGTCACGACTCACCCAAATGCCGGTTTACCAAATGAGTTCGGTGAATACGATCAGACTCCGGAACAGATGGCCGAATTGGTGGGTGATTTTGCCAAGCAAGGTTGGGTAAACATTATTGGTGGTTGTTGCGGCACTACTCCCGCGCACATTGAAGCTTTGGCTGCAGCAGTTAAAGATGTCACACCTCGGAAAATCCCTACTCCACCTCCTGCATGTCGTTTAAGTGGTTTAGAAGCCTGTAATATTTCAGACGATTCTTTGTTCGTGAACGTTGGTGAGCGCACCAATGTGACTGGGTCTGCTCGATTCGCCAGACTAATCCGTGAAGAACTGTATGACGAAGCGCTTGAAGTCGCACGTCAACAAGTAGAAGCCGGTGCTCAAATAATCGATATCAACATGGATGAAGGCATGCTGGATTCCGAAGCTGCCATGGTGAAATTCCTGCGCTTGTTGGCAGCCGAACCAGACATAAGCCGCGTGCCCCTGATGATTGACTCGTCTAAATGGGAAATCATTGAGTCTGGTCTCAAATGTGTGCAAGGCAAAGCTATTGTTAATTCCATCAGCTTAAAAGAAGGTGAAGCCGAATTTCTGGAGAAGGCAAAGCTTTGTCTACGCTATGGCGCTGCAGTCATCGTTATGGCTTTTGATGAAGATGGCCAAGCGGATTCTGCGCAGCGTAAAAATGATATTTGTCATCGCAGTTACACGCTGCTGCGGGAAAAACTTAATTTCCCCGCCAATGACATCATCTTCGATCCCAATGTCTTTGCTGTAGCGACAGGTATTGAAGAGCACAACAACTATGCAGTCGATTTCATAGATAGTTGCAGGTACATCAAAGAGAACTTGGAAGGCGCCATGATTTCTGGCGGTATTTCCAACGTGTCCTTCTCTTTCCGTGGCAACAATACTGTCAGAGAAGCTATCCATTCGGTATTTCTCTTTCATGCAATCAAAGCCGGCCTCACCATGGGAATCGTCAATGCTGGGCAATTAGCTGTGTATGACGACATTCCTGCTGAGCTTAAGGATGCTGTAGAAGATGTCATTCTTAATCGCAATGACGACGCTACAGAAAAACTCATGGCGGTTGCGCAAACCTATAGCGGCGAAGGAAGTGTTGCAGTAACCGAAGACCTTAGTTGGCGCGAAGCACCAGTTGCTGATCGTCTCGCCCACGCCCTGGTAAATGGCATTACTAAATTCATCGACGAAGATACCGAAGAAGCCAGGCAGCAAGTCGAACGACCGATTCAGGTAATCGAAGGCCCGCTTATGCAAGGCATGGGTGAAGTGGGCGATTTATTTGGCGCCGGCAAAATGTTTTTACCGCAAGTGGTAAAGAGCGCCCGTGTGATGAAGCAAGCAGTCGCCTATTTGCTCCCCTATATTGAAGCTGAAAAAACCGGCGATCAATTAGATAGTAAAGGAAAAATCCTTCTCGCCACCGTGAAAGGTGACGTGCACGATATTGGCAAGAATATTGTGGGGGTTGTGCTGGGTTGCAATAACTATGAAGTAATTGATCTAGGTGTCATGGTGCCTGCTGAAAAGATTTTGCAGACCGCCAAAGATGAAAATGTGGACATAATCGGCCTGAGTGGGCTTATTACACCGTCACTGGATGAAATGGTGCACGTTGCAAGTGAGATGCAACGACTGGATTTTCAAATCCCGCTTTTGATTGGTGGTGCAACAACTTCCAAAGCCCATACTGCAGTCAAAATTGAAGAAAATTATCAGAATGATAGTACTGTCTATGTTCCTGATGCTTCGCGTTCGGTTACGGTAGTAAGCGACCTGTTAAACGATGAGAAGAAGCCAGCATTCTGCTCCGGATTACGAGATGAATACGCTGCGATTCGTGAACGTTCAGCGAATCGCTCCAAGCAGAGAAAATTGGTTAGCTATGCTTCTGCAAACGAGAATTTACTCACACCAGACTTCTCATCTCACCAGCCAACGGCACCAACATTTACTGGTACGCAAACATTCGATGACTACGATCTCGCAACATTGCGAGATTACATAGATTGGACTCCCTTTTTTATTACGTGGTCGCTAGCAGGCAAGTATCCCGCAATCCTTAGCGATGAAAAAGTGGGCAAGGCTGCAACCGACTTGTTTAATGATGCGCAAGAACTACTCGATCGCATCATCAATGAAAAACTCATCAAAGCAAAAGCAGTAATCGGGTTTTGGCCGGCACAAAAACAGGGTGCCAATGATGTCGCACTATTCCAAACCAATGGAACCAGCAAGCCGTTAGCAACTCTGCATTTCTTGAGACAGCAAATGGAGAAAGAAGACAGCCTCTCCCATCTATGTCTAGCAGATTACATTGCCGATGAATCAGCAGGGTCGCAAGACTATATTGGTGGTTTTGTTGTTACCGCTGGCATTGGAGTAGACGAACTTGTTGCGCAGTATGAAGCTGATAACAATGACTATCAGGCACTGTTGGTGAAAGCGCTGGCCGATAGATTAGCTGAGGCATTCGCTGAGCACATGCATGAGCGAGTTCGTAAAGAGTTTTGGGCTTACCAACCTGAAGAGTCTTTCGATAATGAACAGCTTATAAAAGAAGCATATCAAGGCATCAGACCCGCACCAGGTTACCCTGCTTGTCCTGACCATTCTGAAAAAAGCACTTTGTTTGACTTGCTGGACGCAGATTCGATTGGAGTCGAGTTAACAGAAAGTTATGCAATGACTCCCGCTGCCAGTGTTAGCGGCTTCTATTTTAGCCACCCTGAAGCGAAATATTTTCCGGTGGGCAAGGTCACTATTGAACAAGTCGATGACTTGGCAGAGCGTAAAGGTGTTGATCCAAGCGATCTGCGTCGCTTGCTTTCACCCAATCTAGAATAGAGAAGACGTTAGTCTTCGATTACAATTCACGACTCGTTGTGAACCCCAGGTTCTGAAGGACAACTTATGTATCGCTATGACAACTACGATCACCAAATGTTGGCTGATCGAGTTGCACAATTCAGAGATCAGACCGCTCGCTATCTTGATGGCAAGCTGAGTGATGCTGAATTTCTTCCTTTGCGGCTGCAGAACGGACTCTATGTCCAACGACTTGCACCAATGTTGCGCATAGCTGTCCCCTACGGCCTCTTATCCGCAACTCAACTACGAAAACTCGCCTATATCGCACGTCATTTTGATAAAGGCTATGGGCATTTCACCACACGCCAAAACATTCAGTTTAACTGGCCTGCGCTTGAAGACGTGCCAGATATTCTTGAACACCTTGCTGAGGTGGAAATGCACGCTATTCAAACTAGTGGCAATTGCATTCGCAACACTACAACCGATCAATTTGCGGGAGTTGCGGTTGATGAGCTGGAAGACAGCCGTCCCTGGTGTGAAATCATTCGGCAATGGTCTACTTTTCACCCCGAGTTCGCTTACTTACCCAGAAAATTCAAAATTGCGGTTTGCGGAACAGCAGTCGATCAAGCTGCTACCCAAGTTCATGACATCGGCGTATTCATAACCAAGAACAGTGAAGGCGTGCTTGGATTCCGCATCCTAGCTGGCGGCGGTCTTGGCAGAACGCCAATTATTGGCCAGGAAGTTTTCGACTTCGTAGAGCATCAACATCTTCTTACTGCACTCGAAGCCATATTGCGTGTTTACAACCGTGAAGGGCGCAGAGACAACAAATACAAAGCCAGAATCAAGATCTTGGTGAAAGAAAGTGGCATTGAAGCATTCAAAGAAAAGGTGTTTGCGGAGTGGCAGGAAATTAAGGATGGGCCGCAAACTTTAACTGAGGAAGAAATCAATCGGTGCAAACAGTATTTCGTTGACCCAGATTATTCCAGCCTAAGCAATGACCCCGAAGAACTTACCAGCAAACTTGAAACTGATGTCATGTTCAACAGCTGGTATCAGCAAAACGTGCACCCACATAAACAAGATGGCTATTCGATCGTCACTGTTAGCTTTAAGGAAACCGGAGTTGCCCCGGGGGATATCACCGACACGCAATTAGAGTTACTTGCCGATCTTTGCGATACCTATAGTTTTGGTGAAGTTCGTGTGACTCACGAACAAAACATCGTATTGGCAGATGTGCGTCAGGATCAATTACACGCACTGTACTCCGCTTTAAAACCCCAGTCTCTTCATACGCCCAATCTGGGACTAATGACGGATATTATCTGCTGCCCTGGCGGTGATTTTTGTGCGCTGGCCAATGCCAAGTCCATTCCTATCGCTGAATCTATTCAGCGCGAGTTTCCTAATCAGCAAGAGCTATCTGATATTGGGGGTCTCGATATCAATATCTCTGGCTGTATGAATGCATGCGGGCATCACCATGTAGGTAACATTGGCATTCTCGGCGTGGACAAGAAAGGTGAAGAGTTTTACCAAGTGTCTTTGGGTGGCTCATCAAAGAACGATGCCAGCCTCGCTAAAATAATCGGTCCCGCATTTGCCCAGGAAGAAATTCCCGGCGTTGTCAGAAAAATTGTTGATGTTTATAAACAGCAGCGCACCGATGGAGAGTCCTTCATTGCTACTTATAATCGGGTAGGAATCGACCCTTTCAAAGAAACAGTTTATGCAAAAGCTGATTAAAGACGGCGAAATCGTAGAAGATCGTTGGACGGTGCTTAAAGAAGCTACCGGTCCCGAGGTATTGCGCGCAGTACCTGGAAAAAACTTTATCGTACCGCTCAACTTCTGGAAGAATTACAGCAGTGAACTGGACGATTACATGGGTGACATAGCGCTTTGGCTAAATAGCGATGAGAACGTTAATGATATTGGAGACGGTTTGCATACAATCTCTCTTATTGCGCTCAATTTCCCAGTGTTTTCAGATGGAAGGTCTTACACCAATGCTAGAGAACTGCGGGAAAAATTAAATTATCAAGGTGAAGTACGAGCCATTGGCGATGTGCTGCGCGATCAAATGTTTTACATGGCATCCTGTGGTTTCAATGCATTTTCGCTACGTCACGACCAAGATCCCGAACTCTGTTTAAAAGCGTTCGAAGATTTCCAGACCAGCTATCAAGCGACGGTAGCAAACCCTGAGCCCTTGTTCCGCCGACGCTAACTGGCTATAGTCAATTCGATTCCAGCCCGTCCAGCTCAACGAAGCCTCTTTTCACTCCTAAAAGCCAATGGAACACGATTCCTTACTTTTTTCCTTTTTCCTGATTTTTACCGGCGCAGCGGTATTGAGCACCGCCGCCTTGTTTATGCGTCAACCTCTGCTGGTGGCATACATAGTAGTTGGCGTTTTACTCGGTCCATTTGGGATGGAATATATTTCCGACCCTTCCCTGCTAACTGACATTGCGGAATTCGGCATCATCTTCTTGTTGTTCTTGCTGGGACTGGATATGCAGCCATCTAAACTGTTTGCCACCTTAAAGAAAACCTTCCTAGTTACTCTAGCGAGCTCTCTGATATTTGTGCTCATTGGCTATGGCACGGGCTTATTGTTCGAATTCAGTCAGATGGAATCACTGGTAATTGGTTTTGCCATGATTTTCTCCAGCACCATCATCGGCATTAAGTTATTGCCCACCACCGTGCTTCACCAAAAACATATGGGTGAGTTAATGGTGGGCATTCTTCTGCTACAAGACTTTATTGCAATATTTATCTTGGTGTTTCTAGAGTCAGGCAATCAAGAAGACATGGGGACGCTGAGGGTCTTGTTGGCATTGCCCGTACTGATAGGCCTGACTTATCTATGTACGCGCTTCCTACTCATCGCACTAATTGCCAAGTTCGATCAATTCAGGGAATACATATTTCTATTGGCAATCGGATGGTGCTTGGGCATCGCGACCTTGGCAGCCGAAATTGGCTTAAGTGCGGAGGTCGGCGCGTTTGTGGCCGGGGTATCTCTCGCGACAAATCCAATTTCGCAGTACATTGCTTACAGCCTCAAACCATTACGGGATTTTTTCCTCGTTCTATTTTTCTTCTCCTTAGGCGCGCAATTCAATATCAACTTGTTAAGTGAAATCTTATTGCCTGCTCTGATGCTTGCAGCATTGGCACTATCGGTGAAGCCGGTGATTTTTCATTACCTATTGCGTCGCTTTAGCGAACGTAACAGACTTGCCTGGGATGCAGGCTTGAGACTTGGTCAGATTAGTGAATTTTCACTGCTGATCGCGTTTGTTGCTTTTCAATACAACGTGATTGGGGAGCGCGCCTCCTTACTAATTCAAGGCGCTGCAATCCTTACCTTCCTGGTATCGTCTTATATCGTTGTGCTGTTTTGTCCAACGCCTATCGCGTTGTCCAGCAAGCTAAGAAGAGATTGAATTCACCTAATCTAATGACTTAGGCATTCAAATTTAGAACGAAGCGACCTACAGCCCCGCCATTCAATACAGTCTTTAAACTGCTATCAAGGTCAGCAAATCCTATTTCTGTGCTAATTTCGGCCAGACCATCGAGCTTCCATTCGTTAGCCAATTTATTCCAGGCTGATGATTTGTCCTGCAATGGAAGTTCAACCGAGTCCACCCCTAGTAGATTCACCCCGCGCAAGATAAAGGGCAACACACTGGCTTGAAACATTGGGGATTGCACTAACCCGCAAGCAGCAACGCTACCACCATAGTTTAATCCTTTAATGACATTAAAGAGAGTATCACCGCCCACCACATCAACAGCACCAGCCCATTGCTCTCTTAACAGTGGTTTTGGGCTGCTTTCTGACAACTCATTGCGATCAATTATTTCGCTTGCGCCGCAATCCTTTAACAGCGCATGACTTGATTCTTTGCCGGTACTGGCGACAACAGTAAAACCCAGTTTGGCTAATATCATCACAGCGATAATGCCAACCCCACCGGTTGCCCCCGTTACCAGAACACTACCCTGCTCTTTGGTTAACCCAGCAGCAAGTAATTTTTCGATACACAACGCGGCGGTTAGTCCTGCTGTACCTAATCGCATGCTATCCACATCGCTTAGCCCCGCAGGCAGTGGAAGCACCCATCCAGCAGGCACTCGAATGTATTGGCCAAAACCCCCTGCTGTGTTCATACCCAGATCGTATCCCGATACGATAACTTGATCACCGGCTGAGAATTCATCTGATTTTGACTCTTCTACGATGCCTACCGCATCAATGCCCGGCGTATGTGGAAAATTTCGCGTGACTCCTTTGTTGCCACTGGCTGACAAAGCATCCTTAAAGTTTAGGCAAGAGTAACTCACCCGCACTAACACTTCGTTATCCGGCAAATCACTGGTGTCTTTTTCAACAACCTTGCCTTGATAGTCTTTTTCGCCTACTTCAGAAACTTCGAATGCGGTATACCTAGCCAATGTTTAATCCTTCGTTCTACGATCTAGTTTGGAGTGTTGATTCGTGTGTGCTTTGCTGAAATTTTTTCGAGCGTTGATTACTGATAAGTATCAACATCATTGCGCTCGAACCACTTGTTCATTGCTCGATCAATACTTTGTTCCAGCACTCTTCCAAGCTTATCTTGAATGCTCTTGCGGAATTCGTATTCAACTTCATATACATCGGAATCTTCACAAGCTTGCAGGATGCACTCATCGCTGGTCTTGAGCTCATCTACCATATAGCGTTCTTTCGCTTGACTACCCACCCAGGTTTCCCCTGTTGAAATCTTGTCAATCTCTACGCTAGGACGATGCTCTTTTACCCATGACTTAAACAGGCCGTGGATCGTATCCACATCTTCCTGCATTTTTTCTCGCCCTTTCTCTGTGTTTTCACCAAAAGTCGTGAGCGTTCTTTTGTATTCACCAGCGGAGATCATTTCGAAATCCACATCGTATTTTTTTAACACCCTATGGAAGTTAGGCAGCTGAACGATGACTCCGATAGATCCAATGATAGCGAAAGGAGCTGCAACCAGTTTATCGGCGATACATGCCATCATGTAGCCTCCGCTAGCAGCAACTTTGTCTACGCAAATGGTTAGCGGGACTTTGGCTGATCGTAACCGCAGTAGTTGTGAAGACGCCAGGCCATAAGCGTGCACCATGCCTCCTGGGCTTTCTAAGCGCAGCAAAACCTCATCACCCTCTGCGGCCATCGATAGCACAGCAGAGATTTCCTCTCGTAAGCAGGCTACAGCATCCGCAGCTATATTGCCTTTAAAGTTCAGAACGTAAACTCGCTTCCGTTGGGATTTGATTTCCGCATCTGGCGTTTCGCTTTTCTGGACTGCCTTACGTTCTTTTTCTCGCTCTTTGGTTTCTGCTTTAAGCTTTTTCTTTTCTTCTTTGTGGACTGTCTTTAGTTCCGATTTATCCATCACAGCATTTCGAATCGAATCTTTCATTTCCTCGAAATGGTCATTTAGAAAGGAAACTTTTAGAGCACCTTTTTTACCTGGTTTTTTCGAACGTTGGCCACTGGCGGCAATTGCCGTGATCACGATAATGAATGCCACAACGATCGTTGCAACCTTTGCGAGAAACATCCCGTATTCCGCTAAAAATTCCACTTGATTACCTCAGTTTCCTGGCTCTTCCGTAAAGATTTATATCTCAATCCGCTTTTGATTGCATCTGGCGTATAAAGTTCTCAATGAGTTCGCCGGCAACACTAATCTTGCCTGAAGGGACTTGGGGCAAATCATCTATGCCGTACCAGTCCGCCTCCTCTATCTCCCCTGGTTCAGGTACGATTTCGCCTGATTTGTAGTCCGCATAAAAACCTAACATTAGTTGTGATGGGAAAGGCCAGGACTGACTCTTGAAGTAACGGATATTCTCAACATCTAAACCCGACTCTTCTTTGACTTCACGTATTACCGTGTCTTCTGCGGATTCACCCACTTCGATAAAGCCAGCGAGACAACTCAAGAAATTTGTTCGGTAGCGCGCATTCTTTGCCAACAACATTTTGTCGCCTTTGAGCACCAAAACAATTACACAGGGATTGATACGTGGGAAAAAATGGTGATTACAGCTTATGCACCGCACAGCTAGTTGAGTAGCATCAGGAATGGTTGCTTGTCCGCAATAACCACAGAAGCGATGCGCTTTATACCAATCCAGAATTTGATTGGCTTTGCCTGCAGTTTCCAGCGCTTGATCAGATTTGAACAATAAGCTTCTCAAAGGTACTGCTTCGGCGTCATGAGGAATATGGTCATCAGATTCCAAATCCAGCACCAAGAGTTTGCGCTCGCCTCCTGATACCAGAAGTAGCGAACCAGCTTCGGCAATTTGATCCTGAATGAGATGGGGCGACCATAAAAACATTTCTTCCTGCATCACAATCCTGCCTTCTCGAAAGACAATAATTCGATCTTCCGCGACAACATGTTCTGAATTAGGAAAAAAAGTATGAGACATGTATTGTTTGGTGCAGCCTAGTGCAAATAGTGGGAACGATTTATTTGGCTAAACAAACAAAAAAGGCAACGCCATCGTTGCCTTTTTTGTTTTTGTTAATGTTTTTTTGCTCTGTCTCGAAAGACAGTATCGTTTTATCGAATTGGTGCTGAGAAGAAATCCCAGAACACGTACATAATTATTGTACAGGTCACCAACGTAGCCAGCATAACTGGCAAGCCCTTCCGCATCCATAAGCCTGGTGTGATTGCCAAGCTTGGATCACCTGCGTCTTTCGCCATTTTCTCCGAGATAGTGACGATAAATACATTCGCGGTAGAACCAATGTGGGTGCCGTTACCACCCATGCCCACACCAGCAGCAAGTCCCCAGAACAACGGAGTGACGTTAATTCCCTGGGATTCCATACCAGCAATAATTGGAATCATCGCCGCTGTAAAAGGAATGTTATCAATCGCAGCGGAGAGAATCGCCGCAACCCACATCAATAGTAGAGTTGCAGTCAGTAAATCTTCCTCAACATAAGGAATAATGAACTGGCCTAAGTATTCGAGGAATTGGCTGTGCTCAACACCACCAACGATAATGAATAGAGAGATGAAAAACATTAGCAGCGCAAGCTCAGTGTGCGCGAATGCTTCTTCCATATCGATGTCTTTGCCGATAAACGCCAAAGCGGTTAAGCCAAGAGCAGTAACAAACCATGGCTCCCAGTGCAGTGCATTGTGCATGATGAAGCCAATGACCATGATGCCGAGAACACCGATTGAACCGTACCAGGTCTTCGGATCGGACAGAGGCTCACGATCAGTAAGATTTAGTTCCTGTGGTGTAACTGCCAGTTCTTCTTTGAACAAATAGCGCAGCATGAAAAGCACCACCAGCCATGCTACCAACACCATCCAGCCCATGTGGATCAGGAAGGTATTGAAGTCGATGTTAAATGCAGAGCCGATCATCAAATTAGGTGGGTCACCAACTAGCGTAGCTACACCACCGGTATCGGAAAGTAGCGCAGCAGCCAATAGGAAAGGAATCGCACTCACTCGTAACGATTGGCAAATCAGAATAATGAGTGGTCCGAAAATAACCACGGTAGTCACGTTGTCGAGCAACAATGAAAGACCAGTGACCAAAGATCCGATCAAGGCGAGTAGCAGATACAGGCGACCTTTACTGAAATCAGCTGCCCAATACGCCATCTGTTGAAATCCACCGGTTGGGATCATGATGGCAACGATAGTCATCATTCCGCCCAGCAGGAAAACAACGTTCCAATCAATTGCGTGAACTGCTTCTTCAGGATCGTAGAAACCCAAGATTTGACCGACAACGATCATTGTCGCTGCGCCAGCCATCGCGCACTTTACCCGGTGCACTTTATGTATTTCTTCGGTAAAAATGCCGATGAAAGTCACTGCCAAAATGACAGCGGACCACATCATATCGCTATTCCACTCAAGGATTTCCATAGAACTTCTTCCTCATCGGATGCGCTAGTCGCGCTATATCGCACTCTTACCAAAGGCTTTTGCACCTAAGGAAAGTGCTGGTTTCTCGTTGTAATTAAAGGTTAGGTATTAGTTTTATTAGGTATGAAAATTCTTCTATTTATTTGATTTTTTTAGAATTCTGACGGCCCCAAAAGCGCTAAATACTATAGTTTTCAGGACCCCTATTCAAGGAAAATCGCCCTGTGAGCCTTGCTATTGCTGCACCTCAGGTAACCACTAGAGCCTGTTCCATAAGGCGCCATTAGCCCCTTTTTCTTCCAGCTCATCCAAGCGTTTTTGATGGACTTCGACCTCTTCTTCACTCGCTGCAACAACGGTTAATGGGGGTCGATTAGGATCGAATTCTCGTCGCCCTGTGGTTCCAGAAACTATCTCAACGGACTCTTCTTTGAGTGACAAACTCGACTGCCCGCTCGTCATTATCAGGTACACATCAGCGAGGATCTCCGCATCGAGTAATGCGCCGTGTAATTCACGCTGTGTGTTATCCACACCATATCGCTTGCACAAGGCGTCTAGATTGTTGCGCTGGCCCGGGTGTTTCTCTCGTGCCAGCACGAGGGTATCGAGTACAGTGCAGTGGCTCGCCATATCCTTGGCGCGAGACTTGGCGAGTTTGAGTTCGTGATCAAGAAATCCTATATCGAATGGCGCATTGTGGATAATGAGTTCAGCACCGGATACGAACTCAATAAACTCATGCTCGATTTGGGAGAAAAGTGGTTTGTCAGAAAGGAATTCGGTAGTTAAGCCATGCACTTCTACAGCCGCTTCGTCGACTTCCCGTTGAGGATTCAAATAAATATGGTAGTGATTGCCAGTTAATCTGCGATTCTCAATTTCAACACAACCGATTTCAATGACTCGATGACCCTGTTGCGGATCGAGTCCGGTAGTTTCTGTATCCAATACTATCTGGCGCATATCTTCCTTCTATATATAGCTTCTTATTCTTCTCAACTAGGGCAGTTCATCAATGCCGCGATTGGCAAGCTGATCAGCCATTTCATTTTCTGGATGCCCGCTGTGACCTTTCACCCATTCCCAGTCCACTTCGTGTTGGGATACCAGTGCGTCTAACTCTTGCCACAACTCAACATTTAACACGGGCTTCTTGTTGGCAGTTTTCCAGCCTCGCTTTTTCCAATTCGGCATCCATTCTGTGACCCCTGACAACACATACTTCGAGTCCGTCACTATATGGACTTTGCAGGGTTTTTTGAGCGCCTCCAAGCCCTTAATGACTGCGGTAAGCTCCATGCGGTTGTTTGTTGTTAGCTCTTCTCCGCCGTACAAGGTTTTCTCGGCGTCACCGTAGCGCAAGAGTACACCCCAGCCCCCTTGCCCAGGATTGCCTCGGCAGGCGCCGTCAGTAAACATTTGAACGGTATCTGACAACTATGATTACCAGGACTGCTAGTGGATTTTAACTCTCGCGTTTTCTGCCGCGGGTATTACCGCTGGTCGCGCTCTTAGAGGTCGCCAGCGAGGCATTATAGGAGTTATCGGCACAACTTGCTTCACACATTGGTAAACATATGCGCCACCAAACGGACTGCCAGTTCGGGTGCCGAAGCGCTCGAATTTTTCAGCGTGACGCAGGATCGATGAAAATGATACAGGTAAAAAATGCAGACCGTGTTGTACCTGCTCAATATGCAGATTTAGTAACAACAGCCAGTCTGAAAGTCTGCGCTTAGTGATAAACCTACCGCGCCAAGGAATTTTGGTGCGTCTTTTGAAGAGCTTCCAGGTACCCCAATGACTCAACGGATTGAAGCCGATGATTAACATCTGGCCCCCTGGCCTCAACACCCGTGTGGCTTCACGCAATAACCTGTGGCTGTCCTCAGTAAAATCCAGAGCGTGATGAATCACAATCACATCCATGCTATCCGATGCCAATGGCAGCTCTTCATTATCTGCTACAGGGAATCGCGACCCCGGACGCCAAGTCGGAGCGAATAAGATTTTGTTGCCAACCGGACTGTCTTCGATCAATGAATACTCTTCATTACAGCCGATTTGCAGAATGTGATAGCCAAAGAGCCGTTCAATCATCGGTGCTAACAGCGTTTTCTCAGCGGACAGCACCTGTTCGCCAAGTGGAGTCTGGAACCACTGGCCGATCATAGTAGGCAACATGTCCGTCTGCTGCATCCCGCGCAGTAGGCGCCGCCGGGTTTCATGTTTCGAGAAAAGATTCATCACTAGGTGCGTAAGAGTCCGTATGGGTGGAGACGATTTTAGCTTGGGATAGTGGCCTGCACCACCGAGAAATTATCAACCTAATCAGTGGTTTATATTAGAACCTATTCTTTATATCATAGCCGATTGCGATCCAATGGAACCCTGTCGAGATGATCAGCCAAATTCACCCTATTCCAGCTTTTACAGATAACTACATCTGGGCTATTCATGAAGATGCGTCTTCGCAGTTGGCCGTGGTTGATCCAGGGGATGCCGAACCCGTTATGCGCTATCTGGCGGAAAACGACCTAACTCTTAGCCACATATTTATCACCCATCACCATCCCGATCACACAGGCGGCTTGAGCAAACTAATTAGTGAATTCAATCCAGTGGTGTTCGGACCTGAACCTTCGAACATCAAAGGTATTTCCAATTTCTTGCACGAAGGTGATTCGTTCCAATTGTTCGGTCGAACTTTCGAAATATTTGAAGTACCGGGTCACACACTTGACCACATTGCTTACTTCTCTGATGACGAAAATCACCCGTTGGTGTTTTGCGGCGACACCTTGTTTGCTGCTGGCTGTGGTCGCCTATTTGAAGGCACTCCAAGCATGATGGTGGAGTCTCTTGGCAAACTGACGAAACTCAAACCCAATACCGCTGTCTACTGTACTCATGAATACACGCTGGCAAATCTTAAGTTTGCTATGGCGGCCGATGGAGGGAATTCCACATTGCAGCAGCGGGTCACAGACGAGCAAACGAAGCGTGAAGCGGACTTGCCCACTCTCCCTTCTTCTATTTCTCTGGAACTAGCAACTAATCCATTTTTGCGTTGTGATAATAGTGATGTGCAAGAAAATGTTGCTGCTGCTAGAGGAGTTTCCAGCACGGATACTACAGAAGTTTTTGCCGCATTGAGGCAATGGAAAGATAACTTCTAAATCCAAGGCTCTTCTCTTGTATCGTTTTATGTCGTTAAGATTTTTTAAATCCGCTCTCTCATTGGGATTAGCACTTGTTCTAGCGGCTTGTCAGACTAACCCTGGCTACCAACCACCAATCGAAGATCGTGATCCAGCTGCAACTTCAGAATCCACGCCACCAAATCAGGTCACCAGAATTCAACCAACGCCACAACGAGACACGGAATCGAATATTGGTGCGGAACAAAAAGTTGAAATCAATTCTGTTTGGCAAAGAATTCGTTTGGGCTTGCAGCTAACTGAACACTACACACATCCTTATGTAGACCGTCAGCTTTCAAATTATCAGGATAATCAGCGTTTTTTTGACCTTGTCACTGAACGAGCAAGCCCGTTCCTGTTTAGCATAGTTGAAGAAATTGGCAGCCGTGGACTTCCAATGGAGTTAGCGCTGCTGCCAATGATAGAAAGCACATTTAATCCCAACGCATACTCTCAAGAGCGTGCTGTGGGTCTTTGGCAGTTCCTAGGCCCTACCGGTAGAGAGTTCGGTTTACAGCAAGACTGGTGGTATGACGGCCGACGCGACCCAGAGAATTCAACTCGCGCAGCGTTGGATTACTTACAGCAACTGCACACTCAGTTTGACGAAGATTGGTTGCTTGCTCTGGCCGCATACAATACCGGAGGTGCCAACCTCAATCGTGCATTGAGACGTAGCAATAATGGCACATCCTTTTGGGACTTACCGCTTGCAGCAGAAACTCGTTCCCATATTCCTAAACTTCTCGCGCTAAGTCAGATTATTGTTAGCCCTGAAGAATATGGCATTAGCTTACCTGACATTCCTAACCACGACCCGTTAGTGAGCGTTGATGTTGGATCGCAGATTGATTTGGCAATGGTAGCTGAGTTAACCGATCTCCCGCTGGAAGATGTGAGGCGATTGAATCCTGGATATCTGCAATGGGCTACTCACCCAGAATCTCCACAAACTATCGACATTCCCCTGGAACTTGCTGACACGCTAAGACAAGAGCTGACAGATTTGGATCCGGGTCAATATGTTACGTGGGAGCATTATCGAATCCGTAACGGTGATACTCTGGGTGCAATTGCCCGCCGATTGAATACGACTGTTGATGTATTGCAAGTAGTTAATCAACTAAGGGGAACTCAAATAATTGCTGGGCGTTCTTTGGTAATCCCACGAGGGATTGGCGCCGCGAACTACACAACATTGACTGCACCAGTTCTAAGAGATCAGCCTATTCCGGTGCCAAGCGCTTATACCATTCGATCGGGTGATAATTTGTGGTCAATAGCACGCCGCTTTGACTTACGTTCTCAGGAAATCGCTGAACACAACGGACTCGCACTGGATGCCTTGCTGCAACCAGGCCAAATTTTGGATTTGAGTTTCGACCAATCTGTGCAAGTCGCCACAAGCACTCCCCTAGCTCCGGCTGACCCAAACACCTATTCGGTACGCCGCGGAGATTCAATGGAGAGAATTGCGGACCGTGTAGGAGCGAATCTGGAAGATCTCTTACAATGGAACGACTTAAATAGACGTGATCTAATCTTCCCAGGACAACAATTAAGAATAACGGCTCCGTAGAACACTATGACTGACACTACTTTGACCCAAGCTCGAGACGAAGAATTTTTTGGCCATCCCGCCGGACTATCCACCTTGTTTTTCACCGAAATGTGGGAGCGGATGAGCTACTACGGCATGCGCGCTTTGCTGGTGTTGTTCATGACCCTGAGCATGCAGGAAGGCGGATTGGGCATCACAGTTGCTTCGGCCACTGCAATTTACGGCCTATACACCGGCGCTGTTTACTTTATGGGTTTACCTGGAGGCTGGATTGCTGACCGCTTGATTGGCGGCCAACAGGCAGTTTGGTACGGCGGCATTGTCATTATGTGCGGCCATATATTGCTAGCGATTCCCAGCGACAGCACTTTCTTTATAGGCCTTCTGTTTGTCGTGGCCGGCACCGGCCTACTCAAACCAAACATAGGCGCTCTAGTGGGCCAGCTTTATAGTTCCGACGATGATCGTCGTGACGCTGGATACACCCTGTACTACATGGGTATCAATCTTGGCTCATTTATTGGTTACATCGTATGTGGTTGGTTACAAGTCAATTTAGGTTACCACTGGGCCTTTGGTGCGGCGGCAATCGGCATGGGTGCAGGTCTCATCCAGTTTCGCTATACCTTGCACAAACTTAATGGTGAAGGATCGGCACCCACTCAACCTTTAAGCGCAGCTGGCCAACGCAACAGTAAGATAGCTATCGTTGCTTTTTGCGCTGGCGTAGCACTGCTTACGTTATTAGTACTCAACGGCTCGCTTACCATAAACCCAGTCACCCTCGCGCAATACACTGCACTGACGATTACCGTTGTCTTTTTGGCCTACTACGCAGGCATGTACAGTTTCGCCAACCTGGACAGTGCAGAAAAACGCTCACTCGGTGCACTGTTTTTGGTTTGCGTGGCGTCTACTTTTTTCTGGGCAGGATTCGAACAGGCAGGATCATCCCTAAATCTGTTTGGCAGAGACTATACCGATCGCATCATTGGCAGTTTTGAAATTCCTCCTGCCTGGTTTCAATCAGCAAACTCTGTATTCATCATTATTCTTTCGCCCTTCTTTGCCGCGCTATGGATAAACCTTACCAGGCGCATGATTAACCCTTCCTATGGAATTAAGAGTGCAATTGGATTGGTGATCATGGCGACTGGATTTATCGTTATGTTTTTTGCAGCGCAAGTAGCTGCTTCTGGCTTTGCCGCTGCGCCGTACTGGCTAATAGCAACTTACTTTCTGCACACTGTCGGCGAGTTATGCCTTAGCCCTGTTGCTCTAAGTGCCGTAAGCAAGTTATCGCCAAAACGTTTTGCGGGACAAATGATGGGAGTGTTCACTCTTACCTACTCCATCGGAAACGTTGTTGCCGGATTAGTGGCAGGAAATTTCGATCCGGAAAACATTCAGCAGATGCCGAATCTGTATCTGCAAATCGCGCTATTCACAATTGCAATTGGTGTTGTCATCGCCTTGTTTTCTCTTAAAACTCGGCACTGGGAATCTTTGATCAATCCCAATGACTAACCACTTCGCAATCGCATTACATTGAAAAATAGACAAATGCTTCTGAGCAACAAGGACTAATTGTTATGGGATTTATGACGGGGAAACGTATTCTAATATTGGGAGTCGCCAGCAAACTCTCGATTGCATCTGGTATTGCAGCAGCAATGCATAGAGAAGGAGCAGAACTCGCATTCACCTATCAAAATGAAAAATTAAAAGACCGAGTTTTTGGATTTGCAGAGAACTGGGGATCTAAACTGGTCTACCCATGTGATGTGACCGATGATGGTCAAATCAAAGATTTATTCGAAAACTTGTCAAAGGAATGGGATGGTCTGGATGGAATAGTTCACTGCCTGGCTTATGCGCCAGCTCACGAGCTAGATGGCAACTATGTCGACGTAACTACTCGCGAAGGATTTCTTACCGCCCATGAGATTAGTTCCTATAGCTTTGTTGCCTTAGCCCAAGCAGGCAAAGAAATGATGGCTGGCAGAAATGGCTCGCTGCTCACTCTGAGTTACCTCGGTGCTATAAGAAGTTTGCCGAACTACAATGTTATGGGTTTAGCCAAAGCCAGTCTCGAAGCCAATGTGCGCTACATGGCCTCTAGTCTTGGACCTGACGGCACACGAGTAAACGCTATATCTGCGGGACCAATCAAAACATTGGCTGCTGCTGGCATCAAAAGTTTCCGAAAAATGCTGGAATACAATGCAGGTCAAACGCCTTTGCGACGCAATGTCTCCATCGAAGAAGTTGGCAATGCAGCTGCCTTCCTTTGCTCTGACTTAGCCTCAGGTATCTCGGGAGAGATTCTTTATGTAGATGGTGGGTTCAACACCACTGCGATGGGTGGTCTTGAGCAAGCCTAAGTCTTTCTCAATCCCATAAGAGCTTGGCGACGAACTAAACTGTTAATCGCCTTTATCTGTTCTAAATGAATACTAAGAAGTGAAGAGATTTTAGAAGACGTCTTCTTCCAACATCGGCGCACTGATGTCGGCTGTCTCTCGAAGGTTTAGTAAGTAAGACGTGAAGTCACTGTTCCCCAGGTCTGCTTTCATGGCGTTAACCATACTGGTGCGTGAGGCTTCATCCATATCCGCCAAACTTCCTGGCGTGACGGCTTGTAATTCGACCAGCACAAATGTGTCATTACTTAAGGTAAGGTTCGAGTAACGAGTAGAACCTTCCGCAGGTTCAGGAAGTGTAAACACGTGTTCAACAACTTCTCGATTAACATCAAACGCTACTCGATTTGTTGCTGGCGCTTCGACCCATGCCAATTCGTTCTCTTCTATTAGAGCATCCAGGCCTTCCCCTGATTCAGCTGCGGCTAACAATTCATCACCAATTGCTTGTACTGCTTCACGTTCAAGCTCTGTTCTGAGTATAACGGCAATTTCTGCTTCTACTTCTTCTAATGGCAATGCAGCTGCTTCATTGAACTGTGCAACGCGCAGCACTATAGCTTCATTTGCCAGCTCAATTGGATCGCTGTTATTTCCTTCCAATAAAACTGAATCAGAAAAAGCTTCGGCAACTAAAGAAGGATCAGAGAAAATACCGCTGCCACCTAAACGACCTACGGGTTCACTTACCTGAATCTCCAAGTCGAGTTCTTCTGAAATACTGCTTAAGTCACCTGATTCGAATGCCAAGTTAGATAGATCTTCTAGACGCACTGCATACATCAAGTCAACTTCTGCACTCTTGAGATCCCGTTCCAGTCGAGCTGAAACAACCTCGAAACTTTCAAACACACGCTCTGCATCTTCGGTAAGTTTTACAATGTGCACACCAAACTCAGAAGCGATAGGCTCAGATACTTCATTAAGTGACATTTCTGCTAGCGCAGCTTCCACTGCTTCCGGGAATACAGTGCCATCGGTATAACCGATATCACCACCCTGCTGTGCGGAAAACGTATCAATTGAAAACTCTAGTGCGAGTTCACCAAAATCTTCTCCGGCGTCGATTCGTTGCTTAACTTCTGCAGCAGTGGCCAAGGCTGCATCTGGAGATTGATCGAATGGCACTTCAAACAAGATATGCGACGCTCGCTTTTCTGCGCCACCTTCAAAGGCATCTCTTTCAGCTTCATACTGAGCCAAGAGTTCAGCTTCATCGATCGTAATTTCTTCAGCGATTAAGTCTTTATCCAGACTCACATACTCTATGACGACAGTCTCTTCCTGAGTGAATTCATCCAGATTGGACTCATAGTAGTTAGCGATTTCTTCATCAGAAATTGGATTACCCAGAGTTCTTGTCCCCAAAGTGACAGAAACATATCTGAAATCTCGGGTTTGCTGGGTAAGTCGAGCGACAGCTTCCAACTCAGCATCGGTAATGAAGCTGGAACTGGTGAATGCGTTAGCGATCTGCCCCATCATCATGGTCCGACTTAGGGACTCGCGGTACAGAGGTGCGTTATAGCCTTGGCTCGCCATCGTGCGAACAGCCAAATCAGGGTCAAACACCCCATTTATCTGAAAACTTGGATTATCCAGGATAGACCGATCTATTCGATCAGAAGACAGCAACATATCAGCACGGTTAGCCGACTGCTGTAGCAAGGTTTCCTCAATAAGCTGATTCAATGCGATCTGCTCAACGAGTGACTGATCCAGTTCAGCTCCGCCGCCAATGGTTGCAAGTAGCGACTGGGTGCTGAATTGCAGCTGGGCTTCGGTAATTTCTTCACCATTTACCTCAGCTACTGGAGGCGACGTGATGAACCCTCCAATGATGGATTCCACACCAAAAAGCGCAAAAACCGCGACAATGAGTCCGATGATTACCTTGGCGATAACGCCCTGAGAATTGTCTCTAATATCCTGCAGCATAACGTCTAACTTACCTGGGCCTGAAAGGAGGCAGATTATACATGTTTATGAGGAAAACGGGTGTCCAGAAATGTAATTCAACGCCGATTTACAGCTAAATGTGGACATCAAAATAGTACGCTATTTCAGACAATTAAGCGGCATACTTCGAGCGAAACGACGGCTAGTGCCCCGGTCGGGAAGGTCTATACTGAAACTAACGATTTTAATCCCGCAAAAAGAAAAGGGCGCATCAGAGATGCACCCTTTACCTAAGAGTCCGGTGGTCGGTATGGATTCCGACCTGCGAATTTGCAAACAACTCAGGCTGGCGGCAAAACCACCGCTTAAGCTGCGGTGAAAGATTTAAGTGTTAACTGAATCTTTCAGTGCTTTACCAGCTTTGAAACTAGGAACGCGAGCGGCCTTAATCTCGATTGGCGCACCAGTCTGAGGATTACGTCCAGTGCGAGCGGCTCTGTTCTTAGTTGCAAATGTGCCGAAGCCAACCAACACTACTGGGTCATCTTTCTTGAGCGAATCTGTAATCGCATCAAGCATTGCATCGATGGCACGTCCAGCAGCAGCTTTTGGAAGGTCTGCACTTGCAGCAACAGCATCTATAAGTTCTGATTTATTCACGTTATCCCCTTTTTCAGTTGACGATAAATTTGAGTTGTTTTTGTTTGTCCGTTTTTAATTTCTCTTATTGATGCAAAGTTGTTCAATTTTTCATCAATAATTGGTTAAAAGTCGGTCGAATTTTCGAAATTTTTTATTTGATCAATTCCCCTGAAAGCACCGCCACACGTGGTGTGGAGCCAATTCTTTATACCAACTGGCGAAAAGCTGTGTCAACAAAAACACTGGCGCCTAGTGAGTATTTATGTGCTTTTCATCACTACTTTGATCTTTATCTTCCTTGCTAGCTTCGTTTTCGGTTTCACTTTTGTCGACTTCGCTCACTGGTGTTGGTTGAAATTGAAGCGCATGCTCCAAAACTTCATCGATCCAACGCACAGGAACAATCTCCAGATCAGCTTTTATGTTGTCTGGAATTTCTGTCAGGTCTCTCTCATTATCGGCAGGAATAACCACGGTTTTAATATTCCCGCGGTGTGCAGCCAATAATTTTTCCTTCAATCCACCGATTCGAAGCACTTGACCACGCAAAGTGATCTCGCCGGTCATCGCCACATCCGCTCTCACTGGGATATTAGTAAGTACGGATACTAACGCGGTGCACATCCCTACCCCTGCACTGGGGCCGTCCTTAGGCGTGGCACCTTCGGGCACGTGAATGTGTAAATCAAATTTTTCATGGAAGTTAGCATCTAAGCCAAGCGCATTAGCTCGACTTCTCACCACGGTAAATGCCGCCTGAATCGACTCCTGCATAACATCACCGAGGGAACCAGTCTTGATGGTTTTACCCTTACCTTCTACGGCAATCGCTTCGATGGTTAATAACTCACCACCAACCGATGTCCAGGCCAAACCATTAACCTGTCCGATCTTGTTTTCTTCTTCCGCTTTACCGTAATCAAACTTGCGTACACCAGAATATTTTTCCAGCGCCTCTCCATCTAACTCGATGTTTTCATCGGCTTTACTCAGGGAGTTCTCTTTCACTACCTTACGGCAGATTTTCGCAATCTCTCGTTCAAGTCCACGGACACCCGCCTCTCTTGTGTAATAGCGAATCAAGTCGCGAATAGGCTGTTCTGTAATGTCGAGCTCTTCGTCACCCAAGCCATTATTCTTCTTCTGCTTAGGAATGAGATAACGCTCAGCGATATTGACCTTTTCGTCTTCGGTGTAACCCGGGATCCGAATGACTTCCATTCTGTCTAACAGAGGCTCAGGAATATTCATGCTGTTAGATGTGCAGACAAACATCACCTCAGACAAGTCGTAATCAACTTCAAGATAATGATCATTGAAGCTGTGGTTCTGTTCTGGGTCCAACACCTCTAACAATGCCGAAGCAGGATCGCCTCGATTGTCCATGCCCATCTTGTCGATTTCATCTAACAAGAACAGCGGATTGCGCACACCAACTTTAGATAGCTTCTGCAATAACTTGCCTGGCAGAGAGCCGATGTAAGTACGTCTATGCCCACGAATCTCAGCTTCATCTCGCACACCACCGAGTGCCATGCGCACAAACTTTCGGTTAGTCGCTCTGGCTATCGATTCACCAAGTGAGGTTTTACCAACACCAGGAGGTCCTACGAGACACAGAATTGGTCCTTTAAGCTTTTTAACTCGCTTCTGGACTGCAAGGTATTCAAGAATTCGTTCTTTGACTTCTTTCAGACCGTAATGGTCGTTCTCTAGAATTTCTTCCGCCTTATTAAGATCCAGCCTCACTTTGCTTCGCTTCTTCCACGGGATGTTAATCATCCAATCCAAATAAGTGCGAACAACCGACGCTTCAGATGACATCGGTGACATCATCTTCAATTTGTTAAGTTCTGACATCGCCTTTTCTTTGGCATCTTTCGGCATGCCAGCTTCATCGATGCGATGCTTAAGTTCTTCAGCTTCGTTGGGCACATCTTCCAATTCGCCCATTTCTTTCTGAATAGCTTTCATTTGCTCATTCAGATAGTACTCGCGCTGACTCTTTTCCATTTGCTTCTTAACGCGACCACGAATACGTTTCTCAACCTGAAACAAATCGATTTCAGATTCGATTAACGCCATGAGGTGTTCGATTCTTGCTTGAAGACCTGCAAGTTCCAGCAAGTTTTGCTTTTCTTGCAGTTGCAAAGACATATGAGATGCAATGGTATCTACCAGACGACCAGGTTCGTCGATGCTGGAAATAGAAGTCATTACTTCCGGTGGAATTTTTTTACTGAGCTGAACGTACTGATCAAATTGCGATAACAATGATCGAATTAGCAGTCCCGATTCTTTTTCAGGCACTTCATCAGGAGTGAGCACTAAAGTTTCGGCTCTGAAGTGGTCAGTCTCGAATACCACTTCTTTAATCTTGGCTCGATCCAATCCTTCTACTAAAACTTTTACAGTGCCATCCGGTAAGCGGATGAGTTGCAAGATTGTTGCTACAGTGCCAATCGTGAATAAATCATCTACACCTGGTTCATCTTCAGATGCATTCTTTTGCGCCACTAACAAAACCTGTTTATCGCTCGCCATTGCGACTTCAAGCGCCTTAATGGATTTAGGACGACCAACGAAAAGAGGTTGAACGATTTGTGGATAGACCACTACGTCACGCAGTGGCAGGAGTGGAAAGCTGGAATTACTCGATACGTCAGTGGGTAAACTCATACAAGTCTCGTTTTGCCTGTAATGCAGGTTGTTGCGCGGTTAATCGCTTGTGCCAAGCGGTTATCCTGAAAATGGTGTCAGACCCAGAAAAATCAAGGTCTGGGCAGCTTTACTCGTCTACTGCCGATTTGCTGGATTGCTCGATATTCTCGTACATCAGCAAAGGTTCAGATTCGCCTTGAATCACAGCAGCATCGATAATGACTTTGCTGACGTCGTCCATGGAGGGGATTTTGTACATCGTATCAAGCAGAACTGCTTCCATGATGGAACGTAATCCACGCGCGCCGGTTTTGCGCTCTTGTGCTTTGCGTGCAATTGCTCGAAGAGCATCATCTCGGAATTGAATTTCAACATTCTCCATCTCAAACAGTTTTGAATACTGTTTGGTTAAAGAATTCTTAGGCTCACGGATAATTCGAACCAAAGCATCAAGATCAAGTTCATCCAATGTCGCAATCATTGGAAGTCGGCCGACGAATTCGGGAATGAGTCCGTATTTAACCAAATCTTCTGGTTCAACTCCGCGCAAGGTTTCGCCCACTTTATCTTCCAGTTCTTGGCTGCGAACTTCAGCAGTGAAACCAATGCCGCTCTTTTCAGACCGGTCACGAATAATTTTATCAAGGCCAGCGAATGCACCGCCGCAGATGAAAAGAATATTTGAGGTGTCGACCTGTAAAAATTCTTGCTGCGGATGTTTACGACCACCCTGTGGTGGGACTGATGCAACTGTGCCTTCAATAAGTTTTAACAATGCTTGCTGCACACCCTCACCAGATACGTCTCGCGTAATGGAAGGGTTGTCAGACTTGCGGGAAATCTTGTCTATTTCGTCGATATAAACGATACCGATCTGTGCTTTTTCGACATCGTAATCGCACTTTTGCAGTAGCTTTTGAATGATGTTTTCAACATCTTCACCAACATAACCTGCTTCCGTTAGTGTCGTTGCGTCAGCTATGGTGAAAGGCACGTCTAACAAGCGCGCTAATGTTTCGGCGAGCAAGGTCTTACCGGTACCGGTTGGCCCGACCATTAAGATGTTGCTCTTGCTTAACTCAACCTCAGAACCACTCTTGTCATAGTTGAGGCGCTTGTAATGGTTATAGACCGCAACTGACAGTACCTTTTTGGCACTTTCCTGGCCTATGACATATTCATCGAGGGTGTTTTTAATTTCTTCCGGAATGGGAAGTTTGCGCGTAGTGGAATCCGATTCCTTTTCCTGGATCTCTTCTCTAATGATGTCATTACAGAGATCAACGCATTCATCGCAAACGAAGACGGAAGGACCGGCAATCAGTTTTCTGACTTCATGCTGGCTCTTGCCGCAAAATGAGCAATACAACAATTTTCCATTGTCGTCGCCCTTATTGTAACGATCGTCAGACATACAACTCTATCTATCTGATTTCTATGAAATAATTCTCTATTTTAGTCAATACATCGAGCCATTCGGCAGCGAGTTTTGGGCTATCCACTAAACTCGAAAATGCTGCGTTTTTGCTCGACTCCTGCTCCTACAAAATGAAGGCAATATGGCTTGAATGCAAGTGAATCCTGCGTATTTACTCAGATTCCGGCGATTCACCTTCTTTATTATTATCTACTCTTCGATCGATTACTTTATCCACCAAACCGTATTCCTGGGCTTCTTCAGCACTCATAAAGTTATCGCGCTCTGTATCCCGCTCAATTGTTTCCACGCTCTGGCCAGTGTGTTCTGCAAGCAGAATATTAAGTTTCTGCCGTATCTTTATGATTTCATTGGCTTGAATTTCAATATCAGAAGCCTGACCTTGAGCCCCGCCGCTAGGCTGATGGATCATCATTCGGGAATGAGGCAACGCTAGTCGCTTACCTTTTGTTCCCCCGGCCAGCAGCATGGCACCCATACTGGCAGCCTGACCAATGCACATTGTGCTCACGTCGGGCTTAATGAACTGCATGGTGTCATATATGGAGAGACCCGCCGTAACCGAACCACCTGGTGAATTAATGTACAAATGGATGTCTTTATCTGGATTTTCCGACTCCAAAAACAGCATCTGCGCCACAATCAGGTTGGCCATATGATCTTCCACCGGCCCTGTCATAAAAATGACTCTATCCTTGAGCAGGCGAGAATATATGTCGTAAGAGCGCTCGCCCCGTGCAGTTTGTTCAACTACAACTGGTACCAGTGCTGCGGAGGGCGCTATGTTACTACTTGCCATGGGTATCCTTGTCCTATCTAGTGGCCTTGCTCAGGCACTGTGCGCGTTGCGTCATACGTAGAGTCATAAGCAGATAAGTAAAACTTGTACGACTCACTAAGAAATTTTATTGAGCGAGTATTAAGACTCTTTATCAGATGTCTCAGCCTCGTCAGTCTCAGCACTTTCATCACTTTCTTCGGCGGCAGATTCAGAAGCGTCTTCTGAACTTGCAGCTTCGGCAGCAGGTGCTTGAGATTCAGCCTGAATGACTTCCTGGTAGGAAACATTCTTCTCTGAAATGTTCGCTGCTTCTATTATGTGGTCGAATATCTGATCTTCAACAACATTGGATTCAATCGCGCTAAGTTGTTCTTCATTGCTGTAATACCAATTCACAACTTCTTCTGGCGATTCATAAGTAGAAGCAACTTCTTCCACGGCTTCTCGAACTTTGGCTGGGTCAGCTTGGATATTTTCCTGCTTCATTACCTCACCCAACACTAAACCCAACTTCACTCGGCGCTGCGCCTCTTCCTGGAATAACTCATCAGGCAATTGGCTAGGATCCATACCCTGACCACCACCCATTTGCTGCATCATTTGCTGCTTGAGTTGTTGAATTTCGGTTCCGATCAAAGCAGCCGGTGATTCGAGCTCCACTAACTCAAGAAGACCATTCATTACCGCAGTCTTGAGCTTGTTACGGCTCGCTGTTTTCATCTCGCGCTGCATGTTCTTAGTGACTTCTTCTTTGAACGCCTCTTCTCCGCCTTCTTCTACTCCAAAGCTCTTAAAGAATTCTTCGTCCACTTCAGGAAGTTTTTGCTCGCTAACAGAATTCACTGTTATATCGAATTCCACTTCTGCTCCTGCTAACTCAGCACTGTGATACTCCTCAGGAAACGAAAGTGGCAAAGTAAAACTATCGCCTGCTTTCTTGCCGATGATTCCGGCTTCGAATCCTGGAATCATACGCTCAGAACCTAGTAACAGATTCTGGCCAGCGGCTTTTCCACCAGCAAACTCTTCACCATCTTTTTTACCGGTGTAATCGATATTCACCATATCTTTGTCCACCGCCTCTCGCTCAACTTCCTCGTAGGTTTGTCGTTGCACGCGCAAGGTTTCGATCATTTCATCAATGTCAGAATCGGTAACATCGGCGACCAGTTTGTCGGCCTTTACTTTCGAGAAGTCTGGAATTTGTACTTCAGGGTAGATTTCGAAAACGGCGGTGAATTCCAGATCCTGTCCTTCTTCCATCTTAGTAGGTTCAATACGAGGCTGGCCGGCAGGACGGAGACTTTCCTGGGAAATGGCTTCGTAATAAGTCTGGCTCATTAACTCGCCACAAACTTCTTGTCGTACACCTGGTCCGAATTTATTTTTGACCACTTTCAGCGGCACTTTGCCTTTGCGAAAGCCATTCAGGCGGATTGTCTTTGCCGCTTCTGCTAAGCGAGCATTGACCGCCGAATCGACTCGGTCACTGGGGACGGCGATGGTAAGTTTTCGTTCCAGACCATCAGTAGTTTCAACAGAAACTTGCATGCTTGAACCTCATTCATTGCAGGCTAAACAGAATTGGAAAAATTGGCCTGCAGTACTAGCTATTGGATTCGGGGGAGTGGGTCTTCAAAAATCAGCTGATTTCTGACTGATTTCCTGATTTTTCAATGAGTTAAGTCACTATGCCCGAGAGCGAAGAGCGCGATTTTCCCACATAGGTTTAGCAACTGCAATGGACCCGCGCCTCCTGGGCCAGCGCCTCTTTGCAGGATGCATTACTATCGGATTTTTAGACTCAATATTCCTGTCTATATAAGAAGGTCCAAGCTTAGAAATTCAATGACCAAATCCAATGTGAAGCACGGAGTAATATTGGCCGGTGGTCGAGGAACCCGAATGGGTGCTCTGGACAAGCCCCTCGTCCAGCTCCGGGGTAAACCTCTCATCGAATGGGTATTTGAGCTCGCAAAACCTCAAGTGGCTGACTTGCTGCTCAGTGCTAATCGCCACGGGGAGCGATACAGCTTCTTGAATTTGCCAATCGTCCCCGACTACACCTCTGAAGTTTCCGGGCCACTGATTGGTATCGTTAGTGCAATGCGTGAAATTTCTCAGCGCGATCCAAATAAAAGTAATGCAGAGTTACTTGCCTGCTTCCCGGCTGATGTCCCTCACTTTCCTGGCAACATAGTTCAGCTTTTAGAACAGGAACTGAATGAATCAGCAGCAGATGTTGTATTGGCTAGTCACGATCAACAAGTGCAACCGCTATTTTCAATCTGGCGCGTGTCTTTATTGTCAGAATTACTGGATGCAGTTGCTCAAGGACTTTATGGACCCAAGATGGTGCTGCCAAATTTGAGACATCGCATCGTTGATGTGACTGATGTATCTATAGAATCTGATTCTCCCCTTCCATTTTTTACAAACATCAATACCCCAGCTGACCTGGAAGCTGCTCAAAAATTGTCCAATTCCATTGATTGATGACGCTGATCTAGCGCAATTCAATTCAAAAAATCGGTAGACAAATTTTTTAAATCGAAAAACAATAGCCCCTGCCCTGAATGCAGCGGCTTACCCAATCACAATTACAATAAAGGACCTCTGATGCATTAACCTGTTCAGAGCATTGCGATGACCGAAAGGAACGAAAGCCGCCAGCAAGACAACCCCGGTGAAAATCCACCACAACGTACAGATCGAGTCTTTAGTGAACACGATTTGTGGTATTTCAGAACCCGCGAAGGCGAGGCTATTGGCCCCTTTCGCTATCGCTCGGAAGCTGAGAGCAACCTCGATCGATTTATGGCTGACTTGAAGGATAAGCTTCAGGTCCTCACCGAATAGCCGACAAATCCTACGAAACACGCGGCTTCTGGCCTGTTTTCGAGGGAGTTTTGTACCCCAAAAAGCCTATGAATGGGCCTTAGCGCTGCGTTAAACTGCGGCCTGCATTCCTGATTTTCGAAATTCTGCATGAATTCATTCGCCCAAACTCAGCGTTCAATCACTATCGGTTACGGCCCAGCCTACGCCAATACTGAAGTGTGGAAGGATTTGCACTCAAAGCTGGTGATTCCAACCGAGATAGTTTCGATCACCGCAGCACAAC
Source organism: uncultured Pseudohongiella sp. (assembly GCA_965262465.1). Lineage (GTDB taxonomy): Bacteria > Pseudomonadota > Gammaproteobacteria > Pseudomonadales > Pseudohongiellaceae > UBA9145. The sequence goes on along the minus strand of OZ253535.1, from coordinate 1,535,155 downwards.
GCTACAACCCCGCCCTGATCCTGCTAGATCACCATTTGCTACGAGAAATGGACTATCAGCAGTGGGTGGAGGAGTTTCCAGAGGCGATTTTTCTTTGCACAGACTCAGTCGACGTTGATGCAGACCTGGTGCTTTCTAACGACCTGCCCTACCGACAGACCATGAAGCTGTTGGAAATGGCCTGCTATCAGTGGGTACTCAAGAGCGAGAAAACTGAACGCGCGCGCATGCGAGATACCAGCTTCCGTTATCTCAACAAATTAGCAGACATCAGTATTTCGCTTTCAGCAGAAGATGATTTGATGACTCTGCTGCGCAAGATTCTTACCGAAGGGCAAAACATCGCCTGTTGTGATGCCGCTTCATTGTTTCTTATTAATGAGATCAATGATCACGAAAGAGAATTGGTTTTTAAGTTAACGCAAAACGATTCAATGGATTTTCCGTTCGAGGAAATGCGTTTTTCTTTGGATGAATCTTCTATTGCGGGATACGTGGCACTTACTGATTCGGAATTAAACATACCAGACGCCTATCAGCTTTCTGAAACTGTCCCTTATAAGTTTAATCAGTCTTTTGACCGACGCACCGGTTATCGAACTAAATCTATTTTTGCGATTCCATTGGCGAATAAGCAGAAAGAAGTTATCGGAGTTCTGCAGTTTATCAATCGTAAGAAAGCGCGATCGCTAAAAATTAGCGATGAGAAATCTGCGCTGGCTTATACCCTGCCATTTGATAGCGACATCAACGTTCTGCTCCAGGCACTTGCGAGTCAAGCCGGTATCGCGATTGAAAACACAATTCTGCAGAACGAAATTAAAGCGCTATTCGAAGGCTTTGTGAACGCATCGGTAGCCGCGATCGAACAACGAGATCCAACCACGAGCGGTCACTCATTCCGAGTGGCAGACCTTTGTGTTGGACTCGCAGAATCAGTATCGATTTCTAATCTCACCAGGTTGCGCAATGTTCGTTTTACCGAACCAGAAGTGCGCGAACTTAAATATGCCGCATTACTGCATGACTTTGGCAAGGTCGGTGTTCGCGAATCAGTGCTGGTAAAAGAAAAGAAGCTCACCGCTGGTAGTCTGGAAAACATTCAGTATCGAATTTTGCTCGCCAAGGAACGCTTAAAAACTCAATCGCTAACTAAACAACTAGCGATGTATCGCAATGGCGGTTTCGATGAGGCTCGCTTCAAAGATCTCGAAATGCAATTGAGCGTCGACACTAATCTGTTAGACGAGTTTTACCAGTCCATTGTTGAAGTTAACGAACCGACGATTCTCAACGAAGACAATAAGGAGATGCTGGATAAGATAAGCCAGTATCGATTCGGCACAGCAGAAGATGAGATTTCCATCATCACTCCTGAAGAATTTGCATTGCTTTCTATCCCTAAAGGTAGTTTGTCGCCTAGCGAGCGGAAAGAAATCGAGTCCCACGTAGTACACACGCAGAACTTTCTTAACCACATTCCCTGGACCAAGGAATTTCACAACGTCACCACAATCGCTGCGGCACATCATGAAAAATTAGATGGTAGCGGATACCCATATGGAATGACTGATTCGGAAATTCCACTGCCTTCTAAAATCATGACGATATGTGACATCTACGATGCACTAACGGCCTCAGACCGACCTTATAAACCTGCGATGAAAACTGAGAAGGCGATCGACATCCTGGTCGAAGAAGCAGATAGAGGTTTGATCGATGGAGACCTGGTACAAGTATTTGTAGATGCCAAAGTGTTTCACGCAATCGACACCCAGGAATACTCAACCAGCTCTGATTTCAGCAGCTTCAGTCATCATCCTTGTGATTATGACCTGCACGAAGATGGTCACTCCCACCGGGATTAATGATCGTCAACCAATCGCTGCTTAATTCGTTCTAGGAATTAAGAGGTGAGCACCGTTACTGGTGGCTATACCGAAAAATAACTGTCACATTTATCCGCTAAACTGTGTTCAAGTTGGCATTTGCGAACTAATTAGCGTTCAAACCGTCTCTATATAGAGCGAACATGTAAAAGTGCTTCAAGTGCTTTGAAAGAGTGGAATTAAATTAGTTAATTAGTGAGCATTAAGAAGAAGGCATAAAGGCAGATAAAGAAACCATGTTATTCGCACGTTCAACGGTAGCCGCAGCTCGAAGAGAATCCCTCCTCGCGTTTTATGGTCCGTTCGCGAGCGCACTTCTACTTTTAGCCGTAATTGTTTCCAGAGGAAGCAGCGGCATACAAGAAACACACCTCCCGCCTCTTCCAGAAGATGCCGGTGAAGTGCTTCTTTCATTAGAGACCACTTCTGAGGGTACAGGCGTCACGCCTTATGTGGCGATGGACTCTGATTTATCTGTTCAAATCATTCGCAGCGCATATTCTGATGTTCCACCGCTAATTGCGAATGTCACATTACCTTCTGATGCTTTGCATCCCCAGTTACACAGCCCAATTTCCCCGATAGCAATCGTTGCCGACGCAGGCGCACAACGAAACGAATCAGGATCGATTTCAATTGCTGAAGCCATTCAAAGAGATCTGGATGAGAACGCGCTACTAATGAGACAGCAAATTGAGTACTTATCTTCAAACAGCGAGGGGTCGTTAACCCCTAACGCAAATGCATTAGCAAAAAACGAACTCAAGCAGAGCGATTCATTAGATTCCAGCCAAGAAGAGATAGTTTCTTGGATAGACAAGGATGAATTGGAAATCGAAGAAGGTTCTTCAGTGTCTTGGTCTACGCTGATGCAGTCGCTGGAAGAATCAGACAGTTTGGATTCCTCCAATCTATCCCCTGCTGTATTAAGCTCAAACGAAAACGAAAGTTCCTCTCGATTGCAAAGACCAGAAGGCACGCAAAGGCCGGTTTTACCGCCTACGCAGCTGGTGCGACCCATTCAACGTGCAGGTCTATTACCCCCACCGATTCGCCCTCTTATTCCCTAGCCTTTTACAGTAATCCCTCGCTGGTTCTAATCGCTCACCAGCTATACCGCAGTTGACCTAGCACGCTGTAGTCCACGCTAGAACCTGTTAGTCCCCGCATTGTCATGCCGGTGAGAGTCCAATGACTGTCTATACGCCAGTTTACATAGGGCCCTACTTCGTGAATATCGCCGGTAAATGAAGCCACCGCTTCCCGATAATCATAGATAAATCCCGCAGATATGGATTCGTTAACGGGAAACGCTGCTCCCAACTGCGCATAGGCGCCATCTGTTAAATCAGGAAAGAGAGCCGAATCTCCCCGAAAACTGTACCCAGCGGAGCCGAATAGCAGCCATTGTCCCAAGTATTGGCTCAGATCTACTTGAATATTGAGGTCCGCCTCACCAGATCCCAGCCCTTTTGCATCATCTGCAGTAGGAAATTTGATATCTACGCGAAAATCAACGAATGGCGAGTTTGGAGTGGCCTGATTGGTACGATAAACGATAGATCCCACCACATCCCCGAGACCTGATTCTTTACGTGGTTCCATACCAGCAAAAACCCGATTAACTCCCCCTAAATTGACGAGGACTGAGCCCGGGCCATCAACTTCCAACATCGGTGCCAACAACTGGAAACCCCAGTTGCCGCTGTTGAATTCATAGCGTATGGGTAGGTATGAGATCTGAGTGTCGAAATCAAAGCCGAAATCGCCTTTACCGTGGTATGCCGCAAAGCTCAATGCATGGGTATCTAAGGGCTCGCTTGTTTGAGCATAAACTGGATTTAATGCATCTATTACAAGGATATAAAGGATATTATTAAAGTATTTTTTCAATTATTTAGTGCCTATTCCAACCATCCATAAGGCAACAACGATTTCTTACTGCGCCGTAGCCTAAAGGTGATTTCTCAAAGCTCTAAGTGAGAACCTGAAAATCTCGATTTTTCACCTAACAATCCAGAAAAATGGCGCTGAATTTGACACAGTTCACATTTCCTCCAAACCTTTGGATTCCGGGCTATTGAATACCCCAGAGCGGTCGTTGACAATAAGATCCAAGCGGGCTTTCTGCTACAATGAATCTGGCTCGGAAACAGCGATTTTACTCGTTTCGAGCGTTTTCAGTCCCGCAACAATAAAAAAACGGATTCTCTAATGAAAAATAGTCGTCTGCTCCTGATTCCAGTCTTGGTGCTGGGATTCCAGCTGCCCATTTGGGCGGCTGAAAATGATTCTCCAACTGAAGAGATGAATAACTTGATCGCAGCTGGACAATTTCAAGAAGCATTTAACCTTGGGGACGCAAATCTCACCGAGTGGGAAGGCGATCCTGAGTTTGATTTCGCCTATGGCCTGGCTTCCCTGGAATCAGGCAATGCCAACGAATCTGTGTTTGCTCTAGAACGGGTTGCTGCGACTTCGACTGATGGGATCCTGCGCGAACGGGCAAGACTCGAATTAGCCAGAGCCTATTTTGTCACCAATAACCTCACGGCAGCAGAGAATCTTTTCAATGTAGTACTGGCGAACAACCCACCACCAAATGTACAGCAAAACATTGAAGCATTTTTGCAATTGATTGAGGCACGACGAGATCAGCAAAGTGCCACCTTTAACTAGAGCATCTCTTCGGTAATTGGCGCGGACGACAATATCAACAGCGCTACCAGTAACGCCTTCATCGATACACCGATTATTGGCCAAATCGAATTAGATCCAGCGGGCCAGGAAACCGATGACGAGTTTTCCAACACCACTCTCACGATGAACTACAACTACCCCATCACCCGTGATCGATCCATCGATGTGAATGTCAATTTGATGCATCTGGATAACTTCAGCACTGACCAATTTGATATTGGCAACATTCGTGGTGAAGTTGCTTACACTTGGGGTGATGATGTAAATCGATTTAGACATGGCGTAACAGTAGGTCAGGTAAATTTAGATGGATCGTCTTTTCAGGATTCCGTAGGAATTAATTCGTCGTACCAGCATGTAGGCAGCAATGGTTGGTACCAAAGTCTTTCTGCATCCCTTACACAAATCCGCTACGACACTGGAAGCAATGCATCCAATGCTTTGCGAGATGTTGATCAGTGGTTAGTGACCGGTGGACTTACCAAGATTCAAGGTCAATACACCCATAGCCTGAACCTTTATCACGCCAACGAAGACCCGGAAAACCCAAATGGTGGTTCGCACAACGGTCGTCGCTTTACAGGTCTTGCTTACAACTTGCTGTACCGACTTAATGCGCAGCACACCCCATTTTTGAGAGCTTCGTATCAGGACGTAGAACACGATAGTGAACACCCAGTGTTTTTCGACACTGTACGTAGTGATGACAATCGATCCATTACTTTCGGATGGTTTTGGCAGTACAACCGCCGCTTTATGTTAACGGCCGAAGCTTCATACACAGACAACAGCAGCGATATCGAGTTATTTGACTACTCTCGATCTAAATATCAACTGGGTTTTAGGTACCAGTTCTAACTTTTAATTAATTCTGAGCGCACTTCATGAATAAATTATTGAAACGTCTAATTGAGCGAACATGTTTTCATTTCGTCATACTTTGCCTTGCAATCAATTCTCCAAATAGCTTAGCTCAAGAACCTGAGCTAGCGGGACGGGTTGTTGCTGCCACGGGGCAAGTATTAGCCGTTGATGCTGCAGGCAGTGCGCGCCAGTTAGCTCGACGCTCTGAAATTTTCGTAGGCGATATCATCGAAACCGACGCCGGGGCATTCGCTCAAATTCGAATGACCGACTCTGCAATTGTTTCTCTAAAAGAACTCACACAATTTGAGATTGTCGCCTATACCTACGATCAAAACCCCGGCAGCGATGTATCAACCATGCGCCTAATACAAGGTGGTTTTCGAACAATAACGGGCAGCATTGGAGAACAGAATCAAGACGCTTATAGCTTAGAAACAGATTTCGCCACCATTGGTATTCGCGGTACTGACCATGAAACGGTTACTGTGGACATTGATGGCGATGGTACACCAGACGAAGCATTTTCCGCCGCATATGATGGTGGTACTACACTAGATAATGGCAATAGCTCATTAGACCTAGGGGTCGATGCTGACTATGACTACGCCAGAGCAGACGACAATACCCTGGAAGGATTGACAGTCATCCCGGATGAACTAGGTAATATTCCTGTTCTTACTGTGGCGGAACCAGATGCGGATGATGACGATGGAGATGATGGCGGCGACGACGGCGGTGATGATGGCGGCGACGACGGCGGTGATGATGGAGACGGCGGCGACGGCGGTGATGATGGAGACGGCGGCGACGGCGGTGATGATGGAGACGGCGGCGACGGCGGTGATGGTGGAGACGGCGGTGATGGTGGAGACGGCGGCGACGGCGGTGATGGTGGAGACGGCGGCGACGGCGGAGCTGGTGGAGATGGCGGCGATGGCGGAGCTGGTGGAGACGGCGGTGGTGCCGGAGGTGACGGCGGAGCTGGCGGTGGTGCCGGAGGTGACGGCGGAGCTGGCGGCGGTGCCGGAGGTGACGGCGGAGCTGGCGGTGGTGCCGGAGGCGACGGAGCACCTGTATTATTCGGTGGCGCAGCACCCCCAGCCCTCACACTCGACGATCAACAAGCAGTAACCGGTGTAGATACATCCGGTGGAGCCGTGGTTCAACAAACAAATGCAATCCAAACTAACAGCAATGAAACCAGTGGTAGTGGCCAAGAAATTGCGAGTGATGATTTCTGTGCTATTCCTTCCAATGCAAATACTTCTGTTTGTAGAGATCCCGAAGAAGAGGAAGAGGGAGAACCGGAGCCCGAACCTGAGCCCGAGGCTGAACCTGAAGCTGAGCCAGAAGCCGAACCTGAAGCTGAGCCCGAAGCCGAACCTGAGACTGAGCCCGAAGCCGAACCTGAGGCAGAGCCGGAAGTCGAACCTGAGGCAGAACCAGAAGCTGAACCCGAGGCTGAGCCTGAAGCGGAACCTGAGCCCGAGCCCGAGCCCGAGCCCGAACCAGCAGTAGAAGAGCCTCCCCTTCCACCGCCGACAACGTTTGGCCTAAACGATAGCCAGGTGAGTGCACTCGGAAAAGTTGCCTATGTTTCTACCCCAGAACCTCTGTTAGGAAGTTATTTTCTATTGCGAGGAATAAGCGGAGATCTTGACGACAACCCATTGTTCATTTCGGCTGATACAGCGACTCGCACAACTAGCAGCATAAGCTCAGGATTCTTGCTAGACCTTAATGGGATCTCACCAACAGGCACCGTTGACCCAATTGGTTCTTACACTAATGGTAAGTGGGGGATCTGGCAGGAGTCCTCGCCAGGAATTGATATTGACTATTACAGTTCGAAAACTGCATCGAGTCCTTCTCAAGTTATAGAGGTTGAAAGCGATTTTATTATCACTGCAGGTGACCCAACTAATATCGCGTCGTTTACTGGACAGAGACGATTCAATGTAGACGGCTCCAACTTCATTATCTCCACCAGCGGCACGGGTTTTGATCCAATTTCTACTTATGGTGCAGCTAGTGTTCAAGGAAGTTTTTATTTCGATTTTAATACCGGTATTAGCGCTGCTGGACCACAGGATGTTGCAGTGTGCTTTGGCGGCTGTGATCCGGATTTACTCGGTACCGCTTACTGGCCACTGATCACGAGCAACATATCAACAATTCCTGCTAGTTTCGTCACAGCTAATCCCACATTATCTGAAGTAACTTTCTTAAAGGACTTTTCTTCAGGTCAAGGCTGGTTAGAGAACAACAATCTTAGTTGGCACATTAACGATACACACATTGTTGGTAGCACCTTTGGTGGTTTCTTTCTTGAAAACAGCTCCTCTTACAATGGATTTGTATTGAACTTCACCGCGTTAGGTGCTGCTGCATCCAATGAGAACGAAGGCGAAGATGTTATCGACGGTACCACATCAACAGGGATCAATAGTGTCGCTGGCGCAATTCTCTTTAATGAAGATATGTACTACACGGATGGTCCGAATGCTTATATTGTCGATACTTCTGAAGGACCAAATACAGATTACCACCACATAGGATTTGCAATCACGTCCGATGATGACATGGTATTCGGTGCTTCAACGCACATCGACTTCGATGGTACAGGTGCTATCGCTGGTACAACCGATGCATTCAACAGTGGACAGTCTTCAAACTTCCACAGATATATAGATCTTAATCCAGATGGCGATACTTATGTGTCATTTAGTACTAAGTACACTCCTCTCTACTTAGAGTGGGGAACAATATTACCTGGCCCTTCTTCTTCTGGGCTTGCCGCAACCTTGTATGATGATGCGCACGATAATCAAAGTGGCAACACAGATTTCACCCCAGATGATACAAGCTATAACCAAGACGATGTTATAGCTGCATGGTTTGATCCTCTTGCCTTAAATGATTTAGGTATCACGAAAAGAGTACGATTTGTTTTACCGATAGTTGATTCGAGTGATAGTCCAAATGGTGGAGATCTCTACAGTATATTTCCAAACAGCACAACTGACGTAACTAGAGCTTCATTTATTTTCGACCCTTCCGACGGCGAAATTCATGGTTTCCAGATTAGCATTTGTGAAGACTGTGTAGCTTCGGATAATTGGGATACGCTGGAAGCGGACACCGTATCAGTGAGATCGGATGGCAGCTTCAAAGTAGTGTTTGATAATGGCGAATTGAACGGTACATCAGCTGACTTCACTGGCATCTTTGAAGGATCTTTCTTGGATGATACAAACAGTGAATCATCGATTCTTACCAATGCTGCAGCTGGTGCATTCAAGTTTAAGGAAACTGATGGCACTGAAACCGCTGCTGGTGGTTTGGCGTTCATTCAATCTGAACAAATTAGTGATACCTTTATAAATGAAGTTAACACTAACAATTCCACTTCACGCTTTGGTTTTATCTTAGCTGATACGAACTTGTCTCATGATGATGACGCAAGTATTCCTAAAGCCATATTTGGATATACAAACAATACAGCTTTTGATTGCTGTTCCGATGATGGCCCTCTCCTGCTTTCGAATCAGAATTATGATCAGGGCCATAAGCGAATAAAGGACCGAGGTTCATTCACAAGCAATGGATTTACACTAGGCTTCCTATTTGACGCTGAAGGAACCAATATTCGAATTTCTGATGAAGAAGCGGATACACCTAACCTCACTGCCTACAGCTTAGATTGGGCGATTTATAAAGGATATAGCAGCAGCCAAGATCAAATTAGTTTATACGATCAATATGGACTTCTTAATGACTTCCAAAATCTGAATACGGCGGGCACATTCCTTTTCACTTCTGCACCGCCCGCATACAACACGGGAAGACTGGCTGGTTTTGGAAATTTCGATACTGTTCTAGAAACAATCGCTCATAGATCAGACAATTCGTCGTTTGACACTGCTGGGGGCTTAACAATATCTGGCAGTTTTACATTGAACCTGGTGAACGGGGACTTTAGTACTTCCGGATTGACAATCGGAGTGCCATTCGATGGAAGTTTACCGGCTCAAGAATGGAGAATTGATCCTCTAACAACCAACATCTCGGAAGTAGCTGGTACCGGCGTAATCAATATGCAAGCTATAACGGGTACTGTGTATGAAGACACTGATGGTTTTTTACCAGAGGAAACTTTCAGCGGCTACCTTTCTGGATTTACCGTACAAGATACATCTAATAAATGGGGCTTCGTTGCAGGCTTTAACCTGTTTAACGATGACGCAGCTAATGCTGATATTCAAAGAGATCATTTAGTTGTTGGCGGTCTCTTCCAGACTGCTGGCGGCGCAGGAACCGTTGATCCAGTTTTCCAATATGACAATACCTATCGTACTTCTACAAATAACTTCAGCAAATTCGGTTTAGTGGTGTCACCTGACAATGCGTTTGGTGACAAGGTGATCGTAGGTAATGTCTCCCCTTCAGCGACCCAACCATTACTTATAAGTTTCGCCGGTGACGGTGGGCAGATTAGCGGTGAAGAACTTTTTGTAACGTCACCTGATTATATCTTCGAATCCACTTCTGACTCTGATGTCTATAGCGCATCACCTAATTCTTTTGCAATGAGCTGGAACGAATGGAATGTAAATGATGATGCTCACTTGCTTTATGACAGCGACATAGTAGCTGATGGAGGAACAGGACATAATCCTGGCGCTTCAATCATCAATAACCATGTCTTGATGTCTACGCTTATTGACTACGCGTCAATGTCCACAGGTACGGCTTCATTTTCCAGCACCATGTCCGCAAATAAGGTAGAAAGCTTCGGCACAACTATTAGCGGCGTTTCGAGTATCGATTTGTCTGGCGACATATTCCTGAACTTCGGAACTGGTCAATTAGAAGACAGTAATCTGAAACTGGATTTCACTGGTGGCGATAACTACTCATGGCTGGTTGAATTCAATGGCACGCTTAAGAACGCGAACAATGGTTCCAGTGATGTACTGACCTATTTCGACAACGTGGTATTCACCAATGCCACAATTTCGGATTCAGAAGGCACTACTTCGGGTAGCGGCCTTATCGATGGAGATATAGCCGGCCTCTTTGCTGATGATGACGGAATCCTGGGCCTAAATGGCGGTTTTAATCTTTACCGAACTGATTCTCCAAGTGATATCGCTTACGGTTTGTTCTTTTGGCAAGAAGGTGCATTCGCTACTACATCAGAACTGAGTGCACTAGCTTCAGCTAGTGATTATGGCATTCTGGCTACAGCATCAGCCAATGGCTCCCAAGAGAATGGTTTGTTTGGCGGAGTAACCTTAGCTACATCAGACCCGCTCAAGCCGCTTATTAGCAACAAGCAGTTCAATACCATCGGCTTTTTTAATTCGTTTAGTACGTCTCCTGGTGGTGATGGTATTTTCAGACAACACACTGCTACCGTAACTGAAACAGCCACTCCATCCTCTGCTGTAACATTTGGCAAATGGATCGCTGATGACGGTATGTCTGAAAGCTTCAGGAGTGTCGACCATGCTGGCGATGGTGGTGCCAGCACAGTTGATTACGGCATTCAGGCTTTCTGGTTCGTTGGTGATCCAATCACAGGTTCTACGGAACTAGAGTTCCCTTCCTCGGGTACCCTCACCTTTAACAACCTTGTCGCAATTCAAGGTGGCGTACATAAAGTAGTAAATGGCTCTTCTTCGACAGAGTCCTGGCATGAACTCGATTCAACGTTAAGTAATCACAGCTTTACAATGGCTGTAGATTTCGCAGATGGCAGTATTACAGGAAATCTTACTTTCCTTAGCAGCAACGAAACCTTCACGGCGAGCGATGTTGGTGGCGCTGGCATGGCACCTGTGCAGTGGAATCTTGGGTTTACTGGACTTATTGCAAATAGCGGTACCGACCCGTTTGTTAGCCTGACCGCAGATGGAACTGGAAGCCTGATTAGAGACCCGGATGGGTCTGCAAACACTCTTGGAGGTACCTTGAGCGGTTCAGCAGCCGGTTACTGGGTTGGCCCCACAAGAACTACTGGCCACCTCGCCTTAGGACTAAATCTTTCCGCATTGACTGACAGCAATGGTGACGACCGTGCGTTGGCAAGCACAGCCTTAGTGGAAGGCATTGCTGCTGAAGAGTTACCAACACTCACAGTGAACGATGAGCCATCAGTTGACACCTACGATGTCTCTTGGGGCACTTGGAACAACCCACTGGAAGACAACTGGGTTGTAGTGACACCTGAAGTGAACGGTCAGGTTGAGTTGCAAACAGCTGACTATGTAGCAGCGGTGACACCAACTGATATCGCTAATATGCAAGGAACGGCTTCCTATGAAACTACCCTTGCCTCTTCATTTATTGGTAGCGGTAGCGCAGGTGATGTCACCCAAGTAGTCGCTGGTATGAATGTTGACTTCAATACCGGTGCAATTTCTGATGGCTCGCTACAAGTTCAAGTAGCTGGCTCGCAGGCCTGGGATGTTGGCTTCAATGGTTCAATCAATGCCGGCATGGTCGATCTTAATTCTATCGGCGGCACTTTGAGCGACCCAGGCGGAATAATCAGTCACTCTATTGATGCTAATCTTGGCGGTGTGTTTACCGGACCGAACGCCGATGCATTTGTAGGTGGATTTGATTTAATTGACCAAATCAATGAGTTGAACAACGTTAATGGTATCTACACCATCGAGCGTTAAGCTTTATTGATAAGCCTTGATAGAAAAAAGGGGCCAGCTGGCCCCTTTTTTGTTGATCGTGTTTTTATCTACTCATCATCAGATTTTTCAAAATCCAATGACGCCGAGTTAATGCAATACCGTAGCCCTGTCTCCGGCGGTCCATCTGGAAAAACATGTCCTAGATGAGAATCGCACTTCTTGCACACTACTTCGGTTCGGATCATACCGTGGGAATGGTCAGGTAATTCGTTAACACTTTCCTCACCAGCCGGTGCATAGAAGCTGGGCCAACCTGAACCTGAATCGTATTTCGTATCTGAGGAAAACAATGGTTCCCCGCATGCAGCACAGTTGTACGTACCATTGTCCTTTAGATCCCAATACTTGCCGGTAAAGGCACGCTCAGTGCCCTTCTCTCTCAGCACATGATATTGCTCTGCATCGAGATTATCCCGCCATTCGTCCTCTGATTTGGCGACTTTTGCTTGAGACTCGCCCTCATCACTCATGTTTAACTCCTTGAAATTACGGCAAATAGTAGTGTTGCCGTTCTAAAAATCCTGTAGAATCGGACCGTTTTTAGGAAAGTTCCTTTCAATTGCCTGCCAAAAGGCAGGTTATCTGACCCTGATTTCGCTGGTTTCGGTCGGTTCGAGCTTCAGGATTTTACCGCGTAAGTCGATATCTGTACGCACTTTGATGAAATAACGGAAAGCATTCGGTCATGGATCACGCTCATTCGATTCACGAGATCTACCAGCAGCAGATTGCCCAATCTGACAAGCTGAGCAATGTCTGTTACGACATTCGCGGTCCCGTGCTAGAGGAAGCCAAGCGTTTGGAAGAGGAAGGTCACCAAATATTGAAACTCAATATTGGCAACCCAGCCCCTTTCGGTTTCAACGCGCCTGATGAAATCCTTTATGACGTCATTCATAACCTCTCTGCTGCGCAAGGTTATTGCGATTCGAAAGGATTGTATTCAGCTCGCAAGGCGGTAATGCAAGAGTGTCAGCGCATCAATGTCAAAAACGTAGAAATCGATGACATTTATTTGGGCAATGGAGTTAGTGAGCTAATTACTATGGCCATGCAAGCACTTTTGAATGATGGCGATGAAGTGCTCATTCCTGCTCCGGATTATCCACTATGGACCGCAGCCGTGAGTTTGAGTGGCGGCACTCCAGTTCATTATGTGTGTGATGAGCAAGCAGACTGGTTCCCATCTATTGAGGACATAAAGTCCAAAATTACGCCTAAGACTAAAGCCCTAGTCATTATCAATCCGAATAATCCTACGGGCGCGGTTTACAGTGAAGCGCTATTGCAAGAATTGATTGAAGTGGCACGCCAACACAAATTAATCCTGTTGGCAGACGAGATTTACAGCAAAATTCTATACGAGGATGCTAAACACATTCCTATTGGCTCATTGTGTGATGATTTGCTGGTTGTAAGTTTTAATGGTTTGTCCAAAGCGTATCGATTGGCTGGCTTCCGTTCAGGTTGGATGGTCATCAGTGGCGCCAAAGAATCAGCCCAAAGCTACATCGAAGGCCTGGAAATCCTTTCCAATATGCGCCTCTGTGCAAATGTGCCTGCACAATTTGCCGTACAGACTGCCTTAGGTGGCTACCAGAGTATTAACGAGTTAATTCTGCCTGGTGGTCGATTGAGGGAACAACGAGATGTTACATACGATCTTCTCACTCAAATACCCGGAGTGAGTTGTGTAAAACCCCAAGGGGCAATTTATTTATTCCCTAAACTCGATCCTAGCGTTTACAAAATCAAAGATGATGTAGATTTGGTGCTTCAGATATTAGAGCAAGAAAAAATATTGCTCGTTCAGGGCAGCGCCTTCAATATCTCTGATACTCAACACCTGAGAATTGTGTTTCTTCCACGTGAGGATGAGTTGCGTCAGGCAGTTGGGCAAATTGGTAAGGTGTTGGAGCAGTTACGCTAGGCTATCCCAATTCCTAACGCCTTTAGCGCCCCTAGTCCCTCTTCGTTAAACTCAGAACCATCCACCACTAATTCACGGAATTCTTTGCGATTCGCTATTCGCTTGCGCATCGAATCAAACGCATTCTCAGATAATCCTTTCTGTACTTCCCGCTTGAATTCGTTACTGATTGATTCAACATCGAATGCGACTTTAACCGCTTCCCATACATCTCCATTTGTCTCTATTGGGTGCAGCTTTAGGTCTGCAATTGACAGGCTCAGAGTCGTATCTGAGTTGATGAACTCTAAAAGTTTATCTGTAACGATCTGCGCAGCAGAGAGTTTAGCCAATTGGCTATAGCCAGCGATGTGCGGTGTGGCGATAAGGGCTTTACTCGACAACACTGAGTTTACCAGTGGTTCACCCAGCCATACGTCCAATGCTACTGAGACTTCTGGATTGTTATCTAGGGTAGTAATTAACGCATGCTCATTAACCACTTCCCCTCGGCAGCTATTAATAAGCAGCGATTGCTCAGGCAAAGAATCCAGGAATTGTGAATCAATAAGATTTTCTGTTGAGTACTCACCTTCCCGCGTGAAAGGAACATGTAAGGATACAATTTCGCACTCGCTAATTTTGTCGAGGTCGACGTAAGTAAGTTTCGGTATAGCTTTCCCGTTTTCTACTTGAGGCGGGTCGCACACATACACCTGCAAGCCAAAATTAGAAAGTCTTCGGGCTAGTCTTGAGCCGACTTGCCCTGCCCCAACTATTCCTACCTTCAAGTCGCGAATCTCCCGACCTTTTTGAGATCGCCACAATCCGATACAAGCAATGCAGTAATCAGTCACTGCATGGGCGTTACTGCCTGGTGCAGAATGCCACTCGATATTACTTCTATTAAGAAAATTGATATCGAGATGATCAGTGCCAGATGTTGCGGTTCCAATGAATTTAACTGAGCTACCTTCGAGTAAGCTCTCATCAACTCGAGTGACGGAGCGCACTAGCAAGACATCTGCGTCTTGAACGTCTGAAGCCTTGATCTGCCGCCCATCAATCTTGATTAACTCGGTGGAACTCGGTAATTGACTGGGCTCGATTAGCAAGTTTTGATCACAGACGACTTTCAAACCTACGCTCCAGAAACAATGCGTTGAGCCTGGTTAACTAATCTTTCGCTTTCTTCAGATTGGAACCGATACTCAACCAGGAAGGCTCGAAGTTCATCAATATCGAGTATTTCAATATTTAGATCATCTAATCGAGCGCCACCAAATTCTTCGTCTGCGTCATCCACCTCACACACAATGGTAGCCAACTTGCGACTCAATTCAGCGGATTCCCGATGCTGATCAAGCTTGTCAGCCAACCCTTTCGCTCCACGCAGCGGTAACTCTTTCACGGCATCCAGTTTTGCATACACAGTGTCTAAATCACCAAAATGCGAAAGCAATTCTCGCGCTTTTACTGGTCCGACTCCGGGCACACCAGTAATGCAATCAACCGAATCCCCAGCTAAGGCCAGATAGTCACAGATCTGGCTTGGGGTCACTCCAAAATCAGACTCGATGTCTTTCGCATAGCGTCGTTGGTTTTGACTAAATTCCCACAAGCAGTCTTTGTCCCCTATTAATAGCTGAGCCAAGTCTTTGTCCTTTGACACGATATGCATCGCGTAATCGTTGGCTTGTCTGCCCGGATCTGACTGTCGAATGTTATTAGCCAGTGTTCCGATAATGTCATCAGCTTCATAGACTTTGCTTGAATACGCAGTAAGCCCAAGCACCTCACATATCTCTATACATGCGGCAAGTTGCATCGCTAAATTTTCATCAGGCAGTTCTCGATTGGATTTGTAGTCTGGACTCAATTCATGGCGAAAGCCGCAGAACAAACTCTCATCATGGGCTACTGCGGCGAAATTGGGTTTAGAGCGACGTAAGAATTGCAGTAGAAACTGAGTAAATCCGTAGACGGCGCTTAAATCGTTGCCATCACGATCAAAGCATTCTACGTAGGGGGAAAAGTGTGCTTGGAATATATAAATAGAAGCATCGATTAAATACACCGGTACGTCATTGTTTGACGTCGACATAGCTAATCGTCTTCCTTTTTGCGAATTCGGTAAATGTAGAGATCGTTTTCTCTACCAGACTCTACAAGCTCGTGCCCTAAATACAAACAAAACTTAGGAACGTCCCTGGTCGTTGATGGGTCTGTCGCTTGCAGTTTCAAAATATCCCCTGCCGCCATATCCCTAATTTTGTTGTGCAGCAACATAACCGGCTCAGGGCAATATAGCCCTGTCGCGTCCAACAATAACTCTGGTTGTGCATCTGTAGGGTTTGAATCTGTCATTTTTGTTATTTGTGTTGTTGCTTATCCAACTCGCTCCAAGTTACAAGACTCGGAGTCAGGATCGAACGTTAACCGAATCTCACCACTCTTCAATTGAGTTTTAACCTGTTCGATTTTGGCTTCTAGAGACACTTCGATATGCCCGTAATCGGTTCCTTCCCGCAACACAAACTCCTGAATGACCCCTAGTAAGGCCTCTTCAGATAATTCGGTATAAGGTATTTCCATAACGATTTGAGACTAACAGTTCAGATCAACTCAACCAGTTCAAGTTTCTCGCCGCTGTCTTTCTTTTCATTACTGCCACGCAGTGTCGCAAAATCGAACAGTGAAGTATCGGCTAATTGACTGGGAGAAATATTGGCAATCGCGCGAAATATGCTTTCCACTCTTCCGGGATGCTGTTTGTCCCATTCCTGCAGCATTCCCTTGATCGCCTGCCGTTGCAAATTGTCCTGGGAGCCACAAAGGTTACACGGAATTATTGGAAACTCCGCTAGTTCCGCATAGCGCGAGATTTCTGACTCTTTGCAATATGCCAATGGGCGAATCACTACATTGCGACCGTCGTCGCTCAGTAGTTTTGGCGGCATGGCTTTCAGTTTGCCACCGTAAAACATATTAAGAAAAAGAGTCTCAACTATATCGTCTCGATGGTGACCCAATGCAATTTTCTGAGCACCAATAGATTCTGCAAAATTATAAAGAATTCCCCTTCTCAGCCTGGAGCAAAGTCCGCAATAGGTTTTATTTTCAGGGATTTTTTCAGTCACTATGGAGTAAGTGTCTTGCTCCAATATCGTGTACTGCACACCTTTACTCTCAAGATAGCTCGGCAACACTTCTTCCGGAAACTCAGGCTGCTTCTGATCCAAATTCACCGCATGAATTTGAAAATCTATGGGCGCGTGCTGCTGCAGATTTAACAGAATATCTAACAGTGCATAGGAATCCTTGCCGCCAGAAAGGCACACCATCACCAAATCGCCACCTTCAATCATGTTGAAGTCAGCGATAGCCTTGCCTACATCGCGCCGCAGATTTTTACGGCTGCGATTCAGTTTAAAACGACGATCTTCAGTCATGGTTCTTAGCTTAGCGCCTATAAAGAAGCGGTTTGGTTAAACCCGTTCCAACACCGTAGCGA
This sequence comes from uncultured Pseudohongiella sp., assembly GCA_965262465.1. Taxonomy (GTDB): domain Bacteria; phylum Pseudomonadota; class Gammaproteobacteria; order Pseudomonadales; family Pseudohongiellaceae; genus UBA9145. Next base: position 1,517,563 of record OZ253535.1, on the reverse strand, counting down.
TGCCCTGCCCTAAACCGATACACATAGTTGCCAGACCCAGGGTGACATCTTTTGATTCCATGTTATTCAATAAGGTTGTGGTAATGCGCGTTCCCGAACAGCCCAAAGGATGGCCTAGAGCAATCGCACCTCCACGAAGGTTCACTTTGTCATCTGCCACGTCTAACAGATTTAAATCCTTCATCACTGGCAGCGACTGCGCAGCAAATGCTTCGTTCAATTCGACACATTCTATGTCGGAAATGTCGAGACCTGCTTTCTTCAACGCTTTCTGAGAAGCCGGCACAGGTCCGTAACCCATGATCGAAGGATCAACTCCAGCATAAGCCATAGATTTCACTTTGGCGCGGATTTTGAGATTCAATGCTTGTGCTCGTTCAGCCGACATCATCAGCATAGCGGAAGCACCATCGGAAATTTGTGATGAAGTACCTGCAGTGACTGTGCCATTTGCTGGATCAAAGACAGGACGTAGCTGCGCCAAACCTTCTAGAGAAGTATCTGGCCTAATAGTTTCATCATGCTCTATCAATGCTTTAAATCCATCACCATTGTGGCCTTCGATCGCGACGATTTCGTTGCTAAATCCGCCATTCTGTCTCGCGGCTTCAGCGAGCTGATGAGACCGCACGGCAAAAGCGTCTTGTTGTTCACGACCTATGCCATGCATTTTCGAAAGAACTTCTGCTGTTACTCCCATCATCCAGGATGCTTTCGCAATATGTTTGGACGCCTTTGGATTAGGATCGATGCCGTATGTCATACCCACATGACCCATATGCTCCACACCACCCACGATGAACTGGTCACCATTGTCAGATTGAATGGCGGTTGCCGCAGTATGCAGGGCAGACATGGATGATCCGCAGAGCCGATTCACTGTTTGCGCACAAGTGGTATGAGGCAAAACAGACATCAGTGCAGCGTTACGCGCCACATTCCAACCCTGTTCCAGCGTTTGATTCACACAGCCCCAAATCACGTCTTCAGTTTCTTCAGGCTTAATGTTGGCGTTACGCTCGAACAAAGCATCAATAAGTCGAGCGGATAACTCTTCCGCGCGCACATTGCGAAATGCCCCGCCCTTCGAGCGTGCCATTGGAGTGCGGATGCCATCAACGATTACTGCATCTCTTGGTTGTAAACTCATCTTGCGTTCCTTAAGAAAAATCGTAGTGTTTATGAGTAGTATTTAGAATTTGATGCGGCTTTTTCACGCATCGCTTTCGTCGGATGGTACAGCTCGCCCAAATCTGCAAATTGATCAGCGATAGCACAAAACTCTGCAACGCCAATGCTATCGATGTAGCGCAGCGCCCCACCTCTGAATGGTGGAAATCCAATTCCTAATACCAGACCCATATCAGCTTCGATTGCTGACGCGACGATACCATCCTCCAGGCAACGGACTGTTTCCAAACACATGGCTACCATCATCCGATTTACGATTTCTTGATCATCGAATTCTTTCGGGGCTGACTGAACTGACTTAATAACGTTTTCAATCTCAGGGTTTGGCAGCTTCTTAGGTTTGCCCTTCTTGTCTGGCTCATACAGATAAAACCCGCTACCTGTCTTCTGTCCGTATGCGCCGTTTGCATAAAGCTTGTCGATGGCACTCTCAAACTCCAGCTGCATGCGGTCGAATCCTGCCGCCATTACACCTTGAGCATGTACGCCAGTATCGATACCAACAACATCCAGAAGATAAGCTGGACCCATTGGCCACCCGAATTTCTCCATTGCTTTGTCAATCTGACGGAAATCAGCACCGTCATGAATCAGCCTTGAAAAAGCTCCAAAGTAAGGGAATAAAATCCGATTCACCAAAAATCCTGGACAGTTGTTGACTACGATTGGAGTCTTGCCAAGTTTCTTCGCATAGGCGACGGTCGTCGCAATAGTTTTCTCACTACTGTGTTCGCCCCGGATAACTTCGACCAATGGCATCACCGGTACAGGATTAAAGAAATGCATCCCGCAAAAGTTTTCTGGACGCTTCAGAGAGGTAGCAAGATCATCAATGGAAATTGTTGATGTATTACTGGCAATGATCGTGTCAGGAGCTACGATATCTTCGAGCTCGGATAGGACTGTCTTCTTGATATCAGGATTTTCAATTACTGCTTCAACAACAATATCGACATTGTCAAAGCCATCGTAAGTTAGGGTAGGCTTAATCGAAGTAAGCGCACTTACCATTTTATCGTTTGACAGTTTGCCGCGGGCAACACGCTTGCCAAGCAATTTCTTCGCTTCGCTCATTCCAAGATCTAATCCTTCCTGGCGTACGTCCTTCATTAATATAGGCGTACCTTTTAGTGCCGATTGGTAAGCGATTCCGCCACCCATAATACCTGCACCTAATACTGCTGCTGAGTTAACCGCCTCTGCACTGGCCATGGCTTTTTTAGCATTGCCACCCAGGAATTGGTCATTCAGAAACATCTGCACCAGGTTTGCCGTGACCTCAGTCTTTGCGAGTTTCACAAACGCTTGATGCTCGGCCTGCAGTGCGCCACTACGATCTAAGGTGGAAGCTTTCTGCATGGTAGAAACTGCAGCGACAGGCGCTGGATAATGAGGGCCTGCCTGCGCAACTACCAAGCCTTTTGCTGTCTCAAAAGCCACATTAAGTTCGATTGGGCTAAGACTTAGTGGGGAGTTTTTCTGCGCACGCACTGCGCGATAGTCTAATTTTCCACTAGCCGCTTGTTGCGCTAGGTCTTCTGCAGCGGCTAGCAATTTGTCGTCGTCAACAACTGCATCCAGCGCACCTTCTTTGAATGCCTGGTCGGCTTTCATGTGAGCGCCGCTACTAATCCATTGATTCGCATTATCTGCTCCGATGATTCTCGGCAACCTAACGGTGCCTCCGAAACCAGGAATAATGCCAAGTTTTACTTCAGGAAATCCGACAACTGCAGCGGCGGTTGCCACACGATAATCTGTTGCTACAGCCAACTCGAAACCACCACCGAGCGCCACACCATTGATAGCAGTAACCGTTGGAAAAGGGAGATCTTCTAAGGCATTGAAAATTTGGTTAGCTTCCACCAGCCAATTCATGATCTGATCTTCTGGTTCAGAAAACATGCCAGTGAATTCGGTAATATCCGCTCCAACAATAAAACCAGACTTGTTGCTACTAATTATCAAGCCAACTGCGTCAGAACCTTGAAGCTCGGTCACGGCTTCTTGTAACTCACGCAATGTCTGCTGGTTGAATTTGTTGACGGAAGACCCTTCTAGATCGAAGGTCAGTTTGGCCACGCCAGACGGCAATACTTCGACGCTAAGCGCCTTGCCAGAGTACATCATGCTTAAATCTCCAATTGGTGAGCGGATTCCATCTGCTCAGGGGGGCCGCATTATACCCTATCCAATGCAGGAGTTCAGAAGTCTGGAATACCCAATATGGCCCGCAAACCCCTGAATTTTGGGTAGAATGGGTCCTATGAAGAATTTGGAATCCAGGGCTGGGATCGCCTTCTCGATGTGCTTAGATTCGTTCAGAGTCATGCTTTTCATAGTCGTGATTCTTGGCGGAACAGTGCACCCTTCTAAACTGTTTGCAGCAGAAAGTGGCGTGGTAATTCTCTATCATCATGTTGCGACAGACACACCTCCTTCAACCAGCATTTCACCTGCCAATTTTCGCGCCCATCTAGACTACTTGCGTGACAATCAATTTAACGTCATGCGCCTGGATGAAATGATTGAAACACTTCAAGCTGGCGGCCAGTTGCCAGATCGAGCCGTCGCAATCACTTTTGATGATGGTTACATCTCAATTTACGACACCGCTTTTCCTATGCTGGAAGAATATGGCATGCCGTTTACTCTGTTTCTTAGTACAGAGCCCATCAATCAGAACCAATCCAATTACATGACATGGGATCAAGTACGAGAAATGTCTGATGCAGGCGTTCAAATTGCTAACCATATGGTGACTCACCCCTATATGCTGACCAGAGATTCTGCAGAAGATGAAGGCACATGGTTGCAGCGTCAAAGGGAAGAGTTACTCGAAGCCGAAGCGACTATTGAACGAGAAACTGGGCAATCCCATAAATACCTGGCTTACCCTTATGGCGAATTTAATCTCGCCATTAAAGACATGTTGCAAGAAGAGGGTTTCATTGGCTTTGCACAGAACTCTGGAGCAATAGGGCCAGAGTCCGACCTGTTGGCCCTTCCGAGATATCCTTTGGCAAGTATTTACGCCAATCTCGAAACTGCGCGTACCAAATTTGAAAGTCTGGCATTTGATGCGGAATTAGTAGAGCCAAAATCTCCAATTGCACAGTCTGCCAGTCCATCCGTAACCCTAAGGTTTAATGAGGGACCTTATAACCTGGCCCAAATAGGATGTTTTGCCAACAGCCAACCTATTCCAATGGAATGGAGCGAAGAAGAAGATGGTGTGGTTACCTTAAAGCCAGAAATAGAATTTTCTGGCAGGCGCTGGCGCTACATTTGTACTGCACCCGATCCTGACTCCAATAGATACTATTGGTATTCCGTACAATGGATCGATCCCTAGGTACTTTGGTTTATAGGTCCTTGAATCTTTAGGTTAGCTTAACCTTTATCGCGTTCAGTCAGATTATTTTGAATAATGATATTCTGCACTTCATCAACGTAGTGATCACCGCGCTGGGAATAACGTCCTAAACCACTCGCCAATAACATTGGGTCGAGCTCCTGTCCCCGACTGCGCATTTCTGCTCTTAAGTCACGCAAGTACCGATAAGAACGGTGAGTATTGATATTGAGAATGTAAGACTCGATTGATTCGGCAATTGATTCGAATCGTTGCACTTCATGGGAAGCGCCGCTGGGTCGTCTGCGAGGCACAATGCCGCAGCCTGGGTCGAAACACCATTCGCCGAAAATATTATTGCCTTCCAAAGTAAACCGAGAAGTTCCCCATGCCGATTCATTTGCAGCCTGAGCCAAAGCTAGTGACACAGGAATTTCATCCACGCGTAATAATAGCTCATTCGCTATCTCTTGCTCGGTTAGTGTTTCATTATCGACTCGATAAAGTTCGGCTACTTCGAAAACAAATTTTCTTTCCTGCTCGCTGAGCGGAACACCAGTATTAGCTATCTCAATATATGGTAATAATTCTTCGCGTAACGCAGCGATCGATTCGTTTTCGGCAACAATATAGTCTTCCAAATATTCGAAGAATTGATTCTTCTTCACATCAACATCGCGCACAGACGCGAAATCGGGGAAAACAACAATAGGTTCGGATTCGCTGGTTTGCTCTGCTAATGGAATTGATTGCTGATCACTGATAACCGTAACCGCATAAATCAAAACCGCCATGGCTAGCGACGTGAGCCCCGCCACCGCAAGTTCACCTTGCCGCGTTGTAAACGAAATGGGGCCGAAACTGATTTGTGAGCTGGATTCCTGCATATATTCCTGTTTACCCAATACTGCCAATGCCAAAGGCACTGCTGTTAAACACTACGGTCACAGGCTACAACCGGATGACCGAACGGTTGGCGGTACTAACTACGAGAAAAGAAATCCTGATTTTGGCGCTATCAAGGCGCTGATAATTCCATTTAACTTATCGTCACAGGTGTCTGAAATCATTGCGAATGTGGATAAGTTTTTCAGCAAATAACCTTAAGAATCAAGCATTTAGGGTTAGATTAAGCCCTAAAAAGCACTGAATCTCAACTAATAATTCCTGGTCTGTTTAGCGGATGTTTGGGGAGCTTATTGACTGCCGCCACGACAGTTGGGTGAGTCAGGCACTTCTGAATCCCCTTCCCACTCATCCAGAGAATAGAGGTGCAATGCGAGCGCATGTACGCCATTTTGCAGTTCATCCGCCAGCAATTGATAGATGTGCTGATGGCGCTTCACACGAGACAATTGGTCGAAGCGATCAGCAACGACTGTCACCTTAAAATGCGACTCTGTCGCTGGACCACTATGTCGATGACTTTCATTTTCAATCACCAATACACTCGGAGAAAGGTCATCACGTAGTTTCTGTTCTATAACTTCCTGTACACTCATTTACTGTAGATGCTCACTCAGCAAAATTACTAAACACTATCCAGACACTAGAGTTTCAGTTAGCGCCCTACTGCTTCATTATACTGAATCTCTGCCAACCTTGCCGATACAGATAACATGAAGATTTCCTGGTATCCAGGCCATATGCACAAGGCCAAGAAAGAACTTATTAAAACATTAAGCTCTACTGACGCTGTTATCGAAGTGCTGGATGCAAGAGTGCCGGTTGCAAGCAGCAACCCATTACTGGCAGAAATTGCTTCAAACCACCCGACGATTAAAATTCTTAACAAAGCTGATCTGGCAGATCCCGCAACCACAGATCGTTGGCAAAAACATTTTCAAAGTAGTGCGCAAACGGTTTGTATTACCACTGAGCTAGACAAACGAAAGATTCTTACGCCTATTCTCTCTGCGCTTAACTCTCTAAACCCCGTAGACAACACCGAACAATTGCAAAAGTCACAGTGCCTGATTGTTGGGATTCCCAACGTCGGCAAATCAACCCTGATCAATGCGATAGCTGGCAGGAAAGCTGCAAAGACAGGAAATGAACCTGCTGTAACCCAGGGCCAGCAAAGGATAAAGCTAGATCAACAATGGACTTTAATCGATTCTCCAGGCATGTTGTGGCCTAACCTGGAAGATCAGGAAGCAGCACTTCGCCTCGCCTTAACTGGAGCAATCCGACAAACTGCATTAGATATAGAAGCAATCGGATGGTCTTCAGCAGAGCTACTCTTCGAGCTTGCTCCCGATGCATTAAGAGACAGATACAAGTTTACCGGTAGCCCTGAATCAACCGAGGCTCTTATGGAAACTATTGCCAAGTTTGCCGGCGCAATTGGCAAAAAAGGCGCTTTAGACTGGCACAAAACCGCTGAAACATTACTAAATGACTACCGCTCCGGTAAACTAGGCCGCCTCAGCCTGGAATCCGCCCCCGAGTAATCCTCGCCGCGCTTTTTACAGGCCGCGGACCTAGAAGTTATACCTTATCGGAACAACACAATTAATGACTGATTCATCAATTTCTGAAGATACAAGCAGCACTTCAAGTGGAATGGAGACATCTAACCACCCTGCTTTCAAACAACTCCGCAGCGAACACATCCCCTCTTTGAATATCACAATCGAAGAGTATGAACACAATGTGACGGGAGCTATGCATTATCACTTGCAGAGTGATAACGACGAGAATGTGTTTCTGGTCGCCTTCCGCACCATGCCCATGGACTCCACCGGAGTCGCTCATATTCTGGAGCACACTGCACTTTGTGGCAGCGAAAAATTCCCGGTAAGGGATCCATTTTTCATGATGATACGCCGATCCCTAAATACTTTTATGAATGCGTTCACTAGTAGTGACTGGACGGCCTATCCTTTCGCCAGTAAGAACAAAAAAGATTTCTCTAATCTACTGCGGGTCTATCTCGATGCCGCCTTCTTTTCACGACTCCACGAATTGGATTTTGCGCAGGAAGGTCATCGCCTGGAGTTTGCTGAATTGGAAAATCCTGATTCAGAGCTGCAGTACAAAGGCGTCGTGTATAACGAAATGAAAGGAGCCATGAGTTCTACCAATAGCATCTTGTGGCAAATGATGACCCAACACTTGTTTCCTAGTACTACTTATCATTACAACAGCGGAGGCGAACCTGAAGACATTCCAAAATTGAGTTACCAGCAATTACTGGATTTCTATAAAACACATTATCACCCGAGCAACTCTGTGTTTATGACGTTTGGTGATATGACAGCTTTCGAGCACCACCAAAATCTCGAAGAGCTCGCCTTATCAAGATTCGAAAAACTCGATAGCAATATCCATGTTGATGATGAGCAACGGTATCAGGCACCAATTCAGGTTGAAGAATTTTATGCAGCAGAAGAACCTGCTGATCAAAAAACTCATGTAGTTGTTGGCTGGCTACTTGGCAAGAGCACCAATCTAAAAGAGTTATTCCAGGCTCAATTACTTTCCAGTGTCTTATTGGAAAACAGCGCGTCCCCATTATTGTATGCACTTGAGACTTCCGAACTTGGCCAATCCCCTTCCCCAATGTGCGGGCTAGAAGACTCTAATCGTGAAATGACTTTTATGGCGGGCTTGGAAGGATGCACCGCTGATGCTACCGAAGGAGTAGAACAACTCATTCTCGGAAGCCTGCAAGCAATCATTGATAACGGCGTAGATCAAGATCAAGTAGATGCTGCCTTGCATCAACTAGAACTCAATCAGCGAGAAATTTCAGGCGACAGCTACCCTTATGGCCTGCAGCTTATTCTTAGTGGTCTATCTACGGCCCTTCACCGCGGTGATCCAATAGAATTGATGAACATAGATCCCGTTCTTGAACAATTACGAGAAGAAGTCAAAGACTCAAACTATATTCCTAATCTCATTAAGTCTTTGCTAATAGAGAACCAACATCGCATCACACTCACTCTACGGCCTGACACTACTCTGGCTCAGAAAAAGATTGATGCCGAAAAATCGCAGTTGAATGACATAAAGGCATCACTCTCTAGCCAGGCTATCACCGACATTGTGAACCGATCCAAGGCTCTAGCTGAAAGGCAGAATCAGGAGGATGACCCTGGGTTGCTACCCAAGGTTGGATTAGACGATGTGCCCGAAACAATTAGTGAGCCCGCTCGCCAGGATAGCGTTCTTTCCAGCAGCAAGTTACCGCTCAGCTACTATGCTCAGGGCACTAACGGACTAAGCTATCAACAACTGGTCATTGAATTGCCCAAACTGGAAACGGAAATACTGGAGGTTCTTCCTTTATATACCAGTTGCGTTCCAGAGTTTGGCGTGGGCGAGCTGACTTATGCAGAAATGCAAACTCGTCAGGCAATGATCAGTGGGGGCATCAATTGCTTTACCAGTATTCGCAGTGATCGAGAGGATGTGCAGCAAGTTAAAGCATTGCTTAGTTTTTCATCGAAGAGCCTTACCTCAAATCATCGCGATCTCACGACGCTTTTAGCAGACACTTATCACTCCGTAAGGTTCGATGAAGACCAACGACTCGCAGACTTAATCGAGCAACTTTGTGCGCGCAAAGAGAACAGCATCATTGGTAGTGGCCACAGCCTTGCCATGGGGGTCGCGGCTAGCAGAATGAGCCCGGCAGCAAATTTGCAGCATGAGTCAGGCGGGCTTCAAGGAATCAAACGATTAAAGACACTGCGAGATAGTATTGGTTCTCCGGACAGTCGCAGAGATTTGATGGAGAAGTTAGCTCATCTCCATTCTGTAGTGCTCGCCTCGCCTATGCAGTTTTTGTTAGTCAGTGACGAGCAAGCACAGGATGAAATAAGCAAGCATTTAGACGATCAATGGCAAGTCACTGATGCAGCCTCAGATTTTACTGCGTTTGATTTGGATTCAATTCGAGAGCGCACTCGACAGGCATGGTCGACAGCAACTCAGGTCAATTTCTGCGCAAAAGCGTATCCAACGGTTGCCGCTGGTCACCCAGATAATCCCGTACTCCATGTTCTGGCAGGTTTTCTACGCAATGGCTTCTTGCATACCGCCATCCGCGAACAAGGGGGTGCATATGGCGGAGGCGCAAGCCAGGATCCTAATTCTGCCTCTTTCCGCTTCTTTTCATACCGAGACCCGCGACTGGAAGACACACTGACAGACTTTGATCGCTCCTTAGATTGGTTGCTAAATAAAGAGCACCCAGATTACCAACTGGAGGAAGCTATCCTCGGAGTTATCGCCGCAATGGATAAGCCGTCTTCGCCTGCTGGTGAGGCAAAACAGGCATTTTACAACCACTTGTTTGGTCGAACTTTGGAGCAGCGCATGATGTTTCGGCGTCAGGTTTTGACAACGACCCTGGATGATTTGCGCCGGGTAGCCGAACTCTATTTCGATTCGGATAGCGCCAGCATCGGCTTAATCAGCAATCAGGAAACTGTACAAAAATTGAACATCGAAGGCTTGGAGAGAAAGAATATATAGATTATTCAGCAACTTATGGGGCTTTCATAAAGTGCGATTTCAAACAATATTAAGCACAAAATAATCCGAAAAAGACGAAAATTTGCGGAACCAGAGGGAACTTCTCCAAAACCCGGGAGTCTGAATAAGTGTAGGTAGATGGCATACAAAATTGTGGGTTTTGTTTCATTTATCTCTCCCTTGATAGTATGTTGAGCCCGGCAAGCAAACCTTGCTGGGCTCTTTTCTTTTGAGCGTTTATAAAATGTGTCCGACGGTTGGCCACAACTCCATTTCTCAATCCAACAACGAAGCTAGCCACAGAAAACTCCATGTCTAATTCATCGGCCCAAGCACAAGCCACACGGGTCACAGTTGTTGGCATGATTCTGGATCTGGCTCTTGGGTTGGCAAAAATCATCGGAGGTGGAGTCACCCAATCTTTCGCATTAGTTACAGATGGCATTCACTCCCTCACCGATGCCATTACAGACATCTTTGTGCTCGTGGTAGCTCGGGTTGCTCATGCTGACCCCGACGCTGAGCATCCCTATGGACATGGACGCTTTGAGACTCTCGGCACCATTGCCATGGGAGTCGTATTCTTCACAACTGCAGGCATCCTGCTTTACGACAGCTATAACCGGCTGCAATCAGTAGAGAATCTGCCAATTCCCGCTCCTGCAGGCCTGGCCATCGCTTTGATATCGATTGCCAGCAAAGAGTGGATCTTTCACTACACCATGCGCGTGGCCAATCGCATCAATAGCTCCTTATTAAAGGCCAATGCCTGGCATAGCCGATCTGATGCTATCTCCTCAATTGCTGTGCTGATTGGCTTGCTTGCCGCGCAACAGGGATATGCCTGGATGGATACCGTAGCCGGAATCTTTGTCGCATTGATCATTGCGAAAATCGGCTGGGAGCTGAGTACCGACAGTTTGAAAGAACTGGTGGATACAGCAATTCCAGAGCAACGCCGTCAACAATTCGAACAAACCATTCTGGGTATCGATGGAATTCTTGGAGTTACCCAGATGCGCACTCGTTCATCCGGTGCAAAAATCATTCTGGAATTGCAGCTGTTGGTAAATCCCCGAATTTCAGTGTCTGAAGGGCATGAGTTAGGAGAAATTGTCAGTCGCACATTAACGGGAAGCTTTAGCGATGTCGCTGATGTCACAGTACATATAGACCCCGAACCTCATGGCGATGAAGTTCTGCCTGACCAATCTCAACCCAGCTTACTTCCAACGCGGCAGGCATTGATTGAACAGATCAAAGCAGCTTGTGCAGATCAGCTGAATCTAAGCGATATTGATGACATTACCCTGCACTATTTAGAACAGGGAATTGAGGTTGATCTAATTCTGGATATAGACGATTCAGTGAATCTTGATATCGCCGCCCTCGAGTCCTCATTGAGCCAAATTGAGCATGTGGTAAAACTTAAGATTTTCAGCAAATTAGCGGAAACAGCTAACACCCCGTCGATGTCATAAACTGCTTTCAAAACTCCCCTATTTCCCTATACTAGGACCAGGATTTTGATCGTTTGCTGATTTATCCAGCTCTAGATTGGAAAAGCGGCAAGCAGTTACGATTTGCAGTAATAATAAGAATGAAGCCCACCAACATTGCCGACCCCGAATACTTCCACAAAGTGGTGGATTGCCAATGGGCATGCCCTGCCCATACACCCGTACCGGAATACATTCGATTAATTGCAGAGAAGCGTTACACCGACGCTTACATGATCAATTGGATCTCCAATGTGTTTCCCGGAATCCTTGGACGCACTTGTGACCGCCCTTGCGAACCCGCTTGCCGTCGCGGCCGAATTGAAGAAGAGCCAGTCGCAATATGCCGCCTTAAGCGCGTTGCTGCTGATTTCAAATCCAGCATAGAAGATCGACTGCCCAAAGTTCCGAAAAAGAAAAACGGAAAACACATTGCACTGATTGGTGCTGGCCCTGCATCACTTACCGTTGCTCGCGATCTTTTGCCGTTAGGGTACGAAATTACCTTGTTCGAGCGTGATGCAGTCAGCGGAGGAGCCATGCGCACGCAAATTCCCCGCTTTCGACTTCCAATCGAAGTTTTGGAAGAAGAGCTGAACTACATACTCGATATGGGTATCAACTGCCGCTTCGGGGAAGAAGTCACCAGCATGAAAGATATGCTGGCCGAAGATTACGATGCCATCTTTGTTGGTACTGGCGCTCCCTTAGGGAAACATCTGGACTTGCCTGGATATGAAGAAGCTAAAGAGAACATACATACCGGTATTGAATGGTTAGCCAGCGTAGCATTCGAACACATCGATTCAATCGGCAAACAAGTATTGGTGATGGGTGGTGGTAACACCGCTATGGACTGTTGCCGCACCTCGAAGCGTCTAGGCGGTGAAGACGTCACCGTTGTCGTTCGATCTGGTTTTGATGAAATGAAAGCGTCTCCGTGGGAAATCGAAGATGCGATGAACGAAGACATCCCCATTCTGAATTTCCATGTTCCTAAAAAGTACTTAGTGAAAAACGGCAAACTTGTGGGGATGGAATTCGAAAAAGTCAGAAAAGAATATGACGAAAACGGTAAACGCTTGCTGATTCCAACTGGCGAAGACCCTGTGATTCTTCCCTGTGATGATGTGTTATGCGCCATCGGTCAAGACAATAGCTTTCCTTGGATTGAGAGAGATCTGGGTATTGAGTTTGATCGCTGGGAATTGCCTGTATTGAACAAGACAACATTTCAATCAACCCATCCCCGTGTATTTTTTGGTGGAGATGCAGCTCTAGGTCCAGACAATATCATTACCGCGGTTGCTCATGGTCACGATGCCGCCTTATCAATTCATTTGTTGTGCAATGAAGAAGACGTATCGGTTCGACCTGCCCCGCTGACGACACTTGAAAGCCAGAAGATGGGTATTCATCAGTGGTCTTACGACAACGACATTAGTAACGATGTTCGCTACGCCGTTCCCCATGCGGCGAAAGAACAAACTTTGAATGACATCAACATGGAAGTGGAGCTTGGTTTCGATCCGGAACTGGCTTACGGAGAAACCATGCGTTGTCTGAATTGCGATGTGCAAACAGTATTCACTGATCAACTCTGCATTGAATGTGACGCCTGTGTGGATATATGCCCTACTGATTGCATCACCTTTACTCAAAATGGCGAGGAACCTGATCTACGAAACCGTATGCTTTCACCAGCGGATAATGAAGAACAGGATCTCTATGTGTCCGGCGACCTGACTACTGGTCGAATCATGGCTAAAAATGAAGACCTGTGTTTGCACTGCGGATTATGTGCGGAACGATGTCCAACCAACGCTTGGGATATGCGCAAATACTTGTATAACACCGCCAAGGCTGTGAACGCATGAACGACCCAATGCATTCCAACGTAGCAACCTTAACCAAGGTTAATGACTTCGTCGTGAAGTTTGCCAACGTGAATGGCTCTGGATCAGCCAGCGCAAACAATATGTTTGCGAAGTCTGTGTTCCGAATGGGTATCCCGGTCAGCCCTCATAACATTTTCCCTTCTAACATTCAGGGTCTACCCACTTGGTATGAAGTCAGAATAAGTGAAGCGGGCTATCTGGGTCGGCGCGAAGGTGTTGATCTGATGGTGGCGATGAATGAACAGACCATCGCTAAAGACATAGAAGAAGTATTGCCTGGTGGATATGTTTTATATGACTCCTCCAAAGCATTGCCAGACGACTTGGTGAAAGAAGAACTGAACTATCTTCCAATACCACTAAAAGATATTTGCACGAAAGAATTCGACCGTCCTAATCAACGCCAGCTGTTTAAGAATATTGTGTACGTCGGCGCACTCGCCGCGTTAATCAATATTGATTTCGAAGTACTCACAGGACTAGTAAGTGATCAGTTTCGCGGCAAAGAAAAACTGATACTTCCTAATATTCATGCATTGGAATTAGGCCATCAGTTTGCGAGCGAGAACTTTCAATGCCCACTGAATCTGCAGTTAAAATCCAGTGATAAAAATACAGACAAGATTTTGATAGATGGCAATACCGCTGTGGGACTCGGCTGTGTGTATGGCGGTGCTACTGTTGCTTCCTGGTATCCACTGACTCCTTCTACTTCGGTGGTTGATGCGTTCAACAAATATTGCAATCGACTACGCATAGATCCAGGCACTGGCAAACGCAAGTTCAGCATCGTTCAAGCTGAAGATGAATTGGCAGCGATCGGCATAGCTATCGGAGCTGGTTGGAATGGTGCTCGCGCATTTACTGCGACAAGCGGACCAGGCATATCGTTAATGCAAGAGTTTCTCGGCCTTGCCTATTTTTCTGAAGTTCCTGTGGTGTTGTTTAACATTCAACGCGTCGGACCTTCCACCGGCATGCCAACCCGCACCCAACAAGGCGACTTGTTAGCCTGCGCCTATGCGTCCCACGGTGATACCAAACATGTTTTGCTGTTTCCCAAAGACGCTAAAGAATGCTTCGATTTCGCAAGTGATGCGTTCGATTTATCTGATCGATTGCAAACTCCAGTTATCGTAATGAGCGATCTGGAAATCGGCATGAATGAACAAATCTGTGAACGCCTGCAGTGGGATGATTCCCGTCGCTATGATCGTGGCAAGGTTCTAAATGCGGAAGAGTTGGAATCGATAGAAAAATTTGGCCGCTATGTCGACAAAGACGATGATGGTATTCCCTATCGTACCTATCCGGGTACGCACCCCTCTAAAGGAAGTTACTTCACTCGTGGAAGTTCCCACGATGCGAACGCAGCTTACACCGAAGATGGTGATGTCTATGCAGAAGTCATGGACCGTATCGCCAAGAAATTCGAAACTGCACTACAGTTTACTCCCCAACCTGAAATTATTGACGAGGGGAATAAATTAGGGCTGTTGTTTATCGGTTCTACCGCCAGTGCAATTCAGGAATCATTGGACGCATTGACAAAGAAAGGCATTAATCTGGATATCTTGCGCATCAAATCCTTTCCTTTCCACGAGTCAATTAAAGAGTTTATCGATTCCCATGACCTGGTATATGTGATCGACCAAAATCGCGACGCACAGCTCAAGAGTCTATTGAAAATAGAGCTCAATATTAATGAAGAGCAAATGCATTCAATATTGAGTTACAACGGTGTATTGATAACGGCGCAACACATCGAACGCGAAGTGTTGAACTCTCTGTCCGACATAAAAGAATCGGAGGACATGCCCGCTTAGTTTTGTTGGAATCTGCCAACACTAAGCTTTGAATTAGTATGAGTTATATCAACAAACCCAAGTTCCAGCACCCGCAACTCAAAACCAATGAAATTGGACTCACTCGACGTGATTACGAGGGCACCTTAACGACTTTATGCGGTGGCTGTGGCCATGACTCAATCAGCGCCGCAATCATCCAGGCCGCTGCCGATATGTCCCTTGAGCCCCATCGGGTCGCTAAAATTTCAGGCATTGGGTGTTCTTCTAAAATCCCCTCTTACTTTCTCAGCAAAGCTCATGGTTTTAACTCCGTACACGGCAGAATGCCTTCTGTGGCAACTGGTGCCAACCTTGGTAACAAGGAGCTTTACTATGTGGGGATTTCCGGTGATGGAGACAGTGCCTCGATAGGCTTGGGTCAGTTCTGCCATATCGTTAGACGTCGCATCAATATGCTCTACATCGTAGCTAACAATGGCACCTATGGACTTACCAAGGGACAGCTCTCAGCAACGGCAGATCTTGGCTCCCGCACCAAATCAGGCGATGAGAGCATGTATGAGAATATCGATATGGCTACCTTAGCCATTGAGCTCGGCGCGAGCTTTGTAGCGCGCAGTTTTTCTGGCGATAAGCAACAATTGGTACCGCTTATTCAGGCAGGCCTCACCCATAAAGGATTCGCTTTCATTGATGTTGTGTCGCCTTGCGTCACTTTCAATAACACAGACTTTTCCACCCACGGGTACAAAAATACCTGGGAGAATTACGTAGCCTTAAGCCAGGTTGACTATGTGCCAATGCGGAAAGAAATTACCACGAGTTATGCGGCGGGTAAGGAAAAGGAAATCACGTTACACGACGGATCGGTAATTCACCTGCATAAGACCAGCAGCAACTACGACCCTTATGACAAAGAGAATGCTCTGCACCATATCAATGAGCATAAGAAACAAAACAAGATTGCCACAGGCCTGCTTTATATCAATCAATCGACTTCAGACTTGCATGAAGTCATCGATACTGTTGATAAGCCATTCAATAGCCTTGCCGAGCATGACCTCTGCCCTGGTAATGAGACTTTGTCAGATATCAACGAGACTTTTAGATAAGAGTAAGATTTAACTCCGCTGCGACTTGATTAGTTCGTAAGCGGCTTTAATGTCCTGAGTTTTCTGCGTCGCGATCTCAATCATTTCCTCCGGCAAACCTTTGGCCACTAATTTGTCCGGATGATGCTGATTCATTTGTCTTCGATAGGCCTTCTTGACGGTAGCATCGTCAGCCGTTGCATCGACTCCGAGTAACTCGCAGGCAGCTTCCAGCTTTTTCTTTATTGAACCCTGTTCAGAGAAATGTGCTTGGCCTGTAACGCGATTGAGCAGATCGGCAAATTGATTGTGTGAGTAGCCTAAATCTGCAGCGATACTTTCAAGGATCGACTGTTCTTTACTGTGCAGTCTGCCATCGGCAAATGCGGTGGCGATGATGATCTCCAAAAACATCTGAATAAGATTTCTTCGGCGCAGACATTCACGCTTGAACTGGGCAAGCACTTCATGCGCAGGAAAGTTTGGTTTTTTCCCTTCATTAAATAGATTAATTGCCACTGTGCGCTGCTGCGGGCTGAGATGCATTTGAGTCATGACTTGTTCAGCCATATCAATTTCATCCCGTGTGACTCTTCCATCCGACTTCGCCACATAACCCATGACGGTAAATGCGGTAGTGAAGAATACAGACTGAACTCTTTCTGTGGCGCCAAGACCCAAAGATTCGTCAAGTGCGATTCCATCCAGGCCACCGTCGAAATAGTTTCCGAGTGCAGCACCTAACAGTGCCCCCAAAGGGCCACCCATCATGAACCCGAAAGTGCCGCCAACAACTTTACCCCACCAACTCATGGCGTTGTGATTTCCTTGTACAGATTAGTTTTGATCGCTGCGCATGGTAGCGAATACAGTGAGAGGTGTCAGGAGAGAATCCGTTGCCACCAATTTCGCTCGAGCCTGCTTCGACATCCATCTAATTGGATATCGAATCGGACTGCATTTGACTGCACGTTGTTTGCCGCATCAAGCAACCACTGCTTTTCTCGGTATGTGCCTCGCTGATACCCGCCATTACCTTCGTGATAAGCAAAATATAGGTTGCGGGCATCCTCTGCACCGATGCTGCTAATGCGTCGCGAATTGGCGTTGTACCAGGCTACGAAATCGATGGCATCGCCGAAATTGCTGCGTGACGCGCGACGGTTGCCAGATGTGCGCTCATATTCTGCCCACGTAGAATCTAAGGCCTGAGCATAGCCATAAGCAGATGAAGGCCTGGGGCCAGGCAATACCCAAAGGATACGGCTGCGCTCCGGTTTAGCTCGGGCACGAAAACTGGACTCTTGATAAATGAACGCCATATTCACGGCAACAGGAATTCCCCAGCGATCCTCAGCCTCAGCTGCGGCCCGGTACCAGGAGCGGCGATCTTCGAAGATTTCGCAGACGTTTGCGATGTTCTGCGGTGGCGAACTGGCGCAGGCAGACAATATGCCAGCGCACAGGCTGATGTTGACTATCTTTGGCAGAATTTTCATGACCTGGCTTCCTTAACTTTCCTTACTTTCGTTCCTTTGCTTTCCTTTCTTTAAGCCTCTAGCTTCGTCAATCCAGTCCTAGATAGTTCGATACCCCGTTTTTCTCTTTATTATTCTTTTTATTATTCTTTCTATTATTCTTTTAGACTTTCGATAAGGGATAAAAATTCCCCCTCATCGATAATTTTTATGCCTAGTTCTTCGGCTTTTGTACGTTTTGAACCGGCTCCTGGGCCTGCCACCACGCAATCAGTATTTTTCGAAACACTGCCAGCCACTTTTGCGCCGAACCCCAAAAGTAGAGCCTTGGCCTCGTTACGAGGCATTTGCTCGAGTGTGCCAGTCAGAACGAATGTTTGATCTTTAAGCGGCTGGGATTGTAGTTTGGTAGCTTTCGGCCAATTGATCCCGTGCTTAATTAGTTTGTCGATAAGCTTCAGATTGTCTTTATTGCCAAAAAAAGTAGCGATGTGCTGAGCAACGATAGGTCCTATATCGGTGACCTGTTCGTGATCCTCTGCGCTGGCTTCCATGATTGGGCTCAAGTCCCCGTAGTGCGACACCAATGCTTGCGCAGTTGCTTCCCCTACTTCGCGTATGCCTAAGGAATAAAGAAACCTAGGCAATGTGGTTTGTTTGCTCTTATCAATTGCGGCTAACAAATTTTCTGCTGACTTCGAGCCAATGCGCTCCAATTGCACGAGCCGTTCTTTATCCAGTGCAAAAATGTCATCTACATTTGCAATAAGCTCTTCGTCGACCAGCTGCTCAACCAATTTGTCGCCCAAACCTTCAATGTCCAACGCGGTTCGAGACGCAAAATGTTTTATCGATTCTTTCTTTTGCGCAGGACAGATGATGCCGGCACTGCATTTGAACAGCACATCGCCCTCTTTCTCTATAGGCGAACCGCAAGCGGGACATGAACTAGGTAATTTTACTTTCCTCGGTTTTTTGTTTTTCTCCGGGTTTATTACTTTGACAACTTTTGGAATTACATCGCCGGCCCGTCGAACGATTACTGTATCTCCGATTCGAAGTCCCAGCCGTTCTACTTCATCCATGTTGTGTAAAGTTGTATTACTTACTGTTACACCGCCGACAAATACCGGATCTAGTCGTGCGACAGGTGTAATCGTGCCAGTCCGACCCACTTGAAATTCAACGTCCAACACTTTGGTTGATTTTTCTTCCGCTGGAAACTTATAGGCCATTGCCCAGCGCGGCGTCCTGGCATTTTGCCCAAGAGATTCTTGTGTCGCTAAATCGTTTACCTTGATCACGGCGCCATCGATTTCATAATCCAGAGCATTCCGCTTTTCGAGTAATTGCAAACAATAGTTAAGACAACCATCTATACCCTTTTCTGTACTGCGATCGGGATTTATTGGTAGACCCCATTCACCGATCAAATCGAATACATCGCTCAGCTTTTTAGGTAGCTTGACTGAATCAACTATGCCAACACTGTAACAGTACATTTCCAACGGAATGCGCGCCGCTTTGCGGGAATCCAGTTGCCGAACCGCCCCGGCTGCCGTATTCCTTGGATTGACAAAAACTTTACTGCCTTCTTTTTCTGCACGCTGATTGAGCCGCTGAAACCCATCTTTTCCCAGGAAGATTTCACCACGAATCTCTAACCTGCCTTTTTGTTTACCACCCGTGAGCTTCAAAGGGATTGAGTTAATCGTACGAACATTGTGAGTAATATCTTCACCTGTTACACCATCACCACGGGTAGCTGCTCGTTCCAACACACCATCTTGATACAGCAAACTTACGGCAACACCGTCCACTTTGGGTTCACAGCTATAGTCCAGCGCTTTGTCACTACCCAAACGTTTCATCACTCTGGATTCGAAGTCCCTGAGGTCTTGCTCATCAAATACTTTGTCTAAGGACAGCATGGCTAGCTCGTGAGTTACCTGGGTAAAGCTATCCAATGGCTCACTGCCAACACGCTGAGTGGGTGAATCAGGGGTTAATGCATCATGCTTGGTTTCGAGATCCACTAGACGCTGGAATAGCGCATCGTAATCGGCATCAGGAATTTCCGGCGCGTCCAATGTGTAATAGAGGCGATTGTGATGCTCTAACTGGGCGCGAAGCTCCGCAATTTCCTGTTTAACTTTGGCAGGAATACTCATCGATGAAAGAACTTACAAAGGTGGGAAAAGAATTAGCCGCGGCTGCCTGCAGCCTTTAGTTGCCGCAGTTCAAAGTCTCTTACCCGTTGTCGGTAATGCTCAATGGTTTGAGCGGTCATGACATTACGATGATCGTCTTTTAGCTCGCCGTCAAGTGACTCGCAGAGTTCCTGCGCCACGTCCAGCATTTGCTCAAAGGCATCATAGTTGTTGCCTGCGACCGGCAAGGCTAAGAATAGACTTACTCCTATGGTGGAGAAGTCTGACATATTGTTGAGATCGAATGTGCCTGGATTCAGAATGTTAGCGAGACTAAATACAACCGGGCCCTTGCTGTCATTGCCATAACGTAAATGAAAAATATTCATTTCACCAAATTTCAAACCACTGGTGATAACAGCATGCATAAGCGCATCACCTTGAAATTCTCTGCCTTCATGAGCCATTACATTAAGCACTAACACCTCAGAAGGTTGAGAAGTATTCGACTGTTGTCTTATCTCAGTAGGTTGGCTCGCCGCTTGATGTTGTCGAATATCAGTTGGTTCTCCAGATGAAACTGGCAACTCTGATTCGGATTTCAAGTGATCTGAATGGCGCTCGGTGTCACTTATTTCATCATCAGAATAATACTCTTCTGCTTCGCCGCCCTGTTGTTCTGAGTAATACTCTTCATTTCCTTCATCTGACTCATCTTCATCATAAAACACATCGTGCTGAGCATCACTTTCATAGTCTTCATAGTCAGTTAGTTCTGCGCGCTCATCAGTAGCATCTAACTCGTCTTCAGTATCTTCTTCGTCAGATTTGGAATCTACTGCGATGGTTTGTGCGATCTTGTTCCGTAACGCGCTGAATAGAGAAGTTCGTTTTACTGGGATGTCAGGCTCGGATTCATCGTCAAAGGATGGGACTTCGGTCTGCGAAGATGTCTCAGGCTGCGATTGATATCCGATGCGCTCACCGGCTGTCATTGAAAAATCATCCAACCCATCATTCAAACTTGGATCGAAAGTTGGTTCAGTCCGTTCCGCAGGTGCTTCTTCTAGTTCATCTTCTACTTCGGATTCCTGCTCATAAGAAGACTCTCCACTAGGATAATCTTCTGAGTAATCGTCTACGTCATCTTCAAATTGCTCTTCGTCGTGCTCGTCTAGATAATCTTCCGGGTAATCGGGTTGAACACTAGCCAAGCCATCGACTTGAGGTGCGCGATGGGTTTCTTCCGCGTCATAGTCCAGCAGAATGTCGTCTTGTGAAGCTCTCTCTTCTGCTTCGGTTTGTTGTTCTATTTCGTCTTCTAACTCGACTGATCCATTCAATTCAGAATCGAGAATTTCGTCATCCGGATCGTCATACTGGGAAGCAGCTTCGAATTCTTCAGCATTGTCAGATTGTGTAGATTGCTGGATTGGCTCATCGATATGTTCATTGACAGGTTCATCAATCGATTCTTCGGAGCCAAGGTCTAACTCATTTTGCCCAAGCGTTACCGAATCCATTAACACCGGCACTGATTCAGCATCACGGTCCAGCGCCAACGATTCTGCTCGAGCATTGGCCTGCTCTATTGGATCGAGATTATCGTTAGAAGCCGCTTCATCGCTTCGCTGCACAACCCTCGCCCCGCCACCAGGAAGCTCCGCCAATTCCAATGCATCCAAATCAACGTCTTGAGGAATGTTCTTATCAATTGCGAGCTTTATTTGGCCTTTGCGGGCCTGGATAGCCACGTATAGGCCGCGAAGTATGACCGCCACAATGGCGAGTCCCAAAAGAAGAATGACTAGCTCTCGAAAGCTCATGGTGTCAGCGAATGGAGCGGCGGCCCAGAATTTGGAAAATTAGTAAGTTTATCTTGCAGTTAGTGGCAATTCTTTAGTGCTTGAGGGGTAGATTGTGAAGTTTTTATGACTACATTGCAGCCAGTTCTGCCGCCTCGTCGATATCTACCGCCACAATCCTCGAAACGCCCGGTTCATGCATGGTTACGCCGAGTAGCTGATTTGCCATTTCCATGGTGATCTTGTTATGAGTGATGAAGATAAATTGCACAGTAGAGGACATCTCTTTCACCAGGTTGGCATAACGGCCTACGTTGGCGTCATCCAGTGGTGCATCAACCTCATCCAGCATACAGAACGGTGATGGATTTAGATGGAATATTGAAAACACCAGCGCGATAGCAGTCATGGCCTTTTCACCACCAGAGAGCAGATGGATCGTGCTGTTACGCTTACCCGGAGGGCGCGCCATGATGGCGACACCGGTATCCAATAGATCTTCCCCGGTCATATCCAGATAGGCATGGCCACCACCGAATATGCGCGGGAATAAACTCTGTAGTCCTGCATTAATCTTGTCGAACGTCTCTTTGAAGCGTGCTCGCGTTTCCTTGTCGATCTTGCGAATCGCGTTTTGCAAGGTAGTCAGGGCTTTTTCCAGGTCATCGTTTTGCTTGTCGAGATAGACCTTAC
The DNA here is from genome assembly GCA_965262465.1 of uncultured Pseudohongiella sp. Lineage (GTDB taxonomy): Bacteria > Pseudomonadota > Gammaproteobacteria > Pseudomonadales > Pseudohongiellaceae > UBA9145. Next base: position 1,495,108 of record OZ253535.1, on the reverse strand, counting down.
GCTCTGATTGCTGCTGATACTCGTCAATCGCGGCAAGATTGATCGGACCAAGACGCTGAATACGATTACCAATTTTCTCCAGTAATTGATCGCATTCCTGCTCACTCATGCCTTCAGGTAATTGAGCTATCACCTGCTCCAACTCAAAATTGGCTTCTTTGAGCTGCTCCAGGATGCCATCCCGTTTAACGGACGATCCTTCAGATTTGAGCCGGTTCTGCATCAATGTTTCGCGGACCGCATTGAGTTGTTCCTGTTTCTCATTGCGTTGCTGTTCCAGCTGACGAATGCGGTGCTCGTTCTCATCAACACGGGCTTTCGCCGCGGCCAGCTCTTTCTCCACCTGCAGGCGAGTTTGCAGATGCTCTTCCAGTTCGGCCCGCATGGTCTCCAGCGGCGCATCCGAATCCTCGATCTGCACATTGAGAGACTCCATGCGCTCCTTGGAGCGTTGTACCTGGCTCGCCATGCGGTCCATGGTTTCGCGAGTAGACTGCCATTGCGACTGAATCGATTGCTGCTTTAGAGCAAGTTCATGCACTAAATCCTTGGATTGCTTGGATTTTTCGCGGGATTTTTCTAATCGACTTCGGACTTCATCGCGGGCAGTTTCCAGTGATTCCCGGCCGCCTACATCTTCCGCCATACTGTCCAGTGCTTGCTGCAGCCTGGCTCGTGCTTCAGAGGTGTTCTGTTCCTCAGTTGCCAGCTGTCGTGTGAGCTCTTCAAGGTCATGCAGCACCCGTTCCTTGCGGGTTTTGCTCTCTTCGAGCTTGGCCAATTGAGCGCTATGCTGAGACTTGAGCTCCCCGACCTGCTGGGTTTTCTCCGTGTATTCTTGCTGTAACTGGTCCCGTGTAGTTTCTGCGTTTTTCTGAGCCTGAGTCAGCGCATCTCGCTGGCTAGACAGCTCATTACATTGTTCCTGTAGTGATTTGATTTTCTTAAATAAATCAGCAATCAATCCACGGCGTTCAACAATTGAATCCTGCTTGCTGATATTGATCACCTGGATCCAGCTTCCGCCCAGCCAAACGCCTTCTTTGGTGACGATGGATTCATTTGGCGCCAAGCTTGCCCTATGGCGCAGTGCCTCTTCTAATGAGCCCGCGGCGTAAATGCCCTGCATCAATCCAGAGATATTCCAGTCAGCACCCACTTTGTTCGCCAGAGGTGGGAGTTGGCTACCTGAGGAACTCGCTCCCCCGGCTGACACATCAACGAATGCTAATTTGGCCTGTGGAAAATCAGCGAGCATTGAAGTGACGTTGTCCAAACCTTCAACGCAGATAGCCTGCAACGAATCACCTAGTACCGACTCGACGGCCAATTCCCATCCAGCTTCTATGCGCAAGCCTTCGGCGAGGCGCAGCTGATTATCAAACCCTTTGTTCTTCAGCCAATCATTGAGACCAGGATTGTCCTGACCGAGCGCTGCTTGCTGCAAAGCTTCCAATGAGGCTTGCTTGCCCTGTGCTTCCTGTAGCTCACCGCGAGAGCTATCCAGATCTTCCTGGCATTGAGCCAATTGGCTGCGATGGGTTTCCAATAGCTCGGTTTGCTCGGCGGCACGACCTTTTAGGTTCTGAATATCCTGTTCTAAACGGGATATTTCGCCAGCTAATACGCCAGAATCCTGTTCATCTGGGGTCGCTAATAACTCAGCCTTCTCTTTCTCTAGCCGCTGTTTGCGCTCTAGGCCGCGTTCAATGATCGATTCCAATTGCTGAATGCGAGACTGTTCTACTTCAGCTTTTTGCCGAGGCTCTTCCGCTCGCTTATTAAAGTCATCCCATTCGTGTTGCCATTTTTGCAGTGCCGCTTCTTCGGCACTTAATGCTTCAGCTGCCTGCTGTTCATCTTCGCGAGCTGACTCTAGCTGTGGTTCTAGTTCCGTTAACTCTGCACCGAGCTGGGTAATCTTGCGCAGATCAATATCCAACTCTTCCCGAGTCTGTTCCCAGCCTTCTTCGGTTTCATTTAAATCCAGTTTGAGCTGCTCCACGCGCTCAATGTGGTGTTCGATGGATTGCTCTAGTCGAGCGATGTCGTTACCAATACTGTAATAACGAGCCTGCACTTCCCCTAGAGCGTCTGTTAGGTCGGCGTTATCGGAAAGATGTTTCTCAACGTTGGCATCGATCTCACGCTGATCAGCAGTGGTGGCTTCGATCTGAATTTCTAACTGATTTATCGTTTCCTGGTTAGCTTTGATCTCGGCATCCAAACTCTGCCAGCGCATTGCATTGAGGTTAGCCTGGGTTTGTCGTTCTTCCTGTTTTAGCTCGCCATATTTTTCTGCCGCCACAGATTGCCGTTTGAGGTGTTGTAACTGACGCTCTAACTCGTCTCGGATGTCCGTAAGGCGTTCCAGGTTTTCGCGGGTGCGCTTAATGCGGTTTTCTGTTTCTCGACGGCGTTCCTTGTATTTGGATATACCGGCTGCTTCTTCTATATAGACACGAAGTTCTTCTGGCTTGGATTCGATCAGCCGGGACACCATTCCCTGCTCAATGATGGAATAACTTCGTGCACCTAAACCGGTGCCCAGAAAGATGTCGGTGATGTCTTTGCGTCTGACCTTGGTGCCGTTGAGGAAATAGGTGGACTGAGCTTCTCTATCCACCCTGCGTTTGATGGATACCTCGCTGAAATTGGCGTATTCACCCGTCAATTTCCGGTCATGATTGTCGAATACCAGCTCAACTGAGGCTTGGCCGACAGGCTTGCGAGCGCCTGAACCATTGAAGATCACGTCCGTCATGTTCTCGCCACGGAGGTTCTTGGCAGAGCTTTCACCCATTACCCACCGAACGGCGTCGATAACATTAGACTTGCCACAACCGTTAGGCCCAACGACGGCACCTAAATTTGAGGGGAAGTGGATTGTGGTCGGATCGACGAAGGATTTAAAGCCGGCTAACTTAATGCACTTTAGGCGCATTTAGGGTTCTCTAGAGGTTGAGCCTGTGCCTGTGAGTATCATTTTTATTGCTGAGTCAGAAACTGACCAGGCACACAGCGTTTTCGTAACACGAATCACCGACACCAAGGCCGCAATTGATCAATTTTTGACCAATAAACCACACACTGTGCCAGCGTTTCTACGGTGAGGATTCTAGCGTAAACATTGTGTAATAACACTAAATATTGTGGTTTCTAGCTGTTTTGAGACCTATTCAATGAAAACTTCCAATGCACCCGTTTATTACGTGGCAATTTGATCAAGAATTCGCCAGATATGGTTTCCATAATTAATTTTGATAATTATTAGAGGCATAGGAAAATAGGCTCCGAATTTTCAAGGATCGAAAGGAATTCCCTGGCAGTGAACTCAAGAATCAAATTGCGATTTCCCATACTACACTTAACTCTCGTTGCCCTTTTCTTACTGCACGCCACAGGTGCGAGTGGAGACACGCCGTTGGGATGGATAAACAATGGCACAACTTCAGCCTACACAACTACTCGAGGCGAACTTGAGTTATCTGCCTCAATTCAAGCTGTGAACGATACGATAGATTTTCTCAATGTGCGGGACGATCTTTTTGCTAACAATCAAAGGCTAGTTGGAAAAAGTGGCGATCTGGATGGGTTTAAATTAGAAGCACATTACGGGATTACAGATTTTCTTTCTGTATTCGCAAGACATCAAGAACATGAACTGACAGTTGAGTGTATCCCGTCAGAACATATGGGACCAATTAACCCTAATTCCTAAGGGAGACTTCTGATACATTCAATAATGAATACAGGAGTCACCTATGACTGACACACCCGAAGCACTCGTCAAAGCTATCAAGCGCAAAACCCGCAAGAAACACGAGCCCGAGGAGAAAATCCGCATTGTCCTGGAAGGACTACGTGGAGAGGAGTCTATCGCTGAACTATGCCGGCGGGAAGGCATAGCAGCAAGTCAATACTACAGCTGGTCCAAGGAGTTTTTAGAGGCCGGTAAGCAACGTCTGGCAGGCGATACCAAGCGTCAAGCTAACAGCCGGGAAGTAACCGATCTCAAAAGGGAGAATGGACACCTCAAACAGATGCTTGCTGAAACGATGCTGAAGAACAACGTGCTCAAAAAAAGTGTGCTTGGCTCGGGATCGATCTGGGACGACGAATGACGCTGTCGGCCTCAGAGAAGTATGAGGTGATACGACTGGTTGAAGAGTCGGAGCTATCGGTCAGACGCACACTTAACGAGCTAGGAGTGAGCCGGAGCTCATTCTATCGCTGGTACAAGGCTTACCGGGATGATGGCTATGAAGGGCTTGTTGCCAGAAACAAGTCGCCAAGACAGTTCTGGAATAAGCTTCCTGAGAGCGTGAAGGAGCAGTGCCTTGAAGTTGCCCTGGAACACCCCGAACTATCACCTCGCGAGTTAGCCTGGCATATCACCGACCAACATGAGTACTTCATCTCCGAGTCCAGTGTTTATAGGCTGTTGAAGCAATATGACCTGATCACGAGTCCTGCCTATATTCTGCTGCAGGCCAGTGACAAGTTCCACACGCCTACGAGACGCATAAACGAGCTGTGGCAGACGGACTTTACCTACTTCAAGATAGTTGGCTGGGGCTGGTACTTTCTATCGACGGTGTTGGATGACTACTCCCGCTACATCATCAGTTGGAAGCTGACGACTACCATGAGTGCTGACGATGTAAAGCTCACACTGGATGATGCCATTGAGAAAACAGGGGTAGATCAGGTGATGGTTAAACACCGGCCTCGGCTGCTTAGTGACAATGGGCCATGCTATCTATCGAAAGAGCTCAGGGAGTATCTGGATGAGCAGAAGATAGAGCACACTAGAGGCGCGCCCTACCATCCGCAGACTCAGGGTAAGATCGAACGCTATCACCGCTCAATGAAGAATGTGGTGAAGCTGGAGAACTATTACTACCCATGGGAACTGGAGAAGGCGATAAGGCAGTTCGTGGATTACTACAATCACCAGCGGTATCACGAGTCGCTGGACAACGTGACGCCTGCAGACATGTTCTATGGCCGTTACGAGGAGATCATGGGCCGGAGACAGCTTATTAAACAGCAGACCCTGCAGCGCAGGAAGGAGGAAAACCTTATAGTTTGTTCAGCTCACTAAGCGGAAGCTATACTGCAAATGTCTCCTTTAGTTTTTGAGGCGAGTGGTCCCAAATCATCTGACGACTTACATGCCATTGTTTCGATTTACTGGACCAAAGAGCGGCTAATTGCTTGGACTACTCGAGTTAGATCACGATCGCTCATAAAGGGATCGGTAGGCAGACTCAGCGAATTTCGGTGTATCTCTTCCGAGATGGGAAAACTGCCTTCCCTAAACCCCAAATCAGAAAAAGCATCTTGTAAATGAGGAGCGATTGGATAGTGAATGAGCGTTTCGATTCCTTCAGCTGCCAGTTTTGCTTTGAGCGCATCACGCTCTGGATACTGAATATTGTAAACATGCCAAACATGTGTAAGGTCACTTCGTTCGGTCGGCAATTGTAGAATAGAATCATCTAGTTTTTCTGAATAAAAAGCCGCAATTTCCTTTCGTCTTTTGTTCCATTCATCAAGATGCTGCAGCTTTACCCTGAGAATCGCGGCCTGCAATGGATCCAATCTGCTGTTTACCCCTTTAATCACATTGACATATTTTTGACCTGAACCGTAATTACCCAGCTTTCTAATTTTGGAAGCAAGAATGTCATTATTGGTGCTCACTGCGCCTGCATCACCGAAAGCGCCAAGGTTTTTCCCTGGATAAAAACTCCAGGCTACTGCATCAGAATGGGCACCTATCTTTACATCTTTATAGGATGCCCCATGAGCTTGAGCTGCGTCCTCAAGCACCTTGAGGTTGTAGTTATTCGCGATCTCCAAAATTGCATCAATTTCTGCAGGTTGGCCATATAAGTGCACCGGAAGTATCACTTTGGTTCGCTCGGTAATGACCTTCTCAATACCAGTAGGGTCAATATTGAAAGTGCGAGCATCCGGTTCCACCGGCACAGGAAGCGCCCCGCAGTGGTGAACCGCAAGCCAGGTTGCTATGTAGGTGTTACTAGGGACTATTACCTCGTCACCAGATTCAACGCCTAGCGCTCTGAGAGCTAAGGTAAGTGCGTCCAGTCCGTTGGCGACCCCTACAACATGCTCACATCCACAATAGTCTGAAAACTCCTGTTCGAAAAGTTCGCATTCTTGGCCACCTATGTACCAGCCTGAATCGAGAACGCGGCTTATCGCGGCATCTATCTCCGGTTTCAATGCACAGTAAGTGGAATGTAAGTTTAGAAACTTAACCAAGTCTAGCTATTCACGATTCTGTTAAACTCGGAGTAGTCTCGAATATAGTCCGAGCTATCGTAATAGTGGGATGCGAAAACCAACAACATAGCGTCCGCAGAATACTTGTACTGTATACCCCACACCCTTGGCGGTATATGTAGCCCTCGTTCCGGGCTATTCAGCTCAAATTCTTCTCGACAGTTCCCATCATCTGCTACTACATGGCAACTACCACGAACACAAATCAGAAACTGGTGACATTCATGGTGAGCATGCTCACCTCTGGTTTCTTTGCTAGGCACATCATAGACCAGGAAATATCGTTTAACAGGAAATGGAATAGACTGCTCAAACTCGCCAACACTCAAACTACCGCGAATGTCTTGAATCTTAGGCAATCCGTGCATTCGCACCCCCTTGACTGAGGTATCTGCAACACCAGACACCGGAAATGTACTGAGTGACTGACTTTTTTCTTCTGTCTCAGAATCGACATACCCAATGATTCTGGCCGGATTGCCCGCAGCAATTGCATTTGGCGGAATAGAGCGAACCACTACAGCACCAGCTGCAACCATCGCATTAGTGCCAATGGTCAGGTTTGGGAGTATGACTGCTCCAGCACCTATTGACGCTCCGTCTTCGATGCATGTTGGTAAATACTTCTCTGGCCTGACCTTGCTTCGAGGGAACTTGTCGTTAGTGAATGTGACATTCGGGCCAACAAAGACATCGCTTCCGATTCGCAGCCCATCCCATACGGACACTCCGTTCTTGATAGTCACACGATCTCCGACTAGAACATCGCTTTCGATAAAGCAATGTGAACAGATGTTGCAATCCTCTCCGATAACAGCTCCCTCCAATACGATGACGTACTGCCAAATCCTCGTATTCTCACCGAGTGAATCACTCAATACTTGAGCTGTATTATGAATAAATATCTCTTGAGACAATTCTATTTCCTGAAAAGCATGCGGTACATTCTGAAATACTGTAGGGCACTTCCCGAACAAAACCTGGACTGTATTTATGCTGGGTGAATTCGAATTCTGCGAACAACCCAATAAGTGAGAAAAGGGTATAGCACTACTACAAGTGAAGTATAAAACAACGAAAATACGGATAAGGTAAGCGACATAAAAAGGGCCGGCCAAAGCATGATAGAGAACAGCTTTCCTCTAAGTGCATTTGAATACACAAGCGCAGTAAGAAAGAGCAAAAATGATATCGCCAAGAATCCGCCATAGACACCAAAGTCCCGAACAAACGGTGTGTAAAATGAAGTAACGTTATTCGCCTCATTAACAAGAACGCCGTAGTCTCTTGCTTCAAAAATGAAGTTGCGTATTACCGTCGGAACAAGGCCTTGCAAGGAATAATATGGTTCAAAAGAAAACAACGGAGCGCTTGCGAGATTTAGATCGACATTCGCGAGCGGCACCAGATAGTAAATTAGCGAAGGAATTAGTAATAATTGATAAGTGCTTACAGATTCGAAGCCCTGGCTTTCTGCGTATTGCAATAGCAATTCAAAACCTTCTCTGTAGCGGATGATTTGTATCCCACCCAAACCGATCAGTAATACTGAAAGTAGCGTAGCTCCTATCAATACTCTTCTGGCAGTTAACTTGAAGCAAAGCAAATACATGCCAATAGGGTGCAGTATAAGAACCACTCCATTTCCTCTTCCCGTTTCAATTAAAAAAGCTGAGAACAAAAGAAAAATCGCAATGCCCAGATACCTAAACCTTTTTGTACCTGGGGAGAAATTAACAATCACAAAGCAAGCAACCAGCACAAAAGCTCGCAACATGTTTGAGAATCCCCCAAGAGTTGGGACGCCAAAGTCTACATACGTTCTATCAATCCCTGCTATTGCCCAATAAAGGGGAACCCCTCCTGAATGAGCGGCATGAATGAAATAGGTAAAAAGCCATAGGCAGAAAAGTCGCCAAGTGATGACCTCAAATTTTCGGTAGTCAATCTGCGATTGAAGGACAGCGGAGACTTCTACGTGTCCACCCATTCTCATCGCCCAAAAAAACAGCACAATCAGCAGCATGAAAGCAATACTGGCAATAACCAGAACATTTGTCTGGTTAGAAAATGGGGATATGAGAGCGTTATTAATAATAAGTGGTGCTATCAGCGGTCCGATCCATATGATTACAAAGATAACGCCGGGGTTCGCTCTCATACTCCGTCTCTTCTGGAGGCTTGATACCCATCATTGAGAACATTTTTTAGCAAGACCGTCAGTATGCCGAAAAATAGACCCGCCACTAAACTGGATAGCACTATGATTGCACGCTGGGGAGCAATCTTTTCCTCGGGAGGCACAGCTCTGTCTATCACTCTAAACACATAGTCATCTCTGACGTCTGCAAGCAGCACAACCCTGGTTTGTGCTTCTATAATTTCATAAAATATTCGCTGCATCTCTAGCAGCTGTGTTTTGTCAATCTGGTCCTGAGAATATTCAATTGCCCTTAGCGCTTCAGCGCGATCCTTTTCTTTTATGTTCGCATTGAGGTCGTCCACCAACGCATTGAGCCAATCGGCGGCCCGCTCCGGGTCATGCCAGTCAATGGTGAGGCGCACTATTGAGCCTTGCCTACTTTCAGTGATCTCCAAAGTTTTGATGAATTTGTTATACAGCTGCCAGTCGGTGGGCCCTGTCGACGAATATTGACCACCCCATTCACTAGTTTCGGAATCAAAAATGGATGTGTCTATTCCACTCTTCGTATCCCGTGCATTCCAGGTTCCTGCCATCAGCGGAATAGCCAGATTTCGTCTTTCAATAAACTCTGTGACGAAATCTCTGGACCTGATCAGCTCGAGCGCATATTCGATCTCTCTATTTTCATCGTCGAGACTAATTCCGACGAAATTGGCGGCTTGGCCGAACTGGCTGAATTGCTGATTTTCTGCCCCTGCTCTTTCAGCAGGAGACAAAACAATCTCAGCCCGATAGACATCATCAACAATTGTCACATAGACAATCGCCAAAATCAGGAAAAGTGAACTTACTGATATCAGCAAAACCCGCTGCTTCTTGAGCAAATGCACTAGCTCGAAGAAATTAAGCTCATCAGCCAACAGTTGCTTATTGCTATTCATTTTCTGGTTAAGGTTGTTTCACATCAAATTTATTGCTGCTAGAGCTGGCAAAAAAAGCACCGACCAGGATGAAAAAGATGGTTCGCATCTAAACATTTCAAAAGCAGAATATCGGTGATTGCCAAAGACATACGGATAAAGGAACTCAGTAATTGCTAATTTTGAACACTGTTAATAGCCAGTACACTGGTAGCCAAATTAAAAAGTATTTGAGAGATACTGCTCCAAGTCACTAAGTAGTTTGTTGGCTCGATATCAAAAGGCACAACAATAGTATCTCCAGGCTCTAACTGCGTATCCTTTTCAAAAAACCAACGAGAACTATTGAATGAAACAACTCTCCCGTTGCCCTTGATAATATAAGTTCGACCCGGGTCTGCCCTTTGGGATAGTCCTCCACTTAAATCGATATAGTCTTTCACTGACAATGATGAATCAAATACATGCGAAGTCGGATAATTAACTTCCCCAAAGATAGATATTTCTTGACGCGTTCTTGGTATAAACAGCTGATCACCATTCCGGGCGATTACGTCTCTGGTCTCCGACCCTTGTAATATGGCTGGTAAATCTAATACAAGTCTTCCTATTGGTTCTGCATCTTGCACTTGTTCAAGAAGTTGTTCGCCAACTTCAATCACCTCAGATTGATCTCCACCTTCATTTTGAGCTAGAGCAACGGCAGCAATATCACTTTGCAGCTCTTCTTGATACTGAACGAGCAATTCGCGCTCCCTTTCTCGGAGTTCAGCTCTTAGAAGTACACTGGCATTAGGGTCAGCATACTCTGTTAAGCCACCTGCCCTTGCCAACACAGAACTCAAAGTATCTCCTTTGGCAATTGAGTAAGTACCCGGCGACACGACCTCACCACTTAGCTCTACGAATTCATTCTCTGTCCAGTTAGGTAGTTGTCGGATGACAAGGTTGTCGAACTCTTCGAGTGCCATCTGTAGACCCAGACTGCTGGTATTGGTGAGATCGACGTCAAGGTGATCAACCTCCCTTCCTGAGCCTTCATAGATATATGAGCGGGTTAGTTCGGCATGGGTTGTTAAAGCACTCTCCGTGAAGCCACCACTGGCATCAATTAGATCGTCAACGGTCATACCTTGAAACAATGGATAGTTTCCAGGGAAGCGAACTTGTCCAGATGCCGTTACAACTTTTGATCTATCTCCGGCCTCTGCTTGTAGTCGCAATTGCTGATTAACTTGATTAAGCAATGTCGTGCGATCACTAACAGTATCAAATACATATAACTGATCTGCCGGTTGCAACAGTCTATCGAAATCCAAATCTCTTCCGTTTGCTGTTGAAGCATTTAGAGCTTCGATTGTTCCGCGGCTATCGCGGCGACGGATTAGCACGGCATAACTTGTATCTGTATTCTCTAAAAGACCTGAGGCTGATTCAATAAGATTACCAACAGTCATACCCTGAATAAGTGGGTAGCTACCAGGAAAACCCACGTTTCCGCTAACAGTGACAACTGATGCAGGCCGTTCAAATCTGGCCTGTGCATTTAATTCATCTAGTAGTCCTTCTAGGGCGTTTTGTCTGTCACCGTTTGCTGCAAAAGTGATAATTCGATCACGAGGTTGCAACAACAAATCATCATCAGAGCCTGGTGCTGCCACCGCTGCAGCTAAATTAATTCGAAGAACTTGTAGCGTACTGGTTGGTGGTATCTCTCTTACAATTAGCGCGTAGTTGATATCAGGATTGGGCAACAAAAAATCTAAAGATGGTATGACATCTGACACCCGCATCTCCGGTTGCCACTGGTAACCACCCGGGCGCTCTAAGTGCCCTTCTGTGATTACTACATTTTCCAACCGATCCAATATCGAATAAACCTGAATAACGTCGCCATTCAGCACACCTTCAACCTGCCCGGCAGGCGAACTAATATCGATATCGATCAGTGTGCGTGTGCCGTCGACATCGATGCGCTCAATTCTGGATGCCTGGGGAAACGCTGTAGGCAAAGTTCCGCCAGCAAGCAGTACTGCTTCAAGTACAGTTTCTTCATCTTTAAGCTCGTAAATCGCAGGGCGAATAACCTCTCCAGCTATTCCTATAGTGTCTCCCACGGGCGGGATAAAAAGCACATCATCGGGTTGCAGTCTTACATCTGCACTGGTGTCGCCCTCTAACAGCAAATCATAAAGATCTAGTTCAGCAACGGTTTGACCCTGTCGACGCAGTTGTACATTGCGCAGTGAACCGACATTAGTAATACCACCACTTACGAACAATGCGTTGGTCATTGTTGAGAGCGAACTAACGGTATAAGAACCTGGTCGGAAGGCTTCGCCCAAAACAAAAATTCGGATAGATCGTAGAGCCCCTAGAGTAACTGATGCGCGCTGACCGATAAGTTGGTTCGAAACGATTTCATCAACCTGCGCTCTAAACTCGTCGAAGGCTGAACCCGCTACTGCAATAGGACCAATCTCAGGAAACAGTAGCATCCCTTCTCTAGTCACTACCAATTCATAAGTAGCGTTTTCTTGCCCGTACAATTGCAGAATAACTGTGTCACCTGGCCCCATTATGTAGTTAGCTGGTACTGGGATATCAGTTGCTGGCGCGAAGGTTGTAGGGGATCCCGCAAAGAGGTTGTAGCCAAATTGCTCAAGCGGTGCTTCCGTTTCTTGCAGCGCTACGTCCTCGGCCAATGTTTCCTGCCCTAATCGGCTATCGACGTTTTCCTGGATTCCATCCTGATTCGGGGTCGCTGTTGCTCTTGGGATCACTTCTATAGGGTCAGTGATTTGGGTCTGAGCAGGAGTTGCTTGCCCATCAAGAAGCGCTTCTCTTTGTGCAGAGCTCAAGGACTGAAGCTGCGCCAACTCTTCTGGAGTTAGGGAGATATTTTGCCCGTAACTAACTGTAGGCAAAAATGCTACTAACAAAGTTGCTAGTAGCAAAGATAAAAAATTCTTGGATTGATGCATAAACAAAACTTTGATGAAACAAAAACTACGCCAAACAAAAAAGTACAAATGAAAAAGTCTTTCTTCTATTTATAGGTACAAAACACAGGTATAAAAATTGGTTTAATCTCACCCAGCTATGGGCTTAATAAGTTGCTGATATTAGCTTCAATAACTGTCTAATTCTATGACGTTTTTTGGTCCAACTCAGGTATCAATATCAGCTTCTTGTTGAAGACGAGCAATCTCCTGCTTGATTCTTTCGTACTCATCCATTTTCCGTTTGAGGAACCTAACGGTAACTTTGGCCTTTGCTTCGACCCCGTGTGGAGTAAGCAAGTATAAGTATCCCGCTTTATTGGGGTTTTCCTTAAAATTCCGCGCCTTAACCCACCCTTTATCCACCAGCGCTTTTAGACAATAGTTGAGTTTGCCCAAGCTCACACCGAGTGATTCGGATAACTCACGCTGGGACTGAGATGGATTCTCCTCAATGGACTTGAGGAGACGATAGGTAATTTCGTCTTCCATGTAAGACTATGTATTTATTGAATATTTACCCAAATTAGGCAAATTGAGGGAGAGCTAGATCTCGTTTGTTGATGACGGCGCGGGTTTGTTTGCCAATGATGTCCAGCAGCACTGCGACTCTTTCGTAGCTGCGTTCGGCTTCAAACAAACAGCGATAACCCGCGAATGGGCCTTCTTCAATATCCAGAACTTCACCTGGGCTGAAAGTTTTTAGGTTAACTCTTTGTAACCCATCAGAATTTCTTTGGCTCTTTAATAGTAAAATAAGCTCATTTCGAAGGGGCTGCGGACGGCCATTAAATTTGACGAGTGAGGAAACCCCTCTCGTTGAGCGGATCGGACCCCAATCATCGTTGTGTTCATCAAATCTCACGAATAGATAACGTGGAAAGTAGGGCTCAATCACGTCAATGATGTGATGAAGCTTTCTTTTTTGTACCGAGACTCGGGGAAAATAGATCTCATACGCTTGGTTTGTGAGGTGTTGCGCTGCAATGTGCTCTTGCCGCGGCTTAGTATGAACGGCGAACCAGTGCTCGCAATGAGCATTGGGGTACTCTGCTGTTGCAGACTCAAAAGATGTATTTTGTTTATTAATTTCAGTCACTTAGGCAGTTTTCTTATTTTTATTGTTCAAAAAAGCTCAGAATCTATTTCCAATCTTTAAGCACGCTACCGCCAATAACCTCACCACTCAATAATAGTAATCGAAGTGGTAGGTTGTGCCGCAGGCACATGCCTTGTTCAAGCAGTGTACGCCTCTAGCTAAGCCTTGTTCAAGAATTGAACACGTAAAAATCTCAGTTCGAGTTCATTGTCTCTGGCGCCAATGCTATCGGTTTCTCTACCGAAAACTAATTTTGTCAACAATACAATAGATTATTTCGGAAAAATCGCTATAATCCACCCTCTATGGCAGAAATTGTTGACATATCCCCAAATTCGACACCAGAAGAACCTAAATCACTAACTCTGGCTGACGACGTTTTCGATCAACTACGCACAGCCATTGTCAAAGGCGACCTACCCCCTGGCTCCAAAATCAATGAACCTCAATTAGCGACCCAATACGGCATTAGCAGAGGGCCATTACGTGAGGCTATTCGCCGTTTAGAGGGCTGCAAGCTGGTTGAGATAAAACCTAACGCTGGAGCTAAGGTAGTTTCTCTTGATGTGGCACAAGTCTCTGAAATATATGAGATTCGAGAATCTTTGGAAGGGCTCGCCTGCAAACTTGCGGCGGCTAATTCTCTGCCGGATGACTGCCAAAAGTTGCGGGATCTGCTTACTCGTCATGAAGAACAGATCGAGTCAGCAGATTGGCGGTTGTACTATCAAAAAGAAGGTGATTTGGACTTCCACTACCTGGTAGTGCAGCTCAGCGGAAACCAACGGCTGTTCGATTTGCTCTGCGGCGAGCTATACCACCTACTCCGCCTCTGCCGCGTTCAGACTTCTGCCCAACCCTCACGTCCAGAACAGGCCTTCAAAGAGCATCACCAGATCGTGGACGCAATCGAAAAGCAGGATGCTGAGCTTGCAGAAATGCTCATGCGCCGTCATATCAGTAGCGCGCGAAAAACACTGTTAAAGCAATTAAATCAAACAGATAAAGAAGATAGTTAGGAACAAATATGACTAAATTATCGCCTGGTGCAAGATTTCGCCAAGCCTTGGCTGATAATCACCCATTACAGATTGTTGGCGCAATCAATGCCTACTGCGCCATGCTCGCCGAAGGCGCAGGACATAAGGCTATCTACCTCTCTGGCGGCGGCGTAGCCAACGCCTCATATGGTTTGCCAGATCTGGGCATTACCAGCCTCAATGACGTCGTAGCTGACGTAGAGCGCATCTGCAATGCCTCAGATCTCCCGCTATTAGTAGACATCGATACCGGCTGGGGCGGCGCTTTCAACATTGCCCGCACTATCCAAGCCATGGAAAAAGCTGGTGCCGCTGCGGTTCATCTGGAAGATCAGGTGGCCCAGAAACGCTGCGGACATCGCCCCAACAAGGCCATTGTGTCCCAAACTGAGATGGTCGATCGGGTTAAAGCAGCTGCAGACGCCCGGAATGATGGGGATTTCGTCATTATGGCCAGAACCGATGCGCTGGCCGTAGAAGGCATGGATGCAGCTATTGAAAGGGCTATCGCCTGTGCTGAAGCTGGTGCAGACGCGATTTTTCCCGAAGCAATGCTAGAACTTGAGCAATATCAACAATTTGCAGATGCTTTAGAAGTTCCTGTGTTAGCCAACATCACCGAATTCGGTAAAACCCCTCTATTTAATTGTCGGGAGTTGGCTGATGCCGGTGTTGCCATGGTCCTCTACCCTCTGAGCGCTTTCCGGGCAATGAGTAAGGCTGCCCTAGAGGTCTACGAAACAATCGCCATCAATGGCGACCAGACTGCGGTGCTTGAACGAATGCAGACTCGGGATCAATTGTACGAGGTGCTGGGCTATCACGCTTATGAGCAGAAGCTAGACGCGCTGTTCGAACAAAATTAATGATCATATAAATCTATTAAATTCAAATAGTTAAACCTTTTAACTAATTTTGAAAGTTAAAAATGGCAGACTCAGCCAATTGCCATGCGCTGAGACCTGAGGAGAAGCAAGATGGTAGACAAAAAACTGGGTGGAGCCGGCCTGAGAGGGCAAGTAGCTGGAGAAACGGCACTTTGTACTGTAGGCAAAACCGGTACAGGCCTCACCTACCGGGGATATGACATCAGTGAGCTGGCGGAGAAAGCCAGTTTTGAGGAAGTGGCCTATCTACTCCTCAAGGGCGCATTACCCACACAAAGCGAATTAGATGAATATATCAGTAAAATCAAAAGCCTAAGGGGACTTCCTCAAGAGCTCAAGGATGTGTTGGAACGCATTCCAGCCAGCGCCCATCCGATGGATGTCATGCGCACGGGTTGCTCTCTGCTGGGCAACTTGGAGACAGAAACTGATTTCTCCCAGCAAGATGAAGCCATCGACCGTCTGCTTGCGGCCTTCCCTTCGATTATCTGCTATTGGTATCGCTACTCCCATGATGGCGTAAGGGTTGAAACCGAAACGGATGATGACTCTATTGGCGCGCATTTCCTGCATATGCTGGGTGATGAGGCTCCAAGCGAGCTTTTCAGCCAAGTAATGAATGTCTCGCTAATCCTCTACGCGGAACATGAATTCAATGCCTCCACGTTCACTGCCCGAGTCTGCGCTTCCACGCTTTCGGACATGCACAGCTGTATAACGGGTGCCATAGGCAGCTTGCGAGGCCCGCTACACGGCGGAGCCAACGAAGCGGCCATGGAAATGATTGAGAATTGGCAGAGCCAAGAGGAAGCGGAACGCGAAATCATGGGAATGCTGGAGCGAAAAGAGAAAATCATGGGGTTTGGCCACGCGATCTATCGTGAATCCGATCCACGAAATGTGATCATTAAGCAATGGGCTGAGAAATTGGCAGAATTTGTAGGTGATTCAGTGCTTTATCCCGTTTCTGTGCGCTGTGAGGAAGTCATGTGGAGGGAAAAGAAGCTGTTCTGTAATGCCGATTTCTTCCATGCCTCGGCTTACCACTTCATGAATATACCGACCAAGTTATTTACACCGATTTTCGTGATGTCTCGGGTGACTGGCTGGGCTGCCCATGTGAAAGAACAACGGGCCAATAACCGTATTATCCGCCCAAGTGCTGATTATACGGGGCCTGAGACCTCTGAATGGGTAGATATTGGGGATCGCTAGAAAGCGATTTCGAAATGAGGTTGGGGCGGCGAGCGACCGCTTCCCAGCGTGCAGCGCTGGGGACCCTCGCTCTCTGCCCATCACGTGAGAATACCAGAGCGAATCTTCTGATTAAATATTCGCCATAATGCTTTAGTTAGTAGTTTTATTTATATGTTTTTAAAGAGTTTTTTATGAGTGCAAATGTTGACTTAAATGATCGCCCAGCACCAGATCAGGTGCTTGTTGATATCGCGAATTACGTCTGTGACTACGAGATTGATTCTGCGGAAGCCTATGACACGGCCCGCAACTGTTTGATGGATACCTTAGGCTGTGGCCTGCTGGCGCTCCGATTCCCTGAATGCACGAAATTGCTGGGCCCATTGGTGGAAGGCACTGTTGTACCCAACGGAGCAAGAGTGCCCGGCACCCAGTTTCGCCTGGATCCAGTGAAAGCTGCATGGGATATAGGCTGCATCATCCGGTGGTTGGACTACAACGACACCTGGCTGGCTGCTGAATGGGGCCACCCTTCCGATAATCTCGGTGCCATCCTATCTGTGGCTGATTACCGCTCACAACAACGCGTAGCCGAGGGCAAACCGTCGCTAAACATGAGAGATGTTCTCACAGCAATGATCAAAGCTCATGAAATACAAGGAGTTTTAGCTCTTGAGAATAGCTTCAATCGAGTAGGTCTATGCCATGTTTTGCTGGTCCGTGTGGCGTCTACTGCAGTCGCGACTCGAATGCTTGGGGGCACCAGGGAGCAAGTGATTGATGCCCTATCCCAGGCTTGGCTGGACGGCTCTAGCCTTCGCACCTATCGCCACGCCCCTAATGCAGGACCAAGAAAGTCCTGGGCCGCAGGCGACGCTACCTCCCGCGCTGTGCGTCTAGCTGATTTAACTCTACGCGGCGAAATCGGTTATCCCAGTGTGTTAACGACACCTACCTGGGGTTTTTATGATGTATCGTTTAAAGGTGAAAGCTTTTCATTTCCAATTAGTTATGGAACTTATGTGATGGAGAATATCTTGTTTAAGATTTCATTCCCTGCAGAGTTCCATTCCCAGACTGCGGCGGAGGCTGCAGTCCAGCTGCACCCACAAGTGAAAGACCGTCTGGACCAGATTGAGAAGATCGTGATTCACACCCATGAGTCTGCAATCCGCATCATCTCTAAGGTTGGGCCGCTCAATAACCCAGCAGATCGAGACCACTGTCTGCAGTATATGACCGCTGTGCCATTGGCTTTTGGCAATTTAGTGGCTGAACACTATGAAGACAGCTTCCATCAGGCCCACCCGATCATCGATGAGCTCCGGGAAAAGATGGAAATTCACGAGAATCCCACTTACACCAAGGAATACCTCGAACCAGAGAAGCGCTCGATAGCGAATGCCCTTCAGGTCTACTTCAAGGATGGCAGTAGCTCTGACAAGGTGGAAATCCACTACCCTGTAGGCCACAGGCGGCGCCGAGAGGAAGGTATTCCGCTGCTTGAGGAGAAATTCCAGGCGAATTTGGCTACCCGATTCCCTGCCAAGCGAGCTGAGGCCATATTTGACCTATGCAAGGATCAGCAGCGCCTTGAGCAGACTCCGGTGCATGAATTCATGGATTTACTCGTGATCTAACTCATTTGGGCCATCCAGAGGCGCTCTAGCGCCTCTGGATGGCCTTCCCCTTACACGCAGGCATGCATTGCTCAGAATCTCCCACTAGCCCCTCTTTGGCCCCTCTTCGGCCCCTCACAAAGCTCCATACTCAAGTAATCTGCTTTCTATGACGTTATAGCTAACAGGGCGGTGTAAAAGCGTCCAGTTTCTTGGTGAAGCAGTTATTGCCTTCCTGGGGAAAATTGCAGGATTTTTTCAATTTAGTCACAGTTGAAAAAACGAGCTAAATCATACGCTTAGCTGCTATTCCAATTATTGGTTTACAGCCGAAGCATTCACTAACGAGAAATCGTCAAAAACCAGACGATTTTTTAATCCTTTTTGTCGCTTTTAGAATATAAGTCTCTAACACTGCGCTCATTTCCCAAAACCTACCTAGAATTTACTTTAAGTATTCCTGTGACCTGGTTCACGGCGTTTTTGTGCCTTTTTCTGGGTTATTTTTCGAGCGATTTTCAGCTCAATATGAACAGGAATCACTCTCTTTAATGCCGTGGAACTGAACACTGTTCTAAGCACACTTCGGATCCACCCTTCTCTGCAAAATTCTGGGACATCGTCTGTATTGAAATACCGGTGCGAGACCCTATATAGAATTCCAACGTAGGTGCTCAATTGAGGCTTGCGCAACCGTCCGACCCAATGGGTGGACACCTTTTACATATTGCTTAACCGGCCAAGAAGGCCATCAATGAGGATATGACTATGAGAAGTCTAGATTTTGCCCCCCTTTACCGTACTACCGTGGGCTTTGACCACTTGTCGTCTCTGTTGGACGCAGTGAGCCGCAGCGATAGCAATGCTAACGGCTACCCCCCTTACAACATCGAGCTGCTGGAGAAAGACAGCTACCGCATCACAATGGCTGTAGCGGGTTTCTCGAACGATGAGCTAGATATACAAACTGAACAGAATACGTTGACCGTTAAAGGCAAGCGCGACACCGACAGCGCAGACCACAATTACCTGCACCAGGGCATAGCCGCCCGAAATTTCGAACGTCGGTTCCAGTTGGCGGAGCATATTGAAGTCACTAACGCTCGATTGGAAAACGGCCTTCTACACATCGATCTGGTACGTGAAGTACCAGAAGCAATGAAGCCCAAGCGCATCCCTATTGGCAACGGCGCTAGCAAGCTAATTGACGTTAACGAAGACCGTGACGTTGCTTAAAACTCTTGGCTAAACCATAGCCAGGGCAGTCTGCCTGGATAGTGACTCGACATGAGTCGACACCTAAAGGCAGCAAACTTCTGAGATCGAAAGCTCTGCAGCTCAGGCTGCGGAGCTTTTTTATGGTCGGCATAAAATCTATCAAGCTGCTGAGTATTGGAGCTAAACGGATCCGTTTTGTTAACTCCATCCCACAGGAATCTAATTGCCTCTTAAAACACAAAATATTTGAATTTCTTGTCAACCAAATGCAATCGAGCAGCGTTTAATACGCGAAACTGGACGAGAAACATTCTATTGCAAGAAGCAATACAGATTACTGAGTAAGAGAATTAAGACATGAACATTCAGGCAGGTACTTTGATGGATACTACAAACTACTTCACCGAAGCTTTTCGGCATTACCTTTGTATGCGTATGAAGTTTCGCAGCAGTGTTTTAAGTGATAACACGAAAGATGTGTCTCTCACGAACACTAATCAAGATTGCATCACTGCGAACAGTTCACAGCAATCTCATTAAGATTGAATATTACGCAAAATTTAATGCGTGAATAGGCTAGTCGAGCACGTGAATTATTAGACCACTCTTTAGTTTAGGTTCAAACCAAGTCGACTTCGGTGGCATCACTTCACCAGCATCAGCAATAGCCATCAAACTTTCTACAGAAGTCGCATAAAGAGCAATTGCTGCTCCCCATTCTCCAGAATCCACTCGTTTTTCTAGACCTTCCATCCCTCGAATACCACCGACAAAATCAATGCGCTTATCTGTGCGTTGATCTTCAATGCCTAACAGCGGCGTGAGAATAGTCTGTTGCATTATGCTTACATCCAAACTATTGACTGGATCATTGTCATCAATCGATTCGAGCAATTGTGAATTGGCAGACAAGCAATACCATTGGCCCTTTTCACTTCCTTCGCCAGCTAAATACAAACCAAACTCTTTCGACTGTTTAGGTTTCGCCGACGCAGCATCATCTGCAACCGTGACATCGAAACTATTCGCTAATGCAGCCAGGAACTCTTCATTGCTTGCTCCATTAAGATCTTTAATGATGCGGTTGTAGTCTAATATTTGCATTTGATTGTGTGGAAACAACACAGTGAGAAACCAGTTGTATGATTCTTCTCCGGAATGGGAATCATTGCGTTGTTCGTACAGAGCCTGCACACGGGATGCTGCCGCAGAGCGGTGATGACCATCGGCCACATAAAGTGCATCCAGATTGTTCAGTGCTTGTTCGAGTTGTGAATTGGTTTCGGCATCGCCAATTACCCAAAAGGTATGGGATGTGCCGTCTTCAGCAGAAAAATCATAATCCGGCTCGGCTGAAGTAATAGTCTGAACGATCTCATCAATAGCTTGGTCTGCTTTATAGGTACCCATAACCGGACCTACTTGAGCTGCCAATGCATCCATATGATTTACCCGATCATCTTCCTTATCAGGCCGAGTGAATTCATGCTTCTTATAAAGACCCTGCTCATAAGCTGCAACTGATGCCACTGCCACAATACCTACTTGGCTGTGATCGCCCATTGTTTGGCGATACACATATAAACGCTCATCAGGATCGCGTTGCAGAATTCCATCGCTGACAAATCTATCCAGATTTTCCCGCCCTTTGGCATAGACCGATTCGTCATAAACACTCACACCAGGATCAATATCAACTTCTGGCTTATTGATGTGCAAAAAGCTTAATGGATTATCTTTCGCCAACTCATAAGCTTCTTCTCGGTTCAGAACATCATAAGGGTGAGAAGCAACTTTAGCTGCGTGTTCTTGAGTTGGTCTGAGTCCGCGGAAGGCTTTTACGAGTTTCATGTGCTTAGTGGTCCGGTCGAATAAATGAAGGCTCTACCGACAATGAATTATCGATGAACAAGATGAAAAATAGATGAAATTGACGGCGTTACTTCTTACCAAAAGTAAAAACACCCTGCCAATCTTCACCGGGTGGGTTTTTCTGAAAGTAGGTGATCCTATCGAGGTACACTGAATACAGGGGCGTATTTTCGCATGAGCGACAAAGCTCAGTAAATCGCTCACTGGCACTATCCCAGTTTTTAGCTCGATATTCGGCAAGTGCTTTTTCGAATAGAGCAACCTCAGTCATTATTCCTGCATCTATGGTATTCGGCTGACCAAGCAGCTCGAAAATCTTGACTGATTCCTGCTTACCTGCCACTCGCACTTCATCCAGCTCTCGGTAGACAAATTCAGGTGCCGCATCTTTGCTCGCTTCACTCACGATGTTGGACACATTGTAAAGTCGTGTGAGACTTTCTAAACGCGCTGCCAAATTTACAGTATCCCCAATCACCGAGTAGTTAAGCCGATTGCTGGAACCCAAATTGCCCGCAACCACAATACCAGTATTCACCCCTACTCGGGCGCTTAATCCTCCATCCAGCTCCTCCAATGCATCGATAATTTCTAAAGAGGCCTGCATAGCATTTTGAGTATCTTCATGGCCCGCTACCGGCGCCCCAAACAGCGCCATCACCGCATCACCTTGAAACTTGTCGACTACTCCCGAATGTTTTTCGATGATGTCGCTGATAATGCTTAATACCTTGTTGAGCTCCTCCAACACCTGACGCGGCGACTTTCCTTCGCAGAATGAAGTGAAGCCCTGAATATCTGAAAACAATATCGTTGCTGTTCGCTCTTCTCCGCCAAGTTCGACTGGGTTACTCAGCAATTCTTCGGCAATTTGGTGCGAAACCACTTTACCCAGTAAGTCGCGCACTTTTTCTTTCTCCGCCAATCCAGATGCCATTGAATTGACACTATCCGCAAGATCACCTAGTTCATCCTTTGAGGCGACTTCGGCCTGCATCTGGTAATCACCCGCTTCAATACGTTTTACTGCATGAGCTAGGCGGCTAATAGGGTTAGTAATTGATCGCGCCAGAAACATTACAGCGATCAAACTTAGCAAGAGAACGACCGCATAGAATTGCGCTAACAAGTTACGTGCTTGAATAACGTTTTCATTGTTTTCGTCATAAGAGCGTTGAATCACTGCAACAATTTGGCGAGCTTGTGGCTCATCTGCATAAAGACTTCGAAGCAGGGTTGTGAACTCTTCTCCGCCAAAGTTTATTCGCTGCAGACTATCGAGGGTTTGGTCATTCACCGTGAGCTGCTCCATTAATGCTTGCTGCTCGTGAGATTCTAGTGTTGACGCAATTATTTCTTCTGGTTGCTGATTCACCACTCGAACAATACTGACATCAGAAGCGGTGGTGTTTCCGACCAGATTCACAAATTCTGCGTCCATGGCGAATCCACCAAAAATCCAGGCAACTTGCCTAGGAAGGTAAAGGGGTTGCGCGATGATTTGATAAGGCTCATCCGACAAAGTCACAATCATCGCTGCCCGCCCTTCTTCGCTCTGATCAGCCTCATCCACCAAAGCCAACCATGATCCAGATAACACTTCCGCTCCTTGCAATGAAGTGTCGATAATGACGTTATTATCAAGGTCGGCGATCATCAGCATGTCAGCACTATTCAATGAACGCTCCAGTACGTTCAAAGCGGCATCAAACAATGTTGCAGGATCGTTTGCTGCATAGGCCGTGCGGAAGCCAAAGTCCCAGGTCAGACTACTAATGATTGCTTGCAGAGTTTGGGCTTGTTGGGCTCGGGTAAAGTCGAATACATCCGCTCCAAGTGCGAGATAAGTATTGATCGTCTCTTCGGTGTATTCAGTATTGTTTTGATTAACGTAGTAATAGATGCCGCCCAGAACCGGCAGCAAAAGCACTAACAGAAAAGTGACTAAACGAGAACGGAAACTTCTAAAGGCAAATGGACTGGATTGAGTGGACTGGTCAGACACAGCAAAACCAAATTAACGGTAACGCCGACCGTTAGAGCTTGGGGCCCGTCTAACTCGCCTATCTCTTTGCAACTCAATCGAAACGGATAGCTCGGTGGATCCAGCGTTAATGGACACAGTTTGAGCAAGCTCTTCAATGCTTGCTGCGGCTCGCGGATGCCAAATCCTCAACTCAAACTCACCT
Source organism: uncultured Pseudohongiella sp. (assembly GCA_965262465.1). Taxonomy (GTDB): domain Bacteria; phylum Pseudomonadota; class Gammaproteobacteria; order Pseudomonadales; family Pseudohongiellaceae; genus UBA9145. Next base: position 1,471,604 of record OZ253535.1, on the reverse strand, counting down.
TGTGGCAAACCGCCAAGGGTAGCTAAACCGGTAGCATCACTAATCGCAACAAGGTTGCTCTCAGCCACATAGAGATAAGCCAGCATCCAGTCATGAATGTTGCATCCGATTTCAATGACACCTGCTTCAGGAAAAGATTCGAAATAGTTGTCATTTTCACCCTGCCCATAGAGAGGGATATTAAATGTTTTTGCCGAGGAAAAAGAATATACGTGATGAAGGATGTCATCACTGTTAGGAAAGTTTACGCGACTGCCAGCGGTGACCGTACTAACAGTAGGGACAAATTCTTTATCTCTTTGATCGATTAAGGAATCTTCTGCTACCTGATATTGGGCTTTTATCGATTCAGGTAACATCAGCTCGATAACAGCATCTTCGATGGGCTGACCTTCGCCATCAGTCAAGCTCACTACCAGTTGTTGTGCAAAAGCATTACTACTAAAAACTAGCAGCGCAATTAGGAAAGAGCTCCATTTTCGTAACTGCATTAGGTAAAGCTGTTTAGACATGTTTTAGAAATTATGAACGTAGCCCAGTGTGACAACGGAATTTTGATAATTACCTCCACCAAACGCATCTGAATCGTGGAAAGTGCCTCTAAGATTTATCGAAGCATCAATTCCCAATGGCCAACTCAGTCCCGCTGTCCATTCATCGGTGTCAGCATCGAGTAAATAAGCAAACCACCCATTATCTATTCCAGGATCGCTAAAAAACGCTCGGGCGATTTTGTACAGTGCCGGCCCCGGTGTGGATGTACTTGATACCGTACCACCATCAATATTGCGATAGCCGGCTTGTACCAGCAAACCATTAGAGAATGCGTATTCACCTTCAATGAACCATGCGTTTGAATGGTACTCAAAAAGCTCTAACGGCAAACGTTGGTCAGGGTCGTATTGAAAAGCAGAAAGTTCAGGACCAGATTCAAGGGTTGGCGAATCGTTTTCTTCGTAGTCCAAACCTATCCCTAACATGAGCCCGGGAGTAAATCGTTTCTCCAATACCAGACGACTGGTAAATGAACGAGCATCCCTCGCCTCTCCTTGCATGAACTGTTCCGAAGCAGAAAGGTTTAAACTCAGCCTTGGCGCATATGCTCCAAAGCCGAACTTATGACTTAACTCTGCACCTAATGAAAGGCCGACATTATCAAAACCAGACAGTTCGTCATAACGTCTTGTACTTAAGCCGCCACTAAATGTGACCGTATCGTTTAAACCCAACTGGTAGAGCTTGCCAAGGTTAAAGCCTAGCTCTAAAAAGCTGGCATCCAATTCATGGAATGAATCTAAACCACGTGGGACATTAGATTCGTTTCCAATTCCTACGCTTAGTTGAGAAAACCAATTAGCCTGGCTTAGCCCAGGAAGGAGCATGCTAAGCCCTATCAATAAAGCTGATATTTGATTCTTCATATTCCGTTTGACCACCTGCGGCACCCAATTCGATTTCAGACCCTTATTAGACCGGGTTGGTGGCTTTTTTAGTGATTCGGATTATACGACAACAGACCATACAACCCTATAAAGGTTGATGGGAAGGAATAGCGCAATTCCTAAATGTGGGGTTTCAAGCGATGCGAATGCCAAGCGCACGCTGTATTTCTTGCGGGGCAAAGCCGCGAGACTGTAGATATCGAGTAAGTTTTTGGTGGGATTTAGAGCCAAACTCCAGCGTTTCACCGTCATTTAGCCTTTTTTTGATTAGATTCTCTACTGATTGATGCCAGGTGTCGTCATCAGCAAATAGATAACGGTTAATAGTCTGACTTGAAACACCTCGCTCTTTTAAGTCCGCAAGGATATGCATATAGCCAAAACCGCGATTTTGGCGGTAGCGAACCCAGGACTCAGCGAATCGATCATCTGATTGAAGCTTCTCGCTTCTTAATGCATCGAGCACTTCAGCAATCTTATCTGGAGTTACATCAGTAAACTTCAGTTGCAGTTTGCGGGTTAACTCTTGAAAAGAATGTTCCCGGCGAGCCAAGAAATCCATAGCGGCTCGCCGGAGAACGGGGACATCACTGGTAGCGTGATCTCTCGTGGAGTTTTGTTCAGAACTTGCTTGCCGTTCGCTATCAGCCATTTCGGCAACTTCTGAATCGAGTACTGAATTGGTTTCCACCGAGCTCTCAGAATAGGTCAAGGTTGTAGAGAATGGGTTTTCCATGGCAACGAAGCCCTATACTGAGAGACCGGCGAAACTGGTTACGAAGCGTTCTTCGTCTTAGCCTTTGCGTCTGCTAGCACAACCACATCTTCGTTATCGGCTAGCTCATCTGCTTGCTCCTCTGCGCCGCCGTCAAGTAACTCGGCACGAATAGCAGTTTCAATCTCTTCAGCTATAGCAGGGTTTTCTTCCAAATACAGACTGACATTCTTTTTGCCCTGTCCGATCTTTTCACCCTTATAGGCATACCACGCACCTGACTTTTCAATCATGTTGAGCTTGACGCCGATATCGATAACTTCACCTAGGTGATGAATACCTTGACCATACATAATCTGGAATTCAGTTTGGCGGAACGGTGGTGCAACTTTGTTCTTCACCACTTTCACTCGAGTTTCATTACCGACTACTTCGTCTCCATCTTTAATAGAACCGATGCGACGAATGTCCAAACGGACTGACGAGTAAAACTTTAATGCATTACCACCTGTAGTAGTTTCTGGTGAACCAAACATCACACCAATCTTCATACGAATCTGGTTAATGAATATAACGAGTGTGTTGGAATTTTTGATATTCGCGGTCATCTTACGCAGTGCTTGTGACATCAAACGTGCCTGCAAGCCCATGTGGCTGTCACCCATGTCACCTTCAATCTCGGCTTTGGGTGTTAACGCTGCCACTGAATCCACAATCACCACATCAACCGCACCAGAGCGTACTACCATGTCACAGATCTCTAATGCTTGCTCACCAGTATCAGGTTGGCTAACCAGTAGATTGTCGACATCAACGCCAAGATTAGCTGCATAGATAGGATCAAGTGCGTGCTCCGCATCGATAAATGCACAAGTACCACCTACCTTCTGCGCTTCCGCAATGACCTGCAGTGTTAATGTGGTTTTACCAGAGGATTCTGGTCCGTAAATCTCTACAATCCTGCCTCGAGGTAAACCGCCTATACCCAGGGCTACATCTAGTCCTAGTGAGCCAGTTGATATAGCAGGAATCGCTTCGCGCTCGGATTCTCCGAGACGCATCATGGAACCTTTTCCGAATTGTCTTTCGATTTGCGACAGCGCCGCTGCCAATGCTTTTTCTTTGTTGCCGTTATCTTCGATCATCGTTGTTTCCTTGTACGTAGACTTACAACCGATTCTGGTTCCGTGAGTATCTGATTGTTCTTAAATTGCTTCTTTATAAAGTAGTCTGTCCCCAACTACTTATCTAACTTTTGGCTTAAATCACTGCCTGAATCCAAACCCAGGCTATCCAAGCCTAAGTGCCGCATATCCTGTGACACTGTATATACAACCAGTAGAAATTAAATCAGGTTTTTACTGTATATACAACCAGTATATTGGCAAAAATTCAGATTCCTTTAATTTTCCCTGGCAACTCTTTCTAGCAAGCCGTCCAGCGCCGCCTGTACGGTTGCGACCCGCACAGCCTCTCGATCACCATCAAATAGGAAGCGTTTAGCATCTGCCCTGCCCGCTACCTGCCAGGCTATCCATACCGTGCCCACTGGCTTTTCCTCACTGCCTCCGTCAGGCCCAGCGACCCCACTTACCGCCACCGATACAGTGGCTTCACTGTTTTCTACCGCTCCCTTGACCATGGCCAGCACCGTTTCTTCACTGACTGCACCCGGGCCGCCAGGACTTAAAATTTCTGATGGCACGCTGAGCAAGCGCTGCTTTGCAATATTGGAATAAGTCACAAAACCGGAATCAAACCAGGCTGAACTACCGGCAAGATTGGTTAAAGATTGAGCAATCCAACCACCGGTGCAGGATTCTGCAGTGGCCATGACGAGATTTTTGGAGAGGAGTAGCTGAGCAAGCTGTTGAACTTGGCTGTCGATGATCTCAAGGTTATTGCTTGCCATGGACTAATGGTAACCGCTCAATTTTAGCTGGCCAATGGTCGTCCATAAAAAACTGACATTAAACCGTGTAGAATCCCAATGCTGCGATTCAGCGATTACCACTTGAGCATTCAATAGTACCCAACAGGTCGCATTAACGCGCAATATGTAACAGGAAATAGAAAAACGCGTGGCCGATCCACAAACACATACGCCGATGATGCGCCAATACTTAAGCATCAAGGCGCAGCATCCAGCCGAATTACTTTTTTATCGTATGGGAGATTTCTATGAACTCTTCTATGACGATGCGAAATCTGCTGCAGACATTCTAGATATCACACTAACCGCACGCGGCAAATCTGCCGGCGAGCCCATTCCTATGTGCGGCATTCCATTCCATGCCGTCGATCGATACCTGGTCAAACTGGTTGATGCGGGAGTGTCGGTCGCCATCTGTGAGCAAACTGGTGATCCAGCTACCAGCAAGGGACCAGTAGAACGGGAAGTGGTTCGCATCATCACGCCAGGCACGGTAAGCGACGAAGCGTTAATGGATGAGCGACGTGATAACAGTTTGATGGCGATATGTTCCGACGGAAATTCCTCTGACCCTAAATCTACGTTTGGTATTGCTTACACAAACTTGAGTAGCGGTCGGTTTGTGCTCACTGAAATCGAGGGCATAGCTAATCTGTTAGGAGAAATTGAGCGGATAAAACCTGCGGAGGTATTAGTACCCGATAACCTGGTGCAGTTGGAAGGCTCACTCGACCAATACACTCTACGAAGACGACCACCCTGGGAATTTGAACTGGAAAACGGCACTCGGCTGTTAACAGCACATTTCAATACCCGTGACCTCAGTGCTTTTGATTGCAGTCATCTCAACACGGCCTTAGCGGCAGCGGGTTGTTTACTGCAGTATGCAAGAGAAACACAAAAGTCGGACCTACCACATATTCAAAGCATCCAAGTGGAGCAGGTGTCTGATAGCGTGATACTGGATGCCGCCAGTCGCCGCAATTTGGAATTGGATATCAATTTAGCGGGTGGGCGTGCCAATACCTTATTGGCCGTGATTGACACCTGTGCAACTGCCATGGGAAGTCGATTACTAAGTCGTTGGTTAAATCGCCCATTGCGCGACCAGACTGCACTGCTGCAACGACAAGCCGTAGTGGCCGCCCTGCAAGAAGATTTTCAGTTTGAAAAAGTGGCCGAGTGTTTGCGACAGATCGGCGATATCGAACGCATCCTTGCGCGTCTTGGACTACGTTCTGCTCGCCCTAGAGATTTGGCCAAACTCCGCGACAGTCTAAGTTTGTTACCCACATTGCAGCAATTGCTGGCCAACATTGACTGTGAGGAACTCAGTGCGATTGCGCAGCGCATTGCAGAGTTTCCGCAACAATCTGAATTGTTGCAGCGCGCGATTGAGGAAAATCCACCGGTCGTGATTCGAGAGGGAGGAGTTATCGCCAAGGGCTATGACGAAGAGCTTGATGAGCTGCGTGATCTTAGCAGCAATGCAGGACAATTCCTGGTGGATCTTGAATTGCAAGAGCGAGAGCGCACTGGGCTTTCGACTCTGAAGGTAGGCTTTAATCGGGTTCACGGCTACTACATCGAAATCAGTAAAGGCCAGGCAACAACCGAACTACCTGCTGAATATGTGCGTCGGCAAACATTGAAAAATGCCGAACGGTTCATCACTCCCGAACTCAAGGAATTTGAAGATAAAGTTCTGAGTGCTAATAGCAAGGCACTGGCCCGAGAAAAAGCACTGTATGAAACCTTACTTGATGAGCTAGCCGAAGACCTCACCGCATTACAATCCAGCAGCGATGCCATTTCACAATTAGATGTGCTGAATTGCTTTGCCGATAGAGCAACGAATTTAAAATACAGCCGCCCTTCCCTTGCCACAGAAGCAGGAATTTCTATTGAAGGTGGTAGACATCCCGTTGTGGAAACAGTGAGCGAGGAAAGTTTTGTTGCCAACGACCTTACTCTGGATCAACAGCAAAAGATTCTCATCATCACCGGCCCTAACATGGGTGGTAAGTCCACTTATATGCGACAAACCGCTTTGATAGTTTTGCTTGCCCTTTGTGGAAGCAATGTGCCGGCTAGTGCAGCAACCATTGGGCCGGTCGATCGCATTTTTACCCGCATCGGCTCTTCTGATGATTTGGCTGGCGGTCGTTCCACCTTTATGGTTGAAATGACAGAGACCGCGAACATATTGCACAACGCGACAGAGAATAGCCTGGTGTTAATGGACGAAATTGGACGTGGCACCAGCACCTTCGATGGCCTGTCGTTGGCCTGGGCGGCTGCGATTTATATCGCTGAAAAGCTGCAGGCGTTTACCCTGTTCGCCACCCATTACTTCGAACTGACTGTGCTGCCAGAAAGCTACTCCAATATGGCCAACGTGCATCTCGATGCGGTGGAACATGACAATGGCATTGTGTTTCTGCATGCAGTGAAAACCGGCCCGGCCAATCAGAGTTATGGACTTCAGGTTGCACAACTTGCAGGGATTCCTGCCGATGTTATTAGTGCCGCCAGGGACAAGCTGCACGAACTTGAAACGGAAGGCGGTGAACAAGAAATCGGAGCGCCTGTTGAAAACTCAGTTGCGGCGCCGATGCAGAGTGAGATGTTCGCGACGGTGGATCACCCGGTGGTGGACTTCCTGCGGCGTTTCAGCCCAGATGAAATTACCGCTAAAGAGGCGCTGAGCATTCTCTACGATTTGAAGGAGAAAGCCGACAAGCAGTGAGAATTAGCCGGGAAACTGGTAGAATCTCGCCCGCTTTTGGTTCGGTAGATAATTAAACCGCACTAAGCAATAGGTTTGATAGCACTTCAGGGGATTTTTAGATGACATTTGTAGTTGGAGATAATTGCATACGTTGCAAGCATACGGACTGTGTAGAAGTTTGCCCGGTAGATTGCTTCTATGAAGGCCCCAATTTTCTGGTTATTCATCCGGACGAGTGCATTGATTGTGCACTATGTGAGCCAGAGTGCCCGGTGGATGCGATTTATGCAGAAGATGAATTACCTGAAGATCAGCAAGAGTACCTACAGCTGAATGCTGAATTAGCTGAGCAATGGCCTAATATCACAGAAAAGAAAGATGCGTTGCCTGACGCTGAAGAATGGGCTGATAAGCCAAATAAGCGTGAGTATCTAGAACGCTAACCACCAAATGCTATTGGCGTGGAAGAAATTCCATAGGATCGACTGACGCGCCATCTCTGCGTATTTCGAAGTGCAGCATAGGCACGCCCTGATCATCCACTCCTAGCTCCGCGATTTGCTGCCCAGCTTCTACCCGCTGGCCTTCGGGGACTAACATCGCACTATTATGAGCATAGGCGCTCAAATATCTGTCGCTATGGCGAATGATAATTAGATTACCTGTCCCCTGCACTCCTCGCCCAGAATAAACAACATCACCGGCACCCGCAGCAAGTACCGGGTCTCCCACATTACCGCTGATGTCGATTCCTTCATTGGTATTCTCGGCAAATCGTTGCAACAGTGTTCCTCGATGTGGCCATTGCCAACTAACCGGAGCATTGCGTGAAATAGTTTGCGTAGTGTTTGAGCTTGGTGCTGATATGGTTGCACTTGTGGGCGCATTCCTCGAGATGACATTTCCTGCTGCGTCTACCAGTGAATCAGTAACTGCACCTGCTACTTGTGCGGCCAAATCAATTTCCTGTCCAACAAAAATTGTATAGGGAGGATTAAGACCGTTCGCCATGGCCAGGGTTCTAAAATCGAGATTGTATTGGAACGCGATTGAGAACAAGGTGTCTCCAGCTTTTACCAGATGAGAAACTGGATTTAACGCACTTGAAAGAGAAGATCCTGTTCCCCTATTTACTACGCTTCCGCTACTCACCGGTGCTCGACTAATTGTCGGTCTCGATTGGGTCGAATAGCCAGGCGCTGCTGCCTCTCCAATTGAGCGCCTCGTTATGCTTCCAGTGCTGGCCGGACTGGTTTCGGGTGTACTCACTCTAGCCACTGGTCGATTGCTGGATGAGCTGACTTGCACACGAGGCTCAGGTCTCGAAGAAGAAAAAGAAGGCGTCGAATTTTGTGGTGCGACTCGGCTTTGTTCATTCCCAGCATTGCTGCTGATGATCTCTACCGACTGCACTTGCTGAGTTCTGCCCTGCTCTGAAATTGGCGCCTGGTAATTTCCGCAAGCCGCAAGCGATCCTAGCGTGCATACCGCCAGACCTAGCTTCAATTGCAACTTCGATGGAGCCATCATAATGTTTTCAGTTTCGACTAATTTTTGGCAGCAAAAATGCGCTGCAATCCAACCACAAGTGCAGCGCCCATTACTATCAAAGCCAAAACCGCCAAAAGTTGAGGGTCTTGGCCGGTCACCTCTGTATAGTTTAGCGGCCAAACCAGCCCAGTTTGTAGGGGGTGTTCTACCCCATCGGAATCAACAAATACGGACAATACCTGCTGCCAGGGCCATAGAACGGTGAGTGACCCCAATAACATGCCAATGATCACGCTGTAGCTCAGAGCGTGATAGCTGCGTAACAGCCACGCTAATAACCTGGAAAAGGCTAATAATCCGCAAGCACAGCCGGCAGCGAATACAGCGATAGTAAGCCACTCAAATTCGGTTAACGCCGTCAGCATATGTTCGTAAGCCCCCAACAGTAGCAAAATAAATGCGCCTGAGAGCCCGGGCAAAATCATGGCCGAGATGGCTATAACGCCGCACAGAAAAAGATAAATTAAGCTCGGGTCGGTCTGGACGGGTTCAAAAAAACCAATCCCAGTGGTAATTGCCACACCCACCAACAAAGCCGCGAGTTGGCCAGGTTGCTTGATTGATATCTGGGGTAACAATAAAACACTGGAAGCTAAAACCAGTCCGATGAAAAATCCCATCAACAAGGCAAACTGATTTTCCAGCAAGTAAAGCACTGTGTTTGCTGAAACTAATAGTCCGCTCAACATGCCAAGCGCCAGGACCAACAAAAAATTGCCATTGATATGCTGCCATGCCGCCTTGAAATCACCGGAGATTAGTTTCGACACTGCCACTTGATCAATTGCTCGTATTGAGTAAATCAATCGATCATAGATATTGGTAATGACAGCAATGGTGCCACCTGAAATGCCCGGAACAGAATCCCCCAGACCCATGGCGATGCCTTTGAAAAAAACAAGAATGGTCTGGGGAAAATTAAGTGAAGCACTATCGCTCAATGCTGTCTCCTTCATTGAGCTGTGGTCTGAATTGTTTGAAGAATTCGTCGTCATAAGACGAGCTCGCTGTTAGTGCTGAACTTGTCCCATCAGCAATGGTACAAAGCGCACCTTATCGAGGATCCGTTCCTCAAACTCATCGCCATTTCGCTGGATCAGTTTGAGTTCTTGGGCGTCATCCCCGCCGACTGGAATCACTAGTCTGCCACCTTCATCGAGTTGTTGCAGTAACTCTTGCGGGATCTGTTGTGGCGCTGCGGTAGTAATTATGGCGTCAAATGGTCCATGCTCAGGCCAACCCAAACTTCCGTCATCATGCTTGAACTCGATATTTCGCAACCCCAAGAGCTTGAGGTTTTTCTTCGCCCGATCCAACAGAGGTTTGATTCGCTCTACAGTGACAACACGTTTCGCAAGTTGTGCCATCACTGCTGTTTGATAGCCGCAACCGGTGCCTATTTCTAACACTTTGTCCAGTTTGCCGCTTTTAACCAGAGCCTCTGTCATGCGGGCAACGACGTAAGGCTGAGAAATCGTTTGGTTGTGCCCAATGGGAAGAGCTACATCTTCATAAGCGCGATGGGATAAAGCCTCATCCAAGAAAATATGACGAGGTGTGGTGCGCATAACATCAAGCACTTCCATGCTACTGATGCCCTGATCCATTAATCGACCTAACAGGCGCTCCCGCGTACGCTGGGAGGTCATGCCAATGCCATGTAAGTTTTGTTTGCTATTCAATGCTGCTTCCTATTGTCGTTCTGCTTTCTCGGGCCGCTGTCATGCAGTGTGGCTGTGGCCTACGAAACCTTCTCAGCCTCTTCAGCTCACCTGGCACAGCTCTCGCAGCAAGCTTGTAGCATAGGCGCCACGCGGTAAACTGAAATGAAGCGATAGGCTTTGATCTTCTGTCCATTGCCATCGTAACTCGGTAACCCTAGTGCGAAGCGGCCGTCTCGCCGCTTGCAATCCATGTCGCTGCAGACCTTCAGCCAAGCTGGGAAAACTTGCAACAATAGCATTCTCAATATCGGCAGCTTGTGCACAAGTTACATAGTTATCTTTGTCTGATTGGATACCACAAAGCAGTCCAGTAGGATGAATATCCATCTTCTCCAAGCGTTGTTCAAGTTCAGAATCCCAAGCCCCCAAGTCAACATTGAAATTTCGACTTGTTCCATCCAAGTTCAGTACGTCTCCAGGCACATATTTATTCCAACACGCCTGCCCAATTCGTTCCGATAGAATATGATTAAATAAATACGATCGGGCAGCGGAGAACAGCATGCTGGTTCTCTTTCTGTTTGGTTTTCGAGCGGTATCCTGATCAGCTTTTGTTTCGTCGAAGAGCTTTTGCACTTGCTCAAGATTAGACAGGTTTTTGCCAAATCGCTGGTTGCCAAAATAGTTAGGGAAACCGTTATCCCGTAGCCAGCCAAGTTTTTTCTCTACCTCTGTTTTGTCACCATCCAGCTTTGATAGCAAGATTTGGAAATGGTTTAAGCGGTGACTGCCAATTTTCAACTTGCGTTGATTGCGTACGGACTCTATGACATCCACTGTGGCTCCTGGAGGAAGATCCAGCTGCGATAAGTCTTCAAAATCCTGTAGAGGAGATTTAACACTGAACCATTGCGAAGTAACAGCGCGTCGATCCTTCATGCCGGCATAACCTATGTCTTTGGTAGCGACATTAAGGGATCGACTTAGAAGCGATGCCACGTCAGTAGTTGAAAGATTGCGCTTAGCGATTCGCAGATAGAGATGTTCGCCCTCGCCTGTGGGTTCGAAGCCGAGCTCTTCATCTACCTTAAAATCTTCGGGCTCTTGTTTAATTTGAGCGGACACCGAAGGTTTGCCGCTGGCATAGGCCAATGCGTCAGGATCTGAAAACTGAGTCTCACTCATGGCGTTCGATATAGGTGTTGCGCTTCGGGTTAGGGTGCAGTCGTAACAGCATTGGCCATCAACACAACACAATGACAAGCAATGCCTTCCTCTCGACCAATATAGCCCAGTTGTTCGGTAGTCGTTGCTTTTACATTCACTCTATCTGTATCGAGGTGCAATAGCTCGGCGAGTGACGCCACCATTTCTTGTCGATGAGGGGACAATTTAGGATTCTGAGCGATTACTGTGACATCGACATTAACAGGCTGGTAGCCTTTTTTGTCTGCCAAATCGAGCACCATTTGCAAGAGATTTGCACTATCGGCATTTGCGTATTCGATATCAGTGTCGGGAAAGTGTTGTCCAATGTCACCTGCAGCGATAGCGCCGAGTATGGCATCACAAACGGCATGCAACACGAGATCGCCGTCGGAATGAGCCAGCAGACTCAGTCGATCAGGCAATTGCACACCAGCCAGCTTCAGGGGTTTTGCGGCATCAAACGAATCACTAAAACGATGCACATCAAATCCGTGACCAATTCGGCTATCAATTGCACTCATGCTAACTAGTTCGCTCTTTGTTGAAGTTTGAGAATGGCATCGGCTAAATAGAGATCTGACTCTCGGGTTAATTTGATGTTATTCCGATCACCTTCAACCAGCAATGGCTTACCCCCCTGGGTTTCTATGGCACTGGCTTCGTCAGTCACTGGTTTATTCGATTCAATAGCATTTTGAATTGCATGTTTCAGTGCTGCATAGCGGAAAACTTGTGGAGTTAGCGCTTGCCAGTATGCACTTCGGTCCACTGTTTCAATGGCGTGATTACTGCCATCGGAAAGCTTCAACGTATTATCTTGAGGTGTTGCGAGTAAGCCCCCTATCGGATGATCGCTTACTTCTCCTAACAATTTTTCTATGTCCTGCACCTGCACACAGGGCCTTACTGCGTCGTGAACTAACACCCAGTCATCATCATTGGCCAAAGACTCCAACGATACCAAGCCATTAAGCACAGATTGCTGACGCGAATCTCCACCTTCAATAGTTCGAATTCTGTTGCTAGGTAAATCAAGGTTTGCGAAATGAGTATCCGCGGGATTCAAAGCCACCGTGACTGAATCTACAGCAGATACTTGCAGTAAAGTTTCGATACTGTGTTGGATAACAGGTTTGCCAGCGAGATCGAGGTATTGCTTCGGGATCGGTGCTCCCATGCGCTGCCCTATGCCGGCTGCTGGCAGAATTGCCCAGATTGTCATAGTCGTTCCAATCTGCTGAAAAGTTCAGCTACCTTCGACTATTCTATGATGAGATAGAACACTTCGTCTTCGCCGATCATGCCCAGCTCTGATCGCGCTCTTTCTTCCACGGCTTCTAAGCCGTTTTTAAGATCAATGATTTCGATTTCCAGCAATCTATTTCGGTCTTTAAGATCATCATTAACAGCTTGTTGTGCGTGCACTTCATCTTCTAACAAGTTTAAAGCACGCACACTGTCCTCTCCCAACCACAATTGATATTGCAGCAAGATAACCAGGATACCGAGACTGGATATGAGTATCTTCATCTTCCTTATTAAAATCGCTAAGCCGTGAATCGATTAAATTCTTTCAGGCCATTGAATACAGAGCGATCTCCTAATTCTTCTTCGATAACGAGCAAACGATTGTATTTCGCTACCCGGTCAGAGCGGCATAATGAACCTGTTTTGATCTGTCCTGCTCCTGTGGCAACGGCCAGATCGGCAATAGTCGTATCTTCAGTTTCTCCTGATCGGTGAGAAATTACTGCTGTGTAGTTAGCAGCTTTCGCCATGTTAATTGCTGCCAGGGTTTCTGTCAGCGAGCCAATCTGGTTGAACTTGATGAGAATCGAATTGGCGATGCTCTCATCTATGCCGCGTTGTAGGATACTGGTATTCGTTACGAACAAATCATCTCCCACTAACTGAACTTTATCGCCTATTTTGCCCGTTAATTTAGCCCAACCATCCCAGTCTGACTCATCCATTCCATCCTCAATGGAGAGAATGGGATAGTTATTTGAAAGGGCTTCCAGATAATCTGCGAACTCTTCTGGGGTATAACGCTTACCCTCCCCCTTCAGGTCATAAGCTCCATCCACGAAGAACTCCGATGCTGCGCAATCTAACGCCAAGTGAATATCGGATCCCATGTTGAAACCGGCCAATTCAACCGCCTGCACGATGGCATCCAAAGCCGCAGCATTAGAAGGCAAATTAGGTGCAAACCCTCCTTCATCGCCAACAGCAGTGCTTAAACCCTGTTTGTTGAGCACAGACTTGAGCGCATGGAATATCTCTGCCCCATAGCGTAAAGCCTCGCTGAACGTCGGAGCGCCTGTCGGCTGAATCATGAATTCTTGTATATCGACATTGTTATCAGCGTGCTCACCGCCATTCACAATGTTCATCATTGGCACCGGGAGGCTCAACTGATCGGCACTGCCATTGAGATTGGCGATATGAGCATACAAAGGTAACCCGGCTTCTGTTGCTGCGGCTTTAGCTGCCGCCAGTGAGACTGCCAATATGGCGTTCGCACCGAGGTTGGCTTTGTTATCCGTACCATCAAGATCCAACATGATCTGATCTAACTGGGCTTGCTCAGCGGCTGAATGCCCGATTAGTGCATCGCGAATCGTGGTGTTGATATTGGCAACCGCTTGCAAAACGCCTTTGCCGCCATACCGAGCAGGATCCTTGTCCCGCAGTTCCAAAGCCTCTCGAGAACCAGTGGAAGCTCCAGACGGTGCACAGGCACTGCCAACGACTCCGCTGCTTAGAATGACATCTGCAGAAACGGTGGGGTTGCCACGAGAATCCAGTACTTCTCGCGCCTTGATTGTAGAAATTTCAGCCATTTCAATACCTTAATGGGCTAATTGATATAAAAAAAGAAGATCGTACGAACAATGCTTAGTCTGTGGTGATGGTTGCTTGAGACTTAACTAGATCATCCAGGGCTTTTACCTGCTGTAAAAAATCGGGGAGGACATCCAAGCGCAACGCACAAGGTCCATCACACTTAGCTTGGTCGGGATCCGGATGAACTTCGAGGAACAATCCCGCCAATGATTGTGAAATCCCAGCCTTCGCCAGCTCAAGTACTTGCGCGCGCCTACCACCTGCACTGCTGCTCAAAGCCCCTGGTTGTTGCAGTGCATGAGTCACATCGAACAACACTGGGTAACCAAAAGACTTCAAGGTGGAGAAACCCAGCATATCGACCACCAGGTTGTTATAGCCAAAGCTGCTGCCTCTTTCGCACAACATCAACTGATCATTACCGGCTTGTTCAAACTTATGCAGAATGTGCCCCATTTCTTGCGGGGCTAAAAACTGAGCTTTCTTAATATTGATTACGGCTCCAGTTTGGGCCATTGCTGCAACTAGATCAGTCTGGCGCGACAGGAATGCCGGTAGTTGGATTACATCAGCAACGTCAGCAGCCTGCTTGGCCTGGGCTGGCTCATGTACATCGGTAATTACCGGCACATTGAACGCTGCTTTTACATCACTCAGCCAGCGCAGACCTTCTTCGATGCCGGGACCTCGAAATGATTCCAGTGATGAGCGATTGGCTTTGTCGAACGAAGCTTTGAAAACATAGGGAATGCCCAAACTATCCGCTGCTTGCTTGCACTGTTCAGCAACCTGAAGCGCGAGGTCGCGTGACTCCAGAACATTTAACCCGGCAAACAGAGCAAGTGGCATGTTGTTAGCCACCTGCAAAGAACCGATTGCGATAGATTTGTCACTCATGATGGGAAATTAATGTGTGTGGCAGAAACGATCAAGCGCGAGCGACTTCAGCAGTCAGTGCAGCCAATGAACTTACACTTTCCTGATCCGACTGTTCAGCATTGAAAGCAATAGCGGCTTCGATAAAGCCTTTAAATAGCGGATGGCCTTCTCGTGGAGACGACGTAAATTCCGGGTGAAACTGACAGCCGACAAACCAAGGATGATCAGGCACCTCTATCACTTCTACTAACATCCCATCCTCGGACTTCCCTACCAGGCGCAAGCCTGCATCCTGCAAAGTCGATAGATAGTCATTATTAAATTCGTAACGATGGCGGTGTCGCTCAACTACCTTTTCTTTCTGATAGCAGTTGTAAGTAGTGGAGTCTTTGTCGAGCACACAGGTTTGGCCACCTAAGCGCATTGTGCCGCCCAAATCAGAATTTTCATCACGGTATTCTGTTGCACCGGATGCATCCTTCCATTCGCTGATGAGAGCAATTACCGGATGCTCACAGTCTTTCTCAAACTCGGTGCTATTGGCATTGTCTAGTCCTGCAATGTGACGGGCGAAATCTACGACTGCGGCTTGTAACCCTAAACAAATGCCAAGAAAAGGAATCTTATGTTCACGTGCATATTCAGTGGCTAGAATTTTTCCTTCAAATCCTCGCTCTCCAAAACCACCTGGAATCAAAATAGCGTCATGACCCTCAAGTAGCCCTACTCCTTTGTCCATGACTTCGGTGGAATCGATATAACTAATATTCACTTTCGTTCGAGTTTGAATGCCAGCATGCAGAATTGCTTCATTAAGCGACTTATAGGCATCAAGTAAGTCCATGTACTTACCAACCATTGCCAATCGAATTTCTCGCTCTGGATTCAACTGAGAGTCGACTACTCGATCCCATTCGGTAAAGTCCGCTTTAGGGCAATCGAGATGAAACTTCTTCACAACGATGTCATCCAATCCTGCTGCCCCTAATATGGAGGGAATGCGATATATCGAATCAGTATCTGGGAGCGATATAACAGCGGCAGATTCTACGTTGGTAAAAAGCGCGATTTTTTCTCGGGAAGATTCTTCAATTTCTTGTTCCGAACGGCACACCAAAATATCCGGCTGAATACCAATTGAGCGAAGTTCTTTCACGGAGTGTTGTGTCGGCTTTGTCTTGGTTTCGCCCGCGGTGCTGATATATGGCACGAGGGTTAGATGGAGAAACAATGCGCGATCTGAGCCCAACTCAACCCGCAGCTGTCTGACGGCCTCCAGGAACGGTTGGGATTCGATATCACCGACAGTACCCCCAATCTCAACCAGTGCCACATCGGCATCACCTGCCCCTTCGACAACTCGGCGTTTGATTTCGTCTGTTATGTGGGGGATCACTTGAATAGTGGCGCCTAAGTAGTCACCACGTCGTTCCCGCTTTAGAACTTCTTCATATACTCGGCCAGTGGTGAAGTTGTTCTTCTGGGTCATGGTGGTTCGACTGAACCGTTCGTAATGACCAAGATCTAAATCAGTTTCGGCACCATCTTCTGTGACAAATACTTCGCCATGCTGAAACGGACTCATCGTACCGGGATCAACGTTGATGTAAGGGTCAAGTTTTAGGAGTGTAACTTTAAGGCCGCGAGCCTCTAAGATCGCGGAAAGAGACGCAGAAGTAATGCCTTTGCCCAGTGAAGAAACAACACCACCGGTAATAAAAATGTATCGCGTCATGGAAGCCCCATCTAAAGATCCGTGTCCAGTGAAGTGCCTTTGAAAGGTAGATTCAAGGACTAACTGAAACACACACAGATGGAACTACAGCTTACCAGAACACCCTTTTGAGCTCAATTGGCAATCTGATGAGATTGATCAATTTCCTCTTAGCGACAGCACAAAAGCGGAGCTCGGGGACGAGGAATGTTTATAGCTGGGGCGGCACCCAAACCACATTGACACCTTCCTCATCAGGCTGAGCACTCCACTTAGCTGCCACCCCAATGCCGGGGACACACACCAATTCATCGTCGGCAAACAACAACGGTGTGCGCTCCCTAATCCAAGGTGGCACTTTGTTTTCTTGGAAGATCTTTTTAAGTGATTTGGTGGGTCTTCCTTTGAGCTGAATTTCCTCACCACCTTGACGCAACTTAACATTAAGACTTGTGATGGAATGACTGATACCGCTCCCCATAACGCTCTGCAGTTGCAGCACGCCGTTGCTGCCGTGGATCACTTCTAACCCTGGTTGCAAGGATAGCTCCATATCTTCAGGCAGATTTCGTTCCCACTCCTTACTTACTACATGCAGGGCGTCGGCGAATAATTGCAAGTGATAACCGGCCATCTCCAGCAACACTCCTTCATTACGCTGTGATAGTGCTTGCTGAGTGACTGATTGCAGAGGGTTCCATCCAGGCTCTTCTAATCCTTGGCTTTTGAGCCAATAACGCAGCAAATTGCGCAGCCGAGGTGTTGATAATTTGGAAAGTGCGGCGCACTGCAATGAAGAATTGGTTTCACTAACTTCAGCTAAATCTTGTGCCGCCAATTCCTCTAGTACTTGCCCGGTCTCCTTGAATAGCCCGATGCTTTTGCTCCAGCTCTCACGGTAGTTGGGCCAACGAGTCTGCAACAGCGGCAACAATTCCTGGCGTAAGAAATTGCGATCATACTGAGTATCGGTATTACTCACGTCTTCAACCCAGCTCAGGTTTTCTTCTTTGGCATATTCCTCTAGATCCGCCCTGGTAAGAGGCAACATCGGTCGCAGAAGCGTACCCGCTCCTAGCGGCCGCTCGGCAGGCATACCGGCGAGGGCTGGAACCCCTGCGCCTCGCTGTAGACGTAAGAAAAACGTTTCTAATTGATCATCTAAATGGTGAGCCAGCAGCAATACGTCATATGACTCAAGCAAGTCACTAAAGGCAGCATACCTGCTCTCTCGTGCGGCATTTTCTACTGAGCCCTGGGTGGCGACGGATACTTCTCGGCAAGTGAGAGGAACATTCTTTGCCAAACAAAGTTGCTCACAGAATTCTTGCCATTGTGGTGCTAGCGACTGCAATCCATGATTGATATGAATTGCTGCAATTGAATGCTGCAACTCGCCCGATTGTCGCAATGCTTGGAGCGCATGTAACAGGACTACTGAATCAAGCCCACCACTCAGCCCAACAACCAGTCGGCTGTCTGCTGGAATGGACTGAATCTGTTCTCGTAGGCACTGCAAAATTGGCGACATTATGTTCACCGAATCGCTAGAAAAGGGTTTCGCGTATTACCCGAGGTGAGTCTTTAACGTACAGAGCTCGATTTATAATTCGGCAGTATACGTTAACTGGAAATGCCGTAGCTCATTAATCGATCATAGCGCCGAGATACTAATTCATCCGTATCCAGTGCCTGCAATTGCTGTAATTGCTGTAAGAGCGCTGCTTTTATGTTGGCTGAGGTTGCCGCTACATCTCGATGGGCACCACCTAGCGGCTCAGCGATTGTCTGATCGACAATGCCTAATTCTTGCAGGCGTTCCGAAGTCACACCCATCGCTTCGGCAGCAGCAGCGGCATGATCTGCCGATTTCCACAATATTGTCGCGCAACCTTCTGGAGTAATTACCGTGTAGGTTGAGTACTGCAGCATATTGAGTTGGTCGGCCACCCCAATTGCGATAGCTCCGCCGGAGTTGGCTTCACCGGTCACCGTGGCAATTAAAGGAGTTTTCACACGAGACATCATTGCCATGTTTTCGGCAATGGCCTCATTGATTCCTCTTTCTTCTGAATCCATACCTGGATAGGCGCCAGGTGTATCTATAAAAGTGAGTACTGGAAGATTGTATTGCTCTGCCAATTTCACGAGGCGTCTGGCTTTACGATACCCTTCCGGTCGTGGCATGCCAAAGTTGTGCCTGACCTTCTCTTTTGTTCCACGGCCTTTTTGATGCCCAATTACCATCACGGAATAGTCATCGAGCTTCGCCAAGCCGCCAATGATAGCCAAGTCATCTGCAAACAAGCGGTCACCGTGCAATTCATCGAAATCCGTGAATATGTGCTCTATGTAATCCAGGGTATATGGACGCAGGGGATGGCGCGCAACTTGAGAAATTTGCCAGGGACTCAAATTCGCGTAGATTTTTTCAGTGAGTTTCGTGCTCTTTTCTTGAAGATTTTGAATCTCTTCATTGATATTTAACTCGTTGTCAGACCCAACGAGTCGAAGCTCTCTAATCTTGGCTTCAAGTTCAGCGATCGGCTGTTCAAATTCTAGGTAATTAGGATCCATGCTCTTTCCTGGCCTTATCTGTGGCCTTACTGCGGCGTATCTATCGATCTAGGGCAATCAATTCAATGAGATTGCTTGTTTGTAGTCTAGTTCGACCTTGTCTCGCCCAAACTCCATCCTTAAGCGTTGGATAAGTTCTTCTGAGGGAGATACGCACCATTCCTGACCGAGCATTATACACCCTTGAGAATCTCCGCGTTCATAATTCACTTCGATTCTGCAGCCTTCCTGGACTTGAGGCTGTGGAGGAATATCTTCTGAGACCCCATCGGTACCTGTGGCACTTACAGCCGTCATAGCGATGGGTTTCAAGTGTGGTTCCAGTATCGACTGCAACTGATCACAGAAACTGGGAGGGAGTTCATTTTCCCGCATACTGACCTTGAGCCTATAGGCAAATTTCGATCGGGCCTCTTGAATAGTCATGATGCGCTTGGCCCTACCCCGAATGCCTCCGTTGCGGTCATCGACTTCGACCGAGCATTCGACAATCACAATGAGATCTTTCTGCAGAAGGTGGCGGTATTGCTCAAATTCTTTAAACAAAGTTACTTCGAAACGGGCACTGCCATCATCCAAGGTGATGAAAGCAAACGAGCTGCCGTTTTTACCTTTCATGATGCGAAAGTCATACAGCAATCCACCCACCAACTGATTGCCTCGTTCCGGGCGCAAATTCACCAATCTATTCCCAGTGAGCTGCTTTAGCTCTGGCAAATATTCATTCACCAGATGGCCCGAGAGATATAAACCCAGGGTTTCTTTTTCCGCTTGTAGACGTTGTTGCTCCGGCCAAGGTTTAACTGCCCGGTTATCTCTTCCGCTTACAGATTCATTCGAGGCAGCTGGTGCAATTTCACCAAAGAGATCTTCAACACCTGAAGCTTCATTGCGACTGCTCTGTTCTGCCGCCTGCATGGACTCCATCAGGACGGAACTAAGGGATGCGCGCGCCTGATCCAAATCACCCGCTTCAAGTTTGTCTAAGGAACCGGATCGAATCAGTGCTTCCATCGTGCGCTTGTTGACCGTTTGCGAATCGACACGCAAGCACACATCCAGTAACGAAGTAAAAGGAGCTTCTTCCCGTGCACTAAGCAGCGCATCCACAGGGCCAGCTCCCAAACCTTTAATCGCGCCCAATCCGTAAACAATCTCTCCTTCCGGATTAACCGTGAAGTTGAACTGCCCCATATTCACATCAGGCGGAACGATTTTGAGTCCCATTTGATGACACTCATCGATGAGAATTACGAGCTTATCGGTGTTCTGCATATCTGCCGATAACACAGCAGCCATAAAATGCGCCGGATAATGCGCTTTCAACCACGCCGTTTGATAAGACACCAAGGCATATGCCGCTGAGTGCGATTTGTTAAATCCGTAACCGGCAAATTTCTCCATCAAATCGAAAATTGAACCCGCTAACTTGGGATCAATTTCTCGATCTTCTGCGCCCTGCATAAAGGTCTTGCGCTGCTTAGCCATAACCTCGGGATCTTTCTTACCCATGGCCTTTCGCAGTAAATCCGCACCACCCAATGTGTAGTTTCCAAGCACCTGAGCAATTTGCATAACCTGCTCTTGGTACAGAATGACTCCATAAGTGTTGGACAACACCGGCTCGAGTTCTGGATGGGGATACTCAACGCGGGTGCGACCATGTTTACGCTGGATGAAGTCGTCAACCATCCCTGACTGAAGAGGGCCAGGTCGAAACAGTGCAACCAAGGCAATGATGTCCTCGAAACAGTTGGGAGCGAGGTTTTTAATCAGCTCTTTCATGCCACGGCTTTCCAACTGAAACACCGCCGTCGTCTCTGCACGCTGCATCAAGCCGTAGACCGCCTCATCATCCAGCGGCAAATTATCGATATTGATTGGCTCTTCCCCTTCGGGGAGCTGGGCGTTAATCATTTTTACTGCCCAATCAATAATGGTGAGGGTTCGTAGTCCAAGGAAATCGAACTTCACCAAGCCAGCAGTTTCGACATCATTCTTGTCGAACTGCGTAACAAGACCGTCACCAGAAGGTTCACAATAGAGCGGCGTGAAATCTGTAAGCATGGTGGGCGCAATGACTACACCACCAGCATGTTTGCCGACATTTCTCGTTATCCCTTCGAGCTTATATGCCATCTCCATAATTTCTTGGGCATCGTCATCGCCATCGACGAATTCACCTAATTGTGGTTCAACCTCGAAGGCTTTCTTCAAGGTCATTCCCGGCTCGAATGGGATAAGTTTGGAGAGCTTATCGGCTAGCGCGTAGGGTTTTCCCTGAACTCGCGCAACATCTCTAACAACCGCTTTCGCGGCCATGGTGCCAAACGTAATGATTTGTGCGACCGCTTCTTTGCCATAGAGTTCTGCCACGTGTTGGATTACCCGGTCTCTACCCTCCATACAAAAATCCACGTCAAAATCTGGCATGGAAATACGTTCTGGGTTTAGAAAGCGCTCAAACAACAGGTCATAGCGCAGCGGATCGAGATCGGTAATACCCAAGGCATAGGCAACGATTGAACCGGCACCAGAACCACGGCCTGGTCCCACAGGAATTCCAGCCTGCTTCGCCCATTGGATAAACTCCATCACGATAAGGAAATAGCCAGCAAACCCCATTTGATTGATGATGGAGAGTTCCATCTGCAGCCGATCAAAATAAGGCTGTCTTGCAGTTTCATCTGTTGCTCGGTCTTGCAGCAAAGTGCGCAAGCGCTGCTCTAAACCATCCGTGCTGAGTTGTGATAGATATTCTTCGAGAGTGACATCATTGGGTACCGGGTAATTAGGCAGACTTGGTTGACCTAACTCCAGACTCAAGGTGCAACGTTTCGCAATTTCGGTGGCATTTTGAAGCGCTTCTGGAAGATCACGAAACAGATCCTCCATTTCTGCCGAACTTTTCAGGTACTGCTGATCGGTGTAATTCCGTGGGCGGCGTGGATCATCGAGAGTGCGACGATCATTGATGCATACCCTAACTTCGTGAGCTTCAAAATCATCGGAATGAATAAACCGCACATCATTGGTAGCGACCACTGGACATCCACTGCTCGCAGCAAGCTCTATGGCGGCATTGATGTAGCGTTCTTCATCAGCCTTGCCCACCCGCTGCAGCTCAAGATAGAAGCTATCTGGAAACAGTTCGCACCATGCATTGAGGGCGCGCTTGGCCTCCTCTTCTTCACCGGCCAACAGGGCCTCACCGATATCGCTACGCTGCGCGCCCGACAAAGCAATCAACCCTGCGCTACGACCTTCGAGTCGGGACTTTGGCAACACCGGGTCGGCAATACCCTCTGCTTCGGTATATAGATCCGAGATGAGTTGAGTAAGGTTGAGATAGCCTTCCTTGTTCCGCACCAGCAAGACAAGCTGAGTTCGGCAACCCTCCTCATCTTCAACCTGCACATCGCAACCACACAGAGGTTTGATACCTGCCTTCTCTGCTGCAGTATAAAATTTGATCAATCCAAACAAATTGGCTAAATCGGTAATCGCTACCGCTGGCATGCCCTGTTCGGATAAGGCATCAATCAATGGTCCGATAGTGACCAAACCATCATTGATAGAAAACTCAGTGTGAAGTCTTAGGTGGGTAAAAGGTGTTGGCGAAGCGTCCAGCGTAGTGTTCTCTGTAATGGAATACGGGTGAGTTTTTGCTGGATGCAAATATACTATTTTTGGCCGCAGATGTTTATAAGGATTGGCAACGCCTATGTGAACAACTTAACGATTTAGTAGTTGCGCAACCGGAGCAAAACTCGTGCGATGGAGTGGAGTCGGGCCTAATTTTGTAAGCGCGTCGAGATGCTGTTTGGTTGGGTATCCTTTGTGAGAGCCGAAACCATATCCAGGATATTCTTTATCTAGCGCCTCCATCTCTCGATCCCGAGTCACTTTAGCCAAAATCGATGCAGCGGCAATTGCAGGCACTCGCGAGTCTCCTTTAATGACCGCTTGAGAGGGATATCGCCATTGCGGGCAATGATTGCCATCGACAAATACAAATTCAGGCTCAATCGATAAATCTGACACTGCACGACTCATCGCCAACAGACTGGCTTGCAAAATATTAAGCTCATCAATCTCCGCGACATTAGCGCGCGCCACTGCGAATGCCCGTGCTTTGATTAGGATTTCTTCGAAACAAGCCTCTCTTTGCAGCGGCGTCAGTTTTTTAGAATCGTTGAGCCCTGTTATCGGTTGCCCTGGATCGAGAATGACAGCTGCAGCTACCACGTCTCCAGCCAAGGGCCCCCTTCCCACTTCATCAGTGCCTGCCGTGAGCTCATGAGCGGAATCGAGCATGCCCTCGTCAAAAAGCTGCAACATCTCCGTCATGCATCCCCCTTGATCAAAGTGGAGATAGCGGTAGCGGCTGTAACTGATGCATTTTTTCTCAGCGCCTCGTGCAATGTTTGAAATTCGCTGAGCAAGTCATCAGTCGATTGGTCACCATCAAAAAAACTTAGTATTTCCGCGCGCAGATTAGACACTGTCACATCATCCTGAATGTATTCAGGAACCAGGCGCTTGCCTGACAAAAGATTCGGTAACGCTATATGGGGCACCTTCACGATGCGAGACGCGAGCGCATAGGTCAATGCCGCCAAACGGTAATTGACCACCATCGGCCTGCGCAACAACATGGCTTCTAAGGTCGCCGTTCCACTTGCTAGAACGACCAGATCAGCAGCTGACATGGCGACTTGGGAATCATCCACTAATTTGAACTGGTCGTGACCCATAATAGACGCGGACTTGAATTGCTCTTCCAGCCTTGTCCGGGCTTCTACTCCGCTGAAGGGCACTAAAAATTTTAGTCCAGGCAACTGTTGCAAACATTCAAGCGCAGCAGAAAGAAAAGTTGGAGCAAGCCTGCTGATTTCACTGCCACGACTACCAGGAAGAAGTGCTACCACTTGATCTGTATCTTGCAATTCTAACTGAGCACGGTGCTGGGACTTGCGGTCTGTGAAATCGATTTGATCTGCCAAAGGATGACCTACACATTCCACAGCCACACCATGCTGTTTATAGATTTCCGTTTCAAACGGAAACAGAGTGAGCATAAGGTCAACTGCACGCTTAATCTTGTGAATTCTTTTTTCGCGATAGGCCCAAACACTCGGACTGACATAGTGCACAGTTCGAATGTTGTGTTGTTTAAGGGTAGCTTCTAGCCGTAAGTTGAAATCCGGCGAATCGATTCCAACAAAAACCGCTGGTGGATTTGCAATGAACAACGACTCTAGTTGGCGCTTGATTGAAAAAAGTTCAGGTAATCGCCCAAGAGGCTCGATGAAACCCATCACGGAAAGGCGATCCATAGGTACGATGGATTGGCATCCGGCCTCCATCATATCGGGCCCGCCTATGCCGATGAATTCCGCATCGGGATAAAGATTCTTTAACTCTTGAATCAGGCTTGCGCCCAGAATGTCGCCGGATTTTTCGCCCGCCACGATTCCTATGCGCAATGGGTCAGTCATTGGAATGAACCGAACTGGAAATTTTAACCATTAAAGCTAAACGCTTAACGAGTGATGCCTTTCTTTGAAGTTTCTAGTGATTTAACCAACACATCGAGTTCTTCACGTGTCTCACTCATTACTTTTAATTGATCGATCGCTTCTTGCAGACTGTAGTTTCGCTTGTAAATCACCTTAAAGGCTTCGCGCAAATCCAAAATAGTATCTTTGTCGAATCCGCGGCGCTCTAGACCAATTGTATTTATGCTTCTTACCGTTGCGGGTCTGCCGCTTACAATCATATAGGCAGGTACATCGCTATTTATGTGAGTCATTCCCCCGACATAGGCATGGGCGCCGATTGAAAGAAATTGGTTTACTCCGGCATAGCCACCAAGGAACACCCAATCTTCAACTTCAACATGACCACACAAACCCACATTGTTGGCAAAAATCACATTACTGCCCACCATACAATCATGAGCAACATGGGCGTATGCCATCATTAGGTTATTAGAACCAATTTTGGTGATGCCGCCACCCGCTCCGGTTCCTCGATGCAGAGTGACCCCTTCGCGAAAAACGTTGTTATCACCAATCTCCAACCACGTTTCTTCGCCTTCGAATTTCTTATCAGCTGGCTCTTCACCTACTGAGCTAAACTGGTAGATGTGATTGTTTTCGCCAATTTTGGTATTGCTGCGAATTACCACATGGGATTCGAGGATTGTCCCGGCACCGATCTCGACATTGGGTCCGATAACACACCAAGGACCAATCTTTGCGTCTTTATGAACTTTCGCGTCAGGGTGGATGCGAGTATCTGGATCGATGTTACTAGTCGACATCCTCTTTCCTCTCTGCGCAAAGTATATTCATCGTGCCCACTAACTCATCATCGACAGATGCCTTGGCAGAAAATCGATACACTCCGCGTCGATTAGTAATGACTGTGGCTTCTAAGCGCAGCTGGTCGCCAGGAACAACAGGTCGGCGCAGGCGAACATCATCAGCACCAACGAAATAATAGAGATAACCATCTTTAGGTTTCTTTTCCTGGCTTTTGAATCCTAACACTCCTGCAGCTTGGGCCAATGCTTCAATGATTAGCACGCCGGGCATTATTGGTTTGTTAGGAAAGTGGCCCTGAAAAAACGGCTCGTTATTGGTGACATTTTTATATGCCACGATTGATTTGCCCTTTTCCATTTCAACAACTCTATCCACCAACAAAAATGGATAACGTTGCGGCAAGTATTCTTTTATTTCATTTACGTCCAGTAGCATAAAACTCTCATTTTGTAGATCAGCAGCGCTACTACAATTGGCTGCAGATATTAATTCTCATTCATTCTTTATCGGTTAGCTTTTCTAATTCTTTCAAGCGCTGCGCCAGGTTATCTAATTGTTGGAATCGTATTGCGGCTCGCTTCCAATCTGATGTTTTCATCTGAATTGTGCCTGACGAGTATACCCCCGGCTCGGAAATAGATTGGCTGACCAGCGACATGGCACTGACTTGAACGCCTTCAGCAATAGAAATGTGCCCTACCATGCCACTTGCCCCGCCTAGCACACAATATTTGCCTATAGTTGCGCTGCCAGCAATCGCCGTACAACCGCAAATAACGGAGTGGGCACCGACATGGGTATTGTGGCCAATCTGTACCTGGTTATCTATTTTAACGCCGTCTTCGATGACGGTGTCCTCAATCGCGCCACGGTCTATCGTCGTGCCAGCACCAATCTCTACATCATCACCGATAGATACGCTGCCGAGTTGATGAATCTTGATCGACTTCTTCCCATCAAAGGCAAACCCGAATCCATCGGCTCCTATGACTGCGCCACTATGAATAATGGCGTTAGCGCCTATCTTAGCTTCGTGATACAGGGTTACATTGTTATATAGGCGACTGTTGTCTCCCAATTTCACACCCGCCCCAATAAAGCTGTTCGCCCCGATCACACAACCCGCACCGAGTTGTACTCCGGCTTCAACTACAACGTTTGGCCCGATGGCTACATCATCAGGCAAGGAAACATCATCTGCGATTGCAGCCGACTCGTGCACTCCAGTGTCTACACTGGATTGGCTGGCGAATAGTGAGCTCGCTAAAGCGAAACTGACGTAAGGTTGTGAAGAAACTAAGGCGTTAGACTTGCATCGATCAACGAAGCTTTCTTCCAAGATAATCGCGGAAGCATTGGATGCGTCGATTTGGTCGAGGTATTTTTTATTGCTGAGAAAACTGAGCTGTCCCGGACCAGCCCCACTGAGGGTCCCCAGTCCGGTTATCTCACAATCTTCATCGCCAATTAGTGTCGTGCCCAGGAAGGAATTAATTTCCTTTAGTGTGAAGCGCTTATGTTGTGTCACCTGACACGTTCCTGGTCGAGGGGATAGCGGTTTCTAATTTTCAGAAACCGCAGCTTGAATGTTTTCGTTCAACTTAGCTGTTACCCGAGCTGTGATATCTAGCACAGGTGAAAAGAATGGCGTGCTTTCCGAATTTAAAATCAGATCGTAACCACCTTCCGCAACAACATCAGTTACTGCAGCAGCAAGTTCGTCTTGCATGTTTGCGAGGAACTCTTGATTCTTTTGTTGCAGTGCTTGCTGAACTCGCTCTTGAATCAATTGCAACTGAACCTGCAGGTCCTGCGCATTAGAATTCATACGACGAATTTCATCTTCAGTCATTACAGCTTCATTTTGTTGATACTCTTCCTGTAATGCTTGCAGCTGTTCCGTTAACTCGGTTGCTCTAGCTTCGTCTACACTAAACTCTTGCTCTAACTCTTCCTGCACAATACGCGCAGCATCAGAATTAAATAATGCCTGCAATGGGTTCAGGACTCCGATCTTCGTGTCCTGAGCAACCGCTGTTTGCGCAAATAAAACCAAGCTTAAGCAAGCAACTAAGCTTCTTAATGTTTTCACTCTTACTCTCCAACTAATTCCATCAATACTCTGGTTCTGATTAATTCCATCAAAACCAACAAATTCTATTTCGGCTTAAGCCAGGTAATTCTTAGAAACCAGTGCCCACGGTAAAATCGAAGGTCTTGGTGTCATCCCCATCTTGGCCAAATGGCGCCGCGAGGTAAAAAGTTAATGGGCCAAATGGCGACAGGTAGGTTACCGAAACCCCTGCCGAATATCTGATTTCGCCTAAATCGAAATCAGAACAGTTTTTGACCAATCGCCTTCTTTCTGTGCAATTTGACGAGAAAACATTTCCCGCGTCCAAAAAGAAAGACGCCCTTACCTGGTTTTGGTTCGGTACGAAAGGTACCGGGAAAATCAGCTCCAAAGATGCCGTGGTGAGTATGTTACCACCGAAACTGTCAAAATCCCTATCAAGGAAGAAATTCTGGACCGCCAAGGCCACGTCTGGATTGCCGTTTGCATCTAAGACAGGGTTGCCACTGGAATCCAGCAATGGAGTGGTTTGATAGCCAAATTCTCCGCTCAGCTGAGCAAAACCATTGGGGTCCGTGATGATTTCACCGTTCTCATCTCGCAACAGGCTAATCGGCCCTTCCGTCAGATAGCGTGCACCTGCAGTACTTTCTGGTCCAAGGCTGTTCTCCTCAAACCCCCTGACCCGACCACCGCCGGCAATTAATCCACCAGCAAAGTAATTATTGAAGAATGGTAGCTCACCATCGTCACCGTAACCGAATCCATAACCCAGGTTAGTCTGGAACCGAACAACCCAGCGCCGATCTGCGGTGATCGGAAAATACATTTCATTGTTGTAAGTGAGTCGGGCGTACTCCAGGTCACTGCCAGGAAGGGTTACTTGCAAACCGATACTGTGCAATGCACCGTCGTTTGCCAACTGACCCCTATTGAGGGTGTTGCGGAACCAGTTTGCTGTGATACTGAAGTCATCGAACGTATCTCCGAACTTATCAACGAATCCCGGCTCAGGATTCATTTGCAATTGATCGGGTCTCAAATCAGCAACATTTCCAAGCACAGCATCTCGCACTGGGCTTTCGAATGGATTGGTATTCGCAGGTTCAATCACAAAGCGGTCCACACCATTAATCAATTGTGGACTCGACACAATTTCCTGCACCGAACCAATACCAGTACCAAGTTCAGTGTGGGTATAGCCAAGACTAAACCCTAATACCTGAATCTCACTCAGTGGATAGCTGAAGTTCACGGTCCCACCAAATGACGACGTATTAAAGTTGGCAACGTTAAAGGGTGAGTCGATTTCTTGTGCGTAGATATTGAAACCCCTACTCACACCATCGGGCGTGTAGTACGGATCTGTGTAACTAAAATTCAATCCTTTTTGGAATCGACTTCTATTGATACCAACACCGATCGCCCGTCCGGTTCCTAAAAAGTTTTGTGCTTGCAGGTTTGAGCTAATAAAAAAGTTACCGCCACCACCGGTACCAACCTGAAAACTAACGGCGCCAAAGTTTTGCTCTAACACATCATAGTTCACATCGATCTGATCTTCGGTGCCCGGTACTTCTTCAGTTTCGACTTCAACCGTTTCAAAAAATCCGAGTCTTTCGAGTCGCACTTTCGATTGTTCAATTTGCAAACTGGATGCCGGGGCACTTTCTAGCTGACGCATTTCTCGTCGCAATACGTCATCTGCTGTTGAAACATTGCCACTGAAATTGATGCGGTTTACATAGGTGCGATTACCTGGCTCGATAAAGAATGTCACCTCTACTGTTTGATCTTCTTCATTGATCTCAGGCACACCAGTTGCCTCGGCAAACGCATAGCCAAGATTACCCAGAAATTGCACCATGATTTCTTCTGTGCCAGTTACAAGACTCTGGGAATATATTTGACCTGGTTGTACAAAGATGGCGGCGCGCAACAATGCTTCCGCGTCGACCAGATCACCAGCAAGATCTACATTACTTACTGCGTATTGATCACCTTCAGTGACATTAATGGTGATATACACTTCTTTTCTATCTGGCGTGATAGAGATTGGTGTGGAGTCAATTGAAAACTCTACATAGCCATTGTCGAGATAAAAAGATTCGAGTCGCTCCAAATCTCCTGAAAATTGTTCTCTGGAGTATCTGTCTTTACGACTTAGAAACATGTACCAGGGTTTAGTACCTAACTCGAACAAGCCTAACAAGTCTTCTTCTTCAAAGGTTTCATTGCCGACGATGTTGATGTGTCGAATGCGGGATTCTTCGCCTTCGTTAATATCTAAATTGATAGCTACCCGATTGCGGGGTAAGTCTTCAACCGTTACATCAACAGCAGCACCGTAACGTCCACGGGATGAGTAGACTTCTTGAATACCTTGCTGAATAGCTTCTAACGCAGCTCTAGTGAAAATTTGGCCTTCTGCAATATCTGCCGTAGCCATATTGTCCAGAATGTCTTCCGTTTCGAGTACGCTATTTCCTTCAATAGTAATTTCTGCAACTGAAGGTCGTTCCAAAACTGTGATGACCAGGATGTTGCCTTCTTGCGAGACTTCAATTTCATCGAAGTATTCGGACTCTACCAACGCGCGAATGATTTCCGCCGGCGTGTTTTGTTCTACCGGATCACCAATACCGACTGGGAGTAAGTTATAGATAATGCCCGGGGAAATTCGCTGATAACCGTCAACGATAATATCGGCGATAGTAAAACTTTGGGCGCGAAGTGTTGCAGGCAGCACAAACCCGGACACGACCAGCAATACAATAACTAGTTTTTTCATTAATACTTCTTAGTTATAACGTGGCGGGCTGTTCTAATTTATTAAAGTAAGCGACTTACGTCGTTGTAGATTGCAAGTACCATGATGCCAGAAATAATCAGCAGACCTAGTTGTAGACCCCAGGCTTGTATGCGTTCTGGTACAGGACGTCGAATGACAGCTTCAATCATGTAGTACAACAGATGTCCGCCATCTAAAACTGGAATCGGCAACAAATTAAGCACACCCAAAGAAATGCTTAGCAATGCCAAGAATCCCAAATAGACATCAAGTCCGTATGTCGCTGTTTCCCCCGCTACTTGCGCTATTGTTATCGGTCCATTGATATTCTTAACCGAAATCAGACCGACCAACATTTTCTTAACTGAATCTAGAACAAAGACCGATTTATCCCAAGTCTCTTGCAGGGCGGGCTGAATCGCGGCGAGCGGACTATACCGAATCTCGCGCTGATATTCAGCCGGCACTATTTCCGACAATCGTGTCTCTTGCACGTAAGCGCCGATGCTGCCGATAACCGACCCATCATCCAGCACCGCCGTTTCTGGTGTTAGTTCTATTCCAGTATTTGACCCACCCCGTTGGACTACAACTTCTAAAGAGAGTTCCGGATTGGCCCGGATCACCTCTACCCAATGGGTCCAGCCCCGAATGGCGCGGCCATTTACGCTGACCACTTCATCGCCAGCCTGAATTCCGCTTGCCTCGGCAGCACCACCGGGCACTACTCCAGCAATGATCGCTGGAATCTCAAATTGTACGATCCCCAAATTAGATACAGGATCTGGCGCAGTATCTCCGCCCATCCATCCTTCAATTGGGATTATGACTTCCCGTTGGGTGCTCGACTCAATCGGATCGATTGTGAGGACTAAGTCGCCGGACTCGCCGAGTCTGGAAAGCATTTGCAAGGTGACTTGTTGCCAGATAATGGTTTCTTCACCATCAACAGCGAGTATTTGGTCGCCTTCTCTTAGGCCAGCAATTTCAGCAGGTGAATCTTCCACGATCCCGCTAATAACTGGCGCGATGCCATTCACGCCATAGGCAATATTGATGAGCCAATAAACGAAGATAGCGAGTAGAAAATTCGCAATAGGACCCGCGGCTACGATAGCCATGCGCTGCCACAGTGGTTTATAGGCAAAAGAAAGGTGACGTTGGCTGCTGGGCACGTCGCCGCCATCCGCGACGAAGGTATCTTCTTGGCCAAGCATCTTTACATAGCCACCCAGTGGAATCGGAGCGATTACATATTCGACCCCGTCTTTTCCGATCCAGGATTTCGCTGCTTTACCGAAGCCAATTGAGAAGCGGAGTACTTTCACCCCACAGCGTCGTGCCACCCAAAAATGACCAAACTCATGGATGGTCACGAGGATGCCCAAGGTTACGATTAAGGCGATGATGCTGATTACAAATTCAAGCACTTTGCTGTTCCACTGGGTTTTGACGGGAGCTGTTTATTCCCGCTCTAAACCTACCTAGTTAATCCTTTAAAATCAGTTCTTTAGCAAGAATTCTTGCCTGTTTGTCGACTTCTCGAATAATAGCGAGACTTTGCGGCGATTCACAAGGTGTTTTCGACAACACCTCCTCAATAATGAGGGGAATCCGGGTAAAAGGAATCATATTGTCCAAAAACGCCTGCACAGCCACTTCATTGGCCGCATTGAGCACTATTGGTGCACTCTCGCCCTGCTCCACCGCCTCTCTACCCAACCGGAGGCAGGGAAACCGATTCACATCAGGCGGCAAAAATTGCAGATTTGCTATGGCGGCTAAATCGAGATCTGCTACCCCGGATTTCATGCGTGCTGGAAAAGCCAGTCCATAAGCGATCGGAACCCGCATATCAGTGTTTGCCATTTGAGCCAGCACAGATCCATCGACATAGTGCACCAGGGAATGAACAATGCTTTGCGGGTGTACCAGCACGTCGATTTTGTCAGAGGCCAGATTAAACAGATAGCTGGCCTCAATAACTTCCAACCCCTTATTCATCATGGTTGCCGAATCGACGGAAATCTTTCTCCCCATCGACCAGCGCGGATGTTTGCAGGCTTGTTCTGGTGTGATGGCTGAAAAATCGGGCATCGGTAAATTTAAAAACGGCCCACCTGATGCCGTGAGGGTAATCTTGCTTACTGTTGTATTGGCAACCTCTTCGTCAGGCAAACACTGGAACACTGCATTGTGTTCACTATCGATAGGCAAAATCTGGGCAGAATTGGCCCGCGCGGTATCCATAAACAATTGGCCAGACATGACCAGTGATTCTTTATTGGCTAATAGTAATTGCTTGGCCGAGGCGACTGCTGCCAAACTCGATTCCAATCCTGCCCCACCGACAATTGCTGCCATCACTAGGTCTACTTCAGCATGGGAAGCGATAACATCGAGTGATTCCGAGCCTGCCAACAATTCAGTCTCACAACCCGCATCAGCGAGTGCTTCTTTAGTAAGGATGTAAAGGGATTCATCGGCAATCACTGCGAGCTGCGGTTTATGTTCAACGCACTGCTCAACTAACAATTGGCTATTGCTGTTCGCGCTGAGCGCAAAAACATTGATGTCATCATCCAGCTTTGCAACTTCTAAGGTGCTACAGCCGACCGAACCTGTGGAACCCAGGATTGTTAGATTGCGTTTGCTCATTGTGCTTATTCCAACTCGAACAAGGTGAGCATCAGCGTTAATACATATGCTGGCGTTACGGCGACCAAGCCATCTACTCGGTCAAGTACTCCGCCGTGGCCAGGCAGAAGTTGACCACTGTCCTTCACTTTGGAATTGCGCTTGAGCATGCTTTCCAGCAAGTCACCTACTACTGCAAGACAGGAAATCACCAGACAAAGACCTAGCAGGACTAACACTTGCCAAGTACTCAATGCACTTAGGTAGCGATTAAATAGCCAGATAAATAACACCCCAATCGCCAGGCAGGTTCCAACTCCACCCCAGACACCTTCCCAGGATTTTTTTGGACTCAACTGCGGTGCTAATTTGCGCTTGCCGAGATAAGTCCCTGCGAAATACGCCCCAACATCAACTGCTGCCACCAGGATCACTAGTCCAAGCACCAGGTATCCAGCTGGTGCCAAATACTTCAACAGCACGATGCCAACCCAAGTTGGCACTAGCGTTAAAATTCCCATTAACCCAATTCTTGATTTATCACTCCAAAGAGCGGTGTTTGCGGGATATCCAAGCAACATAAAGAAAGCAACAATCCACCACAGCAAACCCAAGAGTAAAATCATGCTTGATCGAACGGCATCGATGGTAGTGGCGCCAGGTCTCACTTCTATCAAGAAGAAAGCACCCATCAGCATTAGGGCAATAGTTGATTGATAACTAATGCGTGATTTAGACGTATCCAAACCTATCAAGCCAGCCCACTCCCAACTGGCGATCAACACGATAACCGCCATAAGCATGGCAAACATATATGGCGATAATTGGGTTGTCACCGCGATGAGAGCCAGCAGCAAAATAACCGCGGTCACGACTCGAAGTTTTAAACCTTCAATCATCTTGGATTACCCGATCTTCGTGGCCGCCAAAGCGCCGCTGCCGGTTAGCGTAATCATCCAGGGCTTTCTGTAGTTCCTGGTCATCGAAATCAGGCCAAAAGCAGTCACTGAAGTAGAGCTCAGTGTAAGCAAACTGCCACAACAAAAAATTACTTACCCGATGCTCACCTCCAGTCCGAATACAAAGATCTGGGTCCGGATAATCTGCCAAACTGGTATGCGCATTAAATGCATCAACATCGATTGCATCGCTACTCATCTCACCGGCTGCTACTTTTTCTGCCAGTTGCCTAGCAGCTTCACTCATATCCCAACGGCCACCATAGTCAGCCGCTACTATGACTGTTGTGCCTGAATTGTTTGCAGTGAGCGCCTCTACTTCTTCCATGTTCTTAAGTAGCTTCGGCGAGAAACCAGAGCGCTTGCCAATGAATTTGAGCCGTACGTTGTTTTTGTGTAACTGATTGATTTCATGGCGTTTTAAAACCATGAGAAAGAGCGCCATCAGTGACTGAACTTCGGTTGCAGGACGCAGCCAGTTCTCGCTACTAAAAGCGAATAGAGTTAAATAGGGAATGTTGCGACGCACGCAAGAGTTAACGATCTCTCGGGCAGCCTCGGCGCCGTGACGATGGCCAGTTTTTGTAGGAAGACCTTTTGCTTGAGCCCAGCGATTATTGCCATCCATGATGATGGCAATATGTTGCGGAACGGATGCAGGATCAGCTGTCATTGTTCAGAATGACAACAAATCTTCTTCTTTCGTTTGGTAGGCAGCTTCTACTTCCGCAATATATTTGTCGGTAAGTTTCTGCACATTATCTTCCGCCCGACGTTGATCATCTTCTGAGATTTCTTTTTCTTTCTCTAGATCTTTAAAGTCAGAATTAGCATCGCGCCGAATATTTCGAATTGCCACTCGAGCGTTTTCTGCTTCTTGTTTAGCTTGCTTAGTAAACTCGCGTCGAGTTTCTTCGGTCAACGGAGGCATTGGCACTCGAATCGTATCGCCATTGTTTGATGGATTAAGCCCCAAGTCTGATTTGAGGATGGCTTTTTCAATTTCACCAATTAATGGTTTTTCCCATGGAGATATAACCAGGGAACGACCTTCTTCTACCGTGACATTCGCCAACTGATTTAGTGGTGTGTCTGAGCCGTAATAAGAGACTTGCACACTATCTAGCAGAGATGGGTGCGCCCTACCGGTGCGGATTCGCTTAAATGCATCTTCTAAAGAGGCAAGAGTCTTTTGCATTCGTTCTTCGGCATCTGCAGTTATTTCATCAATCATGTTGGTTGCCTCGTTTCTCGCCTTAATTAACTAGCATGTAACACAGGTAGTAACTGTCCGCTTATTCTATAAGCGTGCCGTCAGGTTTACCCATCACGTTGTCCAGCAAAGCACCCGGCCGAGTCATATTGAAAACTTTGATTGGAATGGAATGATCTCGACTTAAGCAAATTGCTGTGAGATCCATAACACCAAGATTTTTCTGAATGACGTCGTCGTAAGTTAATGTCTCGAACTTTTCTGCGTCTGGATTCTTTTCTGGATCTGCTGAATACACACCATCAACGCGGGTGGCTTTCAATATCAAGTCCGCGTCTATTTCGATGCCACGTAAACAAGCGGCGGAATCAGTAGTGAAGAATGGATTTCCTGTTCCGGCGGAAAATATCACTACATCGCCGGCGTTAAGATGACGGATTGCCGTGCGCCGATCATAGTGCTCAACTACCCCGCTCATTTGAATCGCTGACATGACACGAGTTGGAATATTGGCTCTTTCCAGTGCGTCTCGCATCGCTAAGGCATTCATCACCGTTGCGAGCATACCCATGTGGTCGCCTGTAACTCGCTCCATGCCTGCCGCATGCAACAACGCGCCTCGAAACAAGTTACCGCCACCGATAACCATCCCTACTTGCACGCCCAATCCAACCAACTGCCCAACTTCGACCGCCATGCGATCTAGCACTTTGGGATCAATGCCGAAATCCGCATCTCCTGTCAGTGCTTCACCTGACAGTTTCAACAAGATTCGATTGTATCTACGCTCGTTGCTGGGCATGTTGAATTCCTGGAGAGAGTTTAGTTTCCGAGTTGTGCAGCAACTTCAGCAGCGAAGTCTTCTTCTTCCTTTTCTATACCTTCGCCAACTTCAAATCTGACATAGCTAATTACATCAGCATCAGCATCTTTCAGCAGTGCACCCACTTTAGTATCAGGGTCTTTAACAAACGCCTGATCCAATAGGCTGACTTCTTCTTTGTACTTGCGCAACCGACCTTCAATCATCTTATTGACGATTTCTTCAGGCTTGCCACTTTCCTTCGCTTGGGCCGCATAAATATCAGCTTCTTTTGCCAACACATCTTCCGGGATGTCTTCAGCTCGAACCACCATTGGATTGACCGCTGCAACATGCATCGCAACATCTCTCGCTAGTGTTTCATTACCACCTTGTAAGGCGATCAAAACACCAATCTTGTTGTTGTGAATGTAGCTTTCAACAACACCCGCAGTACCGCCTTCCAACTCTACCCGAGATACTCTGCGCAAATTGATGTTTTCACCAATTTTTTGCACTAGTGCCTGGCGGGCATCTTCCAGACCATTGTCTAAAATAGCTGGAACATCCGCCTCCTTATTGGTGAACGCAGCATCAACAGTTTGCTCTGCGAATTGCAGGAAATTGTCATCACGGGCAACGAAGTCAGTTTCACTGTTAACTTCGACCATCACACCGTAGTTGCCTTCTTCCGCAATGCGCGTCATCACAACGCCTTCCGCTGCAACGCGGCTCGCTTTTTTAGCAGCTTTCAGACCACTGGCTTTACGCAGGTCTTCAATTGCTTTATCCATATCGCCGCCAGCTTCTGCCAGCGCCTTCTTACAATCCATCATGCCAAGGCCTGTGCGCTCACGCAGCTCCTTAACCATGCTAGCAGTAATGTTTGCCATCTTTAGTGCCTCATAATTTCTAACAAGAGCTGACTGCTCTTGCGCTTGTGTATGTGTCATCGCGCAATTCGACGCCATGTCTATTGCTCAATTTGAGCAATACAAAAGGCAGGCCCGAACAATCTAGTGCGATTAAAAATTTTGTAGTGAAAGCGACTATTCTCAGGTCAGCCCTTTAGAACCGCCGCTTTCACTTACTTTAGAATGAAGAGCTAGAAATTTAGCTATCGTCACTCTTGGCAGCAGCTTTCTTCTTTGCTGGTGCCTTTTTCTTTGCGGGTGCCTTCTTTTTAGCAGCAGCCTTCTTCTTAGCTGGTGCTTTTTTCTTGGCAGGCGCCTTTTTCTTAGCAGCTGCTTTTTTCTTGGCTGGAGCGGCTGCCTTCTCTTCCGATTCCGCAGGCTCTGCTTCCGCATCTGCTGGAGCTTCAGCTTCTTCTGTCGCTTCCTCTGCTGCTTCTACTGGAGCTGCTTCCTCTTCAGGCGCTTCCTCAGCAACTGCGTCTTCTGCCGCTGCTACTGCTGGTTCCGCCTCTTCGGCCGGTGCTGGTTCAGCAACATCGTCATCGATTTCAACGAATTCGCTGTCTCCGCCGGCAGGTCCGCTACGCTTAGTGCCTTCAATGCAGGCATCAGCTACTGATGCGGCATACAACTGAATCGCTCTAATCGCGTCATCGTTTCCAGGGATTACATAATCCACGCCATCGGGATCACTGTTTGTATCGACAACACCAATCACTGGAATCTTGAGACTGTTTGCTTCAGTCACAGCAATGCGTTCATGCTCAACATCAATCACAAATAACGCATCTGGCAATCCGCCCATGTCTTTGATACCACCAATACTGCGCTCAAGCTTTTCCTTAGCGCGAGACAGCATTAATGCTTCTTTCTTGGTGAGGCGGCTAAAAGTGCCATCTTGTTCTTGGGTTTCTAACTCTTTGAGCTTCTTTATAGAACCACGAATAGTTTTGTAGTTCGTCAGCATGCCACCTAACCAGCGATGGTTAACGTAAGGCATACCTGCTCTTTCAGCTTGCTCGCGTACGATCTTAGCGGCTGCGCGCTTAGTACCGACAAATAGAATTTTCTTCTTCTTGTCAGCCAGGTCAGTGACCTGATCGAGGGCAGAGTTGAGAGCTGGAACGGTGTGTTCCAAATTGAT
This sequence comes from uncultured Pseudohongiella sp., assembly GCA_965262465.1. Taxonomy (GTDB): domain Bacteria; phylum Pseudomonadota; class Gammaproteobacteria; order Pseudomonadales; family Pseudohongiellaceae; genus UBA9145. The sequence continues at coordinate 1,433,473 of OZ253535.1, read as the reverse complement.
GATATGGATCTTGTTTCTGGCGCCAAAGATGTATGGCTCCATTTTAGGGTTCCAGTAGCGACACTGGTGCCCGAAATGCACTCCTGCACGGAGCATTTCTTTCATGCTTACAGTCATGTTGTTACCTTTTGGGTTAGGCCTCCATACACCCCATGGCTCAACCCGCTGACATGACGATCATTGGGCACCCAGAACACATGTGTCGGTGTATGTGCGACGTTAAATAATATTTTCGCTCAAAAGACCCAGTAGGCCTGTCGAGCGGGGCGCTTTATACCATAATCCGCTGATTTCCGAAAGAATTTGGCTATTCTTGTGCCCTCTATCCCGCTAACCACGCTGTATCTGGGCCCTGCTCTGCTTTAAAATACCCCGCTTTCCAGAAACCAGCAGTAGATTCGAACCCCCGCAAGCATGAGTATCCATATCAAAAGCGCCGAAGACCTAGACAAAATGCGGGTTGCCGGCCGCCTAGCCGCCGAAGTATTAGAAATGATCGGTCCCCACGTACAGCCTGGAGTTAGTACGGGAGAACTCGATCGGATCTGTCACCGCTATATAGTAGAAGAACAAAACGCGATTCCAGCGCCGCTAAACTACAACGGATTTCCCAAGTCTATTTGTACTTCAGTGAATCATGTTATTTGTCACGGCATTCCCAGTGACGGCAAGATCCTCAAGGCGGGCGACATCATTAATATCGATGTTACGGTAATTAAGGACGGATACCACGGCGACACCAGCAAGATGTTTTGCGTAGGTGATACCCCGGATCATGCCAAGCGGCTCATTCGCATCACTCAGGAATGCCTATACAAGGCGATCGATATAGTTAAACCCGGAGTCACACTGGGAGATATCGGTCATGTGATTCAACAACATGGAGAAGCCAACAATTACTCCATCGTTCGGGAGTATTGCGGTCACGGCATCGGCAAAATCTTCCACGAAGAACCTCAAGTGCTGCACTACGGACGTCCCAACACAGGAACCAAAGTAGTCGAGGGTATGACTTTCACAATCGAACCCATGCTTAATGCCGGGACTCGGTATACCAAGCTATCGAAAAAAGACGGCTGGACGGTGACAACAAAAGACCGTCGTCTTTCCGCACAATGGGAACACACCCTGGCGGTGACTGCTGACGGTTGTGACATTCTCACTCTGCGCTCAGATGAAACATTGTGAGTTTCGATACACTCTCTATAGCCGAAGCTGCAGTTGAGCATTCATCTGTAGAGAGCGAACAATTATTGGATGTCGCAGCGCTACGGGAATCCATTCAATCCGCCCCTACCCCAGTGCCGTTACTCCGCGCCGCGCTGCAACAAACTACAGCCATTCTCGACGCGCGCTATAAGCAAAATCTCAATATCACTGAAATTGTGCGAGGCAGAGCATGGGTGGTGGACGAAGTGCTGCGCATCGCTTGGGAGCGACAAGATTGGCCAAACCCAAATGACATCAGTTTAGTTGCAGTGGGCGGTTATGGCCGTGGTGAATTGCTACCCCACTCTGACATCGACTTGTTAATTCTGACTCGCAAGAGTCGGCATACGAAGTATCGCGAGTACATCAGCGCGTTCCTCACCCTGCTGTGGGATATCGGTCTCGAACCGGGGCAAAGTGTGCGGTCGATTAAGCAATGCAAGCAGGAAGCACTGAAGGACATCACGGTGGCAACGGCGCTCATGGAGTCTCGAACTCTGGTTGGCCCAGATGACCTGCATGAAAAAATGATCGCCTTAACGAGCCACAAACGAGTTTGGCCGAGCAAGAAGTTCCTCCGCGCCAAACTAGATGAACAAATCGAACGGCATGACAAATATCACGACGTTGATTATGCACTCGAGCCTAATGTTAAAACCTCGCCAGGAGGTTTGCGTGATATACAAACCATCGCCTGGGTAACCCGGCGACATTTCGGCGCGAAATCATTCGCAGATTTGGTGGAACTCGGATTCTTAAAACCATCCGAAGAAGCGATGATCAACAAGGGGCAGCAATTTCTTTGGAAGCTCCGCTATGGTTTGCATTATCTGGAAGGAAGATGCGAAGACCGATTGCTATTCGATAAGCAGCGAGAGCTCGCCAGACTGTTCGGCTATGAAGATGACAGCAAATCACTCGGTGTTGAGAAGCTCATGCAGCAGTACTATCGCGCGGTGGCGAACCTGCGAGAGCTAAATGATGTGTTGCTGCAGCATCTGGATGAGGTGATCTTACGGGAAGGCGAAAAAGACAAGATTAGACCACTGAACAACCGCTTCCAGATTCGGAACGACTACATCGAAGTCATTGACGCCAATGTATTTGAACGCAATCCCAGTGCACTAATAGAAATTTTTGTGCTGATGGCGCAAAACCCGGACATCGAAGGCATACGCGCATCAACCATTCGTCTAATTCGAGACAATCGCAGATTAATTGACGATGATTATCGCGAAGATATCCGCAATGTTTCACTGTTTATGGAATTGTTGCGCTCACCCCACAAGATGGCGTTTCAACTTCGGCGCATGGCGCGGTACGGAATTTTAGGTCGCTATCTACCGGAATTCGGTCAGATCGCTGGCCAGATGCAACATGATTTGTTCCATATCTATACAGTGGACGCGCATACTTTGCAGGTAGTGGAAAACATGCGACGTTTTCTGCGTGAAGAAGCGATCGAGGAATTTCCAGTTGCGGCAAAAATTGCCCGCAACATTCCCAAGCTTGAGCTGCTTTATATTGCCGGGCTTTATCATGACATCGCCAAAGGTAGAGGTGGTGACCACTCTGAGTTGGGTAAGGTTGATGCCGAGCAATTTTGCCGCCGGCATCGACTTAGTGATTGGGATACGAAACTCGTTGTATGGATGGTCGACAAGCATTTATTGATGTCGATGACCGCTCAACGTAAAGATATTAACGATCCTGATGTGGTTCAGGAATTTGCCGAGTTGATGGGCGATAAACTTCATCTGGACTACCTCTACGCCATGACAGTCGCTGACATTCGTGCGACCAATCCAGAGCTGTGGAATAGCTGGCGCGCTGCATTAATGACTCAGCTCTATCTCAATACGAGTCGGGCATTCCGACGCGGATTGGAAAATACAGTAAATCGCGAAGAAAGAATTGCTGATAAAAAAGAGAGCGCCAAGCAGGCCCTGTTGGAACTTGGGTTGAACCAACAGAAGATCGAATCCATCTGGGAAAATGCTGCTGAAGAGTATTTCGTTAGAGAATCCATGGCGAACATCGTATGGCATACCCAAGCAATTGCAGATTTCGATGAAGATGGCCCCCTGGTGTCTATTAGGGACATCGAGTTCGACGCGGCCAACGAAGGAGCTACCCAGATATTCATCTACACCAAGAATACCGACTTTCTCTTTGCCAATAGCGCTGCCGCGTTTGAGAAGCTTGGGCTGAACATTCATGGAGCCAGAATTTTTACATCGGCTAATGACTATTGCATGGATACCTATACGGTCTTGGATGTAGGCGGAAGACCGGTGGGTAACAACCCTAAACGACTCAGTGAAATTCAGTCTGAACTAAATCGCACACTGCAGAGTGGGAACAAACCGATTTCACCAACCAGAGTTCGCAGAAGCAGAAAATCTAAATACTTCAGCAAACCCATCGAAACTAGTTTTCTTAAGTCTGTTGATAAGCCCTACTCTACGTTGGAGCTAAATTGTGCTGATCAACCGGGTATACTCGCCAGCGTTGGCAAAGTCTTCGCCAGAAACCAGGTTAGTTTGCAGGATGCACGAATCACAACTCTGGGCGAACGCATTGAAGATTTGTTTTTCATTACTGATCAGTCAGGCAAGCCGATTGACGATGATGATTTGCGGGAACGCTTACAAACTGAAATAAAACAGGAACTGGAAGATCGCTTGTCGGCTTGAGCTTGCGGGTTTGAAAATCAAAATCTATGACTATTCTTTATGGCATAAACAACTGCGACACCATAAAACGGGTGCGTAAATGGTTAGATCAGCAGGATATTGCTTATGATTTTCACGACTATAAGAAAGCCGGTTGTGAAGAAAAACTCGCTAAAACTTTGCTAAAACAATTTGGCATGGATTCAGCAATTAACCGTCGCGGGACAACATGGCGAAAGCTTCCCGATAGCGTAAAAGAGAATTTAACACCGACCTCCGCTGCTAAACTTATGGTCGAGAATCCGTCGCTGATTAAGCGCCCTATTTTGAACACAAACAAATCTTGGTTGATCGGATTTGATGAAACGGAATGGCGATCAACTCTTACCGATTAAGGAAACTCTCAGCTCATGCCAGATTCTAGTATTCATAGCGCCGCCATCGGATTGGCGACAAAAAATTCTCAAGGCGAGGTAATTGAAGCTTATTACCCTGCTCCAAGATTAAATCCGTCTGCGAAAGCGATAGAGATAATCGCAAATGCTCTGGGTTTATCTGGTGATAGTGCATGGTCAGAGCTTGATCCTAAACAGGTTGAGCTTCTTGCTGCAGAGCTTTCAAGCGCTGGTGAAAATGAGTGGGCTGAGCAACTAACTCGCTGCACTGAAGGTTCTCAACCTGTTATATGCTGCATCGCGTTCAAAGATGTTGCTCCGGCATCCATTCCGGAAGCATTTTTAAAACTGCATTTACTTTCCCATCGATTGGTTAAACCCCATGGCATAAACCTGGATGGTTTGTTTGGCGTGTTAAAAAATATCGCATGGACCAATCAGGGCGCGATCGATTTGGCAGATCTCCCAGCTCGACAACTGGCTGCTCGACTGGCTGGAACCGTGTTGGATGTTATTTCAGTCGATAAGTTTCCGAAAATGACAAGCTATGTTGTGCCTTCTGGCGTACGAATTGCAGATACTGCCCGGATAAGATTAGGTGCTCACATCGGTGAAGGCACCACAGTAATGCATGAAGGATTTGTAAACTTCAATGCGGGAACACTAGGTACCGCGATGGTAGAAGGTCGCATCAGTGCTGGAGTCGTGGTAAATGAGAATAGTGACCTGGGCGGTGGTTGCAGCACCATGGGTACGTTGTCAGGCGGCGGCACGGCAATTATCTCGGTTGGCAAGAATTGTTTAATCGGTGCCAATGCTGGCATTGGATTCCCACTACCTGATGGGTGCATTGTGGAAGCTGGCTTGTACGTAACAGGCGGCACTAAAATCAATGTTCTCAGTGCTGATGGTAGCCTGAGTAAAACTGTTAAGGCGGCAGAACTTTCAGAGACTCCAGATCTATTGTATCGGCGCAATTCATTGAGTGGTGCGGTTGAAGCAGTGCCAACCAAGAACAGCATTAGCTTGAACGAAGAATTACACAGCCATAACTAGTGGGTTTAATCAGCCGGACTATTTCGGAAAGACAATGTCAGCAACTCTAGACTTAACCAAACAGCTTATTGAGATTCCTTCAGTAACCCCTGTGGATGGAGGATGTCAGGATGTCTTGGCGCAGCGTTTGGAGAAGCTGGGATTTACGATTGAACATTTACCCTATGGCGATGTGAAGAATTTCTGGGCTCGTCTAGGAGATCAATCACCGGTCTTGGCGTTCGCCGGTCATACAGATGTTGTACCGGCAGGCCCGCTCACCGATTGGAATACGGAACCATTTCAACCGACTGAGAAAGATGGCTACCTATATGGTCGCGGTGCAGCCGATATGAAAGGCAGCCTGGCTGCAATGATAACTGCAGCAGAGCGATTCCTGGCATCACAGCCTACATTAACTGGCAGTCTGGCTTTCCTTATCACTAGTGATGAAGAAGGACGTGCGGTAGACGGTACACGCAAAGTAATCGACCACTTTCTAGAGATTGGAAGGCACATTGAATATTGCGTGGTAGGCGAACCAAGCTGCGCTGATTCGCTTGGAGATACTCTGCGCATTGGCAGACGAGGTTCACTGAGTGGAACTCTCACCGTGAAAGGCATTGGAGGGCACATTGCTTACTGGCAGCGGGCCGATAACCCTATTCACAAAGCCTTGGCTCCTCTGCACCAACTAACCTCCACTGCTTGGGATACTGGCGACTCTCCTTTCCCTCCAACTAGTTTCCAAATTTCAAATATCCATGCCGGTGTGGGAGCAAACAATGTCATCCCCGAAACCATGTTGGTGGAATTCAACCTGCGCTACTCCACCGAACTCACTGCAGATGAAATTCAAGCACGGGTTGAGAAAACACTGGATGACTCTGACTTGAGTTATGAACTGGATTGGCATCTATCGGGGGAACCTTTCCTGACGGAAGGTGGAAAGTTAATCAGCGAGGCAACGACAGCCATCGCTGACATCACTAGCGTGCAACCTGAGCACTCCACCGGTGGCGGCACTTCTGATGGTCGCTTCATCGCTAAGCTGGGAACAGAGGTTGTTGAGTTTGGCCCTTGTAATGAGTCAATTCACAAGCCAAACGAAAAAGTTCGAATTCAGGACCTGGAAGATATCTCAAGGGTATACGAAGCGATTATGCATGCCATGCTTTAAAACTATTGCTTGGCAAAATACACATCGTACCGATTACTTTTACCCTTAAACTGCAAATCTGGCTCGCTCTCACCAAGACAAGGTGACAGTCGCCCTCGTTTTACCACTACCCTTTCATCAGCAATCAACAAGGCCCGCTGCAACATCGCCAATTCGTTATCCGGTTGGTCCAAGAGTTGTTGTAAGAATTGCATACCCTTCTTGCTCTTTGCTCCCTTGTTGCTGGCTGGGAACATCGGATCTAAATACACGACATCGTAGCTATCTTTTTCGATATCGCCCTCTAAAAAATCGAGATGCTGAATCTCTAATCTCTCCAGAAAGCTTGGCAACGCTCCACTGGCATTACGCATCCGGTTGATCGCATCCTGCAATAAACAAAATACTAATGCAGAACGCTCATAGGCGGTGACCTGACAGCCAGCTGCTGCAAGCAGAACAGCATCAGTAGCAAACCCAGCTGTAGCATCAAGAATTCTTAGTTCAGAACGCTTATTGAGGCCAACTGCCTTGCCAAATTGGTGGATGCGTAATGGTTCACTGCGTCGCCTGCGCATTTGCTGGCTATCGAAATCAATCAACAATCTGCCGCGATTTTCTTTCTGCAGACCATTTAGAGACAGTCCATCAGGCCCATAATTCAAGACAAACTGAGGACCCAGTTCTGAAGTGTTGTTAGGGAGAATTCGCTTCGATTGACTGTCTAGCTGTTCCTGGGTAATAAACTCCAACTGCAGGATTGAGGAAAGGCTCTTCTCCTCATCACTCGGGACCGCGCCATTTTGCAGTATCGCTATAGTCTGAGACAGCTCCTTGATCAAGCAACACCCATTGCGAGTATTGCGATACCAAGAATGATTCGGTAAATGACAAAAGGCAGAAATCCAAGTTGCGCAATTAATTTGAGAAACCAGTGGATGCACATGTAAGCGACAATGCCTGCTGTTAACAAAGCAGTTAGCAATTGCATCCAAAGCTCGCCACTCGCACCAAGATTAAACAAGATACCTATTTCAAGCGCACTACTGGCTGCGATAATTGGGATCGCTAAGAGAAAAGAGAAACGGGTAGCAGCCACGCGATCAAACCCTAGCAACAAAGCGGCGGACATAGTTACGCCAGAGCGAGACGTTCCAGGAATCAAAGCAAACACTTGTGCAACACCAACCGCTAGTGCTGCTTGCCAGCCTATACTGTCTAGCGTTTTTTGTTTCTGCCCAAAATAGTCAGCCCCGAATAGAATCAATCCGAATACGATTGAGCTTATGGCGATCACGGTGCCATTTCGACCAAATTCCACTATTTGATCCTGCCACAGCAATCCCACCAATCCTGCAGGAATAGTCGCCAATATTAATAACCAGGCGAGGATGGCATGCCGCTCTTGAGGATGTGCTGAAGAAGCGCCACTCCATTCGAACTCCTGTTTAGCGATTTGCTTAAAGCTCCAACACCAAGCACTAAACAGTTGATAAATGTCCTGGCGGAAGTACCACAATACAGCAGCTAAACTGCCAAGATGGACCATGACATCGAACGCCACGCCTTGCTCTGGCCAGTCGAAGAATACTCTAGGGAGAATTAGATGGGCCGAAGAGGAGATGGGCAAGAATTCTGTCAGGCCCTGGACGAATGCAAGAATTGTGGACTGGAAGTAAGTGAGTTCCACGGCTGGTATGGTGATTAACTGTAATCCATTTGTTCTTTTACATAATTCGGCAAAAGAATCTCATCTGGCAAGTTATTTTTGCTCTGCATGAGCTCACCAAGGCGACAAAGGTCAGTGACTAATTCCGTATTCGGGAGATTCAGTGGATGAATGGATGCGTGAATGTGGGTGCCAAGAGACTCGATGTTTGCTTTTCCGTCTCCAATTACTCCCCAGTTCGCGCAGTCGATTGAGTTAACTTCACTAAAACTCAGCTCATCAATTTGCCCTACTTGTTCTTGGCCAATGAGCTCATAACCTTCAGCGGCAGCCACGGAGTAAGCACCGAAATAGATTTCATCCTCTCTAGCCTGTAATACTGCAATAATGTTTTTGGATTCAGCTGAATCGGCTGCTCGCCAGGCATTGAATGCCAGAGTTGAAACAGCAAGAGTAGGAATTGAAAGCGCTGCGCTTAGTCCTTGGGCGGCACCGATGCCAATCCTTAATCCAGTGAATGATCCCGGCCCGTTTAGGGCGACTATTAGGTCAACCTGATCAAGGGATACCGTCGCCTGAGACAAAACTTCATCTACCAGACCTAACACTTGTTGCGCACCATGTCGCTCAACATTGGTTTCAGCAGCAAATGTATTGCCGCGCACCAAAAGTCCAGCAGCAGCCACACTACTCGATGTATCTATGGCTAAGATCGTTGCCATATCGCAGTCGTTTCCAGCTTGAGTTCAGAAATATCAGGAATAGAAAAATCCCCCTTGAATAGCTCAAGGGGGATTCTTTAGGTGCGAAGTGTATACCCCTGCTGACCACAGATACAACGTAGTCAGCAGTTCTTAGGCTTGTTTAAGACTTGCGTTTTTAGGTTTCGAATCAGCGTTTAACGCTTTTTCTTTGCCTTCTTACGCGTAGTCTTTCTCTTAGCTGCCTTTTTGCGGGCTGGAGCTTTGCGCTTAGCTTTTTTCTTGGCCGCTTTCTTCTTGCGAGCCGGTGCCTTACGCTTAGCTTTCCGCTTGGCTACTTTCTTTTTAGCCTTCTTTTTGGCTGCCTTTTTCTTGCGCGCTGGTGCTTTGCGCTTGGCTGCCTTTTTCTTGGCTTTCTTCTTAGTTGCCTTACGCTTGGCTACCTTCTTCTTAGCCTTCTTTTTAGCCGCCTTCTTTTTGGCTGGCTTGCGCTTAGCTACTTTACGCTTAGCAGCTTTTTTAGCGGCTGCTCTGCGTTTTACCTTCTTTTTGGCCTTTTTCTTGGCCTTCTTCTTGGCAGCTTTTTTCTTAGCTGGTCTGCGCTTTGCAGCCTTCTTCTTAGCTTTTTTCTTAGCTACCTTTTTCTTGGCCTTCCGCTTGGCTGGCTTTTTCTTAGCTGCCTTCTTCTTGGCCTTCTTCTTAGCAGCTTTTTTCTTAGCCGGTCTGCGCTTCGCTGCTTTCCGCTTGGCTACTTTCTTCTTGGCCTTTTTCTTAGCGGCTTTTTTCTTGCGAGCTGGCGCTTTACGCTTAGCTGCCTTCTTCTTGGCTTTCTTCTTAGTTGCCTTACGCTTAGCTACCTTCTTCTTAGCTTTCTTTTTAGCCGCCTTCTTTTTGGCTGGCTTGCGCTTGGCTACTTTACGCTTAGCAGCTTTTTTAGCGGCTGCTCTGCGTTTTACCTTCTTTTTGGCCTTTTTCTTGGCCTTCTTCTTGGCAGCTTTCTTCTTAGCTGGTCTACGCTTTGCTGCCTTCTTCTTAGCTTTTTTCTTAGCTACCTTTTTCTTGGCCTTCCGCTTGGCTGGCTTTTTCTTCGCCGCCTTCTTCTTGGCCTTCTTCTTAGCTACTTTCTTTTTGGCTTTCTTCTTAGCTACCTTCTTCTTCGCTTTTCTGCGAGCAGGTGCTTTCCGCTTAGCCGCTTTTTTCTTGGCTGCTTTTTTCTTTACTACTCTTTTCTTAGCAACCTTCTTTTTAACTGCTACTTTTTTCTTTCTAGCGGTTACTTTCTTTTTCGCCGCCTTTTTCTTTGCAACTTTCTTCTTTGCTTTTTTAGCCATTTTCGACCTCGCTACCTAGTGTCAAAGTTACATAACAGAGTACTACTGCTTTGTTTGCCCCTAACGAAAAAAACCAGCTACAACCGACATCCTTTTGCCAGCTGATCACCTTCGTGTAGTTGCACCCTTCTTTTTACGCATCTTCTTCCGTGAAGATGGTCCTTTAACTTTCTTATTGCCCGTAGCCTTAACCGGCTTTTTGCGCTTTTTCTTGTTTTTCTTCTCAGCGCTGCGTTTAGTCGCTTTCCTGGCCGCAGCTTTCGCTTTCTCGGCCGCCTTTTTAACGTCTTCTTTTTCTTTCTTTGCCGCCTTTTTAGCGGCAATTCGCGCCTTTAAGGCGTCTTTTCGGGCTAGCCTAGCAGCTTTATCCGCATCTGCTTTGGCTCTTTTTCTTTTCCATTCAGCAGTAAAGGCAGCTATTGCTCGCTGCAAATCCCTTTCCGCTTGCGCCGCTTCAGCCAGTTTCCTGGCTTTTTCCTTAGCGGCTAACTGAACGGCTCTGGCCTTAGCTTTTGCCGTTCGAATCCTTGCTTTAATCGCTGCAACTTTCGCAGCTGCCTTTTGTTTTCCTTTTTGTGCACTCTGTGCTGCACGTTTACTAGCAGCAGTCTTCTTTATACTTGCCGCTTTCTTCGCAGCAACGGCTTTCTTGCCAGCTGCGTTGTAAGTTTTTTCGGCGGCTTTCGCTTTCTTTTCTAACTTTGCGACTGCAGCCTGCGCATTTAACAATGCGGCACTTACTTTTTTCTTTCCGCGCTTTTTACTCTTTATAGCAGCGGACTTTTTTTTGGCTTTCACCATAACTATCTAGTTAGTACCGAGCTTATGTCGAATAACACTTAATTTCGACGTCAATCCACCGCTCGGCGGCAACATATCACAATTTTTATTTAGCAAACAACAAACTGTCACATAAAACGCACTAAATAAAAAAATCTTTGTTTAATACGCGCACGATACCCACAGATTAATGGTATCCATCTCTTATTTCGCTTGTTGTAGTAAAAACTTTAAGAATTAGATGAGTGTTTGAAGGCAAAAACAGATGAAATTGAATGAAAACTGCACAAAGTTTGCACAAACTTTGTAAAAACGTTTTTAAATTGCAAAATTTTTGCGCATTAAGTGGTTTTTTTTATGTTTAAAACTTCTTAAGTGTTTAGCAATATGTTTGCCAACTTTTGCTTTTTAGTGTGCGTTACTTCGCATTGAAGTAAAAAAACTCGCTGCAAAATACCTTTTTCACAATACAAATAAAAAACCCGCAACTGAATTGCGGGTTTTTTTTTGCAATATTTTTGTTTTGTGGATAATTAGCTAAGCGCTGTGGATATTTCCTCTTTGATCTCATCTACTGAAGCAACGCCATTCACTTTAATGACTTTGACTGCACCGCCTTGTGCTTGTTGCTCGCTATAAAAAGCGACTAGTGGTTCAGTTTGTTCGTGATACACGGCTAACCGCTTCCTTACAGTATCTTCTTTATCATCATCGCGTTGAATCAGTGGCTCACCAGTTTCATCATCCTGCCCTTCTACGCTCGGTGGATTGAAATCGACGTGATATACGCGGCCAGAATCCAAATGCACACGCCTGCCACTCAGACGTTTAACGATTTCGTCATCCGGCACGTGAATTTCTAACACAACATCAATCGGTACATCCGCTGTTACGAGCGCTTCGGCTTGCGGAATAGTGCGAGGAAACCCATCAAACAGAAAACCATTTGCACAATCAGCATCAGTAATACGTTCTTTCACCAGCGCAATAATCGTTTCGTCGGTTACCAGACCACCAGATGCCATCACCTGCTCAACCTGCTGACCGAGTTCCGTTTGTGCCTTTACTGCGGCTCGCAACATATCTCCAGTGGATATTTGTGGAATACCAAAACTCTCTGTGATGAATTGAGCTTGGGTACCTTTTCCGGCACCTGGCGCGCCCAACAAGATGATTCGCATCATTAACTCCTAACTAATTGTGCCCTGCGGCTATTAATAACTATGAATTCTGTGCAGTTTGCTCGAGCTTGGCTTGATTCCAAAGTTCTTCCATCTCTGCGAGGGATGCATTTTGCAAGCTTTTGCCTTGTTGTTCCAATCTAGATTCAATCCAGCGAAATCGCCGCTCAAAACTTGAATTAGCAGACCGTAAGGCAATTTCGGGCTCTTCATCGATATGCCGACCAAGATTGACCAATGAAAAAAGGACGTCACCGAATTCTGCATGAATTTCATTTTTGGACTGATTCGACAGTGCCACTTCCAATTCGGCGATTTCTTCTTTGAGCTTTGCTAACACAGGAGCTAGATCATCCCAATCAAATCCCACGCTTGCTGCTCTTTTTTGTAATTTTCTGGCTCGCTCCAAGGCTGGCAACGCTCTTGGTACATCGTCCAAGAGGCTCAGTTGTTCTGGCGTACTCTCTGAGTTACGTTTCGCTTTTTTCTCAGCTCGCTCTTGTTCTTTTATGGCTTCCCAATTGACTTCAACCTCTTGCGCGCTCAAAGCCTGTTCATTGCCAAAATTCTCTAACTCTCCGCCGGGAAATACATGAGGATGGCGGCGTAAAAGTTTATTGCCTACCGTTCTGGCGACGTCATCGAAGTTAAATATGCGGCTTTCACTGGCGAGCTGTGCGTAAAACACGACTTGAAACAGCAAATCTCCCAACTCGTCTTCCAAATCAACCATATCCTGGCGTTCGATGGCATCAACCACTTCATACACCTCTTCAATGGTAAACGGCGCCAGCGACTCAATAGACTGTTCAAGATCCCAAGGACAACCATATTCTGAATGCCTGAGATTGCTCATGATTTGTAACAGTCGAGTGATTGCTTTCGAATCTGATTCAGACATTGGGGTCTTTATTGAATAGCACTGCTTAGAAAATCCATTCAGGGTCTACTGACGAGAAAACACTGCCATTGATTCCACGTGGGTTGTGTGAGGAAACATATCCATAACCCCCGCCGATAGCAATTTATAACCTGCTTTTGTTAGCTCCCCGGCATCTCTAGCGAGGGTCGAGGGATTACAAGAGATATAAACGATTCTTTCCGGTTTACTTCTCACTACGCTTTGCAGAATTTCTAACGCACCTGATCGAGGTGGATCCAACACCACTTTATCGAATGAATCGCTCCACCAACTCGCATCAACAGCTTTAGTGAGATCAGCACAATAGAACTCGGCATTGGTGACTCCATTGACTGCGGCATTCTCATAACCGCGTCGCACCATTTCCTCACTCCCTTCAACTCCAGTTACCTGTGCACATTTGCGCGCAATGGGGAGAGTGAAATTACCCAACCCGCAGAATAAATCGAGTACCTTGTCGGATTCTTTCAGTTCTAATTGCTCTAGCGCTCGACTGACGATTTGCCGATTGATACCCGCATTAACTTGAGTGAAATCTTGCGGATGAAAGCGTAGGTGCAATTCACTGTCGGGCAAGTAATAACTCAATCTCTTTTCTTGATCAGGAAATACCTTGTGAACGGTGTCAGGGCCGCCAGGCTGCAAATAGAGTTCACATTGATGGGATTCAGCAAATTTCAGCAAGGCATTGTGATCGGAGTCTGAAAGCGGTGCCAGGTGACGAAAAATTAAAGCGACTACTCCTGAACTATCCAGGTCAGAAGCTGACTCCCCAACTGCCACTTCTATCTGAGGAATTTGATCGCCACCAGCGAGGTTTGTAATCATTTCTCGCAGCGGAGCAATGAGCTTTGCCACTTCACTGCTCAACACCTGACAGAAATGCATGTCGGTGATAAAAGTCGAATACTTTTCTCTAAAACCCACTAATGCCCCACCTTTTTTTGCCACCATTCGAACGGCAAGGCGCGCTTTACGACGATAGTGCTGAGAATCACTAAGGATTTTGGGCAGAATTTCTATTTGATCGAGATTGATATTCGCACTGTGCTGCAGTTGTTCTAACAGTACGTTTTCCTTAAAGGCGATTTGGGCTTGCGGATCCACATGCCTTAGTGAGCATCCACCGCAAGTACCGAAATACTCACAATTTGAGCTAACTCGATCTGGAGATGCTTGCTCAACTTCTATGACAGACAGTTCATCAAACTTGCCCCTTTTACGTACATACTTAGCCAGTACTTTTTCACCAGGCAATGCCCCATCTACAAACGCAACTTTGCCATCAATACGGGCAACTCCCCTGCCTTCGTGACTTAAGGATTCAATCTCCAATGAGATAGGCTCTTGCGGTAATGAACGGCGGCGACGTCTGGGAGACATAGGGCTATTGATCGATGTTGCTAAGGATTATTGCTAGGCAGTTGGATCTACATACACGCCAGTAGAAAGATAGCGATCGCCTCGGTCACAAATAATCGCGACGATAGTGGCATTTTCCAGCTCTTTGTTGAGTTGCAATGCAGCCCATACCGAACCGCCAGAGGAAACTCCGCAAAAAATACCTTCTTCCCGCGCTAAAGCTCGCATGGTGTTTTCCGCATCAGTTTGCTCGATATCAATAATTCGATCGACTCGAGATCGATCAAAAATTTTCGGTAGGTAGGCTTCAGGCCAGCGCCTTATCCCAGGAATTCGAGAACCATCATTTGGTTGTAGGCCGATAATTTGAACGTCAGGGTTTTGCTCTTTCAGATACCGCGACACGCCCATGATTGTGCCGGTTGTACCCATAGAGCTCACGAAGTGGGTCACTTCTCCTTTTGTATCACGCCAGATCTCTGGACCGGTGTGCACGTAGTGCGCATTAGGATTATCTTGATTAGCAAATTGATCGAGCACCTTGCCCTTTCCTTCCTGTTCCAGTCTTTGCGCTAGATCTCGTGCTCCTTCCATGCCTTCTTCTTCAGTGACAAGAATTAATTCAGCACCGTAAGCCAACATCGATGCTTTTCGCTCATTGCTAAGGTTATCCGGCATGATAAGCGTCATCTTATAGCCCTTCATCGCAGCGACCATTGCTAGCGCAATTCCAGTATTACCACTAGTGGCTTCAATCAATCTGTCACCGGTTTGAATATCTCCTCGAAGCTCCGCCTGCATAATCATGTTATGGGCTGGACGATCTTTCACCGAGCCGGCTGGATTGTCTCCTTCCAGTTTGGCCAAAACCGTGTTTGAAGAATTTCCAGGCAGGCGCTGCAAGCGCACCAATGGCGTATTACCGATTTGATTTTCAATGCTGGGATAGGACACAGGGTACTACTACTGAAGAATTACGCAGGGACGCAAAATTCTACATGGTTTACTGGAGTCGTAAAAGCAAGCGATTAACCGAACAGCGAACGGCTATACAATGGTTTTTCACCCAGATGGGCTAGTAATGCGGTGCGCAACAAACGCTTGGCGGTCTTCGCGATTGCTGGTTCTGCCAGATCTAATTGGCGTAGCGCCAGCAGATGTGCACCGGGATATAATTCTTCTGCTTTGATGACAGAATCCTGGGCGCTTGAAGATTGAAATCCAACATCTGGGGTAAAGGAATAATCCTGATCCTCACGAATAGGTTCGTGGGAGCGGCAATCTTCTTCCAAGTTTATTGCGTACCCCAACTCAGCCAATAAGCGCAGCTCAAACTCTCGCAATAATGTTTCCAAGTCTGCATCGCTCTGCAGCCTCACCAGGGCTTCCTGATAAGCCCGGTAGAGGTCTCGGTGTTCTTCCTGGTTATGTAACAAGCGAGTGAGCAATTCATTCATATACAAGCCGCTGAACATTCTATTGCCCTGCAGCTGAATCGGCGCGAGGTTACAGTCAAGATTAGTGAGCGTTTTAACTTCAGAGCGGCCGGAATACGACACCAGCAATGGTTGAAACAATTGCAACAAAGAACGGTAGCGGGATTTTTCACGGCGCGCGCCTTTGGCAACCGCTCGCACTCTGCCATAGTCCAGAGTGAAGAAGTCGACTAGTAAGCTGGTGTTTTGAAATGGCCTGGTGTGCAGCACATAGGCTGGTTGCAGGGCAACTCGAGTATCCATGGGGGAATCCGTTTAAGTCTCAACATAGCCGAGGCTTTGCAGGGCTCGTTCGTCATCAGCCCAACCTGATTTTACCTTCACCCATAAATTTAGCATTACTTTGCTTTCGAACGCTCTCTCCATATCTTCCCGCGCTGAACTGCCGATGCGCTTGAGACGTTCACCGTTTTTACCAATCAAAATCTTTTTCTGCCCAGGCTTGTCTACCAGCACTAGTCCGTGGATGTGCAACACCTTGCCTTCTTGCTGAAACTGCTCAATTTCTACCGTGACTTCATAGGGAAGTTCATCACCAAGTTGGCGCGTTACCTTCTCCCGAATTAGTTCAGCAGCGAGGAAACGAGAACTACGATCAGTCACCTGATCCTCAGGGAACAAGAAAGCGCCTTTAGGCAAACATGCATGAACCAGGTTTTCTAACACTTCCAAATTATGACCGCCTAAAGCAGAGACCGGCACAATGTCCTTGAACTGATATCGACTCGATAATGATTCGATATGGGGTAGCAGTTGTGGTTTGTCTTGCAGCAAATCTACTTTGTTGATTACCAGAATGACTGGCACTTGCAGTTTTTGTAAATGGGACAAGACCAGTTCATCACCAGCGTTAAAGATCATGCGCTCTACCACGAACAAGATCGCATCGACATCATGCAAGGTAGTGAGAATAGTCTCATTCATCACCTTGTTAAGCCGACGCTGCTCATCTTGATGCATACCCGGAGTATCAACGAATAGGGTTTGATATTGACCCACGGTATTGATACCCAAGATGCGATGTCGGGTAGTTTGTGGTTTACGAGATGTGATGCTGATTTTTTGTTTTAGCAGATGGTTGAGTAAGGTGGATTTCCCCACATTCGGCCGACCAACAATGGCGACATAACCGCAATGTTCCTCCTGCGCTTGTTGAGACTCTTTCTCACTCATCCAGATTTAACTCGCCAAGTTGTTGTAGCACAGCTTTTGCCGCGGACTGTTCAGCGGAACGTTTACTTCCGCCCTTCCCCTGCTGAGCTGCCGCTAGCGGACCGATGCGACATTCGACAAGAAATTCCTGGGCATGGGCCTGTCCACTTGTTTGAATAACTTCGTAAGAAGGAAGGCTCTCGCCTTTAGCCTGCAGGTATTCTTGCAATCGAGTTTTGAAATCTTTGCGTTGTTGCTGTTCTGGATTGGCAATCAAGTCAGCGGTAAGTTTTTGCACCAATTCCTTACAACGAAAAATATCCCCATCTAAATAAACGGCCGCAATCAATGCCTCTAATGAATCCGCTAAAATGGATTCTCGCTGTTTTCCACCACTGCTTGCTTCACCAGCGCCCAGGTAAAGATAGTTTCCTAACGACAGTTGAGATGCCAACAATGCCAGAGCAGATTTGTTCACAATGGCGGCACGCATACGGGTAAGGTCTCCTTCCGTAGCGGAAGGATAAGCCTCATATAGTAACTCCCCGACTATATAGTCGAGCAAGGCATCTCCAAGAAATTCCAAGCGTTCGTTGTTTTTTTTACCGGCACTGCGATGGGTGAGTGCCTGACGAACTAACTCAAGGTCGTTGAATTGGTAGTCTAAGGTTGACTGCAGCTGATCAAGATCACCAGCCATTTACTGCAGAACGGTATCGAATGCTGCTATGGCATCCAGATTGGCAACCAGATTTACGCGACGTTCATAGGCAATAGTGATGATTGCACCACCATTCTCTTTGCGCATCCGGATATTTGAAACATCGAAACCCGTAATATTGTTTATTCTGATTGCGTTGGATACTCGAGTTCGCACATCGGATATGGTCATGTTGTCGGCTTCACCATTGTCTATCAGTTCCTGGCAAACATCGGTAATGAGATTATGATCCACATACAAAGGACCTACTTTTAGACCAACCGTAAAAAACAGAGTAATTAACACCGCCAATAGGAGTAGTCCTGATTTAGAAAACCCTTGCTGACGATTCAGTGATTTAACAGTTAGCGATTTCATGGTCCTTCTCTCTCTAGCCTTTAGCTTAATTCTCTGAACCACACTATCGCGCTGATTTCTGCCGCTGATAGGTAGTTGTCCAATGCGTTAGCCCTAAAGCGCCGAATTTAGTAATTCCTGTCTTGAAAGACAGCCAATTCGGTCACACTTCCCTTATTTCGCGATTACTCGTTTATCCACTTGTTATTGGCAAAAGTAGGCAAATTTAATCCAGGATCCTTATGCATCCATACGGCGATAGCTTTGCCCACTATATTTTCTTCCGGCACCGTGCCCCATTCCCGGCTATCGAAACTATTGTCTCGGTTATCCCCCATCATAAAGTACTGACCGGCGGGAATTACCCAGTTGGTGCGGGTTCTTCGATTCCCTACTCCGCTGATATGCTGTGTGGAGTGCTCGATACCACCTAGCGTTTCCGTATACAGCGTACCAGGCAGGTCACCGATCTGGGTGTCGACCGAAATATCCCGTACATACTCTTTATCGATCAATTCGCCATTTATGTAGAGATTTTTGTCCTCATAACGCACGGTATCTCCCGGCAGACCCACCACGCGTTTAATGTAGTACTTACCCTCCTGTGGATGGATAAATACCATGACCTCACCCCGCTGAGGATCATCAACATCCAATATCTTGGTCCCCACCACAGGCAGGCGGAGACCATAGGCGTATTTGTTCACCAGGACAAAATCGCCTACCAGTAATGATGGAATCATAGATCCAGTAGGAATCTGGAAAGGCTCAACCAGAAACGACCGGAGCACTAATACGATGGCCAGGACAGGGAAGAAGGATTTCGCATATTCAATCACTATTGGCTCACGGGCCAATTCTTCTAAATCTTCGCGAATCTGTTCTTCAGTCTTGCCTTTAGGGCGATTGCGTTCGTAATCGGCGACAGCCTCATCCCGACCTTTCTTTATGAGTAAGTGGTCCAATAACCATAGCGCGCCGCAAAATGCGACGAGGCACACCAACACTAATGAAAAATCGATATCCACGATTAGCTATCTACCTTCAACACTGCTAAAAACGCTTCTTGCGGGACTTCTACATTCCCGACTTTCTTCATACGCTTCTTACCGGCTTTCTGTTTTTCCAACAGCTTCTTCTTACGAGTTATATCGCCACCGTAGCATTTGGCTGTTACGTTTTTGCGCAATGCCTTTACGGTGGAACGGGCAATAATTTGTCCGCCAATTGCCGCTTGAATCGCCACATCATACAGCTGACGTGGAATCAACTCTTTCATTTTCTCGACCAGTAGCCTGCCCTTGGACTGGGCATGATCACGGAACACGATTAACGCCAATGCATCAACTCTGTCGCCATTGATCAACACATCGAGTCGTACCAAATTCGAAGGTTCAAACCGGACGAAATGATAGTCCAGTGATGCGTATCCGCGGCTAACAGACTTTAATCGATCGAAAAAGTCCATCACCACTTCGTTCATTGGCAACTCATAATTCAATGACACTTGTTTGCCGATGAACTGCATGTCTTTCTGAATGCCGCGCTTTTCGACACAAAGAGTGATTACACTGCCAAGATGTTCTTGCGGCACCAAGATGTTTGCGAGAACGATCGGCTCCCGCATTTCAGCGATATTGTTTACCGGTGGCAAATTCGAAGGGCTGTCCACGTTGAGCAATTCACCGCTTTCTAATTCAACTTCATACACCACCGTGGGTGCTGTCGTAATCAGAGAAAGATTGTATTCACGCTCGAGTCTTTCCTGGATGATCTCCATGTGCAGCATGCCGAGAAAACCACAACGAAAACCAAATCCCAGTGCATCAGAATTTTCTGGTTCGTAGTGCAACGACGCATCGTTTAAGGTTAGTTTCTCCAGTGCATCGCGAAAACTTTCGAAGTCATCAGAAGAAACTGGAAACAATCCGGCAAAGACCTGAGGTTGAATTTTTCGGAATCCAGCAAGAGGTTCTACATCTGGTGTTTTAGCCAAAGTGAGAGTATCGCCTACTGGAGCACCGTGAATGTCTTTAATACCCGCTTCAACAAATCCAACTTCGCCTGCAGCTAACTCATTGGTAATAGTTCGCTTGGGAGTAAATACTCCGATGTTATCTACTACATGTGCTTTGCCAATCGTCTTAGCGATTAACTTGTCGCCTTTGCGCAAGGTGCCCTGCATTACTCGTACCAAGGAAACTACACCCAGGTAGTTGTCGAACCATGAGTCGATAATTAGGGCTTTCAATTCTTCTTCACTATTGCCGGTAGGAGGAGGAACCTTTTCAATGATTTGTTCCAGGATGTCTTCTACACCCAAACCTGTTTTTGCGCTGCACTCTACCGCTTCCGTTGCATCGATGCCGATTATCTCTTCGATTTCCATGCGCACCCGATCGGGTTCAGCTTGAGGTAGATCCATCTTGTTTAGCACTGGAATAACTTCCAGCCCTTGTTCAATCGCTGTGTAGCAAGTAGCAACTGATTGCGCCTCAACACCCTGCCCGGCGTCTACGACTAGCAACGCACCTTCGCATGCGGCTAAAGAGCGAGACACTTCATAGGTAAAATCTACATGCCCTGGTGTATCGATGAAATTCAATTGATAACGCTGACCATCTCGCGCGTCATAGTGCAGAGTCACAGACTGCGCCTTAATCGTGATGCCGCGCTCCCGTTCTATATCTAAACTGTCGAGGATTTGTTCATCCATTTCTCGCTCAGACAATCCACCACAATGCTGAATAAATCGATCTGCCAAAGTGGATTTGCCATGATCGATATGGGCAATGATAGAGAAATTTCGAATGTGGCTTAGATCAGTCACAGTTAATCAATTCAGTTATTTTATGAAGGTGAAGTTAAACGGCTCACAATTTGCAGGCGCGAAGTCTACTGCAACTGAGATAGGAAAGGCAGAGCCTCGCACGGCTACCTGCGAAGAAATAACTGATTTCATGGCGAGCTTGGGTTTATTGCGCTAATTCCAGCGCCAAGGTTGTAGCCTGACCTTCTCTTACGATTCGGATCGGCACAAATCCTGAATCAGGCAGTGCATTAGCAATTTGCGCAAACTGTTGTGGCGTGGTTACTGGTTGCCGATTTAGTGAAACGATAACGTCACCTTCTCTTAGTCCAGCTTCTAAGCCCGGACCAGAATTTAATTCGGCAATGCGCACTCCTTCTAGGCCTGAGATTTGTCGCGCCTCATCGCTCAGTTCTGCGACACGAAAACCAAGCGGATTCGACCGCTCCCTAACGACCTCTGGAGTGGAGTTAGCAACGATATTGGTAGGCGAACTGCCCAGCGTCACTTCTGTAGTGATGAGATTGCCATCTCGATAGAGCACGACATCAGCTTGAGTGTCAGGACGGTACTGACCGACATAGAATGGCAGGTCGGTGTAGTACTCAATTTCATGGCCATTGAACGAGAGAATAATATCTTCATTCAATATGCCTCCCCCCGCAGCCGGACTGCCTGGTTGTACTTCATCGACAAACGCACCGCGTGGACGATCCATGCCAAAGATTTCCGCTAAGGCATAATCCACTTCTCGCATGCGAACACCGAGCAAGCCACGCTTCACTGAACCAGTTTCACGTAGCTGGGATACAACATTGAGTGCAACATTACTCGGAATCGAAAAGGAGATTCCATTTGATCCGCCAGTGGAGCTGAGAATCTGAGAATTGATGCCAATCACTTCGCCATCCAGGTTGAACAGTGGACCACCTGAATTACCCTGGTTGATTGCTACATCAGTTTGAATAAACGACATGTAGTTATAAGCACTGCGACCAGGCACCGAGCGGCCTTTTGCGCTCACAATGCCTGCGGCGGCTGAGAACTCGAGCCCGAAAGGTGAACCAATAGCCAATACCCACTCGCCCACTCGTAAAACGTCTGAGTCGCCAAACTCAACGAAAGGCAAATCACTGGCATCGAGCTTTAATAATGCTAAATCTGATGGCTCATCCAGCCCGATAACTTCGGCTTCGAAAACTCGCCGATCGTTTAAGGTCACTTGGATCTCATCCGCCTCAACTACAACATGGTTATTGGTGATGACATAACCATCTTCTGAAATCAGAAATCCGGATCCCACAGCTGCGCGTTGACGCTGCTCGGGTAAGCCTTCTATTTGTAAGTCCGGGTCGTCACCAGGATTCAATCGTCGTAGGAGTTCTTCTAATTCTTCATCAGCGATAGGTGAACGGGTATTCACACGCCTGGTGGTGGATATCTCGACAATACTGGGTGCGTTTTTTTCTACCAGAGTGGCAAAGTCCGGCAGTTCAGCACCAGAGGAAACCGAGGCATAGCTCAACAATAAACAACTTACCGCTACAGCAAGCGCTTGGGTTCGATTGCGGCCAGTTCGCCACATTGGGTGTTCTTTCACAAATCGCATCATAGAAAACATCGAGGACAAATCATCAAGACTTAATGCCAGCTCCAATCCACAAGACGGCCGGCTAATGTAGCATATGTCGGGGTTAATCTCACCGCAGTGCCGCCCTGCCGAACATCCAGGCATGGGGAAATAGCAGGTGATTTCCTCAGAATGAGGAGGCTCAGTTCCGCTAACGACAGATCAAGGCTGAGCTTGATACTCGTTTACTAAGCGGAATAAAGGAGAATCCTGAATATGCTCCATACGGACTGGCTCTTCAGGATCAAAGCTCATTGCTTCGATGTATTCTCGCAGACGCTCTTGCGCGGCAGGGTCCAGTTCCGCATTTACGGCGGATTCGGCCACCAGGCTAGTAGGCACGGTTGCTACTTCGGAGCTAGTTGAGGAGTCGTTTTGCACGATATTTGGCGCGGTGGGCTGTGAGGTGTCTGGTTGTAAAGCCACAACAGCAACCACTGCCACACAGGCAGCTATAGCAATTCGAGATAGTTGTTGCTGCCAAGGCGTGTTACTTGGGGATTTAGCGAGTGCAGGTTCCCCATCGATCGCTGCAGCAACATTCTGGGACAATGAGCTTGAAACACCGATACCACGATCATGCAGTACAGACTGCGCCAGGTGATAACGCTCCCAACGCTGCGCCAACTCTGGATCGGACTCCATCGCTTTTAAAACGCGACGCAGTTCCAGCTCATCAGCTTCACCATCTAATAGTGCGGAAAGTGTTTCCTGTTCAAATTCACTCATATTTGGCCCCGATCTCTCGTCCAGCTGACTGCTTGATTACTTAGTCTAGCTAGTTGGATCCAGCTGATTCTCATAACTCAAATCGGCTGTTTTGTTTATCTGCTTTTAGCCTCGCTCTCTAAAGGTCTATCCAGCGTATCGACTAAAGCAAATCTCTTATTTTTTTATCGATGGCTTCCCGTGCTCTAAAAATCCGCGATCGCACAGTGCCCACCGGGCAATCCATTACTTCGGTGATATCTTCATAACTTAGACCGGAAAACTCTCTTAAAGTAAACGCAGTCCGTAAATCCTCTGGCAGATCTTCTATCGCTTCGACAATTGCTTGCTTCAAATGCGCCGTTGCCAAACTGCCTTCCGGGTTTTCGATATCCCTTAATACAGCGCCCATATCCGTGAGCTCTGCTTCGTCCACGTCCACATCACTCGCCGGTGGTCGTCGACTGCGGGAAACCAGATGATTCTTTGCGGTATTTACCGCAATACGATACAGCCAAGTGTAAAAAGCACTGTCACCGCGAAATAGAGGGAGTGCTCTATATGCTTTGACAAAAGCCTCTTGGCTGACGTCCTCCACTTCCTGTGCATCATGGATGAAACGACTAATTAACGCAGCAACCCGATGCTGATACCGAAGTACCAGAAGGTTAAATGCGTTTTTATCACCAGCTAGGACTCGGTCCACAAGCTGCTGGTCCGTCGCTTCTGACACTTGCTCCTTCTCCCTCAACCCCATTCCATTGTTCTGAGAGTCCTGCCCGGCAAGTCTCAGTCACCGGCAGGAACAAATGCGCCCGCTCGTTGGGGTAGACAGCATTCGGGTGCAAAAGTTCTGGGAAACTATAAAATTATGCCAACTTTAGCACTCCTACCTACAAGCAAGGAGCAACTCCTACTTTAATAGCGGCCCAACGGCAGTAACAATGTCTTAATAAAGGCAACGAAGAGGTCGTATTACGTCCCAGCCCTACCAGCGCTATCTAATAGTTTTCGTCAGTAATTTCAAAGAGATACAAGATAACAATGAGTGCATCTACGGCCTCTAATGAACGAGAGACCGACATTTTGATCATTGGCAGCGGCGCGGCTGGACTTACCTTGGCGTTGCGCAGTGCAGACTTTGCCCGGGTCACCGTATTGAGCAAAGGTGACCTGCAAGAAGGGGCAACCTTCTATGCACAAGGGGGTATCGCTGCTGTTTTGGATGATGCAGATAGCGTTGATTCTCACGTCGAGGACACCTTGACCGCAGGAGTGGGACTCTGCCATCGCAACGTTGTTGAGCATATGGTTGCTCACAGCGCGCATGCTGTCAGCTGGCTGGTTGAGCAAGGAGTCCCCTTCACAACCAAATCAGCACAAAAGTCCACAACGTCCAGCGAGCAACAGGCCGATTCCTCTACTTTGAGTTCATTGCACCTCACCCAAGAAGGTGGCCACAGCCATCGACGCATCATCCATGCCACTGATGCTACCGGGAAGGCGGTATTCGAAACCTTGCGTAAGCGCGCTGAGGAGCATCCAAACATAGAATTGCTCGAAGGGTGTACCGCTGTTGATTTAGTGACACAAAACGCTCAGAACGCGTCAGAGCGCGTCTGTGTTGGGGTTTATGTCTTAAATCAGCAATCCCACAAGGTAGAAGTGATCCGGGCGCGATTCACAGCTTTGGCAACTGGTGGCGCCAGCAAAGCTTATCTCTACACCACTAACCCGGATGGCGCGAGTGGCGATGGCATCGCGATGGCCTGGCGTGCTGGCTGCCGAGTGGCCAACATGGAATTCAATCAATTCCACCCAACCTGTTTATTTCATCCCCATGCCAAGTCTTTTTTAATCACTGAAGCGTTGCGGGGCGAAGGTGCCTGGTTAGAGCTGCCCAACGGCGAACGGTTTATGCAGCGGTTTGACTCGCGCGGTGAGTTAGCGCCACGAGATATCGTAGCGCGGGCAATTGATCATGAAATGAAGCGCCTGGGTTGTGATTGTGTCTACCTAAACATTACTCACAAACCAGATGAGTTTGTTAAAGAACACTTTCCTACTATTTACCAACGTTGTTTAAAGTTTGGGATAGATATCACCCAGGATCGCATTCCGGTTGTACCAGCCGCTCACTACACATGCGGCGGTGTCATCATTAATGAACGGGGTGAAACAGACATTGCCAATCTTTATGCCATCGGCGAGACCAGTTTCAGCGGATTACATGGTGCGAATCGCATGGCGAGTAACTCCTTGTTGGAATGTTTTGTTGTAGCGTTTGGTGCAGCGCAGAGTATCGAGGAAAAAATTTCCGATACGCCGTTGATCGACCATATCGCAGACTGGGATGAAAGCCGCGTAACAGATTCTGACGATGAAGTATTAGTGTCACACGATTGGGATGAAATCAGACGCTTTATGTGGGACTTCGTTGGCATTGTGCGAAGTACCAAACGTCTGCAACGCGCCAGCAGTCGGATAGGACTAATCCGAGAAGAAGTTCGGGACTATTACATCAAACACAAAGTAACGAACGATAACCTGGAGTTACGAAATCTCGCCCTGGTATCCGAATTAATCATTCGATCAGCCTTAAATAGACAAGAAAGTCGCGGTCTTCACTTTACCCTGGACTTTCCAGAGCAAAACCCAGACGCGAAAGACACCATCCTTACTCCCTGAAGCGCAAATAGCTGCGTATTTGACTCTGCTGAGCCGAACTTAGTGAATCAGGCAAGATGATCAAACTCGATTTCGGACCTAAGCAATCACGCCAATTGAATTCGAAGGTGTTGGCTTTGGAAATTTGGGAAGTGGAGGATTGGGAATTGGAGGATTGGGAATTGGAAGATTCAAAGTACAGCACGATTAAGAACTCGCTAAAGTAGCTCACTTTTGGCGGCCCCCGATGACAGTTCCCAGCATCAGCCATCAACACACTCTTTGAGTCTCCAAGCTGGCAGCAATGCCAACGCCATTTGCCCGCTGGCCCATAGTGTTGAAAGACGTTATGTAAGCTGGCGCAAATTCCCAGCATGATTACCAGCAACCACGGCTGGCTGCTTGCAGCCACTAAAACAGCGACCACAGCGATACCATGCAGCGCCAACAGTAACGCAAACAGCGTTACAGAAAATCTGGGGTGCAATGTCATGGGACGGGAGAAACTCGCTACCGCAATTATTTGAATCTAACCGTAATTACAGTCTAGTGACGCTTTTCGTTGTGCGCGAGAATCTTGGAAATTATAGGTTTGAACTTTTCGTCAGGAGGCTCTGCCCTTTCAAGAAACCAACCGAATAGCTCTTGATCTTCAAAGCTAAGCAGCTCCACATATAACAATTGTTCTTTGGCAGTAAGCTGATCAAAAGCATCTGTAGTGAACGGCACTAACAATAAATCAAGCTCAAGCATGCCGCGGCGGCTATGCCAAAATATTTTCTGCTTATTCAATTCGGTCATATAATCCCATTGTACCTGATAGCAACGAGAGCTTTGGAGAGAGGTTCGGAGAAAGCCTTGCAGTTTTCTCACAAATCATCTCGCTGGCTCATTGTCGGCGCGCTATTGCAATTCGCTTTCACTGTCACCATATAGGCACTGAACAGGTGACCCCAACAATGGTTGGCCCAGCCAACCAAAACGAAGTACAGGATCGGATTCTTCATGCTAGTCAGCTCTCTTTCAGCACACAGTTTGTTTGACTACGTGTCTTTCGAAGGACCAGATGCAATTGAGTTTCTTCAAGGCCAAGTTACCTGTGACGTTCAGAAGCTCAGCGCAGAGCGCAGTGTAGTTGGTGCGCTATGTAACTTGAAAGGCAGAGTGGTAGCTGATTTTCGACTAGTGCTATTAAGTAACAACAGCATCTTGCTACAAACTTCCGCAGGCAATGGCGAGAAGATTCTCAATACTCTGCAACGATACGCCGTATTTTCTAAAGTAGATCTTGCAAAGGTCCCCGGCCCAGCTGCGGTTTTTGGCGTAATAGGAGAACAAGCGGACGCCGCGCTACAAGAAGTATTTGATAATTTGCCGATTGAGCCGCACTCCGTAATCACAACCAATGATTTCTCGGTAATAAGACCAGCGGGAAATAGAGCTCGATTCGAAGTTTGGTGTCACTCAAAAGATGCCGTGACTGCACTTACTAGACTCGATGTTATGGAAGAAGTCGGTTCGATCGAGGATTGGACACGTGCTGATATTGAAGCCGGCATCGCTCACGTAAACGCGAACCAGTCAGAGGAATTTACCCCGCAACTGCTCAACTACGATATCTCCGGAATCGTCGACTTTGAAAAAGGCTGCTATACAGGACAAGAAGTTGTGGCGCGCATGTATTACCGGGGCAAAGCCAAAAAGCGCTTGTACCGTGTGCACAGTGGAGATGACCTATCTACCGAACTGGCTCAGACCAAATTGCGAGAAGCTGATCAAGCCATTGAAGTTGTCAGTGCGGCACCGCCTTCTGACTCGCCATCAATAGCTCTGGCGATTGTAAATACTGAATACGCGAAACAATCACTCGAAGGCGACAATGCAGCGCAATTACAAATAGAAGAATTGGTGTACTCAGAAAACTGAGTCAGATACGTCTTGTTGGTTAGTAAAAGCTGACCAAAGGTTTTCCAACAAGTTTAGATCAAGGTTTTCCAGCATTTGAATGATATCGATACGCTTTTCAATATCATCATCCGACAGTTCTTCGCGCTCTAATATTTTTTTATTGAGCCAAAGAGCATCTTTCACACTCAGCAAATAGATTAACGAATCTGGCTCATTTTTGAGGCGTCGGATATGAATTGATTCGATGCCATGGTCAGCGATTTTTTGCAGGCATTTTTCGCGATCTGACAAGCCAACTGCAAATTCGATGGGCACATAGCTATCCGCCACGGCATCGTCGATATCTGCCGTATTGCTGCGATAATCATTTAGCTGCACCACTACACCCATTGCGTTCCTGCTTCTGTGCTGGCTGTTGAACTTGGTTGGCAATTTGGCAAGAGCTAGCAAGAGATGCTTTCAGGCAACTGAGTCTGGCTAGCACTTCGGCAGGAGCTAGCAAGAGTTCATTTATAGCTGCAGAGTTTGGCCAGCACGAAAGGTAAGTGCTGGTAAGATAATTGAGTTGGTGTCCCCAGCAGGAGTCGAACCTGCAACCTGCCCCTTAGGAGGGGGCCGCGCTATCCAGTTGTGCCATGGGGACACGAATTTGATTATAACATTTAGGTTCAAATTAAGAGGCAGACTGACCTTCGAAGAGATCAAGCAAGAGATTCTTTCAAGCTTCAGAGTTTGGCCAACACAAAGGGTTAAAGCGCGTAAGCGAGGGGAGCTGGCCAACACGATTGGATAATGCTCGTAAGTGAATTGAGATCTATCCAGTTGTGCCATGGGGACACGAATTTGATTATAACATTCAGGCTCAAGTTAAGAGTCAGACAACCCTTCGAAGCGATCCAGCAAGAGATTCTTTCTTGCTACAGAGTATGGCCAACACAAAGGGTTAAAGTATGTAAGCAGAGTAAGTTACCACGGTCTGGCTTCACCAAAATGCTTCTCTAAGAAATCGACAAACAATTTCACCTTGGCGCTTAGATGTCGGCGCTGTTGATAAATCGCCACGATGTCTCTGTTTACCGTGCACCACTCTTCGAGAATTGGAATCAGGTGCCTTTCTTTTAAATCATTCGCCAAATAATAGTCAGGCAGGTATGCGATCCCCATTCCTGCGCGGGCAGCCGCTAATAAACAGTGGCCACTATTGCTTTGCCAGACTCGCTTACCGCGCACCGTTATATCTTCGTTCTCCCGACGAAATCGCCACGGCTTGCTGACGCCATACTCGGTAAACTGCAAACAATCCAGACTCTTTAAATCCTGGGGAGCTCCGGGTGAACCGTTGTCATTGAGAAATTTCGGGCTGGCAACTAGCTGAAAACGCGTACTGGCAATAACGCGATTTATGACATTAATGTCTTCGCGTTTGCCCACTTGAATCGCAATATCGTAACCATCCTCGACGAGATCAACCCTCCGACTATAAAAATTAAGTTCTACTTCTAAAGCGGTGTGTTCTTTAACAAACTCTGCGACCGCTGGAACCAACTGCATTTCACCCAAGAGATTCGGCGAGCTGATTTTCAACAAGCCAGTGGCTTTTTGCTGAAACTGAGTAACTGCGGTTTCGATTTCATCCAGCTCTTCGACCACCTGGCGGCAACGCTGATAATACAGATTGCCCAATTCGGTCAGCGAGAGCTTGCGAGTGGTACGGTGCAACAAGCGCGTACCCAGGCGATCTTCCAGTTGGCTTACTCGTTGCGAGACATGCCCCTTTGATACACCCATGGAACGGGCGGCGCCGGAGAAACTCCCGACCTCCACGACTTTGACCAGTTCTTCAAATCCTTCCCAACGGCTCATAGGCTGTCTCCGGCATGTAACTGAATGACGATGGTATTAGGGCATATATGTGAACAATATGTAAATATTTACGGCTTTATATCAATAATGAAAACACTCATTGCAGCAAAAATAACGGGCCCACCGGAGCGGGCCCAAAGGCGTCGCTTATCAGCCTGAACCAGGCGCAATTGAGATAATGAGATATAAACCGAGGGCTAGGCTGATCATCGGGATGACATCGACGGTGCCCATTACCACGAAAAAACGGCCCTGCAGTTCAGTGGCCAGCTCCGGCTGTCGGGCAGCCCCTTCCAAGTACTTGCTTCCGAGCACACCCACGCCAATGGCAGCACCAAGGCCAGCCAAACCGATCATGACGGCGGCTGACAGATAGACGATTGAAAGTTCCATGTCAGTTCCTCAAGCTGGTTTATCGAACACATGAATTTTATCTCTCCCCAGGGATCAGTATTAGCCAGCAAAATAAAATAAGTTTGTTCACAGCCATGAACAGAAAACTTCAGTTAGTTGATCTTTTTACCCTGACGTCACGGTAAACTAATCAGTCAGTGCGAAAGTTAGATGCAAGCATGCTCAGTATTGTTCTTCCAACCTTCAATGAATCTCGCGGCGGTTATCTGCCACGAATCCTACAAAACTTGGCGAAGCTATCGGATGCGGAAGTCATCGTGGTCGACGGAGGCAGTGTTGACGATTCGCTGCAGTTAATCGAACAATCAGCGGTTAAATTAATACAGCTACCAAATAGCACGAGAGCGGCACGTTTAAACAAAGGCATCGAAGCAAGTAGTGGCGAAGTGATATTGTTGCATCATCCGCGCAGCATCGTTGGCTCAAACGCTTTGGAACGAATCTACGAAACCTGCAGTGGCAACAATGAGGCTTGGGGCGGTCTCACCCATAAGTTCGACGCCGAACATCCCCTACTAAAATTCACATCATGGTATTCCAATCGCATTCGATGCGATCGGCGCGGCATCGTTTACCTGGACCATTGCATATTCTTTAGTCGGGCTCTAATCGAGGATGGGCCATTAATACCCGACGTCCCAATATTCGAAGATACCGAGTTGTCTAAATTGCTGCGCAAGAAAAGCCGACCAGTACGCTTGATGGAAGTTGCGGAAACTTCTGCGATTCGATTTCAACAAAACGGGATGCTCAAACAAGCTGTTCTGAATCAGCTGTTAAAGATTGCTTACTATTTGAAATTGCCTAGAACGCGAATGAATAATACTTACGAGAAAGGATTGGATTTAAACAACTAGCCCGCTTTCCCCAAACTTCACCAAACATTTTCGCCGAACAATTTACGCCGAACAACTTCCACCACCCAGCACGCAGAATTTTGCGCAGTGTGGGTGATTAAGTTTGATACTTGTCCAGGACTCTTTGAGTGTCGAGCCCATATTAAAACGCTGATCGTATGGCAATAAGGTACAGGCTTGTACCGATATTGAAGTATCACCTTTATGTTTAACTACCATTCTTGAAGTGGCACACATCATGTCAGCAGGATCTTGCTGTAATATTCCCCAACAATCAGTAGTTATCTCAGGCACATCTGCAGATTCATCCATTTCAGGAAACAGAATCAACTCTTCAGGATTGGATGCATCCAGCGCGATACTTTCTGATTCAAATAAAGTTTTGTAGCCGGTCCGCATGGATTGTTCATCTTCATTCCACATTGTTCTTCCTGCAACGGCGAAAGACATGTCTTTTTCAGACAGCCATCGCAGTGATTGCATTGCCGGTTTCCAGGAGCGCTTGCCCCGCTCTAACGCATGAGTTTCTTCTGCGTAATGATCCAGAGAAATTCGAAGTTTAAGAGCATCTCCATATTGCTCATGCATTGCTTCGAGTTTAGATCGTTCACGCAGTAAAGTTTTCATGCCATTAGTCAGCACCAAAACAGAGAATCCCCGTTGCAGGCAAAGATCCAATATTGGCAGCATGTCAGGATTGAGAAATGGCTCACCACCAGTGAAACCAATTTCTTCAGTTCCCATGTCTTCTTGCTCGATCTCGTCGAGCAATGCTTCTACTTCTTTCAGAGAAATATAGACTAAACGGTCATTCGTCGGACTCGACTCTATGTAGCAGTTTTCACAGGTTAGATTGCACAGGCTGCCGGTGTTTATCCACAGTGTCGTCAGTTTTCTAGGATCTACTGAGGCACGCAAATCACCATCCAAGGTACGATTCGGATCGACGAATTTACCCGAAGCAACACTTGCCTCATGAGTAACGTCTTTCAAATCCAACTTGTCTACAGAAGTGTCCATTAGCAACAAGAACCACCGGAGCTTTCCACTACTTCATCATCAATCGATTCAGAATATGGAATCTGCTCTCCACAATCCGGGAATATTCCAAAATGCCTACTGAAGTCACCGTAAAAGTTAAAGAATGGCTTGTAGCGTGATGCTTGCAACATTAGCAGCGAGTTTCCGCAGACAGGAACAACTCTACCCTGATCAAATACGTGGTGATTGTCGAGTACAAACTGCAATTCTTGATCTTCCACTCCACCCAGGTATTCGATTGCTTGACCGTAGTCTTCACAGGCTGGTTCAAGGGCAGGAATTTTGAACAGTCGATAAGTTACCGAGTAGAATTTATAACCTTCCACTTTTTTGGCCACGGAGGCACTTTCGATTCCAATTCTGTGGGATTCAACTATGCGAGGGTCATTGAAACCACAGGCTTTGGCCAGATTTTGAAAATCGTTCCAGTAGAGTGCACCGCCCAGACATTCTCCATACAACTCTCGATCCGTAGCGAGATGCTCTGGCAATCTCCGGTCGCAATAAACATCTGAGAAGTAAAACTCTCCCCCTTCACGTAAGACTCGGTAGGCTTCCGCAAGAACAGCGCGCTTGTCTGTCGCGAGATTGACCACGCAATTTGAAACCACGACATCAAATTGATCAGATTCAATATTTGAAGCTGCAAGATCCTGAATATTTCCTTTTACGAATTTTACGTTGCTGGTTTTGTAGCCGAACTTTTCCCGGTGCCATTCCACATGACGATTAGCGACTTCTAATTGCTCATCTGTCATATCGATGCCAGTTACCGATCCAGATTCACCAACCAGCTGTGCCAACAAGTAGCAATCGCGACCGGTTCCGCTACCCAGATCCAATACATCCAGCCCATCTATTTGAGTAGGAATAGTTAACCCACAGCCGTAGTACTTGGTGAGTACCTCTTCATGGATATTGGACAAGCCCGCTTTTATGTTGTCAGGGAAATCCACTACCGTGCAGCAAACATTAGTTTTCAAGTCTGCGCTGCTCTGTAGCTCTTTTCCGTAATATTCCCGGACTTCGGCTTCCATGTTGCTCATTTCATTCATTCTTTACTCACTTTTCTCCCCGCATCCGAACGGGTGTTTTGATTGACTATAGCAGATACCACATCTAACGCTGCTGGTTCCAAACCAGCTCACTGCCGCAAGCATGATTTCGAAATAGACCTGAAACGGTGCATTTTCCTTCGCACTGTGAAGCGTGAAGACCGAAAGACATCTGATCTAATAAAAGAAGAAATCGACTAATTTACAGGTTCAGCGTAAGCGCCCGTAGAAGGAAGGTTTTCGCTATCAGTGCTGCCATACGAAGCTTCGATAGTTTCCGATGGGGGGATCGCGCCCGGTCCGAAAGAAAACAAAAACTCACCACGGAGAAAACGTTGACTCTCATCAACGACAGACCATTCAGCGACATAATATTCAGCTGGTGGGAGTTCGCCAGGTATTGGCATTACGAAATTGTGATCGACTTTCGAATGGTTATATATGAACCCAATGTCTATCCATTCACCACCATCGGTGTACAAGGCCATTTTTAGCAATCTCACATCCACTCGGAAGCTCATGGTGATCATGCGAGGCGCGTCACGCAAGACTGCATCGTCTTGAGGAAAGGTGACCGACGGAGATAGCACGCCATGGGTGTGTTGGGAATGCGCAACCACAGGCAACAGCATTAACACTAGCGCCAACATCGCTATCCTTAATTCTTTCATCGGTTTCATCGGAACTACGACCTAAATCCAAAAACTGGGCATATTTTATGAATTGACCGGAAATGCTGCAATGTCATTGAATTTTGGGCTCTCATTCCCGCTAAAAACGATTAGCGGACTCCCATTCGCGCTTGTTTGGCCAAAATTCGGTGAAGTGGAGCGCGCTTGCCGCTAAAATGCCGCCGATGTTTGATTCAGAAGTACGATCCAGCAGAACTACCGCCCTGCTCTTCCCAGTTTTCTTGTATTCAATACTCACGACTTCAGTGAGCTTTGGCGCGCCTGAACGTGTTGGTGATTTTGCCCTGCTAGATTATGCGGGCGAGTTTCATCAGTTGTCTCGTTACCTGCACCGTGATGCTCTGGTAATCATGAGTGTCGACGAAGCCTGCGAAGACAACGCTCAATACATAGAGTCTCTCCAACAGATTAGCCAACGCTGGAATTCAACAGATTCAACTGACGGAAATGGAGTTGCGTTTGTCTTAATCGATTCCTATGGCAGAGGTAGGGAATCCGCGAATCCTATTAACACTAGTCTTCCCTTATTAGAGGATGCAGGTCAGTTAGTTTCTGAATCGTTAAATATTCAGAATGCCGGTGAAGTATTGGCATTGGATCCCGTTCGCTCATCACTGCTGTATCGTGGCCCTGCAGGCTCCGAATTAGAAACAGTTCTACGTCAATTTATCAGCGAAGGCAGCGTAGAAAATACAGTCAATTTGCCAATCGAAAATTGCGCATTGAATTACCTTGTTCGTGATGAACATAGTAGTTCGCCTCCAGACTACGCTAGCGAAGTAGCCCCGATCATTATCGAGAATTGTGCCGAGTGCCACCGACAAGATGGTGTTGGTCCATTCGCAATGGACAGTCACATCATGGTAATGGGTTGGTCTCCCATGATTAGAGAAGTGCTACTGAACAAACGCATGCCTCCTACTCAAGTTGATCCTTATTTGGCCCACTCCAGAAATGCCAGATACGTGTCTGCCGAAGATCTGCAAACAGTAGTGCACTGGATTGATGCCGGTGCGCCTCGAGGTGAAGGAGAAATCGACCCATTGGAAGAGCTGGATTTTTCCAATCGCAAGCAGTGGTTACTGGGTGAGCCTGATTACATAGTCGAGGGACCTGAGATTGCTGTAGCTTCAACAGGTGTATTGGACTATGACTTCCACACAGTTGAATTGCCCTTTGATGAAGATAAATGGGTGCGTGCAGTTCAATACCAGGCTGGTGACGAATCGGTATTACATCATTTGATGACTTATGTGGTTCCTCCCGATGAAGACTTTTGGGGACCTGAACGAAACAACGAATTAGCAACACGACGTTTTTTGGAAGGTTATGCACCGGGGAAGATCGAAGCAGTTGAGTTCCCAGCTGATACCGGCGTTCTTATCCCCGCCGGACATAAACTAGCCATGCAATTTCACTATGTGACTAACGGTCGATCTACGGTAGATCAAACCAGTCTCGGTCTTTACTTTCATGACACGCCACCAGCTCATGAAAAACTAACCCAGGTAGTTGCATCTCATTTCACTGTGCCTGCCCAGGATAATAATTTCGAACTGAGCTCTACTTATCAATTCGATAGAGAAGTAGTTGTGCTGGGGGTTCGTGCACACATGCATTATCGCGGCAAAAAAATGAAATTCTCGGCCAAGTTGCCTGGCGGAGATGACATGGAAATATTCAGCGTGCCCGCCTACAACTATGGGTGGCAGCCACACTACTTATTAAGTGAACCGGTTACTTTACCTGCTGGCAGCGTCATTGAAGTGTCTGGCGCGCTGGACAACACGGCGTCAAATCCAACTAATCCCAATCCTGACGCTGAAGTTCCATTCGGAATTTATTCATGGGAAGAAATGTTTACTGGCTACTGGTCCTTTTACTATACAGACTAGTTACCAGCATTGGGCACAAAGCCAATCACTCTTGCAGGGGCCCCAGACCCTTCTCCAATTTTCATAGGCGCGGCTAAAATCCAGGCTCCAGTTTGCGGAAGGTCTGCCAGGTTAGTCAGATTTTCCAATGCTGCTACCTCGCTAGTCGCCAAGACCACGTGGACTGGAAAATCAGCAGTCGGTCCATAATCAATGGACGCGGTATCGATTCCAATTAGATTAACTCCCCTATCTACCAGGAGCTGAGCGGCTGCCGCGCTTATACCCGGAAAGCTAAGATTGCTTGCATCACCTGGAGTGTCATCACCCAGATAGGCCGCAGGATCAGGCCAATATCGTGACCATTCAGTACGAATCAGTACCGCAGTGTCGGCTTGAATTTCACCGAACTCACTTTCAAACGCAGTGATATCGGAAGGCAGAAGGCGATAGTTTCGATCCGTGTTTGCTTTATCTGTTATGTCTATTATCGATACCGGTGCGAACAATTCCTCGAGGTCTAGTGCTCCGACAGTTCTGCCATCCTCGGCAAAGTGAATAGGTGCATCCAGATGGGTTCCTCCATGCTCCGGAGTCGCAAATGTGTAGGCAGAATAAAAATATCCATTACCAGAAGGACCAAACGCTAATTCCTCATGCTCAAATGCAATTGGTGAGGTTGGCCAAAATAAGGTGGAGTCATCGTAGGCATGGCTCAAGTCAATCAAGCTAACCTGGTCCAGGCGCGGAGCCGATTGCCCAAACGAAGCCATACTCAATACCAAGCTTGTCATGCTTACCGCAATTTTTATGATCAAGGAATTCTTCACGACTCTCTCCTTTTTTCTGCGTTCTTGTTTCTTACTCAAATACTCAGCTGTTATCACTCACATTTAGAGCAATCGATTATACACATCGTTTTTTTTCGCCGCCGATCAGCACTGAAGCGCACCTGGAGAGTAATCTAGTTATCTAGAGAGACACTTGATTTTCCAATAGCGATGGCAAACACTGGAGGCCTACGTTTTGTAGCCCCTCAACATAATCTGTTTTGGCTCCTAATTAAGGATTGGAATAACAATGAAAAACAAAACAAAGCTTATGGCTAAAACTCTCGGGATTGTCACATTCAGTGCCATCTCTTTGTTAACTAATCCTATCTCTTTAGCTCAAGACGATGCTCCTCGCATGATTCCTGCACCGGACCGGCAAGCCGATGAAGGTGAAGGTCCATTTGAACGATTGATTATCCGGGGAGCAACTGTCATCGACGGCACTGGAGCGCCGCCCAGAGGCCCGATGGACATCGTGATTGAAGACAATCGCATAGTTGAGATTCGCTCGGTTGGTTATCCATTACTTGATATCGATGAAACTCGACGCCCGGAAGGTGCGACGCGAGAGATCGATGCCCATGGCTCTTATGTCATGCCCGGCATTAACGACATGCATGTCCATACCGGCGGAGCGACCAAAGCGCCAAGAGCGGAATATGTTTACAAGCTCTGGTTAGGTCATGGCATCACTACAGTGCGAGGAGTTCCTTTTGGGGATTTCGAGTTTTCCATGCTTGAGAAAGAGCGCAGTGCCAGCAACGAAATCGTTGCACCCCGCATGTTTGTTTATCAACGCATGGGGTCAGGCGAGGAATATGCCGACGTTGATATCCGCACTCCGGAGCAAGCTCGTGAGTGGGTGCGCTATGCAGCAGAAAAAGGTGCGGATGGTCTAAAACTTGGCGCCCACCGCCCCCGCATCATGGAAGCACTGATTGATGAAGCCAAACAATTAGGATTAGGCACAACTGCTCATCTGGATCAAATGGGCGTGGCACAAATGAATGCAGAAGACGCGGCAGAGTTAGGATTGGATACCCTGACGCATTTTTACGGCTTATTCGAATCAATGTACGAAGACCATGATGTTCAACCCTGGCCTATCGAGTTTGATTACAACAATGAGCAACATCGTTTTGGACAAGTGGCGAGGCAATGGGATCTCATTGCTGGACCTGGCTCTGAAAGTTGGGAGGACTTGCTGGATAAGTTTTTAGAGTTGGACTTTACTCTCGACCCAACCATGACAATTTATTCTGCTGGCCGGGATGTGGCGGCAGCCAGAAATGCCGAATGGCACGATACCTATACTCTACCCACTCAATGGGATTTCTACACCCCAAACCGAGTAAGTCACGGTGCCTATTGGTTTGACTGGACGACTGAAGATGAAGTCGAGTGGCGCAATTTCTACCGAGTCTGGATGCAGTTCATCAATGATTACAAAAACCGCGGCGGCAGAGTCACTGTTGGTTCAGATTCCGGTTTTATTTACCAACTCTATGGGTTTGGGACAATACTCGAACTAGAACTGTTACAGGAAGCGGGTTTCCACCCACTTGAAGTCGTGCGCTCTGCAACGATGTATGGTGCACAGGCTTTGCATGATCCAAAAGGAGTAGACATTGAATTTGGTGTGATTCGCGAAGGATTACTCGCCGACCTAATCATTTTGGATGAGAACCCCCTGCAAAACTTCAAGACCATGTATGGCACTGGCGCGGTACGTTTAAATGACGAGACACGGCAACCCGAGCGAGTAGGAGGCGTCAAGTACACCATTAAAGACGGCATCGTTTATGACGCAAAGCAACTCTTGCAAGACGTTGAGAACATGGTGTTAGAACAAAAACAGGGCGTCGGTGGACTTCGACTGTACTAGCGAAAAACATGGAAGAACTTACATGGCGTTGTAAGGCGTTCTATGACCTTACACAAGATGAGCTGTATGCAATTCTGAAGTTGCGATCAGAAGTATTCATCGTTGAACAAGAGTGTGCATATTTAGATCCGGACGGAGATGATCAAGCTGCCTGGCATGTATTGGGCGAAGCTGAGGGTAATCTGCTCGCCTATACCAGACTCCTTCCCCCTGGACTTAAATACGATTGCTGCTCCATCGGACGAGTAGTGACTAGCTCCAAGATAAGACGTGATGGTATCGGCAGGATCTTGATGGAGCGGTCAATAGCATACTGCCGACAACAGTGGCCAGAGCAAGGCGTCACTATATCCGCTCAGCAGTACCTAGAGCCTTTCTATCAAAGCTTACATTTCGTTACTGAATCGGATGCCTATTTAGAAGATGGCATCCCTCATGTACGCATGCACCTCCCCTATTCTCCGACTTAAGCTATTCAGCTGATAACTATCAACAACTATTAGAACGCCCAAAATCCGTTTCTATTTCACCTTTAAAAATATTTTTATTTTTAGAAATATTTTTCAATTCAATGCGCTCTCTACTTTTAGCGAACGGCATCTTAAGTGTCAGGGCGCTGTATTGATTCCAATTGAATGTTAAAGGGGAACTGTTTGAATGAAGTTATCAAAAGTAAAAAAAGCTGCTGCCGTAGCAACTCTAGCTACCTTGTCCACATTACATGCAGCTAATGTGAGTGCTGATACTTATCAGGTGACTATTACCAATGCGACGATGGGTCAAACCTTTACCCCACGACTCGCTGCCACCCATACCGAAGGCAATTTCTTTGTTGTAGGTGATCCTGCACTACCTGAAATCGCCACCATTGCTGAATCCGGAGACGTGGCACCGGCAATGGCTCTGTTAGAAAGCGCCCCTGAATTGGTAACTGATATCGCCGTCGGAGATGGCTTACTCGGCCCAGGTGAAACTCAAGAAATCATGATTGAAGGTAACCCGGGTGATCTGTTGACCGTGATTGCAATGATCATCCCAACCAATGATGGTTTCACTGCGGTAAATGCCTACCCACTGCCTGCTGCTGGCAGCACAACTTTGACAACTATCGTGTATGACGCCGGTTCAGAAACCAACGATGAAGACTGCGCTAATATTCCAGGCCCTGTATGTGGTGGCGCCGGCGAGTCCCCAAATGACGAAGGTGAAGGTTTCGTGCATGTGCACTCTGGCATTCACGGCATCGCTGATCTGTCCACAGCTAACTATGACTGGCGCAACCCAGCAGCCAAAGTCACTATTACGCGAGTAAACTAGTTCTTAGAGGAATAAAAACAAGGAGCGCGGAACCTCTGCGCTCCTTGTTTATCTGAATCGATTCTATGACTTAATTCTATTATTCAGTTTGCTGCTACAAGATCTTGGACAGCATCAAACTCTGACAGTGTTTCAGAGTTACTTTCCGGGCGCATCAGGCTAACGCCAACAATTGCAATCGATGCAAACAAGAAACCGGGAAGAATTTCATAAAGATCGAACAACCCACCACTCAGATTCGACCATACAACAACTGTGATAGCCCCAATCAGCATTCCTATTAATGCGGATAGCGCTGTCATGCGGCGCCAAAATAAAGAGAACACAATTACTGGTCCGAATGCTGCGCCGAATCCAGCCCACGCATAGCTCACCAAATCCAGCACCCGACTTTCTCGGTCGCTGGCGATAACCAAGGCGAGAATTGCAATAACTATTACTGCACCGCGACTCACTCGAAGCAATTCTTGTTGCGTAGCATCTGGCCTAATGAACTGACGATAGATGTCCTCGCTGATCACGCTTGATGACACTAATAACTGCGAATCGATGGTAGACATGATCGCCGACAAGATCGCAGCGGTAATGATGCCAGCAACCCACGGGTTAAAAAGACTCTGACTCAGTGCAATAAACACGGTTTCAGGATTGCTCAACGGCGCGTCAACAAAGTAAACAATGCCCGCCATACCAGTTGAAACGGATCCTAACAGCACAATGATCATCCAGGTCATTGCCATCCGCCTTGCGGGTTTCAGTTTCTGTGGATCTTCTGCCGCCATAAAGCGCGCCAAAATATGTGGTTGACCCATGTAACCCAAACCCCAGGCCACTAATGACAACCAACCTAAAAAAGTCATGTTGGTTAACAGGTTTGTGTTGTTGGGATCGATAGTCTGCAGTTCATTCCACACTTCCCCCGCTCCACCAGCACCTTGAATTACTGCGATGGGAGCAATTAACAATGCAGCTAACATGAGTAGTGCTTGGATAGCATCGGTCCAGGC
This sequence comes from uncultured Pseudohongiella sp., assembly GCA_965262465.1. Classification (GTDB taxonomy): domain Bacteria; phylum Pseudomonadota; class Gammaproteobacteria; order Pseudomonadales; family Pseudohongiellaceae; genus UBA9145. Next base: position 1,392,789 of record OZ253535.1, on the reverse strand, counting down.
TACCGCCAGGAATCCACCGATAAAGGTATAAGCCACGATGATCAAGCCGCCCGTTAGCAAAGCCACGGAGTAATCCAGACCGAAACTGCTTTCAAATAAAATCGCGCCACCGACCAGTCCTGATGCGGTGTAAAACGTGAAGAACAACAGAATTACAAATGCCGACAATGAGCGGAGCAAGCGCGTACGGTCCTGAAATCTGTTTTCAAAATAGTCCGGCAGAGTCAGCGAGTTATTTGCGTGCTGGCTAAACACACGCAAAGGTTTAGCAATAAACAACCAGTTAAAATAGGCACCAACCGTTAAGCCAATCCCTATCCATACCTCGCTAATGCCTGACAGGTAGATTGCGCCGGGTAATCCCAACAACAACCATCCACTCATATCAGACGCTCCCACACTCAGGGCTGTGACTAACGGTCCGAGCTTTCTCCCGCCCAGGATGTAATCACCCAGATCATGGGTCCGGCCGTAGGCCTTGATGCCGAGGTAGAGAATTAGCGCGAGGTAAGCGAAAAAGGTAACGAGAAGTGGGGCCTGGGAACTCATGTAGTAGCTAGTTTGGGAGAAATTACGCGTTCTATCCTTGAAGACGATCATTCTACATGGTTTTGGGGCCTGTGAACCGAAGTCTAAAGAGCCGTTTGCACACTAATTCCCTCCACTTGGGGCGATTGCTCAATTTTTAACCAAACTAATCAGTTTATTAAAGCAATGAATTTACTTAATAGGCTTTAGAATTCGATTAAATAAAGTAAATACTTTATTTATTCCGCCGATAAGGAAATCAATACCCAGGGGATTCCAAATGGACCTAGCAGCTACTCAGCAAGAGATATTGCAGCGCCTCAAGACACGCGGCCCCCAGAGCATTAAAATCCTTGCAAATCAACTAGATATAACAACTATGGGGGTCCGGCAGCACATTACCGAGCTGGCCCAGTATGGATTAGTGGCACAAACTGAAGAAACCCGTCAAACACGTGGCAGACCCGTAAGATACTGGCAGTTAACGGATCAGGGGCACAAACACTTCCCCGATGGCCATGCTGAGACGAATCTGCAGCTTATACACAGTATCCGCGGCTCCATGGGAGCTGAGACGCTGGAACAGCTGGTGGCCGAGGGCTTCAACCCGCAACATCAGCGGTATAGCGCGGCACTCGAGCTGGTTGGCCCTGAAATAGAGGATAAATTGGCTCGATTGGCCGAATTGCGCAGCGAGGACGGCTATATGGCCGAGATCCGCTTGCTGCCAGACGGCTGGTTGCTCATAGAGAATCACTGCCCGATCTATTCTGCTGCCAGCGCTTGCAATGCCTACTGTCATAGCGAACTCGACATGCTGCAAGCATTGCTAGCTGATCACGCTTCAGTTGAACGCATCGACCATGCATTGGCTGGCTCGCGACGTTGTGCTTTCAAGATTCAGCGCCGCTAAAACCCTATCGCCTAGCACCTATCAAAAGCAGCCCCTATCAATAGTTTGAATCATTTCCTGCTATAGTTCTCCTTCCTCGCCCCTGTCCTAGATCCCGAAACAATCATGGCTACCAAGCGCACACCAGTACTAGTTGCCTCAGGCGTGATTCTTCTCCTCACCCTGGGCGTGACCCCTAAAATCGTTGGCTTCAATCTGCGTGAATCAACGACTGACAATCTCTTTGCACTAATTCCGCCGGAAACCCTGCGCCAACTCGAGATATCAGAGTCCACATTTGAAAGTGGCTGGTTTGGCTCAACGGCAGTGTTTGATGTGACTTATTCTCCTCTTGGATTGAATGAAGTGTTCTCCATGAACTTGGCGTTTGAGTTTAGTCACGGCCCTCTTATGTGGACAAGCAATGGGATCGCCATAGGATTGGCACATGCCACAATAATCCCAACTTTTAATAGTGCAGAAATTACCGAAGCCATCGCCTCAATACCTTTTGAGCTACCTGAGATGAAACTCAATCTGTTGGCTGGCTTCGACCAGTCACTGGCTATCGCACTCGCTATTGCAGGAGTCGACATAGAAGAATCTGACACCACGGTAAACTTTGGTGGCCTGGCAGGAAATTTGCGTGCCCATGCTGATCAGTCTGCTGAATTCGCACTGAACATAGGAGAACTCAACACCAAGCAAGAATCCACTGGAATAGGATTTAATCTGGGCGGGCTGGAACTATTCAGTGAAACTGATCAGATGAATGATTTGTTAGCACCCAGTCGCGCCGAACTAAACATTCCAAGTTTTTCATCCGACGGACCATTGCCATTTACTGCATCTGATATAACCGCCAACTCTGTGTTGAATGATTCGGTTGCAGGTGAAGAGCTAATCAACATTCAACAACAATTCGCCATAGCAAACTTATCGAGTGAACTACCACTCTCCGCCTTGCGCTGGACTACAGAGATCAATGATCTTTCAACGACTCTGATTCAAAGCTATTACGAATTATTGGTGTCTCTTCAAGAACAAATGCAAGGCCAAGCAGGAGGCGCAACAGGTGGAAACACGAGTGTTGAAGAACTGAGCGAACAGCTCACTTTAGTCTTATTAAGGAATCCCTTAAGTTTTGATAATTACATTGATGCCACGGCCTATGAAGGTGACCACTCACTGGAAGTTTTGGCCAATTGGCAAGGCATACCTCAACTGAATGCAGTTGACGCAATCTCTATTGAAGCCATACTAGCGGCCCTGGAACTTCGTATTAATATGTCTCTGGACTTGGCAGCAATCACAAATAGTCCATTGTCAGAACTAATCGATCCTTATGTACAGCAAGGTTACATTCAATTGAATAACGGTCGCATTGTGTTAGAACTCTCGCTAATAGACAGCGAACTTGTAGTGAATGGAAGTTCCACTTCTTTGGACCAGTTTTTCCCATCACAAAACTTATGAGTAATGTAAATCCGCAAACAGCGCGGCGCTACGAAGAAGAGCCGCGCAAACTTTTTTCTTATCCGAAGTATTGGGCTGAGTGTTTTGGCGAAGCGCCATATTTACCCATGTCGCGGGATGAGATGGACCAGCTCGGATGGGATAGCTGCGACATTATTATCGTGACAGCTGATGCTTATGTTGACCATCCGAGTTTTGGCATGGCTGTTGTTGGCCGATTACTCGAAGCACAAGGATTTCGTGTTGGAATTATTTCGCAACCGGAGTGGGATTCAGCTGAACCTTTCAAAGCACTGGGCAAACCTAATCTCTTTTTTGGGATTACCGGCGGCAATATGGATTCCCTCATTAATCGCTATACAGCGGATCTAAGACTGCGTAGTGATGATGCTTACACACCCCACGGGGAAGCCGGTAAGCGCCCCGATCGTTCCGTCATTGTCTATAGTCAACGCTGCCGGGAAGCTTATTACGACACACCCATCGTAGTAGGTGGGATTGAGGCAAGCTTACGCAGAATTGCACAGTATGATTACTGGAGCGATAAAGTCAGACGCTCAATCTTAGTGGATTCCAATGCTGACATTCTGCTGTACGGAAATGCTGAACGAGCACTTGTAGAGTTATCCCATCAGCTAGCCAATGGCAACTCTATCAATGAATGTTGGGACCTGCGTGGTGCTGCTTTGTTGAAAGAGAAATTGCCCGAAGGATGGACAGAAATAGATTCAACTCGCATTGATTGGCCTGCAAAGATAGACAAAATTCCTAACCCTTACGACTACCATCAAAAAAATTCTCAGTCGGAAGAAACTTCCCCTGAGGAAAGCGACAGCAATGCATCACAGCCGGTAACAATTGTACCGTTACCGCTGCAGCGACAAACAGAATTTGATCGAGCCACCAGTTACATTCGATTGCCGTCCTACAACAAGGTAATCAACGATCCGGTGCTTTATGCCCACGCGTCACGGGTATTGCACCAGGAGGCAAACCCTTACAACGCCAGACCTCTGGTTCAACGCCATGACACACAAGATGTCTGGGTGAATCCTCCACCTATTCCACTTGAAACAGAAGAGATGGATTGGGTGTTTGACCTTCCCTATCAGCGCCGCCCACATCCGAGCTATGGTGATGCCCGCATTCCAGCCTACGACATGATCAAAACGTCAGTTAACATCATGCGTGGATGCTTCGGGGGTTGCACATTTTGTTCTATCACAGAACATGAAGGCCGCATTATCCAATCACGTTCGGAAGACAGCATCATTCGCGAGATTGAAAAAATTAGAGATCAGGTTCCAGGATTTACCGGGACTATATCTGACCTTGGTGGCCCAACTGCCAATATGTACAAACTGAATTGCAAGTCACCTGCGATTCAAAAAACCTGCAAGCGTTTATCTTGTGTTTATCCCAACATTTGCAAACATCTAAACACTGATCATAGCCCCACTACTCAGTTGTATCGCAAGGCTCGACAAGTACCTGGTGTGAAGCGCGTCGCCATTGCCTCAGGATTACGCTATGACTTAGCGCTTAAGGATCCAGAATACGTAGAAGAGTTGGTAACTCACCATGTCGGAGGCTATTTAAAAATTGCCCCTGAACACAGTGAAGATAAAACTCTCTCTAAAATGATGAAGCCGAGCATTTCGGCTTATGATGAATTCAAACGATTGTTTGATAAGTTTTCGAAGAAGGCAGGAAAAGAGCAATACTTGATTCCCTACTTTATTGCTGCCCACCCCGGCTGTGATGAAGAGGACATGCTCAACTTAAGCATGTGGTTAAAAGAGCATGACTTTAAGCCAGATCAAGTACAAACTTTCTATCCTTCACCCATGGCCTTAGCTACGGCAATGTATTACTCCCAGCGTAATCCTTTGCAGAAACTTCGCTACAAGGGCGAGAAGCTCAATGTTTGTAAAGACATCGATCAGAGAAGAGTGCAGAAAGCTTTCCTTCGATATCATGATGAGAAGAACTGGCCTCTCTTGCGAGAAGCACTCACCAAGTTAGGTAGAAAAGATTTGATAGGTCAGGGAAAGAAGAGTCTTGTGCCGCCGGCTCAATCACAACGGCCTCAATCGCGGCGCAAACGAAGACGATGATTTAGAAAATACGTTCAGGCGCTAGCCCCGAACTTGCAGGTTTATCTCTTCTTTAATTTTCCAGTTGCCGCTTTCTTGCAGCAATAAGAGTTTCTTCTGCGTATCGTCGGAATAATTCGGCGATTCATAGCGTAACCAAAATCGCACTTCTAACATACCTTCTTCTTCGCCTACGAACTCAAAGTCTGTTAGCGCCAAGCGAATCCAATCCGCCCCGCCGATCACTCTTTGTCGGTTGCTGCGCCATGCAGCCTGGTTATCCTGGTAGCGAGGACTGAATTCAGAGTGATAGCTATCAAAGTATTCTGATAAAGATTGAGATTGCCAAGCGGCGACCCACACATCTACTGCTTCAGATAACTCATCTACCAACGCATCCGTAGGGATTTCAGTAACAACCACCTCGGTAGTGGCTTCCTCGACTGTGGCGGTATCTGATTCTGTATGAGTCACTGTATTAACAGCAGACGTTAGCTCTTCCGCGGCTGCTACAGCATTTTCTGGAGCGACTTCTGGCGTTTCCTCGAGCGGTTCTTCTGACAGTACTTCTAGTGTTTCTTCTAGTGCTTCTTCAACTACTGCAACTGACTGCGCCTGCTCAGCCGGTGAATCTTGCTCCGCATTTTCCACTTCACCGTCGGAAGTTTCCTCCTCTGCCAGCTCTTCATACTCAGGAAGTGAAATAGCGTCGGTGGCTACTCCTCTTTCCTGGGCTGTTACCAATGCCAGTGAGGAATCTGAAACCGGTTCCTCAATAGCAGGCTCGTCTACCGATGTACTGAAAGCTGCATTTGATGCCAACTCTGGTGCGTCGTTTGCCGCAACCATAACTGGATCAATCGTTTCAGGCTGTGATGCTAACTCTAATTCAGAATCCTGATCCGCATCTCTCGTTACCAACTCCTGGTCTACACTTTCCTCCACTGTATTTTCAGTGGCTTGAGTTGAAAAAGGTGAGGCTTCACTGCTCTCAAGTAACGATGTTGACTGAGTAATTTCTTCATCAGCGGTATTGTTATTCAACTGTTGATACAGAAACCCAACCGAAGCAATTACCAACACGGCCGCAATCGGCACGATAGGTCCTAACTGACTTAGCTGCCGGTAGTTCTCAAGGTAACCTGCACTTGGCATTACTTCACTACCAGATGCTTGTCGCAGCAAGCGCTGAAATTCATCCTTGGTGACGGGAGATAAAGTTGAATCATTCGCCTTGGACGCGACTAAAAGTTTGCACATGCTCAATGCAGCGCCGGGATATCCTTTGCTCGCTTTTAGCAACGCCCCCATTGCCGCTGTATCTAATTGCAATCCAGGTAATCCTGCTTTTTCCACAAAGCGATAAAAGAACCGACTGAGCTCTTCACCATCCATTGGCTCAAGTTGAAAGCGATGAGACACACTCAACAACAATGATTTGAGTTCAGTATTGCTCAGCAGGCGCTTATCTAAAGATGGCTCTCCACACAGCACAATATTCAACATGCGCTTGGTGTCTACTTGCACTTCAGCCAATCGATAAATTTCCAACAACGTAACATCAGTTAGCAGATGAGCGTCATCAAAAATAAGTACTACAGGTTTTTCGGCCTTTAACCGTAATGCATCCTCTAGTAAGCGGGCAAAGTTTGAGGACTCAGGTAGATCAAACTCTCGGGCTAACAAGCCTCGCAATATTTCCGGCGACTCGATTGCCGTATCAAAGTAAATGACATGAAAATCTTTACGCTTTAAAAACTGAGTAAACTTTTGGCATAACAAACTTTTGCCAGTGTGTGGATTACCAACTAACTTTATTAGCGCTTCAGGCATAGACAGCGCAGCATGCAAACCTTGCATGACTTGCAGGTAAGGGCCGTCGCTGAAATAGAATGATTTGGAACTCGCCATGTAAGTTCGTTTTTTACTTTGCCTGGCCTTTGGTTTGGCTGATTGTTGGTTTGCCTGACTGGGCACTAACTATTGGACGTCATCCTGACGATCCGCACCCTTCTCGCTCTTGCTGGTTGCATGCTCAACGTTGGTCAAGATTCCACGCAAAATATTCATTTCCATAACATCGATTCTGATTCGACCAAACAATCGTCGTAATCGTTGCATCAATTGTCTTGGATTGTCTGGGTCATGAAAGTCTATTGCGACTAACACGCGCTCAAGATGGCCATAGAAATGCTCAACTTGCTCGGCTGTGGCCCGCTCCTGATCCCAGAATTCGTCTTCTTTATCCTCTGTTTGATCGGCTAGTGCCAGAGCAGCTTTACGTAATTCGTAACAGATCACCATCACCGCCGCTGCCAAGTTCAATGAGCTATAGCCGGGATTGGCCGGAATCTGCACATGGTAATGACACTGCTGCAATTCCTCATTATTCAGGCCCGAGTCTTCCCGTCCAAACACTAGTGCGACATTGCTTTGTGTGGACTCCTGAATTGCTTTTTCTCCACAGGCTGTCGGATCCAGCATGGGCCATGGAATAGATCGGAGCCGCGCACTGGCACCGATTATTAATCCGCAATCCGCCACCGCTTCTTCCAGGCTGCTCACTACTTGAGCATTCTCCAGTAAATCGACCGCTGAAGCGGCCCGCCCTACGGCTACTCCGCTTGGGAATTCTTCTGGTTGCACCAACACTAGCTGGCTCAACCCCATATTCTTCATGGCCCTTGCGCTTGCACCGATGTTCCCCGGATGCGAGGTGTTGACCAATACAATTTTGATATTTGCTGGCAGCGCAGCAATGGGCTCTACTTCATTGTCACTCAACTACTGATACTCCTTGTTTGTGTGCAAATTATAGCAGTACATCAGGAAGAGAAGTTTGTACCCTCTTCTGGCGACTTTGCTATCATTGCGCCCCGTTGCTGGTCACCAGGCATCCCCAAGTGCAGCTTGGCACTGAATGTCCAATACCGATTTCGAACCAGCAACAAGAATGCCTAAACAGGCGAATTAAATTTGAGAAGTTAAGGCGTTCATAATGCATCCATTACTAAACATAGCTTTGCGCGCGGCTCGGGATGCTTCGGAGTCTCTCGCTCACAAAGCGGCGCGACTCGATCGAATAAAAGTATTGGATAGCGATCCAGCATCTTTTACTACGTCAGCCGATGTGGATAGCGACGAAACCTTGCGTTATCACATCCTCAAGGCATATCCATCTCATTCCATTCAGTCTCGAGTATCTGGCGACCATCAAGGCGAAGAAGGTGAACCAGTCTGGATGATCGATCCTTTAGTAGGAAGCCTTAACTATTCAAGTGGCTACTCACGATTTGGTGTGTCTATTGCGGTATCTAAAGACGGCAATGTAGAGCACGCGGTCATAGTTTGCCCCATGCAAAATGATGAGTTCACAGCCAGCCGTGGCCAAGGGTCACAACTAAATTCCCGACGCATCCGTGCAGAGTCTGATGATATTACAGGCGCATTACTTGGACTCGACTACGTAGGAGCTGAAGCAAAACTATTATTGGAGTTTCAGTCTGAACTAATGCAGGCAGGGGCACACCCGCGAATTGGCGGCCATGGAGCACTGGATGTGGTAGATGTAGCCTGTGGGCGATTGCAAGGCGGCTGGTGCACTAACCTTCATCAATCCAGTCTCGCTGCTGCGAACCTGATCTTATTGGAAGCTGGCGGATTACTCGGTACCGAAAGCGGTAATCCCAAATTGGATACTGGACACGAACAACTGTTTGCTTCGACTAAGATATTCAAGCAATTAGTAAAGTTGCGCATGCGTCATTCTGGATGAATGCAACTTTATGTGACGAGTATCTATCTGATGAACAGATAAGGTATAGTCACTGCTCTATTTGTAGCCAGGTTAAAGGCAGGCTAAAAGATTCGTCCAACCTGCGCAGCTAGCCCAACAGCATTAGATCCATATCAATCGCTCAACAGTGAAGTAACTGAATGACCCAACAAACCAAGAATCCAAGTCATAATCTGGTTGAAGGGTCCATAAAACAGTCACTTATTCGAATGACCTTGCCCATGATCGTGGGCATGATCATGCTTTTCACTTTCAGCCTGGTGGACACATGGTTCATCAGCTTTCTCGGCACTGAAGCCCTCACCGCTATCAGCTTCACTTTTCCAGTCACGTTCACCGTGATGAGCCTTGCTATCGGGATGGGCATAGGCGCATCAGCAGTGGTGGCCAAATACATTGGCCGGTCTCAAATGGAAAAAGCCAAGGAAGCAGCCACTGTAATCAACTATATCTCAATGACTTTAGCCATCATCGTGGCGGGTCTGCTGTGGATTTTCATGGATGAGATATTTCGATTAATGGGTGCGAGTCAGCAACTCATGGATCCTATTCGAGCCTATATGGTTGTCTGGTTTCCAGGCAGCGTGCTCGTCGTTTGCATCATGAGTGGTAACAGCGTGCTCAGAGCCTGTGGCAACACCAAGACTCCAAGCATCCTCATGGCATCGGCTGGTTTGATTAATGCCGTGCTGGATCCGTTGCTTATTTTCGGCGTAGGACCATTTCCTGAGTTGGGTATTGCCGGCGCAGCATGGGCAACAGTCATAGCCTGGTCTATTGGCTTCGGTTATCTCACGTTCTTGCTCGTTGCCAAATTAGAGATGGTCAGTCGTCATTTTCCATCGAGAGAAGCATTCAGAAATTCCGGCTCGGAAATGTTGCGCATTGGTATTCCAGCAGCAGGGGCAAACATGATGACTCCTTTAGCAGCAGGCATCATGACGGCGATTGCAGCCGGTTTTGGCGACAATGCTGTTGCGGCATTCGGTGTCGGTGCGCGTATAGAACCAATCGCAACACTAATTGTGCTGGCGATGTCATCATCCCTGCCACCACTTATCAGTCAAAACTATGGTGCCGGCAGAATGGATCGAGTGGAAGAAGCGTATCGAATCGCGACTCGCTTCATTATGGTTTGGCAGCTTGGTGTCTACCTGGTCTTGGCAGCCGGTGCTGGAATTATTGCTGGTGTATTTTCCGATGATCCTGAAGTGCTTGAAGCTATTGCGCTGTTCGTTTGGATTATGCCTCTAGGCTATGGCCTGCAAGGCATCATCATATTAACGAACTCATCGTTAAATGCGTTACACAAGCCACTGTCCGCACTGTATCTCAGCATTGCGCGCTTCTTTGTGTTTTATGTTCCCTTGGCCTATGTGGGGAGTGTTTACTTCGGCCTGTTCGGGTTTTTTGCCGGCGCAGTGTGCGGCAATTTCGCAATGGCCATGATTTCCTGGCGCACATTTAATCGTGCCCTGGGAGAAGACCAAACCTTGCAGGAAAACGCCGCTTAAGTTGGAGTGAAGGAAACGCTCTAACGACCGAAGAAATTTCGGACCGTAGTCATCAAGCCTGCCTGTTTCGCATTAGCTGCCGGATCAATCGTTGCTTCAGGAACTTGTTCTTCCACAGCAGGAGCAGTTTCTTGAGTAGCTTCTTCGGTGAGTGAAAAGCTTTTATCGTCGACAGTAGCCGGAGTATCGTCATCATCCTTGTAAGTTAGACGATTATTTCGTTCCTGAAATGCCAGCATCTCCATACAAATCTCGTTGTATTCTTCTTGCGTCAGAAGCTCTGGCATTTCTTTCATGTTCAAAGTGAACTTTCGATCATTTGCTGCAGATAAGTAGTGCAAATTTTTCTTCTTGGTAAGCAACAAGCCTTCATCTTTAGCGATGTTATAAAGCGGAGTCCCGCGCAAAGGGATGTATGGAAAGAAAAAGAAATGTTCCGGAGCAATGCGCTTATTGAGTTTTAACGTTTCGCGCATATTGTCGGCAGTTTCTAGCGGCATACCGACAATATTAAACGTAAGTCTATTGATTCCAGCTTTTTTGCAGTTATCTGCTGCATCAATGACCTGTTGATTCTTCATCTTGCGGCCAAGCATCTTGCCTCGATACTCTTCATCACCACTCTCAATTCCGAACCAAATCGTGTGGCAACCTGCTTCGGCAGCAGTCTTACAGAATTCCTCGTTCATTACTTCAACACGGGAATTGATAGAAAAAGGCAATCCGATGCGTTCTTTGTAGATTTCAAAAAACGCCCGAACGAATTTTAAGTTTGAGAGAAATAGTTCGTCCCAAAATTCAAAGTAGCCAACGTCATAAAGATCTCGCAATCTTTCTAGCTCATCGACCATGGCTTCAGGTTCGTATTTGCGCAAGAACTCTTTCTTCGTGCGCCACCCTTCCAATATCGGTGTATTACAGCAGTAAGTGCAACGATAAGGGCAACCGCGTCCAGTCATTACAGGAAGCACGAGTTTGCCTTGTGGTCCAAAGATTGAGGAATTTACATCCTTAAAGCCGTCTTCTTTCGAAAAAATATCGTAGTCGGGAAATGGCAGTGCCTGAATATCACCGATCTGATGCGCTTCAGTCTTGTAAACATCACCATCAACCAATTTTTCCCACATGCCATCTGCAGGACCATCTTTTGATCCGCGCAGGTGCTGAACCATATTGCCAATGGCATATTCACCATCGCCAACACAGATGTAATCAATATTTGGATTCTCGATTGTTTGTTCTTGCGACAACATTGCCTGATAGCCCCCGATGAGAATGGGCAAATCCGGCATCAATTTTTTGAGCTCTTCAAAATATGGCTCCATCGGAAACCAATGGGGGCTCATAACAGAAAAGGCGATTAGGTCGGCATCCAACTCTTGGATGGTCTTGGCATAATTTTCCGGTGAGTATTGCTCTGCATCGCGCAATATCAGAACCGGTTCCAGCATGACCTCAACATCCGGGAAGTCACGTTTTAGATAAGCTGACATACTCGCAATCGGCATCGCGATCTCATTGCCATCTGGCGAATAGAAAGAAAAAACCAGACGCAGATTCTTCCGTTTCTTGGAACCGAAATAGCGAGATTTATGCTGGGGATAAACCGGTCGCTCGGTGCTGGCGGCTATAACATCAGCTTTTGAATTCATTGCGAGGTCCTGTGACCGTAAAACAAGCTTTTCAGACCGCTAGACTCAAGCAGTCTATCTATAGGTGTCCCATTGGTATCGACCGGGAAGCTCGAAAGTATACCATCAATGATATGGCGGTTTCATGACGGAATAGACAGTCCAAAATCATTAAAACCCTTTAAAAACTTGTGGTTACTCCGGAGGTTCGGCTGGCATTTCGCTTCCGTGGCCAGATTGCTATATCCTCTGGCCCCAACAATCAGTCAGCTTTGTGGCTAGCTCAGGCTAGCAAAGGAATTTACAAGTGGACGCGTTAACCGCATTGCATACCCGCACTTCTTCTCCAAGGTTGAAAGAGCCGGCACCTTCTGCAGTTCAGTTGGAGAACATCTATAGAGCAGCAATGCGGGCAGCAGATCATGGATTACTTCAGCCCTGGCGTTTCCTGGAAATCAGAGGTGAGAAACGGGGCAAGCTGGGAGATCTTTTTGTGCAGGCAACTGTGGATAGCAACCCAGAAGTCTCCGAAGCTCAGCAAGAAAAAACTCGATGCAAACCGCAACGGGCTCCGCTCATCATCGTGACCATTTCAAGTTACCGTGAACATCCTAAGGTTCCTGAGTTTGAACAAGACCTTTCGGCGGCGGCTGCGACCCAAAACATGTTGCTTGCCTGCCACGCGCAAGGGGTCGGCGCCATGTGGCGAACGGGATCGTTAGCCTATCACCCCATTGTTCGTGAAGGCTTGGGGATAGAAGACCATGAAAAAATAATTGGATTTCTCTATCTCGGATCTCATGAGGGTCCGACTCGCCCTATTGAGTCAGCAGATATCACCGCGTTTGTACAGGATTGGTAACGATGGCTAGCCGAAGCATCGACATGCAATGTTGGAAATGCGGAAAAGAGTTAAAACATCTGCTTCTGCCATTTTCACGTTATGAAGAATGTAATTACTGCAAAGCAGACTTGCATGCCTGCATTGCCTGTAAGCATTACGATCCTTCTGTGTCTGATGGGTGTCGAGAAGATCGAGCTGATTTCATCCTGGATAAGGATAAGGCCAACTTCTGTGATTACTTTAAAGTGAACACCAAAGCTTACAAGAAACAAGATAACGCAGAGGCATTAGAGGCTCGTGCCAAATTGGCAGAATTGTTCGGAGAGGAGCCGCCGGAAACAGAGCAAACGGAAAGCGATTCGCCACAAACCGAAGCGGACAAAGCACTCGCCGAGTTAAAGCGATTGTTTGGCGACGAATAAAGCCCTGTATCATCGTTATGCGTACAACTGTTTTTAGCACTCCCCTATTAACTCCATTACTGCGGTGGATTTCGGAACTTTTGTTATGGCTAATCGGTTGGCGCACTCGTGGCGAACCATTAGACCATCAGCGCTGTGTGTTAATTGGCGCTCCCCATACCAGCAATTGGGATTTTCCACTCATGCTAATGGTGGTCTTGAAGCTACGATTGCGCGTGTTTTGGATGGGTAAACACACATTGTTCCTCTTCCCATTCGGCTGGTTCATGAAATGGTTGGGTGGTATCCCTATCGATCGATCAGCAGCCCACAATGTGGTGAGTCAGACTGTGCAAAAATTTGCCGAACATGACCAACTTATAGTTTTAGTCCCGCCGGAAGGTACGCGCAGCAAAGTCCAGAAATGGAAAAGCGGTTTCTACCACATAGCAAACAATGCATCGGTGCCTATCTTGCTTGGCTATGTGGATGCACAGAACAAGGAAGCCGGATTTGCAGATTTTTTCTCACCCACCGGCAACTTCGAATCAGACTTCGAAGAAATTATGCAATTTTACAAAGATAAAAAAGGATTAAGAGCAGAAAACTCTTAACACATCTAGCTATGCGCAGTTCTGAATAGATTCTTGCGCACTATCCGAACTGGAGTAGGACAAACTGCGCAACGCAGTGTCAATAATATGTCCGGCGTAGTCTTCCATAGAGATATCTTTCAATCGAAACTTCCACTGTTTCAGGTGCCACTGCTGTAATTGCGCAGTTATTGACGAGGCTAACAGTGCTGGCTTGTCACACTTGAACTGACCATTCTCAATTCCAGCCTGAATCGCATCAACTAACATGTCATCAAACCTGAGCTCCAGATCGAGGGCTTGTTGCTGTTGCTCTTTATCCAGACCTTTCAGTTCCATATAACAAAAGTAATACCAAGGACTGAGTGACTGCACCATGAAGATTTCCCCATAGATGATTGCTCGCAAACGAGCCACTGGGTCCAAATCTTCATTCACCAATCCACCTATCACCTGATCTATGTATTTTCGCAATACACCTTCTATCACTGATGCCAAATCGTTTTTGCTACCAATATAAGCGTACAAGCCGCCCATGCTGATCCCAGTTTCACTGCTGAGGTCGCGTAAGCTCATGGCCTGAAAGCCTTTGGTATTCGCTAATTTAAAAGTCGCCGCGAAGATCTTTTCCAGATTTCCAATGGCAACTTTCGGATTTTTGATTTGGATTTTGTCGCGATGCATCTCAAACACACTGGTCCAGAAGGTTTCTCCTTCCAGAGTCCAAGCTCGTTTGAATGCTTCGATGGTGGTTTCGTGGGGCCAATCTGCCATGGAGCTGCTATCTCTACTTCTTTTTGTATGCCACAGCTAGTACCGAAAAAATGGCTATCACTCGCTGGCAGAAAGGCTTTATACCAAACTGATACTGAATTGTCTCACGGCTGTAACGCTTTCTAACAAATGGCTGGGTGGTTATAACCAATAAGAGGCGACTGCTGTGGAGCCAGCAACGGCACATAACGCGAGCGATGCCCTGCGCAAGTTTTGATGAGATATTAGATGAATTGAGCGCATCGCAACCCAATAGCCAACCAGGGTTGCCGGCATCAGAGGCACAGCCAGCTGAATTTCTTGCCAACCAAAGCGACCGACACTCGCCAGCATGGTTAATGACATGACACAGCTGACAACAAAAAATGCAGCCATATTGGCCCGAATAAAATCGTTTGCTTGATGCTGCAGTACCAGCGCCATAGGAGGACCTCCGATCGAGGAACTGGTTCCCATAAATCCCGACAGAAATCCTGCAGAAAACAACGCACCGTTTGTTGGTCGCAATACAATGTTCTTAAGACTGAGACCGACAGCCACCAACACGGATAATCCCAACCACAGAGCAAGCGCCCGTTGGTCTATCCATAACAACAGTAATCCCCCTGCAATCGTGCCCGGCACTCTGCCAATAATTGCAAACTTGAGACCCGCAAAAGAAATGGAATGCCAATGTTTAGCTGCATTTGCCAAGGAGAGCGTTAGCGCTGAGATAGTGATCGGTGCTGGGACATAGGCTGGGTCGATGAAGAACAGCAAAGGAGCAGCAATGATTGCCAGTCCGAATCCGATTGAGCTCTGGACAAAAGATCCAACGAAAATCACTGTCGCGGCGATTGCTATATCCATAATTTGAAATCACTCATTGCGAGTCAGCGCTGGTTGTAAACGATACGAATCGTTCGATTCATGGGCGCGGCATGATACCTGCTATGTCAAACTCACTCCAGTCGAACCAGTAGCAATATCCCGCCAGCCCATTGGCCAGAAGCCAGTGAGTTTATACAATGCTGAAAATACCCCCTTACCAATAAGAATACGAAGGACAGCAAAATGAAGTCACGGGCAGCAGTAGCATTTGCGGCAAGCAAACCGCTGGAAATAGCGGAAGTAGATTTGGAAGGACCCAAGGCAGGCGAAGTTCTGGTTGAAATAATGGCAACCGGAATCTGTCACACTGATGCCTTCACATTATCTGGCGACGATCCAGAAGGTGCATTTCCAGCCATTCTGGGCCATGAAGGTGCTGGCATAGTCCGGGAAGTGGGGCCAGATGTTAAATCTGTGGCACCAGGAGACGCGGTTATTCCACTGTACACCCCAGAATGCCGAGAATGTAATTTCTGCCTGCACCCGAAAACCAATTTGTGCCAATCCATTCGTAGCACTCAGGGCCAAGGCCTTATGCCTGATGGCAGTAGCCGTTTTTCACTGGATGGGGAACCGATACTTCACTATATGGGGTGCTCAACTTTTTCCAATTTCACAGTCTTGCCAGAAATTGCCGTAGCAAAAATTCGACCTGATGCGCCATTCGATAAAGTCTGCTACATCGGTTGCGGAGTCACGACTGGAGTCGGAGCGGTTGCCTTTGACGCCAAAGTTGAACCCGGCAGCGTGGTAGCAGTATTTGGGCTCGGTGGAATCGGCCTCAATGTGATTCAAGGTGCTCGCATGGTAGGAGCCGATCGCATTATCGGCATCGACATCAATGCTTCGAAAGCCGCCCTCGGAGAATCCTTCGGCATGACAGATTTCATCAATCCTTCCGAGGTGGACGATGTCACTAACGCCATCATCGATCTTACCGGAGGCGGGGTTGATTACTCATTCGAATGCATTGGTAATGTAAACACCATGCGCCAGGCGTTAGAGTGTTGTCATAAAGGCTGGGGCGAATCGTTCATTATTGGTGTGGCTGGCGCCGGACAAGAAATAGCGACACGACCCTTTCAACTGGTCACTGGCAGAGCCTGGAAAGGTACCGCGTTTGGTGGAGCTCGAGGCAGAACCGATGTACCCAAGATTGTTGACTGGTATATGGATGGAAAAATCGAAATCGATCCACTTATTACTCATACTATGCCGCTGGATGAGATCAATTCAGCCTTTGACCTCATGCATGAGGGAGAGAGCATTCGCTCAGTTGTTATCTACTAGTTATTTGAGTTTTTACCTATGAAGTATTTACACACCATGGTTCGGGTCAGTGATCTGGATGATTCGTTAAGTTTCTACTGTGAGAAGCTTGGGTTAGAGGAATTACGCCGCTATGACAGCGAGGAAGGAAGATTTACTCTGGTATTTTTAGCCGCACCTGGCGATGAAGAAGCACAAGTCGAGCTGACCCATAACTGGGATCCAGAAGATTACGACGAAGGACGCAATTTTGGCCACCTCGCCTATCAGGTAGAAAACATCTACGAGACCTGCCAACAACTAATGGATCATGGCGTCGTGATCAACCGACCTCCCCGCGATGGCCGCATGGCATTTGTTCGGTCCCCTGACAACATATCAATCGAGTTGCTACAGAAAGGCGACGCCCTTCCTCAGCAAGAACCGTGGCAATCGATGGAAAATACTGGTCACTGGTAAACTGATCACGTGATCAATTCTTGAGCCAGTGTCACCCCTCGTTTATGATACTGGCCCTTCTACAGAGCCCACCTTTGTTATCAGTTGCCGCTAAAAACTGGCGACACTAACCCCGGGCTGTTCTAGCACTACCGCAACACGGAATACTGCGATGCAATTACTCGACGGGACTGCCTGTTCTCAACAAATTCGACAGGAAATAGCGAGCCAAGTCAGCGAACTTAAGGCTGCCGGCAAACGTGTACCTCATCTGGCCGCGGTTTTGGTCGGCAGCGATGGTGCCAGCCAGAACTACGTGGCAATGAAAATTCGAGATTGCGAGGAAATTGGCTTCAACTCCACGACCGTGAGAATGGATGAGGCGACTTCGGAAGAAGAATTACTCGAAAAGATTGCCGAGTTAAACAATGACGAAGATATAGATGGATTTATCGTTCAACTCCCTCTGCCAAAACAGATTGATGAGAACAAAGTCATCCTGTCCATTGATCCAATTAAGGATGTGGATGGGTTTTGTCCCGAAAACGTCGGCAATATGTGCCTCGGTCTTCCTACTTATATCTCTGCCACACCCAATGGCATTATGGAGTTGCTAGCACGTTACGACATCGATACAGAGGGTAAGCATTGCGTTGTACTGGGTCGCAGCAACATTGTTGGTACCCCTATGTCGATTCTGATGTCACGCAACAGCAAACCGGGAAATGCAACGGTGACTATCGCCCATAGCCGAACCCAGAACCTGAAAGAACTTTGTGCAAGTGCAGATATTTTGATTGTTGCCATTGGCAAAACTGAATTCGTGACTGCCGACATGGTGAAAGAAGGTGCAGTGGTAATCGATGTCGGCCAAACTCGTGTACCTGACGACTCCAAGAAATCTGGTTTTCGCAATGTTGGCGATGTGGATTTCGAAAACGTAAAGGACAAATGTTCCTATATCACTTATGTAACTGGCGGTGTCGGCCCAATGACCCGTGCCTCCTTATTACAAAACACCCTTAAAGCCTATCAACGTAGAATGAGTAGCTAACATGTTTGAAGCCCTACAGCCCCTACCCCCTGATCCCATCCTTGGTCTATCCGCTGCATATAGAGCTGACACCAATCCCAAGAAAGTCGACTTGGGCGTGGGTGTCTACAAAGATGCTGTTGGCAATACACCGGTCATGCGGGCGGTAAAGAAAGCAGAGGAAATCCTGTTAGCCGGACAAGCCAGCAAGGCCTATGTGGGTCCTACTGGCGCAGCTGAATACAACAACATCATTGCCAGCATGTTGTTAGGGGACGAGTTGAAACAATCACTTGGTGCGCGCCGAGTTACTGTACAAACCCCTGGTGGCTGTGGCGGACTTCGCATGGCAGCCGAATTTATTCGCAAGGCCAATGCCGATGCAACAGTATGGGTAAGCGACCCTACGTGGGCCAACCATGTCCCGCTTTTGGGATCAGCAGGATTAGGTATTGAGTATTACCCTTACTATGACTATGCCAGCCATAGTGTGCGCTTTGATGAGATGTTGGCGACTTTGGAAAAAGTGCCAGCAGGAGATCTCGTGCTGCTACATGGTTGTTGCCACAATCCCAGTGGTGCTGACCTTAGCCAGGAGCAATGGCAGGCAGTTAGAGACGTCGCACTCAAGCAAGGCTTTACTGTGTTTATCGATCTTGCTTATCAAGGCCTGGGAGATGGTCTGGAAGAAGACGTGTTTGGGGTACGACTCATGGCAGAATCCCTGCCTGAGTTAATCGTGGTGAGTTCTTGTTCTAAAAACTTTGGACTCTATCGCGAACGTACCGGTGCGATCACTGTAACTTGCACAAACGATGAATCTGCAGCCGCTGCAACCACCCTACTTGCCGCAGCAGCACGAGCAAATTATTCCATGCCACCAGATCACGGTGCAGCCATCGTGCAAACAGTCATGAGCACTCCAGAATTGCATCAGGACTGGGAATCTGAGTTAGCGGAAATGAGAGATCGAATTAACGGTCTACGATCTTTGTTTGTGAGCCGTTTGGCTGACGCAGGAGTTGCCGGAGATTTCAGTTTTATCGAGCGAGAAAAAGGAATGTTTTCATTTCTTGGTGTGACCAAAGAACAGATCCAGTCTTTGATCAACGACTATAGTATCTACTTGGTAAACTCCAGTCGCATAAACGTAGCCAGCATCAATGAAGAAAACATTGACTACCTGACTAGTAGCATTGCTGCGGTATTAAAGTAACCAGAGTAAGATCTAACAATCTGAATGATGTGCGGTAAGATGTGCGGTAAATAGGTGCTGAATTTAACTTACACTTTTACCGCCATCACATCAGATGTGATTCCCTGGATCACACAATTCGTAGTTGCACCCGGTAACTGCAACCAATCCCCTTCTTTGCTATGGCTTCCTACGATCACCAGGTCGGCAGCAAGCTCCTCAGCTAATTTTTTAATTTCAAACGCCGGTTCGCCGTGCAACAAATGAATGCGGTTTGTTGGCACTGCCAACCCTGCGCGCTGCAGTAACTCACGTAAGCGCAAAGTCACTCTATCCATCATACGCTGGGTATAAGAGTCTCCAGGGAACGAAGAGAAAAGATTAGGATCATGAATCCCTTTATTGAGCACGTGAACAACATGAAGTGCGCCGACTTCGCCCGCTACAATTTCATGTACACGATCAGCTAAAGATTCAGAAGCAGGACTTAAATCTATGGCTAGGAGAAGAGTGTTGAAATACGCCATATCAAAAGACCTCATCGATATACGACCATGTTTCTGCAAGGAACAGCCATTCAGTTCCTCGAAACTTGGAGAACCAGTCTAATGAAGTCTAGGGAGATCGCGCTTGATCTAAGTCAATTCGATCGAGATTGTAATGAATCTTTCACACGGGAGGCGAAGTCACGCAGCAGGGATTCTGTAGTCTGCCAGCTGATGCAAGCATCTGTCACTGAAACCCCAGGTCGAATTTCATCCAAATCATCAGGAATAGGTTGATTACCCTCTTCCAGATTGCTTTCGAGCATCACACCGATTATTGACTGGTTCCCTGCATTGATCTGCTCGGCAACCGCATCCATAACATCGATTTGTTTTTCATGTTGCTTTTGCGAATTACCATGGCTGCAATCGATCATAATATTTACTTCGTGACCGGACTTACGCAATTCTTGTTCGCAACTAGCAACACTTTCAGCATCAAAGTTGGGTGACTTACCACCGCGTAGAATCACATGGCAGTGTGGGTTGCCTTCAGTTCTGAACACTGCAACTCGACCCTCACCAGTCACACTAATGAAGCTGTGATTTGCCGACGCCGATCGGATCGCATTAATGGCAACACTTACATCACCATCTACATTATTTTTGAAACCAATGGCGGAAGAAATCCCGCTGGCTAATTTGCGATGAGTTGGGGACTCAGTCGTGCGCGCGCCAATCGCTGTCCAACAGACTACGTCTTGCAAATACTGCGGCGAAATAAGATCGAGAGCTTCAATCGCAATGGGCAGTCCCATGCCAGCAATATCCAACATAAGTTTGCGTCCAATACGAATTCCTTGATCGATTCGATGGCTGCCGTCCAGATACGGATCATAGATCAACCCTTCCCAACCAACGGAGGTACGAGGTTTCTCAAAGTAAACACGCATTAATATCAGCAACTCGTTAGAAAGCTCATCAGCGAGAGGCTTCAATCGGCTCGCATATTCCAATGCTTCTTCCGGATTGTGTATGGAACAGGGACCAACGACCACAATGAGTCGCGGATCATCGCGATCAAGAATGCCTTTTACAGACTTATGCCCTTCTTTCACGGTAGTTAATGCGTCACCCACCAGATTGAATTCGGCTTTGATTTCATCCGGCGGCGGTAACAGCTCGTGACCAGTGATATGAAGGTTATAAATTGATTTTGTGCCCTTACCCATGGCGGCCCACACTTCTTCCAATTGATGTCTTTTTCACAAGGGGGTGAATTATGGGTGAAACCTGGCCCCAACTCAAAGCCTATTTTGCTGATTTTTAAGACATATCCGGCTTGCCCCGCCACCTGCAATCCGATACCTTTTGCCGCGGCAGCAACTTAACTAAGCGGGGAGTCTTATGCCTAAAGCAAGTGAGCTTAAAAAAGGAATGATTATAGATATGGATGGTGTGCCCCATATCGTGAAGCAACTAGAGGCAAAATCTCCTTCTTCACGCGGCGCCGCCACGCTCTACAAAGTCCGCTTTAACAATCTAACAACCCATCAAAAGCTTGATGCTTCATTTAAGGGTGACGATTTACTCAAAGATGCTGATTGCAGCCGAATTGCCGTGCAGTATTCCTATAAAGACGATGAAAGTTACTTCTTCATGAACCAAGAAGACTACAGTCAATACGAACTCAGGGCCGATCAGATTGAAGACCAGATTCCATTTCTGGTTGAGCAGCAAGAAGACATTATTGCTTTATTGATGGACGGAAACTTGCTGGGGATTGAATTACCTCAATCAGTCACTTTGGAGATTGTTGACACACCACCTGCCATTAGTGGCGCTTCCGCAACTAATCGTAGCAAGGTTGCAACTCTATCCACCGGCCTGGAGATTCAAGTGCCTGAATATATGGCGCCCGGTGAATCAGTAAAAGTTAATACAGCGACTGGTAAATTTATGAGTCGAGCCTAAAGGATTTGTTAGGCCAGGGAAGAGAGAATCCACAAAACAAAGAGGCAGAAGCCACCGCCTGCCAAGATCCCCAACATTAAGCTCATTCGTTCTTCATTAGTTTCGTAGGTCCAGGGCTTACCCTCATCGGCTTCACCTTGGTCGATGGCTTGCTCGAGTTCAACGAACTCCTCCTCTGACATAGCAGGTGAGCTTTCTGCAGCAGAGGCTTGGGGTACAACATTAATCTTTACTGACAATTCTGGAGCGGATTGACTGCGGCGTGCCGCCCTTCTGTGCACTGCCGTCGCTTCTGCAACTGGTCGCTTTGCAGGTCGCCTGCCGCGACGGGAAGCCTGAGAAGAATCCACCAGTTCATTGGCCAGTAATATTTCGCGCGCTTGGCGATAGGCCTTTGTGCTGGTAGAAAGAATCCGTTTTTCAGGATTTCGGCCCTTGGCAAATCCTAGCAAGGTGAATCGAAATCGCGGATCTTTAAGCACTGTTAATAGCGACTGCTTGAATTCGTCGCTGGCCAGGAATTCATCCGCCAATTCGTATTGAGCCGACTCACTTAACCCACTATTTTCAATTTCTCCCCAATCGGTATTCTGTAAGTGTTGCAATACACTTAGCAGAAACCAACGAGCCAACTCGCGCAAACTTTTTTGCCCTAAACTCCGCTCGATGAGTAATACAGACTCTTGCACACTCTTGGCATCTTCTAATTCAAGACCCAATGACGATGCGAATGCTAGCTGATAATCAGATAGCTCAGAATTCTGTGTTGACGGTTGGGCATCCATATCAATTATTGGGGAATAAATTCACCAGTCTTTAGAAAATGAATCGTATGATCAATCACTGTATTGTTGCGCATCATAATCGTATGAATGACTGGCAATACCAGGTGGTCCTTCATGCCATCGACTTTGGTGCTTTCCACAGTTACAACACTATCGTTACTTTCGCCGAGTAACAACTTTCCGAGCGGATTTATACTGACATTCCCTGCTATAACCCCTAGCTCAAAGTCCACTGGTCCCAGTGAATTTACTATACCTTCCGCAGCGCTCAGCTCACGGGCGCTTGGGCCCAGAAAACCAAACCCCGGCCAGTTGCCAATCTCATCCACGATACCAGCACCGCGATTCGGCGTTCCCAACATCACAGCCCTGCCCATTTCAGAAAGGTCATTGGCATACAAGTATTGCCTAACGAGTATGCCTCCCAATGAGTGGGCTACGAAATGAATTTCATTAGCTTCTTGTTGCCGACAGTTTTCGATTCCTCGCCCTACCGCGTCTTCTGCAAGCTCGGCAATGGTAAACCGACGCGAAGGATAGTTGATGTTCGAAGTGGAATACCCTGCGCGTTGCAACTTGGTTTCCAATTCTGACATTGAATTGGATACACGAGCGAGACCATGCAGCAGAACTACGCATTCATCATTAGCTGAATCCGCTACCGCATTGACACTGATTAAAGCGATTACAATTGAAAGTAGTATGCGACTAATCATGTTTTGTTAGATTGCTGAATCATGTTCAGAATCTTCCACACCCTGACAGTTCCAACACACATCAAAACTGCCTTCGATATTTTCACCACACTCATCACATTGCCACCCAGGATGATGCTCATCGCTACCCTTTTCCATTTCTTCAATTAACTGCTCGGCGTAGCGATAGTGCAGCGCATTTTTAACCCACACTTCTGGCATGCATTCTGTTACTGGTACTTCACCAGCAATAGAATACAACTTGTCATTTTTCACCAAGACATCGATACCTTGCTGCTGCAGCATGTTTTTCACATGCCACACTATTGCCACGTTGTCATTGGAATACAGTCGCTTCATTGAATTTAAGGATGCTGAGTTTAGGGTCCTAAGTCTAAGCCAGACTCGGCATTATAGCGTGCTGTTGTGGGCTTAACGATAGAGCTGCTGCCAGCGCAAACCGGAGAGTCTCAAGGCGAGCACGTAGAGAATGACTGATCCAGCCACTAGCCCTGCAAGATGTAGTATCTGTGTACCAATGGTGCGTTGCGCCCATTCCTGCCAAGGACCTGCAAAATAGAGTATGAAAGCCACCATAACGGCATTAGCGAAAATTATTTGACTCAGATATCGCAGCCAGCCAGGTTGAAAGACAAAAACACCTTCTTGCTTTAGCCCGAACCACAATAAACCTGCATTGATAAATGCAGCCAAGCTCGTTGCCAAGGCAAGGCCAACATGGGCAAAACCGTTGAGGAAAAACACAATATTCAAAATCATGTTAGTAGTCATCGCGATGATGCCAATACGAACAGGCGTCGTTGTGTTTTGTCGTGCGTAATATCCAGGGGCGAAGATCTTGATTGCCATAAACGCTAACAATCCAATCGCATAAGCTCTCAAACTACCTGATGAACTTAATACATCCGCTTGAGAAAAGTTCTCGCTAAGAAAAAGAGTAATCAACAATGGTTCGGCAATGAGAATCAAACCCAGAGTTGCAGGAATTGCGATAAGACACACCAATCGTAGTGCCCAATCCAATGTATCGCGAAATTCGTCGAGAGAAGCTTCGGCATGCTTACGCGATAGACTGGGTAACACAACAATCGCAATTGCGATACCAAACGTGCCAAGTGGTAACTCCATTAACCGGTCCGAGTAATACAACCAACTCACACTACCAGTGACCAGAAACGAGGCAATTACTGTGTCGAGTAATAAATTAATCTGACTCACTGAGACACCGAACAATGCGGGTACCATTAACCGCTTTATCCGATCCACCCCTTCTTTATCTTGTGACTTACCTGGCTTAGGCAAGAGTTTCATGCGTGCCAGGAACGGAAGTTGAAACATTAATTGCGCGATGCCGGCAATCAACACTCCCCAAGCCAATGCCAATTCAGGCTCTCGCATATAAGGAGTCAATAAAAAGGAACAGGCAATGAGTGAAACGTTTAGCAGCGCCGGGGTTATTGCAGGGACAGCGAATCGCCCATAGCTGTTGAGAATGGCTCCGCACAAAGCGGTCATTGATATCAACAGCAAGTAGGGGAAAGTGATGCGCAACATTTCCACAAATAGCGCGAACTTCTCTACTTCATCGTTATACCAGCCAAATGCAATTGGAATGGCCACGTATGGCGCGGCCACGATGACAATGACTGTGACTAGCAGCAAAAAGCCACCAAGGCTGCCACTCACGGCGTTCAGTAACTGTTGGACATCACCATGTGAACGCTTGGAACGATATTCCGACAGGATCGGAACGAATGCCTGATTAAATGCCCCTTCGGCAAACAGGCGTCGCATGAAATTTGGGATCTTGTTAGCCAAAAAGAAAGCATCTGCGGCATCCGTAGTACCGAACACTCTGGCGATAACGATGTCTCGCACCAAACCCAAAACTCGGGACACCATAGTCATCGAGCCTGTAACACCACTGGCCTTCAATAGCCCCTGGTCGTTACCGCTTTCTTTCTCGGCGCTCGATTGAATATTGTCCGCTTGCTCAGTCATGCTGGAATTGTGGCTTCTCAGGCTCGTGTAAATGCATCTCTCGCACTAAGGGGTATCGGTTTACTTGTTGATTTCGTTAGATTTTTAGTTGGCCTAAGCGGTTTTGATTTATGCCAATCATATTGACATCAAAGGGTGAAAACGGCATAGTGTCGCACCTTTCAGCCCCCACTGGCGGGCGAACGAGTTTCCAAACTCAATCAGAATACAGACAGACAACAGATAGCAGTCATTTAAGGAGCTACAATTGGCTAATTCTCCACAAGCTCGAAAGCGAGCTCGACAAGGCGAAACTCGCCGTCGCCACAATGCATCATTCCGCTCGATGGTGCGCACCTATATAAAGAAAGTTGATACAGCAGTAGCCGATGGTAATCACGCAGCTGCCACAGAAGCTTACAATGCGGCTGTTCCAGTCATAGACCGCATGGCGGATAAGGGCATCATTCACAAAAACAAAGCGGCCCGGCATAAGAGTCGACTGAATGCCGCGGTTAAGGCACTACAATAGCCTTACTTCAAAATGCGAAAAAACCGGCGAAAGCCGGTTTTTTTTTGGCCGCGATAATACTTAGATTCGAAATCGCGGAAATTATCCTGACAATTAGTTGATGTTAGTCACTCAAAATTAAGTTGTCCCGGTGGATTACTTCATCCTCACCAACATAACCCAGTAGTGACTCGATTCGTTCACTCGGTTGTCCAGCCAGTTTAGCGATTTCTTCACTATCGTAGTTCACTAAACCCCTCGCCACTTCGCGCCCATTTTCATCACAACAAGCAACGACATCACCGCGCTCAAATTTTCCATCCACGGATTTCACTCCGACCGCCAGTAAGCTCTTACCTGATTGCTGCAATACCGACACGGCACCGGAATCAATTTGCACCGAACCCGCCAACGTCATTTGCCCTGCTAGCCATTGTTTCTTCGCAGCCAGTGGCTCGCGATCTACAGTTAACCGCGTACCTAATTTTTCCTTAGCTGCTAATCGAGTCAATACGCCATCGATGCGACCATTGGTGATGACTGTTTCTGTACCAGAGCGAGAAGCGAGTTGGGCGGCAGACAATTTCGTCTGCATACCCCCTCTACCCAAACTACTGCCTTTGCCAGCCATTTGCATAAGACTCTGATCAGTTGCCGAAGCCTCATCAATTAACTTTGCGTCTTGGGTTTCGCGAGGATCAGAAGAATACAAACCATCCTGGTCAGTTAAAATCACCATCAGATCAGCGTTAATCAGATTCGCTACCAATCCAGCCAGGGTATCGTTATCACCGAAACAGAGTTCAGCCGTGGCAACAGTGTCGTTTTCATTTACCACTGGAACGGTGCCAAGTTCCAACAATGAGATTAAAGTGCTTCTGGCATTAAGGTAGCGAGTTCGATCGGAAAGGTCCTCATGACTCAATAGTACCTGGGCGGCGTGCACGCCTTGACCCATGAAACACTGTTCATAAGCTTGTACCAGCCCCATCTGCCCAACAGCAGCCGCAGCTTGCTGTAAATGAATTTCACGCGGCCTAGTTTGCATACCCAAACGAGCGACACCTTCTGCAACCGCACCACTTGATACAAGAACTAACTGAATGCCTTTCTTTTGCAAGGCAACAAGTTGCTCTGCCCATTTAGCGATAGCCTGATGATCCAAACCCAGGCCATTGTTTGTGACTAATGAACTACCGAGCTTAACCACCCAGCGCTGGGCAGCTACGGATGATGGGCTAATCATTCTTCATACTCCCAATCAATCCCGTCTTCTTCAGGCTCTTCTTGCTTCGATTTACGCTTGGCTTTACTCGCTTCAATGCTGCGACGAATCTCGAATGCCATGGCTTGCTCCAATTCCTGTTCGAGGTCACGGTATTCTGAATTCTCTGCCAACAGTTCGCGATGTTCGCTAATCCTTTCCATCAATCCGTGCATCAGCTCGGTACATCCATCACCATTAATGGCCGCTATTGTATGAATGTTATCGGACCAGTCGAGCTCAGAACGCAGACGATTTTCTAGTTCCTGCAAGTCTTCTTCACTTAACAAGTCAGCTTTACTGATTACTAGCCACCGCTCTTTTTTGGCCAGAGTGGGACTGAATTTTTCCAGCTCTTCAATAATGCCTTTTGCGTGCATGACAGGATCACTACCATCAATTGGCAGCGCTTCGACCAAATGCACCAATAATCGAGTGCGCGACAGGTGTTTAAGAAATCGAATTCCCAAGCCTGCCCCATCGGCTGCTCCTTCAATTAGCCCCGGCACGTCTGCCATCACAAAATTTCGTTCAGGATCTATACTGACTACACCCAGATTGGGTACCAAGGTAGTGAATGGGTAGTCAGCAACTTTAGGGGTTGCAGCGGAGACTGTTCGAATCAGAGTGGATTTACCGGCATTTGGTAAACCCAAAAGTCCTACATCTGCCACCAAGCGGAGTTGCAATTGGAGAGTGCGTTTTTCTCCCGGTGTGCCATTGGTAGTTTTTCGCGGTGCGCGATTGGTGCTGGATTTGAATCGAGTATTGCCAAGACCGTGAAATCCACCTTTCGCCACCATGACTGGCTGCCCAGGCTTATCGAGGTCGGCAATCAGTTCTTCAGTTTGCACATCGATCACAGTTGTTCCAACGGGAACACGAACGACAAGATCTTCACCGCCACGGCCAGTGCAATTCCTGCCTTGTCCAGGTTGGCCAGATTGGGCGCGGTATCGAGGTTGAAATCGGAAATCCACCAGGGTGTTTAGCGCAGAGTCGGCTTCCAGAAAAACACTGCCCCCGTCCCCGCCATCACCCCCATCGGGGCCACCTTTCTCGATGTATTTCTCACGACGAAAACTCAGGCAGCCGTTACCGCCTTTACCAGCTTCTACCGTGATCTCTGCTTCATCGACGAATTTCATGTTCTACGCTCGAGTTAATCGTTCTCGCACCGCAAATAAAAAAGCCCCGTCGAATGACGAGGCTTTTTGATAATTCGGACTTCCGTTTAGGCCGTTTCGACACTTTCGACACTTACAAATTTTCGGCCGTGCGGTCCTTTCTCAGCAAACTTAACTACTCCGTCTGCTTTGGCGAACAAGGTATGGTCCTTACCACAACCTACATTCTCACCCGGATGAAATTTGGTGCCACGCTGTCGAACGATAATGTTGCCAGCTCTTACTTGCTCGCCACCAAAGAGTTTTACACCAAGCCGTTTCGATACCGAATCGCGGCCGTTATTGGTGCTACCCCCTGCTTTCTTATGTGCCATTGCTAGCTCCTGCTACTTATCCTTTGATGCCAGTGATCTTCACTTCAGTGAACATCTGGCGATGACCTTGCTTACGGCGATAATTCTTACGTCGATTGAATTTCACGATAGTGACTTTATCGCCACGACCTTGCTTCAATACTTCAGCGGTAACCTGACCGCCTTCGACATAAGGTGTTCCGATTTTCACGGAATCCCCTTCGCCAACCATTAAGATTTTGTCGAATTTAACTTTGTCGCCAGTGGCTGCATCTAGCTTTTCCAGCTGCAGGACTTCACCTTCAGTGACCCTATGCTGTTTGCCACCGCTCTCAATAACCGCGTACATATTTTGAACTCCAGAACCTTTTGATCGGGGTACTTGATTGGTCTCTCACACCTGGCCGGAATGGCCTTTTACGTGTTTCTGAGTACCCAGGACCACAGGGGCGGGCATTTTACGGGATAGCCCCCTCGTAAGCAAGTGAAAACCAAGGGATTTAGGGTGATTTCCCGGCGTCAGGATCCTATGCGCACACCCCTATTTCAGGGGATTTCAGCGACTTGACAGTCTAGTCCGGGCTCCCTAGCATGCCGGTTCAGTTAAAGCACCCCTCTCAAGACCACACACAAAGTTTCAACCAATGTATCTTCAACTCCGTTCTGTAGTCGAATCTGATTTTTTGGCGGTTAACGACTGCATTATCGAGCAGCTTCATTCCGAAGTAGATCTCGTGGAGAACATCGGCCACTACATTGTTGAAGCCGGGGGCAAACGGATGCGGCCATTACTGGTACTTCTCGCTGCTCGGGCCTGCAATATCCAGTCTGATCAGCACATCCCCATGGCCGCAGTAATCGAATTTATTCATACCGCTACTCTGTTACATGACGACGTGGTGGACATGTCCAATTTGCGACGGGGTCGCCCCACGGTTAATGCCCAATGGAACAATCCATCCAGTGTTTTAGTGGGCGATTTCATTTATTCCCGTGCTTTTCAAATTCTGGTGCGCATTGGAGAGATGCGGATCATGGAAATCATGGCTGACACCACAAATAAGATTGCTGAAGGCGAAGTGCTGCAACTGATTTCTAAATCTAACCCCAACTCCACCGAATCGGACTATATGCGCGTAATCGAAAACAAGACCGCCATACTGTTCGAAGCTGCCGGACAATGTGGCGCCATCCTGGCGCAACCGGGCAACGAACTGGAAAATGCCCTCAAGCAATATGGCCGACACCTCGGCATTGCCTTTCAACTAGTCGATGACGTACTGGATTATGCCGGCGACACAGAATCCCTAGGCAAAAATGTTGGAGATGACCTGGCCGAAGGCAAACCTACCCTGCCGCTGGTTTACGCCATGGCCAATGCACCTAGTGCTGAGATTGAAGTCATTAAGAATTGCCTGGTAGCAGACTCAGTGGATACCGAAGCATTGCGTGATGTCATCGACATTGTGGGTTCCAGCGGCGCGATAGACTACACCCGATCCCTTGCCGAAGAGCAAGCGGATATGGCCCGTAGCTGCCTTAGTGGTCTGCCGGAATCCAAATACCGCCAAGCCCTCTACGATATGGTAGATTTTGCGGTAAATCGCCAAAACTAAGCTACGATTTCGAGTTTAGATTCGGCGCATTCGCCCGCTAACCTTCTAATAGTATTTTTGAAGTACAGTCCAGGAGACTTCCATGTTTCATAGACAAATAACTACAGCATTCGCACTCATAGTGTTCTTGGCCGGATGCACCGCTACCGGACTCAATAGCGGCAATCCTCAAGAGCGACGACAAGCAATACAAGAAATGCGGGATGAAGTGTTAACTGAACTTTATGCGTTAAAACCTGACACTCGCGTGCAAATTGGCAGTGCTAGTGGTTATGCCGTGTTTACCAATGCCAATGTGAATCTAATTCTTGCGAGCTTCGGCGGAGGAGTCGGTGTAGTCCATGACAACGAGCGTGGTGAAGATACCTACATGCGTATGGGCGAAGTTGGCATTGGCCTTGGTGCTGGCATTAAGGATTTTCGCGCAGTATTTGTGTTCCACGACGAAGAAGCCCTCGACCGATTTATTGACGTAGGCATTTCGGTTGGTGGTCAAGCTGATGCTGCAGCCAAGGCAGGTGATTTAGGGGCTGCGGTAGGCGGTGAAGCTATTGTAGATAACGTGACTGTTTATCAAATCACGCAATCAGGTTTGGCGTTGCAAGCTACAGTGAAAGGCACGCGTTACTGGAGAGATTCAGAACTTAATTCAATCTGATAGTGATGCCTGGCGCATGGTCACGCAGCAATTCCGATTGGTCGATGATGCGCAATTTCTGATCGCTGGGACGATAGATCCCAGCGTTTGCTGTTAAGAGTTCCTGCGCAGCAAACTTAAGAGCGTCCGCTCTGGAATCATACCCTTGAGTTGTATAGACCTCTGCCAATGCGAGGTAAAAATCAGGTTCCGCCTGCTTCAACCGAAGAGCGCGGCGAAACGAAATTCTCGCAGTTTCCAAATCATTTTCTAACAGCGCCGCCTGTCCTCTGGCGTAGTGAAAATAAGGGTTACGGTTGTTAAATCTTTCAATCGCCACTTCGTACTCACCCGCCAACTGCATCTCGCCATTACTACGGTAATACTTGGCCAAGTTATTTACTGCGGTGGCATTGGTATCATCAGAATTGAACGCCATTTTGTAGCTGTATTCTGCGAGGTCTTTTCTACCTATGCGGTTATAGGTTGCGCCGATATTGTTCCAGGCGATAGACAGATCAGGCACAAGAAACAACGCATTCTTAAAATAGGTTAAAGCCTGGTCATAGTTGTATTCGATCATCTCTTCAACACCGAGATTATTAAAATACAAACCGCGGGCATATTGATCGCTAACCTCTGAAGCGGTTAGTTGTTGAAGAGCTATCTCAGGAGTGAAATCTACGACATAGCGTTTTTGAAAACTCAGACGACCCGTAGCATTGATGTGCTTGCTTAAAACAAGTAGTCCACCACGACGATCCCAGCTTGGTTGTACTTCAACTGTTTGGAAACTTGCTTCGATACCTGCATACCGAGCCATCGCCACATAAAGATTCATCGCTGACAAGCAATTCCCTTCTTGTTGTTCGAAAGCTTCGATGGCGGTATGAGTCTGCGCATCGGTGTATTGAAGATTTAAGTACTCCTCTTCATAGAGCAGTTCCTGCAGTTTCGCGACACGAGCCTGATCACCATAAAGTGGCATGACGTGCTCATCCACCATAGCCATGATTTCATCAGACAATGCTAGCGGATCAATCTCGGGATACAGATCTTCTGACTGGTCGATAATTTCACTATGCAAATCTGCATCCAGCGCGAATCCTGTTTCCAAGTCGATGCTTTGACAGGCAGCCAAAAACAATAATGCCGTGGCACTTATCAAAGTGCGGCTAATCATTAACTTGATTGAAAGTTGCCTGTTTATCATAACTATAGAACTAATATCTGGCGGGCGTCTCTTGGCCGGTCTTATCCAATCGCATGAATTCGTAACGCCCTTCAATAAAAGGAATATCCTCTTCTAGCACCAATCTTAGCAAACCAACCCACCCTGCAGCAGCGGCAACTGGCGCCATCTCCATACCTAGACCGTCATAATCCATGTTTTCTCGCAATCTTTCTCGATCACGGCCCCACTTATCTCTATACGTCGCAACCTCTGTGTCCGATTCAAATTCATACTCCAGTGCCACCCTGGTCTGGGCCAGGCGCATATTGTCAGCAGAGAGAAATCGCACTTCGAAATCCGTTACAAATTGTAGGGTATTTCCAGCACTTTCCACCCAATCTACACCAGTATCAATAATGACGCTTTTCGTGACAGAAAGGTTTCGCACATATTCGAATGGCAAAGTATCGGCATGCATAATTTGGTAGCCGATATCGGTATCACGCAAGGATGAAGTAATTTTGACTCTTCCCTCTCCATCGATATCAACAATGGAATCAGATTGAATTCGGTGAGAGCGAGACGCAAAGTCAAACAGCGCCTTTGCATCAGCCGCATTAATGTCAGGTAGTGACCAAGCGCTTCCTGCTTCATCTATAAACTCGAGTTTCTCATTCACGAAACGCAACTGAGACATTGGCACGGATAGATCGGCAGTCTCACCTAATGCCACGCCACCAGGCACAATAATTTCACGCACCGTAGATTCTGAGAATTCATCGCCTAACGACTCTTTTAAAAACACTGGGGGCTCTTGCCTGGCAATACTTCGATCGCCAGATCCATCGCGAAAGATCGACGCTGAATTGCGGCGCACTCGCTCGCCTAAATAAGAAAATTCAGTAACCGAAGTATCCAGGCCACGAGCATTCCGGCTATCCAGCGCCAACCGATTGGAGCCCGTGGCATAAAATTTTCCAGGAATTCCTGATTCTTGCTCACCATTAAACACCAATACCTGATGCCCATAGGCACTCACCACGTTAGCGATATGATTGGCGAGTTCCAGTTCCGATGATGCGTAACTGACAAAGACTCGATCATCAGAAGATGCTTCAGCCCATGCTTGCCAAAAATCTGAATTCGACAATTCGTCTGTGCCGGAAAATTTGGCCTCATCATTACTTTGCAATATTGCCAGGCCACCAATGTCTCCGGCCTGATAAGCGTCCTCCCAAAGGGCAATCTCTGCACTGAGCGGGTAGCGGTTAATGGGCAAGTCTGGAAATTTTCCGAGTCGTGGTTGAAAAGATCGATTGCGGGCAAGTTGTCGATCATTAAGATTCTCAAGAACATCTATTCCATAAGCGTCGAGAGCTTCCGCTACTTCTACCAATAGCGGATCAGTTGTTTCATCTGGTTTCAAAACCTCTGCGCTGGCGGCATGAACTACCAAAAGGCTACTTACTATTAGACATGCACTTGAGATTAACTGTTTGGTTGATTGAAAAATCATCACTTATTCCGCGCACGCCTCATATGGTGAGTTATTGCGTTTACTCTCCATTCTCAAGCGCAAGTCATTCACATAACCCGGCACACCAAAGTAATGCAGTGGCTGAGACATCTCATCGATTAAGGTTGCAGCGTTTTCAAATTCCTCTGCTTCAATTGCATAGCGAACAGCTTGCTCCATAATAAAACTATCAGCTGGCAACAGTTCGAAAGCCCTGCGTTGGTAATCCCGACCTGGGCTCCAGTTCTCTTCTGGAAACAAGTAAACCTGTCCCATCGCTAAATGTGCTTCGGCATTAGTGGGCGCTAATGCCAATGCTTGCTCAAAGCTCTGCTTTATTCTTTCTATAATTAAGCTGCGTTCTGCTGCGGGATAGTCTTTGCTGCAATCGTTAAGTTCAGACTCCCAGTACTCACCATAGTCCAGCAATATGTCAGCATCGTTGGAGGACAGTTCCAGAGCGCGGTCAAACAGAGCAGCAATCTCCTGGTCACGACCAGCTACCTCTTGGAAGCGTAATGAATCTCCCAAACCAGAGTACGCTCTGGCTAAAGTAGGTTCGACGTCCATGGCTGATGAAAAATAGTACTCAGCGTTTTCAGCTTGCCCTGTGTTGAGTCCTAACTCGCCCAACAATATGGCCAACTCTGATTGAGAGAGTTCTTGAGGTTCGGACGCACTGAGATCAACAGACGCTACATAGTTTACCTCTCCCCTGGCGCGCGACCCTCCGGAGAGATAGGCATGAAATTCTTCGTCCAATTCCTCAGTAGTCACATCGAATGCCTGATCGAAAGCAAAGCGCAGGGTCCGCCCCTCAAAAATCAATTCAAGATAACGTTGTAATTGGTCTCGGCGATCTACCAAGTCATCTTCATGAGCGTGCAACAAATAGTGCATGAGTGATTGGGATTTCAAATTCGCTATTTGAATCAAGCGTGGCGAAGCTAATGCATCATCTCGATATAGCAGTCGATCCATGGACAAGGATTCGCTAATCGCCCGCAACGCTTCATTAGAATCTGCACTCACTCGTTCAAATTCAACACCATCACCATCGACTCGCATGCGAGCGAGGTAGCCCGCCATTCCTTCCTCGTACCAGCGAGGCAATCGCAAGTCATAAAAATTACGCATTAAGAAATGGCTGTAGTGATGCAAGCCTTCGAACAGCGACCCGTCATCACCTCGGATGATGGCCATAAAATTCGAGCGTGGAGTGGGATAAAAGAACGCCCGTTCTTGCCCTACAGTGAAATGTTGAAACGATTCTTCGTTATCGAACAAGAATACGTAGTTAGGCACGTTGGCCGTAGGAAAGGCATCCACCCCAGCTATCAATTGGGCTGAAATTTGACGCCAGACTTCCAACTGCTCGACAAACCTCCGAGTCTGACGAGCGGAAGCTTCGCTAACTAATATGAAATTTTGACTTTCAATGCGATACCAACGGCTATCCAATAATTCTTCTTGTGCCGTTAGTGTTGATGTCAGTCCTATTGCCGCTAGACTTGCGAGAAACCTAGAGAAATAGCGCATTTGGGGACTCCCGGATCCAACCACAACATGCCAGTGAGTATTATCACTGTAGCATGATCAAAAGCACTGCTGGAAGTCGTGTTCGGGTCGCTACATCGCAGGATAATTGGGCCCACCGCCCCCTTCAGGGACTACCCAGGTGATATTTTGCGCCGGATCCTTGATATCACAGGTTTTGCAGTGCACACAGTTCTGGGAATTGATCTGGAATCGCTTACCACCCGCTGCATCTTCAACCACCTCATACACTCCAGCCGGGCAGTAGCGCTGGGCCGGCTCGTCGTACATGGGCAAGTTCATGTCGATTGGGATCGACGAATCTTTTAACACCAAATGGCAGGGCTGATCTTCTGCATGGTTAGTATTGGAAAGAAATACCGACGACAGCTTATCGAAACTAATTTCTCCATCGGGTTTGGGATAGTCAATCGTTGGGCACTCTGCCGCAGGCTTCAACTGACAATGATCTTTCGATTTGTCATGAAAGGTTAAAGGAAAGCGTCCGCGGAATATGTTTTGCTCAAGGAAGACTAAAGCGCTACCTAGCCAAAAACCAAACTTGTGAAATCCAGAACTGAAGTTTCGCGTTTGATGCAATTCATCATGCAAATCTGAATTGTTAAATCTCTCGGTGTATTCCGTTATCTCTGCATCAGGGTTTTCTGCCTGCAGTGCTTGCATCAACGATTCAGCAGCTAACATGCCGGACTTCATTGCCGTATGACTGCCCTTAATCTTTGCCGCGTTCAACGTACCCGCATCACAACCAATGATGAGACCACCAGGAAACGTCATCTTAGGTAAGGAATTTAGACCTCCCTTAATTATTGCGCGCGCACCATAGCTAATGCGCTTGCCTCCTTCGATGGTCTTCTTAATGACCGGATGATGTTTGTACCGTTGAAATTCATCAAAAGGACTAATATGCGGATTGCTGTAACTAAGATCGACAATCAATCCAAGTGAAACCTGATTGTTTTCGATGTGATAAAGGAAGCCACCACTAGTTGCAGAATACGAAGCACCTCGCATGGGGTAACCAGCACTGTGTACTACCAGCCCTTCCTGATGCTGAGCTTCTGGCACTTCCCACACTTCTTTGATTCCGATTCCGTAATGTTGAGGATCAGAATCTTTATCCAGATTAAATTTTTCGATTAACTCTTTACCTAGATGACCTCTACACCCTTCCGCAAAAATCGTATAGCGCGCATGGAATTCAAACCCTGGTTCGAAAGATGGTTTTTGTTCACCTTCGGCACTCACTCCCATATCACCAGTTGCGACACCTTTAACACTGCCATCTTCGTTGTATAGAATTTCTGCCGCTGCAAATCCTGGAAAAACTTCGGCGCCAAGTTCCATTGCCTGCTCGGCCATCCAACGACACAGATTTCCTAACGAGATAATGTAGTTTCCATGATTGTGCATCGTTCTCGGCACGAGAAAACTTGGAAACTTAAATGATGACTTGTCTCCTGGCAGAAAATACACGTCATCGCCAGTTACACGGGTATTAAGTGGCGCGCCCTTTTCTTTCCAATCCGGGAACAACTCGTCTAAAGCAGACGGTTCAAACACAGCACCAGATAGAATATGCGCACCCACCTCAGATCCTTTCTCGAGAACACAGACCGATAGCTCCTGTTCACTTTCCTTAGCCAGTTGTAGAAGTTTACAAGCAGTAGCAAGACCCGCTGGTCCAGCACCGACGATGACTACATCTACTTCCATCGATTCGCGTTGCATGGTGTGCCTCAATCAGTTCTTAAATGTGCAGAGTGGCTCGTCGATCAATCTGACCGAATTTCTGCCTTACTCAGGGAGGGCGCTATTATCCTCAATTCCCCAAAGCAGCGCAAAACCGCCTAGTTCAGGATCCAACAAGCACGGAAGCTGAAAGACTAAGCTATAAAAAGGAGCGGATAACCCGCTTAATAGACGTAGAGTGCAACTGAAGCAGCCAATACCACCAACAAGCCACCTTCTATCACGGTGAGCAAATTTTTCGCTGACGGTGGCAAGCGACGCACCCGGCGATTGATTGGCAAAATTATCTCGGTATATCTGTGATTGTTCATAATTAACCCCCCAATGCGTGACACACAGGTTGGCGGTTCCATTTTTAGTCACTGATTCTAGTCACTGATTTAGACAACAAACACTTCTGTTATCTTATTTGACGCCCAGTGGCGAAAAGGGTTACAGCCCTACAGGAGTATTTACGACAGAAGTTTTGTTTTACTTAACAGGCCGTCAACAGCAGCGTAGTTGCCTTGTTGCATCGCGACTGCGTGTTGTGTCGTGACTGCTTGTTGTTTCGTGCCTAGGAGAACAAACAAAAAGTATGTTTTAGGGGAGCCAGGTTCACACTTATGAAGTAATCGTGCAGATACTTTACTCGGTCTTAGTAAAAATCATCATGTGTTGCCAGGGCAAGAAATCAAGAGTATCGGTCCATTCCAATCCGAACACGCTCATTTCTTTTACTACTTGAAGCTCAGTCATCTTATGCAGAGGTCGGATGGGTACACTAGCGTCTTCGCCGCGATACTCCAGTAAGAAAATCCTACCGCCAGGTCGAAGCGCTTCATATATACCATCGATCATTTCAAATGGATGAGAAAACTCATGATAGGCGTCTACCATTATCGCAGCATCGATGGAGTCAGGTGGCAGATTAGGATCATCAATCTCGCCAAGCACACGATCAATATTTGTCACTTCTTCAATGCGCATACGATCTTCAATCATTTGCAGCATTTCTGGCTGAATATCTACCGCCATGACTTTTCCTTCGGGCACCATCTTGGCGATACGAAATGAAAAGTAGCCAGAACCGGCTCCAATATCCGCCACAACTTCATCAGGCTGAAGATTCATATTAGCAACGACTTCATCTGGCATTTCTTCTTGAATACGACCAGGACGATTTAGCCATTCGGCAGCTTGATGCCCCATGACGAATGAAATTTCTCGGCCCATGTAAAACTTTCCAATGCCGGTAGTGCGACGTTCGGGCGCTACTTCATACCCTGGGTGCTCAGCTGCAATCGCTGATATAGAAAGGAACAAACTAATCCAAACTAGTGTGATTGAAATGAATCTGCGTGGACTAATCATGGGGACAACCTGAAATAGCAATAGTGGAGTACAAGACAGCTTACTCCTGAC
Organism: uncultured Pseudohongiella sp.; assembly: GCA_965262465.1. Taxonomy (GTDB): domain Bacteria; phylum Pseudomonadota; class Gammaproteobacteria; order Pseudomonadales; family Pseudohongiellaceae; genus UBA9145. The sequence goes on along the minus strand of OZ253535.1, from coordinate 1,354,588 downwards.
ACTACGAATTGCAAAGCAATCTCAGATTAGAACAGGAAGGAATGATTTATGGCCAGAGATGGCCGCGCGCCGAACAAGCGCATTCAGAATTTATAAAAGACGTATAAGTCGCTGACCAGACCCTTTGCATTTTGGACAGGTGCTTGATTCAGTGATCTTGCCCGCACCCTTGCACACGTTGCAGACGTCCTGATAAGGCTTCTTAAGAATTGATTGTAATTCGACGAGCGCTTGCTTGGGTGGCTCTTTATTCGCCGCAGACATCATTACCCACTCCGAAACTCTGGTAATCCAAAACGACAGATTCGAAAATCTTTAACTAAAAATGACGCTATTGTGAAAGGCGTCTCATTTCCGCGCATTATGCAGAACAAATATGACAAAATGCGTTAACTGCCTCACAAAATGATACGTAGGTGTAAAATTTATCTACACCCCTGAATAATTCTAATTAAATTAGAGAGTTATGGCGTTGCTGTAGACTAACAGAGGCTCTGATTATGGTTCTGATTCAGCACTTTTCGGTGGCGCAGTGTAGGGATTTGTGTAGCAACAACGAAGGAAACGAGTGAATGAGTAAAGTATTGGATGGCGTTCGTGTATTGGATTTTGGGCGCTATATCGCCGGCCCCTTTTGTGCCACCTTGTTAGGTGACCTTGGTGCTGAAGTAATTCGCATAGAAAAAGTAAATGGATCTGAAGACAGATTTGTCTCCCCGGTAACTGATAAGGGAGATGGGGCTATGTTTCTGCAACTGGCTCGCAATAAAAAATGTCTGACACTAAATCCAATGAAAGATGAAGGTAAGGAGATCGTTAAAAAGCTCGTTGCTACCGCTGATGTAGTAGTCGCAAATTTACCCCCTGATACGTTGCAGGCAATGGGGCTGGACTATGACAGTCTCACTAAGATTAAACCGGATATTATTCTCACTATGATTTCTGCCTTCGGCAGAGGCGGCCCTTATGAAAATCGGGTGGGATTTGATGGCCTGGGACAAGCTATGTCCGGCAACATGTATATGTCGGGGACACCCGATCAACCGGTAAAAGCATATGCTCCATTTATTGATTTCGGTACAGCCAGCTTGTCGGCTTTCGGCACCATGTCTGCCCTCTTACACCGAGAAAAAACTGGCGAGGGCCAAGTAGTCGAAGGCGCATTGTTTAATACTGCTCTTACGATGATGAACGGAACCGTTATCGAGCAAGCCGCGATTCAGCGCAATCGTGTTGCTACTCTCAATCGATCTCAAACTTCAGCTCCAGCGGATACCTTTAGAACCAAAGATGGCTGGGTGCTCGTGCAATCGGTAGGCGGACCACTTTTCGAGCGCTGGGCGAAACTCATGGGCGAAGATCACTGGTTAGAAGATCCCCGTTTTGAAAGTGACATTAGTCGTGGCGATCATGGTGAGCTGGTGAGTGAGCGATTGGCACAGTGGTGTGCTGAGCGAACTTCGGAAGAAGTACTCAGCGCCATGGAAGAAGCTCGACTTCCAGCAGGACCAATTCTATCGCCACAAGAAGTGTTAGAAGATCCGCACATTGCAGCAAAAGGGCTGTTTCAGGCAACTGAATATCCAGGCCTCGATATCGCAGCACCGTTAATGAAAACACCGATTGAATTGTCTGCGACTCCCGGAGAAATTCGACAACGACCTCCGACACTCGGTGAGCATACAGACGAAATTATGTCGGAGTTAGGATACTCGGCGTCTGAAATTTCTGATCTACGGGAAAAACGAGTAATCTAATTCAATCAGATACACAACAGTAAGACTATCTAGTGGCATTTGTGTCCTCGAGGCAAACCCAATGGAAAGCACTATGAGAAATACAATAGAAAGAACAGTAAAACAAACAACAAATCGTCGTGACTTTCTAAAATCGGGCAGTGCCTTATTAGCTGGCGCATCGGCGGCCTCCCCTTCACTGAGTTTTGCCCAAGCTGATGACGCAGATTACTGGCACATGGTACGCACGCTTTTTGCGTTTACTGAAAACGCAGTACCCATGAATGCTGCCAATCTATGTCCATCATTTAGAGCGGTTGCTGAAAACGTTGCTCTACTGACTGCAGATATCGATATTGATTGTTCGTTTAACAACCGCGCCAAGTTTAACGATCTGCTGGAAAGTAGTCGCTCAACGGTTGCGTCTCAACTCGGTGTATCGGCAGACGAAATAGCACTGGTGCGCAACACAAGTGAAGCGAACAATATTATTAATAACGGCTTGCCACTTAATGCTGGAGATGAGGTGCTCATCTGGGACCAGAACCATCCTACCAACAACGTTGCCTGGGATGTTCGCGCGGCTAGATATGGGATCGTGGTAAAACGAGTTTCAACACCGCAGGCACCTAATTCAACACAAGAGTTGATCGATGTGTTCACGCGTCAATTTAGTGACCGCACTCGAGTCCTCGCTGTGACTCAAGTATCCAATGTCAGCGGCATTCAATTACCTATTAAAGAACTGGTTGAAGCTGCTCATGCTCGAGATATTTATGTACACGTGGACGGCGCACAATCTTGGGGAGCGCTGAACCTTGATCTCAAATCTATGGGTGTCGACTCTTTTTCAGCAAGTGCCCACAAATGGTTTATGGGCCCTAAAGAAGTAGGCTTGCTCTATGTTAATGCGAACAACATAGATCGTATCTGGCCAAGCGTTATTGCTCCGGGTTGGGGCTCTGATGCAGAAACCGATCTTAGAGGCGCACGCAAATTCGAATCTTTAGGACAACGTGATGACTCAGCTCTTGCCGCGCTTGGGGTTGCCGCCAAAATTCACGATGACATCGGCCCATTAAAAATCGAAAATCGAATTGCCACGTTATCGCAGCGATTGAAGAGCGGAATAGCCGACTTGGGATTGCAACTGGTGACACCAATTTCTCAAGATCTGAGCCACGGTGTGTGTATAACGCGAGCTCCACAAGGACAGGGTGGAACAATTAGTAACCGACTCTATACCGAATTTGGTATTGCTGGTGCCGCAACGGGCGGCGTTCGTTTATGCCCCACAATTTACAATACTGAAGAGCATGTTGATCGCGCTGTAGCTGGCATCAAAGCGATCATGACTTAAACAGTTATTCATTGTTCTAATCCAGCGTTGCCAAAAACTTCTCCATGGCAGCATTTGTTTGCTGTGGTGCTTCCTGTTGCACCCAATGCCCAATGTTAGGAAAAATCTCTATTCCTCTAAGGTCTGGTACCATTCGTGAAATTGCACTCGTCAATTGTTCGGTGGTGGCATGGGCAATCACCATGTCTTTTTCACCAGCTATAAAGAGAGTGGGAATTTTGACTACTGGATCCAATGTTTCCGTAATCTCCCAATTGCGATGGAGATTGCGGTAGTAGTTAATCCCACCCCTAAATCCAGATTGTTTAAATTCATCTACCACGTAATCCAGATCACGCTGATCCAGCCAGTCTGGAAGCCCTTTAGGCGCGCCTAGTCGCCCAATCCAGCCACCGGCACTGGCTTTCTTATCAGTTATGGTTGGCGCTTCGCGTTCAGAATCAGGTGACAGATACAGTCTACTAATCAGACCATGAGGATCTGCATCATATTCAGCCTCGGCAATTCCACCGGGTTCATTGTGATACAGCATATAGAAAAAGTTTTCGCCAAAACGTTGCTGATACGATTCGAACAGAGATTGTTCGGGGCGACCTCCATAAGGGACACTCATTGCTACCAGCGCAGAGAATCGATCTGGATAAAACAGCACAGCGTTCCACGCGACAATAGCTCCCCAATCGTGACCAACCAGTATGGCTTTTTCTTCGCCCAAAGCATCCAAAATACCGACTAGATCAGCGCTTAGATTTTTTACATCGTAGGATTCGACTTCGTGAGGTGCATCAGATTGACCATATCCGCGCATGTCAGGTGCGACTACTCGGTAGCCGAGGTCTACCAGAAATGGTATCTGATGGCGCCAGTTGTACCATGATTCTGGCCAACCATGAGCTAACAAAACTAGCGGCCCACTATCTCCTGACTTTGCGATACGCATTTGAATTCCATTGGCTTCAATGAAATCAAATCTCACATTGGGAATGGGGCTCTTTCTGATAGTCATCCGTTCTCAGTCCTCCATAGACAAGCAATCCAAGATAGCATGAAGCGTATAAGAAAGCCTGCGAGAAAACTTCCCCTCATCAACGTATCTGGTTATGCTCAATCCACTCGCACGAGGTAACTATTCATTGCGGAGAAATCATAATGAAAACTAAATTTTCGCTTCTCGTTACATCTCTAGTTTTGTTCCCAATCATGGCGTTCGCCCAAGACGTTCGCATGTACAACACTGTCAAAACCAAGCTAATGGAAGGTGGTCAGGTAGTCGGTGGCACTGTAGATACAGCCGACCCAGACGTTTACTGCGCCATGGCAAATGCCGGATTCGATTTTATTTGGATCGAAATGCAGCACAGTCCGCTTAACTATACCGATGTAGCCAGAATGATCTGGGCATGTCGCGATGCGCCAGCGGTACCTTTCATACGAATTCCAGATGCAACTGAAGGCGATATTCAAAAAGCGACTGATATAGGCGCACTAGGGATTATTGTGCCGATGGTAGATACCGCTGAGAAAATGGAAAACGCCGTTAAGTTTGCCAAGTATCCTCCTGAAGGTCGTCGCAGTCAGGGCGGCGGACAGTACGGACGTCTTTGGGGCCGTGACTACCGTCAAACCTGGAATGAAAACTTGATGGTTGTTGCAATGATCGAGACTTTGGAAGGCACTGAGGCTGCTGATGAGATTGCAGCGGTAGATGGAGTCGATGCTGTGTTTGTTGCCAGTGGAGATCTTGGCAGTTTTAGTGGTAAGCGACAGGGTGATAGAGAATACGAAGCCCTGGTTTCACGCATCAAATCTGAAACTGAATCTGCGAACAAATTTGTTGGCGGTCCCTCAGCATGGATGACGGATCGTGAAGGCTATCATTTCTTTCAAGCCCCAAGCGTAGGCAGCCTAATTCGTATCGGAGCGAGAGTGACCTTGGAAGAAGCTGACCCCTGTCGGTTTTTACCTTCTGGTGCAACTCCGGTGGCTGGCGAGAATCCCTGCCCCTAAGTTTTCCACTTAATTGAGTCAGTGCGCGAAGTGAATGTTCTAATTCACTTCGCGCTTTACTGTGTGCCTAATCCGGAACTCTATTGCCTGCAATATAAACCGATTCAATAGTCTTGGTGTTGGCAATATCGTCTGCTGGATTTGCAGTGAGCACGTTGAGGTCAGCCCAGCGACCTGGCTCTAAGGTGCCTATGTCGGTCATACCGATACAATCAGCAGCCACTCCAGTTGAAGCACGTATGGCATCTAATGGGCTCATCCCACCATCCACCATAAGCTGCAGTTCCATATGTTCGAAATAACCCTGGAATCTGGCTGGTGGTCCGGTATCAGTTCCCATTGCTATTGGAATTCCCGCTGCATGCAATGCGCCCACATTGGCAAGCGCAACTTGCAGGCCCTGTTTGTAGGCTTGAGCTGATCGACTATTGGCCATTCGAGTCATGCGCTCTGGGGTTTGCAATTCAGCCAATACATCGGGATCTGCTTCTTTAAGAAAATAAGGGTCGGAGAAAAAATCAGGAACCGACTCATAAACAAATGTAGAAATCTCTCGGGTTAATGTTGGAATGTAACAGACACCGTTTTCCTGCATCTTGTCGATGAATTCATCATCCACCGGTAAATCGCGAATGCTGTGAGCAATCAAATCAGCGTTCACCTCAAGCATGTATTTCGCGTCTTCTAGATAGAACAAGTGAACTGCTACTGGCAGTCTTCGTTGATGTGCTTGATCTACTAAGGCATCGAAATTTGAGCGAGATATTTTTTGAATAGATCCTAAGTTGTCATCGATGCGAGTCTTAATGAAATTCGCGCCCATGTCAGCGTTGCGATTCACTTCATCGCGAATCGCTTGTTCATCGGTACCTAGCACCACTGATCCAGCAACAAAAATCCTGGCGCGGTCCAAGTGCGGATTATACTGTTCGTTGCGTAACGCGAATCCTTCCGCTTCGTCACCCCCTAGGCTGTTTACCGTGGTGATGCCATAGCGAGCATATAATCCAAGCTGTCTGAGAAGATTGCCCCTGCTGTAATCCGCGTTTCCATTCAGACCAACTGTGGCACCAACATGACCGTGGGCGTTTATTAGGCCTGGCATGATGAATTTGCCCGACACATCAACTACGTCTGCATCGGATGGGATTGTGACAGCAGTTCTTGGCCCGACACTCCTTATCCTTCCATCGGTTACAACCAACACACCATCGTTAAGTGGTGCTGCATCTGTTCCATCGATGATCGTTGCACCAACAAAGGCGATCGTGCCTTCGTTTGCGACTGCTTGCGACATGCAAAACATGGCACTGATTAGAAGCAGTAGACTTTTGCTTTTAGTTTTCATGACTCGCTCCTCCAATAGTTATTGGAGAGGAATTGGGCGGGATTATCAAGAAGAGATTCTGATCGGCATGGCGCGATTGAGCGATGTCAGCGGAACCGACAAGATTGGGAGCATGCACTCAAACCGGCACGATTGATTCGAATTTCAGCTTAGCTGAAATCCTCACCCCTCTGGGGCAGCCTGCGGCTGTCCAAATTGCTATGCAATTTGTGACTCGGATTTTGGTCTGAGCAAAACCCTCACCCTCCGGGCGTCGCGCAAGTGCGACGTCTGCGGAGCTGCGCTCCTTTCGAACGGGCACGTGGAATCGGCTGGGAAGACATACAATAAAGCCCGCATAAAGCGGGCTTATTTGTATGGCGCACCCGGCACGATTCGAACGTGCGACCCCCTAGTTCGTAGCCAGGTACTCTATCCAGCTGAGCTACGGGTGCGTTATGCGATTTCGAGCATAATGGCTGCTCGAGAGCGGCGGTATTATAGCGAAATTCCTGGTTTTTCATAGTGATAACAGGAATTGAGCTGCGCTACCATTACGGATATGAATCAACGACCTTCATTATTGAATATGTCACTGACTGCGCTAGGGAAAATACTCTGGGCAGTGGCGATTATTTTCAGCCCAAATGTATTTGCCGATTATGAAGAAGGCTTGGATGCAGCATTTAGAGGCGATTATCAGACCGCCTTCAGAGAATTCAGCCTGGCAGCTGAAACAGGCCTGGATGTTGCGCAATACAACCTCGCAATTCTTTACTTCACCGGGCAAGGAGTAGATCAGAATCTCCCTTTGGCATTTAAGTGGACCGAAGAAGCCGCCTTACAAGGACATATTGGAGCTCAAGCCAACCTTGGCTCACTATTCCTGGAAGGGTCTGGCGTAGACCTTAGCGTCGAATCTGGTATTGCCTGGTTCACCGCCGCAGCTCGAGGAGGTCATGCCAATTCAGCCTTCGCTCTGGCGAATATGTACAACGATGGGGATCCGGTAGCCAGAAACCTGCCACTTGCTCATGCCTGGGCTAGCATGGCGGTGTTGCACGAGCATCCCGAAGCCGATTCTTTCCGTGCAGACTTGGAGTCGCGCCTGGATTCCGATGAATTGAGCGAAGCCAGAAGAACCTACGCTCGCTGGCAAATCACACCAGCTACTCTTCCACCACGGCACAGCCCTTAGTCTGTAAACCCAGCATTACCCCAGAGGTAATGGTTTTCACGAAATCCAGCCCCTACAATGCCCTCTCAGACTGCTTGATGAGGAGCTTGATATGTCAGCTGTAGGTCCTTTACTCAGTGAATACCGAAAGCGTAACCGCCTATCACAATTGGAATTATCCCTATTGGCGGATGTGTCTTCTCGGCATATTAGTTTTATCGAAACTGGCCGTACTCAACCCAGCAGAGCGATGTTGCTGCGTCTGGCAGATGTCCTGAATCTTCCTCATAAAGACAGCAATCTATTACTCAACTCCGGCGGTTATGCCCCTGCCTACAGTGCAATGAATCTTGATAGCGAAGAAATGGAGGCCGTGCGCGGCGCGCTCAATCTGATACTAGACAACCACAATCCATATCCAGCGCTGGTCATGGACGGTTGTTACAACTTATTGATGGCCAATGAAGCCCAGCAAACCCTAATGGCCTTGGGACTCGAGAACATCACTGATATTCCGACTCACAATTTAATGGAAGCACTATTCAGAGAGGACATGTTTCGCCCCTTGATTAGTAACTGGGATGAGGTTGCCAGCCATTTATTGCGTAGATTACGTAAACAAGTCTTAGCGTATGGAAATCCAGGTCACAAAGAACTCTACGATAGACTCATCGAGATGAATCCACCTGCAGATTGGCAGCAACCCGATGACTCAACCGATGATGGCCCCATGTTGACAGTGGATTTTAAATTGGGAGACCTGACCCTAAGCACATTTACGACACTGAGTCAGTTTGGTTCAGCATTGGATATTGGCATGGAAGAGCTGCTAATCGAGAGCTACTTCCCTGCAGACGAGAAAACCAAAGCCTTTTTTACTGCGCGTAACAATTGATTACTGGTTTCGGTAGTAATTGCTAGTTGCTGCCTTCTCTTTCTTCTGCCACTCGTTGTTCTGCTTGTCGCAGTTTCAAATCGAGGTAGGCACTCCAGCTTTCTGGATCGACGAATGGGTGAGGATCATTGTCGCCCCGTGATTGCAGCATTTCTGCTCTTGCAAAAATATCGTCTTCTTGCGCATGGGTTGGAACATGTACTTCGATGCCTTGAATCTGCTGCATACGTTGGATGCTGGCCAGATACTGCTCCGCGGCTTCGATCCCTTCAAAATTCATCCCAGCCCCGCCGAACAAAAATGCTTCGTGGGGATAGCCATTGTCATAGACAGTGAAGATTGTCGAAAGAACTCCTGGAGTATGACCAGGTGTTTGCACAAAGCTGAGTCTGGTTCTACCTAGATTCAAAGTACTACCATCGCTCACGGAGAGGTGCCGAATGGGCGTTGGGTATTCACGAAACACCGCAGGTTGTTGTGTCATGGCCCAATCCGCTTCAGTCATCATAACCACCGCGCTGAACTCTTGCTGGAAACGTAAGGCACCGCCGATGTGATCATAGTGGGCGTGAGAACCGATTAGGTAACGAATGTCATTAGGATCAAACCCGAGTTCTCTAATATTCTCGATTATCAAATCGGTTAGCCCTTCATAGGCAGCATCAAACACAATAAGGCCTTGATCTGAAACCAGCAGCCAGGAAGATACCCATTTCGCACCCACGTAATACAAATTGTCGAACACTTTAAACGGCTCTACACGTTGCGCTTCAGGATCGTGCAATTCGTCTTGTGCGAGTACGCTCTGTCCAACACTGACTAGAAAAGCCATGGTTAGAATAAGAAATCGTTTTCTAATGATGGACATGTTTAGTTTTTCCCTGCTCACAAAATCGAATTAGTAAGATCTTGGCAAACCAAGCTCGTGTTCAGCGAGATAGTTTAAGATCATTTCCTGAGATATTGGTGCCAGCTTCATTAACCGCGCCTCGCGCCAGTATCTTTCTACATGAAATTCCCGCGCGTAGCCGAACCCACCGTGTGTTTGTAACGCTTGGTCAGCTGCAAAAAATCCAGCTTCTGCTGCCAACCACTTCGCCATATTTGCTTCAGCGCCGCAGGGCTGGCCACTGTCTAACAGCTCTGCAGCTCGATGTACCATCAATAGTGCAGACTGTAATTTCGCATGGGCTTCTGCCAACGGAAACGCAACCCCTTGGTTTTTCCCAATTGGTCGATCGAATACAACTCGCTCATTGGCATAATTCACTGCTCGAGCGAGCGCTGCCTGGCCGATACCGATTGCTTCAGCCGCAATCAAGACACGCTCGGCATTGAGCCCGTCTAGCAAATATTTAAAGCCCGCTCCTTCTTCCCCCACCCGGTCTTCAATCGCTACTTCTAGGTCATCGTAAACCACTTCGCAGGTTTGCACGGCATTTCGCCCTAGTTTGGGGATTGGCGAAATGGTGACTTCTGGCTTGTTTAGTTCAGCCAGTAATAAAGTCATGCCTTCAGTCTTTCGAGTGACCTGCTCTTTTGGCGTTGTGCGAACTAGCAATAGCACTCGTTCGGATTCTATTGCTTTCGTTGTCCAAACTTTGCGCCCTCGGACTATGTATTTATCCCCATCCAAGCGTGCGCTGGTTTCGATGGATGTCGTATCACTTCCAGCATTAGGTTCGGTAACTCCAAATGCAACCTGCAACGAGCCGTCAGCGACAGAGGGCAAATACTTCTGTTTCATCTCATCGGAGCCATGAAGCACTACAGGATGCATACCAAACATGGACAAATGCAAAGGTGTTGCCCCGTTCATTGCTGCTCCGGATGCCGCCACTTCTTGCAAGATAATGGCCGCTTCTGAAATCCCTTTACCAGCGCCGCCATAGGCTTCTGGTATGGCAATGCCTATCCATCCTGCCGTAGCCATCGCATCGAAAAATTCCTGAGGGTAAGTACCTTCACGATCGCATCGTTCCCAGTAGTCATCTGGAAAGTCTGCGCATACTCGCCGAACCGCATCACGGATCAGCACTCTTTCTTCACTCTCGTTATTAGTTTCCCCGGCTCTGGCCATTTTAGAATTCGCCTTAACTCGTCTGACCGGCAATCTGTGCCGCCAGGGCAATGATACGTTTGGCTTGATTTAAATGCGGCACATCAACCATCTGACCATTAAATGAAAACGCCATTTTTCCGCTTGCTGCATTTTCTTCGAAAGCTGCAATTAGTGCATGGGCTTCGTCAATTGCTTCTGCGCTAGGCGAAAAAGCTGCATTAACGATATCAACCTGATCCGGATGAATTGTGATTTTACCGGTGAACCCCATATCGGCGGCATCCTGGCATTCCGCCGCCAATCCTTTGCTATCTTTGAAATCAACATAGACGGCATCGATGGGCTGGGCACCAGCGGCCGCTGCTGCTAGCAAGCAAGAAGCACGCACATAGGAAAACACTTCCAAGTACTTCCCATTAGCATCGCGCTTAGCTCTAGAACCTAGCACCCCGGAGAGATCCTCAGCGCCCCAAGTTACACCTGAGACTCGCGGGTTCTTCGACATCTCTGGAAGGTGGAAGACTGCCTCAGGAACTTCGGTACCAATCAAAATAAGAGATGTGGCCCCTTCGCTTAGCTCGAATTCCTTCTCAAGTGAGCTTACAACCTGATCGATTGCGTCAACATTAGCTCTCGTTACAACCTTGGGCAGTACCAAACCATCAGGGCCAGCTTGCATCACAGCTTCCAGATCTTCCCTTCCCCAGGCTGTGTCCTGCGGATTGATTCGAACCAGCTTTTCCTTAGTGCCGAAGTCTGCATTCCGCAACCAATCACATACCGCGGATCTAGCACTCTCTTTATTCTCTGATGTAACGGAATCTTCCAAATCAAGAATTAATGAATCCGCCGCTAGTCCCAACGCTTTTTGCAACATCTTATCGTTGCCGCCAGGCACGAAATGCAAAGAGCGACGCAATCTATGATTTATCGATGTGTCTCTCGATATATCTTCCGATTTATCTTTCGATATTTCCGATGCTTCTTTCAAACTATCCACTTCCGACAAAAGAATAATCCCTTGCTCTGTCCTTTTGGGTTTCTAATTCTGCTTTGATGACCGTAGCATCATTGCTTTGCGCAGACATTCACATACCACTTCATCGCGCTGATTAATGGCACGATGCCTAAACCACACAATGCCTCGATCAGGTTTGCTCTGCGATTCTCGTTTGTCCATGACTTCAGTTGAAAAACTCAGCGTGTCACCAATAAATACAGGATTGGGAAACTCAGTTTTTTCGAAGCCAAGATTTCCTAATGTAGTGCCTAAAGTAGTTTCTTCGACCGACACCCCTACTAAGAGCCCCAGGGTATAAAGACTGTTAACGATTATCTGCCCGTAAGGACTTGCAGCAGCAAACTCTTCATCAAAATGTAGTGGTTGCGGATTAAATGTCATTTCGCAAAACGCCAAATTGTCGTTTTGGTCTATTGTGCGCGGTGGCTCATGGTCAAAAGTAGAGCCAATTTCTAATTGTTCAAAATATTTGCCAGGCACTGACCGGCACCCCTACCTTCAACTAAGAAAGTGCATTGTAGTAGCAGTTTCTCTTCGCATCCATTACATTCACGCCACTATCTTTCTCTCATAACAACCAACAATCACGTGTGCTTCATTACATGACAGATGCTTACGCTAAATGGGTCGGTAAAACTACCCAGGCTATTGACAATATTTCACCTTTCCCAAGCCAGGCCATGGCGGCAACATTGGACGGAGTACAGAGAATGGTTTGTGTTGAGGGCTCACTCCCATTGCTTTGGCATTGGTTGCATTTCCTCGATCAGCCGCAACGAACTAATTTGGCTCATGATGGACACGAGAAACGGGGCGGCTTTCTGCCGCCGGTTGAACTGCCACGCCGCATGTGGGCTGCTGGCCATATACAATTTTTTGGACCGCTTAGATTAAACAGCGAAGCCAAACGTGAATCCCGCATCGAGTCAATCAAGCAAAAGCAAGGAAAAAGTGGCGAGCTAGTATTTGTCGATGTACGGCACGAGATATACGCCGGGCCTGAATTAGCTATCTCCGAACTACAAACCATTGTTTATCGCGAAGCTGCCACTGGTACAGCGGCGACTCAGGGTAAACCAATTGAAGAACTGCCAGATTATGAAACTCAAGTAGCGCCCGATGTAGCATTACTGTTTCGCTACTCTGCGCTTACTTTTAATGCTCATCGTATTCATTACGATCGCGAGTATGCCTGTGAGACTGAAGGTTATCCTGGACTGGTAGTGCATGGGCCGTTGCTCGCCACGCTGTTAATCGGTGCTGCACAAGAAGCACATCCCGATAAACAAATAGAGGAATTCCAATTCAGAGCGGTCAAACCTGTATTTGACCTTGCTCCATTTCGTGTCTGTGGCCAACAAGCTGATGAGGAAGGACGAGTTAGGCTATGGATTGCGGATGAGCAGAATGAGTTATGCATGCAAGCAACCGCAAAATTGGCCAGCTGAAGGGATTCTTACCAGCCGAGACCGTGTGTTATCATGCGCGCCCTCGTTAAACGAGTATAGAGGAGAGATGGCCGAGTGGCTGAAGGCGCGCCCCTGCTAAGGGCGTATAGGTTAACCCCTATCGAGGGTTCGAATCCCTCTCTCTCCGCCACTAACAAAAACCCCGCACTGCGGGGTTTTTTGTTGGTGCTGGAATGAGTCGGTGAGAACCCTCGCGGTTCGATAGCTGCGTTAGCAGCGCAGACGTCGTGCGAAGCGCGACGCCCGGAGGGAGAGGATTTCAGCTTAGCTGAAATCCGAGTCAATCCCTCTCTCTCCGCCAGAAACAAAAAACCCCGCATTGCGGGGTTTTTTTGTACAAATTCGTTTCAGCTAGATCCGTCGCCCTGCGGTGGATCTCCTTCACCACCTTTTTCCTTCTGGATGCGCTGGTATATCTCTTCTCTATGCACAGCGACTTCTTTCGGGGCATTAACGCCGATCCTCACTTGGTTACCTTTTACACCTAATACGGTAACCGTGACATCGTCTCCTACCATCAGTGTTTCACCGATTCGGCGAGTCAAAATCAACATTGCTCTTCTCCATTTCCCAGTCCCTTGCGCGCTCCTTCTTCAGACATGAAACTAGGATTCCGCCTAATACACTGTCCTGCGCTTGCTGAATTTTGGAATATCAGGCCTTAGCCGGCAGCAAAGGTCGTGGTCGCGCTAGTTTCTTGTACTAGACTAGACCGAGATTCCCGAAATTCAGGTGCAATCTGACTATAGTATCTGCCTATCTTGGCGGCTTGCCAAGGATTTCCGGCCCAAATTGCGACCTGAAACCGGCCTGTTCTCTACTATTTACTGCTATTTTCGCCGTCCGGATCACCTAGATTGAAGGCGCTGTGTAACGCTCTGACTGCCAATTCCAGGTATTTTTCCTCAATTACGATGGAAATTTTGATCTCGGAGGTGGTGATGATCTGAATATTAATACTCTCGTCCGCCAATGCCTTGAACATCTTGCTGGCGATTCCGGCGTGGGATCGCATGCCCACACCGACTAGCGACACTTTACAGATTTTCTTGTCGAGGGAGACTTCTCTCGCTTCTAGTGAAGTAGCAATCGCATCAAGAATGGATTTCGCTTTCTCACTCTCGGCACGCTTGACGGTGAAAGTGATGTCATTGGTGCCATCGGCGGCGGCATTCTGAACGATGACATCTACTTCAATGCCTTCATCACTGACTGGACCAATTACTTTATAGGCTATTCCTGGAACATCGGGCACTCCCGCCACAGTCAGCTTGGCTTCGTCCCGTTCAAACGCGATACCTGCAATACTTGGATCTTCCACTATCGTGTCTTCCTCTAAACTAATGAGCGTTCCTGGACCTTCTTCAAAAGTCGATAACACTCTAAGTGGTACTTTATACTTTCCTGCAAATTCAACAGATCGAATCTGCAACACCTTGGCACCTAAACTAGCCAACTCAAGCATTTCTTCAAACGTAATGCTGGAAAGTAATCTCGCGCCTTCAACAACTCTCGGGTCAGTGGTGTAAACCCCTTTTACATCGGTGTAAATCTGGCACTCATCTGCTTCTAAAGCTGCAGCTAGTGCTACTGCCGAAGTATCGGAACCACCTCTTCCCAAAGTTGTAATGTTGCCTAGGCCATCAACTCCCTGGAAACCTGCCACTACAACAACATTTTCTTGTTCGAGCTGGGCGTGGATACGGGAACTATCAATCTCTTTGATGCGGGCTTTGGTATGAGTGTCATCAGTAAGTATGCGTACCTGACCTCCGGTAAATGATCGCGCACCATATCCCCGCTTTTCCAACGCCATGCATAACAAAGCAATCGTTACCTGTTCGCCGGTGGACAATAAAACGTCCATTTCGCGTGGTGTTGGTTGCTCCATAATGTCTTGCGCCAGCGCAGTGAGTCGATTGGTTTCACCACTCATTGCCGATACAACGACCACAATAGAATCGCCACTGTCGCGGAAACTTGCAATCTTATCTGCAACAGCTTCAATCCGTTCGATACTGCCGACCGAAGTGCCGCCATATTTTTGAACAATCAGCGCCATGGTAATGCCTATAGACGCTCTTCCAACCAGGGAATGACGTTTTCTAATGCCGCAGGTAGTGCAGCCAAATCACTACCACCGGCCATGGCCATATCTGGGCGACCGCCACCTTTGCCACCGACGTTCTGGGCAACACTGTTCACAAGATCACCAGCTTTTACCTTATCTGTGAGGTCTTTAGTGACCCCAGCGACAAGGCTTACTTTTCCACCTTCGGTAGTCGCCAGAAGAATGATTGCACTGCCAAGTTTGTTTTTGAGCTGATCAACAGTGTCTCGTAGCGCTTTGGGATTGAAGCCATCAACTTGCGCTACCAACACTTTATTGCCTTTTAGCTCGACAGCATTTGATCCCAGGTCATCACCAGCAGATGCTGCCAGCTTGGATTTAAACTGGTCGAGCTCTTTTTCCAGCGCGCGATTCTGTTGCAACAATGCTTGTACTTTATTCGCCAACTCTTCGGGGTTGGTTTTTAGTAGAGCACTGGCTTCACGTAGCGCAGCTTCCTGTTGGGCGATCTGTTGCAAGGCCCCCTGACCGGTAACCGCTTCAATTCTGCGCACACCAGCAGAGATACCAGATTCGCTAATGATCTTGAACAGACCTATGTCACCTGTGCGATTTACGTGGCAGCCTCCACAAAATTCGATGGAATACTCTCCACCCATGGTTACCACACGCACTTCTTCGCCATATTTTTCGCCGAATAGTGCCAGTGCACCCTTCTTCTCTGCTTCAGAAATCGGCATGACTTCCTTTTCAACTGAGGAATTCAATTGAATCTGGTCATTGACCATTTTCTCAATGGCTTGCAACTCATCTTCGGTTACTGGCGATGGATGAGAGAAATCAAATCGCAAACGATCAGCATCTACTAAAGAGCCCTTTTGCAATACGTGCTCACCCAATACATTGCGCAATGCGGAATTCATCAAGTGAGTCGCAGAGTGATTCAAAGTAATTGAGGATCGATCATTGCCTGCGACTTGCGCGCGGACAGTATCGCCAACTTTTAAGTTGCCGCTCTGAAGTTTGCCTCTATGCAGATGTACATCACCTTGTTTCTGAGTGTCAGCTACCTGGAAATTTGATGAATCAGATACGAGCACACCCTGGTCACCAATTTGTCCGCCAGATTCAGCATAGAAAGGTGTCTTGTCCAATACCAGAATGACTTCATCATTGGCCGGCACAGCATCGAGCTGTTCATTATCGACAGAATAAATCGCGGTAATCTTCCCTTCATCGGAAATTCGGTCATAACCAGTAAACTCAGTAACCAACGAAGCATCCAATTCTAGTTTTTCAACTGCTCCGAAATTGCTCGCCGCTCGCGCTTGATCTTTCTGCACAGCCATTGCTTGCTCAAAGCCATCCATATCTACGGATAGACCTTGTTCCCGAGCAATGTCAGCCGTTAGATCAACCGGGAAGCCGTACGTGTCGTACAACTTAAACACCGTTTCGCCCGGAATGACGTCTGCACTGAGTTCAGCAATTGCTTTCTCTAGAATGGCCATACCGTTTTCTAAGGTGCGCGCAAATTGCTCCTCTTCTTCTTTGAGGACTTTTTCGACAAATGCTTGTTTCTCCACCAGCTCTGGATAGGCATCGCCCATTACTTTCGCTAAGGCTGCAACAATGCGGTAGAAGAATATGTCTTCCACTCCTAAACGATAGCCGTGCCGGATCGCTCTGCGAATGATGCGTCGCAGAACATATCCTCTTCCCTCATTAGAAGGTGTCACGCCATCAACCACCAAAAACGCACAGGAGCGGATGTGGTCGGCAATGACTTTCAGAGAATTATTATTCAGATCTTCCGTGCCAGTGATAGCAGCAATGTCTTTAATCAAGCTGGCAAACAAATCGATTTCGTAGTTGCTGTGAACGTTTTGCAGCACTGCAGCAAGTCGTTCCAAACCGGCGCCAGTATCTACTGAAGGTTTGGGCAGTGGTGTCATGCTGCCATCAGCTTTACGCTCGTATTGCATAAATACGAGATTCCAGATTTCAATGTAGCGATCGCCATCCTCTTCTGGCGTACCGGGAGGCCCACCTTCCACATCAGGGCCATGATCAAAGAATATCTCCGAACAGGGACCGCAAGGACCTGTGTCTCCCATTGCCCAAAAATTGTCTTTTTCGCCCATGCGAGAAAATCTATTGGGATCGACCTTCATTTCGTCGAGCCAAATTGCCGCTGCCTCATCGTCATCCTGAAACACAGTGACCCATAATTTTTCTGGCGGTAAGCCCAAGTCTTTGGTTAAGAAATCCCAGGCGAATTGAATCGCTTCTCGCTTGAAATAGTCACCAAAGGAAAAATTGCCCAACATCTCAAAGAAGGTATGGTGGCGGGCGGTATATCCGACATTTTCTAGATCGTTATGCTTGCCGCCAGCTCTTACACAGCGCTGGGAGGAAGTCGCCCGATTGCTATCGCGCTTTTCAGCACCGAGAAAGACATCCTTAAACTGGACCATCCCGGCATTAGTAAATAGCAAAGTTGGGTCATTTCCGGGCACGAGCGAACTACTGGACACAATCTCATGGTCATGTGCCGCAAAGAAATCGAGAAATTTCTGTCTTATTTCTGCGCTCTTCATATGTGCTAACTGCGGGGAAACCCGAGTCCTTTCGTAGCAGGTGGTCCAAAAAAGCAGGGGATTATAGCGCTTAATGCACTGAGATTGCAGGGAATTTAGTCTTTTTCCCCACTCTCCTCGGCATCTGCGGACAGCAGGTTGGAAGAAGATCCAAACCGAAAATTGCCAAAAGTTTTCTCAACCGGAACTCGCAATCTGCCGTCGGCGGAAAGCATGATCGCCACCGGTCTCGTCTGCGGAAAATGTGAGAGCACAATAGTCACGATGATCAAAAAAGGCACACACAGAAACATACCGGGAATACCCCAGATGTTTCCCCATAGAGCGAGGTTGAGCAATATAACGATCGGGCTCAGGTTAAACGAAGAACCCATCATGCGAGGCTCGAGAATATTTCCTATGCAAATCTGAAAAGCACCTATGCCAATTAGCACTAAAAAGAACAAGGTATAGCCGTCAGATTGCGCTAAGGCTATTAAGGCGGGAAAGATCGTCGCGATTATTGATCCCACCGTAGGAATAAAATTCAGCAAGAAGATTAGCAATCCCCACACTCCCGCAAAATCCACACCGACAACAAGCAGAAATCCGTAACTCAGAATGCCCGTCATGGAGCTAGTGAATACTTTAATGCTGATGTATTTCTGAATGTCATCCCTGATTCGCCTAATTATTTTGCTTACGTCTTCTTCTTTTTCTTTATTGGCAACTAATGCGGAAATCTTGCCACTAAAATGTCCCTGTTCTAAAAACAGGAATCCAACATAAATCAGAATTAGACCACCGCTGGCCAAAATACTGGCAAACGAAGAAGCAACGGATCCAGCGTAGGAAGGTATATCAACCCAAGATGTAATTAACTGGGTAAAGCTTTGGCCTTCAAAGTCGGCAACATCGATGAATGGAATACTCTCCAATCGACGAGTCAGGTTTTCCTGATATACAGGTGCCACTTCTAATACATCATCTCGAGTAGAACTCAGAAAATTAACTAAGCCCCAAATCAATAAACCAAATGTAAGAAAAGATGCAATTAAACAAATCGGCATAGGAAATCGAAAACTTCCGATTTCCAGACTGTTAAACCCACGAGCGAGAGTATTTATGAGATACCAAAGCGCTATTGCAATGACTAGTGGCAATAACAGTGACTCACCCACTATCAAAAGATAGAAGACTAAGACCACTAAAAAGGCTGCTGCAGTGTAGTTTAGTACTTTCATGGCACAAAATTCCTACGCGAATTTCGTGTATGCGAGGCCCAATTTGACCGCCCCGGATACCTGACCTTCCCTGAAGTTAGGGGCATGTAAAATTTTTTTACACCTGAGACTAGGATTTGCGAAGAGTATCACATTTTCAATGGCTTACCCTCATTAGTCTATCCAATAACGCATTTCAGACTGTCTCTGAAAGCACCGAAATCAGGTGTAGGAGTAATGAAGCTTCCAGGCTATTCAAACCTGATCAAGATTGGTGAAGGTGGTATGGCACATGTCTATCGGGGAACTCAGGATTCCCTGAAGCGACCTGTCGCCATCAAATTACTGATAAATGATCTCACGTATGACGATGAGGCCAGGTCTCGTTTCGAACGTGAGTCGTACATTATTGCGCGCCTGAATCACGCCAATATCATCCACGTTATCGATCGCGGATTAACCAACGATGACATGCCCTACTTTGTTATGGAGTTCATCGAAGGGACTGATCTGGCAACTACTGCCAAGTCCAGAGATCTCAGCCATGACGAAAAGATCGACATAATAGTCCAAGTACTCAAGGCGCTGTCTTATGCGCATCGCAATAACGTAATTCACCGAGACATTAAGCCAGACAATATCCTTATCGATGAAGACGGGAACGTAAAGATTCTCGACTTCGGTATCGCTCAGTTCTACGACGACCACAACAAAACCTATGACCGAACTTGTGCCGGCATGGTGATGGGCACCTTTAACTATATGTCTCCTGAACAACGCGAGTCAGCTGACAACGTATCAGCACAGAGTGACCTCTATTCGGTCGGCGTAGTGATGTACCACTTATTCACCGGTAAGTTGCCGAATGGTCGATTCGAAGATCCGATAGATATAAACAACGATATTCCAGAGGAATTGAACGCACTGATTCTGAAGTGTTTGGAAACAAACCCTTCCAACCGACCTGGCTCAGCGGAAGAATTAAAGACAGCACTATTAGCGATTTCCCAGGGCGCACATATCGGTGCCGAACAAAAACTTAGAGCAGAACGCGGTATTACGAAAATAAAATCCAAGTTCCTGTTACTCGATGTATTGCGCGAAGATATTTTTGGAGGCGTCTATCTCTATCAACAAAAAGAGAAAGGCAATCTGCTCATTATCAAGAAGAAGGTACGCTCGAGTACCGGATATGAAGCGATGAGTCTGTTGTCCTCGCTGGAACATCCGAACATCGTTAAAACCTTGGGCACTTACCGAAATGAAGAGTTCTTTATTCTCGTTCAGGAATACATGAGCGGGGGTACACTGCAGGATAAACTGGCATTTCAACTGAACTGGAAACAAACGTTAAACATTGCACGCCAGATCTGCGAAGCCATGATCTTCGCCCACAATAACCGGGTTGTGCATGGCCATCTCCGACCCACAAATATTTTGTTCACCAGCGAAGGCGATGTAAAAGTCACAGACTTCTCCACTCAGGACGACATTAGTACCGTCGAGATGGCGCATTACTATTACCTGCAAGGCGAAGAGAGATCGCAGTCGGCTGACATCTATGCAATCGGCGTGATCTTGTATCAGTTGTTTACTGGTTGTTTGCCTAGAAGGAAAGATGAAAAAGGATTTGTGATTCGCAAGTTCTTCACGAAGCTGCCTGAAGATATACAAGAGCTAATCACAAATATGCTCTCCACTATTCCTGAAAGCCGGAATCCAGAGAGCCTGCAAAGGGCAGTTGAGCTCTTCGACCAGCACCTGACCAGCAAATCACATCAGTCATTTACTGAAAAACCGCAGCGTGATAAAACCCAGAAAACAGGGCGACGTAAAGACGATCCGAAAAAGGCAAACTTTAGAAAACCTAAAGTTAATCCCGAACAGCCCCCTGTTGAGTTGGTAGCGGCAGCAGAGTCTCCCAAGCAATCAAGAGCACGTACTAATATCTTGTTTGTATTGCTCTGTGCCATTTTCGCACAGTATTTATTCGTATTTGATGGAAAGGAAAAGCTCAACGAAAGCATACCCACTGTCTATGCCGCAGTAGTGAGCGAAGTTGAAGGATTATTAGGCAAACCCAATGTCAGAGGAAACGATCAAAGTGTTAATAGCGGGTTGTACTGACACCGGCATGCGCCGTCAATTGAACGAAGATCATATTGGGTTTGACCAAGAGCTAGGCATTGCAGTACTAGCTGATGGCATGGGAGGCCACCAATCAGGTGAGATAGCCTCTCATATGGCAGTGCAATCAGTAATGGATACCTTGCGAAAACTTGTGAACCCAGACTCATCAGGAGCGATAACTGGTTCTCAGTTACTAGAGCACGTAAGTAATACTATTTCCTACAGTAATGCGGAAATATTTGAAGCTGCGGAGACTGCAGACGAGCATAAAGGAATGGGCACCACGGTAGTGGCAGCCATAATCCAGGATGAACAAATTTATGCCGGTCATGTAGGTGACTCTCGACTGTATTTGTATCGCAATAGCAAGTTAAAGCGCATAACGAAAGATCACAGTTTGGTACAAGACCTAATCGACCGCGGTTTCTACACGGAAGAGGAAGCTCGCAAGGCTAACGTTGGACACATTGTTACCCGCGCATTAGGCACTAAAGAAGAAGTTGAAGTAGATACCATTCAACATGACCTTCAGCCAAACGATGTGTTTTTGCTTTGCTCAGACGGTTTGTCAGACATGGTCGATGATTGGCGAATCGAAGAGATTTTAAATGAGAGAGAGGATGATTTAGACAATACAGCCAAAATGTTAGTTGATACTGCGAATCGAAACGGTGGCAAAGACAACATCTCTGTCATCCTAATGCATGTATCAACGATGTCTGATACGTCTTCAGCAGGTTAGTTCTATGCCAGGAAAACTCGAATTTAGTTTTAATTCTCAAAAAATTGGCGAGTTCATACTCGACAAAGAAGTAATGACTATTGGTCGCAAAGACGACAATGATATTTGCATCGAAAATCTTGCGGTTAGTGGCCACCATGCAAAACTTCTGACCATATTTGATGATTCTTTCCTTGAGGACCTGGAAAGTACAAACGGAACTTACGTTAATGGCCAGCCTGTTAAGAAGCATCCGCTTAAAAATGGAGACGTCATTACTATCGGTAAGCATGAGTTGCGCTATCTAAACGATAACCTCAGCGCTGCCGACGATGGCGAGAAAACAGTGTTGATTCGACCTAAAGTGCAGCAACCCACCTACCCTAGCTCTGTTGCACCTAACGAAATTGAATATGAGCCAGGCTTGGCAAAGCAAAAACTGGAAGAAGCCAAGTTACAGATCCTCAATGGAACTGGAGCAGGAAAAGAATTACCACTCATGAAATCGTCGATTAAGCTTGGCAAATCTGGCGCGGAAGTTGTGCAAATCAACCGGCGTCCCGACGGTCATTTTATCGTTTGTCTTGATACTCCAGCAGGCGCCGCACCACCTAAAGTCAATGGTGAAGAAATTGGCGACGGTGCACGCAAGTTAGAGAATCATGATGTGATTGAGATTAATCGATTGAAGATTGAATACTACTTGGCAAGTTAGTATTCAAACCTAATAGGCTCACTAAACAAAAACGCAGGCTTAAAGCCTGCGTTTTTGTTTTAGCGTTACAACTAAAAGAAACGAATTAGATTGATTCGAACGCCTCGGTCAAAATTCCAGGTGTCAAAATCTGTGGAAGTATTACGGGTTCCGCCGCTGGGTCACCTGGATACAATACGTATAGAGGCACTGACGGACGATTAAACTCTTCTAGCACGGCAGATATCTCTGGATCTTCATTGGTCCAATCACCTTTCATGTAAGTGATGTCGTTGTCGACCATCGCCTGCTGAACACGGTCCGTACTCAATGAAGTTTGCTCATTGGCTAAACAGGTAATACACCAGGCTGCTGTCATGTTGACGAATACCGGTCTGCCATCCGCTCGCAGCTCGTCAACACGTTGGCTGCTAAATACTTGATAGTTTTGCCCTGCTACTTCCCCACCATCAGCATTGGCAGCTACAGAGGGTGCCAGTGTTTGCATGAATGGTGTTTGAGTCAGATAGATCGCTGTCGCTATCGTGCCGAGGCCAATCGCATAATTAACCATACGCATCGGCGTACCCATGCTGAATCGACGTTGATACAACCAGGCAGCAAATGCGAATAGCACACATACACCCAATACCAGAGCCATTCCCATTACACCGACTTGATTACCAAGCACCCACAAGAAGAAAAGTGCAGACGCATATAAAGGAAACGCCATGAACTGCTTGAACGTTTCCATCCAGGGTCCTGGTTTCGGTAAGAATCGGAACAATGCTGGTACAAAGCTTAATACCAAAATTGGTGCTGCCATGCCGAGTCCAAGAGACACGAAGACTGCCATCGCCACGATCCATGATTGCGACAAGGCAAAGCCTATTGCTGGACCCATAAATGGCGCAGTACATGGTGTTGCTACGGTGGTGGCAAGTACACCAGTGAAAAAGGAGCCTTTATAACCGCTTGCATTAGTTAAGCTGCCTCCGGCACCCATGAGGCCGGTTCCAATCTCAAATACGCCCGACAGGCTCAGACCCATCAAGAAGAATAAGTAGACAATAAATGCAAGGAACCATGGCTGTTGAAACTGAAAAGCCCAACCGACGGCTTCACCACCAGCTCTTAAGGCAATAAGTACAGAGGCGAGTGCAACAAACGCAGCAATTACTCCGGCGGTGTAAACGACACCATCCATGCGTTGCTTATACTGAGACTCACCAGCATTCTTGGTAAAACTCAGGGCCTTCATTGAAAGCACCGGGAAAACACAAGGCATTAAGTTGAGGATCATTCCGCCTAGAAATGCGA
This sequence comes from uncultured Pseudohongiella sp., assembly GCA_965262465.1. Lineage (GTDB taxonomy): Bacteria > Pseudomonadota > Gammaproteobacteria > Pseudomonadales > Pseudohongiellaceae > UBA9145. The sequence continues at coordinate 1,330,796 of OZ253535.1, read as the reverse complement.
ATGCCATAAATACCAACAACGAGCCTTCTCCGCCTCCACCACTGTTAGTGTTGTTATTGGCGAGTGCTGCAGCCGGCATAATTGTTGTGGTGTTCGCATCGGCAGCTGGATTGATAAAATCAAAAGCTGTGCGCTGACCTTGCGCATCCTCCAGCACCAATACTCCATACACTTCTGACAAATCATCAAGCATGCGTCTGGGCTGTTGATGAGTTATCTGTAGTAGATTGGGCTGAATGCTTACATCTCGCAGTGGGCCCGGCTTAATAATGCGGCGCTGATCTGGAAAGAAATAAGCTTCTGTGTAATTCGCAAAGACTGGGTCTGGCGCATCAAAACCCAAGCTTACCCGCTCTCCCGCCTTAACGATGAGTGAAGTAATGTTGTGATCTGTTTCGGGAATTTTATCTCGAGCTGATGCGAAGATTGCCTGATTGCCGGCATCAAGTTCTGCAACATCTGTCACCGGCAACGTAATTGAAAGCCGCTGTTCTCCTGGAATACAAATTTGTTCACAAACATTCCAGTAAGCCAAAGTGCTCAGCTCAATTGAATCTCCGGCATAGTCGGCTGGAATAGTTACAGCTACCGGATGCAGCACTTCCTCTTCATAACCAAAATTCACCAGGTCGGTTTCATAGAATGGCAGCCAATAAGGGGCGGGCCACTGCATGTCACCGATTTGTGTGCCTTCGGGTGCGTTCCATTCGTTTAGACTAGTAGGTTCACCACTGTCACCACCCATCTTCCAATAGGTATGCCAGTGCTCTGCTGGGTCTAACCTTAACCCCAACCAAAATGTTTCGCCCGGCACTACAGAAGTGGTTTCGGATAACAGTTCTACCTCAATACTATGATCCCACGCTACTGCATTGCGTTGCGCAGCAATGTCATAGGCACGACGATTTCCATCATCATCCAGATAGGCTAACAAGCCTACTAGTTCATTCCTTTCCCCGTCGTATCGTCTATGTTGTTCAGTGCTAATTTGCACGCGACCACCATCCAACATCACATCACGATAAGGCGCATAACGCATAATGCGTCTCTCGGTTGGGAAGAACCACACTTCATCAATGTTAGAAAACTCTTCCTCATTGCCCTGCACCATGACATTTATTTTGCCGTCATGGTCATTAAACTGCGCGACCAGATCGTGTTGATCGATTGCCACTGGTGTCATGGCTCGCGTTTCTGTGAAATCCGCAATCCACTGAGGATCCAATTCGGCAGATTCAGCAACCGGGAGAGAAAGTGAGAATTCTGCATCGCCCGGGATACAAATCTCTTCGCACACTTGCCATTCAATGGTGGTGGAAAGATCGAAGCGCTCACCGGAAAAGTCCGCAGGCACTGTAAGTGGCATTGGAAGGAATACTTCCCGCTCATAAGTAAAGGTAACTAATTCGCTACCCAGAAAAGGGGTCCAATCGGGGATTGGCCAGACGATATCGCCGACTTCGGCTCCAGCTGGCAGATTCCAGTCGATTGCTCTGGTAGCTTCCCCGCTATCGCCACCAAACTTCCAGTAAGTGTGCCAATGCTCAATGGGGTCGAGACGAATGGCCAGCCAGGTAGTCTCGCCAGGCACAACGTGGGTAGTCTCAGAAATGAGCTCTACCTCTATTTGGTCTGTGCTGTGAACCTGCCCAAACAGTAGCGATGAAAAAAGCAAAGAATTCAATAAAATCAATGCTTTAGAATATGAATGTCGCATCTATTTCGTCCTGAGAATCGAGGGGGAACACTAACACAACGGGACCGTCTACAAGACTGTGTGAGTGTGCCAAAAGGTAACAAAATGGCGCTTTCCTGTCATGATTTACCATGAGTCAGTCGGCAGAATCGAGACTCACTTCAACCCTTTTCTGAGCCCCGAAATGCCTGTGCGGCAGGCCGTATTATCCCGTTCCTGCCAATAGACCCGAATCAGCGGATTTTCGTGCAAATATTCCGAAACGCGGCCCTAAATTACGAAGCCGCAAGAATATGATCCACCAGCAACTGGACATTGCGGTTTCCTCTATATTCATTAACGTCTAAGCGGTAGCTTAGGTGCACATGCTGACAATTTTCTTGTGGCCAATTATCAGGTGACACATTGAACGCGATAGCATCCACAATTTTGCTGGCATCGGACTTGGGGCAAAGCACCATTTTTAAATGGTTTTCTCCTACTCGTCGCATGCTGCGCACAATGAATTCGTCATCAAACACTGGTTCTGGAAATTCCTGGCCCCAAGGCCCGGCAAAACGCAAATGTTCAGCACATTCCAAGGTGAGTTCTTCGGCTGTGACTGATCCATCGCTTTCTACAATCGCCTGCAGTTGAGTATCGCTCAAGTTGTTCCCCGCTTCGGCTTCGAATGCGGTAGTAAACGCCGGTAGATCTTTTTTATCCAGGCTCAATCCCGCAGCCATCGCATGGCCGCCGAATTTTGAAATGAGTCCCGGATTCTTACTGGCAATTGAATCCAATGCATCTCGAATGTGGAAGCCTTTAATAGAGCGGGCCGATCCTTTAAGTTCATTTCCGGATTCATCGTTCGCTTCGGCAAATGCAATGACTGGACGGTTGAACTTATCTTTTATGCGTGAAGCCAGTATGCCCACCACACCTTGATGCCAGCGACTATCGAACAAACTTAGGCCAGCAGGTAAATTGGTTTGATCCAAGCTGAGCTCTGCTAATGCGGACAATGCTTGTTCTTGCATCTCCGATTCGATTTGTCGTCGATCGTGATTCATGGCATCCAATTGCATTGCTAACTGATGCGCAGTTCCAGCCTCCTCAGTGAGCAAACATTCAATGCCGGTAGACATATCATCTAGACGACCTGCTGCGTTTAACCGGGGACCAAGACCAAAGCCCAAATCTATTGAAGTAAGTTGCTGTTGTTTTCTCTTCGCCAGATTAAGTAACGCGGTTATGCCAGGCCTACACTGCCCTGCCCTAATCCGTTTAAGCCCTTCATTCACCAAGATGCGGTTGTTGTAATCAAGCGGCACTACATCTGCGACTGTCCCTAGTGCTACCAGATCCAATAACTCTGCCATGTTTGGCTCTTCAATCTGCTTTTGAGTAAACCAATCGATTGTTCTTAACGCACTGCGCAGGGCTAGCATGACGTAAAAAATTACGCCGACTCCGGCAATGCTTTTACTAGGGAAAGTACAACCTGGCTGATTGGGATTAACAATTGCATCAGCTGCGGGCAATTCTTCAGGCGCTAAATGATGGTCGGTAATAATGACCTGCATTCCAGCCTGCTGCGCTGTCGATACTCCGGCAACACTGGATATGCCGTTATCCACCGTAATAATGAGATCTGGAGATTTTGATTTGGCGAGCTCTACGATTTCGGGAGTGAGACCATAACCATAATCGAATCGGTTCGGCACTATGTAATCGAGGTTGCTCGCCCCCATCTTTCTTAATGCCAATAAGCCTAGCGCGCAGCTTGTCGCGCCATCTGCATCAAAGTCAGACACAATTAGTATTCGAGCGTCTTTCTCAATTGCTTGCCGTAATATCTCAACAGCCTGCTCAATACCTTTCAGTTGATCGGGTAATAGAAGGCGGGATAAGCCGAGGGAAAGTTCTGATGCGTCTGCGATGTTGCGTTGGCTATAGACACGCCGCAATAGCGGCGGGATGTCATCTGGGAAACTAATTGATGGGTTGGGTGTGCGTCGCTGCAGCGTTGTCATAAGAATTGTATAGAGAGCTTATTCCTTCAGCTACAAATGCTCGCTTATAAATCCAGTCACTGCTGATAAGTCTGACGTTACAACTTCATAGCGTTCGGACCGTTCCATGAGATCGCTCATATGGGCAGGCAAAGCGGGAACGGGAAGACCAGCCTCAGTTACCGCATCGCTAAACTTAGCCGGGTGAGCAGTAGCCAGGGTGATCATAGGTACTTCAGTATTCTGATTGCATAGACGAGCAGACTTCAAACCAACAGCGGTATGTGGATCCAGTAACATGCCGTTGTCGGCGTGGACTTCAGCGATAACTTCACAGGTAGTCTTGTCATCTACACTGGCACTATCAAAAACTGATTTTACTTCTTGCCACTGTTCTTCGCTTACATGCAAAGTCTGCTTGCCGAAAGCAGCCATGAAGTCAGCGAGCGCTGCTCCATCGCGACCAAACAAGTCAAATAGATATCTTTCAAAGTTGGATGAAACCAGGATATCCATACTAGGAGAGTAAGTCTTACTGAGATCAGCGGTGGAATACTCATTGTTGGCTATAAATCGATGCAAAATGTCATTCTTGTTGGTAGCAACAACTAATCGATCGATTGGCAATCCCATGCATTTGGCTAAGTAGCCTGCATAAATGTCACCGAAGTTTCCCGTTGGCACTGAAAACGAAACTCGCTGCTCAGGTGCACCTAACTTTAGCGCGGCAGAAAAGTAATAAACGATCTGCATTAAAATGCGTGCCCAATTTATGGAATTCACCGCGACCAATTGCCGATCATTAGGGAGGAAACTCTGGTCAGCAAAAGCCGCCTTCACCAGACGCTGACAATCATCGAAGTTACCTTCTACTGCCAAATTAAAGACATTATCACCAGGAACGGTTGTCATCTGACGGCGTTGTACTTCAGACACCCGCTGGTAAGGATGAAGAATAAAAATATCGACATGATCGGAATGTCTGCAGCCTTCTAGCGCGGCCGAGCCAGTATCGCCGGAAGTTGCTCCCAAGATCACAACACGTTGATCATTCTTTTTTAGAACATAGTCGAGAAGTCGACCAAGTACTTGCAGGGCGAAATCTTTAAATGCCAGCGTCGGTCCATGAAAGAGTTCAAGAATGTGCTCGCCTGAACCGAGTGAAACCAGCGGTGCCACCTCGGGATCATCGAAAGCTGTATAGCTTTCATCAATTATTTGCTTGAGAGAGTCACGAGAAATTTCGTCCTCAATGAATAACTGTACTATCTCAAGCGCGAGCTCTGGATAACTTAGGTTTTTCCAAGCTGCGATTTGTTCAGCACTCAATTGCGGAAGCTGTTCTGGCACATACAAGCCGCCATCAGGCGCAAGACCAGTTAGTAAAACCTGCTCAAAAGTTTGCGGACTTCCTTGCCCTCTGGTGCTGATGTATTTCACTTTTTATTTCTCTGATTTTCTAGATCAAAATTGCGAGAGTGATCGATAGCTAAGCCTTATGCAGGCTCTCCATGAAAAGGTTCCACACGAATTTTCATAATCGTACCGGTCACTTCTTCTAACGCTTCCAGTTCAGCGATCGCTCTATTCAGATTCTTTTCAATCACGGAGTGAGTCAAAATTACAATTGGTATGCTTTCGCTAGTCGCTTCTTTCTGAATCACGGCCTCAATGCTAATTGACTCAGCCTGCAGCACACTGGAGATTTTGGCCATCACCCCTACTCTATCAACCGCAGGTATACGCAGATAATACTCAGCTTCAATCTCTTCGATTGAAACAACCGGCAATTCTGAATGCATCTCGCGATAACCAAGCCCTGGATATACAGGCTTATCTGCCCCCGCCATTTGTTGCCGCGCAATATCGATTAAATCCGCTACCACTGCAGAGGCAGTCGCTTCTGCACCGGCACCCGGTCCACAGTACATTGTTGATCCAACTTTATTGCCACTCACTAATATCGCATTGCCTACGCCATTTACGTTAGCAAGTAGTCGCGATTTAGATAGCAAAGTAGGATGCACTCGAACCTCAATCCCGTTCTCGCTTTTCTGGGCTATTCCCAGGTGCTTAATACAGTAGCCAAGTTCGTTGGCATAACTAATATCCTCCGGAGTGATTCGGCTAATGCCTTCGGTGTAGGTTTTATCGAACTGAAGCGGAATGCCAAATGCAATGGACGCCATAATGGTGAGTTTATGGGCTGCATCTATTCCCTCTACATCGAATGTCGGATCAGCTTCCGCATATCCCAGCTCTTGTGCTTCTTTTAATACGTCTTCAAATTGACGTTGCTTCTCCGCCATTTCCGTCATGATGAAATTGCCGGTGCCATTGATGATGCCAGCAAGCCAGTCTATTTCATTCGCCGCCAGACCTTCGCGCAACGACTTAATGATGGGGATGCCAGCCGCAACGCTACTTTCATACGCGAGGGTGACACTGTTTTCATCGGCAATAGCAAACAGCTCATTGCCACGTTCGGCAATTAGCGCTTTATTAGCTGTCACCACGTGCTTACCGTTGGCCAGTGCTCGACTCACGACATCAAACGCAATATCGCAACCACCAATAGTTTCCACCACGATGTCGATATCACTGTCTTCCGCGACGGCGAATGGATCGTTACCGGACTTTTGAATATCTCCAACCAACTCAGGTTTAGGGGTACGGGTTGCTACATGGGTAACGACGAGTTCAGCGCCCAGGCGTGAAGAAATTTCTCCAGCGTTGCTGCGCAAAAGTTCCAGGGTACCCCCACCGACTGTTCCCAGTCCGCAGATTCCAACATTAATTACTTTGCTACTCGGCAAAACCAAACCCTTTAGTCAGCGAATAAGAATAAGCGGCGCATTATACTCGATAACGCGCCATGAAAAGAGAGAGCAAATTGCTCTTACGAAAGAATTTATCCAACCGGAAAGGTTAGGACAGGGGAGTTCTAATTGAGCCCCAACATGGCAGCCAAACGCTCACTGTCGGCATACCCAGGAACAACTCGACCATCTTCGAACACAATGGCAGGCGTTCCATTAATTCCCAATTCATTGCCAATCGCATAATGATCTAGAACCGGGGTATCACAAGTTATTTCTGGCAGGGGCTGATCGTTTTTAGCCAAGGTAAGAGATTCTTTGCGATCAGAAGAACACCAGACCGCAATCATCTTGTTAAACGATTCTGCTCTTTCCCCGCCTCGCGGATAAGCCAAGTATCTTACTTGGATTCCCATTTCTAACAGAGAATCTATATCCCCATGAAGTTTTCGACAGTAAAAGCAATCCACGTCAGTGAATACGGTGATACTTTTTTTCACTTCGTCTGGAGTGAACACAATCATTTGGTCTTCAGGAATGTTTTCAATTTTCCCTAGCGCCCTTTTTTGTCGGGTGCTTGCAGACAGGTTCATTAACCCAGCTGGAGAAGTTTGGAACATGTCACCAGCAAACAAATAATCGCCGGAAACATCGGTATAGAGAATTTCACCGGTGTTGAGTTCTACTTCAAAAATCGTCGATAGAGCGGTTGGATTCAGGGCAACAATTTTGAGCTGATTGCCTGAAGGAACTTCAATAGCCTGTTCCAATTTACCGCGCAGGGATTGAGCGCCTTGCGCATACACCCAGCCCGAGATGCCTAGTATAACTAAGCTCAGGGCCACCAGTTTTGATATCAATTTGCCATTGATCATGAGTGTCTCCGTTAGGGCTCTTGGCGAAAACTCGCTACTTATTGGTGAAATAGACCGGAATTCTTCGCCCAAATTCCGTCCTAGCTTACATTTTTATGTCGGCAGAAACAAAAATGAGAAGACCAGGGCACTGATCTTCTCATTCATATCCGTCCAGGCTAGATGAAATGGCCTTCAGCCTGACTATCTGAGCTTGCGAGGACTGAGTCTCTTCTGGAACTGCTGCCATAAACCAGGCTTCAGATCAGCGACTAAGTCGCCTAAGACTTACTCAGCTGACTTTTTATCCAATTTCTCGGAAATACGTGCCGCTCGACCAGTAAGTTCGCGCAAATAGTACAACTTGGCTTGGCGCACATCGCCACGACGCTTCAGAGTGACACTATCCACTAGCGGGCTAAAAGATTGGAATGTTCTTTCAACGCCTACACCGTGTGAAATCTTGCGCACTGTGAATGAGCTATTCAGTCCACGATTACGACGACCAATTACTACGCCCTCGAATGCCTGGAGACGCTCACGATCGCCTTCTTTGATCTTCACCTGAACAACTACAGTGTCGCCAGGACCGAACTCGGGTAATTCTTTACCCATCTGTTCGTTTTCGATCTGTTGAATGATTTTGTTCTTGCCCATTTTCCAACTCCTAAGTACCCAACCTTTAGCACAGCAACTGTAAATGTTGCACTTGGCGCTTAATCTTTAGCTAGATACTCGTTCTTAAATTGTTCCAGTAAACCTTGTTGCTCTTCGTCGAGCTCAACCTTTTCCAGCAAATCTGGTCGCTTTAACCAGGTTGTGCCTAAACTTTGCTTCAATCGCCACCGCTCTATCGCCGCGTGATCTCCACTCAATAATTCCTCTGGTACTGCTGCGCCTTCAAACTCCTGAGGCCGGGTGTACTGCGGACAGTGCAGTAATCCCTGAGCAAAACTATCGTTGCTCGCAGAATCATCATCACCTAGAGCCCCCGGTTGAAACCTGATGACAGCGTCAATTAGCGCCATCGCTGCGATTTCACCACCGCTCAATACGAAATCGCCAAGAGATATCTCTTCATCAATTTCGCTTTCCACCACACGGGAATCAATTCCCTGGTAACGCCCACACACCAAAACAATTTCCGGCGTTTGAGAAAGCGCGATTACTTTCTCCTGGTCTAGCGTTGAACCCTGTGGCGACAAATACACCGTTAACGGCTTTTTGCCTGATGTTCCTGCACTATCTAACTCTTGCCCAACCCCTTGGTCGGCTCGCTTCGCGACTATCGCCTCCCGCGCCTGACGAATCGCTGCCACTAATGGCTCGGTCTTCATCAACATGCCGGGGCCACCGCCAAATGGCTTGTCGTCTACCGTACGATGTTTGTCTGAGGTGAAATCCCGAGGATTCCAAAACTCTATATCGAGCAGTGAATTCTTAACTGCCCTTCCACAAACTCCGTACTCGCTGATCGCATCAAACATTTCCGGGAAGAGAGTGACAACACCTATGCGCATCCTCATTCCCTCCGTCGATCAGTCTAAAAAGCTCGCGTCCCAGTCCACCAGGATGCGATTCGCTTCCTTATCAACCTCTTTCACAACTTGTTCCTTTAAATAAGGAATAAGTCTTTCGCGGTTGTCGGTACTCGCGTCGGTTGGTGAAACTACCAACACATCATTTGCACCGGTTTCCATTAATCTGCTGACTTCACCAAGCAAGAGGTCTTGTTGATTCACAACCAACATGCCTTCTAACTCGTGCCAGTAATACTCGCCTTCTTCCAGATCCGGTAGCTCGGTTTCAGCAACCCAAACTTCTTCACCGGTCAGTTGCTGAGCATCTTCTGGTTGGTCCACCCCGTCAAAATGCACTAACAGATTATTGTTCTGCATTTTGCTATCCGTTATGGACAGCGTGCGTTGACTCCCAGCGGGAGCAATCTGCAGTTCGAGGTATTCCAGTATATTCTCAGGTGGTGTCGTGTATGAGTGAAGTTTCACCCAGCCTTTGATTCCGTGGCTTTTGCCAATCTTCCCCAAAACCACCTGGTTCTTGTCATTGACTGCGCTATGGCTCATAGCTGCAGCAAACAGGTTTAAGCTTCAGTAGTGGCTGCAGCAGCTGCGTCTTTCGCCAAATTAGCGACACGGGGGCTTAGCTGTGCACCCTGTGACTGCCAGTAAGCCATGCGATCCATGTCCAGACGCAAACGCTCTTCCTGACCACGGGCTCTAGGATTAAAGAAACCAATTCGCTCAATAAAGCGACCGTCGCGGGCCTTGCGGCTATCGCTGACAGTGATGTGGTAGAAAGGTCTCTTTTTGGCACCACCACGAGACAATCGTATCGTGACCATAAATTTATTCCCAAAAAAACTCTGATATTCCAGTAACTTACGCGCGTTTTTTCTGCGCGCACGGCAGCCCCGGATAAAAAGGCGGGTATTCTAGTTCAATTGCTCTGCTATTGGAAGCGCTGTGTTCCCCGAAATGCAGAGAATTCGGGGGGTCGGCGGGAATCGTGGCGAGCCTTCAAAAGCAAATCAACCAGCCACCAGACGGTTCTAAGTTTTTATCGAAACGGAGGGATTTTTCCACCGGGTGGCATTCCGGGCATGCCGCCAGGTCCGGGGCCACCTCCCATACCACCCAGGCCGCGCATCATGTTGGCCATGTTGCCGCCTTTCATCTTCTTCATCACTTTCTGCATCTGCTTATGTTGCTTCAACAATCGATTCAAATCCTGAATCTGCGTACCTGATCCCTGAGTGATGCGGCGCTTACGAGATCCATTGAGAATGTCCGGATTAACCCGCTCTCTCATTGTCATTGAATTGATGATGGCTTCCATTCTGCGAAATTGAGAATCATCAACCATCTGTGCGGCGCCAGGTGGTAAAGCACCCATGCCAGGCAACTTATCCATGATGCTGGCAACTCCACCCATGTTCTGCATTTGCTTAAGCTGTTCTTTGAAATCTTCTAAATCGAAACCTCGCCCTTTTTTGATTTTCTTTGCGAGCTTCTCAGCCTTTTGTTTGTCGACTTTCTTTTCGGCTTCCTCGATGAGCGACAACACATCACCCATACCCAGGATGCGCGATGCGATTCGATCCGGATAAAAAGGCTCTAACGCGTCAGCCTTTTCTCCCATGCCGATAAATTTGATTGGCTTGCCGGTTACATAACGTACCGAAAGTGCAGCACCCCCTCGTGCATCACCATCCGCTTTAGTGAGAACCACACCTGTAAGAGGTAGAGCATCGTTAAACGCTTTGGCAGTGACGGCAGCGTCCTGACCAGTCATCGCATCTACGACGAAGAGAGTTTCAACTGGCTGCAGCTGACCATGCAGATTGCTGATTTCAGTCATCATCTCATCGTCGATTGCCAAACGACCGGCGGTATCAACGATTAGTACATCAACGAACTTCTTTTTCGCTTCCTTAAGCGCAGCCTGAGTGATCGCTTCTGGCGATTGGCTGGTTTCACTACCAAAGAATTCGACTCCAACTTCACCAGCTAGGGTTTCCAGTTGCTGAATCGCAGCTGGCCGGTAGACGTCAGCACTGACAACCATCACTGACTTTTGTTTTTCTTCCTTTAACCAGCGTGAAAGTTTTGCAACTGTGGTTGTTTTACCAGCACCCTGCAATCCAGCCATTAATACCACTGCAGGTGGTGTCGCTTTTAAATCGAGCTCCGCATTCGCCGAACCCATGATGGCCTGCATTTCAGCTTGCACCACCTTAATAAAAGCCTGACCCGGCGTAAGACTCTTGGAGACTTCCTGCCCTACAGCACGGTTACTTACCCGCTCGATAAATTCTTTAACAACGGAAAGCGCTACATCAGCTTCGAGCAAAGCGCGTCGCACTTCACGCAATGCTTCCTGAATGTTGGATTCGGTGAGAGTGGATTTGCCGGAAAGTTTTCGAAACGTACCGCTTAATCGTTCTGTGAGGTTTTCAAACACGCTGCATTTGCTCGCTAAATAAAGGCTGGACCGACAAGAGAGCGGATTATAGCCAAATCATTCAGAAGTGAAAAAGCACTTCAACCGCTCAGGTACATATGCGAAACTTGGACCTAGTTTTTCAGCGCTTATATCCATGCAACTCACTCTAATTTCAGGCATTTTTGCAGTTGTTTTCTACCTGACCGGGCTTGGTTTTCAGGTGGCCAAATTCCTTGCCAATAAAGAAACCCGCCGCCTGGTTTTCGGATTCAGTTCTTTAGCGGTTGTTGCCCATGGGATATCAGCCCTAGGTGTGATTCGTACTGCCAATGGCTATCAATTTGGAATTGTAGAAATTAGCACCCTGATAGCTGTCTCCATCTCTTTGTTGGTGCTGGTATCTAGTTTGCGCAAACCCCTCGACAATTTGTTTTTGGGTTTATTTCCAATTGCGATTATTACTATTGTCGTTTCGCTCACGTCGTCCAGTTCTCTGCCTCCTACTAGTTTGAGCACCGGACTGGCCAGCCACGTATTGTTTTCAATTCTCGCTTATAGTTTTCTAACAATTGCTGCAGCTCAAGCGGGGCTGCTTGCTTACCAAAACTATCAACTTAAACACGGCCATGCTGGCGGCATCGTAAGAAAGCTTCCTGCGTTACAAGATATGGAATCGTTTCTGTTTGAATTGGTTTGGATAGGACAACTTCTTTTGTCAGTTGGCATTGTTGCAGGATTTTTGTTTATCGATGACATCTTTGGTCGCGACGGCGTCATTCACAAGACCTTCTTTTCAATTTTGGCTTGGCTAGTTTTTTCTGTTCTGCTGTGGGGAAGACACCAACTAGGCTGGCGCGGCAGCACGGCTATACGTTGGACTTTTTCTGGCTTTGCGCTGGTAATCGTGGCGTACTATGGCACTAAATTCGCATTGGAATACGTCATAAGCTAAGCGACATGATACGGTCCATTTACCGCTATCCCTTCTTCATCTATAAACAACCTATAGTCCCTACTATCTTATCGTAATGTCTGGCGACCCTTCTTCGCTCTCTACCCTTCTCCTATGGTTCTGTGGACTGGTGGTAGCTTCCGCCTATTTTTCAAGCTCCGAAACCGGAATGATGAGCTTGAACAAATATCGCATGAATCATTTAAAAAGACAGGGTCATCCTGGTGCGACAAGAGCGAGCAAATTATTGGAGAAACCAGACAAGTTGATAGGCGTTATTTTAATCGGAAACAATTTCGTTAACTTCCTGGCTGCGTCTGTTGCATCAAGCATCGCCATTATTATTCTCGGTGATCCAGCACCATTAGCTACAGCCGTCGTTCTAACTTTGATCGTACTCGTGTTTGCCGAAGTGACACCCAAAACTATTGCCGCACTCTATCCCGAAAAAATCGCTTACCCATCAAGTATCCCACTTGGGTTTTTGCTCAAGCTGCTTTACCCAGTAGTTTGGACAATCAATTTTGTATCAAACAGCCTGGTTAAACTTTTAGGCTTTCATCCGCAAGTAGACCATTCCCTTCAACAGTTATCTAAGGATGAATTGCGCACGGTTGTGCATGAATCAACGGGACGCCTTCCCGCGAAGCGACAAGGGATGTTGATCAATATTCTTGATCTGGAAAAAGTGCAGGTGGATGAAATCATGGTGCCGCGACATGAAGTGATCGGGCTCGATGTTGAAGACGACATGGATGAACTGCTCAATCAAATTTCCAGCACCCAACATACAAGAATTCCGGTATTCAAAAACGATATCGATAACATTATCGGAATTTTGCATATGCGCAGCGTAGGTCGTCTGATGCAAGCGGAGACCTTAAACAAAGCCGTATTAATTCAAGAGACCACTGAGCCCTACTTCGTCCCCGATAGCACTGCACTGCACACCCAGCTTTTTAACTTCCAAAATAAAAAAGAACGCATGGCAATTGTGGTTGACGAGTTCGGAGCAGTGAAAGGCCTGGTGACTTTAGAAGATATTCTCGAAGAGATTGTTGGAGAGTTCACTACCGATTGGTCCGACAGCAACAAAGACATTCATTTACAAGCTGATGGCACTTTTCTCATTGATGGCGGCGCCAGCATTCGAGATATCAATCGATCGTTAGACTGGAACCTGGATAGTCGAGGGGCCAAAACTCTGAATGGATTGCTAATGGAGATCTTGCAATCAATTCCCGATTCACATGTGGGGGTAAGACTCGATAATTATCTAGCAGAGATCGTACAGATGCAGGGGAATATGATTCGGACTATTCGCATGTGGGATCCTGGCTCAGATGTAGAACAGCGCTAATTGCTGCACAGTACAGCAAACTCTCCATCTGACACAGTTTCCAAATCCTCTGTAGCAAACACTTTTAACCGACTAACTTCATTTCCTGTAATTTTTGGCACAGCAAGTGCCATTGCATAGTTCGGCAATACTTCGAGCTCCCAAAACTGCCATTGCTCTACGGGGTCGTTAAGCGCAGCATCAACCCAAAAATTGAGTTGGGCAGGATCTACAGAACCAATATCAAATCCAAATTGATGCAGAGGAATTGCCAATCCCATTCCTCTGGCTTTTATGTACGCTTCTTTCAAGGTCCATAGCGAATAGAAACGCTCTTGCTGATCATCCTCAGGCAACGCTAACAGCGCAGCCAATTCTTTGGGAGAAAAATGTCGCTCCGCAATACGGGCAATTCGTCTTTCGCGCTGACTATATTCAACATCAACACCCAAATTTTCTGCGCGACTAACAGCAACAACATAAGCCTGGCCACTATGAGACAAATTAAAATGCAATTGTTGGTCGGCGTGAACGTCGCTTAGTTGGGGTTTGCCATATTCATTGGTGACAAAACTCCACTCATCTGGCTGCGTAGCACTATAGTTACTTAAAACCTTCCGCAGAAACACCTGACCGACGAGGAAATGATTCTGGTTTCTTTCCAACTGCAAGCGGTCGTGGCGATTACGTTCAGTTTCACCCAGCCACGACAGACAAGTATTTGGTAGTTCGATAGTCGCTATGTCTTCTGCGCTAAGTGTCCATAAATGAATCGTCGTGGCAGACAAGTCCGATGAAATATTTTCAACTGCTGACTGGATCATCATAAAGAGCTAACCCGTACCCGCGCTTAACTCTTTAGAGTCAGCTTGATTTGCAGCAGCGTAAACACAATGCAGTGCTTTTCTTGCGATGCGTTGCTCGCTTGGATAGGCAAACGCGTTGTTTACATAACGAACACCTTCGACAACCACATCACGATTTACATGGCTGTGACCATAAACATGAACATCTGGATCTAATTGACGGACTTGATCTCCCAACCCATCCCCACCAAGCACTGGATACACCTTGCGCTTTCGCTCGGGTATGCGGTCAGGCATTACATCTATGCGCGGCAGAAAATGAGAAAAACTGATGACATGCTCTCCACTCAATCCCAGGTTTTTATCATTGAGAGACAAAAAGTATTCTGAAATTGCGGAGTTATCAGGCAGATGGGATGGCCAGCGACAGGCTTTGAAATCTCGCCAAGCGCGTCGTAAATACGCATCAGGCTCACCGAATGAAAAATCATACCAGCTGAACATTGGGACAACTGTGACTTTATCTAAAACGGCTGGTTGGGTATGAATTTCGAGTTGCTCACATAATGCGAGAATCGCTTCGAATTTCTCCAAAGAACAATCATGATGGTCGCGATCAATCCAAAGCTCATGATTGCCGGGAACAAAAAACACTTTTGCGAAAGTATCTTGCAAGTGTTCAAGAACACGCGTCAGTAAATCAAGGTCATCACTTACATCGCCAGGCAATATCAACACATCATTTGCATACTCAGCCCGAGTCAATCCAAGCGCCCAGCTCAAGTTTTCCGGGTAATCTACGTGCAGGTCAGAAATTGTAAAAATACGCATTAAGTGATTATTCAATTGTCGTAAGGCCGACTAGATTATAATGACTCGCTTATGAAGACCAACATCAATGCCAGTTCAGGAAACTTGCGAATCCTGTTACAAGAAGTAAGAAATTGCCGGCTCTGTGAAAGTGAGATTCCTGAACCGCGACCTGTCCTGCGCGCTTCTAGTTCCGCGAAAATTCTTATAGTCGGACAAGCACCGGGAACTAAAGTTCATGACAGCGGAATTCCCTGGAACGATGCGAGCGGAAAACGATTGCGAGGCTGGATGGGTGTGAATGACGATATCTTCTACGATGAAACTAAAATTGCCATAGTGCCCATGGGTTTCTGCTACCCAGGTAAGGGTAACGGAGGTGACCTCCCTCCTCGCCCAGAATGCGCTCCAACCTGGCATGACAAGATTCTTGCCCAGTTACCGAATATTCAATGTACCCTTTTGATCGGGATGTATGCCCAAAATTTCTATCTCGATACAAATCACAAAAACCTTACCGAAAGAATTATGAGTTGGCGCGAGTTTGCACCTGAAGTATTTGTACTGCCGCACCCATCACCAAGAAATCAATTGTGGCTAAAACGCAATGAATGGTTTGAGGATGAAACGGTACCGGCTCTTAGGGAAGTAATAGAAGAATTACTTTAATGGCCTGTGTGAGACTTAATGAACTCACCTAACAACAGGTAGTCTTCACGACGTGGGTCAGATTTTCTCCAAGCCATGCCAATTTCTCGTGACACGTTTTCATTATTAAATTGCTTGAGCTGCAGGTGAGTGTCTCCAAGAATGTCTGCTTTTACAGACATATCAGGCAGTAGTGTAACTCCCAAACCATTGGCAACCATTTGCACCAGGGTATGTAAGCTTGTCCCCTGATACACCACATCGGTGTCTGCACTTTCAAGCTTGCACGCTTCTAATGCGTGATCTCTAAGGCAATGCCCTTCTTCTAACAACAACAGTTTTTCACCCTTTAACTGTTGTTGCTTAACGATATTGGTATTTTCCAGCTGATGGCCAGGAGGAAGACATAACAAGAATTCATCTTTGAATAAGCTAACGGTCTCCATCTCTGGCAAAGGATAAGGAAAGGCGAGTATGACTAAATCAAGTTGCCCTTGTTGCAATTGCTGGAAAAGCTGGCCACTGAGTTCTTCCTTGAGATAAAGCTTCAGCTTCGGATACTGCGCGCGCAGATCGGCCAGTAGATGAGGAAGCAAAAAAGGGGCGATGGTAGGAATCACACCCAGGCGCACCTCACCTGCCAGTGCTTCGTCATGGGATTTAGCCAATGAAACGAAGTCTTCAACATCACCCAACACAATACGGGCCTGCTGCACCAAACGTTCGCCCAATGGTGTGATCAGCACATTTTTTTTGCTGCGTTCGAATATTACTACCCCGAGTTGAGACTCCAGTTCCTGGATTGCAGCACTCAGGGTGGATTGGGTGACGTGGCAAGCCTCGGCGGCCTTGCTGAAATGGCGGTGATCTGCCACGGCACATATGTAACGGAGCTGTTTCAACGATGCATTCATGGCGCGGAATGTTAATCGAAAAAACCGATCAACACATTAATAAAATCAATTGGATTTGATTAGAATTCCCTTCTAGAGTCATACTCTGACCATAGAGCAATCTAAATTTCACAAAGCTGCGTTACATTCAGCGTAGTTAGCAAACAATCACGGAGAAAATGCTATGTCCTTGAAAGGATCCAAGACTGAAGAGAATCTAAAGGCCGCTTTTGCTGGTGAATCACAAGCGAATCGTCGCTATTTGTATTTCGCCCAAAAAGCTGACGTTGAAGGCTACAACGATGTCTCTGCTCTGTTTCGTTCCACCGCAGAAGGCGAAACTGGACACGCCCACGGGCATTTAGAGTATTTAGAAGAAGTGGGTGATCCTGCGACTGGCATGCCAATCGGTAGCACTGAGGACAACCTTAAGTCTGCAGTTGCCGGGGAAACACATGAATACACGGATATGTATCCTGGTATGGCAAAAGATGCGCGCGATGAAGGGTTCGAAGAAATAGCAGACTGGATGGAAACTCTCGCTAAAGCAGAACGCTCTCACGCAAATCGATTCCAGAAAGCGCTAGATGCGTTGGATGACTAACTCACATTAGTTAACAAAACTATCCTGCCACCAAGCCTGGTGGCAGGAATAATTCGAATTCAAGTTGTTGGAGACCTTCCATGTCTGAAACAGGCAGAGAAGGCGGATTGGACGCGCCTACCCGTCATCCGTTAAATCAAAATGATCCTGAATTTTGGGATGAAGATGCGCTCAATAAGGAACTCGAGCGAGTCTATGACATTTGCCATGGATGTCGGCGCTGCGTCAGTTTGTGCAACGCATTTCCAACGCTGTTCGACTTGGTCGATGAAAGTGACACCATGGAAGTAGATGGAGTCGCTGTTGCAGATTACACAAATGTAGTCGATCAATGTTATCTCTGCGATCTCTGCTACCTGACCAAGTGCCCTTATGTCCCTCCTCACGAGTGGAACGTTGATTTCCCTCATTTGATGTTAAGAGCAAAAGCCATCAAGTTTAAAAAGGGTGACACCAAGTTTCGCGACAATATCATCACCAGCACAGACATGATTGGTAAATTGGCTTCTGCGCCGCTGGTAAACCAGCTGGTAAATGGCGGCAATAAAACTGGATCGGTACGCAACCTGTTAGACTCAGGCCTTGGCATCCACAAAGATGCAAAAATTCCTGAGTATGCGCGGCAACCAGCAAGATCACGGCATAAAGTTCATATATATGACCCTGCCACTAAGCAGGCGAATGGTGAAGCAGCGACTGCCGCCAGCAACAATCGTGTCGCCCTCTTCACAACTTGTTATTGCAACTACAACGAACCTGGTATCACTGAAAGCCTGATTAAGGTTTTACAGCACAATGATGTAGAAGTTGTGTTGCCAAGTCGCGAGCATTGCTGCGGCATGCCCAAGCTGGAACTTGGTGACCTGGAAACAGTTAGCAAATTAAAAGACAAAAACATCCCTGCATTGCATGAGTTGGTGCAACAAGGTTATTCACTAATGGCCGCAGTGCCTTCTTGCGTACTTATGTTCAAGCAAGAACTACCATTGATGTTCCCAGATGATGAGCAAGTGCAGGCGGTAGCCAAAGCGTTCCACGATCCGTTTGAATATTTGCACAAGCTGCATAAAGCGGGAGAATTTAAGACTGATTTCAAGAAAGACCTGGGTTTAGTTAGCTATCACGTGGCTTGTCATCAGCGCGTGCAAAACATTGGCCCTAAAACCAAACAAATATTGGAGTTAATTTCTAACACCGAAGTGCAGTCAATCGAGCGTTGCTCAGGACATGACGGGACTTATGGTGTTAAATCCGAAACATTTCAATTCGCTAATAAAATCGCACGCCCAATCGTGCGGCAAATTGAAAAACAAGAAGCCAGTTACTACGGAAGTGACTGCCCAGTTGCTGGCCGACACATTGAAAACAATCTAGATGGTGAACAAGAAGCTGTTCACCCGATTGATCTATTGCGCATAGCTTACGGAGTTTAAAGTTTTAATCATGCAAACAGGAATAGAAGCGAAGATTGCCATGAAAAAAATTACTAAAGCTGACCTACTATCTATTGATGCCTATGAAGCTCAACGGCCAGCCATTCGCAAGGCAATAATGGAACACAAGAAAACTCGTCGAGTGCCATTGGGTCCGAATGCAATGTTGCATTTTGAAGACTATATGGTGATGAGGTACCAGATCTTGGAACTTATTCGGGCGGAAAAAATCACTGATCAGGAAGAGTTGCAAGGTGAGCTCGATGCCTACAATCCTCTGATTCCCGATGGCAAGAATCTCAAAGTGACATTTATGCTGGAGTATCCTGATGAAGAGGAGCGCAAAGAAAGACTGCAGCAGCTCATCGGCATTGAGGAGTTAATTTCGATTCAAATTGATGGATTTGATCCCGTCTACCCAATTGCAAATGAAGATCTTCCGCGGTCTACCGAAGAGAAAACATCCTCGGTGCATTTCCTGCGGTTCGAATTCAACGATGACATGATTGAAGCCGCGCGCAATGGCGCCAATTGGGTCATTCGCTCTGAGCATTTGAACTATCAGTATCAGACTGACGAGCTATCTGAAGAAATCTCAGGTTCTCTACTCAGAGATTTCGCCTAGAAATCAGTTGATTGACAATAAATGGCCCCTCAACGAATAGCCGTTGTGGGGTCATTTTCATTTCGCTAGTATTTGCCTTCCTCAAAATGTCAGGCGACTGACGAATATAAATAGAAAATAGAGGGCTTCTCTATGAGACCACTGCAGCAATCATTTAAAGGCATGCTTGCCTGTGCACTTTTGTTCAGCCAATTCTCACTGGCAGATGACCATCAAGATATCGGTGCAACTTCGATCAATATGATCCATCCGAGTAACTTCGGCATCGATGCGGCTGAAATTGCGGCAATCAAAACCCAAATGCAGGCTGCGGTTGATGGGGAGTTTATCCCTGGCGCGCTGATACTGGTGGGTAATGCCGATGGGGTTGGTGTACTGGAAACCGTTGGATACCAAACCAGCGAAAACGTGACACCAGTTAACAAGGACACCCTATTTCGCATTTATTCCATGACTAAGCCAGTGATCAGTGTTGCCGCAATGTCCCTGGTAGAAGATGGATTGCTACAGCTAGACGATCCGGTAGCAAAGTACATCCCTGAATTTGAAAACCTGCAGGTAATTGATCGGGAAACGGGTGAAACCAGCGCAGCACGCAACACCATGACGGTTGCTAATCTACTCACTCATGAATCAGGACTAGTACAAGCTATTTTTGCTGCAGATACCGAGCTTGGCCAAATGTACATGCGTGATTTCCCAGACTACTCTGATATCACCGCCCGGGATCTCGCAGGTCGAATTGGTAAGCTGCCGGTTTATTTTGAACCTGGTACTGCATGGCACTATGGACATTCCACTGATGTACTTGGTGCGGTGCT
The DNA here is from genome assembly GCA_965262465.1 of uncultured Pseudohongiella sp. GTDB lineage: Bacteria > Pseudomonadota > Gammaproteobacteria > Pseudomonadales > Pseudohongiellaceae > UBA9145. Next base: position 1,310,539 of record OZ253535.1, on the reverse strand, counting down.
CGAAGTAGCAGCTGATAAGCCACTGGATGAGCTACTCAATGAGCGTATTTTTCACCCTCTGGGCATGGATGAAACTACTTTTTATGTGCCAAAGAGTAAGGCATATCGAATTGCCGAACCCATTCATGGAGCGATGGCAGACTATACTGAAGTAAAAGCCATGCTTTCTGGCGGTGGTGGTTTAAATTCCTCAACCGAAGACTATGTGCGGTTTGCTGAAATGTTGCTTAATGGCGGCGAATATCGAGGCGCCAGAATCATCGAGGAAGATACGCTAGATCTCATGCTGGAAAAGAGAATTGGCTCTGAGGTATCTCGTGAATTCTTCTTTTATGGAAATAGAGGGGACTGGGGGCTTGGATTTCATCTTCAACCAACTACCGACGACCCGAATGGTCCGCACAATTTTGGTTGGCGCGGAATTGGCGGCACTATTTTCGTAGTTGACCGTGAAAACGATTTCTACATGATTTACATGGAACAAAAACGTGGCGGACCACGAGGCGCTCCTTTCAACAACAATGTTGCACAGCGTATGGTGTATGAAGCCATGGGACAGTAGCTTCAACTCGTTCGATTTAAAAAGGGCTGTGCAGAAACCTGCACAGCCTTTTTTGTTTAAGACTAATTAGTAGGCTCTATCTATTAGGCACTATTTATTAGGCGCTATCCCAGTAAATCGTACTTTCTCAAGTAACCTCTCAACTGGTGATAACTAAGGTTTAGAAACTCAGCCGCCTTCTTCTGATTAAACTGATTTTGCTCCATCGCTTGTTTTAGTAAGTTGATTTCAAAGTTCTGCACTTCGTTTTTGAAATCAAAAGAATCAATAGCAGATAGATTAGGTGCGGCCTCAGCAGTTACGCCCTCTCCTGCTTCTTCGTTGTCAGCTGGCTGAGCCTGCCGTATAGAAGGCCGGTAAGGCGATTCGAAAGGATTGAACACCAGCTGTGTAATATGACCATCCCCATTTTGATAAACAGCCCGCTCAATAACATTTTTTAGTTCTCGAATGTTTCCTGGCCACGAATACTTCATCAGAGCTTTCTCAACCTTATCTGAGAAACCAGCAAAGAATTCTCCGCCCAGCTCCTTCACCATGCCCACGGCAAAATGCTCAGCTAAAACCAGAATATCTTCAGCACGCTCCCGCAGAGGTGGCAATGTGATTACGTCAAACGCCAATCGATCTAATAAGTCTTCTCTAAACTTATTTTGGCGAGCAAGTTCAGGTAGATCTTCATTGGTCGCTGCAATAATCCGTACGTCAACCGTTATGGTGTCATTACCTCCCAAGCGTTCGAACTCTCCATATTCAATTACGCGCAGGATTTTCTCTTGAACTGACATATCGGTATTTGCCAATTCATCTAAAAACAAGGTGCCACCGTGCGCTCGCTCAAAATAGCCTTTGCGCTGCTTGGTAGCGCCGGTATACGCACCGGCTTCATGCCCAAATAGCTGTGCTTCCAATAGCGTTTCACTCATGGCGGCACAGTTAATCTTCAGAAAGCTTTGTTCCCAGCGGCGAGACAGAAAATGCAAACGAGCCGCCACCAATTCCTTTCCGGTGCCTCTTTCTCCGACTATAAGGACCGGCTTGGTGAGCGGGGCCACCACTGAAATATGTTCCTGCATCTCTAGAAAATTGGCGGATTCGCCAATCATGCGAGGAGGTGAACTTCTATCTTCCATTTGGTATAAAAATCAATTAGTTAGACTCATTCCGCTGTACCCCGAGCAGGTTCCTGTAAAAACCCGGGAAAACACGGATACTAGGTAGTGAAAATTACCATTTGTTAAGATTTTTAGCTATCGAGCCCACCAACCATGAATCTGAGCCAATTTTATAGTCAATAAATTCAATAGCTTACGATTTTTCCAAACTTGGCACGCTACCTGCTCTTATGTATGCAAGTCAGTCTGAAACACCAATTGGACTGGCCGTCACATAAGCATGAGGTATCAGCAATGAGTATTTTTTCTAGACTGTCTGACATCATCAATTCGAATATCAGCGCCCTGCTCGACAAGGCGGAAAATCCGGAGAAGATGATTCGTATGGTTATCCAGGAGATGGAAGAGACCCTGGTTGAAGTACGTAGCGGCACGGCCAAGGTTATCGCTGAAAAGAAAACCCTGACCCGTCGCGCAGAGAAACTTAAGAAGCAAGCTGCCGATTGGGAAGCGAAGGCTGAGTTAGCACTTTCCAAAGGCCGTGATGACTTAGCGAAAGCAGCACTGCTCGAAAAGTCGAATATCAACGCTAGCGTTGAAATCACACAAAAGGATTTAGTGAAGCTCGACGAAACATTGGACAAATTGAGTGTGGAAATCGAACAGTTGCAAGCAAAGCTGAACGATGCTCGAGCTCGTCAAAAGACAATCGTAATGCGCACCAAAGCGACAAAGTCTCGGGTGGACGTGAACCGTCACCTCCAGAGCTACACTATTGACAACGCTATGGACAAATTTGAGTATTACGAGAAGAAGATCGACCAGATGGAAGGCCAAATGGATAGCGCTCATATCGAGCAGCGTGGCTTACAATCTGAATTCGATGAACTCGAAAAGGAAGAAAGCATCGATAAAGAGCTGGAAGAGTTGAAGAGTAAGCTTTCCAAAGATCAATCAGATGATCAGCAAGCTGACAATCAAACTAACCACTAAGGAAATAGGTCATGGATGTTCTGGAGTTCATCATATCGATCGTAGGGATGGTGCTGTTTTTCATCACCCTTTGGATCTTTATGCTTAGAAAGGGTCGACGCCGGGACCATATAGCGCCACAGGGAAAGTATGAGCTAGGCGAATTAGCTGCTATAGCAGAATCTCTCCAAGAACGTATCGATATCCTCGAATCAATCCTGGACGCGGAAGTCCCAGATTGGAGAGAGCAAAACGAGAATCACTCTAGTCATGCAAATGAGGAGTAATCACTTGTATCTCGATTCAGAAAATAAAGTGTGGCTAGGTGTTTGTTCTGGTCTTGCTGACTGGCTCGACATACCTGCCGCAGTAGTAAGAATTATTTTCATACTATGTGTCTTAGCATGGCCACCAATGCTGGTTGGATATGTGATTCTGTACTTCTGTCTTGATAAGGATTTCACACCAGACAAAATGCGGGATTATTTCAGCAGTACTCCAACAGCTGAACATTTTCGCAAGCTCAACTATCGTAAGCCCATTTACAAAAACGAACGTGACAAGCGCATAGCTGGCGTTTGTGCCGGTATTGCTGATTACCTCGAAGTAAGTCATTTCGCGGTACGCATCGTCACAGTGCTTTCACTATTCGTATTTGGTCCATTCACCTTCTGGGCATATGTAATTTGTTGGTTCGTATTTGATCCCGATCCATACATGGAAGACAGTGAGAAATACGATCGCATCATGCGTCGACGAGAACGCCGTGCAGAGAGACGGCGTGCGAGACATGCTCGAAGACGTGCACGTAAATTGCGAAAGAGTTATCGCAACGAAGAATTCGAACCCGATATGGCTTCGTTCCAAGATGATGTGAACGATGCTGTCAATGAAGCGAATCGAGATCTCAAAGACGGTATTGATGAAGCCCTAAGCGGATTTCGAAAAGCACATAATCGTTCGAAATCTGAATCAGGTGCAGCAAAGTCTCGTATGACTCGTGAAGAAACCACTGAACTTTACGCAAAATTAGAAATGCGATTGCGTGAAATTGAAGCGTTTATGACATCGAAAAAATTTCGATTGCATTGCGAAATTAATCGAATCTAAGACCTTTCTTACCAACACGTTCTAGCGTTCTCGCTCGAACCCCACATTCGCAGTAAAATACTGGCTTTAATTCACGCTACGGATTCGAGCATTGAAATTTTGCCACAGCTGCGCAGCTCCGCTAATTATCAAAGTACCTGATGGTGATGATAGAGAACGCCACTGCTGTGAGCAGTGCGATTCTATATTCTATGTAAATCCAAAAAACGTAGTTGGCACGATTCCCGTCTATGAAGATAAGGTTTTACTGTGTAAGCGAGCGATTCAACCAAGACTTGGCAAATGGACGCTGCCTGCAGGTTTTATGGAAAACGGAGAATCGAGCCTGGAGGGTGCAATTCGAGAAACGAGAGAAGAAGCCGGAGCTTCCGTAATCACAGCAAGTGATAGCTTGTATACCTTGTTCAATTTACCGGTAATCAGTCAGGTTTATATGTTTTTCCGGGCAGAGCTGGCTGACTTAAATTTCAATGCCGGCATCGAATCCTCTGAAGTAGCGCTATTCAAAGAAGAAGATATTCCTTGGGACGAAATCGCGTTTCCCGTGGTAACCAGCACGCTAAGGCATTACTTCGAAGACATTAAATCTGATCATTTCCCGGTGCGCATGTTCGATGTTCACCATCATGCCGACCGAACCATTACTACATCACTGATTAGTCACAGCAGTAAAAACCTAAAAATCTAAGGAAATCCCCCCTAACGTAATCCCCAGAATTTCATGGTGATGCTGTGACTCTTTGTAACACAGAATCTGCAGCTTTCCCCGGTATATTTCTCAAGCTTATGTAGGAATTAATCCTACAAATATCGAACAAATCCTTATGAATTCAATGTTCGGTAATTATTGTCGAATTTCATTTTTGAAAGATTGAAATTTTTAGTATGTCGGAGACGCAATTTGTTTTCGGATTTCGCTTTCCATTTTTGCCTTAGCGCAGAGATAATAAATCACCAGCGCATTTGTCTTACGCTGCGTAAATGAAAAAGGTGCTCTTATGAACATGACAGGCTTTTCTCGGATAGTGTCCATTGGGTCGTTCCTGCCCGATATAGAAGTCACGTCTGAAGACTTGATGGATGAGATTCAGTCAGAAAAACGGTTCGGCGTACCTAATACGTGGTTAACCAAACTCACCGGCATTCGTTCGCGACGTTTTGCTTTGGAAACTGCGAAGCCTTCTGACCTGGCCATTGAAGCTGGAAGAAGAGCCTTGGAGAAAAGTGGTTTGGATCCGGCCGACATTGGCATGGTCATTTACTGCGGAATCGACAGAGACTGGGTAGAGCCCGCTACTTCTCATCGCATCCAGCGAGAACTGGATTGCAAGAACGCCGCCTGTCTTGATGTCACTAATGCCTGTCACGGCTTCACCAACGGCATGTCAGTAGGCGATGCCATGATTGCTACAGGTGCCACCGAGAATGTGTTGGTGGTAACCGGCGAAGTTCCCAGCCAAGTCGCGAAAGATTGCATCGCTGACATCAACAACAATCCTACCCAAGAAAACTTCAGAGGAAAGGTTGGTGGTTTGACCACCGGTGATGCTGGAGGCGCAGTTATCTTGCAAAGAGCTATGAATGGTTCTGGCGTAAAAGCGTATCGTTTCGCCAGCCAGGGAAGATACGCTGAGTTGTGTTATTACAAATTCGATGAGCAAGGAAAACGAACTGGCCAGATGCTCATGGAAAAAATTTCTGCTGCCGCTCTTTATATGCACAAATCAATGATCGATGAGACGTATGAAGCATTGAATTGGCAACCAGAAGATATTGATTATCTTATTTGTCATCAGGCTGGCAGAAAGCCCCATGAACGATTCACTGAAATCGCTGAAGTAGATATCGAAAAAGCGCCTGTTACCTATGAAAAGTATGGAAACTTAACAAGCGCCTCAATACCTGTTACCCTCGATTTGGCGGGATCAGAGCAAGGAGATAGAATCCTAATTTTAGGGACTGGCAGCGGCCTGTCAGTCAGCCAGATAGGCCTAGTTCTCTAGCTTTGACTGTAGGAACATGTCCTACGGATCCATGCCAACTAATTCACAGAAATGCTGTCTATTCCTTATAGAATGCTGAATTGGAGAAGTACTGAGCATATGCGTAGAAGACGCCTATTTCGGTACAGAATTGCGGATAACCTAGGGAAATCCGCTAACGGCTAAAGCAGGATCGAGAGTTTTGAGTCTTATACTTCTACCTTCATTCCTTGCGATCTGTTTGAAGATCACAATTTTCTTTCGTTATCAGAAATCATTAACGAGAGAGAATTTCGCGCTCCTGACTTTCTTTGCCGCCGTATTTACCTGGAATCTCGTTGATTTAATTTTTCTTGATGGTCAGCATACCGATCAAGTAAACATGCTGCTGTTATTGGCCGCCTATTGCAGCATAGTCTTCGTAATCCATTCCTATCTATCTATTGCCATTGAGTACTCAAAACCTCAATCCAAGTATCTGCCGCAAATTAAAACTGCGCTCAATGTGTTGCTTGGCTACCTGATAGTAAGCTTGATTTTCGATAGAGGGTTTATCGAAGGATATATAGTCAACGGATATACACTTACTAAAGATCCTGGCGCTAGATATTGGATTTTCCAAATCTATTTCCTTACAGGAATCATTGCGGCTATTTCACTGCTGGTGAAAGGCTGGAGAAATCTACCTGAAAACATTGATCGTCAACGCTGCATGATCGTGTTGTTCTCGACACTTCCTGCGGTCGGCGTGGGCGTTGGAGTAGTTGTTTCTCAGGCCATGGGTTTCGAAACTTCCTCCACCATTTTCCAATCACTGGGATTCACGGTCATGCTTGGCATGATGGTGTATGTGGAAGAGAATTCCAGGCTATTCAGATTACTTACGTTCATTCCGTTCACTAAAGAACGCAAGTTACACAAGAAGATTTTGAGTCAGATTACTACCTGCATCGCAATCAATGATGACCCTAGCACTCAGCAACCAATCAACCTAAAACACATGATGCGTGAATTCGAAGGTTTGGTTGTGGAACACGTGTTGGAGTACTACCAGGGTAACCAGAAGCTGACTGCAAGTGCACTCGGCGTTTCAGAAGCTACTATCTCCCGCAGAGCGAGAGCTACATCATCTTCTGTTGCAGAAGATGTTCAGCCAAGCACAAAGCCTGGCACGTCCTTAGCTGATGAATGTCTTCAGCAGTCGGTGCGAATCACACAATAAGCGACTTCTTCGTAGGGATGCGCTGCTTTCATCGCTTCGATGACTGCATCGACTAGCCCACTCTCGCATACCATCTCGACTTTATATTCAGCGACTTGCTCTACTTGCCCCTGCTGACCTAGATAAGGCGCACTACCTTCTAATGGACGGAACTGCCCATGACCGAGTGTTTGCCATGCGCAGCTATCATAGTCCCCTACTCGACCTGCACCGGCTTCAAACATAGCGCTTTTTACCTGTTCAAGATGCGTCTCAGGTACATAGAACTCGATTTTTCGAATCTCAGTCACAGGATTAGTCTAACCAGGCACGGGCGTTGCGAAACAGTCGCATCGCTGGTGCATCTTCATTCCATTGGTTTGGGTGCCAGGAATTTTGACAGGTCCTAAATACCCGCTCTGGGTGAGGCATCATTAAGGTCACCCTTCCATCCTGCGATGTAATGCCAGTAATGCCAGCAGGGGAACCATTTGGATTGGCAGGATAGAGTTCTGCGGACCGTTGCTCGTCTGTTGCGAACCGCATCGCAACGGCTCCTGCCGCCTCCAATGCTGCTTGTTGCGCCGGGTCGGAGAATTCCGCGCGCCCCTCTCCATGGGCGACGGCCAATGGGAATCGCGATCCAGCCATTCCCTTGGTCAGGACAGAGGGATTTTCTTCAATCCTGACCATGACCAACCTGCCTTCGAATTGCTCTGAACGGTTGCGTACAAACTTAGGCCAATTTTCTGCACCTGGTATTAGTTCGTGCAAGAGAGAAAGCATCTGGCAGCCGTTACAGACACCAAGACTTAATGTGTTTGGCGAAGCAAAGAATCGCTCGAATTGTGAGCGAAGCTCATCTTGATACAGTACCGACTTGGCCCAACCTCCACCTGCGCCCAATACATCACCATAAGAGAAGCCTCCACAGGCGACGAGCATATTGAATGAATCGAGGTTCACGCGCCCTTCGATAAGATCCGTCATATGCACATCAATGGGTGAAAATTGTGCTCGATGGAAAGCCGCCGCCATTTCGATCTGACCGTTCACACCTTGTTCGCGTAGCACGGCAATTTTTGGTTTTGCTTTAACAGAGACGTATGGCGCACTGATATCTTCATCAGCATCAAAGCCAAGCTCAGCATGCAGCCCGGGATCATCGGGATTCAACAATTGATCAAATTCTTCCTGGGCACAATCTGAATTGTCTCGAATCGCCTGGATTTGAAAACTGGTCGCTGCCCAGGTGCGGTGAAGATTAACTCGAGAATCGCTGAACACTGATTCGCCCTTCAATGTGAAGCGAACCTCGTCCTCTTTGTTCACTTTACCAATAGAATGCAAACAATCGCCAAGCTGAAACTTATTTGCCAGTTCTCTAAACTCGTTAATGTTCTCGGTGCTAACCTGGATCACCGCTCCTAGCTCTTCATTAAACAAAGTGGCCAGCAACGAACTTGTATCATCCGCGAGTTGCTCAAATTCGCAATCAATGCCGCAATGGGCAGCGAAGCACATTTCAGTAAGAGTAGTGAACAATCCTCCATCGGATCGATCATGGTAGGCGAGAGCCAGATTACGCGCTCTTACCGTTGCCATAAATTGAAAGAATTGTTTTAGACGCTCCGGATCATCTAGATCAGGAACATAGGATTCGATGCGTCGATACACTTGCGCTAAGGCAGAACCACCGAGACGCTGCTTACCACCACTTAAGTCAACAAAAACTAGCTCGCTATCTGCTTCGTCGGCTGCTAACTGAGGAGTGAGACTGCGTCGCACATCCTCAACTCCGGCAAACGCGGATATGATTAACGATAGAGGTGCCGTAATGCTTTTCTCTTCGAGTTTTTCGCCATTGGTTTCTTGCCACACCGTGCGCATCGACATGGAATCCTTGCCAACTGGAATGCACATTCCCAACTGGGGACACAGTTCCATAGCCACGGCTTCAACCGTTGCAAATAGCTTTGCATCTTCGGCACCGTGACCAGCGGCAACCATCCAATTAGCCGATAAGCGAACATTGCTCAACTGAGCAACGTCAGCACTGGCTATATTGGTTATCGCTTCAGCTATAGCCATTCGACCGGAAGCAGGCGCATCTAACAATGCAAGCGGGGTTCGCTCACCCATTGCCATCGCTTCGCCAACATAATGATTGTAAGAACTGGTGGTGACTGCGCAGTCAGCGACTGGCACCTGCCACGGACCTACCATCTGATCGCGGCAAACTTGCCCAGTAATGGTCCGGTCTCCAATCGTAATGAGAAAACTTTTACTCGCTACTGTTGGAAGAGAAAGGACGCGATTAGCCGCTTCCTCAAGAGTTATACCGGTTAAATCGAATTCACTAACTTCAACCTTCCCACCCTGCACGTCACGATGCATTTTTGGTGGCTTACCAAACAAGACATCCATTGGAAGGTCTATGGGATTATTAGCAAAGTGAGAATCCGCTAGTCGTATATGTTTTTCTTCAGTAGTGGTACCAACTACCGCGAATGGACAACGCTCGCGTTCGCACAGCTTTTGAAAAGCAGCCAGGTCATTGTCACTGACTGCCAATACATAACGTTCTTGCGCTTCGTTACACCAAATTTCTAATGGTGTCATTTGTGCTTCTGCGCTAGGAATATCGCGCAGATTAAAGTTGCCACCACGTCCACCATCCTTCACTAACTCTGGCAAAGCGTTGGATAGTCCGCCGGCACCTACATCGTGGATAAACAGAATTGGATTTGCGTCTCCAAGTTGCCAACAGCGATCAATTACTTCTTGGCAGCGACGCTCCATTTCAGCGTTGTCCCGTTGAACCGAAGCGAAATCCAGTTCGGCACTACCACTACCTGAGGTCATTGATGATGCCGCTCCGCCACCGAGGCCGATAAGCATGGCTGGACCACCAAGAACAATTAAATGAGCGGCTACCGGAATTTCACCTTTACTAACATGCTCCTCTCGGATATTGCCCAACCCTCCAGCAATCATTATGGGCTTGTGATAACCCCTGACCTCAGTCGCTCCAGCTTCATTGCGCACACTCTCTTCGAGGGTGCGGAAATAGCCACAGAGATTTGGTCTGCCGAATTCGTTATTAAACGCAGCACCACCAATCGGGCCTTCAATCATGATGTCCAAAGGTGAGGCTATATGGGCCGGTTTAGATTCAGCATCTTCCCAGGGTTGAACAAAGCCTGGTATGCGCAGGTTAGACACACTAAATCCAGTCAATCCTGCTTTAGGTTTAGCTCCTCGCCCGGTCGCCCCTTCATCACGAATCTCACCACCTGAGCCAGTCGAGGCTCCAGGGAATGGAGCAATCGCTGTCGGATGGTTATGAGTCTCCACTTTCATCAGCACATGCACGGGTTCTTGCACAAAGCCGTACTGATGAGCCGACGTTTGAGGAAAAAATCGCTCAGTATTGAATCCCGCCATCACTGCGGCATTGTCGGCATAGGCTGACAACACACCGTCTGGAGATTGCTCATGTGTATGCCGGATCATGCCGAATAGAGATCGGTCTTTTGATTCTCCATCGACTGTCCAGCTGGCATTAAAAATCTTGTGGCGACAATGTTCGGAATTGGCCTGCGCAAACATCATCAATTCGATGTCATTGGGATTGCGTTGGAGTTGAGTAAAGCTATCGAATAAGTAATCGATCTCATCATCAGCCAGTGCCAAGCCCCAGGACTTGTTGGCGTCATGCAAAGCAGATATCCCAGCATTGAGAAGATCAACAGATTGCATGGGTTTTGGTTCTGCCGAGTGAAATAGCACGCTTGCTTCTGTCTCATCACTCAACACAACCTGCACCATTCGATCATGAATAAACTGATCCAGTTGGGTGATTTCATCAGCGGATAGCGCGGGTTCAGCCGCAACTGAATAAAGAATTCCCCGCTCGATCCGCTTGATCATTTGCAAACCACAGTTGTGCAATATATCTGTGGCTTTACTGGACCATGGTGAGATGGTGCCTGGTCTGGGAACGACAAATCGAGTTATAGAAGGATTCTCATGCTTCTCTGCAGGCAGATCACCGTAGGCAAGTAGCCCATCGAGGTTAGCTTGCTCGGTTGCAGACAGGGATTGCTCGCTATCAATTAGATGAACGAATTGAGCTGAAATCGAGTGGACTGATGGAAGCGCGGCGCGGACTGTTTCTTGGAGTTTTTGAAGTTTAAATGCTGATAGAGCCGATGCTCCCAACAACGCCTGCATTGAATAAGCTTCCTGCGATTAGAGGGTGTTGCAGGTTTTAAATACCTGCTGTTTTGCGAGCCGCTATGATAATGGAATTGCCTGGGAAATTCAGAAAAAACTCTGAAAGATTGAGCTCAAAAGATTGTTTAATTCTGGGAAGGTACGTAGCGACCTTCGGTGCGGCTAACAATTTCATTACCCGCCTCATCTTCAACCCAAAAATTGACGTGTGACAAGGTTGTGATGTCTTGCCGGTCTGCTGAGAAAACTGGCTCAGCTCGAACCGTGTAGTTTTCCCCCGCCCGGGCATTAAAGCGCAAAGTACGAGAAAGAGAATCTCGAGTTGCTGCGTAACTCACCAAGGCTGGCGCCAATCCGCGGGAACTACCCATATCCCAATAAAAATAGACATTGATATCGTGGTATCCGGGAGTGATTTCTACTCGGTTATAGGCGACGCTATTATCGATCACCAACTCATCAACCTGAGAGAAGCGCACAGCGTCCACATAGCGATTCAGCCAATCCTGCCGCAGAAACTGGGCGCCTTCCAAAGTTGCCACCTGCATTTCAGACAACCTTTCACCCTGGTAAGCCTGATAGGCAGAGCCAGCGAGACAAGCTGTTAGCAGCGGTATTAGGCAAATGATTAGGAGTACACGTCGCATCTTTGGTAAGACTACTTAAATCCCGATTAAGTTCCTTAGTCAGTTTCAGTCTACGCAGGCTTCTGACCTATGGGTCGGCCAAAAAGAAAAATTATGTTGTTTTGACCCGCTTCGCACGAAAGAAATCCTGCAATAGGCTGCTGCACGCTTCCTCCATGACACCGGAATCATATTCAATCTGATGGTTATAAATGGAAGAGTCGAGCAGTCGGTGTTGACTCAAAACAGCGCCGGCTCGAGGCTCTTTTGCCCCGATCACCAGACGCTGAATTCGCGCATGAATCATAGCCCCCACGCACATCGTGCATGGCTCGATAGTAACATAGAGGGTAGTGCCCGGGAGTCGGTAATTCTGCTTGATTTGTGACGCGCGTCGTAAAGCCAGTATCTCGGCGTGGGAGGTGGGATCCTTATCACCTATTGGACAATTGCTCGCAGCCGCTAGCAGCTTGCCATCTTCGACGAGAATCGCCCCTACTGGAACCTCATCTGATTCTGCTGCCAACTCAGCCTGCTCGATTGCGAGCTGCATCCACTTCTCATCTTGACTAGATTCAGTATTCATTCGACTTCTGCGGTCGCCTGCCCAAATAGTTTGTTCACAGTGAACAATCCCAACGATACGGCTGGCCCGATACCAAACGCAAACATAAGAGTGCCGATTCCTACTACGCCACCCAACATCCAACCCGCGCTTACCGCTGCAATCTCAATGCTGGTTCGAACCCAGGCGATCGGATAGCCACTCAGCTTTTGCAAACCAGTCATAAGGCCATCCCGTGGCCCAGCACCTAAACGAGCAGTTAAATAAAAACCACTTCCTATCCCTACTAACAATACTCCGATAGTTGCCTCTAACAGTTGTAAGAAGAAATTGGATGGCGCTGGCAAAACCGGCAAGCTCAACTCAATCACAATTGAAATTACGACGGCGTTTAGAATGGTTCCCAATCCTGGCATCTGCTTTAACGGTATCCAAAGCAGCAATACAGCCACGCTCACAATAAAAGTCGCCCAGCCAATGGAAATTCCAGCCTGGCTACCGAAACCTTGCGCCAAAACAGTCCAGGGACTTACACCAATTCCAGCTGCGATGAGAAGCGATTCACCTAAACCAAAGACCGTGAGACCGCCTACCAAAAATCCGAGGGTGATAAGCGGAGGAGTAAAGTTATGGGGATGTGACGAGCTCCAGGAAACAGTTGGAACCGCTCGGACAGAAAGAAACTTCAAATGTTCTCCTCAACTTAGGATTAGGGATCTTACTTGGTTTGGGAAATGATAAAGGTGCAACTCCGTAATCAATTATGACCAAATTGCTTAGTCATATTCTGGATGTCAACGCTACTTAATCAATTCGACTACAATTTACACATAACTACTTCTAAGATTATCGAACTTACCTTTTAGGAAGGGTCGATATTTGAGCCACTGCTGTGAGCTTCCTTGGAAAATTTTTTCCCTTACTTGAATATTGGAAGCTGTAGCAACAACCCTTCTATTGCTTTGTGGTGATAGACATTCCTTTTCCCAATCTAATCCAAGGTATTCTACCAACTGGCGAGAAACCTTTTCTTGCTCAGTAGTAAGCAATTCATAGTCAACATCAAAAATTCGCATCGCAAATGAATTTTTCCAAAATTTCATTAACTCTATATATAGCTCAAAATAGCCAACAATATCGTCAAGAGAATAGCAGTAACCCAATTTGTTGGAATTGAAATATTGTTTGAAATTCGCCCAACAAACCGCCGCAGCGTCTCTATTCACGTGTACGATTTTCGCTTCAGGAAAAGCAGCAGCAATTAACCCGATATATAGAAAATTTTGAGGCATCTTATCTGTAACAAACTGTTTGCCATTGGAAACGTTCTGCAGCTCGTCTAAGTATTTTAGCCTGAATCTTTGTATGGTCTCAGATTCGATTTCAACTAGCCCTCTGGTTATCGCATCCCCGTATTGGGAAAGAAAAGACAACTCACCCGCACCGGTAACTTGCGAATGCGAGGAAATAATCTGCTCAACAAGGGTAGTTCCCGAACGAGGCATTCCAACAATAAAGATAGGAAATGGACCTTCAAATTGGGATGTAGATTGCAATTTATACTTTGAAATCCGTGGAGAATTCACTTTGAGCTGATTGAACAATTCAACATCTTGGCCAAATTGATAACCTAGTAATTTCTTACGAAGAAGGTTCCCTTCGAGGTAGAAGTTAAACGCTTTTTCAATTTCTCCAACATCCTCACTAGCTTTAGCTAACCCGAAATTGATATGACAGCGTTGCTCTTCCGTAATCAGTTTATCTTGATACAATTCCTGCATCTCCAAAAACTGCTCATCTTTTGTGTAATACTTTTTGAGTAAAGTAAGATGTCTGTGCGCTTCTGCGAATTTTGGTTTTGACGCTATCGCGAGATTATAGTTTTCCTTAGCATTATCTAACTCACCCAACTGTTGAAAGATAATACCAAGGTTGTTATAAGCTTCGGCATAAGCAGGTTTAAGAGTTGTAGCTTGCTCTAAACACTGTACAGATTCAGAAAGTCTTCCTTGCTTTTGTAACGTATTTCCAAGATTGTAATGAGCCTCAGCATATTCAGGAGACAAAGCGATAGCGCGCCTTATAGAAGCTTCAGCACTACGCAATTTGCCTTGCTCAAGGAGTACATTTCCTAAGTTATTGTGCGCTACTTCATTATTTGGATTCAGGGATATCGCTTTTTCGAAACTTCTCTCAGAATCATACAACCTATCTAGCGCTTTAAGCGCAACACCCAAATTGCAATAGGCTTCTGTGTAATCTGGTCTAATCGATATTGCTGCTCTATAGTTAGCCTCAGCAACATCGAATTTGCGAAGCTCTTGGCACAAATTTCCTAAATTGAAAAAAGGATCAGCGTAATTAGGATTGATCGAAATAGCCTTTAAATAACTAATTTCTGAGTCTTCGAGATTGCCCAATTGCTGATGCACTAAACCCAGATTATTATGGGCTTCCGCATAGCCTGAATCAAAATCTAGAGCCTTTGAGTAACTAACTACGGCCTCCTTTGATCTGCCCTGTCTTTGATGAACAACTCCTAGATTGAAATAAGCGTCCACATAGTCAGGCTGGTGTTCAATGGCTGCTAGATAACATTCTTCTGATTTATCTAAGGATCCTAACTCACCGTACGTTACTCCAAGATTGTTATGCGCAATTGCATGCTTAGGATTTATTGCAATCGATTGCAGATAACTGACAGCGGCTTCTTCTAATTCACCCAGAATCCTAAGGCTATTGCCCATGTTGCAGTAAGCTTCGTAATCATTGGGATCCAGTCGCAATGATTTTTGGATCGCAATAACAGATTCCGAATACTTGCCGAGTTGATTTAGAACAGAGCCGTAAATTTTCCATCCGAACTGATACTCTGGAAATTCATGTGTAATTTTTGCTGCCAGTTCTTCCGCTTCCTTAAATTGACGCGAATCATAATATGCTAGTACTTCTTGAATCTGAGAATCTGAAGGATTAATTGAAACAGAGACTTCTTCTATAGAAGAAGGATGGGTTTTTGACGTTAAGGCTTCTAGTTGAGAACTTAAAATCCCGTGTTCTTTTGCCCTTTCCTTAAGTGCTAATGCACTCTCAACCTGATTAGCCTCAATAAGAGCGCTAATGTAACTTACCCAATATTGTTCAATATCCGGATTAGAATCTAGGGCTGCTTTAAACAATGGGAGTGCTATATCAAGCTTGCCCATAGAAACTGCCAATACGCCAAGATTGTGATTGGCATCAGGATGCTGTGGTTGAGATTGCAAAATGGCGCGGTAATAGTTCTCCGCTTCTTCCAACCTGCCCTCTCGCTGAGCAGCTATGCCATTCAATAATGCTTGCTCTACAGTTAAGTCCATTGACTTGTGGCTCTAAACTTCAACCAACCTCTGATTTAGAAATAGCTCTTCAATAATTATTCCCATTCTATCGTGGCAGGCGGTTTGCTGGAGATATCATAGCTGACGCGTGATACCTCTGGAATTTCGTTCATGATGCGATTGGAAACCAATTCAAGTAGTTCAGGATCGAGTCTAGCCCAACGTGCAGTCATGAAGTCGATTGTTTCTACCGCGCGCAACGTGATGACATAAGCATAACGCCTCGCATCACCAACCACTCCGACTGATTTAACTGGCAGGAATACCGCGAAGGCCTGGCTCACCTTGTCGTAACAATCGGCTCTATGCAGCTCTTCGATAAAAATGGCATCTGCTAAACGCAGCACGTCGCAGTATTCCTTTTTAACTTCGCCCAGCACGCGAACGCCCAGTCCAGGCCCCGGAAATGGATGGCGATAGACCATCTCATAAGGAAGACCTAACTCTAGTCCAATCTTTCTCACTTCATCTTTGAAAAGTTCTCGTAATGGCTCGACCAGCTCCAGCTTCATGTCTTCTGGCAATCCACCCACATTGTGATGAGATTTAATGACATGGGCTTTGCCGGTTTTTGAACCAGCGGACTCGATGACATCAGGATAAATCGTTCCTTGAGCTAACCATTTAACGTCATTGAGTTTGGCAGCCTCCTGATCAAACACGTCTATAAATGTGTTGCCAATAATTTTCCGTTTGGCCTCTGGTTCATCCACGCCAGCTAATGCGCTCAAAAACTGGTCCGAAGCATCAGCTCGAATCACTTTGATCCCCATGTTCTTGCCAAAGGTCGCCATCACCTGATCGCCTTCATGCAATCGCAATAATCCATTGTCCACAAACACACAAGTTAGCTGATCACCAATAGCTTTATGCAACAACGCCGCGACCACACTGGAATCCACACCACCAGATAGGCCGAGCAGCACTTCATCGTCACCTACCTGTTCCTTAATAGTGTTGATTGCATCTTCTATGATGCTGGCTGGAGTCCATAAGGTTTCACAGCCGCATATATCGTGAACGAAGCGTTCAATAATGCGCATGCCTTGCAGCGTGTGAGTAACTTCTGGATGAAACTGAATACCAAACAGCGGCCTCTCTTTGTGACGCATAGCTGCAATTGGTGCGCTTTCCGTTTTAGCGACCAGCTCAAACTCTGGCGGCACTTCGGTTACTTTATCGCCATGACTCATCCAAACATCGAGCTGTGATTCACCAGAATCCGTTACGCGATCTTCGATACCATCTAACAACTTGCAGGTGTTTATGACATTAACCTGGGCGAATCCAAATTCTGATTTTGCAGAAGCTTCAACTTTGCCGCCAAATTCCTCAGCCATGGTTTGCATGCCATAGCAAATACCAAGAATTGGTAAGCCCGCCTCATAAAGAAAACTTGGTGGTCGAGGCGACATATCGGTATTTGCCGACTCAGGGCTTCCAGAAAAAATGATGCCCTGAGGTGCGAACTCTTCAAAGTCAGCTGGATCTACTTCGTAATCCCAAATCTCACAATACACCCCAGCCTCACGCACGCGTCGAGCAATGAGCTGGGTGTACTGAGAACCGAAATCGAGAATCAGAATTTTTTGGCTATGGATATTGGTTGCTGTCATTTTTTTAGAAAAATACTTACTTAGAACTAGACTATTGGCCTAATTCGGAAAATTCATAACTGGGATTTATAGAAGAGTCTCTGGTTGCGTAAGACAAGGCGGAAGTATTTTTTGATTCAGGAGCATACAAATAGTATGTGACTGCATCAAAAAGTACTTTCAACGCCGTATTGCTCAACCAGAGGCGCTTCGTTATTAACTGACACGGTAGTTAGGAGCTTCTTTCGTGATCGACACGTCGTGGACGTGTGATTCATTGATTCCGGCTCCCGTAATCCTCACAAACTGAGTCTTAGTGCGCATCTCGGTGATGTCTTTGCACCCGGTATAACCCATGCTTGATCGAAGTCCACCCATCAATTGATGCACAATGGCAGCCATAGGACCTTTGTAAGGCACCCTGCCCTCAATACCTTCTGGTACTAACTTCTCTGTACCGGATTCAATGTCTTGAAAGTATCGATCACTGGATCCTTGGGATGAAGACATGGCTCCCATGCTTCCCATACCGCGATAGGACTTATAGCTTCGACCCTGATAAAGCTCGACCTCACCTGGTGCTTCTTCGGAACCAGCGAGCAAGCTGCCCACCATCACCACATGGGCTCCCGCGGCGACTACTTTTGCAATGTCTCCAGAGTAGCGAATACCACCATCGGATATGACACAAACATCGGTGTCTTTTACCGCTTCGACCACATTGGCGACCGCAGTAATTTGCGGGACACCAACTCCGGTCACGATTCGGGTTGTACAGATCGATCCTGGGCCGATTCCAACTTTAACTGCATCGGCTCCAGCTTCAACCAGGTCCCGAGCGGCATCGGCTGTAGCGATATTGCCACCAACTACTGACAAATAGGGATACTTAGCCTTAATTGCCCTGACCTGGTCAATGACACCTTGTGAGTGACCATGTGCGGTATCCACGACCAACAAATCCACTCCTGATTCAACCAGGGCATCAACTCGATCAGTAGTATCACCAGAAGTCCCTACTGCCGCAGCGGAACGCAAGCGTCCCAGCTCATCTTTGCAGGCATTAGGAAAGTCCTCAGACTTTCTGATGTCTTTAAGAGTAATTAGGCCTTTGAGTTCAAATTGTTCGTTGACTACCAGTAGCTTTTCAATTCTGTGACGATGCAAAAGCTCTTTTACTTCATCCAGACCAAAATCTTCTTGTACCGTAACCAAGCCATCTTTCGGCGTCATGATTGATTCGACGCTCGCATCCAAATTGGCCTCAAAGCGAACATCTCGGCTAGTGACAATACCAACCAAGCCGCCAGCATCTACTACCGGCATACCCGAAATATCATTTTCTTTCATCAGCGCAACGAGGTCTCGAATGGTTGCGCTTACAGGAATGGTAATGGGATCTCTAACTACACCGCTCTCATACTTTTTAACGGCGCGCACTTCTCGAGCTTGCTTCTCAATGCTCATGCTCTTGTGAATTACCCCAAGACCACCCTCTTGAGCCATAGCAATGGCTAATTTCGCTTCGGTTACGGTATCCATTGCCGAGGAGACAAGTGGAATATTGAGTGATATCGCTTTGGTTATGCGCGATTCAAGACTAACTGAGCGAGGGAGTACTGAGGAGTGAGCGGGCAGAAGCAGAACATCATCGAATGTTAGAGCCTCTTCAGCAATACGTAACATAGGATTTCCAATATCCGCAAAAACGAGATTATACAGATCGACCTATATCTTGTACAGAACACCAACCTCATACACAGCATAAGCAGCTAAGTTAGCCGCGAGATTCACCGAGCAATCTTCGATTGCTAGCCAGCTTTGTTCGCCGAGTACCTGTGGTAACAAATATTGGCGAGAGGGATGGTGACAAACAGAGAGGAATAGATAAGTCCGGCCCGAGCAATTCGCTCTGCCTCATAAATATTTGCAGCGCCGAATGACAGCAGCGCCGTAAGGATAATTACTAACCACGTAACAGTGATTTCGTAACAGTATTTCTTCTCTGCTGCGTTGAGATGAAGCTCTTTCTGATACCGCAAAGCATTCTGGGAGAAGGCAATTAATATGATGGCGAGAAATATGAGAAACACAGCGACATAGATAAACAGTCCTGCCACCTCGTTGTTAGCCCAGCCTTCATTCTCAAACATGCCCGTATCCAATTGCTCGAATTCAAACACTACCCGAGAAAAATACAGCACAGTCGCCTGTGAAATCAGTTTGATGGGATAGACAAAGATTAATACCAGCATCACTAGTGCCAAGCTGAGATTAGTTGTGACTTTGTCCTGCAATCCAAAAACTCGAGACCAATTGGAGTGTGACAACCAAATTGCGCCAATGATACAAGCACTCAACAGGAAGGCAGGAATGTCCTTTGAGAGCTCAAACAATTCGCCAGGGCTGCGGGGAATTTCATCGATACTGATAACCAGCATGGTAAAGGAGAAAGCAAACGCTGCATCAACGAAAGTTTCAATACGCGTCATGCTGTCGCCGCGAATGATTTTGCCCCCTTCACGCCGGCAACTATCTATAAATTGTTGACTAAGTGGTTCCACGACTGGATTGCCCTCCTTACCCAGTTATACAATCGCATCGAATTGTTCAATGCAAGAAAATTCAGCAGTATCATTTACTTGCTGTTCTAAAAATAACAAAACACGGAGTCAGTGATGGCCGACAATGCGCCTCACAATTCAAGCTGGCAGAAATTGGCCCAGGAGCCCACCTTACATTTCTTCCTGATTGCAGTGCTAATTTTTGGACTGTACGGGCTCAACAGCCTTAACCAAGAAAATGTATTGGAATTAGATCAGCGAGAAATCGATGCACGAATTTTTTTACAGGAAATGAATGCAGGAGAACCCCTTACCGATGATCAGCGCGACTTAATCACAGCGCGTTACGTCGAAGAACAAATTCTAGTACGCGAAGCACTGGATCTTGGTCTCGACAATGATGCTCGAATTCATGACATGCTCGCGCAAAAGATGCTTCACGTTCTTAGTGGTGACATCATTCAACCCTCCGAAGAGGAACTACAGTCTTATTATCAAGCCAATATTGAGAGATACACGATGCCAGAAGCCATGGATGTGGTTGAACTGGTTTTCGATACGAGAGAACCGCTTTCAGACGAGGTAGTATCGCTTCTCGAAGAAGGAGCTACAGCAGATTCTTTATTAGCCCTTTCTCCTGGCAACAGCGATCCCCTTCCGCAGGTCACCGCACTGGATCTTACAAACATATTTAGCGAAGAATTTGCCACTGAGGTTTTCAGTACAGGCCTCGGTAGCTGGGCAGGTCCGTTTATCAGCAATCGAGGTCAACATTGGCTGCAGATCAATGAAATTATTCCTGAACGCATTCCACCTTTAGAAGAAATCCGCGACAGAGTGAGGCTTGAATGGATTAATTCCGAAGAGGATGCACGATTACGAGTGGAGATTGAAAGACTGTTTGAGAAGTACTCCATTGTTATTACCGATGGAGCAGAAGAAGAATAATTCATGACTTCTAAGTTGCTAAGGTTCATCACCGTCATATTTTTAGGAATCCCTTCCTGGAGTTTTGGTCACGATGTCGATGTGACAGGTGTAGCACGTGTATTTCTCGATGAAGACCTGAACAACCAATATCGTCTTTCCATCGTGGACCAACAGGTACCTCCTCTTTTTAATGTTGAACGAATACTTCCATCACACTGCCAGGGTTTGGCGCCCGGCAATTTTAGTTATCGCTTTCAATGTGAGCCCGCTCTCTCAATAAATGATGAGCTAGTATTTCCCTGGCCGTTGGAAGGTGTAGTTGTGATTGCACGCTGGCAAGATGGAAGCGATGTCTCCGCTTATTTCCCAGGCAATGGAACAGAAGTCACCGCCTCCATGTCAGACTTGAAAGCCGGAGCTGGATCTTTAAGCAGCCTGGCCTCACGCTATTTGATTCTTGGGGCAGATCACATTTTATTCGGCATCGATCATCTGCTTTTTGTGTTGGGCTTACTTCTTTTATTACGTGGCTTTTGGAAACTCATAAAAACCATAACTGCGTTTACCATTGCCCATAGCATTACCTTGGCATTTGCCGTTCTGGGAATTTTTCCTGTTCCTAATGCACCAGTGGAAGCGTTGATTGCGCTTTCAATTTTACTGTTGGCAAGGGAAGTGGTTATGGGCCAACGTGGTGTTCAAACATTAGTCCATGAGAAACCTTGGTTAGTGGCATTTGTGTTCGGCCTCTTCCATGGCTTTGGATTTGCCGGCGCCTTAGGGGAATTGGGGCTTAGCCAAGCAGATATTCCACTCGCGCTTTTGTTTTTCAATTTAGGCGTGGAAGCAGGCCAGGTGGGATTCATCGTAGTCATGGCCGGCTTGCATATGATTTACACCAAGATTGCACCGAGCGTGGTGCAAAGCACTTATCGCGGCCTGGCCTACGGCCTTGGCGGGATCGCCTGTTTCTGGTTTCTAGAGCGACTACCGGCTTTATTTGTTGTGGCTTAGGGTCACAAGCGCAATCAGTTATCGCTGTTGATACCGTTGATGGCAAGATTCACAGGGCGGATACAGCGCGTCATTACCAGCACTGGATAAGGCTTCTTCATCGCGTGCCGCGACAGCACTCAACACCTGCCTAGCGGCTGCTAGCATTTGGTTGTTGTATTGCTGCCATTCAGTTTGAGTTGCAATGTCCATTTCGCCCTCGGCTGAACCCCCTGTCTTTAGCAAATCACCTGCCGCAATTACAGTAAGCGCTGCGTTTTCTACTTCCTGCCATTCTGCTTCGGTTTCCAATTGGTAAGCGCCCCAAATGGTATTAGTCATGGGTGTGATGATGGCATTCATTATTTCTTTCACAGTAAGAGAAGGAGCGACTTGTGCCTGAGCAATGCTCACCGCAGAAACAAACCCAATGACAGCGGCAATCATAAAGATAAAATTTCGCATGAATCTCAACATATCAGTTAAAGAGAATAAAAGAATAAACAGCTTGGAAGTTAAAACACTACAGAAACGCAGTTAATGATTGAAATCAAAATAGCGCTGACTAGAAAAAGTAGGTGAGTAAGAAGTTACACTGCATCGCACTTGTGACTGTATAGTCACAAGTGCGATGAGATTAGTTGCGAAGAGTCTAGTCTTGGCTCGCTATGCCAAATTCGGCATCTAACTCTTGTCGACGAGCACCGGCAAGGATGCCTGGTAAAGCGTGATTACCTTCGTGGCAAGCGTACTCATAGATCTGATCTTCTACCGCTCGCATAGGCAATTCCCCTGTCCAGGAACTGGCATACACAGCCGGATCATCTACGGTAAAGCGATACAAAAGCGTACTGTCATCTAAACGAGTAAATCTCTCGGTGATTTTTGCTTCCTGCGAGAGGTAGATGAAGTGACGAAGTGCGCCCCTGAACCCTTCCTGCGCGTGAAAATTAGTTGTTTCTACTACTAGCGTGTCGCCTTCGTAGTAACCAATTGAATCTCCAAGCCACTTATTAATGTCAGAATGCTCACTATCGCGCATGCGAATAATCCTGGCATCGTGGTTCATCTCAGCAAGAATGACCACATAGTCTTCGGTTTGGACGATTTGACTGTGGTTGTTATAGAGGACTGGCAACATCGGTGGACCACCAGAAGAACCAAAGCCAACCAGGCAGCGTTCTGCCATGGGTCGAGATTCCGGACCATCAAACTGCCCGCCGCTCGACATAGCTCCAAAAATCATACGCTGGGCTTCTGGAGACCAAGGCAGTCGACCATTTTCAGGCTCTACGATAATGGAAGACCGAATCTCACCATTGATCATTGCCATTCTCTCACCTGGATCCATCCAGAAGGTGTTGTAGCCACCTATGGTGCCTTCGTCGCCACCGATGTTCTCTGTAAGATCTTCGAGATAGCTATCGCCTGTTGCTCCTAAGGAATCAGCTTCCTCTGGAGTAAGCACCAATTTGCCTTCGAACTGCTCACCTCGCTCCAACATCGTCACTGTGGCGATATTGTAGGTACCTTGCAGATCCGGCGCGCCAAAACTGGTGCGAGGATAGTCGTTATTTTGAGCCAATAAACTGCCACTCAACGTGACAGCAATAAGCAATGCGGTACTTCTAAACATGTACAAGCCCCCTAAGCATGCGCAAAGCATTAGTCATAAAACAGGAAATGGATGCCTCAGCATCCATTCTTAACACTGGCATATACTACCACGAAGCCCCCTTATAAGCCTCCTGTATAGGTACTTTCAATGCCTTGTCCGGGATGAGTGGAGTGCCGCGCAAGCCAGAAATTTCGTGACTTTTGGCCCATTAACCTTTTCCAGTAATTTTGCTTTAATTCAACGTAACACTAGTAGCAGTTAAATAAGTGAGCGGATTGCAATGAAACGATTTCTCAGCACGACATTAAGCACCCTGGGTCTTTACCTGATCCTTTCTTCCATGGCGTTCGCTGACGCATGGTCAGAAGCCGAACATGGTTACGCCGACAATAATGGAGTGCAGATTCACTACGCCACTATGGGTGAAGGACCCCTGGTGGTAATGATTCATGGCTTTCCTGATTTTTGGTATAGCTGGCGTCATCAAATGGAAGGCTTAAGTGAGAATTTCAAAGTCGTCGCAATAGACCAACGGGGATACAACCGCAGCGGCCAACCTGAGGGGCAAGCCAATTATGGTATGCAATACCTGGTAGGTGATGTTGCCGCAGTTATTCGTCACTTGGGAGAGGATAGCGCCACAATCGTCGGACATGATTGGGGTGGTGCTGTAGCCTGGCAAGTCGCGTTTAATATTCCTCAAATGGTCGACAATCTGATCATCCTAAATTTGCCACATCCAAATGGCATGGGAAGAGAACTGGCGAACAATGCGGAGCAACAACAAAACAGCAACTATGCCAGAGTATTTATCGAAGGCTCTCCGAGTGATCCCGATGTCTTCTTTGGAGGCCCAATGACCGCACAGACGTTATCTGGTTGGGTAACTGACGCAAATGCTCGCCAACATTATGTTGATGCATTCAGTCGTTCTGATTTCGACGCTATGTTGGCCTACTACAAGCAGAACTATCCCAGTGGAGCAAATGCTTCAGCAGCACCTGCCGCCCCACAGTTGGATTTACCCTTACTGGTATTTCATGGCTTAGACGATACCGCCTTACATTCGGATGGATTAAACAATACCTGGGACTGGAATGACGGCACTACCACAATTGTTGCCGTTCCCGGTGCTAACCACTTCGTGCAGCAAGATGCTGCAGAGGTAGTGACGAGCACCATGCGATGGTGGTTACTAAACCAACAATGATTCTATGGACACTATAAGAAAGGGAGGCTAAGCCTCCCTTTTTTGTGTCACCTTCATCACTTTTGCGCAAGATCAAGCTCTGCCAGGAATCTTCATGCCACCATATTAAGTGGATGTGGGAGAAATGGGAGACTTAACCATGCCAAAACGATTTCAGATTAGTTTGTCGACTGTACTAGTGTTTTTGTTGGTAACTTCTTGCACCAACTCAAATCCGGCTGATGCGCCATTCAATCCCTTAGACGAATACACTCAGCTAGATCCGGCGTCTATTCTTGCCACACCAGAACCAACTCCTTCTGCCAGTTACAGCACTGAACAACTTGGACGCGGCAGATATCTTGTAGGACTTTTAGGTTGCGGTAGTTGTCATACCGATGGTGCCCTGGTTGGTGCGGCAAATGCCGATCGATTACTAGCAGGGTCTAGCACCGGCATTGCTTACTCCAGCCCATTTGTAGATGACAATCCCGGTGTAGTGTTTCCAGCCAACTTAACGCCAGACATGGAAACAGGCTTAGGTATGTGGACCATGGAACGCTTAGTCACAATGATAAGAGTGGGTACTACTGAACACAGCACCAGTTCTCTTCCAGTTATGCCTTGGCCAGCGTACGCGGGTATCGACTATGACGATGCGTTAGCTATTGCAGCTTATCTAAAGAGCCTGCCCCCAGTAAGACATCAGGTGCCGAATAACGTGAGACCGGGTCAATCTACTGCAGATCCTTATATCCATTTTGGGGTTTATCAACGTAACAACCAACGTTAAGCTGCGGCTCTTTGATTTATTTCGCGAAGTAGAAGTATGAACGATCACGTTAGGCGCTGTAATAAAGAAGAGGAATTCTATTTCAAGGAAGGTTGCTTCATTATTGAAATATCAAATTCATCTACGGATCCAGAAATATCAATAGCTCATGCCCGAGTAGAACAAGGCAAGTCTACTCGCTGGCACTGGCTCAATGACACTTACGAACGATATGTCATCATGGAAGGTAAAGGCATTGTTGAAGTTGGCGCAGAAAAACCTGCAACAGTCTCTGTTGGAGACATCGTTCTCATTCCTCCACAAACCAAACAACGAATAACCAATGTAGGTGATGGGGATTTAAAATTCCTGGCGATATGCACGCCGCGCTTCAATCACATCAATTATCATCATTTGGAAGAACATCTAGAAAACGAGACCTGACTGCTACCCTTTTTGACCGCATTGCAGGGGTCTCGATCTGGTATAATCCGTTCTTTGATTTTTCCGTCCCACAATGATCATCCGAACCACACTACTCGTAATTGCACTAATCGCGCTCGTCTCTAGCCCAACTCTTCTAGCAAGCGAATTTGCTGTAACCACACAAGCTGGCCGAACATTGCTTCTGCAAAGTCAGCTAGATCCGTTGCAAATCAATCGAATCCACTCATGGGTAATCACCGTAACAGATAGTAATGGTGAGCCTGTAATTGGTGCTGAAATCTCAGTGATTGGCGGTATGCCTGCCCATGATCATGGACTTCCGACACTGCCTATTGCATCCAGCACAGATCGTCCTGGGGTATACGTCATAGAAGGCATTCGATTTCATATGCCGGGCGACTGGGAAATGACATTTACTATCAACACTCCAACTACTAGCGACACAGGAATATTGGAATTTAGCTTGTGAGACTGATTGAAGTAATGATTGGGATAACGGTTAAGAGACGACTGCTTCTCAGCACAGTCTTGTTGATCACTTTAGGCATTGTTGGTTGGACTTATCTTCCCTCGCCATTACCCGATAGTTGGAGCGACCAAGAGCGTGCACTGATTCGATCGATGGCGCTTGATCAACTTCCTCCTTACAGTGAAGATCCGAGCAACTCAGTGGCGAACAACGAACAAGCCGCATTGTTTGGACAAAAGCTCTACTTCGACACTCGATTAAGCAGTAACGGCGCAGTCTCTTGTGCCACATGCCACAAACCAGAACTTTATTTTACTGACGGACTGCAATTAGCCGTCGGATTGGACATTGGCGATCGACACACACCCAGCTTAGTTGGATTGGCCCATAGCCCATGGTTTTATTGGGACGGCAGAAAAGACAGTCAATGGGCACAAGCTTTAGCGCCGCTCGAAAGCGGCCACGAACACAATACCGATCGACTTCAAGTTAGCCAGTTAATTGCTACGGATTCTGTTTATCGTGAACTATATGAATCTCTTTTTGGTGACTTACCAGAGTTACCACAGGAATTCAGTAGCGCTTCTCCAATTGCTTCTGAAATTGCACGAGCAAACTGGCAAACCTTAAGTGATGATCAGAAAACTGCGATTACAAAAGTGTTCAGTAATGCCGGCAAGGCGTTAGCCGCCTATCAACGAAAAATCCTGCCTGGGGAAAGTCGTTTTGATCGATATGCCCAAGGTCTATCCGATTCAAATAGCACCCAACCCAACGATGCTCTCTCCAATCGCGAAATCGCCGGCCTCCGTTTGTTTATCGGGAAGGCCCAATGTGTGAGTTGCCACAATGGACCACTTTTTACTAATCATGATTTTCATAACACTGGCGTTCTGTCTTTAACCAGTGACCTACCACCGATGGGTCGCTACGATGGGATAAGACTTGCAAGACAAGACGAATTTAATTGCTTAGGTCCGTATAGCGATGCACAAGCATCGGAGTGTATCGAACTTCGATTTGCACGGGACACTAACGAAATGGTTGGCGCACATAAAACGCCAACCTTGCGAAACGTAACAGAGACAGCTCCATACATGCATGGCGGTCAAATTCAATCCTTGCAAGAAGTCATGAGCCATTACAATGAGGCTCCAGTATCCATGTTGAGTCACAATGAAGCTAAGCCATTAAATCTACGTCCCGTGGAGCTAGTGCAGTTAGAAGCATTCATGCACAGCCTGACAGCACCATTGCAAACCGACCCCAAATGGCTTGAGCCAGACAGCACTCCATAAACCCTTAGCTCTATTCCCTCATCGCCCTCTCATCGCTCTCATCTTGGCTTCCAGACCAGTATTGCTCTGCTATTGCCCCCAACAGCCTCCCCCTGTAGCAACCTCCTATTGCCACCCCCAAAGCTGTGACAATTACTGGATTTCCAGTACACTCTTATCAAAGCTTTTAAGAGCTGCACAAAGATGCGACCACAGTCCTGCTTTTCGAGAATCGCCTTGCTAGCAACGATTACGTTGGTAGCTCCCTGGGCTTTTGCACAACAAATCGATTTATCCCAACAATCCTGGTCTGCCGAAGTCATTAGAGATCGAGGCCAACCTGTTATCCCACTGTTTGACGGTTGGTATCCCAATCCGGATGGTACTCGAACACTCTGTTTTGGATTCTTCAACATGAATCGAGAACAGGCTCTGTCGATTCCCCATGGAGAAAATAATTATCTGAGTGACGAAAGGTTTACTGCCTATCTACCTACACATTTCGATCCTCTACCTCCGCAATATCGTCATGTCTTTTGTGCTTTTACGGTGACTGTCGACGATTCCTTCGGTGCCAATGATAGAATTTATTGGCACTTAAGTAGTAACGGACAGGATTTAAAAGTGCCAGGTCACACTCTTCCGGCATATGTTTTAGATGAACCAGTATCAGATGGTCGCGGTGACATTGCGCCCACCATTACTGTTGGTAGTGAAAGCACCCAGGGCAGAACCGGATTGCACTCAGAAGAAATAGTTCAAGCCCGTGTTGGTGAATCTATCAATTTGGGCGCAACTATCGCGCACCCTGCCGAAGAGGTATGGGTTGGTTGGGCCAAACATAGCGGGCCCGGTGAAGTTAGTTTTAGTAGCAAAGAATACACTTCTACTCCCGGTTCAATATCCGATACTGCCGCCACTTTTTCCAAGGCAGGAAACTACATCGTAAGATTGCAAACAATAGATGATATCGCTGCATTCGAATTCTATTGTTGCCATAGCAATGCTTATTTTCATGTCAACGTAAGTGAATAACGCTTACAGGAGATGCAAATGAACACTCTTCGTCAACTATATTCAGCATCGAAAATTCTTGTTGCTTGTAGCCTTGTATTCATTCCCAGTGAAATGGCATTGGCTCAATCTAATGCGGTCGAAGTACCAACGTTTTCAAAAGATATTGCGCCGATTCTGCAGCAGAAATGCCAAACTTGTCATAATCCAGAAGGCATCGGTCCAATGCCCTTAATGAGTTATGAGCAAGTTAGACCGTTTGCATTGCTTATAAAAGACAGAACCACCAAACGCATAATGCCTCCTTGGCATTTGGATCCAACTATTGGCATCCAAGAATACAAAAACGATGCGTCACTAAGTGAAGAACAGATTGACATGATTGCAGCCTGGGCAGATGGCGGCGCACCGGAAGGCAACCCAGCTGACCTACCTCCACCAATTGAGTTGGCAACTGGAGGGGCATGGCAGCTAGCAGATCAACTCGGCCCGCCTGATTTGATTATTCGATCTAAACCTTATGACGTAATTGCCAATGGCCAAGATCAGTGGTGGGAACCGAGAGTTCCATTCGAAGGAATGGACTCAGAAAGATTTTTACGCGCCGCCGAATTCAAACCATCTTATCCCTTGGGTAAAAAAGTTGTGCATCACGGTCACGCAGTGCTGGTCCCTGAAGGGGGCGGTCGCTCAGTAGCATTGGCGCGATATGGAGTTGGCAAGTCCTGGGAGATATTCCCTGAAGGGACAGGCATGCGGGTACCGACAGATGGTCAGATCGCATGGAATCTGCATTACTTTCCGGTCGGAGCCGAAGGCCCAGGCGATGTAGTTGAAGTAGGTCTATGGTTTTACCCGGAAGGAGAAACACCGGAATTCGAAACGATTGGGGAAGCTATGTTTCGTGTCGATGGCTTAAAAGGTATGGCCCGGGGACAGGATATTGTAATCCCGCCACATGGCTATCAGGTTTTACAAGGTACCCATCGACTGGATTCACCAGCAGTCATTCACAGCTATCGCCCTCACCTCCACATGCGAGGAAAAGTGATGACAATGGAAGCAATTCTCCCTGATGGCACAAAAGAAGTACTCAGCCAGGTGGATAAATACAATCACAATTGGCAGATTTCTTACATCTATGACGATGACAGCAAACCACTGCTTCCCGCTGGCACAATATTGCAATTCACTTCTGTCTTCGACAACACGGCAAACAATCCAATCAACCCTGATCCGGAACAATGGGTAGTCTTTGGCCGTCGTGGAGTTGATGAAATGAGCCATGCCTGGGTAGGTATAACTTACATAAATGAAGAACAATATACCCAAGCAGTTGCGGAACGCCGCGCAAGACAAGAGACCCTGCGTTTACGCTAAGAAATATGAGTGACAAGCGACTGCGGAAATTCTTGCCCCTCGTTGCCCTGGGAACAGCATTGTGTTCATCAGCAACGCTTGCGCAATCATTGCAGCAAGCCACCTATGCAGCAGAACAAGCTGCAGACGGCGCAGAAATTTATCGTAGCGAATGCAGTGTTTGTCACTTAGCTGACTTGCAAGGTTCCTTTGAAGCAATCCCGCTAGCCGGTTCTAGTTTCGTATCACGTTGGACTAATCGCTCTGCCAGTGAGTTGGTAGACATACTTTCCCGCACAATGCCTCCTCAAGCACCTGGCTCACTGAGCGAGGACCAATATGTTTCACTTGTCGCCTACTTACTATCAGAGAATGATATTGGTGCTGGCGCAGCTTTAAGTCTTACAGCGAATTCTATGGTGTTTTTCGATAACACTATTGCTAACGCACAAGCCGAACCACCAAGACTTCCCATTCCTGGTAGAGCTGGCAACATGCCCTCACCCGGCACGAGAAATTCCGTTCCGGAAATTGCCACTATCTATCAATCTGATAGAGCTCGTACTAGAAGTTTCCGATCCATAAACAATTATCGCGATATAAGCACGGAAGAGCTCGCCAACCCCGCTGCTGCTGATTGGACTTATTGGCGGCGCGCACCTAAAAGTCAGGGTTTCACCCCACTAGATCAAATCAACACAGAGAATGTTCACAACTTAAGCTTAGCTTGGGTATGGGGAATGGAGCCAGGTCGTTCACAACCAGCTCCTCTGGTACGCAACGGCATTATATACGTGCCAAATTTTGGCAATGTCGTTCAAGCCTTGGATGGGCGCGATGGAACATTGCTTTGGGAGTATCGCCGTCAATTTGAATCTGATGGACGGCAAGGCGGATTACTACGCACCTTGGCTATGTGGCAGGACATGATTTATGTCGCGACTTCTGACGCCCATTTAGTGGCACTCGACGCCCGCACAGGGGCGGTAAGGTGGGACGCTGAAATTGCGGACGAAACTAAAGGCTACTCGAATACCTCCGGGCCGATCGTGGCTGACGGAATCGTTATTAATGGCATTTCAGGGTGTGGCAGGTTTTACGAGGATAGCTGCTTTATTACAGGCCATGACGGACAAACTGGCGAAGAACTTTGGCGCACCTACACCGTGGCACAACCTGGAGAGCCAGGTGACGACACCTGGGGTGGTTTGCCGTTAGAGTTTAGAGGGGGTGGCGATGTCTGGCTAACCGGTAGCTGGGATCCGGAGCTGGAGTTGGTTTTTTTCGGCGTTGCCCAGGCCAAACCCTGGATGGCAGCAAGCCGGGGCATTACCACAGAAGATGCTGCGCTCTACTCCAATTCCACCTTAGCAATTGATCCGCAATCGGGTCGTATCGTTTGGCATAGACAACATGTGCCAGGCGAATCCCTAGACATGGATGAAGCGTTTGAACAGGTGTTAGTAGACCTCTTCGACGAACCGTATTTATTCACCATCGGTAAAAGCGGAATCTTATGGAAACTGAATCGACGCACCGGTGCATTTCAAGGTTTGCAGCAGACAGTTTTTCAAAATGTATTCTCTGAGATTAACTTGGAAACCGGCCAGGTTAGATATCGAGAAGATATTCGAAACATGCAAATTGGTGAGTGGTTATCGGTATGCCCATCCACGGCGGGAGGACATAACTGGCAAGCCACCGCCTATCACCCTCCTTCGCAACAGCTTGTGATTCCGTTGAGTCAATCGTGTATGGAAATGTCACCACGTGAGGTGAGCTTTGAAGTGGGCAGCGGCGGCAATCAGGGTGATCGCATGTGGATGGAGATGCCTGGCACTGATGGCCAGTTTGGCAAACTAGCATCTTACGATACTGTCTCACTGGATGAACGTTGGTCCATCGAGCAACGTGCCCCTTTCTTAACGGCGGCGCTTACAACTGCAGGCGGTGTGCTTTTCATCGGCGATTATGATCGGTATGTGCATGCTTATGATGTGATGACAGGCGAAGAACTCTGGAAAACACGTCTGGCAACTTCTGCACAAGGATTTCCAGTAAGCTATGAAGCAGATGGCGAACAATATGTCGTTATTCCAGCAGGACGAGAAGGCGGCAGCCCCTGGCGCATTGGCAGTTTCCTCGCACCAGAGTTAGTTAGCCCAAATAATCATAACGCGCTCTATGTATTCAAACTTAATCCCTGATTGATCTCCTCCTCCCTGACTTTGAAAATGCATCATTCAACGCGCATCTTGTTGGGATTGGTTTTAGGGTTAACACTGGGATTGATCTTAGCCATCAACCCGCAACTCAATTCTCTAGGCTTTGAAAACTATATTGCTCCCTTAGGCACGCTTTGGGTTAATGCAATTCGTATGACAGTCATTCCATTGTTAATGGCGTTGCTTATTACCGCTATTGCAGGAGGAGATGTCGGGGAACGCATTGTTGAGCTGGGCTCAAAAACAATTGCTGTCATTGGCGGCATGATATTACTCTCTTGCAGCTTCGCTGTGTTATTCGCAGCCCCACTTATTCTCAACTTGGATGTAGATAGTAATTCGACTTCCAACTTAATTGATGCAAATGCATCCACTCTCCCGGCAAATGGTGAACTACCTCCTTTCAGCGATTGGCTGGTTTCTCTGATTCCTTCAAATCCTGTAGCAGCTGCAGCAGCTGGGGATATGCTGCCGCTGATGATTTTCACTGGCCTGTTTGGTGCAGCATTATTGCAAGTTTCGCCTACTAATAGAGAGCCGGTTTTAAATTTCTTTATTAGCTTAAAAGAAACCATGTTCGTCTTGATTCATTGGGTCATGTTACTAGCGCCTTTAGGTGTCTTCGCCCTTGTACTTCCATTAGTAGTTGCCCTAGGTGTTCAGGCAATAAGCGCGCTAGCCAGTTTTCTATTTATTACCTGCAGTCTTATTTTGTTACTCGCCACCAGCTTGTTCGTTATCGTGCATTTTCTTGGGCTAAATGTAATTCAATTTGCTCGTACTCTGGCCCCGGTACAGGTAATTGGATTTAGTACTCGCTCTTCATTGGCGGCGTTACCTGTCACCCTTAATGCAACGGTCGCACTTGGCGTTTCCGAGAAAACAGCGGGTGTTGTATTACCTATTGCGGTTACTTTGTTCAAGTTTGCTTCACCACTGGCCAGAACCTCTGGCACTTACTTTGTTGCCTTGCTCTACGGTATCGATCTGGCACCTTATCAGATCATTATCATTGCACTATCTATAGGGCTCCTGAGTTTTTACTCCCCTGGCATTCCCAGTGGTGGTTTATTAGTAATGACGCCAATCTATGTGTCATTGGGCTTACCGGTAGCTGGAATTGGTATTCTCATTGCCGTGGATCTAGTCATTGATATGTTTATCACTGCCGCCAATGTCACCGCCAATGCGACCCTCGCACTACTCGCTGAACGATTCACTCAATCCCGCACCAATTGACCTAGATCGATCACTGCCCTTCGGTTGATCTACATCAAACTCCATTGTTTGCTCCTCGATACCATTGTCATCTGAGAAATCTGTCAATTCGCTGCGCGAATGCGGCAGGCCCTGTAATCTGAAAATTTATCAGGTGACTTATGAAAAAAATGGCTTTACTACTTTCTGTGCTAGTGACCGCGACTCTCCTGACCACGAGAGCTCAAGCTGAATCACTCCTGGATGGAACTTATCAATCTGCTGGAGACAGCAATGGCAATGGCAAATGCACACTTGTTATTCGTAGTATCGAATCTAATCATAAATATGGTGATGAGTTATTCGAACTAGAATCCACAGGTGATGGCGCCTGCGAATGGACTGCGGTTGGTATGTCAAAAAGCTATTCAATCACTGCTGGTCTAGTTACTAATAGCGGCACTCCTGCATTTATCAAAGTGACTTTCCCTTTTGGTCCAGCAGGCAATCAAGCGCAGATCACTTCCTTTGATACGGATGGCGCGCTTAGAAACGAAGAGTCATTTACCAAGACTAATGCGAGCGTCCTCACCGGTAGCTAGTTCGTTAGTTTATTGAAATCTTTTCTCTCACTCGTTCAGAAGCATACTCTAGCCCTGAACGAGTGAGTTATTCCGCTGTAAGGTAATTTTCCGATTCCTCAATAGCCTGGGTTACACTACACCCATGGCCAAGCTTTCCAGCACATCCCTTTCTTCAAATTCTGAATCAATTTACTCAGTTAGCCATCTGAATAAGTTGGCGCGCTCACTATTAGAATCAAACTTCCCGGCAGTTGCTGTTGAAGGAGAAATATCGAATCTCGCCACACCCGCCTCCGGGCATTGGTACTTAACTCTTAAAGATAAGCAGTCGCAGATAAGATGCGCGATGTTTCGCAATCGAAACCAGCTCCTCAGATTTCGTCCCAGCAACGGGATGCAGGTTATTGTGCGCGGACGATTGAGTATTTATGAAGGACGGGGTGACTATCAACTTATCGCTGAAGGTATGGAAGAAGCCGGAGATGGCGCGCTAAGACGGGCTTTTGAAGAGCTTAAAGCGAAGTTACAAGCTGAAGGACTGTTTGATGAAAGCAACAAACGTGAGGTTGGGACCGATCATCGCCATATCGGGCTGATTACTTCAGCGACTGGTGCCGCAGTGAAAGACATGGTGTCCGTATTCAAGCGGCGGTTCCCTGCAATTCGTCTCACAGTAATTCCTGTAGCAGTTCAAGGGACTGACGCTCCTGCAGAAATTGTGAGTGCGATTCAAACCGCCAATGCTTTGGCTGAGAAACTGGAGTTAGACGCGCTCATCGTCGGGCGAGGTGGTGGCTCACTAGAAGACTTACAAGCATTTAACGAAGAGTCAGTTGCTCGTGCCATTTTTGACAGTGAGCTACTGATTACAAGTGCAGTAGGTCACGAGATTGATTTCACCATTGCTGACTTTGTGGCAGACCTGAGAGCCCCAACCCCGTCAGCAGCTGCTGAGCTAATGAGCCCGGATCAGGAAGATACTCAGGAATACATACTCGGATACAAACAGCAATTTCTGCAATTCGTATCCAGCAAGATTCAAGAGCAGCGTAAAAATCTACAATGGCTGCACCGACAACTAAAACGTCCAGACCGAAAACTACAACAACACGCGCAAACCCTGGATCGATTGGAATCCCAAATGGAACGTGTAATGCAGCAACGCATTCAGGTTGGGAAACGGGAAGTTGTTCTGCAGCGCCGTGCGCTCTTCGCCAGCGCTCCCATGACTACCCTCAAAACCTTCAATGGTCAGCTACAGGCATCTCTCACCCGAATGCGCAACGGAATGAATGTCCAGTTAGAAAAGCGCATGCAACACGTTGCAGAACTGGTTCGCGGCTTAAATGCGGTTAGCCCGCTGCAAGTGTTGGCCCGTGGCTATAGCATTACCTACGATGCACAAGGCAATGTGGTGCGCCAGGGCAAGCAAGTCCAGGTCGGCGATGAAATTGTTTCAACCCTGGCTGAAGGACAGATTTCTTCATCCGTAACGAAGATCAAAGAGCAGAAATGACCCCTGACCGAGGTCACTCTCACTGCCAAATTTCGTCACATTGGGTCTCAAAAAGGCACTTTGTTACGATAATTGCAGTGTAGGTTTTTTTTACAAATCCTTTCAATTTCAGCCACTTAGTGAACGTCACAGCTTCAATTGGGGCAAAAAAGGGTTAACTTAGCCTGATAATGTGAAGTCCTTGGCAATTTGGCGCTAGAATCAGGTGCATTGGTATCTTTAATGCTTATTATCAGGTCATTAGTAATAGCCATTACCACTGATATAAGCAAAGGAACGGTACATTAGCTTGGCTAAGCAAATGTATCTGCACGAACTGAGGAATTTCGGATGCCATTCATAGAAAACTTATTCATGCTGATTTTTGGTCACGCGCTGGCCGACTTCGTCCTGCAGCCTGACGCTATGGGCTATGGTAAAAATCGCAACGATAAGATTCACAGTAAAGAGCACAGTCTCTTCCCTGTGTGGTGGTATTGGCTCACCGCGCATTCATTGGTTCATGGCGGAGTGGTCTATCTAATCACTGGCTCACTGGTACTTGGACTGATTGAAACGGCAATCCACTGGTTCACAGACTTCGCGAAGTGCGAAGGATGGATCGGCATGCATCAGGACCAAGGCATCCACATTGGCTGCAAAGTGGGCTACGCATTCTTTATGTAAATCTGGCCAAGTAGCTATCTGCCAGGCATTTCACGCCCCTTCCCGACGGTTATATCTCGCTAGCCTCAAGCTCCCGATATTTTGTATAGTATGCGGCAAATTCAGCAGTTAAGGAGATATTGCCAGCACCTGTGAGTCAGTTCAGCAGGCTTTGCTAGCAAGAGCGACAATGAGTAAGCGGGAACAGCAGCGAAAAATCAAAGAACAGAAGCAACAAGCAGCCAAAAAGCGTGAACAAACCAAACAGGTGTTGTTCAAAATTGGAACATTTGGCGTAGCGCCCTTATTGGTACTATTTGTAGTCTATACCTTACTCACTCAAGGCCCCACCTACTCTCCCGTCGAAATAGCTGAAACCGATCATGTACGCGGACTTAGTGATAATCCAGTTAGCATAGTTGTTTATGCAGATTTTCAATGCCCCGCTTGCGCCACTGAACACGAAGATATGACCCGAGTCTGGCCGGAAATCCGAGACAAGGCTTTCTTGGTGTTTCGACATTTTCCAATTACTACAAGCCACCCACACTCATGGATGGCGTCACTTTATGCAGAAGCAGCAGGTCGTCAAGGTAGATTCTGGGAAATGCACGACTACCTGTTTGCGACTCAGTCGGTTTGGGCACAGCTACCAGACGCAGAAGGTCAATTCGATGCCTATGCACTCGAGTTGAATTTGGATCTCGATCAGCTACATGCAGATATGGAAGATGATGAACTCATCGCCAAACTGCGAAGTGATCAGCGCGGCGGTAGTGCTGCCGGAGTTAGAGGCACACCTGCTGTTTTCATTAACGGTCGACAACTCGCCCGGCTTACCAGAGATCGCATCATTGAAGTGGTCGAAGAAGAATACGCAGAACTTGGCGGCGGTTAGTTAAACCGACCGAGTTATTTCAACAAACCGCGGCAGCAAAGTCGTGGACTGCGAAGTTTCACCTACAGCTTTGAACAGTTTAGTTGAATCCAACCCTTCCTTGTCGATGTCAGCAGCCCGTTCGGTAATGTACGCCTTAGTTATCTGATCATTAAATTCAGGGTGAAACTGAATTCCCCAAGTGTAATCACCCAGCCTGAACGCATGATGTTTATCGAAGTCATTAGACGCTAACAGAACAGCCTCTGTGGGTAACTCCAGCACCGACTGAAGATGGGAAACTTGCACATGAAGGTCTCTGGGCTGATGAGTAAAGAGTTGATCAGTAGCGGCATACTCCGACAATTGAACATCTGTAGATCCTATTTCACGACCATTCGGATTGAATCCGACCTTACCACCAAAGGCCCATGCCAATAACTGATGCCCATAACAAACGCCTAGTATTGGAATTTGTTTGAAATGAGCATCTTTACAATAGTCTGCGATAGTGAAGTTCCAATCTGCTTCATCCGTCACGTAAGCTGGCGAGCCTGTTATGATTATCCCTGAGACGCCTGTTATATCTGGCAAAGGCTCTCCCAGAGTCGGATCACAAACCGACATTTCAGTCGCTTCAATTCCCAACCCTGCTAAAAACCAATCTTCAAAATCAACTCCTTGGGATTTCAGAGAGGGAATTGTAGACCCTGTTTTTACGATTAAAATATTCAAAGACATTCTGGCTGAGCCGATTAACTGAAGAAGTAACAGAATTTTCCGTCATTCTAACTTAATTACTTATTTCCAAGGAGTGCGTCGTGCTTAGCGGAATCAACAGACTACTCGGTCGCATCACAGAAGGGGCACAAGAGGCTAGCTGGACCTTGTTTCGCCTTCTAGTAGCAGCCATGTTTATGACCCACGGTTATGACAAACTCTTTAGTGAAGATCCTCAGGTGCCAATCGGTAGCGGAATGACCACCTTGCAGATTGGCGATCTCTTTAGTTATCCCGTGCCATTCGATATAAATTTGTTTTTTGTCGCGGGTGTTATTGAGCTGGGTGGTGGCGCCCTATTGTTGCTCGGGTTATGGACACATATTGCGGCATTCCTCGCCTTCGCAACAATGACGATGGCGTACCTCACTGCTCATTTAGCCTGGTTCCCTACACTTAACAATGGAGAACTTGCCGCCATGTATTGGTGCGCATTTCTTGTGCTATTTACTTTTGGTGCCGGGCCTAACAGCATGGATGCCTGGCTAGCAAGCCAAAAACAGAAGAAATTCCAGAAGAAGCTCGAAGAACACAGCTGACGTTTAACCACCACAAAGCCAGCCACCCTGAGTCCTTAGTTAAATCCGCTTGCTGCTTACAACCTATGGATTAGGGAATTGCTCTAAACAGGCAGTCAGTGTGGCGGCGTCAATATTCCCGCCGGAAAGTACGAGGCCAATAGTTTCTAAGGAAGACTCTGACGAGTCCTCCTGCATCATTGGCAGTTTTTGTTGCAAGAGAGCAGCAAGAGCCACTGCACCGCCGGGCTCCACTACCAATTTAAGATAGCGAAAAGCAAAACTCACTGCATGTCTGACGTCGTCTTCTGAAACCAGCAGATAGTCCTCTACCAAGCGACTGTTAACTGACCAGGTTAATTCACCCGGTGCGGTTGCCATTAAAGCATCACATAAGGTTGGAGATGTTCCATCAATTTTTACGCGACTACCTGCACGCTTGGATTGGAAGTGGTCATCAAACTGATCAGGTTCCACACCATATACACTGCAGTTATCAGTTGCGGCATCAATCGCCGTTGACACGCCGGCCAATAAGCCACCGCCGCCACAGGGACTAAGCACTGCATCAGGCGCTAGATTCTTATCAGCCAATTGTTGCGCCAACTCCAGCCCGACAGTTCCCTGGCCGGCGATAATGTCCCAATCATCGAAGGCTGGAACTAAAGTCGCCCCAGTGTTAATGGCAATTTCAGCAGCGATGTCTTCGCGTGATTCGTTATGGCGATCATAAAGCCTTATTTCAGCACCGAGACGCTCAGTTCCGTCCAACTTTATCTTGGGGGCATCAGAAGGCATCACAATGGTTGCCGGCATTGAAAGCAGTTTTGCGGCATAAGCTACACCTTGTGCATGATTGCCAGATGAAAATGCAACAACTCCATGTTTTCGTTCTTCCCCATCCAATTGACTTAACCGGTTGTAAGCACCCCTGAACTTAAAAGCACCAATATGTTGCAGACATTCAGGTTTGATATGCACCGAGCTCCCTACCCGCTCATCTAACACTGCTGAATTCAGCAAAGGAGTCTTTATCGCAACTCCGTCCAGGCGTGCAGCGGCTTGTTTAATGTTGTCGATTGTAATCACTAGCTACGGCGTCCTTGTTTCTGAGCTTTGCGGTTCTTCGCAATTCTGCGCTTTTGTGCAATTTGTCGTGGCGAGAGATTTTTCTCTTTCCGTACAAATGGATTCTCATCACTCTTTAGTTCGATTCGTACCGGAGTGCCTTCCATTTTTAAGGCAGTGCGAAATGTCTTTTCCAAAAACCGGGTGTAATGACCCGGAAGTTTATGTGTCTGCTTGCCGTGAATCACAATAGTGGGCGGATTCTGCCCACCTGCATGGGCGTAGCGCAGTTTAATTCTTCTACTATTGATAGTCGGCGGTGCATGCTCGACAACCGCATCTTCCAAGATCTTCGTTAACACGCTGGTGCCTAGATCTTTAGTTGCAGATTGATAGGCTCGATCAATCGATTTATAGAGATCTCCTACCCCGGTACCATGCAATGCAGAAATAAAATGAATTTTGGCGAAATCAACAAAGGTAAATCGGCGGCGGATTTCATTGCGCACTGCTTCCTTCTGATCGCCATCCATCCCGTCCCACTTATTGATAGCGATCACCAACGCTCTGCCGGTTTCGATCACGTAACCAAGCAAGTGTAAATCTTGTTCAACTATGCCTTCGCGAGCATCTACGATCAATAACACTACATGTGCATCTTTAATCGCTTGCAATGATTTAACGACCGAAAACTTTTCAACCGTCTCTTTTGTTCTTCCCCGTTTACGAATGCCCGCGGTATCAATTAACGTGTACTGCTTACCTCTTCTCTCGAAAGGAATGTAAACACTGTCACGAGTAGTGCCGGGCTGATCATAAACCACAACTCGCTCTTCCCCGAGCATACGATTCACCAGGGTGGACTTGCCGACATTCGGGCGCCCGGAAATTGCTATCTTTACGCCCTGAATTTTATCTTCGTCAATCTCGGATGGCTGCCAATCAGCAAGGCAAGCTTCCATCAGCTTGTTAACTCCCCGACCCTGGGAAGCCGTAACGGAGAACAATTCGCCTACGCCAAGACTGTAAAACTCAGCACAAGCCTGATCTGGATCCATGCCATCAACTTTGTTAACAACCAGAAAGAAAGGTTTATCTGATTTGCGTAGATGATCCAGAATCTTACTGTCATCAGGCGCTAAACCCGATTGAGCATCTACCAGAAACAAACATATTGATGCCTCTTCTATCGCTAACAGCGATTGGGCAGCCATCTCCGCATCAATACCTTCCTCAAATCCTGTGATTCCACCGGTATCAATTGCAATAAATGAGATATCTTTAAATTTACCTTCCCCGTACTGTCGATCACGGGTAAGTCCAGGAAGATTGGCCACCAATGCATCTCGACTTTTGGTGAGTCGATTAAACAGTGTGGACTTGCCGACATTTGGGCGGCCGACGAGGGCAATTACAGGCTGCATCGCAGTAAATTTCTAAGATCTGGTAAGTGAATTCTACTGCCGCGCCGTTTCATGATTTTGCGCAGCTGAAAGAGTTTAATGTTATTGAATGCTAAATGCTGTGAGGCGGCCGCTATTACCAAATGCAACTAGCCGACCATCGACTGCTAGTAGGTTGGCGCGGATACCATCATTATCGAGCTGCGTGCGACCTACAATCCGCCCATCAATCTGGGAAATGAGATGTATGTAACCTTCGAAGTCAGCAACAGCAACGTAGTTAGTTATAGCAGTAGGTGCTGTTATGCCGCGAAACTGCAGATCTTCGTTTTCCCAAACGACATCTTCAGTGTTGTCTCGAATCGCAATAACCAGACTCTCATCATTGCAATAGTACAGATTGCCAAATCCCTGAGTGATACCGTGGTAACTCGAAGCATTTTCAAGCCCCCAAACGATTCGACCAGTAACTGCGTCCAGCGCAAGTAGATTTCCTTGATAACTTGAAGCGAGAATACGGCTTCCATCCAGCACCAGGTCACCATCAACATCGATAACCCGTTCTATATCATAACGGCCGTCAGGTATGGCGACTCGCTCTTCCCAGCGCCACACACCATCGTCCGCAGAAACAGACACTAGTGTGCCATTACTAAATCCTGCTACTACTGTGCCTGCAGGAGTGAACACCGGGCGAGATGTGCCGCGCAATGTTAAAGCCGGTTGAGTTGACTCATAAATCCAGCGGCGTTCACCATTGCTAGTTTCCAAGGCCGCGACTTTATCATCGACAGTTTGTACAACCACAACATCATCGTTGGCAATCGGAGGTGCTACCACTTCAGAAGTAACCGGATTGCTCCAGAGTACTTCGCCGTCAGCTTGATTGAGGGCAACTACTTCGGCTTCG
This sequence comes from uncultured Pseudohongiella sp., assembly GCA_965262465.1. Classification (GTDB taxonomy): domain Bacteria; phylum Pseudomonadota; class Gammaproteobacteria; order Pseudomonadales; family Pseudohongiellaceae; genus UBA9145. The sequence goes on along the minus strand of OZ253535.1, from coordinate 1,268,837 downwards.
CGAGTGCCGACAACGACAACGCCACCCCCCACACCGACACCACCGGTTAAAATGACATCGTCTAAACGATTTCTCCACAAGGTGTCGCCTGATGCCATGTCTATCGCAATCACGGTGCCATTTTCAGACGCTGCATAAATCGTCCCACCCTCTACGGCAGGAGTCAGCTCAGTGTAGTTGTCACCCTGTCCATTACCTACATCAACACTCCACAGTCGACGCAGTTGTACCTCTTCATCAATGGAAACCAGTTCTTTTGGCGGATTGACTTCGTCATCGCCCCACCATTCGAGTGGATTTAAATTGATTGATGAACAACCGCCCAATAGCAGCAATGCAAGTAGAGAGATTGTTCGTAATGAAGACAGTTTCAACATATCAATAAGCTATAAAAAGAATTTTACTAACTCGGATCAGGCAAATTGTTCAACTTCATGCGCAATCCATCACTGTTTGATCCGGCTTGTTGCGCTGCTATATAAGCATCTCTTGCATCAACCAGGCGATCCAGAGAAAGGTAGATGTCACCACGCAATTCAGCGAACCCGCCTTCATAGGTTTTCGGGTCTATGTCATTAATAAATGTTAGCGCGCGTTGTGCATCGCCCTGAGCTAGAATTACCCTGCCCAAACGCAAACTGGTAGTTAGAATTAGACCTTCGTCTAACTCGCCAAACATGCCTTGCTGTCGATTATCCAAAATCCATTGCAAGTCTGATTCAGCTTGCGCTAAGTCTCCATTTTCAACTGCTTGTTGAGCTGCATATAGCGCTGCATATTTGGCGTAGATGGAATCGCCGTAATCAGCTCGCAGCTCACCGGCGATGTTAGTGATTTGCGCACTGCTTTCTTCACTCAAGGCTTCGCCCTGAGGCTCAAGAACCAGCATAAGAATTTCTTCATAGAGATCTGACGCTCGTGCTGCCTGTGACGCAGTGGAATTTTCCCACAATAACCAACCGGTGTAGCCACCAAACACCAAGATCACTGCCGCAGCCAGTGATTTGCCATTTTCGTTCCACCATTTCTTGAGAGCCTCAATGCTCTCTTCTTCCGCCGCGTGTAACGCCACGACTTACTCCTTCTCTAACCTTGAACTATCGAGGTTGTTTGCACACCTAGCTAAGAGTGCAAATCCGGCGGGAAGTTCATTTCCCTACCCCTCGTCGAAAAACGGCTAATTTTACCCATTTGTAGGGCCTTAGGCACTCATTGTGAGCCTGGATGTGAGCCTGGAGAAGCCCATTCCTGGGTCATTGGGGCAGAAAAAGTGCCTGACGGCAGTGGAAATGATGAATTTAGAGGAATTTTGCCAGATTTTCGGCAATTTGAGACAGCTCAACGGTCTCCGTTTCCCCGGAGTCATCGAGACGCCGAATTTTGGCGCTGCTAGGCGCCGAATCAGAGTCGGCGTCTCGTTCCAGAATTACTGCCGCGGAAGCTCCAGCGCTAAACGCTCTTTTCAGCTGTGAATTGTACTTACCCCCGCCACAATGGCTCACAACGCCCAGCTCGGGATGACGCTCCCGGATTTCTGCCGCAAGAGACAGGCACTCGCCTGATAGTCCGTCACCCACTGCCAACACAAAAACATCGATGGGCTTAAGTGCACTGGCCGGCACCTTATTCAATTCATCTAGCATCAGTACCAGACGCTCAATTCCCATGGCAAACCCGCAAGCGAATGTAGGCTTACCACCAAGTTGGTCGACGAGACCATCGTATCTTCCGCCTCCGCAAACAGCACCTTGCGCACCCAACTCTTCAGTAGTCCACTCGAATACGCAATTGTTGTAATAGTCCAATCCACGAACCAGCTTTGGATTTTCTACATAGTTAATGTTGAGTTTATCCAGCAGCTGTTTGAGTTGCTCATAATGCGCTTGGCTTTCTGCGCTAACGAAATCGGTCAATGCTGGCGCATCAACTAACTGTGCCTGAACGTCCGGATTCTTACTATCAAGCACTCGCATAGGATTGGAATGCATGCGATTCCGTGCATCATCATCTAGTGAGTCAGCTTTCTCTTCAAGAAAAGCAGAAAGCGCAGAACCATAAGTTTTTCTGTCTTCTGAACTGCCGATATTATTGATTTCGAGTTGCAGGTATTCGGTAAGTTCTAAAGCACGCCATAGTTCCGCGGACAATTGAATTACCTCGACGTCAATATCGGGGCCTGACATACCGAATGCCTCGACACCAAATTGATGGAATTGACGATAACGACCCTTTTGCGGTCGCTCATGACGAAACATTGGGCCCTGATACCAAAGTCTTTGTTGCTGGTTGTACAACAGACCATGTTGGTCTGCTGCTCGAACACAACCTGCAGTGCCTTCTGGCCGTAAGCTTAGATTGTCACCATTTCGGTCATCGAAGCTATACATCTCCTTCTCAACGATATCGGTCACTTCACCAATCGAGCGCTTAAACAATTGCGTTTGCTCAAGCACCGGAAATCGAATTTCTTGATAACCGAATCGCTTCACAACGTCCCGGAACTTTTGTTCGAGATATTGCCAACTTAAGGATTGTTCCGGGAGTATGTCATTCATCCCCCGTATAGCTTGTAGTTTTGCCATAAGAACTAGTAAGAAAAATGTCTAACCTGAAGCAATGATGTCTTTATCGGCAGCTTGCTTTGCAGCAACACGCTCCCGCACCATTGATTCCAATTCATCGAGTAAGTCTTCATTGCTCACTTTATGATGAGGAACGCCTTCAACATAAGCCAAGTTATTTGGACTCGCACCGGTTAAGCCAATTTCGGCAACTTTGGCTTCGCCCGGCCCATTAACAATACATCCAATTACCGCCACGTCGATCGGGGTTGTAATGTCTTCCAAGCGAGCTTCCAGCTGATTGACTACGCCAATGACATCAAAGTTTTGCCTTGAACAACTCGGACAGGCGACCAAGTTAACACCTTTATGACGCAAGCCCAGACTCTTGAGAATATCAAAACCTACTTTGACTTCTTCTACGGGATCCGCTGCCAAAGAGATTCGAATTGTGTCTCCGACTCCCTCCATAAGAAGTGCGCCCAGACCAATGGCTGACTTCACGGTGCCAGATCGCAGCCCACCAGCTTCAGTGATTCCAAGATGGAAAGGATTATCAATCTGGCCTGCCAGTGATCTGTAAGCAGCCAATGTCATGAAAACATCAGATGCTTTCAAACTGATTTTGAATTCCTGAAAATCAAGCTTATCCAAAATATCGATTTGGGTAAGCGCCGACTCAACCATTGCTTCAGCATTGGGCTCTTTATACTTTCTTAACAGGGCCTTGCCTAAAGAGCCTGCATTGACACCAATCCGCAAAGGGATGCCCTTATCTTTTGCGCTATCGATTACCGCGCGAATTCGCTCCTCACTTCCGATGTTGCCAGGGTTGATCCGCAAGCAATCAACTCCATACTCAAGTACTTGCAAGGCTATTCGGTAATCAAAATGTATGTCTGCCACCAGGGGCACAGCCACCTGCTCACGAATCTGTTTGAAAGCTTCGGCCGCATCCATCGATGGAACTGACACGCGAATGATATCCACCCCAGCATTTTCCATGCGCCCGATTTGCTCCAGGGTGGCTGGTACATCGGTTGTTTCCGTATTGGTCATGGTCTGCACCGAGATTGGCGCATCTCCACCCACAGGAACATTGCCCACCATAATCTGGCGAGTCTTGCGACGAGTAATGTGGTTACTGGACTTCATAAGGACTACAGTCCAACGGTTAGGCGGGCTGAATTATCTATTCGAATACTATCAGAGACGTCGATCTCAGTGCCATTCAGGCTGAGTCTTGTAGGCGGGGCATTTTCTAACAAAATATCAAACGGAGCACTATCGGTGATCTCTAATACGTCACCGCTTTGTAAGACACCACGGTAAAGCCGATTGTCATTTCCATCAGTAACTTGAATAAAGCTTTCATCGGAAAAACTCACCCGCAGCACATCATCTCCTTCATTGGAGATAGTAATTACCCTTTCGTTTGCTACAGATTCGGTTGTGGTGGGTTCGTTGCCGGCAGCTTGCTGATCTGCGATTGCGGCCACCAGCTGTAGATCCGTGCCTGAGGGATCTGTATCCGCATCTGCATTGGTAGTTGTGTTGGCAGTTGCACTAATAGCTTCATTAGCAGTTTCAGCGGCCGCATCAACTATCACGGAATCATTTGATGGTGACCTAGTTTCAATTGCTGGCGGTGGTGGTAGATCTTCAGGAACTGCTGCCTCGACTTCTTCTTGCGCCGGGCTGTTAGTGCTAGCAGAGTCTGTAGCAACTATAGATTCAGAAACTACGGGCTCAGAAACTACCGGCTCAGGATTTTGGTTCGAAAAGTTCCAAAACCATAACCCAGCGAAAATGCCAGCGAATAGTCCAACGGAAACTAACGCGAGATTCAAGTTTCTCGCTTGATGTTTACGTCGAGTTATACGAGTAACTTCTTTTTCGTGTTCTTGTTGTGCTTGTTGAAACTCTTCAAATCGATCAAGCACTTCTTGATCATCAATTTGCAGAATTTCTGCGTAACGCTTCATATAACCCTTGGCGAAAATAGTGCCAGGCAATTTTTCATAAGCGTCGCTTTCTATAGCATTTACATAATGAACAGTGATATGGAGTTTGTCGGCTACTTCTTTTTGACTGAGTCCGCGTTGTGACCGCTGGGCACTCAAAAACTGACCTGGGGAAGTTTCGATTTCACCAGCGCCAGAGTTTTCCGATTCAGTCAATTCGGGTTCAGTTGACATCACTCAGTCTCAAGTACGCTTGGTACTCCGGTGTCTCGCGATACAGAGTAGTAAGAATGCGAGTAAAGTCGCGCACTAACTCTTGGTTCTCAAACTGCCCTTCGATGCGAATCCCTGCCAACAATGCACGAGGAGTATGGGGAAGGTTATAGAATTCAACAGTGGTCATATATTGCTGAAACACTCTTCGCGCACTTTCCCAATCTGCTCTATCTGCTCTCAACATGGCGAGCTCTACAGCGGAGATGTAAAGATTGCCATTGAGTTGTAATGCGCGTTGGAATGCAATCTCTGCTTCTTCCGCACGCCCAATTGCGATAGCGCTGCGACCAAGATTTTCAAAGGCAATCGCTCGACCTTCATACATAGTGTCACGGGAGACACGTTCAAACTGTTCAACAGCATCGGCATAGCGCTCTAAGCTATACAATAAAGCACCATAGTTGTTTCGAACCCTGGAATTTTCCCGGTCATAGCGAATCGCCCGTTCGAAGTTTTCTTCTGCCAGGTCAAGATCCCCTTCGCGCTGAAAGATTAAAGCGAGGATGTTGTATACATCGGCATTACGATCATCGATTTCCAAGGCATTGTTGATATGCCGACGGGCTCCAGCCATATCGTTTGCATCGTAATAGGCGATTGCTAACTGCACGTAGTCATCGAGTGCGGCTTCATCTGATGGCTCAACGTTAAAGCCGCCAGTGGTAGTGGTTACACAGCCAGTCAGCAGCGCCGCAAAAAGCAGCGAGGAAATGAAGCTAATTGGTCTCTTCTCGGACAATGATCCATCCTCCAACAAAATTAAGTCCGGAAAGCCGGTTTTCACTCTATCTGTCGGCCGATACAGCTAAATTATCAGTATTATCAAAGACTTTTCCCTTTTTTTCCTGCTTGTCCCGCAGGTGGCGCTCACTGCGCTTGGTGCGATCTGCCACCGCCCCAACCAGTTGCCCGCATGCAGCACCGATGTCATCGGCCCGCGTCGTGCGGACTGTCACTGTGTATCCAGCCTGTTGCAAGATTTGTCGAAAATTTCCCAGAGATGAACTACTGGGTCGCTCGTAATCACTGAGTTCGAATGGGTTAAAGGGAATTAGATTAATTTTGCATGGGAATGTCTTTAACAGATCAGCAAGTTCCCGCGCATGCTTGCGATGATCGTTCACGCCCTTAATTAAGGTGTACTCAATTACTGGCACGCGACGATCTGGCAGACTTTCCATATATCCACGAACCGAGGCCAATAGGTCAGCAATCGGATAGCGACGATTAATCGGCATGATTTGGCTGCGCAATTCATCGTTAGGCGCATGCAATGAAACTGCTAATGAAGCATCGGTAAAGTCTTTCAGACGATCGATGGCAGGTACAACTCCTGATGTGCTAATTGTCACCTTGCGCTTTGATAAGCCATAGGCGCAGTCATCCATCATGATATTTATGGCGGTCATTACATTATCAAAATTGAGTAACGGCTCACCCATACCCATCATTACTACATTGCTAACAACACGAGCACTGTCTTTATCAAAAGCACCCAAGTGTTTATTGGCCAGCCAAAGCTGTGCGACGATTTCAGCACTGCTTAAATTGCTATCGAATCCCTGTTTGCCGGTTGCACAAAAACTGCAATCCAGCGAACAGCCAGCTTGGGAAGAAATGCATAACGTGCCTCTGCCAGACTCTGGAATGAATACCATCTCCACCCGTGAACCGGACGCAACTTCGATTATCCACTTATGACTGCCGTCAGCAGAAGGAAACTCCTCAACAACTTTAGGCAGTTTTAACTCGACAGATTCTTTTAAGGTTTCTCGCAGCGACTTACTGATGTCGGTCATCGCATCCACCTCAAGGACTCCCCTTTGGTGGATCCACTTCAACATTTGTTCGGCACGAAAAGGCTTTTCACCCAACTCCGTAAAGAGTTGGGTGAGCTCAGCTCGATTGAGCCCGATCAAATTGGGCTTAGAATTGACCATCATGCGCAACTCACTTAAGCGGCCGCGTAGAGTTAGGAGCAGATTTCTCCTGGCTGGAAAAAATAGCCAACTTCTCTTTCAGCAGAAGTTGGAGAGTCTGAACCGTGCACCGCATTAGCATCGATAGAATTCGCGAAGTCAGCACGAATTGTGCCTGGAGCAGCTTCCGCTGGATTGGTTGCTCCCATGAGCTCGCGATTTAAAGAAACTGCATTTTCGCCTTCCAGAACTTGAACCATAACTGGTCCAGAGGTCATGAACTCGATCAGATCAGCGTAAAAACCTTTTCCTTGGTGTTCAGCGTAAAAGCCACCTGCAGATTCATCATTGAGTTGAATCATCTTAGCAGCCACTATTTTTAGACCTGCTTTTTCAAAGCGTGAATAAATTTCGCCAATCACATTCTTTGAGACTGCGTCTGGCTTGATGATGGACAAGGTGCGTTCAATTGCCATCGTTACTCCCCGTGTTTCGGTTGTGCAAAAGAGCGCGCATTATACGTGGTAATTGGCCCCTTTTATACGCTTTTTAAGGGACAAAAATCCCTGTTTTTTCAGGCTCGTAGCGTTTTGGAACGGCTGCAAACCGTGAAATATCAGCTAGTCGGCGACTTCCTCAATCCAGGCTGCCTGAATAGCCTCCAGGATTTTCTCCCCGCTCCGCTCCGGATCATCGTCAAAGCCTTCTAAACCGCAAACCCAGGAGTGCAAATCGACAAAATTTACATATTGAGGATCAACATCGGGATGGTCATCAGCCAAAGACATGGCGATGTCATAAACGTCTGTCCATTTCATAGCAGTCTCTCCGCCTAATGCTCTTCAGATACCATATTGATGGTGTATTTCGGTATTTCTATTAGTAGGTCTTCGTCGGCAACCTGAGCCTGACAACTGAGGCGAGACTCTGGTTCCAGCCCCCAGGCCTTATCGAGATAATCTTCTTCGTTCTCACTAGCGTCTTCTAAAGAGTAAAACCCTTCTTTCACTATGACGTGGCAAGTCGTGCAAGCGCAAGATTTTTCACAGGCATGCTCAATTGAGATTTTATTTCTCAACGCTGCATCTAGAATGCTTTCTCCAGTACTCGCTTCAATTTCAGCGCCGTCTGGGCAAATAGTTTCGTGGGGTAAAAATGTAATTTTTGGCATGAGTAACTACTGTGATTATTAATCGTTTGGAGTTTCTACGGTTTCGATCGATTCGCCTTGCAAAGATTGGATATGCAGATCCATTCTTCGGGCCGCAAAATTTCCGGATAGTTTATTTAGGTTGTCTGCCAGTTCATGAATCTTTGGCGCAGGCTCTGATTCCATTGCCGACTTCAACTCTCCCATGGCAGATTCGATAGCATTACGTTCGGTTGCTTCTAACAGTTCGCCATCAGCTTCGATGGCAGCCTTAATTGCATCGATGATTTGTTGAGCTTCAATTTGCGCTTCTCGTAATGCGCGTATATCTCTGTCTTCACTAGCATGCTCATGAGAAGCCTGTAGCATTTGCTCAATTGTATCGGCGTTTAGACCGTAGCTAGGCTTTACTTGAATCTCTGCTTTGCTACCAGTGCTCAGCTCTTCCGCAATCACACTCAACAAACCATCAGCATCGACCTGAAAAGTCACACGTATTTTCGCAGCACCTGCAACCATTGGCGGAATACCACGCAATTCGAATTTTGCTAAAGATCTGCAATCGCTGACTAGCTCGCGTTCACCTTGCAACACATGAAGAGACATAGCCGTCTGGCCGTCCTTAAAAGTAGTGAACTCTTGCGCTTTGGCGACCGGAATTGTGGTGTTGCGAGGAATGATTTTTTCAACTAACTCACCCATTGTTTCGATTCCGAGGGACAATGGATTTACATCCAACAATAAAAAATCATCTGCTGACTTATTGCCGATCAGTATATCTGCTTGAATTCCCGCCCCTACAGCTACTGCCTTGTCCGGATCAATGTCGGTAAGTGGTGATTTACCAAAAAACTCAGCTACCGCTTCCCGTATTACTGGCATGCGCGTCGAACCGCCCACTAATACTATGTTGTCGATATCGCTAGCCTGCATACCGGCATCACGTAGCACGCGCCGACAAGTGAGAATGGTTCTATTCACCAATGGCGCAACCACCTCGGCGAATTGTGAGCGGGTTAACTCATCTGTTGAACCATTCCATTCAATCGGGACAGCCTCTGAATCAAACAATCGATGTTTCAACTCAGTCGCATAATGCCTGAGCGAGATTGCATCGTGAGTATCCTGAGTTTCTACACTAGCCACTTGCTGCTTTAAGTATTCCGCCAGCGCAAGATCGAAATCATCACCACCGAGAGCCGTATCGCCACCGGTGGCCAACACTTCGAACACTCCTTGGCGCAAACTCAGCAGTGAAACGTCAAAGGTTCCTCCACCCAAATCGAACACGACAACATTCCCTTCATCTTTGCTATCAAGACCATAGGCAACAGCCGCGGCGGTAGGTTCATTCAATAAACGAAGAACGTTTATGCCCGCAAGTTGTGCGGCATCTTTGGTTTGCAGTCGCTGCGCGTCATTGAAGTACGCAGGAACTGTTATTACCGCACCTTCAAGTTTGCCTTTGAGGCACGCCTCGGCTCTAGTCACCAGACTACTTAATATGTCAGCTGATACTTGGATGGGATCTTTGCTGCCCTGCCGGGTAGATATTGCGGGAGCGTGTTCATCCCGGGAGGAATCAAATGTGTAATGCGCAGCAGAAGGATCAGCGGCAATTTCACTTTGGCTCTTACCCAGCCAACGCTTCACTGAGGCCACCGTGTTTTCTGGGTCAGATACCAAATATTCTTTCGCTGTGGCCCCCACCACAATCGCGTCGTCAGCGCCGTAGTGAACAATAGAAGGTAGTAAGGGGTTGCCGTCTTCGTCGGGCAGAATTTCGACTTTACCGCCACAACTGGCAGAGACCAAAGAATTGGTTGTACCCAAATCAATGCCTACCGCGAGACGGTGAGCAGGTTTTTCAGGTTTACCCCCGGGTTCTGATATTTGCAGCAATGCCATGACGATGAATCTTTCCTAATACCCTAAACGCTGCTCTTCGCCTTGGTCGATTTCGAGAAGCAGCTTATTAAGGAATTGCATCTCATGGAAAATGCGTTTCGCTTGCTGAATATCTCCCGCCGAATAGTCTGCAGCAAATTGATCTTGCTGTTTGTTGAGCTTGGCCTGAGTGTCGCTCTTCATGGACTCCAATTCAGGAAGTGCTGATTCATCCTTAGGAAGCTCAGCTAATTTTTCTCGCAATTGCATCTGTTCAAGCAGCAAATTCATGTCCATATCAGACTGATCGACTATCTCAGTATCAATATCATGCAAGCGCAAAAGATATCCGGCCCGCTGCAGAGGCGAGCTCAAGGTGGAGTAGGCCTCATTTACATAGCTATTGATTTGCACGGCCTGCATTTTTTCTTGCTCCGTGCCTCCACTAAAGCGATCAGGATGAGTCGAGTTTTGTAGCTCTCGATAGCGCGTGGTTAATTTGTCAGAATCTAGCTCGAATGATTCGGCGAGTTCGAACAATTCGAAAAAGTTCTGACTAAGTGAGATCACGTTGATTTCTTAATTGAAGGAGATTTGGGCCCTATGTTGGGCCCTTGCCAAGCTTATACGCTAAAGCTTTCGCCGCAGCCGCATTCACCTTTGGCGTTTGGATTTTTAAATTCGAATCCTTCGTTAACACCCTGTTTAACAAAGTCCATTTCCGTACCATCGATATAGGTCAGGCTTTTTGGATCAACGATAATCTTCACTCCTTGATCCTCAAACACCTGGTCGCCGATATCCAATTTATCAACGAACTCGAGCACGTAAGCCATGCCAGAACAACCAGTGGTTTTTACCCCGACTCGTATGCCCAATCCATGACCACGATCTGCTAACTGCTCAGCCACGTGTTTCGCTGCGGTTTCTGTAATGGAAATTGCCATAAGACTGTATCGGTAAATGCTTGCTTAACTACTTATCGCCGCGTTTCTGTTTAACGTCAGCGATTGCCGCTTTGATTGCGTCTTCCGCCAATACTGAACAGTGAATCTTCACTGGCGGCAAACCTAATTCGTCGGCAATGTCCTTGTTCTTAATTTCTGTTGCTTGCTCAAGCGAACGACCCTTAACCCACTCTGTTAATAGCGAGCTCGAGGCGATTGCCGAACCACAACCATAAGTTTTGAATTTAGCGTCTTCAATTACACCGTTATCATCAACTTTAATCTGCAGGCGCATTACATCCCCACAAGCGGGCGCACCAACCATACCGGTGCCGACGTTTTCATCATCGTCGTCTAACTTACCTACGTTTCTAGGATTCTCGTAATGATCTATAACCTTATCGGAGTAAGCCATGATTTCCTCTCTATTGGCCGGTTATTTCAAAAAGTATTAATGAGCAGCCCATTGGACAGCGTCTAAATCAACACCATCCTTGTACATATCCCAAAGTGGAGACAGTTCTCTAAGCTTCACAACTGCTTCACGAATTTTCTCCACCGCATAGTCAATTTCTTCTTCAGTTGTAAAGCGACCTACAGTAATTCGCAGTGAGCTATGGGCCAATTCATCATTGAGGCCAATCGCTCGCAATACATAAGAAGGTTCGAGACTCGCAGAAGTACATGCTGATCCAGATGATACTGCCAAATCTCGCAGCGCCATCATTAGCGACTCACCCTCAACGAAGTTAAAGCTTATATTGAGGTTGCCAGCCACTCGATGATCGAGATCACCATTTACATACACTTCTTCCATATCTTTCAGACCGTCAAGCAAACGATTGCGCAGGGCTAGTACGCGTGCATGCTCATCGTGCATTTCTTCTTTGGCAATTCTGAAAGCTTCACCCATGCCAACTATTTGATGGGTAGCCAAGGTGCCTGATCGCATTCCACGCTCATGACCACCGCCATGAATTTGTGGTTCGATGCGCACTCGCGGCTTACGTCGGACATATAGAGCACCAATGCCTTTCGGTCCGTAAATCTTGTGTGAAGTCATCGACATCAGATCTACTTGCATTGCTTCCAGGTCGATATCGATTTTGCCTGTGCTCTGCGCCGCATCTACATGAAAAATGATGCCTTTTTCGCGTGTGATCTTGCCAATCGCTTCGATGTCATTGACCACACCGATTTCATTATTTACGTGCATCAGCGATACCAAGGTGGTATCTGGTCGAATGGCTTCTGCCACCACCTCAGGTGCGATTAGTCCTTTGTCATCTGGATCCAGGTAAGTCACTTCATACCCTTCTCGCTCTAATTGGCGGCAGCTATCCAACACGGCCTTGTGCTCAATCTTGGACGTGATGATGTGCTTACCTTTCTTGTTATAGAAATGGGCCGCACCTTTGATCGCCAGGTTGTCGGATTCGGTAGCACCCGAGGTCCATACAATTTCTCGTGGATCACAATTCACCAAATCAGCCACATGACGACGCGCAGTCTCAACCGCTTCTTCCGCTTTCCAGCCCAACATATGTGAACGTGACGCAGGATTGCCGTAATTCCCTTCTAGGGTCAGGCATTCCATCATTTTTTCAGCAACTCGAGGATCTACTGGTGTGGTAGATGAGTAATCGAGATAAATAGGAACTTGCATACTTCTCAAGGCCTCCTTTTCTGGCCTAATTCAGAGTTACATACCAGTAGCTGGTATCTGAAGATCGTTAACTTCTTTCAATTCGATATTTTCGCTCACCAACATCTGTTTACGATCTTGGTGCTCTGCTATTCGCTTTACTTCGCTCTTGGCAACTAAATCAGCGAGACTGATGCCTTCCAAGAAACTATGTATTTGCTCACTCAGGTCTTCCCATAAATAGTGAGTCAAGCAGGTCTCCCCGCCTTGGCAATCACCGGCGCCCTGACATTTTGTGGTGTCTACAGACTCATTCACGGCATCGATGATTTGGGCAATGTAGATTGCTTCGGCACCGCCTAGCAATTCATAGCCACCGCCTGGACCGCGCACACTGCTTACCAAAGAGCTCTTACGTAATTTGGCAAACAACTGTTCTAAGTAAGACAGAGAAATTGCCTGACGCTGAGAGATATCTGCCAAGCTAATCGGCCCTTGTTCTTTATGCAGGGCCAAATCGAGCATCGCAGTTACTGCGTATCGGCCTTTTGTGGTTAACCGCATGGGATCACTCGCAAGATTCAAACGAGTGCGAATTATCGAATACCTAAGTATTTTAGTCAACTATTACCGGATAGTTTCAGCGCACGCCACGCAAGGGCCTTAGCCTTTATAAAGGCCACTGAAATTGCGGTTTTAGGGGTTTTCGTAAGGAGTTAGGAACGCTCAAAAACAAGGGTCGACGGTGCTTTGCCGAAATCCTGATCGAGAGAATAACCCTGATCTCGGGCGATCATGCCAATGATGGCGAGATGATGGGTAGTGTGAGTGATAAGCCCCATTAGCTCTCGAGCCACAGAGCTTTCAATTAATACCTTCGGACTTAGATGATGAACTGTCTCTTTCACTTCAATCGCTGTACTTCCACTCAAATCTAGATCTTTGATGCGGCGTTCGATGCTGGTGACAGCAAAACGAGCCGATTCAAGATTGGTCTCAATTGATTGATCTCTTTTTCTCGCATCGTAATCAACAGTTCTTTCAGCAAGACCTTGGAAGAAACATTGAAATCGATCTAAAACGTGCCGCATATGAGCACCTATTGACGAAACTCCATCTCTGGATTCGCAATAAGAAGATTCCGATAGCTGCTCTAAAAGTTGGTGACATTGCGAGATGCAATGTAGCGAGCCGCGCTTCAATTTTTCGATTTGCACTGCGTCGGTTTCAGCGTGGCTGACGGCGGAAGGATTATTCATTAACTGATCATTACCCTTTTGGGGTATTACCCTAGTTGGGCACAACTAACCTGGATATGATCAGCCATGCGAGAAAAACACTATAGCATATCGCTAGAGAGGCTACTATTTGGGGCCAACAGCGATATCAGAACCCTTTTTTGGCAAGATACTGACACAGATTTCTGCGCTCCCTTCCTCAAGACCCTGAGAGCTAGAATTTTATTGCACAGTATTTAGCTCAATTGCTAAACAGCTGCTATTGTAGTCGGCCTCCAGTGACATATTCTGAATTAAGACTCCGTGCTCAAACCCGACCTCCATTGCCACAGCCACTACTCAGATGGTCAACACGAACCAGAATACTTAGTGCAACGCGCACTGAATAATGGGTTAAGCCATTTAGCCATTACTGACCATGACTTCATCACAAACATTGATGGTCTTGCAGAAACATCTGACGAACTACAGCTTATTTGTGGCGTGGAAGTTTCATGCGCGTGGCAAGAACGGGAAGTGCACATAGTTGGCTTGTTTATCAATTCCTCTGAACCAGAATTGCAAGACTTATTGCGCGAGCAACGTCAGAGAAGAGTTGCACGCATCAACGCGATGGATGAAAAACTCATGGCCTTAGGAATTCGAGGACTAACCGAACATGTCGAATCATTGCAATGTGAGACTTGGACGCGCAGCCATGTGGCAGAGTTTTTAGTTACAAACGGTCACTGTAAAAATTGGGAGAAAGCCTTCAAAAAATTCCTTTCGCGGCGCGGTCGCATCCATGTTCCGGTGGAGTGGATGTCCTTACAAACCGGAGTGCACGCCATTAATGCGGCTGGTGGAGTTGCCATCGTCGCTCATCCAGGCAGATATGGACTTACCAAAACCAAGACTAAACGACTAATTGCTGAATTTAAGTCGGTGGGCGGAGAAGGAATCGAAGGATCCTATGGCAATGTGGACCCTATGACCCGAAAATTTTTGTGTGAACTGGCGCTGGAAGAAAATTTGTTTATATCTGTTGGTTCAGACTTTCATTCCGCCGATAGACACTGGACCGATCTGGGCAAATTTCCAACTTTAGAAAACACCACAACGAAAAATGCCATCTGGGCACACCCCAAATGGCATTCTTAAAAAGTAGTTTCTAGCTAAGTGTAGATTATGCGCGACGCTTCAATGCGGAAACAGCATCGCGGAAAATATCGAGCAGAGTCTCGTGTTTGTAATCGGTGAACTCGCCGGCATCCATAAACATGCCATGCTCTTCGCAAGCTTCATATTCTAAATGGCTCTGCTTGGGATCGTTCAATTTCTTCATGGGCTTACCACAACGAGGACATTGAATATCTCTTACAGTGTTGTAAGTCTTACCAACTTCCGGATCCCCACTGTCGGCAAATTCAGCCATCCAGTCACCCTTAAGTTGTTCTGCCTCGCCATTGTCGAACCAAAGTCCTTTACAGCTATTGCACTTATCAATAACCACCTGACCATGCAAAGTCTCAATTTTCAGTTCTTGCATTTCTGAATTGCACTTGGGGCAGTCCATCTCACTCTCCTTCGCTGCTCTCTCACTGCAGTGTACTGCATTATTGTTGTTCGTAGGGGTTCGCCAAACAATGGCGAAAAAAGCGGAAGTCCCCGTAACGCCTGCATTCTAATGGATAAAATGGGTCAAGACCAAGCCCGAATTTTGAGGTGTAACGATTCCACACACCTAGGGCTGACTGGGCTTCAGAATAGCCCTAATAGGTATAAACGGTGGCGGCTTGCCGCAATGCTGCCGCATCCGTGCTCCCGTCGGAGCAACTGTTGATTTGAGCATAACTTACGACATGAACCTCGTCGGTCCGCCGGTTTTCAGGCTGATCTTCACCCAACCCTTTGAGTACGACAGATACATACTCGTCGGCGGGCAAAGTCCGCAGCGAGGCGCCATATTCGCACAGCGATTGGTAGAGTTGCTCACGGAACAATTCCAGGTCTCTCTGCCAGGCAATAGCATATTCTTGTTCGGCCTGTTCTGAGCGTTCGCGCAATTCCTGTGCTTTCTCAACCGCTCTCGCTTTAACCGGCTCCATTGC
Organism: uncultured Pseudohongiella sp.; assembly: GCA_965262465.1. Taxonomy (GTDB): domain Bacteria; phylum Pseudomonadota; class Gammaproteobacteria; order Pseudomonadales; family Pseudohongiellaceae; genus UBA9145. Next base: position 1,253,160 of record OZ253535.1, on the reverse strand, counting down.
TGCCAGCAAAGCATCGAGTTGTACGCTCAATGTTGAACTCGCAGCGCTACTTTCCGCTGCAACTGACTGATCCGCCGCTGTACTGGCAAGTGCGCCACTACTTGTATTGTCTGCTGTTCTTGCCGCGCGAATGTCGCGTTCTAATTCTTGCAATGCCGCAACATTTTCATTGATTGCTCCGCGCAAACTCTCTAGTTCCGCTTCCAGGTCTGCAAACGAATCCTCATCTACATCACCTAGAGCACGCAAAGCGCGCGCAGATTGCGAGGCTTGTTGGATGGAAGATTGCGCTACCAAAGAAAAATCTATATTAGAGACTCTTTCCAGCAGCTGGTTATATAGACTTTCGTCTGGCGCCGCCGACTCAGCCACGGCGGCTGTCTGAGGTGCAGCCGTTGCGGTGCTCATCCTGACTGCTTCAAACGGGTTTTGTCGCAGTTGCAAGGCTTGCATCGCTGAACTCAAAGAAGCCAGGCCCATTCGATTACGACGATTAGCCAGCGGCGATCTCACCTCAAATACAGCACCTTGGCCATAAAGATAAGTCGCCTCTACTCCGCCAAGACTCATTCCGAACAAACCTGTGGATTCATTCAATCGAAGGGAGTCTTCCAGTATCCCTGCGAAAATTGATAAATCGCGCTGCACTTCTGAAATCTCAATGTCTTGCGCGACAGTTGAGAAAGAAAACGACACAAGACCACCCAACAACACTTGCTTGAGTGAAAATAATCTGACTGGGCTAATTCTTTTGCACATCATCGATGTCTAGTTTCTCTTTTCAGAGGATTAGTTAGAAACCACCGCCCTGAAAACTAACGTACTGGGCTAAATCTTGTAAGGATTGAATGGTTGCGTAGTCACTGTCTGCGAGCTGTTGATAACTTGCACGTAAGGTTTCCATATCTTGCAAACGCTGTTCTTCAAAGTAAGCATAGATTCGATCAAGACTATCCGCCGTAGTTTGCTGAGTTTGTGCCATTACTGCCTGCAACAATTGGATATTGCTGTTGTCTTGACGCTCCTCAAATCGAGCGATGACTGATTGCAATTCCGCGGTTTGTTGCTGTTGAAATTCTGTCATGGCAGCTGCAAGCACTGCGTCGTCTGATCCAGCCCCAAATGAAAAAGAAACCGAAGAACCATTCACTGTCACGGTGGTATTTAAAAATAGCAACGCGAGCATTGCAAAAGATGCAGCCGTAGGCGCCCATTGTAAAAATGAGAACCAATTACGTGACTGAGCAGGAGTTGAATGTTCATTTCGATAGAGGTCCATACCTCTATTCCAGTGCGGCACATCAGCATCTTTCCACTGAGTTAATTGCTCACGGGTGAGGAGCAAGGCTTCAAGCTCACCACTACAGTGTTCGCATTGCGCCAGATGTCTTTCGATTTCTTCACTCGCCAACGGCGCCAAGTCATCGGCAAAGTATTCTTGCAATATGTGTTCAGTTTTAGGACAGGACATGAGTCTCCTCCGTTACACCTTTTAATTTGCGCAGTGCGCTGTAAAACCTTGTCTTCGCTGTGTTCGTAGAGATGCCTTGCATCTCTGCGATTTCTTCAAACGTGTTCGATTGAAATACCTTAAGCTCCACAATCAATCGTTGATCGAATGGCAAGCTGGTTAACATGCCCATGATTTGATGATTGTGTTGCTGTGCTTCCAAACTAGTTTCTGGCTCTTCGTTACGATCAGCAGGAAATTTGTCTAAACCATCGTCACCATCATTATCTGTGTTGCCGGTAGAGAGGATTCTTTTCCTTCTATTTAGATCTACCGCTTTGTTGTGTGCTATTCGAAACAGCCAACTACTAAATTTCGCATCCCCTCTGAAGCGATGAAGGTTTCTATAAACTCCTAGAAACACTTCCTGCATAAGATCCATCGCATCCGTACTATTACCCATCAAGCGCAGACCATGGTTGTAGACTTTCGACTCATACCGCTTTACCAACTTTTCCCAGGCAAAAGCAGAGCCCTTTAACGCCGCGGCGATTAGCGCTTCGTCTTCATCAATCGGGCTCATGCTGCTCCAGTTCCTATAGTTGGCACACGGTTGGCCTAACCACTAGTAGATACTTTTCGAAGAAACTCCAAGTAGAATCTCTTGGTACAGTCACAAGGTACTGTCTCTAGGTACCGTCACTAGAAAGTATCGGCCAATTGGCTTACACCTGTCTGGCAGGATACTGGTTTTAGAGAATAAGTCGCAACAAACTGGGAAATAGTTTGCTGAATTTGCGGGGTTTTTTCGAAAATTGAGTGCTTGGTCCCAGCCAAATTAATGCTTGCCAGCTAAGGCTCGTAGGCGTGAAGCGAACGGGAAACCAGGCTGCCCCAAATACGGTTGTACGGATGTACTGAAGTTGTTGATCCCTGCCCATCCGTCAATGGACGCTGCTGCTCCGCCCAGGCAAAAATCGAGTGACGCAGATTTCTTACCGAACTATAACCAAGACTTTCTAACTCAGCTGCTACTCCTGCTGAGCGATAGCCTACTGAACAGTAAACGACAATTGGTGTTTCTTTATCCGGTAGCGCCTGTGCGATGGCCAAAGCGGATTCGATGTGCAATGCACCCGGCAGATGTGAAACGGCGAATTCCTTTGCCTCTCTCACATCGATGATGACAGGACGATCATCGTCATTAGCAATAACTTGCAACTCTTCACCTTCGATGAAAGAAATGTCAGGAAACTCGTCGTCAATTTTCTTATCGATTGAATCCCAACTGACACCAAACAAGCTAAGGAAAGAGGACATTGAAACAACGAGTGCAAATTTCATGAAATACAGATTACAAGAAGCGAAAAGAGCAGGCAGCTGCCGAACTGTTCAGTCAATCCCAATTGAGAAACCCCTTGTGAGAGCTTCAGCTGAATCAGCTCGGTAAGCTGCGTGTTCTATAAAGATGTTAACTGGTAGGAATTACGCTGCAGCTTGTTCCTGCACAAGCAATTGACTCGCAGCCCCCATAAACGCGTTTAGTGAAGAAGCAATAATATCTTTGCTTATTGCAACGCCGGTATAGCGTTGGTTGTTACACTTAATTTGAATATAGGTCACCGCTTCTGCATCAGCTCCCTGACCTAATGCGTGCTCACCATATTCCATAATTTCAAAATCGATATTGATAGCCTGTTTAATGGCCTCAACAAATGCATCTAACACACCATCGCCCTCACCACTGATCGCCAATTCTTTGCCAAGGTAATCCAGGGTGGCTGAAAACGTCTCTCTGCCTTCTGCTTTTTCGATAGAGAAGTTTTCTAGACTTAGTGCTTTCTTATTATTCAAATAGTGCTTGTTAAACAGATCCCAGATTTGATCAGGATGAATCTCCTGTCCGGTATCTTCTGTGACTTTTTGCACAACCTGACTGAATTCAATCTGCAACCAGCGAGGCAATTGGAAACCAAATTTGTTGGCCAATACATACGCGACTCCGCCTTTACCTGATTGGCTATTTACGCGAATCACATCTTGATAAGTGCGCCCAATGTCACGAGGATCAATTGGCAGATAGGCGATCTCCCAGGGAGTGCCCTCTTCATATATATCCAGACACTTCTTAATGGCATCCTGATGAGATCCAGAAAAAGCAGTAAACACCAGATCGCCTGAATAGGCCTGGCGAGGGTGAACGTCAATCTGGGTGCATTCGCGAACCACAGATACGATCTTGTCCATGTCGTGCAGATCTAAAGTTGGATCGATACCCTGGCTATACAAATTCATCGCCATAATTACGATGTCCATGTTGCCTGTGCGTTCACCGTTACCCAGCAATGTTCCTTCAACGCGCTGCGCTCCAGCCATTACTGCTAACTCAGCAGCAGCAACCGCGCACGCTCGATCATTATGGGTATGCAGGCTTACGATGACAGAATCGCGGCGCTTGATATTGCGACAAAACCACTCGATTTGATCGGCATAAACATTAGGCGTTGCCATCTCAACAGTAGCTGGCAAATTAACAATGGCGGGGTTGTCAGGTGTAGGCTCCCACACATCGATCACTGCATCGCAAACTTCTACTGCATAATCGACTTCAGTGCCGGTGAAACTTTCAGGGGAATATTGAAACACCCATTCCGTTTCTGGTTGCAGACTAGCGCAGCGTTTAACTTCCGTTGCACCGGCAACTGCAATTTCTTTTATACCTGCTTTGTCGGTCTTAAAAACCTTCTCTCTTTGTACTACTGATGTGGAGTTGTAGACATGGAGAATTGCCCTTCTCGCTCCTTTTAATGATTCAAAAGTTCGTTGAATCAATTCAGGTCGAGCCTGGGTAAGCACTTGAATAGTGACATCATCAGGTACGAGCTTGTCTTCAATCAGGCAACGGACGAAATCGAAATCAGGTTGAGATGCAGCGGGGAATCCCACTTCGATTTCTTTGAATCCAACTTCAACCAATAGTGCGAACATTTTCTTTTTCTGTTCGACAGACATTGGCTCAATCAAAGCCTGGTTTCCGTCACGCAAGTCAACGCTGCACCAGGTAGGTGCTTCGGTAATAACTTGGTCTGGCCAGGTTCTATCCTTAAGACCAACAGGTTGAAATGGCTTGTACTTCGTATGATCGAATCGATTCGCGCTCATGAGCTTGCTCCACATAACCACGCCACCGGTTAGGTGGCTGGGTAATCACTCTCTCGTTGCTCTCCGTTACTTTCGCCTTTTGGGCTAGATCAAGACCGAGGATCTTGTGAATCCGGGCCTTGTTGAGAGAGTGCGTAGCATAGTCAAAGCGCGTTAGTGATTCTACTCATAAATTCCAAGGATTTAGGGTATTTGTGGAGATATTCACCAATATTGGAATATATATTAGCTATAATTTCCAATTTATGTGCTAAACTCAGATTTCGAGCGTATTTCTAAGGCGAAATCCCCGGGGTTTTAGCATGAAATTAGACAAAATGGACAAACGGATTCTGCAGGAGATGCAGCGCGACGGCGCGATCACAAACCTGGAGCTCGCTGAGCGCATTGGCCTCTCGCCATCCCCCTGCGCCAGGCGGGTCAAGCAACTACAAGATGCCGGTGTGATTAAAGGGCAAGCCACTTTGCTTAACCCTGCCCCTCTGAATTTGAATCTCACCGCTCTAATTCAAATCAGCATGGACAGGCATACCCCTGATCGATTTGAACAATTTGAAAAAGTTGTTAGTAGTTACCCAGAGGTGGTTGAGTGCTTGTTGATAACAGGACAATCCGCTGACTATCAACTAAAGGTGTTGGTTCCTGATATGGAGTCATATCACGAGTTCTTACTAAACAAGATTACCCGCATAGAAGGGGTAAGCGATGTGCACTCGAGCTTCATGTTGCGGGAAGTGATCAACACACCTAGGTTGCCACTCAACCATATCGAGCTCGATCACTAAATCGCTGATTTAGAAAAAGTGCTTTACCTTATCTTTGTAAGAGCGACTCATCTTTAATGACGAACCACAACTCAATGTGAGATGAAACTCACCATTGATATGTGAAGAGACTTTCTCAACTCGTTCTAGATTAACGATTGTAGAACGGTGAACCCGTTGAAATATGCCTGGGTCCAAACGTGTTTCCAGATCTTTCATCGTAGTGCGCATGATGTGAGTCTCGCCTCCAGCATGCACGCACATGTAGTCCCCGGCGGCGTCGATCCAATCGATATCTCGCACTGGGACAAAAGTAATTGAGGAACCATCCTTGATAGCCAATCGGTCCACATGCTCGACCAGCTCTTCTCCACTATCGAGAATTTCCCCGATGGCAGCTTCCGACTTGCCGGATAGCGCGACTACCATTTCCAACAGTCGCTGCTTCTCAGTTCCTGCCGTGCGCTCTGCTTTGCGCTGAATACTCAGATTCACCGCTTCTTGCAGCCGCTCCAACTCCACCGGTTTCAACAGATAGTCCACTGCGTGCACGTTAAACGCATCAACGGCGAAGGCATCATAAGCAGTGACGAAGATAATCATCGGCAGCACATCGCCTTGAATCTCGCTAATCATTTCAAATCCGGTCATGCCCGGCATCTGAATATCGAGAAATACGATATCCGGTTCATGCTCCAGGATTGCCGCGATGGCTTCTTTTCCATTGCCACATTCAGCAACAACTTCTACCGTTGGAATTTCTTGTAATCGAAGCCCCAAGCCCTTGCGGGCTAGTTCTTCGTCATCTACAACAATCGCAGTTAATGCTGGCGTATTACTTTCACTCATAAGGGAAAATTACTCTTACTGTAAAACCTTTAGGCTCTGCGTTTTCGAACTCTAATTGATGTTGCTGGCCGTAAATTTCTCTAAGCCTATTTCGAATATTACTCACACCCACCCCATTGGAGAAGGCCAGTGCGTCATTGGCTAACTCTTCTTCAGACAATCCAGGCCCATCATCGGTGACCTGAATTTGTAACATGTCTCCCACTTTTTTGGCACTGATAACTATATGTCCACCATCTTCCGATTTTGAGATGCCGTGCTTAATGGAGTTCTCAATAATCGGCTGCAACAACATGGTAGGCACTAAAGCAGCATCAACTCCTTCCTCTATATTAATGTCGATATGCAGCCGGTCCGCAAATCTGACTTTCTCAATATCAAGATAAAGTTGAGAGGTTTCTAACTCATGAGCGAGACTCACACGATCTAGTGGCGAATGATCCAATGAGTAGCGTAAAAACTTACTCAGTTTCGTCAGCATCTCATTCGCCTGCTCAGTAGCGTGAGATAACACCAAAGTGGAAATCGCATTCAAAGTATTGAAGAGAAAGTGTGGATTCAATTGATAACGAAGCATTAGCAGCTGCGCCTCGTGAGCTAGCGCTTCCGAACGCAAACTTTTCTCTTTTTCTGCTTGCAGCAACTGGTAGTACTTAATAATGAAATACAAAGCACTCCAGAGAAGTAGTAACGGCCAGGAAGAAGAAAATACCCCATCGAATAAATCTTCCAAGTCGGTGGGATTAAAATCGAAAAATTCGCCGAATGGTAACAATGCAATCGCATTGCGGAACGGCTGCCATAACATGGCAGCGAAGAATGAACCGAACCAGGTAACGAGAAAGCGGACAATAAACCCGCGCTCCCAAAAAATGCGATACAGATAACGCAGGCCAGTGGTAAGCAAAATTCCTGCGCTTGCACTTAACCCTGCCACAAGTGCTCGCGGAAAAATATATTCTGGAGGCACGAAAATTAAATCGCGCAATACCAGCATCAGGACCCAGATTCCCCAACCGATTAGCTGGAAAATCCAGAACTGGCTTTGTTGGATTAATCGTAAGGAATCACTACTCATCGATCTAAATGAAGGAGCCACTCATTGAGAGCAGCTCCTCATAGAATTATGGAAGTAGCTCAGCGACTGCGTCTCTTTCTTCTTTTAACTCTTGTTCCGTATTGTTCATGAGATCTTGGCTAAATTCGTTAACATCAAGACCTTGAACGATTTCATAGTTGCCACCCTGACAGACTACCGGGTAAGAGTAAATAAGCCCTTCTTCGATACCGTAACTTCCATCGCTGTAGATACCCATACTAACGATTTTGCCTTCAGTACCTAGCGCCCAGTCACGGATATGTTCAATCGCCGCGTTAGCAGCCGAAGCGGCACTGGATGCACCGCGCGCCTTGATAATTGCCGCACCTCGCTGCTGAACTGTCGGGATAAACTCATCCACAGTCCAGGCTTGGTCAACCAGATCAAAGGCTGCTGTACCTGCAACGCTGCAGTGATGAATATCAGGATATTGGGTTGCGGAGTGGTTACCCCAAATAATCATGCCCTCAACATCGGTACTGTGTTTGCCAGTTTTAGTGGCAAGTTGAGAAATGGCGCGATTGTGATCCAAACGAGTCATTGCAGTGAATTGACCTGGATTGAGATCTGGCGCATTGCGATAAGCAATCAAGGCGTTGGTGTTAGCAGGATTTCCTACCACCAAAATTTTGACATCGCGACTAGCATGGGCATTCAAGGCCGCGCCCTGCACTGAGAAAATTTCAGCATTTGCCTGCAACAAATCTTTACGCTCCATTCCTGGTCCGCGAGGTCTGGCGCCAACTAGCAGCACATAGTCCGCATCTTTAAATGCCACGTTGGGATCATCGGTTTGTACGATGTCGCTAACCAGTGGAAATGCACAGTCTTCGATCTCCATTACTGTGCCTTTAAGCGCTTCTAACGCAGGCGTAATTTCAAGCAGCTGGAGAATTACCGGTTGATCCGGGCCCAGCATTTCACCGGCCGCAATTCGAAAGAGCAAGGAGTAGCTAATTTGGCCAGCGGCTCCAGTGACAGCGACACGCACAGGTGTTTTCATTTCTAGTATTTCCTTTCAGAGAGTTTTACAGATTCAAAATTTTGGGTCGCGAAGTATAGCAGAATCGACAGTCCGATGGGCGCGATATGAAGTGAGTTTTTTACAACGCTTGAGCTATTAATCCCTGCTAACTAGGCATGATTTGCAACAAACATCGCGTCGCCGTAACTGAAAAATCGATAACGCTCATTAATCGCTTCATTGTAGGCATTTAGCATAATGTCTTTCGACGCGAAGGCACTCACCAGCATGAGCAGTGTTGATTCAGGAAGGTGAAAATTTGTGATGAGACCATCCACGACTCGAAACTCAAATCCTGGGTAGATGAAAATGTCTGTCTCGCCTGAATAGGGTTTTAGTTCACCGGTTTGCGCTGCAGTCTCTAAACTGCGTATCGAAGTGGTGCCCACTGCAATAACTCTTCCTCCGCGCGCTTTACAATCTTGCACTGCAGCACACACATCATTACCTAATTCGATTCGTTCACTGTGCATGGAATGTTCTTCAATGTTGTCGACGCGAACAGGTTGAAATGTTCCAGCACCCACGTGCAAAGTCAAAAACGCAGTGCTCACTCCTTTATTGGCAATGGCTGCCAAAATATCTTCATCGAAATGCAATCCAGCAGTGGGTGCCGCTACAGCCCCTGGAGTATTTGAATAAACAGTCTGATAACGCTCCATATCTTCTACGTCATCTGCCCGTTTAATGTAGGGTGGTAATGGCATGTGCCCAAACTCTTCAAGCAATTCAGCTAAGCCAACATCACCTACGCTTTCTAATAAGAAAAAATCACCTTCCCTACCTGCAACTTGCAATTGAGCTTCTGCGGTAGGCGTATCAGAGTTCTGCTGAATCAAATGCAGCAAAGTTCCTGCCTTTGGTGATTTACTTGCTCGCATCTGCACTAACGCAGTGGTGTCAGAGTTAACCCGCTCCACGAGGATTTCAACTTTCCCACCACTGGCTTTCTGCCCATACAAACGTGCAGGAATGACTCGGGTGTCGTTGAACACCAACAGATCTTCTTCTCGCAGAAGCTGCACAATGTTGTGAAACTGGCTGTGCTGTAACTGGCCCGTGGATTTATCGACACAGAGCAAACGACTATCAGAACGACGCGCAGTGGGTTTGTCTGCAATCAATTCTGGGGGAAGCTCGTATGTAAAGTCGCTAAGTTTCAATGGTAAGGCAGTCAGTTATTGATAAGGGTGGTGAAATCAGCCGAATTGCGCCCCTAATGCCAATTGGTATAATGCGTCGCGCGGCAGAATCCCTGGCTCTCAACGGCTGTGCGAGTATGCATGACACCGTTTATAGAGTCGAGAATGCTTCTGCTTCGATGCCAGCGTGGTGAAATTGGTAGACACGATGGATTCAAAATCCATTGCCTTCACGGGCGTGGCGGTTCGAGTCCGCCCGCTGGTACCATCTACTCAGTTTTTGACGAGCATGGGACGCCCGTCAAATTAGCTGAAACAATAATAAGTAAGATGTAGCAATACATGGGGCAGCTAGCCTAGGATTTGGCGACCACGGTTTATCGTCCGAATCCCGCCATCCATAGTAGGTGTGGGATTGAAGAGTCACCACAAGTTGCCGATATCCCTATTTGTTACCTTGCGCTAAAAAATAAGAGCCACCGGGGACCAAAAATGAGCTTCGATGACGAAAACAATGATAATCAGACGTCCGCCAGCGATGGATCCGGCGGCAGCAAGCCCAAGACCTTCTTCGGAATGGAATTGAGCGACGGCGTCGTCTACACCATTGTCATTATCCTCACCTTAATCTTCATCCGTCAGGTAGCGGTAGTGCTGCAGGCTCTTAGCTAGTACGAACCTCTCTGGCTCGAATTTCGAGCCACAATACCTCTATAGACTTACTGCCCCTACAATCTAGCAGGGCTGCGTGATAAATTACGCGCCTTTTACTGGGATGGTCGGGTTCGCACTCCCCCATTTTCCTCGTTTTTCAGGAATCAAAGGAACACAAAATGAGTAGTTACAAAATCGCGCTGCTAGATGGAGACGGCATCGGCCCTGAGATAATGGCTGAAGCAGTGAAGATTCTGGAGCTGGTTGCCAAGAGAAACTCAATTGAATTCGATTTGCAGCATGCACCTTTTGGCGCGAGCGCTTATTTTAGTCATGGCCATTCATTCCCTGATGAAACAAAAGCACTTTGTGACGCAGCTGATGCCATCATCAAAGGTCCAATTGGACTCAGCCATGAAGAATCAAAAAAGATTCCGGTAGATATGCAACCGGAACGCGGAGCATTACTTCCTCTGCGCAGACGCTACGACACTTTTGCCAATTTCCGCCCCGTTTATCTACCGCAGGGAATCGCCCACTTTTCACCTTTGAAGCCGGAGATCATTGGCGACGGCATCGACTTCATGATTATCCGCGAGCTAGTTGGCGGATTGTATTTCGGTGAAAAAGAAACCGGTGTCAATGAACAAGGAAAGCGATTCGTCAATGAAGCGTTGGAGTACGATGAAGATCAAATAGAACGTATTGCTCGAGTTGCATTTGAGACAGCACAAAAACGCAAAAAAGTGCTACACAGTATTCACAAAAGCAACGTCCTGAAGTCTAGCGTCTTGTGGAATGAGGTTATGGAAGAAGTCGGACGCGACTTCCCTGATGTCGAAATCAAATACATCCTGGTTGATGCAGCGGCCACTTACTTATGCCTGAATCCAGCGCAATTCGATGTCATGGTGATGGAAAACATGTTCGGTGACATTTTGAGTGACCAAGGTGGCGGTATTCTAGGCTCATTGGGCCTTATGCCTTCAGCCTGTGTTGGTCCGGAAAAAGCTTACTACGAACCATCACACGGATCTGCACCTGATATCGCAGGTCAGAACATTGCCAATCCTTATTCCATGATCGGTTCGGTTGCGATGATGTTGGAAATGAGTTTCAACATGGAACAGGAATCGCGCAATGTATGGCACGCGATGCAGAGTGTATTTGCGCAGGGCTATACAACACCTGATTTAGCATCACCGGATAGTGAAGCCAAAATTATAAGCACTGACGGCTTTGGTGATTTGGTGGCAAGCGAACTCGAGAAGCTCTAGGAAAATCCTGCTTACTCGAACATCAGATTAATCATACGCAAAGTTGCTTTAACAGCCGCCAACACCTGGTTGGCGTCCACTCCGCGTGTTTTGAAATCCCGCTCTTGCGACTGCCAAGTGATAATACATTCCGTTAATGCATTAGTTTGACCGCCACGGGGAATATGCACTTCGTAATCGACTAGTTCGGGAAGTGTGAAATTTTGCTGTTCGAGTATTTGCGTAATGGCATCCATAAAGGCATCAAATCCACCATTACCTGAGCCTGACCCCTGAAATTCAGATCCCTTTATATCCACCCTGATACTTGCAGTGCTCTCGACGTTCAGCCCGGTATTGATGTAACAATTGAGCAAAGTAATGTGGTGATACTCTTTACTTTCCATCACGTCAGCAATGATGAAAGGCAAGTCTTCTGAAGTGATGACGTGTTTCGAGTCACCAAGCTGAACTATTCTCTCCAAGACTTTGGCTTGTTCTTCTTCTGAGAGCTGAATTCCTAATTCATCCAGGTTATTGATGAGTGATGCCTTACCGCTCATTTTTCCAAGCGCATAGGTTCGCTTACGGGCAAAGCGCTCTGGGCTCAAATTTGTGACATAGAGATCACCTTTCAAATCTCCATCGGCGTGAATACCTGCAGTTTGCGTAAACACATCTGCCCCAACAATCGGTGTGTTGGCAGCAATCCATTTGCCCGAGAAATTCTCAACCATGCCGCTAACAACTGCGAAGTGGGATTCGTCGATAGACAAAGTCATGCCCATTTTGTCTTTTAGTGCGACTGCCACTTCAGCCAGGGACGCATTACCTGCTCTTTCCCCCAAGCAATTCATCGTGCAATGAACGGTATTTATTCCAGCCTCTACTGCCGCCAAGACATTTGCAGTGGCCAAGCCATAATCGTTGTGGGGATGAAAATCGAATTCAGCATCAGGAAAAGAGTTAATCATATCCGTCAACGAATCGAATACTTCTGATGGAGCCATCAGACCAAGCGTGTCAGGCAACAAATAATGGTTGATTCCCAAATGGCTAGTGCCATTCACCAAACCAAATACATAGTCTTTGCTGTCGATATAACCGTTGGACCAGTCTTCCAGGTACATGTTGACGGTTAAGCCTTGTTCCTTGGCGTACTCGGCAGTGCGAGCTATATCTTCCAGATGAGTCTCTAGCGTTTTTCCCAGCTGCTCGCGGCAATGTTTTTCACTACCTTTGCATAGTAGATTGATTACTTTGCCGCCGGCATCGGTGATCCAATCCACGCTGCGCTTGTAATCGACAAAACCAAGCACTTCTACTCGTTCCAGCAGACCTTCCTCGGCAGCCCATTGGCAAATGGCAGACACAGCTTGCTTCTCTCCTTCAGACACGCAAGCAGATGCTACTTCAATGCGATCAACTTTCAGTGATTGCAGAAGTGCGCGGGCAATGTTCATTTTCTCATTAGCAGAAAATGAAACACCTTGTGTTTGCTCACCGTCTCGCAGGGTTGTATCCATTAATTGGATATGGCGAGCTGGGGTTGCCGAATTCATCGCTAGTCCTTCTTAAGCTTTTTCATGAAGCCTGTAGCTTTTCTATACCGCAGAGTCCGTCTCCGCGAGGGCCGGGCATTCTAACAAATAGTCTGTGTCACAAGAAATAACCGTATTTGCCTTAAACTTCGCCAAAACCAGCCAAATTCAGCGCAGATAGCGGTTTTTGCTGGTTTGGCCAGGATAATAGTCGGTATATACTGCCGCCTCCACGCGCCAGCCACACCAATCAGAGAACTCGGAATACATCATTGGACAACTCGCAGACAGCGGAATCCGTCGCAGACTACCCTCGAGCAGGCTTGTGGCGCCGATTAGCAGCACTGCTCTACGACGCATTTTTGGTGGCCGCAATTTGGATGCTCCTCGGCTACATCGTGCAATTTGCATTCGGGGTAGACAGCAATCAAGTGGTCGATGGCCAAGTGCAAACAAATCCAGTTCAGGATGCCGTGCTGTTTACACTCATGTTGGGAAGTTGTTTCGGTTTCTATTGTTACTTTTGGATTCGAAGCGGCCAGACACTTGGCATGATCGCGTGGCGTTTGAAGCTCATCACCAATGAGAACGAATTGGTAACAATCTTTATCGCACTGAAGCGATTCTTGCTGGCCTGGCCCGCATTTTTTGCGCTGGGAATTGGTTATCTCTGGTTATATTTCGACAAGCATGGAGATGCTTTGCATGACAAACTGAGTGGCACCAAAGTCGTGTTGGTGCCGCGTTCACACCGGCCGTTCTGAAGAGAATTAAGATCTAAGCTACTTTGTCTGCTCGATCTGCTTGACGCTGAAGCAATGCAGTAAACGCAGCGGGTATCTCAGCAATTTGGTGTTTGTCGAAATCGAAGAATACGATTCCCATCTTTGCTTCGCACACCGTTTTCTCCAAAGCGCTATTGGTAACCTGCATGCAGATATCGAAACCGTAGCGATTGAAATCATCCAGCCCGACATTAATAACCAGTCGGTCGTCAGCGAAAGATTCAGAGCGGAAATCCACGGCGAGATCGGTAACTACCACACCCAAACCAAAAACATTGGCTTCAGTAAATCCTAGATGCGCCAGAAATTGCAGGCGGGCTTCGTGCAGAATCTGCACCATGTGAACACTGTCGAGGTGTTTCGCGTAGTTGAGATCACTGATCCCGACCAGGCGCTCCATAGTAAAAACGAAATCTTCAGGCTGGTTAATTTTTACTCTCGCCATGATACTGCCTTTTATTGTGGGTAATGCTTAGCTGAGTCAGACAACAATTTCAGTCTTTAGTTCGATCCGCCGCCGCAGAATGTAGTACAAAATTATTTCTGTTGGCAAATTCCTAAATGCATTGTGGTCATTCTTGCTTAACTCATTGAATATCTTTAGGATTGTCGCTTCCTAAACTCCTGCCTACCGAATTCAACGAGGAACAGAAATACCCATGAAGTATGCGATCAAAGGCGGCGCCATTGAAAATGTAAGCGCTGATTGTTTAGTCATCCCAGTATGGAGCAAAGGCGCTTTAACCGGCGAAGCTAAGTCACTAGATGCTGCAAGCAGTAAAGCACTGACTAGCCTGATTAAATCAGGAGATTTCAGTGGCAAGCTGGGGGAAACTCAACTGTTGTTCGAACCAGATGGCTTGGCTTGTAAACGCTTGATGGTAGTTGGTGCCGGCGAACGCAAAGGATTCGGAGCAAAGGAATGTAGCAAATTACTGAAATCCGCCGCAAAAGCAGTCAGCAAATTACCTGCCCCTCAAATTCACATCGCTACCAGCGAAATCGTACCGAAATCCCGTGATGCAGCTTGGCTTAGTGCTCGAGTTGCGCAAGAAATTGAAGATGCTTGCTATAAATATGACACAACTAAAAGCAAGAAGAGCAAAGCGGTTGCTGTAAAGGCCGTCTCCCTAAGCCCTGTTGCTAAAGCGCAGCGAAAACAACTGGAGGACGGACTAAAGCGCGGTGCTGCCATCGGCAAGGCGATCAATCGTGCGAAAGAGTTAGGTAACTTACCAGGCAATATTTGTACGCCAACCTACTTGGCGAATGAAGCACAGGAATTAGCCTCACGTCATAAAAGTCTTACGACGAAAGTGCTATCTGAAAAACAGATGTCACGCATGGGGATGGGATCTCTGCTTTCAGTTGCAGCCGGCTCTGCTGAAGAGGCAAAGCTCATTGTGATCGAACACAAGGGCAGCAAACAAAACAGCAAGCCTCACATCATTGTTGGTAAAGGTATTACTTTTGACACTGGGGGCATCAGCCTTAAACCCGGTGCCGCCATGGATGAGATGAAATTTGATATGTGTGGTGCTGCCAGCGTTGTCGCCACCATGGGTTGCGTTGCCGAGCTCAAACTCCCAGCTAACATCATTGGTATTGTTGCTGCTGCCGAAAATATGCCTGGCAGCAAAGCGACAAAACCTGGAGATATCGTCACCAGCCTTTCGGGCAAAACGATAGAAATTCTGAACACAGATGCTGAAGGCAGACTTGTCTTGTGTGACGCTTTAACCTATGCCGAACGGTTTAAGCCTAAAAGTATTATCGACATCGCCACGTTAACTGGCGCCGCGGTAGCAACGTTTGGCTCTCATGCCAATGTACTGTTAAGTAATAATGACAAACTCGCGGAATCTATTTTGGAATGCGGCGAGGAATCACTGGATCGAGCCTGGCAGTTACCGCTTTGGGATGAATATCAAAGCCTACTGAATAGCAATTTCGCGGACATAGCCAATATCGGGGGACCAAGGGCAGGCACAATCACCGCCGCCTGTTTCCTGTCTCGATTTACCGACAAAATGAAATGGGCTCACCTGGATATTGCTGGCAGTGCCTGGCATTCAGGAGCACAAAAAGGAGCGACTGGCAGACCGGTAGGACTGCTAATGCAATATTTAAGCAAACAAAAGCCCTGATAGTGACTCAAGTAAATTTTTATACCCTGAGTAGCGAGGAAGAATCGAGCCGCTTGCAATTCGCCTGTAGGCTTTGTGAAAAAGCTGTCGCACTTGGTCATCAAGTTACGATATTGTCGGAGAGTGAGTCGCAACAAACTCTGCTTGATGATTTATTGTGGCAGTTTAAACCGGCTAGCTTTATTCCCCATGTCCCTGCTAGCGATAGTAAAGCTGAATCAACTCCGGTTGTTTTATGTTTAAAGCAGGCGCCCAAGTTCGCAACTGACGTGCTAATTAATCTGCATCCTAATGCCTGCGAGCAGCATGCCCAGTTTAAGCGTATCAATGAAATTCTTACTGCCGACCAGGATAGCTTGGCGGCGGGCCGGGTGAACTACCGATTCTATCAATCCCAAGGCTACCAGCCTGAAACCCACAAGCTTTAAATAAGGACATTCCGCTCCATCCGCAATAGCCACTTCATGTATACTTGCGCCTTTTTTAGCGGATCAGTCACTCCACAACATGGATAAAACCTACCAACCACAGCAATTGGAAGATCATTGGTATCGCACCTGGGAAGAACGCGGATATTTCGCTCCGCAAGGTGAGGGTGATCCCTATTGCATCGTGATCCCTCCACCTAATGTAACGGGTAGGTTGCACATGGGTCATGGCTTCCAACATGCCATCATGGACGCCCTCACCCGCTATCACCGCATGCTGGGTCGCCAAGCACTGTGGCAAGTAGGAACAGACCATGCTGGTATCGCCACGCAAATGGTTGTGGAGCGACAACTCAATGCTGAAAACAGTAGCCGTCAAGAAATCGGTCGCGAAGCATTTGTTGAGCGTGTCTGGGATTGGAAGGAAGAATCTGGCGGCATCATTACCCAACAACTTCGACGCATGGGCTCTTCTCTCGATTGGTCGCGAGAACGCTTTACGATGGATGAACAACTTTCTTCAGTAGTTGAGAAAGTATTCATCGATCTTTATGACGAAGGATTGATTTACCGAGGTAACCGACTGGTTAACTGGGACCCGCAATTGCACACGGCAATTTCTGATCTGGAAGTAATCTCAGAAGAAGAAGATGGCTTTCTCTGGCACTTCAATTACCCATTGGCCGATGGAGACGGGCATCTCACGGTGGCCACTACACGACCAGAAACCATGCTGGGTGATACCGCAGTCGCCGTACATCCAGATGACGAGCGCTATAAAGCATTAATAGGCCAAGACATCTTGTTGCCTCTAACTAATCGGCGGATTCCTATTATCGCCGATGATTATGTGGATCGTGAATTTGGTACCGGGTGCGTGAAAATTACCCCAGCTCATGATTTTAATGATTATGAAATGGGCAAACGCCATGATCTGGAAATCATCAACGTCTTTACGCCTGACGCAAAGATCAACGATGAAGCTCCTGAAGCGTATCAAGGCATGGACAGGTTTGAAGCGCGCAAGCAAATTGTTGCTGACATGGAATCAGCAAACCTGCTCGACAAGATTGAACCACACAAGTTAAAAGTACCGCGCGGCGATCGCAGCGGCGTTGTCATTGAACCTTACCTCACACATCAATGGTATGTGTCTATTCAATCACTGGCCGATCCTGCAATTGAAGCGGTGGAGAATGGTGACATTGAATTCGTGCCCAAGAATTGGGAAAACACCTATTTCGCCTGGATGCGCAACATTCAAGATTGGTGTATTAGCCGCCAATTATGGTGGGGACACCGCATTCCTGCTTGGTATGACGACCAAGACAATGTCTATGTTGGAACTGATGAACAAGCGGTACGTGAGAAGTATCAACTGGCAGACGATTTAGCACTCCGCCAAGACGAGGATGTCTTGGACACCTGGTTCTCTTCCGGATTATGGACCTTTTCAACTCTCGGTTGGCCAGATGATCGCGAGTACTTCGATCGATTCCATCCGACTGACGTTTTGGTAACTGGGTTCGACATCATTTTCTTTTGGGTTGCTCGAATGATCATGATGACCCTAAAGTTCACTGGCGAAATCCCTTTCAAGAAAGTGTACATCACAGGATTAGTACGTGATGAGCATGGCCAGAAGATGTCGAAATCTAAAGGCAATATTCTGGACCCCATCGATTTAATCGATGGTATCTCCCTGGATGAGCTGGTCGAAAAACGCACTGCAGATATGATGCAGACACATATTAAACAAAAAATCGAAAAGCACACGAGAGATTCATTTCCAGACGGTATTGTTGGATATGGAACCGATGCTTTGCGCTACACCTTTTATTCTTTAGCGTCGACGGGACGTGATATCAAATTTGATATTGGTCGAATGGAAGGGTTTAGAAATTTTTGCAACAAGATCTGGAACGCAGCTCGTTATGTATTCATGAATACAGAAGATAAGCCTGTTGCTTCAGCTCCATCACCAGATCAGCTCTCTGTAGCAGATCGCTGGATCATGAGTCGGTTTCAACGCACCGCTCAAACTATGGCCGAGGCGATGGAAAACTATCGGTTTGATATCGCTTCGCAAACCCTGCATGAGTTCGTGTGGAATGAGTATTGCGATTGGTATGTAGAGTTATCGAAACCAGTGTTATGGAACGAAGACGCTGATCCCGATGCTGCCGCCGCTACGCGCTACGTTTTACTTTCTGTTTTAGAAGGCAGCCTGCGATTGCTGCATCCTTTTATGCCATTCATTACCGAAGAGATTTGGCAAAAAGCTGCGCCGCAGTTAAATCTGTCTGGTGACAGTATTATGTTGCAGCCTTATCCACTGTTCGATGCCAATGCACTGGATGAAGAAGCTGAAGATCATATCGATTGGCTTAAAGGGATTATCGTTGCTATTCGAACTATCAGAAGTGAAGTGGATGTGTCTCCCGCCAAATCTATCAATGTATTATTGCAAGCTGGTACTGCCGAAGATCGGGACAAGCTAGAAAACTATCGCCCCTTTTTACAGAAACTCGCCAAACTGGAGTCTATCGACTGGATCTCCGATGGTGAAGAATCTCCTGCCGCTGCGACTGCGCTGGTTGGTGACATCGAAGTATTAGTACCGCTAGCAGGACTGATCGACGTTGAAGCCGAACGTGCACGCTTAAACAAGGAAATTGCCAAGCTGGAAGGCGCATTGAAAGGTGTTAACGCAAAATTGTCGAACGAGAAATTTGTAAACAACGCACCGGACGATGTAGTTGCGAAAGAAAAGCAGAAACAAGAAGACATGAATGGATCCTTGCACGCACTGCAAGGAAAGTTGGAACAATTAAATCTGCTTTGACGAGCCAGCTCTAACTTAAGATTTTCAGTATTGGTTTAATTACTTGCTCTGTCGAGCGTTCGAGTAGGGACCTGCCTTTACCGTTTACTCGAAAGCGCTTTTCCAATCCGCTTCCTCCGACACAATCAATTAGCCCGAATGTTGTATCCATGCGACCGATTAATTGCTTGTCCGAAGCTTCTGATCGAACAAATTTCCCATTCGCGAGTTTAGCGATAGCTGCGCGAATCTCCGCAACCGATGGTTGCTCTAACTCATCGATGATCCGCATCAAGAAAACTTCGTAAAAAAGGTTAGAGGCCTCGCCATCGAAGCGTTGTAACAAATCATCGATGCTTGGTTGTTTGCGCGGCACTAAACGCGGAGCTCCTTTGGCATTGAAAACACAATATTTTCAGTCACCCCATCTAATTCTTCCGGCGGCGTGCTGGTCATCTCTTGCATCTTCTTAACCACCTGTTGAACAAGCACTTCGGGAGCAGATGCTCCGGCGGTAATGCCATAACGGGATTTGTTGTCAAACCATTCGGGTTTTATGTCATCCACAGAATCGATAAGGTAGGAATCGCAGCCTAGACGTTCCGCCAATTCCTTAAGTCGATTGGAGTTAGAACTATTCGGAGAGCCCACAACCAACAGCAAGTCACACTCCAAGGCCATCTGCTTCACGGCATCCTGGCGATTCTGCGTGGCATAACAAATGTCTTTTTTACGGGGGCCTTGAATAGCCGGGAATTTCTCTCTTAGTGCGTCAATTACGCGAGAGGTGTCGTCCATCGAGAGCGTAGTTTGCGTGACATATGACAGCCGATCGGGCTGTTGCACTTCCAACTTCTGCACGTCTTCAACTGATTCCACCAGATAAATCTTGCCACCTGAGCTTTCATCATACTGACCCATAGTGCCTTCGACTTCCGGATGGAATTCGTGACCTATAAGAACGCATTCTCTTCCAGCCTGGCTAAACTTGATCACCTCCAAATGCACTTTGGTAACCAAAGGACAAGTCGCGTCGAATACTTTAAATCCCTTTTTTGCAGCCTCTTCTCGCACTTGCTGAGATACCCCATGGGCACTGAATATCACTATCGACGATCGGCCCTGGCTATCAATGTTCGGGATATCGGAAAGCTCATCCACAAACACAGCACCTCTTTTGCGTAAAGCCTCGACCACGAATTTGTTATGCACGACTTCATGTCGCACATAAATCGGTGCTCCAAAAATATCCAAGGCGCGGTTGACAATATCGATTGCGCGGTCGACACCCGCACAGAATCCACGCGGATTCGCTAATCTGATTGAGGGTTGATTGGTAGTTGCTGCTTCAGCCATTGAGTCGCCTAATCAAAACGATTATGGAGTGCTGTTAAAGTTTTATTTCAAGCGGTTGTTGTTCCGGCTCTAGCACTGAAATGATTTTCGCCTTAAACACGATATCTTTACCAGCCAGGGGGTGATTGAAATCTACTGTTACCGCATCACTATCTATGGCCTTAATGACGCCAGGGATATCAAACCCACCGGGATCTTTAAAAGAAACCACGCTGCCCACTTCAGTAGGCATTAACTCATCATCTATTAAATGCTGAAACTTGGCAATTGCAAAGCGCTGACAGTTATCGGGATTGGGCTGACCAAATGCATTATCGGCAGCGATAGTTTCTTCCAGTTCATCGCCTGATTTAAAACCGAGCAACACAGACTCAAAACCCGGTAGCATATTGCCATCACCCAATTTGAATGCAGCTGGCTTGCCATCGAAATTAGAATCGATAACGTCCCCATTAGTCAGAGAAAGGGAGAAGTGCAATTCGACGTATGCACCGGTTTGAATCACGACATCAGCTGAGGTTGTCATGGCAATCCCAAATTAGGCGATTGAGCGCTGCTCGCCCTCACCTTCTATATTCGAGACGCAACGAGAACACAGTGTTGGATGGGCCGCGGTCGCACCCACGTCTTCACGGTGGTGCCAACACCGATCACATTTTGTAAACGAAGATGCCGAGACAGTCAGTGATAAACCCGATACTTCAGTCTCTGTCGCGTCTTGGGGCGCCGCAGAGCTATCGTGCACATTGGCCCGTGACACAATTAGAACGAAGCGCAACTCCTCGCCAAGTGAATTCAACAATTCCTTTAAGTTGTCATCACAATACAAATCAACTTCAGCACTTAAACCAGAGCCGACAGTTTTCTCTGCGCGCTTTACTTCCAGCTCTTTGTTGACAGCAGTCTTAACTGCCATCACCTGATTCCAAAATGCATCGGAAAAAGAAGATGATTCTGCGATTTGCTCTTCACTCTCAGAAAAATTGGTGAGAAAAACTGACTCTGCTCTTTCTCCTGGAATGTTTTGCCAGATTTCATCAGCTGTAAAGCTCAGGATTGGCGCGATCAGCTTGCTTAGCATTTCTACTACGTGATACATCGCGGTTTGGGTTGAGCGACGCGCCAGGCTTTCGGTTTGTGTTGTGTACTGTCTATCTTTGATGACATCTAGATAGAAGCCACCCAATTCCACCACACAAAAATTGTGAATGCGTTGGTACACATTAAGAAAGTTGTAGTCGTGATAGTGCTGGATAACTTCCTGTTGCAACAACTGGCATTGGCGAACAATCCAATAGTCCAACGCAAGCATATCGGAAGCAGGCAGCGCATGACTCTCCGGCTCAAACCCACTCAGGTTCGCCAACATGAAGCGCGCGGTATTACGAATACGGCGATAGGAATCTGCAACGCGCTTAAAGATTTCTTCAGAGACAGTCATTTCGCCACGATAGTCCGTAGCTGCTACCCATAGTCTCAGGATGTCAGCACCGTATTGCTGGTAAATCTTTGCCGGAGCGACCGTATTCCCCAAGGACTTCGACATCTTGCGCCCTTCGGCATCAACAAAGAATCCATGGGTAAGCACTTCTTTATAAGGCGCAGTGCCATTCATGGCTATTGCAGTCTTTAGAGAAGAATTAAACCAACCGCGATGCTGGTCTGAACCTTCCAAATACAAATCTGCCGGATACACCAACTCGTCACGCTTCTCCATAACAGAGTAATGAGTCACACCAGAATCAAACCACACATCCAAAGTGTCGCTGACTTTCTCATAACGATCGGCGTCCTGGCCCAAGATATCGCTGGGCTCGAGATCGAACCATGCATCGATGCCGCCTTGCTCGATAAGTTGGGCAACTTCTTCAAACAATTCCGCTGTGCGCGGATGCAGCTCTTGAGTTTCTTTGTCGATGAACAAAGTGATTGGCGTACCCCAGGTACGTTGTCGAGAAACACACCAATCAGGACTTCCTTCCAGCATTAGTTGAATTCGAGCCTTACCCCAATCTGGAATCCATTTAACGCCATCAACCGATTTCAATGCCGATCCAATAAGGTCGCGCTCGGTCATGGAGATAAACCACTGTGGCGTGGCTCGATAGATCAGCGGAGTCTTGGTACGCCAGCAATGAGCATAACTGTGGGTAATTGTTTCTTGCGCGACTAATGCGTTGCGCTGAACCAGCTCTTCGATGATTTTCTCATCTACTTTGTAAACGTGATCGCCAGCAAACTGTCCAGCATTGGATGAGAATACTCCGTTCTCGTCTACCAGATTTAATGTCCCAATGTCGTATTGCAGACCAACATAGAAGTCATCCAAGCCGTGGTCTGGTGCTGTGTGCACTGCTCCAGTACCGGCCTCAGTTGTGACATGCTCACCCAAAATAAGTGGCACGACTTTATCGACGAAAGGATGTTGCAATCCCATTTTTTCGAAAGCCGATCCTTTAGCTGTAGCCAATGTCTCAAAACTTTCTACACCGTAGCGCGACATGATGTCTGACACCATGTCCTCAGCAAGCAACAAACATTCCGCACCCGAGCCTAAATCACATTGCACCAAGGCATAGCTTAAATCTGCATGCAGACAAACAGCTTGATTAGAAGGCAAGGTCCAGGGAGTGGTAGTCCATATGACCACCGAAACAGGAGTTTCCAAGCTCGATAGTGAATCGTCATTGAATGCCGCCAAGAATTCATCACGAGAAGCAACAGCAAAACGCACATCGATTGCGAAGGACTGTTTGTCTTTGTATTCAACTTCGGCTTCTGCCAGAGCGGAAGCACCAACCACACTCCAATAAACGGGCTTGTACCCTTTTACCAAGTGGCCGTTGGCAACGATCTTACCTACTGCGCGAACAATATCGGCTTCAGTTTCGAAGTTCATTGTGAGATAGGGATTTTCCCAATCTCCAAACACGCCTAAACGGATGAAGCCCTGCTTTTGAATATCAACCTGAGTCGCCGCATATTCTCGGCATGCCTGGCGAAACTCACTGAATGAAATCTTTTGTCCTGCCTTACCCTTCTTCTTTTCGACATTGTGTTCGATAGGCAAGCCATGACAATCCCAACCCGGGATGTATGGCGCATCGAAGCCACTCATTTGCCGTGACTTCACGACAAAGTCTTTTAGCGCTTTATTGATTGCATGCCCAAGGTGCAGCTCACCATTAGCATAGGGAGGTCCATCATGCAGGATGAATTTCGGTTTTCCGGCATTTTTTTCGCAGATACGACGATAGATATCCAGATCATTCCATTTCTCTAGCATCGCGGGTTCCCGCTGCGCCAGATTCGCCTTCATTGGAAAATCGGTGTGCGGTAGATTTAGTGTGCTCTTGTAATCGGTCATTTGCTTTATATGAGGGTTGCTGCGCTTATCTCAATTCCTTGTCGTGGCATATTAGTGGCATGCTACGCAGTAGCACGAAACACTTGCCGGGTATCTTCTACATCTTTGCCTATTTGATCTTTTAACGCTTCAAGTCCATCAAACTTTACTTCGTCGCGTAGTTTGGCTCGAAAAATTACTTCAATCGTTTTGCCGTATAGCACTTCATCAAAATCGAGAATGTGCGCCTCGAGCAATGCCTCACCATTTTCAGTTACTGTCGGGCGGTAACCAATGTTCACCGCAGCTTGGTGATATCTGTCTCCAAGTTTCACCTCGCAGGCATACACTCCATGCAAAGGAATATTGAGACGGTGAGGATTAATGTTGCAGGTTGGGAATCCAAGGTCAGTGCCTAACTGCTGTCCTCTCTGCACCTCACCTTTCATTGAATAAGGTCTGCCCAGCAACTGCTCGACCAGAGTGAAATCTGCGTCTTGCAACGTCTCCCTAATAAAAGTCGAACTAATTCGTTGTCCATTACGTTCGTAGGCAGCAGTTTCGACCACATCGAATCCTAATTGCTCGCCCATCGTTCGCAACAGATTAAAATCACCTTTCCGGCCATGGCCGAAGCGAAAGTCATTTCCAATAATCAAGCAGGTAATGCCCAAACCATCCACTAAGATGTCTTGCACATATGCCTCAGCAGAGAGTTCGCTTAAGGCTTGATCGAACTTCAACTGAAAAACGAAATCTATGCCAAAGCTTTCCAGCAACTCTAGCTTCTCTTTAACTACCGTGAGTCGAGCAGGACAGCGCTGAGGGTCACCGGAGAAAAATTCCTCCGGATGAGGCTCCAACAATATGACGACCGCTGGCAGATTGTGCTGGTCAGCTTTTTCCTTAAGCTGGTCCAGAATGAGCTGGTGCCCTAAATGCACGCCATCGAATTTTCCAATAGTAGCCACACAATTCTGATGGAATTGTGAGAATCGATTGGGATCGTCAAAAATGATCATGGCGGGGCCAGCGGGCAGTTAAAAGCGCGAGATTATACTCCTGCGCGGGACCCTATCACCAGCCTTGCCAGGCGCTATGTAGCCGAGGAATCCTCGCCTTCAGAGGGATTATTGTCCGCTTTGAAGCCTTTCCAGCCTTTGCGGAACAGCACCGTGGCTAATGCAGCAAGGCACACGATCAGCACACCTTGCCCAATTATGGTGTTAACCACGGAAATTGAGTCAGGCCGATTTGACGCGATATTCCACAAATTATGGATTGTCACCGCTGTGGTTATCGCCAGCAGGACAGCACCCAACAGCTGCAGTATCGAGACAAACTTATCCATACCTAGGCAGAATCCTGCAGCTTATGGAACGACATAAAATGTGCCAGACCTTCGGCACTAAGGAATCGAGTTAATGTCTTGGGATCTGTTTTTCTCACGTCTACAACGATCAAGCCTTCCAATGAATTGTTGAATCCTGAATGGATGTTAAAACACACCAGCTTGCCATTGAGAGACAGGTAGTGCCTAAGTAAGACTGGTACTGCTTTGCCGGGATCACAACGACCAATTAACTTGCCGAGCATTTTTACGTTAGCAAGCTCGGCCAACATGTCTTCAGTCCACACCCGATTCTCAACTTTATGAGGCGTAATGGGTTGCACTAAAGGTACAAATTCTTTGGCTTTGTAGTTGGTCAACAACGTATCGGCTATCAGGGAACGCGCCAGATCACTATATTCCCGTGAAATGCTTACGGACCCAAACAAAGTGTGATACCTGGGCATCTTCACCAGAATCTGACCTATCCCACGCCATAGTAAATTAAGGGACACCGGACGACGCTGATAATCAATATGAATAAAGGAACGACCCATTTCTATTGCCGATCCCAATTGTTTGATAAATGCTTCGTCGTATTTATACAGTGAGCGACTATACAGTCCTTTAACACCATGCTTGGCGACAATTTCGTCAACCAGCCCAACGCGATAAGCACCTGCTATACGTTGCTCTTGTTTGTCCCACAAAAACAAGTGCAGGTAATGTGGATCAAACTCGTCTGAGTCTTTTGATAGACCAGTACCCTCTCCTACTGCTCTAAAGGTAATCTCACGTGCAATAGCAATTTGCTCCATGATCGGACCGAGACGATCATAGGGCGAGCAATACACATCAAATTCTTCATGTTCGACCAACTTGAATTCTTCCAGATCTGCGATGGCCTGACTGATTTCAGAACTTGAAGCAGTTGTATCTATTTCTTGAATGCCCTGCACAGCTGGCTGGGAGATTTCTTTCTCTGGTGGTTGCGCCAAGGCATCAGTGCTCACGCGCAAGTATTGAGTAATCGCAACCGGACTCTTCAATAAACGCAACTCATTAGCCGGAATCGGACGGCCAAGTTTTAACGGTAAGGTGAATCCTTGCTTGTTCGCTAACTGTCTTGGCAATAACAAGGTGCGAAGTCGAGGATGGATAACTCCTGCTCCATAAAAGTATCTGCTGTTTTTTCCGCCGACATGGATAGGAATACAAGTACATTGATACTTTTGTAGTAGCTGGCCTGCCAGTCGGTTCCATTCTCTATCTTGAATGCGGCCCTGCCCAAATTCGTAAGCCGAAACCATACCTGCCGGAAACAATTGAACCGCGCCATCATTCTTCAGATGTTTGTGGACTTGTTTGATGCCTCCCACATTGCCCGCTGCTGCGTTTTTCGATAACACATTCACCCCTATAAATAGAGGAGCGAGTTCAGGGATTAGCCGCAATAACTCATTTGTCAGCACCTGGAGATCGGGTCGAACCGTACCTATTACCTTGGCAATTGCCATGCCTTCCAGACCACCGAGAGGGTGGTTGGCAACAATAAGCACTGGACCCTCTTTCGGAATATCTTCCAGGATCTCAGGGTTCTCAATTTCAATATTGACCCCAAGTGCGCCCAGGGTGTGGTCCAAAAACTTGAATGGGTCCAGACCTCTGGGTGTTTCATCATAGATTTTGCCTAGAGTGTGCAGACCCAGGGCGCGTTCGATGAGGGAGGCAATAAAACGAGGCTTAATTGGCAGCCGACAGGGATTAGTCATTGTGTGGGTATTGTTTTACTAGCTTTGATTCGTACTGCCAGGCTTTATATAAGGCTGCTAAGCCGGGGGTTTTGTGCCCTAGCGAGCGATTTGCGGCTCCAAGTTTAAACAGCGTGCTGTATTGCTGCAACAGCGTTTTAATTGCCTGTCCCAGGCTGGCGTTTCGATCCCAAATGTTGATGGATTCCGAGCTTGCTCCATTTATTTCAATAATCTCAAACTCTTTCCCGGCCATCAGGAGTTCGAGGTTGTTGAACTTAATGTCCAGCCTTCCGTAATGGTAGCCCGGGATATCGTCAAAAATTCGATCCAGAGATTCCACCAACCTATCGTCGATGTACTCTTCTCCATCCCTGAATACTGCACCTCGGCAGTGGCTAGCTGAAAAAACCAATCGGTATGGTTCGTCTGCTGCAATGATAGTGGCCCAGTCTTTTGCATGCCTTTCCTGGTAGAGATGGGTTAGTTGACCTGCGCGCGGATCATCGGCGATTAATTCAGCCAAAGTGCTCTTTCCATCTCCTACCACATAAGGCGTGTATTTTAGCGTGAGTGAAGTGATTTCACCTTTTTCACTATTGGGATACCGCACATAGAACACACCTGCTTCCGCACCCCATTGGCTTAACTGTTGGAATTGAATTGATCCGCCGACTGGAAACTCACCTAAATAGTCTTCTAACTCTTTTTTATTGTGGAGAAGTTTTACCCCTGCACCGCGGCATCCAATGTTTGGCTTCCCAACTATAGGGAGTGCAAATTGCTTTTGGTTTAACTGCCCAATGATCTCGTCTGCTTGCTCAGCTTTCTCTTTCTCGCTCACCTCATAAATTAGCCATGGCAATATCCAGCGTCTGGCAGAACTGCCTGCGGCATCGAATACGGCTGATTTCGGCACACCCACCATTCCCGACAGAGGCACCGCCGGACTGGCAATCAGCGGCAAGGAGAGTGATCGGTAGCGAATCGAAAGCAATAGCCATTGCACAACCACAGGGATATACATCAACCACATCGGCCAGAATTCAAAATAGGAAGTATTGCGCCCACTGAGATCAAGCGGCGGCATGCCAGCTGGCACATAAGGAGTCGAATTGTCAGCGGCCATGGCTTGCGGGGATTCCAATATCAGTTCGTATTGCTAAAACTTACAACCATCCTGTTGCAGAAAAATGACCGGTGTTATCCAAAATAGTTTCGGCCATTTTCAGTAGATCACGCATTATATCGGGCCCATGAATATTGGGCGAATGCTGGTATACAGCAGCCTAGGAAGCAGATGCTGCCGCTGCTATCATCTTGAAGCTATTCCGGCCGCCAACTAATTATGCTTGGAAAAATACTACTCACACTTTCTGTAATCGCCATTGCGTATCTGTATGTGCGACAAAAGCAACTCAGTGAGTCTGCAGAAGCTACAGCGACGAGCAAGGAAACCCAAAAAGCCAAATCTGAATTGGCGAAAGATTTTCAAATTGCTGCCTATCTGTTCTTAGGATTAATGGTGATAGTCGGCGCGGGGTTATATTACTTTCAGTGGCAGGATGATCACACTGTGCTAACAGTTAACCTGCATAGAGAGAATCAGGCAGAACCCGTTAGCTATCAAGTCTACAAGTATCAACTCCAGGAGCGCACGTTCACTACCATTGACGGAACATTAGTCACTGTAGCGGGTAGCGAGCGAATGGAAATTCTAGGACTGGAAGAGTGATACCGTGAGCGACAAACCTTACCAGACCAAGTTACCAACCGCTGGTGGATTTAAAGCCATCAATTATGTGATGCGTGCGGCTAATAAAGTAGGCACCCGCAAATTAGCCGCGGCCGTGCGATCGAAGAATACCTGCAAGGCATGCGCGTTCGGCACTGGGGGTCAACGTGGTGGTTTGCATAACGAGTACAGCAACCGAATTGAAATTTGTAATAAAAATATTCAAGCCCAGTTAAGTGATATTCGCGATCCAATACCTAGAGAAATTTTCGCCGAGAATTCTTTAGATGAGTTGCGTCAATTAAGCGGAAAACAATTAGAAGACCTTGGACGCTTATCCCACCCCCTGCATAAGGCTGCGGGAGAAAACTTTTACCAACCCATTAGTTATAGTCATGCACTGACACTTATCGCGGATAAACTTAAGGCCAGCCAACCAGAACGTTGCTTCTTTTATGGGTCAGGTCGTTCTTCGAATGAAGCTGCTTTTGTTCTGCAACTATTTGCCCGCCTCTTTGGCTGCAATCACGTCAATAATTGTTCCTATTATTGTCATCAGGCTTCCGGCGTTGGTCTCAATGCAAGCATTGGCACGGGAACCGCAACTATTCAGTATGCCGACCTACACAAAGCGGATCTGATCTTCGTGTTAGGCGCAAACCCTGCATCCAATCACCCTCGTTTTGTCAAAGTCTTGTTGGAATGCCGCCAGCGCGGTGGTCAGGTTGTAGTGATAAACCCAGTTCGCGAAGCCGGATTGGTTAAATTTGCCTCTCCCAGTAATTTCAAATCCATGATATCGGGCGGCGGCGATGTCGCGTCTCATTATGTGCAGCCCCATGTTGGTGGCGATGTCGCATTGTTAACAGGCATAGCGAAACATTTAATCGAAGCAGAATTAATCGACCAAGACTTCATCCAAGCCCATTGCGAGAACGCTGAAGAGTATCTGAAAACCGTTGATCAGAGTGATTGGAACGCGTTGGAGCAGCACTCGGGTGTTTCTCGCGAAGAGATGAAAAAAATCGCAGAACTATACGGTAACTCGAAGCGCAGTGTATTCGCCTGGGGCATGGGACTTACCCATCATCGAAACGGAACAGAAAACATCGAAGCAGTCGCAGCTCTGGCTTTGTTGCGAGGAATGATTGGAGGCGAAGGCAAGGGACTCTTACCGCTGCGAGGGCACTCTAATGTTCAAGGGGTCAGCTCAATGGGCCTGACCCCTGCTCTAAAACAGCATGTATTCGATGCGATTGAAGAAAAGTATTCAGTTTCGTTACCCGATCATACCGGGATGGATACCTTAGCCTGTGTAGAAGCGGCCGCTGCAGGAAACGTAGATGTTGCGTTTTTGCTCGGCGGCAATCTCTATGCAGCCAACCCAGACAGTGCTTTCGCAGATAGCGCGCTATCCAATATTCCGTTCAAAGTAATGATCAACTCTACCTTGAATCAGACCCATATCAACGGCGTTGACGGCGAGAACATAATCCTGCCTATTCGAGTAAGAGACGAAGAAGAGCAAGGCACAACCCAGGAGTCGATGTTCAATTATGTACGGCTCAGTGACGGTGGATTCGATCGAATTGCTGAATTGATGTCAGAAGTTGAAATCATTACGGAAATTGCTGCCCAAGTCATTCCGCAGGAAACACTTGATTTTAATCAGTTCAAACAACACTCCTCTATCCGCAAAGCGGTGGCCTCACTCATTCCAGGTTTCGAAGAATTAGACAACATTGATCAGAGTAAGAGAGAGTTTCACATCAATGGGCGCCATTTTTCTGAGCCGAAGTTTAGGACGCCAACTGGGCGAGCCCGACTCGCCACCCCTAGATTCGACTTGGAATCCACTAGAGATATTGATCAAAACATATTTGCGTTGACTACTGTGCGTAGTGAAGGCCAATTCAACACGATTATTTATAGTGAAGAAGACGTTTATCGGGGACAAACCCGCAGGGATGTATTGTTCATGAACCCTGAAGACATGGAGCAGCGTGGCTGGCAGGAAGGCAATCGGGTGAGAGTAAACAACAGTACCGGAGAAATGAATGACCTGGTGCTAACATCGTGCGCCATAAAAGCGGGCAACGTGATGACTTATTTTCCTGAAGCCAATGTATTGGTGCCAAGGGCGATCGATGAAAGGAGCAGAACCCCTACTTTCAAGAATGTTGCAGTAGAGGTTAGCTTAGTAAGCGAGTAACGGTTAACTTGATGAGAATGCACCTGGATGGCCACGAGCTGGTTCAAACGCGTGTTCAAGCAACTCATTTAAATCCCCATCCATATTAATTAACACCAGCTCTTCACTCTCAACTACGAATACAGAAACAGCTTCTAGCGACTGTTTATCTAAATCCATACCGACAAACACCCACACATGCTCACCATCTTCGCGCACGCGAACGATTCTCTCCCAAGTGAGCGTAGAGTCTTTGGCTAAAAGTGATTCCTGGAATATGTCATCAGTGAAATTGGCGTTGTCACCGCGAGGGTAGACTTGATACACCGCAACCTGTAGGTGATCGACTTCAGACAAGTCGGCCTCGTTTAGGGTAATGATGTCGAGAAAATCAAACATCCCGCCACCTAAAGCAATCGCCATTTCTTTTTCCAGCCTAATCTCTGGCATCTGCTGGCTAATTGAGTTGCGCACCGGACGCATGGCGCGATCACTAAAGGACATACATCCGGTGGCAAGCGATCCTAGCAATACGATAATTAACGCGTGTTTCATGACGATTCTCTTTTTAATGTCTGGGAAATTTCTTATTAATTTACTTCTACATCCAGATCAGAAAGTTCGTCGATATCAAATCGGCGGCCTAGTGCAGCAATGTCGTTTCCGCTGATATCGCCAACTATGTTCACCATGACAGTCTCGTTGTCATCTGAAGCCACCATGATTGCGATGCCATGGATGAGATCTTCGCTTTCAGAGAGGCGCATATAGATATCAACATGATCGCCATCTTCCCGAACTCGTACCACTCTATCCCAACCTTGATCATCTAAGTTGTCTGCGATTTCAGCCATAGACTCAGATACATTGTCTACGTCGATATCTTCACTCTTGAAAACATTAACTGTGACATTCAACAGCTTCGACACAAAGTCTGCCGCCATTTCATCTTCGGCACGGATGAGGTTGGTCATCATCGCCAACAACGGAGCTTTGAGACTAATTTCTACCGTAGGCTCACCGGTCGCCCGGTCAGTCAATGTAGAAAAGTCGACATAGCCCGGATGATTGCTCAAGCCATTATCAGCAGCCATAACCATGGGAATAGCTACAACGGCCGTGATACAAATTACAAAGTACTTAAAGAGTTTCATTTCGTTACCTCGCTTTTAACACTCTCTGCATTTCGCAGGGGTAATACAATTAGAGCTCTGCGGCCCTTTAAAATATTTGGTCTTCAGCCAACTCATCATCGGCATCAACCCGAACGCGCTCGAAAGAAGCATTCAATCTATCACTTACATTTAATCTATCTCGTAATGGCGTAATCAAAAATCGATCACCAACCATCGCTTCAGTACGTTGAGAAACCTGGTTCAGATACTCAATCGCTAGATTCAATTCTTGCATCGCCTGCGCTATATCGGCTGGCGAATATTCAACCGCTGTCATAAGCGGTTGTGAAAATGATCCTGGTAAAGAATCCTGAAAGGATTCTTGCAAGGTTTCTCTAATCGAAGGCTCCGACACCAATTGTGGAGGGTTATTAGAGCTTGGCTGCCACTGAGGCAAAGTGATTAAACCGATTAAAGCTACCGCCAAAGCAGGAAAGGCGTAGCGCACTAACGGTGGAGTAGCAGACAACCATTCAGCCAAGCCTGCCCACCAGCTTTGCCCTTCAGACACGGCAGGTGCATTTACCGACTTCGCAGATTCATAAATCTGATCCAACGTAGCTTCAGAACAGTCCAGAAGTGGAAGGTCTAATAACCCATCCTGAACTGTTTGTGCATAGCGAAATTCTTTCGCACATTCGTCACAGCTGTTGATGTGCTGCAGAAAACTATCTGTCTGCGTATCGCTCAAATCGCCATCCATGTAGGAATCGAATTGGAGCTGAACGAAATAGCATTGTGATTCGTTGCTGCTGTTACTGGAGTTGCTAGACATGACTTTAACCTTGCTTGTCTCTTGCCGGTTTAACGACTTTGATATTCACTGCTCTGCTTCCGCGCCCTTCACTTTGTTGACCTGCCATCAGATCAAACAGTCGACGCAGATCCGAGTTCTCTCTTAACTTCCTGCGTCCGCGGTGCAAATAAACTTTCACCTGACTTTCACTCATATCCAGACCATGCTGGATGTCGGCATAACTTTGACCTTGAATATCACGCATGATGATGATGCTGCGGAACGGGTCGTCCAATTCTTGAATACATTCCATTAGCTGCTGCTTGAACGCTGCGTTGTCGAGCTGTTCGTGCACTTCTTCATCAGCTGCTGGCTGGACATCTGGTTCGGCGTATTCATCTGTGTTCTCAACGTGATTCTTTCTCTTTCTTACGTGATCAATTACCGCGTTATGAGCTACTCGCATTAGCCACGCATTCAATTTGCTGTGGTCTATCTTTTGCCAGTTCTGCCAAAGCTTGATGAAGACTTCCTGGGTTATATCTTCCGCATCTTCTTTGGCGCGCAGGCTGTAATGGGCAAAGGAAAAGATCCGCTGCCGGTACTGCGCTATAGCCTGCTGATATTGTTCTTGCATTTGTTTCTAAGGACGGAGTGGTCGGGAAAAGGTTACAGGGCTGACTAATAAAAAATGGGTATTTTCTACCCATTCTATCCAGCTACAGCGCCCGCCGTCACTGCCTTAGGCAAGAAGCCCTTACATTTGACGGGATATCCATGACCAAGCTTATGAATCACCACCACAGTCACCGGGCAGCACTGGCAATTCATCTCATCACTGGGTAGCGACAATTCCCGACTGCTATACTTTGTGCGTTACAAAGGGGGGCTGAGAAGACTCAGCATGCGAGACCATTTCTTAATTCCAGTTTTCATGCTTCTGGTGCTAACGGCACCGGTGGGCGGATTTGCAGCGGAAGAAGTGCTCACTCTGGGAGACGGGGTGAGTATTCGGGTGCTGTGGTTCGAACCTGAAACCAGCATTACTCCCCCTCCTCTGGCAGTTTTCATGTCAGGTGGCTCCAACGATGAATTCATGGCTCGAGCGCAATATTGGCTCGGCAGAGAGTTGGTGGCGCGTGGTTGGGCAATTGCCGTCCCAATTGCAGATCAAGGTCGCAAGTTTTTTGTAGAAAACAGCAGTCTCGTTCCAACCGTGGTCAGCCAGTTGCGAGAACGCCATAGCGTCGCACCAGGCAAACCCTTGTTAGTGGGAATTTCCAGTGGCGGCAGTGCTGCTCTTGCAGTGGCGGCTAAAGCACCGAATCAGTATGCAGGTGTGATAGCCACTCCCGGAAGAATTTGGGATGAAACGCGATTTTCAGATTTGGAGGGTCTGCCGATTTACTTGCGGATAGGCGAGAAAGATGACTTTCGATGGCATCGAAAGTTAGATTCTCATGTGGAAATTTTGGAAAGTGCGGGTGCGAAAGTTGACGCTGCACTGGTGCCCAATGCGACCCATATATTCGCGGTCGATTGGATAGAACTGGAAAATTGGCTGGGTACGCTAGAGCAGCCAGACTAAACCTCAGTCCGGCTACTCAGCCAGATTACCTAGAACCGATCTTCTTCAACCCAATAGTTGCTGACTATTCCATCGACGAATTCAATGGATAGGGTTTCGATTCTTTCTTCTTCAACGTCTACAGAAAAGACCAGGAACAACCCTACTTCAGTGTCCTTCTCTGAACGATTGCGATACTTCCAGATTTCAGTGCCGTCGGCATAACTTAGTTTTGTGACGGGATCACCGAAGGAATTTCTGACAAATTGCTGATCGCTCTGTCCGATCTGCAAACGCGTCACCTCACCTTCATTCCAAACAGTGGTGATGGGCCGCGAATCTGAGTCCACAGTCACCAAACAACCAGTCAGCCCTAAGGCCATTACTACTAAAAGCGCCTTTTTAATCATTTGCTCGTTCCCCAAGGTAATTATCAATTTCTTGCTTTGCGGTTCTTTGTCCCCTGGTTGCCACCCATAGAGCAGGAAGGATCCAGGCTATTCACTGCTAAGACGCCAATCGGCGGGAAAGGTTACAGTGAATATCGTCCAAATATAGGGATTCAGCCTGAATCGAAGCTTAATAAGCCTGAATACAGTAAGCTTGGCGCGCAAAAATCCGATATCAGCTCTAATGACCAGATTTAACGCCAACTTTCCGCTTTGGGCCCTGCTTCTTTCTATAGCGGCATTCTTCTTCAGTGAAGGATTCAGCCAGCTGCAAGCCCTTATAGTTCCACTCTTGGCACTCATTATGTTCGTAATGGGATTGAATCTGACCCGAGAAGACTTCTTGAGAATTGCCAATGATCCCAAACCGGTCTTTATTGGCGTAGTCCTGCAATTTCTCTTAATGCCATTACTGGCATTGACCCTGTCCGCAATGCTTCAGCTATCCAGCCAATTGACCGCTGGCATGGTACTTGTCGGTAGTTGCGCTGGAGGAACCGCCTCTAATGTCATTAGCTACCTGGCAAAAGCAGACCTGGCTTTATCGATCAGCATGACAGTGACATCCACCTTGATCGGTGTGATTGCCACACCGTTTCTGTGTTCTTTTTATTTGTCGCAGACTATCGAAGTGGATTCGATGTCGATGCTAGTCAGCATTTTGCAGATGGTGTTTCTACCGGTAGCAGCTGGCACATTGGTGAACCATTTTGCCAATGAGTCAGTAAGTCAGATCAAGGATTACTTACCCACGGTTTCGATTCTGATGATTTTGTTAATAATCGCAATCGTAGTTGCGCTCAATAGTGGGCGACTGATTGAGGTCGGCTTACTTACTCTGCTTGCAGTTGTTATACACAATATCGGAGGTTTAGCCGGCGGTTTTTATCTAAGCCGTTTGCTAGGACTAGATTTAAAACAAAGCCACACTATTGCGATTGAAGTTGGTATGCAAAACTCAGGGCTTGGAGTTGCACTTGCTTTGCAATTCTTTTCCGCCACAGCCGCGTTACCCGGCGCGCTGTTTAGTGTTTGGCACAACATTAGCGGTTCCCTGCTTGCGTCCCATTGGGCTAAGAAACGCGAATCACTCGAATACATACTGATCGAGGAAAGCGCTACCAACCGAAGTGATTGAAATCACACCGCTGTTTAAGTTTTTTCTTGACCGAATAACGAATGGGAGTACAATGCGCGCGTCGAGAAATTTAAATTAAGTCAGAACAATGAACACTTATTCGATTCTAATCAACACCCCAGCAGCTGTGGCCCTCATGGACCATCAGTTCTGCGTGCGTGTGGGCATGAATTGGGGGACTAGCTTGGAGTAATTTTCTGACAGTAAAACACTTACTAAAAGATTTTAAGAAAAGACCTCTAAGTCAAAGAACCTAGAGGTCTTTTTTTTTGCAAAGAGTTTTTCCTACTCAAACTTAAGGTTTGGGTATAGGCCGACCTGTGCCTGAAAAAAGTAAACAGTCAATTTAGAAATGAACAATAGAAAAATGAACAGAGTACTTCACAGAAACAAGCCAATGATCTATGGCCTGGCATTCTTCCAGTGCTTCATGGTGATCGTACCCGTGATCGTACCTTTCTTCGCAGCAAAGGGGCTTAGTCTCGCCCAGATTTTTTATCTGCAAGCAGTGTTTGCGACGACTATTGTGTTACTCGAGGCACCTTCTGGATATTTCGCTGATTTGTTTGGCCGACGAAACGCGCTGCTTATTGGCAGTGTGGTGCATGGATGCGGATATTTCCTGCTGAACTTTGCTGATGATTTCTTCAGCTTGATGTTGTTTGAAATCACCTTGGGCATTAGCAGCAGTTTATTGTCGGGCGCTGATCTCGCTTTGTTGTATGACACTCAAAAAGCATTGGAATCCGATGAAAGTCCTGAGCATAGCAAGAGCATTTCAAATCTCGGAATGACTAAATGTATCGCTGAGGCGCTTGGTGCCTTAGTAGGCGGCGCATTAGCAATGATCTCATTTGATCTGATGATATTGGCGCAATCTGCTGCCGCGTGGATGTGTCTGGTACTGGCATTGTTTATCGTCGAACCACCCTATCGTCGCAGCGACTTGCCCGAAGACCGAGTGCGAATCATTGAAATACTGCGACACCTTTTTCATTCAGATGTGGTGTTAAGACAAATTGTCATTGCAGTGCCGCTCTACAGTCTTGCAACTTTCAATGTGATTTGGCTGATCCAGCCTTACTGGGAAACACAAGGATTGTCATTAGCGGTGTTTGGCATCCTGTGGAGTGCCCAAAGCTTAACTGCTGCCCTCGCAATGCGATTCGGCTTCTCAGTTGAGCGTCGACTAGGGGCAGCAGGCGCCCTGGTCATAATTGGCGCACTTCCAATTGTCAGCCAATTTGGCATGGCCTGGCTTCCAGGCTGGATAGGTATCGGTATCGCCTTTTTATTATTCGTTGGACGCGGCTTGAATCAAGTCATTCTGATTAATGCCCTGAACCGACGAGTACCCAGTGAGTTTCGAGCAACAGCGAATTCATTCGTGAGTTTTCTGTTTCGATTGTCATTCATCGTCACTGGACCATTGCTCGGCTACATCGCCGAAGTATATGGAATCACAACTGCACTGAATGGATTGGGTCTGTGTTATGTCGGCATTTTTGTCGTCGTGATGCTCCCGCTAATTCAGTCGGTTAACCGACTTCAGCAGCGCGTAGCTGCATAAGCAGTCCCTCCCCACTAAGGGGGCTAATGTTGATCTTCTTCCTTCCTTCCCTAACAACATTAGCCCCCTATTTTTTATCTCCGATTCTCCAAAAATTTCATTTACCCAACTGTTCGTTCTTCACAACAGTACAATTTGCACCAAGTTGGTTCATTGTCGAGTCAGCCATTCAATTTTGATGCAGAAATTCGCTCCTTGATGGTGCTTTAGGTGGCAGCGTGGTAAAGTTTTTCGCAAGTCTGGCGGCGATAATCGCTGCGTGTTTAGAACCTGTTTTTCGATATGGCACTAAGCATTGCAGCACAGAATAAATCTAGTCCGCGCAACAAGGCTCGACCCAATCCAATGCAGGAGAGAAAAAAATGAAGCTTATTACGGCAATCATCAAACCGTTTAAGGCCGACGACGTGCGTGAAGCACTTTCAGAATTAGGAGTGAGTGGCATGACACTCACTGAAGTAAAGGGATTTGGCCGTCAGAAAGGTCATACCGAGCTCTACCGGGGAGCTGAATATGTCATCGACTTTCTTCCCAAAGCGAAATTGGAGATTGCGGTAGCCGACGAATTGCTTGATCAAGCAGTCGAAGCGATTTGCAAGGCAGCTGGTACTGGTCAGATTGGTGACGGCAAAATCTTCATCACTGCCCTGGAACAATCGATTCGAATTAGAACGGGTGAAACCGGCAACGACGCGCTCTAAAGGACATAAGCATGATCACTATAAATAGAATAATGAAACCTCTGCTTGCCACATCGCTGTTGCTAAGCCCTTCCTTTGCTTTTGCCCAAGAAGAAATCAATGGTGCTAATACTGCCTGGATCCTGACTTCAACCGCATTAGTACTATTTATGACCTTGCCTGGTCTTTCACTATTTTATGGCGGGTTAGTGAGGACCAAGAATGTACTTTCAGTTCTGATGCAATGTTTCGCTATCGCCGTAACAATCTCCGTCTTATGGCTACTGGTTGGTTACAGCATCGCATTTGGCCCTTCCGAGTCAGCCTATTGGGGCGGTCTAGGCAAAGCACTGTTCGCTGGCGTTGATATCAATTCAGTGTCGGGCGGATTGCCAGAAACTGTGTTTGCTGCGTTTCAAATGACATTCGCCATCATCACGCCTGCACTTATCGTGGGTGCATTCGTGGAACGGATTAAATTCTCAGCCATGTTGCTGTTTTGCAGCCTGTGGACCCTCGTTGTTTACTTCCCGGTAGCAAATTGGGTCTGGGGTGGTGGCTGGTTAGGCCAAATGGGTCTAATCGATTTCGCTGGCGGAACTGTAGTTCACGTCACAGCCGGTGTAGCTGCATTAGTTACGGCATTAATCTTGGGCCCAAGAAAAGACTTCCTGACCTCTTCTACTCTTCCCCACAATCTCACCATGAGTTTTACCGGTGCCGCCATGTTGTGGGTAGGCTGGTTTGGATTCAACGCGGGTAGCGCATTGGCCGCAGATGGTGCAGCCGGTATGGCGCTGTTTGTCACTCATATCTCTGCCGCAGTAGGTGCACTGAGCTGGATGGCTATTGAATGGATCAAGTTCGGCAAGCCCAGCGGTCTTGGCGCAATTACTGGAATGGTGGCTGGTCTCGCCACAATCACTCCAGCGTCAGGCAGTGTAGGACCCGCAGGCGCATTAATAGTCGGATTGAGTGGTGGAGTGGTTTGTTATTTTGCTACTACCTACTTGAAGCAATCTTTGAAGATTGACGATTCACTGGACGTGTTTCCTGTACACGGCGTCGGAGGCATCGTCGGTACTTTCTTAGCTGGCATTCTAGTTTCAGCGGAACTCGGTATTTTCAGTGGCAACGGATTAGCAGAAGGCACCACTATCGGCTCCCAAGTCATGGTGCAAATTACCGGCATACTGGCGACCGGAATCTACACAGCGATTGTGACTTTCGTGCTTCTGAAGTTGGTTGGCATGCTTACCGATGGTTTGCGTGTGACCGGCGAACAAGAACAGCAAGGTTTGGATATTGCTGACCATGATGAGAAAGGCTACAACATGTAGCACTATCGTTTTTCACAAGACAAAACAAAAAGGCAAGGATAGTATCCTTGCCTTTTTCGTTATGGACAGTTGATTACCAGTGCTTTGGTAAATCAGGATGCTTCAAGCGTCGTTTGCGATATTTGTCATCGCGCATTTTTCGATCTATTTCCTCTGATCGCTGCTTAAGAAATTTAGCATCGGCTTTTTCTTCGATGATCACCAACACATGACTTATAAGACGATAGAGTCCAGTTAGCTCCAGTAGCGGTCTTAGTCCGACACCGAGAAAAACCAAAATCAGGAAATAGCTAATAGCCACTTCCATGCCAAGCATTGGCATCGGCAGCGCCGCACACCATAGCCCACGATAAACACCATGCACTAAAGGGCTATATTCAAATTGTTTGTGTCGAATCTTGGGGAGATCATCAGACATGAATACAACCTACGATTCTTGTTTTAACTAAGTGTTTTTGCGCAAGGTAGTGATAGCGTACACCAATTTGTTGCCATCCAGGTCAGTGAATGTACTTGCGACTAAACAAGTACTCCGCCCATCGTTTACGACTTCACCACTCATTCGAAATCGCGGACCCAGCACTGGCGCCAAATAATCGATTCGCATGTTCACTGTTGCAGACCACAGGAAATCAGAGTTTTTATCGAATAAGGTGCGACAGGCGTAGAGCGAAATCATGTCGACATAGGTTCCAGTAAATCCACCAAACAACTGCTTTCTTGGATTCATTAAATGATCCGGCAAATGTGCTTCCACTGCTACCAGACCACGCTCTTCCTTTAATACGGTCCATTTTGTGGATTCCACGAGATCACCAGCATTATGTCCTGGACGCATAAAAATCGGCCGCTCGTCTACTTCACTCATTACGTAATTCCGCCACAAAAGGCTGTGAGGATGAAGGATTCGATCAGGCTGGTCAATTCTCAAGTGGCTCATTTATACTGCTCAGAACAACAAGAATTAGAGGTCCATCATGCCGCGCTCCTATTTCAATTCCCGCTCAAAACTGCACCTGTTCTTTTGCCTTAGCTTTCTAACTTCCTTTGCGGTGGCCAATGGCTTGCCAATGGCGACACCGGAAAGCCAGGGTGTTTCATCTGAACGGCTGCATCGATTTTCTGCGGCCATGCAAGGCTATATCGACAGAAATGAATTAGCTGGAACGGTGTCCTTGATCGCTCGCAACGGTGAGATTATTCACTACGAATCCCAAGGTTGGCGCAGCAAAGAAGATGGGCAGGTCATGACCGATGACAGCATCTTCTTCATCATGTCGATGACGAAGCCAGTAGTCTCAACCGCACTCATGATGCTGTACGAAGAAGGCCATTTTCTGCTTACTGATCCGATTACAAACTGGATTCCCGAATTAGCTGCCAAGCAAGTTATCGTGCAAGACCAATACGGAACTCACCGCGTACCACCGGTGCGACCGATTACAGTAAGACACGTACTCACTCACACAGCTGGCCTCGATCCGGCCCGTGAATTTCTCAGCGAGGCCGAAATTGCATCGCTTGCACGCCTGGACAATTTAGAGGACACCATAGTTAATCGAGCGGAAATACCGTTAGCTTTTCATCCAGGTGATGATTGGCAATACGGCAGCTCCACCGATTATGTCGCATTACTGGTTGAGCGCATTTCGGGCATGCCGCTAAAGGATTTTTTACAACAACGAATCTTTAATCCGCTGGGCATGGAAGATACTTTTTATGTTGTCCCTGATGACAAACGTCATCGGGTAGCTTCCGTTTATAGCCCAACTGGTCCAGCTCAAACCATTGAGTTATCTCGCGGCCCTGAATACAGTGATGTGCCTTTCTTTGGCTCTGACTACTATGGTGGCACTGCTGGATTGTTTTCTACTGCAGCTGATTATTGGCGATTTAGTCAAATGATTCTGAATGGTGGAGAAATCGATGGCATCAGACTCTTAAGCCCCAAAACTGTGAATCTTATGATTTCCAATCACACTGGTGATAAATACATTTCGGTGCGCGGACCCGGATTCACTTTTGGTTTGGGTTATGGAATTTTGTCCGACGCAGGCACGGCGCGCGAACCACTCACACCGGGAAGTTTTACCTGGGGTGGTGCATGGGGAACGATATTTTGGGCTGACCCTGTAGAGAACATGATCGGCATCATGATGACCCAGATCACTTCCTATCGGCACTTGAATGCCAGACAGGATACTGCCGTCACAGCGATGCAGGCGATAATCGATAGTTATTCGAACAAACCGTTTAACGTCAGAGGCTATCCAGTTTTAGATTAACCAGTGACCGCTGGCACAACTCTCATGTAAATATCGAACAACAACCGAGTAGTGCCAGCTCACTAGATTTTCTAACTATCTTTCATCTAGCAGTTGATACATGCGCCTTACTGCTCTGGGATCCACACCTGGTCCGCGAATCTGGGGAAAGTTAGCGCCATGATCTGTCATATCAAGTTGTTCTGCAGCTCTTTCCCAGTCCACACCTTCTCGATGCATGGCTGAAGTTCGCGACCACAGGTCACGCAAGTAGGCTTGGAAATTTTCTATCGGCTGCTTGGTTTCCATGACGGGACCGTGTCCAGGCAACCAATAATCGAAATCCAGACCCTTTAATCCTTCCAAACTCGCTGGCCATTCGTCCACGTGACCATCACCCATATAAGCCAATCCTGGCAGCATCATGTCGCCAGTGAATACGATTTTTTCTTGCGGCAAAAACACCACTACATCTCCACCGGTATGTGCACGGCCAAAGTGTCGTAGTTGAATCTCACGACTACCTTGTTCAACAACCTGGAACAAGGTCATTTTGCTTTCTAAGGTTATGTTCGGCGGCGTCGGCTGCACTTCGGGAATGGCATTCATGTAATCAGTCTGAACGCGCAGTCTCTCTTCCAGTTCACTGCGCCGCTGCGGGTTCGACTCCGCCGCAACCTGACGTTCAAGATTCGCAACCAGAGTAGGCACAGGGTCTGAATAACTGCGGAACGTGTTTTCCTCCAACACATTTCCGATGTCGCCATTGAGTTTCGCCCGAGTGAATTCGTGCCCAATGATTTCTATTCCTGCGGGAAAAGACTGATTGCCGTGGGCATGATCAAAGTGATAGTGGCTATTTACTAAATAGCGCACCGGCTTATCTGTTATAGCGGGTAAAGAGTCGAGTAACGCGCGAGATGCAGCTGGCGTGACATGTGAATCAACAACCAGGGTATCGAACGCACCTACCAACACCATCACGTTACTCATAGTATGAACAGTGCCGGTACCAGAGCCATGCCAAACCCCGTCGGAAACTTCCACAAAGCGATGAGTGTCTGTTCGCACCTCATTGCGCTGGGCAAGTACCGGGTTCAACAACAACACGCTCAAACCAAATGCGAGCGATTGCAGCAATCCTTTCTTCATTCTTCTATTCCTCTGTTCTGATAGGCGGGGCCACGGCAAGCTAACCCATCAAACCTAC
Source organism: uncultured Pseudohongiella sp. (assembly GCA_965262465.1). Taxonomy (GTDB): domain Bacteria; phylum Pseudomonadota; class Gammaproteobacteria; order Pseudomonadales; family Pseudohongiellaceae; genus UBA9145. The sequence goes on along the minus strand of OZ253535.1, from coordinate 1,210,197 downwards.
CCTGTAAAGCGGCGTTTATCGGTGGGCAAACTCACCAATCATATTGGCGATTTTAACCACTCAAGCCATGATACATCCGAGCGCTGTTCACGTAAGCTATTGTTTTTATTGAATATAAAAAGTTGGCAAGCTAATTGCTCTTAATAATTCGTAGATCAGTATTGGTAACTAAAATTTGGGGATTTAACCATGTCTGCTTTCAATCATTCACTGCGCTTAGGAGCGGCTTCTCTACTAGTAATGTTCCTGGGCAGCTATGTATTCGCCACCGACGTGGCAGCAGAAGAAAATCGCGACATATCGCGAATCAATCGAGGCATAACAGTCGATTCAGAGGAAATGGTTGGCGATTTATCGTCGGTCAATGGTGGCATTCGAGTAGCTGAAGGCGCTAGCGCGGAAAAAGTGTCTACCGTTAACGGCTCAATCGACATCGATGATGGTGCTGATGTGTATTCAGCGTCCACCGTCAACGGTGGTATTAGCATTGGTGCTGCAGTAACTGTTAGAAATTCATTGGAAACGGTTAATGGAGGCATATCAACTCGTGCAGGCACTACGGTTGAAGATTCCATTGAAACGGTAAACGGAAGAGTCCGATTGCGTGACACGGAAGTCGGTGGCGACATCGAAACATCTAATGGTGATATCGAAGTGTTGGATGGCAGCCGTGTCGAAGGCGACATTCTTGTTAAAGGTAGAAGGCACTGGTGGGATCGGTTTTTTGATTTCAGTAACCGACCGCCAGAAATTGAAATCGATGCAAACTCTAGTGTGCTAGGGGATATTCACTTGTATCGAGAAGTGGAATTAAAAATTGCTGATGGCGCCGTAGTCGGCGAGATAATCGAGCACTTCTAAAGCTTGCAAAGCTCCTTTGATACTGAGTCGTTACCTCAGTAGTTGAAAGCGGGTCGCCTGACCCGCTTATTTTTTCAACGAATACTACCGAAGATTTATTCTTTTCTTTCGTAATGGCCCATTAGCATACCGGTTGCTAAAACATGGCCGTCCATTGCTTCAAGTAATTGATCTTTGTTCAAACCAGGAGCGAGGTCTAAGTCACTGTCTAGCGCATATACACGGAAGTGATACGCGTGAAGTGTACCGTTGGCCGGCGGACGAGGTCCGAAGTAACCTGGACGTCGCAAACCATTATGTCCATTGATCGCTCCGTCTAAACCTGGCGCAGTTATCTGCTCATCACTAGCCAATCCTCCTGGTAAACCAGAAGCTGAAGCTGGAATGTTGTAAACCACCCAATGCACAAAAGGCGATTCCATCATACCTATTTCAACCACAATAGGGTCGTCGCAGATTAGCGCGAGAGATTGCGTGCCGGCTGGCAAGTTTGACCAGCTCAAATCAATTGACGTGTTAGCTCCATAAGCTGAATTTTCCTCCGGAACCATGCCGTGATGCTCGAAGATAGAACTAGTCACAGTAACGGTCTCAGGAATGTCTTGCGCAAACGCTTGCAGTGAAAATGTGCAAGCAATGGCAACAGCAGTTTTTGTTAACAGGGATTTCATGAGTTCTCCTTTCGTCTTTTAATAGACGTTTTAGTCATTGCAGGTTTTTCAATTTAAAAAATAGTTAAACAATTTACTTTTTGACTGCGAGCTCAACTTTCTCAGCCTTTTCTCGCAACAAATACTTTTGCACTTTACCGGTGCTGGTCTTATCAATTGGACCAAACACGACTTTCTTCGGAATTTTGAATCCCGCCATTTCTTCGCGGCAGTAACCAATTAACTCTTCAACATCCATCTCTTCCCCAGTTTTTAAACTGACGAAGGCGCAAGGGACTTCTCCCCACTTCTCATCGGTGCTGGCAACTACAGCAGCTTCCAATATCTTAGGATGTTTAAACAGCACAGACTCCACTTCTAAAGACGAAATGTTTTCCCCGCCAGATATAATGATGTCTTTCGAACGATCTTTAATTTGGGCGTAGCCGTTTTCATACCACACAGCCAAATCACCGGAGTGAAACCACCCTCCATCAAAGGAAGCCTGGGTTGTGTTCGGGTTTTTCAAATAGCCTTTCATGGTCATGTTGCCACGCATGAATATCTCACCCATGGACTTGCCGTCTTTCGGAACTGGTTGCAAGGTTTCAGGATCAGCCACCATCATTTCATCCTGCAAAGGACCACGAACGCCTTGGCGAGCTAGCATCTCCGCCTTCTCATCGACACTCATGGTTTCCCATTCTGCTTGAGGAGCACACACCACGCAGGGACCATATGTTTCGGTGAGCCCATAAACGTGAGTTACACCAACTCCCATGTTCTCCATACCAGCTATTACTGCAGCAGGTGGTGCAGCGCCAGCCGTCATTGCCCGTACTTTCTGGGTAATGCCCTGCTTCATTTCATCAGGCGCGTTAATCAATGTGTTCAATACAACGGGCGCTCCACAGAAGTGGGTCACGCCATGCTGTTTGATCGCATCAAAAATAGCTTCGTCGCGAACATGACGCAGGCAAACGCTCGTACCAGTCACCGCCGCCAAACTCCACGGCCAACACCATCCGTTGCAATGGAACATGGGCAAGGTCCACAAATACACTGGATGGGAAACCATGTCCCAGCTCAACACGTTAGATACCGCTGCCAAATATGCGCCGCGATGATGAAACACCACGCCCTTAGGATCCCCAGTCGTGCCTGATGTGTAATTCAAACTGATCGCAGACCATTCATCTTCCACCTGGAAACATCTGAAGTCATCATCACCAGTAGCGAGTACGTCTTCGTAGTTTCGATCTCCTAACAACTCACCGCCCTCAAAATAAGGATCATCAATATCTATCACTACCGGCTTATTGGGCACGAGATCGAGCGCCGCCTTAATGGTGTCGCTGTATTCTCTATCGGTGAACAACACTTTCGTTTCTGCATGCTGCAAAATGAACGCGATGGCTTTTGCATCCAAGCGAACGTTTAATGCGTTCAATACGGCCCCGATCATGGGCACTCCGAAGTGTGCTTCATAAGTCTCAGGAGTATTGGCCCCCATAAACGAAACAGTATCGCCTTCTCCAATTCCCATCTTTGCGAGACCAGACGCGAGCTTGCAGCAACGCTGATAAGTTTCTGACCAACTATATTTAGTATCGCCATGAATGATTGATGTGTGGTTGGGATACACACTCGCGGCACGCTCCAAAAATGTAAGTGGGGTCAATGCAGCATAGTTAGCCCGATTCATATCCAGGTCTTGGTTATAAATATTATTAGCACTCATGGTTAAAACTGATCTTCCTTATTTCTGCTGAGGTCTTGGTGATTATTCTTTTAATCAATTCTTTTATTAATTCTTCTAAATTGATTTGGCTAAATGGTTTAGGCCGAAATCTGTTGAGTTAAACGAAGTCCATATCCCCCGCCGTCAGCCACCATTTTCCGTACAACACATCGGCACTGGGCCCAGGATTCCAGCTATTACAGGGTATCTCAATCCCCAATTCATTCACAGCGCAGCCTGTGGTCTCCAGCTTATCCAGCCACCCTTTGGTCAGCCAAAATTTCATAGCCTTCTCTTCTTGCACTGACACATAACTGTTGGCCAACTGCAATAGCACAGGCAGGCGGTCTAGCGGGCCTACGATGTCCAAAAGTAAACGTTGCTCTTCATGATCTTTCAAAACAATTGCCGCAATCATTTCGCCACTAGTCTTCGCGCGAATAAACTTACGGGTTAATAACCCCCTTGCGGCGAACGGATGTTGAAAATATCGGTAGTCAAAATAGTTGGCATTCCGCAATCCAATAATGCCTTCATCGAAGCCCGAACTCATTTGCTCCCATAACTCATCAAGCTGCTGGGTATGAGTGTGGTTTGTAATGTCGATGTCTTCAAATTCATATTCATCTTCGTGAGTGTCAGAGGCAATGAATGCCAATTCCACAAAAACATCTGTTTTCTCATACAAGCCAAGACGCAACGCAATATTCATCGCACTTTGATTCGGAAAACCAAAGCCGAGCAAATGCTTGGCAATATTGCCTTCTTCCCGTTCTAAAAAAGTCGCTGCGGTCTTAAAAAATAAACTCTTTTTGCCATAGTGGCGCCTCAACTTTGGCGCAACCATCACATCACAAGACTGCAACGCCAATGAAGGTTGGCCGAAATAGAGTATGTCTCGAGGTGCGCCTCCATAATGAGAAACGATTTCGCCACCCTCGAACTCTCTTGCCACAACGCAGACACCCTTATCAGCTTGGTATTTCCACGCCCACAATTCCGGATCAAATTCCGCACCAAAACTATCGACAAATAGAGTGCTAACATCCTGGGGCTGGAATGAATGGATGTCTCCATAAACAGCCTGTGCATTTTCATCTGCATTAGTTAAGGATTTTGCGAACACGATTAATCCGAAGCGACGACGACCGGAAATAAACTCTTCCTTTATATCTCGAAGCAATTCAAGCGCATCGTTCAGTTGAGGTTCATTCCAATCTAAAGAATCAACTATAGAAGTCTGATTGGATTGCACATGCTCCAACAGCAAATCGATACTGTGTTTTGCTCCACTGGATTGATCATCTTGGCTTAGACATTCGAATCCGAGGCGGTCGCTTAACTGCAGTAGTGTAGTGAGATTGGATAACTCACTGCGCTTAATCTGTGAATCGTCTTCGATATACTCGCCAAACAACACAAGACGACCACCCTCTTTCAATTTTGCTCTGACATCATTCAGCAAGCCGAGCTGATCAATGTTTCGCACGGACCCTTCGATCACAACTACATCGAATAACTGACTGTCATCCACTGAGTCAGTGCTCAAATTTACAAGTCGATGATCACTTGGATTAAGTAGAGGCGGTAACAGAGAGAGACTGGGGCCGGAAAAACCGATCTGTGAAGGTGAAGTCAGTGATTCATCGAGCAATGAGGCAATGCGACTAATTAGCTGGCGCTGGGAATCCAGAAGATTTTCAGAGGAAGCGTCAATTCCATAGCAGATTGCCGGCCATTCACTATCTATTAAATGTAGTGATGCCACCACTAAGTCGTGGATGGCTGAGCTAGATTTGGTGTTCTCGGATGACACTGGGTCCGGTGACGCTATTACTATTATTAGACCAGGGCGAAGCAATATACCGCGCCCGTCTCGCTTTGCAAAGAAGCGCTAATGGCAGTATTTTCAAGCACCTATTGAGATAGAATACGCGAACCATGAGTAATAATAGAATCTCTCGCCTGCTCGAGTTCCTTATCCCCGGGGATCGGGATCAGGCTGCCCTCACCCGCTTGGGACTGCAGCGCCTATTATGGTTACGCGCGCTTGTTACTCTATTGAGTGGATTAGGACTTTTGGTTATCCAAAATTTCTCTGACATCTCAATCTCGCCGACTCTTTTTGTCACTCTGATCACGGCCGTGGTTGTATCAATCGGTGTTGGCTACTGGCGCTTGCAAAACGCCACCGCCATCAGCCAACGAGAATTGTTTAGTCATCTTCTTGTGGACGTGTTCATTCTTTTTATATTGCTACAGAACACCGGCGGGGCGAGTAATCCATTGATTTCCTACTTGCTGGTGTTATTAGCAGTGACAGCTACGCTGTTACCAACTAGTTACGTCTATACGTTCTCCATTGGCAGCATTCTTATCTATACATTCTTTCTAGTGCTGGAAATTGGTGGCGACCATAGCATGGGTGATATGACTATGGATCAAGGCACAGTGTTTGAACTGCACTTAGTGGGAATGTGGATAATTTTCCTGGTGAGCGCAATTTTGATTAGTGTGTTTCTCACCCGTATGGCTTCAGCGATTCGAGATAGAGAGCTTAATCTGGCTCAGGCCAGAGAGAACGAAATACGCAATGAACAATTAGTTGCCATCGGCACTCTTGCAGCCGGTACTGCTCACGCGCTTGGCACACCACTTTCCACCATGGCAGTGTTGTTAAATGATCTCGATAAACTAGAAAAACAGGAACTGAATAGCGATGCAGTAAAAGAAGATATCTCTGTATTACGCCAACAAGTTACTCGCTGCAAAGACTCGCTTAATCAACTGATTCGTTATTATCACAAAGACAATCCGTCTGAAATCGAGAATATTCAACTTGATGATTTCGTCAATGACATAAAAGACTACATCACCAATATTCACCCGATGGCGCAAGTTGAATTTAACATTCACGGCAGCGCCGATAGAGTAGTTGCCTCAGAATTAAGCCTTAAACACGCCGTGATTAATATCATCGAGAATGGCATTAAGGCTGCTAAACAAAAAGTCAGCGTAGATTTCAAAATTGACGATAGCACTCCCGCATCAATTGAAATCTCCATCAATGATGACGGGCCAGGCATACCAGAGAACGTCATGGAGAATATGGGCGAACCTTTTATTTCAACCCGCAAGGACAGCATGGGCCTGGGTATATTCTTAGCGAATGCTGCTGTGCAACGTTTGGGAGGCACCATCGAAATGTTTAATCTCAAGATCGGTGGCGCACTCACTCTCATCAAACTACCACTACCCTCAATGCAGGAAGCATGACGTCTGAGTTAAACAATATCCTGGTGGTAGAAGATGACGAGGTATTTGCTCGGGTAATTTCTCGCGCGCTCGAGCAACGTCAATACTCAGTCCATCATTCCAATGACAGTGATGGTGCCCTTGCGCTTATCAGTCAGAAAAATTTCGACGCGGCAATTCTGGATCTAAATCTAGGGGGAGAAACCTCCCTTTCCTTGATCGAACCATTGAGAGTAAGTAATCCAAACATGAGAATTCTAATTCTCACTGGCTACGCAAGTATTGCCACCGCTGTGGAAGCGATTAAGCTCGGCGCTGACAACTACTTGGCTAAACCTGCCGACACCGAAGAAATTCTCAACGCATTAACCGCCGATAAATCAGAAACTGCCACCCCAACAGCTGATGCTGCAAAGCTTGAACCCATGTCAGTGCGACGATTGGAATGGGAACACATTCAAAAAGTGCTGAAGGAAAACGATGGCAACGTTTCTGCCACCGCTCGTCAGTTAAAAATGCATCGGCGCACACTGCAACGAAAGCTGCAGAAAAGACCCGTCGCTAAGTAACTAGTTGCTCTATTAACGTCTCAACGTCTTAACGTCTGGTAAGAGGAGCCATTGCTAGATGGCGTCCGCCATCGACTATTAATGTTTCGCCAGTCACCACTTGCGGCCCGGAAATAAAATGCAAAATGGCGTCAGCAACGGTTTCTGCGGTTGCTGTTTTCTTGAGAGGCGCATTATCGCGATTGAATGCCATTAGCTTTTCATATTTTTCATCCCCAAATCCATCTCGCAGCCAATCGCCTTCGATAAATCCAGGACAAACCGCATTAATTCGCAGCGAAGGTCCAAGTGCGCGCGCTAAAGATAGAGTCATGGTAACCATGGCACCTTTGGATGCCGCATAAGCGATACAACTACCGATACCGGTAATGCCTGCAGTGGACGCAACATTAACTACAGCCCCACCGTCTTCTTGCGATTGCATTTGTTGGGTAACGGCGCGAGTCATTTGATAGGCACCAACGACGTTAACGCTATATATGCGCTGAAAATCATCCGCATCCAAGCCATCAAGATTTTGGTGATCGACAAATTTCGTGGTCCCAGCATTGTTCACTAACACATCGATGCGGCCCCACTTGTCGATTGCGGCCTGCGCCATTGCAATACAATCCGCGTCTTCGGCGACATTGGCCTGAATCACTATGGTTTCGACTCCATGTTTTTCACAGGCAGCGGCAACCGCATCAGCCCCATCTCGATTCGAATTGTAGTTAATAAGTACGTTGCAACCCTGGGTAGCTAACAGCTCCGCCGTAGCAGCACCTACACCACTACTAGAGCCCGTTATGATGGCGACTCGATTAGTTAGATCTTTCACAAAACTGTCCTTAAACGATGGCAAAATCTTGGAGAGGAAACTAACACACTTCCGTCAGAATTCCTGCCTAGAAAAAGAACAAGCCAATTCTCGGTGAAAGGCCCGAAATTAGCCGTGATTGGAGCAAATTAGCGCTTGCAGATTCGACTTTACCCGTTACAATAGGTAACACTTCCCGACTGGGGTTTTCACCAGTCACGCAAGAAATAAAACCGGCCACTGGAAACGGGCCGAATCCAAACAACACGGACGATAGATTCAAGCGCGATAAATTAAACCGGGTTGACGCAAAAGGCGTAAAGACCAGAGCCTACTGCGTCATGCATAGTTTGCGTTCTGAGCTGGGTTTTACTTACTCAAATGGGCGCCGATTAAGTCCAGAGCTCGACAATTGGCTGGAGGCCAAAGTGAAAAAACAACAAATCGTAGCATTAGCCATCTTGGCTGTAGTTACCCTATGGATGTTCATCCCCCGTTCTGGCACCAGCACGGCTGAAGTACCTGAGGTTCAGGAAAGAACCGTTGAAGCCATTGCGATTGACCAGGCACCTAGTGAGAACCCAGAAGTGGTCTCGGTGCGGGCTGAGCGAATCACGCCAGAAGCCTATGTTGAGAAACTCATGGTGCGCGGCCGCACACAGGCCTTTCGCCATGTGCAGGTTCGGGCGGAACAGGCTGGCCGCATAGTCAATGAACCAGTTCCCCGCGGTACTCGCGTACAAGCTGGTGACCTGCTTTGCGAGATTGCTGTTGATGACCGCGAAGTGAATCTTCAAGAAGCCACTGCGCGACGTGAACAATCACAATTTGAATATGACGCTGCATTAGACCTGCAAGCCCGAGACCTGCAGTCAGATGTGGTAGTAGCCCAGTTAAAAGCTGCATTGGAATCTGCCAAGGCCGCGGTTACCCGTGCGGAAATTGCATTGCGCAATACCAGGATCGTTTCACCCTTCGACGGAGTGGTAGAAACTCGCGCCATGGAAATGGGTGATTTATTAAACATAGGTGATGTCTGTGCTTCAGTGCTTGATGACAGCCCTATGTTGTTAGTTGGCTTAGTGCCAGAGCAAGAAATTGGCCGCATCGAAGTTGGCGCTCAGGTAACTGGCAACTTGCTTGATGGTAAAACTGTTACTGGAACAGTTAGCTACTTAGCAACTGCAGCGGACACAGCATCTCGCAGCTATCGCATCGAAGTAGAAGTTAATCCTGACCAGCAATCAATACGAGAAGGCATCACGACTGAAATACTTGTCGATGCAGCTGAGTTGATGGCCCATCGAATCCCTTCTTCAGCACTTACATTAGATGACAATGGCGGAATCGGCGTTAAGTTAATCGATAACCAAGGCCGAGTTGAATTCAGCAATGTTGCCATCGTTGGTGACGACACTAACCAGCTTAATCCTGGAATTTGGGTAACTGGATTAAGTGGTCCCGTTACCTTAGTCACCGTTGGACAGGAAATTGTTTTTCCAGGCCAGATTGTCAGCGCCAATTTCGATTGGGATCGTTAATCTCCAAATTAGGTATAGCGTTTCATTATGCGTAATTACATAGATGCAGCCATCAGTCGTTCACGCACGACTCTAAGTATTTTTGCTGTCACCCTGTTGGCAGGATTGGTTTCCTATTCAGCGATTCCCATCGAGATGTTTCCCGATGTGCAAGTGCCCGTGGTGGTAACTACGATCATCCACGAAGGTATCTCGCCGGAAGATGCGGAACGCCTATTGGCAAAGCCCGCAGAATTGGAACTCAAAACGATCAATGGCATAACTGAGGTGAGTTCAACGTCGAGCGAAGGCGCTGCCACAATCATTACTGAGTTCGATATCAGTTTCGAATCCTCGACTGCGTTAGCTGAAGTGAGAGAAGCGATTAATCGTGCCAAAGCTCGCTTTCCACAAGCCACTGAAGAACCGATCATCCAGGAAGTTTCCGCGGTTGATATGCCAATCGTACAAATCGCCATTGGTGGTGAAAATGTACCTGAGCGGACATTGCTGCGGATCGCTGAAGATCTACAGCGAGAAATCGAACTACTACCAGATATCTTAGAAGCGCCAATGGTAGGTAATCGCGAAGAATTGTTAGAAGCGGTTATCGATCCCTCAAAACTGGAAACCTATGGCATTCCTAACAGCGCGATCGTAAACACGATTACCAGCAACAACCGTCTTATTGCCGCTGGCCAAGTAGATACAGGCCAAGGTGCATTTTCGGTAAAAGTGCCAGGTTTGATCGAAAACGCTGACGACTTGTTTACCCTACCTTTGGCTTCCACCGATCTTGGCGTACTCACTGTCGCCGACATCGCCGACGTTCGTCGCACCTTTAAGGACGCAACGCGCTATTCCTATGCCAACGGTTCGCAAACAATTTCACTGAACATAATGAAGCGCAAAGGTGCAAATCTAATCCAGGCAATGGATGGCATTGACGCACTTGTGGAAGAAGTTCGCCCTTCACTCCCACCTTCAGTAACGCTGTCTTACATCAACAACACAATTCCACTTACCCTGGAACAAAATGCAGGACTGTCAGGCAACATGGCTACGGCCATGGCTCTGGTATTGATTGTTGTGATTGCTGCAGTAGGTGTGCGATCGGGTCTACTGGTCACCATGGCAGTACCATTCTCATTCTTCTTCGCCTTTATCATTATCAATATGTTGGAGTTCACCTATAACTTTATGGTGATCTTCGGCTTACTGCTCGGTCTCGGGATGTTGATCGATGGCGCCATCGTGATGGTGGAGTATGCCGATCGAAAGATGGCAGAAGGACTAGACAGTGCAGAAGCTTATAAAGCGGCTGTGAAGCGTATGTTCTGGCCAATCACCGCCTCAACTGCAACTACTCTTGCTGCATTTTTACCGATCATGTTCTGGCCCGGAGTATCGGGACAGTTTATGAGCTACCTGCCAATTACAGTATTTGCCGTATTGGTTGGCTCCTTGTTTTATGCGTTGCTGTTTGCACCAGCAATCGGCGCCTTAATTGGTAAGTCCAGTGATGCTGACAAGACTTACTTAAAGAGCTTGGAAGAAGGCGATCCAGATCAGGTTTCCGGGATTACCGGTATCTACGCAAAGATCCTGGATTTCGCCGTGAAGATTCCTGGCACAGTCTTTGTCATGACGCTAGTTGTGCTAGTGACAGTAGTGATGGCATACGGTCGTTACGGTGCCGGCTTCATGTTCTTTGTGTCTTCAGATCCTCTACAGACGCAGGTGCAAATTTTCGCACGGGGTAATTTCTCCGCATCCGAACTGCGCGACATCATGTTAGACGCTGAGCGTAGAATTTCTGATATTGGTTACTACGATGGAATCGTCACTCAATCAGGTGCCAGCCAAGGTGGCATGGGTGGTGGCCAGGCTTCTGCACCAGATCTAATCGGCACGATATTTATCGAATTCGTCGATCGTCGTACTCGTGACGTGACCGGTTTTGAAATCGAAGATATGTATCGAGCAACTCTCGCCGAGATTCCAGGTGTCCGCTCAGAAATCGTATCAGTAGAACAAGGGCCTCCAGTCGGCAAAGAAATTCAAGTCGAACTCTCCGGTGAAGACCTGGACGCATTGTTCGCCGATGCAGCTCGCATTCGCAATTTCATGGAAAATGAGATGACTGGTCTTATCGATATCGACGACACCACACCGGTGCCAGGTATCGAATGGGAAATCGATGTGGATCGTGCCCAAGCTGCAATGTTGGGTGCCAACATGACTGAAATTGGCACTGCTGTTCAGCTAATGACCAACGGAATTTTCATGGGTGACTATCGCCCGAATGACAGTGAAGAAGAAGTGGACATTCGTGTGCGCTATCCCACTGAGTATCGGGGCCTCCAGCAAATGGACGATATTCGCATCAGCACTATTAATGGCCCAGTTCCACTTAGCAGTTTTGTCACTCGCATTCCGCAGCGCAAAGTAAGTGAGATTCAGCGAGTTGATGGTAGTCGCGTGGTTTATGTTCGCGCAAATCCTGCTCCTGGTGTACTGGCTGATAACAAGTTGGGTGAACTCGAAGCGTATATCGCTGAAAACCCTCCTCAGCCTGGTGTTCTGTTCCAGTTCCGTGGCGCCAACGAAGAGCAAGAAGAATCAGCTGCCTTCTTGATTCAGGCATTCGCGCTTTCGATGGCGTTGATGGCGATTTTATTGGTGACACAGTTCAACAGTTACTACCAAGCACTCTTGATCCTCTCTTCAGTGATTATGTCTACTGTTGGGGTTCTGCTTGGACTATTAACTACCGGTCAACCGTTTAGCGTCATGCTGACTGGTATCGGTATCGTGGCCTTGGCAGGAATCATTGTGAACAACAATATCGTGCTCATTGACACGTTCAACGTGCTGAAACGTCAGCATCCAGAGTGGACCCTAAGAGAAGTCATTGTGCATACTGGAGTGCAACGATTGCGCCCAGTATTCCTGACGACCTTTACCACTGGTTTTGGCTTATTGCCTTTAGCGTTAGGAATCTCGTTCGATTTACTCAGCGCGGAAATTGAAATTGGTGGACCTATCGCATCGCAGTGGGCAGGTCTGGCATCAACTATCGTATTCGGATTGTCTTTCGCGACTATCCTGACCTTGATTGTGACACCAGCCTTGTTGGCTCTACCTGATTCAATTCGTGGTTCCTTAAAGCGAATCGTATCGCTCATTCCAGGACGACGCTCCCCAAGCATGGCTTCCTAAATCCTACGGTTATCAGCAGGTGCGACAGCGCCTGCTGCGCTGTGGTACTAGCATTCTATTCGTGTCACAATTTATTCACTGATTTCCGACTTTCAGAGCCCAATGGGACTATTAGTCACCTTCTTTTTCGCAAGCATCCTTTTCTCATTCCTCTGCTCCATTTTGGAAGCCGTGTTGCTGAGCATTACGCCTGCCTATGTGGGAATCCAGGAACAGAACGGTACCCGAATCGCAGAGGATCTCGTCCGATTCAAAGCTGATATCGATGAGCCGCTGGGCGCCATTCTCACCTTGAACACCATTGCCCATACTGTGGGTGCAATTGGTGTTGGCTCGCAAGCCACCGTGTTGTTTGGCGAGACCACGATCGAGGTTATGGGCACACCCATTATTAGCTGGGAAGCCTTAATTGCTGGCTTAATGACCCTGGCAATACTGATCTTCTCTGAAGTGATCCCCAAGACTATGGGTGCCAATAATTGGGAAAAGCTCACTCCTTTTACCGTGCATACGTTAAAGGTGATGCTGATTATCTTGGCGCCGTTGGTTTGGCTCACCCAATACACCACACGCCACCTCAAAAAGGACAAAGACAAGCCTGTTCTAAGTCGCACGGATTTCCTGGCGATGACTCGCCTTGGCACTGAGAGTGGTGTGCTGGAAGAAAATGAACAAACCATCATTCATAATTTGTTGCGCTTCTCTCGGGTACGAGTGAAGGATGTGATGACACCAAGGATTGTCGTTATTGCGGCCAGTGATGCGATGACAATCGGTGAGTTTCATGAGCAGAACGAGAAATTGCCTTTTTCTCGTATACCAGTGTTTCACGAACAGAATGACAATGTGACAGGTTATGTTTTGAAGGATGAGTTGTTATTGAATCTGGTCGATGACAATGACAACAAAACCCTCAATGACCTACGCCGCGACATCATCGTTGTTCACAAGACTCTTCCCATCCCAGAACTACTGGACACGTTCGTGAACAAGAAAGAGCAAATCGCACTGGTAGTGGACGAGTTCGGCGGCATGGATGGCATTGTGACCATGGAAGACATCATCGAGACGCTTCTGGGGCTGGAGATTGTCGATGAATCCGATAACGAAGCAGACATGCAAGCCTTGGCCAGAAAGAATTGGGAACAGCGAGCACGCCGCCTCGGCATAATTGCTAAAGATGACGATTCCAGCAGCATCGAAAGCAACACTGCTGCCGAGGAAGAAGATTGAAACACTCTTAGTGTGTGACCCGCCACCTTTTAGCAAAACCACACATTTATCTGGTAGCTAAACTCCTCTTTACTCACTTTTACACCTACCAAATTTAGCGAACAAACGTTCGATCGAATATCGCTACAGGCCACGTATCACGGGGTTTGTGACAAATTGTTACCCCTCGGACAAGAGAGCGAAACTGTTGTGCTAATATCCAATCACTCTCTAGCGAACGTGTTAATGGAATCAGCGTTTGCTGGCAGAGAGCTAAAGCGCGGAGCTTGGAGGTTTTTCTTTGTTCCCCCCTTTTCTAAAGCATTGAGTGGCTTTCAAGTCTCCGCTTTAGCGCCCTTCCCCCCACTATTCAAAATTTTTGTATTCAATACAGATGTATCTGCGTAGCAGGAATGCGTTCCCGTTGTGGATGTTGTGAATGCTCGTGACTGAATAAAAAGCGCAAGAATCAGCTCTATCAATCCAACTTAATCGAAATAGATACCACTAATTAAGTGGGATAGATCGCAGTAGACGATACTTTTGCTGGAGATGCTCTAGTTAAGTAGATGAGAATAGGGTCTATCGGTAGGTACGATTCGCGATGGTGGATTCCGCCAGAATCAAGAGCATCACTAATCCAAGCAACCACCACCACATGCGCTGAGGGCGCTCTAATTCCTCTATGAGCTGCGCTGTTCGCACTTCCCGCGATTGGATGGGGCTGGTATCAGGATTAATGACAGCGTCATACAGGCTGGCAGCAGCTGTTCGAGTAAGGTCTGCTTCTTCCGCAAGTATGTTAACCGCAAAGCGAGATTCGCCAGTGGCACTGGTTGCCGTCAATATTCCAGGTCGTTCAGCACTGATGACATTGTTTTCAGTCACAACCAGGTCATTACCCTGACTGTCGCGGACAGAGCCGAACACTTCTTCAGAAGCCACACTCAAATCGATGTTGTCCCCTATCTGATAAGCCCGCTGTCGTACTTCGGTTTGCACCAAATGCCGCAGGGTTTCATGCACGAAAGGCAAATAGAGACCTTGCAAGGCCAGGTTGTTCCACTCCAAATCGAGACTTGAAGCGAATAGGATCACACTTCCCTCTCCATAGGCCCGCTCCACTAATGCGGCTTCGGTATTGTCGAACTGCGCAAGCACATCGGCATCGGGCTGAGGGGCCAGAGACCAGTGACCCTCGAAGCGAGCAGTCCAGTCACCGATTAACGGTCGCATAATGGGGTGACGGCGGTCGTAGTCGGCAATCACCAAATAATCATCCCGCCCTAATGCGCCTTGATTCTGTAGCTGTGCAGGAGTGATAGCAGCGAATTGGCGGTTAAACAAATCTGCATCTACTCGATCACCAGGTGCGAGCAATAGAGATCCTCCTTGCTCAACATAATCTGCAACGGACTCTGCTTGAGTGTTGTTGAGATCACCTACGTTTAACAGCACAGCGACGTCATGCTGTCTTAACACCGCCGCGGACAATTCTGCCGATTCTATAGTCTCCAATGCAAAGGGCGAGGTTGCCGTGCCCCCGACAGCCAGGCCAAACCAATGGCCTTCGTCATCGAACCAGTTGTCAGAAGATTCGCCGTTTACAACCAACACCCGAATCTTCGGTAATACATCGACGGTGAAAAAGTAGGAATTGTCATCGGTAAACTCATCACCGCTTACCCGCACCTCACCAACATATGTTCCTTCATTCTCAAATGTACTGGAAAAGCTCACGACTTCTTCAGATCGCTCACCCAGGTCAACATTAACCCGGTCTACCATTTGTCCGTTGATGCTGAGAGAGACTTCACTTCGGTCGAGATAGAGTGAACCGGTAGTTCGCACTCGCGCCAAGATCTGTTGCTCAGCCGCATCCTCCAACAGCTGTTCAGGTGATCGCACATCAGTGAGCACGAGGTTGCTACTTTCAGGCGTTCCAACATCAATTGTGGTGAGAGCAACACCGGGAGCTAACTTCCAACCTTCATCAGCATCTTGCATACCGGTATCCTGGAAATCTGATATCAGATACACCGCACGATTTTCATAGCGGGAAGTTTCCAGTAGCTGATCTGCCAATCGGAGATTAGGGTAGTAACGAGTCGTACCAAATCCAGCTTCTTCAATATCTTCTACAAGATCTCTTACACCACTTAAGTCACCATCCAGCTCTCTCACTAACTCTGCAGAATCAGAGAAACCCACAAAGGCAACTTCATCACCCCCGGCCATGCGATCGATAATTTCCAATGCTTCATCTTTGGCGCGCTCGAAGTGATCTCCATAGCGCATGCTCATAGATAGATCGAGCAGTATGACTGCTGATTGCGGATCGGCGTCCACTAAGCGTGCTACAGATTGATTTATCAACGGACGGGCAAAGGCAATAACCAGTAACGCGATAACTGCCGAACGCAATAACAATAAGGCAATCTGTTGTAAGTGTTGGAACAACACCAACTTCTTCGACGTTTTTTTCAGAAACCGAATGGTGCTGAACATCACCTTAGGCGGTTTCTCTCGACGAATAAGATGTATTGCCACCGGAATCAGTGCGGCTAACAACCCAACGAGAAATAGTGGAGTGAGAAAAACCATTAGCTATTCGTTAAAAACTCTTCGCGCGTTTCGACATGTAAGATGACAAAGCCTCATCCAGGGGCTGAGCTGTGTTTAACAGTGCATAATCTACACCGCTGCTTTGGCATTTCTTGCGACAAAAATCGAGAAACTCATTCAAATTCTCAAGATAGGCCTTACGAATCGCCGCAGGTGAGGTGATGTACGTATCATTGTTTTCCATATCAATAAATTCAGAGGCTTCATTAAATGGAAAATTGAGCTCTGCATCGTCCATGATTTGAAAGGTAATAATGTCGTTACCCATGCCACGGAGGTTTTGTAGCGTGTTAATCACCCTCTCCTCATCATCCAGCATGTCCGTAATCAGAATAACTATGCTTTTCTTGGTTAATGAGGCTGCGAGGTCGGTCAGTGGTTTGACTGCATCAGTTTTTGCACCGGATTCCACTTGTGAAAGGGTACGCAGAATTCGCATCAAGTGCGGCTGGCGGCAGCGCGCAGGAATATAGTCTCGTATCTCATCGTCAAAGGTTATAAGCCCCACCGCGTCACGCTGGCGCATAATAAAATACGATAGTGCTGACGCCAGAGTAATCCCATAACTGAGTTTACTTATCCCACCTGAGGTATAAGCCATTGAAGCGCTGGTATCCAAAAGAATCATGCAGCGCACATTGGTCTCATCTTCGTACTGCTTGATATAAAACTTGTCTGATCTGGCATATAGCTTCCAATCTACATGCCGCATATCGTCGCCCCGCTGATAGTGACGATAGTCATTGAATTCGACACTGAAGCCGCGGTTAGGACTCTTATGCAAACCCGACAAAAATCCTTCCACCACTACGCGAGCGCGCAGCTCGAGGTTGTCGAGTCCGGCCAACACGGTAGGATCAAGAAAGTTTAAGGATTCAGTCATAGCAAATTAGGCAAATTCCAGACGATGCTGTTTGATACAAATTAACTAGTCTTAGATATCAGACGTCGGTTCAGGCACAGCATCGAGTAAGCGATCAATAACATCATCAGTAGTGATGCGTTCTGCTTCTGCATGAAAATTCAATAGGATTCTGTGGCGGAATACGGAATGTGCTAACGCCCTAACATCACCATAGGACACGTTATAGCGACCCATCAGCAATGCCCGAACCTTACCTGCAAGAATCAGATTTTGTGACGCTCGAATACCGGCGCCCCAACTTACCCAATCCTTAATAAAGTCTGGGGCCGACTCGCTCTGTGGCCGTGAAGCGTGCACCAAGCGAACTGCATAACGAATGACTGCCTCAGCGGCTGGCACCTGGCGGGCAATGCGCTGAAACTCCAATATATCTTCACCACCTAGTGGGTGAGCCAATGGGTTGTCATGGGTCTGGGTGGTTTGACTCACGACTGTGACTTCGTCGGATTCAGATAAATAGCCTAACTCGATCTTGAACATGAAGCGGTCAAGCTGTGCCTCAGGAAGTGGATAAGTACCTTCAAGCTCGATTGGGTTTTGAGTAGCGAGTACAAAGAATGGCTGAGCCATAGGATGGGTAACCCCAGCTGCGGTTACTTGCCTTTCCTCCATCGCCTCGAGCAATGATGACTGAGTCTTGGGCGGAGTACGATTAATCTCATCCGCCAACAGAATGTTCGTGAAGATTGGCCCTTTCACGAATGTCAGTTTTCGACCTCCGTCGCTTTCTTCTACTACTTCAGAACCAACCACGTCGGCGGGCATTAAGTCTGGAGTAAACTGGATACGGGAGAAATCAACTTGCAAGATATCAGCCACAGTCTTAATCAATAGCGTCTTGGCCAGACCGGGAACCCCAGTCACCAACACGTGACCACCACCGAATAGAGCGATCAATAACTCATCGATAATGGACTCTTGTCCAACAATGACCTTCTGGATCTCAGCGACAATCTGATCGCGGCCTTCCTGCATGCGCTTGACCAGGGCAATATCATCCTGACTTTCCATTTCCAAAACTTCTTCTGTTTCTGCCATGTCGTGTTCCCGTCTATCAGTGGCTAAATGCGTACATTAGAAAATTAATACCTATCTTATAGGCTTCATTGGTGTATTTGGTGGGATAGTTTTCATAAAACGTATGTTCCCACCCATCACCTAAATCTGTGTTGTAGTTTGCAACCATCATTACACGCCCATCGTCATCTAACACCGCATATACCTCCGGCGGATAACTAGGATCGTCAATATTCATGAAACCGCCAAAATCCCAGGTCACCATGCGACCAGGCACTTGCGCGAGTTCGTCAATATCAAAAAAGATATGAAAAATCTCATGACTGGTATCTAGCTTAACGATTTCTCGATCTGGGAAAATCTTGCCCATTTCCATAAACATGTCATCGAGATGAGGTTGGCCCCAAAAATCGTCCACCATCACGAAGCCGCCGCGGAACATAAACTCCCTCAACGCTTCAATTTCTTCCGGCGTGAAATTTGGCCCTGAATAGGAAGAACCAATGGGCACACGCTTCCAGTTCATGTAGAGAAAAATGTGTTCAAACAACCGCGGGTCGGTGAGTTGCAAATACGTGTGATTGCGCGGATTTGTATCGACGTTGGTGTAACGCATTACTCCCCGCAAAAAGTTCTCGTCAGAATCAGGATAATCCGTGTCCCACCATCCACCTCGGCGTCGATATCCAAAACCGCCGCCACCGTTATGATTCGTGTACTGACCCCTTAGCCAGGTGAACTCCGTGACATCGGTCCCATAGATTGCCAGGTCTTCATTGCCACCTCGATTGTCACGCATAGGAAATACCTGGGCGTGGCCAATGCTCGCTGCGATTAACGCAACAAATAGCAAGGCAGTCTTGGTGGCAGGAAATCTCACTGGATTGCTTCCTTCTCAACTGATTCCAATAACAGTTGTTGTGCGCGCAAGAAACTTGGCGCCTGTTCCAATGCATAGAGAATGTTTTGCTTGGCCTCAGCGACCTGACCATTCTTTAGATAAGCCTCAGCAAGGTTGGTTCTCGCTTCTACCGGATCGCTGATTTCTAGTTTCATCAGCACCTCATATTCAGTCACCGCCAGTTGTGAATCATCAACAGCCATCGCGTATTGGGCTTTTAGCTGGTGGACGTCTTGTCGATAGGGATCAACCTGAATAGCTCGATCAATGTAATACGCCGCCTGCTCGTAATTGCTCTCCTGCAGAGCAGCCTCGGCCAGGATAATTGCCGAGCCATAGTCATGCTGCAGGCTTTGCAACAACGTTTCCAGCCACTGCAATTGCATGTCGCGATTGCCTTCCCGATCGTAAATCTGGGACAGAACTAGTGCGGGGCTTGGATAACCGGTATAGGTGGGCAGCATTTCATGGGCAATTTCCAGATAACTCTTCGCCTCATCAAATGCTTCTTCTTTAAATAGCACGATGCCTAATTGTAGGTAAGCCTGAAAGTCGCGCTCATTTTCTTCAATGCGTGAACGCATATGCTGTTTCAGTGAAGCGTTGTTATACAACTCCGCCAAGATAGCGCTGCTGTTTTCCCGGATACCATGGCCGTGCCCATCACCTTCGTCCGGCACATCTTCAGTGTGCGCGTAGACGTTAATCTCTTCGACTCGTTGGGTAATCCAATTACGGAAACCGGCGTCAAACTCGCCTATGCTCATACCGAACACTTCCATAAAACGCTCAGCGTCTTCCTTTACGAAAGCATACTGGTCAATTAGCTCTACCAGTTTGGCAAATCCATAAGCTTCTTCGATGTAATCCACTACCAAATAAGATTGGAAGTAAGCGAAGCTCAGATCAGCATTGTTGCGTGCACCGGAAAATCCTGAATTAAGACTGGCAACGGGAAGTAGTTTGTCTTCTTGTGCGGCGCGCACCAGATCCAGACCTTGATCTCTTCCCCAGTAAGGTCGTCCTTCTCGCTCTTCCCAGACTGATATTCCTTCCGATAGCCATCTGGGCATACGGTTATCTGTCATCTGCAAAGTGATGACATGCATGAACTCATGCCAAACAATTTCTTGCCAGTTGGCGGTCAGTGTATCGGGGGAGATCAAGGTGATAACTTTGCCAAAACAAATGCCCA
Source organism: uncultured Pseudohongiella sp. (assembly GCA_965262465.1). Taxonomy (GTDB): domain Bacteria; phylum Pseudomonadota; class Gammaproteobacteria; order Pseudomonadales; family Pseudohongiellaceae; genus UBA9145. Next base: position 1,189,705 of record OZ253535.1, on the reverse strand, counting down.
CTAATGGGCCGATGTCTGGCAAGCCGACAGAACGTACCGCGAAATCTTCTGTGTTCTCAAAAACCTCAATGAGAATAGGTCCTTCAGGTTCAAACCCATACTTGGCCGTTAAGGTATCCCAGGACTCTTCTAATAGTGGTTCCAGATAGGGCCACAAAATATCTGCATCTCGCTCACTCATATACACTTTAAAGTGATCGCTCTCCAGAGTGGCGTAGGTTTCCAGGGTATCGAATACCTTCAACATGTTTGAGGTCATGACGTTGAACGGATCGTTATCAAAGCCGATTTCCAGATTTACCTTGCCCTCTTCTTCTTCACCTAAGCGAATCAGGTTAGAACCTAACAAGGTATAGCCTTGCCAATACTCTGGATCAGCATCGATAGCAGCACGCGCGAACTCAACTGCTTCGGTAAACAAGTAGTTATTGCCAAAGCTGTCCGCAACATCACCAAGAAACTGCGGGTTGTTAGGGCTGAATGCCTCAACCTGGGCCAGATACTCTTGATAGTCCCCATCTCTTTTTTCTAGGGCTGCTTTGGCGGCAAGAATACTTAAGGTTTTTAAGGACTCTGGATTTATGGCAAGCACCTGGTCGAAGTAAGCCTGCGCTTCTACTTCGCGACTGTTCATCATTAGCAGCTGACCATAAGTTTCTAAAGCCGGCACCGAATTTGGATTAATCGCTAATGCTCGTTGCAAGGAACGTTCATCTCCTACAACCCGTGCTATTCCAACCAGAGCAGGTACATAGCGATTATTGATATCGAGTGCATCTTGATAACCACGTTCAGCATCGCTGGCATTGTATTTTTCGAGGAACAAATCCGCCCAAAGAGTATGAGCTTCCAAATTGTTCGGGTTGGCACGGGTGGCCTCATCAAACAGGCTGTTAGCATCATGAAAATTTCCTAACAGCCAGGACGCGAGTGCCACCATGGTGACATCTTCCGAACTGAACACTAACCCATTGTTATAGCGTTGCACGGCTTGGTTAAGAATCTGATAAGCAGCTTCTTTCTCGCCAACAAACTTTAATAAACTGCCGTATTGCACCAGCGTTCGAACCGGAGGTTCGCCCACGCCATCAACCACTTCTCGTAAAATAGCAAGCGCTTCTTGTGATAAACCCAGGTTGCGTTTTACTTCTGCCAATTGTGTGGACAACAATGGTGCATCCGCATAATCGTCATCATCAATAGCACTTTCCACGACACGCTGCGCATCCTGAAAATTTCCCATCATGAAATAAGCTTTGCTGGAACCTACCAGACCATCAACTCGATCCAGGCCATCCGCCATCTGAAACATTTCGGCGGCAGCTGCATAGGACCCATTAAGTAGCAATTGTTCCGCCCTATATAACGCGGAATCATTTGCTTCCAACAGCTCATCTTGCGCTGCTGCGATGATCGATACACTTGCCAGAATTGGCAGTGCAGCTAAAAGTATTATTCGCTTAATCATTGCCTTCATTACGCTGATCATTGAATTGTCCTGTCGTGCGAGCTAACTCGACTAACAGTTGCTCCATTTGTTGCCAGTAATCGGCTTCTAAATATTCCGCCTTGCGACTGCGCAAGATGAACACCGACCTTTCCAGATCCTGCATACGAGACTTCAATGCCAGTGCCTGTGCAGATAAACCAGCAGTGTCATCTTCCAGAGTATCGATATAGGCGATTTCTGCTAGCAAGCCATCAGCCTGATCTACTCCGGGATCCAGTGTGAATAGTGCGTCTCCATTGTCATCCAGGCCTGCATGTTCCGGCGCTAATCGGCCCTGCTCGGCATACCATTGCTCAACATTGGCTTTGGCATACTCAAAAGCCTCCAACATGGAAACGCGGTTATTCTTGTCTCTGTCGCCGTTGCGTTGATCCAGGGCCTCAATAAAGTAGCCAGAAAAAATAGGATCGTAGCGTTCAGTAGGAGAACGAGTAGAAGAAATTACTACCCGGCCTTCGCTGGAAAGTGCTGCGGAAAAACCATAGCTCGCACTAGTGGTATTTACGATCACCATGTCCTGACGTTCGAATCGATCCAGTAGTGCCGCAAATTCTGATCCGGTTAAATCAGGTCCGACAATATTGAACTTAGCTTCTTCGTCAGCACCAGAACCGTGCCCAATTAGATAGAGAGTAATCTGATCACCAGTCTCAACCCTGGCCAGTAAACTATCGAATCCTTGCTCTATGCCCGATTGATCAGCCGCGCCATCGACGCGCTCACCACCGTTGAAGCTGGCATCGCCTCGATCGTATAGCAAGGTAATCGTATCGGAGCTGTATCCATAGTCTCGGGTCAAAATATCATGCAGAGACAGTCCCCATTGACGGAAGCGATTTTCGTTAGTTTCGCCTACTGCGGGTCCAACAATAATCACTGCATACTTGGTGGTATCCGGGCTATCAAGAAAATAGTCAACGCTATCGTCTTGGGCTTTTAACGCAGTAGAAAAAACAGACGCAGCGAGGCTCACGAGGAAACACTTTCTAACTAAAGCTATATAGTCTTTGCAACGCATTAGGAAAGCCCTCTTAATCGGCGAGCAACCCAGTCGATGCAGAGCAATGCAATTAATAAAGCGAGCAACCACGGTTGGTCCCAAAGATCTATTTGCACTTCTCTCGAATAAGCATTCGGTGTGAATTCAATGGTGTCGGCTAGTCCTGCAGCACTGCCAATGGGCAAAAAGCTACCGCCACTGGCATCAGCAATCCTGGCGAGTAAGCCACTGTCCATGGCAGCGTTGTTATACTCCCTTAGCGATGGAGTCACTACGAACGCCGCACCTTTTTCGGAACCGTCACTAGCACCCTCACCGGCAACACTTGCTACATCAACCAACAAGTCATACACGCCCTCTTCTTCCACCGTAAAGCTGGCTCGATAAACACCATCTTCTTCGATGTCCCACTCCATTGGCGTATCAGTAATCTGCTCCAACGGGTCGGTAGTTTGCATATAGAGTGTGGCGTTGTTATCCGGCTCGTAGTTGTCATCCAACACTGTTGCCGTGATATTGACCTCATCACCGACATTGTAAAATTCCCGATCGAATTCAATGGTAATTCGTTCCGGTGCGGATACAGCAAGCCAACGCAGCATTTGACGCCACAGAGTTTCATGGGACTGGTCAGCGGACGGCATCATCATCTGCCAGCGCCAACTACTCGCAGTTGTCATGACCATGCTGCGGCCACTGCCATAGCGTTGTGACGCGATAATTGGAAGAGCCTGATTCTGATATTGCAGCAGTGGGTGTTCCATCAATACCGTGGCACCGGGTTTGATTCTTCCGGTGACATAGACGCCTTGCAGCTCAGGTAACTGCCGCCACATGACTCCGTTTTCACCATCGTCACTGGCGAGACGCAACAAGGGCGAAAACTCGCCATTATTAGTTAGACGCGGAAAGAACAATTCTCCGGTTGGATGATCTCCTCGACGAATTCCTCCACGCAGATGAGAGGGTAAGAATCCTTCTTCTACCAAAGTGACCGGAAGGATGTCTTCTAACGGTGACTGGATGAATTCCTCATCGATCATTCCACTGATCAAGAAGCCACCGCCACGCTCAGCGACAAAGTCTTGAATCATCTGGAGCTGATCTGCATTGAAGAAACTTTCTTCGATATCTCCCAGAATCAGCGCCTCGTACTGATACAGGGTTTCCTTATCGCGAGGAAAACCTTCGCTTAACTCAGTGGGAGACTCGATACCCTGGCGATAGTACTTCTCTGGACCTGTTTGCAAATAAGTGGCAAGTCGCAAAGAAGGATCGGATTCGACGGCGCGACGAATGAATTTGTATTCGTTACGCGGATGTCCTTCTATATAAAGAATATCGAGCGGATCTTTTTCTGTATTGTCCACCAGAAAACTGTACACATTGTTCTGCTCAATGATTTCACCGGTCTGCAATTCGACTTGCAGATCATAAACAATGGCCTCAGGACGTTCTGGCGTTAGCTCTAACTCGTAACGACGGGTCACACCTTCTGAGCCTAAAGTAACAACTTGAGACTCAACAATCGTGTCACCATCTCTTACTGAAATCTCAATCTCTTGCCCTTCATAACCTTGATGATTGATGCCGGCTGAGATGGTAAACACAGATCCTTCAAGCACAGTCTTCGCGGCACTAACATCGACAATGCCTATGTCTTGCGGGATAGCTTCCTGGCCTACACCTACGGTAAAGATCGGTATTTGGCGTGTACCAAAGTCTTGTGCCTTGATTACCGGATCGACTTCACTGTTATCTGCGCCATCGGTAATCAACACCAGACCACCCAGAGGAAGCCCATTAAGTTGGGCATCAACGTACTCAAGCGCTTCATGGATAGAAGATGCGGTACCAGATTCTGACAACCCTTCAACGCCAGCTATACGTTCAGCTTGTTTATCAAAGCGAAAACTTCGAAGTTGGAATGACTGGGAGAGGTCATCGAGCACACCACCATCAACCAGAGTGTCATTCACTGCCGCACTGCGGGATGTTGATCCAGACATATCCGTAATAGACATACTCTGGGAATCATCAAAAATAACGCCTAGGTAAGTTTCTTGCGGCGACACTTGAGTCGTTGTAATCACTGGTCGCAACAAGCAAAACAGGATCAGCACTAACACACTGGAGCGAGTGGCTACTAAAAACGATTTCCAGCCAGTACTAAGAGGTCGAGTGGTTTTCCAATAGGTCAGCCAGACAGCCGCAATGATCAGTACGACGAAAACTAAAAAGAGGAATGGGCTAATCCCATAAGCGAAGCTCAGATTTCCCTCTGATAATGCGGTAAAGAGATTAGGTTCCGTGAATTGCATTGCTACTGAGTCGGGTTAGATGACCCCTGACTCTCAGAGAGAACACGATAGTATTGCTCAACCAGCTCGCGATACTCCTCCGGAATATCTTCATCGGCTGCCGCAAATAGCTTGTTGTTGATTTCATCAAGCTCGGCCTGTGCACGCAGTGCGCCTTCTAATTCCAGGATTGGTTGCAGTAACTGTCGAAACAGCTCTGGTTGATTGAGAAAATCTTCAATGTCTTGTTGCGTGAGTTGCTGACGGATAGATCTCGCATTGCCCCAAGGTAGGCTATTGCCATCCGTCGTTACGCGACCGCCGACTCCAGCCTGGTCTTGCGTCTGCCCTCGCGGACCACCGATTTGCTGGCGACCACCGCGACCAGTAGCCTGCCCCGGTTGTCCACCTGCTTGCTGACCTCCGGCCTGTGCCTGATCTTGCAATTGCTGTTGTAAGTTTTGCGCGAGTTGTTGAGAGCGCTGCAATTGATCGCGCATTTCGCGCAGACTCGGCACTCCACCACCTGGCCGCTGTCCGGCTTCGTTAAATGCGAGAGCCTGTTGTTCCAGCGACTCTATCTGCTCGCGCAAGGCTTCAGCATCACTTGCTGCCTGTTGTATCTGATCAGACGGAGAACCTGTGGCTGAAGGATCCAATGCTGCCAATGATTGAGCCAGCTCTTCAATCTGCCCTTCTATTTCTTCTTCTATATCAACCGCGAGATTGACCATGCCGTTGCGCAGCACTCGTGAGCTGGTTTGCATTTCTTCCTGTATAGGACGCAACTCGCGACTGGCCGCTTGAGCTTGAGACATCAAGCGCTGATCTTCATTGCTGCCGCGAGCGATAATTGCGCGCAACATGTCTTCGATCTCTTCCAGATCCCTTTGTTGCTGTTGCTGCGCTTCGATGAGCTCTTGCAAACTTTCGTCATTGCGCACTGACTGGCGAGTCTGCCCTAGACCTTGTTGCCGACTGGTTTCAGCAATCTGTTCCTGTAACTGTCGTTGTTGATCCAGCAATTGCTGTCCACGCTGACTGAGGTTTTGGGCAATTTGATTGACCGAGCGCTCACCTTCTTCGCTCAGCTCCCGTTGTTGTTCCCGTAAATTTTCCAGTGCTTTTTGACTTCGTGCTGCAGCAATCGAAGGCGAATCACTTTCTGCTGCTTCCTGCATTTGTTGTGCAGCACGTTGCAGTGCAGTCTGTTGTTGTTGCTGTCCGCCACCGCTACTAGACGATGAAGATTGTGACTGCGACTGCGATTGAGACTGGCCGCCACTAGAAGACGATTGTTGCTGCGATTGCTGACCGCGAGAAAGTTGTTGTGCTAACTGCGCTACTTCGCGACTCAATTGTTCTTGCTGTCGCATCAAGCGCTCTAATTCTCTTCGCTTCTGTTCTTCAGTCAATTGTTCTTCGCGTCGTGCCAAATTGCGCTGCGCTCTCGTCAAAGCCTCTTGGCGTCGAGCCAACTCTTCCAACTTGTTAACTTCTTCCTGGTTTTCCCGCGAACCACCGCCAGCACTATTAGGATTTTCATAACGGTTTTCTAGCTGGCCCATCTCCATTTCGAACAGTTCGCGTAAATCTTCTCTTTCCTGTTGCGCACCACCGCCACCACCTCCGCCGCCACCCTGCTGCATGCTGATATTGGTGCGGTTGATGCTGGCTTCAGCTTTAAGAATGTATTGCAAGGCAAGTTGCTCTGGTTGCAAAGCGCTAGTGACCTGCTCTAACTCCAACTCGTTTGCTGCAAGGTTCATCTGTTCAATGGCAAGGGAGAGATTTTCAACGGCAGCATCATAAGTGTCGTCGGAAAAATTTAATCTTTCGGCAAGACGATCAATTGACATGCGGGCACGGCCTGTAGCCTCACGTTGGGATTCCGCAATGATTTCAGCATCAGAAGAGAATTCTTCTGGCGATGCTTTGTTTTGTCGATTTCGCAATTTCCAGGTCGCGGCAATAATGTCTTTTTGCACTGCAACTAACGCACTGCTATCTCCGCCCTGACCTCCGCCGCCAGCACCTTGGCCACCACTCATACCAGGATTGCGTCGGAATTCTTGATCGGTAGGAATAATTTGCAAGAAATAGATATCGGAAATGACTTCAGCAGGCCCTTCCAATCCATTGTTGTCTGCTAGCGTTAAGAAATAACTTACAAAATCGCCAGGCTCTACATTGAGATCTTCCAGATAAATGAGTTCGTTGCCTGTCACGCTACGAACATTTGGTTCAGGTAAGAAATCGACTTCAACCTCGTCAGTCCCAACCACACTGTAATTGAGAGTGAATTCGCTGAGACCATAGTCGTCACTCGCATCAACCTGTAATACCACTTCTTCTAATGGCATTACTTCCTGATCTCGCCCCGGTCGCTGCAAGGCCAACTCAGGTGGCAAGTCTTCAATTGAGCGAATGAAATAATCCAATGGGTTCTGACTTTCCAATCCAGTGAGATCGGTGGCTTGCACGCGGTATACGCCATCCTGATTCACCGTAAATCTCGCCGTGCCAATGTTTCCGTCAATAGTTAACTGCAAATCATCATAAGGAGTTGGAGCAAATTCCTGCTCATCTTCATCGCGATAACTTTCGTCGAACTCGACAATTGCCTGATCGATTGCTTTATTAAAAGTAATAGTGAGATCCACCACAGTGCCTTCGGGCACTACCATGTCACCACTATCTTCTTCTGCTAAATCCTCAATGCCTGTGTAGTCAGGATAATCGAACGCCAAGTCGATCTGTTCTATCTGAGGCAAGTCAAACAAACTAATCGCATATTGCTGTGATGCTTGTTCGCCTCTTTCATTGAAGGTGATGTAGTAAGTTGTATCTTCCTGCATGGAAGGGATGTAGTAACTATAAGAAGCACTATCGCTGCCAGAGCCATCTCGACTCATTGGCACATCGCGCCAATTGACATTGTCATCCTGCAATCGAAGGTTGACCGTGTCCGGTACCGCGTTAGTGACTCGAGCAACGATGGTAATACTTTCACCTCGCTGCATCTCAACGTCACCTGGCTCCACGCTGATTTCAATATCAGCAAACACTTCCTGCACTACCAGGGGTTCGCTGATGGCGAATGGCCAGGCCAGGCGCGAGCCGGCATTAAAAAGACTGTCGGAAGACACAAATAAGGTAGCTACGATTGCCAGCACTCCAACAGCACTACCAAAAGCAGCCCAGGATGCCTTGGCCGGTGTTACAGTTTCGACTTGCTTCTGCTGTCGCTGCACATGTTGTTGCGCATCGACCCATAGCTGCTGAATAAATTGCTTGGAAACACCCGCTTTTCCTTCTTTTAAGTCTTGCTCCGTAAATTCCAGCGAGGTGAGCAGCCTTTGCTCAAAGTCAGGAATGTGATCTTCCACATAATGCGCAAGTTTGCGGTCATCGGTATGGCGTCGACTTAGCACCCAATAGAAGCGCACGAGAATTGCTGCCGCCATCAATACGCTAATTGCGAAGAGCACCAGAGTGCCCGCCTTACCCGGTTCAATCCAAGCAGCCAATAAAGTCATGCCCAGCACAACAAGTGCTAATGAAATTGCATGAATACTGCTTTGTTGCAGAAGAAATAAGTTGCTGCGTCGACGACGCAATTGCTGAAGGGTTTCGCGGAGACTATCGAAAGTGGGTGTAGACATGAGGTCTCTTCAATAAACGCTTTACACGTTAACTGTGCATCACAAGTTGAACATCCCTTTCATGACACCCCTGTGGCTTTCCAAGTAGCACCGAAGAGGGGGTTCTGCCAACTTCCAGCTGACAACAACGGACGCGGATGCAGCGCTGAACAAGCATGGAAATTGGCCAAATTTCTGACTTAACTATCCCACTATATAGGCCCGAAAAGCAAGGATTTACGCTGGCTGTAGGGCACAAAACACCTGGGTCAGCCATTAATCGGAGAATTGCCTCGGTCTGCCCCGAAATCGCCATTTCGGTGCCCGAATTCTGCACAAATTCTGGACATCCCGTCGGGGGTGAGTGGCGGAATTAGCTAGGGTTGTAACCCATCTCTTGTGGGCGGTAATAGGAGGAATCCTTTGGAAATACGTGGATATCAGCCTCCCTCACAGCAGCCTCCAATTCATCCAGGGACCTATGGGGTGAGATATTCTTGAGGGTGGCCCGCGTCGGACCAGGCAGAACGATTTTCTCAGCTTCCGCATCAGCCAGCGCCTGGCTTGGAGATAACCAGCGAAAATCCAAGATTTCGTCATTATCCACCGACACCGTAGCCGCTTCACGCAGCGGACATACGAAAAACCAGGTACAAAAACGTCGAGGTAGTTTCGGAGGGGTTGTCCAGTGTGCTGTGTGGATCAATTGCTCCACAGAAATTTCAATTCCAGATTCTTCTCGTGTTTCTCTGACTGCTGCAATTTGTGCGGCGGGATACTCCAGACCATCATCTGCTGCGGCAAAATCATTCGCGTCAATACGCCCACCGGGAAACACCCAATGACCTCCATGAAACACTAACTTCGAATTTCGTCTTAGCAACAGGACTTCTATTTCATCAGCGGATTGATTTTCCCGGGCCAAAACAACCGTAGCTGCGGGTACTGGATGATCCATAGTCAAAAGCTTGATATTCCTGTTGTGTGAAGTGAATGAGAAAACTCGCTAGGGATGATAGCGGAATAGAGCTACAGACTCATCCAACGAATTGCTTGAATTCAAACCAACCCTTCTTCAATTGGCACATTGCAGCCCCTCTGGCTCCAGCATAGAATGCGCCCTCGAATGAATAGTGAGAGATTCCCAGTTATTGGGATTTGGACAAAGGAGCAAACATGAGTATCCGATTCGATGATCGCGTAGCAATCGTGACAGGAGCCGGTGGCGGTCTGGGTAAGCAACATGCGCTGGAGCTTGGGCGACGCGGCGCAAAAGTAGTAGTCAACGACCTCGGTGGAGCAGTTGATGGCACTGGAGGATCTGCCAGTGCCGCAGAACTTGTAGCCCAGGAAATCGTCGATGCTGGCGGAACCGCAATTGCCAATGGCGCATCGGTAACTGACCTGGCGGCAGTCGAACAGATGGTGCAAGACGTCATGGCCAAATGGGGACGCATCGACATCGTTGTTAACAATGCTGGCATCTTGCGTGACAAGACATTTTCAAAAATGGAGCTGTCCAATTGGCACGCCGTAATGGACGTGCATTTGACCGGCAGCGTCAATGTCACGAAAACTGTTTGGCCGATCATGGTTGAACAAAACTACGGCCGCTTGATTATGACTACTTCTACATCCGGCCTGTTTGGTAATTTCGGTCAGAGTAACTATGGCGCAGCGAAATTAGGCTTGGTGGGATTTATGAATACTCTGCGTCTGGAAGGCGCCAAGTACAACATCTTCACAAACTGTATTGCGCCGATTGCCGCAACACGCATGACAGAAGACCTGCCTGGATTCGAAGATAGTGCTGAGCGCCTTGCTCCCGAACTCGTGACTCCTGCTGTTGTATTCCTGTGTAGCGATCAAGCCCCTAATGGACGCATTATTCAGGCCATGGGTGGGCGCTATTATTCCGCTGACGTGCGGGAGAATGTTGGCGTAGATCTTGGTATTTCAGCCTCGGTGGAGGATATCGCTGCCAATATCGACACTATTCTAGACATGGCTGAGAACAAGGGCATACTGGAGCGCACTCATCACCGGTAGCGCCCATCAACAAAGATAGGCGTTTGAGCTGAGCAGACAAGCAGCAAGGTTATGCTGCTTGATCTGCCATTGCCTGTTGCACCGATGCCCTCTCATCCATTAGCGAAAGCAACGGCTTCACGTTAGGCAGTTCGTTAAAGGCATCCCAGTCGAGTGCTTTTTTTGCCACCACTGTTGCCAGATTCACCGAAAAGCGAAAGAAGAAATCAGCGTAAGTGACTTCACTTCCCGCCAGATAAGGATTGTATTTAGCCAGCCGAGCCAGCGCATCAAAGCCTTTCTTTAACTGCTCTTTCACTTCGGCTTTTAGCTCATCACTCGCTGGGCGGCCAAAGAATACATCTCCATAAAGCCTTCTGGCCGGCAGCTCGATGTCTTTTTCAATGTGATGAATCAGCTCTTCAACTTTGGCTCGAGCAAAGGGATCTGCAGGATAAAAACTCGGCCCTTCCCCCAGAGCATCTAAATAATTCAATATGACTGTGGTTTCCGATAGGAATCCTTGCTCCGTTTCAATACAAGGCACTTTTCCCATAGGACTCTTTACTAAGTAGTCGCTTTCGGAATTTGGTTGTACTAGCACTTCTTCAAAATCCATACCCTTCTCTATCAACACAGTTTTCACCATGTTGTAATAGTTACTCAAAGGCATCCCGTACAATTTAATCGTCACTTGTTGTTCCCCCAAAGTTCTGCAAAGTGCGCAGCTTAAAAAATGGCCAAGGAAAACTACTCGCTTCTTATGCCCTTTGCAAACGTTGATATCAGAGCAGGCACCCGAGTCGGTACCAGACCCGAAACAGGCTATTCGCGATGAAAGTTTTGTTGTTATCTGGCTACGATGCAGTTAGCCATCAACTTTGGCGCGAACGATTAGAAGCCTGTTTTCCAAATTGGCAATTGACTACGTTAACGCAACCACCTCGTTATTTTGCCTGGCGCCTAAGAGGCAATGCCATGCTCTGGGCTGCAAATGAACCAGAAATTCTGAGTGCATCCTATGATTTATTGATTGCAACCTCCATGGTCGATCTCAGCTCGCTGCGGGGCCTGGTACCAGGGCTGGCCCAGATTCCCACCCTGCTGTATTTCCACGAAAACCAGTTTGCTTATCCCGAGGGCAGGCAGCGCAGTGACAATGTAGAACCCATGCTTGTGCCTATCTATAGTGCTCTGTGCAGCGACAGGTTGATCTTTAACAGTCATTACAATCAGTCCACATTCCTAAACGGTGCAAGAATCCTTTCAAAGCGACTTCCGGAACCGTTGCCAGACGAGCTGTTCAATAAGCTTGAAAATAGCGAAGTTATTCCTGTGCCATTGCCGAACTGGCAACCACCTAAATCTGCAGATGCCAATCCAGAGCAGTTAGAGGTGATATGGAATCATCGCTGGGAATACGACAAAGGACCCGACTTATTGTTCGCAATAATAGAAGAATGTTGGCAGCAAAAATTGCCGATACGATTTCAGGTTGTGGGACAGCAATTCCGTGAACAACCGGCAGCATTCGAACACATCAATGTGAGCTTGCATGAGAGCGCCACGCACTTTGGGTGGAATCCGGGACATTGGGGGTACGTCGATGACGCGGAAGAATACAAATCCTTATTGATCAATGCAGATATTGTTCTATCTACGGCCAGCCATGACTTTCAAGGACTGGCCATACAGGAAGCCTGCTTGATGAACTGCACAGCATTGGCGCCAAATGATTTGGCTTATCCTGAGTACCTGCCACCAGAATGCTTATATGACCAGCTGCAAACTGAACAACAAACCGCAACTCTAGTAACAGAAAAACTGCGCGGACTGTTGGAAAGAAAACAGCAAGGACTGTCTCTGCCACAAGCGAATTTGGAAAATTACTCTGCAGAAAAAGTAAAAAAGGAAATTGAAGAAGTGGTGGCGTCGTTAAGCTAAAAGCTGTTGTGACTAATTCACTTGCTCGAGCAAGGGAAAGACAATCTCTTGACCTATCTGAATGCGATTAAAGTCTAGTTCTGGATTGTATTGGCGCAAGAGCCAAATTGGCGTTGAGTATCGCTCGCGTGCAATGCCACCAATGTTGTCGCCCCGTCTTACACTGTATGTTTCTACTGCCTGAATTCGATAGCTAGCGAAAAACTCGCGTTGCAATGTGGAATGAAACTCCCGTCTGGCGCGCTCAAATCCAGGGATGTTTACGCGAGAGAAATCTAATTGCAGGCGTTCGCCAATTATCACTGGGTCGCGAAAAGCCATACCGTTCAGCCGCCTAATATCCCATGCCCGAATTCCTAACCATTCTGCATAGTGCCCCAAGGTTTCTGACGCTTGAATCTCTATCGTATTGTTACTGGCCACCGTGTAATCAGATGGGTCTGCAGACAGTGCTTCAACAAGCTGCTCATTACTTTCAGTGACGTCGAGTTCTGGATCTATCGCTTCTGCTTCTTGTTCCGCGATTGACACTTCTGCTTCCAGTTCCTGGTTATCAGGCAAAACTGCAGCTGGTGGCAATAACTCATCGATCAATGCGAGCTCAGCTGTGGACTCTTCTATTGCTGGCGGAGGCGATGGTTTCTCAGGTTCAGGTTCAGGCAGGTTTTCACTCCCCAGCACCACACCATCAGAAAACTGCACGGTAGTAGGCGGTGACGGACGGAGGTTGGCATCTATAACTGCCAGCTGTTCGCCTTCTTGTTCAAATCCAGGTAAGCGTAACTGCTGACCCGGGTAGATTCGGTTACGGTCCTGTATACCGTTTACACCCAATAGATCCTGTTCAGTGACACCATAACGTGCAGCGATTAAAGAAACAGTATCTCCTCTGCGCACCGTGTACTGTCCATCAACAGGTGCTACATCACTCGCTAGTAATTGATTGTCATTGTTATCTTGCGGCAGCAACAAACGTTGTCCGATCTGTATGCGATGACGACTTTGCAACTGATTGAGTGCTACCAAACGCGAAACCGTTGTATTAAAGCGACTGGCGATGACAGAGAGGCTATCACCACCCTCAACTACATAAGCCACGTCCGGTGTCTGCACGGCAAATTTATAATCACCAGGAATCATGGCGAGTAAATTTCCCGCCGGCGCCGCTTCTTCCCGCAGCTTAACTGGAAAGCCTTGTGGAATGCGTTTGTTGCCTTCCCATACCGCAGGTCGCAAGGCTGGATTATCTGATCGTAACTGTTCCAGACTCACACCTACTGATTGCGCAAATACTTCTGCATCAATAAATGCGTCAACTTCTACTGTGCGGAAATTCGGCGCTGAGTTTAAACGAACATCTCCAAAATATTGTCGCGCATTATTTTCAACATCGATAACTGCTAGAAATTGTGCGTAGAAATTTCGTGATGCAAAGCCAAACGCTCTGCCTCGATAGTTGGCTACAATTGTCTCGATATCAGTGGTTCCTGTTTGCCTAACTGCACGAGCAATTCCACCTGCCCCGTGATTGTATGCAGTTAACGCCAGGGGCCAGGTACCTAGAACCGAATAGTTATATTCCAACAAACTCATCGCCGCATTAGTAGCGATGTAAGGATCCATGCGTTCGTCCACTATATGATCGATACGCATAAAGCGACGGCCCGTTGCTCGTCCGAATTGCCACATACCAGCGGCAGCAGCACTGGAGTAAGCATTCGGATTAAATGAAGATTCAACGTGGGGCAGTACCGCCAACTCAATCGGCAGATTTTTTTCTCTAATCACCTGATTGATGTGCGCACGGTAAGCACCTGAGCGTTGCAAGCCCCCCAGAAAACGATCGGATTGTCCCAACTGCCAGCGAACATTCGATGCAGCCGTACGCAAAGTTTCATTACTCACTCCTGCCGGCCAAAGTGACAATATTTCTTGCTGGCTGGGAGTTAAGTTTGTGCGGGCACCGTTGGCTAAGATTCGCAGATCTTCCCTAATGCTCGTGCGGCGATTTTCTATCTGCCTACGATCCAGCGGCAAACGTGCATAGATGACAGAGAGGTTCTGAGAGTCGTGGAGGAAACCACTTCGGGTATCCACTTCAGTATAGACTTTAGTCCAGAACTGTATCGCAGGTTCTAACTCTGGCGGACGTGGAAACAATTGCGATGATTGGGCACTTGCGATCGACGAAGCCCAGGCACAAATCAGCAGCAGGCCCAGGCTTATGCCACTGCGCCAGCTCAATTCATACTTTGTTGTGCAAAAAACCAAAGAAATTCAGCCTCTTAATGCATGAATTCTGAAAACGCGCTAAACCATAGCAGCATTATCAGAACAGGCCAAGTACTGGGCCTATTGAACAGTTTATCGCCCTGGCTTGCCGAGCCTTTATGGGCAAGGAAACAGCATCAAACACACCTATTATGAGGGTGCTTGGTAGGAGGTTTGGTAAATAGTTTGGTAAGCGGTTTGGCGGGTAGAGAAATTACGGCATACCATCTAATTCAGCTCCCTCTTTCACCGGGATCATCAGATCCTCGCGCGTCACATTCATATAGATAATGACGTTAGAAGCTATATAGATAGAAGAATAAGTTCCAATAACCACGCCAATAATTAGAGCAATGGCAAAACCTTGGGTAGCTTCGCCGCCAATTATCAGGATAGAGAACAACACCAATAGTGTCGTGAATGATGTGATCAAGGTTCGGCTCAAAGTTTGATTTAGTGAAGTATTCACCATTTCGATCGGCGTGCCTTTACGCATGCGTCGAAAATTTTCCCGGATTCGATCCGACACAACAATCGTGTCGTTTAGGGAGTAACCAATAATCGCCAGCATTGCAGCCAAAGTATTGAGGTTAAATTCCAGGGCAAAGAGTGAAAATATGCCCAGGGTGATGATCAAGTCATGAGCGAGAGCGACTACAGCACCAACAGAAAACTTGAACTGAAATCGAACGGCGATGTACACCATGATGATGCCAAGAGCGACTAGCATACCCAGTCCACCCTGCTCGGCTAACTCATCACCCACTTTGGCACTGACAAAATCTGAACCAATCAAGGTGACATTCTCACCCATGGACTGTCCCAACATCTGGGAGATCGACTCACCTACCGCCAATGCCTGCTGGGCTTGCTCTGATTCTGCAGTAGTTTCATCCACCGGCAACAAAACGCGGATATCGCGATCTGTTCCGAACTGCACGACCACTGCAGTGTCATAGCCATTGTCTTCTAAGGCCGAATTGACCTCTTGGATAACAACGGTGTCATCGAAGCTTAAGCGCACAGACGTGCCGCTGGTAAAGTCCAATCCGAAATTAAGAGAGTTAACTGCAAGAGAACCAATCGAGACGATTACTAGTAAGCCGGAAATCAATGCAGCGATTTTCCGCTTACCCATAAAATCAATTTGTGTGTTTAATATCATTGCTAAATCACTGCTTCGTTAACTAGGAAGCAACTCCTGCAGGATCTGATTTCGGCTTCACATAGTTTCCAATGGAAAGCTTTTCAACCGTACGACCGCCATAAATTAGATTGATTAAGGCACGGGTACCGACGATGGCAGTAAACATCGACGTGATGATGCCAATCATTAAGGTCACAGAGAAACCACGGACTGGACCTGTACCGATAGTCATTAGGACCAGGGCTACCAAAAAGGTAGTTAGGTTGGCGTCGAAAATTGTTGTGAAGGCGCGATTGTAGCCGGCATCAATGGCCTTCTGTGGCGGCATCCCATTACTGAGCTCTTCTCGTATACGCGTAAATATCAATACATTCGCATCCACTGCCATACCTACCGTAAGCACGATGCCTACTATTCCTGGCAAAGTGAGGGTAAATCCCACCGCCGACATGACCGTAAAGATCAACAGTATATTGAGAATAAGTGCTGCGTTAGCTGCCAATCCGAACACTCGGTAGTAAGCAATCATAAATAGCACGACTAAAATCGATGCAACCTGGACGGCAAAAAAGCCAGCTTCCAAATTTTCTTGACCCAGGCTTGGTCCGATTACCGATTGCTCAACGATCGTCATAGGCGCCGAGAGTGAACCGGCACGAATCAACAACGCCGTGTCATTAGCTTCTCTTGGTGTCAAACCGGTAATAACAAATTGACGCCCCAAGGCTGACTGGATACGCGCATGACTGATCAAGCGCTTTTCTTCATAGAATTCGGTCTCTTCTACTTCTTGACCGTTCTCATCAACAACCAAAGTGTTACGTGATTTGGTCTCAATCAACAGGATGTCCATAAACCAACCAACGTTGTCGCGGGTAACGCGGTTGATTTGGTTACCGCCCTGCGCATCCAATGTGATGGAGACTTGGGGTTGGCCGTACTGATCAAGAGTAGACACCGCATTACTAATGCGATCACCCTGCAATATAACGTCATTGTTTACGTCGACTAGTTGGGACCCTTCAGGTGTCACATACTCAAAAGTTTCATAGCTAGAACGTGCCGCACCTGGCTCTGCTGCCAGATGAAACTGCAAGGTCGCGATGCGCTGCAATATTCGAATTGCTTGCGCAGGATCTTGCACCCCTGGTAATTCCACAACGATTCGATCCGCACCCTGCTGCTGCACAGTAGGCTCAGCAACCCCTAATTCATCTACTCGATTCATCAAGGTTGTTCGATTGGCCTGCAGAGTATCTCGTTGAATTTGCAGAATGGTGTCTGCAGTCAGAGTCATGTCGAGAATAAAGGATTCACCAACTTCTCTGTTTTGAAATTGAATTTCAGGGAAGCTTTCGAGCAATTCTGAGCGAGCACGAGACCGATCTGCCGAGTTGGTGAAGGTGACTTCCAATCGACTTTCATCAGCGATACGCAATCCACGAGTACGAATGCGTAATTCCCGTAGCACCGAACGCACCGTACTGAGGTTGTCTTGCATGCGGCGTTCAAGCGCGGCATCCATGTCGACTTCCATCAAGAAGTGCACACCACCTTGCAAGTCCAGCCCTCGCGCCATTTTCTTAGCACCAATGGATTGCATCCAATCAGGTGTTGTAGGGGCCAAATTTAATGCGACGATGTAGTCGCTGGTAAAAACTTGTTCTAATGCTGTTTTCGCCCGCAGTTGATCATCAACTGAATCGACGCGAAAAAGTAAATTGCCGTCACCCAACTCCATGTCGAAGTAATTCACCTGCGCAGCTTCGAGCGCTGTGGTGGCCACATCCATATCAGCTTCGGCAACTTCAAAGTTTTCGTTGCTTAACAATATCGCTTCGTCATCTTCATAGAGATTAGGAATCGAATACACAAATCCCAGCACCGCTACTAATAAGATGAGAAGGTTTTTCCAGAGTGGATATTTATTCAACATGGGAAAATAATTTAGCTAATCGTTAAATTTGAGCGGTTAAATTTGAGCGATAGTGCCTTTCGGAAGCGCCGCAAGAATTGAAGATTTCTGAATCTTGATTTCTGTGTCCTTTGCGACCTCGATGGCGACATAGTCATCATTGAGCTTCGTCACTTTGCCCAAGATGCCGCCTGCCGTCATGATTTCATCGCCTTTCGATATGCTGTCTACCAATTCGCGATGTTCTTTATTTTTCTTTGCTTGAGGTCGCCACAAGATCAAATAGAACAAAACGATCATGCCACCGAACAGCACGAGGTTATAAGTCAGTGAAGGTTGTGCTGGCTGCCCTGCTTCTTGAGCAAAGGCGGTGGGGATTAGTAAGTTCATTAGCTTGTCGCTCTCTCGACTGAGTGGCAAATATTTGCGGCTCTATATTTAGTTTTTAGTGTTGCTTTATTGTGCTGGCATTCACCAACACTGGCCGGCTCTGATTGTGGAAATTTTGGGGTCAATTCGCTGATTTCAACCGTATTTTGAATAAATTGCTGCCTGATTAGGCTAGCTGCTCACTCTTAGCGATTCTCTTGCTGTCTATTCATCGACAGCATCATCAAGCAAGCGTTGATCATGCTCGAACTGCGCCAAAAAGGCGCTCAATCTACCCTGTTCTATAGCCTCGCGCAATTGAGACATAAGATCTTGATAATAATACAAATTGTGGATGGTATTGAGCTGCGCACCGAGGATTTCTTTGCATTTATCGAGATGATGTAAATAGGCCCGTGAAAAATGCTGACAGGTATAGCACCCACAGTTTTCATCTACTGGGCCAGTGTCATCCCGGTAACGGGCATTACGCAGTCGCAGTAGACCCTTCGAAGTGAACAAATACGCATTGCGCGCGTTACGAGTTGGCATAACGCAATCAAACATATCCACCCCTTTTGCTACCGCCGAAACGATATCCTGCGGGGTCCCGACTCCCATCAGATAGCGCGGCTTATCAGCCGGCATTTTGGGCGCAATATGGGAAATGATTGCTGCCATTTCATCTTTAGGCTCACCGACAGAAAGTCCGCCAATGGCATAAACTGGGTAATCTTGCTCAACTAATGCAGCCAGGGATTGTTCCCGCAATTCCGGATACATGCCGCCCTGGATAATTCCAAATAAAGCACTGGGGTGGTCACCGTGGGCTGTTTTACAGCGTGCTGCCCAACGCAAGGATAGCTCCATTGAATCGCGAGCTTGTTGCTCAGTTGCTGGATAAGGCGTGCACTCGTCGAACACCATGATGATGTCCGCCCCGAGTTTATGCTGCACTTCGATTGAAGACTCAGGCCCTAAAAACACTTCAGCACCATCAACTGGAGATCGGAAACGCACTCCTTCCTCGCTGATTTTGCGCATATCGCCCAAACTAAAAACCTGGAATCCTCCCGAATCAGTCAGGATCGGTTTTTGCCATTGCATAAAATCATGCAAGTCGCCGTGCTTGGAAATAATCTCAGTTCCAGGACGCAGCATTAAGTGAAACGTGTTTCCCAACACGATGTCTGCACCGGTATGAAGTAGCTGCTCCGGAGTCATGCCCTTAACAGTGCCGTATGTCCCACAAGGCATAAAGGCAGGTGTACGCACCACGCCTCGTTCAAATTGCAAGGCGCCAGTTCTGGCAGCACCATCTGTGGCATGAATTGAAAATTGCATAGTCTTTAATAAAAGGTTGGAAATACGACCTTAGTGTTCGCGGGTTGAGCGAAATTCGATATCCGGCCAACGTTCTTCCATCAAGTTGAGATTTACTCGAGTTGGAGCAAGGTAGGTCAAATATCCCCCGCCGTCCAAGGCAAGATTATCTTCGGCCTTGCGCTTGAATTCTTCAAGCTTGGCGTTGTCTTCTGACTCTACCCAGCGAGCGACATGAATAGTCACTGGCTCGTAGATACAATCGACTTTGTATTCATCCTTCAATCGATAAGCGACTACTTCAAATTGCAACACGCCAACCGCACCTACGATCAGATCATTGTTGCGCAGCGGCATAAAGACCTGGGTGGACCCCTCCTCAGATAACTGAGTAAGACCCTTCTGCAACTGTTTCAACTTAAGCGGATCTTTCAATCGGATGCGACGAAAAAGTTCAGGGGCAAAGTGTGGAATACCGCGAAACTTGAGCTCCTCTCCACTGGTAAACGTATCTCCAATCTGAATGGTGCCATGATTATGTAGCCCGATAATGTCGCCAGACACTGCTTGGTCTGCTCGAGCTCTATCGCCTGCCAGAAAAGTTACCGCGTCTGACACTTTTACATCTTTACCGATCCGACAATGGCGCATTTTCATGCCATGCTGATACTCGCCAGAACAAACCCGCATAAAGGCAATGCGGTCTCGATGTTTCGGATCCATATTCGCCTGGATTTTAAACACGAAGCCTGAAAAGTTTTCTTCTCTGGAATCTACAGTGCGCGTTTCGGTTACCCTATCTCTTGGCGAAGGGGCCCATTGCACAAAATCATCCAGCATTTCTTTAACGCCAAAATTTCCCAGAGCTGTGCCGAAATACACTGGCGTTAATTCGCCTTTAAGATAAGCATCGATATCAAACTCATGACTTGCGCCCTTCACCAATTCAATTTCATCTTTGAAGTCTTGGTGATATTCCCCGAGCAATTCTGCCGCTTCGTCAGAGTCCAAACCTTTAATGACTACTTCTTCAGGAATCTGATGACCCTGCCCCTGTTGATAGGTGTAGATCGTATCGCTTGCAAGGTGATACACACCCTTGAATTCCTTGCCCATTCCGAGCGGCCAATTTATTGGTGCGCATTGAATCTTTAATACGTTCTCAATTTCATCGAGAATTTCAATTGGATCCCGGATGTCTCTGTCCAATTTATTGACGAAGGTAAATATTGGCGTGTCTCGAAGCCGACATACGTCCATCAACTTGATAGTGCGTTCCTCGACACCTTTCGCGCCGTCCACAACCATCAGCGCAGAATCAACCGCGGTAAGCACGCGATAAGTATCTTCTGAAAAATCTTCGTGACCGGGAGTATCCAGAAGATTCACCATGCGTTCTTCATAAGGAAACTGCATGACAGAAGACGTTACAGAAATCCCTCTTTCTTGCTCCATCGTCATCCAATCTGAAGTCGCGTGACGGTCAGATTTTTTCCCTTTTACCGTGCCAGCAACCTGAATCAAATTTCCAAACAGCAATAGCTTCTCAGTAATCGTAGTCTTGCCGGCATCAGGGTGAGAGATGATAGCCAACACTCGACGACGATCGATTTCATGCTGCAATTGACCTGAAGCTTCTACGGACGACATTAAGCGGGGATTCCCGGGCGCAAAAAAGCGGCGATTATAGCAGCAATTACACCTTCGAGATCAGCTATTTACCCCTAAGAATAAGTATCAGATCTGATGCGATTTTCCGTGTTACCGCAAAGTGAAATACAATTGCGCAAGTTTAAGAAAATGGAGCATCCAATGGACTTTACTCTGTCCACCGAGCAGCAAGCTCTGCAAGATTCAGTGCGCAAATTCGCCCAACAAGAACTGCCAGATATTGCGAGACAAATAGAAGAATCAGATGAACCGGCAAGTCTCGAACTTCGCAAGCGATATGGAGAGCTCGGCTATTTGGGGGTAAATCTTCCTGCCGAGTTTGGTGGTGGCGGTCTAAGTCATCTCGACGCGGTAATCGTGTTAGAAGAAATCGCAAAGATTTCGATTGCAGTAGCCTTCCCTATATTTGAATCCTGTTTCGGTCCGTGTCTGGCAATTGCACATTTCGGCAATGACAAGATGAAACAGGCAGTGCTGCCGAAGGTTTGTTCGGGCGAAACCATTGTTGCAGTATCAATGTCAGAACCGGATGCTGGATCAGCACTTACAGATCTATCTACTCGAGGGCAAGTAAACGGCGACTCAATTATCTTAAATGGGACAAAACGTTGGTGCTCAGGTGCTGGTCACTCTGAGGCCTATGTTGTGTATTGTCGACTATCGGATGATCCAGGAGCCAAAGGCATAGGCGCGGTATTGGTGCATAAAGGAACCGATGGATTTAGTTTTGGTAAACGAGACCATCACATGGGATTTAGAGGCGTAACCAGCGCAGATATGTTTTTTGATAACGTAGAAGTGCCCATAGAGGACCTGTTAGTCCCTGCAGGTGGATTTAGCAAACTGATGGATGCATTCGACTTAGAGCGTTGCGGCAACACAACTATGTCCTTGGCCGTAGCCCAATCAGCCTTCGACTACGTGTTGCAGTATGTACAAGATCGCAAACAATTTGATAAAGCGCTAATAGACTTCCAGGCGGTACAGATTCATTTGGCCGAAATGAAGATGAAACTTGAAGCTGCTCGACTATTGCTTTATCGCGCTGTAGTAAATGCCGAACAGGGCTTGCCCTCCGTTGGAGAAAGTTCAATAGCTAAATGCTTCGCTAATGAAGCTGTGCGGGAAGTAACGGGAAAGGCGATGCAGTTAATGGGTGGCTACGGCTATTCTCGAGAATTTCCAATCGAACAGAAATTGAGGGATGCTTGGGGTTGGGGAATAGCGGGTGGTGCGATTGATATTCAGAAAGTGAATATTAGTTCTGCATTGATCGGCAAGCGCTTCAACCAACGCGCGAAATAAACTAAGAAGCAAATAATAACAACAAGGAAGAAAACGATGTCTGATTCTAACGCGGAGCCCATGCGGTTTTTAGTGCGCAAGGTCGATTCCGCTAATCGCGTTGAGGGACTTTTGCTCAGCGGATCTATTGCCAAGGGAGACAGCGTGATCACTGTGCCCTCCGGGCAACAGACTTCTATCATGGCCCTGGAGCAGGATGGCGCTTCGATTGAAGAAGCCAGTGCGGAAGCCAATCTAAGTATCGACCTGACGTATTCAGTCAAACTGCTGGCGGGAGATGTCATTGCTTGCGCAGAAAATGCGGCCGAATACGCTGACCAGTTCGAGGCTGATATCCAATGGTTGGGGCATGATGAATTGCTGCCTGGAAGAACTTACCTTTTAAACTCCATCACAGGCTCAGTAGATTCAGTAATTAGTCGCCTTAAATACCGAATCGAAGGGGATTCAGAGCAACAAATCGCAGCCAATACACTGCAAGCCCAAGAAAATGGTGTGGGCAATATTGCCCTGACAAATCCAATCATATTCGATCCAGTTCTCACTTGCGGTACTTTGGGCCGCTTCCAGCTATTGGACAAAACCACCAATGAGTTGGTGGCCGAAGGACAAGTTCGCCATGGCTTACGTCGCGCGAGCAACATTCATTGGCAAGCGTTGGATGTCGATAAAGAAAGCCGCGCAGCAATCAAGAATCAAACCCCTCGCATCGTTTGGATGACCGGGCTCTCTGGCTCAGGCAAGTCAACCATTGCGAACTTGTTAGAGAAAAAATTACTCGCCAAATCTTTGCATTCCTATTTGTTAGATGGCGATAACGTACGACACGGTTTGAACAAGGACTTAGGATTTACTGCCGCTGATCGTGTGGAGAACATACGCCGCGTCGCAGAAACCGCCAAGCTAATGTTGGATGCAGGACTCATCGTCATCACGAGTTTTATCTCACCATTCAAAGCCGAAAGAGAGATGGCTAGAAGTTTGTTCGAACCAGGCGAGTTCATCGAAATATTCGTCGATACCAGTCTCGATGTGTGTGAGCAACGAGATCCAAAAGGTCTCTACGGCAAGGCACGCGCTGGAGATATTCGAAACTTTACTGGAATCGACAGTCCCTACGAAGCACCTGACAATCCTGAAATGGTATTGGATACAGTATCGCTTACAGTTGAGGAAGCTGCAGACCAGATACTCGAGTATCTGGATAAACAAGCAGTCTAGCGCTTTCTAAAAAATCGCTTCGGAAAGTAAAGAAGGAAGTGGGAAGTAGCTAGTGTAAAACGCTGGAACCGGGACGCACTCGGCTCTCGGCAAATTCTGGATGCAGTACATCCATGCGCTTTACCAGCAACAAGTCATGACGACTCAATCGATCCAACTCTTGTTCCATTGAAGCGACATCGATGTCGTCCAACAAGACGCAAACCACATCATCATCTTCAACATCAACCACGATGCACGGTTTAAATCCGTTTACCGTGTTGAGTGACGCGGTTGAACCCACATCAAATTGATGGATCGGAAAACTTCCGTCTGCTTGATTGAGCAATCCGTACGAAGTAAATGCAACACCAAAACCTGCTGCAGCTACCACATTAATAATATCGATGATATCTGGGTCAGAGAGATCGACCCGCACAGTATCTTCAAGCGGTTGGTTTACTTGCAGCCGACGTTGATTGATGAGCTTTAAGAACAGGTCAATGTCTTCTTGATTCCACTCCAGGGTCTCTTCAGTTTCTGAACGCGTACTATCAGAAGACAGGCTGAGTACACTGGTCTCAATCGTGAAGTCTTGTATTTGGGTTTCTGGAGGGCAAGGCACGACCATAGAGACTGAGCAGTAGCCTTCACTGCTTTCAGCACTGAGTCGCCACAAGAATGGTACTTCGCTTGTAAACTCGATCATCTACTCTTTCTGCACCGGGCAGTCTAAGCAACTGCATCTGGAACCTGCTACACAACCCGTTGTCATGTTGTCAGGCTCTTATAAATCGGGTCGGCCGAATGATTGACAAAATTAGCCGCCACGGCAACTTTTTTTTAAAGACTTTTAAGTGAATTTAGCAAGCATTGCTAAAAGAGGATTTCAGCACATTCAAATAAGCTATTGAGGCACCTGAAAATTCCTACAAATTTCGCCTCGATAATTTTTTCCACAGAATCTGTGGATAACTCAGTGAATAAATTCTACAGATGAGCCTCAAGCCTCGAAAATCACAGCAGCGGACACATTTTGGGTAAATTTTAATCAATCAATATTTTATATATTTTTCAATAGGTTAAGAGTTTTTGACGGATCGAACAAAAATAAAACCCGCAGTTTTTTAGCCTTTTGTGACACCCGCGAAATTTTTGTGCATAAAAAATCGGGATAAGCGCGCAACTGCAGAGTTCATGTTTCTTTTGTTACTGTTTTTATTGAAGTTTTTCCATCTATAATACCGTTCGTTCTTAAAGCCCTTTTTGGCAGGATTCATGGCAGTTTCAAGATCCTGGGCCACCGCGCTCATTCTTAGTCTTATGTTTGTTGTTTTGGGTGCATTCGGTTGGGGTGTATTCAGAAAGATTCAACTCGACAATAGCAGTAGCGAGTTAGCTGTTGCCTTACTAAGAGACACTTTGAGTACGGGCTCAGCTGTCGAACTCGTTTCCTATGCTCATCCTGAGTGGCTGCAATTAATGCCAGCCAGTTCAATTTCGAGCTACCTGGAAAACAGTGTGCGATCACTAGGTGCCCTGCAGTCGATGTCGACTATCACTGGCGAATCCGCCACACCTTTGATTCCCCTTCCCGGCTCACCTATTCCTGCCACATACGCGATTGAATTAGAAATGGGTTCCTCACCAGTGTCCGCAGAACTGGACATGCGATATGAAGATGGCCAATGGTGGCTAATGAATGTCGTCCTTAACACACCTCGACTGATGGAATAAATCGAGGTGCTGGCTCTGACAAGCGCTAGTTAAAGATTAAATCGTAAGCACTGGGAGCGAGAACAACCGCGCACACCAATGCGAGAAGAACATCCTGATCCAGATTATAGGACGCAATAGTTGCAGCGGGCAGATTGAGAAAGGCAACACCAATCACTGCCATACCCACTATATAAAAATTCCTGCTGAGTAAGAGCAGCGCTAACAAGAATGCCACTACAAACAGTAATACATAGTTGTCTGCTAACCCGAAGCGAGTCAGAACTGCATTTGATAATGAAAAGCCAACGGTAAGAAATACGAATACACCGACCAGCATTGGCTTCCACAAGCTCAATTCTTTGGTCGATTCCTGCTGATTGGCATGAGTTGTATGTTGCATAGCCCCTCCTTGATGACGCCTCTACTCGTCACATGAAGATTCTTACAAGCCAACTATAGATCAGGGTATTTCAGCGATGCGACGGCAAATGCCTGGAATTTGAACCAGTTCAAATCCAATTTGTGCGCTAGGCAGCACTTGTTCGCTAAAGGCGAGTGATTTCCCACAGAGTTAGCGGGTGAAGAATCGTAGTCAGTGGGGGTAGAGTAGGTTTACTCAGATACCACTCTGAGCAACTGAGCATAGTCAGTGAAGCCATTAAATATCTTATAGATACCATCCTGCTTCATGGTGCGCATGCCGTCTTTCATGGCTTGTTCGCGAATTTCGTCCAATGAAGCTTTGTTGTAGATCATGCTCTGCAGGGTGGGCGTACCTACCAGCAATTCGTGGATACCCGTTCGTCCCTTATAGCCAGTATTACCGCAATCAGAACAGCCTTCTGGGTGAGCAGCCATATATTCTACGTTGTCAAAGTCGTAGTCTGGCATGTCCTGCTTTAACAGATCGATGCCACCGTAAGATTCAATCAAATGATCGACTTCTTTCTGATCAGGTTTAAATGGCTCCTTACATTTAGGGCATAGGGTTCGCATCAAGCGTTGCGCCAATACACCCAACAGCGCATCGGAGAAGTTCACCGGATCCAATCCTAAATCCAGCAAACGAGTAATGGTTTCCGGTGCTGAGTTCGTGTGCAAGGTGGACAATACCAAGTGACCAGTAAGTGATGCTTCAACACCGATACTCGCCGTTTCATGGTCACGCATCTCACCAATCAGAATCACGTCAGGGTCAGCACGCAAGAAGGCTCGCATCGCTGTGGCGAAGGTAAAATCAATCTTGGGAATCATCTGCACCTGTTGTAAGCCAGGCTGAGTGATCTCCACAGGATCCTCTGCAGTCCAGATCTTTCGTTCCGGCTGGTTGATGTGCCCAAGCACCGCGTGCAAGGTAGTGGTCTTACCAGAACCGGTAGGGCCAACCACCAGGAAGAGTCCAAGAGGATGCGCCGACAGTTCAATCACCTTCTGATGATTCTGTGGCGTCATATTGAGTTTTTCCAACGGCATGGCAGAACCGGCGGCCAGGATACGCAGAACAGCGCTCTCACCTTGCACAGTGGGTACTGTTGCAACACGCAGTTCGAGCTTCTTGCCGCGAACTTTCAGCTTACACTTACCGTCTTGCGGTAATCGCTTCTCTGCAATATTGAGTCGCGACATAACTTTGATACGTGCAATCAATGCAGCGCAATGTTCTTTAGGAACTTTAATAATCTCGCGGCAAAGTCCGTCAACTCGAATCCTAACTCCACCAGGTGCGCTATCTTTACCAGGCTCGATATGGATATCCGAAGCTCCCAGGCGATCAGACTCAGTAATGATGCGATTCACCAACTGGATGATGGCCGATGTTGCTGCTAGACCTTCATCTTCTTCATCGTCATCGCTTTCTTCGAGTTCAACGCCTCCTTCGTCATCCATGTTTGAGAAGATGTCATCGAAGCCTTCTTCGTAATCGCCGCCATCATCACCGCGTAGGAACTGGATGATGTGTTCAGGCAAACCAACTCTGAAAACATAATTGCGGGCGTTAACAACACCCTGAATTTCCATGATGCGTTGATAATCCGATGGATCATCAATCAGGATCACAGCTTCTTCCTTGTCACCCGCCACCGGCAACCAGAGGTTACTGCGCAGGTAGCTCACGCCAATGTTTTCCAACAAATCGACGGGCAGCTCGTGTTCAGCGTCATACTTCATGTAGGGAACACGGTAGTAGTATTCGAGAGACTTACCGATTAGGTCAGCCTCGATATTGTAGTCCTCCATCAATACTCGAGACACCGACCCACCATAAAGCGAAGCTTTATTAGAGACGTCTTCTAATTCGACACTGGAAATTTTGCCCTTCTGTACCAGGTAATCATATGGACCCTGAGTAGATTGCAATGAAGAACGGAATTGCTTGGCCAGCATCTGACTGACCATCATGGCGTGCTTCAAGTCATCTTTGGTGAAATCTCTATCGCCTTCGAAATTGATAAGCTGCATAACACCCAAAAGAATCTCATCTTTAATGGGCACAACGATTTGAGATTTTACTTTCCAGCCTTTTGCGTCACTAAAGCTGCTATCAAATTGCAGGCGAGGATGGATATCAGTGAGCTCTTCACTGTCTTTAACATTTTTAATGACTAACGCACGTTGACTGAGTGCTACATAACCTGCCAGTGAGGTTGTACTGAAAGGCACCTTGATTTGTACGGAGTCATCATCGTCAGGATCGCCACCTTTAATGGTCGCTAGGATTTCTTTTCCGTTATCAACAGACTGAAAAATTGTGAACAAGCGAACCCCAAGCAAGTCGAGCAAATCTTGCTCCACTTCCTTCATCGCTACCTTTAGCTTTTTGCTGTATTTCAGCTTTTGGTAGATTTTCGAGAGTCGTTGGACAAACTCGTCCTTCGGTTGCTCAGCATCGGATTCCACCGCTGCTGGAGCTTCTACCTCGACTTCTTCTGTGGTTGCTGTTTCAGCCATAAAAACCGTTGTTTTCTATGTTCTAGCCGATTAATTCTATACCAGCGCTAATCGCAAGCCGGGCGAGAGTGGGGAAAGAATAAGTGAAATCATCCTCAATTTCCCTGGACGCCCCGTATTTCGGCGGGTAGCACAAATTGTGGTCTCTCACGAGAACACTGTCCATTACTTTATATAACGGCCAAAAATGCCAGCAAATTCAGCCATATTCAATAGATTTTTCCTAGTTCTGACAGCTAGTTACGTGCTGATTTCCCCAGTATTCGCGCAACTGCCAACACTTACCCCAGCGCAAAACGATTGGTTAGGAGAGCAGGTGTTCAATAATGAATGCAATAAACGCCTGGATTGCCTAACTCATTGGAATGTCGGCGAAGATTTTCCATCCCTCGGCATCGGGCATTTCATTTGGTATCGCAGTGACCAGCAATCCACATTTGAAGAGACTTTCCCAGCTCTACTTCACTATTTCAGTGAACAGGGAGTAGTGCTGCCCGAATGGTTAGAACCGCCCTTACAGGCTCACAACCCATGGACCGATAGAGAGTCGTTCTACTTGCAAATAGACAGTGCACCAATGCAACAACTCAATCGATTGTTGCAATCTACGATGGATCTGCAGGCAGCATTCATCGTGAGACGATTGGAACTTACTGTTGAAGACATCATCGCCGCGTCACCGGCAGCACAACAATCAAGCATGCGACACAACATCATGCAGATTGCATCCAGCAATCCACCTATGGGTCATTATGCGCTTATCGACTACCTGCACTTCAAAGGCAGCGGCCTTAATCCCAGTGAGCGTTACCAACAACAGGGTTGGGGGCTACAACAAGTGCTATTGGAAATGGATGGCAGTGAAGCATCCATCGAACATTTTGTAGCTGCTGCATCTGATGTTTTGCAGATGCGAGTTAACAACTCCCCTCCGGACCGAAACGAACAGCGCTGGCTAGCTGGATGGATTAATCGGCTTCAAAGTTATCTGCAAGATCCTAACTGATTAGCCCTTGCCCCAACTGGGCAATGCCATTACCCTTCAGCGCTCTGTTTTAAGTGCCACCCCGATTTGAGTTTCGTAGCAGTATAGATGACTTTTGAGCGCCCCAATATTGCAAAGATGCAGGGATACACGCCTGGTGAGCAGCTCACTGGGGATTCCGTTATTAAACTGAATACCAATGAGAATCCTTATCCTCCTAGTCCTGCAGTAGAGGCCGCACTACAGGCCATCGATACCGCGGAACTACGCCGCTATCCACCGCCCTCTGCTGCAGAATTCAGAGCCGCCGCCGCGTCCCTCCACGGTGTTCAGCCTGAACAGATAATTGCTACTAATGGTGGCGATGAATTACTGCGATTGGTGCTCACTACATTTGTAGATGCTGGCGAAATTGTTGTGACAACCAAACCAAGCTATTCGCTCTACCCAGTTTTGATCGATATTCAAGATAGCAAGCTTGTAGAAGTTTCACTGCAAGACAACTGGGACATGCCCGAAGATTTTATTGAGCAGCTAAACAATCATCAGGCCAAACTCTGCTTGCTGGTTAATCCTCACGCACCTACTGGCAAATTACTGTCTGCAGAATTCCTTGCGCAAGTAGCAGATGGCTTTAATGGATTATTGTTGGTAGATGAAGCGTACGCAGATTTCATCGATCCCGCACAAAACTATAACAGTGTTCATATGGCGCTGGAGCGTATCAATGTACTGTTGCTCCGTACTATGTCCAAGGGATATTCATTGGCGGGCCTGCGATTTGGTTATGGCATCGGTTGCGAATCACTGATTAATCCCATGCAAAGCAAAACCAGAGATAGCTACAACACCGACCTCATTGCCCAACGGCTCGCGACCGCCGCACTCAACTCGGTAGAATATGCCCAAGACACCTGGTCGAAAGTTCGTTCAGAACGGGAATCCTTGGCCAAGCAGTTAAGCGGCCTAGGATTTCAAGTTACTGAGAGTCAGACTAACTTCCTGCTTTGCCAGGTTCCAGATAACTGCTCCGCCCCAGAGATTTATCAGTCTCTGAAATCCCATAATATCCTGGTTCGCTACTTCGACCAGGATCGCTTGCGAGATAAACTGCGCATCAGTATCGGCACAGCCGCAGAAAATGCCGCACTGCTGGAAGCTATTCGAAACAGTCTCTAAGAGCTGCGCCGCGTTGACCTTCAAACTAGCTATCCCCTGCGTTTGTTAGAGATTCTTCAATAAGACAGTCCACTAGTTGACAGCCCTGTGCGTCGGCGTTAGAAGTGGAGAATCATGTCTGACCCAAGCAATGACAATCCTACACAAGAAGAATCTGGGCGCACCCATCCCTGCCCTGAGTGCAAGAAGCCCCTGCGCAGAGTAGAAGGCAAGATGGGACCGTTTTGGGGATGCACTGATTTTCCCAAGTGCCGCGCCACCCTCAATGACCTCGATGGAAAACCATCGACGGAAATTGATTCACACTATCGCTGCCCTTTGTGCACACGACGCATGGTGAAGGCGGATCCGGAACGAGGAAACTATTGGTTCTGCAGCGGCTACTCAAAAGGCTGCAAAATTACTTTGCGAGACGATAATGGAAGGCCTGAAACGGCTTTTCGCTGCCCTGATTGCGGCAATGTTCTGATCAAAAGACAGGGTAAAAATGGTGAATTCTGGGGCTGTAAAAGTTATCCTGATTGCACAACTAGCTTTAATGAGTTGCAGGCACCACCGTGATTTTTTCATTTTTAAAAATTCGCAAGAAAACCGCTGGAATATTCGTGGGCATCTTGGTTGGCGGACTTTGTCTATGGGCTATCGCTTCATGGCAAAACCTGACCATGGAAGACATGCTGAGCATATTACTCGGAACAGTGCTTATGCTTGGTGGAATTATGCTAGTGGCTTTCTTACTTATCGCTACTGTTAAATTCGCAGGTAAATTGTCGACCAAAGTTACTTCCGACTCCTGACACATCAGACTCGGATCGGTTATCTAACTAAGGTAACGGTAAACTGCGAGACATAATTAGTGCGTCTTCGCGTCCTTCTTTCCCGGGATAGTAATTCTTGCGTTCACCAATTTGTGTGAACCCCAAGGAACGGTAAAGCTCAATGGCGCCTGCGTTGGAAGCCCGCACTTCCAAAAAACATTCTTTAGCTTCCTGTTTATGCGCTCGATCCAATAGCAACTGAAACAGTTTACGTCCATAGCCGAGTCGCTGATATTCCGGATTAACACAGAGCGTCAAAAGATGGCATTCGCCAATTGCTACCGACATTACTCCATGAGCAACAATTTGTTGTTTATTAGCTAACACCCAACATTGATAACCTGCTCTCAAGCAATCGATAAAGATGCGCTTGTTCCATGGATGCTCATAGGCTGCAATTTCATTTTGCACCACCAAATCGAGATCACTATTGCGCATAGTGCGGGCGAAAAACTGAGTGGCTGTGGAGAGCTGACGTTCCATTAGAATTTAAAAACTACTTGTTCTGAAGGCGTGCGCGAACAGGTTGCAGGTGGGACCACACTTCTTTCTTTAATAAAGGAACAACCAACATAGAATGCAGGCTATGGGTGATAGTTAACTGACATTGCAAAGAGCTCTCGGCGACCTCGCCCAACGGCTTGTCTTTCCCTTGCGGATTTAGCAATCCACCAAGCTGTGCTGTGAAAAAGATCAAGTTTGAAAAACCTTCCTGCGATTGTCGTTGATTGATAAATCCCTGTAGCGCTAGCTGCGCTGCCTTTTCAGGTTCTGTATCACTAAGCCCTTCCGCCAGGGGCCAATCAAATTGTTCAGCCTTCAGTTCGATATCCAGCTCAGGATCTACTGCCTGCAAGATTGCCCGCAACAGAGCCAAGCTGTCTTTCTGTTGCTTGCCACGCAGCTGATGAGGCTCCTCATTAATGACAGCAAGTCGATCGTTAATCGCGAAATACTGAAGACTAAACTGCAGGCTATCGTTAGCTTGCTCAATTTGAACTGGCTCAACATTAGTTTCAGTTGCAGGGGAGTCTACAGCGTCTGGTTTCGATTTCGGCGTAGTAGTCGCCTTTTTCGATTGCGACACCTTAGCGATTTTCGCTTCGCGCAGCACTTGTTTATCTGCAACATCTGACTTAGCAATACTTCGCGCAGTCTTGGCTGGATCACTATCAACCGGTTTTTCTACAGGAGTATCACCGAGATCATATGTTGGTGATGGCTTTGCTCCTGGAAGAATGGCGCGGGGATAATACACCTGATACCCCATACTGCGCAGATAGCTCAGGCGTTGTTGTTCATTCATGCTGGATTTCAGAAGGCAAAAAATAAGTGTCAGATTTCGGATGGATTCTTGAGTGCTACCAAAATAGCTCTGAATTCAGAAGCGAAGTCGGGCATCAATAAGAAGTTACTATACTGTGTTGAGCAAAGCGCAACAATAGCACCAACTAGCACCCTCTAACACGAACCAGCCGACCTCGACTGATCCTCCTTCCAGGTTTGAAGTTGATTCTTTTTCGTGATTGAATCCGGCTTCCCTCGTGACGCGTGACGTGACGCGCAACAGACTAAGTGAGAGAAAGAAATCAATGAAAGCTGTACTTTGTAAAGCCTATGGCCCGCCTGAAGACCTGGTAATGGAAGACGTGCCAGATTTAGAGCCCGGCGAAGGCGAAGCAGTCATAGAAGTGCATGCAGCCTCTCTTAACTTCCCTGACGGATTACAAATTCAGGGAAAGTACCAATTCCAACCACCCATGCCATTTACCCCAGGCTCAGAAGTTGGTGGAGTCATCAAAGCTATTGGCCCAGGATTTGAGGGATTCAATGTGGGTGATCGCGTGATGGCGATTCCTGGCATTGGTGGTCTGGCAGAACAGGTGATGGTCAAGGCCGACGCTGTACACCGAATTCCAGACAACATGGATTTTAAAACCGCTGCTGGTTTTGCCATGGTCTACACCACTTCCTATCACGCACTCAAACAACGCGCTCAGCTAAAAGCTGGAGAGACATTATTAGTACTAGGAGCCAGTGGTGGTGTTGGTATCACTGCGGTAGAACTCGGCAAAGTAATGGGTGCCAAAGTTATCGCGGCAGCCAGTACAGAAGAGAAGCTCGATTTTGTTCGTCAATTTAATCCAGATGCGACCATTAACTACGGAGATGGCGAACTCAAAGAGAAAGTTAAAGAGCTTACTGATGGCAAAGGAGCCGACGTTATATACGATCCTGTCGGGGGCGATTTGTTCGACCAATGCTGCCGTTGTATC
Source organism: uncultured Pseudohongiella sp. (assembly GCA_965262465.1). Classification (GTDB taxonomy): domain Bacteria; phylum Pseudomonadota; class Gammaproteobacteria; order Pseudomonadales; family Pseudohongiellaceae; genus UBA9145. The sequence goes on along the minus strand of OZ253535.1, from coordinate 1,156,152 downwards.
AACTGGAATGGCCGTCTTTTAGTTATCGGATTTACCAGCGGCAGAATACCTGAATACAAAGCCAACTTAGCCCTACTAAAAGGCTCCTCAATGGTTGGTGTTTTCCTCGGGCGTTTCAGAAAAGAAGAACCTGAAGAATATGAGAAGAATTTTACAGAATTGCTCGCGATGTATGAGGAAGGAAAGTTACGCCCCCTTGTTACTCAGACTTACACTGCTGACCAATACGTAGAAGCTTTCAATGTGTTTACCCAGCGACGCGCAATGGGGAAAGTCACGGTGGAATTCAAGACCGAGTAGTTGACCCAATGCTTACAGATGATGAAATTCGCCAAGACCTGGTGAAACTTAAAGATATCGTCGCGCAACACAAAGCGCCCGAGGCGGAACTCGCGGTAGGCACCGCCATAATCGATGGGCGTGAGACCCCTGTCTTTACCAAGATACCCAATGTACTCAGTGAACTGTATGCCTTGGGAAACGAAGCCGCCGATCTTCCCTTCCTTGTATACCAGCAAGAAAGATATACCTTTGCTGAAAGTCTGGACATGGCAGCGAAGCTTGCCACGGTATTGTTAACTCAATACAACATAGAGCCCGGCGAAAGAGTCGCAGTATGTGCTCGAAATTCCCCCGAGTGGTGTCTTACCTACATGGCAGTAACCATGATCGGGGGCATCATTGTTCCGATGAACTCATGGTGGCAAGGAAGTGAGTTGGAATACGGTTTGCGTGACAGTGGCAGTCGCTTGGTGTTCGCCGACTCCCCACGTTACCAATCTATTGCCCCCTATTTGGATGGCTTAGGTGTTGAAGCAGTACTCATCAAACCAGCTCCCAGCGATCCTGAATCAATTCCAGAATTCTACAGCTTGCTTGATGCGGTAAATCCAGTTTCAGAAGAAGAACTCGCCAAGTTGAACATAACGCCGGAGCATGATGCATCCATCATGTACACCTCCGGCTCTACCGGCGAACCTAAAGGTGTGCTTTCAACCCATCGAGCCATAATCAATGCGCTTTATACCTGGAAATTCGTAAAGGAAATAAATGAAATCCTGCGGCCCGAGTTACTCGAGCCTGATCCTGAATTTCAACCTGCTCTGCTGGCTAATGTGCCACTCTTTCATGTGACTGGCAGTCATGCGCAATTTCTTAATTGTTTCATCTACCACCGCAAATTCGTGATGATGTACAAATGGGATGCCGATGTCGCGCTGGATATGATTGAGCAGGAACGCATTTCTATTTTGCATGGTGTTCCAACCATGACCTGGGAAGTGATGCAATCGGAGAAATTTGCCACAACAGATCTCCGCAGTCTGCGTGGCGTGCAAAGCGGTGGCGCACCGCGCCCTCCCGAACATCTCAGCATGATGCAGGAAAAATTCCCGGAAAAAGCGCTACCCGGACTGGGATATGGGCTCACTGAAACCAATGCAATCGGCGCGATCATCTCTGGCAAATTCTATTACTCCAGACCCGACAGCACTGGGCGACCTACTCCACCTCTCACTGAGGTAAAAGTTGTTGATGAAGATGGCAATACGCTAGACAACGAACAGGTTGGCGAGATTTGCATTAAGGGCCCAACCCTGATGAAGGGTTACTGGAATAAACCAGAAGCTTCGGCAGAAGTTTTAAAGGACGGGTGGTTTCATACGGGAGATATTGGCCGCATTGATGCACTGGGTTTTCTCATCATCATGGATCGGGCCAAAGACATTGTCATTCGTGGTGGTGAAAACATTGCCTGCGCCGAGGTTGAATATGCGATCTGTGAGCACCCAGCGGTAAGTGAAGTTTCAGTGTATGGCATTCCAGACGAACGCCTGGGCGAAGTTCCCTGCGCAACAGTGATGTTGAAAGCTGACGAAAAACTCACCGAGTCCGAACTCAAAGCGTTTTTGGCTGAAAAGATTGCTGCTTTTAAAATTCCCGAACGCAGTTTCTTTCGATACGAGCAACTACCACGCATTGCCTCTGGCAAAATTGCCAAGAAGCAGTTGCGCCAAGAAACCATCGACTCTCTTTAGCTCCCCTTCCCTCAAACTTTGTTAGCGATGCTTCTCATTGATCCTTTCGATGAGAAGCAAACTTGTCACAATTCTGAAAATTTGATCTGTCACATTTAAGAACCCAGGCATAGCTCCGATATATCGAATAACAGACCTGTTCGATTGATGTTCGCTTTTTTCGAGGTGTGCTATGCAAGAGCAGAATTGGAAACAAAGTTTGGAATCAACTAGCGAATCAGCTGAAGTACCCGCAGAACTTGTTAGCGCCGAGCTGATTGAAACCGCAGAACCAGAGCCTTCCGTCGCGTCTTCGTCTAAATCCCATCTGACAGAACTCCGCCGGCGAATCGAAGAACGACTGGATTCGAAGCGAATTGCCATGGAATACGATTGGGACGAGTTAGACGACGTCTAATCATCCGTACTCGCCCCCTTTTCACTCTTGTTCCACCCCACCACCTCCTGACTGCAGGGCGTTATTTACAACGTCCTGAAACTATCTTTTAAGCAATCAAAAACCGCCACTTCAGCGGGATAAATATCGCTTGAGCCCAATATATTCGGGCGCTTCAGCCATTTTCAAATTAGCGCTATGCTGAGTCCGCCATCCTTAGTATGATTCAGCGTCGAAGTATTTCGCAGGATCTGCATGACTTATTGTGTTGCCGTCTCCGTCGATGCCGGTATGGTGTTTTGTTCGGACTCTCTCACCAATGCTGGAATCGATCAGGTATCGACTTACAGTAAGATGTTTCGCTTCGGAATCGAGGGCGAAAAGCAATTCGTCATCCTCACCGCCGGCAACCTCGCCACCTCTCAAGCCACCATCGCTAAAGTTAAAAGCGACATCAAACAAGAAGCGGAACACAATCTTCTCACCATGGAGAGTGTTGAAGAAGCAGCAGACTACATCGGCGACATTAGTCGTGAACAACAAGATAAACGCGCAGTTGAAGGCAAGAACTTCGAAGCCAGTTTCATCATCGGTGGTCAGATTCAGGGAAATAAACATGAGATCATCATGATTTACCCTGAAGGGAATCACATCACAACATCCAAAGACACCAACTACCTGCAAATCGGCGAAAGCAAATACGGCAAACCAATCCTGGACAGAATCCTTTCTCCCGAATTGAACTTGGATACCTGTGCCATGTGCGCATTAGTATCAATGGATTCGACCATGCGCAGTAATCTCAGTGTTGGCCCACCTGTAGAGTTAATGATTATTCGCACCAATGACTTGTCCGAACACAAACCATTGCGGTTTGACGAAGACAGCGACTTCCTAAGAGATCTGAAACGTAATTGGGATGAGCGGCTCAAGGAAGCATTTCGACAAATGCCACCAATGGCTTGGGCTGCTAATTGGGATAAATCAGATCGTGGACAAAGCGGAGCTTCTTAAGCGCCCCCTCTGATAGAGTAAACGGATAAGCATCCTCTAGCCCCATGCTGCGATTGAGAGCATTTAGCATCATCGACAGCTCCGACCATTTTCCAAACAACTCATCGATATTGTCCCAATGGGTAGAGCCTTGCTGCATGCCGTAGTGGCTGGCAGTATCCAGGGTATCAACCATGTGTAAATAGTGTGCCCATACCTCTGCCCAATCTTCTAATGGGTGGGCTTGTGCATAGTGACTAATGAGTTCTGGATCTTTGGTCATTGTCGCCTTGTTGGCGTAATAGTTTTCCAGCGCAGCCGCATAATCCTGCCGCTCATCGCCAAACAATAATCGGAATTGGTCCAACCGTCCTGCTCGTTCGACCAGTAACTGGTAATAGTAATGTCCGCTTTCATGGCGGAAGTGGCCGAGCAAGGTGCGATACAACTCACCCGTAAATTGACGCGTAATCTCGCGGCTCACTTCGTCTGCCTCAGCAATATTGATCGTGATTAGACCATTGTCATGTCCAGTCGCTACATGTTCCTCGAATACACCGGGATTTGTACGTTTGTCTTCAATAAACTGAAAAGCCAGGCCGTCATCACTTTCCTGTTTACTGATAATGGGAAGACGCAGAGAAATCAAAGAGTAGATCAATCGTCGCTTGGCGTGTTCCAGATTCTTCCACCAGCGCCTGCGATCAGGTTGCAATAAATTCGGAATAGTTTGATTCAGACTGCAGGAGATACAGTAATTGGAGTCTGGTTCACTCACTAACCAATTACACACATCAAATTCAGTGCCGTTCTGACACAACTCGCGGTCTGCTATTGGTCCCATGGTCAAGGTAACCGGATCGAAACCTACCTTCTCGCCACACTTGAGACATTGCGTATTCTCAAAAAAGAGAGTCTGGCCGCAGCTACATCGGAAGTTTTTCATGTTTTACTTATTAGGTAGGAACCATGTGCCGGCGATTCGAAAATGAATTTCGGCAATCTCTGACTGCACGTCATCAAGATATTTGATGAGGCCGCGTCTTAACAGTTTATCGATGTCAGCATCTCTGACCTTGCGACGTGTTTTATCAACCTGCCATTTCACTTTAGAGTTATTAGGCAACTTGGATAGTACTTTAGTAATAGTCGTCAGGTTATGCGCAGTAGAGCGAGGGAATTCCTCATTCATCAACAGAAAACGCACAACTTCACTGTCCTTAATTCGTTCCCGCACGTGTTGGCGATACATCTGAAACGCACTTTGCGAACGCAATACATTCATCCAAAGAATATTTTCGTAAGGCTCTCGGGCTTCTGCTTCATCACTGCCTACTTCTAACTCAGATAACAACTCGCTCGAACCAACATCAATAATACGCGTTGTCATATCAGCTCTCTCGAGGGCACGGCCAAGGCGCACGAAACTGTAAGCCGAGTCACGACTCATCGATCCCGCTAACAAGCCACCTATTTGTTGGCAGTCGGTAACAATGGAATCCAACAGCTGGTTACGATTACCTCTAGCGACGCCCGCATCGGCCAGGTCTCTGGTGGTGAAATACAAATTGTTAATGAGTTCGAAGGCTTCGGTTGGCATTATCTCGCGAGTTGTTCTGGCGTTCTCCCTGGCAGAAGCCAACATATCGAGAATAGATACACCATTATTCTCGGCCAACAGATAGCGAATGACATTACGCTCTACTGCTTGCAGTTCTTTTTGCGCAAATCCTTTCTCGTTACCAGTAATTTGAACGAGGGTGTTCCAGCCTAATTTGGTACGAGGAGGCAGGTCCATCAGCAGCGCTGAAAATACGCTAATTAGTCGCGCAGTGTTTTCGGCCCGTTCCAAATATCTGGATTGCCAATAAACGCGTTCTGCTACTCGAGACAATAACATTCGTCAGTTAACCCAATTAGAAATCTTCGATTATCCAGGTGTCTTTGCTACCGCCACCTTGAGAAGAGTTCACTACATAAGATCCCTTCACCATCGCCACCCGGGTCAAACCCCCAGGCGTTACATAGGACTTGTCCCCTTGCAGAATAAAAGGACGCAAATCTACATGGCGCGGCTCAACGGTTCGATCACCGAGAATTGGCACAGTGGATAAAGAAATTAGCGGCTGCGCCATATAGTTTCTAGGATTGGCCTTAATGCGCCGCTTAAATTCCGCCAACTCTTTTTTGGATGCCTGGGGCCCAATCAACATACCGTAGCCACCAGATTCATTTGCTGGCTTCACCACTAACTTATCCAGATTTTTCAGCACATGGTCTCGTTCTTTTTTGTCCACGCACATGTAACTGGGTACATTGGGCAGAATAGGATCTTCATCCAAATAGTATTTAATAATCTTTGGCACATAGGTGTAGATGATTTTGTCATCAGCCACCCCTGCACCGGGAGCATTGGCTAACGCCACATTGCCTTTTACCCAGGCGTTAAACAAACCTGAAACACCTAATACAGAATCTTTGTTAAATGCCGATGGGTCGAGAAACAAATCATCAATCCGACGATAGATAACATCCACTTGGGATAATCCATCGATAGTGCGCATAAACACTTTCTCGTCTTCAACTACCAGGTCGCCACCCTCTACTAGTTCGGCCCCCATACGTTGCGCCAGAAAAGAATGTTCGAAGTAAGCGGAGTTGTAGATCCCAGGTGTGAGCACAACCACCGAGGGATACTTCACTTGTCGCGGTGACAAGGAAGCAAGCATATCGAACAGCTCAACCGGATACTCGGTAACCGGTCGAATGTTGTAATTGTTCTCAAACAATTCTGGAAACACGCGCTTGGTCACGCGGCGGTTCTCTAACATATAGGAAACACCGGACGGCACGCGGAGATTATCTTCTAGCACATAGAACTGACCATCCCCATCTTTAATTAAGTCGGTCCCACATATATGCGCCCATGTGTTGTAGCGTGGTTTGATACCCAGACACTGTTTGCGGAAGTTACCAGAATCAAAAATCAATTCTTCTGGCAGCAGCTTGTCTTTCAGAACTTTCTGATCGTTATATATGTCATGGATAAAACAGTTCAGCGCTCGCAGTCTCTGCTCCAGGCCTTTGCTGGTTTTATCCCACTCTGATGCCGCGATCATTCGAGGAATGATGTCCATTGGCCATTCACGATCGATATTGCCCGCATCGCTATACACGGTGAATGAAATTCCCATGGTTTTGATAGCGAGCTCAGCAGCCGTTTTTTTCTGCAACAGATCTTCGTGGTTAAGTGACGCTAAATAACTAGCAAGGCGGCGGGCAGGTTTTCGTGCATAACCGGGACTGCTAATCAATTCATCATAGAACTGACCCGAATTGTAGGTTTTCCAATTGACCCGCATAAGAAACTTCGTTGAATGGATGTGCCTCGTAAACTAACTCATAGACATGAGCAGATCAAACTACAGAGGCCAGAATAAAAGCAGAAGCGGAATCGCGACAACTACGATAATTATTTCTAACGGTAATCCCATGCGCCAATAGTCACCAAATCGATAACCACCAGGCCCCATAATCAAGGCATTATTCTGATGACCAATTGGAGTCAGGAAGGCACAAGAGGCACCTACCGCTACCGCCATTAGAAATGCATCAGGATTGAGGTTTAGATTGGCAGCAATGTTATAGGCAATAGGCGCCATGAGAATTGCAGTAGCCGCATTGTTTAATACATCAGACACGGTCATGGTTACGATGAGAATAACCGCGAGAATAAATATAGGTGATAGATCCCCCACCACAGCCAAGATTCCATCTACTAATAAGTCAGTAGTGCCGGTAGTCTGTAATGCACCACCGAGGGGCAACATTGCACCCAACAACACCACCACAGGCCATTCCACACCATCATAGAACTCTCTAATTGGTACGATACGGGTTACGGCCATCACCACGGTAGCAATCCCAAGCGCAAGTTGAATCGGAATAAGTCCTAACGCCGTTGCAGCAATAGCCAACACAAACGTCACCAATGCGGGGGTGGCTTTCTTATTATTCTTGGTATCGAAAGCGCGCTCGGCTAAGGGGTAACAATTCAGACGTGTAATTGCACTTTCAATGTTTATCTTTTCACCATGCAACAACAACACATCGCCAACTTGTAACTCAAATTGTCGCAAGCGGCTCTGATGAGGTGTGCCAGAACGGGACACTGCCAATAAGGTTATTTGATAACGGCTGTTAAATCGTATATCCGCGGGTGTGTTCCCTACCAATGGCGAATTCCCGGTAACGACCACTTCCATAACTGTCGTGTCTTCGGAATGAGCAAATGGTTTGTTCTGATTCATCGCTGTATGCATAGTCAGCAACTCAGTTGCTGCAAACTCATGCACATCATCATGGGGACCTTGAATCATTAAGTAATCGCCTTTTGCGATTTTGTAACGACCATCAGGGGGTGCGTATTCAGTATCACCACTGATGCGTGCCACCAGATCCATTTTTTTCTCGCGCAGCATGTCCCTGAGTTGCCCAGTACGCATGCCATTAACGGGTGATTCCTCAGGTACTCTGGTTTCAAACAAGTAATGCTCAATATCGAACAAGTCCAAGCCGGTACTTTGTTTACGTACTTTCACCAATCGCCAGCCGATTAACAGCATAAAAAGGATTCCACACAACGCGATTCCCCCACCTACTGGAGAAAAATCAAACATGGTGAAGGGTTGGCCTGTGACTTCCTGGCGATAACTTGCGATCAATATATTGGGCGGTGTGCCAATTAGGGTGACTAAGCCCCCTAATATAGAGCCGAACGACAACGGCATCAGTACGGTTGCTGGCGAGCGACCTGCTTTGGTAGCTGACTGAATGGCGACTGGCATGAGCAACGCCAGGGCACCAACATTGTTCATGAACATGGAGAGTATGGCAGCGACAAATGTCAGCACCGAAATATGCAGAAACGGATGATTTGAAAACGGATCAACGAGCTTGTTGACGTATTCGACTCCGCCAGAACGAGTCAACCCATAACTAACAATCAGTACCAACACAACAGTGATCGTTGCAGGATTGCCGAAACCCGTAAAAATCTCCGATTGAGGGACTAAACCAAAAACACTAGCGGTAAACAGCGCAGCAAGTGCCACGATGTCATAACGAATGCGGCCCCAAATCAACATGGCCAACAATATGACGAGTATTGCTAACAGTGTGGCTTGATCTGTTGTCACTGGCCGCCTATCGATTGCAAAGAAAACGCGATTTCGCCAACCCCTTCAATCCCTGCTTCGATCCGATCGCCGGCAACCACTGCTGATACTCCAGCCGGCGTGCCAGTAAAAATCAAATCTCCAGCCTTCAAAGTATAGAGTCGTGAGAGTTGGGCGATAATCTCTGGCGCTGACCATATCATGTCAGTTAGGTCAGCATCTTGCTTTGTCTCACCATTGACACTTAACCAGATTCTGCCACCAGTAGGATGTTGACCATTTGCTGGATTGATTGCCGATAGTGGTGCAGATTGATCAAACCCTTTCGCTGCATCCCAGGGTTTGCCACCTTGCTTTGCGGCCGCCTGCAGATCCCTGCGGGTAAAATCGATACCGATTGCGTAGCCGAATACACAATCCAGTGCCGACGAGGCATCAATATTCAAGCCACCAGAACCTAAAGCTACTACTAGCTCTGCCTCATAGTGCAGATCGTCCGTAGCCGACGGATAATCGACAGGCTGATTGTCAGTGACGATGGCATTAGCTGGCTTACTGAAAAACACCGGTGGATTTTTCTTCGGATCGCCACCCATTTCACGCACGTGGTCACCATAGTTTTGACCAACACAATAAATGCGGCGCACAGGAAAGAAGCTACCAGAGCCAACGATAGGAACCGAGGGCGCAGCCTCAGGAGGAAAAATATGCTGCATATTGAATCGTTACTTATCTATTTAAAATTACTCAGCGACCACAACCGAACTGGGTTGCCCAGTCGCCAGCATCAAGAGTACCCAATGCCGGGAAAAGTTGCCTGTCTAATTTACTTTCGATAAATTGCAAATCGACTAGTTGATCACAATGATGGGCATGCACTGGGAGATCTGCATTGAACTCGAAAGCGGCAGCAGATACCCCATCCGTCACAACCTTGAAGTAGCTGGATGGTGCCTGGTTTTCTGAGCTTATAGTTCCAGATTGATAACTATAAAGTGGGCCGCTCACTACGAATAAATCTTCGCCAGTTTCTGCCAACTCATTGATCGCTGTATCCAATCGTGACCAGCTACCCAAGCGCAAATCGACCGGCAATGGCGACATATTGCTCAAGAAATTGAGTTCATCCCAATAAGGCGTACCGGCAAAACTGCTCATTGGTGTCAGTCGACCTCGATCGTCAGAGGTAAGACTGATTTCATTGACGCGATATTCTCGATCCTGCGCATCACTAAGATCTGGCTGAATAAAACCTGGCCCATCTTCCGCCTGCTCAACACTGGCACCTGTGCTAGACAATTGATCTTGCTGCCACCAGCGAGGTAGTAGTGAAGCTACGCCAACCGAGTCAGGCAACACTCGATAAGCTACCCATTCCGCTACTCCAGTGTTTTGACTGATAGCTGCAGCAAACAGATGACGAACGATAACCTCGTTCTGTGGATGAGAAACGTCTGGACATTGTTGCGAGCAATGACTGATGTGCACGGTCTGAGCTAAAGATTCGGTTGCCCACAAGAACGTGACTAGTGGCAACCAATATTGAGGTTTTGGGATCCTCATTGCTTCTTATATAGACCTATGAAATTTACTTCTTGCGCGGAACCGGTGCTTCAACCCGACCGATTTCTGCTTGCCAACGAGTAAAACCACCCGCCATGTGAGAAACCACATCTATTCCCATCGATTGCAATGACTGTGCGGCCAAAGCGGAACGCGCACCCTTATTGCAGAACAAGATCAGCGAATCAGCGTCGTCAAATTCCCTTCGGTAGTATTCGCTCTCTGGATCGATCCAAAACTCAAGCATGCCCCGGGGCACATGCAAGGCACCTGGTATCGTGCCTTCGCGTTGCAGTTCTCGCACATCTCTTAAATCGACAAGCAGTACACCGTCCTCACCACTTTTCGCATCAACTTCTTGTGGGCTAAGGGTAGTAACATCGGCTTCCGCCTCAGCCACTAACGACATGACACTCTTCTTGATTTGCAACATGTGAGGAGACTTCCTGTGCTTGCTTCGACTGAGGCACAGAACTTAAACAAGAATAGGCAAGCTGACAAGCTTGAGGGGATTTAATTTACCTTGCGACAGCTGATTCGCCAGAAAGGAAAGACCGCACTGCCATCAAGGCTCAACCATTCGCCCTTCCAATCAAAAGAGTCATTTGAGATGTTGTAAAAGGTGAGTCGATTGATGCCTTCAATCGAAGTCCCCGGCGCTACCTGAGCTTGTTCCAGCTCAATGCGACCTTCCACCATGCCGCCGCTCCAGGTACCTGAACCATAAACCGGAGTAGAAAAGTAAGTGACATGCCACTGTTCACTGGCCGCATCAAATACTCGAATATTGCCATTAGTCGCAGAACCAGACTGTCCACTGTCCCGAATCGCATGGCCATTCATATAGTAATGGGCGTCCCATGTTCTCACACCGGGCTGCCACTCTCCGGTTGCATTATTTAAGCGCTCTTCAGTGCAATCATTTTCACCAATCATGAATGCAAATTGTTCAATCTCATTAGGAGCGTCAGGATGAGGACGCCCAAACGGAAACCTATTGCTTGGCTCATAGATCAATGCAGCTTCGCGACTGCTAGAATCGATCGATGATTGACAGCCAGCCAAGAAGACTTGCAAAAAGACCAGAAAGCCACAGGAAATCTGAACTCGAGTCATGATCAGCCTCATTTGTTATTACTTTAATTGAGTGGAGAAAATTCTAATCAGCCCGAGCCCGCAACCCCAGCCCTCAAGGGGGATAAGGACAGAATCTGGACCATGACTCGAACTACAGGACTGCAAAGGCGATGGCCATCACAGGCTGAGCAGAATTTCATGAACAAATCACCGCAATCTGCTAGCCTAATCCCTTGATAGCCGCTCAATTTTATGGGGTAAGCCTATGAACGAACGCGATTTTCAGCTGATTTTGCGTGCCAAGCGACAGATTAATCGAGAAGCGTCGATGCGCTCCTTTTTCTTCGTAGGCATTTGTTTTGTAGCCGTTCTGCGTCTGATTGGCTTAGAAGTTAACTACCTATACCCCCTACTCTTCGTCGTTCTATTTGTTTCTCTTATTCTGAATTCAGATTTTATTGCCAACTTCGGGCTCGTCTCGAAGCGGGATCTAGTGAACCTTATTGAACGAAACATCCATAACAACCCAGAAGAACTTACTCGCTATTCTGCCCTGAAAAGCAAATCCTAATTTTTCGGTCCATTACGTATGGAAGAAAAACAAAAACGAGCCATTCTGTTAGCAGTAGCCTTCTTGCTGCCTTTGCTGTTCATAATGACGGTTTTCATCACGTCGTATGTTCCATCAGTTTCCCTTTCCACTAACTACAATTTTGTCTATGCCACCTGTAGTGAAGGCAGTTCACCTTATAGCTATTACTGCAGCAACTTCCTGCACAATCGTTATCAAGTTGAGAATGGACAAATTGTCGAACAGGAGATCCCAGAGGATCTGGATTCAGATGGTGATGGTGTTCTCGATGTTAATGAAAACTATCGAACTCGCCTCTTTTTGCACGACACTGAACTCAATGAGTCTGAAGAAATCAGTTTGGTCGAGGCGCAACGCTTAAGACTGGATGAGCGAATCACTTCTCCGGATGGTGTTGCAGTGGAATGGGAATTCACTAGTGGTGGAAGTTTTTTCCCATTCGTTCGCTATTCCAGCAACTATGGATACTTCCTCACCAGAGGCAGCGCCAAACAGCCACTCAACTTAATCAACGCCACCGAACGAACTTACTATCGTGATGACTTTCTTTTCCTCGGCTGGGTTGTTAACTAATGAATAACCAAGAGTTACTCCAGGAATTAGCCAATCGGCTACGCTCTGAAGACATCTCACAAGCTGAAGTCAGAAAATTGCTAGACGAGCCTGCTACAGAGGACGTCGCTGCTAAACCATCTCTGATTCCAGCCAATCTGATAACCCGCTTACTCTTTGTAATCGGCGCAATCTTTATCACACTTGGCGTTATCTACCTGGTCTCGCAATTGTGGGACGACCTCAACACATTCAGTCGCATAGGAATAACCTTGGGTCTCGGCATAGTGTTTGCCGGTGCTGGGTCGTGGTTTCTCATGCAAGACAGTGAGCGGGAAATTGGCAGCGTGTTTCATGCCATCGGTGGTTTTATGGTGCCGGGTGGAGCACTCATTACTTTGGATGAAATGGGAACCAGCTTCGATACCAGTTGGCCTGTAACTCTCACCATTGGCATGGTGTTCTTGTTCTATCTAACTCTCACAGCACTCCATAAGCGAGTGGTGCTGAGCTTCTTTTGTTTTGCCAATGGCACGGCCCTGGCTTATCTCTTGCTAGATTCGTTAGTGCCGACTGCCGATGGCGATCTCTACGATTATCTCACCATGTGTATTGGTGCCAGCTATTTGACCTATGCGCATCTGTTTAAAGAAGACTGGAACGCGAGACTTACTCCACTACTTCTGTTCTTTGGACCAATAGGATTCCTGGGCGCTGGATTCGCACAAATATTCGATAACATCTTAATGGAAATGCTGTATCCATTTCTGGCATTTGGCGCAATGGTATTATCGGTCGCAGTATTACGCAGCAGACTGGCACTAACGATCAGTACGTTTGCCGTAATCTCCTACATAATCTATTTCACTGCTGAGTACTTTGCTGACTCAATAGGTTGGCCAGTAGCACTAATACTGCTTGGATTCACGATTATAGGAATTGGCTATTTCTCTATAAATCTGAATCGAAAGTATTTAAAAACCTAGAAGATTAGCGCCGAGAGCTTTTGATCATCGCCCCGCCGCCGGATACCACAGCTCCATACACATTGCCCGCAGCATCTACTGCCACTCCTTCAGGATTGCTCCCTTCTGGATAATCGGCAACTGTTCCATCGATAAAGTAATCAACGATGCCATCCAGTAACGACCCTACTCTTATGCCTGCTTCCCATCCTGGGTTTCGAACATCATCAAATTCTGATTCCGAATCTGCGACATAAATCGTGTCATCATCAGTAATGTATATTCCGCTTGGGCGAGAAAAGGTTTTGAACTCACCCATATAGTTTCCATCGAGGTCGAAAATCTGTAATCGATTGTTTCCTCGATCACCAACGATGAGTCGGTTACGAGAATCTATATCAATTGCGTGTGGAGTTTTTAATTGACCAGCAGCAGATCCCCATCCGCCCCAATGCTTAATAAGATTTCCATTTCGATCAAACTTAACGATTCGCGCCACTGTATCCGGAGTCGCATCCGGTTGTTGTCCACTATGCCCATCACCGACATAGATGTTGCCATCAGCATCGGTGACGACATCGTTCGGCGTCTCCAGCAACGCACCTGATCCATCCCCAGCGACACCAGGTTGACCTAAAGTGAGCAGAACTTCGCCTTCCGGACTGAGTTTATAAGCGACATGTCCCTTACCTGCAGTAGTGGGATCATCGGGATCTGGGCCGCGCGCATCCGTCACCCAAACGTTTCCGTCACGATCTACATGCAGGCCGTGGGGAAACAACATCAATCCACCACCGATCGCGGCCACTACATTGCCTTCTGGATCGATTTTTAAGATGGGGTCGAGATCGGAGCCAGCGCAACTATTGGCACCACAGCGATCGATAGCCCACAGATGTCTGCCATCTGGATCGATATCAACTCCGGCGGTGGAACCCCAGCCTCGTCCGTCCGGCAGGTCAACCCAATGATCGACCGAAGAATAGGGATTAGGACGATTATTGATTGGCTCGAGTTGAGACCAGGCTGTTGCGCTCGACAGTAACCCAACAATTAGAACTGCACTGTGAAATCTGTTAACCATGACTTACTCCTGTGACAGTGAATTCACTATCACCTCAACTACTTATCTATTCGAGACTAGATTATGGATATAGCCTTTGCAACGAAAATTCGCCGAAAGTGAGAGTTGTTACTTGTAGGAGTTTCGAATTGCTAAGACGGCACAGCGTGGGGTTTTAAGGAAATGCGTAAGCCAATTCCCGCAATGAGGAACACCAGTGCGACTGCCAAGAGAATGAGTTGGCTGAAACCAAACAAGCCACCAGCAGGCAATGCCAAGGTGAAACCGGAAACAGCAATCATCGCTCTCACCATCATGCCACTCATGCCACCGCCCAAATCACCGATACCAACTAAGTAGCCTTGTAGCGCAGCCGACACCAGCGCAACGCCCACTAGCGCGGTTGATATGGCTTGCAGGTTTTCAATCCAACCACCCTGCAACAATAGAGCTGGATTAAACACGAAGAAAAAAGGTACAACATAAATGATTGCACCCAATCGCATAGCTTCTATCCCGGCTCGCATTGGCGATACGTTCGCGACAGAAGCTGCGGCAAATGCTGCCAGCGCCACTGGCGGAGTAATAAAGCTAAGCATTCCCCAATACATTACAAACATATGACTGGCTAGAGGATCTAAACCTGAATTGGTGAGTGCAGGAACCAACACAATGGCGAGAAAAATGTAGGCCGCCGTAACTGTCATACCAATGCCGAGAATAAAACTTGTTAGTGCACCCATCACTAACAGAATCACTACATTCTCACCCGCGAGATAGACCAGATCGTTGGCAATGGTACCCGCGATTCCAGTAACCGCTAAGCCGCCAATGATTAACCCGATAGCAGCCAAGATACCGGCAAGCTCCGCCAGAAGCTTGCCCATAGTAGCGACAAGCTGCATAAAGCGATCAACGTTCAGCTTGTGCTTGGTGAATTGATTAATGACTAACAGTAATGCCGTCGCATAAAAAGGCGCTACCGCTTCACGCTGCAGATACACAAGCATCCATATCAGTGCGATAAATACCGCGATGAAATACCAGCCTTCTCTAAACACTGTACTTAACTTCGGTAACTCTTCTTTTGGCAAGCCACTCAAATTATTTCGCGCAGCATAAGCATCGATCTGCATAAACAAACCAAAGAAATAGAGTACCGAAGGAACGATCGCAGCAATGGCAACAGCTACATAACTAATATTTAGGAAACTGGCCATGACGAATGCAGTAGCACCCATAATCGGCGGCATAAAAACACCACCAGTGGACGCACAAGCTTCGACACCCGATGCGTACTCCTTGCTGAATCCAATGCGTCGCATTGCAGGTATAGATAATGGTCCCGTTGTAAGCACATTGGAAATTGGGCCGCCGCTCATTGAGCCCATCAATCCGCTAGAAAAAATAGACACTTTTGCGGGACCACCTCGCAAGTGACCAAGCAATGCAAACGCCAGATTAATGAAGAATGGTCCACCACCGGTGTATTGCAATGAGATACCGAAGATCAAAAATCCGAATACCAACTGAGCAAATACCCGCATTGGAATGCCGAACAAACTCTCTTCGCCCAATATGTGAAAAATAGCGACATCTTGAATGGGGATACTAAGAGCAGCTATTACTGAAGGCAGAGAATCCGCAAAGGTTGGATACAGCGAAAACACAGCGACGATGGCAAACACTAGCCAGCCGCCCGCTCTGCGACCCGCTTCCAATACAATCACCCAGGTCACCAATGCCAACCAAACACCCACTGAAGGAGCGGCATACTCCCATGCTTCCAACACGATTCGCTCGGCAAAGTATGCGTAATAGGAAAAGATCAGGGCGATCACTACCATGATGGCAATGTCATACCAGGGCACATGGGTTGGACTATGTTTGCTTGCTGGAAACGTTATAAACACCATGCACAACATGACACCTGTAATCAGGTACATGTAGCGACTATCCAGCATCACATAGCCAACGAAAAAGCCTAGATTAAATATTTGATTGATTGCCAGTACGATGGAACAAGCTGTCATAAGAGCCATGACCAGTTGCCACCGTTCAGGTAACTCGCGATAGCGAATTTTTTGCAGTGAATCGCTTTTTGGCTCGGCAGATTCTTGCGTGGGAGATTCAACTTCCTCTGTCATTGCTTCTAGTCCGTCAGAGTCCTTCACCCAGTGTGATCAGCCCTGCTGCTGTGAGCGCTGTTTCTCGAGCTACTAACCAGGCTTGCTCAAATTCTTCATATTCCTCAGGCGCCGTGGGAATAAATGCATCCCATGCATCCTTTAAAACGGTTTGTCGACGCATGTTTGCCTGATGAGTGCGCTCCGCCGAATCAGTCCAGACTCCGATCTCTTTGAAATACCTAATGGCACCAGGATGGTAAGGAACAAATGCCTGATCAAATTTTTGTCGATCGATCGCCCAACCGTTAGCGCCAGGTGCATTTTCTTTATACTGGTCGTAATGCTCCAACATGACTTTCACAGTGCTATACACTAACTCCTCATCCGAGGAATCAAGTGCCACCAGGAATGGGTAAGCAGACGAGAATACTTCAATTCCGTCAGGCGTAATGGTGGGTCCTTCTACTGCGATATGTGGCACATACCAAGGCAGACGTGCGCGCACTCTTGCAACCGCTTCTGGATCATCATGGGGCAATTGAGTCCAGCGCAAACCTCTTGGTGATGCTTCTACCCGCAAGAAAGGTGGAGAGTTACATGCTCCTCCCGCGGCATCTGCCCGTCCGTTAAGCACCGCATCTATTGAAGCGTTGTAACCACCCACTTCAACCGGCACTACATCATCCCAGGTTAAATTCGCGTATGACAAAAGTGCTGCCGTGGCGTTGTTTAATGATGGCGCACCTTGCACAAAGGTCATCCGCTTCCCTTTCATATCAGCTACGCTATGAATGTCAGCATCCGCTGCGGTAGCCAGATTGAACGAACAAGCATCGGAATAATTGGACAGCATTGCGCGCACAGGCTGTGGACCCCAAATGCGAGATGCAAAGTTTAGAATGCCTTCCTGTGCGTAAACTGATTCCGAACCGCCTGCCGAAAAGTGCACACGGCCAGCTCGCAAGGTCGCGAGTCTGGAAACATCATTACGACCAGGTATAACTCTGAGGTTTGTGCTGTACTGTCGTTGCAAAATGTTGCCAATGGCAACAGCTTGACTGTAACCACCTGTACCTGTCGGATAAGCCGACCAGGCGATGGTCTTAGGAAAATTAATACCTTCTGCGGCAAACAGAAGTGAAAGGGAGCTTGTTGCAAAGAACATACAACAAACTTGAACCAGCATTGTTCTGAACTTCATAGGGTTGCCAGCTTATTATTTGCTCGAAGCATAACCCAGGGCGATCACCTTGGCTACAGCCTGGTTTAGCGGCCCAGCACGCAATTTGAAAGCTTAGTGCACCGTATCAGGAATGGCGTCTCCACCATTTTCTTGTTGTTGCAGCTGCAACTGATAGTGTTTTATCTCTTGCTCAGAACCACTGAGACTTATTGCCTGTTGTAAAGCAGTTATCTGCTCCTGTTGCTCGCCATTTAACTCCGCCAGCTTTGCCCGTGCCGCCCAGTAGGGACCATAATTTTTTAGCTCTGGCTCCAACTCCATTATTGTTGGCGCAGCCTGTTCAGTTTTTCCGGCGAACAATAATGCCACGGCATAGTTAAGGGAAATTACCGGTCCACCCTGGTGCTGCATTAACAAACGATACAAGCCAACAATTTGCAGCCAATCTGTCTCTTGTTGAGATTTGGCTTGAGAGTGCAATCCAGCAATCGCTGCCTGTAACTGATAGATTCCTGACTGTTTATTGCGCAAAGCTTTTTGCAACAACACATCTGCTTCGGCAATTTGTGCCTGGCGCCATAAGCTTCTGTCTTGCTTATCCAGAGTGACGAGGTTCCCTTCCTTATCGATGCGAGCAGGTGCTCGCGCATCTTGAAAAAGCATTAACGCCAACAGTCCCAAATTTTCTGGCTCCGGAATGACACGACATAAAGAACGACATAGCGTTATGGCATGACGACACAACGCATGATCAATCAATTCACCACTTGAACCGTAATAGCCTTCATTAAAAATTAAGTAGAGTACTTGCTGAACGGGTATTAAGCGCTTTTGTAGTCGTTCAGCTTGAGGGATTTCGAAGAGAATCCCTGACCCGACAATTTTTCGTTTACTGCGGGTAAGTCTTTGTTCCAATGTTTTCTCTTGTAACAAAAAAGCCCGTGAAATTTCCCGCAAGGAAAACCCCATAACAGTCTTTAAGGTAAGAGCGAGTTGATTTTCTGGCGCTATAGCAGGATGACAGCAGAGAAAAATTAACCGCAGTACGTCGTCATCAACTTCTGGCAGTTCTTCAGAGAGTTCAGAATCAACATCTAATGATTGGGCATCAAGTGTCGCGAGCAGTTCTTCATGGCGACGATCTTTGCGATATCGATCGCGAAACGAGTTTAGTCCTGTTGTGACTAGCCAGGCCACAATGTTGTCTGGAATTCCATCTCTTGGCCATGTTTCTAGCGCCTTCACGATAGCGTCCTGCATCGCATCTTCAGCGACATCCAGATTACCCAGTCGTCGCAACAACGCGGCTTGCGCCGCGCCGTGCCGTAATTGTATGCGGCTGTTAATCAGATTCAGGTCGAGCTGCTGTTTAGCCGCCATAGGTCTTACTGATCGAACACCATAACTGGTCGGACTTCAATTGAACCGTATTTAGCCGAAGGGATCTGGCTGGCAAGCTCGATTGCCTCATCCAGGTCCTTACACTCTAATAAATAGAATCCACCTAACTGCTCTTTGGTTTCAGCAAATGGCCCGTCTGTGGTAACCCGATTGCCATCACGAATACGCACTGTAGTCGCTGTCTCTGTAGGCATTAAGGCCTCTCCCGCTACATGCTGGCCGTGCTCTTTCACATCGTTGGTAAATGCCCAGTAGCCAGACATGATTTCCTGTTGCTCTTCTTCGGAACGGGACATCATATAGTTTTCATCTTCATATATAAGACACAGGTATTGCATGATCCTCTCCTCTCTAACAATTGACCCACACCGTAAGCCTTAGCAATAGACTTAAAAAGGGTCGTGATTACTTAGACAGCTCCTTGCTGGAAACTGTACAACGAATTGAGAAACAACTGTAGATCGTGTTCTCTTACACGCGCTCTCTTACACTTGTTCTCTTAAAATAGACGCATGGGATTGCAAAACCCCGACAGCAATGCAGAAAAAAATTCCCCAACGAAAAACGCCCGCAAGGCGGGCGTTTTTTTAAAGTATCGTTAAGAACTACGGCGTTACGGTGACGTTTATGTTCTGGTAGGTAAACATCGAGCCGTCGCTGGCTATTCCACGCAATACGTAATCGCCAGGTCTATCGAATGTCACCGTAGAATTCCAGATGTTATTGGGTGGCGGCTCTGGAATGGTAAACGGCGGTGACCAGGGAGAATTAGCGTACACACGGGTGTCCGTATAAGTCTTCATCTGAGTTGGCTCAAAAGTAGCCGCTGACTCTGGACCTCGGTAGATACTCCAGGAGAATCGCAAGCCTGGCCCCGACGATGCCACGATAGATTGAGGCGGACGATAGATTTGCTCTGGCGTCCGTGGTGCAGGTCGTCTGGAGCGAGCTGGAAAATCGTCCGGATCGTTGGCATAGACCGACAAATCCAATGGTTCACCCACGCTTACGGTTCGAAAGCTATCACCTTGCACTTCCAGTTCCGGCGGAATATTGCTGCGCAATCGATCATCCAGGCTTCCGAATGCACCACCTACCTCAGTCGAGATAACTTGTGGATCGATTCGATAATCTGGATACAAACTTCCGAACGCTCGTGCAATCTTTCCCTGGCTCTTAAGCGTCCAGACAATTTCCTGTTCGCCGAAGTCTGCAGGCACATCAATCGTAAACAAGAAAGGATTACGGCGTGGATAAAAATGCGTGGGTTGGCCCATGTCAGCCGTCTCAGCATCAAATCCATCGATGGTCAGATCATCTAATTCTGCCTCACCAACTATGCTGAAATAATTGTTCTCTCCTACCTGTATATCAAATTGCTGTTGCCAATTTGAATTCATGTATCCAAAGAACAACTTGAACGTGCCATCATCATTTGGCCACCAACCTTCATAAGCGGGTGATACTACTTCACCACTGAGAATCATTCGGCGCTCTTGCGCGAAACTGTTTACGCTCAGCGCAGCGAATAACAATAAAAGAAGGCTGTTTCGGGTACTACGGTTCATCATACTCGCCTCAATCGTCGTCACTACTGCTAGCGAGTGAATCGTATTCTGGAACCGGAGCCCAGCATAACGGACAACCGACATCGTATTCATTGCGATCTCTCATCTGCTCACGACGCATGGCCATCTCTTCCTGAAATTGCTCCTCAGTCATAGTAACTGAGTAGCCCAGATCGATGAACATATTGGAAACCGAACGACGTCCGCCACCGGCCCAGTTGCGTGGATCCGCTAAATTAGGATTGGCATTTGTGGTATCCATAAAAGCAATTGTGCGCAGCACTGTGCCTTTCGGCAGCAATGGCGCTTTGTCTTCTTTATAGATGTATTGCTTCACCCAGTTATGGTCATAACCAACGCAATTCAGAGTGAAAATGTTGTGACCCCAGATAGCTTCCAGACACATACGCACACCAGGTGCATGCAAGTGAGGTTCGAAAGCCATTATCTTGGTGTGCTCTTGTAAGACCACGTAGTTGGACAGTTCTTGATTCGCTCGGTTTGGCAATACATCGAGATCAATACCATTTCCGGTGCGAGGACCACGGCGTGAATACTTTGGCTCATAGCCGCGTGGGAAGAAAGTTATGCCGAATTCCAGGTGACCTGTGGTTTCTCTGCCATTGGAGTGCATATGAGCAGCACGCAAATGCAAAGCAGAATTTGCCTGCAACAGTCGACCTGCTGAATCAGGAAATACGTCTGCGTTACGGCCCACTTCATGAATTGGCCAGCTCACAGAACCTTCAGGCAATATGTAACTACCATCTTCACTCAGCACACCACTTTGATAAGTCATGTGATGGAATATATAGCGACCACCTACAGTGTTAGTGCCCTGATCCATTGGGATGTCATTCACTTCCCGGACTTCAATGGATTTCACGTATCGATCTTCCGTCAAACCAGTTGGCACTAAACCAATATCGCCCCACCAATCAGGACCGATTGCCGGTCGAGTTTGATCTGGACCACGCAATACCAATTCCGGCTCGCCTAGAGTCCATTCATTGCCCTCGGTGAACACAATAGGAGCTGGCTCGTCGGAGGGATTTCCCCGAGGTGCGCCATTGCTTGCCCAAGCCTGAATCATCGCTAGATCGAGATCGGAAAGAGAGTAGTCGCTCTCGAAGCCATCAGTAATACCGATGTCCTTTTCAACATACCAGGGAGGCATTGCTCCCATGCGATCGCGAATCGCGGTGCGATACATTATGACTGGCGCCCAGGGACGCACTTCGTCATAGCTCATAAAAGACATAGGACCTGCGCCACCCGGTCGGTGACACTGCACACAGCTCTGCTGCATGATCGGTGCAATATGTTCCGCGTAGTTGATATCGTCCGCGCTCATATTGAAGTCGGCGATGTCATAGTAATGGGGTTCATGATTCGCCACGCTGGCATCATGGCCCTGAGCGAGCAGGGAAACGCTGAATGCAGCAGTAGCGGAAAAGACAATAACGGAGGTGAGTTTGCGGGCAATCATCGAGGTTACCTCTTGTTTCTTTCGTTGCTTTAAACGTTGCTTTAAAAAGTTTCTTTTTTGGCCGGAAAGAGACCGGAAAGCATTCTTCTAATTATTAATCTGTTTATCGGGCAAGTGTATAGGATATCGGCCTCGCGCTGCGCGAGGGTAACAAATCGTTGCAATCCCTAATTCCCTGATTCTAGCGGAATTTCTGCTCAATCGGGTAGCGCAAAGGCGGTCAAAGTCGTGCCCGAGGGGATCAATACTAATTGCCGACCATCCAGCATGAAGGTCATGGCAGCAGCACCCCAGATGCGGGACCCAGTCTGGTAGTGCCAGAGATTCTCCCCGGTTTCAGCATTGAAGGCCATGAAGTTGCCCTCATGATCCCCCGCGAACACCAGGCCTGAGGCTGTGCTCAATACGCCCCCAAAAGTGGGCGATGGGTAGGTAAATTCCCAAACCAAATCACCGCTGTGAACATCCAAAGCCCTGAGTGCACCAGAGCCTTCCGGGTCGATCATAACGGTGCCACCAAAATTCGACTGACCGGGAATATTGGCGGGTTCCTCCGGCGCATAAGTCGAGCAAGTCTCTCTCGCGGTTAGAATGAATAAATCTAATCCAGGATAAAAAGTAGGTGGCATGAAATTGGTAGATCCCCATGGATCGGGCAAACAACCCTGGCTGCCGTCATTGAGAATTATTGGTCTACCGTCTGCACCAATTTCTCGCGCCCAGGTAGTGGAAGTGAATGGTGTGCCTTGTAGTAACTCACCGGTCACTCTGTCCAGCACATAGAAAAAGCCATTACGGTTACCCACCATAACAACCCTTCTTGGTTCACCTTGCCAGTCTATTTCGGCCAGCACAGGCATGTGATTGGAATCCCAATCGTTAATATCATGAGGCGTAAATTGATAGTGCCATTGCAACTCGCCAGTATCTGCATTCAATGCCACCAGGGAATTGGAATAGAGATTGTCACCTGGGCGTGAATCACCGTAATAATCTGGGTTTGGATTTCCAACACCCCAATAAATGAGATTTAGATCTGGGTCGTAGCTGCCATTCATCCAGGTACCGCCACCACCGGAAGCCAACACTTCTGGATCATCCGGCCAGGTCTCGCTGCCTGGCTCGCCAGGACCAGGAATAGTATTGAAGCGCCAGATGCGTTCCCCCGATTGCGGATCAAAGGCATCGATAAAACCTCTTGTGCGATACTCGCCGCCTGAAATTCCAACGATGACTTTATTGTCCAATACTAATGGCGCCAGGGTTGCCGCATAACCGATCTGATAATCCGCTAATTCCCGATCCCAGATAACATCGCCAGTACGACGATCGAAAGCCATTAAATGTGCATCGAGGGTGACCATGTATAGACGATCTCCCAGCATGCCGAATCCACGATTGACCGGGGCACTGGCACCGTAGGTTAGATCGTTTGGTAGGTTGCGCCGGTAGGACCAAAAAGCTCGACCGCTGCGGGCGTCTATGGCCCAGGCGTAATTGTTGGAACCAGTGACATACAGCACACCATCATCGACTAATGGCGTCGTTTCGAAACCCCTGCCTCTTGTTGTTGTGCCGGTCTGAAAAGTCCAGATTGGGCGAAGTTGTCCTACATTATCTGGAGTGATCTGAGTTAGTGGGCTATGACGCTTACCGGTGTAGTCGCCTGAATAAGTCAGCCATCTTTCCGGGTCGGAAAACCCTGCAAGGATATCTTCGTAATCCGGTCCAGACTGGGCGTAGGATTGCGCCGTTAATAATAAAGAAGCAAGAGCAACAACTGCGGAAGCCGAGAATTGCCATCTAGTTATGAATTGCTTTGGAGATCTCATCATTAAGGACTATCCAGGTAATTAAAAATATCATTCAGTTCATTGTCGCTGAGTTGGTCAGCAGTAAAAGCAGGCATCAGTGAAGTGTCCAAACGATCAAGTTCCCGCAAATCGTTTTTCCTAAATGCCCGCAAGCGTTGATTGCTATCCATCATCTGCACTGAAAAAGCATCCTCACTCTTGAGCACACCCTGAATCTGTTCATTGTTTGCAGTGACTATATTTAAAGGTTGAAATCCACGACGCATTAACGCACTAGGGTTTCGCACCGAAACCATCAGAGATTCCAAAGAGCGCCGTTTGGTTATGCTGGATAAATTCGGACCCAGTGCGCCCCCTGTTCCCTTCGCGCTGTGGCACTCGGCGCAGTTTTCTGCAAACAAAGTCTGTCCGTTCTCAACATTGCCTGGGGTCAGTCCAATAACACCTGATACAGCGACATCCTGTAAGTACGCCACCAATAGCCAGGTTTCGTCCTCTGTTAGATCATGAGGTGGCATGATGCTGCCAGGCACACCATTTTGGATGATGCCATATACTTCACTGATCGAACGCTGACGTTCGGCCCACATCAAAGTGAGATCGGGCGCATCGATACTGCTAATTCCTTTCGCGTCTGCCCCATGACAGGTTGCGCATTGGGCACGAAACAAAGCACCACCAGTAAAAATAGCCCGACCATTTCCCTCATAGGGATTAACTGATTGGGCGCTTACGCTACCACTCAGACAGAAAAGAATTAGACATATAAAAGAAGAAAGAAGACGCACGGTTATTCTCATTATTTTGGCAGAGCCCGAGCATAGCATCTCGACCCCCGCAGCGTGAACGTTTGGCCGCAGCCTGGCTATGGCTTAACCCCCAGTTTAGTTGACTTAAAGCGCTGGTTGGTTATTCTCTAGTGTATCTATCACGCAAGAACAATATCGGAGCGCCAAATGAGTTCGAATCCGAAGCAATTTAGAGACTTAGCCATTTCAGCCTGTGCAGCGCTGGCATTGGGATTGGGCGTTCTAGTTACCCAGACCGATGTCATTTCTGCTCAATCCAGTAACTTTCAAGGTGGCGCCCCGCAGGTGACCGAAGGACCAGATGATGCACGTTACATTCGCATCCTGTTCCCGGCAGGTGTCCGTTCTTCTTGGCATAGCCACACTTGGGGCCAATTGCTAATGATTGAAGAAGGCATTGGTTTACATCAGATTCGCGGCCGAGCAATTGAAGAATTCCATCCCGGCGAACCATTCTGGACTCCTGCTGGTGTTGAACACTGGCATGGTGCCCACCCTGACGTAGACGCCCTGCAGCTTACAATTTATGAAGGCACTGTAAATTGGCTGGATGCGACTACAGATGAACAATACGGCGGATTACGCACACGGCCGCAGTCACGTTCGTCAAACTAGATTCGAACTGAACTAAAAAAGGCGACCACTGGTCGCCTTTTTTATTGCCCTGAATTCGCGCTGTTACTGCGCAGGCACTCTAAAGTCGCTATTGGATGGTGGCACTACTGCCACCTCTTCTGGCGGATCCAATTGCGGAATCCACTCATAAGGAACTCGATGTGCACGATACACGCGATGTGATGGAACCTCATCATCACTATAGAAAGGGCTGACATATTCCCACACGATCTCTTTCTCTTCTGTTAACTCGAATACACGACCATGCATGCCTTCGTTAACCAATGTGTTTCCATTAGCAAGGCGTTGCGAGTTACTCACGTAGGCACTGTAAAAGTTAAAACGCTCTGTGCCACTAAATGAATACTCCCAAACGATTTCCAAAGTCTGCGGATTTAATTCCAACAACCTGGAATTGTCTCGAGTCATTGTTGTAATGCCATCAGGATTAGCTGGATTCGCCCAGCCGTAACCTCCGTAGCCGCCATTATCGAATACGAGAAGATTACCCTCTCCCGGCAACCCTTTAGGAATGATATGAGGATTATGCTGACCAATAATTTGTCCGAGCTCATTTTGCTCTGGTGTGCTGGTGTAATCCGGGCCTAATCGCCAGGGTATGCTGCCGTCACGAGCAATGATGGCAATAATGTTCGCTTCCCGACTGCTAATCATGATGTGGTCCGGATGAAAACGTTCATCACCTTCGTCATACCATTTATTTGGACCTAAATAAGTGGCCGAATTAATGTGTAGCCAATCCGCACTTTCTCTATCTTCTCTATAAGGAACGGAGCGATAGATTGCATTGCGTGCTTCTTCTGAAAAACCAAACTCATCAATGTGGTCGCTGGCCAACCACTCCCAAGTCACTTCACCTTGCCAGTTAATTTCGACTATGTAGTCATCTTCCAATCGCTTGTCCGATATTTCCGGAACAGTGACATTTTTATGCGCAAGTATCAGGGTTGATCCGCCATCAGTTCGAGGCTCAGCGTCTGGCGCGTAATAGCCAACCGGATTTCCCTCTCGTTGCCAATCATGATGATGCCTCGCAGCCCAAATTGTTTCTCCTCCAGTTGTTGTTCCGTCATCATTCTCGACAATTTCAGTCTGCACCTGCTCAAGTCGATTAAACTCCCAGACTTTTTCATTGTCCCAATCAAGTTGCATAAGAGTTACCGTTTCTTGGTAAGGTTCGCGCATCTTGTCTGCACCAAAAACATAACCACCTGGCATCATACGAAACGGACCCATTCCGGCTAATTGCGGCCAACGCCTGACAATATTGCCATTCATGTCCAATAGCACCGCCCCATTTCTATCCGCTGCATCAATGATCGTGTAACCACTCCAGGTTTTTTCCGGATCAAAAATTGTTGTGCCTGTTGGAAAGACAGAAGGAATTGCCATTAGGGTACTCGCAACACCCAAGCAAATTGCAGCAACACTAATTTTTGAGAATTGAGAATGACTCATGAACCGCTCCTTGTAATGTGGCGCGTTTATCTGCGCCAAACTTTTGTTGTTGTATTGCGGGAAAGTCGCTTTGACTACTATCGATGACTTAATGATAGTGACTGCTGAGAGACTCAGATATGGATCCACTACCTCATGTATGGATCAACAGTTATAAATGAACTACTGAACACAGTGTACTCCTTCAACCAGGAGCCCTGAGCTAGTGAAATCTGCAGGGTCTTGATTTAAGGCCGATCCAGTTCCACAGAGTAATAAGGTTGTAAGCTATCTATTGCATCAACCGGCTGGCTGTTCACATCCCACTTGAACAACTGAGCCACGATTCGATCTCTTTCAAAATCAACAATAGTAAAGCCGTGCTCTTCAAACGGAGGAACCTGCTCTTCAAAATCCAGGTACTGAGAAGGTTCAGACTTCACACCACGTACTACGGAAGGAAACCCTCGGATAGAAGTACTTATAGGACCGGAGAGAATATTGGTAATGGAATTGTCGCTAAAATCAAAACTACCGGCGCCATGCATGGTGCCAACGCCAGTGGCATGAAGATCGCCAGCAATTACCAGCGGATTACGGTGTGTCATGTTCGCCAAGGCCTGCATGATGCGATCATGTTGTCGCAACCAACCTTGCTGCCAGAATGGTTTGGGGATTTGAGTCGTTAATTGACCGGTTTCGGGATGTAGCACATCGGGATACCACTCACCCCACTTTCCAGCGGTCCAGCCGGGAGGATTTGAAGGCACATGCACGAGATGACGTGTGCTGGTGGATGCCGTGCGTTCGAGCAACCAATCTTCTACGTTGCTATCCAGGAAGGCGGCATTCATTTCGCCTACTTGTAATGTACGCCGCACGTCATACAACAACACCTCTAACAAATCACCATAACGCAAGGTGCCAAAGCTTTCGGAAAGTTCACCACGCGCACTGCTGGTTGAATAAGGAAGGCCAACTGAGCGATTAGCATCTGGCAAAAACTCTGGGTAATAAAGTTGTTGTGTTGTGCGGGCTAGTTGTAATTGAAACCAGGGCACCGGATAAGTAAGAGGCGAATCGTTTTCCCAATGGTCATGATCATCTTGCAAAAAGAACATCGGGGTTGAACGAAAATCGGTTCCGTAGAGCGGAACAATTTGTGGCCCAGCGGCGAGCTTCATGGCTTGTTCGTTATGCCCACCCATTACTCGGGCAGCAAAATTAAAATTTGACTCTTGTCCGGCAGGACTTAGCTCACCCGCCCTCTCTCCTTGCCAGGTATGCAGATCCCAATAGATATGATCGCCATTTGCCACCGCGGCCTGTGGCGCAAAAGATAAGCCTCTTTTTAACAAACGACGCCGCAGCGCGATGGGAAGATTGCCGCGTCGATCACCAATGCCAAAGTACTCTCCTTCCGGACCTCCGGCACAGGTATAAAACAATACTCGAAATCTGTCTGGCGACTGAGCATCTGCTGGAAAAGTAGATAGCGGCCAGGACTCGCACAGTGCATTGCCGCCTGAGTCGCGCAACACCAATTCGTATTCGGTGTCAGGCGTTAAGTCCTGCCCATAAAATTGCCAAAACATTCCGGCTGAATCATTTTGATAACCACTTATGCGCTGATCTGAATTGCCACGGTGAATATGCAGCACAGGTGCAGAGGAAAAACTTCGATTGAATGAAGTCTTAATAAGAATTTGAGAATCATTGACCGCTGGCAACAAATGCAACAATGGACCGCGACCCCAATCGTCTTCCGGCGGCGCGAGTTGTTGTTGGGCGCTGAGTTTCTGCCATGGCCAGGTCGATAACCAGGCGCCCGCCATGGCACCGGCGCTACCTTTAAGGAATGACCTTCTTTGCTGTGAGGTCAGATAGAGAGTGTTTCGGTTGTTTTTATTATTATTGTTTTTGTTCTTGTTTTTCATAACCCATCCACCGACTATGATCTAACTTGACCTTAGCATAACGTGCCGGGTTCAGGCTATTTGCTCACCCGGGGCAAGCACCCTATACTGCCGGCACGCGACATTATTACGAATGCACAAGAAGGGGGAATCTCATGCATCGTGCACTCCACACCCTAACACTCACAGCCTTAAGTGCTGCACTGCTAACAGCTTGCGGTGAACAAGCGCCACCAGAACCAGAACTGACCTTCGAAGAGTCGTTACAGCAGCAACTGATCCAGGCGCAACCTGGCGATGTAATCGAAATCCCAGCCGGCACCCACCAGTTAACTCGAGGTCTATCCCTCAATGTTGATGGCGTCACTATACGCGGCGCAGGAATGGACCAATCAATCTTAAATTTCAGTGGGCAGGCGCAAGGGGCTGAAGGACTGCTGGTAAGTGCCAATGACTTCATTATTGAAGACTTGGCCATTGAAGATACAGCCGGCGATGCGTTAAAGATCAATGAAAGTAACAATGTCACGATTCGCAATGTACGAACGGAATGGACCGGCGGACCCTTAACCACTAACGGGGCCTATGGCATTTACCCTGTCCAATCTAGCAATATCCTGATTGATGGCGCAGTAGCCATTGGAGCTTCCGATGCTGGCATCTACGTAGGTCAATCGACTCAGATTATCGTGCGCAACTCTCGCGCGGAATACAACGTTGCCGGAATTGAAATTGAAAATTCCACTTTCGCTGATGTGCACGACAACGTGGCCACTAACAACACTGGCGGCATTCTGGTATTCGACCTTCCTAACCTGCCTGTACAAGGGGGTCGCAATACTCGTGTGTTTAACAATCAAATCACAAACAACAATACGGGTAATTTCGCACCCGAGGGAAATATAGTTGGCGAAGTTCCTGCCGGATCTGGATTAATGGTATTGGCCAACGACAGTATTGAAGTATTCGGGAATGAATTTACCGACAACAATACTGCCCATGTAATGATTGTTAGCTACTACATTACTGAAAGACCATTTGAAGATCCGAACTATGATCCATTCCCGGAAACTATTTATATCCATGACAATGCCTTTAACGCGGGTGGATCAACTCCGGATTCTGAACCACTGCAAATGTTGCAGGCAGCGACCGGCCAGGATATCCCGGACATCGTTTGGGATGGCACCATGATTCCGGGTAAGTCGGCAGAAGATGTTCTGTGCCTTGCTGATAATGGCGATGTGAGTTTTGTAAATCTAGATGCACCGAATGGATTTGCAGCACCGTCATTTGATACCGCAGCGCATGACTGCACTTTGCCAAACCTCTCTGTAATCCAAATCAGCTCTAGCGCGGACTAGCAGCATGCACTTCAAGCGCTTGATTGTAGTAGGCGCATTCTTGCTCACAGGCTTGGTTGCCTGCGAGCAAGCGCCCCCGGTGTATCACGCCAGTGATAATCCCACTCGTTTATCCGATTGGAATCTTTTTGACCTCTCTGGTGACTCACTCACTCCTAGTCCAGAGACCATGGTGTTTCGACCCGCGAATCAGTTGTTTACAGACTACGCGCAGAAGTTACGCACCTTATGGATACCAGATGGTCTGCAAGCCACGATGGTGAATGGTGAGATCGAATACCCAGTCGGAACAGTAGTCAGCAAGACTTTCTACTATCCTACCGATAGCAGCGGCAACACATTGCACGCAACAGAAACCATTGAGCAACAAGTTAGCCTTAATACCAACAGGCTAATTGAAACCCGCTTACTGGTGCGTCGTGAATCTGGTTGGGATGCATTTCCCTATGTGTGGAACGAAGACGAAACGGAAGCGTTTCTTCGAGTTGCTGGCACTAGCCAGCCTTTGAGCCTGCAAAGTGAAAATGGCGACATCGATTTTGTGTACTTTGTGCCAAACGAAAATCAATGCGCAGGATGTCACGTCACAGAACATCCAGATGGTGATATGCACCCGCTAGGCGCAATCGCTACTCAGCTTGCCAGCAATCTTGAATATCCGATCAGCGAGGGACCATCGCAACTCGATCAATTAGTGGCTCGCGGATGGCTAGAAGATTTACCGAATACCAGCGCACCCACTGCCTGGCGTGATGAATC
Organism: uncultured Pseudohongiella sp.; assembly: GCA_965262465.1. GTDB lineage: Bacteria > Pseudomonadota > Gammaproteobacteria > Pseudomonadales > Pseudohongiellaceae > UBA9145. Next base: position 1,125,253 of record OZ253535.1, on the reverse strand, counting down.
AGCGGATTTAGAAGACCGCGCCCTGTCCTACCTCAATATGAATTGTGGACACTGCCACAACCCAGAGGGTGCAGCAGACACATCGAATCTAATACTCAATGGCGATCACGGTCAGTTGGTGAATATGGGTCTATGCAAACCACCAGTAGCTGCAGGTGGTGGCGCAGGAGACATGTTGTATGGCATTGTTCCAGGACAACCGGAGCAATCAATTCTGTTGTACCGCATGGAGTCAGACGCACCAGACGAAATGATGCCAGAGTTAGGCAGATCCCTAGTACATCGGGAAGGCATAGAGTTAGTCAGTCAATGGATTGCTTTGTTACCCGGCAACTGTAACTAACGAAGTTAGTGTTTGCTCGTTTTTGTATTCGCTAGACCCGAATGAATCTAGGTCATGCGAAGTCTTGTCGCGAATTACAGAGGTGTGAATCCAAATGATGAAAAAGTCACTGATACTTGCGCTGCTGTTAACTGGATGCGGACAAAATTCTGGTTCCGATATCAACGTTTCAACTCTTACAACCGAAGGATCGGTTTCAATAACCGCCGATGTTTGGGCAGACAACTGGTTTGCACTTTATCTCGGCGAAGAGCTGCTACTGGAAGACTCGGTTTCCATTACAACTGAAAGATCATTTAATGCCGAATCCTTCAGCTTTAACGCCGACTTTCCACTGCAACTCAACTTTGTCTTCAAAGATTTCAAAGAAAACGATTCTGGCCTGGAATACATCGGTGCTCGAAATCAGCAGATGGGAGACGGCGGTTTCATCGCGCAACTTACTGACAACAACACAGGCCAACTCATCGCAGCGTCGAATACTGAATGGAAATGCTTAGTCACCCACCAGGCACCAATGGATAAATCCTGCGAAGATTCCTCAAATCCAGGACCTGGAGAAGGCACTTGCACATTTCGCGTAATTGACGAACCGGTAGGCTGGAAAGCTGCTGCATACGATGATAGTTGGTGGCCCAACGCCGTTCAGCATAGCGCTTCAGCTATCGACCCAAAAGGTGGGTATGACGGCATCGATTGGCATAGTGATGCCGAACTGCTGTGGGGAGCTGATTTAGAAACTGACAACACCCTACTCTGTAGAGCAACCATTACTGATTAAACCTAAGTGTGAACACACCATGACCATTTCCGGCGGGTGCAACTGCGGCGCAGTTCGTTATCAACTAAGCAGCGACCCCTTGTATACCCATGTTTGTCATTGCAAGCAGTGTCAACGTAGCTCGGGCGGTGCTTTCAATGTGTCGATGGTAGTATTGGTAGAAAGCTTTTCTTTCATTGACTGCTCTCCTGATACTCATTTCGTCTCTGGACCCACCGGCAATAAGTATGAAGCGTGGAGTTGTGATCAATGTGCTTGCACTATTGGTGGCAGGACGGTTGAACCAACAAAAACCATGGTGTTACGCCCTGGCACATTAGACCAAGCTAATGATCTACAACCACAAGCTCATATTTGGGTGAGCGAGAAGCAAGCCTGGGTTGTCATCCCTGAAGACATCCCCAGTTTCAGTGAAAACTATGAGGCTGAATCAACTTGGCCTAAATCGAGTCTGGCCCGATTAGAACAAGCCCAGACGCTATAACCCATTCCAGAAGAATCACCCTAGTCTTGTTAGACCAACTCGTCACCTATAGCAAATACGACAATTAGTGCTTGAGTATTTCTATGGGGCAATTACATTATTGGGAAAGTTAACCACTGTTAATCCTGTGAGGTCAGTTTATGTCTGAAACATTTGCGGCAAGCGTCCACTGCATTTGTGGTGGCGTGACTATAAGCGCCGACTCCATAAAACCTCATGTGGGAGCGTGCCATTGCAAAACTTGTCGACAATGGGGAGGCGGTCCGTTTATGGAACTCAACTGCGGCAGCGATGTAACAATTACAGGCAATGAAAACATTCAAATATATGATTCATCGGAATGGGCTGAACGCGGTTTTTGCAAAAACTGTGGAACACATTTGTTTTATAGACTAAAAGGCACGCAAGAGCATATGGTTCCAGTAGGTCTGTTTGATGACAGTTTGAACGTTAAATTTTACAACCAAGTATTCATCGATGAAAAACCAAGTTACTACAGCTTTGCTGACGACACAGAGAAGCTCACCGGTGAAGAGCTGTTTGCCAAATTCGCGCCCCCTGAAAACTAGACACTGATTCATTACCGCAATCGATTTTGATTAGAACCACTTCAATTATTCTCCTATTGCTACTGATCACAGCATGTAGTGATCAGGTTGGTCAGCGCTACACCTATGTTCTTACTACAGGAACTACAGGAGGCACCTTTTATCCAGTGGGCGTTGCTCTCTCTACTCTAGTTACCGCCGAACCTGAATCTGGTTTTTCACTTACCGCCATCAGCTCTGCTGGCTCGATGGAAAACATAAAACTGTTGCGCGACAACCAGGCTCAATTTGCATTAGTGCTTGGCATATTCGCCGCATGGGCGTGGGACGGAGATGGTCCAATTCGAAACCCGCAGCAAGATCTAAGAAGTATTAGTGCCATGTGGCCAAATGTAGAGCATTTCGTGCTTTCCTCAGATTTAGTGACTACCGGAACCATGTCAGATTTAGGCAATCTCAATGGCGAGCGCTATGTGCTGGGGGCAAGAAACTCAGGTGCTGAGCATACTGGCATCTATATTTTGGAAGCACTGGGCATCGACTACCTCAGTAAATTTAGTCTGGGCTATATGACCTATGGCGCATCGGCGGCTGCAATGCAGGATGGCAATATCGTTGGCATGAATGTACCCGCCGGCCCTCCAGTCACCGCCATCACCCAAGCCTATGCGCAAATGCGAGATGACATGACCGTTCTCGATTTTAGTGCTGATCAAATTGATGCCATCAATGAGCGATACCCACTATGGCGGACATTTGAATTAGCGCCGGAAACTTATCCCTATCAAGAAGAAACGATTACCACCGCAGCCAGTCCTAACGTGTTGATCGTTAGAGAAGATGTATCTGAAGAAATCGTATACAACCTGACAAGAATGATGTGGGAAAACCTGGCTACATTACAGCAGATACATAGCGCGACACTTTCCATGGTATTGGAAGAAGCCCTACAAGGAATTCCCGTACCACTACACCCTGGTGCATTACGTTATTACCAGGAACAAGGCGTAAGTATTCCACCGGAACTCATGCCGCCTAATCCGATTGCATTCAATTAATTGCTTATGAAGTGGTATTGGCAGGCTTACTGTGGACTGATCCTGTTTTTAGGGTACGGTCAGCTTGCGCGCAAATTGCTCTCTGATACAGGGGGATTTTCTTCTCGATACAGTAGCGCCATCATCGTAACTATTCTGGTAGTTATGCTGATTGCACAGAGCAATGGAAGAGCTATTGCGAAGAAATGGGTGTGGCAGGGATTGTTTGTTGTGCTTAGTGCGACGGCCGGAATCAGTTTTGCTTTTGCGCTTTACCTGGGAGCGACCGGGGTTTGGGTTTCTGCGGGGTTATTACTTGTTGCAGCGCTTGGCATGCTGCCAGCACTACTTAAACTCTATCAGTACTCTTTCAAGTCACCGCAACTCTGGTGATTGTCGATTCTAAGTCGTTAACCTATTTTCAATTTCAAATTTGGCCCGCTTTAGCAGCAGCCATTAACCGCATAATCTCGTACAAATCCACCGTTTTAAAATGTCGGCAAGGATAGTCATAGTGCGCATAAATCTTAAATCCAGCTTCTTTTGCTTTGAGGCAGAAAGATAAGTCCCCTCCCATCGCGCGAACTCCATCGTCATCAAATACGGAGCTCAATGGCTTTTTAACTTTCTCCAACACGCGACGGGCAACAACCCAGCAACCACTGCCCACTGCGTCAACTTCCTGCAAGGGCTCATCTCCTGCTGCAACCTTATGCACCGTAAAACTGTTTTCACCAGCATCCCAGTCATACACGTTAAAGTGAAATGGATTTAAAGATTCCCGATCCGCAGGCCCCATGGCAGGCGTTGGCAGCCCAATCACGTCTTTATCCAAAAAAACGAGATCAATGGGATTTTTTAATGGAGTCTGGTCATCATCGAGATTAATCCAGTAATCCCAGTCCCCTGCTAAAAAATTTCGCACTATGCCATTCAGATTACTTTCTATTGGCCTGCCACTGCTGCGCGCAACATGTAACTGAACGCGTTGATCCACCAGCATCATGCTCTCAACTGCGGCTGAGTTAGCGACATGGGAGGTGCCCATATGAGGCAATGACAACAGCACACGAGGTTTATCCATAGATTCTTTCCCTAATCCCAAAATCCGGTTGAGACATTATCTTCGTACTGGTTAACCCAATTGGCAAAACTTTTCTGCTCATTTGTTTCAAATGTTTCGTCGAGCACATTCAATGATTCTATGCGATCCAAACGAAACAATCGGTAGCCATTTCGTAACTGGCACCAAGCCACCACAGTCCATGCTGATCCCCAAAACATTAAGCCCAGGCTTTCTATGTTTCGTTCCGATGAATTTCCCTGTTCATCAGCATAATGGATTGTTGCAACTTGCTGGCTATCAATTGCCTCCCGCAGCGGTTCGCTAAATTTTAATGCAGAATGACGTTTATAGTCTGGCACCAAGTACTTGGTCGTCTTTCTTTCATGCTCTTGCTGCATGTGTGGCGGTAGCACGGCTTTGATCTTGTCCTGCGCGCGATTAGCGGATGCTATTAACTCATCGTCCGCCCACCCCTTAAGCAAGCGAATTCCCAAGACCAACGCTTCTAATTCTTTTGCATCAAACATGAGTGGAGCTATATCTGAGCCCGGGCGAAGGCAATAGCCCACGCCCGCCTCTCCATCAATATTGACTCCGGTAGCAATAAGCGACTGTATGTCCCGATAGACAGTTCGCTCGGATACTTCCAAACGGTCAGCCAATTCCATAGCGGTAATTGCACGTCGTCTACCTCGTAAGAGCACTAATAACCGGAGTAATCGTTCTGATTTTTTCATTGAGCCTTGTTTTTAGCCTTAGTCATTAGGCAGCGGTGACTGGGGCTTTACTGAAATCCCAGTGCATCGATTCAATCTTATGACCTTCCAAGTCCCGTACAAAACATCCGTAGTAGGCCTCGCTGTAATCCTGGCGTGGACCCGGTTTACCATCGCAGCTTGCGCCTGCTTCCAATGCCGCTTGATAGAATGCATCAACCATTTCCTGGCTGTCTGCAAGAAAAGCAAAATGGATACCGTTAGCCGTTTCAGCTGGCTCCTGATTATAGGGAATCTGTACCCAGAATTCTGGAAACTGCTTACCCCAGGCAATGGCAAATCCGGGAACTTCAACGATGCGTGTTGCACCGATTGTGCCCAACACTTTGTCATAAAACGCCACTGCTTCATCAAATCGGTTGGTGCCGATTGATACGTGAGCCATGATGGATGGACTAGATTGATTTTCCGTAGCAACTTGTTCATTCATGTATATCTCCTGACATTGGTTGAGTGTGTATGACCTGTCTGAACAGATGGTCATACTCTACCGAAGTGAATTGTCAGGAACTGTCAGGAGGGTGAAACCCGCATGAATTGGGCGTCTTAGTCTTCCGTATCCAAAATGGCTCGCCATAAGCGCCGCGAACTTACAACCTGGACACCGAGAGCAAAATTGGCAAACACGATTGCCACCAATGCCACAGCATGGGAATTGCCGAGTGCTGTATAAAGTACACCGAAGGCAGTCAGGGAGAAGATGATGCCGAATGACCAGCTGAAATCTCGCCAAGTCGCTGGCTCGCGGCCACGGAAAAATGGCTCGTTTTCTGGCTCGAGTCTGGCCCGGCGAAATGAGATATGTGCGATGTAGTTGGCAAACAAAAACATCGATGCCAATACATATAACCACAGCGCATTAAATTGTGGACCAATTAGACTGACCATGGTGAATTCCTGAATGCCTAATACAAATGGCAAAATTGAATCTCTTAATGTTGGTCTCCAGGTAAAGCCGATGACCAAAGTGGAATACAACACCCAAATTTGCAGTATTCCTAACAAACTAACTGTGATTGTTCCCCAAGCGATAATTGATTCAGTCGTGAGTTCCCACAGATAGTCCGCCTCAACTATCTCACTCCACATCAATTCCAATGCCAGCGCCTGAATAATACTGACCAAAGTAACCAAGATTGTTGGAAACTGCTTTAAAGCACGACTGCGCATCTTGCTCATGCTATTGCACCGGAAAGTTAAAGAAAGTGTTTGGATAAGGTTCGTTGCTTAGAGTGAAATGCCACCACTCTTCTCGCAATGGGTTGAATCCATGTTTTGTCATTACGCTTCGCAGCAATGCTCTATTAGCGCGCTGAGCGTCATCCACCTGATCGCTTACTCCCCAGGAATTGAGATCAAAAAAGTCCCATGAGGTGCCCATGTCCAATTCGGTTTCCGTGGCCAGGTCAATTATTGTGAGATCTACAGTGGACCCTCTGGAATGCCCCGAACGTGCGGCTATATATCCATCTCGAAACAGGTTTGCCTTGTCTACTCGCGGGTAATACTGCGTTTTCATTCGTGTATCGCTGAGATCCTCTGCCCAGCGTACGAAATGATCTACCGCTTGTTGTGGTCGATAGGCATCGAAGATTTTTAAACCTAAGCCAAAAGTTGCCAGGTCTTCCGCTACCAACAACAAAGCAGCATATGCCGGCTCAGAAATAATTATCCGTGGTGCTAAATAGCCATCGATTGGTTCGCCTACAAAATTATTTGCAGTGTAGTAACGGACTTCGGTGTGTAAATTTCCATCACTGGGGATAGTGACAAAGCTATCTGGCCTAGAATCAGTATTGATTCCGGTGGTACATGCTGCGCAAAGAATAAATGCTAGACAACTGATTGTGCGTAAAACCATAACAGTGAGTGTAGTGCATTAGAGTCGGGAAAACATGGTGTGATTTTTAGAAAGTGAATAGAATATGCCGCTTTTCACATTGAGCAACTAGCGATGAAGACCATTGGCCTACTCGGCGGCATGAGTTGGGAGTCCACAGCGACCTACTACCGCGACCTAAACGAAGGCGTAAAGGCACAGCTTGGCGGACTCCATTCAGCCAAAATTGCCTTGTATAGCGTGGACTTTGAAGAGATCGAGAAGTTGCAGCACGCAGGAGACTGGGAGGCGACCGCCGTAATCCTGGCTGACGCAGGAAAAAAAGTTGAACAGGCCGGTGCAGATTTTTTATTGATTTGTACCAACACTATGCACAAGGTTGCTAACGAAGTTGAGGCTGCTATTTCGATTCCCTTGTTGCATCTAGCTGATGCCACCGGTGAGCGTCTCCGTGCAGCAGGGGTAGAAAGAGTCGGACTGCTCGGTACTCGATTTACCATGGAGCAGGATTTCTACAAACAACGTTTAATAGATAAGTTCAATATTGAAGTGCTAGTTCCCACTCCTGATGAAATTGAGATAGTGCATCGTGTGATTTACGAAGAACTCTGCCTGGGACAAATTGAAGACAACTCAAGAGAGGACTATCTAAAGACTATTAGTCACTTAAGTGAACGCGGTGCTGAGGCGGTGATCCTGGGTTGCACTGAGATTGCGTTACTGGTGCAACAACATCACACCGATGTGCCTTTGTTTGACACCACGGCAATACACTGCGAAGAAGCTGTAAAGCTCGCACTTCAGGGAAGTTAAAAGAGTTAAGAGAATTAATTCATGCTTGAGACTGCAGTAGTCGCGTTAGCCACATTTTTCGCAACCATCGGACCACTCGATGTCGCTGCCGTGTTTGCTGGATTAACAGCGGGAACACCGAGTAAGCGCCGGCGGCAAATGGCTGTGCGTGGCGCAATGATTGCGTGCGTGATTCTGGTTATCTTCGCCCTGATTGGAGAATTTATCTTAGCAGGGCTTGGTATTTCACTGGCCGCACTGCGTACTGCCGGTGGCGTTCTCTTGCTGTTAATTGGAATAGATTTGGTCTTTGCTCGACATTCGGGCGGCACATCTACCACCGATGAAGAAGAAGAGGAAGCAAAAGCAAAACAAGACATCTCGGTTTTCCCATTAGCCACGCCATTGATAGCCGGACCTGGTGCTATGGGGGCATCCATTTTGTTGATGGCCAATACGGAAGGCGACTACATGTTGCAAGCTGTGGTTATAGCTTGCATTGTGCTGATTGTAAGCCTCACCTTAGTCATGTGTTTGTTGTCATCACAGATCGCAAAACTTTTAGGTACCACCGGGATGCAGGTCATCAGCCGAATAATGGGAGTGCTTCTATCTGCACTCGCTGTCCAATTCATCTTTGATGGAATAGCCCAGAGTGGCTTGTTGGCTGGGGCCTAAAACAAGGTGTAGACTGCAAGCTTCACTTCTTGAGGCTTGCCGCTATGTCCAATACCAACAACAATTCTCAACACAGCGCTTCACGACGCCAATTCCTAAAATCATCGCTGCAGACTACCGGAGTAGCCGCCTTGGGATTTTCTAGTTCCGTGCAAGGATACACAGCTCAAGAAGTTCAATCGTTTTATGTTGACGGCTCGATGCAACGCAATGTGTCGAAATGGGAGCTCGATACTCCCGCACTGTGCGTTGATTTGGATTTGTTAGACGCCAACATCAACACGATGCAATCGACACTACGGTCAAATGGCATTGCCAGCCGCCCTCACGCCAAAACTCATAAATGCCCGATCATTGCGCAAAAACAATTGGATACTGGATCTGTTGGCATTTGCGCAGCAAAACTTGGCGAAGCGGAAGTCATGTTTAACCATGGCATTCAACAAATACTAATGACAACCACAAATGTCACTCCAACCAAGATTCGCCGCGCAATGGAATTAAGCCGTGCTAATCCCCAATTTATCCAAGCTACCGATTCCATGACTAACGCCCGCTTACTGTCTGAAGCAGCAGAGTCTTACGGCATCAATGTCAATGTAGTAGTAGATGTTGATCCTGGCGGCCATCGAACTGGTATTACTCCGGGACAACCGGCATTGAATCTAGCGCAACTGGTCGATCACCTGCCCGGTTTAACTCTGCGAGGACTCTTGTGCTACGACGGAGGCTCACAGCATGTAAAAGGATTCTCTGCTCGCAAAGAACAAACCCTCGGACGCTTAGTTGCTGCAACGGAAACCTATGATTTGTTTCAGTCCAGCGGACTTACAACTGAAATATTCAGCGGCGGTGGAACGGGTACTTATAACATTGATCATGAAACCCGCGGGCTCACTGACGTTCAAGTCGGAAGCTATGTGTTTATGGACGCCCAGTATTTCGACATTGGCGGAGAAACTGACGAAGAAGTGTATTCAGACTTCGAAGCCTCTCTAACCATTCTTACTACAGTTTTAAATGATCAGTATGAAGGACGTTGCACTACGGACGCCGGCGCAAAAGCTTGCACCATCAATCGCCCCTGGCCGCGAGTAAAAGGCGAACAGGGAATGAGCTACACATCTGGGTCAGATGAATTCGGCAGTTTACGATATGAAGCCGATGCATCACGTAGTTACCGAGTTGGAGAGAAGCTGGAACTCATCGTTTCTCACTGTGACCCGGTAGTGAATTTATACAACCATATGTATGCCATTCGTGGTGAAACGGTAGAAGCAGTTTGGCCAATTCCTGCCCGTGGCATGTCCACGTAGTTCAAATAGCAGCGCCACATGCAAGCACAAAACTTCCAAAACATGGCCATCTACAATCAGTGGATGAATGAAAAGCTATATGATTGCGCCAAACAACTCAGCGCTGATGCCCTACAAAAAGATATGGGGGCGTTTTTTGGTTCAGTTATGGGAACACTCAATCACCTCGTCGTTGCAGATATCATTTGGCTGCGCCGATTTGCTGTGCATCCAGCAAAATTTTCCGCACTGCAATCGTTGTTGGAAATTGAGCAACCTGCTTCTCTAGACCAAGTCTTAACTGAAGATCTTCAGCAGCTGGAAAAACAAAGAAAAGAATTGGATAAAACAATCCTGGAATTCGCAGAGGAACTTAACGAACAGAATCTAAACCAGCACTTCTCATATCAAAACATGAAAGGCGAGCAGTTCAACGATCGATTAGGCTATCCTCTGCAACATTTTTTCAATCATCAAACTCACCACCGTGGCCAACTTACCACTTTGTTTAGTCAGCTAGACGTCGATGTAGGTGTGACTGATCTACTGATGACCATTCGCTCCCTGGATCTCGATTAGCCTCGCTATGTTATTCATAGCCCACTGGCTGGTAATTTTCGTATTCTGGTTCTTTTTAGCTCAGCTAGCGCGCAAAGACGGCTATAAACTACCCGCCTTTTTCGCCCTACTCTGGATAGTTGGATACGTTCTATTCCCTTCACTCGGATTAAGCGGTGGCCTCTACTTTACTAGCTACGGGGCGGTTCTTTCGCTAATTCTGATCTATGTTGATATGACCCGAGAAAACATGGGCCTTCGACATAAAAACACTAGCCCATTGGAAGAAGATTATTCGGAGTAACCCAGGAAGGATGGCATTGCGAATACGCCAAGAACAACCTCAAGATGAAGTAGTGGTATTTGAAATAAATGCCAGCGCATTTTCATCAGAGAACGAAGCAAATCTTGTATCAACTTTGCGAGAACAAGAACCTCGTTGCATTTCTATCGTGGCAGAAAGCAATGGACAGATCTTAGGGCATCTCATGCTCAGCCCAGTATCACTCAATGACACTACTAATAACACTACAAATGACACTACTAATGACGCGACGAAGCTGGAGCTGTATGGCCTAGCTCCTATGGCAGTTCACCCAAACCACCAGAACCAGGGAATTGGCTCTGCTCTCGTGAAGGAAGGACTACGTCTCTGCAAGGCCGCCGAAATTGATGCTGTAGTCGTGCTTGGTCATCCGGAATTCTATCCACGTTTCGGATTTACTCCTTCGACAGGATTTAATATTGTCAGTGAATTCGATGTGCCGGAAGAAGTGTTTATGATTCTGGAAATCAAAAAAGGTGTGCTTGACGAATATTCAGGTACCATTAAATATCACAGTGCGTTTTCACAAAATTAATTATCTTTTGGCATGATCTTTACGCCACATGAACCAGGTGCGCAGATTGCACCCTATATAGAATCAATTTTTCATTACGAGAAATTTGTGCCCGATCACTCAATTGAACGCGTGGTCCCAACTGGACATGTATTTATAATATTTGAGTTGGATGGAATAGAACGACACACATTCGATAACGAGACTTTAAAACCTAACGCCAACTTCACTCAAGCCTGGATATCAGGCATGCATCGAAACTACATCTCAATTTCAGCCCATGAAGATTCAGAGATGTTAGTAATGCAATTCAAGCCCTTCGGAAGCTATCCCTTTTTGCATGTGCATGCAGACTTCATCAACGAACTTGTTGTCCCAGCGCATGAAATATTAGGAGACGAGCTCTACGAACTTCGAGAAAGTATCTGCGACGCTGCAACTACAGAACATAAATTATTATTGGCAGAAAACTGGTTAATTGATCGTTTCGATGAGGCCAAAGCACCTCCGGCTGACATTGTAGAGTTTATTGCGCAGCTACAGGCCGAACCAGTAGACAGCTTGAATGACCTAATTGAAGCCTACCCAGCCTCGCAGAAAAAATTGATCGATGATTTTAAAAAGTATGTCGGGCTAACACCGAAGTACTATCAGCGAATACTACGGTTCAACGATTTGTTGAAGAAACTTCATGACAACAACGAAATTTCCTGGACTGATATTGCTCACGATTGTGGTTACTTTGACCAATCTCACTTTATCAAGGAGTTCAAACATTTTTCCGGATTCAATCCCGGAGAATACATATTGAACGAACACAACAAAGATGAACCAAATTTTTTCCCATTAGATAGAGACGGTTAAAAATTTACAATTACTTCAAACCGTTCTTAAACTAGACTTTCGTCATACTGCTTTAGAATAAAATCAGAACAGAAACAGGAGAGAGAGTATGGATGCAGGAACTGCTGCCGCAAATATCAATTGGTTGTCCGTTATCGTCGCTGCCGTCTCAAGCTTTATGGTTGGAGGCTTGTGGTATGGCCCTCTGTTTGGGCGTGCCTGGATGGATGGCTTCGGCTTTACTGAAGAACAACTTGGGCAGCGCAACATGCCCATGGTGTTCGGAGTTTCATTACTTCTAGCCTTAATAGCTTCGGTGAATCTGGAGATGTTTATTGGAGTTGAGGCTGATTTGGCGTTTGGAGTATTCGCCGGATTTGCTGCCGGGCTCGGTTGGGTAGGCACATTTCTCGGAATTCTCTATCTATTCGAGATGCGCTCTCTCAAAGTTTACATGATCAATGCCGGCTATTGTGTCGTAGCCTTAACATTGATGGGTGCTATTTTAGGCGCCTGGTAATAGGTGCCTGGAAACAGACGCTTGGATATAGACGACTGGAAATAGACGCCTGGTAAGCACATTCTTTAACACCTTCTACACCCAGCCTTTTCTTTGCCGGCGAATTTTTGCAGCGAAGCCGCTATAATCGCGGCCTTTCGCTGCAGTAGTTCATTGAGTAGTTCATTGGATGGTTCATTGGGTGGTTCATTAAACAATGAGCAAAAGTCATAAAGTCGGATTTGTTTCCTTAGGCTGTCCTAAAGCGTTGGTTGATTCGGAGCGCATACTGACTCAGTTGCGAATCGAAGGGTATAACGTCGTTCCGACTTATGAAGATGCAGATATTGTTGTAGTCAATACTTGCGGATTTATTGATAGCGCGAAAGAAGAATCATTGAACACGATCGGTGAGGCACTGAACGAAAACGGAAAAGTGCTGGTAACCGGTTGCATGGGCGCTCAGGCTGACAGCATTACATCGGTCCATCCCAATGTACTCGGAGTTACCGGGCCCCACGCTTACGAACAAGTAGTCGAACAAGTTCATGATCATGTTCCCCCACCGGAAAATCATGATCCCTTTATTGATCTCGTTCCCCCTCAAGGCGTTAAACTTACTCCCCGCCACTACGCCTATTTGAAAATTTCTGAAGGATGCAACCATCGCTGTAGTTTTTGCATTATCCCCTCAATGCGTGGTGATTTGGTTAGCAGACCAATAGGAGAAGTGTTAGACGAAGCAGAACGCCTTGCCAATGCAGGTGTCAACGAGCTCCTCGTAATATCGCAAGACACCAGCGCTTACGGAGTCGACATCAAATATCAAACTGGTTTTTGGCAAGGCCGCCCAGTTAAAGCAAGTATGCAAGGCTTATGTGAAGCACTATCCGAACTCGGAATCTGGGTACGACTACACTATGTCTACCCCTATCCTCATGTCGATAAAGTGATTCCATTGATGGCGGAGGGCAAACTACTGCCCTATCTCGATATTCCGTTTCAGCACGCAAGTTTGCCGATTCTAAAAGCGATGAAGCGTCCAGCTGCTACAGAAAAATCACTGGAGCGCATTAAGCAATGGCGCACAATTTGCCCTGAACTCACCATCAGAAGCACATTCATTGTAGGTTTTCCAGGCGAAACTGATAACGATTTTCATCAGTTGTTGGAGTTTTTAGAGGAAGCACAATTAGATCGAGTTGGCTGCTTTCAATATTCCCCTGTTGCTGGTGCGCAAGCGAACGAGCTACCAAATCCAGTGCCTGAGGAAATCAAACAAGAACGTTGGGATAAGTTTATGGCTACCCAGCAACGTATCAGTAGCGAACGTCTCGAACAAAAAATCGGAGCTGAGTTAGACGTAATAATAGATGAGATTGATGACGAGAAAATCGTCGCTCGCTCAAAAGGCGATGCGCCAGAAATTGATGGCCTGGTCTTCCTCAGCAGAGACAACGACAATAACGACTTATCGGTAGGTGATATCGTCTCGATTCGAGTCAATGATTCCGATGAATATGATCTGTACGGAGAAATCACGCAATGAGTGATGAAGTAAATGAAATAAGTCCTGGAGTCTATCGCACACCCGATAACTGCTTCGATAACTTGCCAGGTTACGATTTCGAGCCGCACTACATCGATTGTAAAGGCTACCGAATGCACTATGTTGAAGAAGGTAGTGCTGAAGGAGAGCCCGTGCTTATGCTACACGGCGAACCAACCTGGGCCTATCTCTACCGAAAAATGATTCAGCCCATTGCCGCAGCAGGCCATCGAGTGATAGTGCCTGACCTTATTGGGTTTGGTCGCTCAGACAAACCTGCAGAAATCAGCACTCACAGTTACGCATTTCACGTGGAAAACGTATCTCACTTTATTCGCGAACTGGACCTCAATAACATCACACTAGTATGCCAGGACTGGGGCAGTCTGATTGGACTGCGAGTTGCAGCAGAAAATGAAGAACGATTCGCACGGATTGTAGTTGGCAACGGTGGTTTACCCACAGGAGATCACGGCCGCACAGATGCATTTATGAAATGGCGTTCAGCTGTAGAGAAAATGCAAGAAAAGCAGTACATGCCTGTAGGCAAGATTGTCAGTAGAGATCCTGCCAATCCTGACTCCCCGCCAAAATTTGATGAGTCAGTCATGGCTGCATACGAAGCGCCATTTCCTAACGGAAAGTACATGGCAGGTCCGCTCGCTATGCCACTTCTCGTTCCCATAACCCCAGATAATCCTGCATCAGAATCCAACCGGGCGGCTTGGGAAGTATTTAAAGGCTGGGGCAAGCCATTTCTCACATCATTCAGTGACGGCGACCCGATTACTGCGGGTGGTGAAAGAGTATTTCAAAAGTTGGTGCCTGGTGCGCAAGGTCAAGAGCACGTAACAATCGGAGGTGGCTACCATTTTCTGCAAGAAGACAGAGGTCCCGAATTTGCGGCGGTGGTAAATAAGTTCATTGCCGACAATCCCCTTCCCTAATACATTTCTTTCAGACAAAAAAAAGAGGCTGACAAAGTCAGCCTCAAGCCTCTAGGGATAAGACTGAGCAGAGCTCAGTCGAGTAGGACTTCTTTATTCAGGCTTACTGTGGCAGTACAACCTGGTCAATGACGTGGATTACGCCATTATCAGTTTCGATGTCAGCTGAAACTACGTTAGCGTTATCAACTTTAACGCCATCAGTAGCGTCCACACTTAGTGCAGAACCCTGAACACTTTCAACTTCAGCAGTTTGGCCTGCGATGTCAGTTGACATGATCTTGCCTGGAACAACGTGGTAAGTAAGTACAGCGACTAACTGTTCACGATTTTCAGGTTTCAGTAAGTTTTCTACAGTACCTTCAGGTAGAGCAGCAAACGCATCATCAGTTGGTGCAAATACAGTGAAAGGACCTTCGCCTTTCAATACATCAACCAAGCCTGCAGCTTGAACTGCAGCAACTAACGTGTTGAATTGACCTGCCGCAACAGCAGTGTCAACGATATCTTGGGCTTTAACTTGTACACTTGCGAACGCCAAAGGCATTACGGCAAATAGCGCGAGAGTAATACGTCGAAATCTCGACATTGGAAACCTCCAATGGAAAAAAACAGTAAATAAAAACAATAAATAAAATACTAACAACAGCACTGCCTAAAACGGGGTTAAGCAAAACTCAGATCACTTAGTGCAGAAAAAAAGTGAAATTAATTTTTATTAGCAAGAAAATGATCTGGCGTAGCTCGTCAGACGTAACGGACCTCTGGCCTTATGGAAGAAAACACCCCAAACAACGTACTTATTACCGGAGCCCGCGGTTTTGTTGGCTCTGCGTTGCAGGAATTTCTTACCGATGCTGGCTATAGGGTCTACGCTCTGGACAGGAAAGACCCCAGCGCTCCTTTCTATTTCGACCAACAAGAGAAAGCTATTCGTCTAAGTGAAGAAATTCCATTGCATGCCGTGATCAATCTCGCCGGCGCGAGTATTGCCGACGGTCGTTGGACTAAGCAAAGAAAAGAAGAAATCTGGAATAGCCGAGTTGAAACAACCGAACTGCTCTGTGCTGCGCTTGCAGAGTTACCACAACCCCCCAAGGTGTTAGTTTCCGCATCTGCCATTGGGTTCTACGGGCGCGACTGCTATGAGCCTGCCGATGAATTATCTTCTGCTGGTGATGATTTTCTGGCAAAGCTTTCAGTTGCCTGGGAAGCCGCTACCCAGAGTACAGTATCCGTAGGTATGCGAGTTGTGCATTTGCGCTTCGGCCTGGTGTTAGACCGCAGTGGAGGAGTAATTAAGAATCTGATCGCGCCACTTGGCCTGGCGGTGGTTGGAAGACTTGGGGCAGGCAATCATTTGCAGAGCTGGATCAGCTTAGATGATGCGCTATCAGTCACATTGCAATGTATAGAGAATGAAGAGTTTTCTGGAGTATTAAATGCGGTTGCACCAGAAGTCGTCACTAACCGCGAGTTTGCAACAACGATGAGCCAAGCGCTAAATCGCCCGCAGCTTCCTCCTATGCCTGCCTCTATTGTGAGATTAATGTTTGGTGAAGTAGCAGACGCCGCATTATTGGCAAGTGCTAACATCAAGAGCATCCGAATGGCAGAGCTTGGCATTACCTTGCAACATACAACCCTTCGTTCTGCTCTGGAAGCCACTGTTAATTCATAAGCAGTTACTGCGCTACTAACGGGGAGAATCCTATGCCATCAGGTGCAGAGCCGGTTGGATAAAACCCCAAGGTTTCCCGTGTTTCAATATCGATAACCATAACCTGATCTGTTCCACTCAAAGATAAGAACAATGTCCTGTCATCGGGATGCAGTACAACTCCCTGAGGTCGTGTTCCGGTTAAATCCAAACGAGCAATTTCTTCCTTCGCCTGAGCATCAAAGAATCGCAGTGATTCGTTGCCAAGATCGGGCATGATTGCCATGCGTTCATCGCGGGTTAACAACACACGGTAAGGCCAGGAAAATCCATCCCACTGGGCAAGTTGCTCACCGGTAGCAGCACTCAATACGGTAACCACTTCATTGTCGTTACTTCCTACCCAAATTTCCGTGCCATCCTTGTTAGTTTGAATCGCCTCGGGTCGATCCGGAACTGGATATTCAGAGTCCAAGCTAAGAGATTGCATATCTACTACAGACACACTGTTTGAACTGCCGTTGACGGTAAATGCCTTTGCTCCGTCAGAAGAAATAGCAACCATATGGGAAGAATGTTGCTCAGTAGAAATCACTGATTCGATGCTACCGGCATGAATGTCTACAATCACCAGATTACGACTGCCTTCAGAGGTAACCAGGACCTGTTCTTCACCCGGCAGAAAAACAATGCCATGGGGCCGAGTGTAATCGCTCAAATCAATTGTTCGTACTACGCGCTGTGCAGGCACATCGAACACGGTAAGACTATTTCCACCAGCATAGTCAGTTCCTATGGCCCAACGCCCATCGCTGGTAATTATTAACTCATGGGGTCCGCGACCGGTTGGCAGAGTCGCAGTAATTTCACCGCTTGCTAAATCAATAAATGACGCGTCATGACCACTCTTGTTAAGCACCACTAAGGTCCCTTGCAGACCATCTGGCACTTGAGCGGGAAGATTGGGTGAGCATGCCCCAAGCACTACTGCCAAAATTACAGCCAGTACAACAACTAATCGATTCATACTGGTTACTCCTATCGTCGTTTGTAGATTCCGCGAAAAGCGCTTACCCAGCTTTGCCCATCGTCTCGAGAAATTTCGATTAGCTGCAGGATATTGCCATCGCTTTCCAAACTTAGAGTGGTTCGATCCAGAATGGTTTCATTGCCATCAGGATAACTTCCCAAAAATTGAACATGCTCACCGAGCTCTGCACTCACCAATTCTTTTTCTTTGGTCCCGCCCGGAGATAAAGCCTGCCCACTTACCCATACCTGTTTGAGTTTTCCAGTTTCAGGGCTGACATAAAACAAGCTAATGCCGACACCGCCGGCTACTCCTTGCCAACGCTCTTGGACAACACAACCATTGAGCATGCGATAAATATTGTTACGCCCTAGCGCTTCGCCGGTCTCATCTTCTACTCGCCACTCACCAAACCAAAAATCCAGCAGCGCCAATTGCTCATTGCTGCCACAAGTAGTCTGAGCATGAAGAGATTGAGAAAGAAAAATCAGAAGAGAGAGTATCAGCGGTAATTTTTTATGCATCGATACTCCTCTACCTGCTTCTGGGTTGTTACTGCTTATTGCTAGTTGGTCGCCATGCGGATTTAAAGCGCACAATAGAAAGTGCCAGTGCAACCAAACCATACACAGCTGCAGTTGATGGGTCGCCAACACCGCTATTGATATGGGACCAAACCGCCACTGACATGATTACCAAAATGATAAATCCACCATAACTCGCAGTTAGGGGTATGAGCAACAAGAGCGCTCCAATTATTTCAAAGCTTGCCGTGACTAACAGCAGTTCCGGATTCACACCAAACTGTTCGAAACGCCTACTCCACGCCTCAACATCGAGAAATTTCGCCAAACCAGAATAGCCAATACCTAAGGCAAGCAATCCAGTGAACAACCAGATCATCCCCGTTTTAATCTTGTCCATATTCAAACCCTCTCATTGATAGTTATTGTTGCTCTCAATAAAGAGGACCTACAGTTGAGAAATAAGTCTCAAATTCGGCGATAGAGGGAAGGATTTGTCAGTTCGTGCCGTATAAATGGACAGACTAATGCTACTATCTGAGAAGAATCAGCCAGAGAGAACCGCCAATGCCTATTCTGAAAGTCCTGCTGAGCACCAGCCTTATTGTTTCTGCCTTTGTCTTCACCCCCATCGCTCAAGCCGATACGCGAGACAATGCGATTACCCTGTTTGAATTCGCAGAGTCCAGTTTTCCTGATTTGCTACCTCCACCCACCCCGGAGATTCAAGAAATTCAGGGATACTACGTCCGTTTTTATGAAGCCACTGGGATCTATCTCGCAGTCCAAGGCGACAATATCTGGGCGGTTGGAGGTGAGCTTGGGGAACAGCCACAATTAATAGGTAAGCTGACTGACTACATCACTCTAATGGCTACAAACATTAGCGATGCCCTGCTCACTAATCGCCGCCCTATTTGTACCTACTATGCTGATAACACCATATCTATGGTGACTGATATCAAACGTGACCAGGTGTTTGAAGGCAGTGTGGTAATTACAGTTGAGGGAGATGAATGTGTCATCACCACCAACAACATTCCTAATCACAACTTTAATGATCCAGTAGCAGCATTCGCCACTGACGTTGCAGAAGTAGTGAACGAGTTGCGCATTCCTATTGAGCCAACGTTCGCCAGCCAAACAACTGATATCTCCCTCACTACAGATAACGCAGTATTTCTTAATGGCGTGAAGTTAGATTTGTTAGCGGCCGCCTGTTACAACGTTGGCGATGAAAAAATTGGCTGCAATGACATTGACCAACCCTGGCGCTTTGACCCAATGAGCCCGCTCAACCAATTCGGAACAGATTCTAACAATGCCCATACCCAACCAGACGGTGCCTATCACTACCATGGTAATCCGATGGCCTTGTTCGATCAGGAACCGAATAGCGAATCACCAGTTGTTGGGTTCGCTGCTGATGGTTTTCCAATATTTGGCAGTTTTATCAATGACAATGGAACGATTCGTACTGTAACAAGCTCTTATCAATTGCGTTCAGGCACTAGACCGAGCAGCGCTGACGACCCCGGCGGAAATTACGATGGAACTTACCGCGATGATTACGAATTCGTACAAGGCAGCGGCGATTTAGACGAGTGCAATGGAATGATGTGGAATGGTTCCTATGGCTACTACGTCATTAACGAATTTCCGTGGGTACTTAACTGCTACAAAGGAACGACCAATGCTTCCTTTGACAAAGGCGGAGGTGAAGGAGGAACCGGCGGCGAAATGGGTGGAGGCATGAGTGGAGGAATGGGCGGACCACCGCCTCCCCCAGGAATGTAAGCAAGGCAGAAACCCCGTCACTTTATGACGGGGTTTTTGATTTCTTACAGCAATAAATTGCAGACAACCATAATCACCGCCATAACAACCACGAAAAGACCTTGCACAAGTGAGGAATACAAACTGTGTTCGGAAAACAAATTCGCAGCAATGAGTAACACGGTTATTGCAAACACAATTAACACCGCAGCAGGATAAGACCCGGTAGCATCAGCCAGGGCAATTAACCACGCCAAAAGAAATGTGCCGATCAGCTGAAGTACCAGCGCTGGCACAGACTGTGTACTACCAGACCCCATTTCGACACCAACCCCTTCAGCCCACTTCTTTCCAAACAAGGCTGGGGAGTACCAGAAGCCGCCCAACATAAAACTAATTACTGTACTGATTCCAACCGCCCACCAGCTGATATTGGTTACTAGCATTTCCATCTCAAATCTCCGTCGAGTTTAAATACTAATGGTGACCTTCCAGATATTGCGCCTTTGAATGGGAGCCGGTCAACGCAAACGGTAGCAGAGGTCCCAAAAACAGCGTAATCTGGCTGCAATAAGAACGAGGCCAATTACATGAAAAGAATCTCGAGCATTTCCATCAGCATCTTTTTGTTGCTGATAAGCACAACACAGTCATTTGCACAGGCAAGTTTTACCGGACTGAAAGCCGATGCAATTGCCGGCGTGGAAAACCGTACCAAGATGGTGCAAGAAATCGTCGACAGTTTGTTTTCATTTTCGGAGTTGGGATTTCAAGAATTCGAAACTCAACGCTATCTCGCTGAGATTTTAGAAGCCAACGGTTTTGAAGTTGAGTTGGGCGTTGCAGGCATTCCCTCCGCCTGGTGGGCAACCTGGGGCAGTGGAGAACCGGTAATTGCGTTGGGCTCCGATGTAGATGGCATCCCGCGAGCATCACAAATGCCAGGAGTCGCCTATCGCCAACCGATGATTGAAGGCGCGCCAGGTCATGGCGAGGGTCATAACTCGGGGCAAGCTGTGAACATCGTTGCGGCGTTAGCAGTGAAAGACATCATGGAGCGCGATAATTTGCCCGGCACAATCGTAATCTGGCCAGGCATTGCTGAAGAGCTGCTGGGAACCAAGGCCTGGTATGCAAGAGATGGATTATTTGAAGATGTAAATGCAGTTTTGTTTACCCATGTCTCTAACAACTTAAGTGTAAGTTGGGGACAGGCCCGCGGCACAGGACTGGTATCGGTTGAATATATGTTTGATGGCATCGCAGCGCATGGTGCAGGCGATCCATGGGACGGCCGCAGTGCACTTGATGCTGTAGAGCTAACAAATATCGCGTGGAATTTTCGCCGAGAACACTTGCGCCCATTGCAGCGTTCTCACTATGTAATTAGCAATGGGGGTGATCAACCGAATGTTGTGCCCTCTTACGCCAGCGTTTGGTATTTCATCCGCGAAATAACCGCCGATAACATCCGTGCAAATTTTCAGACTTTGAACAACATAGCTGAAGGCGCGGCGTTAATGACTGACACTTCTATGAGCAGAAGGATCGTTGGCGCAGCCTATCCAAGGCATTTCAATAAACCAATTGCTGAAGCCATGTATGAAAACATTCAGCAGGTCGGACTACCTAGCTGGTCGGAAGATGACCAGCAGTTTGCCCGAGCGCTGCAAATGTTGATGGGGGCAGACGATCCTCAGGGCTTAGCCACTGAACTATCCGATTTGGGCGCTCCGCTCGACAATCCAGTATCTGGCGGCTCCGATGATATTGGCGACGTCTCATGGAACGTTCCTACTGTAACTTTGCGCTTTCCTTCCAATGTACGCGGTCTGCAAGGACATCATTGGTCCAGCGCCATGGCGATGGCAACTCCGATCGCCCACAAAGGTGCAGTGGCAGGCGCCAAAGTCATTGCCACAACCATGTTGGATCTGGTGCAAAGCGAAACATTAGTTGAGGAAGCACAGGCCTACTTCGATGATGTGCAAACTGCGGAAGAAACTTATGTGCCATTCATCGGACCAGACGATCCTCCGGCGATTGAGAAAAACTCCGACATCATGGATGAATTCCGTCCGTTGTTGGAAGAGTTGTATTACGACCCTGAACAATACGACACGTATTTAGACCAGCTAGGGATTGATTATCCACAACTACAAGAGAATTCAATTCAGCGGGTTCGGTAATTTCCAAATGCAGGCTTCAATGAAGCCTGCATTCTTCCACCTTTCATCATGCGTCCTTCCTTATTCTTTTTGCTATTCGTTTGTGCGCATTCTTTAGTAGATCCGCTATACGCTCAAACTGATGTCCTGGTTGATCCTCAAGGGTTAACCCAAACACCGCGTGAATTAATTGAAGAATCGCCACGTGAGTTATCAGTATTGAGCCCAACCCTGGCACCCGAAGAAATTGATCGTGCCGTGCTTGATCGCTTGTTAAATCAAATCAATCAGCAGCCAGACATTGTTGCAGAGGAGTTGTTAGTCACCGACCCACAACTCACCAGCATCGCTATTACTTTGTCTAATGCCAAAAATTTCATCAATGACAATGAGATTGCCAGCATTAGAGCAATGTGCAATGCCTGGAATCAGTCTACAGCCACAGGAGATGAACGAATTAAAGTGGCACTTGACGCCTATAAAACGAGAAGACAATTCACTCTGGACTTCATCGCTCGGTACTACCGTGTTGTCCTGTCTGATATTCGCGCAATGCTGAACCCACAAAGTGGCGTAATGTTCGATCGATACATGGAGGACCGACGCCGCCGCATGACCACTGCAGGCGCCTCATACAGTGGTGCAGTCACCGAAAATGTCCGCAGCGGTGCAGAATCTGTTATGTTCCACTGTGGCGAACCCCGCCGTTAAACCTGAAGCACATCGCTCAAGCTAAGAATTTGTAGTAAGGATTATTGAGATGACTTATCAATGCTTTGATTTGACCATTGAAAACCACATCGCGCATATCGTGATGAACAGACCGGAAAAACGAAACAGTATGATTCCTGCTTATTGGGATGAATTACCAATCGTAATCGAAGACATTGAAAATCACGGCGACGTTAGGGTCGTAGTAATCTCTTCGACTGGACCGCACTTCACAGCAGGCATGGATGTCTCCTCATTCGGCAGCAGCGAAAAAGGCACTGAGGATGAAGACCCGGTAAAGCGCAAGCGACTAAAAGGTGCGCGCTTTTATGCAACTGTAGAACATCTGCAACAGACCTTTACCTGTTTAGAGCAATGCCGCATTCCAGTTTTGGCGGCAGTACAAGGTGGTGCAATTGGTGCGGGAGTGGATTTGGCCACGGCCTGTGATCTGCGTTACGCAACCGCAGACGCTTTTTTCACCATATTTGAAATCAATATCGGCATGACCGCCGATGTGGGGACCTTCCCTCGCATTACAGCATTACTACCGGAAGGCATCGTAAAGGAAATGGCATACACCGGGCGCAGACTGACAGCAGACGAAGCAAAAAATTACGGATTTGTGAATGAAGTGTTCAAGTCGCAAGAAGAATTGCTGGATGGAGTCATGCAAGTCGCCAAAGAAATTGCCTCAAAGGCACCGTTAGCGATTTATGGCAGCAAGCGCATAATCAATTATGCAAGAGATCATTCTACGGCAGATACGCTGGACTACATCAATATCTGGAATGCCAGTATGTTGCAGTCCGATGAAATCCAAGAAGCAATGCAGGCCAATGCGGAGAAAAGACCGGCAGAGTTCGTCGATTTGCCGTTACCAAAAAAGAAAATGAGTTCGACAATAAATGAATAGCGAAGGTTGACCTTAGCCGCCAAGCATACCGTCCAAATAGAACTCCATGAATGCAGCACCTGCCCAAGCCAGGGGCGGAATGAACACATAAAGAACCAAGCGAGAAAAGATTGAAAGATCCATAGGCCAGTTACGTAGCTTATGGATTTGCTCTCTTCTAATCATCAATCCATTCATTCGGTGCAAGGCATCATCTCCAAGCTCGCGGGATGAATTGGCAATCTCTTGGTCGATCTTTTGCAGCTCAAGGGCTTTGGCCATGCGAATTTGTCGATGAATAGACCAAATTGGCAATGGCACTAGAATCAAGATAGAAGGAATCACCACGACAAGCGCACTGAAATAATCTTCCACATCAAACTGCTGGTCTAACGATTGAATTGTGGTTATTGCCATGGCGCCAACGATGATCAATAACCAATTTGACGCGACTCTGCCGTACCCGTTCAATTTGTCCAAGTCATACAAATCAACTCGCGAAACTTTTCCCAGTCGATGAATATGAATGGAATCCAAAATGCCAAGATACAACAGTATCCCTACCAGCCCCCACATCCAGAGCTGCCCAAACACCAGCTGGAAACTCAACCAGAATCTTGGATCTTCATACACAAAGCTGAGTGGCTCCCAGTTGATGTTCATTTGCCAGGAATAGACCACGCTGAGGGCGAACACCAAAGGCCAGAATTTAACCAGTCGGTATCGATCACTTATTTGTGAATACTGATCACCGAGCTGTTGTTTTAGGTTTTCGATTACTCGATTGGTAAGTCGAGTGCTCCCCAAAATGCACATCAACATATAAGAAGGCATCACAGCCAACAAAATTAACACGCCGGTGATCTCCATAGGATTGCTGGAGAAAGGATCGATGTCATCGGGGTACATGGAACCGGTACTGAGATAGAAACCTATAAGGACCACAAAACTCACAGACCCAAACAGCAGCACCGGATAGCGAAATTTCTCTAATGCCCCATTAATGAATTGAAGCAAGAGAGAGGATGGAGCTGCTGCAGTTGATTTTTTCTCAGACATTTACGCATCATAAGAAATCACTCCCGATGAAGCTACTTCCTCTCCACGGAAGCGCTGGACTTCCATATTCAAGACTCTTAGTCTCTTCTTTTGACTGTGCCAATAACTAGAATGAACCAATGGCACACGCCCCAACGTATGGTCAGTTAAATCCGATTTAAGTCCCGTTTATACGAAGAAAATAGCGGGAAACGCACTACCTCTGTGAGGGTAGGTTTCTCTTTTTCACCGATAAGAGTTAGCGGTAATTACATAGATATGACGATATTGAGACCCCTAATTGGCATCGCCGTTATCCTGATGATTAGCTTTGGAATTGCTTTCGCTGGAAGCCAGGGCAGCATGGTGCTTGGACCGTTCCCGGTGTTCATGTTGTGCGCGAGTGTTGGCTTTCTTCTGCATTGGGCGGTGTTCATTCCATCGTTCATGTTTCAAACCGAACACTACTTCGATCTAACGGGCAGCATCTCATATATAGCAACTGTCGCATTGGCATATATCGCCATTCCTCAAATGGACGCCAGAGGACAATTGTTATGTTTAATGATCGCTGTGTGGGCTGCACGCCTTGGTTCATTTTTGTTTATGCGCGTCAAAAAAGCTGGAAAAGACCGACGCTTTGATGAAATCAAAAAACGCTTTTTTCGCTTTGCTTTTACCTGGACCCTGGGTGGCGCATGGGTGTTCATCACAATGGCCGCAGCGCTCGCCGCCATAACCTCTGAAACCCAGAGACCGCTTGGTGTTTTCGCTTACGCAGGTGCTGCGATTTGGCTCTTTGGATTTGTCTTTGAAGTGGTCGCCGACCGGCAAAAAACCAACTTTCGCAATGATCCCGCTAACGCCGAGAAATTCATCACCACCGGCCTTTGGTCCAAATCCAGACATCCAAACTATTTTGGGGAAATCGTGCTGTGGTTGGGGATCGCTATTATGGCAATACCGGTGCTCAGCGGATGGCAACTTGTGACACTAATCTCTCCGATCTTTGTGATGTTTCTGCTGATCAAAGTTAGCGGGGTGAAATTGTTGGAAGAAGGTGGCCAAAAGCGATGGGGATCCGACCCGGCTTACCAGCAATACGTCCAAACCACTCCAGTGCTCATCCCAAAACTCGGATAAGAGCTCCTTTAGTTTCGATCGATTCAGTTGGCACTCAGGTCTTCCAGAATTGAGTTCCCGGCTTACCAGCAATACGTCCAAACCACCCCGGTGCTCATCCCAAAACTCGGATAAGAGCGCCCCTAATTTCGATCGCTACAGTACCACTCAGTTCTTTCAGAATTGGCCCTTTGACTGCCAGATTTATCTGAACACCGTCCTCAATCTCCATCCCATTCGGGCGCAGGAACCCATCTGAAACCCAAAAATCTGACTAAAATTGTTCAATTTTTGTCCAGATTCGAAATTCTTCGAAAATTAGCTCAAATTCCATGATTTTGGGGCAAGAATCTGAGCTTTCACTGTGTCTCTTATCCCTCCTCTACAGGCCCCTAAATTCGGGGCCTCCAGAGTGTGTCAGCGCTTGAGCGCGCTAAAATGGTGCAAATCCAGCTTAAACTCACTTTTTTGAAGCAAAAAAGCGGCAAAAACCCTGAAATTTAGGCACTTAAAGATTTTCTACTGAGGTGTTTTTCATATAGTATTTGACCCCAATCTGTAAGATTATCCGGGCTCAGTGAGTCTGATCGGTAGGAACCCCACAGTTGGCGAATATTTGGAGCGCTAATTTTGGAGTTCAGACCGAGCAAATCTAGCAGGTTTGCTATTTTCAAGGGGGGTTGCGCCACAGCAACATCGTGGCACTAGTATTGCAATGCTCTACTGCTGAACCCACAAATAAAAAACCCATCTCAGGAGTATTTGAATGAAATTTCCAAAGCACCAAAAATCTCTGCTCGCAGTGGCGATTTTTGCAGCTCATGGATTTAGCCCAGCAGCTGTCGCGCAGGACTCTGACGGCGCCGATGTTTCAAACCTGGAAGAGATCATCATTACTGGTGCTCGTGGCCGTCCTCGTACGGTTGCTGATTCACCTGTACCGGTGGACGTTTTCAGTGCAGATGACATCGAGGCTATCTCCTACACAGATACCAACAACATTCTGCAAACTCTGGTTCCTTCGTATAACGTAGGCCGCCAGCCAATTTCAGACGGTGCGACTTTCATCCGACCTGCGCAATTGCGTGGTCTTCCAACGGATAAGACTCTCGTACTCGTAAACAACAAGCGTCGCCATCGTGCAGCCTTGGTTTCAATTGGTGGTTCCGGTACTCAGGGTCCTGATATCGCAACTATCCCTGCTGCGGCAATTAAGAACGTTGAGGTACTCCGTGATGGAGCGTCTGCTCAATACGGTTCTGACGCCATCGCAGGTGTAATCAACTTCCTGTTGAACGACAACAGCGAAGGTGGAAGCCTGACTATCGATAGCGGTGAGTTCTTCGAAGGCGACGGTGCGATGACTACCGTTCAAGGTAACATCGGTTTGCCACTAGGTGACGACGGTTTCGTCAGCATCTCTGGTGAATGGAGCGAAACTGATCGTACTGTTCGTGCTGAGCAATACTGTCAGTCTTGGTTCTGTGTTGATCCTTCACTGCCAGGCTTCTCTCAGGTAACTAACCCTGAGCGTATTGCTTCTGCATTGGATCCAACATTCCAAGCTAACTTCCGCAATGCAAACGCTGCTGGCGTAACTGAAGTGGTTCAGCCATGGGGTCAGCCTCAGACTGAAGCAGCTCGTATCTTCATCAACGCTGGTTATCAGATTGATGCCGACACTGAGTTCTATGCTTTCGGTAACTACTCTGACTCAGACACAGACGGTAACTTCTTCTATCGTTATCCAGGTAACGGTACGATCGAAGATCTGCGTCGTCCAGATGGTTCAATCTACTCACCATTGCAAATCTTCCCAGGTGGTTTCACACCTCAATTCGCTGGTAACGTCCTCGACGCATCAATCGTCGGTGGTCTTCGTGGCGAATTGGACAATGGCCTAACTTATGACTTCAGCGCACGTACTGGTGAGTCTGAAGTTCGTTACACATTGTTCAACACAATCAACCCATCACTGGGTGACACGCTTGGTTTGGCAAACACGCCAACTAGCTTCCGTCCAAGTGACTTGGTTAACGAAGAGACTCAATTCCAAGCTGACTTCACTTATGAATTCGACGCAGGACTGGCTGGCCCAGCGCTGTTCGCATTCGGTGCAAGCTTCATGGATGAGTCTTACGACGTAGGCCCAGGTGATCCAGCTTCTTACGTTGCTGGTCCATACGCTACTCAGGACCCATGGTCACTGTGTAACGACGATGGCACTCCTGCTCCTAACGGTTTGACAGCAATTGCTGGCGGCTCAACTCTTGACTGTGCCGACTCTAGCGACCCTGTTTACACGGTTGTTGGTGTAGGTTCTAACGGTTTCCCAGGTAACTCTCCACAATTTACTGGTGTATATGAGCGTAATTCATTCGCTGTATACGGTGAATTGAGTGCAGACCTGACGGATAACTTCTACGGTCAAGCAGCGGTACGTTACGAGAACTATGATGACTTCGATTCAGAAGTTCTTGTACAACTAGCTGGTCGTCTGTCTCTGACTGACAACATCAATGTTCGTGGTTCATTTGGTACTGGTTTCCGTGCGCCTACTCCAGGTCAGCAAGGTACTGTTAACGTATCAACTCGACTACCAAATGGTTTCCCAGTTGCGACTGGTCTGTTCCCAGCCGGTGGCCCTGTGGCCCAAGCTTTGGGTGCAACTCCTCTCAAGCCTGAGAAGTCAGATAACTTCACTCTTGGTATGACTGCATCCTTCGGTGACTTGGATCTAACAGTTGACTGGTACCGCATCGATATCGACGATCGTACAAACGCGATCTCAACTCGTGACGTATCAACTGATCCAACATCAGGTGACGCATACGATAACTTCTTAGCACTTGACGCAGCTGGTGTTGCTGGTGCGAACTCAATTGGTGGTGTGTTCTACTTCACCAACGCGTTCGATACCCGTACTACTGGTTTCGACGTAGTTGCTAGCTATCCTCTGAACTGGGGCGACGCTGGTACTACAACGTTGACTGCGGCAATCAACTACACTGAGAACGAGTTTGAGTCTGACCCAAGCCAGTTCTTGAATGCTGAGAACCGTTTTGATTTCATCAACGGCGATCCACAGTGGCGCGGTAACTTCACCGGTGTTCACGCAATCGGTGATTTACAAATCATCGGTCGTCTAATGTGGTTCGGTGACTCAACTAACTCTAACACTGGTGGTACTGGCCCAGACGGTCTGCGCTTCCAGGATCTGAGTGACTTCTACTCATTTGACCTTGAAGGTCAGTGGCAGATTAACGATATGTTCCGTCTGTCTGCTGGCGCACGTAACGTCTTCGACGAGTATCCTGATCGAGATACCATCAGCGACTTCTGCTGTGGCCGTATCTACTCTTCAGGCACCGTTGTACCTTGGCAGGGTGGTTACTACTACGCTCGCCTACGTGCAGACTTCTAAGATCAATTCGATCTAGAAACGAAATAAGAAGGGGTAGCGAAAGCTACCCCTTTTTTTTGCCTTGAAATTGGAAGACTTGTTCCAGGGGAAGGTTGAAGACATTGGCTATCTTGAATGCCACTTCTAAAGAAGGAGAGTATTTTCCAAGTTCGATCGCATTAACCGTTTGCCTGGTTACTCCGATTTCCCTGGCGAGCTCGAGTTGCGTCATATCTCCCTTAGCCTGCCGTAGCTCACGGATCCGATTGTGTATAGGCAGTTCAGGCATCAGTAACCTCGGCGATACTGCACAATCAACATGGTAGCTCGCAATATCTCAGCAATGATGATGACGCCAAGATAAGCCATACCCCATCCCCAGTTTCGACCTTCCATATGAATCATGGGAAAGGTCACTGCAACTACCAGCACAATCAATGCAACATAAGAGACCCCGGACGCTCGAAACGCAAACAGTCGGTCTCTTTCATCTTGCGGTATGCCTGCATCTTCAGGTGACAGAAAGCGTGCGGCCAAAACCAACACGACTTCCAACACTAAAAACGAAGTAAGCGCTGCTAGCGCGAGTTGAATCAGGTACCCGAAATCCGGTTCAGGACGATGATAGGCGTTCATCATCATCCAATAAAAAGGCACAAACACGACAATCAATGCGAGTGCCGTGACCCAAGCTTTCTTTTCTCTAAATGACATTGCTGGTTCCATGATTGCTGATCGTTGTGCTTAAGGTGGTCCAACCATTGCTACGCTGAAGTTGTCACAGTTATCTATCACAGCCGAATCTTCGCGCGCGATTTCGACAAATTGCCCAGGAATCAATTTAATGTGATCGACCCACCCTTCTGCCTCTTCAGGTGAATAGCCGGGCCAGCTGCGAATAAAACCAAATATGTTTTCTTCTAACAATTCCACCGTGACGTTTTCAATGCCAATGGTATAGGTTTCAGTGATCACTTCATAAATACCCAGAAAGAACGGGTCGTTACAGAGATAGAAGTCATCGTTTTGCGCCATGCTGAATGTCGCAGGTTCTTCTAGTTCTGTGTCGCTTGCGCGACGCTCTGTTTCCTCGCCGTGAAAGCGCTGAATAAGAGAACTCGCTTCACTGCCATCACTGCCAAACTGGTGTAATGACCCTACTCCGTGTGCAGCCACAACTGCCAGGCCTAATGCCGCAATGACGCCAATAATTGCCTTAACCATAACTACTCCTCACCATGCTGGCGAAAACCACGTGTCAAAGATATTTGACACACCCTAATTGATGGTAATATTCATGTCAAATATTTTTGACACGCAGAATTCATGGCAAACCCGCCTCCTTCACCCTTTCTTCCTTTCATGATAGAAACACCTTTCTCAATCGTTCGAGCAATAGACTATGAGCTGGCAAAAGGAAGTTGATGAAATTCGCAGGCGGGAAGCCCTGGCAAAAGAAATGGGTGGCGAGGAGCGCATCCAACGCCAACATGATAATGGCCGGCTCACAGTACGCGAACGAATAGATAAGTTAGCCGATCCCGGTAGCTTTCATGAAATTGGCGCGCTAGCTGGTAAAGCAGAGTACGACGAACAAGGTGAGCTAAAAGATTTCACGCCATCAAACTTCGTACTCGGTACCGCTGACCTTAATGGCCGGCGTGTAGTCATAGGTGGTGATGACTTCACTGTGCGCGGTGGTGCCGCTGATGCCAAGGTTGGAGACAAATCCGGCTACGGTGAAAAATTTGCATTAGAAATGCGCCTGCCCCTGGTGCGGTTGGTTGATGGCAGCGGCGGTGGAGGCAGCGTAAAAACATTAGAGATGGTGGGCTACTCTTACGTTCCTGCCTTGGCTGGCTTTTCCACGACGATGGAGCTGATGGGACAAGTTCCTGTGGTATGTGCCTGCATGGGTTCTGTTGCAGGTCTCGGCGCAGTACGAGTCACCATCTCTCATTTCTCTCTCATGATTAAAGGCACTAGCCAGCTATTTGTCGCTGGACCTCCAGTGGTTGAACGAGGCTTTGGTAAACCCGTTGAAAAGAACGAACTGGGTGGATCCCAAATACACGCTCATCAAAGCGGCGCCGTCGACAACGAAGTTGAAACAGAAGAAGAAGCCTTTCTTACGATCAAACAGTTTCTTTCTTACTTACCGCAAAACGTTTGGCAGTTGCCCCCAATTATCAATTGTGATGATTCAACAGATCGACGGGAAGAATCTTTGTTGTCTGTCATTCCTCGCGACCGACGGGAAATGTATGAAGTAAGAGATGTAATCAATGCAGTAGTTGATCAGGATTCATTTTTCGAAATCAATGCAGGTTACGGACAATCATTAGTTGTTGGCCTGGGCAGGTTTAATGGACATCCTGCTGGCATCATTGCTAACGATACAAAACATCATGGCGGCGCGGTCAATGCTTCGGCTTCGGAAAAAATGATGCGCTTCGTCGATCTATGCGACACATTTCATCTCCCAGTAGTTAATCTGGTAGACAATCCAGGCTTTTTAATTGGCACTGAAGCAGAACAAGAAGGCACAGTGCGACTAGGTAGTCGCGCTTTGATGGCGGTGTATCAGGCAACAGTGCCATGGGTATCGATTATTATCCGGCGTTGTTATGGGGTTGCCGGCGCCGGGCATGGAAAAACTGATGGGCTTAATCTTCGCTATGCCTGGCCATCAGCTGACTGGGGATCGCTTCCCATTGAAGGCGGTGTACAGGCCGCCTATCGGAGGGACATCGAAGCAGCGGTCGATCCAAGTGCTCGACGTAAAGAACTGGAAGACATGTTGGAACAGTATCGCTCGCCTTTGCGCACAGCAGAAGCCTTCGGCATCGAAGAAGTTATCGACCCGCGCGATACACGACCCATGTTATGTGATTGGATAAAACTCGCGTACGAGATATTGCCAAGCCAATTAGGACCTAAGGCAAGAACTCCCAGACCCTGAGCAAATTGCGTCAGGGAGATGCTGCGTTTTCAATGAGTTCTACGAACTCCTTGCGCGGATGCACTTCATTTCGCACCTCGGCATCTAGAATTTGCACTTCGTCAGTGGCTGGATCGAATACCGGCCACTGCGGCAATCCTGCACCGTTAGGATTCCCTGTCGCTGCAAAGTTAAACCAATAGTCTGCAACAGTTTCTGATAACGCGCGGTCGGTATCATCCCATCCGATTCCAACAACATCCAAATTGTCGAACACGTAGGCGAGATCACCCGAATGGTAAGCACCTAATGTACGTTGTCCGCCATCACCATTTAGATCAGGTCGCTCTGGCACATACAATCTGAACACTGGCACTTCTCTGCTGAAATAATAGACGTAAGCGGGTTCATCATGACTTCTGACTGCTCTGGCCCAATCTCGAACGGCTCTAATGAATCCCCCATCACCAGTGATAGTTTTGCGCGCGGCGAGTGGTGATTCATCTATGATGTTTTCATAGGCTGCTACCACTGAATTCGCGTTGTTGCCGAAGCGACCGTTTAAATAGTCCTGCAATTCCTCTTCAGTGATCGCCGGTGCATTTGATTGCAAACCGAAATACTCATGGGCCAATGCACCCATCATGACAGGAACGCGATTGAATCGCCCCGAGTTGAAAAGAGTGGCAGGTGATTCCGGTATTACCCATCCGTCAACTATCGGCCCGTTGGGGTTGCCCGCACTGCGCATAGTCGAAATGATCTCTTGCGGAGACAAGTCACGCATCGATTCCAAAGTAGACGCATTGCTGCCATTAATACCCATGGCTTCAATAAAGCGTTCACCCCGATCATGGGCACTGTTGTTACCACTTTCTAAAGCGATGCCCTGAGATACACAAGCACCTGGCGACTGACCGATTACCCGATGCATCAAATCATTGGCGAGCGGTGAAGCCATGAGCAAACACACATCAGATCCGCCGGCAGATTGTCCAAAGATTGTGACCCTATCAGCATCGCCACCAAAACCTTCGATGTTGTCACGCACCCAACGCAAGGTTTCAATTTGATCCATCAGCCCATAGTTACCGGATGCCCGCTGCTCTGATTCGTTAGTCAGAGCGGGATGAGCCAGAAATCCGAATGGCCCGAGTCGGTAATTAGCCGTGACAACCACCGCACCTCGGGCCGCAAGATTTGAGCCGTCAAAGATCTCCGCACCGCCATGCCCTGCCGTGTTACCACCACCATGAAACCACACCATCACCGGCAATGAATCAGAAGTAGACTCAGCGGGGGTATAGACATTCAGGTACAGACAATCTTCTGATCGATTGAGATTTCCGCGAGCGTACACGTTGTTATCAGGATTTCGAGCCTGCCAGCAGGCAGGACCAACACGATCAGCCTGTCGCACACCGGCAAATGAAATCGGAGCTTCCGGCGGTTTCCAGCGCAAATCTCTTACCGGAGGTGAAGCAAACGCAATTCCTTTGAATGCAGTTACTCCGTCAACATAGTTGGAGCTATGACCTCGGTAAGTTCCAGCCGTGGTTTCAACTTGTTCAATACCTTGAGCAAAAACCTGGGCGGTAAATAGATTAGCTGTAAGTATCGCTAGAAATCGAATTTTGGGATTCATTTTTCGATCCTCTTTCAAAAAAAATGTGAACGCAAGTAGCTTGCTTCTTTGTTCATTCCGCTGGTTCCAGACGCAATAAAGCGCCTTCCGCTTCGTCCAACAATACATACAGGTAACCATCAGGGCCCTGCTTTACCGCCGTAACTCGCGAAGCAAGTTCGCGTAACATACTTTCGCGCCGAATTTCTTCACCGCGACTATTAAAGGCTATGCGTTCTAAATGTCCTGATCCGGGAATCCTGCCTTCAAGCATAGACCCGACGAATAGACTCCCTTGCCATGCAGGAAATTTATCACCGTCATAAAACGTCATGCCGGATGGTGCTATGGAAGGCCACCATATAATTTCGGGATCGATGAAATCGAGATTCTGTTTGGTATCGCTGATCCAGTCGCCACGATATTGCCGGCTGTAAGAAACCAATGGCCAACCGTAGTTACCGCCTGCTTGGATGATATTGACTTCATCGCCACCCTGGGGACCATTCTCTGCCGCCCAAAGTTCACCAGTCTCAGGATGAAAGTCGAGACCTATCTGATTGCGATGACCGACACTGTAGACTTCCGGTAAATACTCTCCAGAGTTGATGTAGGGATTGTCACTTACCGGAGTTCCATCATCATTCAGTCTTAATAGTTTTCCGTAGTGTACTGCCGGGTCTTGCGCATACTCGCCATAACCCATATACACATACGCGCCTCCTACACTCATCATTAGCTTGCCATCAGGTGTGAACAAGAGTTTCGATGCCGCGATACCTCTATCTAATCCTTCTGTGACAAATAGCTCTTCAACATTAGTCAGACGATCTTCTTGCAGCCTGGCCCGCACCAATGCCACCACCTGTTCGGGCTCGTTATCAACCACGATGGGCTTGGTATAAGTAAAGTAGATCGTATTGTCATCTTGCGGATGGAACACAACAGACATCAGACCGGCTCGAAACACTTCTGAATAAACCGAAGGCACTCCACTTATAGAGGATTCTTGCAACTCGTCATTACGCACCAGACGCAAATTACCGGTGTAGCGTTCGCTTATAACAATGTCGCCATTGTCGCGAAATGCAAAGTCAAAAGGATTGGCAAGTCCATTAGCAACTGGCACAACTCGAAGCTTAGGGTAGTCCATGCTGATCGATTCAACAGGCTCAGTCGGGATTTGAGGATTTGGGCTAGTGGCTCCCTGACCAAAGCTAAGTGAACTTACAAATAGCACGCAAAAGATAAATGTAACTCGACTCTTCATAGCACCCTCTATTGCTCTTTTCATTGCACTTCCCTGTCAATCAATGTTGGTGGTCTACACCGGAAACTGCCGCGACAGAATCGTAATGTAACTGCAGTAAGTCACGACCAAAGTCTCCATCAAAATCTCGCCATACCAGATGCACGTGATTGGCATCGTTCTGTGTATTGTCATATTCAATAAGAAATCCCGGACCTTGTACGCGGTAATAATGGGGTGCACCCCGATCTGTTGCACCGATCCAGGAAAATTGAACGTCATCCAGGCCTTGCGCACGAATGTCGGCCATTCGTGCAGCAAATATCGCAGCAGGTTGTACCGACGCTATCTCTTCAATCACTCGCATCAAGTTTAGCTTTTGCGATGAATTAAGATCTGCATATCGCACACCACTTCCATCCAAAGCGCTTACTTGTTTGTCAGCACCGGTGATGATGTCTCTCGGCACAGAGGTCTCGATTATGGCTCGAGACTTTTGCTCTGCAGACAGAGACGTGACTAATTCCCTCGCTAAATCTTCTTCGCGACCCAACACCCGCGTTCCTAAACGACTCCCGGTTCGCACTTCTGCTGGATTGGTTCCAAAAAATTGTGGAGAGCTGGCGATGCCAACACCCCGTACAAATGTCCAATTAAAAGCAAGGTGGTGGCCTTCATAGCGTAGAGCCCAGGTGTTATCCATATCAGGCTCGCCAAAAACGGTTATGTAATACAGACCGGGATCTCGTTCAAAGCGACCGTTGACCTCAATGGCAGCAAGGACATTTTCTAAATCCCGCACCGCCTCAGCTTGGGCGAAGCCTTCCGCGCTAAAGAAAGTGCGCAATAAATTGTTCGCTAACTCGAGTTGCTCGTCGGTCATGTCGCGAAACACGGCGCCCTCCCGATCTCGAGGAATGAAATGCCAATTCAACCGTTCTTCATCATCGAAGGCGAATACTGCTCTGTTGTGCTGAAAACGAGTCAGACTATCCAAAAATTGATTGGTGGCATTCACCATGCGTTGGTTCAATTCGACCCGCGCGTCTTGTGCGCTAACTAGCGAAATGCTTATAAAAGACAGGTAAATCGCAGCAATCAAGCGACTTATAAACCGGAGTGCATGCATTGTGAGACCCTCGCTCTTATGATGTTTTTGAGGATGGTTCCAGCATAAACCTGGGACCCCACCTCGTCCAGTT
The DNA here is from genome assembly GCA_965262465.1 of uncultured Pseudohongiella sp. Taxonomy (GTDB): domain Bacteria; phylum Pseudomonadota; class Gammaproteobacteria; order Pseudomonadales; family Pseudohongiellaceae; genus UBA9145. The sequence continues at coordinate 1,089,035 of OZ253535.1, read as the reverse complement.
TCCGCAGCACTTCATACATTGTCAGAAGCCCCGAATTTTGCGATAAAGAGCGTCCTTTTGACCCAATCTCCAAGGAAACTCGCCCCATGAAAGCAGTACTCGTTAAGGAATTTGGTGGCCCTGAGGTCATGTCATACGAAGACACTGACTTGCCCGCTGTGGGTGAAGACCAGGCGTTAGTTAAAGTTGAGGCAGCGGGTATCAACTATATCGATACCTATCAGCGCACCGGCCTGTACCAAATTCCACTTCCGGCTACACTTGGTCTGGAAGCGGCAGGCACGATCACTGAGGTTGGCTCTGCAGTAGGACGCTTCAAAGTAGGAGATCGGGTTGCCTATACCAATGTGGCCGGGGCTTACGCTGAATACGCAGCTGTCCCGGAAGACAAGTTGGTGAGTTTGCCTGATGGCGTATCTTTTGATCAGGGCGCAGCTGCAATGTTACAAGGATGCACTGCCCACTATCTGTGCCAATCCACCTACCCTGTGAAACAAGGCGATCGCTGCCTGGTGCATGCAGCCGCTGGTGGTGTCGGTCTGATTCTGATTCAGATGATCAAGATGATGGGAGGATCTGTTATTGGTACAGTTTCCACAGAAGAGAAAGCTGAGTTAGCGCGGCAGGCTGGAGCTGATGAAGTTATCCTTTACTCCGAACAAGATTTTGAATCGGAAGTAATGCGTATTACTGACGGAGCTGGCGTCAACGTGGCATACGACTCCGTCGGATTGAACACTTTCGAGAAGAGTATTAATTGCCTTTCCCGATTCGGGTACATGGTGTTGTATGGCAATGCCAGCGGACCAGTAACTGAATTTAACCCAGCGACCTTGGGTCCTAAAGGCTCATTGTTTCTAACCCGCCCCACCCTGTTCGATTATCTGGCTACGCGAGAAGATCTGGATTGGAGAAGTGGCGACGTATTTAACTGGATTAGTGACGGTAAACTAAATTTGCGATTGGAACATTTTTATCCTTTGGTAGAAGTGCAGGAAGCACACCGAGCACTCGAAGGACGAAAAACAACAGGGAAAATCATTCTTACTCCTTAACCCTATTTCATAAACTGCTTAGAAGAGAATTACAGTATGAAAATAACAAAACTCGTTTCATTGTTTGCGGCGATACTTTTCGCCTCTATGAGCTTCGGCCAAAATTTAGACTTGGGTCGTGGCGAAATTCCAGTGCACGTACCGGATGGCTACGATGAAAACGTTGCCACTCCATTGATTGTGGCACTGCACGGTTACACTGGTAATGGCGCAAGATCTGCTCGCTACATGGGGTTAACGGACTCCGTAGATGATTATGATTTCTTGCTTGTTACGCCAAATGGTCGACGCGAACCAGGGGGTGACGAAAATCCTTATTGGAATGCATCAGAGGCTTGTTGCAATTTCTTCGGTGTTGAAACCGATGACGTCGGCTACATCATCTCAATCATCGACGAGATGAAATCACGCTACAACGTGGACAATCGCCGCGTTTACTTGGTGGGTCACTCCAATGGCGGATTCATGTCGTATCGGATTGCTAAAGAGCACCCGGAAACTATTGCAGCAATCGCGAGTTTAGCTGGAGCAATTGACTCGGCACCAGGTGATGAACCTGCTGCGCCGGTTCATATCTTGCAAATTCATGGCACTGCCGATTCAGTTATTGGCTATGGTGGCGGTGAAATTCAAGAAAATCGCTATACCGGAGCGTTAGCATCAGTTCGACGTTGGGCTGGCTACAACGGTTGCGAAACAACAGGTCGAGGCCGTGAACAGCGTGACTTGGACGCTAGTTTGCCAGGTTACGAAACGGGTGTTTATCGCTTCAACATAGGCTGCAAAGCAGGCGGTTCAGCAGAGCTCTGGACTATTACTGCGGGGGCTCATTCACCCGTTGTTTCAGACACCTATGGTGAACAAGTAGTCGAATGGTTGTTGGCACATCCTAAACCAAGTTCTTCATTCGCAGACTAATCTCTTTCTCGATTTTTAGTTAGTACTATTCTTACAAGTCATCCTGTCAGCAAACGACAAGGATGACTTGAAAGAAAATTCATATTCTTTTCTTGCGGCAACGAATCCCGAATCACCAGTTAATGGATTCGTTTCGCCAATCCCTGTATTGCAGTTGTTCACTTTCATCAAATTGATTAATTACTTCAATCAATCTGGAAGCCGCGTAGCTGGGTGAAAAGAGCTGTTCCGGAGGCACACCCCCCTGATACGGTTTTGAAAGCGGAGTATCAGCAGTCCCAGGGTGATACACCAAAAATGAAACGTTTTTGGCTTCGCGCCTATATTCTATCGCTGCGCTCTTGATAAACATATTCAAAGCAGCCTTCGAAGCGCGATAGCCATACCAGCCTCCTTTTCGATTATCAGCAATGCTGCCGACTCTAGCACTCAATATCGTTATAAGAACTTGCCCTTGCTTGCGCAAAAGTTTTTTCAAATGCTTTAACCATAGCGCTGGAACGATAGTGTTGGTTTTAAAGTAATCCAGAATTTGATCTTCCTGAACTTCCTCTAACCTTTTCTCTGGCGAAATGGATTGATTGTGTAGTAATCCGTTAAAGATGAGCACCTGATCAAAACAGCGCTCCTGTGTAATGAAATCAGCAACAGTTATTCCAATCGAATCGTCTGAGTAGTCAGATACAACGCAATGCACTTGAAAGTTGTTTCGATGTATTTCTGATAAGTCAGAGCGAGAGACAGCAACCACACGCTTTCCTTGAATGAGGAGCGCATTAATTGTGGCCTTTGCGAGCGCACTACTGGCACCGATTACCAACGTTTCCTGTGATGAGGTCATTAAGAATGATCAGAGTTATTTTCTGGCAAGCAATTATCCGAAGAGCAGACTGTTCTACGGCCCATTACTAGTGAGGATATTTGAGATCTGTAGCGAGCGAATAGCCAATAGGCTGCATCTGCAACATATCGAATAATCGGCCACCGCAGAATTTGTAACCACCTGTGTTTGCCGACAGCTGCCCAAGCAGCAACTGTGACATCCAAACCAAAAAGCATCTGCCCATCACCGGTTATTCCGTGCAGCATTGACAGAGCTGACTCTTTATCGATGTATGAATGGTTCTTGGAAAGACTGTCAGAGTTAACATCAACGAAACTAAGAGAGCCATTCCTATCTAACTTTTTCAACTCATTGATTTCGGCCATACAGAGTGGGCAGCGGCCATCGAAGAAAAGCGTCAGCGAAGGGTTCATTTTATGAGTGCCACCAACACGAAGGCATGCATCATCACTACCATTGCAGTTAGAGAAAATCGAAAGTACTTGTAAAAAGAGTCAACTGAACTAAAAAGCAGTTCGAACTGTCGCCGTTCAATGCCGTAAAGAACTACGAAACCTATAGTTAGCAGTATCACAGAAATCAGCGGATTAATTGGAAGCACTAACAGTGATGCCCATGCTAATAAGACGAACCCGTTACTACTGATTTTCACAAAGGCTGATTTCAATGCTTCGAGTGAGCGCCCCCATAAAATCCCTGCGAGGAAACTCAAAATCAGTGCGCTGTAACTCACAAATCCGGACAATCCATTGATGTTTTGGGCTGAATAACCGTACCAAACTAGACCGGCGCCGACTCCAAAAGGAACTAGCCCAGCGTACCCGAGAATGTTTACTATCGTCCGACTTGTCATCACCGCTCTATTTACGTTGAGAGTGCTAAAGCAGATTAGCCAGGCAGTCCAAAATCGAACTGGAGCCGTATACCCCTCCCATGAGTCCAACATTAAAAATTGCTAAAAACAGCGATATCAAGACATTACGACTAATCCTGGGAGATCAGCTAAATGGTGATCACAGCTGGTTTAAATCAGCTGATCCTCAGACCATGTATGTAGTTGCTGAACTGCCACAGGAAGTTGACTACGTTCGCCATCATATTCAGAAAGTGTGTGCATTTTTCGCAGCCATGAGCGAATTCGCTGCGGGATTGGAACAGCAGGGATTCAATGTTCTTCATCTAACATTAGATGAAACTAAGGAATTCCCTGCTCTGGATACACTAATTACTTATTTGATCGAGCATTACGGCGCGACTCAGTTCGAATATCAGCATCCCGATGAATATCGACTCGCTCAACAACTTGAGCAGATCTGTAAAACGCTAACAATCGAATCTTCGTGCGTGGACAGTGAGCATTTTTTGCTACCGCTTATGGAGATAGATCAATACCTTCAACCGCGCAAACATAACCGCATGGAAACGTTCTACCGCAAGATGCGGAAGCGGTTCGGTATGTTGATGAACGGCGACAATCCAGAGGGTGATCAGTGGAATTTTGACGCCGAGAATAGAAACAAACTCAATGCTCAAGCCCTTAGTCAAATTCCTCAACCACTGGTGTTCAATAATGATGTCAGCGCTATCATTGAACGAATTCGGACTAACAAGGTCGATTGTTTTGGCGTTTCCAGCGATTCAATTGCCTTTCCAGTCAACCGACAGCAGGCGACTGAGTTACTGCAATTCTTCTGCGAACATTGCCTCATCAATTTCGGGCGGTATCAAGATGCAATGACATGCCAGAGTGACTTTGACTGGTCGCTCTATCACTCGCGACTCTCATTCGCCCTGAATGCAAAAATACTCAGCCCAATGGAAGTTATTGAGTATGCTATCTCTGCTTACCGATCCGAAGATGGGATTAGCATTGCACAGGTAGAAGGGTTCGTTAGGCAAATTCTTGGTTGGCGGGAGTTTATTCGAGGCATCTATTGGATCAATATGCCCGAGTATGAAAAAAGCAATGCGCTAAATGCGAATAACTCTCTGCCTGGATATTTTTGGACAGCAGAGACAAAGATGAACTGCATGCATCATGCAATTCGGAATTCTTTAGAGAACGCCTATGCACATCACATACAACGGCTAATGGTGACCGGTAATTTTGCCCTGCTCACTGGACTCCATCCTGATGAAGTTGATGATTGGTATTTAGGCATCTATGCAGATGCCATTCAGTGGGTCGAATTGCCCAACACCAGAGGCATGGCCATCCATGCGGATGGCGGGATAGTTGGCACTAAACCGTATGCTGCCAGCGGTAACTACATCAATAAGATGAGTGACTACTGCAAAGGTTGCCGTTACAAGATTGGCAAGAAACATGGGGCCGATTCATGTCCTTTCAATTCCCTATACTGGCACTTTATGGACCGGCACCGCCCTCGCTTTGAAAACAACCATCGAATGCGAATGCTTTATCGAACCTGGGACCGCATGGACGACGACACCCGCACTGCAATTGTTGAAACCGCTGACGATTACCTGACCAACCTCGAGTCACTCTAACTTTAGACCCGAGCTATAGACCCGCCGGTGCAGCGAAGTCAGCATCATCTACATCGTTGTAACTTACAGCATCGACTTGAATCTCAATTTGCTGACCTGCTTGATTCACCGATAGCGACGTTGGGATGTTTTCCCCATCGAACATTTCATACTCAAACAGGTCTGTTTGAGTTTCCATTGGTCCTACAGGAGAGTTAACAGTTGTCTCCGTTCTTAACATCAAACCAGACTCTGTTGAGAAAAACGCTGTAGTTTCTCCACGTGCACTATCGACCAACAATACTTCGTAAGCCGCCTCACCATTAATAGTAGTTTCCTGAACGGTTTCCTGTTGTGGAAACACATCGGCATAAGTCATTGGTAAGTAATATTCTGCCTGACGCGCCATATCATCCAACATAGCACCGGTGAGCTCGATAGTTCCCTGCATAGGGTTTGAACTCCATGCCACCTCACCGTTGTATCCGCTGTTGATATTACCAAGCGCTTCTAACTCAATATTCTGCACAACTAGATTCGGTTCAGCAGTAATCATCTCCATCTCACCGGAGACTCCGAAGGCAACCAGGTCAAATGCACCCGACATTCGTTTTGAGCGGTGCGACCGCAGCGTGTCTTCTCCGCCCAATGCATCAACATAGCGTGCAAAAATTGCGCGTGGCGTTAACAGGCCGTTCGCACCAACTTCATTTCTGTAATCTGGCCCACTACCGGTTTGAGCGCAAGCAACAAGCACTAAAGATAAAATTAGTGCAAAAATCACACGTAGTTGTTTCGGCATTGCAAATCCCTCCTGTTGGAACGAGATACTAGTTACAGTGTAGAGCAATTTAACCGGCATTGCAGAGCGTTTTTAGTATGCAAAAGTCGTACTAACCTTGAGATTCACTAAAAATAGCTCATGCAGTCAGCTACTTGCTGGTTCCAGGGTTGATCGATTTATTCGTTCGGTAATCTCGGATAATCGCGTTAGTGATTGCAATGTGAATGGCAGCACTATAGCTGCTTCCACATATGTCCAGCTGTAACTCACAATGGAGTAAATAGAACCCGTAGTAACATCTGCTAGTGAGGTGCCAAACCATAAATTGTAAACAATGAAAAAGATGACAAGGATAAATATAGCGCCGTACATTAATGCCTCTGTATCGGACAATTTCACCTCCCATTTCCTCAAGCTCAACAGATGAGTCAACACGTCTTTCAAACTCTTCTTCTCAAGTACCTGAACCTGAGTCTCCATTTGTTCATTTAGGCTGGCATTCAATCGGTAGAAGCGGTTATGCACGAAACTATAGAGCACAATCATTGCCACCGTTACTGATAAAGCGGACATTGCCAAGTTTAGATGGAAGAATAGTAGTACGAAAAAGGCTACAACTATTTGGATGAGAGCCGTCAAAATTTCAGGCACTTGTTCCTCTAAAAAATCGACAAGCTCTCTCGACATATTGAGCCGCGCATTTCGCGCAGATACAGGTAATTCAGAATGCCGGTTTTGCAACTCACCGCCGAGTTCAACTCTAATCGTTCCGTAAGCACGGGTATCGTAAAGCCGTCTTCCAACTGCTACGAATACAAGGACGATCATTAACATGGCAAGATTGAACAGCTGAGTAAAATTTCCACTCAATAGATCATCGATCGCCAAGCCGATTAGCAGAGGAATCAGGGCAAGCAAGATATTTTCCAATCCTACTAGACCCCACGTCACTCCAATCTTGGCCCTAAAACTATAAAGAAGTTGTTTTAAACTCAGTTCTTTATCTTGCAGCATAGCTATCACCATAGACTTCGAGTTACACAGATTAGATAGGTATTCCACACCCGATTTCAATAGAGATTAAGGGTTAAACTGAACGACAGACTGGGCTATCCTAAGGCCCGTAGCCCATATGAATACATTTCAAGAGTAGTAGTCTTATGCCTAGCCGCCGTACCGTTGTTAAATCACTTGCCCTAGCTCCGCTGTTGACTCAGTGTTCTGCGCCTGCCACATCATCTTCAGGCAATTCAGCGAACTACACTCTTTCCGGAGTGCCTCTGCGGCGAGTAAACGTCAGCGAAGATCGAGTGATTCGCACCATTGCAGGGTTGCGTCCATTTCGTCGCACTGGTTTCAATGTCAGTGCAGAACGGCGCAACGACAAGGTACTAGTCCATAACTATGGACACGGTGGAGGCGGCATAACTTTAAGTTGGGGCTCGTCTCATTTAGCAATGGAACTAGCGACTCAAACCCCTCATAAAGAATGCGCTGTACTCGGATGCGGCGCACTCGGATTGACCGCCGCGCGCTTAATGCAAGACCAAGGCTGGAAAGTAAAAATTTACGCAAAGGATTTACCACCGCATACGACTTCAAATGTAGCTGGAGGTCAGTGGTCAGCCACTTCGGTATACGATACCGGCATGCCTTCTTCTTCATTTATGACTCAGTTTGAAGCGGCGCAGCGACACTCGTATCGTTACTTTCAAAATCTGGTGGGACCAAAGTATGGTGTTCGATGGATCACCAATTATCAGTTTCTAAACGGCAGAGGTGAACTTGCAGGAGATACCTTGCCTGAACGATACCCTTATCTTTATCCACAAAAACAACTACTGGGTCCCAATGATCACCCGTTCCCGGTTGATTACGCCTATCACTACGACACAATGTTGGTGGAACCGGCAGTGTTTTTGCCTGCCCTGATGCAGGATTTTTACGGCGCGGGAGGCACAATCACTAAACGTGAGTTCCATACCCAAAATGAGCTAATGAATTTAAGCGAACCCGTAATTATTAACTGCACTGGCCTCGGTGCAAAAGAATTGTTCAACGACAGCGACATGCTCGCTATAAAAGGGCAATTGAGTTTTCTATTGCCGCAGCCCGAAGTAAATTACATCGTCATAGGCAATAGCGGTCTCTATATGTTTCCTCGTAGTGATGGCGTTCTTTTAGGCGGCACCTATGATCGAAATATATATGATGTCATGCCTGATCAAGGAGATATGCGAGAGATTGTCGCTGGACACAAAGAATTCTTCGACGCGATGCGAGATCCCTGGGCATAGGGAAACTTAAGAAAGAAATACATCTGGTAACAAAAAAGGCGAAGCAAGAAACTGCTTCGCCTTTTTTAATAGTTGTGAGCACTCTAAAAGATTGAGTCTATATCAACATCTGATGTTGCCCATACACTCTCTAGCTCAGCTCGAGTTCTTGTTGCCTCGGAATTTTTCCCCAAAGCTTCTTGAGCTTCAGCAAGCCCATACAAAGACCAACCGTTTTCTGGAAACTTCGCTAAATCATCCTGAAATACTTGCTCGGCCTCAGCTGCGCGCCCAGCCTTTAACAGTACTGCGCCCAGTTCCTGACGAACCGGCACTGACCATTCAGGTGGTTCGCCATAAAACAACTCATCTTCGATACTAACTGCAGCTTCCAGTGCGGATATCGCAGCATCGTAGTCCTGTACTGCAACGGCAATCCAGCCTGAAAGCACATTTTCAGCAATCGAAAGCAGATCGCTGGATGCATTGAACTCCATACTGAGATCTGCAATGGCAGGATTGCGCTTAATCGCGCGCAGTGCATCTAAGTGAATGTTTGCACGGTCGGTATCGCCTGATCCCAACAGTGCTCTGCCAGTAGCGTAGTGCCACATCGCCTTGGCATGAGGATAACTATCTGCTGGAGCTGGATGCTCCAGAATCTCTGACCACTGCGCAAAACGCACTCGCATTTGTAGTGGACGAACCGACATGTGCTGCAGGAAATCCATTCCTGGTGTGCCAAACAATTCAGTTGGTAACAAGGAAGTGACTTTTTCCGCCGACTCTACAGCAGTAGCACTACGTCCGATCATCATGGCGGCAAACGCCATGAAGTCGTAGTTATGAGGATAATAACCGGCGGTGTACATACCCATACCCGGATGCTGATCCTGAATATAAGTTTCATCCGCATGCACAGCATGCTCATTCGCTTCAACCGCATCCAGGTAACGACCTACTCGTATGTAAATGTGTCCCGGCATATGCACCAGATGACCAGCGCCAGGCATTAGGTTTGCCAGTCGTTCAGCACATGGCACGGCTCGCTCAGGATATAACTCCTCTACGGCGTGAATATAAAAGTGGCAAGCACCAGGATGATTCTCGTTTACTTCCAATGCACCGAGTAAATGGCCCAGCGCAGTATCGATGCCAGGCTGAGTTTCACCTTCAGCATTCCAGTAATCCCAAGGGCGTAAATCCATTAACGCTTCGGCGTACAGAACAGCGATATCGATGTCATTGGGATACTGCTCAACCAGTTCTGCCATGGCGTCCGCATAGGCCTGATCAAGATGAGCTCGATCTTCAGGCACATCCGCCGCGTATCGGGTCGCTAATGCATTTATCAGCCCACGCTCCTTGCTCGACGCGACGCTACTTAACGCAACGGCTTCTTGCACAGCGGCATAGGCTGCCTCACCTGACGGTGTGTCCATCGGTAAGTTAATGTTGGGGCCCCAAGCAAGTGCTTCGCCCCACCAACAAATGGCGCAGCTCGCATCTAATGACTGAGCTGCTTTGAACGCGCGAATCGCTTCCTGATGATTGAAGGCATAGTACAAACGTACACCTTGATCAAAATATTGCTTCACCAGTGGATTACTTGAGCTTATCGCGTAGTGGTAGTCCCCCAGGTCATCATATAAAGGAACATCATTGCTCTGGCCACTGGCCAAGGTCGATAGCGCGGCCGTTGTGGTGACAACAGCCCCGACCAGGAATTGTGTTAAGTGTTTCATCTCGGCCTACTCTCCTATCGGAAATTAACCTGAATTTCCGATTATATTCTCTTAGTTTTCTAAATGTACTAATCGTACTGACAGAACGAATTATGGGAAACGCAGGACTGAGTCCATGGCGTTATTTGGGCGCGCAGTGTAAGGAGTTGCGGAATTCGATTCTAGTGGACGACAAGCGAGATGGTGATCCAGCTCACATTATCCAAGAACTAGATTTGAAGGATTGCAGTCTTAGAGGAAAAAAAAGAACGGCGGCGAAAAAGAAGAGTGTTCGTTGCTTGAACTAGCCGCCGTTCAAGGGAAAGCACTGGTCAGGGTCTTCGAACGGCACTCAAATCACCTCTGTTGAGAATGAAGAGCCGCCAATCGAGGCGCGAGGAAAGAAGTTTAGAGCCACTAATCGAATGACGAGAAACGAAGAGTGGCGGCTCTCCAATCTCAACCCGAAGGGCCATTCCTTCTTCCCGTTCTGCTTCGTCTTCAGTCACTCATGTAGTGCAACCACACTTCGCTCCTTCTATCCTTGCAGACCGGAAACAAGAAAAGGCAGAGATGGTTTGAGTGCCGCTCGCAGACCCTTAAGCTGCCAGTGCGTCGAGAGATTTGATGTACTCCAACATAGTGTGACTATCGCTGCATTCGAAAGGATCTGACTCACAGTTGTCTTCTTTGCCTTCCTCAGCAAACATCTGGAGAATTTTGCCGTCCTTAACCAGCATGGAATAACGCCAAGAGCGATCTCCGAAACCTAGATTTTCCTTCTGCACGAGCATGTCCATGCCGCGGGTAAAGTGCGCATTGCCGTCTGGTAACAATTTCACTTTTTCTACCCCTAGCTGCTTACCCCACTGAAACATGGAAAACGCATCATTAACGCTTAGGCAATAAACCTCATCCACGCCCAGGTTCTTGAATTGCTCATAATCAGTTTCAAACCCTGGCAGATGAGTACTGCTACAAGTTGGTGTGAAAGCGCCGGGCAATGCGAATACAACAACGGTCTTACCAGCGAAAATGTCGTTCGAGCTGACATCTTGCCAACGGAATGGGTTTTCTCCTTCAACTGACTCATCCCTGACTCGAGTCTTGAAAACTACCTGTGGAATCTCTGAAACACTCATGTCTCACCTCAAAATGTAAAAAACAATAAGTAAAAAACTAAACAGTGAGCGCAGAATAGGCTGTTTCATGTAATCGGTAAAATGATTAATTTCGATGGTATCTATCGAAAAATGCGATTATGGAAAACAACCAGTTTGAGAATTGCTGTTGCCTGGCAAAAACCACAGAATTTCAATGGCTTATATAGGTGAACACGCCGAATAAAGGGTTCTCTGGTATAGACAAAAATCCCCATTCCAATTAGGCTTTCACGGTTACTAATAAGAAGCCTTTATGACCTTACCTGAGCTGAAGCTCAGTCGCTCACTTAAAAGGAATCGCCATGAAATCCTCACCCGTCTCTCTTGTAGCAATGGTCTTTTCTGTTCTGCTGTCCGGCTCAGTGCTGGCGCAGGATGCACCGACGTTCTACCAAGATGCCCTGCCCGTGTTCATGAATAACTGTGCGGCCTGCCACCAGGATAATCCTCCTGATGTTGGCGGCATTAGCGCACCTATGTCGCTGATGGACTACGACCAAGCCAAAATTTGGGCACCACTGATTAAGAATGCGGTTGCCACTGGATACATGCCTCCATGGGGTGCCCATGAGCGCCATCGCGGCGAATTCAAAGGCGAACGCTACATGGATCAGAAAGACCGTGAGTTGCTCATTGCATGGGTCGATGGCGGCGCACTGGAAGGCGATCCTAATGCTGCCAATGAAGCGCTGGCATCAACCAGTGTAGGCACAGCCATGCCAGAGTCAGGCTGGTGGATCGGCGAGCCGGATCTGGTTGTTGGCTTCGAAAAGCCTGTTTACGTTGGACCAGACATTGAAGACTGGCAGCCAACAGTTCATATGCCAGTGGCTGAAGGCGCCCATGAGAATCCCAAGTGGATTTCAATGGCCGAATTAGATCCTGGTGGACCATGGGTACACCATATTGTTTCCAGCCACATGGGAGTTGGAGTCCCTGGACGTGGTCCTTTCACCTATCCTGAAGGCTGGGGCGTGCTACTTCCAGAAGATCCATTCATCACTGTGAACATGCATTACCACAAGGACACTGGTGAAGGCACTGGTGTAGTTGATGAAACCCGCGCGGGATTCAAGTTCTATGAAGACGGCGATGTTATTGATTATGTAGTGGAGACTAATCTGCTTCCGCATCGCGGATGGACGATTCCTGCTGGTCATCCCAACTACGAAGTGAACAACACATTCGATGTTGAAGAAGATATCTACTTACTTTCTATGGGTCCACACATGCACTATCGCGGCAAAGCTATGCGATATGAAGTGGAGTATCCGGATGGTGAGCGTGAAGTCTTGTTATGGGTTCCGAACTACGATTTTAATTGGCAGTTCCTGTATGAATATGAAGTGCCTAAGTTCCTGCCTGCTGGCTCAACACTGCACATGAGCTGGTGGTTCGATAACTCTGAAGGCAATCGCTGGAATCCAGATCCTACTCAAGACGTCGTTTATGGTCCGGCCACAACTGACGAAATGGCCAATGCTCGAATTTATTTTGCACCAACGACTCCTCGCGGAATCGTTGTGGGCAATGAGTTGCCGCAGGACGTATTGGAAGATGCTCGCAGGGCCGAGCAATTACGTCGAGAGCGATCGGAAGTTCTGGTGCAAACCGAAGACGACTTCTCCTGGCTAACCGAAGACAGCCAGTAACCCAATAAAGAAGAGGGTCAGAACCAAAAGTTCTGGCCCTTTTTTTTCATCTACAACGAAAAAGAAAATAAAAACAAATCCCAGCCGATTCCATTCAGGAGCACACCATGGGAAAACTGCACACCTCTCTCCTTGCACTTACGTTGTCCTTACCACTTGTAGCCTTAGCGCAGGATTACCAGGCTCCTCGACATGCCAGTGGGCAACCAGACTTTAGCGGAGTATGGACCAACGACACGATCACTCCCATTGAACGTCCAGCAACCATGTCTGACCGTGAATTTCTCAGTGACGACGAGATTCAGGCCATGGAACAACGTATAGCAGATCGGAGAGAGTTTGCTGACAACAATATTGTGGTGGAAGCAGGAGGCAATGTCGGGGGATACAACCAAATCTGGTTAGATTCTGGTGATACCGTGCTATCTACCGGCCAAACGTCGATGATTGTAGATCCACCAAACGGTAGAGCACCGATTCGTGAGTCCGCACTCGCTACTCGTGATTACTATTTTGCTAATGTTGAAAACCATTACATCTATCACACCGTTTGGGATCGATGCATTACTCGCGGTGTACCTGGTTCAATGCTGCCGGCCGGCTACAACAACGCCTACCGATTCATTCAAACCGAAGATACGTTCACCATCGTGTATGAAATGATTCATGATGTTCGCACCATAGATTTAACCAAGACTGAGCATGTAGATGACAAAGTAAAACTATGGATGGGCGATTCAGTCGCACATTGGGACGGTGATACTTTGGTCATCGAAACCAAGAACTTTAATAACCGCGGCATGATCGCCAATAGCTCGGCGGGAGGCAGGCTAAAAGGTGTGCCTGCCGGTGAAAACCTCCACGTTATTGAGCGATTTACGCGAGTGAGCGATAGCACAATTATGTGGGAAGCGCGGGTGACAGACCAAGATAGTTTTTCATCACCATTCACTATCTCTATGCCGCTCACTAAAGATGATGAATACGTCATGTACGAATATGCCTGTCACGAAGGCAACTACGCGATTCCTAATATCTTAAGTGCTGGTCGCGCAAGAGAGCGCCAACAAGCTAGCAACTAAGACCAATAACAGAATTCGAAGGGACGCAGCACCCACAATCTGCGTCCCTTTTTTTTCGCCGTTTGCAACTGGAGAACGAACTATGGGCCAATCAATTGTGAACCAAGAAGAATGGCTACAAGCCCGCAAAGAATTCATGCTAAAAGAAAAAGAATTTACCAAAGCCCGGGAAGCTCTGAGTAAAGCGAGGCGTGCGCTACCCAAAGTCAAAATCGACAAAGACTATCGGTTTCAAGGGACCGATGGAGAATTGAGCTTAGCTGACCTGTTTAAAGGAAGGTCGCAGCTTGTTATCTATCATTTTATGTTAGGCCCTGGCTGGGAAGAAGGATGCCCCAGCTGTTCATTTTGGGCAGACAATTACAATGGAACAGAAATTCATCTGGCTCATCGCGATATCACTTTAGCCGTAGTCTCCAGAGGATCGCTGGACACCATCCAGGCATATCGCCAACGCATGGGATGGGGATTTGATTGGTACTCATCTGAAGGAAGCGATTTCAATTTTGATTTCGCGGTGTCCTTCACGGAAGAGCAAAGAGAATCAGGAGAGCCCAATTACAACTTTGGCACTATCTCATTTTCAATGGATGAAGGACCTGGCTTCAGTGTGTTTGAAAAAGATGAAGAAGAAAATGTGTACCACACCTATTCCACCTTCGCTCGCGGTTTAGATATCTTCAATAGCGCTTATCACATCATGGATATGACACCGAAAGGCAGAAATGAAGAAGACCTGCCTTTCACCATGGCCTGGGTCCGCCGTCATGACCAATATGAAGATTAGCTATTGGCGTAAAAGAAGCGAAAGCGGTGATTGCCACTTTCGCTTCTAGTTACAATTTCAGCCTGCAATTCCAGCGGTCTACTTCACCGCAGTAACTGGAAATAGCATACTGGAGATGTCAGCACGGGTATCCTGCTGCACATCAATGTCAGAAGTCACTACACCCAGCATCACTTCAGTACCTACAATCCAGCCTTCGCCAGTGCACAGAACTGAACCTACAAAGCCACGCTCATCGGTGATATCTGAACCAAGGAAAAACCTCACGCCTCCTGCTGGTAGACGCACTCTTACGCGACCCTCAACAAGACCGGCATTATCCTTGGCCGTGCAGTGCACCCATATTTCAGTTGGATGAATGCTGGTAAACACCATTGCCGTATCAAGTAGCGGTGCTACTTCCGGGTTTGGCAGAGGTTTGAATCCTGCCAGTAAATCACTTAATTCATTCGCATCACGATTAACTTCAATTTCATCAGCCGCGAATGTCTGAGCTTGCACTGCATTGGTTAGTGATAGTAGATATAACATTCCTACTATGGTTATGTTGCGAGAAATCGCAGATATAAATCTATTAGTCATAATGAAAGCCCCCTTTTCTCATAACTAATCTCCTAACTATTGCCAGGATTACTAGCTAAAACGAGATAAGTAACTTTCGGTTTACCGGAATCGAATTACGGAAGGCATAGAAATGCAAACTGGGTCACATAGTGACCCAGCTACTTACAGTGGAAACTTAGATTATTCGAGGGATTGGAGAACTAGCGCCAGATACTAGAGCTGTTCACGACCTAAGGTACCACGCGGCACTCTCTGCCCGGCATCATTAATGTATTCAGGGCCGATTGAATCGAGAGTTGGAGTACCACTGCCACGCATCGTAATAAGTAACTCGCGCTGTAGCAGATCAAGTATGCGTTCAACTCCAGCTTGACCAAATGCACCTAGGCCCCAGCAATAAGGTCGACCAATACCAACCGCATCGGCACCCAACGCTAGCGCCTTGTAGATATCTGTGCCACGTCGAAAACCGCCATCAATAATGATAGGAACGCGACCGTTCACTGCTGCAGCAATTTCTGGCAGGCATTCGATGGATCCACGACCAGTCTCAGTCGCGCGTCCGCCATGATTAGACACCCATACTGCGTCGGCACCGTATTGCACCGCTAAGGCAGCATCAGTATCGACTTCAATACCTTTAATGATGACATTCATATTGGTCACTTCTTTCATGCGACCAATGACATCCCAAGTCAGATTAGGATTATTAAGTCCTACTCCACGCATATCTAATCCATCAAAGATTGGTTTCGATCGTCCCGTGTGGCAATTTGTACAGGTGCGATCATCTTCCCGCATCATGATGGATTGCGTTTCTGTGTTGCGCCCGCCTGGCAAATCGATTGTTAAACAAACAGACGTACAACCAGCGGCCTCTGCTCTCTGCAACATCGCCACTGTGTATTCCCAACGGGTAGTAGGATACAACTGATGCCAAATAGGTGAACCCTTTGCTTCTGCCACAGCTTCAACCGCGGTAGACGATTGAGTGGATAGCACCATGTGATGACCTTTCGCACCGGCAGCTCTGGCAGATCCTAACTCCGCTTCTGCGTGATAGGCGCCTTGGCTACCAACCGGACACAAGAAAATTGGAGATTCGGCGTCAGCTCCTAAAAAGTTCACTTTCGTGTTGGTTTCACTGACATCTACCAAGCGGCGTGGCTTGATCTGAAAGCGAGAAAATCCATCGCGATTTGCCCGCAAGGTATTATCACTATCAACACCAGTGTTTAAATAACCCAGATGAGCCGGCGGTATTTTGGTGCTAGCTACTGCTTCCATCTCGAATACATTGATGACTTCCGAGGGGTCAGTCAGCCTCTCACCAAGTGTCTCTTCTACTTCTTGCGCAAACGCTGAAAAATCTGCGAGCAATGGACTGGCAGCTAGATATTTTAAAAATTCGCGGCGATGGGTCATTGGGATCCTCCGACTTCTGTAATTGACCTTCTGTGAGCCATTTTTGTGCTGCGTTAAAGCTAGCCATGTACGGTCCAGTTGTCCAGCATTCCGGGCACGGCAGCCCGGACAAATCAAGCCACAAGGCTGTTGTTGACAGCGCATCAACGGTCAAATAGGCTGGTCAAACTCCACCAATCAAGGACTAGCCCAATGAAAACAATGAAGTCAGCGCTACTCTTAATCCTCGCTTTCTCCGCAGGATCCGCGGCAATTGCCGGTGATGGATTCACACCCGATGAAGCATTCCAAACCATGCTAAAACTGGAAGGCACTTGGGTCGGTGAAGGAGCTTTCGTTCCAGTCGGTCAATCGGAAGATGAAGTGGAGAAAACAACTACCACTGTGTCTTTTAAGAACATTGGAAATTCCACGGTAATGCAGACCTTTGCTGCTGGCACACCGGCAGAGATGGTGAGCATGTATCACCAAAACGGCAAAGAAGAACTAATTCATACTCACTATTGCGCTATTGGTAATCAGCCTTCCATGGCTTTCGTAGAATCCGGTGATTCTGGTGTGATCGATTTTAAGTTCACTGAAGGCACCAATATGGATGTTCATTCAGATGCTCACGCACATCACAGCTGGATGCGCATTATCGATGAGAACACCTATGAAACTAGAACCGAAAATTGGGCAAATGGTGAAGTAGTCTCCTATCGGGTAACCACCATGAAGCGTGTCGAGTAACTCAATTACTCTTTACTGGTTCAATAAATAAAGGCGCAACTCTGTTGCGCCTTTTTACATTCTCCTCAACCGAAAACAAAAATAACCAAGCGCTCTATCGTGGAAACCGCTACAACTTTTGGCATTTTTAGCCTACTGCCGCTGATCATTTCTCTAGGAACAGCCTTCGCTACGCGAAATGCGATATTCGCATTGCTTACCGGTTGTATAGTTGGCGTGCTGATGATCGGCTTTGCCGCATCAGGTTGGTTGTTCAATCCTGTCTACGTCTTTAGTGACCTGTTACAGAATGCCCTCAACGGAGATTTTATTTGGGTATCGCTGATTGTCATTTTCATAGGCATTTTGTTTGAACTGTTTAAAGCATCAGGAGTGATCGCCAAGTTTGCTGAGACTGTTTCAAGTAAATGCCATACCCCGAAACAAGTTAAAGGTACGACCTGGGCACTGGGATTTATTGTAGTCGATGATTATTTCAGCCCACTGATGGTTGGGCCAATCATGCGACCGCTTTCCGATCGAGCAAGAATCTCTCGAGAAAAACTCGCCTATATTCTTGATTCCACCACAGCGTCAGTATGCGTATTAGTGCCGTTTATGTCTTGGGGTGCCTATCTCGCCGGACTTATAGCCGCCGAAGGTGGGCCCGTTGCGAATCTGGATCAGGCAATCTCGGTATTCGCCAATGCAATTCTCTATAACTTCTATCCCATGTTGGCGCTACTTTTAGCATTACTGGTGAGCATTGAAGTATTTCCCAACATTGGTCTCATGCGCCGCGCAGAAAACAGGTCTGCAACAGAAGGCAAAGTATTGCGAGATGGGGCCACCCCGATGGTGAGTGATGAAGGATCTGACTTGTTCACTGCAGAAAGGAAACAAGCATCTCTGCTTATAGATTTACTCATACCAATCATAATTGTCTTCGGCACTGTGTTAGTCAGTTACTTTGTCTTCGGCAATATGAAAATCGCAGAAGCATTCATGATGGCAGTTTTCTATCTGAGCATCTCACTATTCATGCAAGGTGTTGTGGGAGATCTGAATGAACTCATGAACATAGGAATGCGCGGAATTAAAAGTGTAATGCCCGCAATAGTACTTATGGGATTAGCCTATGCCATTAATGACATTACACGTGAGCTGGAAGCTGCGGATTACATCTTGCAGTCATTTTCCGCCTTTATGACACCAGCATTATTCGTAGCAACTACGTTTTTCATTACTAGCCTGATTTCATTTTCGACCGGCACCAGCTGGGGCGCCTACGCACTTATGATTCCTTTTGTACTCCCTATTGCTTACAGCTTCACGGGCGATGTAGCGACCGACCCATTGGTTTACAAAGCCATTGCAGCGGTAGTTGGAGGCGGAATCTTTGGTGACCACTCCTCCCCTGTCTCTGATACTTCAGTGCTTTCTTCGGTGGGTGCTGGTAGCGATCACATGGATCATGTGATTACTCAGCTACCCTATGCTCTAATCGCCGGCGGCGCTACACTACTGATCTATCTTGTAATTTAGATCAAGCCACTCAACCAATAAGGAATCATCAGTGATAGTAAGTCGCATAAGAGAACAGGCCAAAGATCAAAACTGGGTTTCTGTTGTTCTGGATTTACTAATAGTTGCTGTAGGGTTGTACTTTGGACTGCAGGCAGATGCTTGGTGGCAAAACTTACAAGATTCACGACAAGAACGGATTTATCTCACTGAACTGCAGGAAGACTTTGTCCTCAACGAAGAGATAATTGATATTGCTTTAGAGAACGGTGACTTGATCATTCGGGACATGATTGCACTGATGGAGCAAACCCAACTCGAGTCTCCAGACTTACCAGTGGAACAGTTAGATGAACACTTGAGTTCACTGCAAACTATGCCGACAGTGCTTCCGATTAGTCGTGCCTATGACAATCTTACGGGATCGGGAGAACTCAGTGTCTTACGTAATCGCGAAATTAAGAACGGGCTCGCTGATTACTATTCTTATGCAAAGGTGATCGAGCTAGTACAAAGCACCCATGAGATGCAATTGGTGCAAACCTTTCAGCCCTACTTGAGTGAGAACACAGAATTTGGACGCGTGTTGATCAGTTGGCAGGAAGACGACGAATACAGCCTTCCCGAACCACCGACCGAGAGTGGAGTGCTGGAACTAATCAATACGCGAGACTTCAGAAACATCGTGACTGAGAAATATTACTCAGCACGAGACCTTTATGACCTGCATGATGGGCTTAAAGAAATAAACGATGAACTCGTTGCCTTACTGCAAACTGCACTAAGCAATTAGTGCACTAGAAATCGCTCGATACTTTCTACAGTTTTTTGTTTTCGAGTAAGCATAAATAAATGACCGCAATCGAACGATTCCAACGTGGCGTTAGGAATCCGATCTGCCATTATTTTTGCGTTTACCAAGGGAATAATCGGATCGTCTTCACCCGCCATTACCAGTGTTTCTTGTTTTAATTGATGAATCCAGAAAGCACTGGTCCAACCTGACATGGCAGATAACTGCTGCAGGTATCCAAATGGGTTAGGCGGCTTCATTTTTTCTGAATGATTGTGCGCCAATCCGGCATCACTTCGAAAATCACCACCATAAATAGTTGGAGCTATCCGCTTAAAATAGCCTGCACTCATATAACGTAGCGGCGATGCCATGTGTAAAAGCACATCCAGGCGTGGGGGCACCATCATCTGGCCAGTAGAAGTGGCCGCAAGAATTAACTTACCCATACGGTGCTCGTGGTGTCGGGCGAAATGTTGCGCCACTCCCCCGCCCCAAGACACGCCCATCACGTCCACAGTATCTATTTGCAGCTTATCGATCAGATTGATTCCCAGCCAGGCATAGTCAGACATACTGAATCCAACGAAACTAAATGGAGAACCTCCCGTTCCAGGCATATCGAAAGCCACCACCGGAATTTGCAACTCCCGAACTACTGGCTCCAGTAACTCAATGCTGGCGCCAATACCATTAAAAATGAGTAAAGGCGTTCCTTCATGATCATCTAATGAATGAATGATGCGGAGATTAAATCTGCCAATATGATCTGTGTAAATTTGCATGAAGGTTTAATCTTTTCCTTTCTATTAGTAATTATTCAAATACGTAAGTGCCGGGTGCTGCACCGTCAACCTGATGATCTTTATCACCTAATTCAGCAGGCGCGTTGACCTCGCCATTTGCTCGCTCAGACAACCAACCGGACCAGAATGGCCACCATGAACCGGCATGTTCTTCAGCGTCACTAGCCCATTCTTCTGCTGTCACTGAAACATCATCGTTTAAAAAGAAAGAGCGTTTTGACGATGTGGGCGGGTTTAGCAAACTCTGTATGTGACCCGCAGTAGATAGCAGATATGTCGTTTCGCCTCCGAACAATTTGGTTGATCGATAACATGCCTGCCAAGGTGTGATGTGATCAGTGGTGCCACCAGTAATAAGCACATCACAATCTACCTTAGTTAAATCTATCGGCACGCCATTAATTTCTAATGAGCCTGGTTTGCAGAATGGATTGTTGCGAAAGATATCCAGGAAATCACTATGCAGTTTTGCAGGTAAACGTGTGGTGTCGTTATTCCAGAACAGCACATCAAATACGGGCGGTTTTTCGCCGCGCAAGTAATTGCTGACGTGGTAATTCCAAATGAGATCATTGGGCCGCATCCAGTTGAATACTTTTGCTGTGTCCTGACCGTCCAATACGCCTTTGGATGCCGACTGCTTGCGGGCGTTCTCAATAGTATCTTCATTGGCAAACAATCCAATTACTGAATCGTCGCCTTGGGTTTCGAGCACATTCACCATCAGGGTCATGGACTTGACCCGTTGCAGTGTGTCCTTGCCAGCGAAATAAGCCAGAGCTGTAGATAGTGTTATACCCCCTGCACAAGCACCTACGGTGTTGACCGCATCTTGACCTGTAATAGCCAAACAAGCATCGATCGCCTGGTCTAACGCATCGACATATTCCGCCATACCCCACTCTCGATTATCAGTCGTAGGGTTGCGCCAAGAGACTATAAATACTTGAAAGCCTTCTTTGAGCAAGTAGCGGACGAAACTATTGTGCTCAGAAAGATCATAGAGATAAAACTTATTGATCTGAGGTGGCACGATGAATATGGGTCGTGCTTTAACTTGCTCGGTGACCGGTTGGTATTGAATGAGTTCTAAAATAGGAGTCTTGAAAACCACCGCACCCTCAGTGGTAGCAAGATTTCCTCCAACTTCAAAAGCACTCTTATCGACTTGGGATGGCATTCCGCCATTATCTTTAACATCACCCAAAAACTGTTTAAAGCCGGTAATTAAACTGGTACCACCTGACTCATATGCTCTGCGTAAGGCAGAGGGGTTGCCCAACAAGAAGTTAGTGGGTGCCATGCTATCGACGTACATCTGCACGATAAACCGGGTGCGTTCCCGGTCTACTTCTGCCACTTCCAGAGCATCAACCCACTCCAACATGCGCTTCTCCCAGGCAAGCCAGGTCTTGAGCAAATTCGCGTAAATGGGATTTTCTTGAAATGACTTATCGGCGAAGCGCCGATCTTTAGGGGAAGGTTTGAGATCAGATTGATTCATTCCGATCTCGAAAAAATCGCGCCAGAGTTTTGAAGTTTGGCTGATGAGAATTGCTGGTTGCAGCATGCTTTGACGAATCGCTTCGCGTCCTGCGGCAACGACATCGTCCATGGAAAGACCTACGACCGGGTTGAGCGTCAATATATCGTCTTGGCTACTTTTCTTATTCATCTGCCACGCTCCTGTTAATCTTCTTCGTCGTTTTCTTCCTCGGTGTTTTTCCTGGAACTGCGAGACTTTGACATAGAGGGCATCAAAGGATTCATCTCCAGCATACTGGCGATAAAGTTGCGATGCATGTCCGCCATGATCATCCAATTCTTCAGAAACAGAGAACCGGTGTCAGTCAGATCATAGATGCGGCGTGCAGGTCCATCCTTACTGGTATCCCAGGTTGATGACACCAGACCGGAGTCTTCCATCTGACGCAAGATGCGATAGATCGAACCTTTGTTGTAATTTCCCAGTCCAGCCTCTTCCAGCCGCTGGGCAAGTTCGTAGCCGTAGGCCGACCAGCCATTCAGCATCGCCAGTAGATGAGCCGTGAGCATATCCCCACTAGGCGCGACTTTTGGGCCTTTTTCCTGCTTGTCTTTGGGTTGATCTTCGGCTTCCGCCGATGTGTCTACTTTCTTCTTAGCCATGCTAGTTAGTTTATATGAATAAAAATGTTTGACATATAGGTGCAATTTGCATATAAATAGCAACCAGAATTTAGATACATTGTGTTTACCCGAGCAATTTCAAGGCCTGACACAATTTAACTTACTGTTTTTATTGGAGAATATAGCAATGGCTAAGACTACTAAGAAAACTGAAGAGAAAGTGGAAGAAGTTAAGGCAGAGAAAGTATCTGCAAAAGAAACTGTTCAAGAGACTGTAAAAAACACTATGGACAGCTATTTTGACGGTTTGGCTGA
The DNA here is from genome assembly GCA_965262465.1 of uncultured Pseudohongiella sp. Classification (GTDB taxonomy): domain Bacteria; phylum Pseudomonadota; class Gammaproteobacteria; order Pseudomonadales; family Pseudohongiellaceae; genus UBA9145. The sequence goes on along the minus strand of OZ253535.1, from coordinate 1,066,013 downwards.
CAGCCGTGAGCGTTTCGCTGCTGACGTGAGCAAGGCTCGTGCCCGCAACTCACGCATCATGGATAGCTTCCTACAGACTCTGGAAAATGGTCAAAAAGATATGTTGGAACTAAGCCGCGCAGTAGCCGCTGCTCCAACTGACTACCGAGGCAACTTGCAACTGGCTATGGAGACTATGAACCGTCGCCAGGAATGTGCACTAGAGTTCGGCAAGACTCTTTACCGCGAGCAAACTGAAATGACTAGCGAAGTTTCAGAGCGCGCAAAAGAGGTATTTGCTCCTCTACGCAATGCTGACTTCGATTGGACTGCTCCTTACAAGCAAATGACTGCTTTCTGGGCGCCAAGCGCTAAGTAATCCTCACGGAATACAATCTCTTCGCGCGGAATTTCGATACACTGAGATTCTGCGCGTTGTTTTTTTAGCGCTGCAGAAAATGCGCTAAACCTCCACTCCAACAATCAAAGCAAGAGGTGTCCGTGACGCAGTATTCGGAAGAAGAATACCAGGCGAATTTATTCGAACACTTAAAGAGTGCTTTCGATCATGATCCTGGCGTAGAACACGCCAAAACACCTCTTTGGCGCGAAGTCATTTGGCCCGCTGATTGGCTGAAGCTTCGAACCTCTGGTGTTTACTATGGAATTGGAGTGACGAGAGGTAACAAAGAACCCGTCTTGCTTATCCCAGGATTCATGTCTAGCGACTTACACTTGTTGGAGATGCATCGCTGGTTAAGGCGCATGGGTTATGACTCCCACCTCTCAGGTATTGTATGGAATACCGATTGCCCTGACGAAACTGCAAAACAACTTATCAGTCGAGTACGCAGTATTGTCGCTAAAACCGGCCAAAAAGTGAGACTCGTTGGTCATAGCTTGGGTGGCATGATTTCGAAATACATCGTGCAATCCGAACCTGATCTTATCGACAGAGTTATCACGTTAGGATCGCCATTTGGATCCTTGGTTAAGGCTCACCCGTCAGTAATTGGGATATGGGATAAGCTAAAAGACAATCGCAGCGGTTTAGTTGGACGAAATCTGAAACCGTCTTGCGCGACCGGGCATTGTACTTGCGGATTTGTGCGCAGCATTATGCAACCGAAGAAAGTGCATCCTCCGCAATTTGCTGTATTTTCAAAGAATGATGGAGTAGCTGATTGGCGCTCCTGTATAGAAGAAGATGAGCGCATGAACACTGAAGTTGATTGCACTCATGTCGGCATGATCGTTCACCCAGGTGTGTATCGTGCCGTAGCAAAAAGGTTAGCAAGCTAACAGGCAAAAGATCTTCGCCTAATTATTGTCATAATTACTCAGTACACTAATTACAAGAATAGGACACAACAATGGCTAGCAACGACAATCTCGATCCAATGCAACTCATGCGCGACTGGTTTATTCAGTCTGAGAAGATGTGGAGTGATGCAATGTCTGAATTTATGGCTGACGAGCGCGTCGCCAAGAGTTCTGGCCGCTTCATGCAAGAGGCTTTGCACACTCAACGGATGTTTAGTGAATCCATGGGCCAATACTTGGCAAACCTGAACATGCCTACCCGCAGTGACATTCTAGATCTAAAAGATCGCGTGTCACAAATGGAAGAAACCATGAACGCTATGTTGATTGAGCTGCGCGCACTGCGTAGGGAAGCTGACGCGGGTACCTCATCAACTACAGCAAAGAAAAAACCAGCACGCACCAAGAAAGCTGCTAAAAAGAAATCCAGTTAACCTCAGAGATATAGTCTGCAAATGAACGCGAGCGCCGAACAAGTTACTAATGATCCGAATGAGATTTCCCAAGCGGAAGTCGATGCTCGCGTTGCTCAATTAGTTCGTCGCACAATTGAGCGTAATATCCCTGGATTAGCAGACCTGCCTCAAACTGAATCAGAGTTAGAGGTTGGAACCAGCCCGAAAGAACTAATTTTCACTAAAGAAACTGCACGCCTGTATCACTATGAATCAATGTCTGATGAGGTGTATCGCGTGCCTGTGCTCTTCGTCATGTCTCCAGTTGCGAAAGGCTACATTCTAGACCTCGCGAAAGGGCAGAGTTTTATCGAATACTTCCTGCAGCGCGGTCATGACGTATACATGCTGGATTGGCATGCACCACGGGCTAACCAAAGCCAGTTAAGTCTTTCGGATTATGTCTGTGATTTGGTGGCGGATTGTGTGGATCAGGTAGTGGCGGACTCTGGTGAACCAGATATCACCTTGGTGGGTTATTGTTTTGGCGGACTGCTTAGCGTTTGCTATACAGCACTAAATCCAGATGGCCCGGTCAAGAACCTTGCCTGTTTCACGACACCAGTAAACAGTGATGGCATGACTTTGCATCAGCGCTGGGTCAGATCAGAGAGTTTTGACATCGACAAGCTCATTGATGAGCTTGGCAATATTCCAACTGAACTCATTAATGCCTCGATGCAGGCACTTCGACCGCTGCAACGAAACGCTGGCCAGTTATCTTTGCTTAACAATGTACAGAATGATGAATTCGTAAAAGCCCATATGCGGTTTGAGCGTTGGGCTGCCGATCAAATTCCTCTACCAGGCGCATTGGCAAAAGATTGGACCAATGACTTTCTAAAAGACAATTTGCTAGTGAAGAACGAGATGAAGATGGCAGGTGAAACTGTCGACCTCAGCAATATCTCCGTTCCTTTCTTGCATGTTGCAGCTTCTTTCGACCACATTATTCCTGAAGGTGCATCAAAAGATCTAATCGACCTGGTGAACTCAGAAGATAAAGAAGAAATTGTAGTTCGCGGCGGACACGTGAGCCTGGTGGCTGGCGGCAACGCTATGTTTAGACTGTGGCCCAAACTTGATGAATGGGTCAGCGAGCGCGCCGAATAATCACATATAAAAACAAACTAATTACTTTTAACACCCGGAAAGACGATGCCAACTCAGAGCGAAGACATTAACTCAAACTACCCGTTGCAAATTGATATGAATGGGACCGAATGCGTGTTGCGTAGTATGACGCCAGAAGATGGCCCTGCCCTGCTCAAATTTGCACAGGCATTACCAGCTCACGATATTTTGTTTATGCGCCGCAACATTGCAGAGCAAGCCGGTGTCGACAAATGGGTAAACGACATCCGTGATGGTCGCGTCCATTCTGTAGTCGCCATTGTCAATGATGAAGTGGTTGGCTACTCCACAATACATTTGACTGAACTGGACTGGACCCGTCACGTAGCAGAACTTCGGGTATCTGTTTCTCTTTCTATGCGCGAACATGGACTGGGTCGAACCTTGATCCGCGAAGCATTCAAACTTGCGGTAACTCTGGGCGTAGAAATTGTCACTTCCCGTATGACACCCGACCAAAAAGGTGCCCGCGCGCTATTCGAAGAATTGGGCTTTCGTAATGAAGCCTTACTCAAAGACCACATGAAAGACAAAGACGGTGAGTATCACGACTTGCTGGTCATGGCAGTAAATGTGGATGAGTTTCTGGCTCGAAGACAAGCCTACGGCCTCACTTAATCAAAGAATTGCTTTTGAGTTTCAAACAAACTCCGATTAAGCAAAGTAACTAGCTATCATCCATCTAAGGAAAAGAAAAAAGCTAGTAGTACTGAAGACAGGATTACCGCGATTACTGTTAGTGCAATCCAATGTAGCATTCGATTGCGAGATATCGCCATGGCCACTAAAGCGACTAGAGCGGCAAACCTCAAGATATTAAGAGGCGTGGCATAAGATGGATCGAGCTCACCGATTGAGACATAGTAGAAGGTTTGCGAAATACCTACTAAAGAAGCAAAGCTCCAAAATCCATAAAATGTTCTGTGGTTTCTGAAATATTGATCTTCGGCACTCTCTCCAGTCGAAGAAATTTCAATTTTTGACACATGTGCTGCTAATGCTAAGAATACCGGTGACAGCGCATGGTAGATGAAAATTGATACGCTCCAATCGATGTTCCTCGCTGCCCAAAATCCCCACAACCACACCAATAGAGAATACAGAAGTAAGCCTTGAGAATAGATATGCAATGCACTCAAACTCTGTACGTGTTTGAGCCTGACCTGATCACCAATTGACGCGACAATCGTTGTCACACCTAAACCTAAGATGATGGCGAAGGTAATCTGAACAAATTCAAATTGGGACATGAGAGGAATTTAAGTTGCTGCGGGCTGCCAGTCTTTAATTCGCACTTTCACTGTATCCATGTCGTGCTTGCAAACGCCTGAACGGGCGATGAGTTTGTAATCACAGATATCACAGCGCACGCATTCTTTAAAATCGATCTCCGGTCCGCGAATAGCACTTGTCGGACAAGCGTGCTCACACACTTTACATACATCACATTGTTCCACTCGCTTTATGCGCCATGGCGAAATGAGAGAAGTAACGCCAAGCGCCGCGCCAAGTGGGCAGGCATAGCGGCAATAGAAGCGCGGAATAAACGTAGAGCCGATTAAGAATAGAATGAGTATCGCCCACAGCAACATAGACTGTGAGAAATAGAAAATCGTGCCGAATGGCTCGAAGTATTGAAACAGACTCAAGTCCGCGTAAGCCACTGCCATCACCACCAAAAATGCCAGGATTGCGTACTTAAGATAGAGCGCTTTGTCATGAATCGCCTGTGGAACCTGTATCTGCCAACGTTTCGGAATGAAACGAGTCATGAAATCCTGCAAGGCTCCAAACGGACATAAGGAAGAACAAAAAATCCTACCCCAGAACAATGTCGTTACCACTGTAAAAACTATAATCAATAACAATGGCAAGTCATTGAGGAACATCGACGGCCCAAGTTTGATTCCGTTAGTAATATGGGACACGGAAACGAAACCGCCGTCCATCCATCCTAGATAAATCAAAGTAACTGCAAGAGTCGCCCATCGAATCGGTTCGCTCTTCTTCAAAAATGCAGTCATGACCATGGCGCAAATAATTAGAATCGCAACCACTTCAACGATGGGCGCATTGGTTAGCAAACTGGCCCAGAATCCTTGTTCTGCAAACTGATCTCTTTCCTCATCGACTTCAGGCAGTAGATCTGCCGGGATGGTTCCACCCTCTGCCAGAGCCAATGCCAAAGGCGGCACGATGTATTCCATCTCATGAATGCCACCAAATTCCCCTACTACACCTCCAGTGTTGTACAGCACAGAGAATGGTTGGGCTAAATCGATTTCTGGCATCAATACCATCGCGCCAGCAAATCTTACTTTGTCTTTAATCTTGCCGAAGTCAGCACTGCCGGCATAAACGAAGCGGCGACGTTCAACAGGAAATACTTCTTCACCTTGCTTGATTGCTAAGCGCTCTTGGCGAAAAGGTCTGGATGAATCACCATCGATGCCAACCAACATCATGCGGCCTTCACGTGACCGATTGCTCGCGTCGCGATCAGCACGAGAATAATCTTCCTCACCTATAAGAATTTCCCCGAGACCATCATGCCCCATGAATCCCAAGGTAAGTTTTAATTCTGTTTCGTCTGGTTGAATTACCGACCAGTCTTTGATGAGACCATTTGCTTTCATCTCATCCCATGACTGTGCTTCGAATACCCGCAATGCAACTGCATCACCACTTGTCGCTGCAACATATTCAGAATCGGGAAGATAGGCTTGTGCAACTTTGCGCGCTGCGTCTCTTACTCCTCTGGCCACTGCCCAACTGGTAATAGTAGCGCGGGAGATACCATCGACATCGCGACCAACGCGGAAACCTTCGGTAATGTTTTTGCTGGAAAACTGATTCGGGAAATATTCTGAGTTAATAAAGTCGCCCCGAATACTTTTGTACGACTCTATATAGTGCAGCACTTCAATACCGGTAATCGTGCCGCGCATATCGATGCCTACCAACACATCGATTGGCGCACTGTAGCCAATTTCTTCCGGCGGATAGTCAGGAGTTTCGAATAGATAGCCAACTAATTCAGATTCTGAGCTAGCAGGATCACGGCGATAGGCGCGATAAACTGGTGGAGTACCTTCTTTAAGTGAAAACGATTCAGCGTCACGCATCACCGATTTCAGTACGTCATCATTTACCTCAATGGGCTCCTGACCCAGACTGGAGGAGCTAAACCCAATCAGAGTAAAAATGAGGAACAAAAAGGAAAGTCTGGCAAGAATGGATCCAGCGAGTTCCCTGCTAAACGACTGATTGTTATAGGACATTCTTGTTCTTATCGCTGCCAGCGGTGTCCGTATGCTACACAATTTGACCCATCGGAGGTAGCAGCTGATGAAGACGGAACAGGCGTGTTATCCCGTCTTCATCTGTATTCGTCGCTAGCCAACCGCGTTATCAAAACGTGGCATTGGCATTAAATGGACTCGCCGTTCCACCCTTGATGGGATTGATTTGAATGGAGGTCATGAATTCCCAGCGCTGCAGTCGTCGGGCAACTTCCGCGACCTCCTTCATATAGCCGTTATCGACAATGGGCAGACCTAAATTGACCTGAGTTAACTGATGGATGGGTCGATTGATCCCTTCTACTCCGGAAGGCTGCACATCGTTCACTGCATCACCAATCAAGATCGCCACATCTCTTTCTCGCAGCCAAGGCAAGACAGACGCATGCAATCCTGCACCTCCTTGTCCATAACGCCAGGGACCTTCAGCATCGCGCATCGCCCAGCGACCTGTGCGCACAAACAATGCGTCACCGCTTCCAATTGTTACACCGGCAAACTCTTCCCAGGCTTCCAAATCTTCCACATAGATAGGTGTGCTGGGTTCCAGGTAATCCACACCTCGCATCAGAGGAATATCCACTAAAACACCGCGAGTCACATAAGAGGTTCCCATGCGGTCAATGCCTAAATCTTCACAGCCGGTTGCAGTGAGGTTTTGTGGATAGCCATTGAAAATTACATAACGCCCATCAATTTCTTTGCGGTAATGACAAAGGGCATCAAGATGCGAAAGCATTCCGTCATGTAATGAATATTGTATTTCATCCAGCGCAAAAGATGGCTCACCGGTTATAGGATCCAATCGACTCATCCAGTGGTCGTAAGGACCAAAGGTTTGGCTATCGATTGTTTTTTCTTCGGTAACAAAATGCTGCAAGGTCACTGTGACACCTTCAGTTACCAAAGAAGCGGCTTCCCGAGTTTTATCAGCGGTAATCAAATTCAGCGTGCCACGTTGATCGTCAGGCCCCCACCTTCCCCAATTGGATAATTCATCTTCCCATTCAGCCAGAGTATCCAGAGTGACTAAGCGAGAAGATTCCTGAGTGGAGGGATGCACTTCGAAATCTTGCGCATGAAGCACGGGAAACAAAACGAGAGTAAGTGCAATGAGACAATTGAGCAGCTTATTAGAATGAGTCATGAGGTGAACCTCACTGTGTTGTTATGATGAAACTGCGACCAATTCAGCATAGAGCAATTTGGTGGTTCTGTAAAAACCGATAAGTGCCAGCAAATGGCGATGGGATACTGATAAGATTACCGAGCAGACAAATAAGAAGAAGGAATACATCGATGTTTCGCCCCCGACTCACTCTAGCCAGCATAGTCCTAATCTGTGGCTCTCTTTCAACTCCATTGGTGGCGCAGTCAGATAATGATCGGCCGCGAGCACGGGAAGCCGGCGTAATCGTTGGCATTTTCGAGCCCGGACAGTTCAATGCCATCACAGATGTGGAAGGCGTACTGGTAGGTCACGAGACAGTTATAGAAGGTGACGACATTCGATCTGGTGTTACCGCTATCATCCCAGCATCTGGAAATCTCTATACCCACCCTATTCCCGCCTGGCTCACCGTGGGCAATGGCTACGGGAAAGTCATTGGTGGAACTCAAATTCATGAATTCGGAGAAATCGAAACTCCCATTCTGCTTACCTGCACTTTATGTGTCTGGAGTGCAGCTAATGCACTCAAGGAATGGAACTACTTACAACCCGGCATGGGCGAACACACGCTCAATCCTGTTGTAGGAGAAACCAATGATTCCCAGGTAAACAATATGTGGGCCGACCCAATACAACGGGATGAAGTATTTGCAGCTTTGGACAATGCCAGTTCTGGACCTGTTGCAGAAGGCAGCGTAGGTGCTGGCACAGGTACTCAAGCGTTTGGCTGGAAAGGTGGGATTGGTACCAGCTCACGCGTCCTGCCAGAAGAGCTAGGGGGATACACCGTTGGTGTTCTGGTGCAGACCAACTACGGCGGCCATATGACTATCAATGGAGCACCAGTAGGTCGAGAACTTGGAACCTATTCCTTTCGAAACCAGGTCCTTCCCACCGGTGATGGCGACGCTGACGATGGATCGATCATGTTGGTGGTCGCCACAGATGCGCCACTCAATACCAGAAACCTGGATCGAATAGGCATGCGGGCCATCATGGGACTTGGGCGTACCGGTTCTTTTGCCAGCAATGGCTCAGGAGATTACGTCATCTCCTTTTCTACTCACCCCAGTGTTAGAAAACCACGCACCAGTGATGGACCGGTAGCGACTGAGCAACTGGTTAACGCGTCTATGTCTCCCTTGTTTGCTGCCACTGCAGAAGCCACCGAAGAAGCGATCTACAACGCTATTTTTAAAGCGACTACTGTCTCGTCTTCCCGTGGTGAACTCCGAGCCGTTCCAATTGAGCAGTTGATGGAAATTCTGGAAAAACACAACGCCCTGAATTGGGATCAGACAGTTCCGAAATAGCTTTGAAAGATTAGCTATCTATCCGTCGGGCACGTCTTTGAGTCGCGAAAGAGGATATGCGCGCAGCAAGACGTGCGAGGCATGGCAGAAAATTGCTCCTGCATTTTCTGCATTTCCGCCATCCCTGGCGGGCAGATCCTCGCCGAGCTCACAAGGGCGAGACAAGCGTAGATTGTGCACTCGCACAATGCGAAGTCGAGCGACCTTCATCTTCGATGAAGGGCTGGGCCTGCTTGCAGGTGAGTATGCGTTCTTGCAGCGCGCATAACCTCTGTCGCGGCAGCAAATACACGTAATCACCGGCCTTTTGAATCTGTTACAAATTGGAACTTCCGTTGTAGCCACCCCACACCATGCTATGCTTCCGGGGTTCAACTCGATTTTGAGGACTGATCCATGAGAAGAATAAGCTCTACTCTACTGACTGCACTGGCTGCATTGATCTCCGCATCAATCGCCTTCGCGCAGGACAGCATTGAGTGGTACACCCTGGGCAACGATTATGCCCACACCCGATATACCCCATCAGCAGAAATCACTGCTGAAAATTTCGAAGATATGGAAGTAGTTTGGGAATGGGACGGCGCGACCTTTGAAGGGTACAGCGGTCGTTCAACTCCGAGCTACATCAATGGCACTCTTTATACTGTGTCTGGCCCACGTCGTCATGTTGTAGCGATTGACCCCAAAACAGGTGAAACCCTGTGGTCATTTCGTTTGCCCCATACTGAGCGTTGGAGATATTCCATGCGCGCTTCATATGGCAAAGGCATCACCTACACAGAGATTGATGGCAAAGGTGTAGTTATCATTTCGACTCCTGGTTTCTTCCTGGTAGCACTGGACGCAAAAACAGGAAAACCATTGAAGGATTGGGGTCGCTCAGTACCTATCGATACCTTTCCAGAAACTGGTGTAGTGGATATGTTGGCTGATTTAGGTCACGTCTACGATCCATACGAAGGCATTCCACTAGAAGTTGGATACATCACAACTTCGTCACCGCCAATCGTGGTGAATGACACTATCGTTGTCGGTAACTCTGCTGAACAGGGATATCTGCAAGCACGTATCGAAAACATCCCAGGTGACATTCTTGCTTATGACAAGAACACCGGTGAGTTCAAATGGAAATTCAACATCATTCCTCGTCCCGGCGAGTATGGCCATGAGACTTGGGAAAACGATGCTTGGGAATGGACTGGCGATGTGTCCTCTTGGGCGCCGCTCTCAGCCGACCCAGAACGGGATCTGGTTTACATTCCAACTAATGGCGCCACGATTGATTACTACGGCGGCTTCCACCCCGGTGACAATCTCTATGGCACCAGCCTGGTTGCGCTGAATGCGTCGACCGGTGAGCGGGAATGGCATTACCAACTGGTAGAGCATGACATCTGGAACTATGACACGCCGACAGCTCCAGTGCTGCTGGACCTCAATGTTCCAGGCCGCGGTGAGATTCCAGCGGTAGCTCAGGTCACTAAGCAAGGCTTCGTCTATACATTCGACCGCTACACGGGTGAACCAGTCTGGCCTTTTGAACATCGCGAAGTTCCTCAATCAGAAGTACCAGGTGAAGTATTGTCTGAGACTCAACCTTTCCCGACTAAGCCTGCACCATTTGAGATGCAAGGTATTGGGGTGGATGACTTGGTAGATTTCACACCGGAATTACGACAGGAAGCGATTGCTGCACTGGCCGATTTTGATATGGGACCATTGTTCACTCCACCAGTTCACGACACGAATGAGCGCGGCAAGATTGGCGGCATGATGTGTCCAGGTGGTGCTGGCGGCGCCAATATTTATGGCCCACCCGTTGCTGATCCAACGTCGAACATCCTTTATATCTCTTCAATGAATAACTGCGAGAGTCTGCGAGTTATTCCTGGAGAGGAAGCGGATGCCCGTATTCCAGAACCGACTGGAACTACGTTCTCACGTTATGCCAATGACCGTGGCGGACGTCGTCCTCGCATGCGTTCAGGCATTCCATACGTGAAGCCGCCTTATAGCCGTATCACTGCTATTGATATGGATACTGGCGAACACGTTTGGATGATTCCTACTGGTGAAACTCCAGATCGCATTCGCAATAACCCAGCATTGGAAGGTGTTGATATTGGCGACACTGGAACAGGTAATGTTGTTTCCATGGTGGTAACAGCTAACCTGCTTATCTACTCCGATGTTGACCATGATGGACAGACAGCATTGCTATACGCTATCGACAAGCAGACTGGCGAAGAAGTAGGACGTATAGAAGTGCCTGCCCAGAGCCGTTATGGCATGAGCAGCTGGACCCACGATGGTCACCAATACATCATGCTACAAACTGGCGCCAAGCTAACTGCAGTTGCCCTGCCGGAAGCTTCACCAGGACAAGTCGGTTACGGAAGCAACTAATCCCGCCGCACTTATCAAACCTAAAAAGGGCAGCCAAATGGCTGCCCTTTTTTGTATATGCTTCTTTATATACTTCTTTACATGCGAACTGTTATGCAGATTGATGGTCATAAAATTAAGAGACCAAGTATTCCCGCCTTTAATCTTCATCTGGAGAATCCGTCATGCAAGCCACACTTAGCGCGTTTCATCAGCAACTCAAACCCTTCGAAGAACTCTGTTATACCTGGCTGGGCCGGGTAATTCTGGCCGGCATCTTGGCTGGTTCCGCCTGGATCGATGATGCCCCGCCCCTGAGCCTAGCGGCACTCGCTGTCACCCTATACACAGTACTGAGAATCGTTATGCAGTTTGGTGATCTCGCTCAGGCCGTTCCATTTCAAAACCGGGTACTTAAAAACTTCTTTGCGATATTCACCATTTTGGTTCTGGGCCTCTGTTTTCTGACTGTGTTCACATTTACTGAATATGTGTCTCTCTCTGCGGTGGAAGTTTACAGTTCCCGCTAGCCTATATTGGGCTCTGAATTGTGGTGAAAAATACGCGTGACAGCTTAGATGCGAAGTGCATAATAGAGAGCTATGCCTAACTCACTAATAAGAAAAACAACGATCTCTCTTGCCCTTGCTGCTTCACTATTGGGCTCACTCTATTCATTCACCTCCCTGGCTCAGCAGGACGAATTCCCAGGTGAACGTATCGTTCATCTGTTTGATGAACCCCGCCACCGGCCCGTCCGACAGGAAGGCGAATTATTCTTATTGGACGTTAGGCTAAAACCCGGTGACATCTCGTTCCCCCATACCCACGACCAAGCGATCCTCCTGACTTATATTAGTCTGGCTGGCGGACCGCAGAATGGCAGAGTTGGAGTGAATACCGATTACGCTTCGGAAGCATTTACCCATAAAGTAAGCAATGACGGACCCGGCCTGTTCCATATTATTGCCTTAGTGCACGATGGCTCAGGAGAGCCGGTAAGTGACGACGATCAGCCGCAAGGCATGAATTTAGAGCCCGAGATCGAGAACAATTGGTTTCGGTCCTATCGGTACGAATTAGAGCCTGGCGAAACCACTGCACTGCAATCTCACATCAATCCTACTTTCATCGTGCAAGGATCTGAAGGCATTGCACACGTTTCTCGCGAGGATGGAATAACTCGTGAGCTCGCTCATCCAGGTGACTGGGCATGGCGTGAAGCTAATTCAAATTATCAAATATCTAATGTCGGCGACTCACCGGTCGCTATCATTGTGAATGAAGGTCGACTGCAAAAATAAAAGCAATTTTTTCACTGGCCTAACCCGCCAAGTCCCTTTATCATCGCGCACTTTTTTAAGCGAAACCTACTTAACCCCTGGTTTTGTAATCAAACTACAAACTTAATTTTTTCGAGCGAAGCCCATGTCATCGCAAGCCCTTTTGCAACCTGAAGAAAACTTCAAATACCCTGATCTTTCTGAGTACGGCATAACCGACGTTGTGAAAATTTACTACAACCCGAGCTATGAATTGCTGTTCGAACATGAAACTGATGCCTCTCTCGAAGGCTATGAGAAAGCGGTTGTAACTGAATCTGGGGCGGTGTCGGTCAACACCGGTGAATTTACCGGTCGCTCACCGAAAGATAAGTACCTGGTAAAGGATGACACCACCCAAGATACGGTCTGGTGGTCAGACCAGGGCACCAATGACAATAAGGCGATCGGTGAAGTGGTTTGGCATGAGCTCAAGCATCTGGTTACCGAGCAGCTAAGCGAGAAGACTCTTTATGTAGTTGATGCATTCTGTGGTGCCAATGCAGATACCCGCCTTAGCGTACGATTCATCACCGAGGTGGCCTGGCAGGCTCATTTCGTTAAGAACATGTTTATTCGCCCCACTGCAGAACAACTGGAAGATTTCGAACCAGACTTCGTAGTAATGAATGGCGCGAAATGCACCAACCCTAATTGGGAGAAGCAGGGCCTGAACTCTGAGAATTTCATCGCATTCAACTTAACCGAGCGTATGCAGTTAATTGGCGGCACTTGGTATGGCGGCGAAATGAAGAAAGGTATGTTTTCAATGATGAACTACCTTCTGCCGCTAAAAGGCATTGCATCTATGCACTGCTCCGCCAACATTGGTAAAGACGGATCAACAGCCATTTTCTTCGGTCTGTCTGGCACTGGTAAAACAACGCTTTCTACAGATCCGGATCGTGCACTAATTGGTGATGACGAACACGGCTGGGATGATAACGGTGTGTTTAATTTCGAAGGTGGTTGCTACGCTAAAACGATTAACCTGGATAAGGAAAGCGAACCCGATATCTATCAGGCGATTCGACGCGATGCTCTTTTAGAGAATGTGGTTGTCGATGATGAAGGCACAATTGATTACGCAGACAACTCTCGCACTGAGAATACCCGCGTTTCTTATCCTATTTATCACATCGACAATATTGTTAAACCAGCATCAGTTGGTGGGCACGCGAAGCAAGTTATCTTTCTTACTGCTGACGCCTTTGGTGTTTTACCCCCGGTAGCCAAACTTACCGACGAGCAAACGCAATATCATTTCCTTTCTGGATTTACGGCGAAACTGGCAGGAACAGAACGTGGAGTTACAGAACCAACTCCTACCTTTTCCAGCTGTTTCGGTGCAGCGTTTCTTTCCCTCCATCCAAGTCGATATGCCGAAGTGTTGGTGAAGCGCATGAATGCAGCTGGATCGAGTGCTTACCTGGTAAACACTGGTTGGAATGGCACTGGAGAACGTATTTCTATTAAAGCCACGAGAGCAATTATCCACGCCATTCTCGATGGCAGCATTGATGATGCCGAAATGATTCAGCTGCCTTACTTTGATTTGGCTATCCCTACTTCAATTGCCGGAGTAGACAGCCGCATCCTGGATCCGCGTAATACTTATACTGATCCAGCTGAGTGGGATGACAAGGCAGTAAACCTTGCTGAGTTATTCATCAAGAACTTTGAGAAGTTTACCGATGACCCTGCAGCAGCAGCGCTAGTTGAAGCTGGACCAAAGTTGTAAGAAATCTCGAGCAATAAAAAAGGCGGCCAATGGCCGCCTTTTTTATTGCTAATTTTTCTCTGCACTGAGGCAGTGATACCGACATTTGCAAAGCAAATGCGAGGTAAAAATTCACAAGGGAAACCGCGTTTTCCGTTAGTGAATTTTTGCCGATAAAGCGAAAGTCCATGGACGGACTTTCGCGTTTACATTAGTGAGCACCGCCTCCAGTATCTTGCGCGGCAGGTAGTGCCATCGCAGTCAGCTTGGAAGAAGTTTGCAGCATGATGTATTGATGGCCATCGTGCACCCAGCTGCTCATACCATAGTTGGAACGAGCAGGCGCTTCGATCTCGGCAAGAATCTCACCGCTATCTTTATCCAGGGCCCACAACATAGGCGTGCCATCAGTAGCTGTATCGGAATACACCAACATAGTTGGCGTCACTACCATTGGTACTAGGGCACCAGTACCAGTGTTGCCATAGACTGACTCATCAACGCCGGCACGCTCGAATGCGTCCTTGTAGCGCTGTGGAGTTTCACCAGTTGGAATGGTGAACTTCTTCTCACCAGTATCCATGTCATACGCAACGATAGTGCTATAAGGTGGCTTCCAAATTGGCAGACCACTTGGGTGACGCGGAGGTCGTGCAGTCGCCCCAGGAACACCGTTTGCGTATTGCGCAGTAGTGACACCCGTAGAGTTAGGGAACAATAGATCCGCTTCTTCACCTGGAATCAAACGCAATGCAAAACATGCAGTGTGCTCAGACAAATAGAAAGTATTTGTGTTTGGATCAGCAACCGGTGGAGAAGTGATATTCACACCACCAGCACCGCCTGGGCAGTTCATTGCTGCGTACTTGCCTTCAGGATTGTCTGCATGAATTGGTGGGTTGAACAATCCACCCATAGTGTAGTCTTCCATCGCCGCAATTGATTGAGCTTTCAGCTCTGGCGTGAAATCCAACATGTCGTCTTCACTAAAACCTTGTAGTGAGTATGGCTCAGGCCAAGTCACGTGAGGTTGTGTGGGCGACAAAACTTCACCAGGTACAATTGAAGGTGGAACAGGTCGTTCTTCAATCGGCCATACTGGCTCACCAGTAACTCGATCGAATGTATACAACCAACCTTGCTTGGTGGCCTGCACAACAGCCGGAATGTCTCGGCCATCTACTGTGAGGTCCATTAGAATCGGAGCCGTCGGGGTATCGAAGTTCCAAATTTCATGATGCACGAACTGGAAGTGCCAAGCGCGTTCTCCAGTAGATGCATTCAACGCAATGATGCTCGCGCCGTACAGGTTGTCACCAGGGCGGAAGCCACCGTAGTAATCAATTGTTGCGCTATTTGTTGGGATATAAACGATGTCGTTTTCGATATCTGCTGATAATGGCGCCCACGAAGAAACGTCACCGGTCCATTCCCAGGCATCATTTTCCCAAGTCTCGTGGCCGTACTCGCCTGGCTTAGGAATTACATTGAATTTCCACTTAAATTCACCAGTGCGTAGATCGTATCCAAGAATGTCACCTGGCACGTTCTCTATTCGAGCCTGGTGATAACCTTGCTCAGCAGAGTTACCAACAACAATGGTGTCATTTACAACGATTGGTGGTGAAGATGAAGTGATGTATCCAGTTTCCAGTGGAATACCTTCGTATGGATCATAGGGGTGACCCAAATCTTTTAGCATGTCCACTACACCACTCTCAGGAAATCCTTCAACTGGAACTGGTGTGCCCCAGTTATCCAGCGGGATACCAGTTTTGGCATCGAGAGCAGTTAGAAAGAATCCTGGTGACACGATAATTACAACACCGCGACCATCGATATATCCAAACGCGACACCCTTACCGTAGTCAGCACGCATTGAATACTCGGCACGTGGAGTTTTTGGCTCACGATATGACCAAACTGTTTCACCAGTTTTAGGGTCGATCGCAACGACGTGTCGGTTGTAGCCCGCAACGGTGTAAAGCAACCCGTCGATGTAGGAAGGGGTTGAGCGTCCGCTCACAGCACCGAAGCTGGCGCCATCCCACTCCCAGGCCACTTCCATGTCCGTGAAATTGTCTGGATTGAGTTCATCGGCAGGTGTGAAGCGGGTATGGGCAAAATCATTACCCAAGGTAAACCACTCTACACTGTCCTGTGCGCTCACCAGCATGGGGCTTAGTAGAATAAGGATGGCTGCAAAAACCTTCCTTAAATCAGAAACTTGCATGGATTTCTCCTTAGTTTTTTCTAGCCAATCCAGTATAGGAATTGGCCATTTTGAAAGTCATCCCTCAAGCAGCAAGGGGATAATTCAAGAGGGCAAATTATCCAGCTTTTACCGCCGATTCCTAGGGCTTTAACTCATTGAAAAGTGACAAAGTTTGACGGGTTGGGGCCGTCAATTTAAGGGAATACATGGACCGGTCTCAGCTAGCTGACTGCTTCGCTCTCAACCTTATAAGTCTCGATAAATTCTGCAGGCATCCTTACCGGTCTACCGTTATCCAAATTGGTGCAGACGAAATCGAAATCCCCTCTCGCCAGGGTTCGATCTGATGCCACATGAATAATCTGACAATGTCGTCCCAGGCGCAGTTTCCCATCTGATTTACTGATCCAGGTGGACACTTGAAGTTCATCGCCGGCATAAGCCGATCCCACCAAATCAATATCGAAATGTACAGCAGCCATTCCGCGGGACAATTCTCGACACTTTGATTCTGGCAATCCAAGAGCAGTGGAATGAGCAAAGGCGCAATCGATCATCCACTGCACTTAGTTGTGAGTGGATACGTGACCATAGCCATCAACATGTTCGTCGGCGGCAGTCACTTCGATAGTAAATGGGTTTGTTCGATCCCAGCTAAGGTCCTTCACAAAACTTATTACCTAAACCTACTTATTCTCACTTATTCGAGTTCGATTCCTTCAGCCGCCAAGCGCTCAGTGATTCGCGCACCAATGGTCGGGCCCACTAACATGCCCCAGCGCTCCCCTGCCTGCATCGATTGCTGAGTAAGTGAAGGCATTACCTCAACCGACTTTTTACCAACTGGAGAGCGATAAAAAACTAACATCTCTTCAATTTCTTCGAGAGTAAAGAACTGTGCATAAATAGGCACAATCATGGATTGAAAACTGCCTCGCTCCATTTCTTCACGCACCACTGTCATGGTTTCTTCTCGAATTATTTCGAATGCAACTGGAGGTAAATCGGGTCGTGACTGGCGCAGAGTCTCGGACATTTGAGCCACAAACACCTCTGCCATTTGCTCACCCATTTCCAGGGCGCCAGTTTCTTCCAGTAACTGGTTTATGGCGACTTCAAGTTCTTCGGTAACTGTTTCAGTTTGGGCGGTGACATGGGTTGAAAGAACAACAGCTATCAACCCAAGAACAAATTTGGACATACGTCTCTCCTCTGGAGCAAATCTATGTACCTTAGTTATAGACCTTAATCTCCAAGTCTGCTCGACTGCTCTATCTCCAGGGCTCTAGATTTCCAGGAAGCATAGCGTTCGGCACAATCTGGCGGCCCAAGAGTGGCGAGATAGGCATCGACCGGGCCTTTCACCGCAGGTGCAGTCTCTCGGTTTTCCCACCACGCTCGACCCGCAGCCATGGAAAAAATAAAACTAAAGCGTGATTCCAATAAGTTTCCCTGCCAGGCATTGGCGGGATACAAGCCGCTTTCTAGTAGACGCATGCGAGAGATCGTTTCCATGGTTTCGTTAAATACGAAATCCAAAACGATTAAATCTTCTGTCGTTAAATTGTCTGCCCCTTCGCAAGCTTTTGCCAAAACCACAGACGGATTCTCACCTGCTTGAGAAAGAGTACTTTGACGATTCGAGATCGTTCCCTCACTAAACATTTCCAGCCGAACTAGTTCGCGATTCTGTTCCAGCTCATAAACAACAAAAGCAACTCCAGCCAGTACAGAGATCATGGTGACTCCCTGTACGATCATGTTTAGCCGAAGGTCAGATATTTTCATACAGAAAATCTACTGTTTAGTCTTCTAACGCAAAAGTGAACAAACTATTACCTGAAATAATCGAAACGTACTGCACTCCGTCAACCATAAACGTCACAGGCGCCATAACAATTTGGCCACCCAGATTTTTGTAGTACAGCAACTCACCATCTCGAGCATCAAGCACATGGAAATACCCTTCACGCCCACCGGTGATTAACAGATCACTAGCAGTCGTTAGCATTCCACTGTCGCTTACATCAAATTGTTCAAACTCCCAGACTTCTTGACCAGTATTAGGGTCCATCGCTTTCAACGACGCATGGCCTACTTCATCGGTCCAATTGTTGATGGGATTTGTTCGCCCTATACCAATGGTTGGTGCGCCAGGAGAAGGCGCAAGCACTGAGAAACCTCCGCCTAGAAATGCTCGTCCCGGCTCGTATTCTTGCTCTTCTGAATAATAGATAGTGGCGTAGTCTTCCCAGGCACTGAAGTAAAACAATCCTGTGCGAGGACTAAAGGATGGCGGATACCAATTGGTTCCACCCTGGTTGCCCGGATAAGTGGGCATACCATCGGGCTGAGGCGTAATGATTGGCCGGCAATTTTCATCCAGGCCACTGGACCAATTCACCCGCACATAATTATCTGCGACTAAACATTCGCCGGTAGTTCGATCCAACACATAAAAGTAGCCATTGCGATTGGCCCACATCATGATTTTCTTAGGCTCACCATTCCAGGCGATATCAGCCAGCACGGGCACCTGAACCGCGTCGTAGTCGTAAGGATCGTTTGGGGTGAATTGAAAGTACCATTCCAATTCGCCGGTATCGGCATCGAGTGCGATCACCGAGTCGGAATATAAATTATCTCCAGGGCGCTGATCATTATTCCAATCGGGGCCAGGGTTCCCTACTCCCCAAAACGTTAAGTTCTGATCAGGATCAAATGAACCGGTAATCCAGACTGGCGCCCCACCATACATCCAATCATCGTCTTGCCATGTGTCATGACCTGGCTCACCAGGTCCAGGAATCGTATAGGTCTTCCAGACTTGCTCACCGGTCTGCGCATCGAAAGCAGCAACATATCCACGAATTCCGAATTCGCCGCCCCCAACACCGACAATGATTTTGTCTTTTACTGCGAGCGGAGCCATGGTCACTGAATAGGCTAAGGCAACATCACCAACTTCCACATCCCAGAGCACGGCGCCGTTGATTCGGTCTAATGCAACTAACCTTGCATCTAAAGTGCCCATGTAAACTGTGTCGCCTAGTATGGCTACGCCACGATTGTTAGCACCGCAACACACGCGCGCACGATCATCGGGGGTATGACGATACTTCCAGAACACTCGGCCTGTGACAGCATCCACAGCCATCACGCTATTGGGGCGCTCTGTGACGTACATAATGCCATCAACTACCAAAGGATTTGATTGCCAGGCACCAAACACTTGATTTTGGAGAACCCACTTTAGTTCCAGGTCTCCCACATTATCTCGATTGATCTGATCTAACAGACTATGACGCTGACTCATGTATCCGCCGTTATAAGTAAGCCAATTGTGTGGCTCGTCAGCGGCATTCAATATTCGCTCATAAGGCACTTGAGCACTCGAAACAGAAGCAAACCCAAGCATTAGCAACGCTGCTACTACTACATCACGCAAATTTTTCATTGGGATTCTCCTGTCAGTGTTAATAAGTAGCTAACGACGTCAGCCACCTCTTCCGTGCTTAATGTTGTAGGTTGTTTACTTGGCTCTCGACTTATTTCAAAAGTCACCAATTCGGATTTCTGTAACGAGCGTAGCCGCTCTTCCGAATCGATTACTTGCACTGTGTAAGTATCTTCATTCAGTCTGCGACCAGTGATGGTTTCTTCATTACGCGTAACGATTCTTACAGGTCGATTTATTGGCAAGATAGCCGCCGCAGGATCAACCAGGTTTAACTGCAAACTAGTTGGTGAACGAGTGACACCGATATCACTTAAATCTGGTGCAGTTCTAGGACCTACACCATTCACTCTATGGCAGCTGGAGCATTCGCCCTTTCCTTCAAACAAAGCACGACCGCGGACTGGATCTCCAATGCGTATTGCCACGCCATCCGGGTCCAAACCTGCTCGGATGTAGGCAATGACTCCACTCAATTCCGATTCACTTAATGCAAACGCCGGCATCTGACCTTCTGCCCGACCTTCGGTGACCACACTCCGCAGATCATCGTCAGAAGTGGCAGTTCGAAACTCCCCTCTCGCCAGATTGATACCACTCACCAAGTCTCCCTGGGGGCCATGACAAAGTGCACATTCGCGGGAATACACCCGCAACCCAGCCTGAATTGCTTCGCTGGTGTATTGATGATCTCCCAGTTCCTGTGCCTGCCCGGTAGTGGAAGCGGTAACGAGCAAAGCGATAAACAAGCGCGGGAAAGTGACCTTTTTCAGGAATCGAAATCCTAGATTGGGGTACTGCATTGCGGTTCTACCTCTATTTGTGGAAACCAGAGCATATAGACTCTCACCAGCGAGGTCCAATGGGCTGCGGGCCAGCAAATACGCCCGCGCGATCGAGTTTCTCTGCTCAATTTCGTCTGCTATATTTGAGCCACAAGAACAACTAGAACAGCCTAGAGGTGTTGCTTAATGACCTTATTAAGAGAAAGAGTCCTTTGGACCGCAAGCCTGGCATTCATCGTCAGCCTATTAGCATTTCCTGCTACAAGCATTGCTCAGGACAACAGCGATGGCCGGTACCGTCCGGAAGGGCGATTAGTTGGCATGGCTGCTGGCCGCGAGTTTGATGAACGCATTTATGAAGTGCGC
This sequence comes from uncultured Pseudohongiella sp., assembly GCA_965262465.1. Taxonomy (GTDB): domain Bacteria; phylum Pseudomonadota; class Gammaproteobacteria; order Pseudomonadales; family Pseudohongiellaceae; genus UBA9145. Next base: position 1,045,083 of record OZ253535.1, on the reverse strand, counting down.
ACATACGAGCCCGAAGTGAGCAGTGATGCATTTGCTGGGGCCATGGTCTTCTACCCACTGACCCTAAGTTTCGATCCACCCAACGGTGCCGTTGCTTTCGTCCCTGGATTCCGCGCCAATGCCTCGATGTACGAATGGTGGGGACCTGCCCTAGCCTCTCTTGGCTATTCCGTATTTATTTTGGAAACCAATACGCCGACTGACAGCTTGGCCGCTAGAGCAGACGCACTTGTAGCCGCAGTTGATTTCATTAAAGCGGAAAACCAAAACAGTGCCGCACCTGTTAACAACAAGATTGACCCAGAAAAGATCGCGATTATGGGTCATTCAATGGGTGGTGGTGCATCGCTAGCTGCCGCTGCAGAACTAGGCGATAGCATTGCCGCGGTGATCCCATTAGCGCTGTATTGCTGCGAACCCGGTCAGTCATTTAGTGGTGACTACAGCGGTGTAAGTGCACCGGCATTAGTTATCGCTTCTGCGGCCGACGAAGTTGCTCCACCAGATGCTCATGCAAAGCTTGTGTATGACAGTGTAGGCAGCAATAAGATTTATATGGAGCTAGCAGAAGGTGATCACATGTTTGTCACCAACAGCGCTTCCGAAAAAGCGACCTTGGCAAGATTTGTTCTAGCTTTCTTAAAAGTGCAGCTTGATGACAGGGCCAACTTAGCTGCTCATCTTTCTGACCCTAGCAGTGAGTATTCTGACAAGTTCTCTACTTACGAAACTTCTCTGTAAACTCTTTATCTCATGTCAAAAGCCAGAGTATGACTTTGTTGTACTCTGGCTTTTCAGTTTCAGGATATAGGTATCTGAACTGACTCCAATCTTTAGGAATAGGTGCACGTAGAATGTCAGAGGATCTCTTTCAGCAGTATCTGACAATCATTACTCTTTCTCTTGTCGGAGTGCTGATTCTTCGTCGCTTCAATATGGCAACGATCGTTGCCTATATCATTGTCGGCGCGTTGATCGGACCTTCGGGACTTACTCTAATTCCCGACCCAACTCAGTTTAGTTTTATCGCTGAATTCGGTGTCGTGTTCCTGCTGTTCGCACTGGGCCTGGAATTCAGTCTCAAAAAAATGTTGTCCATGCGCTTCGCCGTGTTTGGAGTGGGCAGCTTTCAGGTCATCGTTTGTACTGCCATATTTTTCTTCGCGGTATATTTCTGGGCAACCAGCGCCGCAGTAGCAATTATCATTGCCGGCAGTCTTGCACTCTCTTCTACCGCTATTGTCACCCGAGAGCTCTCCAATAATCGTCAATTGCATTCACTGCATGGGCAACTGTCTGTTGGAGTACTTCTATTACAAGATTTAGTGGCAGTGTTATTTTTGATATTGGTTCCTGTACTCGCATCAGGCGGTGAAGGTAATCTGACAACAGCGCTCGGTACAGCAGCACTCAATTCAGCAATTTTGATTGCAATCCTAGTGGCGGTAGGCATCTGGATACTTCCGCCAATCTACAGCGAAGTCAGCAAAAGTAACTCTCAAGAAATATTTGTCCTTACTACTTTAGCAATTGTGCTACTTGCTGCATGGCTGACTCATTTATTTCACCTTTCCATGACATTGGGTGCCTTTCTAATCGGCATGATGCTCGGGGAAGGACCATGTAAGTATCAAATTGAAAACGACATACGCCCTTTTAAAGATATTCTTCTAGGTCTGTTTTTCGTTACGATTGGGATGAATCTGGACTTGGCCCTGCTGGTCGACTACTGGCCAAGGATTTTATTGTTTACCGCTGGTCTTATCCTCACCAAGTGCTTGGCAGTGGCGGCTGTCGTTAAGTTTCTACGATATAGCGCAAGCGATGCCGTATCAGTGGGACTGAATCTCGCGCAAGCAGGTGAGTTTGGTTTAGCGTTAATGACTTTGGCTCTGGTCAACGAAGTGATTCCCCCTGATCAGGCATCATTCATAATCATCATTGCTATATTCAGCATGATCGCCAGCCCCTTCTTGATCCGAAACTCTGTACACCTCGGCAAGAAATTTTCCAGCGATGGCAAAGCTATGAGTGCCCACTCCCAAATCAACCTTCACCTGGAAAAGCACGTCATCATCGGTGGTTATGGACGATTGGGTACGCTGTTGGCCGAATCACTGGAGCTCAACGGTATCGATTACATCGCAATCGAAAAGGACATTGAAATAGTCGAGGCAGCCCGGAAACGAGGCAAAAATGTTGTTTATGGCGATAGCAACAATGTCGAGATTCTGAATCTATGTCATCTGAAAACAGCGAGCTTGGTAGTCCTCACTTTCAAATCAATTGAAGAAGGAAAAGCCGCGGTTACCCGCATAAGGCAGCAAGATCGTGATGTGAGAATGATCGTAAGATGCCAAAACCACGACCACTATGATGAGCTAATTTCTCTCGGAGCGAACCATGTATTCCCAGAGCTATTGGAATCCAGCCTGATGATATTGCGCAACATGCTAATGCTATTGGAAATTGGCGAAGAACAAGTCGAAAAACAAATTGGTGACTATGTAAAGTCGTTGAGCATTGACAGTAAGTAGTTGCAATAGAATCTAAGAGGTTGTTCCATAGACAGCACTACTATTCATTGGCTATCTCACCCAGTTTCCATCTCTGTCTAAGTACCCCAGCCGTTCCGCCTCTTTTAGCAGATTGTCTAGCTTTTGACTCTCATTCGTGGCCTCATAAAACGAAGCCATATCTATCCAGTCTTGAAGATCATCCGAAATCTCCAACACCTGAAGACCTATTCTCTCTGCTCGGTTGTATTCACCTGTTCTAAAATAGGATTCGAACAATAATGAATATACTTTCCTATTGTTTACTTGCAGAGAATCATCTGAGAGAGACTCTTCAAGCAAAGCAATAGCAGATTGATAATTCTGCATCGCGAACTGAGCCTCTGCCATTCCCACAGCTTGACTCTCACTAAGCAACCCATTCCTATCCAAAATCCTTTCAAATTGAATTATGGCTAATTCGAATTCGAATTCTTCAAGAAACTGAGGACCCAGAAGCTCTGCGGCTGCTAGTTCTATTTCTGGATCAAGAGAAAGATTATTCCAAGCGGTACTAAACGCCACTAAGGATTCCGGATTTATAGGATTATTTTGCAGGTAATTGACCATATAAGTAACGAACAAAAACTTATCGTCACTACTCAACTGGTTCAACCTCAATTCTAAAGACTCTAGTTCATTTGATGCTTCTTCGAACTGGGCCTCACTGACTCGAAATCCTATTTCATCAAGAATGTTTATATATTGATCGAATCTTGATTCAAGCTCTTCCTGGGAAGAACCAGGAGACAAAGCGATGAATCTGGGTGTAGTAGAACCACTACTGGAGGAAACCAACGTCACATCATTGCCACTTGGACTGCTTTGAGCAATAGCGATTTCGTCTAGATTTCTATTTTCGTGTTGCAGGTCAGAGAGCAAGAAGATAATTGAAAGCAGACAAACAACAGCAACGATAATGAACTTAGTTCGCCTTGTCATAACGACTATCTCAATGAAAGAACACTGGGGGACTTTGGCAAAAGTGAGAGTGTTTCAAGCGCTACCGCTATTTCTTATGGCGACCCTTAGTCAATTCATACAGCTTCGCATACTTCATAAACTTGTAGAACGCCGTATTCATGCTGCTTAACAGCCCGTCTACTCCATCTAAGAAGTTGCCTTTAAAGATATAGGATTGAATAAAAGATATCGGGAAAATAAAAATCAGAATGAATATTGAACCCCGATCTCCATTCTCATATTTATCTTCTGCTTTGGCTTGGCTGTAACGGTTTGCTTTGTCTATGCGCTGGGTATAGGTCAAATTCTCGAAGTGATGAATTTCTGCATCAGTTTTTTCGATCACGCCATCAATAGAAATACTTTCATGCACTCGACGTGGCAAGTATTTACCAGCGCCCTTACGAAACAATCGGATTAGACGGTCGCGGGTTTCAAAACTTTTCGGTTCTGCTCCCCAACGTCTCAAAGTACGACTCGATTCCAGCGCATCAACTTTGTTTTCTGCGACGACTCGTCTGACCTCATCTAAATAGGCGTCGGAGAGAATTTCATCGGCATCAATATTGAGCACCCACTCGTTCTCACAAAGATTTAGTGCATGGGATTTTTGCGCACTGAACCCTGCCCACTCATTGTATGAGCTTTTTACGTTCTCATATTGATTAGCAATTTCTACCGTGCCGTCAGTACTGCCGCTATCGACGAGAACTACTTCATCGAACTCCACTAAACGATCAAGACAGGCACCGATGTTTTCGGCTTCGTTGAAAGTAATAATGTAAGCACTCACCGGGAGCTTCGAGTACATTGCTGCTGCTCGCACCGGCTCCTTTTCTGGAACGGGTACAGCTTGTAAATCAGGGAGTTGTCCCTCGATTTCTGTAATCACTTCTGAAGGCTGCAAAGTTTGCATACACCGATACTCAAAATCACAGCGGAAAGCATTGCATTGCTCGCCACAGGGTTGTTTGCTTCTCACCAAATGGGCGTTGTCGCCAAGCGGTGCCCAAATTGACTCATCACTAGGACCAAATAACGCGAATACCGGTAGACCGGTTGACGCTGCCAAATGCATCGGCCCACTGTCACCCCCAACAAAGAGAGAACAGCGCGTGTAAAGTGCAGTGAGTTCTACAAAGCTTAGACGGTTACATAAATTGATAGTTCCGATATCGCCTAACTGAGAAGTGATATCTTCGATAATCTCGCAATCCATCTGACCCGCACCTACCCAGGCCACCTGACAGCCTTTTTCATGGAGCAGTTTCACTAACTCGACGAAATGCGCCCTGGGCCAGAGCTTGTAAGCGACACTGGCGCCAGGATGTATAGCCACCAGCGGTCTGCTTTGATCCCATTTTCGCAAAAGGTCTATGACAGTCTCATGACTGCGTTTATCGATATCGAATTGGAACCGGCTCTCGGGTCGCGTGCCATCGGTAAACCCGTCAACGATCTCTCCGAAAGCATTGAAGCGATGGTTTTGGTAATTCAAATCTCGAATGTCGGTGTAAAACGACTCGGCTCTCTTGCCAGTTGGGCCCACTCGATAAGTACATCCGCTGAGTCGCGCTAAAACACCAGTAAACCGTTCACCTTCAAGATCCAAAATGACATTGCTGCCCCGGCGGCGCAGATCTCGAATGAATCGCCAATAGTAAGAAGCGCGGCTCAATACTTTCTGGCATTTGGAAATTTCTTTGCGGGGATAGAGTAATAAATTGGCGTCTTCGTTAAGAACGAGCCGCGCCATCGCCTCAAATTGACCATCCAGTACAACCAATGCCTGCGGATGTTGGCGCAGCACGCTAACCACCCAAGGAAGTCCTAGGATGAAGTTGCCCAGATAGTGAGTGGGAAAGAGAAGTACAGGAGCCTGGCGTTCGTTCACGGCGGTCAGTGTATGTGGAATTTATTGCTTTTCAAACCAGTAAGAGGACATCGGCAGAGTGGTCCAATTGCTCCAATCTGTCGTTTAACTAGGCAGAAATGCTGGTTTTGAGTGGATTGCCACAGATTTGCCACATTTGAGACCAGTTTCACGGTATATCCCTACAAAATGTAACAAAGTCTCGAATTATCGGTCGATATAATAGGTTCACGATTTAGAAACACCGCTGGCGCTCACAGCGCATCGAGCAAGGAAAGCTGAGGCCAGAAAATATCATGATGTATAGAGAAATGATCGGATTGTCCCGAGCCAAGCAGTTTTGTGCCAAATTTAAGTGCCTCATAGTGCTGGGAGCATTAGTTCTGCCTGTTCAATTGGCAGCAGAGCAGCCGCAACTTCTTCCTCAAGAAGATCCCGCCGACGATTCCACTATCGTTTATCCAGCTTCTTATTTCGAAGAGTTCTTTCCGGTATCAGCTAATGACATGCTCAACCGTATTCCTGGCATCGGCTTGGCACTGCGCGGTAACCGCGGTGGCCGGGGCCTTGGATCAGGTGCTGGCGAAGTACTGATTAATGGTCAGCGCATCACTGGCAAGAATAATGAAGGTCGCAGCCAACTCAGCAGAATTTCAGCAGACCAGGTAGACCGCATCGAAATTATTCGTGGCACATCAGAAGAGTTAGATGTGCGCGGCAGTGGCCAAATCGTCAATGTAGTTCTACTCGACGATGCATCCCGTTCCAGCACGACTATGCAAGTGCGCAGCGATTATCGCCAAGACGGCACAATGGATCCTGGCGGCCAATTTTCACATACCGGACAAGCAGGCAACTTCAACTACTTGTTCAGTGTAGAAGCAGACCCACGTTATCGCGCATGGGAAAGCCGTGAATTCAGTTATGCACCGTATGGTGAACTACTGGAAGTGCGTAACGAGTCTCGTCGCCGTGACGAAACTCAATTCCAAACCAGCCTTAATCTGGGCTACAAATTCGATCGCAGTGTCGTTCAGCTAAACGGTATGTATGAAACCCGTGGCGACGTGCCAGACCGAACAAATCGAAACATTTTCGACGTTACAAACAACGCTCTGCGTCGCCAATATGATGACAACACCAACTCGCGGGATGCCTGGGAAATCGGTGGTGACTTCGAATACGACTTCAATAATGGTGACACTTACCGCGCCCTATTTATCGTAAACGATCGCGACTCCCTCTCAACGCGCACGCGTTTCGACCGAGATGGCGAAGAATTGCTGCCGAACCTCTTCACTGAAAATGGTGGCCGCGACAGAGAACGAATTTTACGTACCTCCTACACCTTGGATTTGGCTGACGCTCAGGGTTTAGAGCTAGGAGTTGAAGGCGCACAAACTATTCGTGACAACAGCCTGCGTTTAGGGCTGGCAACTGACGGTGAAACTTCTCCTTTGTTTGGCAATTTAGTGCCACAAGAAGTAAACAACGCAAATTCCACCGTTGAAGAATTGCGCTACGAGCCATTTGCCAATCACAACTGGCAGATTAACTCCAAGATGTCGTTGGAAAGCTCTTTGGTAATGGAGATGTCCACCATTGAGCAAACTGGCGACGTTAGTAACAAGCGCGAATTCAGCTTCTTCCGCCCTGGTTTCGATTACCGATTCGATATTACTCCCAGCCTGCAACTTCGCGCTGGTGTACGCAAAGACGTTGAACAGCTTAGCTTCTCAGATTTCAGCACAACGATTGATGGCGGTGACGAAGATCAGAACACCCAGGCTGGTAACCCTGACATTCGACAAGAACAGTCTTGGCGTTATGAGCTAAATCTTGAAATGCGTTTGCCTAATGATTTGGGTGTAGTGAATTCGCAGTTCTGGTATCGCGACGTTGAAGATCATATTGATCGCATTGACGTTTCTACCGGCCCAGACGATTTAGAATCGGCTCGCGGCAATATTGGTGACGGCAAGCGTTATGGCCTTAACCTGGATATGAGCACCAAGCTTGATTCGTTCGGCATTTCTAATGCTCTGTTAACCACTGGTGTTCGTCTCAGAGATTCTGAGTACATCGATCCATTCTTAGGCATCAAGCGACGTCAGCGCAACAACGGTCGCTGGCAGGCCAATGTTGGCTTTCGCCATGACTTAACTGCCTATGGACTTACCTACGGTTTCTTCTACTCCAATTCTTCCAATGGAAGCACTGGTCGCCAGTCAATCGACGTAGATGATATCGAAGAGTTTATTGAAGCTCCGCGTCTCAACGCCTACATTCAAAAAGTCGCTTTTGGTAATGTTACTTTCCGTCTTGAATCCAACAATATTACCGATGCCGAGTGGTGTCGTAAGCGAACTCGCTTTGTTGGCGCCACTGCCTTAGGTATTGTTGAAGAGATTGAGGACTACTGTAACGGCAGTGGAATGGACATAGCGTTCAAGGTTCAAACCACGTTCTAAATTTTAAGACTCACAAGAATTCAAAAAAGCCCGCACTAGCGGGCTTTTTTGTGCGGTGAATTTAGAGACTACAGATTGGATCAAATGTGGCGGAGTAGGCACTGAACGCCAGATAGATAAACGCTGCCCAAATAATGAAGTAGCGTGCTATATGTAGCCGCCTAAGATAGGTCGACACCATTGGGTCGGTTTCAGTATCGGCGCGCAACGAGAGCTCGGAGCGACGCAGCATGGCGATGGCCGCAGAAATAACCACTGCAAAGACCAGATTCCCTGCTACGAGAAAAGTCCAGATATCGGCAATGGAACAGCGTACATCTGGATCGGACAACGCAGTAGAGAATGCTACTGTCTGCACAAACGGGAACACACTCAATGCATCGCTGTAACTGACAAATCGATCGGCTAGTGCTGACCTATTCATAGCTGACTCCATTTATCAAAGCGCTTTCTCCATCTTGATCACCAAGTTATCTGAACCGTTTTCTCCTATGTGATTCTCTCGACTCACTTCCTTATACCCTTTAGCCAGATATAAAGCTTCCCCAGCCACAGTGGAACCTAACTCCATTTTTGAAAATCCGGCATCACGAGCAGCCTGTTCACCGAGCTCAATTAGCAGCCCGCCTATACCACGGCGTGTCCATTGTGGATGAGTGTACATCGCACGAATCCTCGCTGCTTCGGTATTGGGATTACTCAGACTATCGTCCCTGCCCTTCGTGTGATTTCCGCCATAGAGCGTGCGTCTTTTACCCCAGCCGCCACAGCCAACCAGTACCTTTTCGCCATTCTCTTCAGCTTCTATCAGGAAGTAAGTCCCATCATCAATCAGGGTTTGATCGACTCCCATGGTTTCTTTCGCTGCTTCTATCTCTTCTTTACTTAAAAACGCTTTCATATTCTCTTCAATGGAAAGCTGCATCAAAGCAATGATGGAAGGAATATCGTATTGCTGGGCAATACGGTAAGTGAAACTAGAGTGCTGCATCTTTATTCATTGCCAGGTTTTCAGTTCGGCAAGACGTGACGTTCCAGCATTCGCCGGCGCACAACTGCACCATATACATTGCCATTGTGATCCACCCCAACGCCTTCAGCTCCGGAGTGATCGTCCCTGAGTGGTTCCATATCTTCAATAAATGAATGCACAGTGCCATCCACGGCAGAACCAATGCGAATGCCTTTCATGATTCCCATTAGTTCCAAAGCGCCAGTATCCGGACCTGACTCAGAGTCTGCTACATAGATCGTGTCGTCAGGAGTGATGAAGATGCCACTGGGCCGACCAAATTGCACCCATTCATCTATATACTCACCTTCCTGCGTCATAATTTGGATGCGATTGTTTTCTCTATCGCCAATAAAGAGCCTTCCTCTTGAGTCCATAGCTATGGTGTGAGGCTCACTTAGTTGCCCGCGACCCGCTCCTTTCTCACCAAACTCATTCAAATAATTGCCATCGCTATCAAAATGAACAATGCGGTTGTTCATTCCATTGCGATGACTTTCCGCTACAAAAATATCACCATCTCTTGGATCCACGACTACGTCATTGGGCCAATAAAGTCTGTTAGGCCCGCTTCCACCTACTCCGCGTTCGCCTAATGTCATCAGTATTTCGCCTTCAGGGCTGAATTTGAATACTTGATGGCCAATTCGATCATTAGCTCTAGCATCCGTCACCCAAAGATTCCCTTCATGATCTACAGTTGCGCCGTGGGGAAATATGAACAGACCCGCGCCAAAACTTCTAAGCAGGTTTCCGTCGTAGTCCATTTGCAGAATTGGATCTTCGGGTCGATCTTCACAAGAATTTTCGAAACACCGATGTACGACGTAGATGTATTGCCCATCTGGCGAGGGCTCCACGGCTGTCACCGCAGCCCATGCCGACGTGTTTGCGGGCAACTCCCCCCAGTCTCTTTGCGTTGAATAAGGTCGGGGCAAATCATTTCGTACGCCATGGATTTCCGCTTGAACACCGGCAGGCTGGCCTTGGGCCTGAGATACAATCAGGAAGCATAGCGCGCAAGCTATGGCGTGGGAGGATTTCAGTCTAGAATTCATTCTCTGCTCCAAACTTTCTTATTTATTGTGATATGAAGCTGCTAAGAATCTCTATTCTACTGCTCATCAATCGGAAAAGTTAAATGGAACAAATTGCTAGCTATATCGAACTCATGATTCAGGCCGTGTTTTCAGAGGCCTTTGCGTTCTCATTCCTCTTGGGCGCGGTATTGTTTTTGGTAGGCATAGGCTTCTGCTTACTGTTTATTGTCTCGCGTTTATCTGGCAAACGAATTCCTGGAACTGTAGTTGGAGCAGTATTACAGCGAAGAGTAAAAACCAAAACTGTAGATGGTAAAGAAACGCAAAAAATCAAAGAGACGCTTTATCCAGTTTTCGAATATCAGAAATCTGACGGCTCCTTGCATCGAGAGCGAGCCAGTGAAGGCGGCAGCAGTACACTGAAGTATCAAACTGGCCAGGCAGTAAATCTAATTGTTAGAGAAGATGACAGTTATGATGATGTATACGATGCAGGTGCCTTTGGAGCATTGTATCTGGGCTTAGCTTTTTCGATCATTGGACTCGCAATTATGATTCAAGTCGGCAGCATGGCGTCCGCACTAGGTATCGGGATCTTTTCCCTAATTGTGATAATCGCAATTCGTATAACGAATGCGGTTCTTAATAAAAAGAGCCCCACTGATTCTACAGTGCAGCAGAAATACTCAAAAGCTTTCGATCCGAATGAATTGAAGCCCATTGAGTACTTTCAGAAACAATCGGCCAGCAGTTAAGACTTGCCAATCAAGCCCGCATAGCCATCATCAGAAATCCAGTAAATGCTGCATTGTTGGGTGACAATGATTTCCTCACTTTCTTCTTCATCTTTAGGATCTCATCCCTATAGGCAGCATAAAATTCCCAACTCGGTTGCGGTTTGTATACAAGTCCTTCTAGTTCAAATTCCTGAATAACCCCTTTCGCCGTCGTGGGTTTCACAAAAACATCATCTTGCGGACGAAAGTAAACAGGTAAGATGCTAATCAAAGACCACTTGGCAAGCTTTCGACTCTGAAGAATGGATAACACCATCTCAAAGCCCTTCTGTTCATTGCCATGAAGTTGATTTCGGAGGCCAGAAGCCAATGCCTCTTTTTCAGCAGAATTGAGGGACTTTGCAAAGTCGCGAAACTTAGGTTTTTCGAACATAGACACCATGGAAGAACGACCTATGAATCGCACCATGTCGTCAATAATCGCAGTGGAATCTTTAAAGCGAGGTTTCGCGAAACTCTCCTGCACTTGCTCAATCATGCTGTCCATCTTGTGCTTCTTGCCGATGGCAACCATGTCCGGATGCTTAAAGCCTTCTGGGTATTGTGCTAAAAATGCAGCTTCCGCCTGCTTCAACTTCTTGAGGTTCATACAACGTCTCCTTTGTAAGTAGATTACTTACAAAGGAGACGAATGACGAGGATGAATCCCGACAAAGAGTCAGGTGTGTAGTTTTAAGCTACTTCTAGCTCGCGCTGCTGATCGATCCAATGCGGATCAATTGAGAGCTTCTTGGCAATCTTGTCTGCACTGGTTAGCAAACGCCAAAAAGGAATGACCTGATCGGTTGATTTACCGGCCTCCATTTCATCAATAGCTGACTGAGCAGCTATACGAATAAAAATTGCCGTGGACACTGGACATGATGCATCACACTTTCGACGCCTGGCCATCTCTCTGCGCATCCGCTCGATAGTCCGAGTCTCACCGAAAGGAATTTTTGAAATGTAGTCCGCCACAATTTTTGGAGTGGCGACAAACAACATCTGCCCTTTCTTTACGCCGGCAAAGTCTTTATCAAGTACAACCATTTTCGGTTGTTTATCAGCATTCAAATGCTCTGCTGCCGATTTGGCCATAACCTAAATCCATTCAACACAATCACACCCATGCTTTGTAGCATGTTCCGAAAAAGAACAAAATAATGCTTAAAAAATCTATTAACAATCAACGTGTTAGTGTCATTTGGCTTTTCCGCAGCGCACAAAAAAGGGCTCAATGAGCCCCTTTTAACAACTTGTTTCGAGTAGAAACTAGTCTGCAGGTTCCAGTCTTACTACTGCAGTCTCTGCGCCTTCACGGTCAGAAATCGCCAGGTAGATATAACCATCTGGACCTTGGCGAACGTCACGAATACGACCAATGCCGTAGGCTAAAGTTTCTTCTACAACTACATTGCGATAGCTATCGTCCATGTGCAGTCGCGCTAGCTGCTCACCTGCCAACGAGCCCGAAAAAATGCTGCCGTACCATAATGGGAATTTGTCACCGGAGTAAATCATCAAACCGGATGTTGCAATAGAAGGCACCCAGAAACGAGTTGGGTTTGCCATTCCTTCTTCTGCAATACCCACATGAATAGGTCGGCCAAATTCACCGTAGTTGGCGCCACGACCAACTACTGGCCAGCCATAGTTATTACCTGGCTCAATGCGATTCAACTCATCACCACCCTGCGGGCCATGTTCGGTTTCCCACAAATCACCTGTTTCCGGATGAATTGCCAAACCTTGAGGGCTACGATGTCCGTAGCTCCATATCTCAGGAAGTGCACCACGCTCTCCAGCAAACGGATTGTCGTCTGGCACACGACCGTCATCATGCAAACGAATAACTACGCCGTTGTGATTGCTAAGATCTTGCGCTGGGTGCGCCATTAGCTCATCACGATCACCTACAGGTGGTGCCATTCTGTCACCAGCAGTCAAAAACATATAACCGTTGCCATCAAACACGAGCTTGCCACCGTAGTGACCGAAACCTTCGGCTTGAGTCGCAAAAATTTCAGTAGTGTTATTCAAGCGATCATTTTCAAACACACCGCGCGCAATAGCAGTCACTGAAGTATCACCTTCAACTCGTGAGTAAGTCAGGTATACCCAGTTGTTGCTGCTGAATTCTGGGTGAGGAACTACTTCGAACAAACCACCCTGTCCGCGGTAGAACACTTCTGGCACACCAGGAACAGCTTCTGGCAGTAAATTTCCATTGCGAACGATACGCAGACGGCCAGGCTTTTCTGTTACCAACATGTCACCGCCTGGTAACCAAGACATAGACCAGGGTTGCACTAAGCCTTCAACCACAGGCACAACGCGATAGTCATGATGTGCACTGGAAAAATTAGTCTGAGCAATGGCGGAAGTAGCCATTGTGATGACTAGGCCTAGACCAGTGAGTTTTAAGAGAGTACGAAACATTGGTTTCTCCTATTCAATATCAAAGCAGATACATTTGAGCTTTATTTTTTGACCTGCCCACACTTACAGGTCCGGCTCTATAGAGTGCGAGCCATTATGACCGAAATTCGGATGCAGAGCCCACGGATTATCGTATTTATCGGTGGCTATGACCAGAACACAGCCGCTTAAAACCAACGGGAATTAGCGGTTTGCTGTCTTCAAACATCAATTATTACTGAACAATTTCAGATCTAGATCATTTACCAAAGTCATTCACTTTTCTGCCGCTGATTCTGATTGACTAATTTTTATACAGTATTATTTAATATTTTACTTAATTAAGTATCTTCTTATATAATGACTGGCCATGAACGCATTCGCCGCACTTTCTGACCCTACTCGCCGAGATATCGTGACCCTCATTGCGACCTCGGGAGAAATGACAGCGACCGACATTGCGGGCAATTTTTCCATTAGCCCGCCAGCTATTTCACAGCACCTAAAAGTCTTGCGCGAAGCTGAAGTCCTGCAAATGAAAAAACTCGCACAGAAGCGACTCTACAGCATCAACCAAGCAGGCATTAATGAAATCAGTGGCTGGATACTCGAACTCAAGAAACTATGGGCGAAGCAATATGATGCTCTGGATAACTACCTATTAGATCTGCACAAAGCAGAACGCAGTAAATCCCGTCGTAAGCGCTAATACCCCGCCACTTTCACCTATTTAGAATTCTAAACTCTGTCGTAATTCCCTCAGACATCCTGAAAATGAAGCAGGACTGTGCATTCTTGTACTTGAAGAGTTCAAAGTTGCTCTAACTAAACACTCTGCAATTCATTACACGAATGATGCAGTTGGTGAGTGGAATGAAATCATTACAGATCTCTCTATTAGTCTTTGTACTCGTAGCTCCTAGCACTTCCTTTGCTGAGGGCGGACACAACTGGTTGCATGCTCCTTTCCATATTTCATCGTTAATCGCAGACACACGGATTGATGGCCAGGGAAACTACGACACCATCGGCATCGATATGGAATATCGCGTTAATCAGTTAACGGGGCTTGGGTTTGTGATCGAACATGCATTTGGTGAGCTCGATGCGACTACAGTTCTTGCAGTAGCGGATATTCATATCCGCAATCACTTCATCCTGCAGATTGGACCAGGCTATGAATGGGTAGATGACCAAACGATTTTTGTATCACGCGTTGGCTTCATTTATGAATACGAATACAACGGATTCACCATTGCTCCCCAACTCCATTGGGACTGGCACGACGGCCACGAAGACGCAATTGTTGCTGGCATCGCTCTAGGATTTGGTTTCTGATCGAAACGTAAGAAATAGAGATAGGGATTAAACGGCCAGCGCCACTTCTTGCAGACTCAAATCATCAATTGCATCTGAAATTAATTTCTTGATCTGCGCTTCACTGTTCATATTGGTTTCAACATACTCACAACGCAGATAACTCATCTTAGACTGCTCGTCATAAGTAACACCCAATACGCGTACTCGATTTTCGATATAGGATTCATCTGGCATTAGCATCTGACAATCAGTGATGATTTCCGATCCTTCCAGTTGGCTCGCCAGATCTCCTTCAAACACAATTTTGGTGCCTGTTTCTGAGATATCTACAACTTTGCCTTGGTAGCGCACACCCAAATTAACGAACAAGGTCACGGGAATGTCCTGACGATCTTTGAGATTGATGCGGATAGCTTTGCGTTGCTGAGAGTATTGGAGAGATTCTGGAAACTCGAATTCACAGAATTTGGGCTTCTTGATAAAAGTCGTCGTGCCTTCTGGCATGATAAGTGACGATTTGAACACTACAGATATGCCGCCACTTCTCGCTCGAAAGAACATCGTGTCGGAAGAGGAATCTTGCAGCGCATCCAGAATATCGCCACTGACGGTAAGA
Source organism: uncultured Pseudohongiella sp. (assembly GCA_965262465.1). Classification (GTDB taxonomy): domain Bacteria; phylum Pseudomonadota; class Gammaproteobacteria; order Pseudomonadales; family Pseudohongiellaceae; genus UBA9145. The sequence continues at coordinate 1,030,039 of OZ253535.1, read as the reverse complement.
GAGCCTGCTTCTGGGTCAACACCATAGAGTTTAGTCGAATGGGAATTGAGATGGTTCCGTACCATCGACAAATAGCTAAAAGGCCACTCGTGAATCAACGCAGAATGCAGGATCTCTTGGATCTCCGCCCTGTCCATGATTTCGCGAGTTTTACCGATGCCTAATTCCACTACAAACTACCTGTGAGAACCGAGTATGAATGCTTTCTAAGCATGGTGAATTACGACACGAATGTCTATTCACATTAGCGAAAGAATTGTAGGAATTATGGGGCTTACGTAGGAATTTTTGGGGCCGCCAGATAACGAAAATTAGCTGCCGACCCCAGAGAGTAGAATGAGCGTTGCGGGAGTTAGCTGCTTATTATTAGCTACTAACTAGAAGTCCTGCTATTTCTGAAGGCGTCGCACGCAAAGCGGTTGCAACATGATCGAAAAACTCGAGCTCATGATAACGAATATGGGTGTCGCTCTTAATGATGCCTGCCAGACAAGCCAGAATGGTTACCCGATCTTCATCTGTGAGCTTGCCGGTAGCGTTTGACAGAGTTCGTTCCAAAGACTGCTTTTCAAATACTTCTGAAGAAGCCGCCGTGAGAATGTCAGCCTCACTAAAATCATCTCCAGTAACTTCTTTCAGTGCTTGTTGCACATGAGCAACTTCAATTGCTTCAACGTTTGTATCAGCTCGCGTGGCTCTGGCCAACACTAAAAGCAGTACTTCTTTGAAAAGTTCTTGTTTATCTTTTGAACTGGTACTGTCACCTATCAATTCCTTAATTGCGCTGAAGTCGATAAGGGCCATCGTAATTCCTCTTTATACTATTCTGTAAGTTGGGTTATGTGTTCACTGACAACCCAAAGTTGGGGCAAATCCTCAAGATTCAATCTCTAATCTGAGGATTGATTTGTCAGTCCTCTAGTTCTGTGACCGACAAAGTGCCTTGAACATTCTCCCCTTCGCTATAACTTCCTACCCAGATATCAAAAACTCCTTCAGCTGGATAGTCGATAGACACAACAGGATCCAAACCAGTCGTTGGTCCATCGTCATTACACGCCCAATCTCCATTTGGCAGGTTGACGAGAAGCGTGGTATCCCCGACCCCACCTTCCGCTGCAAACAGTATTCTCAAGAGTGATGAATCACCACTCCAGGTTAATTGAAAATCAGGAGCTTCAGCGGCATATCCTCTACATTCACCGCCTATATAACTCGCATCTACTGATCCACCGCTGGTCACATCCAAGGTGTATGGATCAGGAATAAATCCGGCTTCGAGTTCAACCTCTCCGAAATAGGCTTCTAGGCTGTAGTCCAACTCGCCGCCAGAACTGCTACCACCAGTGCTAGGCTGTTCTACTTGCCGAGGTGGTGGGTCGACGGGATCAGGTACTGACACTCTGCATGCGGAGCCATCATCGCCTGCTTGCAAACCCAATTCACATGAAGATACCCAGCCATTAGTAATCGCAGCCAAACGTGCACTCCGTCCAGGATGTGTGTCAGATCCGTAATCTGGCGCAAGACTCTTCATTGCCGCTTGAGCCTGGTCAAGACTTGCTCCCATGCGCTGCAAGACGAATCCAGAATATTGATCAGCCTCTAGCTCGATTGGCGGTCTGGATCCACCAGGTTGCAGAGTGTGACCTTGCAGATGATGGCCTACTTCATGAGCCAATACACTTATGGCAGCCCAATCTCGTTCTACATCGGCGATCCGTAACATGAAATCCTGGTTATAAAGAATGTAGCGATCGTTCTCATTTACTACAGCAACAGCGTTATCAACATTAGCCGCTTGGATAACAAAATTTTGTGCTAACCCGGTATGTCTAAGCACTTGAGATAAAGCGGAAGATGCCGCGTTATCAGACGCGAAACCATATAAATCTGAAGGCAATTCCGAACCATCGAAACTGCAGTACCATTCGAATGCATCGGTATTTAGAGGTTGTTGTGCGTGATAGGTAAATGACGGGATTGAGGCAAATGCGATGAGCAATATTTTTTTCTTGGATAGCATATTTCTTTTCTTGTTATGAAAATTAGTGGAACTGTGGAAATCTCTGGAACTATTTTTATTATTGAATACGAGGAGGCTTAAGTTACAACAGAATAATGCAGATTGCTTGCTAATGTTGTGATTAAAATAATTAGATATCAAAAAACTCAAGCATTATGAGAAATATTTTCGCGGGCATAAAAAAACCCACCATAGGTGGGTTTTTTGTCTTGAGATGAACTAAAGCGAGAACTTCAATCCTAATTCAAATATTTGAAAATCGTTATCAATTTCCAAAGTTGCTGGCACTAAGCTAACGTTGACCGTCGCTTCGTCAGCAGAAACATAACGATAGTTTCCAAAAAATGAGAGCGAATCTGAAATCATATAATCTGCACCCACGATAAATTGCCAAGCGAAGCCGGTGTCATCATCGTTCACAATTGGAGTTGCTGACGGTGCAAATGACACATCAGTATTCACATTGCCAATTCCAAACCCTATATAAGGAGTAAGATCGCCTTCAAAGTCGAAATCGTAGTATCCATTCAACATGACTGACGTGTTTTCGATTTCTCCTGCACCCGTGCCAACTAATCCTGCAGTCGAGACACCTAAATCCCCAACATTGCCTGAGATCAACACCCCTGCATCAATATTTGAAAGATCAATGCCAGCTGCAGTCACACCAGTATGTCTATTTACATTGTTTTCGTGATGGCTTACTGACAGTTCTGCCCGGAGGTTACCGTAGTCGTAGCCAATGGCACCGGAAAAATTAATGTCGCTGTCGAACACAGTGTTCCAGCTCAGGCCTGAGCCAGCCGCGATATTCAAAGGCGGTTCAACACCAGTTACCGTTCCAGTGGTGAACGCAGAGGTAAAGCTACCTGAGTTTGAAGAGCTCTCCTGATTCGCTGCGCCCAGGCTTCCTGAAATATAGAAACCTTCGGCAGCCGCGGTGCTTGCGGTAAGCAAGGTTGAAGCGGCGAGAAAAGATAGTACTGCTGATTTTGAAGCAGAATTCATGACTGACTCCGTAGATGAAATTTCATGTGGGGTAACGTATTTGACGGATTCTTAGATCAATTGGTTACAGCCATAAACTTTGTGTACCTTAGGGTAAGATACACCTAAATTCCTTGATATACCTTAGATTCAGCCACGGAGATTGTAATTATGGCTAGAACTGCAATGTTTATACTGAGTTGTGCGTGGACCCTATCCGCATTCTCTCAGACTGGAGATGTTCGCGATGTGAGCAGCATCGATGGAATTTTGGATGCATTCTATGAAATCGTGTCTGGTCCAGCCGGCGAGAGAATCGATGTGACGCGTGACCGTTTTATACATCACCCCGATGCCTGGGTCGCAATTGCAGGTAAGGATGAGACGGGTAAACCGTTTGTAAATGTAATGACCTTGGCTGGCTTCCATGGTGATAACCCGCCTAGAACGGAAAACTTTTTCGAAAGAGAAACTGATCGGGTTGTAAGCCGATCCGGCAACATGGCACATGTCTGGAGCAGTTATGAATCTTCACTAACACCAGGAGGTGAGCCATTCACCACCGGCGTGAACACCATAACCCTGTTTTTTGATGACGAACGCTGGTGGATTATGGGCTGGATGTTTGATGCGTCGGCGGGGTATGAGGATTGAGATTCAACGGAGAGATAGATTCAGAATTTGGCTTAGTAGCCAAATTCTTCACCCCGATGGGGCGACCTTCGGTCGTCTGCGGAGCTTCGCTCCTTTCGAACTGAGGAGTTCGAATCAAGTTCTCAGGGAATACCAAACAAAAAAAGGGTCCATTGGACCCCTTTTTTGTTTGGCACGCCCGGAGAGATTCGAACTCCCGACCAATTGGTTCGAAGCCAACTACTCTATCCAGCTGAGCTACGGGCGCATTGAGGGGTGGATTCTAGCTTATCCTTCGACAAGCTTCAGCAACAGATGCTTTGAAATATTGAGAATGGCCAACACGCCATTTTCCCTACCAACAAGCTGAGGGAGCTGCCGATAATAGAAATTGTTAACCACCACAGTTAAGCTAGACTCTAACGGTTAGCGATTGGCGAATTTTGGGGGAAAGAAATGACTGATATGACTGCTGGCGGCGCTTCGCCGGAAGACTTGTTTAGCGCACCATCTGCACGCACGCTGCGCAAAGTACTTGAGATTGGCGGTTGGTTCGTCATGATTATTCTGGTCTGGACCGGCCTGGTTGCCATCTTTGGCCGCGCTGACTTTCTTGTTGAAGCGTCTGGTGTCGAGACCTCAAATCCCCTCGAAACCTTTAATCCTTTTGAAGGACGTTATGTCCAACACTCTGTAGCTAGCTGGGCTCATCTGATTACGGGGCTCTTTATCTTTACCCTTGGCCCATTGCAGTTCATTCGTCGCATTCGCAAAAACTACATCAATTTTCATCGCTGGAGTGGACGAGTCTGGTTACTTTGCGGCTCAGCTGCTGCGTTTTCCGGCGGCTTTATTGGTGTGTTCTATCCATTCATGGGCTTGGGTGATCAGGGATTTAATGAGTCTATGGCGACAGCGTTCTTTGGTTTTTACACTTTGTTCTGCATGTTCAAAGCCTACACTAGCATTCGCGCAAAACAGTTTGGCGCGCACCGAGAATGGATGATTCGCAGTTGGGCATTGATGCTAGCAATTGCAACTGAGCGCATCATGTTAGGAATTCTCCTGTCCAACACGGGCGTAGGCATTGAAGTGTTGTTTGGTACCACATTTTGGATGGCGGCGGTTACTAACGTTGCGGCTTCAGAGATTTGGATAAACCTGACTCGCACACCGGGCAATGGCGCTCGACACTGGAAAGACTTAGACGCAAGAGCAGCTTCTTAAGCAGACCTTTAAGTGGAGCCTGCAATCAACGCTATTGAGACAATCGCCGGAGTTATTCAGCTGGCGGTAGCACCTGTATTTTTACTGGCAGGCATTGCTGGCATGCTAAACGTTCTCTCTATCAGACTCGGTCGCGTAGTAGATCGCGCAAGGATAGTTGAAGGTCGATTAGTGTCTGAACAACACGCAGAACATGTTGCAAGACTTCAATCTGAAGTTGAGGCGCTGTGGAAGCGTATTAGACTAGTGAATTGGTCGCTGCGCATGTTCGTTTGCGCTGCTTTACTTGTGTGCCTGGTGATTGTGACTTTGTTCTTTGGTGAATTGCAGAGTTACGACCTTTCAATTCCCATCGCCACTCTTTTTATCAGCACAATGCTCTTCATGATCGTTGGATTAGTGCTGTTTCTGTTTGAAGTGAGTATCTCTACGCAACGTATAAGAGAAGGTATTGTAGAGATACTCGAGGAATCTTGAATCAAGATTCGCAATATTGCTTTGCAGAATTCTTAATTGAAGATGTTTAAGATGCGCGAGTACTTAATCGCAAACTGCTGTGCATTATCTCTAGGTGAAAACAGCATATTGTTTTCATCGACTTCGTTATACACGATATAGAGACCAGCATTCGCCGACTGCAACCAGGCAAAGCGCAGGTTGGTCGAAAGCACATCATCACGCTTGTTGTATTGCACCAAAGTCTGAATAGTCATGCGTGGAGTGAACGCATAAGTTGCGCGAAAGCGTGCAATATCCACTTCAAAATCACCACCAGGCACCGGCAGATCAATATTACTGTGGCTCCAGGTTAGCTCACTGGTGAATTTCTCACCCACTCGATAGCGGATTGTTGAATCCAGGTTTTCCCTGTCCCCACCGAAAAAGCCACCGATGCGAGATTGAAAATTCACACTAAATGGCGCGCTTTGGTTACTCCAGAAAACCAGCTGGGCTTCCTGATGTTCGTAGTCACCTATCGGTACAGTTACGCCATCGACGATTTCAAAGGGCTCAAACACACCTTCTTGAGTGAGGTTGGTACCCGTGTGTATTTCCATACCACTGTTAAATTCCCAGTGGTTATCGATGTGCAAGTATCCGGTCTGCTGGTTGCCGTCGAAATCCCAATAGCCACGGTAGTTCATGTGAGGTCGTAGTTCTTGTAACTGCCCCCAGTTTTCGGGTCGATAGCGATAGCGCCACCCTGCCGTATATTTGCGAAAACCGCGACGAGCCAAGAACCCAACTTCTGGATTGAAATTTTCGCCCACTTCTGAATAGCCGGCATTTAAATTCCAATCTTCATCGTTATAGTTCCAGGTAATACCGCCAGCCATATCGTCACTGCTTACACCGGGAGTTTCGGTTTGCGAGATCCAACCGCGGAATACAGTGTATTCACCAATTCCCCAACGACCATCAATTGCGTAAGTACGATTCCTATCGTCACTTTGCACGCCATTAATAGATCCATCCCCATCTCTTTCAACAAACATCATGCCGATTGCCGAACGATTAGGCAGCTCTTGATTGACACGCACAACTGAAAAATCATTTTGCGGAACTACGCCTTCGATTCCTTCGGTGCGCATGCGCAATAAACCGATATTAGTGCTGCTTCCAATCTTACCTGTCAGTCGTCCACCGCCTTCAATTGGAAACTGTGCACCAGCATTGATGCCAATACGACGACTAAAGAAGAGTTCAACTTCTCGCGGATTACCAATCGCAAACTGACCGGCGTTTTCCAGGAAGAAAGGACGCTTCTCAGGAAAGAACAGACTAAATCGGTCGAGGTTGACCTGAATGTCATCAACTTCGACCTGAGCGAAGTCAGTATTTACAGTGGCATCTAACGTAAGACTCGGAGTAATACCCCACTTTAAGTCTACGCCGTACTCTTCCCGTGATTGTGAAGACGTTAAGTTTCCTCCTCGTTCACTTAGGCTCAGTGCATAAGGGGTAACTTGCAATAATCGTTGGCTAGGGACTTCAATTCCTTCAATAAATCCTGCTTCAGAAACACGATTCAGATTGAAGTTTCTATCCAGCGGTGCCCAATAGGACTCTTCATTGTTGCGTCGAATGTTGCGTTGGAAATTTATGCCCCAGGTTTGTGAATCACCAGAACCATAACGTAGTGCAACAAAGGGGATTGCAAATTCAGCGCTCCACCCTTGTTCGGTGATTTGGGCTTCAACTTCCCAGGTGGTATCCCAGTTTAAGTTAAACCCACCGGCGCCACCGCCGCCGCCACCGAATCCGCCGCTACCACCTTCGTTAATAACTTGGGCGTCGAATTCCATTCCTGAAGGATTGGTGCCGAACACATATCCGTTCTGTCGATCGAGCAATCCATCGATGATGACACGAAAACTATCAGTATCATCCAGCGGAGAATCGCGACGACTGTCGGTTACGAGAATTGCTTCCGGATTGTCGTCATAAGCCATTACACCGATGTACAAAGTGTCATTGGTGTAACCTACGTATACTTCGGTGCGTTGAGTGGCAGCCTGACCTTCATTCGGTCGCACTTGGGTAAATCCACTGGTAGGATTGATGCCCGACCATGCATTGTCAGCCAGCACATTACCATCGATTACTGGCGCGGAAGAGAGTTCCGTCGCGGCGGTAGTAGGCCGAACCGATTCAGAGCTCAATACCTGTGCGAGTCCGACCTGGGCAGTAATGGCGAGAAAAAAGGCTGAACCAACTACAAAAGCGTGGCGCTGCGAAAACTTGCGCATGACTTAAGTCCTTATAAATCCTAGAAAAAAGAAAACCGCCGACCTTGGCGGTTTGGATGTTCGTAAAGCAGTAACAATATCAACCACTTACCCTGTTTCTGAAGGGCAGAGATGTAATTTTTTGCAACGAGTAAGGGCAAGGGGCAGGCCTGGCCTGCCCCTAAAAAAAGCGACTATCTACGGACGGCTATTGCCTGAATTTCAAATCGAGCGTTGAACAGTAGAGTACCGGCTCCGATGAAGGCCCGGGCTGGAAACTCCTGAGTGAAATAGGTTCGATACACTTCATTAAAATCCGCATAGTGACTGACATCAGAACAGAAGATTTGCACATACACCAAATCGTCCATGCTCATCCCCGCATCTTCTAATGTGCCTTGAATAGCATTCAGTACATTGCGAGCTTCCTGCTGCGGGTCGCTTGGAACCGCACCATTTTCTAAGCCCAACATACCGGAAATATATAAAGTGTCGTCGGTGAGCACAGCGCCACTGAAAGGTGATCCATCACCACCTGCGCTGCTTGGATTGATATATGAGCGATCCTGGGCGCCGGCAATCTGCACGGTGCACATTAGGAACATCGCGACAGCGACACTAGTTAGACGCATGGTTGTTTTTATCATGTTGCACTTTCCTCCATTGAGCATGAATTCTGTTTTCACTGGATTCTCACTGATCACCACTAGGAAAGGAAGAATTATGTGGTTAAAAAAGAAAGCAGATAAAAAAACGGGAGTCGCTAAGCAACTCCCGTATCAAGATCTCATAGTGAGATGGCATTAAATTCTGGTTAGCAAATGCAGATTATCGATTCTGATAAAAGCGACTATTAATAAAGTTGTAGTCAGTGGCTGCAGCAAACAGATGACAGTCACGACAAAAAGCACCCAGGTCTGAATCTCCTGTTCCTCGCGCGCCGTCCGGCCGGATGTATTCCCAATCTCCGGTGGCAGGTGACATGCCTTGAGCCAGTTTAATCATAAGCGTTAAATCAGGGTTTCGATCCGCTTCAAGTGCGCGGCGATTATTGAAGCTTTCCTTCAGCAAGATTGATCCCTCTGGATAGGGGTATCCTTGCTGGCCTCGATTCACCGCTTCCCCAACAGAGTTAACATAAATGACACGGTAGGCATTGGTGCCATCATGTACGCCGCTTAAAAATCCAGTGGGGTCTCCAGTCTCGGGTTCCGGCGTCACTTTGTACCAGGAACGATAGTCCGCCCATGCATTTTCATCTGGACCTAATGGTGCGGAAGTGGACATGCAGGCAGTCAGGGTTCCGAGCAGAACCAATGCCGCGACTAAGTTAGGTTTCATTTAGATTCCTCGTTGCGAATTCATGAGCTATTCTTCGGTGCTTTGCACGCGTCTATGCAAACAAGACCCGGCTCAAAGGAATCTCTTTCATTCCTCAGGGATTGATAGAGAAACAGGAGAAAAAACTCTTGTACAAAATACTGTATTTATATACAGTATCTATCCCCCTTCCCGGGCTATTGCCCGGTAGCAAAGGATAAGAAAGAGAATAACTAAGCTATGTCCGGCAAAAATTCATCATCCCTCAGCCGTTGTTGGTGGCCTGGAGACGATCTCGACTACATTGCCTATCATGATGAGGAATGGGGTGTCCCCGTACATGACGATAGGCTACTGTTTGAGTTTATTTGTTTAGAAGGTCAGCAAGCGGGACTTAGCTGGATCACAATTCTCAAAAAGCGTGATCACTATCGAAAGTGCTTTAAGAATTTTGACGTGAACAAGGTTGCACGCCTCACTGATAAAACGATCGAAAAACATCTATTGGACACTGGATTGATTCGCAATCGATTAAAGCTTTATTCGATTAGAAGTAATGCCATGGCATTCAAACAAGTGCAGAAAGAGTTTGGTAGTTTTGATCGTTATATTTGGGACTTTGTCGGTGGCAAGCCATTAGATGGCAAGCGCAAATCGCGCAAAAATGTGCCGGCCACTACTGACATTAGCGATGCTATGTCGAAAGATTTAAAGAAACGCGGCTTCAAATTTGTTGGCAGCACGATATGTTATGCCTTCATGCAAGCAGCCGGGCTGGTCAATGACCATACAGGTAATTGTTTTCGTTATCTCGAATTGAAAAACTCATGAGCTGTTCATTCGGTTCCAAGTAAACACAGCACCCGTGGAGGGTATTAGGAGATTCACTATGATTGGTTACGTCACTTTAGGCACTAATGATTTAGAGAAGTCAGCGAAGTTCTACGATGAGCTGCTGGCCGAGTTAGGTGCCTCCCGCTTTATGGAAATGGAAACGTTTATCGCATGGGCTGTAACCCCGGGTGCGCCTGCGGTATCTATAACACTTCCGTTTGATAAGAACCCTGCCACTGTAGGCAACGGCACCATGATCGCACTGGCAGTAGATAGCACCGATAAAGTTGATGCGATCTACAACAAAGCCCTGGAATTGGGTGCTACTGATGAAGGTGCTGCTGGATATCGCGGAGACACTTTCTATGCAGGTTACTTTCGCGATTTAGACGGTAATAAGCTTAACGTTTTCTGTATGACGCAAGCTGGGTAACGATTCAACCTGCGCTTCTTGAAGCTATTGGGTGCCAGAATCCCCTTCTGGCACCCTTTTTTTATTGGTGTAATTTATTCCTATTGACGAAATTACAAATTACTAATCTTTCTTTCCAATTCGAATCCTCGATCGGTCACGATAGTTTCCAACACGATTATTCGTTCTTTTAGTTCAGCAATTTCAGCTTCGAGCTCTGATGTTGAATTTTGTTCCAAGTCTTTTTGCAACTCTTCCAACTGTGTATTGGTGTTTCTCTTGTACTTAAAGTATTCGGTAATGAATACGAGCATGCCAATCGGCACGAAAATCGCCATCATGATGCTGAATATCTGTAATGCAGCGGACATAGTTATACCTCTCCTTGCGCTTGGCTAATTCCTATCACTTATAGATTGCAAGTATCGGACCAGGATTTAAAACCTTATTTTTCAATAACTTAACTCGTCAGTAAGGGCGCCCAGTGAAGTCATTTTCACCAAATATTGGTGTGGATAACAAGTGTTATTGAGGGGGGAAAGACGCGCTATTCAGCGGATTCTTGCTGTAATTGAGCAAACGCGATGGAGTTCATTTCGTGAGCTCGATTACCAAACACTACTTTGTGCAGGGTATCGGCAATAACGTCCTGATAGTCGTCCGCATGCAAGTATGCTGCGACATATCCATCCATCGGGTCTAACGCAATTTGGCGCAAATCCAATCGATGGTCTTCTGTAATGATGATGACTGGAGTGTTCGAACGAAGTGGGCTGCGTTTCTCCTGACCGCGCAGTTTAAACAACAGCTGATCGCGTGGTTTTTTATAGCTGTTCCAACCCGTTATCAGACAAGAAAGCCGATTAGTCAGTAAACCAAAACCGCGGTCATATTGTTGCAATACTTCTGCCGCGTTAGTTTCGTTGTAGGTATTGATAGTAGTGTACAAACCAGTATGGCCGATGAGCGTGGAGCAATCATCAACCAACTCGTTATTTAAATCGTAAAGCAGAACTACAGGTTTCAATCTTATTTCCTACTGATCCACTACCTAGCTAGAGCGAAATGATACGTTCGCTGAAATCGGATCTCGAACAGTGCGCGTTTCATTTGCGGCTACTGAAGTATCTTCATAGCCAAAGCTTATCCCGAATAAAATCTTGGTGCCATCCTGAACGTCAAATGCCTCTCTCACAAGATCAGGGTAATCTCGCATGGTCCCCATAGGACAACTGTGGATGCCGAATGAAATCATCGTCAGCATCAAAGTCTGGGCCCACATTCCTACATCCAGGGCCACGGTAGTACCAAACTTGGGATCCATACCAATAAATGCCATGTGCGGTGCATCGAAGTATTCATAGTTACGTAGGACCGCCCGCATCCGACCTTCTTTATCGTCCCTTTCAATACCCATCTTTGAATATAGAGCAACTGCGCATTCAACTTGCCGCTTTCGATAGTTGTCTACAAAATCCCCTCGATACTCATAATCTGGATTTGGCTTTACACGATTAACTATGTTTTCTCGCATCTGATTGGAAAGTCGGTTTTTCAAGTCACCGGAAGCCACGAAGACAGTCCAGGGTTGCACATTACAGTTAGACGGTGACTGTTGAGCAATTTCAAAAATGCGATTCATAACATCTTGCGGCACTTCTTTATCCAAATAGCCCCGAACGGAACGACGCGCATAGATCGCATCTACCAAACTCATATCTGAATCTGCGACAGTGTTTTCAACTACATCAACCAAAACCATTCTCCAATTCTACCGATAGTTGCGAAAAGTAAACGTTTCAACGCAACATTTAAAACTAGTGCCTCAATCCCTTCTTTTTTCTCACAGTGGATGTAGCACGAGGAGCCGCGGAGGCAAATAGGCAAGACATACCATTCGGTAGATGCAGCCTTTTGCCGAGCACGCGACGAAGTTCTGCGCCGCTGTGAGGAAAACAACTAAAAAACAATTATGAAAGAATCCTTCCGCCATCTACGTCGACAGTTGTCCCCGTAACAAAACTATTATTCATCACAAAGATCAATCCCTCTGCCACCTCTTCTGAAGTGCCAGCCCGTTTAATCAAATGAGTCGCAGTCATACCCTGCATTTTCTCATCTTTCTCATCACCGAAATGATCAAACATGGCAGTATCAATTGTTCCTGGTGAAACCACATTGACTCTAATTGGTGCCATTTCAACCGCCAAGCAACGTACCAGGTTTTCTACCGAGGCACCTACACAACTTAAAGGCGACTGGCCAGGCTTGATTTTACGAGCAGGAGATCCGCTGACTAATGTGACAGATCCATTGTCTTCCAGATAGGGAGCTCCGACCCGTACCACATTACAGTAACCCCAAAGCTTGTCATAAGCAGCTTGAAACTGCTCCTGGGTTTGTTGCAGGAATGGCAACAACGTCCTCTCGCCACCAACCGCTGCTGAGACTAAATGATCGATAGTGCCCGCTTCTCGAAAGATGGCATCCAGAGCCTCGGCATCATGAGTATCGGCCTGCCGTACCTCAAAGCTGCCGCCGCTGACTTCTTTCGCCTTATCTATATGAGCTTGAGACCGACCCGCAGCCCATACTTGAGCGCCCGCTTCTGCAGCCAATTTGGCGGTCGCTAGTCCAATGCCTGCTGTACCACCAATAACAACGACTTTCTTACCTTCCAACTTATTGGAACTCATGTCCTAATCCTTTTTGTTTTCGATTCAAAATATGCGGCCAGGATTCAAGATACCATCAGGATCCATCGCCTGCTTTAACGCCTTCATCAAAGTGATCTCTGCATCACTCTTACTATAGGGCAGAAACTGTTTCTTCATAATACCGATACCGTGCTCGGCTGAAACTGAACCATCCAATTCTTTGATTAGCTGATAGATGACTTCATCGATCTCCAGGTGAAGCGACTTGGTATCAGGTCCTACATTGATAATGATATGTACATTGCCATCACCAATATGGCCAAATAAACCCATCACTGCATCAGGCCACTTCTGACGTAATCGTTGCTCAACTTCTTCTCCGAAGTATCCCATGTCAGCAATGTTTAGACTGACATCGTAGGCATGCATGTATCCGATACCCATGACTTCAGCAGCACCGTCTCTAACGGCCCATAAGCTTGCAATCTTGTTGTCGGAATCGGCTATCACTACATCTTCAACTAATTCTTTTTCTGTTGCGGAAGACAGACTGTTAACAAACAAATCGCCGTCGTTTTCATTGTTAGTTCCCATACTCTCTATCAGCACATAAAAGGGAAACTCCGTCGATAACGGCACGCTGACGTGGGGGACTTTTTCATCAATCAATTGATAAGTGTTGTTCCACAATACTTCGAAGGCAGTGAGATTAGCACCAAGGGAATTTTGGACGTGGACTAGCAAGCTTGCTACCTGGTCAAAGTTTTTCGCCGCGCAAAAGGCAACGCTTTGGCTATTGGGTTTAGGCGAAAGTTTCAGCACTGCTCGAGTAATTACTCCTAACGTCCCTTCGCTGCCAATGAATAACTGCTTCAAATCGTAGCCGGTGTTGTTTTTGCGTAACTTATGAAGACCATCTATTACGGTACCATCTGCTAATACCGCTTCAATACCAATCACCAAATCACGGGTCATGCCGTATCGAATAACCCGGTTACCACCGGCATTAGTCGATAGGTTTCCCCCGATTGTGCAACTTCCGCGAGCGCCCAAATCCAATGGAAACAGCAATTCATGAGCATCTGCCTGTTCCTGGATAGTTTGTAACTCGACGCCCGCTTCCACCGTCATAGTGGCTGTGAATGGATCGATTTCTATAATTTGTTTCATGCGATCAAAACAAATTGCCACCTCGCCTTCCAATGGTGCCGCGGCAGAGACCAGGCCCGTCATGCCACCCTGTGGCGCTACCGGCTGCCCGGCTGCATGGCAGGCCGCCAATATTTGTGAAACTTGCTCAGTGCTCGCCGGTCTCAACAATATTGCCGGAGGGTTTGCACGAGCGCCCATCCAGTCTTTAAAGTTTTTGGGATCGACTTCGGATTCTTCGCGGAATCCGCCTGGTCCGACGATGTCTTTCAGATCTTGTAGTAACGATTGGTTCACAGCATTACCCAAAATTCGGGTCTCTTTAATGTAAATCAGTATTCGGAAAAGAGCCGGATGGTAACATAGGGCCCTATTCCCTGGAGCAGCACATGCGAAACATTCTTTTTCCAACAATTGCCGCAATTAGCCTGAGCGCATGCACATGGGTGCAACTTACAAGTGCAGGCGAGCAAGTAGAGGTCCGGTCTGCGTCGCAAGTCGCGAATTGTGAGCGCATCGGCCGAGCGAGCTCAACCACCATGGATAGACTAATTCTTGTTGATCGCAGTTCCCAGAGGCAACAGGAAGAGCTATTCACTTTGGCGAGAAATGAGGCGGCCACCATGGGCGGAAACGCCATAGTTGCCTCTAATGACGTAAGTAACGGCCGCCAGCAATTCGACGTCTACCGCTGCCCATAGCCCGTAATTACTGACTTTCAGCGACCTCAAACTTTATGTTTGACTTTGATTAGATATTTAGATAATTTTCTAAATATCTAATCAAGGAGCTATCCTGTGCAAGAAGTATTGGAAGCCATTTCCGACCCCACGCGGCGCAGCATCCTCGACTTGCTCAAGCAAGGCGAGATGACCGCGGGCGAGCTCGGCACGCATTTCGATATTAGTGGCCCCTCAATGTCCCACCACCTGAACAAACTCAAGGCAGCGGATTTGGTCATTACTCGGAGAAATGGTCAAAGCATTTACTACACCATCAACACCAGTGTGTTTGAGGACGCCGCACAGTTTGTCGTTAGCTTTTTCCAAAGCAGAAAAGGAGAAGAAAAATGAATTCTATGAGAATGAACATATTGGGAATTCTCCCCCTGCTTGTAATGATTGCCACGAGCATCATTCTTTACCCGTCGTTGCCTGATCAAATCCCATCGATTTCATCAAATCCGCAAGACACGCAATCTAAGCTGGTATTGGCAATCTTGATGCCCGGTATCTACTCCTTGATCCTTCTCATCATTGTTTTGATGGTGAACTTTTCCCCAAAGAAATTCTCTATGCCGAATAGTCGTCGAGCTGCTGCCACACTAATTTTCGGAACCGGTATTTTGCTGTGCTTTTGCCACTACGCCTCAATCAATCATCAAGGACAGTACGATTTCTTTGTGAATTACTTTAGTTGGGGCATGGCCATATTTTCAATTATTGCTGGCAATGTCATTGGAAAAACTGAACGTAATTTCATCATGGGTATCCGACTTCCTTGGACAATGTCTTCTGAAGCTAACTGGAGAGCGACTCATAGGTTTGCTGGAAAGTTGATGGTTGCTGCTGGATTGATTCTCGGAATTGCCAATATTTGGATCAACAGTCTGGGACTTGCCATTGGAGCAATTGTAATTCCAATGCTATTAGTCGCGATTTATTCCTTCCGTTATTACACGGCACATGAGATTGGAGAAGACAATGACTCCGACTGAAATTTCTATTGAATATACTTTCGCGTTGATCAACCTATTAACGCAGTTTTTGGGATCATTACTGCCCTTCCAATTAGAGTTAATGCGTCAAAACCAAGCCGTTTTAGCAATACTCTTTGTATTGTTAATCCTGGTGAACATTGCTCAGGCGATTAGTCGTTCAAAGCATGGATGGAGTAAACGGGTTTATTGGACTAAACAGCTGGAACAAATAAGCCACAAAGACCAGTATTTATGAATATGAGCGTATCTAATATTTCTAAACCAGAAGCTTCCATCTATAATGGCAACGCTTCGAGTTCTTCCTGCAATCGAAGTCGCAGAATGTTAGTGCGCCCGATCCCGAGCCTCGCTCGGCGTCCCAAAGCTGCAGCCAATAGCAGCAATACAAGTGAACCACAAAATTTGAACCAAAATTGGTTTGTGGTTGACCTTAAACAATATCTAAAGACGATACTGCTGCCATGGCACACATAAGATGCCCGTTAGGTAGCAGCTTGGATCCAATGGAGAGTTAAGGATGGAGAACATTCTGCTGTCTTTGAGCGAAGCCTTCGCTCGCGCACCCAACAAAGTCCTGAAGTTCAAGACCTTTGTGCTCACCGGACTCGTTGTCATCACGGCAATGATGGTAGTCGGTATTTTCACTCGCACCGAGCTGGACATGACCACCGACAGCTTCCTGGATCAGGAAGATCCATCCATGTTGGCGCTCAATGAATACCGCCGACAATTTGGCAGTGATGACTCAGTCTTTTTGGTGTATCGAGCGAAAGATGGCGATGTCTTTTCCCATGAATCGCTAACAGCAATTCAACAACTCACCGATGATCTTCGGTTTTGGCAGGAGCTAGATCCTGCAGACTATCCTGAAGCGATTAATGGCATTCCGTTAGATTTTGAGGAACTGAATCATATTCGTCGCGTGCAATCGATTGCGAACATTCGTTATCAACGCAACGAAGGCGACACTCTACTTTCCAATCGACTTGTGCCTGTAGAAATTCCTGAATCAGCTGAAGAACTCGCTGAGATTAAAGCGAGGGCCCTGGCGGAAGAAGATTATTTGCTCGCCTTCTACTCTGCTGACACACGCTACGGCGCGCTGATGATTCAAACAGACTTTGGTGCGCAGCCAGTCGAAGATTATGTGCCGGCCGTTGATGCGACTGACGTAGTACTGGATGACAGTTTCGCGTCGTTCGATGCGTTTAGCGACGCCGACAGTTTCGATTTGGAATTTGATGAAAGTGCTGAAATCCAGGAAGTGTCTTTCGAGCCTGTGGACATGCTTGGTTACACCGCTTTTCACATTGTGACTAAAGCACTCTATGAAAACTATTCCGATCAATTTGAATTCTATCCGGTAGGCAATCCTCCGATGATGGAATTCATGATGGACACGCTCATGCAAATGCAGGTGTTGGGATTGTTAATGGTGCTGATATTCACCTTGCTTCTCTACATCCTGTTTAGATCATTTAGTGCTGTGCTGTGGCCCATGGTGACTATCGCAGCCAGCATGGCCTGGACCTGGGGCTTTACGGTGTGGCTTGGGGTAACAATCTCGCAAATGATATCCCTCACAGTTCTGTTGGTTTTTGCCGTGGGCATTGCAGACTGTGTTCATGTCATGAGTGCTTACTTCACTTTCAGGCGACAGGGAATTGAACATTACGAAGCCTTATCGTTGTCCTATGGTAAGACTGGTCTTGCCATCATGGTCACCACTATTACGACAATGGCCGGCGTACTGGCACTCACCACTTCCGATCTGGTTCCCATTCAAGTCTTCGGATTCATGTCGGCCTTTGGCGTGGTGATGGCTTTCTTTTTCACCATCGTATTACTGCCAATTCTTCTGGATCTTTGGCATCCAGGCGCACCGGACTCCACTGATGCCAGTCTTGCCGATCGATTGGGCAAGCGTTGGACAGATCTGTATGTAGGTAAGAAATTGTTAATCGCTGTTGTTTATGTGGCTGCGGTTTATGGCTTTCTTGGACCCTGGGTAGGCACTTACATCACAGTGATTACCGCCCTCACCTATGTAGTGGTTAATTGGCAGATGTCTATTCTGTCCTATGTACCTTACATCGTGGCGCGTCGCCCCTTGGCAGTGTTGGCGATCTTTGCTTCAGGATTTGCATTGTGTGCCTGGGGAATGACTCAGATTCGCATTGACTCGAACATGACTGAACTTACGCGCGAAGGAAGCAGCATTCGAGTTGCTTATGAAACTGTTGATGAACACATGGCAGGCGCCATGTCGATGGTCATCATGGTCGACACTCACCAAACCGATGGTTTGTATAACCCACGGGTGATGCAGGCTATGGATGAGTTGCAAAATCGTATTGAAGAACGCTACTCAGACCAAGTAACACGAACCAACTCGCTGGCAAACATCGTCAAAGACACTTATCAAATCATGAGTGATGACGATCCTGCCTATTATCGTGTACCCGATGACGAACAAATGATTTCGCAACTTCTATATTTGTTTAATAGTGCAAATCCAGAAGACCGCCGCGCGCTTGTGTCTGACGACTATAGCCGTTCACACATCTCATTGAACATTTATAACGCCGGCTCATATCAGTATCAGCGTTTCTTCGAAGAGATTGCAGTAGAGATCGACGAAGTCTTTGGACCTTTAGAAGCTGAAGTGCCCGAGC
This sequence comes from uncultured Pseudohongiella sp., assembly GCA_965262465.1. Classification (GTDB taxonomy): domain Bacteria; phylum Pseudomonadota; class Gammaproteobacteria; order Pseudomonadales; family Pseudohongiellaceae; genus UBA9145. The sequence goes on along the minus strand of OZ253535.1, from coordinate 1,011,670 downwards.
TTGAGGTTTATCTCACTGGTTCTATGGCTCTTCTTATGCGCATGGCTGACGAAGTCGCCAATTCCCAATTCTCCAGCTTCACATTTGCCATTGCGGTAATCAGCGTGATCATGGTTGTCACATTGGGTTCATTCCAAGGTGGGTTGATGGCGATGATACCGAATGTGATTCCTGCCCTCTTAGGTTTTGGACTCATGGGCTTGATGGGTATCCCACTTGATACAGATACCTTACTGATCGCGCCGCTAATAATTGGTATTGCTGTGGACGACACGATTCACTTTATGACCCACTATCGAGTCGAACTAATCAAAACGGGATCAGTAAGTGAATCCCTGAAAATGACCATTAACGATGTGGGCCAAGCCGTGATGTTTACCACCATGGTATTAGGTTTAGGCTTCGCACTTCTTAGCTTTTCAGACTATCTCGGCATGGCCAAGATGGGCTTCTTCGGCTCAGCCGCCATCTTCGTCGCATTACTCTGTGATCTCTTCCTGATCCCTGCGATGATCATGATCTTCAAGCCCACATTTGGCGTGAAAGATGCCGATACAAGAATAACGTTTATGGAGAAAATGGCATGAAGCTGAAATCTCTTTTCCTAGCTCTTTGTGCAGCCAGCATTACACTGCTGAGCCTTGTATCTCTTTCCTTCGCCCAGGGCATGTCAGGCCTCGAAATCATGGAGCAGGTTGAAGAAAACCAACGGGCTACATCTGACTCGGCATTCAATCGCATGCAGTTATCTACTTGCCGGTTTGGAATTAAAGACAGCCGCATCACTTGCGCCGAACGTCCCCGCATAAAATCTCTGGAATCTGTCGGCAAGAATTACGGCCCTGACGGCAAAGATAGTAAAAGCGTGACTATCGTACTGGAGCCTGCGGCGGAACGTGGCGTTGGCATGTTGAGCTATGCCTATGACGATACGGCTCGTGATAATGAAACCTGGCTCTATCTATCAGCACTCGGTCGCGTGAAGCGTATTGCCAGCGGTAACTCCGATGATGATTCCGAACCAGCCTCAGTGTTTGGCTCAGAATTCACAACAGAAGATACTGACACCGGCAAACTTGAGGAATACGCGATCACAGTTCTGGAAGAAACAACTGAAGCTGGTCGTGAAGTGTGGAAGATCGAACTCATTCCAAATGAAGAGCGAGCTCGCAAAACCCGATATTCAAAAACAATCAACTATGTGGATAAAGAGCGCTTCGTAGTATTGCGGGTTGAGATGTTTGATCAGTATGACAAAGAGATTAAACGGCTCTTAGCCTCACGAGTTGAGTTAGTAGATGATGTTTGGATGGCGCGTTCGCTTACCATGATGAATTTAGTCAGTAACCGGCTATCCAATATGGCATTTTTGGAAATTCATACTGGTATCGATGTTGAAGATGAGTTTCTTACGACTCGTACTTTAACCGATGTAGCATTCCGCGAAACTGAATTGGAAAGTCTGCGTCGACAAATCGACTAGACCGCCATTATGGCAAGATTTGCCCCCTTCCTCTTTAGTCTGGGCTTGGTGCTTCTTGGCGCCGCCCAGACAGTCTTTGCTCAGGACGAGCCCATCGTGTTAGATCCTGACGTCACGTTCGATCCCAATGCTGATTTTGGATTCGATGATGATATTTTCGCAGGCGCTTTCGATGAAAACACCGATGTGGAGCCATCATGGCTCGATGACTTCACTGTAAGAATAAGCCAACAAGTTTCCGGCCAGATTAATAATCACACCCTGGATTTCGGTGCCTTTGGTAGATTTCCAAAGGAAGCGGAAATAGAGAACAATCGCCTACAATTCAATATTCGCTATCAGAATGCATTCGCACCTGGCTGGTTACTGCAGAGTAGTGGCTGGTATCGCATCTATTGGGACCAGGACTATATGGCCCAGAACCAGGAAATCGATAGCCACACCGAAAGCCAATTGAATGAGCTATTTGTGCAATACAGTAGTGGCGCGCATAGCTTCAAGTTTGGCAACCAAACTGTAGTGTGGGGTGAGACAGTTGGTAACTCGGTACTTGATGTCATCAACCATATCGAGTTTCGCGATTTCACTATCATCGATATTGAAGATGCGCGGCTGAATCAGCCGATGTTTATTTGGGATTACTTTGGCGACGACAATAGTAGTAGCTTCTCCACCTTTATCAATCTCTATCCAGAATTTAATCCAGCACCAGTTAGAGGTAGCCCTCTGTTTTTTGATCCAGGATTTAACCTCCCGGATTATGATCGAAGCGGTAAGGTTTTGCTTGAAGCTGGCACCCAGTGGAAAAAATCTTTTGAAGGCAGCGATATTGGATTGATGGTCGCATACCTTTATGAAAACCAATTGCGCTATGACCCTCCTCTGCCAGGCAGCGAGGATGCAAGTCCCGATATCAATGACTTTTTGCTATTAGGCTTCAGCGCAAACCGCGCCATAGGCAAGCTGCTATTAAATTTCGATTTGGCTTTTAGTCATAACATCCTAGCCAATAGCTTTGCGTTTCCCGGAACCAGCTCATTGTCCGCACCGGTTAACGTACGCAAAGATCAAATAGGGACATCATTTGGTTTTGAATATGCCATCGACAATGATCAGAGCATGAGTCTGGGAATACAGGCGCAGAAGATATTAGATGCAGACGAAGGACTTCCGCCGGGACAGGGACTTGCCAACAATGATGTTTTTGGCAGTTGGCTAATACGCTATAGCAACAATCTGAACAATGGCGATCTTGCGCTATCCGCAACCTTGCAAGGGGACCTTGAAGGCGACTCGATATTTGTAGCCTTAGGATTGGACTACACCTTAGATGACAATTGGGCGCTAAGCACACAGCTCATAAGCATTACCGCTTCCACTGGCTCGCCTCTGGTTGTGTTCGATCAGGATCTTCGCCTGGCCACCACTATGACTTATTCCTTTTAATCTAGTCTGGACGTTAACTGGACAGCTAGATTCGCGCACTACTTAAATCGATTGTTACAATGACCCAGTTGATTGAATAACCAGTAATTCAACGACCAGTCATTAAAAAAATTGTCTCTTGGTCCGAGAACGCCATGAATATCAAGCTAATAGCTCTTGCTGCCACCTCAATAGTCTTTGCCTTACTGGCGGGCTCCCAATGGCTAGCCGCCAACAACCAACGACAACAAATCGTTAGTTTTGAAAGTTACGTTTCAGATTTACAGGCGGAGCTAGCGGCACAGGGAACGAGCCAGATTGAATACGAAACTCAAATTAATGAGCTTCGTCGAGAACTACAACTCAGCACAAACCGAATCAGTAGCCTGGAACTCGAACTTGCAGCAGCACAGGAACAAATTGACCCAGAGATTGCATTGCTTGAACAACAAATTCGCGAGCGAGTCATTCTGGAACTACGTCAAACCCCTCAACAGACACTTAGTCGTACAGAATTAGTTAAGCAATTAAACAATTTGGACCCGATGGAACTCGGACAATTGATGTCTTTGCAAGGTATGTACGGCGGATTCCTGCAACGTCTCGATGTTGATGAAGGTCGCATGGAAGTCCTAATTGATGGCATTGGAAACATTATCGAAGAGCAAAATCAAAGGCGCTTCGAAATGATTAGTGAGATGCGCAACAATCCCGACAATGTGGAGAACTTTCGTCAGCAAATGTTCGCCTTGAACGGCCCTGAAGCCCAGCGGGATGCGCTGTCTTTTCTTCTCACTGACGACGAGTTAGCGGTGTACGATGAGTTTCGAGATGAACAACAGCAATCTGGATTTACTCAATCCCAAGCCATCTCCCTGGGCGGGGGTCGCGGAAGTCGGATGATGATGATTAGTGGTCAATCGGCACCAGATGGTCAAGCAGGTCAGGGTCAAAGCGCCGCAATCCGAATCATTTCTGATGAACCGGTAGACAACTAAACACGAATTTACTTAAGAAGATTCTTTGCGGCGGTACACCTGAAAGTTAGTGCCCTGCCCTTCCTGAGTTGGCATAGTCTGACTCACTGTTAACAGCCTGCCATCTCTTGAAGCGATTCGCCTTGCGTATAACAGCACTTCATCATCTCGGTACGCCGTGCTATCCAATGTCATCTCATTAATCGGCGAGTACTTAACATGAGTCACTCCGGGTGCATCACTTGCATGCTTCTCATTGTCCAGCGGACCTTCGAAGTGAATTTCAAACGGACTGTTAGATGCATCGGTCCACCAGATGCTGAACTCAACCCGATCTTCAATATGACGAATTGAGTAACTGCCCGCTATGGGAGGATCATTGACTTGATAGTGACTAAGCTCAGGAATGAGTTCCCAATCGCCCAGGTACTTTGCTGATTGAAACTCCTGAGCCATAACCCACTAAACTTAGTATTTGAGTGGCTTGTCGAAAATCTCTCGATCGAATTCGCCTTCCCAATTTGCTACAGCGGTAGATACTGAAAGATCACCTGCGATGTTGATTGAAGTGCGCAGCATATCCAGTGGTCTATCAATTATGAAAATAAAACCAACCGTTACTGCTATTTGGTCACCCGACATGCCGATGGTGTCCATCACCGCCGACATCAAAAACAACGATGCACTTGGGACTGCCGCAGTTCCCACGGATACGAGAGTCGTTGTACCTGCCATTAGCAAATAATCTGCCAGAGTTAATTCGATACCAAACGCTTGAGCGGCGAATACAGAAACAATACCAACATAAAGCGCCGTGCCATCCATGTTTATCGTCGCACCCAATGGCAATACGGTGGAAGCAACAATTGGTTTAACACCGAGGTTTTCTTCCGCTACCGACATTGACACAGGAAGTGTTGCTGCACTGGATGACGTGGAAAATGCCACCAGCATCGCATCACGTACGCCACGAAAAAACATTACCGGTGACAACTTAAGCATGAAGCGCATGATGATCGCGCCATGCATGATGATTAAGTGCAATATACAGGCGAGCAATACTGTGACAGCAAGGGTCACTGCATTGAGCAATACTTCGAATCCTTGGGCACCTGTTACGCGAGCAATCAGTGCAAACACACCGAAAGGAGCTACTTCCATAATCCAGTGTGTAATCTTTAGAACTACTTCGCTGGATCCATCCATAAAATCCGCAACAGGCTTTGCCTTTTCTCCAACCGCCAGAACACCAACACCCAGCAATATGGCAAAAAATATCGTGGCAAGAATATCTCCCTCCGCCAATGCTCCGATGGGGTTTTCCGGCACGATGGACATGAGGCGTTCAGTAATCGGAACTGCGTCTTGCATGACACGGGCTGGAGCATCACTTAAATCTACTCCGACACCTGGTTGCAGCACTGCCGCTAAAAACAATCCAATGGTGATTGCGACCAGTGTGGTTAGCATATAGAGAACGATGGTTTTCGCACCGAGCGATCCCAGTTTGGAAGGATCCCCCATAGAAACAACACCGGACACGATCGTGACGAATACCAATGGCACAACGATCATGAAAATGAGGCGGATGAATAAGTCTCCTATCCAACCGATGCTTTCTGCACCTGGACCCCAGATTGCACCGACAACGGCTCCAACGACCATTGCGCTCAAGATGCGCTTCCATAACGCTATTTCGAACCAACTGAAACCCACAAATTCTCCCCTTACAGTTCCTTTCTAATAGTCTTAAAGCTGCTCTAGGGCGGCCCCAAAAAGACTTCGTTTTCTTCGACTAATACTGATTTGCTACACGAGCCAGATCGAAGGGACATATAGTCAATGTTTCGCACTTGATCGCAGACTATAGAAATTCATACCATAGTTCCAGTCTCAAATATGGACAGAAAGTAGGCATTACGCATGGCAGAGTGGGTAGAAGGCGTCATTGAACAGAATATTCATTGGACTGAAAATCTGTTCACATTAAAAATCAGTGCAGATATTGCCGACTATAAAGCCGGGCAGTTCACAAGCCTTGCGTTAGATATCGATAATGAACGGGTAGCCCGACCCTATTCACACTTAAGCTCTCCCGGTCAGCAACCGCTTGAATACTTCTTCTACACCGCAACTGATGGAGTGCTCAGTAATGCGCTAGTAAAGCTAGAAGAAGGCGACAAGGTTTGGGTAAAAAAACAATCCAATGGATTTTTTGTGTTGGAAGAAGTACCTCCAGCACGAGACCTCTGGATGCTCGGCACCGGTACCGGAGTTGCACCATTCTTTTCTATTCTCAACACCGATGAGCCTTGGGACCGATTTGAAACTATTGCTTTAGTTTATGCCGTTCGAACGAAATCTGATCTACGCTATTTGGAACTCATAGAAAACTTACAAGCCAAGTACGGTGAACGGTTCAGATTTAAGGCGTTTGTTAGCAGAGAAGAAGTAGAAGATACTTTGCCCGGTAGGATTCCAGCTGCGATCGAAAGCGGAGCACTAGAGAGTGCAGTAAATCTGCAGATGTCTCCGGAAGATTCCCATTTCATGCTTTGCGGTAATCCAGATATGGTGAAAGACGTTACTGAAATTCTTAAAGCACGTGAATTTAGAAAAAACCGTCGACGCACACCTGGTCATATTACTACCGAGAATTACTGGTAGTTGTCAGGAATCTGGCGCGCATTGGTAAGAGATTCGAACCTAGCGCCCACATCAATCAGCAATTGTTCACTGAACGAGGGCGCAATGAATGTGATCCCTACTGGTCGCCCATTATCGTCATACCCTATTGGAATCGTGAGCGCTGGATAATTTGCGAGAGCTGCAAAATTCGCCGATCGATTGTTTAAAGACACAAGTACATCCAGATCGCCGCCACCGAACAAATTTTCCATGGCGGTCCTTGCACCGTTTTGCAACCTGGCTCGCAACGCTTCCATTTCTTCCGGTGAAAAATCTAATGCCACCATGCGATCCACTTCTGCTTGTCCGTATGGTGCACGAATATCCATATCCGCCAGATTGAACGCCTGCAATGCATGCACAGAATCAATGCCAACTGCGTCGCTGGCATGATTGTCGAGATAAAGCGCCAAATCTCTGATCATCTCAACACCGAGCAACTGACCAAAGCCATCTCGATCGTATTCAGGCGTTTGCACATCAACAATAGACGCGCCATTTTCACTTAGCAATCGGAGCGCTTCGGTATAAAAGGAATTTTCCGCAAACTGATCAAGTGCCCCTAAACGCAATTCTGAAATGTCTCCTTCTCGATATTCCAGCAACAAATCAGCACTAAGCAGTGGCATAGCAGTATCGACCTGGTCGTAACCTGCCATCGCATTGAAAAGGATGACTGCGTCAGCAACGGAACGAGTCATCGGGCCTGTAGTGTCCAGGCTGGCTGATATTGGAACTACTCCGGTTCTACTTAAGCTGCCTGTAGTTGGTTTTAAGCCTACTAACGAGTTTGCACTGGAAGGAGACAGAATCGATCCTGACGTTTCTGACCCTACCGCTGCTGCAGCGTAATTTGCAGCCATGGCAGCTCCACTCCCGGCACTTGAACCACCGGTATTAAATTCGAACCGACCATATGGATTGAGAGTCTGGCCGCCCATCGCGCTATAGCCCGAAGGGCAATCATCACAAAAGAAATACGCCCACTCACTCAAGTTTGCCTTACCAAGAATAATTGCACCGTTTCCTCGTAAGCGTTCTGTAATAAACGCATCGTCGGCGAAATTGTTCTGCAGAGCGATTGCACCTGCAGTAGTGGCCATACCAGAAGCACTGACATTATCTTTCAACAGCACTGGCATGCCGTAAGCAGGATTACGGTTCATCTCAAGCGCATTAGTTCGCTCACGATCAAGCGCTTTTGCTTCGTCTATAGCGGAGGGATTCAAGGCGATCACTGCATTAAGGTACAATCTATCGTCAGATTCAATTTGGCGGATGCGGTACAAATAGAATTTGGTGAGTTCTTCGTAAGAAAAATCACCAACAGATACTGCAGCTTGCAGATCAGGGATGCTTGACTCCACTATCAGTGGCTTTATTTCTTCATAGCGTGCGGCGAAGTTTGCTAACTCGGACTGGAACGGCTCCCACAAAGTGTTCTTGTCCAAAACTTGCGAGTTGAGCAGCTGGTAATGCATGCGCTCATTCTCATGCTGAGCCAAAATGGCCAAGTCTGCAGATTCATCGTAGCGCTGCCAGCTATCTTCAGCAGCTAAGATACAAAATGAAGTAAGCAGAAATACTAAACAGCTAATGCAGCCAGTTAGTTTCGAATTCATGACATGACCCCTCGTTATTTTTGCAGGTTGGGGTTGGTATTGATTACTCGTGCCTCAGGGCTTCGACAGGATCCATATCAGCTGCACGCATGCTGGGATATATACCGAAGATTACACCGATCATTGCTGAAATTGAAAAGGCAAGAATTGGCGCCAGCGGCGTCACTATGGTGGTCATTCCCCACAGCAATGATATGAAGAAGGGAATAGTAACTCCCAGCATTACCCCGATTAGACCTCCCACACCAGACAGGATGACTGCTTCAATCAAGAACTGGGTGATGATATCTCGCTTCTTTGCACCTAGCGCGCGGCGAATACCAATCTCTCTGGTGCGCTCGGTAACGCTAGCTAACATGATATTCATAATGCCGATGCCACCAACTAACAACGATATGCCGGCAATGGCACCCGCAACGATTTGATCCCGTAACGCACTTTCCTCTGCTTGGCGTAGTAATGCCAGAGGCACCTCTATTGCGTAATCCACATCGCGATGACGTCGCTCCAGAATCTGTTCGATTACCTCGCCTACTTGAATTACGGTCTCCTGATCTTCAACTTGGATAATTGCTTCGTGCAACTCCACGGTTTCCGATTCCATGCCACCAGCAGTTTGTCGCGTGGTAGTTTCTCCAAATCGGCTGCGTGATGACGTGATTGGGATGAAAATTCTGCTGGGCGCAGCATTAGAACTTCCTGCCTGGTTTTGACCTAGATTGGAAAATCCCTCCGATTCCATAATGCCGACTACATTGTAATAGTCACTGTCTATGCGAATGGTTTTGTTGATTGGGTTATCGATAGGAAAAAGCACATTGGCAACTTCGTCGCTGAGCACCACAACGTTGGCGTGATCGCGAACTTCAGATTCAGTAAAGAATCTGCCATCTCTTAAGTTGTAGTTGCGGGAGATTGGGTAATCAATGGTTGTACCGACAACGTCGGTGTTCATATTCAGCCCAAGATTCCAAACATTCTTTTTGACAATGCGAGAAGAAATTACATTGTTGACCCCAGGAATCGTGTCGCGAATAGTTCGAATGTCAGCATTGGTAATGCCGTAAACGATGGCTTGAGGAGGTCCAAACCCCTGACGTGAAGTTTCTTCAACTTCAGCGGGCTTCACACTCTTGAGCAAAATATTGCTGGCACCCAAATCTCGAAACTGCTGTTGCGCCTCAAAACTAGCACCCTCGCTCACCGCTAACATCGCGATAACGGCAGCTACCCCAATCACAATACCTAGTACCGTGAGTAATGAGCGCAGGCCATGGCTATAGATGCTTTTGATTCCAACCTGGGTAATTTTCTTGAAGCGCAACACACTAAAGTGTGACGGCTGCTTCGCAGGCAGGGATTGAACGTCTGGATTAATGCTAAGCTCGCTCATCGCTCTCCACCAATCCGTCCAGTAGTCGGATGCGTCGCCGTGAACGTTCAGCCAGTTCGTCGGAGTGAGTCACCATAATCAGCGTTTTGCCTTGGGCATGTAGCTCATCGAACAAACCCAAAATTTCCGCACCAGATTTAGAATCCAAATTTCCTGTAGGTTCGTCAGCCAAAATTATTAAAGGGTCAACAGAAAGAGCTCGGGCAATTGCTACCCTTTGCTGCTGTCCTCCTGAGAGCTCGAACGGTTTGTGATCAACCCGATCTGCAAGACCGACTCGCTCTGCCAATTGCATCGCAATTTCATGACTTTCGGCCTCACCATAACCTTGATAGAAGAGAGGCATCTCAATGTTTTCCAGCACATTCAATTGTTGAATCAAGTTATAGGACTGAAAGATAAATCCTAATCGCGCGCCACGGATTTGCGACAAGTCGTCATCATTCATTCGCGAAGTATCTTCATCACCCAGGAAGTAAGTGCCTTCGGTGGGTTGGTCGAGGCAACCAAGAATATTCATCAGCGTCGATTTGCCACAACCAGAAGGACCCATGATGGTTATGTAATCGCCAGACTGAAAATCAAGACTAATACCATGCAGAACTTCAACTGACATGGCTCCCATGAAATAGGACTTCTTAATATTCTGTAGACGGGCAACAGTTGTGCTCGAATCACCTCCTAATGGAGGACGAGCAGACCCACTAACTGCGGTACTTGATTGAAGATTTGTCATGGTGGCTTAGCGACCAAGCTTAGTTGGCAGTCTGTTGTTGCGGAGGGAGCAATAAGACTTCTTCGCCTTCTCGTAAGCCAGAGGTGATTTCAATAAATGAATCGGAGAAAGTACCTGTTTGCACCTCTCGCATTTGAGGTTCACCTAAACCCGGCAGATAAACGACACGTTGATCATCGAAATAGGAAACCGCTTGTAATGGCACATAGACAATATCGTCGAGACGATCGACCAATATTTCGACTTCAGCACTCATACCAGGTCGCAACCAATCATGCTCGCCGTCAATCTTAATTGTAGTGGGATACACCTTCAGATCAGGATTCATAAATGAATTAGCCGAGTCGGCGACGACTGCCACTTTTGTAACAACACCTTCTAAGCGAGCATCAGGAAAAGCATCAATCGAAACTTCTGCTCGCTGCCCTACCGCGACTCGCTGCACTGCTGACTCATGAATGTTTACCTTCACTGCCATCTCGCGCATATCCGGAATAGTGAGAATGGCTTGCCGCTCCCGTACTGTGGCACCTTCTTGAATTGCTTCTTCAGTGCTGCGACGGAAACGCGACGCATTTTGATCAGCCGCGCCGTACACAACCAAACCCGGTCGCTCAGCGCGAATCGTAGCCATTTCTATTTGTTCGTTAACATCAGCTAACTTAACTCGCTCCAGATTAAATTTTCGTTCCGCTGATCTAAATCGAGCTCGTTGTTGAGCTTCTTCCGCAATATTGTCGATAAGCTGTCGCTGAAAACCCATCACGGCATTTTCGTAGTCTGAAAGCTTTTCTTCCGCATCTTTGGGGAATGTGTACTGAATGTATAAAGCGAGAGCCGTTTCTTTCTCTTGCTGCTTGTTAAATGCTTTACTTAAGTTTAGTTCCTCCGCTTCTAATTCTGTCGGAGTAATAAACCCTCTCGCTTCAAGCCGGCGCTGACCTTCGATTCGATCTTGGGCTAATAGATATTCTTCCTGGGCAACTTGCAGCTCATCAAGCAAAGCACGCAACTGTTGTTTCGCCTCACCGTCTTCCAACTGATCTATATCTGCGTACTGTGTGAAATCTAATTGGCCACGGATCGCCATATAACTGTCATCCATCAACAGAGTGGTGCTTTCTTCTAACGGATCACTACTGATGGGTTCCAAAGTCAGAGTTTCTGGCTCTGCAGCTGGCTGCGTATCCGCAACTTCAGTGGTAGGTAATGCAGCCTCAGGACGCCGTCCGCGGGGACCTCCCTGGCCTGGGCCACCAGGCGGTCTTCCCTGCCCGGGAGTAAAGCCACCCTGGCTGAATCGCTGCATCCGTTCCAGCATCTCTGGCGGCAATTCGCCACCATTATCTGCCATCATTTGCCTGACTCGTTCCTGCACCTGTGGCGGTAGCGCATCAATATCAAATTCTGCCGGCTCAGATTCCGGCTCTTCTTCAATAGCTAATGGCGTCACCGGTGGAAGGGCCTGGCTATTCTGTCGCTCACTCTCAGCTGCCTCGAGTCGTTCTTCAATTTCTAATTGAGAAATTATGTCACCGACGATGTTTGCCCCGAGAAACTTCTCGAAATCTAAGCGAGCGAATCGCATTGCCTGGCGTGCATCATTCAACTCAGTCATATTTTGGTTTAGTTGAATTTCGTACTGTGCTTTTTGCTCGATGAAACTTGCTTCGGCAGTTTCTACCGCAATTTCTTGATTAAGTTTTTCATCGATTAGTGCAGCAGTATCAAGCTCAACTAATACCCGCTGCTCATCAACATCTTGCTGAGTTACTCGATATCCTTCCTCGACAATGCTAAGAATTTTTACCCCTTCTCGACCTTTGACCCGAGATCGAATTTCTTGCGATTGCAGGGCTTCTAATGCGCCCCCTTCTAGCACTGTAATATCAAGATCGCCGCGTCGAGCAGAGAATGTGAGCGTTTCTGAATTGCCGTCATCAGAACCTCTTACTCCTACGAGTACTACCAGCAAAAATACAGCGACGCCGCCACTAATCATGTATTGGGTTGATTTTTGTGCAGCCAGAAATTGAGCGCGAAGATCGACAATGGTCTGCTGCATAGGCTCGGGTAATCGCGACCACAGCGAAACCAGCAAAGCCTGTAAGCGCTTTGTCAAAGTTTCTGGTTGTTGACTATCTTGGCTCATCTACACCCTCTTCCCACTGCCCACTATCGTCGACATAAAGCAATCCCACATCCCGCCAGAACTCTAACTTGGCAATATTGTGTTGTACGATCGCACTCACTAACTCAGTCTGTGCAGCGGTCAAGTCATTCTGTGAGTCTACCGTGTCTTGAATATCTCCCAGGCCCAATTCAGCCCGAAGTTCTGCTTCTTCGACTCGGCGTTCATTGATTTCAACACTGGTTATGCTGATGTCATAACGCTTACGCGCCTCAATCATTCGGCGCCAGGTATCTACCACATCGAGTCTTATGTTGTCCGCCGCTAACAGATAATTACGCGCAGCAGCTGCGTAATTCACAATCGTGCGACGGTAATTATTCCGATTAAGCTTGGTGTCCAAGGGCAGATCCAAATCGAACCCAGCAGTGTACACAGCGTTTTCGAAATCCAATTCTGCAATTGCCTGGCTTGTTGAATTGGGAACCGATACTGCGAACGAAAAATCCAATGCCGGTTCGAGCACATTGGCTGCTACGTTTACTTTCCGCGCCGCATCTTGCACTTGATCTAACTGGCTATAGAGATCCAGTCGGGACTGCACAGCCATATCGATTGCAGCCTGCAAAGTAATTTCCGGACTATCCATTCCCGTTTCAGCAATTAGCTCCATCTCATTGTCATCCAACATGATGATATCTTGCGCCGTGAGACCGAGGAGTATCTTGAAATCATCCAGACTTCGCTTGTAGCGTGTGATCGATGTCGCCCAGCGCAAATCTAGTTGCTGTGAAGACTGTTCTAATCGACCCACTTGCAACAGGGTAGAAAGCCCTTCTGCCTGAAAGGCCTGCTCACGCTCTAGCGAAAAATTTGTTGCTAACAATCCGTTGTAGTTATTGCGCACAGTTTCTCTATTTAGCAATACAGAAAAATAAGCACTGGCTACTCGAACTGCGAAAATTTTTCTGAAGCGGGTGAAATCCCTTAGCCGGTAAAGTAAATCCCTTTCCGCCTGGATAAGATTTTCAGTTTCTATTGCCGTGCCGAAATCACGTAGCAAAGGCTGGGTGAATGAACCGATTAGTGCACCGGTTCCAAACTCACTGACATCACCGGTTAAAAACCGCGTGAAGTTACTGGTGAGATTTACGGCAATCGCTCCACCACTGCGAAGCAAGTAGCGGGCACCAAGGCTAGTATTGGTAAATGTCGATTCATTGGTTCCAAGCAACTCACTATTGGACGTGGTATCGATTCCAGTGAGGTCCGCCATGTCCTGCACGAATTGATCCTGTGCGTCCCATTGATAATCGGTCGAGGTCACCGAGTTAAAAACCGGCACATAACGATAGCGATCAAAAGTTAGTGCCAGGGCCTCCAGGTACAACAATTCCTTCTGAGTCTGGTATTCCTGGCTGTGCTTGAATGCCAAATCCAGAGCGGCATTAAGGCTCAATATGCGGGCCCCAACTTCGCTATTCGCTTCGTAATCCAGGAATTCGAAGGCATCGCTGTTAAGAGGGTAAGAACTCAAATCGATGGTTTTCTCTTCATCGATAATGACTTCAGAACTCATACCCGGGACCAATGAGGTCTTTTCAGCGATCGCCTCATAGGTCTCGTTATCAGCGGATCGCTGATAATGAGCGCTGCTACAACCCATTAACAGAGTTGTAAAAGCTATAAAATACAATGACTTAGCGAATTTTTGCATGCTGGGTGGCGGATGTGAGCCTGAATTGTCGATTGGCTTTGATTATACGCGCAAGCGAACAAAACCCTTCACTGTTTCGCGACTAATGACCACTGTTACGAGAGGGATAACAATATGATTTTTGTTTCTTTTTCCTTACCATAGTCAGCCTTTAGCGACCTTCTAGCGACGTTCTACCGAGAAAGATTCAGCATGAAATCATCACAGATCATTGCCACTGGAGCGGCAGCATCTTTAGCCCTGATTGCACTGTGGCAATTTTCGGAAAATCGAACACTCCAACAGGAGTTGTCCGATTCCAATTCAAGAATCGCCGGGCTCCAGCAGCAAGTAGATTCTCTGGAAAGCAATCTGCAATCGGCCCGGGTGCAACTGGAACGATTTTCCGCATCATTGCAGGAAGCTCGCGAACAACTGAACGATACTGCGCCACTTAGAACCAGTAACGATCTCAGTTCCCAATTATTCGGCAAGCAGCCCCCTTCAACTTCGGTCGCACCTCCTCCCGGTTATCAAACCGCTCGCCCACCCGGCAGCAGCATGGACATGGCAAGGCAGATGGCAGAAATGCAGGCGAACGTAAGATATGGAGAGTTTGTTGAGGGATTGAATCTTTCAGAAGAAGATGAAGAACCGATCCGGGAAACAATTGCCCAAGTATTCGTTGAACGGGTTGAAGCTAGTCGGCAGCGATCTTCTGGCGCTGGGAGTTCTCAACTCGAACGCATTACTTCTTCGGCCTATTTGCGCGAGCGTCTCGAGGATGTCTTGAACAATTCGCAGTTAGCTAGCTTTGATGCTTATGAAGCTGACTTCGTACAGTTACAGCAACGCAATACTTTTTCGCAAGAGATCAATCGGTACGCACCAGAGCTTACTGCCGCAAATCGAGAGCTGGTATTGGAAACTGTGCTGCAACATCTGGGTCTCAATTCCCAGACTATTGATCAACAGGCAGACGCAACCACAGAAACACAGAGGCAGCTAATGGGATTAACTATGGCGCGCCAAGAGTTAATGGGCCAGCTTGATCAAGGTCAAATGATGGAAGCGAATAAATTTTTAAATCGTGTGCAATCAGGCATGGTTCAGAGCCAAACCATGAATGAAGGATTGGACGTAAACTAATTAGGTTTCTGGATATTAACTAGAGCTAATTAGCACTCAGACCTTTAAGTGTCTAGGCTACACTTAATCTGGTCCTAGCTTTTTAAACTTGGAGAATTCATGAATATTTTTAAAGCAGCTTGGCAACGATTCTTATTGTTAGTCGGCACTTTATTGTTCGTTGTTGCATGCAGCGACTCTGGCAACAATTCAAATGACAGCGTGCAGCAAGCTGAGAGCGCCACCCCTAGCGCACAGACAGCAGGCTATCGGCGCATCAATACTGCCAACCCAGAGGATCCTCTGGATGCCCACATCTTTGAACTCGACAATGGTTTACAGGTTTACCTCACGGAAAACCACGAAGAACCACGCTTCTACGCAGAAATAGCGGTGCGAGCAGGCAGCAAGCACGATCCAGCTGATGGCACTGGACTCGCCCATTATCTGGAACATCTGCTGTTTAAGGGCAACCAAAATCTAGGCACTCTGAATTACGAAGCCGAAAAACCTCATCTAGACCGAATCGTAGAGTTGTACGAGGAACACCATCAAGAAACCGATGATACTCGTCGAGCTGAAATCTATGCTGAGATTAATTCAGAAGCACAACTGGCTTCAGCATACGCGGTGCCAAATGAAATCGATAAGGTCTACAACAGCATGGGTGGCACAGGACTTAATGCTCATACCTGGTATGAAGAAACTGTTTACAAAATCGGATTGCCTTCAAATCGTTTGCAGCAATGGGCAGAGATTGAATCAGACCGATTTGTGAACCCAGTGTTTCGCTTGTTCCATACCGAACTAGAAACTGTATACGAAGAGAAGAATCGTACTTTGGACAATGCAGGACGCATTATCGGTACCGCGATCGATGAGCTGCTTTATAAAGTACATCCTTATGGGCAACAACCAACGATCGGCACTGTTGATCATCTGAAAAATCCTTCATTGGTATACATTCAAAACTATTTTGATACTTACTACGTGCCTAACAACATGGGCATATTCATCAGTGGCGACATCGATATTGATGAAACGATCGAATTAATTGCTGAAAGATTCGGTCATTGGGAACGCAAAGAGATTCCAGAAGTTGGGCCCTGGGTTGAGCCTGCGTTAAATGGTGCCGAGCGTCGCACCGTTCAGTATCCGGGTGAAGAACAGGTACAACTCGCGTTTCGCACTGCACCCAATGGTTCTCCCGATAAAGAAGCTTTGATTCTGCTGGATATGATCCTGGATAACCGCACTGCTGGCCTCATTAACCTGAACCTGAATCAGCAACAATTAGTTTCAGAAGCAGGATCATCTCCTTTATTCCTTAACGACTATGGTTCTCAGAGTCTTTATGGCGTTCCTAAACAGGATCAAACTTTAGAGGAAGTAGAACAGCTTCTATTAGACCAGGTGGAAATCATTAAAGCTGGTGAGTTCGAAGAATGGATAATCGCAGCAATCGTTAATGACTTTTTGAAGAATGAAAAAGCTAGCCTGGAGTTTAATACTGCTCGGGTCACGATGATGCGTCAGTCTTTTATTGAAGGTGCTGACTGGGATTATCACATTGCTGAAATCGATCGTATGGAACAACTCACCAAACAGGACGTGGTTGATGTAGCGAACAAGTATTTTGGTGATAACTACGTCTCCGTTTACCGAATCGATGAACAGCATGTTGTGCCTGAGGTTGAAAAACCGCAGATCGATCCAGTTAGTATCGACCCAACTCGACAATCTGAATTTGCCGCCCGCATCCTGGCGATGGAAGTAGAGGAAATCGAGCCCTCGTTTGTAGAAGCGGATCAAGATTACCGGGTAATAGAATTTGCCCCTGGGGTCGAGCTTTACTACGCACCTAACCCACTGAATGACCTGTTTACTTTCTCTATTGGTGTCGAAGTTGGCACTGAAGAGAATCGCAAGCTAGGTCTTTCAACCAGCCTTATAAACGTTGCTGGAACTGAAAATCTGAGTAACGAAGAGTTACAGAAAGAGTGGTATCGCATGGGAACTGAATTCCGCTTCGGTGCTGGCGAGAATTCTTCCGCATTTTCTATCACTGGACTCGATGATCAGTTTGAAAACTCAATCGCTTTAATGATGGAGTTAATTAAGACCCCAACAAGTGATGACCAAACTCTCGATCAACTCAAAGGGATCGTGCTGAAAACGCGCGAAGATCGAAAGAGCTCACCCCCTGCCATTGCGCAAGCCCTCTATATGTACAACCGCTACGGTGAAGAATCTCCGCTGTTAGAAGCATTAACTTCGGAGGAAATTTTGGAGACACAAGCAGATGATCTTCTGGGTCTCCCTGCTGATTTGTTGAACTATAAGCACACGATTGCTTATACAGGATCACTACCGTTAGAAGATTTGGTTGAGATATTGCGACGTCACCACTCTATCGAGGGTGAATTACAGGACACACCAGAATTTCGCTTCCGCCGCGCTAGAGAAGTTGCAGAAACTGAATTGATGGTTGTGGATCAGCAAACTGCGCAAGCGCAGGTACGAATCGAGTTTGCAGACGGAGTCTATACGCCAGAGGATAGTGTTCTTTCTTCTATTTATACCAATTACTTCGGTAGTGGTATGTCCAGTGTGGTTTTCCAGGAATTGCGTGAAGCCAGAGCCCTTGCTTACTCTGCATCAGCTCGCTACTTGCAAGGTGGTAGATTGGATGCTGAAAATCTGATGCTGGGTGCCATTGGAACTCAGACGGACAAAACTGCTGATGCTCTTGCCGCATTTATAGATCTCATTGATAACATGCCCTCTTCAGCCGACCGTTTCGATGAATCTGTGAACTCATTGGTAAATCGCTATAGGACTTCGAAACTCAATTTCCGTGAAGTCATCGGCGCAGTGCGCAGCTGGGAGCGCCAAGGTTTTGATGGTGATCCCCGCCGTGAACGATTCCAGGAACTACAGGAAGCCACTTTGGAAGATTTAGAAGCTTTCCAACAGACTCACGTTAAAGACCGAGCCAAATTAATCTCTATTGTTGGCGACTTATCAATTATCGATACCGAGGAACTGGAACAATTCGGATCGGTCCAACAAGTGGAAGTAGCTGAGCTATTTGTCGAGTAAACAAACTGCAGGGTGAACTTTGGTTTGCCCTGCTTCTCCTATCATCACTTCGTGTTTAACTGTTGGGTATGAGCGCAACGGCTTCTAAACCTGTATTACACATCGAAAACCTGCAAAAAAGTTACGGCAGTTTTTCGGTGCTGAATAATCTGCAGCTAGAAATCGCACAAGGATCTGTCCACGGACTAGTTGGGCTTAACGGTTCTGGCAAAACCACAACCCTGGAGTGCGCGTTAGGTCTACAGGGCTTTAATAGCGGAAGTATTTCGATTCTTGGACGTGAACCAGGCTCGCTACATCTTCATCATGGCCGAGTAGTTGCCATTTTCGACTCCCCTAGCCTGAATCCCAATCTGACTGTAAATCAGTCCTTGCAACAGGCGGCGTTATTGGCGGGACTACCTGGCAAAGCATCTGCGGGAAGAGCCAGCGAGCTGGAAAGCCTGCTTGGGATAACAAAATTTAGCGATTTCAAAATCCGCAAACTCTCTTTGGGAAACAAAAGACGCGCGTCAATCGCCCATGGTTTGATGGGCAACCCGGACCTGGTGTTATTGGATGAACCATTCAATGGACTAGACGCCGGCGGTGTCGACGATGTTTTGGATTTAATCGCCACGTTGAATCAGGAAAAGGGGATGACTTTTTTGCTTTCGAGCCATCAACTCCCTTATCTGGAAAGAGTTTGCAGCCATATTGCGATATTGCATAAAGGCGAAATCATCAGAAGCGATAGCAAAACTGCACTGTTAGATAGTGCTGATTCTTCAATTCGCATCCGCACCACCAACAATACTTTATGTAAAGAACTGCTCGAACAAAACAACAAAGCAGAAGTGGCATGGCGGGAAGGAGATGACTTTCTCACCTTAACTAATTGCGCGGTGTCATCTGAAGATATTAATACCTACTTGGTAGGACATGGAGTTGGGGTCTCCGAACTTATTCAGCAAAGAGCCTCTTTAGATTCGCTGTTCAGACAGCTCACAGCGGAAGGTGAGGAATGAAAGGCTTCCTAATCGCATTTCGAAGTGAGATCTATGTTGCCCTGAGAACTTTAGGAAGCCGACTAGTGCTATTCGTTCCAGCGCTTTTTGTCGCCTTGCAATATGGCCTAACTAAAATACGCGATACAGGGGCAGCTGCTCGCGACTCATTAACCGGCAGTTCAGATTTCGACGCTGAGATTGCCAACAATGCTTATGGGCATTTTGTTGATGGCCTCGACACCGGCCTAACTCTGTTGGGGCTTCTGCTTGTGGCTCAGGCAGCGTATAGCTTCAGCGCCGAGAGAGATAGCGGCGCTATTCGCCATTTGGCCGTTCGTTGTAGCAGCAGAGCAGCAATCGGGTTGGCCAAACTTGTGCAATTGCATGTTCTAGCGCTGCTTTCTTGTCTTGTATTGCTGGTCACCTGTTATGGATTGAGCAGCATGTTATGGGAATTCGGACCCGTTGTTGAAGACGGCTTCGAACTTATAAGCGAAGAAGAGATACGGCAAGAAATCGGCTTGGGATTAAGATTAGCCTTACTTCCCTTACCTGCTGCCATAGCTTTAGGTCTTGCAGTGTCGGTGCTTGCTAATACATCAACTCAAGCTGTCGCATCTGCACTTGGCATTACACTAATTTTGGATATATTTAAGACAGCACTCGGTGACAATGCCCACTATCTATACGCCACCTACCAACCTTCATTACTCGATCAGTCCTATCTGCAAGATGTTAGCCGACTCGTTCGTGGATTTTCTGACGTACTCATCGATCAACGATTTTTGGAGTTGAATAATTGGGTGCCAATTCCTACCCTAGTGCTATTAGTCATTGTGATGTTAGTGATAATTCAGCGCCGAAAGATTTAGTAATGCCGACTCGTTCCACCCATTATCAGTTATTCCTTCGCACTTTCGGTTGGATTTGCCTCTCACTCTCAGCAAGCGCATGTGTCAGTTATGAGCCGGCTGTTTTGGTACCAGCCGTCACACTTTCTGCGGAAGAAGTAAGTCTGGTACCCATGAGCTCTGATACGGCAACTTTAGATTTTGGATTAGAAGTTGCGATTAATGAGAGTGACTCACTCTTTAATGTAGAAGTGCTGCCGGGGGTTAGGGTAAGAACTACTGCCGCGAATGGACCAGCGGCCAACGCCGGCATTCAAGTTGGCGACATCATATTGGAAGTGAATGGCACCACAACTAACCATCCAGATGCCTTGCAAGCATTAGCTCAGAGTTCAACTCAGGGGGACGCGTTTGCGTTTGTAGTGCAGCGCAATACACAGGTATTCGAAGCAACTGTTATTCCGAGACAAATAAATAACAATCCTGCCCCCGTTAGTCTGTATCGCATCGATCCTTTAGCAACCCGTGCTGGTTACCGCACTGAACTGGTGGAGATTGGCGAAGACGGACCGATCGCGGCTGCTCGAATTACAACAATCCTTCCCAATAGCCCCCTCCCTTCAGCAGGCATCGCGACGGGAGATCTGATTCTCGCCTTACAAGGAAGATATCTGAACTCAGCTCAAGACCTGGTCACACGTCTTAATAGAGAACATGAGCTGGGCGATGAAGTGAGCCTGACACGTTTTCGAGACGGCCAGCTGGATGAAGTTCAGTTTCAGCTTTGGGATCCAGGTCGACGCATCAGTCGTATAAGCCTAGGTCCGCTGTTTCGCTACGAATCGTCGCTTAGCCCAGACAATGAGACCGTATCCATTCTCGATTTATGGCTTTTCTCTCTGTACAGTTATGAACAACAGGAAGGGGAACGAAGTCATAGTTTGTTCGGTCTAATCAACTTCAGCAGTGATGCTGGCGAGTTAATTGACGAAACTAACTAAGCTAGTCGATTCGTTCTACAGCCACACCTTCTAACCTAAAGCCGCATACACAGTTTTCGGGATTTAAGCCGATCCACTCCTTATGAAATTGATGAGCATGAATCAGCGAAGCAAAAGAATCGGATTCCTGTTCTGCTGGCTAGCATTCTTGCTTCCACAAGCAAGTACAGGCCAGGACAACTACGCGGCTTTCGAACTGCGCCGTGAAGAAAACTGGGCCCCAATCGAGTTGCATGATCTAAACGGTGACTCGCTAAAAGACATCGTAGTGTCCTCCTTCACCCCCGAGCTGGGTCGGGAACTGCATATCTATCACCAACAAACCGATGGAAGCTTCGCTGCCACACCACAACGGGTCGAGATAAAGACTGAAATCATTGCCGTCGGCTTCGCCGATTTGCGCTCGACGCCGGGTGAAGAGCTCGTGCTGTTTGCCAACAATGGCGTCTTTAGTCTTTCTACTTCCATCGATGGCTATGCAGGAAATCTGGCGCTACTCGCGCAATGGGATCTAATTGCGGCGATTCCAAATCAGGAAAGTGTGCAATTTACTAATATCCCAACTGATATTAATGGTGATGGATATATTGACTTGTTGGTGGCTGGCGATGACGAATATGGGCTGTTTCTCGGAAACGGAGAAGAGTCTTTTGATTTGGCAATGACATTCACCACCCTTAATGAAGGAATTACTCCCATTCAGCGCGCGCGCAATGACGTCGATCTTGATGCCAATATAGGCATCAATGCAGAAGAAGGCGTTGTAGTTGAATTGAATCTGGAAGCCCCAACTCCGTTTGAAGGTTTCATCGAGATATGGGATCAACGAGACTCACTGGAAAATGCACTGTTGCGGAGCGATCAATGGATGCCGACGCCTTCAGTGGTTCATTTGAATGATGATGATCGCCTGGATCTGGTTTATCTCAATGCTGGTGATAAAGGACAGGGCCGAGTAAACATCCATTTCCAAAGCAACGAAGGCGAATTCAATCAACAGGCAGATTGGGTTGGCGACTTGGATTCCCGAGGTGAGCTCGACCTGGTAGACATGAATGAAGATGGATTGACTGACATCTTGCGCCTTTCTGGTGACGGCAATAATTGGGAAGCGCGATTTTTCCTCAACAACAACGGAAGTTTCGATTTCGATTCGCCAGATCAGGTAATGCGTTTCTCAGGTTACGACATGGATTTGAGTGTCATTCAACTGAACGACGGTAAATCAGTGTTGAGTGTCACTTACTACACCGTTCCTGTAGTTGACGCTATACGTAACGCCAGCATAAACCGCACCCAACTGATTTATGACCGCGATCCTTCGCTAGTTTTCAGCCGGCGTCCCAATAGCCGACTCGAAGAGAGTTTTTCCGCAGAAAATGTTCGTGGTTTGTCAGAGCAAATGTCACTTGCTTATGACGTGGATGGTGATGGGCGCAATGATGCGCTCTATGTAACAGATAATGGGACCCTGGCAGCAAAATCCATTGACGCTAACTTACAAATTTCGGCCGAGCCTTTCTGGGAATACGTATCTCCAAAAACCGTATTTGAATTCGATGTGATGCAGTTAAATGCGGATAGTGTGCCAGATTTACTGCTACGCCATGGAACCACCACAACCCTATTGGTGGCTGTACCATGAAGTTGATTCCCTACATTCTGCTCATCTCACTGTGTGCATCGGCTCTATCTGCAGCTGAGATTGAGTATGAGCAACAGCCATTTTCTTTACCCGCTGAAGCAGAGCAGCTGCTGGTAGCAGATACCAATGCCGATGGTCTCAATGATTTGATCACTGTGGTTGGACAGTCACTGCGAATCTATCTGCAAAATGAATCAGGTTTTGATTTTCAGTCGCGGTATATCGAAATCAATTTCGACAACGAGGCAGTCGGCTGGGATCTCAGTACTGGCTATAGCGAAACCGGTGCGGCATCAATCATTGCCTTGCTCGATGGATCTACGGCACAGGTATGGCATATAGAAGGATCCACTCTATTAGCACCGACAACAATCAAGGCAAACTTACCCGGCTTCATTAGCAAGGGTGTGAATCGCCTGCATTTCTCCCGGGACATAAATGAGGATGGCTATGATGATTTAGTTATTCCAGGCGCAGGTGTTATAAATATCCTTATCAATAATGGCAATGGAGATTTTCAATCACCTCTCGCTATCCGTTCTGATATGCGCTTAAGAACACAACTCAATATCAATCGCTTCAATCGCTCTGCTGGCCAGGCAGTGCGCATTCCTGTGATTGAATTGAGAGATGTGAGTGGCGATGGCGCTGATGATTTGGTGTCGCGCACAGAAGAGAAACTGGATGTGTTTATTGCCAGTCCTGATGTCGCACCCTATTTTCCACAGGCGCCTTCTTTCACTCTAGATATCGCGGCAATTGAGGAGAGGCTGGGCGATTTCGATATCGATAACCTGGATTTTTCCAACCTCACTGGTGTTCTAGCTCTAACCCACGAAGAAATTCTTGATGATGTTAACAACGATGGCATCGAAGATTTGTTACTACGGGAAGGCGGCAAGGTGTCATTGTTCAACGGTACCGGCACTGGCATGGATTTCGAAACACCACGCCAGGTTTTGCGTAGTGGTGGCAATGTATTAAGTACGTTTCTCTACGACGAAAATGAAGATGGTCTAAAGGATCTTTGGTTGTGGCGAGTTGAGTCTATCTCGGTTGGAGATATATTCGTCTGGTTAGCACTCTCCGGTAGCGTTGCCATTGAAGCGTTTATCTACCCTAACGATGGCGAACGATTTGCCAGAAGACCCGCAAGAAAAATTACTATTGATTTGAAATTTCCATCGGTAATTCGCTTAGCCAGCGCTTATGAAGATTTAAGCAGTGAGGTGGAAAGTTTAGAAAACGCCACCCCTACTCCTACATCGACTGCCAATCTCAATAACAATCTGGAAAGTGCCGAGCTTCTCAAACTGGTCAACAACCAAGTGGAGATATTCTTGGACAGTATTGAACCAGAAGAGGAAGACACAGAATTTCTCGGTGCTTTAGGTTACTCACGACAACGTGATAACTATGAAATCAATATGCGAGAAATCATAGACAACGTTGCCATCAGTGGGTCGAGAGAGTTACAGCAAGTTGCCGGAAAGCAGGCCGACCTTTCCATACCGTTAGATACTTCCATTTCATCTGGAGACATCATCGCTACTCGAATTAATGCTGATAACGTCGATGACGCGTTCGTCTTCACTCACTATGACGCTAGCCAGATTCAAGGAATATTGTTACTCTCAAATTGAGATGCCTGCAAAGGAACTCTTATGAAGAAAGTCGTCTGGACTTCATTCGGAATCGCACTGGTTCTGGTTAATGTAATCGCTGAAGTTGGCGAATACATGACCGGCATAGAGATTCATACTTTTCTTCGTGTTGCCATCATCTTTGGCGTCACAATGGGCGCTTTTGTGTTTAGCGGCACCTTTTCTCTTATTAATACCTTGGAAAAAGAAAAGCCACTGGCTGGTTCCGTACGCGACACACTGGGCGCTGATCGAAAGAAGTCCTAGTTTCACGCACCACCCTTCCTAGAACACTCTACATCTCTGCTCTCCGAGCCTGTTCCTCAATTGTGATTTCGCAGGAAATGTGCTTTCATCAAGACCGATTTTTCAGCAGTTTTTCCAGATAACACCAATAAGAATTTGCGGTTCATACGCAGTGAAAATAGCCCGCAGCATCACCCATCGCCTCTTGAATAAAACAGTCACTCTTTTTCTGTTGGTTGGTTTATTGCTGAGCGCATGCAGCGATGAGCTAAATCGCACAAGACCTTATGTACTCACTACAGCAACAACAGGCGGAACTTTCTATCCGGTAGGTGTTGCTTTAGCAACTCTAACTCATTCGCAGTTGTCTGAGTCCCACGGCATCTCGCTAACTGCGATTAGTTCTGCCGGATCATTCGAAAACGTCAAACTGCTTCGCGACAACCAAGTGCAATTCGCAATCTTGCAAGGGCCGTTCGGTGCTTGGTCGTGGAGTGGCGAAGGACCCGTCAGTAATCCCCAAACTTATATGCGTAGCGTGAGCGCGTTGTGGAAGAATGTCGAACATTTTGTGTTGTTAGATGAGTTAATCAGCAACGGCGACATGATGGATCTTCACAACCTTGATGGAGAACGTTATGTGCTTGGAGCACGTAACTCCGGAGCAGAACAAACGGGACGATTTATTCTTGACACATTGGGCGTGCCCTATGAGGAAAAGTTTACCTTGGCCTACATGGGATACGGACCTACAAGTAGCGCTATCCAGGATGGCAACATCGTTGGCATGAACATTCCCGCCGGCGCACCAGTCAGTGCAATCACTCGTGCGT
The DNA here is from genome assembly GCA_965262465.1 of uncultured Pseudohongiella sp. Lineage (GTDB taxonomy): Bacteria > Pseudomonadota > Gammaproteobacteria > Pseudomonadales > Pseudohongiellaceae > UBA9145. The sequence continues at coordinate 986,081 of OZ253535.1, read as the reverse complement.
TTGCCCAGATGGGTGATCGCATCACTATCCTGGACTGGACACAAGAACAACTCGATTTGCTCAACGCAAAATATCCACTATGGGACTGGTATGAATTTCCACCTGGAACTTACCCCAATCAAGACACGTTAGTTAGAACTGTAGCGTCTCCCAATGTTCTGGTAACACGGGAAGATCTGCCTGAAGAAGTTGTCTATAACATCACAAAAGTCATATGGGAAAATCTTGCAACCCTGCAAGAGATTCATGGCGCTACACGAGATATGCGATTAGATATCGCGGTTCAGGGATTAGGCGCACCGCTTCATGCCGGAGCCTTGCGTTACTATCGCGAAATTGGCGTAGATGTGCCGGAGCGACTAATAATTGATGAGCCCAGTACGGATTCTGGAGGATAAAACAATAATATGAAATCCCCCCTCATGCGTTGGGCAGCGTTTCTGTTTGCAGTGTTTCATATTTACTGCAATGTATTCGCCAGTATTTCGGAACTATGGCTTGCTGCTATTCACTTCGGTGGTTTTTGCGCGATCTGCGCCTTAATGGCAAACGAGCAAGAAGATGTAAGCAGGAGTTCGCCTACTTATTACATCAACATTGGGCTCGCACTCCTGGCGCTTAGCACGACTGCTTATTTGATTCTGTTTGAAGACGCACTCTACGCCAGAGAAACCGAATTCATACTTAGCGATTACATTTTCGCACTCATTGCAGTTGGCCTCGCTATTGAATTCACTCGCAGAACCACAGGCTGGTTTATGCCTGTGCTCATTTTGGTAAGTCTTTCCTATATCTTGTTTCTTGGGCGGTACATCGGTGGCGTATTTGCCTTCCCAGGCCTAAGTCTGGAGACGGTGCTGTATCGCACTTACTTCACCAGTGAAGGATTGTTCGGATTAACAGCAAACATTTCTTCCACGTTTGTCTTCATGTTCATCATTTTTGGGGCGTTCCTCCTTAAATCTGGTGCCGGCGATTTTATTGTAAGACTCGCTCACTGCCTCACTCGCCGATTAACCGGTGGCGCAGGTCTGGTATCCGTTGTCGGATCTGGATTGATGGGATCAGTTACCGGATCAGCGGTCGCTAATACCGTGTCGATCGGAGTAATCACTATTCCAATGATGAAACGGTCAGGTTTTCCTGCACGCTTTGCAGCGGGTGTAGAAGCGGCCGCATCAACTGGCGGAGCATTAATGCCGCCAGTTATGGGAGCTGGAGCATTCGTACTCGCAAGTTATACCCAAATTTCTTACCTCACCGTGATTGCAGCATCTGCTTTGCCGGCACTGCTTTACTTTATGACGGTTTCTTATTTCGTAAGAATTGAAGCCAAGCGCTTAGGACTTGAACCGAATCCAGATGAAGAAGGCGAATCATTTGCTGATGTTCTCAAACAAGGTTGGCATTTCATTATTCCCCTTTCCGTCCTTATTGGTTTCCTCATTGCTGGAAGAACTCCCACGACGTCAGCTGCTTTCGCCATTATTTCAGTAATTGGCGCTTCCTGGCTTTCCGAGAACCCAATGCGCATCGACGACATTTTCGATGCCATCGTAGATGGTGTTCGTAACATGGTGGCCACTGCCTTGCTATTAGTCGCAGTTGGTATCGTTATTAATGTTGTCACCACTACTGGATTGGGCAACGCATTCTCATTAATGATCGTTGAATGGGCACAAGGATCTCTGTTAATCACTCTGCTTCTGGTTGCTTTAGCATCGTTGGTGCTTGGCATGGGATTACCAGTTACAGCTTCTTATATTGTATTGGCCACTCTGTCAGCACCGTTGATATTCGACTTGATTAGCCAATCACAATTGCTTGAAGCACTACAGGCAGGTGATTTGCCCAGTAATGTCGCCGCAACTATAGGATTGTATGGCGGGGACCCCGTAGTCGCATTACAAGAAATGCCGCTGCAGATGAAACAACTCATTCGCCAGGAAATGTTGGCACCAGAGTTATTGACCGGCATGCTGTTAAGCGCCCATTTGATCATCTTCTGGTTATCGCAGGACAGTAATGTAACTCCTCCAGTTTGCCTCGCTTCATTTGCAGCTGCTGGGATTGCGGGTACACGACCAATGGCAACCGGGATGACTAGTTGGGTCATCGCGAAAGGATTGTATTTAGTTCCTATACTGTTTGCTTACTCACCGTTGATATCGGGCAGTTGGTCAGAACGAATTGAAGTGTTTATCTGGGCTAGCCTTGGTCTTTATGCACTTGCAGGCTTGTTACAGTGGCATTTAGAAGCCCGCATCAATGCGGCAATCGCTGCGGCTCTCGCAGTAAGTGCGGGCCTCTTAATGTGGACGCCTCTACCAATCTACTACCATATCCTTGGTGCAGTGATTTTGGTTTCAATTCTATTTATTCAAAAGCGCCAAGAAAAATCAGCAGCCGCTCCAGCAAGCTGATTTCGAACTAACTTAGCTCTGAGAAAGCACCATGACTGATTACAAAGCAAAAGAAATCCACCTTGTTTCCCGACCTGAAGCTATGCCCTCGGCGGAAAATTTCAAACTTTTTGAAACTGAGCTATCCCCACCAGAAGCTGGACAAGTTCTGGTTGCTAATAAATTTATGTCGGTTGATCCCTATATGCGCGGCAGGATGCGGGAGAATGCAGTGTATGCCGATGCATACCAACTAAATTCAGTAATGTACGGCGGAGCAATTGGTGAAGTGGTTGAATCCCAGTCCGACAAATTCAGTCCTGGCGATATTGTGTTAAACGGCGGCGCCTGGCGCGACAAGCTCGTGGCGGATGAAAACACACTCACGCCAATCAAACCTTTCGATCCTGAGAAATTGTCCTTGTATCTCGGCACGCTGGGGATGCCCGGTCTTACTTCTTATGTCGGATTACTCAAGTTTGGTGAGCCTAAAGAAGGTGAAACCGTCTTCGTTTCTGCGGCTTCTGGTGCTGTAGGTGCCAATGTGTGCCAGATTGCCAAACTTAAAGGCTGTCGAGTGGTCGGTAGTGTGGGTAGCGATGACAAAGCTGAATGGCTCAAACAAGAATGTGGTGTCGACGCAGTTATCAATTACAAAACCTGCGGTAATCTGACAGAAGCATTGATGGCGGCAGCACCTGAAGGCATCGATGTGTATTTTGAAAACGTCGGCGGAGAGCATCTGGAAGCCGCCTTGAATGCAATGAATCCCTACGGCCGCATTGCCGCATGCGGCATGATCTCTGGTTACAACGAGGCGCCTCCGGGACCTCGAAACTTAATGCTCATTGTCGGCAAGAAAATTCGCATCACAGGTTTCATCGTTTCCGATCATGGCGACATGCGGAACGAATTTCTAAATGAAATGGAGAAATGGATTCAAGAAGGCAAAATTAAATCCAGAGAGACTGTAGTAGATGGAATAGAAAACGCCGTGGACGCGTTTCTTGCGCTGTTCAGCGGTTCAAATTTCGGCAAAATGATTGTTCGGATTTAATTTGTCTTTATAAATCCAGCTTTCTGGGAGTTAACATGCATGGAATGGTAGTTCCAACGAGCATCCCATGCTAAGCCTAAGCTTGTTACTCATAACCGGCTTAGTCATTCTCGGTTTCGGAGCCGAGTTGCTAGTTAGTGGTAGCAGTCGCTTATCTATGCGGCTCGGTATTTCCCCGCTCATTGTTGGATTAACCGTTGTCGCTTTCGGAACAAGCGCGCCGGAGCTAGCAGTCAGCATCATGTCCGCCCTGTCCGATCATAGTTCCATGGCGATAGGCAACGTCATTGGCTCCAATATCGCCAATATCGGTCTCATCCTTGGTGTTACTGCCTTAATCTGCCCAATCAAAATCGAAGTACAACTGGTCAGACAGGAGATCCCACTGGTAATTGTGACTGGCATCATACTTGGAGTGATGCTGCTTGATCAGGAAATTGGATTAACGGACGGCATCATTCTCAGTACCGGTTTATTCGCTTATCTTGCCTTTAGTTACTGGCAAGCCCGCAAAGAAAAAACACCAGTAGATATGGACCTCACTCCCTTAATGATTCGAAAGGAACTTGGGGCGGTGCCGGTTCACTTAATCCTGATCGTCCTGGGCTTATTCCTGCTTCTTATGGGCAGTCAGATCTTCGTCAACAATGCGGTTGAGCTGGCCCGGCTATTGGGCATTAGCGAAGTGGTAATTGGGCTGACGTTGATCGCCATTGGGACAAGTATTCCAGAATTGGCAACTGCAATACTTGCAGCATTGCGCAAACAGTCTGATATCGCGGTAGGCAACGTCATCGGCTCCAATATCTTCAACGTGCTATGCGTATTGGGAATAACCGCCCTGTTCAGCGTGTTGAATGTTGGGGCACTGACAGTAGTGGATTTCGTTGTGATGCTAATTTTCGCCCTGGTATTGCTGCCATTGGCGAAAAGTGGATTAACTTTGAGCCGGAAGGAAGGGTTCCTGCTGGTTGCTGCCTACCTTAGCTATCTGAGCTATCTTGCTTGGAATGCCTGATCTAACTTGCGATCTACTTTAAATCTTCAACCGCCTGGTTGTGGCTTAGGTAATTGTTGCCAGTGAGGGTCTTGAAAAACCCAGTATTTGCTAACCGATCCATTATTGGACCCTTAACTTCAGACAAGTGAAGTTGGATACCCAATTCATCCAAAGTTTCGTTAATTTTCTCCAATGTTTCTAAAGCGCTCAGGTCAACCTTATTCACCGCAGTACACATAAGGATGACATGGCGCAAATCAGGTTTGTCTGCGATTAGCTCAAATATGAGTTCTTCCAAATAGCGTGTGTTAGCAAAATAAAGGCTTTCATCAACCCTGATGGATAATTGATTAGGGAAAGTCTCAACTTGATGGCGATTTACATTTCTAAAATGTTCTGTCCCTGCGACACGACCAATTACAGCGACGTGAGGCTTAGATTCCTTATAGAGATGAATAAGAATAGAGACCAGCACACCAGCAGCGATGCCCAATTCAACCCCAACTGCCAAGGTCAAAAACAAAGTCAGCGCAACTGCTGAGAAGTCAGCTTTCGAATAGCGCCATGATTTAGACAACATCGAAAAATCGATTAATGAATAGACAGCCACGAGAATAATTGCTGCAAGACAAACTCGAGGAATCCAAAACAAAATTGGCGTTAAAAACACCGCTACCAGCGCAATAAGAATGGCGGTGAATAATCCCGCCGCAGGCGTAGCCGCACCAGCTTCAAAGTTCACGATAGATCGAGAAAATCCACCACTAATAGGAAAACCACCACTGGCAGCAGAGGCCAGATTGGCGGTTCCCAAGCCTACTAATTCCTGATCCAAGTCGATGCGTTCACGGCGTTTGGCCGCCATTACTTGAGCTACTGAAATAGATTCGACAAAGCCAATTATCGAAATAAGCACAGCAGATCCCAGTAATGCTCTTAACTGTTCCACTGTAAACCCGGGCACTGATAAATCAGGCAAACCAGCCGGAATATTGCCCAATAACTCCACGCCGTATTGGCGCAAATCAAAAACATAAGCAAGCAAGGCAGCCACAACGGTGATTAGTAGCGGTCCTGAGCGCGAGCAGATGGTCGCAGGTAGTTCGGATACTCCCCAGGATTGCAGTAGAGCTTTCAATCCTCTGCGGCACCAAAGAATGCCGACGATTGAACCTACTCCAAGAATAAACGTCAGCGCATTAGTGTCAGGTAGCGCCATCACCAACGCTGGGAATAACTCTAAGACTGTCTGGCCACTGGCTTCGACCCCAAGCACATGCCTTACTTGGCTCAAAGTAATAATTAAAGCTGAGGCCGTGATGAAGGCGGAAATTACTGGATGTGAAATGAAGTTAGCCATGAAGCCCAGGCGCAATAAACCTAGCCCCATCAACAACACACCAGAAAGAAAAGTAAGGGTAAACGCAGCAGCGACATAGTCAGCCGTGGTTTGCAGATCGAGTTTTGCCAGGGCTGCCGCCGTCATTAGTGAGATGACCGCTACCGGTGCCACCGATAAGGTATTACTGGTTCCGAAAAAACAATAGAGAGTAAGGCCGAACATACTGGCATACAAACCAGTTTCGGCTGGCATACCCGCTACCAGGGCATAAGCCATTCCTTGCGGAATGAGCATGATTGCCACGATCAATGCGGCAACGCTGTCAGCGGCTAGTTTTTCGCTATTGTATTTCGGTGCCCACAAAAATATCGGCACATAACGGAGGATAGATTTAGCTTTACTCAAATGAATTCAAACTTCTAATGTTGGTGAATATGTTTTCTTTTTCTAATTAGTCTCACGCAGCCAACACAACAACCCATAGTGAGTTCAAGCATCAAGATGATGAGAACCGCTGCTGCCAGCCCCCATTGTAACGCAAGTGAGTTGAGAGGTACGGTATATCCGTAGCGATCCAGTGTTTCCGCGAATAACTCTTCATCTGCATCAAAGATTACGTGCAAAGCGGCCTCAACATAATCGGCTTGCACGGCCTCTTGTTCCGCTTGAATCCGATAGTATCGATCTACAACATTTTCCAAGCTGTTTGCATCGCTATTGAATACGAAGTCATTGCTATCCCGGTAGTACTCCACTAATGCCCGTAAATCTCCGGCAAACAAATCATCGGCAGTACGTTGAAAACCAGAGATATTGGCGCTCACCTCCAGAAAGTGAGCATCAACCCGTTGAGAATACTGTTCAACAAAGGCTGGTACCTGAATACCCAAGAGAAGCCCGGTTCCGAAAATTAGTAGACGCGTGGTTGTCTTCAGGAAAGTTAGCAACATAGATACCGATTAAAGAATCTGTTTCGTCGGTTATATTCGCATTACGTAGCGAGGGATTCATAGGATTTTCTTGGAAGAATATCACGATTGAAGAACGCGCAGTCGTACTTGACTTGTACGTCGAGCACTCTGATCGAGTGATATTTTTGTCAAGGGAATTCTAGGAATTCCGCAGTAGTAATGTGAGTGTAATCGACGAAACTAACTAGCCTTGTGCTAATAAATTTCTCAGATCGATAATGGCGGCGTTGGCGCGGGAAATATAATTCGCCATGGTAAGAGAGTGATTGGCAAAAATTCCAAATCCCGATCCATTGAGTATAACCGGGAAGAATACTGTGCGCTGACTCGCTTCGAGTTCACGGATGATTTGACGGAGACTGGCCGTAGCGTTTTTGTCTTCGAGCACATCCTGGAAATCGACCTCCACTGCACGAAGAAAATGCATTAGTGCCCAGGTAGCACCTCGGGCTTCGTAAAACACATCATCAATTTCAAGCCACGGTGTTCTTACCGCTAACTCTGATGCAACCGGCGTCGATTGAGTAGCAGCACCTTCGCCTGCAGTGTCTGTATTAATTCGCTCTTGGCCAACACTGGCACTTAAACGCTGGGAAAGACTGCCCAGGCGTGACTCGACATTTAACAGCCAGGCGGCGAGATTATCTGCGCGGGCAAAGAATTGGGCATCGGATTGCGCACTATCAGTGATTCGATTGAGATAGGATTCCAAGCGCTCAATTGCTTCCCGATATTCAACCTCGGTCGGAGGAAACAACCAGCTATCGTTGTCAAAATTAAAATTGGGTTCGGCTACGATCAGATCTGGATCTTCGGTAGATTGAGATTGGGATCGACTGAAGTTTTCACGAAACGCTCTAGATAGATCGCGCACTTGCACCAACGCACCAAATTCCCAATTTGGAACATTGTCCAGATATACTCCCGGCGGCATCACATCGTTAGTCAGATATCCACCAGGTTTATCCTATAAGGTTTCGCTCACTCGAATTAGCGCAGCCGCAGTAGTACCACCGACAACATTAGTACGCCCTAGCGAAGCCAATTTTGAGTTTGCATTCTGGCGAACATCGAAAGGATTTGGTTCTGCACTCCAGTACATACCAATTAACACAATCAAGATTGCCAATATTCCTACAACCGAAAAGATTATGCTGCGCCAACCAGAGCTCTCACTCTTGGGAGTAAAACGACTCTTAATGGATTCCCATCTTTGTTTAATGGCAGACCACATCAGTCAGCCTCCCTTGGCATGCGCAATCGAATGTTCGCCCGACTTGCCAATTCAATATTGCCTCGTAATCGATAACCCGGCACTGCATCTCGCATAACGCTAAACATCCAGCGAGCCAGATCATCGCTTGGCGCGGTAATCAGAAAAAATGCATTGTGCTCTTTCGCCTGCTCAGCGATTTCTGACAACTGGGCTTGTACAGCATCTGTTCGGCGAGCCAATGCTGTCGCCTCAAAATCAAAGAACAGATCGCCTGAATTGCGCTCGTCCTTAATGGCCTGCGCTACTGGTTCTATGTTGGGGTGTTCATCATCAACAAAGCGTGCTCGATCAAGCATAGTTTCCGCTTCATCGAACAAACCTTGACGACTCGCCTCTTCGGCAAGTTGTAAATAACGTTCGACAATATCCTGCAACCCTTCCAGCGCAATTTCGTTGTCTGGATCATAGGCCAATACACGTTGAAATCGTGCGTGAGCATTATCATCAACTGGTGTAAGCAAGCGATCAGCATCGAGTGCCTGCAAGCCCGCAAACAGCAAATCTGCAATCATGCGTTGCCCGCCTTCCGATGCGGCCCCAGTTACCACTTCTGCAGCAGATAAAGTTCGAATCTGCACACGATCATCTTCAGTTTCGGCCACATCAGAACTGGGAGTTTCTGTTGCACAAGAAACTAGAGCGAAGCTTAACGTTAGAAGTACTGATAATCTCATGATGTCGAATAGGTCCGGTTACTGCTCGGAGTCCTGTCAGGCTTCTCAGCTGAGAAGTTCGGAAAAAGGGAGATACATTAAAGTATCGCCTTCATTCACTGCGGTATAGGGAGGAATTATGGCAAGACCATCGGCAGCGCTCAAGGATGCCCCTACCCCCGAACTCTGAGTCTTGTAGGGCACTATTCGCACGCCCTCAGCCACCGTAGATTCTAAGGTTACGCGGATATACTCCTGTCTCTCGCCAGATTCAGCTGCACTGAAGCCAGCCCGCAGCGGAAGTGGTTTCGCAAACACATCTACACATCCCTGCATCCTCATTAATAGTGGACGCACCAAAAGGCTGAAGGTTACGAAGGAAGAAACAGGATTGCCTGGTAAGCCAAAGAACTGTTTACCCAATACTTTTCCACTCGCGAAAGGCTTTCCAGGTTTAATGGCAAGTTTCCACAAATCGAGATTGCCAGTGGATTCTACGGCAGCCTTCACATGATCTTCTTCACCCACTGAAACACCGCCGGTGGTAATAATACAATCGGCGCCTTCCGCCGCTTGCGAAAGAGCTGTTTTAGTAGATTCAAAATCGTCTTCAATTACACCAAGATCGATTACATCCGCGTGCAAGCTTTGCAGCAAGGCAGACAGTGAATAAAAGTTTGAATTGTAGATTTGCCCTGGACCTAACTCCTTACCTGGTGTCACCAACTCATCGCCAGTGGTGAACACCGCAACCTTTAATGGTCGATGCACTGCCACTGAAGTACAACCAACAGACGCTAATACACCAGCATCCTGCGGCCGCAATCTATGTCCAGTTTTATACAAGGTAGCACCTGCTTTGATGTCTTCGCCGGCAGCGCGCAAATTTTCTCCTGCTCCCACCCCTTGCTTGATTACCACATCATCGCCGCTTGCTTCGGTATTCTCTTGCATCACCACGGCATCAGCACCGTCAGGCAATGGTGCGCCAGTGAAAATGCGTGCCGCCTCCCCTGAATTGAGAGTTGACCCTACTTGGCCCGCGGGGATGCGCTGTGTGACTCGCAAATTAGTTGGGGTGTTTTGAATGTCCGCAGCTTTGACGGCATAACCGTCCATGGCACTGTTGGCGCAATTCGGAACATTCATTGATGCCACGATGTCTGAAGCCAAAATCCGTCCTGAAACATCAGTCAGTGGAATAGACTCAACTGCTTCATCAATTGTGTTAACGGATTGAATAAGTTGTTCTAGCGCGTCTTGTATGGGAGTAAGGGGCATATGAAGTTAGAGTCAGGATGACCTTACGCAGCATCGCTGGCCGCTGCGTTTTGATCTCGCTCTGCTGACGCATTGGATCCCCGATCGTTGTAAAGCAGTTTCACAACTTCTTGTAAGTGTCCGCGCCAGGATTTTTGCTTAACACCGAAGGTGTCGAAAATTTTCTTACTGGATAAAGTTGAATTACGAATCTCAGGTGCGCGCGCATCCTGCTGAATAAACTTCAGGCTGTCGAGTAATTGATAAATGCGCTCATCAAAGTTTGCCGCAAACTTTAATGTGAGCTCTGCAAAGTCTGCCTCTTCTCGAGCTTCCAATCCGCAATAGTGATATGTCCCAAATACGTTTGCATCACAATCCACTTGATTACACACCGCAAGAATTGCTGATGCTAAATCTCCAGTATAGGTCGGACTAAACCGGCGGCGACTAACTTGCACTCTTCCACCGTCACGTTGTGCATTTCGAATCCAAGTTTTAATCAGCCCTTTCTTCCAACGACCGAATAACCAACCCGGACGCAAAATAACGTGAGCGCGATGTTGTCTAACGGCCTGCTCTCCAGCAAGGGATGACAATCCATATACCCCTTTTGGATTAGGTTGGTCATTTTCGTTGTAGCCCAGACGCTTTTCCCCATCGAACACATAGGCATTGGACAAATGCAGCATGGGAATATTGAGATGGTCACTAATTTCAGCAAGAGTGGCAGGCAACTCGGCATTAATCTTGTGACAGCGATCGGCTGTAGTTTCAGCCCGGCGCAAAGCACTGTGATTGCCCGAAATGAAATCGGTGAGATTGATAAGTTGAGTCGGACCGTAGTCAGTCACCATCTTGGCGATGGCAACCCCATTGTCCGGATCGAAATGCTTTTCAGGGGGCGCCATAAAGCGAATCTTACGCTTACGTAAGATTTCGATAAGATCCTTGCCCGTTGGGCTTCTGGCTCCAACCAGAAACAGTCGCATTGGCAGTTTCCGCCCTCAAATCAGATACATACAACAACCTAAGCTCTAAACTTCAGCCAATACCCGCCTGAAGTCAAGCGTGATGAGGAACAAGGAGAGCCAGAGACTGGCCAATAGCACAGTTAGGGATCCATCAATTGGAGTGATATTGGAACCGAAGTTAATTCCAATTCGAAGACAAGGTCAGAATATTCGGATATGACTCCGAAATCATTAAAGACTAGTCGCGGGATAGATAATTGCTGTTTGCTCTCATCAAAAACAACCGTATTTAGTGAACCAACTGGCTCAACCAAATACGATTCGATGAACTTCAAGCGAACTTGATCGGACTTCGATTTCTTAAAATTCAACGCATATACATGCCCATCAATTTCAACCTGAGGAATATGCAAAAGCCCTTGGCTGGCGAAATAAGTGGGCACGCCTGGATCAGCAGGAGCCACAAGATATGCACTAGCTAGGGAGGCGTAGCCGGTTCCGGCACCACCAGAGATGTCCACCGTCCGATCCACGTCTTCGTGAACTTCAATAAACATCTGAACTGGCTGGTCGGATGCAAGAACGTAGCCTATCGCTTCAGAATCTGTAACAAAATCTTGGTTGGGTAGATACCAAATTGCTCGGTAGCCATCACCTTCTGCATCACTCACTGAAAGACCAAGGTCAAATGCTCCTTTCTGATCGGTATTTATATTGAGAAACACGTCGGGGCGCTGATTCAGCACCAACGGAACACTTTCCACTGGTAGTTGTAACTCTCCAAGCAATCCACCATCGATACCTACAGAAACATTCCAGTTACCTGGAAGCAATCTCATTCCATCGGTTCGCCCCAATCCAGTTCTAAACCTTCCTGTATCGAAAGAAAGTTCAAACGGATCGAAAGCTCGTACATTTCCTATCGGATCCTCCAAGTAAACCGTAATTTCTTCACCTGCGATGACGCCTGCGTAATTGACTTCAATCATTATCCAGGCGTTGGTGTCGGTTTCCGCATCCACTTTCAGTATCTGATCTAACACATCACCCGCTTTGCCATCTGGAAAAATTCGGAAACTAATCGAGTCGAGTTCTATGCCAGCCCTTAAGGATTCTAATGAGAGATTGATTGTTGGCTGAGGGATCAAAAATATGTCAGGCGGCCCATATAACGCTTGTAAAGCTTCAATATCGTCTTGTTGTGGCACGTAAAAGCGATGCAGCGTGGTATTCATAATGGACAGCGGAGTTTCGGAATGCCCAAAACCAAGAAGATGAATTAGCTCATGAATGACCGTTGAATCTGAGGGTATGGAATGATTTAAGCTAAAACGAACCTTCCCATCTAGATAAGGCCAATATCCAAGCCGATCTCGGTTGTTTAAATCAATCAGACTCAAATTACCGTAGTCCGGACCCGCTCGCCCGGCGATACCAAAGTCAAATTCATCCCATCCAATGACAACTATGCCATCGCCTCGATCGTTAATGTCAGTGTCGCTTACACCAAGATACAGAAACTCCAAATCTGCTGTACTTTCTAGCACCGAAAACGCATGAATTAGCTTTTGCTCCATAATGCTGACCGTTGCTTCTGGAGGTGCGTCTGCAGGGTTGTAAGTAATCGGGATAGTTCCATTCTCCCAACGACCAAAATCATCATAAATTCCTAGAAATGGAAATACCGCGTCGTCGACCAATGCTCCATCCATGTCTGAGGGAGGATCGATGGCCAGGGTGACAGAAGCGAAGCAAAGGGTAATTAGAAAGGTTGTCGATCTCACAGATACCACTTAGATTTTCCCGGATTTCGGAATTCCCAAATTCTTGAAGACCGCCAGATAGCCTCGCTCATTACAAGTGTATCCATTCTGAAGACCAGGTAAAACTTGTGCTTCATCCCTGGATACCGAGTTCAAGAAGCGTCGCGAGCATCAAGAATGGTGACTCGAGAAGCGTCGCCATCAAGAAGAATGTTAGCTCGAGAAGCGTCGCGAGCGATGAGCCAGCGAGGCAAAACGCGCCGCAAAGTAGGAGCTTACGTGTAAGTAAGTGACTGCTTTAAGGAGTGTTTTAACGAAGCTGGCTCAAGCGCAGCAGCTTCGTTTTAGAAAGGAATATCGTCGTCGAAGTTATCAAAATTCTGCGCCGGCGCTGCCGCCGCCTGCGCCGCAGGCTGCTGCGGAGGTGGCGCAGATTGAGCTTGCTGGCCAAAATCAGCACCTGCACCACCACGACTATCCAGCATTTGCATTTCGCTGGCCACAATCTCAGTGGTGTATCGCTTCACGCCATCCTGTTCCCATGAGCGGGTTTGCAGACGGCCTTCGACATACAATTTTGAACCTTTCTTGACGTACTGTTCGACAATTTCTGCAAGGCGATTAAAGAAAACAACGCGATGCCATTCAGTTCGCTCTTGTTGTTCGCCGGTATTTTTGTCTTTCCACGAGTCACTGGTAGCCAGAGAGATATTTGCTACTGCATTGCCATTAGGCATATATCTAACCTCCGGATCATTACCCAGATTTCCAACCAAAATTACTTTATTTACTCCGCGACTAGCCACACTGGCCTCCCTGACTCGATTGTTTAACTAACCTTTCAAGTCTATACCATCGTTCGAAGCATGTGGAAATTTCTCGCACTATTGATCGATTCTTGACCAATTGTTGTCAGTAGAGAATCTATCTCGTCTTTACTCACGTAATTAAAATTTCCGATAATGGTCCGTTTGGCCCGCCATTGAGATTTTCATGGACAAGATAGTAGTAAGGGGTGCCCGCACCCATAATCTGAAGAATATCAATCTCACAATTCCTCGGGATAAGTTAGTCGTGATCACCGGGCTGTCGGGTTCCGGGAAGTCTTCTCTAGCCTTCGACACCTTGTATGCCGAAGGTCAGCGGCGCTATGTGGAGTCGCTTTCCACCTATGCCAGACAATTTCTCTCCATGATGGAAAAGCCGGACATCGACCACATCGAAGGTTTGTCCCCTGCGATTTCCATCGAACAAAAATCTACTTCTCACAATCCTCGCTCCACTGTGGGAACCATTACTGAGATTTATGACTACCTGCGCCTGTTATTTGCCCGCGTTGGTGAACCTCATTGCCCGGACCACAACCTCAAACTGGAAGCGCAAACCGTCAGCCAAATGGTGGACAAGGTCATGGCCTTACCTGAGGGCACCCGAGTCATGGTGTTGGCCCCTATTATTCGTGAACGTAAAGGTGAACATGTTCATGTGTTCAATGAGTTACGCACCAGCGGCTTTATCCGTGCCCGAGTGGACGGACTGGTATGCGAAATTGACTATCCGCCTGAACTCGAAAAGAACAAGAAACATTCCATCGATGTGGTAGTCGATCGCCTGAAAATCAAAGCAGGCCTGGAACAACGTCTGGCAGAAAGTTTCGAAACTGCCTTGCAACTCGCTGACGGCATAGCGGTTGTGAGCAACATGGATAAAGAGAAAGAAGAGGATCTGGTGTTCTCTGCACTCTTTGCCTGCCCAAAATGCGGACATAGCATTCCAGAATTAGAACCTCGCTTGTTCTCTTTTAATAATCCGGCTGGTGCTTGTTCAAGCTGCGACGGATTAGGTCTCAAGCAATTTTTTGATGAGAACAGAATAATCGTCGACGAATCTCTCGCCCTGTCGGAAGGTGCGATTCGCGGCTGGGATCGTCGCAACATTTTCTATTTTCAAATGCTGACCTCAGTCGCGGATCACTACGGCTTCGCCATCGATACCCCATTCAAAGATCTTCCCAAGAAGTATCGCAATATCGTATTGCGCGGCAGTGGCAAAGAAGTCATTGAATTCCGTTATGTGAATGATCGGGGCAACACCTACACCCGCAGCTGGCCATTTGAAGGCATTCTTCCGAATATGGAACGTCGTTACCGGGAGACCGAGTCGAACATGGTGCGGGAAGAGTTAGCAAAATATCTCAGCTCCCAACCTTGTCCAGATTGTGAAGGTACAAGACTCCGCAAAGATGCACGGTTTGTCTTGATAAAAGGACTTAACTTACCTGGCATTACTGAAATGACAGTGAGTCAGGCGGCGGATTATTTCAAAAATCTAAAACTGACTGGCAAGCGAGCCACTATCGCAGAAAAAGTATTGAAAGAGCTTCAAGACCGACTGAAATTTTTAGTCGATGTAGGACTTAACTACCTTACGTTAAGCCGCAGCGCAGATACTTTATCAGGCGGTGAAGCTCAGCGTATTCGGCTGGCCAGTCAAATTGGCGCGGGCCTAGTTGGTGTTATGTATATCCTGGATGAACCGTCAATCGGACTGCATCAACGTGACAATAATCGACTCTTGAACACCCTGTTCCATCTCAGAGATCTGGGCAACACAGTGTTGGTAGTGGAACACGATGAAGAAGCGATTCGCAGTGCTGACCACATCATCGACATCGGGCCTGGTGCTGGTGTGCACGGAGGTGAAGTAGTTGCCGAAGGCGCTTTAGAGAAGATCAAGAAATCCCGCAAGTCACTCACCGGAAAATATCTCTCGGGTAAAGAGTGCATTGAAATTCCAAAAGAGCGAACACCTTACGATGAAGAGAAGGTTCTTACCTTAAGCGGCGCCAGCGGTAACAACCTGCAGAGTGTAGACCTTACGATTCCTGTTGGCCTGTTCACTTGTGTAACTGGTGTGTCAGGTTCTGGCAAATCAACCCTGGTGAACAACACCCTGTACCCAATTACCGCATCGAAACTAAATAATGCGACAACGTTAAACCCAGCACCATTTGAAGAGATAGAAGGACTGGGACATTTAGATAAGGTCGTGGACATCGACCAAAGCCCCATCGGTAGAACACCGCGCTCAAACCCCGCGACTTATACCGGCATTTTTACACCAGTACGTGAATTGTTTGCAGGAACCCAGGAAGCTCGCACCCGCGGTTATAAACCTGGGCGATTTAGCTTCAATGTGAAAGGCGGTCGCTGCGAAGCCTGCCAGGGTGATGGTGTAGTGAAAGTGGAAATGCACTTCTTACCAGATGTGTATGTGGCTTGTGATGTGTGCCGCGGCAAGCGATATAACCGCGAAACCTTGGAAGTTAAATACAAAGGCAAGAATATCTCTGAAGTATTGGAGATGACCGTGGAAGATGCGCGCGAGTTTTTCGATGCCATCCCAGCTATCGCTCGTAAACTGCAAACTTTGATGGATGTGGGTTTGACTTACATATGTCTGGGTCAAGCGGCGACCACCCTGTCAGGTGGTGAAGCTCAACGGGTGAAGTTGTCCCGCGAACTATCAAAACGTGATACAGGCAAAACCCTTTACATCCTTGATGAGCCTACGACAGGTTTGCACTTTCAAGACATCAAACAATTGTTAGCAGTACTTCATCATCTGCGTGACCACGGCAACACGATCGTAGTGATAGAACACAACCTCGATGTCATCAAGACAGCAGACTGGATAGTAGATCTGGGCCCCGAAGGTGGCAGTGGCGGCGGAAAAATCATTGCCACCGGCACTCCAGAACAGGTCGCGAAAACCCGCGGTTCCCACACGGGAAAATTCATTAAGCAGACCCTCAGTTAGTGACGCAGCGGCTGCGAGCATCCTGCTCTGCGTTAAAAGGAATTTCCGAGTGACTCTCGTACTGTTTGTACTGCTCGCCACATCTGAAATTCCTTTTGCCTGGTGCAGAAAGCTCTCGCTCGCTTCTAGATTAGCCCTCCCATAAGACTCGCAACTTTCCCATATCTAAGGGTTTGATTTGACTAAATTTATAATGAAACAGTAATTTATTATTGTTTTACGATAATTATCTGTTATTCTTCCTCATATCACTCCGAGGAGATCGTCATGGATAACATCACAAAAATTCGCCATGTCAGTACTATTCTGATTTACGGCTGCTACGCGATGATGCTGCTCTGTGTGGGCTGGATTTATGGAACCCTATTCAATGTATTCACGGGTCGAGATGCTCTGGGTGACTACATGCATGATGCCTACATACCAACTCTTTTGCGCATGGGAGAAGCGGATCTACTCCTGAGCATTCCGTCTGCCGCGATTTATTTCCTTCCTACCATGGTGCTCATTTACGCACTCTGGCGGCTAAGCAAAATGTTCAGGCTCTACCGGGACGGCGAATACTTTTGCAGCGAAGGAGCCAACCATTTGTATGTATTTGCATTACTGTTCTGCCTCATGCACATCTTGGGCACACCTCTTTTAGGAGTAGCAGATTACGTCCTTACACTAGGAAATGACCTGAAACCCTACGGAATGCCATTGCGAATCAATGGGGACGAGATTCTGCTTTTAATGCTCTACGCGACCTTTCTCATTGTCTCCTGGATTCTGCGTGAAGCCATCAAGATCGCCGAAGAGAACAAGGAATTTGTCTAATGCCCATTAATGTGAAGCTGGATGAGATGCTGGCCAAGCGAAAAAAACGCTCGAAGGAACTGGCGGAGTATGTGGGCATTACCGAAGCGAACATATCTTTGATCAAAACTGGTCGAGTCAAAGGTATTCGCTTTAGCACTTTGGAAAAAATGTGTGAATTTCTCGACTGCCAGCCCGGAGATCTTATGGAATTCAGCAGCAATTGATCAAAAAGTGTTCAACAAATTGATAACTCAATTTGATTATTCCCGAATAGGTAAAAAAGTCTTGGGATAGCCTCTCCCACTGTGACAAAATCGCGACAATGCTTTCGCATTTCTCTGACTGATAATTGACTCGTGCTTTCTGCAAGCCAATAAATATGAGGGATGCAGAGGGGATCTCCTCGAACGTAAATTTGGCGTTGTCACATAACTGCAACGACCTCCGCAGTAAAATGCACGGGTCTCAAAAAGGACACGCCGAATCGAAAACGCAGTGATGCGATAACGATAAAAAACCGCGTTCGGCGAGCTAAACAATCATTACCAAACCCTTACTATCAGGAGGAGCAAATGCGCTATCCCAAGAGTGCAAAGAAACTGCTGTGTGCCTCTGTATTGCTCGGTCTCGGGCTTTCTGGACAGGTTGCAGCACAGGATACCGCTTCCGCAATTCGCGGCCGTCTCGTAGACGGATCCGGCAATCCTTTAGTGAATGCCACAGTCGAAGTTCAAGATTCCCGTACCGGTGCAACCCGAACGCTGCAATCGAACAACTCCGGTACATTCTATGCCACCAACTTACCTGTAGGTGGTCCTTATATAGTCACCATTAACAATGCCAAGACGGTCACCATCGACAGTATTCAACTGGGTGATGTTTACAACTTGACCGTTGATATGGGCGCACCAAGCGAAATCGAAGAGATTATCGTGTTTGGTGAAGCCAATACTTTGGTAGATGTTGCAGCTGGTCCATCAGCTACTTTTGGTGAGTTCGAAATGAACACCATGGTGGCTTATAACCGAGACATTCGTGACGTTTACTCAGTAGACCCACGCTTTAATCTCGATGGTGATGCCCGTGATTCTCAAGTGAACTGCGTTGGTAAGCACCCGCGCTTCAATAGCTTGAGCCTGGATGGTGTTGCTCAGAATGACCGCTTCGGCCTAAACAACAACGGATATGCAACTGCAACTGGTATGCCTTTCCCTTATGCGGCGATTGGCCAGGTTTCAGCAGAGTTAGCTCCTTTCGATGTTACTTACGGTGGTTTTAGTGCCTGTAACATCAACGCGGTAACCAAGTCAGGCACCAACGAGTGGACTGGTTCTGCTTTCTTCGAAGGTACCAACGACGGTTTACGTGGTGACTCAATCACTACTGCAGACGGTTCAACCGTTCGCTTCAACACCGAGGACTACGACGAAGAATATTATGGTTTCTCCGTTGGCGGCCCACTGATCGAAGACAAGCTGTTCATCTTCGGTGCATATGAAGAATCAGAATCTCCTGAGTTCATCGCACAAGGTTTCGCAGGTTCTACTAATGGTGAAGCTAGAGATTGGTTATCACAATCTGATTTCAACCGTATCCGCGATATTTCCAACAATATCTACAGCTACGATCCCGGTGGTGAGCCTGGAAACGGTGTTCAAACTACTGAGAGCTACATCATTCGCCTGGATTACAACATCAATGAAAACCATTCAGCTTCATTGATCTACAACGGCTATGACGGTCTCGAAGATCGTGCCTCTGATGGCGATCCAAATGAGTTTGAGTTCTCAAACCACTTCTATCGCAAAGGTGCCGAGCTGGAAACTTGGACTGCAAGACTGCAGTCACAGTGGACTGATGCTTTCTCAACCGAATTCTTCATCAACACCAATGAAATGGTGGATTCACAAGTCACAGTTGGTCCTAAGGATTTTGGTGACCACCAGATCAGCTTGAATCGTGATGTTGTTTACCTCGGTGCGGATGACTCGCGCCAAGCAAACCGATTGGATTGGGAATCTACTTTCTACCGTTTACAAGGTCAGTACCTTGCCGGTGATCACGTGATTACTTTTGGTTACGAGCGCGACGAACTCGAAGTATTCAATCAGTTCGTACAGCACTCAAATGGTGGTGAGTACGATTACTTCGATGATTCTGGAGGCAACCCAGACTTCTGCGCTGCGTTAAGCGCCCAGGGCCGATTTGATGATCCAGCGTGTGGATTGTCAGGTATCGATAAGTTCGAATTAGGTCGCCCAAGCCGTGTGTACTACGGTAGTGGTGGCGGTACCAATAATCCTGATGATGCAGCTGCCAACTACGGCAACGACATGGATATTTTCTATGTGCAGGATGAGTGGTACATCCCTGATTACAACCTGACTTTGGTAGGTGGATTACGTTATGAGCGTATGAGCATGACTGACCGCCCTACTTTTAATCAGTCTTTCACCACAACTTCTGGTATTCGTAACGATGCTAACCTGGATGGTGTCGACCTTTGGATGCCTCGTCTAGGTTTCACTTGGGAAGCTAATTACAACTTGACTGTTCGTGGTGGTATCGGACTCTACTCTGGCGGTAATCCAAATGTTTGGATCACTAACGCCTGGAGTAACGATGGTATTTCAAACGTGCAATTGCAGTGGCGTAACTTCGATGGTGCTCGTTCATTGTTGAACGATGAACCTCTAAGTGGCGCAGGTCGACCTGGATTCGACGTTCCTCAGACTCTATTTGATCAAGTGGCAGCCACAACCGTTGCTGACGGATCTGATGAGAATTTGGTGCTTATCGATCCTAACTACGAGCAGCCTTCTGAATGGAAGTATGCATTGGGTGCAACTTATACCTTTGATAACGGTATTAGTGTCGATGCTGATTTAATTTACTCGCAGCAAGACAACCCGGCTTACTATGAAGATGTTTCACAAGACCAGGTTGGCACTACAGCTGCTGGCTCACCAATCTTTGACTTTGTGCGCGGTGAAAACAACTACATGCTCACTAATGCACAAACTGATGGTGAAGGTCTGGCCTTTTCGTTAGTTGCCAAGCAACGCACTGATTGGGGTCTTGATTGGTTGTTCGGCTATGCCCACACTGACCAAACTGACGTTAGCCCAATGACATCATTCGTTGCTGGATCTAACTTCGGCAACCTTGCTACAACGACTCTATTAGATCCGTTGCCAGCAACTTCTAACTACGTTTCACCTCACCGCTTCACTGCGCGTGTGAGCTACGGCCGAGAATTTATTCCAGGTCACGAGACTCGCATCACTGCCCTTTTCTTCCGCAAGAAAGGTCAGCCACAAAGTTTCGTAATGAGCTCACAGCCACTAGAGGGTGATCAGCGTTTCGGTCGTCACCAACTCTACATTCCAACTCTGAATGATCCGAATGTAGTGCTAGGTCCAGACTTCGATACTGCTGCATGGGCGAACTTCATCCGTGATAACGGTTATGCGAATTTCCAAGGTGGTTTCTTACCTCGTAACGAATCACACGCTAACTGGTCTTCACGTATGGACCTCAGAATCGATCAGGAGATTCCTTTCTTCTTCGGTTCACGCGCTCGTGCATACCTGAAGGTGTACAACATGCTTAATCTTCTCAATGATGATTGGGGCGTGCAGTACGACGCAGAGTTCTTTTCACAAGAAGTTGTGGACATGAGCCTCGACGCGCAAAATCGCTTCGTATTCAACGAGTTCGATGGCGATACCATTAACGATCTTCGAGAGAACGCTTCTCTTTATGAGATTCGTCTAGGTCTGCAAATCGAGTTCTAATCTAGAACCTGAAAAGCAAAACAAAAAAGCCCGGCTATGGAAACATAGCCGGGCTTTTTATTTGAGCGGAGATTGAGGAGAGATTTAGTGAGCTTTAAACACCGGATATTCGACTGTGTCATTTGTGAGAAGGGCTGGCTCCAGGTAATCATCAAACAAATTCCAATACGCCAATCCGTCATCAGATTCTGGTTCCAGTAAATAGAATATTAGATTGGCCAAGCGGTCATTCATCGACACAACAAAATCACCTCGAGAGAATTCTCTTGTAGTTGTTTGAAATTCTCCCCGCAATAAGGAATTTCGGTGACTATTCTGCACGTAATTCTGTTTACCAATCTCATCAATAATAAATACTTCACCATTGAAGCTGGCATCTGCTTCCAGCACTTCTACCCAGATACCATGCTGCCGCAATCTTTCAGCCAACCCTTCAAAGGCTGAACTGAAAATGTACGCACTAGGGACAGTTGCCGTCTTGGTAGGTTCAAACGCATTGTAGTTTGCTACCCCTGGGATGGTGACCAATTCGGAGCTACGCACGAAATCCACTGTGCCGTCTGCTTTGTTATAGGGAATATAAGAATAAGTGAGTAAATCCAATGGTTCGTCCAGTGGCACCATTTCGAATTGCACGCCCTTTTGCTGTCCTACTGTTTCAGTGGCAACTCGCTCGTCTGCCGCGCGATTGATGCGACGGATTTCAGCTCCATGCTGATGGGTGTATTCCAATATTTCCTCAATAAATGCGTTGGCTGCGTGAACTCGTTTGTAAAACCGATCATGGGAAAACGTTTCACTAAGTATTGCCATGCGATTTCTAAGAGCCATGTGGTTAGTTAGATAACGTGGCGCATGGTGGTAGGTGCGCAATTCTGTTGGTGGCCAATCGCGGTAGTTGTAACCGCCATACCAACTAAATTCCAAATTGAATTTGTCTCTCACTGATTCCTGGATAGCTGGCAATATGGTGTGCGCTGTGTAATTCGATGTCTCCGCATCACCTGCAGTGTGATAAGACGGTGCATAAGTCAGTGAATAACCGTGCCAGGTTCCATTGGTGGTATGAAGATCTACAAAAAGATCAGGATCCCATCGTTGAATCACATTTCGATGCAACGCCTGGGTTTCGTCGGCTTCCATGATCATGCCATCACGGTTCAGATCGTAGCCATGCGCGGTGCGTATACCAGCCATGACCGGGCTCAATTCTTGATTCGGTCGCGAATTTTCAGCCATCGCATCATTGCCGTCGGCGTTATAAATTGGCACGAACACCACAATTTGGTTATCCAGCAAATGCTGCTTATCGCCAAACAGCATGTCTCGCATAAGAATCAGCGACGCTTCTTTGCCTTCAACTTCCCCACCATGAATATTGCCCTGAATGTATATCACCGGCTTGTCTGATTGTTGTGCTTGTTCTGGCGTAGAAACTTTCGGATTCGCCAACACGACGATAGGCACATCTCTGCCTTCTCGAGTGAGTAGTAATGACTCCCGGTGCATCAGATCAGTCTGCTGCTCCAACGCCGCTATCACATCCACCACTTCCTGGAAGGTCGACGTCCTCTCATAGTTGCTGCGCTCCGCTGCAGTAATCATTGCCTCGCTGAATGGAGAATCTGCCTGAGCAAGGGTCGCAGAACTGATGAAAATGCTCAGCAGAACCTGAATGAATTTGGCTCGATGCATAGTTAAAAAAGCCCGTGGATTGGATGAAAAAACTGAGGGCAAATTAAAGCAGGTCAGAGCGGAACTCAAGGTGAGCAAACGCTCTATCCCCGTTATTTGTGACAGTCTGTAATTTTTGGCTGTTTAGTACGCTGAAACGCCCGAATTTCGGGCCTTCCAGCCCTGCCACTGGCCCTCAAATTATTGATTTAAGACGGAAAAAGGCATAGCCTCATAAGTAGCTATATATGCAGTAAATGTAAGACCTAAAGAAATAAAAAATGGGCCCACAGAAACCCTGCTTACTGTGTGCCTTTTCTCTCAACTAAAACGGAGCTATGTCAGTGAATCCTCAACTCACACGCAGACGTTTTATCAAGGGGGTCATCTTCTCCGGTGCCGCAGCTACAACTGGTGCTGGGATGTATCTCGCCAATGCCCAATCCGGGCAAGGTGCCGCTGAGCGCTTGATAACACTCAATATAAACGGGCGCAGTAGACCCGTTGACGTGATGCCTTCGGAAACACTTGCCTACACGCTACGCTATAAACTTGATCTCACCGGAACCAAGATTGGTTGCAACCGAGGCGAGTGTGGCGCATGTACGGTACTGATCGATGGTGTCGCCAACTACTCCTGTTCTGTCCTCACCCATAACGTGAAAGACAAAGCCGTGATTTCCATCGAAGGTGTTAAAGCCACCGATGGCACACTGCACGCAGTACAACAGGCGTTCATCGACGAAAACTCACCACAATGCGGATTCTGCACACCGGGACAAGTTATGTCTGCGGTTGCACTTCTCAACAGCAACCCACGTCCAACACGTGACGAAGTACGTGCGGGATTGTCGGGCAACCTGTGCCGCTGTGGTGCCTATGAACATTACATCAATGGCGTGATGCGCGCCTCGGGGCAGCTAGCATGAGTACACATATAGGAAAAGATTTCACTCCGCCTTGTGTACCCGGCAAGGTCACGGGCGAAATAAAATACGCCGAAGATTACAAAGCAGAAGGCATGGTCTTTGCCCGTCTGCTTACTAGCCCTCTTCCAGCTGGAAGAGTGGTTAACATCGATGCATCAGAAGCGCTTCGAATGGATGGTGTGGTAGGTATCTTCACTGCAGATGATTTACCGCCAGTAGCGCCTCCAGCGAATCCAGCACTTGCATCGGATTACATCACTTATGTTGGGCAACCAATCCTGGCTGTCGCAGCAACCACAGAAGAAATTGCGGAAAGTGCGATTGAACGCATTCGTATTGATTACGAACGACGTCCATTCGTTGTTGATCCGCTGACCAGTCTTTCTCCTGGCGGCCCGGATGCATATCCAGAAGGTAATGCCCTGGTTCGAACCCAAGAAGAAGGACCTGAAGGTGCGCCAATTGTGGGTGCTGAAATTCGCAGCATCAAATGGCCACAGTCAGCAGTCGACGCATTACGCAACGGCCAAGAACCTGTCGGTGGTGAATTCACCCGTGAATGGGAATTCGGTGACATCGAAGCTGGTTTTGCTGAAGCTGACGCAATTGTTGAAGAACCTTTCGTCACTATGGGATACCCGCACCACTCTCTCGAAGCCCGTACTTGTATGGCGTATTGGGAAAACGGTAAGTGTTATTTCCACGGTTCTTCTCAGAGTCAAAGTGCAAACAATGCATCGCTTGCTCGCATGCTAGGCATTGATTTAGCTGACCTGGTATTTATCAACGAAGCAACAGGCGGTGGATTCGGTTCCAAGATTGGTCCTTATCCTTATATGGCCATCAGTGGCAACTTCTCTCGTGTACTAAATCGTCCAGTTCAATTACGCATCACTCGCGAACAAGAGTTCTACATCGGCTCTGCTCGTTCGGGTATGCAGGGTTGGATCAAGACCGGTGTTAGGAACGACGGAAAGATCACCGCAGTTGATATGGTTGTGGTAAATGACGGCGGCATGACCGGTGGCGGTAGTGGTAACTCTTCTGCTCAGCATGTCACTGTTGCTTATCAACCAGACAGCATGCGTTTCCGCATGATCTCTGTTTATACCAACACGACACCTCGCGGTGCTCAGCGCGGACCTGGTCAAAACGAAATGGCTGCGGTTCTTGCTCCAATGACTGACAAACTCGCTGAAGCGATTGATATGGACCGGATTCGTTTCCGCCAGATCAACGGCTTACGCAGCGATGGCTACCAAGGTGGTGGTCAAGGTCCTGTCACTAGCTCATTTATCAGCGAAGCATTGGCACAAGGTGCTCGTGAATTTAACTGGACCGAGCGAGAAGCATCAGAACGCGATCTAGGCAATAACAAGCGTCGCGGAATTGGCGTTGGCCTTGGATACCACGGTGCAGGTGGTCGCGGTTACGACGGTCTGTTGCGAATTGGTACAGACGGCAAGCTTTACATCCATAGCGGTGTGGGCAACCTCGGTACCTATTCCTATGCAGGCACTTGTCGTGCAGCAGCCGAAGCATTGCAGATTCCTTGGGAGCGTTGCGAAATCGTACGCGGCCGAAGTGATCGTCATCTTCCTCATAGTTCAGGACAAGGTGGATCGAACACGATCTTCACTCATACCCGAACCAACTGGGTAGCAGCTCAAGATGCGATTCAGAAGATGAAGGAAATCGCAGCGATGGATTTCGGCGGTTCACCAGATGATTACGACATCGGTAATGAGCGTGTCTTCAATACTGAAGATCCAACCAAGTCCATGTCTTATGGTGAAACAGCACAACGTGCAATGGAGTTGGGCGGCAAGTTTAGCGGTGAAGAATATCCAGACGATATTAATCCACTGACTCAACTGGCAACTCAAGGACTGGCGGGAACAGGCTTGATCGGCGTAGCCAAAGACAACCTGCCTGGCGTTGGCCAACCTCCAGGAAACGTACTTGGCTTTATCGAAATCGAATTGGATACGGATACCGGCAAGTATGAGATCGTGGATTATCTATCGATCGCAGACTGTGGAACGGTTGTGCATCCGAAGAACTTCGATAACGCAATGCGTGGCGGCATGGTGTGGGGAATCGGTTTGAGCGGACTAGAGAAACACGTCTACGATCCACAAAACGGTTTGCCTGCGAACACTGGTCTCTATCAGTGTCGTCCGCCAAGCAATATGGATGTCCCGGTGAATACTTACGCCGGTGCAGTGAACATTCCTGATCCACAAAACCCAACAGGCGGACGTGGTATCGGCGAGCCAACCCAAGGCGCAGCGGCAGCAGCATTATCGTCTGCACTACGCGATGCATTGGGTGGCCACATGTTCAATACGGCACCTACCACCACAGACATGATCATTAATCACTTAGCGGGCAACGAGTACAGTTCTGGTACCGGCTCTCTGAAAACTAATACATTCTGAGGTGACCTATGCCATCACATGACGTTATGCCAAATATGGACCTGTACCAACCAGTACAGGTAGAAGACGCCCTTGCGATTGCTGACCGCCTTGCAGAAAGAGGATGGTTAGTTGGTGGCGGACAAGACACTTATGGCTGGCTTAAGGATCGAGCAAAGACAGCAGACGCTTTGATCGACTTAAGCGCGATTGAATCTCTGCGTGGCATTCGTGCCAACGGAGATGGAATTGAGATCGGTGCGTTAACCACTCTGACTGAAGTCGCGAACAGCGATTTAGTGAAGAATGGTTTTTCTCTGCTCTCAGACGCAGCCTCTGTAGTCGCAAGCCCACAGATCCGCAACATTGGCACCTTGGGAGGCAATGTCTCGCAAGATGTTCGTTGCTGGTACTACCGCCGCGGTCTATCTTGTTATCGCGCCGGCGGTAACCTGTGTTACGCCGATACACCGCAAGGTATGAATCGAGAGCATGCGCTGTTTGATCAAAGCCGCTGTGTTACAGCGGGCGCTTCAGACACTGCTCCTGCTCTGGTTGCACTCGATGCCACTATGGTTATTCAAAATGTAAATGGAACGCGCGAAGTGTCTGCTGAAGATTTCTTCGTCGGTCCAGCCAATGACATCGAAAACACAACGATTTTGCGACCTGGTGACATTCTTACGGCAGTAAGAATTCCTGGCACCTGGAAGAACGCTACGTTCTACTGGGAAAAGGTTGCTGATCGAAACGTTTGGGACTTCTCATTAGTGAACATCGCTGCAGCGTTCCGCGTTAGCGGCGGCACCATTGATGATTCCAGAATGGTGGCAGGTGCAGTGCAAACTACACCTCGTCGACTCACTAGTATTGAAGGTGCAATCCGTGGTCAAGCTAAGAGTGCGGACACAGCTGAGTCGGTCAAAGATATGGCCAGTGAAGGTGCCAGAGTGTTAGCACACAATGGCTTTAAAGTACCTCTACTGCAAAATCTGGTGAAGAGAGCCATCAGCGCCTAAGGTGAAAGCAATTAGCGCTTAGGAGCCTTCAGCGTTAAATTAAGAGGCTTAAGCGCTAGGTAAAAAAACGAAGCATATATAGCTATACGCTCCGATAAAGAAAGGGGCACATCGTTAAACGATGTGCCCCTTTTAATTTGCTCTGAAGAATCCCAGAGCTCCCTGCAATTTATAGTATTAAGTTGATTAAACTAGCGCGACCGCTAGAACCGCCCAACATGCCATTCCTGTCACAACAGGAACGACCATTAGATAGACCATGCTTTTTACACGAACCATAACCACCTCCTTGCCTCTTAACTAAGAGTGAAACTATGGTTCCATGCTATCACTCAAATTCGCGGTTGAGTGGCTCTGCGTCACTATGACGCAGTTCAACATGCGCCGTTAATCAACTTAACTTTGAAAAGTTAAATGATTGGTTAAGGAATCTGATAGATGGCGTTACCCAGGAAATAACCAAGCGTCATAATCGCGATATAGCAACCAATGACCATCCCGACAATTGGAGCCAGCTTTTCGCGCTCTTCCGAGTTACTACCAATTACTTCTTCAGACATATCTATGACCTCCAGTCTGCTGTGGAACTAAGGAGAGAGCATAGCTGGCTGGTCATGCGACATATTGATGCAAATCATCAATTGTGCGGGTGTTGAAAGGACAGAATATTCTTGGGATCTAGAGCGGGCGAGGACGTACAGCCTGTTTCAGGACATCACGTAATTCAGCATGACGAAATGGCTTGGTTAGGAATCCATCCATTCCCATTTTTTCCATCTCTTCTTTCTTTTCCGTTATGACATTTGCAGTTACGGCAATAACAGGCGTTTTCGCGCGATTACCTTGCATTGAACGAATGCGTTTCAAGGCAGACACGCCATCCATCACAGGCATTTGCAGATCCATGAAAACGGCACTCACCTCATGATTTGGCATGTACTCTAATACTTCGCGGCCATTGGACATGGTTACCACGTCGTGACCATCTTCTTCCAACATACGACAGAGAATCATGCGATTGACCGCATTGTCATCAGCCACAACGATCGAGAGGCCAGGTAATTTGTTCACTTCTACACCCTCTTTTCGTTTCAACGGCGCAGGGCATGCCTCCAACGGCAGAAATACGGTAAATATCGATCCACGACCTGGAACTGAATCCACCACAATCTTGCCCTTCATTGCCGTTACCAGGCGTTTAACAATGGTAAGCCCTAAACCTGAACCACCAAACTGGCGTTGAGTTGCAGCGCTAGCCTGCACATAGGGCTCAAACAAACTAGCTTGGGCTTCACTCGCGATACCGATGCCACTGTCGGTGATCTTCAATCGAATCCGCTCAAGTGCAGTATCCATAACAATGGCGATTTCACCGGTATTGGTAAATTTCACGGCATTGCCAACCAGGTTCAATATGATTTGTCGAAGTCGAGTCGGGTCACCCTTCACCCAAGGCGGAATATCATCCTCCACCACTACAGAAAAATTGATGCCCTTCTCTCTCGCCTGAAACCTTAATGGCGCAACAGTAGTAGACAACAAGTCACGCAAATCAACTGGAATATCCTCAAGCTCAATACTGTCAGAATCGAGTCGGGATAAATCCAACACGTTGTTCACCAGTTCCAAAAGAGTTTCACTACTGCGTAACACCACGTTTACCAATTCTTGCTTCTTCTCCGACAAACCACCGTCACGTTGTAATAACTGAGACGCGCCTATCACACCATTGAGTGGAGTACGCAGTTCATGGCTCATTGCAGCCAGGAAAGTTGCTTTCGCATGTTCAGAGCGTCGTGCTTCTTCTTCAGCTAAGGTGCGGTCATGGACTTCTTTCTCTAGTTGCCCAACAGTAGAACTCAAACGGTTTTCAGCGTTTTGTTGCCCTGTGCGAAATACAAAGATTGCTGCCGTTAGCATTAACAACACGAGGGTTGCTTCGAATGCCAAGGTGATTGGCGCAACACCAACGGTCTCGGGGCCGAATTCAAATTCATAACCGGTGTATTGCAACCAGGCAAAGGCCCAAAGCGTCGCTCCACAAATAACTGCCCAGGCGACTCCCACCAACCGACCACCGACCAAGGTGGCAATGGCAGGCAGACATAGCAGCCATGCCCAGGTATTTCCGCCAACTCCAACGGTGCTCATGGCCATCACCATGACAGCCCAATAGGAACCGATCGCCAGATTGGCGGCCAACAAGCGCTGCCCCAAATAGGCCTGAACATAAAGACTAAGGATCAGCACACCAGTTGCGCCAGCGATATAGATATTGTCGCGCTCACCGCCGGTGTACAGGTTGGATACGATTAGCAGCAGGGCTACCGGGAGCACACAGAAGATTGTCACCGAGAGCGTTCTTCGCTCACGCAGACTAATTAGGCTGGCTTCTGCAGGATCAAGGCCGCCGTTCCAGATAAATCTGAGGTGATTAATCATGAAATTCTTATCTGGACTGCCTCTACTACGTTGCTGATTGTCGCGTTTGTCGCCACATTTGAAACTTGTGGGTTTCCCCCACAAACATAGCATAGTTTGAGATTGAAACAGTCTCCAAAATTCTTACAAATTTATGCTGCTAGCCGACGGGATTTGACAGGTGTTTGTCAGCAATCTGATAGACCGCATCGAACCACGCGGGGTGGTCATTCAAATTCGGGATCAACTGAAACTGGTCTCCCCCAGCTGATTCAAATTCTTCTCGGTATTCTATGCCGATCTCGAACAGGGTCTCCAAACAGTCTGAGATAAACGAAGGCGTCACTACTGCAATTCGCTTACATCCTCGTTCTACCAACTGCACGATGTGCTCATCCAGGTATGGCTGAACCCAGGGCAGCGGACCAAAGCGCGATTGAAATGCCATGGACCAAAAATCTGAAGACCACCCCATAGAATCTGTTATGCCAACGGTAGTTTGGTAACACTGCATGCGATAACACAACCTATTTTGCTCCGTCACGCTATTACAACAATCCCCAAACGAACACACTCCGGCAGCATCAGCCTTCTTAATGGTTTTTTCAGGCACACCGTGATAGCTGAAGATGACATGGTCGACTGAGTCCTTGTCCAGATTTTCTTCTATTAAAGTTTTCCAGGCTGAAATGAAGGCGGGTTCCTGGAACATGTCATTGACGAAAGTTAGAGTTGGCGCATTTTTCCATTTCTTGGCAGCCTCATTCACTGAATGAAAGACAGAGGCGGTGGTAGCTGTGGAATACTGTGGAAACATCGGAAGAACCAATACTTCTTCTACTCCCAACTCCTCGAACTCTGCCATGCTGTCTTTAATAAAAGGCTTGCTATAGGTCATGCCATTTCTTACTACAACATCAATATCACCAAAGCGCGATTGCACACTTGCTTGCATCCGATCGGCATACACTTTTAGTGGCGATCCCTCATCCATCCATATCTCTGCATAGTCTTTGGCTATTCTTGGGGCGCGAAAAGGCAGAATAATGAGATTTCGCAGCAACCAACGCCCGAGAGGATTGAAGTCGAATACGAAAGGATCGGCGAAAAAATGGCGATAATAGGCGCGCAATCCTTTAGCCGTGGGTTCGGCCGGCGTACCTAGGTTGAGTAATAAAACAGCTTTAGTCATTGTTTTCAGAACTTTGTCTTAGTCTTCAGGGCTTGTCGCCCTTCACTACGCTGAGTAGCCCGTTTTCCGATCATTCGAAGAGGCAAGCAAGTGTAAGACAAGCTTCCATGAAAAACAGCCATTATACTTCCTCATAAACACGACGAAATTCAGGAGAATCACAATGACCGTGGAATTGTTTCGGGAAGACAGCTATCTCAAGGAATGTGAGGCCGTAGTGCAGCATGCTGAAGAACAGTTTGTCATTCTCGACCAAACCGTCTTTTATCCCATGGGAGGCGGCCAACCTGGTGACTCTGGAACACTAGTCACAGCCGATGGCGAAGCATTGACCGTCATTGATACGCAAAAGGATTCTGAAGGGAGAGGAATCGCTCACATTCTCGCACCAGACAGCCCTCTTCCCTCTGTTGGAGATAACGTGACAGCCACCATCGACTGGGATCGACGCTACCGCCATATGCGAATGCACAGCAGTTTGCATCTCCTGTGTTCGCTCATCGATGGTGGTGTAACTGGAGGATCGATTTCTGAACAGAAAAGTCGATTAGATTTTGATTTGCAGGATACAAAGTTAGACAAAGAGTTTTTGACCTCAGAGCTGAATCGCTTAATTCAAGAAGATCATCCGATGTCAGCGCGGTGGATCACTGACGAAGAAATGGCTCAGCAACAAGACCTTGTCCGCACCATGTCGGTTAAGCCTCCTAGTGGCGAAGGCAAAGTACGCTTAATGGAGATTGCAGGAGTTGACTTGCAACCCTGTGGCGGCACCCATGTGAGTAGAACGTCAGAGATTGGCGCAGTGCAAATCGGCAAGATAGAAAACAAGGGTAAACACAATCGAAGGGTCAATGTGATCCTTTGTTAACAGATCATTTTTACTTACTCACCTGCTGCATTGTCGTCAGGCATAAACTCAGAATAGAAAATTTGAAACTTGCGCTTGTCTAATCCCAAAAAACTCCTGCCATAGACAATTTCTAACGGTGGCACTGGGTTTCCAGCAGCAACGGAATGAAAGGCCTTGTTAATTTGCGCTTCCAATTCATCCATTCCTGTAGAACCGCTATGCAAAATTACTCGGAAAATACCATCGAGTTGCTGGCACACCTGATATTGATAGACGGCACTTGGATGCGATCGTGCATACTGATTCACGGCAGCTTGTATGGCCTTAAAGCGTTGATAGGATCCATCAGGCAATTGTGCCAGACGTCTATAGCGTCCTTCTATTTCTGTAAATGAAGGTAAGGTTCGACCACAAGGACAATTGTCCTCACAAAGAACTGCCGAATCCTCAGTGTCATATCGAATGAGAGGCATCGCTGAATTAGTAAGAGTGGTAACAACAATGCTACCCCGCTCGCCCGCCGTTACCGGCTGACCCTCTGCATCGATAATCTCTACCAGACAATGCTCTTCATGTACGTGATACCGACCCCCTTCTGGGCAACGACTGGCAACAAGGCCAATTTCATTTAGGCCATAGTTCTGTTGCACCTCTGTTTGCAGTGCTTTTTCTATAGTCGACTTCATTGCTGAAGTCAGTGTTTGGGAAATGGCCTGTATGCCCTGCAGCTTTTCTTTCGCTGTATCTCTCAGCGCTTGCATCGCCAGGTTTTCCAGCGTCGCCGGTTCCATCAAAAGATAGTCAGGAGAAACTGTTTCCAATAACTCAACCTGAGTCTCAACCAGGGTTGTACTTGTTACTCCAAAACCTGGACCTGTTTCGAAAATCGAATGAAGGTATGGCCACCCTGGCAATTTTAATAAATCCCCGTCTGGCCACCTTGAGCCATCATTGCTCAGGGCAAGTTCTTCCCCTGGCCGGATTGAGAGATGAGTGCCATTGGGATCAAATCCGAACCAACGCAGTTCCCGTTGCTTCAGCCAGGCAAACAAACCTCTACTTTGGATGGTTTGTTGAACCATAACCGGTTGCCCGGTTGTACCCGATGTTTTAGAAAAGCCTTGTCGAGAATCTCCAGGAAATAACTGATCTGAACTAAGCGACTCGTAACCAGTAACGACATCGGCTTTGGTCAAGATCGGTAATAGCGATAACTGGGGTTGCGATTTAAATTGATCAGAGGAAACCAGCTGAGAATCCCAGCTGGTTCGATAATGAGCTGCATTCACAAAAGCGTGCTGCAACATCACTGACAATCTCTGTTCAGTTGAGCGTTGCCGCGATTCGATAGCCACAAACTCATTTTCCAGTAGTCCGGCTGCGAATTGCGGGCCAGCGTAGTCCTGGCGATAGCGCCACTTCGCCTGATTGGCCTGCTGCTTTTGAATTTGCTTAGAGTGAATGAGTCAGTCTCCGCTGGATCACAGTTCCGATTCTCTCTCAAATCAGAAAACCGCTCAAAAATCAGTCATCTACTGCCAGAGAATCGAAGCAGCTCAGCCTAGTGTCACTCTGCGTGTGGGTCAAAGTGTTACCGAAAGTGTTACCGTAAAATTGGGACTTTTGCACAAAATTCAGACATTTGAATAATGAGTAACTAGGTATCGTAGACCGCATGGTGCCTGGATTTGAGGAAATTAGGAACTGCTGATTCCAATTTCCCTAGAATCCTGGCAAAAAAGCGAATTTGAGTAGTCTGGTAACAAAAAAGTGAAAAAATGGCTGCAATCCACCGAAAAATACGTACACTAGTGGTCGTTATATTGCTTGAACCCCTAATTAACCCTGCAAAATAAATTAAAGAGGGATCCAATCGTGAAGAAATCTCTGCAAATCGTATTTTCGATCGCCGCTGCGATCGCTTCAGCTACTGCGGTAGCGGGCGAGCGAGTGGGCGATTTTGCTCTGATTGATCATCTTGGCGCTCAACACCACATGGCCTGGTACGACGACCAGCATGCGGTTGTTATCCTGCCTCAGGCAGTCGGCGCTACCGACCAAGCTGCACTTGAAGCTTTCGCTGAGTTGCAAGCACAGTACGAACAGCAAGGAGCCGTGTTCTTTTTAATGAACCCTGGCCTGCAGACTGATCGTGCAGAAGTCGGACAAGACATCGCAGCATTGGGCGTTGATCTTCCAGTTCTTATGGATGATGCCCATCTCGTAACAGAACAACTTGGCGTGACTCGTCTTGATGAGGTTGTTGTTTATGACCCTCAGTCATTCGAAATCAGCTATCGCGGACCAGTTCAAGCAGAAACTGCTACAGCCATTCAGCAACTCATCGACGATGTTGATGCTGACTTAGTGGCAGTTGCTAGCAGCGGAGCGAGCATTGCAAACAATGCAGCTGATCACGCTAACCTTTCTTACACTAACGACATTGCACCAATCATTGCGGAAAACTGCGCAGAATGTCACCGCGAAGGTGGCGTTGCACCTTTCGCTATGGACAGCAAGCTAGCTGTTCAAGGTTGGTCGCCAATGATTCGTGAAGTGGTTATGACCAAGCGTATGCCTCCTGGTCAGATCGACAACAAAGTCGGCCACAGAATGAAGAATGAAATGAACCTTAGCGACGAAGAAATGCAAATGCTCGTGCGCTGGGTAAATAACGGAGCTCAAGTAGACGGCGACGTAGATCCTTTGGCGAATCTGGTATGGCCTGACACCAAGTGGACATTGGCAGCTGAACTTGGCGAGCCAGACATTATTGTGAAGATTCCACCTCAAGCAATTCCTGCTACCGGTGTTGTTGATTACATGGACTTGCCTATTGATCTTGGTCTTACTGAAGATCGCTGGGTGAAGGCTAGTGAAGTTGCTCCAGATAAAGCTGAAGTACTTCACCACATCATTACTACTGTTGTTCCACCTGGTCCACAGCAAGACCCTCAGTCTCTTTTCTTGCAAGCAATTAACAGCCTGCCAGAAGAGCGCGCCGCAGCAATTCGCGCAGAGATGTTTGCTGCTGTAGCAGCGGGTGAGCAACCAAACATAGACAAGATATTCCGTGAAAATCCTGAAATCGATGTAGGTGCACTACTAGGCGGTGCTGGCGGTGATATCGCTTCTGTCGCTGGTTATGCACCAGGCAACAGCTATCAACTAAACCCAGATGGCGTTGGCGGTATGCTACCTGCGGGCACACAGCTAAGCTTGCAGATGCACTACACAACTTCAGGCAAAGAAGTTACTGATGAAACTGAAATCGGTATCTACTTCTATCCTGAAGGATATGTGCCAGAAGAAAGAATGTCTGGTGGCGTAGGTAATGCGTTCACTATTGCCATTCCTGCAGGCGCTAAAGATCACGAAATGGAATTGGTTACTTATGTACCAAACGAAGCTGAGATCAAGAGCCTCATGCCTCACATGCATTTCCGTGGCAAGCGGATGAAGTTTACTGCGGTTTATCCTGATGGCAGCGAAGAGTTGTTGCTTTCTGTTCCAGCTTACAGCTTCAACTGGCAGTTGGCGCACGAACTTGCAGAGCCTTTGAAAGTACCTGGCGGCACGAAGATTATTGCTAACGGTGCATTCGACAACTCTGGTCAGAATCCATTCAACCCAGATCCTTCAATTGAAATCAATTGGGGTGAGCAGTCTTGGGAAGAGATGTTTATGGGATTCTACTCATGGAAAGAAACCAACCAGGGCGGCGACGATTAGATCTTAGTCGAAGCGAATAACAAAAAGGGCGATCAATGATCGCCCTTTTTTTATATCCGCTTTTCACTGCGCTGGCCTATTTCCCGAAGAGCCGCGTTAGCTTCGTGCTCAGGCCATCATGTATGTTCCTATATACACTCAGCCCTTGCGCGCGAAGCTGTCTTGCTCTTCGCGAAATATACTCAGCGCGCAGGGTTCACCCTTCGAATGGTGATCACTATGCAGAGACTTATAAAAGCTTCCGGTTAACTACTCTATCTATCCGCAGTTGCGCTTAGCGTTTTTTGCGAGAGTGCGGCATTTGCGCACGGAAGATGTGAGCGTATACAGAGACATACGTGATCATCTGAGTACGCAAATAACAAAGCTCTCGTGAAAACAAGCAAGCGCTGTGCTATTCCTCACTAGTGTCAAAGTTGAACATCCAGTTGATACCAAACTTGTCTATGCACGTTGCGAAGTAAGATCCCCAAAACATTTCAGCTGGCGCCATTGTTACTTCACCACCTTCACTGAGTGCCGCACAGAGCTGATCAACTTCTTCTCTTGAATCAGGAACGATGGTCACCCAAAAGTTATCACCGATGGTCACATCTCTACCCATCGCATCTGCCGCCATCATTGTTACGCCAGGCTTGAGTTGCAGAGTGACATGCATAATCTGATCTTTTTTCTCTTCCGGCATCGGATAGTTCGGATCAGGTGGCATTTCCGCAAAGGTGTTCATAAAAAGAATTTCACCTCCGAAAACCCCGGCGTAAAAATCCATCGCTTCTTTGCAGTTTCCATTGAAGGTTAAGTAGATCTCAATCGATTTCATGCTTTCCTCCTTATTGTTTTTCTAAAGACTAGATAGATTACTGTGCTATCAATCCTGCTCGCAGAGACAGAATAAAGTTCTTAATGGTGTCCAGATCTTCTGCAGAGACAGTGGCTCCAAGGTTAGGCATTCCCAGCGCGGTATACGCACCTTCGCGTACGATGCTATGAAAGTTGTCATAGGTTGCTTCAGATGCGTACCGCAAGTCAGCAATGGCTCCACCGCTGGCGCCATCTGCACCATGACACAAACCACAGTTCTGGACATATTTGTCAGCGCCTTCTGCTAAGCGTTCAGGAGTAGCATCAAACGGAATAGCAGTAAGCTCTGGAATAGGCTGTCCTTCTACCGGAACGATTTCGCTGCCATTTAATTCGAATGTCCAAAGTCGACCTTGTGGTTTGTAGGCTCCGTCGTAATTAGGGCCAAATAGTCCTGAGGACCCACCCCAGCCAGCTAGAACAGATACGTACTGTGTGCCTCCCAGCTCATAGGTCATAGGTGCTGCCATGATGCCCACACCCAGATCAGCTTGAAACAAAAGCTCTCCATCATCGGCTGCAAACGCACGGAATATGCCATCTGCTCCGCCCTGGAAAACCAGGTTGCCGCCAGTCGATAAGGTTCCACCGTTTATGGTGAAGTCATAGTCGTGATACCACTCCGGTCGTCTGGTAACTGGATTCCATGCCAACAAAGCACCAGGCGATCGAGTTTCTGGACCAGTACCGCCCACGTATTCGAAATCAGGTGTCACTGGTTCGCCTTCCAATGTGCCGAACTTAATTCCCAGATTCCAAGATTCGGGAACAAACTCAAATTCATCCATGATGGCGTAAGGGAACACAGAACCTTGCAAGGTTGGAATGTAAACAAGACCAGTGTTTGGGTTGTAAGACATAGGATGCCAGTTATGAGCACCTGTCGGTCCTGGCATTATCATGGTGACTGACGTGTCATAACGAGCATGTGGGGTTTCAACTGGACGGCCAGTTTCCAAATCAACACCAGTTGCCCAATTGAGTTCCGCATAAGGATCTGCATAAATTAGATCACCGGTTACTCGGTCAAGCACATAGAAAAAACCATTCTTCGGTGCCTGCATAATGACTTTGCGCAAAATGCCATTGATAGGAATGTCCGCCAACATCAGTGGCTGCACTGCTGTGTAATCCCAGTTATCACCCGGTGTAGTCTGGTAATACCAGGCGACTCGGCCTGTATCGACATGTAACGCAACAATAGAAGAAAGATATAAGTTATCGCCAATTCCATTGCTGCGAATTTCATGGCTCCAAGGAGACCCGTTGCCTGTGCCTACATAAACCAGCCTTTCTTCTTCATCATAAATCATCGAATCCCAGGCATTACCGCCACCGCCGACTTCCCACCAGTTACCAGCCCAAGTAGTCGCAGCAAATTCCATATCAGGATTTTCGAAGCCATCGGCAGGATTGCCAGGCACTACCCAGAAGCGCCATTCTTCTTCACCGGTCATGGCATCGTAGGCGGTGATGTATCCGCGAGCGCCAAGTTCGGCACCGCCATTTCCGATAATGACTTTGCCATCCGCAATACGCGGCGCACCAGTAATGGTGTATGGGCGAGAACGATCAACCGTGAGTACTTCCCATTCCACTGCGCCAGTTTGGGCATTGAGTGCAATCAATCGACCATCGATTGTGCCCACGTAAACTTTGTCGTCATACAAAGCAACACCGCGATTCACCACATCACAGCAA
Source organism: uncultured Pseudohongiella sp. (assembly GCA_965262465.1). GTDB lineage: Bacteria > Pseudomonadota > Gammaproteobacteria > Pseudomonadales > Pseudohongiellaceae > UBA9145. The sequence goes on along the minus strand of OZ253535.1, from coordinate 948,164 downwards.
GCGCGATAGCCTTGGGCTCGATCAACTTGTGGATCATAGTCCCAGACAAGCGCTCCTGTGCGCGCATTAACAGCAAACACCGAACTCCAGGGACGGGTGGCATACATGATGCCGTTAGCAACCAGAGGAGTTGCTTCCAAGCCACGAAATGAGCCGGTATCAAAAGTCCAGGCGACCCCGAGTTGGGATACGTTACCGTCGTTGATTTGTTCTAGTGGACTAAATCGGGTTTCACCCTGGTCTCGGCCGTAAGTCAGCCACTGGCTATTGTCATCAGCTGCAGTTGCCAAATCTTCATTCGTTACTTGAGCATTGATTGCCGTAACAGAAATGGTGAGTACAAGTGTAAGTAGTGCTTGTATGAATCTATTGCGCATGGTTCCCCCGATAAATGCTGTTGATCCAAATATGGTGTTTTTTCTTATCCTACTGGTACGAGCCTAACGATCTTGCTGCCAGCGTTGTGTTCAAGTAACAAAAAGATCTCGCCGTTGTAACCAGCTTCTATGTCTCGAACGCGAGCGAATCCTTCCAACAAGTTTTCCCGACTAATGAGACGGTTATCTTCTATAACGAATCGAAAGAGGCTTCTCGCCTTAAGAGATCCAACCAGATAACTCCCTTCCCAACCTGGAAACTGGTCCGAATCGACAATAATAAAACTCGACACTGCAGGTGAAGGGGTAAGATCGACTATGGGCTGTTCGATATCTGATAGCTCGAATGCGATACCGAGTTCACGCCCATACTCAACCGGCGTACCATCGTAATCCATCCCTAAGGAATAGAGTGGCCAACCAAAATTGCCGCCTGGTATTAGGCGATTAACCTCGTCACCACCCCGCGGTCCGTGTTCGGTACCCCAAAGATCGCCGGTGTTGTAGTTGAATTCGAGGCCTTGTGGGCTGCGATGTCCATAAGTGAATGCGCTTGGGTATGCGCCCTCTTCATTAGCGAAAGGATTGTCTTCTGGAATCGATCCATCATCGTAGATTCGATGAATTTTTCCCCAGGGAGTCGAGAGATCCTGGATACCTTCAAAGTTACTTGGCCCTTTCATGCCAACACTGAAGTAAAGATGTCCTGCTTCACCAAAGGTAATTCTTCCTCCGGCAGCAACGTCAGTGATCGGGCTGTAAAAATCTACTGGCACTTCCCAAATCGTTTCTTGATCAACCCATGCACCGTCCCGAACGCGGCCACGGACTAGCTTGTTCATTGAAACTGGCTGTCCACTTTGCCGCGCCATTTCGTTGCAGTCAGAACAACGGTCACCAAAGTACAAATAGATCCATCCGTTGTCCGCGTAATTCGGGTGAGGCTTGATATCAAACAACCATCCCACACCCCACTCTTGCTGTACTGCTATTTTGTAAGTGTCAGAGTATGCCTCTGGTGTACCAGTTAGATATTCAGACTTAGTGCCATCTGGACCGATGACACGGACACCAAATTTTTTCTCGGTTAGCAGAATGCTGCCATCTGGAAGTGGCGCGATTGAAAATGGTTGCGCATCAAGATCTTCCACAACGGTTTCGAAACGAAAATTGTGCGCTTCACTTTCAACAACACCCGTGGGCAATTCCATGGCAGTGTCATAGTTGAAATCGCTGTAATTGATGTTTGCGCGAGATTCGGTAATAAACAGGGCAAGGTTTCGAATATCAGTCCGAGATAAGGTTTCATTCCACGCTGGCATACCTGCAGGAGCATAGCCATTGCTAATACTGCTCACTATTTCGTCGAATGAATCGCCATGCCGCAGATCACCAATAAGCGGAACACCAATAGCGGTCCCTTCCAGATTATCGCCATGGCAGACAGTGCAATTTTCCTCAAAAATTTGCATGGATTGGCCTACACCGCTGAGCTGGGCATTAGAGACTGAGGAGAGAATTAACCCGAGAAAAAATACAGATGTCACGCCGTGACAACGGGAGTGCTGATTATTCATATTATTGCCCGTTTGGTGATGCTTTTGGGGCCGTTCGCAACCCCGGAACAGCTTAGCTTACTTGCTGTTCTGCCAATTAGCTAGGGCGGTGTGGGCTGCATCTCGATCGAATGCAGTGTCGTGAGAATCCAGTTTTGCGGTCAGTTCTATGACGTAGCCATTGGGGTCACGAAAATAGATGGAATGGATAAAGTCATGGTCGGAAACACCACGAGTTTCAATGCCGGCTTGCTCCCCTTTCGCCTTCATTTGGAGCATATGATCATGCTCAACTTCCAGCGCGATGTGTAAATCGAAGTCCCGTTGCTGCTTAAAATCAAATGGCTCATCAGGTTCTTCGAAAAACGCCAAGAAAGACCCATCTTCCATTTGGTAAAAGCTGTGCAGTACTCGACTAGGCCGACCAGACTTGGTGACATTGATTTCAAAGGCCTGCATCAGAGGCAACCCGAGGAAGTCTTCGTAAAAAGCACGGGTCTGTTCCGAATCGCGACAGCGATAGGCGTTGTGATGAAGGCCTTTAATCATTTTTTTGCAGAACAGACATTCTTAAGCGCCACAAAAAATATTCGGATAATAAGTATGACGACTTATATTTTCGCTTGGGCGAGGCGGCACCGCGCGGAAGACATGAGCGTATAAGACCATACGTGATTGTCTGAGCACGGAGCCAACGAAGCTCAGGTGAAAATAGACGAGTCAGATTATTGTCCGCGGGGTGGAGGTGGCGTCCAATCACATCCTTCACAATTCGGATCAACATCATTCTGACCCATCACCTCAAATATAAAGTCGCGCCAAGTTTCATTGGGCTGCCACACCGTATTCATATCTTCCTTCGCTTCAGCGACAGGGACATCGTCATAAATTACGCGATAGAGAAAACTGAACGCGGTCGCGCGCGCATTCACCTGACAATGCAATAAGGTTTTCTTGTCTGTATTGCGCTGCATTGAATCTGCGAAAGCATAAAAGTCATCTGGTAGTGGATTCGAAAAATCTACTGGCACTTGCATGTACTCCATGCCCAGGCCTTTGACGATCTGATCCGCATCGGGCAACGCATTTGGATTGTTAGTGAATGCGATATACACAACCCTTTCGTAGCCGGCTTCTGCAACTGCTGAAAACTGCTCTTCGGTAGGCTGGCCAGCGCTGGCAAAGGTGTCGCTGTATTGTCTGAAGTTTATGATCTCAGCCAATGCCGCTGGTGGCTCTTCCACTGCTAGTGCGGGAAAAGAAAATACAAACAGCAAACTTGCTGCAATGAGTCGTGTCTTCATGGTTTCTCCAATTTCTCAAGACTTCTTTAGGCGCAACTATAACAAAAAGCCGAGAAGAAATTGCCTATTTTTGGCGCGACAAAGAGTCACAGTTGCTCGATATAGTTGACCAAGTTAGGAAACAGTTTTCTTGATATATATCAGCCTCTTACCACAGCGAATACGGCAAAATTAAAGAAATGGATTAGTCACAGAAATCACACTTGTGTTCACGTCAGTTTGCGACTTTTCCATAGCGATCAATGCTTGAGAGTAGTAAAGGATCTGATATGACAGCACAAGAGAAGATTGAGATAACTCGCGCCCGAATTGAAACTTTGTTTGCACAAAACATGCTAGGCCTGCAGGACGATAGTGGCGAGGAATTATTCGGTGAAGAGGAACTTCTCTACCACAAGATCTATTCCTGCATTGAGGAACAGAACAAACTCTCTGACCACATTCCTTCGCCGCCAAAAATATTGCTGGAATTACTGAATGAACTCGAAAATGACGATACAAATTTCAATCGAATTGAAAATCTGATCGCAGAGGACCCAGGGCTAATTGGAGAAGTCGTCCACATAGTAAATACCCCCATGTATTTGACCAGGGCAGGAGAAGTCACTTCACTGGAAAAGGCAATCTCTCTGCTTGGTATCAATGGCATCATGAAAGTTGCAACCACTGTGATGATGCGAAACATCATGGATGTTAAAGAATGGCGCTACCAAAAGGAGATGAAGAGTCTCTGGTCTTTCTGCTTACAAAGTGCCAACAGCTGTCAAATTATCGGTGGCACTAAAGAAAGCTTCACGAACTATCTACTAGGACTGATGCATGAAATCGGGTGCGTTTCTATCCTGAGCCTGGTGATTTCTTACATAGATGAAGTAAAAAACAATGACGTCAATGAGATGAAAGTTATCCAACGATTGATGAATGAGAGGGCAGAATGGCTTTCTTGTCTGGTGGCTGGGGAATGGGGTATGCCCGACCGCTATCTGCTTGTACTCAACGAGTTCGACCGGTTAAAACATGGGCAGATGGATTCCTATGAGTATGAGATCTGTTCTCCGTCCACTAAAACTTTGGAAACCGGCAGCCTTGTGGCTCAAACCTATAACTTGCTGAAGTCTGGCATCATTGAACAACATGAAGCGAATATGTTTCTGCACTCACTGAATCTGGATGACAAGCTAATAGACAAAATCATCTCCCGCCTTGAGTTAACCGAAGCCAATCTGGTCTAACACCATAGGCGTACATCAATTGTAGATCTGTCAATTGTCGCATTAGGCTGAAAATGCGCTGTCAGTCAATGGCTTTAGTGTTCTAGAATTTACCTATGAAAGAAGAAGTTTTGCAGCGTTGGCGACACTCTCACGCCTTTGGACAAGATCAAAAACGTCCGGGTGAATCCCGCACCCTTATAGTGATCGCCATAACAGCCACCATGATGGTAGTCGAAATCGTCGCCGGGATTGCCTATGGCTCGATGGCTTTGCTGGCTGATGGCCTGCACATGGGATCTCATGCCGTAGCGCTTACAATTAATGCATTCGCCTATATCTACGCCCGGCGGCATGCCCATAATGAGCGCTACAGTTTTGGCACGGGTAAAGTGAACACTCTGGGGGGTTACACCGGGGCAATTCTATTAGCGATATTCGCTGCCATGATGGCATGGGAATCGGTAATGCGACTGATTGATCCTGTCGCCATTGCGTTTAATCAAGCGATATTTGTTGCGACCTTGGGACTAATTGTTAACGGCGCATCGGTTTTTATTCTTGGCGACAACCATTCACACGACCATAGTCATGATCATTCTCATGAACACGCTCATGGTCACGGCCACGAACATCACCATCATGATCACAATCTAAAGTCCGCGTATTTGCATGTGTTAGCAGATGCACTCACTTCACTACTAGCAATCGTTGCGCTGCTGGTGGGTAAATATTTTGGTGCGATCTGGATGGATCCCCTCATGGGAATCGTTGGCGCCATACTTGTTGGTCGCTGGTCATTTGGTTTACTGAAAACCACCAGCGCTATTCTGTTAGATGAACAAGGTTCTGATGAAATTGCCCAATCTATAAAACAAGCTATCGAATTTAGTGATGATCACCGCATAGTGGATTTTCATCTATGGACTGTTGGGCCCGGCATTTATGCCAGTGTGCTCTCAGTGGTGTCACGCGCACCGCAGGAACCGGCCTACTTCAAATCCTTGGTACCTGACCACCTGCCCATTCAGCACATCAGCATTGAAGTGCATAAATATGAAGAAAGTTGAATCCAATCATCGATTCCCATGCGTCTATAGTAGAAGACATACAAATTTGAGGGATGATCGATGAATCCAGATGTGATCATGGCAATGACATTGCCACTTTCGTTTTTATTATTCGTGGCAGGTTTTCTATATTACCGCTACAAGTTTCAGGAAAAGAGGCTCGATTCACTGATTAAAATCGTGGAACTGGGCGGTAATGTCGATCCTGACATGATGAAGATGCTGAGTGCTATCGATCGAAAAACCTATAAAACAGATTTTCGATCGGGATTGATTTGGCTCTCGATTGGCATACCTCTTTCCATCAGTCTTTATATGTTGGAAGGACTGAGCAGTGCATTGATTGGCTCAATATTCATTTTTATAGGGATTGCCAATTTGATTTCAGGCAAGTATCGCTGGAGGGAGGAAGACTAATAGCGATTGTTAAGCTGTTGGCTAAAGAACAACTTCTAATCCAACGCGCGCGATTATTTAACGAGCGCGATGCGTTTGCTGCGCTTGTCAGAATGCATCAAAGCAAGGTGCGTTCATTTCTATTGCGATTAACTCATCAGACTTCCAGCGCAGATGACATTGCGCAAGAAACGTTTTTAGCTGCCTATGAAAAACTGAATAGCTTTAAAGGAACAGGAAGCTTTAGTGGCTGGCTTCTGAAGATCGCTTACAACAAATTCATACAGCACATTAGATCGCAAAATCGACGCGAAGAAGTCGTTCAGGATTATGCGGCTGAGCAACTAACTTCTGTGGACTATTTTGACTCCATCAGTCCTGAACAATTCGATTTAGAAATTGCCCTACAAAAACTAAAGCCAGAACAGGCAGCTGCAATTACCTTGTGTCATAGCTACGGATACTCGCACAATGAAGCGGCAAAGATTTTGGACATACCAGTGGGAACTGTGAAAACGAATATTTCACGCGGCAAGGATACTTTACGCAATTACCTCTCCAGAGATGACAAGATCGCGAGGACAGGATGAGCCCTAAACATATAGAAGACCCATTGGATCGAATGCTTAGCAGGCCTGCTGCGATTGCGGACCACGAGTTCTCATCGAATATTCATAAGCAATTGCAAAAATCAGCCAAACAGAATCTTAAAATCTTCGGTGTTGCCGGCATCTTGTGGTTATTACTGGCAGTCACTCTGGCCTCACCTGCTCAGTTACTCGTGCAGGTGAGACTTTTTCTCGACGGAATAGTAAATGTCGCGACAGGCTCAACCAATGTAGTGGAATTAGTGCGAGCAGAACTCGCCCAATCGCCCGAGATAGTCTTTACCCCGGGATTGGCCGCTCTTTTCGTTTTAGCTATTGTTGGATTGTTCAGCTATTTTCGAAAACTCGTCTAGCTTGCACTTTTTCCCAGATTACGAATTCTTGCCTTCACTGAAGGCGCCTCATCACGCATCGCCATTTCAATAAACTGCTCAACTTCAGCTTTATATTCAGGAAAACTCTGCGCAAACAAGTACCACGCATTGTAGGTCCACGCTCGAATGAATTTGTTTTTATCGTTTAAGCAGGACCGTAGAAATGTTTCGACTTTAATCTTGGATGAACTAGGTACTGACAAATGATTGAAACACTGCAGTATATGTAACCGACTTTCCCAGTGATCCAGCTTCTCTAGCGAATTAATAACATGGAGAGACTGAGATTCGGAAAAGCTGTTTCCGTCTTCCAACCAGGACTTCAATAACCATGTAGCGCCTTTCGAGAGCTCGGAATTAACAAGCCCATGTAAAAGTTCAGTGACAAAATCTGAGGAAGCGTTATGGGAATGGAAAATCTGCTTAATATCGTCAGCAGACTTTCCATTCCATTGAAGAATAGCTTCGCTGAGATTCACAATCCCGTATGACTAGTTTGGAAACTAGCCACCCCACTTCAGAAAATTGAGAAACTCTCTTCTATTCTTTGGTCCGTAAGTCAGGAAATTTGGCTGTGGGTCCTCTAGATAAGCTAACTTCTCGGTAGTGACAAAATCATTAGACGTTAGCGCTCTAACTTCTGCTTCATCTATACCGTAGGGCCCCACCGCATTTAGACCGAATACTTTGGCCCTCAACTCTGGTGTGATCTCGGGGTAACCATATTCTTCCTGGAATTGTTCAGAAATCTGGAAAGTTCGAAAGGCCTGAATTTGATCTTGTGGCGAGCCATACCAAATCGAATCGGTACCCCAGAGCACATTGTCTTCACCACAGTATTTGAACATTTTCCCTAATGCGTGGGCCGCATTATCTGGGTCACGCATAAGATAGCGCCACGTACTGCCCAGTTCGGCATACACATTGGAGTTAGGTGCGATTTCATTGTCCACTAGTGACTGAATTAGCGTATCAACTCCATCTCTGCCCGTTCCATCGACAAATGGTTCTTCCTGGTTTCCCGCTACGAAACCTGAGTGATAGATCAGGAAATTCATGTCGGGATAATCTTTTGCAACGACACCAATATCGGAACACTGACTGTGCTCATAAGACTGTGGTCCAAATGGCAATCCTTTGTGGACACAAATATTGCGCACTCCAAGGCGGCGCGCCCGCTCTATCATTGCCCTGCCGACATCATCACTGAGAAAGAATCCAACTCCGCCTGGACCAAACTGGGTGTAGGTCTTAAAGGCAGAAATATCCCAGTTCTCAGCAAGCTCATCCATGCCTTCCAAATCACCATCCTGATTCGGGTTAACCCGGCCATGAATCATTAATCGTTTACTGCCGTCTAGTTCCGCAACAATTCGACGCGTTTCATCAGCATCTTCAATCGTGACTGGCTCTGTTTCTCTTGTTGAAGGAACAAATGACAAGACCATGATGTCGGTATCACTATCAAGGAAGATGTCTTTGATAAATTCACTTTGGCCAAGACAACCTAGGTAGCCACGATCGCCACCGGTGTTAGCCGCTTCACAAGCCGCTTTCTGCATGCCCGCGTAAGGCCGTGCATCAGGAGGTATGCGACTCAACCAATCGCCTTCCGGGTTTACATAATGCCCTTGCACATCAAATATAAATTCACCCCCAGCTACTTGCGCCAGAGCAGAGTCATCATCCAAAGCGCTTTCTTCTCGCACATCGAAGAATCCGCCCGTACGCCCGTGATAGGCATTAGCCTGATTGATTGCCAGCAAGGTACTCGCTGCACCGCAGCTTGAAATGAGAAATTGACGTCTGGATTGCCCTTTCTTTTTGGCATTGTCGGTAGCCTGCTCCATCGCCAAGGCGTTGCCTTTTTCGTTTACGTCATCAATGGGAATGGGCTCGTATTCGCCGTTAGAAGTGCTATCTATCTTGATGGGCAACCGGGTGCCGTCTGCATCTAGCCTATCCATAATTTTTCCCCTCAATTTGAATTGCAGCGAATTGCTTCAGACTTTGAGAAAGTCTGAATGAGATTAGTCATTGATACTCCGATTCTGGAGAAGCTGCAACTAAGCTGAACCGGATTGATCGAGGATTGAGCGCACGCGCTTGAGTAAATCTTGCTGCTTGAAAGGTTTCTGTATCAGTTTTACTGAGCTATCAAGCACAAAGTTATTGTGGACGATGTCCGGGCTATAGCCGCTAACGAATAGGACAGGGATATCAGGATATTGCTCATTAATAGACATCAGCAGATCACCACCACCGGTATCCGGCATCACCACATCCAAAATCGCCAGATCGATATCAGATTTGTGGCGTTTTAACAGCACCAGCGCCTCTGCCCCACCTCCCGCTCTCAGTACACGATAGCCATTAAACTCCAGCATCTCCGCCGTAGAATCCAAGACTAATTCGTCATCATCTGCCAGGAGCACAGTTTCTCTGCCTTGATGCAAATCTTCCTCATCAGAATCCTCCTGGTCGATGTCAGATTCAGATAAAGGAAGAAAGACTTCAACTTGAGTGCCTTCACCTACCGAACTCTCAATATTGATAAAACCTTTGTGCTGTTCAACGATGCCGATCACCGTGGACAAACCCAGACCCGTTCCTTCCTGGGCGCTTTTGGTCGTATAGAATGGTTCGAATACCTTCTCCAGATTTTCCGGCTCAATACCTTCTCCATCATCGGTCACGGAAATCTTGGCATACTTCCCAGGAAGCGCCCACGGATGCTCGTTACAGAAACGGCGATCCAGCTCGACCGGATTAACTGTAATACTAAGCACCCCTTTATCACCCATTGCATCTCGTGAATTGATACACAGGTTCATCATTACCTGATCGAGTTGCGCGCGGTCAGCATCAACCAGCAGCTCTTTCTCGCAGGGGATAAAATCGAATTGAATATGTTCCCCAATGACTCGACGAATTAGGTGTAATGAATCTTCAATTGCCTCGCTTAATACTAGGGTTTTTACTTCCAATACTTGCCGACGGCTAAAAGCCAACAGCTGAGAGATCATGTCGCGGGTACGGCCTCCTGCCGATAAAATTCTCTTCAGGCGATCTTTGATTTCTGGATCATCTGTTTGCAGTAAAGATATTTCGCTTAAGCTGATAATTGCTTGCAGAGAATTATTGAAGTCATGGGCGATACCACCAGCAAGTTGTCCCACCGCATCCATTTTTTGAGAATGTAAAACTTGTTGCTCCAGCGATTTTCTATCGGTTACGTCGCGGGCAATGACAAAAACAGTATGCTCATCTACAGGTGTACTTTCGATTTCCACCAAGAGAGGCGAGCCTGATCCATTATCAAAAGACACGTTATCAATTGGTGAAACACTCTGAGTTTGTTTCGCTTTCTGCAATATATCGTGTGCCACCTCAGGAAACAGATCACTTAGAAAAGTGATATCCGAGCTTTGTTGATCCGACCCTATCAAACTATCTGCCGCACTATTCGCTTGCAGAATTGAACCATCCCGACTTGCTACTAAGAACACTGCATCATTGGAGTTATCAAACAATGCACCGTATTGATCTTCACTAATTTTGAGACGCCCTTGAGCTTGCTGAGTCAATTGCATCTCAGTTTCAAGTTGCCCGATTAACTCATCTTTTTCGTCCAGTGATTCGATCAGCCTGTTTAACATGGTTGTAATGGCAATAATCGCGATAGCAGCGCAGGTTATGAATGCGGACATCGGTGATAACCAGCCTGAGATAATGTCAGACTGCCATACAGAAACACCGGTCTCGGCGGACAGGCTTATAGCGCGCGCCCAATATCGCACCGAGATACTTAGAATCACTATTCCCAATGCAATGAACGCACCGCGGGATCCGAAGTACACGCCGGACAGAAGTATCAACGTATACATCAAGGTATACGCAAGTGCAGTAGTACCAAAATAGTAGAATTCGGAAAGCACCACTGCATAGATAACAACCAGTGGCACAAATACCCGAACAAAATAGGTGACGAATTTTTGTAGCGTTACAGCGACAAAACAGCCATAGACAATCACATAGAATAGGGCCAATCCCCACTCACCCGCCTGCAACTGGGCTGTAATAGCGATAAGAACAGTTATGCCGGAAACCACATACACCACGCCCAATATGCGATTTAGCATATCGGCGCGAATCTGGTTTAGCCTGGTACTGTCTGATGGCACCATAGAACGAGAGTGACAATTTGTTGTAGAAGAATTTGACTATAGCCCAAATTAGCGAAGAATTCCTGAGGCGCTGTACCTGGCTACATTACCTTTTTCCTAACTGTCTACCAGCGGTCTACCAACATTCTCCCACCTACCAACCGTCAAAGTAAGATTATGCTTACAAGCTGGAAGTAACGAGTAGCCGTCCTTTAGCACCGAGAGAAGTTTTGCCATCCTCGCCGAGAATGCGGCCGCGAAGTTCGACTACATCCCCATTTAACTTTTCATTAGGAGTAACTCGGATTACCAGCCACTCCAGAGTTATTTTTTCGTCGGCAAAAATTGGTCGCTTAAATCCAACCCAATAATCCAGACCCAGCATGGCAGAGTCAGTGGAGAAATGTGAGGCAGTCAGCGCCAACAATAGCGCGGTCGTGTGGGTTCCACTGGCAATCGGTCGCTTGAATCGAGTGTCAGCAGCAAAATCAGGGTCATGATGAACAGGATTGGTATCTCCAACTGCCAATGCCTGCTCAGATACTAATTCCGGATCTAGCTGATAACTGGATTGAAATCGATCATGGGGTTTTACACTCATCTCACACCCTGACTAGTTTGCTGGTTGCAGATCCAACTTCTCAAACAATACTGATTCAATTTTTTCCCGCGAATAAAATGCGGGGAACAGTTTGTCGTTAGCCCATAACTCGAACAAATTCGAATACAAAGGACTATCGGGATCGCCCACTTGTCCAGGCGTGTTCATACCCAGGGTATTATCCCAATCTCTTGTATCTATAAGTATTCGAAATGACGCGCCGGATGTTTGATTATCCCCACTGCCGGTATTGCCTAATGTAAAACTGTTGCCACCTCTGGGAAGCGGACCGACATCCAGGCGGGACCGAATGTTTTCATTCACCGCGGCGCTCATGGGGTGGCGGATCAAGGCGTGTTTATAGTCTTCCTGGCCATACACCCAATTTTGCATATTGGGACCTAGCTTCTCGCGCAAATCCGCTATCCCTTCACCAAGTGTGCGCAATAGAAATTCATCTCGCCCTGCAATCGGATCACGACCAAAATCGCCATCGGGTGCTAGCAACATATCAATCGTCGTTTTCATACCAACGCCGAGATAAGGCTGAGCTGATTCTGGTACCTTGAGTAATTCAATGTTGTCCAACAACCGTCTTTCAAAGGCGACATAAATTCCTGCAGTTATCGAATTCTTGTCCAGTTTGAAATCCCAATCCAATAACATCTGCCGCGCTTGTTCTACCTGACTGTCGTTTGCTTGCAAATCTCTGAATAGCGGCACCAATGTTCGCGCTGGAATTGAAAGGTAGTCGTGCTGCAGGTCGATCATATCCATCATGTTAAATTTACGACCCGATCCTAATACCTCACTGCCTCTGGCCCAGCGATAAGGATCAGTCCAGGTAAACCCGATGGCATCCAGAAACTCGTAATCTGGTTCAGTGTAATTGCTATTTGAAGTCTCGATATAACCGCGAGCTGGATTAAACTCGTTTGGCTTGGCTTTGATTGGAAGGTAACCATCCCATTCGAATCGCCCATCACCGGGTACAGGTACCATGCCGCTGAAGTTGCGACGGATCGGTGCAATGCCCACCGCTTGCCAACCAATGTTGCCTTTGCGGTCTGCCCATATCATGTTCTCCCCAGGAATGTTGCTGTAGTTTGACGCTTCTCTAAACTCTTCCCAGGTTGTTGCCTGATCCATTCTCAATGATGCTAGATATGGCGCCCCGCCATATTCCATCCATGCCGGCCGCACGGCATAGGCCAAGTTTTTATCTGTATCTTCAAATGCAACAGGGCCGTGTCGGGTGTACTTCAATTCCACCGTGACAGAATCAGCACCTCGAACGTTGATTGTTTCTTCGATGATCGACATAGATTCCCAGCGACCGTTGTAACGATATTGATTGGGGTTGTTGGGATTCGTTTCGTATACATAGAGGTCCTCACCATCGGTATTAAATACAGTGAGTCCCCATGCTCCATATTCGTTATGTCCGATAGAGATTCCAGGAATAGTTGGCTCACCCCCGCCAAGAACATTCCAACCAGGTCCAACCAGGTGTGCCCAATAACGCAAAGAAGGAGAAGACTGCGCTCGATGGGGATCATTAATCATCATTGGCCACCCATCTTGCGTAAGATCACCACTCACCACCCAGTTGTTGCTGCCGATGTCATCAAGATCAAAGCGCTGCAGTAATTCAGACTCGTCATCTAGTACAGCTGCTAGTTGTTCAAACTCGGTTAGATCGTTTTGCGCTTCTTGCGCCACGATGTCACCAGGTTCAAAGCGCAGTGCGCTTCGATAGGCGTTATACAAATGCAAGATGTCATTCTCAATCAACGATTCGCAGTCAATAAGCGGATCGAGACTGAGATCAGGTTCATGGGGGTGGTAATACTGCAACTCCTTAACTGCTTCTTCACCAATTTCACACACCGCTCGCCCAGTGCGTAGCTCCAAACCTATATTGCCTAACAAGCCTTGGTGGCGTGAAATCACCACTTCTTCAGTCCAGTGTTTTGGCTCTATGTCCAACAACTGAAACTCTAAAGGCAAGTCGTCAGGATTTTGCATCGCCTCATCAATATACGCATTCACTCCGTGCACGAACGCCCCGATTATGTCGACGCCTCGAGGATGGTAGTGATTCATCTCCTCTGCCATCGCACCGCGATACTTAAACAAGCGCATTCCATGATCACGATCGATAGCACGAGGACCTAAAATCTCTGCAGTAGTGCCTGTCGCTTGTGCGCGCCAGATTTCAAATTGAAAGAGACGATCCCTCGCCGCGCTATACCCTTGAGCAAAAAATAAATCATGCTCAGTTTCAGCATAGATGTGAGAGATACCCCAGCGGTCTTTGAGTATTTCAACCGGTGACTGCAAACCTTCGACCTGAATAGTCTCGGCACTTTGAGCAGCGATAAGTCCTGGTAAAAACAGTAAGAGAATGGCGCTAGGGGGAAGGCGACGTCGCAGATAAGTCATGTGTTGCCTCGTTATTTTGATTATTGATGGCTCGAAGCGAATCCCTCAACTATACCGCAGACCACACCTAGGCAGCTATGGCCGAAACCACTGGCTCCAGGAATAACAGGACGTATTGAATGAGGTTAAATGAACTAGTTCTCTAACTCAGTGAGCAAGCCGAGGGCGTAATCGGCTCGCTCAGCGGGCACGAACACATGGTCGTGGTAATGAGCCGCGACAACATTGGCAGGAATGCCGTGACTGGCGAGTTTGCTGGCCACTGCGGCAGTAAATCCGACTGCATCCAGGCTCGAATGAACCGACAATGTAATGCAGCGAAAAGTAGAAGTATAAGAGTGGCCAGATTGATCCGCTTGTTCTTTAGAAAGCAGCAAACTCAACCCTTCTTCTTCCTGATAAGTCGCAAGTGGATTGAGCGCTGTGACTTCTGCTAATGACTCGGCTGGTACGGTACAAAATACATACTCGCCATCCAGCAACTTCGGCTGCATGAGAGCCAGTAACTTATCCAGATCGGTTTCGCCACCCATGGATTACATCCCCCTTTTGAAAAACTACACCACCGCAACTCAACTCCATTGAGTCGAAGTGGAAACACTAATCATTGTGATCTTGTAACGTGGTTATTCTATCTCAGCAGCAATCTCTTCATAGAACCCTGGAATGCTGCGATTCATAAACAAGCCGTCGACTTGAGTCCAACTTAGCTCGGAATCTCTTATTTGATCAAGGGCATTTTCAGGTCTCAGACCATCTCTAATGAGATCAGTCATACGCTGCCGCACAGCCTCCATTTGATTGCGAAAGCTCAACACATCCCTACGATCCATTAATGGACCGTGCCCCGGGATGGCAGTATCGAAATCAAACTTCAGCATGTTGTTTATGGTGCTTACCCAGCCGCGACTGCTGCCGCCATTGCCGTAGTCGATAAATGGTGCTGTTGTATGCAACAGATCTCCACCATGGATGGTTTTTAAATCTGGGAAATACACGACAGAGTCTCCGTTGGTATGGCCAGTTCCCAAATGATGCGCCTGGACTTCTACACCACCCAAAAAGACTGCGGTTTCATCTACAAATACAATGCGAGGTGCACCGTCTTGATTGTTACGAATGATATTGTCGCGGGCATTCTTGTGAGCCACGATCTCGGCAAAGTCCAGAAAGCTAGCATTGCTGCCACTGTGATCGCCGTGATGATGGGTATTAATCACATACTTCACAGGAAGATCACTCACTGAGGCTACCAATGACTGGATCTCTTCAAAATCTTGCGGGAATTTGTCGTCGATTAAGATCACGCCTTCATCGGTAAGACGGACACCAATATTCCCGCCTGGCCCGGTAATCATATAGAGACCATCTTTTACCTGCTGAATATCGAGTCGATCCTGTCCTACAGCAGTGATGGATGTCAGGGCCATCACTAGAACGCACAAGCCATTCAATATTTTCTTCGCCATTTCTTTATCCTCGACTTTTGAGTTTCCCCACTCGCTTGAGCTTTTGCTTCTCACCTAATTGCGTTTCTTACTGCATGCACCAATAAGGTAATTAGAAAGATAACTGAATACAGCACTATATATAGAAGTAAGAATGAAATACAAACGGCAATGTAAGGGTTCAAGTCCCCGATGCCGTCTAACTCTATATCAAGATTGAGATTACCGTTGGCCACCAGGCCTAGACTCACAACCAGCAGCAATCCCAATATACCTAACAACCAGCGATTGCCGCGCCCAAGCGTGTTGCGGGCGGCTTTAATAAGCTGGACAAGTGTCATCGAATTCCTGCACGTCTCCACTGGAATCAGGTTCAGGAAAAGGGTGAGCAAAGGTGAAAGCTTCTGGGCCTGCACCATTTTGTTTTAACAACTCCAATCGCTCAACCGCCTCCTGCATCGAAGGAATATGCCCTGCAGGCACCCACCACAATACCGTGTAGGCATCTTTCATGCGTTCGAACCATTCTTTTCGTCTTTTCATAAACTCCACATGGGCACTGCGATACACATAATGATGCAAGGATTCGAGATCTTCCCATACGGACATATTGATCAGAGTGTCATCTTCATAGGGACGAAAGTCTGTGGCATTCCCACTGTCTGATTGCAGCCGCCAAACGAAACCGGGTGAACTGTCCGCTAACGCATTTATCGCATCCAGGTTGTTGGTGAAGTCTGCCAACTGTGGCGAATCGACTGGCGCCAATGCGCGAGCAATGTTGACTTGAGCAAGCTGCCATTTTTTCATTCGGCGGTCTCCTCGATGCGTTGCTGATTAATTTGTTGCATAGCCTGTAATGCTCGCCTTTCTTTTAGGCGGTCGCCGTACTCTTCAAATATTGGCCGTACTTCCATGGTGCCAAACATCATGCCCCAATAAACATGTGATCCAATATAAACGTCCGCCGCGGTAAAAAGCTCGCCACAAATATACGGCCCATTCTGCAATGCCAACTCGAGCGCATTTAAAGTATCAGTGTAGGTGCCGAATCCGAGGGTTCGGTTGCTCCCTTCCGGCGCTTCGATCTTGAGTGAGTTATAGGAGATGGCTTGCTCCAATGGACCTGCTCCAAAAAACAACCAGCGGAAATAATCAGCAAGTCGAGGGTCATCGGCTTCAGGCATTAATTGCTTCTCTGGAAACACAGCGGCGAGATACGCACAAATTGCCGGACATTCAGTAACAACTTTACCGTTGTGGGTTAATGCTGGAACTTTCCCCATCGGGTTTATGGCGAGATATTCCTCTCCCTTCATCATATCGCCATAATCAATCCACTTTGTGTCATAAGGCTCGCCTAACTCTTCCAGCATCCAATGAGCAATTTGCCCACGTGACTGTGGATTTGTGTAAAGCACTAGATCACTCATATCAATTCTCCTTACAACTTATTGGTTGGCGATTTACTCGCAGCTGTTACCACCTAAAGCACCAGTCCCTAATTGGGCAGGTCGCAAAGGAACTTGAGTAAGTTCCCCTTCAATGTTGAACCTCGCATACTGCGCCTGAGCAAGATTACCTATTTCGATGGCACCCTGATCAGTAGAAATCCGAATATTGCCATCATAGACGGCAAAGTATTCCGCGTTTTCCCCGATCATTACTTCATAATCAGTACCAGCAGGCCTAACTTCAGAGCGTGCGGTAACAAATCGTGTGTTGCGGCGCTGAATCACTCCGGTCACGGTCCGAACCTGACCTTTGATAAGCTCCAATACTGAACGATCACTGTTTCGATCGAGGTATTGGTACTCTCTTACTTGTAACTCAGAGGCGCAGGACAACGACAGGATAGCGTTATCAATAAAACGGATTTGAACAGCACCATCTGTTCCAGTAATGATCTTGTCACCGACATGAATTTCATCGCGCCGTGAAAGAGAAACAAGCTCTCCATTACCTCGCTCTGCCTGTACGCTTCCATTTACAATAATTACCCGGCCAATTAGCGTGTCATCTTGCCCGCTTACCGCGAAACCGAAGCCCGAAAGCACTAGGGCGCAGATAATTTTGGGAATCAGTTTCATAGCTCGAGTCTAACCGCTAACGATTAAGGGAGAAAGCGGCGGTTGATAGCAACGACATCCTCTGTGTCGTACAGACGCCATCCTGCAGCGTGAAAGCGTTCGATATCTTCTAAAGTCGGAAAACTAAAATAGCTGCCACTCATATTTTGCTGATGAGCAGAGATTTCTGCTCGATTGTCGATGGCATGAACTGCATCAAGCATCGACTGACAGCCAGCGCGATAGAGCTCCAAAACATGCCAAAAATAGGATCGATCCGACTGCACCGCCATTTCTGTGCGCGTTACGATTCGGCCCGTGTCGATGGACTTGTCATCAATGTAATGCAACGTAGTACCAATCGTAGATTCACCATTAAGCAACGCCCAAAAAGTTGCCATCACTCCTTTATAGTCAGGCAATAGGCCAGAATGAAGATTGAGTACCCCGTGAGCGGGTATTGTCAGAACCGGATCCCGCAAAATTACTCCATAGCGAATGGAAAGCACTAAGTCAGGCTCACTCTTAGCAAACTCAGAGCACCCTTGCTCTTCATTGATATTGTTTAAGATCGCAAGACGTCCATCGAAGGTCTCCGCTAGTTGATCAAATCCTTTCAACTCAGCAGTTGAATTACCAACTCTAGCCAATAGCGGGAACAAGATTTCATTTGGCCATTGTTGCTCGACCATTTTGAGTTGTTGCAAAGGCTCTGCTAGCGGCTTACTACCTACTCTTGATGAGAGAAACACGCTAACTTTGTGCGCGCCAAGACCTTCCAATAAGTAATTGATGGCGACACAACTTGCGAGGTCCTTGTTGGCAAGGATTGTGATATTCATAACTACTTAGATTGGCTTATTCCGTAGCGCGAAGCTTCCTAATCCAGCCATCACCTTTAGTAAGCAGATAGAGTTCACCGTCGCCATCGATCCCAAGCCGGAGCCCTGCTCGGTTGCCACGCCCATAGGTGTTTGGGAAACCAACCGCCTCCGCTAAATTAACTTCTTCGCCATCGATGAAAACCCGGAGCTCATTAATTGCTGCTGGCACGCCTGGCTGCAAGTTGTCTGTTTCAACATAGAATATTCGACCGGTGACCATATCGGTGAATAGGTACATCTCTTGCAGTTCTGGAACAGCAGATCCACGATAAACGAATCCGCTGGATATTGCGTTTCCTTCGTCGTGATCAAACTGTGCAACTGGGTAGACATACTCCTGCTGGTCTTCTGGTTTTGGATAAACTGGATTCGGTCGCACACCGCCGATACCAAACGCGGTTGCAAATGTTCCTTCTCGTAATCGCCAACCGTAATTGCCTCCGGGTACACCGATGTTTACTTCTTCGATTTGCGCCTGACCAATATCATTAATGTACATAGTGCCATCAACATCAAAGGAGAAATGTTGCGAATGGCGCAAACCGTAGGCCCATATTTCAGGCGCGACACCCTCTGCATTAACAAAAGGATTGTCTAACGGTATGCCATAGCCTCGTTCTGCATCAGATCGCAACGGATCAATTCGCACGATACTGGACATGGGCTCAGAAAGTGATTGACCATATTCGCTAGGATCATTCGCTCCTCCGCCGTCACCGAGACTAAAGTACAGGGCGCCGTAATCAGGAGTGCCGGATAACGCTGCTGGATTAAAGGCCAAATTACCAATGTTATGATTCTGCGCAAATTGCCCGATGCGAAATACTTCCCGTGAGGAACCTGCAAACTGATTGGCAGTATGATCATTAGCAGTCCACTCCCACACTACGCTTTCATGGTTCTCTGCATCGTGATCCAGATAATCTGCTTGGCCACTATCCGAACCCACACTGAAAGCAGTATAGAATTTGCCGTAGCCTGGAGATCCTGCTTGCGCAAACTGGGGATGGAAAGCAAATCCAGCAAGGCCAGTTTCATTGGGAAACATCGAATCATCAAATCCAACGTTTTCATTACGCACATCAAGATAAACAACCGGCTCTGCGCCACTACTGTCCGTGATGTACAACATTCCGCGCAGATCATTAATCACTAAGCGTCCCGAATCATCGGGCATTGGGTACATGTATTGCACGCGCGCCCACGCTGCATTAGTTGACCCTGGCTGAGCGGAATCAACGCTTCGTGGCAATCGCACAAAAGGTTCCGCAGCTACACTAATGTCACCCTTCACTATTGCCCCAGGAATTGGGTCATCGATCGCCTGAACGGTGGTTTGCCCAGTGGCTGAAACAGCAAACAAAAAGAGCATACTGGGAAGCGCTGCTAATAGGCGTGTGTGCATGCGAATTTCCTCGTTATCGATCCACGAAAACCAGATTTCTGCGCTAGATTAGACCCAGAACCCCACATAATACAAGGCTCGAAACGCTGATGATTTCCCGACTTCTAACCCTGACCAAACAGGAGTAGACTTCAAGTATCCCAGTTTTTCTGTAGTAGTAGGGAATGTCTCAATGATTTCTAAATTCAATCAACTCATACGCGCACTATGTTTGTTCACCAGCCTTTTACTAGCTGGTTGCGCCGTTCCAGTAATCACCCTATTTAGCGATACCGATGGCGGAGTAAATCTGGCGCCAGGGGAATCCAGCACTGTGCACTTTTTTACCTCTGTCAGCAATTTTGACACGGGTGTTAATTTAAATTCAGGTGATACCTATACACTTGATGTCGCTTTATTGAGTCATTGGATCGACGCGTATATTGAACTTAATGAGCATGATCAAAAAATTGATGAGACTGGTTTTGCCAACAGCGAAATGCCTTTTGAAGCATTGGGAGTTACGCGACGATCGAGGGATCATCGTTGGTTCGAACTTATGTTGTATCAACCCAACTGCGGCCGGGACAGCCTGCGAGGGGTGACTGACTTGAATAGCGACGAGGAGTCCGGTGCTTACCGATTCGTTGCCACCTGTGATGGCAATCTCCGCCTGTTCGTAAATGACAGTCCGGGTTTCTATACCAACAATGCTGGTTATGCCAACATCGTACTGTCGAAGGTAAACTGATTGCCGTCTCACCTAAAAAAATAATAAGGGGTGAAACATGCACACAGTTCAACAAATTTTAAATCTCAAAGAGACTAATGAGATTTGGTCCATTGCACCTGATTCAACGGTTTATGATGCGGTGCAATCTCTAGCCGATAAGCGAGTCGGTGCTCTTCTCGTCATGACTGGTGACGAACTCGTAGGAATAGTGTCTGAACGCGACTATGCAAGAGAAGTAATTCTTAAGGGCCGCTCATCCAAGGAAACCAAAGTGAGTGAAATCATGAGTAACAACGTGATTTCCGTGCCGTCAACCCATGGTGTAGAAGCATCATTATCTATTATGACTGGCAACAAGATTCGCCATTTACCTGTGGTAGACGAAGGCACAGTGGTTGGAATGGTTTCCATGGGAGATCTGGTTAAAGACATTATCAGTGACCAGCAATCAACCATCGAACATCTAGAGAACTACATTCGAGGTTAAATGGCCTGCTGTTCGATAGTGTAACCACCACTATCAACCGGTATAAAACGAAGACGTTGAGTCATGAAACTTGGCTGCTCATCAGTCACATGACTCACGTAAATGATCCGCGTAGTCGTTTGCTCCGCAATGCGTTGCAGAGTTCCCAATATTAGTTCCCGATGAAAATCATCCAAGCCTACGCAAGGCTCATCTAGTACCAATATCATCGGTTGCTTAACCATTGCACGCGCTAACAACACCAATCTTTGTTGGCCGAAAGACAACTCATGGTAGTAGTGAGTTTCCAAGTTGGCGATTCCCAGTGTTGCGAGCCACTGCCTTGCTCCCTCCCATTCTGTTGCGCCACTCTCATCGTAAAGCCCGACTGAGTCGAAGTAGCCAGACACCACCACATCCAACACTTTCCACCCTTTTACATATTTGTTGTGCAGTTCGTTCGACACAACACCAAATTTCGATTTGATCTCCCAGATGGTTTCACCACTTCCCTTGCGCTTCCCGAACAAGTAAACCTCTTGTCCATAGCCTTTATGATTTTCTCCATCGATAAGACTTAGCAAGGTTGATTTGCCACAACCATTAGGGCCTTCTATAAGCACATGATCATCTGCACTCATTTTCCAATTCACATCATGCAAAACGGATAATTCGCCATAGTTTGCAGAGATCTGTTTCAGCTCTATATAGAGAGAGTTGGTAGGCTCAGTTGAATTCGCTGAGCTGCTTGGGATTTGTGCGGAAATTTCCGGTATGCGCGAGAACATTCTTTGCAATGTCTCGCCTTCAAGCATCGTAGTTTTGTCACCTTGATCGATAAGGGATAGTCCATCCATTACAGCCAGGTGGGAGACATGCTCAGGAATATCTTTCTCTCGCCTGCATAAAAACAAGCTGGTAAACCCTGATGATTGGTAATGAGCGATACACTGGATTATCCGTTCTCTGGAGTCTTTATCTATCGCTTCCAATGGGTCATCAAAAATAATGAGTTTCTGCTGTGAACCGATAGCGGCATAGAGTGCACGCGCAATTAACACACGACGTATTTGCCCTGACGAAAGAAAGCGGATCCCCTTATGCAGTAATCCATCAAGATCCAGTTGAGCAATAATGTTTCCCAATGCCGCTTCGTCACTTTCGCTAGTCGGCTTTCCTGACTGGATTAATGCTTCTACTAAGGTGCCTTGATCTTCAGCCCGCTCACTGTATTCACTCATATCCAAACGATTGTCTCGCTGCCACAGTCGTTGTTGTTCCTCAAACGATACGAACAAGCAATCGCGAGCCGAATCAAAATCATCGTGATGAGTAACATATTGCCCAGACTCAACCCTTCGGCCGCTGAGTAATGCCGCTAACAACGATTTTCCTGATCCATTTGGACCAAAGACACACCAGTGCTCACCCTGGTGAATAGAGAAACTTTCTATCCTTAGATTGGCATGCCGATTAACGCGACAGAGAGCATTTTCAACAGAAATCAAAAATTGCGGCGCCATAGATACCACCTGGAGGCTAGACGATGCGCAATGCTGGGGCGTTTGAGCTGTGAACTGTCGAATTCAGCGGTTTGTGGAATCCAGGTCGGCTGGCGATAAAAATGCCCGCCAGGCACGCTTTCCATCGGCGTGTAATAGTCACATCCCTCAAAATAGTAATGGGTAACCTGGGAGTGTCTGGTTCGGTTTAGATCTTTACGGGGCGCACCACCATGTAAAAGATTGGCATGCCAAATAATGGCTTCGCCCTTTTTGATGACTCCATACTCTGGTTGCAGATTGTGTTCGACAATCAGATTACTAATGCGCCGCTCATAAGCAGAGTAGTTTTGATAACCCGGATACAAGCCTAAATCCTGCATATTAAAACAAGGCAAGTTGTGACTGCCGGGGTAATAAACAAGTGGTCCATTGTGCTGATCGATATCCTCCAATGCTACCCACACCCCCGCCATGTAACCCTGGGGTACCGTACTAAAGTGAATCGTATCCGAATGTGGTGCTTGAGATGTGCCAACAGGAAAGTTGAGAGTTTGAAACGGTAATGGTTTTCGATCGATGAGCTGCTCTAAGGCAGAAAGTACGCGCTGACTTATCGCTAACTTTCTTACGTTCTCATTTTTTTTCCAGGCATCTTGAATACGAATCGCCGCATGAGGATTTTCCCGATAGGATTCGTCATAGAGACCATCAACAGTGCGAACGATTTCATCCAGGTGATCTTGGTCAAAGCCAAAATCAAACGTGAGTACGCCTCGCTCATGAAAGCGACCGATTTCCTCTTCAGTCAGTACTTTTTCCTGCATGACTTGCTCTCAGGGCCGATTACCCAAAGCTCTTTGCATTACTTCAACCTGAATTGCCATCATGTGCCCAACCGAACGACGCCAATATTCTGAATTATGCCTTCCGCGCGACTGCATGTAATCGAAAGGCACATTGTTCAACATAAGAATCTGCGCCAATTCGCGCGCTTCTTGAATTAGGCCATCTTCGGTGCCCGAATCGACATAGATATGGGGCATCTGACTCTTTGGCACATTGTAGATAATGGTGAAAGGATCGTAGGCTTGCGCCTGTTCGGCTGTTTCGAATGGAATGCCATTCGGTGTCCGCTCGTCCTGAGTACTGAATCCTTCAATATCGATGATTCCTGAGATAAAGGAATCAGCTTGTTCGAATCTAGCCTGGTCTTCCGGACTGCGTTGAGGAAGATTTGCTCCCTGGGGAGTGATACCCGCTTCCAATGCGGTCGCTTGCGTACGAGCAAAACTAAGCGCACCACTGGTGCTGCCAATGGAAGCAAACATTTCTGGATGTCTCATTCCGAGCGCAAACGCGCCGAATCCCCCCATTGAAAGTCCAGAAATGGCTCGACCCTCGCGCCTCGCTTCTGTTCTGTAGTTTTGATCAACATAAGAAATCACATCTTCGATGATGTGATCTTCCCAATCGTTTTTTTGCCCTGCTTCAGAACTGGCGTAATTCACATACCAGCTATTACCACCGTCTGGCAGTACCAGAATTACGTCATTGATCTCTCTTGCATAGAATGCCGCCGCGAGATTTCTCCCCCATACCGTATAGTTCTGCATGTAGCCATGGAGTAGATACAGCACAGGATAGCGACGATCAGATCCCGCGTAGCCCTCCGGCAACACGATATCAAACTTCATGGACCGGTCCACTGCGGGACTAAAAAACTCGACTGTTTCCAGCCCGGCTGGAATCGGAGTCGGTTCTGGGAGCAGTGATTCGGCAGACCTACTCAGTGGTGAAGCCACACCGCACAACACGGCGAAGACACAGAGTAAGTTGAAAGTAGAATTGCGCATGCTGGCATCCCGACTGAAGCGACTGATTTATAGCACTTTTTACTAAGCGATAGTATCTTCAGGACTATGGGAATCGGGTATGCCAAAAAAATTCTGGCGATCGCAGTAAGTCTGTTTTCATTTTCTATTTTGTACGCAGAAGAAAACGGCGAAGCGCTATTTCTGGCAAATTGTGCTGAATGCCATCAGCCCGATGGCCAGGGAATTCCCAACATCTATCCCGCACTCGATGGCAACGAGGTTGTTAATGGCAGTGGAGTCGATGTCGCGCTGGTGTTGCGCATCGGGCGTGGCGAAATGCCATCTTTCAAAGACTCCCTAACTAGCGCGGAAGTCACTGCAATAATCAATTATGTTCGAAACGCATGGAGCAATTCGGGCGAAGAAGTATCTGAAGAAACGATTGCTAATCTTCAGTAGTCGAAACAACTCCTCCACTCAGCGCTCTAATAGCAGCGGTGAATTCTGGATTCGATCTTACGACTATATTTGTACTATCACGCCGTGAATGTGGACTGCCATCACCGGGATATTCAGAATAAGTTGCCAGATTGTGGCGGCTGCCTTTGAAATGACCTACGAAGATCGCTTGCCCGTTGTATTCCAGGATTATTGCCCCACCCGATCCCGTGCGACTTACATCATGGGAACTGCCCCACACACCTTCTGATCCGAACAAGACATCCCCAGGTTCAGGAACATACAGCTCCCCATCGCGAGAAATGCTCACCGTGTCAGTATGGCGGTTATAGGCAACGACAGCGGCACTGGCTCCCATCTCAAAAAACAAATCCAGGGCGTCGCGATTTAGATTCATGTATCGATAAGAACCAAATATAGAAGAAAGACTGACGCCTTCGAATCCATAGGGCTCACCAGTTACTCGAATGACGGCCCAATCATCTTTATCTTCTCTGGTAGATTCATAAGGACCTTTGACTAAGTTGCCAATATCCAAATCAGTAATGACAATCGCTTCGTTGGCGTAGTAATTAGTCAGAGTGCAACGATAGGGGTCGATGAATCCTATATCCGGATGTTCAAACACATGGGCGGCTGACGTCACTATATCTTCTGAAGTGTCCGCTAATTGATCGGAAAAAATGAAGTTACCAGTACCGGCGAACACATCCTCTCGCAATCTGCCATTGTTCTCATAACGGAAATAGCAGGTAATCTTACCGGTAGCACGATATGGAGACGCCTCGCGACTGTCTTCGCCAAATACCGCTACTGGCAAGAACTCCGCAGCATTAGTCGGAATAGCAAAAACTTGCATCAAGATGCCAATAGAGAAAAATCGATTCATAGCTGAAGTGTAGCGACCTGAAAAAGATCCTGTCCAATGAAGAGACCGTTAAAAAGACTAACAAAGAGCCCAACAATGAGCTCAAGGAAAACTAAAAACCCTTCTGTTAGACTGCATCATATTAACTGAGTGTATAAATCATTGTGATTAAATAAGAGGCAAGCAAGCTCATGTACAGAAAATCTGTAGTTGCGATTACCCTTTCACTTACCTGCATCTTCACTTCTCTCTCTGTGTCAGCACAAAGTGATCGTGAAGCGATACTTCAAACTGTTGATCAATTCTTTTCCGCATTGGGTGCGAGAGATCGTAACGGGCTGATTGCGGTCACCTTGCCAGGTTCACTAAACATCTCTGTCGCAAACCCAGTAAACAGCGTAACGGACATAAACATTCAGAATTACACCCAGATGATTAATGGTCTGGGCGGTGATGGGCCGGAGTTTTTAGAACGCTACTGGGATCCTACGGTTTTAATCGAAGGCGACATCGCCGTGTTTTGGGCACCTTACGATTTTCATGTCGAGGGCCAGTTCTCACACTGTGGAATTGATTCTTTCCAACTCGTGAAGCGCGAAGGCCAATGGTTGCTATCCAACTTAAGCTGGACTCGACAAAGACAGGGTTGTGAACCAAGCCCGCTAGGGCCAGTGAATTAGCTACAAGGCGTTCGACTTAAGCACCAGCATTTTTTCCACCAGCATATCTTCATAGGTGTAGGGAATGCCACCTATGCCATAGCCTGATTCTTTAAGACCGGCAAAGGGCATCCAATCGACTCGAAATGCGGTGTGGTCATTCACCATGACTGCCGATGCATTAAGCCCATTGTATGCCTGCATCGCTTCATCGATATCTTGAGTCATTACTGATGCCTGAAATGAATATGGCACATCATTGGCGCGCGTGATTGCTGATTCCAAAGAATCATAGGAATAAACACAGACAACCGGCCCAAACACTTCGTTCTTGCTGATAGTGACATCATCTGGTGGATTGAGTAGCACGGTAGGTTCATAGAGCGATGCAGAGATTTTTTTACCGCCACAGAGCAGAGTCGCTCCAGCGGCAACCGCTTCGTCAACCCATTCCGCGACGCGATCAGTTTCTTTGTGGCGAATCAAAGGTCCAACTTCCGTTTCAGGATTGGCTGGATCACCTACCACTAATTTTTCTGCCGCTTGCGCCATGCGCCTAGCCAGATCCTCAGCAATAGCTTGGTGGGCGTAAACCCGTTGCACAGAAACACACACTTGTCCCGCATGATAAAACCCGCCTTTGACTAGTCCAGGAAGCATGCTGTCGATATCTGCATTCTCGGTAACAATCGCCGGCGCTGCTCCGCCATGCTCAAGGGCACACCGCGCTCCGGGTGCTAACTGACTCTTTAACATCCACCCTACTCGCGCGCTGCCTATAAAACTAAAAAAGGCAACCCGAGGGTCAGTCACCATAGATGTGGAAATGTTATTGTTCTCAGGCGTTATCGCCTGGGCATACTCATCTGGCAGTCCAGCTTCACGCAGCAACTGAATGAATCGAAAGCAAGAGAGCGAAGTATCAGTTGCCGGTTTAACAACTACTGGACAGCCAGTAGCAACTGCAGGTCCTACTTGGTGCACAATTAAGTTAAGCGGGTGGTTGAATGCACTCACGGCCATCACTACACCGATCGGTTCGTGAGTAGTCATAGCAAGGCGATTTGCCGAAGCAGGATTCAAGCGCATTGGAATCTCTGTCCCACGCTCTGATCGAATACATTCGATACAGTTTTTTACTCCATCAATAGCGCGCGTGACTTCGACCCGGGAGTCGTTGAATGGTTTGCCCCCTTCACTTAATGCAATGGTCACTAGCTCATCGTAGTGCTGCTCCATCAAAACGGCAGTCCGCTCCAATATCGCTACCCGTTCATGGGCCGGTAACCACCGCGATCGGTCGTTAAACAACTGGTCCGCATTCGAGAGAGCCAGTTCCGCACCGACGGCATCGTGTGTAGGAACCACACCCACACCAGCATCATCGAAAGGCGACTTAACTGTAACGCTTCCCGAAGCAGCCGCGCCGGGTACCATTGATTCAAATTCAAACATAGACTTTTCCGAGACCAAACTCTTCTATCAGACCGCCGTCAGATTGGACAAACTAGATTACCGAGTTTTTCAGTCAGCTTCATGTTTTCTGAGTAATCGACCGGCACATCGATCACTACCACTGTGTTGTCTGCCTTCGCTTTTTCGATGGTAGGCAATAAATCATCAGCCGATTCAACTCGATACCCTTTGGCGCCAAAACTTTCTGCGTACTTCACAAAATCCGGGTTGGTGAAATCGATATTGGAGTCTCGGCCAAATTTCTTATCTTGATGCCATTTAATCAGGCCATATTTGGAATCATTCCAAATCATGATGATGATAGCCACATCGAGACGCAGTGCCGTTTCAATCTCTTGTGAATTCATCATAAATCCGGCATCTCCATTAATAGTCATAATGGTTTTGTCCGGATTGACCAACTTGGCAGCAATTGCACCTGGGATACCAATCCCCATGGATGCAAAACCGTTAGAGATTATGCAGGTGTTTGGAGCTTCCGCCTGATACATGCGAGCAATCCACATCTTATGAGCGCCCACATCGGAAATCAGTATGTCTTCGTTTTCCAAGCCTTTACGCACATCATTCAGAATGCGTTGCGGCTTCATAGGAAAACTTGCGTCGGTTTCCTTTTCGTTGAGCTCATCAACGATGACTTGTCGCAAGGTGCCAACCTTGGATTCGGTTTGAGGTGTTGCCTGGTCAGCGATTGCATTCAGTGCAGCGGCTATATCGCCTATGACCCCCACTTCGAGTATGTAATGCTCATCAACTTCAGCATAGTGCTGATCGATATGAATAATCTTCTTGTCCTTTTCTTGGTGCCAGGACGAAGGGTGGTATTCCACCATATCAAACCCAACACAAAGAATGACGTCGGCTCGATCGAACCCACATGCCACATAGTCATGAGCTTGTAATCCCACAGTCCCTAAAGACAAAGGATGGGAAAAAGGCATCGCTCCTTTTGCCATAAAGGTGGTTGCCACCGGGATATTCAATTTCTCGGAGAACGCAACTAACTCGGCACTAGCCTTGCCACGTAATACACCGTTGCCTGCCATAATGATTGGATAGTTGGCTTTGGAAATGACTTCAGCAGCTTGCTCTACTTTCTGTGCTGGTGGCGCTGGCGCAATGGCTTGTTGAACTTTAAGAGGTTCTTTCGGGCTGGCAAGTTCCGCACCCGCGATATTCTCCGGCACGCTTATAAATGCGCCGCCAGGTTTTTCCGCTTGTGCGTCTTTAAATGCTTTGCGCACCACTTCAGGAATAATATCGGCGTGGATAAGCTCCGTACTGTATTTCGATATAGGCGCGAACAGATTCACCAGATCCAACATCTGATGGCTTTCTTTATGCATTCTTGTAGTAGCACCCTGCCCTGCGATTCCAATAATTGGTGCTCGATCCATATTGGCGTCGGCAAATCCAGTCACCAAATTGGTTGCACCAGGGCCTAGCGTGGCCAAACAAACACCTGCCCGACCTGTCAGCCGACCATATACATCAGCCATGAATGCCGCACCCTGTTCATGGCGCACAGTTACAAACTTAATCTTGCTATCCAGCAAAGCATCCATCACATCGATGTTTTCTTCACCTGGAATCCCGAAAATGTATTCAACACCTTCATTTTCCAGGCAGCGGACAAATAATTCAGACGCCTTCATCGTGGCTCCTCAAAAAAAATTCAAATAGGTATCAGTGGTGTGCGGATATCCCACGGGTAGTCTATGGTCCGCACTGGTCTGGATGATAAGACCGGGAAATTCCGGTTTTGGTTCATTGCTGGGAAGAAGTCGGCACAGGCAGAGCTAGCTTAGGCCGTCCATAGCTGCCAGCTTACCAATCAACTCCTCTACCCGAGTGCTGTAACCCCATTCATTGTCGTACCAGCTAATCACTTTGACCATGCTACCATCAATGACTTGCGTGAGTTGCGAATCAAAGATGCTGGAATGACTGTTTCCAATAATATCGCTACTCACTAACTCCTCTTCGGTATAAGACAGGATACCTTTCAACGGACCTGCCGCCGCTGCCGCCATGGCACTATTCACAGCTTCTTCAGAAGTATCGGTATTCACTTCTACCGTAAGGTCCACCAGACTGCCATCGGGCACAGGTACTCGCATCGCCATCCCATCCAACCTGCCAGCCAGTTCCGGCAACACTAAACCAACGGCTCTGGCCGCACCCGTTGAAGTGGGCACTATATTGGTTGCCGCATTTCTTGAGCGGCGATTGTCTTTGTGGGGTGAATCAATCAAACGTTGCGAAGAGGTATAGGCATGAACTGTGGTGAGTAGGCCCCGCTTGATCCCAAAGGATTCATGCAACACTTTACACAGTGGTGCTGCACAATTTGTTGTGCAACTCGCATTACTAATAATCGTAGTGTCTGGAGTGACGACATGATCGTTTACTCCAGAGACCAAAGTCGCTTCCAATTCGTCCTTGCACGGAACAGTAAGAATAATTCGCCGTGCGCCTGCATCGAGATGCTGATTTAGTGCGTCAATCGTTCTAAATGCACCGGAACTCTCGATCACATAATCAATTTCGAGTTCTTTCCACGGAAGTTTCTTTGGATCTTTTTCACACAACACCTGAAAAGGATCACCAGCGATCTCCATCGTATCGCCGCTAACTTTGACCTCGTCGGGCCACGTGCCGTGAATGCTGTCGTATTTGAATGCGTAAGCGAGTTGATCGATGCTAGCCAAATCATTAACCGCCACCACATCATAGTGACCGCGCTGCTTGGCTATGCGCATAATGGTTCGACCTATACGCCCAAACCCGTTGATCGCGATTCGTGGCAACGACATTATGCAAGCATCTCCTC
Source organism: uncultured Pseudohongiella sp. (assembly GCA_965262465.1). Taxonomy (GTDB): domain Bacteria; phylum Pseudomonadota; class Gammaproteobacteria; order Pseudomonadales; family Pseudohongiellaceae; genus UBA9145. Next base: position 917,458 of record OZ253535.1, on the reverse strand, counting down.
AGTTAAATCCCACAGTCGCAATGCACTTTGTTCATCCACTGCATGGGGTGCGACGTTGAAATAACGTGGCGAGTCTTCCGTAGCAAGATCCGACACATCGCAATCTTCACAATAAAGTCCGCCTGTATTTGCTAACGCAGGACTGGTAGCTGCCCAGAGGCTGGTGGTACAGCCTTGAGTAGTGGACTTAAACATAGCAGCCGCCTGTTCTGACAGATTACCGTCGGCATCAGTCCATCCAAGGGCCTGCATTTCTTCATTCGGCAAGTGACGTTGCAGCGGAGTGAGGATGCCACCCGGGTGCACACTAAACGCTCGTAATCCTTGGTCCGCGTATTTTATATCCAACCCAAGCGCGAAAAGTGCATTCGCCGTTTTGGCTTGGGCATAAGCAGTCCATTTTTCATATGGCGTTGACTCGAAGTGAATGTCATCCCAAAGAATATCTGATCTTCGATGGGCAATAGACGACAGGCACACTACCCGAGGCGCATCGGCATTTAGTAACTGCGGTAAAAGACCGGTTGTCAGCACGAAATGCCCAATATGATTTACGGCAAACTGCGACTCCCAATTGTTGCCAATTCGGGTTTCTGGACAGGCCATTATTCCAGCATTGTTAATCAGTAAATCCAGACTCGATTCACGGCTTTGAATCTCAGCAACAAAAGCTCGCACGCTTTCCAAGTCACCTAAATCCATTGTCAAAGAAATCACTTCGCCATCGATATCAGCAAGATTGGCTTCTGCCTTGGCAGGGTCGCGTACTGGCACATACACTTTGACACCAGCTCCCGCCAGCGCTCGTGTGGTTTCTAATCCGATGCCACTATAACCACCAGTAACTACAGCAACCTTGCCTGCCAGATCTATTCCTTCCAATATTTGCGACGGTTCTGATTTTGCTTCAAATCCTGAACCGATTCGCTGTTGTGTGCGCGTTGACATTCTGTCTCCTACTACTTTGTGTTGTATGTTGCTTTTTAATGGTGCGTCTTAATGATGTGTCGCTGGTTTCATCCGGCAAGTTTGGTGCAATAAAAAACTCTAAGATGGTTCAAACAGATTTAACCCATCCACCTGACTTACAATCCCTGCGCGACCCAATTGTTCTTCTTTAAAGAATGAATGTAAAAAATCTTCGTTCGTTGGCGTGTTGGCAACAAATCGAGTGTGATTCATTTTTTGGCGACCTATAACAATACCTCTTACCGGTACCCCTTTGTCAAAACACACGGTGTAAGTCTCGATCGTTGCCTCTCCTTTTGGAGACTCTGTAAATTGAGGATACGGTAAACCATCAATTTCAGATTGATACTCCGCCGGATTCTCCCGTTGCCACTCCCCTTGCCATGGTTGGGCTGAATAAATTCCTGTCGCATGCTTGGAGAGATACCCACCGTTCGCCGTTATCAAGCCAAACGACGTTGGTTTGTCACGCAGCTTTGGCACTAGCGTCGCTATTGCATGCATTGAATAGTTGTTCCCGGGCCCGCCGAAAAAAGGCAAGCCCCCGGTAAGGGTAAAACCTCGAGGATCGTCTAATGCTAAACCGAGTTCTGAACAGGCAATTTCAACTGCAGACGGAAAGCAGGAATAGATATCAATGAATTCCATGTCATCGATAGTCTTGTTGGCCATGGCAAACGCACGCCTGGCATTGATTCCTATCGCTGGTGCGGAGTGATAGTTCATTCTTTCTCCTACCAGAATTTTTTCGTTCGCCTCAGCGCAGCCATGCAAAAAAATCCATTTGCCGGGATCGATACCCAAAGACTTTGCCTTGCCCACAGAAGTCATTACTATCGCAGCGCCCTGATTAACTCCATCCATTGCGTTCATAAACTTTGGATACGGTAAACAAATGTAGCGATTCTCCGGCGTCACTGTGGCAAGCTCCTCCGCAGTGCGTTCCTTACCATAAAAAGCAAAAGGATTTTGAGCGGCTACTTTAGTGAATGGGGCGAACAATTCTCCTAACGCTGACTGATGTTGCTCCAGGCTTCGCCTCAACTCGCCACGTATCGCATTCTCGAACAGCGGATATGTCTGAATCGGCACACCAAGACCATGAGCAAATTCATGCGGGGTTGAAAGTGCTTCACCAATGCCGCGATCTTCAAGACTTCCGTTATCTTCTTCCTGCCAATCAAGCGCCACATTGTCACGCAACGCATGTTGTGCAGTTTTTATTGCCTCAGAGCCTGCCAATAAAACTGTTTCCAGCTCACCCTCAGCAATACGCTCAGCCATTTCGTTAATGTACTTTTGCGGGGTGTTGCCACCTACGTTGCCATAAATAGCCAATGCAGGATTAGCGCCGATTCGTCGCGCGATGGCACGCGGTGGATTCTCTGCGCGACCAAACGGGTTTGGCATACGCGGCCTATTCCACGAATCAGGAAAGATACGTATGGCCACAATCGTATCTATAGCTTTTGCAATTTCTTCTGACTTGCCTGTATCTGCAAGTGCTGCCTTTGCTGCTTCTGCTGCTACCCCCATTGGAGGATGTGCGTCCGCTGGCGCGACATTTTTCTCTGTAAATTGCCCAGCACCAATGAGGATTGGTGTGCTGTCTTCGACCTGCTGCATAGTGTTCTTAATACTCTTATTGCGACTTACTTAACGACTTATCTTTTGCTTTACTGGTCGCCAAGTTTAGTCGGGAACTCTTAACTCAAAGCGAATGTTGAGATACACGATGGATTCTGATTCCTTGATGCCGTGGGGTATTCCCGCCGGGATAAATATGACATCTCCGGCCTTAATTACTCTTTCATCACCACCTTCAATGGCAGTCCCTCGAAGATCACCAGGCCCTGCACCATTTTCTGCATTGACAATGCTCCCGCCTGTAGCCAGCACTGCCAATCCTTCTCTCACTACCCACACTTCCGTAATGCGGCCGTGTTGCAGAGCAGTTTCAGCGCCCTCGATGTGTCGCACATTGACGCTAAAAATATCCCCTTCCAAGAGCCGGCGCGTGGCCAGGCCATTGCCTCGCAGTTGATCCGCAGCCTCCAATATTTCCATTAGTGGCATGTCGTAAGCACTATCAGTAGGCGCTCTCGGCGCATCATCAGTTTGTGCTGCTACCAAACTTGTAAGTAAACAGAGAACTACACTACTCAGAATTGATCTCATTTGTGGTTATCCAATGGTCTTTTTAGTTATCCAATGGCCTCTTTAGTTATCTAATGGCCTTCGTTGATATCGATCTCCCAAGAGTATCACCTACCCGTTCGAGAAGGGATTTTTATGCCTGTGGTTTAAGTATTGGATTCTGGTTTCTCATGTTAGATTAGTGCCAATTAGGAAAATGCACACGAGACAACCTTTTATGCATTACATGCAGTACATGCGGAACATGGGGCTGAAAAATTCAGTCTGTTCAACTGCACTACTCTGGCTCGCAGTGTGCCTGGTTCTAGTTAGCTGTTCTGACAACAGTCAGGATTCGGATGCCAATTCAACTGTGATTATCAATGCACAACTGATTGATGGCACAGGCTCAGATCCAGTGTTTGCCAATTTGCGCATTAAGGGAGATGAGATCGTAGCGATTGGCGATTTGTTTCCTCAGCCAGGTGAACTCACTATCGATGCGGACGGACTGACATTAGCACCGGGCTTTATCGATACTCACAGTCACCACGATCGGGGCCTGGATAGAAATCGATCAGCACTGCCATTGTTAACTCAAGGAATCACCACGGCGGTGTTCGGTCAGGATGGGAGCCACAACTATCCTATAACTGAATTTTTCACCCTATATGAACAAGACCCCGCCGCCGTAAATGTTGCTTCTTATATAGGGCACAACACGCTACGAGATTTGGCGATGGGCGAACGCCATTTTGATGTCGCCGCCCAGGCTGACATTGATGCAATGCTGGAACTTTTTGATGAAGAGTTTGCCAGCGGCGCTATTGGTCTATCCAGCGGTCTCGAGTATGAGCCAGGACTGTACTCAGAAAGCGGTGAAGTGTTTCAGCTTGCGCAGCGTGCAGCGCAATTCAACGGAAGGTATAGCTCACACATAAGGTCTGAAGATCGATTCGTGTTCGAAGCCTTGCAGGAACTTATTGATGTAGGCATCAACACTGGAATTCCAATTCACTACTCGCACATGAAACTAGCTGGCCAAGCTTTCTGGGGCGAAGCAGGAACGGTAATCGATATGCTAGATGCTGCACGTCAGAGCGGCGTACAGATGACTGCAGATATTTATCCTTATGAATATTGGCAATCCACCATAGAAGTGTTGTTACCCAATAGAGATCCTGAAGATATGCAGGAGATCGAATTTGTATTGAATGAAATTGCACCGGCCGATGGCATCATATTTACCGACTTCAAACCCAATCCAGACTACGTCGGTTTGTCGATTGCTGACATCGCGCGCTTAAGAGAAACATCCGATGCCCAAACTTTGTCTGATGTCATCAAAGCATCGATGTCTTGGCGCACAGCTAATCCAGGCCAGTCAGCTGAATCGATCATGGGCCGCTCGATGCAGGAAGCTGATATCGCTGAACTTATGGGTTGGGAGTTTGCCAATATTTGTTCCGACGGCAGCTTTACTGGCCATCCTCGAGGATACGGCGCTTTTCCTCGCGTACTGGCTCACCACGTACGTGACACCGGGCAACTGACCTTAAGTACTGCGATAGCAAAGATGACGAGCCTGGCAGCTAATTCACTGGGGATTGAAGATCGCGGCAAACTCGCCATAGGCATGAAGGCTGACTTGGTGTTGTTCAACCCTGACACTATTCAGGATCACGCGACCGTTGATAATGCGCAACAATATGCCACAGGAATTTCACGAGTGTGGGTGAATGGGGAACAGGTGCTAATTGATGGCGAGGCTACTGGTGCAAGACCAGGTCAAGTCATTAAACGAAGCAATTCAAACTAACGTTTAAATCCAGCGCCGCACTTTCTGTTTGTAGTCCAAATACTCCTGGCCAAACTTCTGCTCTAAATAGATCTCTTCTTTTTCGATTGCAATATAGAACACCAAAATCGCTCCTGGAATAAACGACAATAGTATCCATAGATTGTCTGTTGAGATTCCTATCCCGATATTGAACAAACAAAATCCAAAATAGATCGGATTTCTAGACCACCGATAGAATCCAGTAGTGACCAAACTAGTGGTAGGCTTCCATGGTTCTATTGCTGTACCCACACGTTTGAATGTGCCGTTTACCAGGATTGCAATTGCTACTCCAGTTAGGGTTATTGCAACGCCTACTGGCAAGAAAGAAGCAGGAACCCCAATGGCTAGTGGCACGATGTTATTGATTCCCCAGCCGGCAATAATCAGTAGAACAAATATAGCTGGAGGCGGAAACCTAACGGCGGCGCCCTTTTCTTTGACCGCAGGCGCCGAATCGCTGCTTTCTTGGTTGGAAGATTGATCTACATCGTGTTCACTCTCGGATGTCATGAGAAGCTACCTCGTAACTGATATTCTTTTATACTAGCTTAGGTACAGCACCATAATACTGACGGAGAACAAGTAATGGCAGAATTTCAGAAAATTTTGGTCGTCCTCGATGTCTACAACGATTTTCGCGACAACCCTGAACACCAACCTCTGGAAATCAGAAAGGCCATAGAGTTCATAGGAAATCGAGAGGCTGCACAGATTTATCTTGTTGGTTGCGGCTTTGAAGAGTACCTGCACGATACCTATTCCAATTTCGGCCCAAATGCGATTGAACAACGCAAAGAATTTATTGCTGAAATGGAAGGCAGGTTAGATATCGTCGCCCAGGGATTGATCAGTAAAGGCTACCAAGTGGATTGTCGCGTGCATTGGACCTACCCGCGCTACGAACAAATCACCAAAGAAGCCATTGAGCTAGATGTTGACCTCGTAGTACAGCACGCCCACATGCGCTTACCGCATGAAAAACACAACCTCAGTCACGATAGCTGGCAACTCATCAAAACTTGTCCAAAGCCATTGTTGCTAACAAAAGATAAAGACTGGGGACCGGATCGAATCATTCTTGCTGCAGTTGATCCTGTGCACAGCCATCACAAACCACTAGGTTTAGACTTTAAAATTATGGATCACGCTCTTTCTACGCAACGCTTGATTGGCGGTACCACACATGTAGTGCACGCTTGTGCTGAGTCTGCTCGACCGTTTACTGATGCCAGCGAAATCCGAGCCACTCATGAAGAAGCATTAGCAGATTTATTAAAGGATTATGATTTACCAGAACCAACGGTGCATTTGCTAGACGAAACACCGATGAATGCCATTGTGCACTGCCAAGACGAATTGAACACCGACGTCACAGTTATTGGCGCATTATCTCGATCACGTTTGGCAGAACTTATAATCGGGAACACAGCATCACGGGTGCTGGATTACGTAAAATCTGATTTGCTAATCGTGCGTCCTGACTAAAACCAGACAATTAAGAATTAGCCGTTTCTGTCAACTGGAAGCGGCAAATCTTAAGCCCCCGAGCAGGATCCGCATCACAATACTCTGGTGCGACTGACATGCGCTCAACTAACTGTGAGTCAGAACAGTAGCGCGCGAAGAGTTCTTCTAAAAAATCCCATCCAAGAAATGGACTGTTTAGACAGGCGATCACTTCTGCGTTTTTATTGCATAAAGACGACAGCCGCTTAACAACTGCCCCATAGTCTTTTTCCGCCACGAAACTACCTCGTTGCCGAGTTGGAGGATCGATTATGACGAGATCATAGCGCCCGAACTGTTTGATCCTGCCCCAGGAAGTAAACAGATTGTAAGGAATCTGTTTTATCTTGCGCGCATCATGTCCATTAAGTTCATGATTGCGCATACCCCACTCCATGCTGGTTTTACTCAAATCCACATTCGTCACGTGCTCTGCACCTCCAGCGACAGAGGCCACAGACAATGAACAGGTGTACGCAAAGAGGTTCAAGACTCTTTTTTCTGCAGAGTTCTGTTGCAACCAATTGCGCACCAGTCGCATATCCATAAAGAGACCGGCATTTTGTCGTCGCCCTGGATGAACTTCATAGAGCAATCCGTTTTCATTAACCGAAACACGTTCAGTCAATTCACCATACAGTGCGACCGCCGGTGAACCTTGTTCGAAACGATTTTGCAGAATGATTGATTCCACCTGACCTGATTTGTCAGCCGATAGGACTAAACTCTGCAAATCTTCTTTGAATGCAATCGAGTCGTAAGCAGAAATCAACAAAACTGGCGGATACCAATCGATGCTGATGTGTTCAAATCCAGGATGAAGCCGCCCTCTTCCATGAAACACACGTCGAGCTTCAGGCTGGGTGACTTGGAAAAAGTCTTCTAAAGATTTTGTTAATGCAGAATTAGCAATGTCATTGCCCATGGCAATACTAAGCGCCTGAATGGAATTGAGTTATTATCGAATCAGTAAGGTAATCGAATAAGTTTACTGCATGCGCGACTTTGACTACATCATCATCGGTGCCGGGACTGCTGGATGCGTTCTGGCTAATCGGCTCTCTGCTGATCCCAACAATCAGGTACTGCTGCTTGAAGCCGGCGGTAAAGATGATTATTTCTGGATCGACATCCCGGTGGGCTATCTCTACACCATCGCAAATCCAAGAACTGATTGGTGCTACAACACGGAACCAGATCCTGGCCTAAACGGGCGCAGCATTGGCTATGCCCGTGGAAAATGTTTGGGGGGATGCTCATCAATCAACGCCATGATTTACATGCGAGGCCAGGCTAGTGACTACGATCACTGGGCGAGCCTAGGCAATCGAGGCTGGGGCTGGGAGGATGTTTTACCCATCTTCAAGCAATCAGAAGACTATCAACATGGCGCTGATGATTTTCATGGGGTGGGAGGCGAACTGCGTGTAGAAGAACGAAGAGTGAACTGGGAAATACTCGACGCCTGGCGCGAAGCAGCCGAAGAAAACGGCATCCCAAAAATCTCCGAGTTCAATCGTGGCGATAATTTTGGCAATGCCTATTTTCAAATGAATCAAAAGCAGGGTCGTCGGTGGTCAGCAACTAAAGCCTACCTTCGACCTGCCATGCATCGATCGAATCTCACTGTACTTACCAACGCCCACGTAGAAAAACTCTTGTTCGACAATGATTCTAATAAACCGAAAGTGCGCGGCGTGATGGTTTGTCATAACGATGAGCGCTCTATTAATTTTGTTGCGCACAAGGAAACGATTCTGGCAGCAGGTTCTATTGGATCGCCCCAAATATTACAGCTCAGCGGTATTGGGTCAGCCGCTCATATTAATGAGCATGGAATAGAGCTCATTCACGATCTCGCTGGTGTTGGTGAAAACCTACACGATCATCTGCAAGTACGATCAGTGTACAAAGTTAAAAACACAGTCACACTCAATCAGCGTGCGAATTCGCTGTTTGGGAAATTTGCTATGGGCTTGGAATATCTTTTGTTTAAGACCGGGCCACTCACTATGCCCCCTTCCCAATTGGGCGCGTTTGCAAAAAGCGATCCGGATCAACCCAGTGCCAACATTGAATGGCATGTGCAGCCGCTATCTTTGGATAAATTTGGCGATCCACTGCATAGGTTCAATGCAATCACACCTTCTGTATGCAATTTGCGTCCGAGCAGCCGCGGGCACGTAAGACTTAAATCAAACCGTTGGCAAGATTCCCCCGCTATCAGTTTGAATTACTTATCGACAGAAGAAGATCAGAAAGTTGCCGTTAACGGGCTGAAGTTCACTCGAAAAATTATGCAAGCAGAGGCGCTAAAACCATTCGAACCGGAAGAATGGAAACCAGGCGCTCATCTGGTAGACGACGATCAATTGGCACAAGCTGCCGGTGATTTGGGCACAACCATTTTTCATCCCGTCGGCACCTGCAAGATGGGTTCCGATGAACTCAGCGTCGTAAATGACAGGCTACAGGTTCATGGGATCGACAATCTAAGGGTGATAGATGCATCCATCATGCCTAGAATCACCTCAGGCAACACCAATGCCCCAACCGTGATGATTGCCGAGAAAGGAGCCGAGTTTATCTTGCAAGACAGGGCCGACAGGGCCTGATTTGCATTAATTCTGTCCCCAGGCCGATGTAATGTTATGAGCGGCGTAAGAAAGTGACTTCTTACCCATTGGCAGCATCACCAAAACAGGTATCCTGTACCCTAATCTCTTCAATTTCTCGGAGCTCCCATGAATAAAACAATTGCAGGTCTGTTGGCAGTAATCGCAATTCACACCGTGAGTAGCGCCCAAACTGAACCATCGGAATCATCTGATAGTTCTTCTTATATAGTGCCAAGGACTGAGCATGGCCAACCTGATCTGCAGGCAGTGTGGAGCACAGTAAATTACACCATGTTAGAGCGACCACCAGGCCTACCTCTGGTGCTGCCACCAGAAATGGCGGCAGGTTTTGCCCAACAGGTCTACGCAGGATCTCCAGAAAACACCGATCCTGATATCGATAGTTTTGGCACTCCTTCATTAAATGTTGTGAAAGGTGAACATCGGGCATCTGTCATAGTCTCGCCAGAAGATGGCAGGCTCCCTTTTAACGAACGAGGATTGGCAGCAGCCAGCCATCACTATTTCAAGGGTGATCATGACTTCGACCATCCGGAACAACGACCAGGTGTAGAACGCTGCATCGAAGGCTGGGGTACCCCACCGATTCGTACTTTCATGTACAAGTTACATCACGGCATTGTGCAAACAGGCGACACCATTGCGATCGTCAGCGAAGATAACGCAGCACTACGTGTCATTCATATGGATGGTCATGAGAGACCGGATGTACATCGCTCGATAACTGGCCACTCAGTCGGTCACTGGGAGGGTGATGTATTGGTGGTAGAAACTACTCATTTCCGTGGTGATATCCCCGATCGAGCCACTATCGATCGCCCCATGCTCATTAGCGCGGAGGCAGTAGTAACCGAGCGGTTTGAACGGGTTTCAGATAATGAACTGTTCTACGCCTATGAAGTGAATGACCCTTACTACTATACCGAACCATTTCGAGGTGAGATCTCATTCAATCGTGACGAAGTGAATCACATCTATGAGTACTCCTGCCACGAAGGCAACTACAGCATGGTTGGCGCGTTGCGCGGTGAGCGAGTAGTCGAGGTCCGGGAAGAGCTGGGTCTGGACGACTAACAGCTTCTTAGCAATCCTCTCCTGTTCCTAGTCGGCGCAGCTTAGACTAATATCAATAGTCTGTAGCTAATAACAGGGGAGGATTTCCTACCATGTGCCGCAATATCAAAATTCTATTTAATTTCGACCCACCTGCTACGGACGAAGAAATTCGAGCCGCTGCCATACAGTTTGTTCGCAAAGTCAGCGGATCCACCAAACCTTCAAAAGCTAATGAGCCAGCGTTCAATGAAGCAATTGATGACATTGCCGCGTCGGTACAAAATCTTTTGAATAGCCTCACGACCAATGCACCGCCAAAAAACCGCGAAGAAGAACGGCTTAAAGCGCAAGCTCGAGCCGCAAAGCGATTTGGGACAGCTCCGTCGATTACTGCATAGTTTGTATGAGGGAAAGTTAGAACACATGGATTTAGTGACTCGTCTTTCTGCTGCAATGCTCTTGCTGATCCCCCAAATGGTTTCAGCACAAAACAGCTACACCTCACCGCTAAATGAATTTAATCAACCTGATCTTCAGGGGTATTGGATTAATCAGGTTAATGCACCATTCGAACGACCTGAAGAGCTCGGACTGCAACAATCCTACACTGCCGATGAGGCCGCCGATATTGTGCGCGAACGACAGGCATTTCAGGAACGACGCATTGCACCAGTTGACCCCAATCGGGGAGCGCCACCTGCGGGTGAGTTCATTACCAATGTGGCTGACGCAAACTTTCACCCGGAATTTGCCAGCGACTTACCTCTTATCAACGGTGAGTACCGCACCTCCTTAATTATTGATCCGCCGAATGGTCGTATCGCTCCTAATACTGAGTATCGCGATTACTATTTGCAGCATTTCGATGCCGGTTACGATGCTTTCGATGATGCGAAGTTGCGGCCTGCCAATGAACGTTGTCTGAATTCACCTGGGCAAGTGCCTTTGGTGATTCAAATTGGCCCGGAAGATTCAAAAACAATTCAGATCCTGCAATTCGAAGACTATGTGGTACTCAATGCCGAATACTCCACTGCTGTTCGAGTGGTGCCATTGCACACTGAGACTAACCCTATGGACTGGCCTCAATGGCGTGGGGCGTCAGTTGGACGTTTTGAAGGGAACAGTTTAATAGTCACCACGAAGAACTTTCGTGTGGAACAATCAAACAGACGAATCCGTACATCTCAAGAGTTGGAAGTCACTGAGATGTTTACTCGAGTTGGTGAAGATCAACTTGTTTATCGATTTACTTTCGAGGACCCGATTGCTCTGCAACAACCATTCACGGGTGAAATTCCATTAAACCGCATGGCGCCCGGACAAATTCTGTATGAATCCGCCTGCCACGAAGGTAATCATGCAGTGCAAGGAATACTAGCAGGCGCAAGGCGTGAGAACATCGATGCAGAGTTTGGATTCAGACCATGATCGAACCCCTGTTGGTCATTGTTGTTTGTTACGTCATCTGGAGTTGTCGCGAGACTACACTAAACAAACAACCAGATATCGTTAAAGATGGTGTTGCGATCTTAGACAGCAATAATAAAGAAGCAGTATTGAGTACATTGCCAGCGGGCTACCGCTTTCTCGACTACCGTTATTCAATCACTGGCTGTTCACTCTCTACATTTCATCGTGATGTCACCAGTAGCCCCTATGAATTTGGCAGCAAGCACCCTGTCTATACATTCATCACCTACGGCAGTGAGGGCGGATTATTAAGCGTGGTTCTGGGCAGCCACAAGACAACACCTTTCGTGTGGCGCTCCGCAAACATAATTGATTCAACCCAAGCGCAACATGTGCTTTTTCATTGCGATGTTTTACATGCAGGTGTTATGTCTCGAGATTCAGATCGAATCGCAATACAGTACAAGATTGCCCACGAGGATGATCTACCATTGCTAGCAGAACTACAGGGAATCGACGTTGATAAGCAAGAAACCAATTCGATTCCGTGGGTCTACGAGTGGTTTTGCCGCAAACTGAGCCTACTGTTTCCAGCACTCATCAATCACGGCTTCACCAAATACTTGCAACGCCAAGATGGCTCCATGTTGAATCGATTGTTGTTGGTACTCTTTGGCCGTTCTTTTTATAACCGCTAGTTTTTTAGAATTCTAAAATTAGAGAGCTATTATGATCTTTTACTACGCGCCGCAAACAGTTTCTGTTGCCTCACATATCACGCTCAATGAAGTTGGCGCTAATTACGAAACCCGTGTTTTAAACTTCGGCGCCACTGAGCAGCAATCAGATGACTATCTGCAAGTGAATCCAAAGGGGCGTGTTCCTGCATTGGTTACAGACCAAGGTATATTAACTGAGACTCCGGCTATCCTTGCCTTTCTGGGTCAGACATTTCCTGAAGCTAACTTGATTCCACAAAATAACCCCTTTGCCTTTGCCAAGATTCAGGAATTCAATGCCTACCTATGTGCAACAGTGCATGTAGCCCATGCACATCGCATGAGAGGCTCACGCTGGGTGGATGACGAAGCTGCAATGCAATCCATGCAGGCCAAAGTACCTCAGACCATGAGTGAATGTTTTCGATTAATAGAATCAGAAATGTTCAAGGGACCCTGGGTAATGGGTGATCACTACACTATATGCGATCCCTATTTGTTCACGATTTCTAATTGGTTGGAGGGCGATAGTGTTGATATCAATGATTTTCCAACAATTGCTGATTTTAATCAGCGCATGCGACAGCGAGATGCGGTTAAGCCGGTACTAGAGCTACACGGCTTATAAGATAGCCCTGTGATAGGATAGGAAAACAAGAAACCAAGAAGACCCAGTCGAATTCGGAGATATAAATGTCTCAATTCAATTCCCATACTAGCTCCCAAACTAGAAGACGCTTTCTTAAAAATGCTGCAGTTGTTGGTGGTGGCGCAGCGACGCTAGGGGTAAGTTCAGTTTCTGCCCAGCCCAGCACGAATGGTCTCTACCCCTCCCATAACGATCGAACTAAAGGCTGGCTTCGATTTATCTGGGAGAAAGCGACAACACCTGATGACTGGGGTTATCGAGAAGATCTAGAGCTACCCTGGGGAATACAAATCCCGCGTGGTGAAATTGATTTCACCGATGATGGTATTGGCCCGCATCCGTGGTGGGATCAGTATGCTGCACCACCGATGTTAAGTTACGGCCGGTTTGATTTAGCCGACTCCAGCTACCCCGTTCTATTAATGGCAGATCAAACCCCCGCCTGGCGTGAGGTCTATACCCGCATCATGGATGAGCTAGCCAGCCGTCATACTTCCTATTGGGCGGCAATCGACTGGAACACTTTCATCGGACCAAGCCCGCAACGAGATCAGTACAACGGCTTTAATGCACTCGGCTATCAAATGTGGCCGGAGCGCATTCGCGACAGTTACGACCGACCAGGATGGACCGCTAATGGTGTAGAACCTTGGGGCTTACAACCTGATCCAATTGGCGCAGATGGCAATTTGTTTTTCCGAGGTTGGTTAAACCTGGTTCTTTCTATTTATAAGTATGTATCAGGTGATGACAAATGGGAGCGACCTTGGGAAATAGCCGGCTTCGAAAACGAACACTTCGAATGGACCCAGCCAAGAATCGTTGAACATCTCTATCAACAATATACCGATCATCCTGAAGGCCCTCATTGTGAAAACACGAAGATATGGCCCTTTTGCAATTCTGCTGCTGGTCTTGGAATCTATTTGTCAGACCAACTCGGGGTAACTAATGCCCACGGCGTATTCGAGAATTGGGTTGAGTTCATGCGCGACAATTACATGAGCATCAACGACCAAAACGAAATCGAATGGTCCACTGTTTACTACGATCCTCTAGAGAACTTTAAAGTGAATCTGCCTGGTACTGCGGCCACTGGTACAGGCACGGCTTTTTATCTCCTACCTCAGTCGCCAGAAATTGCCACTTTAATTTATGAAGGCATGGTCAATGCCAGCGGATTGCGTGACCCTTCTACCGACGTACGACCAAGCCCACTGGCCCAAGTCATGGCAAAAGCCCTGGGTGATGATCAAGTTTTTCAACGACTCCAATCAGCCGCGGAGCAATATTCCGAACCAAGATTTTTTGGCGACGACATGGATCGTTTCGGTTTCTGGTCAGGTCGGGATGAGCCTTGGCCGCGTGGAACTTCTACCGCTCAACAGATGATTAACGAGATCGCTGAAGGGAATTGGATTGAAGCTTTCCAAGTGAAGCACATGGATAAGTACTCAGCACCTACACTCGAAGGTGTGGATTACCCAAACCTGGGTGTGGACACCGCATGGAATGATAAAAACAACGGCATACTTCACATTGGTACGTACGTTGGAGATAGAAATGCATCGGGCAGAACAACCAGTTGGCAAATAACAAATCTGCCAAACGCGGCTGAAACAATTGTTATTGAAGACGGTCAACGCAACACCAACGTTCAAGTCATTGATGCCAATACCATTAGAGTTGAGACCAGCATCGGCCAGCATCAATATCAAATTCGCACTGGCTATTTTGGACAAGAAGTTGCTCTGACCAAACCCGATCCAATGGCTGCTGCTAGCGCATCATCGGTAGCCGCAACTACTAAGACGGCCGAACAGAATGCAAAGGCTGCAGAATCGGTAATGCTCAGCGGCGGCGGTGGCTGCCCATGTTGTGCAGGTGGCGCCTCAAGCAACATTGCCTAAACAACACAATAACAGGAAAAATAAAAAGGCCTGATGTCACCATCAGGCCTTTTTTTGCGCTTGGTTTTTACTGACTAGTTAATCGTTGGCTGTCGTTGCCCACTGACTTTGATCAGCATCTTTCCAGGTCATAAAGCCAAAGAACATTTCTTCCCAGCTCTGTTCACCACCATACACACTGATTGATGGATCAGGATTGAACGGGTTTTGTGCTGAATTATCAAAGGCGCCGTCTACCAATATTGTAGTTCCTGCAGGCAAGAACACCGGCTCCTCAAAATGGTAGGTTAACTGCCAATTGAAATTATAATGTGGCTGATTGTAGAGCAGCTGTTCTGTGCCATCGGGTAACTGAGCTATGTATTTCACCCGCTTGCCGCGAAAATGCATGTGGGGAAGTACACTTTGCAAATACACATCACGATCTAACTCAATGCTTGCTTGCATTGCATGGTCTTTCGCATTGGGCGGAATATTGATATCCCAACTCACCGCAGGGCGACCCGATACTCGCTCTTCTGGTACGACACCTTCCGGATAGAAATAGATACCGAGCTCAGTCTCGTCCACGGTCTCTCTGCCTGAAGTGGTGTAATGCATTTGAAACACAATGGTGGAACCAGGCTCTAGCAGCGCACCAGTATTTTCATCTTCCATCCGATTCAAATAGCCGGGCGCATAGCCTGCTAATGTGGGCACCTCAGGGTTAAGAGACAATACACTATTGCGCCCTTCGCCCCTCGCCTCGCCTCCTGAAGGAGGAATCACTGAAGGGATCACGTGGTGTACTACTGTTGGATCACCTGGAGACACTTCGCTGCCTCGCACCCAACGGGCTTCGGTCAGTTCCGTTAAAGGAACCGCCAGATTGCGATAATCCAATACGCCGGTAGCTGGAATTTGTTGAGCAGGAATTTTCACAATGAGATCGGGCTCACCCAAGGTCCATTTCGTGTCAGGCCAAGTTAACTCAGTGAGTGGATCTCGGTCTGATTCGTTACGTGATCCTGCGGCAATCCAATTCAATAGTTTTTGAATTTCAACATTGCTCATGCCAGGAGCGCCGTCGAACTTGCCAACATGATGATCGATCTGACCTGGAGGCATGCGACGTGTCATGACCACTTCTCTGATCATAGGCGACCAACCTTGAACAGCCTGGTGGTTGTTCAAGGCGAAAGGAGCAATGCCATTTTCCCGGTGACAGGTTGCACAATTCTCGGCGAGGATTGGCGCCACTTCATCCGCATAAGATATTGATGTGTCTGGGGTCATCTCATAGGCGATCTCGCAACCGGAAACAGGAAGCTGAGCAGCCGAAACATTTTCTCCTGCTGCGATCTCATCCAATGCCGTTTCCAAATTAGCATCTGCTGGTCCGCGATATACGATTCTGAAAGTTGCCGGATCATAAACAATCGCTTCGCCAGCTCGACTCACTTCCATCGCCTGTGAAACCATCTGAGATTCGTCCATCAGGATAGGAAGTTCGGTGCCATATCTAGCAGCAGCTTCTGCAACCGCGGTTCGATCGCGATTACCCTCTGCATTGAGCATCATGAATTGAAAGTTCACGTCCTCGTAGCGCGCACTGATTGCATCGAAGTCAGTCGCTGTTTTGTCAAGCGCACTGCATTGATTAGCCTGGGTTAAAAACACCACAGCATTTTGGTCGTCATACCAGCTCATCGAATGGGAATCACCATTCTGATCAAGCAAGGTAAAGTCACCTACTCTATCCACAGCTCCTGCAAGTCCGGATATGCAAATGGTAAGTAGTCCAAGAATTAGATTCCGCATTGGTCTCTCCTAGAAGTGGCTTCACATTGGCTGGGACGAGCTAAGGATTAATGTACAGCGACGCCCGCAGCCCTAATTCTGCAACCTCTACTGTGAATCATTCGAAACCAAGAGATCATGACCTATGTCAAAAGCAGTTCAGGTCAAGGCGAGATTTTCAGGAAAATAAGTGGTTAGAGAGCAGGAATTCAGTGGTCTTTAAGGCTATTTGCCTTTCCAAACCGGAGGGCGTTTTTCCTTAAAGGCAGCGATTGCTTCCTTGTTATCTTCACTATCAAACGCGCTGGAAAGTGCCTCAAGTGCACGCTCTGGAACATCATCAAAATTCGCGTCTTCGAATTCATAGAACAACTTACGTGTTCGACTGAGCGCTAATGGAGACATAGCTCCAATCTTGGCCGCTAAGCTCATGGTTTCTTCTCTAAGATCGTCTGCCGGAACGGCGCGCGTGATGAGGCCTAGCTGCTCTGCTGTTTTTGCTTCCATCGGTTCCCCGGTAAAAATGAGTTCCGCCGCACGCATGCGTCCGAGAATGCGCTGCAAAAACCACACATGCATACCTGGAGGACCGGCCAAGTTTGGTACGGCAGGGTAACCAAAGTCGGAATCGTCAGCGGCGATGATCATGTCGCCGGCGAATGCCAAGGTTAAAGCCCCTTCCCGCGCATAACCATGCACCATTGTGATTAATGGTTTACCGAGATTTCTTCCAATGTTCATTGTTTCGATATAGAACAGGCGTAGAAAATTTTTCATCTGCCCCTTGTCAAAACTCTCGACCATTTTTAAATCGAGGCCACCAGACAGTCCCCTGCCCTCTCCACTTAAAACAATTACACGAACATCAGCATCTGCATCTGCCGACTTGAGTGCTGCATGGAATTCCAAAGTTAATTCTTCGTTAATGAGATTTAGCGGAGGTCGGTTAAATATAATTTCCGCTATGTGGTCTTCGACTTTGTAGATCAAGTGATCAAAAGAAACATCAGCCATGATTATTGTTCCGTATTTGATTTACGCACATAGCGACCATCGAACCACGGTTCCCACACTTCAGAGTCGTGATTGAACTGCTCAAAGAATTGGCGCACGCTGCCATCATTATTTGGTGTCCATGTGCCGCGAAAATTCCACACTGCTCCGGCAAAGTTATAGATGCTGCCTTCCAACACCATGGATCCACTCCGCAGGCCGCCAACAATATCTATCGCGTAAGCACCACCAGATACCCACACTTGCCGCCATTCACGGGTTACTGGATTGTAGTAGTTGATGCTGGTCCCAGTAGTGGCTCCACCCCCACCGCTCCAGCTTTCCAGCAGCATGCAGCCGTCTTCCATTTTCTGGATGGAGTTCTCCCCGGCTCGATTTCCACTATTGTTATCAAATACGTCCCATTCGCCGACCCAGAAATCAAAATCAGAGAATCCTGCAATGTCCTGACAGCCCGATTGCTGGGCAAATACTGGCGAATTGGTCAGGCTCAGGCAGATAGCCCAGATTAGGACAAAAGATCGCATAATTTTTGACTCCAGAATGTCAATATTTCTACTTATAAAACAATCAGTTATAGAGATTACCAAAGCGCCACATTCCGACACAAAGAAGCATTTGCAATGGCATTAGAGACTTGGCAACCTTGGACGCAGAATAATACTGCATAGTGGGGTTACACCATGTCTCTTCGTTCTATTTTCAGCGTTTTCGCTGTTTCCTGTTTAATTTCATTCAGCGCTCAAGCCGCTGATAGTGACCGCGTTGGTACCTATGATTTCCCAACGTCGACCCAAAGCGCCGAAGCCCAGGAACACTTCCTGATGGGTGTGGGCTATCTGCATAGCTTTGGCTTTACTCAAGCTCAAGAAGCTTTTAAGCGTGCTCAGGAAGCTGATCCTGATTTCGCCATGGCTTACTGGGGTGAGGTGTTTACCTATCAACATCCGTTCTTCGGTCCGGTAAGTGAAGGTCCAGCTGCAGCTTTGAATCGTCTGGCTCCTACACCAGAACTTCGTGCAGCTAAGGCGCCCAACGATAAAGAAAAAGGATTCCTGGCAGCAGCTGAAGCTTATGCCAATACTCCTGGTGGCATGCCAGAGCGTCGTCGTGCATGGAACGACGCGATGCTAAAAGTCTACGAGAAGTATCCAGAGGATGATGAAGTCATCGCCTTCTACACTGTTTCAACCTTGGCAGCAGCCGGTGCTTCCGGTGATATGCGTGAGCGCATGAATATGAAAGCCGGCGCCTTGGCATTGGATCTTTTTAAGCGCAACGATAATCACCCAGGTGCTGCGCACTATGTGATTCATGCCTTTGACGATCCGGTTCACGCACCAATTGCATTAGAAGCAGCTCTTAAATATCGCAGCATTGCACCAGCGGTATCCCATGCTCGCCATATGCCTTCTCACATTTTCATCCAACACGGTATGTGGGACATGGTGGCTGAGTGGAACGAATCCGCCTATGCCGTAGCGCGCGAACTGTGGAAGCCAGGTGATGCTGTAGGTGAACAAAACCACGCCTCTGACTGGGGTCAATACGGTGATCTACAGCGTGGCGACCTCGAACGTTCGCTACTTTGGATTTCCCGCGCAGAAGAAACTCTGTCAGAAAATCCTGGTGATATGCGCTCAACTAATACGCTGAAGATTATGCAAGCGCGTCACACTATCGAGACGCAGCAATGGAAAGTGAGTGAGTTAACTAACGATCTAACTGCTGATCAGTTGTTAGCACTAGGTTTAAGTGCAGCAAATCTTGGCGAATTAGACCTGGCAGACAGAGTAGCTGCCCGTCTTGCTGAGCTTGCTTCTGACAGCCCGAATAATTCCAACTTAAAAGTGATGCAAGCCGAAGTTGCTGCACTGGCGAAAGCCAAGCGTAGTGGACCTGCCGCGGCCGGTGAAATTTCAGCAATGCTGGCTGATGCGGTTTCGCTTCGTGAGAAAGGCCGCCTACCTAACGGTGCTGCTACTCCACTGAAGCCAATCCATGAATTAGCTGGCGAAATTCACTTGGAATTAGGTGACGCTGCTGCGGCTGCTGAGCTTTTCGAAACTTCATTACTACGACTTCCAAATCGTCCACTCTCACTGCTTGGTGCGGCTCGCGCCTATGCAGAGTTAGGTGAAGATGCATTGGCGGATGCGAAGTATGAAGAACTATTGATGATTTGGAGCGACGATTCCTGGCCATCAGTACAAGAAGCAAAGCGATTCGTAGCTATTAACTAATCGGATTGATCGATGAAAAAACAAGAACTGGAACAAGTCGCAGGCAATGGCCTGATTAACCGGCGTCACCTACTCGGCATGGGCCTGGGTGGCGCAGGTATGGCGGTTGCCAATAGCGTGTTGGGTCAGGATTTAGGGATTCCTGATTGGTCCAAAGTGCCTGGTCCGGGACCAAGTGCTTTAGGCGCACCTTCTCGGTTTGCCGGATTGGAGCGCCAGTCGGCCTTTGGGAATCCCCTGTACCCTGGAGGAGGTGCATCGCGTTCTCCTCTACAACATTTGCAAGGCACGATTACTCCTAATGCACTGCATTTTGAGCGCCATCACGCCGGCATTCCAGATATCGATCCAGCGCAACATAAGCTAGTCATTAATGGCTTAGTGCGTCAGCCTCTTGTCTTTAATTACGAAGACTTGTTGAAGTATCCCATGGTGAGCCGCGTTTATTTCCTGGAATGTTCAGGCAATAGTGGCGCACTACTAAGACAGCAAAACCCTGACCTTGAAGGTACGCCACAATCCTTGCACGGGCTTGTTTCTTGTGCCGAATGGACGGGTATTCCGCTTTCCACTTTGCTTGATGAAGCGGGCGTTAGATCTGAAGCGAATTGGGTTGCTGCGATAGGAGCTGACGCTGCCAGTATGGGGCGCTCGATTCCAATCGGTAAAGCGCTTGATGATTCGATGGTTGCCCTGTTCCAGAATGGCGAACCAGTCATGCCTGGACAAGGGTATCCAATGCGCTTGTTCAATCCAGGTTGGGAAGGCAACACCAGTGTGAAATGGCTGACTCAGTTAAAACTTACTCGTGAAGCACCCCACTTTCGCGACGAGACAAGTAAGTACACTGATACCTTACCTGATCGCACTTCGTTGAAATTTACTTTCCCAATGGGCACGAAATCACTGATCACTTCACCTTCCGGCATGATGACCTTAAATCAACAAGGCGTTTACCGAGTTATGGGAATTGCCTGGTCTGGCTCTGGCAGCATTCGCCGGGTTGAAGTCAGCGCTGATGGCGGTCGTACCTGGGCAGATGCGTTGATTGAAAGCGAACAACATAGCAAGGCACTAACTCGCTTCAGCATTCCTTGGGAATGGAATGGTGGCGATGCAGTGTTGCAGAGTCGAGCAACCGATAGTCTTGGTAATGTGCAGCCAACTCGAGATTCTATTCTTGCGGATAAAGGCACTATCACTACTTATCACAACCACTGCATTCAAAGTTGGTCAGTTAATTCAGCAGGCGAGGTTCGTAATGCATATGCTTAAGAAGTTCATATCTTTATTAACACTTGCCGGATTAGTGTTAACTCCCTTTGTAGTGAATTCGCAAGAAACGGTAAGACTTGGTACTCCAGTTACTCAAGAGCAATTAGCCGACTTCGATCTCATTGCTGAACCCGATGGGTCTAATTTCCCTTCAGGTAGTGGCACTGCCGCTCAAGGCAAAGCCATTTATGACACTCGCTGTGCAGCCTGTCATGGACTCGAGGGTGAAGGCACTTCCGGCATTACTGTTTTGGTTGGTGGCGATATGCATTCAGATGGCCCGCCCTTGCGAACAGTTGGCAGCTATTGGCCATATGCCTCAACTGTATTCGATTTTGTACGCCGCGCGATGCCAGCCGATGCACCCAAATCATTGTCTAATGAAGAGGTGTATCAGGTAGTGGCTTATGTGTTGTACATGAATGGTATTGTTGGTGAGAACGAAATTCTGAATGCTGAAACATTGCCAGCTATCGAGATGCCCAATGCGGACGGATTTATCGACCGCAGCCATATTCAGTAAGAATCTCGCCTGTGATTAAAAAAGGCCTCCCAGGAGGCCTTTTTTTGTGCCTGTAGGAAGTCTATTTTTGTGCCGTGCAAACCCCAAAGAACAGCACACTTTTCGCTGCCAGTCGGTGCGCCAATTTGTCGCAGGTTTTTGCCCCCTTAAGGTGCAATAAAGTGTAATAACCGCTTGCACTTACATTGCTAGGCCCTAGTATTCCCCCAACAAAAAATACACACCGAGAGTAGGGTCTTTTCATGCAGTTTCAGCCGTTGAACTATAAAGGGTGCTTCCAAAGCGCTTTACTGTCCTTTTTCGTTCTTTGCACATCTCTATCGTTTGCCCAAATGCAAATCAATATGGATGGGATAACCATTGCTCACATCGATGGCGAACCCACTCTGGAAGATTTTGCTGGCATGCAGCCGAGCACCGAACTCGCTCGCTCCATGACCAAGGTGGAAGATTTTATTCAACGCCTACCGGATGACGGAGAACCTTCTTCCCAGCGTACCGAGGTGTACATTGGCTACACTGACAGCGATGTTTACGCCATCTTCCTGGCATTCGACGATAACCCGTCTTTAGTGCGAGCCAACATGGCGGCACGGGAAGCGATTGATGAAGATGACTCCGTCGGTATCATTTTCGACACCTTCAATGATCAACGCACAGCATTTGCTTTTCGCACTACAGCTCTAGGTATTCAATGGGATGCGCGCTGGACTGAAGGCTCATCACGCCGCGCGGGATTCGACACCACTCTGGAAGCGGTGTGGTATAGCGACGGCCAAGTTACCGATCAGGGTTATATGGCATCCATGTCTATTCCCCTTAGCAGCCTGCGTTTCAACAGCAATCCCGAACAAACCTGGCGTGTGCAATTTGAGCGATTGATTCCTCGACTCAATGAAGAAGCATACTGGCCTCACTACTCAATCGATGTAGTTGGTCGTTTAAATCAAACTGCCTTGTTGAATGGTATTCGCAATGTAGATTCAGGCAACAACTATCAGATCGTTCCTTATTTGTTTGCTCGTGAAGTGGATGCATTGGATCTTGGTGCTGTGGGCGGACCTGCGTTCGATTCCAGCAGCGAACAAAATGTTGGTCTAGACGCGAAATTTATCTTTGATGATACCTGGGTACTCGATGTCACTTTGAATCCGGACTTCAGCCAGGTTGAATCTGATGTTCCACAAGTGACAGTGAATGAACGTTTTGAAGTGCAATTCCCAGAACGTCGCCCTTTCTTTATTGAGAACGCTGACTTCTTTGCAACAGACTCAACCTTGGTATTCACCAGACGCATTGTAGATCCGGAAGGTGGTATACGATTCACTGGCCGCTCCGGTAACTATGGTTTCGGATCGATCCTAATTAATGATGAAGCGCCTGGTAAGAATCGGGCTGTTGGTGATCCACTTGCTGGCGAGAAAGCCACTATCGGAATCATCCGTGGCTATCGTGATATCTCAGAGCAAGATCGAATTGGTTTTCTTGCCACCTCTCGAGAACTAGCAGATGGATATAACCGGGCAGCACTGATCGATGGTCGTTTTCGTTTCGGTGAAAACTGGCAAACCCAAATCGAAATCGTGGGTACAGAAACTGACCCTCGTGGCGGCGGAGAATCCTTTCGTGGTTACCAACGCAACATTCAATTGAACCGCACAGGCCGCACCTTAAACACTCATAGTCACTTCATTGAAGCATCACCCGGTTTTAGAACTGAATTGGGATTTCAAAACAGATTCTTCCGTGCTGACACGTCTGGATTTCACCAGCGAGTTGCATTGAACTTCTACCCTGAAGAGTCATCAATCAACTCCTGGAGCGTTGCTGGTTTCGGTGTTTACCTTGAAGACACGGCTGGCACCAAAATCTTCTCACAACTTGGTCCAACTGCTTCCTTGCAGTTTGATACGACACGTTACGATGTGGGCTGGACCGATTTTTCTGAAATCTTAAGAGCGGGTGATTACCCCGGACTGAACACGACACGTGTATACAAGTACGACAATTTCAATGTCGCCTACAACAACAATATGCTGAATTCAGTGGATTTTAAAATAAACTATCGCAACGGTACGACTCTTAACCTGGTACCACCAGTGGGATCATTGCCTGACATTGCCGATACCAGCCGCTTCGATGTAGATCTACTATTGCGACCACTAGAAAGACTTCGAATCAGCAATACTTACCTTTATACGGAATTGGAGTCTCGCAGCAGCGGCCAGAAGATTTTCTCTAACGAGATCTTTCGCAGCAATTGGAACTATCAATTCACCAAAGAGTTGTCGCTTAGATTTATCGCTCAGTATGAAGATACCGATGCGGAGCTATCACGTTTAACTGATGACAAGAACTTGAACTTCGACGTTTTACTCCGTTACGTCATCAACCCATGGTCTGCTTTCTATGTGGGTTACAACACGAATCAAAGCAATTTTGATATCGCTGAAATGGAAGGCGAAAGAGAACTCATCCTCACCGACGATCTTAAGCGTGATGGTGACCAGTTCTTCATCAAATTCTCATACTTATTCCAACGATAAGTCTGTACTCACCTTAAAAATCACAAGCCTCCGAATACTTGCGCAACATCAAGTATTCGGAGAGTTCTGCCTATTTACCTTGTAGTATCAAACCAAAAGCCACTAGTATTGGATTGCATAATCCTATTTGAGCAGTCAGTACGTGATTTTTCACCAACTCTTCGAACCAATCTCAAGCACCTACACCTATCTTCTTGGGTGCGAAGAAAGCAAACAGGCATTGTTGATTGATCCAGTCGTTCCAACTATGGATCGCGACCTGTCCCTTATCGACGATCTCGGATTGAATCTCACTTTAACTCTGGAAACTCACGTGCATGCTGATCATATAACGGCTGCTCTGCATTTAAGGGAGCGCACGGGATGCAAGATAGGTTTCCCTGCACCGGACAATCTTCCTTGTGCCGATTTCAATATTGAAGACAGGATCCCAGTGGAATTAGGATCACTCTCCCTACTACCACTATTCACACCTGGACACACCGATGACCACTTTTGTTTTCTGATTGAGGATAAATTGTTCACTGGAGACTGCCTGCTTATCGATGGTTGTGGCAGAACAGATTTTCAGAACGGTGATAGTACGCAATTGTTTCGCAGCATTAGTGAAATTCTCTATTCCCTTCCTGACGAAACCCTGGTTTACCCGGGGCATGACTATGAAGGCAGATTCGTATCTTCGATCGCACAAGAGAAAGCACGCAACAAACGTTTAAAGCATGATACGTCAGAGCAGGAATTCATTGAGACCATGAGCAACTTGGACTTGGCCCACCCTACATTTATTGACTATGCCGTTCCGGGCAATCTCAAATGCGGTGAATGCCCAACTGACCTTCCTGAACAGATGGAAAAATACTGTCAGCAAATGACAGAGACACCCCAGGGGTAGTGCCCTGTTCAGCGGTATACAGCAGCCGCCTAATAAGCTAGCTTTCAGCCCACAACAATAAGAATTCAGGGACTGCATTCATGGCTGGCCTCCTCTCCAAAGAGCGCATTATTGCCGCGCCAGATTACAACCGTTGGTATGTACCACTCGCGTCTATCGCCATCCATCTCTGCATTGGCTCAGTGTATGCCTGGAGTATCTACAACCCTTCCTTAACAAGAGTGCATGGAGTCGTTACCAGCGCCGCTGAAGACTGGAACCTCAGTGAAGTTGTGTGGGTGTTCACCGTTGCCATTGTGTTTCTAGGTTTAGCTGCAGCGTTTGCAGGCAAATGGTTAGAACAAGTCGGACCTCGTAAAGTTGGAGTAGTCTCAGCATGCTGTTGGGGCGGTGGTTACCTGGTGGGAGCTGTTGGGATAATGACCCACCAATTGTGGCTCCTATATCTGGGCTATGGAGTCATTGGTGGCTGCGGCCTTGGCTTGGGTTACGTCTCTCCTGTCAGCACACTCATTCGTTGGTTTCCTGACCGGCGCGGCATGGCTGCCGGAATGGCAATCATGGGTTTTGGCGGTGGCGCCATGATCGGCACACCGATGAAAGAATACTTCATTCGCTTGTTCTATAGAGCCCCTGAGTATCTCGGCACACAAGATCAAGTTCAGTTAATCACTCAAGCAGGACGACGATTTGCAGAGATTGCAGGTGAATTGCGTGAAGTTGTAGTAGTGGGCGCAGCGGAAGCAAGAGACATGATGGTGCCAGGTCCAGAAGGAGTCTACTTAGTCGATACGGGTGCAGCTGGAGTCGCCGAAGCGTTTTTCGTAATCGGTATCATTTATTTGCTAGTGATGTTGATTGCTGCTTTTTCCTATCGATTACCTGCTGCAAATTGGAAACCACAAGGCTGGGAAGAACCAACGGAAGAACAACGCGGCGCATTAATTTCAGCTCACCATGTAGATATCGATCAGGCTTTAAAAACTCCGCAATTTTATCAACTTTGGATTGTGCTCTGTCTAAATGTTACTGCTGGTATTGGCGTGCTGGGTGTTGCACGCACCATGATTACAGAAATTTTTGGCTCATCATTGCCTCAAGTTGTAGACACCGCTTTCGCAGCAACCTATGTCGTAATGATTAGTGCGTTTAATATGGTTGGGCGTTTTATCTGGGCAAGCGCATCGGATTACATCGGTAGGCGCAATACCTACTGGGTGTTCTTTGTACTTGGCATCTTGCTCTATCTCTCTATTCCTATCACAGCCCAGCAAGTCAGCGTCAATCCATCAGTTGTATGGTTGGTCTATTTTTACGCCGCGACCATGATTATCTTCACCATGTATGGCGGCGGCTTCGCAACTATCCCCGCTTATCTTGCCGATATTTTTGGCACACGCTTCGTTGGAGGTATTCACGGTCGACTGCTAACGGCATGGAGCACAGCAGGAGTGTTAGGACCATTAGCTATTACTTCACTCAGACAGAATTCAGTGACGAATGCTATTAACGATTTGGTTGCGGTAATCGATCCAACCGCATTTCAAAATCAATTCGGTGCGCCAATTTCGCAATTGGAAGAACTCGTAGCACAGAATACCGTCACTATTGCGCGTCTTATGGAAATCGCCCCACCAGGTACCACTGATCCAACCAGTGGCCTGTACAACTCGACGATGATCTTAATGGCCATGCTGCTGGCCATCGCTCTGGTAAGCAATGCCTTAATGCGTCCGGTTGATCCACGTCATCATATGCAGGAAAAAGAAGCATGACTCGGGAGACTTCCCCGGGGATAATAGCCACCCTGCTTGATCGAAAGTGATTTTTGTACGTGGAAGAACTCATTGAACGGGCGCGAGCCGCCCTACAACACAGCTACGCTCCCTATAGTGGATTTCGGGTAGCTGCTGCCGTGCGAGATGAGCAAGGCCGCGTATTCACCGGGGTGAATGTAGAAAACGGATCCTATGGCCTCACGCAATGTGCTGAACGATCTGCGATATGCACGGCGATCGGAGAAGGCGCAACTGCTATCAAAGAAGTTGTTGTCTATACACCAACCTCGGAACCCACAACACCTTGTGGCGCCTGCCGACAAGTAATCAGTGAGTTTGCCAAAGATGCAACCGTGATGAGTGTATGTGATTCAGATGAGCAGTTAGTCGCTGAGAGCGCTGAATTGATACCAAAAGCTTTTGTGCTTAAAGACGTTAGAAGTTAATTGCAGTACGAGTACAACCATGAGTAATGAAATCAAAAACCTCAGTATGTTAGACCTGGATGGTCCTAATCGGGATCAATTCCTCCAGGATCTTTATTCTGGGTTAAAAGAATATGGTTTCGTTGTCTTAAAAGATCACAATATCAATCGCGCACGACTCGATGAAGCTTACGCATTAGCAAAAGAGTTTTTTGAGTTACCACTGGATGTAAAACTGCAATATGACAGTGGGAGCGGAGGCGCTCGGGGTTACACCGCTTTCGGTCGAGAGAATGCGAAGGGTAACCCACACTCCGATCTCAAAGAATTCTGGCATGTCGGACAGGATGTGGCAGAAAGCAGCCCGTACTACGACGAATACCCTCATAACATTTGGCCAAATGAAATTCCAGAATTTAAATCTGTGTTTCTTCAGCTGTATCGCGATTTAGAAACCTTAGGAAAAACCGTGCTCGAAGCCCTCGGTGAAGTGATGGGCTTGGAGAAAGAGTTTTTCCGTGACATGGTCACCGATGGCAATTCAATCTGCCGAATTTTGCATTACCCAAGCGTTGAAGGATTAGATACCAGTAACTCAATGCGTGCTGCTGCCCATGCCGATATCAATCTACTAACTCTTTTAGTTGGCGCTACTGATTCTGGTCTCGAATTATTGGACAAAGATGGTAATTGGATACCTGTCATTAGCAATGAAGATGAGATCGTTTTGGACACAGGCGATATGATGTCGCGCCTGACTAATGAAGTGTTGCCTTCAACTGTGCATCGAGTGGTAAATCCAGAACGGCAAGACAAGTCCCGCTACTCAATGCCGTTTTTTCTTCACCCACACAGCGCCGCTAGCCTGGAGTGTCTCCCTCAATGTGTTGGCGATTCAGGACCGAAGTATCCGCCAATAACGGCAGGTGAATTTCTGGAAGAGCGTTTAGTCGAGATTGGGCTGAAAAAGTAACCAGCCAGTCTTATCCCAACGACAAGAAGAATCCAGCAATCGCTGCACTCATTAGATTCGCCATGAAACCGGCGAACACGGCGCGTATACCCAACTCTGCAATATCACTGCGTCGATTTGGCGCCATCATGCCGATACCTCCGAGCACAATGCCGATCGATGAGAAATTGGCGAATCCACAAAGCGCGAATGTCACAACCGCTTGAGCTCTCTGACTCATCACATCCATCTGGGAAGTGAATTCAACAAAGGCGACGAACTCATTAAATACAAGTTTCTGGCCAATCAAACTGCCTGCCAATCTCGTTTCTTCCCACGGCACGCCAACTACAAACGCCAAGGGTTGGAAGACATAACCCAGCACAAGCTGCAAAGAGAGCTGATCGAAGCCAACTAGTCCGCCAAGCCAGGCGAGCACGGTATTTAGCAACGCAATAAGACCAACGAAGGCCAATACCATCGCGCCAACATTAAGCGCCAGAGTCATGCCACTGCTAGCTCCCGATGCGGCAGCATCAATAACGTTTACGTGAGCCTCGAATTCCAATTTGAATTCTTCGTCTTCGCTCTGCACTTTTTCAGACTCCGGCATCAACAGCTTCGCCATTAAGAAACCACCGGGAGCTGCCATAAAACTTGCAGCCAACAAATATTGAATCTCGACCCCGAGCAATACGTAACCCGCTAACACTGACCCAGCCACTGTAGACATGCCACCAACCATAATGGCGAAGAGCTCGGACCTGGTCATCGTTGCGATGTAAGGACGCACAACCAATGGTGCTTCTGTTTGGCCAACGAAAATATTTGCTGTGGCTGACATCGATTCAGGCTGACTGGTTTTTAGCAAGCGCTGCAAACCACCACCGATCACTCTGATTAACCATCCCATAATTCCGAGGTAATACAGCACTGATACCAAGGATGAGAAAAACACGATGACGGGTAAAACGTGAAACGCAAAGATAAAACCCACTTCGAAGGCACCAATAGGTCCAAACACAAAGTCGATTCCGTCCTGTGCATTATTTAAGACACTGGATACACCGTTGGAAATGGCTTCGAGTACTGCAACACCAACGGGCAAATAGAGAGCTATTCCTCCCAAGGTAAATTGCAATAGCAGGGCAAAACCAACCGTGCGCCAATTTACGAGCTTGCGCTTCGCGGAAAGGCCATAAGCAATGCCAAACAGTACTGCGATGCCAAGTAGGCTAACCAATGATTCCATGTTGAGCTTATCCCCTGCTTGCTACTCTGCGACGTAGCCTCGATGTTGTAATTCTTGTTGTACTCGTTCAGTCAGCGACTGCGGTGAATCCTCACCTGATAA
Organism: uncultured Pseudohongiella sp.; assembly: GCA_965262465.1. Classification (GTDB taxonomy): domain Bacteria; phylum Pseudomonadota; class Gammaproteobacteria; order Pseudomonadales; family Pseudohongiellaceae; genus UBA9145. The sequence continues at coordinate 887,837 of OZ253535.1, read as the reverse complement.
CACTATATGAGCATGATCTCGTGTTGGCGCAATGTGTTCATGAAACATTGGCAGCACCGTTGTTTCAAATTGCTGCTTCACAGACTCTTCGCTTCGTCCCCGCTCAACACAATCTCTTTGCATACGTCTCTCCAGACATACATCTAGAGGCGTATCAACAAAAAGGCGCAGATCAAATTCCTGGCGCAGATGAACGTGACTTAACAAGAGAATCCCTTCCACGATGAGCAATTGAGTTGGCTGCAATTCTCTCAGTTCGTCGCTCCGCGTATGTTGCGCATAATCATAGGTCGGTATCGCAACAGATGATCCCGCCTTGAGATCTCGCAGATGACTTAACAGCAAATCATGCTCCAGTGCTGACGGATGATCATAATTGACCTGTTCCCGTTGCGCCATGGGAACATTGGATTGATCTCGATAATAGGAATCTTCTGCCAAGATAGCTGTTTGCAACGAAGGAAAAGAAGTTTGAAGTGCTAGTTGTAGCGCTTCCGCAAGAAAAGACTTTCCCGATCCGGAAGGACCAGCAATGGCAATGACGTTGGTAATCAAACTAATCTTCCATTCGCGATCGTAACAGTTCGCTTATCTCACCTGACTCAGGAAATCGATTGTCGTCAAACTTGGAAAACAGAGTTTCACCGTCAACTTTGACGTCAAATACTCCTCCACCACCGCCGATTAGCTCTGGCATCACGCCGGTTGTAGCACTGACTTCGGCAGACACACGGTCCGCTTCGGGTCGATAGTTTCAAGCCATGCAATAGGTAATAGATATCATCATTGCTTTTGCTGCTTCATTTTCCTGTAATATGTTGATGCGATCATCTGTGCGATCGACATATAGTTTACCAGTATTTTACGTATCAGGAATTCATCATGCCCAAGCAAGCCTTCCTCGCGATCAGCGTCTCAATGAGTGTGGCACTATCGCAATGCGCCCTCACCCAGGAATCTCCAGAGAATTGGTATGACAATGGCCGGGAAACTGTCGAAAGAAATTTGACACTCAGAAACAATAGTGGCGGTCTTGCACGCAATGTCATTTTGTTCGTCGGTGATGGCATGGGGGTCTCTACTGTTACCGCTGCACGAATTCTGGAAGGTCAATTGCGCGGTGAAACTGGCGAAGAGAATATGTTGAGCTTTGAGGAGTTTCCTAATGTCGCACTCTCAAAGACTTACAACACTAATGCGCAGGTAGCAGACTCAGCTGGCACCATGACCGCCATGGCAAGTGGTATCAAGACTAAAGCCGGATTGATCAGCGTGAATCAAAATGTAACACGTGGCGATTGCTCTACTCAGGCAGGAAACGAAACCCTGACATTCTTAGAACGAGCAGAAATGCGAGGATTGGCTACCGGAGTCGTATCCACAGCGCGACTAACCCACGCCACGCCAGCAGCAAACTATTCTCACATTATGGATCGGGATTTTGAGTCAGATCGAGTTGCTTCACGATTCAGCAACCCCGGTGATTGTGCAGACATTGCAAGACAACTAATTGAGTTCCCTAACAACATACGAGGGAGTGACGGAATAGAAGTCGCCCTGGGTGGAGGTCGCACGAATTTTATTCCTTCCTCTATTACTGATCCTGAGAGTGGCGGCGAAGGCATGCGACTGGACGGCAGAGATTTAACTGCAGAATGGACTGCCCAAAGTACCAATAGTCATTATGTTTGGAACGCTGATCAATTCGATGCCATCGATCCCGATGAAACAGATCATTTGCTCGGCTTGTTCCAACCTTCACACATGCAATATGAATTTGATCGTCCAAGAGACCCTGCCGGCGAACCCAGTTTAACGGCGATGACAACGAAGGCGATCGACATCCTTAGCAGAAATGACAATGGCTATTTCTTGCAAGTGGAGTCCGGGCGCATCGACCATGGTCATCATGCAACGAACCCGTTACGCGCACTGACTGACGCGATTGAATTTTCCAATGCGATTCGTGCTGCCACGGAGAAAGTCGATTTATCCGACACCTTGATCATCGTCACCGCCGACCATAGCCATGTGTTTACCATTGCCGGTTATCCGGTTCGTGGCAATCCTATTCTTGGTAAGTCAGTGGGGTTAGATGCTGCCGGCGAGCCAATGGACGGACTGAATCTGGCTGGTGACGGATTACCTTACACCACATTGAGTTATGCCAACGGTCAGGGCCCGATGATTAACGACCGAGAAATCCCACCTACGTCTGCGGGACGTGCTGATCTAACCAACATAGATACTGAACATGAGAGCTTCCATCCTGAAGTTACCGTGCCGATGGGAGCGGAAACCCATGGTGGTGAGGACGTAGCTATCTATGCCATTGGCCCAGGCTCAGATTTGATTCGTGGCGTGATGGAACAGAACGTAATCTTCCATGTGATGATGGAAGCGAGCCAACTGGAAAATCGTTAAGGCTAGGGGTTAGAGGCTAAGGTTTAGAGCCTAGCGCTGAAAATCGTAGACCGAACCGATACGCAATATCGTAGTCAGTTCATCCAACGCGGCACGGCATTCAACTAGCAATGACGGATCGCGCAATTCATCAGGCGCGATTGAATCTCTATAGTGTTTCTCCACCCAAGCTCTGAGATCTTCATAAAGAGATTCATCGAGTATGGCGCGGGCATTACTATCAGCGATTTGCTGCTCACTCATCACAACTCGCAATCGTAAGCAGGCTGGTCCGCCACCGTTATTCATACTTTGGCGTAAATTAAAGTAATGAACTTTTTCAATCAGCGGGTTGTTCGCCTCCAGATCTTGCAGATAGTTATGCACCGATTGCACTTCTTCACATTCACCGGGAACAACAAGTATGGACCCTTCGTTACCTGGAACTGTTAAGAGCTGTGAGTTAAATAAATAGGATGCAACAGCATCTTTAAGCGACACAGCTGTAGTTGGGACTTCAATATAGTTTAGTGGAGATCCCATAGCAGTATCGAGTTCCTGCCTTACCTTATTCGTGTCTGCGAACGCCAACTCATGGTGAAACAGTAAAGTCTGATTACCTACAGCGATGACGTCGTTATGGAACACGCCAGCATCGATGGCATCTGGATTCTGTTGGGCAAAAACTACGCGGTCTGCGGCAAGACCGTGATTACGCGCAATGGCCTCACAAGCAGCCAGTGTCTGGCGAGCTGGAAATTTTTTAGGCCGTGGATTACCACGCACAAGATCATCACCATAAACGAAGAACTCAACACCTTGTTTGCCGTAGTCGTGACAGAAACGGGTGTGGTTAGCAGCTCCTTCGTCAGAAAACTGAGTACCCGCAGGTAAAGGAGCATGGTGAACGAAAGTATCCGCAGAGAAAATGGCCTGCAGAACTCTGCTAGTCACAGGCGGCTCAATTGATCGATGAAACATCGAACTGAGATTGGCTGGGGTTATATGGGTTTTACCGTCCGATGTATCGCCAAACGGTGAAATAGTAGCTGCATTGGCAACCCACATACACGACGCTGAGCTAGCTGCAGCCAACAAGTGTGGTGCGTTACTAGCGGCATCGGCGATGACTGCTGCATCATCATTGCCAGCAAATCCCAGGCTGCGCAAAGTTGGGATATGAGGTCGTTCCTGTGGTGGAAGCACTCCTTGTTTCAGCCCCATTTGGGCTAGAGCCCACGCCTTCTCCAACCCCTGTAACGCAGCCTGCTTAGGCGAAGAGGACTGACCTCCATGGTCAGCCGACGCTACATTGCCAAAGGAAAGACCAGCATAGTTATGGGTCGGCCCAACTATTCCGTCGAAGTTTACTTCCCAGGAATGCATCGAACTCATAGCTCAATGCCTGGCGCTAAACTGTCGGGTAACTCCACTTGATCACTGTGCATACTCGCCATGGGATAGGCACAATAATCAGCAGCATAATAGGCGCCGGGGCGATAATTACCGCTAGCACCAACTCCACCGAAAGGTGCCGCGCCGCTTGCACCTGTAAGTGGTCGATTTAGATTCACAATGCCGGCACGAATTTTCTGCATGAATGTTTTCCACGCGCCATCATCGTCACTGAGCAATCCTGCTGACAATCCATAACAAGTGTCATTGGCTGCGCGAATACCCTCTTCCAGAGAGTCAACCCACTCAACCTGCAATAACGGACCAAAACATTCTTCGTCGTTGGATTCATTCAGGTTGGTTACGTCAATAATTCCAGGAAATAGAATGGCCGTGTTTGGGTCAGGTCGTTCCAATGGTTTTAGCGCGACACCACCCTGCGCCTCCAAATCGGCCGCGAAAGCAACAACCCCGTCAGCAGCTCGATTAGATACCACCGGACCCATAAAACAATTGTCGTCTACCCCAACTTTGATATTGGCGGTTGCAGTCACCAATGCATCGAGTAGCTGCTCATTGTTTTCTGATCGAACCAGGATTAGCCGACGTGCGCAGGTACAGCGCTGACCTGCCGAGATAAATGCGGACTGGATGATTGTGTACACGGCAGCGGGAATGTTTTCCACACGATCTACCAACAAGGGGTTATTGCCACCCATTTCTAATGCCAACATCTTTTGCGGTTGTCCACCGAATGCCTGGTGAATTGCATGCCCAGTTTTAGAACTGCCGGTGAACAAAAGGCCATCGATATCATTAGCTGCAGCTAACAATCGTCCAGTGTCTGCCGCACCTTGCACCAGATTGACAACTCCCGCTGGCAACCCTGCCTCTTCCCACAGCATCACCATCTTCTCACCAAAAAGCGGTGTGAGCTCCGAAGGCTTAAACACAATTGTATTGCCAGCCAACAAAGCGGGAATGATATGACCGTTAGGGAGGTGGCCAGGAAAATTGTAAGGGCCAAGCACCACAAAAACACCGATAGGTCGATGCTGCAAAGCCAGCTCAACACCATTCACTTCCGATGAATTGGAACCAGTGCGGTCGTCATAGGCTTTGGCAGAAACACCTGCTTTGCCAATCATGGTGCCGATTTCGGTTTTGCTCTCCCATAATGGTTTACCGGTTTCACGATAGATAGTTTCAGCCAGCTCATCTTTATGCGCTTCCACCAATTCCACAAAACGAGTTACATAAGTCTGGCGCTCAGCAAAACTAAGCTCGCTCCAGTCAGCAAACGCAGTCCGGGCTGACGACACAGCTTGGTCAATAAGAGCCGCATCGGCCGCTAGCCCTTCCCACAAAACTGAATCATCTACAGGACTAGTGGACTGAAACTGCTCTGAACCACCTGCAATCCAATCACCACCGATAAAATGCGCTTGTTTAGTTTCCATTCTGACCTGCTCTTACTTCTAATATTCTTACTTGATCACCGGCACCAACATTCAATAACTCAGCCACTTTTTCTGGGAGCGCTACGCTGCCCTCTTCAGTGGAACTAAGTCGTGTTAACGTCATGCGATAATTCTGCAAGCTAGCGTTGCTTACAATGCATAAGGTTTTAGATTCATCATCCAGGCTGATTTCCGGTGTCAGAGTATCTAGTGTCATGAGTCGAGACTGCTTCATCGATTCAATGTTTTCGCGATGGCATTGCATCACCGGACCCGCATCAAAAATGTCCACGGTTCCTTCAAATTTGAAACCTTCTTTCTCCAGCAGTCGCATAGCTGGCGCTGCTTCGTCATGAGGCTTACCGATTACATCGATGGCTTCTTGCGGTAACAACTCCATATAGACTGGAAACGTTGGCATCAGATCCGAAATAAACTGAGACCCATTTACTGCACTAATGAAGTCTGCTTTGGCGAAAGGCAGATCAAAAAACTTCCTGCCGAGATGTTCCCAAAAAGGCGACTTCTCACTCTGATCTAACCAACCACGAATTTCTGCGAATACGATATCGCTAAAGCGGTCAGGAAAATCACTCATGAACAGATAGCGACAGCGAGAAAGTATCTGTCCCGAATACTTGGAGCGAAACTCCGGCAAAAGGAACAGTGAGATAAGCTCAGTTTCACCGGTAAAGTCATTTACCAGATTTAGTAGATTGCTATTGCGGCGAATGTCGAGTTCTTCAGAAACTTTTACATCTTTGGTGATCTTATAGTTATAGAAGGGCTTGGTTAATCCAACACCGGCAACAATCCCTGCTGTTCCCACTATCTTGCCACTTGCCAAATCTTCCATGACCAACAAATAAACTCGTTCCGAATTGGCATCCGGCGATTCCTGAATGCTTTCTTCTACCAGTGCCAAGCGCTTCTCCCAGGTGGACTTATCGAAAGGCATCGATGTCATACCCGGCGGCAGTAAGGCCGAAAGCTGCATTAATTGATTAAGATCTTCTGGGGTTGCGCTACGAATTAGCATGTCCAGCCTCCCGCAATGCGATCAATTGATCACCTTCAGTCGCTAACTTGTTAAGCAAGCTGAAACTTAACTTGGCCCGTTCAGCCAAGCTATGCATAAGCATGAATTCCTGATCAGTATGAATGTGGCCACCTAACACACCCAAGGTATCGATGTTGGGCAAACCCGCTGCGGCGAGATTATTTCCATCACAGCAGCCACCGGTATCCTGATAGGCAATGTCGATCTCCAAATCCGCGCCACAGCCTTGCAACCAGTCCATCAACAACTGATGACTAGGGCTGACTTCCTTCGGAGGTCGAGTAAACATTCCATGCAATTCAAATTGCACATCGCCATTTTGATTCCATTGCTCGAGCAATTGGTCAATGCGTTGTTTGATTTCAGTTTGATCTTCAGCACGCAAACATCGAATGTTGAATTGACAGACTGCTGTATCTGGAACCACATTAAATGCCGTACCGCCATTTACCCGCGCAACATTTACCGTCAGTCCACGGGATAGATCAGTAAGGTTTGCCAACTGCACTATGGCATCGCTTATCGCCACGATTGCATTAAGTCCTTTCTCGAATTCACGCCCGGCATGAGCAGAACGACCCCGCGCTACTAAGGTGAAGTTGCCTGAACCTTTACGCGCTCGAGACAAGGTGCCATCGGCCAAGGCTGGCTCATAAATCATCCCGGCATGGGCACCACCCGCTGCATTTACCAGTGCTTCACGGGATCCATGTGAGCCAGTTTCTTCGTCCGCATTTAACAGAACATGCCAGCCCAATTGGTCCAAGTTTTGTGACTCCAGTGCCTGCAACGCAGTCATCATCACAAGGATGCCGCCTTTCATGTCAGCCACACCTGGTCCGTTGATGATGTTGTCATCGGTTTGAGTCGGAGTTTGAAAGCCATGATCCACTGGAAATACTGTGTCCATATGACCCACCAATAACACCTGAATGGGTGCATCAGGACGCTTTTTAAAACTCAACATGTTGCCGTATTGCTGCGTATGCACGTTGCCTTCCAGATCTGCGTGCTCCGCACTTTGAGAAGGTATTACTTCGACGCTGTCGGCCACTGGAGAGAATAATTCCTGAAAGGCATTTTCCATTTGCGTCAAGCCATTCAGGTTATGTGTCCCTGAATTTATTGCAGACAGATCACAAAGAGTTCGCACCAGATCTTCCTGGCGCGAATCAATCCATTTGAAAGAGTCAGTTATTGACATGATTTACGCGCTTAAACTCTTAACAGCAGCTTCAATTGTGTTGAGTGCTTGCTCGACATGCTCGTCAGACACATTAAGCGGAGGTAACAAACGAATCATGTTGTCTCCGGCACGGCCTACTAACAACTTGTTTTGTCTTAGCAGTCCCATCAACTCCACATTAGGCACTTCGCACTTAACACCGATCATTAAGCCAAGACCGGTGACTTTTGAAACCACTGAAGGATAAGTCTCCACCAGTTTTTCTAATCCCGATTTAAGCGCGTCGGCTTTGCGTGTTACGTCATCCATCAATCCTGGTTCTAGTACTAGATCTAATACAGCATTGCCCACAGCCATCGCCAATGGGTTGCCGCCAAACGTACTGCCATGGGTACCAACGATCATGTGTTGTCCAACTTCTTCAGTTGCAAGACAGGCGCCAACAGGAAAACCGCCGCCTAATCCTTTTGCCGAAGCCAGCACGTCCGGTGTTACTCCATAGTGCTCATGAGCAAACAACTTTCCGGTACGACCTACACCACATTGCACTTCATCCAGCATTAATAACAGGCCATGCTCATCACAATGCTTGCGTAACCGCTGCATCATTTCTGCAGACACCGGACGAATACCACCTTCACCTTGCACAGTTTCAACAATGATGCCTGCAGTATTTTCTGTAATCGCGGCTTCAAGCGCTTGCATGTCGCCAAATTGCACATGATCGAATCCATGATCAGTAGGCACAAAATTTTGCACGTAAGATGGATTGCCCGACGCAGCAATGGCTGCGATTGTGCGACCGTGAAAACTTTCACTAAATGCAATAAGTCGAGAGCGTTCAGGTTTACCGATTGCAGTTTGATAACCGCGCACTGCTTTTATTCCTGCCTCTATAGCTTCAGTTCCCGAGTTAGCGAAAAACACGCGATCAGCGAATGATGCTTCTGCCAGGCGAGCCGCCAAGCGCTCCCCTTCAGGAATACGAAATACATTGGATAAGTGCCAGAGTTTTTCCGACTGAGAATTTAACGCCTGAACCAAATGCGGATGGGCATGACCAAACGCAGTGACAGCAATGCCACTCAAAAAATCTAAATAGGCATCACCCTCTGCGGTGAATAATTCACTTCCAACGCCATGAGTGAACACCAGTTCCTGTGGTGGACTGTAGTTAGGCCACAAGGCATCACGGTTATTGGTGGAAGCGGAAGATTGCGGATTGCTGGCTGATTCAGTCACTGCTGTCTCCATCGAATTATCTTTAGGCTATAGAGTATCAAGAACCCCACAAAAGGAGTTATGTATCTTCTAGCGCTTGAAATATAAGCTGTTTTCAATTGGGGGCTAAACCGAATAAAATTCGGCGCATCGAGGTTTTGCCCTATCGGCGAGCCCACAATCAATCTAGTCGGACACCTATGAAAAGCTCCAAACTCGACAAAATCGACCTGAAGATTCTGGAAATCCTGCAAAAAGACGGTCGTATTACCAACCAAAAATTAGCGGAAGAAGTAAGCCTATCCCCCAGTTCCTGCCTGCAACGAATGCGACGGCTGGAACAGGAAGGCGTGATTCAGTCTTACCATGCCACGCTCAATCTGGGCAGCATCGCCCGCCATATCATGTGTATCGCAACGGTATCGTTGCGCAACCACACCCAGGAAGAATTCAATGCCTTTGAATCTTTGATCAAGGCCATACCGGAAGTTGTGGAATGCTACACCGTGAGTGGTGAATCCGATTTCCTATTGCGCATTCTCTGCCCGGACATGAATCGCTATGTAGAAATCAACGACCAATTGGTTGGTGATAACCGCTACCAAGTCACGATTAATTCCTATGTCGTGATGAAGGAGAATATCCCCTACCGCGGTGTGGACCTATCAACTCTGAGAGAAGCGAGCGAGAGTATCGAGCCAGAAGAAATTTAGTCGCCTTCGGGCGCTAATACGTATTCGATAAACTCAGCCTGTCGACGATAGTAAAACAATCGATTCGAGAGTTTGCGCCAACCATGTCCTTCATCAGGGATGCGAATGAATGGTGCATCAATCCCGTTGCTGCGCAGTGCGTTCACCATAGTTTCAGATTCCGCGATATCAATGCGCGGATCCATAGCACCGTGTGAGTAAAGCACTGGCACCTCGATTTTGTCGGCCTGCACGATTGGCGAATTTACTTCGTAAAAACTTCGCCACTCCGGCAAGTTGATATCACCATACTCTATTCGATCGGACGCTTTTAAGGCTGGTGATGCGACTTCCAATGCCGTCACCCAATCAGCCACGCCATATCGAGATACACCAGCTCTAAATGAATTCGGATAGGCTGCCAATACCGCATTCACCATATAGCCCCCATATGAGCCACCACTCACGGCGGCACGATCTACATCGACGCGGCCGTCGGTGCGGAAAAAGCCCAGCATGTCTACCAGATCACGCACACTGTCTAACCGGCGAGTACGATCATCCAAGGTGGTGTAGGTTCGTCCGAAGCCGGTTGACCCTCGCACATTAGGTTCAAACACCGCCACGCCACGATCGACGTGATATTGCACGATTGGATCGAAGGTCGGACGGGATTGTCCGGTAGGACCGCCATGCACTTCAAAAATCACCGGAGGTGGCCCATCCCCCTGGTATGAATCTTCATCTGGTAGGTAGAGTAATCCTTGTAGCATCACTCCATCTTGGGCCGGCATGCGAACACTTTCCGGTCGAACCAAACGATCAGCATCCAGGCCTGCCAAGTTAGATTCGAACACCTGGCGCATTTGTTTATCAGAAAAACTAAATACATTTACATCACCGGGTGTGCGCCAACCGTTAGTGCGAACCGCCATGAGATCGCTGTCACTAGCACAACTTAAACTCTGATCACCTTCGGGCAATCCGTTAACTGTTTCAACAGTGCCACCACTGACTGCTTTGTAATGCACCGATTCAAAACCGTCGGCATTTACTGTCCAGGCAAGATACTCATCATTAGTTCCGCAAAGAGCTACATCGCCAATATCGTATTCACTCTGCTCCACTAGCTGAAAACGTCGTGCACTCAAGTCGTATCGCATTAATGCAGTAAATTCGCGATCAAGGTTGGTGGCTAAATAAAAACTACTGCTATCCGGCGACCAGGCAAAACCTCCATTGCTATGGTTGGCGCGCACCTCTGGTTCCGAAATCACTTCCATTTCCAAAGTGTCGGTATGCAGGAGATAAAGATTGTCTCCGTCTTCACCTACAGTTTCGTCAATTAACAAAAAGCGGCCATTGGGTGACAAGCTGCGGGCAAAGTTTCCGTAGCTGCCTTCAAACAACATAGAAGAATTGCCGTTAGCTAAATCGGCACGATAGATATCAAAGTCCAAACCATTGCGTTCGGTAGAAGCAAAATAAACCGAGCGCCCATCACTGGAGAAATCGCCGAAACTGCGAAAACCACCGGCAACTGGTGGCAAGACAATGCGCTCTTCAGAACCATCAGCGCGAATCAAGGCATAACTTTCTTGCTCGTTCCCATCATTGTCTGCACCGTAGAGGAGAAACTCGCTATCGGGCGACCAACGGAAAAACGTCACACCATTGCCGAAGGTTAACTGTTTCATCTGACCCCCGTTGACAGGGAGCACCCAGAGCTGAGGTTCGCCAGTGACGCTGTAGCGGATCGCGATCTGTTTGCCATCGGGAGAGAGACGCGCTGCCTGGGCTCCACTGGCCAACAAATAGCGACCAATGTCAGCTGGATCATCACCTGCTTCCCCTACCGAGATTGCCTCGTTTTGGGGAACGATGGCATCCAATGCACCATTTTGACCCTGAGCAAACACCCATAAATGGGCAAAAACGGTAAAAAATCCTATAAATATTCTGGATTTCACCATGACTTGGTTCCTCTCGAATTGATTCGGCGTCAATCGCCTGCAGCCCCCGAATCTTCTAGCTTTCAGCCACTGGTGTCAAACCTAATGGGACTAGGCCAATTCCCCGCATCTGCAATAAATAGTGCGAACGCTCATTTTTTCGAATTTTCTTCAGTAATGATGTTAAAATCCGCACAAAATTCGTTGTTTTAAAACGAAAAATACCAGCCCGCGTAACTGGTACTGATGTTGCAACCCACCAGTTGACTCTTATAATCAGTCTCAATGGCCAGTGAATAAGGCCAAACGCAATACCATACTATCGAGCTATCGAGGACATTTATGAAAATGAAACCAATACGCCGCTATGTGCGCGGCGGAGCCGTTGCGTTGCTTACGGCTAGCACTCTTCCTTTTGCTCAGAATGCTCTGGCACAGGAAATTGAAGAAGTCATCGTTACGGGTTCCCGAATTGCCCGTGATGCGAATTTGACTGGCGCATTGCCGGTACAATCAATCACTGCTGACGACATCCGTGCGTCCGGTGAATTCTCACTGTCTGACGTTGTAAACGACGTACCTGCGTTGTTGCAGTCGGTGACTGGCGAACAGTCCATCGATGCCGCCGCGGAATTTGCAGACGGTTCAAACGTATTAAACTTGCGCGGCCTTGGTGCTGAGCGAACCCTAGTGTTGGTAGACGGTCGTCGTCACGTTGGTGGCCTGTCAGGTACTTCAGCAGTTGATATCGGTTCTATCCCACAAGCTCTGGTTGAACGCGTTGAAGTACTCACTGGTGGCGCCTCAGCGGTTTACGGTGCTGACGCGGTAACAGGTGTTGTTAACTTTATCCTTCGCGATGATTTTGAAGGCTTAGAAGTTGACGCAAATTTCCGCATGTCTGAATACGGCGATGCTGAGCAGGCTTCATTGTCCGCGGTATACGGTTTCAACTTTGCAGATGGTCGCGGTAATGTGACCATGGCATTGGATATGCGTGATGACGAAGGTCTGATCGTTAGTGATCGTGCTGACGGTTTAATCATCGGATCTGCACGTGACTGGGTTAACCCGGACTTGCGCTTCCAGCAAGGTGAGATCACCGCAGCTAGCACACCAAACTTTGCGCAATACTACGACTACAACACGACTGGTCTTTTTAACTTCGGTTTGCCTATTCCTGGATCGCAGGAAGATTTCGCCGCAGACTACAGCGCTCAATTTGGCGGAGCACCAACTTTGACTGGTGCTGAAATCGCGCTGATTAATCGCGCAGCTAACGCGCCTCAGCGTGCAGTTCTGCCTTTCCGTACATTCCCATTCACTTCAGCCTACGGTTACATCATCCCAGGCAACGCAGAAACTTTCGCTGGCTTTGATCCTTTAGAGCCAATCGATTTGGATGGCAATGGCAACCCGGACTGTCTGGATTCTTTCTCTGGTTATAACTCAGTGTTTGGTGCCGCATCTTTTGGTGTGGTAGGTGGATGCTGGAACATCAATCGGGATGGTACTTACCGACCAGTTCAAGATGGATTGGTGTCTGGTAACTTCCAAGGTTTTGGCGGTGACGGCTATTCAACTGCCGGTGACGGCCTGACTGAGATCCTTCTTCCTGATGAGAAAATCTCTCTTAACTTCATGGGCAACTATGAGTTGAATGATCAAGCTCAGTTGTTTGCAGAATTGAAGTGGGTTGGTCAGGAAACTTCTTCTGACGCTCGTCCTGGTTCATTCTGGGATTTGCTTCCTGGTTATGCTGATAACCCATTCTTGCCAGACTTCATTCAGCCCGTGGCTGATGCGTATGGTGCAGTTGCCAATACAGTTGACCCCTTCATGTTCGGCGGACGCACTACTACTGAACGAGACACATATCGTTTCGTTACAGGCGTAGAAGGCGAATTTGATAATGGTTGGACTTACGAATTTAGCGCCAATTACGGCCGATTCGAACAGGCAATTTCAACTCCAGGCAGAGTCATCAACGACCGCTTCTTCGCGGCTCTTGATGCGGTAACTGGACCAGGTGGTCAACCGGCTTGTCGCGCGGATGTAGATCCAACGGCACCAGCGGTAAATACACCATTCCAGATTCCAGCTTATGAGGCAGGTTACTTCTCATTCACTCCTGGTGCAGGCCAATGTGTTCCTTTGAACATCTGGGCTGGTGAGGCAGGACTTACTCAGCAAGCACGAGATTGGGTAACGGTTACTGAACTCGATAACATCAAGATTGAGCAAACCGTATTAGCTGCATCTTTCGCAGGTGATCTTGGTGACTACTTCGAATTGCCTGGCGGCGCAGTTGCATTCGCGGCCGGTGTTGAATGGCGTGAAGAGAAATCTGACGCCCAGTTCGACGCATGGCAGCGCGGTGTTATTCCTGCCGGCTCGCCATTCCCAGAGGGTACGCTGATCGGTGATGTGTCGGAAAACACGTCTTTAACCTTCCGTCCTCAGTTATCAGTACTCAACGAGACTGGTGAATTCGATGCGGCAGATGCTTTCGTGGAAGTATCTCTTCCTCTGATGTCTGATGCGCCGTTAGCGCAAGAGCTAACTCTTGACTTAGCAGGCCGTTACTCAGATTACTCCACTATCGGCGGCGCCGAGAGCTGGAAAGTGAATCTGGTTTGGGCACCGGTTGAAGATATCGCCTTCCGTGGTGGTATTTCACAGGCAGTGCGTGCTCCTAACGTAACTGAGCTGTTTGGCCCAGAAACTGGTACTAACTTCCGCCCAATCGATCCATGTGATGCGGCACAGTTGAATGCATTACAAGCAGATAATCCAACTTTGGCTGCTAACACACAGGCTAACTGTGTAGCTGACTTCAACAGCTTTGGTTTGGATCCATTCGATGCTGACGGCAACTACGTGTTTGCTGATCCGCTTTCCGCCTCTTTCGGTGGTTTGCAGGGTGGTAACCGTAACCTGACTGAAGAGACTGCAGATACTGTGACTTACGGTTTCGTATTCCAGCCTACCTTCTTCGAAGGGTTCAGCCTGACAGTAGACTACTGGGACATCGAGATCGAGGACGCAATTCAAGCGGTATCTTCGCAGGACATCGTGAACGGTTGTTACCAGGGCGGCAGTTTGAACACTGCTTTCTGTAGCCTGCTTTCTCGTAACCAGACTGCATCGTCATTGCAGTTCGGTGGATTTAACTTCCTCCGCTCTACTGACATTAACTTTGCTCAGCTGAAAACTGATGGTTACGATATCTCAGCCAACTACACATTCGACGTTGGTGCACACAACTTTGACGTCACTGTTTCGGGCACCAAGGTTGAATCACTCAACAACTTCACTAACCCACTTGACCTGAACGACGTTGACGTGGAACTTGGTGAAGTTAACCGTCCTGAACTGGCTGGTAACATCTTCCTGGGTTGGAACTGGGGCGACCTCAGTGTTGGCTGGCAGTCACAGTATCTGGATGAGATGCTCGTTAGCTTCCTGGAGATTGATACAGCAGTTTCATTGTATGGCGACTCCGTCATCATGGATGAAACCTGGATTCATGACTTGAATGCGACATACCTGGTCAATGATCAATTCACGATCTATGGCGGTATCAATAACATCACTCAGGAAAATCCATTCCTGACTGATCACGCATTCCCAGCAAGCCCTCGTGGCCGTATGCTGTTCTTAGGTGCTACTTACCGCATGTAAGACAGTCATACAGACGAAACAAAAAAGGCCCACTTCGGTGGGCCTTTTTTTTGACTGTAAAAACACGAGACAAAAAAATGCTCCTGCCACTAATGTGGCAGGAGCAAAAACACCCAATAAATACAGGGTCTATTTCAGTTGTGCGAATCAGGTCGAGGGAGAGTGTCGACTAACAATTCGCAAGACTCACTGTATGTATTCTATAGAGCATTAAGTGTGCCAACTCGGCACAGCGAAAGAATGGGGCTTTCAGGCAACATAAGGCGAAAATTCTGCGCTGCTTTTGCACAAACGAGAATTAGTTGCCCAAATAGAGTGCGATAAGAAAGTTAATCAGTGTGTAGTTTGCTGCGATCTAATTCATTAATAGAAGCACAGCCCATCAGCACCATATCTCTTTCAATTTCGTCACGCATTCTCGTTAACGCTCGATCAACGCCAGCATAACCACCGGCTGCCACAGCATAGAGATAGCCTCGACCAATCATGCAGGCTTTTGCACCCATTGCGAGTGCTTTTAACACATGAGTGCCACGCCTTACGCCACCATCGAGAATAACTTCTACCTGGTCGCCAACCGCATCGACAATATCGCCGAGCTGATCGAAAGGTGCTGTCGATCCATCTAGCTGTCGACCACCGTGATTAGAAATCATCACTGCACTGGCACCAATGTCTGCCGCGCGTCGCGCATCTTCTACAGACATTACACCCTTTATAGCAAAGGGTTTGCCCCAGCGCTGGATTGCTTCTTCGGCATCCTTCCAGGTAATGGACCGATCGAATTGGCTATTCATATAACCCACGACAGAAGTTAACTTGCCACTGCCCTCGGCAATGCGACCGGCGACATTGGCCAACTCAAACTTCCTGCGCAACAAATAGTTGAAACTCCAACTTGGGTGAGTGGCAAAACTGAACAGACTCTTCAACGTGAACTTCGGCGGGATGGTCATGCCAGTGTAGAGATCTTTTTCTCTGTTGCCGGCTACCAGTGTATCTACCGTTAAACAAATTGCGGAGTAGTTCGCTTCCTTGCAACGGTCAATAAAATCCCAACTCATACCCCGATCTTTATGAATATAAAGTTGGAAACATTTTGGACCAGGAGTTGACGCCCCTACTTCTTCAATGCTCGTAGTTGAAAGAGAAGAAAGGCTGTACATGGTTTTATGTTCATGGGCCGCGCGAGCAACAGCAAGCTCCCCTTCGTGATGGAACAATCTGGTCATAGCGGTAGGAGAACAAAACACTGGCCAATCGATATCTTGCCCCAGCACATTGACACTCAAGTCCATGCCACTGAGATCGGCCAGTGCATCAGGAATCAAACGCACCGAATCAAATGACTCGGTATTACGTCGTAGAGTCACTTCATCATCGGAACCGCCATCTATGTAGTGAAACAGCGGAGCTGGTAATCGCTTTTGTGCCAGCCGTCGAAAATCTGCTGTGTTGTTGCAATCCTTGATTTGCAAACTTGAATCCTCCTTCGCCAACCATTTCTTGTTTTTCTTGGCAGCGACCAAGCATACCCCAAAGCAAGGATAAATTGTGACTGAAGTGTGCACCCAGTATGATGAGTCATGAGCTATGTAATTCTGCGCTATGCCCACCTACTTGCGGTCCTCGTGCTGGTGGGGGGCGTCTTGATTGAGAATGCGGCGACCAAACCCAAAATCACTGGGGAGGATGCTCAAAACCTGGCGAGAGTTGATGCAGCCTGTGGAATGAGTGCCGTTGCCTTATTGCTGATTGGACTCATCTTATGGTTTGTTGTGGGTAAGCCAGCGGAATTCTATACACCTAATCCAGTGTTTCAGGCTAAGCTGGTTTTGTTCGTCTGCTTATTATTGACCGCTATAAAGCCTGCACTATTTTTCATTCGCCATCGAAATTCCCAGGCAGATGAAATCGAAGTTCCTGCTAGCGTGCGTCTCTGCCTACGAATAGAAATTGGATTGGTATTATTGATTCCAGTATTGGCATGGCTAATGGCGCGAGGCGTCGGACTCAATAGTTGAAAAAGCCAACTAAAAGAAAACGCAAATGTATCCGCGAATATCAATTATTAAAAAGTATGTCACCAAAACTCTCTTACTGTTTAGCATTGCTTTCAGCGTAACCTATTCATTCGCTATTGATCGTGCTGCATTGCTGCGGGCCATTTCTGGGCCCGATAGAGATGTCACCGATTTTGCTCGAGATGAATCACGCAAGCCGATCGATGTGTTGGAGTTTATCGGCATCGAATCCGGCATGAAGGTGTTGGATGTGTATGCTGCTGGTGGCTATTACACATTTATTCTATCCAAAGCCGTAGGACCTGAAGGCACCGTCTATGCACAAAATACTCGTCGCGGATTAGCATTTAAAGAAGATCGACAGGAGTACACTCAAGGCGAGGCGCTTGCCAACAAGATTGAGCGAGGGCAACTCACCAATGTGCAACAAATGGTTGAGCGGGTAAGTGAGATTCCAATTCCCCCAAATTCTCTCGATGCCGCCCTGCTGGCACAAACCTTACATGATTCATTCAACGGATCGCCGGCACGCGCACTCAATCTGTTGATACAACTGAAATCATTTCTAAAGCCCGGTGGTGTTATCGGAATCACAGACCATGTAGGGGTAGCTGGCAACGACAATGGCGATCTGCATCGAATGGAGATTGAATCGGCTATCCAACTCGCTGAAGAAGCCGGATTCATCGTCCAGTCCAGCAATCTCTTACGAAATCCTGCCGATGATCATAGTCGCAGTATTTTTGACCCCCGTCTGGTGCGGAATACAGATCGGTTTTTACTTCGCTTGATCAAACCGGACTAAAAACACCCAATCTCCAGTGGTCTTTGGACCCCATTGAGCGAATTTGATAATCTCGCCTGATTCCCAGACTGGTGCAGATTTAGCGTCTGTACTGCATGGCGTATTAACATCATTAGAAAGCGGACATTGGCCTCATGCCTCATAGAAAACAATCTGCCACCAGCAACAAAACCACCCTCCAGGAACTGTATCAGCAAGACCCGATTAAGGCGGATCAGATTCTCTGGGGCCGCGAAACCAATACCGTTAGCCGCAGAGGGTTCCTTACCAAAAGCAGTTTAATGGCGATGGGCGCTGCTTTGGGCATGCAGATTCCTTTCGCTCGCAACATGCCAGCTGGTCTCATTCCAGCCGCGTTTGCGGCGGACAATTCTCCCGACGTAATTCCCGGAAAGGAAGGGCTGGTGGTACTGAATAACCGACCGGTCAATGCAGAAACTCCTGCCCATTTACTCGATGATGACATTACGCCAAACCACTACATGTTCATCCGTAACAACGGGCTTCCGCCGGAAGATATTAATCCCGATAACTGGACCTTAGAAATTGGTGGTGAGTCTTGCCTGCGACCGACTACTTTTACTATCGAGGATTTACGTGCCCGCTTTGAAGAAGTCAGTCTGCAGCTGCAATTGGAATGTGGTGGTAATGGTCGTAGCGAGTTTGTTCCTGCTGCCAGTGGTAACCAATGGACTACTGGGGCAATCGGATGTCCTGTATTCACCGGAGTGCGATTAAGAGATGTATTGAACTATTGTGGTGTGGCGCAAGATGCAATGTACGTGGGTTACTACGGTGCAGACACCCATACCAGTGGTAATCCGGATTTAGATCCTATTTCTCGTGGCGTACCTATCGGCAAAGCCATGGAGCGAGAGTCTATGATTGCCTGGGCCATGAATGGTGAAGATATTCCATTGCAAAACGGTGCCCCTCTTAGAATGGTCTGCGGTGGCTGGCCAGGTTCCGTTTCCGGCAAATGGTTAAACCGAATTGTCGTCCGCGACCGGGTACACGACGGTGAGAAGATGGCAGCGCCTTCTTATTCAGTACCGGCAGTACCTGTCGCACCAGGCAGTCGCGTACCTGCTGAAGACATGCGCATCATCGAATCGATGCCAGTTAAATCCCTGGTGACATTCCCTCAGTCAGGAATTAGCCAAGATTTTCGCCAGCGTTTGCCAGTAAGAGGTCATGCCTGGGCTGGCGATAATCAAATTAGCGCCGTGTTAATTTCAATCGATTTTGGCGCAACCTGGTTGCCTACTTCCCTTGGCTCGGCGGCCAACAGATTGTCTTGGCAGTCTTTTGATTCCTGGGTCCAATTTCCAGAGCCTGGATACTACGAAATTTGGGCAAGAGCGATGGACGATCGCGGGCGCTCTCAACCAATGGTTGTTCCCGGCTGGAATCCGAGAGGCTATCTGAACAATGCCTGTCACCGGGTTGCAGTGCAGGCGGTATAAAAGATGAAACTATTGTTTAAGGTATTAGCAGTTCTTGCTGGCGCTTGGCTCATCCTTATTGGTTTAACTACCAGTGCTCAAGAGACCGATGGCGCTACAGGATTGATCATCGCTGAGGGATGGGAGACTGTGCAATCCACATGCACCGAATGTCATTCTGCTCAATTAATCACATCCAATTCTGGTAGCGAAGCCGTGTGGAAAAGCAGAATCATTTGGATGCAGGAGACACAGGGATTACGACAACTCGAGTCTGCTGAAGAAACGACGATCCTTAATTATTTGTCGGGCCATTATGGACAAAAAGAATCCAGTCGACGCCCTGGCCTGGCTGCGAATTTAATGCCAGAGAATCCTTATCCTGTAGATTAACTATGAGCAATGACCAATTGTCCATGTTTGATCAGAATGAACCTTCAGGTTCACCCACCAGCTTTTCGCTCACCAAAACCATCAACGGCCAGCAACAAAAAGTTTGTGATCACTGGCTAATCCCCGTGTTCGTAGGCGAATGGATGTTCGGCCCAAAGGTTCAGGCCGAGAAGATATTGAAGTTAGAAAATACGGTGCGCAAAGATGGGGAGTTCAACTATCTCATTCACCGCAGAGGCCAGGAAGTTAACCACCGCGGCGAATACACCGAGCTCAATATTCCTTCAAAACTGGCATTCAGTTGGACGGAAAGCACTCATCCCGATGCCGAGTGCCAAATCTCTGTCCAGTTTCTTGCTGACGCAGACAAGACCAAACTAAAAATGAATGTGAAGATACCGGCTCAATTAAGTGCAGACAAAGCGAAAATCAAGAAGCAGTGGTCTGCGCGCTGCAAAGCATTAGCGGAAAAATTTAAATAGCTCTAACTCAGAGCAATCCAATCACCTATCTTCCGATAGAACTCGCTTCCGCTTCATTTATTGTTCTTTCTGCTGCAACGGGCAGAATGTATCCGTCAGCCAAATTTCCATTGACCACTTCTGTTACTGCTTGCACGTAACTCTCATGGCTTGGATACAAGGAATCTAAGACCTCTTGATCAAATGGCTCGTGGGAACCGTAAAGAAAACAAAATCTGTTAGTTGTGCCTGAGTTCATTCCGGTATTTTTCGCTGTAGCAACTGCGTGTTCTGCTAATCGAATTCCTCCTAACACATTGCCATATTCATCTCGGTCAAACTCCACCACGGGTAAGGCACTCCTTACTCTGATTCGCTCGGCAACCGGAGGTGGAACATCGTCGCGAATCCAGGTTACCAGGTGATCGTAAGCGGCATTCAATACATCATGAAACGGGACTCGACTGATCGTTGGTAACTGGCAGCCATGCTCTCTTATTGCCGCGTTTTCCAGGGGTAACCCTTCGCGCTGTAGCCTGACTTTTGCGTACTCAAGTTCAAATTCGGCGTCGACGTGTGACGCGCCAGCCACTTCCCATTGTCGGAAATTGGCAGAGTCAGGTTGAGGATTGGCGGCACGACGCGCCATATCGGTCTCTGCCATGACTTTAAATACTTTCACTGGCTGGTCGTCTCGAATCAGACCTCCCCCGCCGTGCACCATAAAACCATCAAACACAGGATCCAGAGGATGGATATTGTTGATATAGCCCGCCAAGCGGCTGGCGGATTGAGAATGTCCTGTTGCGATAATTTGCTCGGCACGAAGCCCATCTAGAATATCGACTGTGCCCCCTGGTGCTTCTTCACCAATACGTCGAATTGATTTTCCAACCGCCGCAAAAACATCAAAGGACAAGTCGTCATTCTCTACTTCTCCACCATTAGTCGTATCCAGTGATTCATAACGCTCTGGGCTCCAGGCTTGCATGGTGTCGATTCCCATTTGTTGCGCTGAGACCACAACATAAGCCATTCCAGTGCGCATGAAATGTCTGCCCGACAGCCACCAATCAATATCTTTATCCGGACCTCCGGTCACATTGATCCATTCAACCATGACAACCCCGTTGAAGTCCGAAGGATTGCTGGGCCGTCTTACAACGAGCCGTGTACGGTATGGATGACCGCTGTCTATCACTTTGCCTGTTGCTAATTCCGGCCTGGTGTAGCGATTGGCCAGCCCTTCGATGAAATATTCTTCCTCGACATAGTTGTACTCACTCAAATCTATCGCTGACGAACTGTAAATTGTATTGCGCGAAGGATTGCCCTGAGGATCAGCTGCAACTGGCCCGGTAATCGAAGCAGCTGGCACAGCTCCATAATTCACTTGCGCAAAGAATAGCGCCGAGAAAGCCGGTGATAGAAAACGCAAAAATTGAGTGAAAGCTTGCATGACAAATCCCATCCGTGTTTTTAGAGACTGCAATAAGGCGTTAAGCCAGCAGCTTAGCATTATTGATAAGCGGCCCAAAACAGGTTTTAGCCTGCTGCATCTGTTAAGCTTTGGGCATGTCTGAGAACGCTGATATTAAACATAATTCGCCCTCTACAGCACATGCAGCTTTGTGTTTTGCGACGGTAATAGCAGTCATCGCGGTAGGCTTGTTTGTTTTTGGCATTGATCTTCATAGCCTGATGTTTCTCTGCCTACTCTGGGTTGGTGGTAACGCCTATGCCATAGGCTACAACTTCCTGGAAATTCGCCAATTGATGAGCGACGCCATCAGTCGCGCCCTTCCTGCCATTTATATCTTCATTCTAATTGGCATGGTGATCGCCAGCTTCATGCATGCGGGAACAATTGCCACTCTGATGTATTACGGGCTGGATTGGCTTACCCCAGCACTCTTTCTCGGGCTAGGAATGATTCTTTGTGCGTTGATGTCTGTTGCGACTGGCACGTCGTGGGGCACCGTGGGCACTCTGGGTGTTGTGTTTATTGGAATCGGCGAAGCCATGGCGATCCCGCTGCCTATCGTTGCGGGAATGGTTGTTTGTGGCGCGACGTTTGGAGACAAGATGTCGCCTATTTCCGATACCACTAATCTGGCTGCAATGAGCGCTGAAACCAATCTCTACCACCACATCTACAGCATGCTGTTTACAACATTCCCTAGCTTTCTAATCGCTTTAGTTATTTTTACAGTGATAGGAATTGGCAGCGGGAACAGTCAGCTTGCTAATGGTGAAATAGAAACCATCCAGTCAGCCTTAGATTCGATCTATGGACTAAATCCAATCATTACACTTTTGCCAATCCTGGTACTAGCGACTCTAAGTATTCGACGAGTTGCCGCTGAAGTGAGTATGTCGATCAGCGTTGTGGTTGCGGTGGTGGTAGCCGTGCTTTACCAAGGCACAGGAATGGACGTAGTGCTCAATGCCCTGTGGTCCAATACCCCTGGTAATTCTGGTATTGCCAGTCTTGATGATCTGCTGGGCCGAGGCGGTATATTCAGTATGAGTTGGACCCTCATACTCGCCATCATGGCATTGGCATTAGGTGGGATTCTGCATGGGGCGGGTTTTCTGCGCAGCCTGTTAGCTGGCCTAATTGCGCGGGTGAAGCATGTTGCCGCCCTCATCGCCAGTACGATCGCATCAGGATTCGTTGGAAATCTGGCGATGGGTGAAGCCTATATATCCATCATTCTTAATTGCCAATTGTTTCGCGACAAATACGACAATCAAGAACTGGATCGCGCTGTGCTATCAAGATCAGTTGAGGAAGGATCTACTTTAACCACCGGGCTCATTCCCTGGACAACTGCAGGTGCTTTTTACACTGCTACCTTGGGCGTACCGGTATTGGAATATGTGCCCTATGCGTTTTTTAATTATCTCAACGCAGTAGTGGCAGTGGTAATGGCAAGCCTTGGGATTGGATTGTTACGCAACCACCACCAAGGGTCGGATGCGAGCTTAGAATCTAACGCTTAGATTGTTCGATATAGTTTGCGAGGGACTGAGTTTCTTTGTCGGTGAATAAATAACCCAGCTTGGTGCGTCGCCACAGAATATCTTCTGCAGTTTGAGCCCACTCTTTGCGACGCAAATAGTCCACTTCCTTTTGGTATAAATTCGCACCGAAACGCACACCCATATCGCCCATACTGCGTACATTCAACAGTATATCGAAGCTCAACATGCCATAGGTGTTCAACCAACGGGTAATAAGGTCTGGCCCGAGCCATCCGTATTGACTTGCCAGCTCCTGAAATAAATTCTCGGCCAACTCAAAATCACCACCAGGCAATACAGCGCGTTTAGTCCAGGCGCTTTTTATGCCAGGAAAAAACGGGCTTAGCTGGTTCATTACTTGTTCTGCCAGGACACGGTAGGTTGTTACCTTGCCACCATAAACTGACATTATGGGCGCAGGCTCTTTTTCCAAAACGAGTCGGTAATCTCTCGTAACTTTGCTTGCGGCTTTGCCCGATTCATCTATTAAAGGACGGACACCAGAATAGGTGGTGACAATATCGTCTTTGTGTAACGATTTTTTGAAGTAGAGATTAGTAATGGCAACCAAATACTCAATCTCCGCCTGCGAGATGCTGACATTATCCAGATCCCCAGTGAACTCTTCTTCCGTAGTGCCAATTAACGAAAACTCGTCGAGATAAGGAATGACGAATACCACCCGTCCGTCATGGTGTTGCAATAAATAGGCGTGGCTCTCTTCATGCAACTTGGGAACAACAATATGACTGCCTTTTACCAGGCGCAATTTATGAGGCGGTGGCTTCTTCTGCAAAGATTCATACAACTCACTTACCCAGGGACCCGACGCATTGACTACAACTTTGGCTGTCTTGTGCATCACATTGCCAGTGTTGTGGTCATAGAAAGTCGCACGCCATCCATCTACTCCATCAATCTCAGTGTGAGCTAATGCAGTGCACTCAGTTCGCGTCAATATTTGCGCAGAATGAGCCTGGGCTTGCAGCGCGTTGAGCACGACAAGCCGTGAATCATCGACTTGCGCATCCCAGTACTCAAACCCACGCTTGATAGTGCTATTCAGAGGGCTGTTTGCATCGTAGCGAACAGATCGTGACCCTTTGTAATGCACTCGCTTTACAAGATTGTCATACAGAAACAACCCCAATCTTACCAGCAGGCCTGAACGGGAATTTTCTAATTGAGGAATTTGGAACGCCAGCGGATGGATAATGTGGCGAGCTGCTTCAGTTAGCACATCGCGCTCGCGCAACGACTTACTCACCAATCCAAATTCGTAGGACTCGAGATAGCGCAGACCGCCATGAATGAGTTTACTGCTCCAGGAAGAAGTAGCACCTGCTAAATCAGATTTTTCGCAAAGCAGAACCTTGAGCCCTCTGCCTGCTGCATCCGCTGCAATACCCGCACCATTAATTCCACCTCCTATCACCAGGAGGTCATGATCGAAATTAGTTGAGTCCACTTTGTTACTACTTCGCTTGGCTGGGAGGCCTAGTGTAACATGGCCACTTAGTTGTTCCTGCATGAAGTCAGTCAGTCTTTCCTCTAATTCTGCCTTCGACTCTCACCAGCAGAGCGCATAAAAATAATCAGGAGAAAGATCATCATGGCTTCCAACATCCTCGCTATCGACCAGGGCACTACGAGTAGCCGAGCACTCGTGTTTGACGCATCTGGCAATCAATTGTCCGTCGGTCAGGAAGAATTCACCCAACACTTCCCTGACAATGGTTGGGTGGAGCATGATGCTGAAGAGATCTGGCAGACCACTTTGAACAGCTGCCGGGCAGCAATGGAAGCCGCCAATGCTCAAGCATCGGACATGGCCTGCATTGGCATAACAAATCAACGCGAGACTACTATCATTTGGGATCGTTCAACGGGAGAAGCTATTCATCGCGCCATCGTATGGCAAGATCGCCGCACTACCGACTACTGTAACGAGCTAAAAAACGATCCGGCAATAGTCGAAAAGATCCAAGACAAAACCGGGCTACTTCTTGATCCTTATTTCTCTGCCACCAAACTGCGATGGATTCTCAATGAAGTTCCGGGCGCCAGAGAAAAAGCAGCGAACGGCGAATTAGCATTCGGCACCGTAGATTGTTATCTGTTGTGGCGCTTAACTAACGGCAACAGCCATGCAACTGATGCCACCAATGCCTCCCGCACCATGCTATTCAATATCAGAGAGCAGGATTGGGATGATGAGTTGTTAGCATTGTTTGATATTCCTCGCAGTGTGCTGCCAGAAGTCAAAGACTGTGCTGCAGATTTTGGCACGACCGATGAGAGTATCTTAGGCGCTGCCATTCCCATCACTGGAATGATAGGCGATCAGCAAGCCGCGGCATTTGGTCAGGGTTGTTTTGCCACTGGTATGGCAAAAAGCACTTATGGCACCGGATGTTTTTTGCTCATGAATACCGGTGATCAGATACTCAAATCCCAGAATAAGTTATTGGGCACCGTAGCTTATCGGCTTAACGGCAAAACCAGCTATGCAATCGAAGGCAGTATCTTTATGGCTGGTGCCACCATGCAGTGGATTCGTGATGGCATAAAACTGATCGACGATGCAGCTGAATCAGAAGCACTGGCGGAACAGACCAGTGATGATCTGAGCGTGTATTTAGTGCCAGCATTTACCGGTCTGGGCGCACCCTATTGGGATCCAGAAGCGAGAGGCGCATTATTCGGCATGACACGAGACACGGGCATTAAGGAAATTGTCACCGCCGGCTTAATGTCGGTGTGCTACCAGACTCGGGATCTCACTGATGCAATTGCCGCTGATGGTGCTTCTCTGCAAACACTGCGAGTTGACGGTGGCATGGTGCGTAACAACTATGTGCTGCAAAAATTGGCGGACTTATTAAATGTAGAAGTGCATCGACCAGTTATCACGGAAACGACTGCACTGGGTGCAGCCTATATGGCCGGCTTGCAACAGGGTTTGTTTAACTCATTAGAAGAAATCGCTGATAAGTGGCAGCTGGACCAGGCTTTTTCTCCCGCCAAGGACGAAAGCTGGAGAACGCAGCAGTATGAAGGTTGGTTAGATGCTGTAGATCGTACGAGGGTTCAAAAGTAGAAATGGAATTACATTTAATTCGCCATGGACAAACTAACTGGAACGAAGAACGGCGAGTACAAGGACAAAGCGAATCCCAACTTACCGATCTGGGCATAGAGCAGGCGAAAACCGTTGGTGAGAAACTCAAGACTCTGCAATTTGATAAATTGTTTAGCAGCAGCAGTCGGCGTACTCGTGAAACTGCTGACCATGCCTTCGCCCACCACGATCAATCCGTCACTTTCCTAGATTCGTTTAGAGAAATCTTTCTTGGCCCTTGGGAAGGCAGACTCTATGACGAAATCGAATCAGAAGATCCAGATTCGTTTCGACATTTCTGGGAAGAACCTCATCTATTCAATGTAAATGGCGCCGAAACGTTCTATGAAATGCAGGCACGCGCCATGGAAACAATTCGAGAAATTGGTGCCAGCTCACTGGGCCAGCGAGTTGCTGTGATTAGCCACGGCGCACTTATTAAAAGTGTATTGGCTCATGTAGAAAATTTGCCCATGGAAGAATTGTGGAAGCCGCCACTAATGCATAACTGTGCGCACAATATTATTCATATGGATACGAATGGGGACTTTAGTATCAGCCTGTATGCTGATCAGTCGTTTGACTCAGTGCGCCCTTCCACATGATCTCGATGCTCTTGCCGATGTCTACGGCGCCTACTATCAAGCTCCTTTTTAATCCAACGGGCAAAGGGCGGAATATCAGTAGCAATTAGTGCCAGGCCCAGAGGAATCATCCAAAACCCAAGGACTGGCAGGAAGCCCAAGAACCCCAGAAACACTAGAATTATTCCCAACACCAGACGCACAATCGGTGGGATGTACCGCGTGCCGCGCTTTAACATCAGATAAGTATTAGCGATCAATAGCCGACGATTACGGATTCGCTGTAACTTCTTTTTGTCTTGCGCGGAATTCAATTAAAGCCCTCGGATTTTGGAGCGATAGGGATATGATAAGATCGCACTCATAATTTTACCCCAAGCCAAGTCTCCAAACTGAGCCTTTCAGAGAGAGTTAGCCCGCATTGAACCCAAAAGCACTCAACATGGTCGTTTTTTTCACCACCGCGGTGTCTGCCTTATTGCTATCTCAAGGTATTGGGTTTTGGGTGAACAGCAACATCGATCTCAACACCACCCTGGAGATTAATAGCTTTATCCATTTCACCCACATTCGAAACTATGGTGGTGTATTTGGTTTAGCTCAAGGCTCGGGCTGGTTGTTCGGTCTAATCAGTATCGCCATACTCGGCGGTGTCACCGCCTTTCTCTGGTTTGGCAAAAACCTGCAGCGCTATGAATATGTCTGTTTCGGTTTCGTGGTAGGAGGTGGTGCCAGCAATATCCTTGATCGCTTGGTGCACGGTGGCGTAATCGACTTTATCGACATTCAACACATTCCTTATTGGAACTATGTCTTCAATACTGCAGATGTGATGATTCACCTGGGAATCTGGCCCATGCTGATTCTTGGATTTTTGCTCTCCCAACCTAAAACTTCAGAGTAATAAATTCTATTTCTGATGCCGACCGTCGGTAGTAGCCGCCTCACGACTGCTCTCCTTACAGTCGCGCAGCCTTTATTGTTCGTCGACTTACTCCCCACGTTCGGCATTTTCCGAAGCCAGTGATCTTTTCACTCCTGGATCATAGTGAAGAGAGGGAGTTGATTGTCGACGCACGATAAAAATTGCCCGACGGGATGGAGGGCAATTGTGCGGAGGCAACGAGCTGCCTCTCGAGCAAATCGAAGGGAAATAGTGAGGCACAAAAAAGCCGGCACTAGGCCGGCTATTTTGTGTATCTGTTTAGATCTGTATTACATGCGATAGCAAAGAGTGTACTCGTTGTCTTCTGAGTAAACACCGCCGCCACCAAGAGCACCGTTAGCAGGAACAGTATTCTGACCTGAAGTACCCTGAGTCGCACGAAGTCGACCAGTTGCGCCATTACCGTCGTCCATCTCACCATCGATAGCGATAGCAGCGGAACCAGGAACTTGGCTCAAACATACTTTGTTGCCGCCCAAGCCGCCGTTAGCAACCTGAGAAGTTACACCTACTAAACCACCCCAAGAGTTGTTAGGAAGTGCTGCAACACCAGTGCTTGAAGGATCACCAGAAATAAATCCAGCTGCCTTCAGCTGACGCCAGAAAGGTCCACCCTCACCAGTGCCGTTGAATGTTTGGTTACGGTTAATTTCCAAGCGGCCATCAGCATCACCACCGATGTTTGCGCTGTTCCAGCTTGAACCGCGACCCTGGATAGTAGCTGTTGGGCCATCATCACCAGGTGTACGACCATAACGGTCTTGATATGCGAACACAGCCGCTGCTGTGCCGTTCATGTCTTTAACTGCCTGCTTTACGCGAGAGTTCTCGATCAATTCTTGACCCTGCAGTACGCCACCAACTAGCAGACCGATGATTACCAATACAATGGCAATCTCGATCAAGGTGAAGCCCTGTTGCTTCATAGTTCGCATTGCCTTGATTGAATTATTCATCTGTTTTGCTCCTGTCTTAAATTTATCTGTCTTTATGCAAAATCGTTCAGGTACCGCTCAATGTGGCGCCACTATATATTTCGACCCTATTAGCGACAAGATGTAGGTTTTTTTTACAAAGTTTTACAGAGAATTTGGGAGAGAAACCACGAAAGTCATGGGAGCATCGGTGGGTGTTGAGGCCTGTAAACTGCCTCCAAGCCCCGTAATTAGCTGCCTCGCGTGGTATAGGCCAATCCCTAAACCGTCGCCTTTTTCGCTCCAAAATGGTTCAAAAAGCCGTTCCGGCCAGAGGCAGGGTTCGCCTAATTTGTCCGTCAAAGCGATCTCTACGCCAGTCCCACCAGAATCGATGGAAATTTCGATATCGGGCTGAGAGCCAGGTTTTCTGCGGGTTTGGTCGATGTAGTTGCCGAAAAGATTGTCAAAAACGCTGCTCAAAGACTCCTCATTGGCCTGAATTGAGCCTTCTCCGGCAATAGTGATGGAAAGGTCATGGATTTCTGCAGTTTTGTGAAGGAAATCACAAAGATTTATGGGTTTTAGGTCGTCTCCAGGTGGGGAACTGGACAAGGTGCTAAGGAATCGCTCTGAGCGCTCTCTCAGAGTAGGCATTACCGTCCTGAGACTCTCCAGTAATTTATCCTGTTTTTCCTCCGAAGTAGTCTCCAATTGCTCCGCCATGAGTGACACCAGCTGCACGATATTCTTCATATCGTGCTGCAGGAACACATTCATCTTGGCGGTTTGAGCAAAGGCACCCTGGACCGTACCGAGTTTTACCCACATGTCGGTATATAAGAGAAGGAAGAAACTTTCTGACACCAGCCGACTAAAGTACTGCTGCTCAAATCGGCGGCGCCCATCATAGAGATGAACCACCAAAGAGATATCATCAATCTCCAGGGTGCGCTCGATAAACACATCCCCTTCTTCACCTTCCAGTCGGGAAATCTTCGAGCCAAACCAATCTAACTGCCAACTTATGCCACGGAAACCTGCTTTAGAGAGTGGCTTCCAGCAGTGGCGCAGAAAATCTGGCAAGTCGAAATTCAGCTCTTCGTTCAGTGCTACCAACTCATTGGTAATGGAAGCTCTATGGCGAGCTTGGTTAAGCAACCAGGTAGTCGCAACGATGATGCTGAAACCGATTAAGATTAGATAGGGATATAAATCTGCCATTGTGATTCGTCGATTTTACCGACCTACTCTTCTCGCTTAATGCCAAACTTTTTCAGAAAGTAGTAAACGCTTTCCCGTTTCAGACCAAGCTTTGCAGCACTCTGATAAACATTGAACTCTGTATCTTTCAAAACTTTTCGTACTAACTTTTCTTCAGCCTCTTCCCGCACAGCTTTGAGACCATCTGCTACTTTGGCATTAATCTGTAACTTCGTTAGACCTTCTTCTTCGGAGAGGGTTTTTTCTTTCTTATAAAAGAGAACTGCACGTTGCACCGCGTTCAGAATGTCTTCAGATCTTGATGGCTTAGATAAGAAGTCAAAGGCTCCTTCTTTAATCGCGGCTAGTGCCGAGCTTTCTTCATCTTGGCCAGTGAGAACGACTATCTTGGCCGGATAGAGCCCATCAACGATTAGTTTGATCGTCGCAAGTCCTTCGGTAGTAGTGTGGGGAGATGGCGGCAGGCCCAGATCGAGAACAATTGCTGCGATGCCAGGGTTTTCCTGCAAGACAGCCTCAGCCCCTACCCGGCTATCTGCTTCGAATACTTCGTAATCATTGTTTTCCATTACGTTACGCATGACTAAACGCAGCGCAGGATCGTCTTCCACTAACAGGATACGAATTGTTTCTTCAACGTCGCTAGGTTCTTCTACAGCGGGTTGCTCAGAGTTTTGATCTTCCATGGGAGATCACACTTACCGAATTGGCCAAACAGAATAGGAAGAATATCAGGGAAGCTGGCCGGCTGAAATCATTCGTGTGTAGAGGATATTGGGAGACATCCAGGACAGCGTGTCATCGAATACATCTTCGATATAGCCAGAAGATGCGAAGTCCAAGTTATTCGCATGACGAAAACCTGCCACCGTCGCTTCACCAGAGTTTTCCACTTCATCAGTTCCGCTGAAGCTTGCCCAATTTGGTCCGAGCGACACTACGACAGCTGGCAAAGAATTGGCGATGACTGTGCCACATGCTGCGTCAGTGCAAACTCGAAGATCTGGAGTAAGGTTGCTTATACCAACAGTTTGCATGCTCCCAGCACCTGCTGTGGTGAAGGCATTGCCATTAGAAGTAGTCACGTTATAGCGATAGGGGCTCAACCAAGGATCGACCAACAAGCCATTGTTATCTACCGCACCGCTAAGCCCCAAGGTAGCCGATGGAACAAAGCCATAATCCTGAGTGCAGTTTCCACCCCCTAGTGGGGCTTCAGCGCCAGCGCTGGCTGCGGTAGCTGGACAAGGAAGGCGACCATTAGCTTGGGCGAATCCGTAAAGCGCTTCAATGATTTCATCAATCTGATTTTCCGTGTCATTGCGGAAGCCAATCTCTCGGGTAGAGCTCAATGACACTAGCAGACCACCTAACAGTGCACCTACGATCACCATCACTACTGCCATCTCGATCAGGCTGAAGCCGTGCTGTGATTTGGGCTGCTGGAAATTAAACCTATTCATGTCATTAACATCCTGTACCGGCGCGAGTAATAGTGCCTGTAGCGTTGTTAAGAGTATATGTAAGACCGCCACAGCCTGTGAATATCAATGACGCTGTATCTGCTGTGAGCTGGGCATAAGTCGTGACTGCCGCCGTATCATTCCAGCTATTCGTTGCGAACCAGGCAGGAGCAGTTGCTATTGCCGTCAAGAATTCCGCATTGTCTGGTGGGTATTGTCCGTTCACCCCATGGTAAGTATCTAATTCTGTCTTGATTGTTTCAGCAACGCGAGCCGTAACAGGCTCCATGATATCGTTGACGGTGATGCCAAGTGCTTTGTCATTAAATACATCAGGACCATTACCATTATTGGTGACGAAACTGGTTCCAGCTGTATTGGTTCCTTCTAAGTAGTTGGTTCGGTTATTACTAGGGCGAGATTGACTACCTAACGCCTGTCCTGGGGAAATCAAAACAGCCACCATAGTCTGGCCATCTAATGTATGAGTAGTGGCCGTTGTTGTGTTGAATGCACTGACTGGTGTTCTACGGGCTGGGTTTGCCAAGGCGTACCATAATTGTTGATCGACACCGTAATTGAAATCGGAAAGCTGGATGGTGTCACCGCTAGTTGGCGCAACGATTGATTGTGGCAGACGACCCAAGGCATTGTTGCCACAGGGTGTGTTTTCACTTCCATTGCCATTGGTATCGGGACAAGGTAAATGTCCTGGCCCTGCGCCGGCCGCTCCATAGTGCTCACCGTGTAGCACTGCATAAGCTATTAGAGCAGCCTTGGCATCTCGTAGTGCGCTCACTGATTCGTCGTTCGACTGAAACGCGACAACATTATTACCGGCATAAGTAATGAACAAGCTCGCCCCTGCCATAAACAGAATGACAAACATAAGAAGAATAATGACGCCTTGCTGAGCGCGGCGCTGTGTGTGTTTCAGGGTCTTCACGGTTGTTAGCGCTAATTAGAGTCTGCGGACTCATTCGCAAGGGTAGCAGAGTCAGAATTTGAATCTGTGACCGAAGTAGCAGCATCGATAACCTCTACTACTGGCTCTACAAACTCATAGGACTCGAATAATTCGCCAGTAGTCAGGTTCAACACCTGCCCTGGTTTGACCTCATAGTTAACACCACTCACCGGATGGCGCACTCGCAACCGCCCTTGCGCAAAGGGCTGCAGCAATTCCATATTGTCAGGCAGGTTGTCCTGCTCAATGGGATCGCCATTTAACCAGATCGCATATTGGCCATCCGAGCGCTGCATACTGCCGCCAAATCGATAGATGACATCTGGCACCTCAGGTTCCAATAAAGGAGGCAAATCAATCAGCGGTTCTGGTTCAGTAACTGCCGGCTGAAGATCGGGTCTGTATTGCGCTAGTCGTTGCCGTTCAAGCGCAGCTCGCTCTGCTGGTGTTGAAAATAGTCTTACTACAGATTGCGCCTGTGAAACTGGAATAGAGGCTGCAACCAACATTACAAATGTTAGGTTTACCAAGGTTCTAATTGTTTGTGCATTACGTGGCATAACTAGAAACCTACATAAGGTTCACGTTGGAACGTGTACCACTGGAATTGGCAGTCAGCAATTTGATGCTGCACAACGTTTAAACGATCATCCGGGTCTTCCAAGGCAGCAGACACTGTACAACTGCTAGGCACTACCAAATTACCACTGGTTAAATAGTCTGCCAGGAATCGAGTTAGATCTTCTTCGTGCAAGAGTGAGTAGCGCACCTGCACCTGGCTCGATCGTAAAGTGATTTGATCATCTGGAAACGCAACTGACTCCGGGTACTCCAACAACACACGGTCTTGCTCACCAATTGCCACATTTATTGGGAACAAATAGTAGCGATTTCGAATATCAGTAATAGCTTCAAGCATAGCGACACGATCTTCTTCGGCCATCACACCGTTTTCCACCATACTATTAAACAAACCAATATTGTTTACGATGACTTGTTCCGCTGCTTCAATTTCATCAATCTGGGCGTTGAGCAAATCCAATTCGCTAATTGAATTGAATTCCTGCTGCTGCAAATCATTCCGTGCGTAAGATGCACCGACATAAATTCCGATCGATGCCACAATCACTACGCCGAGCAGAGTCAATGGAAACTTTAACCATTGAACGTCTTCTTGCCATGTACGTCTGCGTAAAGCCATCTTAGCTATCCAATCTCACGCTTATGGCGAATTCAGCGTTAACTGCCTCGTCATTGATGACAGTGCTTACTTGCCCATCAGGGCCAGACTCAACTGGCAGGCTGATGGGTGCTGCGGTTGCCCCTTCAATGGCGTTGAGTGCTTGCAGGAATATGCCCAGTTGACGCTGAGAATTGGCAATACTGCTACCACCTGCGATGGTTCCGATTAAATCCAGACTTGCGACTGTATCGTCTTCCAGCAGCACCTGAACCAAAGAGTCTTCACCGTCATCGCCGCCTAAGCGCCACCGCAATGAACTCAATTGTACTGTTGGAAATCTGGCCACCACCGTACTGACCTGTTGCATAAGGTCTACCGGATTCTGCACTTGAGAGGATATTAACTCGTAGTTTCTAACTGCCAGCTCCATTGCCTCGGAAGGGATGGGCGTCTCAGGAAACTGCGCAGTCAATGAATCGTATTGCACTCGAATAGGTTCAATTTGCAATTGCAGTGCTGCAATTCGAGAACGACTCTCAAATGAATCCAGCATCAGCGGAAAAGAGAGTCCGGCAGAAATTAACAAGAACGCTAATGCAGTCACGCCAATTATTCGGCGTACTCGCCCTAAATCATAAAATCGCCTAACGGCCGGTGGTGCATAGCGATTGGACAATTGCCCTGTCCTAACGCCCCACTCCAAACAAAGTAGTACCCCGGTCTTGGCTTCTTCATCACCATGGAAGGCATCGGCCGACATCAAATCAGTTGGGCGATAGTGGCGGACCACAAAGAAACTACCCGCACCGTTTAAATTATTAAAGTCATCGTCACCAAGTTGCGGCGTAATGATGTGTAGATCCAGGCTCTGATCAAATTTCAGCAGACCGATTCGCTCGATATAGTCCTTGGTTTGCACACAAGTATCGATAATCTCGGCAGCAAGATCACTTGAATCACCATATCCTGACACTTGAGATAAGCGGCTAAACATCATGCGCTTGTTAGCTACGAATGTTTGGCGAATACCGGTTTTTTCCCAGTTGACGATTAAGGCTGCTCGCTTGGAAAGCAAGTTATAGTGCTCAGCAACCTTGCACAGCGCAAACGCTGGCGTGGTAATACCTTGTATAGGAATCTCTTCCTGCAATAACACCCTAATCCAGGGTTCGATAATCTGATTTTTAGTCAGGGCACTGAACAGAACTTTGTCATTTTTCCGCCCATCAGGCTCGCGACCAACAATACTGGAAGAGCGATATTCCAGGCCGCGAAAATGTCCTTCGGCTTTTCTGTTCAGAAAACCTTTGCGATCGTAGTAACTCACATGGGGTAGCGACTCCACCAAGAAGTCTTCTGCTACTGAATCTACTAAAAGCGTTATAGGGGTCGGTTGGCGCTCTGCCAGATAATTTCTGAAGTTGTCATGGCCATAATCTTCGTCAGAAAACTTTGCATCATGATGCAACTGACCTTTGTATAAGACAAAGACAGACAAACCATCGGCTGCGATTAGCGCGATGCGTTTGGTTTTCTTTTGACCGAAGTTTCCTAGCACAATAAACCTATAAAGCCAGATTCGATATTGAATCGTATACAGGGCCCATAACCGACAGCATCACCCAACCCAAAATTCCGCCCAGTAACACGGTCATCGTTGGTTGAATTAATGCCTGTACTGCATCAATGGAGTCTTTAATATCACGATCGTAAAAATAACTAACGTTCAGCAAGGCTTCATCCAACTGCCCCGTTGTCTCACCCACTCTTATCATTCTTACGACTAGTGGTGGAAACAAACCAGTATTCTGAAAACTAATAGAGACGCCCTGTCCCTCCTGGATGTCTTCTCGCGCTTTAGCTAATGCATTGCGAATCGCTACGTTGCCTACAATTCGCTCTGTAATTTCGATGCACTGCAAAACCGGTATACCTGCCTTATACATCATGGCAAAGAAATTGGCGAAGCGAGAAAGAATGATCTTCTTCAGCACTGGCCCGATTTGCCAAGTGCGAAGTTTCAAGGAATCAATACGGTACCGCACGTCCTGGCTGACACTCGCCAATAACCTAATAATGATAGATAGCACGATTGGTACAAGCGTAAATAGATACCAATAGGCGACAAAGAAATCAGACGTGGCGATCAACAAACGAGTATGGAATGGCAGTGTGGATCCTATTCCCTCAATGAAGTTGATCAATTGCGGTACAAGATACAGCATCAAGAAGCCAATCACGAAGATAATTGCCAAACCCACGAATGCGGGAAAGATCAAAAGCTTCTTAGTGGTCGTGATTAGTTCATCTTGCCACTTAATCATACGGTTCAATGACAAAAACACATCCGGTAGCTGCCCGCTCTCTTCACCAGCAGATATCAGATTGGTAAACATCTCATCGAATACTTTCGGGTGTGCCGACATCGCATCCGACAGCTTCTTGCCGCTCTCAATATCTTCGATAATGCGCGCGATGACCGTTCGAAAACCGGCTTGCTCAACACTGTCACGCAAGTCCACCAGGCCATCGATAATGGAAACACCGGACCTCGTAAGCTGCTCCATATGAAAACAGAAATTGATGAGGTCGATACGGCGAACCGCAACATTATTGAATAGGCTTCTTTGCTCACCTACGAATTTGGCACGAATGAGATCCATGCCCATTCGAGCCAATTTGGTTTCTAGATCATTTTCGTTGGCCGCATCCAGCTTGCCAGTGTGATACCGACCACGACTATCAACGGACCTATAAGAAAAAAGTGCCATAGAGTTTTTAGTCTATCGACTAACTCGTCCTGTCAAATCGACAACGCGAGTAATTTCATCCAAGCTTGTCGTTCCTTCGATAACTCGTCGACAAGCATCATCAGCCAAAGTCTTAAAGCCAGTCGCCACTGCTGCTTTTAGCATTTCATGTGCAGAAGTTTTCTGTGAGATCAGCTTCTTCATATAGTCGTTGATGCGAAGAATCTCTACGATGGCTGTTCTTCCTTTATAACCGGCGTGATCGCATAGCGGACAACCGTGAGCTTTATAGATAGTTACATTGCCAACGGCGTCATCTAAGCCCAACAGCTTACGCTCAAGATCACCAACCTCTTGAGGCTCTTTGCAGTGTTTGCATAGCCGACGCAGAAGTCTCTGCGCCACAATACCAATGAGGTTATCCGATAAGAGATCAGGCAATACGCCGAGGTCAGATAAACGGGACATCGAACCGACAGCTGAGTTTGTATGCAATGTGGAGAATACCTGGTGACCCGTCATGGAAGCGCGGAACGCCATTTCAGCCGTGACATCATCACGAATCTCACCGACAAGAATCACATCAGGGTCCTGACGCATCATGGAACGAATACCTTCGGCGAATCCCATCTTGGCAGCTTCATTAATTGAAGTCTGTCGGATCATCGGCATCGGATACTCCACCGGATCCTCCATCGTCATGATGTTGATCGCTTCTGTGTTGATGTGATTCAACACAGAATAAAGCGTAGTGGTCTTACCACTACCGGTCGGGCCTGTTACGAGTATCACTCCTTCCGGTTTAGCCAGCATGAGTTTTACCGCATGCAAATTGGATTCGCTTAAGCCTAGAGATTCCAGTGGCACAATACCCTTGCGTCGATCCAGCACACGCAAGACGACATTTTCACCGTAACTCGTTGGCTGCGACGCCACACGAAAATCGATTTGTCGCCCCATTAAAGACATGGACAGTCTTCCGTCTTGCGGCGCCCGCGATTCCGCGATGTTCATACCGCTTATTACCTTTAAACGCACCACCATGGCTGCCCAATAACTTTCATGAAGTGAGCGTACCTGCTTCAACACGCCATCGATTCTGTAGCGAATGCGCAAGAATCCTTCTTCCGGTTCAAAGTGAATATCAGAAGCATCCCGCTGCACTGCATCAGCCAATAAGGCATTAACTAATCGAACCATAGGGTGGTTATACTGGTCGCCATCGGTTTGCGCCGCATCGATGTCGACTTCACCCGTTTCGATTTCTTGCAGGATGCCATCAATAGAGAGATCGAAGCCGTATATCTCTTCAGTTATACGGCCGATCTCCGCATCGCCGCCCAGCACTGGTGTAATCTCTAATTCGTTGTCATGCAGTCCGCGAATTTGATCCAAGGCTACAATGTTGAATGTGTCTGCCATCGCCAAGGTCAATTCGTGCTTGTCGGAATCATAGGAAATTGGCAGAACTCTAAATCGACGCGCGAGATCCTGCGGCACCATAGTGATTGCATTGGCGTCGATGACTGCATTCGCCAGATCCACGCTGGCATACCCGCTGTTTTCACTTAACGCATCTCGGATAATCGCGTCGGTCACAAAACCCAACTCGATCATCACCGTACCAATTCGCTTATCGCGCACTTTTTGCTCTTGCAATGCGATGCGTAATTGATCTTCGGTGATCATGCCCCGCTCGATGAGTAACTCACCGATGCGTTTTTTGGGTTTCCGAGTATCTTCTTCACTCATTCCGTTGTTACCTCGGCCAAACTGGCCATGCGATTTCTGGCGATGTTGACATCGAAACTAGCTTGCACACTCTCAGCGAAAGTGATCGCCTCGGCATAATAGGTACGCGCAGATCGAGCTTGATTAATGCGCTCTAAACTCACTGCTAGATTAAACGCATAATCAGGATGCACTGGCACCCCTTGCAGCGCGTCAGTTTTTGCTTGCTGCAACGCATTAAAGTAATGACGTTGCGCTTCATTCCATCGACCTTCTGATGCGTAGAAATTTCCTAGTGTATAAAGCACTGGAGCAACTTCTGGCCGCTGTTCCACCAGACGCCTTAACTCGCGCTCTTGCTGCTCCGAGCCACCAGCCGGCCGCACACCTAAAAGGCCTGCGCGGGCAACGGTATCACTGGGATCACGCGCTAATAATCGAGAATATAATTCCATTGCTACTGCTGTTTCATTGTTGCGAACAGCGATCGAAGCCAAGCCTAATAGCGCATCGCGCTGTCTAGGTGACTCTTGTAATACTTGCTGATAAAGATCTTGTGCTGTTGCTAAATCTTCTCGCTGAAACGCGGAATAGGCTTGCTGCAGAGCAGGATCAATACCAGCGGCACTCTCGGTGCGAGTAAAACTTATTGAACTGACGACAGGTTGTTGTACCTGATCGGAAGCAAGTGAATCGACTTCTTCTATTACTCCTTCAGTAGAAGCAATTGAATCAGTTGTTGGTTCATCTGTTTCAACATCGCTTGCGGCATCTGTGTCAGCCAAATTCGTTTCGTCAACTGCCGCATCGGGTACGCCTGGATCTACCGCAATATCAACTGGATCAGTCACAATTGGCACATTGTCTACTAGAGAGGGAGTGCCAATATCTACAATCGCAGGTTGAGAGAGGTCAGGAGTTTCCTCAATGACAGCAGCAGTTTCATCAGTAAAGTCATTAGACTCTTCAATGGAGTTGTTGAACTGTTCCGAATAGGTACCCTGATTGGCCAGGAACTCTTCAGGAATGGCAAATTCATTTCCGCCGGAGTTAACGACGAAGAAATAGTAATAAGCGCCTACACAAACAATTAAACCCACGACTATTTGCAGCAACCAAATTCGCTGAGAACGACGCATTCTGAATGGCCTTTTGTTCTTGCGCTTAGCGGCGAATACCGATCTTGCTGCTTGTCTATCTGGCTCACTACGCTCACTTAAGGACTGGCGTTTAGGCGTAAGTTTTAATTCCTGTATCGGTTTAGGATCAGACTGTTCACGACGCGCTTCTCGATCAACTATTTCTTCTTGTCGCCTACTTGGCTCAGACGAGTCTGCTGATTCTTTTACAGCACCAGTTCTTTCCGCTTCTTCTGCTGCTTTTTCAGCTTCTACTGTAGATCCATCAACGGATGTAGCAGCGACATTGTCCCTTGGTAAAACCGGCTCACTAGCGGCTGCTTGTTTGGTCAATGTGCTAAGCGGCGTTTCTGCCGAATAGTCAGGTACGACTTCATTGGCTAGTGGCTTACGCTCACCGGTTTCGTGAATAGGCTCGAGGCTAAGTGAATTTACTTCTGGTTCCGGCTTCGGTTGTTCTTCGAAATTGGCGATAGCATCGGACACTTCAACATCAGGCAAGCCATCATCGGGGAATTCTTGAGTCGAATCGTCAGTCGGCTCGTCTACTGACTCCTCGGCTACCGCGGCATGGTCTTCTGCAACTGAATCTGCTGGTGATTCAACCTCAGTCTCTTCAATGCTCGAAGTCTGCTGAATTGATTCTTCTTCAAACTCGAGAGTGACATCTGGAATTGGAGATTCTGAAACAGCAGCGTCATCGACACTAACTTCAGGTTCAATGTCATTTGAGTCAGTGGATTCAGCGTCGACAATATCGCCCGCGACAACTGGCTCATCTATAGGCGGAGGGGTTTCTTCGGCAGGTGCGTCAGCAGCGGATGAGGCCGCGTCTTGTTCGGTTTCCTGCTCAGCCTTCTTTTTCTCTTCCTCGGCCTTGCGCAGGGCGTCCATTAATAGGCTCATGGATTCTTCTCTCTAACCAGTGCCCATTACTGTGCGAAAAAACTATTGCTTTGTAAGCGTTGATTCCCTGTCGTCGGCGACGGCAGAAACTCACTGAATTGTTCAAGATCACCATTCAGACTTGGCTGTCTTACAACAATCGGTCGAATAAAAATAATCAGTTCTGTTTTGATGGTGTTGTCATCGCGGTAGTTGAACAAGTCTCCAATCACTGGCACTCGATTGATGCCAGGAATACCCGCAACGTCGGTATCAATAGTGTCTTGCATCAAACCACCCAATATTGCGATCTCACCACTTTCTACTTTTAGCACCGATTCGATTTCACGAATTTGCAGTTCTGGAATGGAGTTAACGACTGCCGCATCCGCCAGCGCTGGGTTTGGATCGTTCACGAATCTTAAGATGCGTGAAATTGTTGGGCGTACATTCAGAGTAATCTGATCGTCTTCACTAATTTGTGGAGTGACTGCCATGGTGAAACCCACAGGCACTGTATGCACTTCACTAGTAAATGTTGGCGGAATGGCCGGGCTCGTTGCTGTTGCTGGGAAGCCTTGTTCCACATCGATGGTGAAGTAGATTCTGTTATCAACAACACGCAACATGGCAGTCTGATTATTAAGCGCCATTAGTTTTGGACTAGACAGTACGCGCAGATCGCCAAACTCATTGAGAGCGCTAATGGTGGCAGAAATCGCATCAGGGCCTGCGCTCTTATCTATAGTCAAGATATTGGTTGGCGCCGTATCCAGATTCAACCCGGTAAGACTTTGGTTAAAACTTACTTGGCCATTGTCCCTTGCTAGAGTCGACCAATCGACACCCGCCTGGTAGCGATCATTAAGATTCACTTCAACTACAGTAGCTTCAATCATTACCTGGTACAACGCCCGTGTGCTTACACTTTCAATAAAATCGAATATAGCTTCATGCTCACGGTTGGTTGCACGTACTGACACCAAACCACTTTCTGGGCTGATTACAATTGCACTAGCCGCACCATCTTCTTCTGCATTTTCACCCAACAAAGTCGCAAGGTTTGCAGTGAGAGTATTCCAAAAAGCATTCTCAGTATTCTGTTGTAGTGTAGTAGTTGAGTTGTTGCCTTCTTCGCCTCCGCCGCCATCAGCACCAATGCCACCGGTCACAGCCGATGACACATTCACTGCTGATACCGCACTGCGTTGCATATTGACGTAGTCGATGCGGTAGTTGCGCCACACTGGAAGATCAGCCTGCACGATAAGATAGTCAGGGCGTTCGAATTGCCAAGTGATATCTACTTGCCGACCAATGCGATCCAAAATCTGTGGCAGTGTTTGGTCAATTGCATTAATGCTCACTAAGCCGCTGACGGTACCTGGCACATCGATATTGATGTCAGCATCACGCGCCATAGCGAAAAGCAACTCTCGGACATCCACGTCTTGTACAACCACGGAATACAACTCTAATGGCGCTTCCTCTTGCGGTGGAGTGACTACCGGAACGGATTGCACAACATCAGGAATGTCTGCAGATTCTGGAGCAGGCGCTTCTGAGATATGGCGATTCTCAACGTCAAACTCAGCGTCTGAGGATGGCGGCGGTAAGGGAATTTGATTACAGGAAACCAATCCCAAAGCGATGATGGCTGGTAGTAATGGTTTACTGCGTAGTTCGAGTTTCATTGAGCTCTACTCCAGAATGAGTGCGGCTACCGAAAAATTGGCATTGCACTCAACACTGCTAATGTTTTGAACGAATGGTTGATAATCAAACAATTGTGCAGGCAATTGATTGATAAATCGCTGAGCCACGCTTAGGCCCGCATAGGTACCGTGTTTGATTGTCCAGTAACTTTCGCCGTCGACGATGGACATACACATATAAGATTCTTCAAGCAGCCCCTCGCTCTCTAGTTCAGCAAGAAACGATTCGGCAAAATCCATATTGTTTGTCTCGCCGGACATAAATTGAATGGTGTAACCAGAGCGGTCTGCATTCTGCAGCCAATCAATCGACGCTAGAATTCTGCCTGGTGCTCGTTTGCTTGATGTTGTTTGACGCTCAACCGTGGCGACGAAATTGTCACTCCAACCTTCTGTCTCATCTGTCGCTACTGATTCAGGCGCGATGGTCGTTGCGAGTTCTGTTGCTGGTTCTGGTTCTTCTTCTATCTCAGCTTCCGTTTCTTCTTCAACCGCACTCACTAGCTCTTCAATCGGCTCTATAACAATTGGCGGCGAGTCCATTTCAATTGTTGGTGCGCTAGCTGCTGGTAAGCCGATTACTGGCGCTTCAACTGGGATAATGTCCTGTCGAACTTGCCGCGCTTCACCAGAAGAAAGTGGCCAGAAAACGAATCCTAGTACTGTTGCTGCTACCACAGCACTTGCGCCGACCATGCGAAGTGGCGAGAACAGTGATTTATAAAAGAATGAAAAATATTCGCTATCACGAATCGCTGCGATAACGTGATGGGCGGTCACTACCGGCGGAACATCTGGGCTCAGATTTTCTGGTGACTCCAAAACATTTTCTGCGAAGGCCGCGAGCAAGGCTTTGTCCGCCAGGATATTAATGCGCCGTGTTAAACCACCGGATGCTTTTGCGATAAGCCACTCAGCTCTTTCTGTAAATAGATGAGGACAAGGACAACCGGCTGCTTCTAATCGAAAGCGCATATAGTCGCCAGTTTGTTCAGGCGTTAACGGAGTCAAATAAAAACTGTGGGTAATACGTTCGCGCAGTTGGCGAATATGACGAGCACTGAGATTCTTATCTAATTCAGGCTGTCCGAACAAAATGATTTGTAAAAGCTTGTCGCGGTGAGTTTCTAAATTACTGAACAACCGAATTTCTTCCAAGGTCTCCAGCGGCATGCCTTGCGCTTCTTCGATAATCACCAGGACTTTGCGATTGGCTGCGTGTTGCTTTAGCAAATACGTCTGCAATTGTTGCATCACCAAAAGCTTGGTGGTGTCACGACGAATCGGTAGTTTTAATTCGAATGCAATAGCGTACAGAATGTCTTCCGCACTGAGATTTGGATTTGCCAAATAAACCACTTCAGTGGTTTCTGGTAGACGCTCTTCCAACATGCGACACAGCATGGTCTTGCCGCTACCGACTTCACCAACAACTTTCAGTATGCCTTCGCCGGTTTCAATGGCATACAACATGGCATCCAACACCACCCCGCGGCCATCATCTCCACCGGAATAAAACAGGGACGTATCTGGCGTGATGCGAAAGGGATGACGCGTCAGCGAGAAATATTCCAGATACATTGACATGGGCGCTACCTACAGCGGCAAAACTATTGTTTTCGGCGACCCAGCACGGATGCCTGGGTATCACCAGTTCTATTGATAGGTATCGGTCTAAGGGCTTGAAAATTGACGAATTTAACGAAGAAATTTGCAGTTTCTCACCAGAGATTCCGCGGCTTAGA
This sequence comes from uncultured Pseudohongiella sp., assembly GCA_965262465.1. Lineage (GTDB taxonomy): Bacteria > Pseudomonadota > Gammaproteobacteria > Pseudomonadales > Pseudohongiellaceae > UBA9145. Next base: position 844,262 of record OZ253535.1, on the reverse strand, counting down.
GCCAATTTCGCAATTAAGAGACGACAGCCTCTCCTAATTCGAAGTCTGGCAATACTTCTGATTCGTCTTTGGCACCCTCAACCCATGCTTTAACTGCATTAGATTCCGCCAAATTCGTGGCATATTCTTCCGCTAAATGTGAGAGAGGCACACCATAGGTAAGAAAGCGCATAACCACCGGCGCATAGAAGGCATCAGCCATGGAAAAGTCTCCGAAAAGAAAGGGACCTGCATCCGCATATTGCCTTCGCGCCTCCTCCCAAAGCCGCATGATACGGGCGATTTCGCCTTCCAACTCGGAATTGAGTGGCAGGCTACGACGGGCCCGACAGTTCATTGGCATCTGGTTGCGAATGGCGAAGAACCCAGCATGCATTTCCGCACAGTAAGCTCGGCACATCGCCCGATCCTTGGCTGAATCTAGCAGTGCGGCGCCATTGAGATGCTTATCAGAAACGTATTCGCAGATGGCGAGTGAGTCCCACACGGTTAAGTCGTTATCAATCAATACAGGCACACGCAGAGTTGGCGAAAATTCCGCCAGCTTTTCCTGATAATCTTCGGTGAACAGTGGAATCCGCACCTCTTCAAACTCAACATTGAATTGCGTGAGCAGAATCCATGGACGCATCGACCATGAAGAATAGTTTTTGTTTCCGATAACAAGCTTTAACATCTCGATCTCCATTCTCGGCCTTTTAGTTCAATTTTCCGGACCGTGATGTAACTAATCATTATTGCAGCATAGCTAAGCAGGGCAGAACATTGAGTGTAACCAGATTTTCCGGCGTACTCGCTCCGGTTATTACCCCCTTCACAGAAGACTTATCACCAGATGCAGAACTGCTGAGCAAGCACTGCCAGTGGATGGTTTCTCAAGGGGCCAATCTTGCGGTATTCGGCACCAACAGCGAAGCTAACTCATTGAATAACAATGAGAAAAGGCAGCTACTCGACAGTCTGATAGGTGCCGGAATACAAGGCTCTAACCTCATGCCTGGCACCGGTAGTTGTGCCCTCTCTGATGCTGTCGAACTCACAGCTCATGCAACCGAACTTGGTTGCGGCGGAGTATTGATGCTACCTCCTTTTTACTACAAAGGAGTTTCCGACGACGGCCTGTTTGGATTCTATTCCGAAGTCATTCAACGAGTAGCTAATGATCAGCTACGAATTTATCTCTACCACATTCCACCAGTTGCCCAGGTAGGAATCAGTCTCGCTTTAATTGAACGACTATGCAGCGAATACCCAGACATTGTAGTGGGAATCAAAGACAGTTCAGGTGACTGGTCGCACACACAACAGCTAAATGAGTTAGGCATCCATGATTTTCGTGTGTTTTGTGGATCCGAGTCGTTTTTATTGCAGAACATGCAGGCAGGAGGTGCTGGTTGCATATCCGCCACCGCCAATGTGAATCCATCTGAAATCAAAGGCTTATATGATCACTGGGAATCCAGCGAAGCGGAACAGCGGCAAGAAAGACTCAATCAGATTAGGAACATCTTCCAATCATATCCAATGATTCCTGCGCTCAAAGCGGCGACCGGAATCTACGGTGATGAACCAACTTGGCGAAGAGTGCGTCCCCCATTGGTTGCTCTGACCGACGCAGAGCTCCAAAGCCTGCACCAAGATCTTCAGGCGGCAGACTTCCAAATGCCTGATTTATAAATGGTTTTCACCCTGTCGCCTGTAAAGTTTGGTCACCTTTTCAGCGTAGACAAAGACCACCCCATCAGTTAGCCTCGTTGCTGTACTGGACGCTGTGGGTGCGTTTCGCGCATCTCAGTAAAGTGCTGATTTATAAGAATTAATTCTAAAAAAGCAGTTCCCCCTAAACCGGTACAGCAATACTGAATTTAAATTTCTCAGTGAGGCTCAAAATGACAATAAGAGTAAACACCCTGCAAGGACTCAAATCGGCTGCTGCAGCACTGATTTTTGCCTGTTCGGGAAGCTTGCTGGCACAGGACTCAGTTGAGTGGTTCAGCTTAGGTAACGACCTAGGCAACACTCGATTTTCACCAGCCAGTGAGATAACCATCGATAATTTCGACGACCTGGAAGTTGTCTGGGAATGGGATGGTGCCAGCATGGGCGCAGCCAGCGGTCGTGCCACACCAAGCTATATCAATGGCACGTTGTACACCGTCGCCGGTGCACGTCGCCACGTTGTAGCAATCGATCCCAAGACCGGCGAGACAATGTGGAGCTATCGTCTACCGAATACTGGCCGCTGGGAATACTCAATGCGCGCCGACTACGGTAAAGGTATTTCCTACGGAGAGGTAGATGGCCGCGGCGTAATTTACATCGTGACTCCTGGCTTCTTTCTGGTAGCACTAGATGCTGTTACAGGCACACCTTTAGAAGGCTTCGGTGACCCAGTTCCCGTTGATGGCTTTCCAGATACAGGTGTAGTGGATCTGCTGGCTGACCTTGGTCACCCTTATGATCCTGATGAAGGTATTCCATTAGAAGTCGGTTACATCACTTCTTCTTCACCACCTGTTGTAGTGAACGACACAATCATCGTCGGTAACTCTGCAGAGCAAGGCTACCACCAGTCACGTATCGAAAACGTGCCAGGTGACATTCTTGCTTACGATAAAGCTACCGGTGATTTCAAATGGAAGTTCAATGTAATTCCTCGTCCTGGCGAATATGGCCATGAGACTTGGGAGAACGATGCTTGGGAATGGACTGGTGATGTGTCTTCATGGGCACCACTTTCTGTCGATTTCGATGCCAACCTGGTTTACGTACCTACCAACGGCGCTACCATCGACTACTACGGTGGCTTCCGTCCAGGTGACAACCTGTATGGCACAAGCTTAATTGCGTTGGATGCCGACACGGGTGAACGTGCCTGGCACTTCCAGATGGTGCATCACGATATCTGGAACTACGACAATCCAATGGCGCCGATCCTGTTGGATGTAAATGTTCCAGGCCAAGGTGAAATTCCTGCAGTTATGCAGGTCACCAAGCAAAGCTTTGTGTATGCATTTAACAGACTGACTGGTGAGCCAATCTGGCCAATTGAAGAACGCCCTGTTCCTCAATCAACTGTACCAGGTGAAGTATTGTCACCAACGCAACCTTTTCCAACTAAGCCAGCACCGTTTGATATCCAGGGTATCTCGGTTAATGACTTAGTAGACTGGACTCCTGAATTGCGTCAGCAAGCGATCAATGCGATGGCTGATTACATGATGGGCCCTCTGTTCTTACCACCCATTCAGCGTGGACATGAGTCAGGCAAGCGTGCCGCTATGTTCTGCCCAGGTGGCGGCGGTGGTGCCAACATCACAGCTCCAGCTGTAGCTGATCCAACCACGGGTATTTTGTACGTGTCTTCACGCTCAGCGTGTAGCCCAGTGCAATTGGTTCCTGGTGATGAGGCTGACCTGCAATACGAACTACCTACTGGTACTACTTTCGCACAATATGCGAATGGTCCAGGTGCAGGTGCTCCACGTCATCCAGCACAGATTCCTTACTTCAAGCCACCTTATAGCCGCATCACGGCTATTAACATGAACACCGGTGAGCATGAGTGGATGATTCCAACTGGTAATACTCCAGCACGTGTACAGCGAGTTATCGACGAGAATAATCTCGACGTCGGTAACACCGGTACTGGCGCATTGGTTCCAATGACTATCACGCCAAACATGCTGATTTACTCTGATACTGAAACCGACGGCACACCAATGCTTTATGCAGTAAACAAAGCAACTGGTGAAACTGAAGCCGCTGTTGAAGTACCAGCACGTAGCCGTTACGGCATGAGCACTTGGGTCCACGATGGACACCAATACATCATGCTGCAAACTGGATCCAAGCTAACTGCGATGGCATTGCCTGCAGCAGCACCTGGAGAAGCTGGCCACTAAACTTACCATTTAAAAGTTTAGAAAAACAAAACCCGATCACTCGAAAGAGTGGTCGGGTTTTTTTGTGACTAACCAGAATCTAGTCGAAGTCGTCTGGGTTATCCTTTACATACTTATACGAAACAGCCGCAACGGCAAGATAGCTAATCAAAATGATTACAGAGCCACCGAAAGAAATGTTTTCGAACGCTCCTTGTTCGTATAAATACAGAGTGGAAGTTATGCAGAAAAGCACATAACCGGTCCAATAAAATACTCGTTGAGATTTACTAAACTTGGGCATGTCTATGTTTGCTGCATTGAACTTCCAATTTAATTGCCTAGGAATTCTCATAGAAGTATCCGCCGAGATCTGAACCGAGTGAGCTTCCTGTAACTCTCTCATATCCTGCGTTGATACCTCTACCTACGAGGTCTCCAGCTCCTAAGCTAAATGACATTGCGCCCAGAAAACCTAATCCATTGAATACGGTTCTTGTGGTTGAAATGTACCCACCTCCTGGTAGTTTCAATCCATCTCCGCCTGTTACAGTTTCAGCTTCCTGAATGGTTAACTCTCTCATTTCAAATCTCCTTTTTGAAGTAGTTCCCTTTAATGAATAGTCGAGATTTGAAAAAACTCCAATCTTTGACGAAAAATTTTATAGCTACTCTATAAATCGCTCCCTATCGATAGCCCGTTCCCTTGATCCAAGCGCTGCAATCTTCTCATCATTAATCGGATCCTTACCTTCAACATAGAGCCTTATGTGGTCGAACTGATCATTGCCCCAAAACAACTGATCATCAATGATGATAGTAGGAACACCAAACACACCTTGAGCAATGGCATTGTCGGTTTCGACTCGCAATTGGTCCTTTATCGATGGATCAGTAATTCGATCTTTATAGCCATCGCATCGCACGTCTTCTGCACGCAACAGTTCCAACAATCGATCTGCATCACCCAGGTCTTCACCTTGCGTCCATCCAGCATTAAAGATGGTAGAAACTACTCGCTGTTGATCTTCTCCACTTACTTCTTTTAATGCCATTCGCAAGGAAGGCAAGGGATTGTAAGGATGAAATTTGGGTGGGTTGTAAGTAAAACCATTTTGCTCTGCATAGCGCATGCAATATTTTGCGAGCCAGATTCTCTTGGGCGGAATCTCAGCTGGACCCAGGTGACCCCATTGATCAAGCAGCTTTCCAAACACGATGGGATGTATGTCTAACTGCAAATCATATTCTTCACAGAAACCTGGAATCTGACGCCAGGCGAAATAGGCATAGGGAGAAATAAAATCGAAATAGAAGTGGAGTGTCTTCCCTTTAATCTGCATACGCTCTTGCCGTCCTTTCTTTCTGTCTGACTCATCACTGTTTAATTTTTCTTTGGTGGAAGAGTAATTAAACAGTGCAGTATTTGGTCTAATTAGAATAGGAAGTCCTAACAATACTAAAAACAATCACAAAATGGTGATTAATATGAGGACATTGCCCGATTCAATTCAACTCGGTTACTTGGCAGTAGTCACTGCGCAAGCCACTCACTCCATTGAAGAAGCCGCCACTCAACTGTTTGCAGTATGGGGGCCGGCAGCTGCCGTCAGCGGATTTTTCAGCGATGATTTGCCAACTGGTTTTGCGATTGTGAATTGCAGCCTGGTGATTTTGGGCATGCTTGGCTATGCCACAGCCGTGCGCAACTCCACAGCAGCTGCCATTCCCATAATTTGGTTCTGGGTGGTGCTGGAACTGGCAAACAGTGTTTTCCACACATTGATGGGCATAAACGCGGGAGGATACTTCCCAGGTTTGGCTACGGTTCCGCTCTTATTTATTAGTAGCGTCTATTTAGCTACCCATATGCTGCAGTTTAGATCGAGCTAGATTATTGGCCACTTGGAGCCAATCCCATTTCTTGTTGCAGCTCCAACGTGCGCCAGCCCGCCATGATTCCAGCCATCGAATAGTTACCTTCATGACAAGCATATTCATAGATAGGTTCTGATGCTTTCACCATGGTGAACATTACGGTCCACGGTTCGATCCAAGTTGTTTCATCTTCAATGGTGAACTCATAACCAATAGTATTGTCATCGATGCGCCAAAACTTTTCCGTGAGCGACATGTTTTCACTTGAGTTGCCAAACGAAGTTGCGCGAGCAAAGTTGCGAGTTTCAACAATTAGCGTATCTCCATCCCAATAACCGACAGAATCCCCTTCCCATTTTCGCGGACTGTCTCGATGTACATCATCATTCATACGAACGATACGCGCGTTGTGCACCATCTCATTGTGAATTAACAAATGATCTTCTGTTTGCACCAGTTGCACATTGTTGTTGTATGCGCTGGGTATCATTGGTGGACCTGAGTTAAATCCCATGATGCAACGTTCGGACAAAGGACGCACTTCGATACCGTGATTCAGCCGCGCCAATTCGATACGTTCGCTGCGGCGGGCCTGAGCAGCTTCCGTTAAATCAGGAATGCGTCCGTTGTCCGGCGCAATCACCAAAGAGGTTCGCACATCGCCATCAAGCTGTGTGCCTCGGTCATACCAGAAGTCGTTGTAATCGCCGGTCTGTGTTGTGTCTGTAAAGTTATCGCGGTTGCGAAGCTCTACTTGGGCAGCTTCAAATTCAGCTGCCTCGTCAGGAGTCAATGTCGCTTGCGTTCCCAACTCAGAGGGACGCTGCAACGGAGTAATGGTTCTAAAATCCCAAGTACCCTGTAAATCAGGCAAACCATTGGCTAGCCTCGGGATATCATTTTCCTGAGCGAGAGTGGAAAGCGGGAGAATCAACAGCGCAAGAACTGCTATTTGCGACCGATTGTTCTTTTTTATTGGTGTAGTTAACAATTTGGCCATACTTCTCTCCTTGGACAAAGAAAGAATGAATCCTCAGACTACTCCTAACTCTTCCTTAAATCAAAACATGCACACTTAAGATTTTTACTCTCGGGGCCCAGAATTCGCTATATTTAGCCCATTGCCCGCTTCGGAAAACTCAAATGCGTCTTTATCACCAGTGCTGCTTGCCTGCCTTCCTAACTCTCGTTTTATCAGCCTGTGCAGCAACCCCATCCGAGCGTGACGGCTTTGCCCTCGCCTTGCCGAGCGCGCGATCAGAAACCTGGGAAACCCCCAGGCCGGAAGATGTGCAAAAGCCCACTCAAATTATCGTTCTGGGTACTGGTACGCCTGTACCCGATGCCTTTCGCGCAGGCTCGAGCATTGCGGTAATTCACAAAGGGGAAAGTTATGTATTCGATGTGGGTGCCGGATCGGTAAGGCATGCCGTGGTGGCCCGTTACAAATACGATGTGCCTTCCTTGTATCCCTCGCAGGTTTGTTGCGTGTTCCTTTCGCACTTGCACAGTGACCACACTATGGATCTCGGCGAGCTAGCCCATACCTACTGGTGGCGCCGAAGAGATGGATTAAAAATTTGGGGGCCCGAGGGTGTAAAAAGAATAGCCGCAGGATTGCAGGAAACAATTGCTATCGATGTAGAGTTTCGGACTAGCAGCCTGCAGCCAGTACAAAACCCAAACGGATACATTACTCATCCAGAAAATATTTCCCCTGGCATACTGTTTGAAAAAGACGGACTAACAGTAGAAGCATTTGTTGTGAACCATGGTGAGATTGATCCCGCTTATGGCTTTAAAGTCACAACAGAAGATTTGTCGCTCGTGATTAGCGGTGACACGGCTTACAGCGAAACAGTAGTTGAGAAAGCAAGAGGCGTAGATTTCTTATTTCACGAAGTAATCAGTCGCGTGGGTTTGGAAAGAAACTCTCCCGGATTTCAACGCTATCACAACAGCGCTCATACGACGTCCGACGAGCTGGCGCGATTGGCCAACATCGCACAACCGAAAAAACTAGTGCTCTATCATGGATTGTTTTACGGCACTGAAGAATCTACGGTGTTAGATGAAATCAGGGCACTATACGATGGTGAAGTAATTCTCGCGTCAGACCTTGATGTGTTTACCAATTGAGCCAACTAGCGAGTCTGCGGCACCGCTTCCAATAGCATTGGCATCATTTCGTTCAGTGCACCAGCACCGACTGATGCACCAGTGTATTTTCCAATGCGGGTGATCACTAATTCATGGCTAGGAATAATAGTCGTGGACTGACCACCCGCGCCGCGCATGGAAAAAGATGGTGGCAAACCATCGTCACCGACTTCATTGTCTACCCAGAAAAATGCACCGCCATATACAGGACGGCCATCGGTTATCCAGGCAGGCGCAGTAGTGCTGGCATATTCCACGTAGCCTTCAGGCAATAATCTCTCACCATTCCATACTCCATCGTTCAAATAGAGATTGCCTAGTCTTGCCCAGTCGCGGGCAGACATGAACGCCAGCCCCTGCCCCAAAAAGTTGCCGTGTGAATCTGTTTCGATCAGTGCATTACGAATTCCCAACTTGTCGAACAGAGCCCGCTGCGGAAAGCTGTGATAATCCTCGCCTCGCCCTTCAACTGCCAAGCGGATCAAATAGCTGGTTAACACCGGATCAGTATTGCGATAACGACCAATGGTGTTTGGCGGATATTCAGCTGGACGTGTTGCCGCGTAGTGATACTGATTTACGCCACCGGTATAGAGATAAAAATGGTCAGCATAGGTGCTGGTATCAAAATCTGGATCAGAGGGTGCATTAATCATGATGCCGCTGGACATGCGCATGATGTCACCGATGCGAATGTTGCGCCGTGGATCATTGGGATCTTCTTGCCACTCCGGAATTGGTGCGTTTTGCCAAAGCTCGTATTCCCCTTGTTGGATTAACACACCCATTAGTGTGCCAGTGAGACTCTTGGTCATGGACCAACTTTCTAACGGAGTATGAATGTCGACTTCATCGCTATAGCGCTCACCTAAAACACGCCCTTGATAGGTAACAACCAGTCCCAGGGTGCGCGCTCCCTCTGGTCCGAATCCGGTATCCAAAGCCCGCTGCACTAACTCAACATCAACTCCAGGCAATGGTTCGCTGGAAACCATATCGCCCATTGGCCATTCAGTTTCATGCCCAGGAGGCAAAGCACTTTCAACTACCGACGGGGTGAACTCAATTCCGTTCTCCCCCAATGGGTGCGAGATACAACCTTGATTGTTATAACGCCTTGCCGTTCTTGTTACTCCATCTGGCAACACCAAAGACACTTCCTGACGCACACGATCGACTCGTGTGTTCACCACGTGTTGTCGCTGATCAAAAGGTGAAATGAAACCACCAACATTGGCCGCGGCATCAACTGGATCGAGCCCAGTAACAAAAACCGCCGAACAAAGAATTTTTGCGAATCCAGCAGTGTAGTGATGCAAGGCATCACCAGGAGGCGGTACGTAAGGATTGTCCAATCGAAAGTAATCCGCGCGAGCATTAATACTATCGGGTGTTCCATCGCTAGTCGGCGCTTCCGCAGCAAAAGTGTGCGCCGCAAAAAACAAACTTGTTATTCCGATGGCGTGAGCTAATGGAGAGAGTTTCTTATTCATTATTGTCCTCCAGCTAAATTATTTTAGTTCGATAGTGACAGCCCGTGGCGATCCGGACACAGCCTTTTCTGCTCGCACAGTTCCAGCAGGAATAAATCGCGCCTCACCTGTCGCAAGCACTTCGGTTAGCGTGACACCGTTTTCAAATGTGTATTGCAGCACGCCCGATTCACTCATTACCCGGATAGTGTCTCGCTCGTATGTACGCAATTGATCTTCGTCACTGGCTTCCCATCCATGCACCCAATGCATCACCCGATCATTGTCGATAGCGAGCTCGGCACCATCTCGAGGAAACGCCGGTTCCGTGCCCCGCTGCACATCGGCTCGCACACCCAGCACATCTTTTAAATCAAACATGATGGCCCAACGTTCTGGTGTGCCCTCCGGAAAATCCACCATCTCTTCGCGGTGGGTAATTCCTGCAGGCTGATAATACGGCCGTGGAATTTCAAACGGCGGCGTCTGAGGATTTTCAGTACCGTCCAACAGAGTAATTCTGATTGGTCCGTAGCGCAGATACACCGCTGTTAGAGGATAACGATGACGATGAAAAGGTTGCTGTACGTCAGTCAGCCAGGTGACATCCCAGGCAAACACTCGATCATTTTCAAAAAGAGTACGCACACCTTCACGGGGATAGGCATGGGGAAGTTCTTGTTCCGCAGCAATCGAATAGGATGGCAAGCAAAGCGCCGCAAACAGTGAATAGAGTAAAGCTGTTTTTGTTATTTTCATAAAACTCTCTCTTGCGAAATTTTTGATTTTCTATGGCGCTACGATTTTGATGTCTTCCATATTGCTATAGGGATCTAACTCGGTTTCTCCCGCTGGGAATCCCTGATCGGACAAAATAAAGGCAATGATATTGGTGTATTCGCTGTCGGCGAGCGAGCCGGGATTGTCGGCTGGCATTGTGCCCAGAATCAATTCCCAGAGATTCATTACTGAATTTCCCTGAAATGCTCTAAGCACATTGCGATACTCGTTCATTCGATGACAAGCAGAACAGGTGCTGTCATAAACGCCTTTCCCCGCTTCTACTTGCGCTTCAGTAAACACACCATCGGCAATAGTTTTTTCTTGCCCAGCCACTGCTGCGGGAACAACTGCAACACAAACAGCAATTATTACGTTAACTAATCGATTCATATCTGTCTCACGACTAAAAACAATCTACGATTATCCGTTGTTCAATAGCTCAATGGCAGCAGTGTACGTCGCTTCTACTCCAGCCTTCACCGATTCCGGATCGATGAAGAAAAATTCTGAATGGTGTGGTGGTGCAGTTCGGGTTCCAGCTTCGATTTCTGCCATAAGATCTGCCGGCGTCCCTCCAACATTGAAGAAAACCGTGGGCACATCGTGTTCCGTCTGCCCATATTCCGCAAAATCTTCACCGCCCATTCCTGGACGAGGCGACGTTTCCAGCGGGTTGTATCCCAATTGCTCTTCCCAGACAGGCAGCAGTCGCTGCACTGTTGGATTGTCATTAACATTGGTTGCCACACTTTCAAAACCAACAGAAACAATTGGCATCAAGTCGTCAGGGATGCCATTCATACGCGCAATACCATTAGCCGTATCTTCAATTGCTTGCAGAACTTCCGTACGGACTTCTTCTGAATCGGTACGAACGGTCAATTGCAGATCAACTTCATTGGAAATGATGTTGTGTTTACTGCCGCCCGAAATCGCACCCACAGTAATAACAGCTGGTGCCAGTGGACTTATTTGACGTGTAATGATTCCTTGCAGTGCGATGACCAATTGGGATGACATGTAGATAGGGTCAATAGTGTTCTGCGGGTAGGCACCATGCCCACCAATACCACGCATCTTGATGTCGACGCTGTCGCTGCTAGAGCCAGTAATCCCTTCGCGCACCGTCACTTTGCCCAGTAAGCTGCCCGAACCCACATGCAAACCGATGCCGTAATCTGGCACACCCCAGCGTTCATAAAGACCATCTGCGATCATTTCTTTCGCGCCATTGATAATTTCTTCCGCCGGCTGCCCTACTAGCATGACGGTGCCGCTCCACTTGTCGCGGTTATCCATTAGCATCTTTGTAGTACCAACCAGAGAAGTCATATGCATATCGTGGCCACAGGCATGCATAACGGGCAATTCTTCACCCTCCAGATTGGTCTGTCGTATGCGGGAAGCATAGGACAAGCCATTGTTCTCGAGAACCGGTAAACCATCCATGTCGGCCCGAATCATTACCAGGGGACCTGGTCCATTCTCGATAATGCCAACCAATCCGGTACGCCCAATACCTTCCGTCACTTCAACACCAAGTTCGCGTAACTCTTGCGCCAAACGCGCTGCAGTATTGTTCTCAAGAAAGCTGAGTTCTGGGTTTTGATGGAACCAGACGAACAAATCATAGAGATGATCGTCGTAGTAATCGTTGATCGCTGATTTCAGCGCTTCGTCTGCTGCGTGCACGGCACTCGTCAGTGTTAATGCTGCGGCTGCAATGAGTGGAATGATTTTGCGATGCTTCATAGTGGTATTCGCTTTCATAACTAGTTAATCAATTGGCCTTTGCTGATCACCTGGGAAATGCGTTTGGTGTTATTGATGTCATCTAATGGATTGGCATCCAGCAGCACCATGTCCGCAACTTGTCCCTCAGTGATTGAACCCATCTCAGCTTCCAAACCAAAAAACTTTGCAGGTTCTAGTGTTGCTGCTTCCAGTGCTTCCATCGGAGTTAAGCCTGCCCGCACTAACATATCTAATTCTGAATGCAGACTATAACCAGGAACCGATAAATTAATTGGAACATCGGTGCCTGCACCAAACGGTACTCCAGCATTATGCATGCGTTCAGTTAAAAACAGACTCCATTCAGCAAAGGTTGGATCGCCTGCTGGTGCTACGCTGCGATTGGCAGTTTGCATTGTCCAATCTTCTTCCACATCTGCTGGTAACCGAGACAAGGCATCAGCCCAATCGTCACGCTGCCAGGGTGGCACCAACATAAATGAATTCAGTCTAAGAGTTGGTACCATCACCGTGTCATTCAAGGCTGCAATAACCATATCGCATTGCGCTTCATCGTAATTTTGAATTGCAGGGATGCGCTGTGCCGAATGCATAGACGATCGTAATTGCGCTCCAGGCAAGCCATCTTCATTACGTAGCAGTTCCATTCGGGTAGCATGCAGCTCTTCTGCATTGGCCGCACAATCCATCTCGATGTTGCGCAGATGTTCAATCGAACTCACTTCGGCACCGGCAACTCGCGCACGCATCGATAAGGGCACATGGGAATCGATCGGCAAATCCAGTTCGTTAGCCACAGTAATCAAGGCATCAAACACTTCCGGCGTGACCATTTCATAGACCTTAATGAAATTCACACCCATTTCTTTCATCTGTGTGACCTGTTGTCGCGCCGCTTCAATAGTCGGTACCGATACGCCAATCTCAGGTCGACCATCACCGTCATAAACAACGAACTCACCATCCAATAGTGGTCCGGCGAAGAACACTCGAGGCGCTACCGCACCCTCGGCCTGCATGGTTTCTACCACAGGAAGAATTTCATGCATTAAACCGCCAGTATCTCGCACACTGGTAATCCCATAAGAAAGAAACATTTCTGGCATAACAGCCGTGAGTCGATCGTCATAAGTGAGATGCACATGGAAGTCCCACAGACCAGGAATAAGATATTGACCGGAACCATCGATAGAGGACACTACATTCAGCTCGGCTCCGGCGGCTTGTACCGCAACTATTTCATCACCATCAAACACTACTGTTTGATTGTCTCGCACGCCATTAACCGCATCGATTACGGTAACGTTGGTTATCGCGGTTCCACTTGCCGGTTCTGCGCTCGCACTTTGCTCGGTAGTTGGCGCAGTCGATTGATCAGAACAAGCAACCAAAAAAAGAGTCGCCAGAATAAAAAGCAATCTGGTCATGGGTTCACTCCAATGTGTAATGTTTATTTCTAGACTTTAAGTTTTTTCTTATTTCTCAACTAAAAAGGATCAGAGCAAAAACACAAACGTCTGCTTTTACTCTGACCCTTGTTTGTCCTTCAATACTTAATAAGGATAACCAGGCAACCTGGGTTGATTCGGCAACCATTCGGGCAATGGAGCCCAGGTATCACGATTAGGCATTTGAATCTCTGGCAAGCTGTCTTGATCCAACATCATCTGGTCGTCTTCGATTACATCGTTCAAGTACAGCAGGAAAGCAGTTAAGGCATACACTTCATCCGGTGTAAGCGACCCTTCAGCACCGAGAGGCATACCGCGATTAATGTAGTCCCAAATCACTGGCGCATAAGGCGCACGGATAGGCAGCACCCTTCCCCATAGCCAGGGATTATCTGGAGTTGGAATATCGCGTTTCACCAGGCGCGGCGCCAACATGCCTTGACCATCTGTGCCATGACAACCAGCGCAGCCTTTGGAGAGAAACAATTCGGAACCCTGGTCCGCATTGCCGCGTCCAATGGGAAGTTCATCACCAGTTATTGGAGAGATAGAAATGTCCCACGCTTCGATTTCTGCATCCGTAGGTGCGCGGCCCAAACCAAATTTTGGAGATTGTGCCTGGCTTGTAATTCCAATGGCGAATCCAACGACTGCGCCGAGTGCGATGAGTAATTTAAGAAAGCGCATTGTGCACACTTCCGTCAGCATCGATACGCCATGGTTGAATCGAATTGTCCTGCCCTTTCACGCGATTCGAACCACCCTTGTCATCCCAATAGGAAATGGCTTCTTCTCGTGTAGGTTGAATAGACCCTAATTCATCAATACAACGAGACCGCAATTCGCAAGGCTCGCCATCCCAGGTCCAGTTAAAACTAAATGCAGTGTGGGCATGAGGATGCGCTTCGCCGCGAATGTCGGCATCAAACCAGGTTGCGCCGCCATCAGTCGTCACTTCAACGCGTGCAACTCGGCCACCACCTGACCAGGCTAATCCACGTACTTCATAAAAACCTTTTCCAGGAAGTTGCTGTCCACCGGATGGATAGGTGATTACCGACTTCGGTCCGATTTGCAGGCTCAGTGCAGCGTCGTCTGCATCTTGTCGTAGATGTCCGTAGTCGTTGTAGGTCATGTAGAACTGATCCACCACTTTAATGCGGCGCAACCACTTCACGTTCAAGATTCCTTCCCCACCGGGAACGATGAGACGCAATGGAAAACCTTGTTGTGGTCTAACCGGTTCACCGTTCATGCCATAACACACAATACAATCCGCCATGGCTTTGGTCATTGGAATACTCGAAGTTCCCAACACTTCTTCCACACCTTCGGCAATGATCCAGTCGCCACCGTCTTGCACACCTGCTTCTTCTAATAATGTTGAAAGCAAGACACCGGTCCATTCAGCACAGCTGGTCATGCCATGAGTTTCTTGCACAGTGACATGGCTGGATCTGGCGCGGTTGCCAGCACACTCAATAAAGTGCAAACGGGTAACAGAAGGAAGACGCTTTAATTCTTCCATAGTGAATACCAACGGATTGTCCACCATGCCATGGATCATTAGACGATGTTTGTCCGGATCGATATCCGGCACAAAGGAGCCACGGGTCGTTCCCACATAATGCAAAGAAGATGGAGTGATCAATCCCACCTGATCTTGCAGTGGTGTGGCAATGTGAAAATCCAGCCCGAAAGTGTCTGGTGACGGTCTGCCACCATGGGGGATGCGCTCGGAATTAACAAAGCGGGAGCGCTTGCCATAGGCAACTAATTCAGGGGTACCCGGGATTTGAGATTCTGGCCCCGGGAGCTGTCCGGTGGCGGAACGGGATGCGGCTCCAAGCGCCGCCGCGCCTGCCATTGCGGCGCCTTTCTTGAGGAAATCCCTGCGATCAGTTTTCTTAGAACTCATGGTTCGCTCCTTCTTGATGAGGAATGTCGAAAATACTGCCGTTTGACCCGAGTATACGCCTCAGAATCGGGAACCAAAAGCGCTCTGAACCCCCTATTTTCCTGTAATTTGTGCCCTGATTTCCTTACTCTCCGACGGTCTCCTTGACCAGCTTATAGATCCGCCGATATTCATCCAGCCAACTGCTTGGTTCGCGGAAACCATGGGGTTCGATAGGATAGATCGCCATCTCCCAGTTTTCCTTTTCCAGCTCAATCAAACGCTGCACCAGACGCACCGAATCCTGAAAAAACACATTGTCATCCTGCATGCCGTGCGCAATGAGCAACGGCTTTTCCAATCCCTCAGCAAATTCGATCGGTGAGCTGCGCTCATAGGAGCCAGGATCCAATTCAGGAATGTTTAAGATATTAGACGTGTACCCATGATTGTAAGCAGCCCAATCCGTTACTGGTCGCAAAGCCGCACCGCAGGCAAACAGGTCTGGCTCATTAAACAATGACATCAAAGTCAGGAAGCCACCGTATGAACCACCGTAAGTGCACACCCGATCACGATCCACATTCTTGTTTGCAACCAGCCAATTAACACCGTCTCTCAAATCTTGAACTTCTGGTGTGCCCATTTGTTGATAGATAGCTGTGCGCCAATCCCGTCCGTAACCGCTGGAGGCACGATAATCCATGTCCAACACCACATACCCCTGTTGCACCAGGAAGCTATGGAACATGAATTCTCGAAAATAATTGGACCAGCCTTGATGAGCGTTTTGTAAATACCCTGCCCCATGAATAAACACCACAGCAGGCCGTGAAGAGTTACTGTCGTCAGGCGTATACACTCGAGAATGAATCGGATCGCTTACATAAGAAGAAGGAACTTCGATAAATTCTGGTTGCGCCCAATCGATTGCAACAAACTCATCACTGACTGTATTAGTGATTCGTGTTGCAGTGGCTCCAGTTCGAGCGTTTTGCACAAAGAGTTCCGGAGGTTGCAGCGCTTCACTATGAGTTACTAGCAACTTCGATTCGTCGGGAGAAAGCACATAGCTGTTGAGTCCGCCCAACTCAGTTAATCGATCTATTGCACCATCATCTAAATCAACCCGATAAATTTCCCATATAGTGGGATGCTCCAGGTTGCCGCGAAAATAAATCGCATCGCCATCCTGATTGACGGTGAGGTCCAGCACTTCAAACTTACCAGCGGTAACCTGGCGCTCAGCACCTCCTTCGCTTAGATACAAATGACCGTAACCATCGGCTTCCGATAGAAAATAAACTGTCTCGTTATCTGGTAGGAAGCCAACATCAATAAATCCGCGAAGATTTATCCAGGCTGGATCATGTTGGTGATGAACTAATGACAAGTGCTTCGAATCCATTGTCAATGCGGCCCGCAAACTCTCATCGGTTTTGTCTTGTTCATCTTCGCTAGCAGCTGTTTCCAACGCGGCGAAGCTTAGACCATTGAGTTCCAAGCCCACCAACCAGCGATCTTTGTTGTCTCTGCTTAGTGCTTGCAGAATTGCGCGTTCACCATTGTCTGACCATTCGGAAAACACGCGAATATCACGCGGTTCAGAATCATCATCGGACTCTTCACCGAGCTGACGCGCCAGGGGATCCCCAGATCGATCAGGCAAAGCAGACAAATCTACTTCCGCATATTCGTGCGTCATTAAATCGAACAAAAACAGTTGTTGATTCGCGAAGTCGGTTGTTCCAACCCGAGTTCGCACCTCTCGATTCTCTACATAGCCTGATGCGGTGACGTAATTCGGCATAGTGCCATCACGGCCATCGTCCTGTTCGGTGATGTCGCGCAATGTCACCAACATCCAACGCTCATTCGGCGACAAGGAAGCATCGATAATCTCGCTATTTGCGCCGAGATAGTAAGGCAGTGCTAAGCGAGATTGATCAGCCGAGCGCAGTAACTCGCTTTGCTCCGTTGCGAGTTCTTCTCGTTGCCGATCGAGTCGAACAATATCGAACAGTCTTAGCTGTTGCTGTGTGAGGTAATCATCTTCCGGATCTGTATCGGGAACATCTTCCAGGCGAATATCTGCCGCCTGGTATTCCAAGCCTGAATCGAGATCGCGCACGAAAACAGTGTTGCCGCGTTGAAATATAACTCGCTCATCATCGGCACTAAATCGAGGATTGGTCTCATTAGCTGCAGTTCGTGTGAGTTGAGTAATGTCTCCGTTGCGCACATTTCTAACAAACACATCCCCTGCCCGGCTGTAAGTCTTTAATCGGCGGTTGGATGAGTAGTCACCGCCCGCCACGTCCACCTCGGCTCGAGCTGCTGGTTCAACTAACTCCAACTCACCCCCATCAGCTGACAGGCGAAACAAATCGGTCTCTCGTGAGCCTTCCCGTTTTTGCGTGAAGTACACCGAGTCAGAATCATCAGACCAATAAGGTTGCTGCGGCGCTCGACCAATCCAATCGGGATCAGCCATGGCTTGCTCCAGGGTGATTGTTTGAGCGTGAGCCAAAGTCGCCCAAGTACCAATTGCCATTGATAGTAAGAAGGTCGTTGAATGAGAAACAGAGTGCGGGATTTTCATGAGAGTACCTAAAACAAAAAACGGGAGGTTGCGAAACTTCCCGTTTCAATCAATTGAGATGTAATGTAATTCCTAAGCCGAGTTAAAAACTAGAAAGCTGATCGCGCATGCGATCCATAAACTCTTCCAGGTTTCCTTCCAGTTGTAGTCCACGATAGAACGGATATGAATCACAATCATATTCCATCATGGTGACATCCGGAGTCTTGCGCCACTGACGATAGCGAATGATTGGGCTGTTGTAGTTTTCCGGATCGTGCAGAGTCAGGATGCTGCGAAGATTTTGACCATCTTCGCTCATAGTAATTCGTTCTACCACACGTGCGTTTTCAGAAATCGGTTGGCCAGCCTGATCCACAAATCCAGGCTTGAGTAGAGAAGTTTCAATCACCAAGGTGCTACCTTCCCAATGACCATTGGAGTATCCCATCGCTGAGTTAGGAAAAAACTCAGGTGACTCTCGATCATCCATATACACACGACGCACTTCACGATAGCTCTCGTAGAGAATAGTCGTCTGATCATCGTCATGCAGAATTTCCATGGGATACGGCCAGCCAGAAAGTCTGACTAATCCAGGGGATACGCAGCGCAATCCCGGATCATCTAAGTAGCTGTAACCATCAACTTTGACTTGCGCCGAATCAGTGTAATCAAGAAATACTTTTTCCATACCAGCAGAGATACGTGACCATACCCCACTCATATCAACTGGATCTGGTGGCAAGACAGTAAGAGGCTCTACCCGAGACGCATACCAGGTGCCGGTTGAATCATCATGGGGAGCAACCAACGTGCCTGATAGTGAATCACCATCGAGCGTGCCGGTAAATGTTCGACTGAGTAAGCGGCCACCACCATTGCGATAGTCGACAACCATGCGCAATTCACCATCTTCAAATGAATATTCGATTGGGCCGCCGTCAACAAATCCGCGCAATTCTCCATCGCGCCGTTCAAACGATATGATGCCTAATCGTTCGGTAATGTGATTGATGGTGAGAAACCATTCGCCTCTCAATTCTTCCAACTGCGCGAATGAATTACCCGATACAACGAGCCACGCTAACGCTATAAATTTGATGAGAGTATTGCGCATTAGTTAACTCCTCCTCCATCAGGGTATATGACAGTCTCGCCATTCAACGTCATGGAAACAATCCAGATTTTTAAACTGCCTTCCAGTCCAAGATTACCCTCTACTGATATGTGATCACCGACTTTAATTGTGTCTCGATTCCAGCCGTTTGAGATTAGTGCTCGAGGAGCGACAGTCTGTCCATCCCAAATTTCTTCTTCACCATCTTCATTGGTTACCGAGAAGAAAACTCGAGCATGAGGGTTCACAAAGTGAACTTCTAACACTTCACCTTCTCGGCTTCCGAAGTCTTCGTATGAGAACTCAGCGGCAAAACTGTGATGGGCAGTTGCACTACCAGTCAGGGTAGATACATAGGCAAGTGCCAAACATCCAATTAGATTCTTCATCGTTGTTATTCTTATCTTACTAGTTCGCTCGACCACCATTAGGATAGATGACCGTACCATCTTCCAGAATCATGGAAATAATCCAGAGTTTAAGGCTGCCTTCTAAACCAAGATTGCCTTCGATGGTAATTCGATCACCGATGTTGATTGTGTCGCGATTCCAACCTGCGGCAATGAGATTACGCGGTGGAAAAGTTTGGGCGTCCCATATTTCTTCTTCACCAGCATCGTTAGTGACGGAAAAGAAAATACGGGCATGAGGATTTACGAAATGAATTTCCACTACTTCGCCTTCTCGGCTTCCGAAGTCTTCGTAGGAAAACTCGGCGGCGAAGCTATGGTGAGCAGCGGCACTACCAGCAAGGGTGGTGACGTAGGCCATTGCCAGGCAACTAATAAGATTTCTCATGATCTTTCCTAATTGTGCGACCTTGGTACGCACAATACTACAAAATGCAGCTCTAGGAGAAACGATTCAGAGCATTAAACTGCTCTAAGCTGAGCTCTTACTAGCCCCTGGCAAAGCATAGGATGTGATTACAACAATTGGGCAGCAGCCTCGTCCCGATGCTTTTTCAAATACTTCATGAAAGGCGTGCCACCGGTTCCGATATCAGCAGCATTCCCTTCTGAATTTCGACTCTGCTTATTGATGTAGCTCGCCGCATACTCGAGATGCCGAGTTCGAAACTGTGTCGCATTCAGTATGCATTGGTTATAGCACTCTGTTATCTCAGCACTCTGCAACTGTGACACACATGACCGTAACTCGCTTTCTTCTCTGACGCGCTCAATAAATGCACGATGGGCTGGTGGGCGATATCGATGCAATTCATCCAGATAAACACGCAAGGGATCTTGCGCATGACCAATGCCAAACAACGCATCCATGGTGGGCATAATTGAAGATTGGGATCCAGTCTGTCCACGAAACACTTGCGGCTTGCCGTTGACGTCTTGTACTCCCTCGTAAACCAGCCCTTCTTTCATCGACGGATTATCTTTCCAACCGTGAATCCATGGTCGCACGCGATTGAAATAGATATAGGGATCACAACGCTCGGGCATGCGATCAAAAATCTCATTCATACCATCCCAAGTGGAAGCAACTTGCTGCAATTGTGTTAACAGCTGAGAGGTATCTTTTTTACTGGCTGCATGCATAAGTTTAGGAATGTCAGCCAGCATAGGCCCAGCCTTTGCTTCAATCGCTACATGAATCAAAACAAACCATGCTTCGTCCTGCCCGCCCAGGAATGGCTGTTGCATCACTACGTTAGACAGATCTACAGGACCCTCAGATTCAATTCTTGCCCAGTTGTCTAACACATAGTTTGAATAGGTAAGCAAAGGAGGCTGCCCTAGAGCCTGACCGATTTGCCATGCAGGCACTGCGAGATTCGCAGGTAGCACTTGCGGTGCATCAGGTTCTCCCCACACATAGGCCTGAATCAAAAACGTGTAATGCACCATCGCCAGCTTCAACTCACCGACTGAGGCAGTGCGGCAAAATTCGTTTACATCTACTTGCGGCAGAGCATTTAAGAATTGCCTAACGCGACCTGTAACCAGCGTATACGGCAGTTCTAAAGCAGCGCTTCTTATTTGCTGCAATTCCTCCGGCAGCTGTGAAGACTGCGCATGATCAGGAGTCAGAAAACCGAACTCACTGGTTATGTCATGGTGAAGAGATTGAAATTCCTGCATTGCATTCATTGATCATGCTCCATTGCAAATTGGTAGGCTGTATTTGCAATATTAGTTGCTTTATTGGCGAATTTTGTTGTTATTATTGGTCAAAATCTATTCAAATGAGCAACATATGACTGAATTAGATCAAATCAACGAAAATATATTGCACGAACTGCAGCAAGATGCACGAATCAGCAATGTAGAACTGGCAGACAGGGTGGGATTGTCCCCTTCTGCCTGCCTGCGGAGAGTTCAGGAATTAGAAAACAGTGGTGTTATTGAAGGATACCGAGCGGTTATCAATCCAAGTGTTCGCGGTGCGGCGATTACTGTTTTTGTACTGGTAGGACTCTCTGAGCATTTAAAGAAAGATGCGGCTGCATTTGAGCGCGCGATGGAGCGCTCAACTATGGTGAGAGAATGTCACAACGTGACTGGCGCAGTGGAATATCTGCTACGAGTCGAAGTACCAGACTTGGGTGCTTACAAAACTTTCCATGCAGATGTTCTTGGCACGCAATCACAAGTGCACAGCATTACTTCTTATATATGCTTAGCCTCACCTAAAGATGAGCGAGCCTAAGCACTTATAGAAAGAATAATAAGGAAAGAAGAGCGCTCGAGCCTTCAGGAAATTTCTTGCAGGAATTCCAAGATCAAACGCGACGTCTCTTCCGGTTGTTCCTGCTGCACCCAGTGTCCCGCTCCCTCAACCAGGTGAACACCGCGCATATCAGTGCAGGCGCTTTCCTGCATGCGATCCACCGAGCCAGGATTTTGATAGGTGCCCCAATCGCTAGCTCCGGAAATAAACAGACTGGGCTGATCGATAGTCCGACCTGCATAAAGTTGAGACTCGGCCTGGTTAATGCCTGATGAGCCCATGCGATAACTATTCAATCCACCCTGAAATCCTGTACGCCCAAATTCCGTGGCATACACCGCCAGCTCTGAATTCGGTAACCAGTCATTCGCCGCAATTTCGGCTTGAGTAGGCATCACTTTGGCGACGGTTTCCGCCATGCCCTCATCTAAATCCATGATGTAGTAAGTGGGCATCTTGGCCCACTCTGAAGCAGTGCGAGCAGCCAGAGGGTAAGGTTGATTATCTTCCCAATCCGCACTCTTATGATGGTAGTACGCGCGGATAAAATTACTCAGTCCCTGCTCAGCCTTCCACATATTGTCGTTGGCTTCCCGTGTTTGATAGTAGCGTTGATAATGTTTGCGTGGTCGCGACAAGTTCGCCAGGTCGTCGTAAATGTTTGAACCACTATTCGCTGGACGAGGATTGCGAATCGTGTCGAACGGAATAGAAGGAGTACCACCAAACGGCGCACTCATCATTACTACCGATTGAAAAATATCGGGGCGCGTTACCGCACACCAGGCTGCCAATGGCGAACCAAAGTCATGACCAATAACACCATCAACATGATCGTAACCGTATGCATATATTAGCCCGATTACATCGCGCACTTTGTTCAACATATGAAATGGAGTGAGATCAGTATCGTAGTCGCTACTCCAACCAGTGGTGCGACCATAGCCACGCAAGTCAGGTACGATGACGTGATAACCCGCATTAGCTAAAGGCATCATGATCTTGCGCCAGCTATAAGCCAGTTCGGGAAACCCATGCAGCAACACCAAGGCGGGACTATTGCCGGAATCATCTCCCGCTTCCAATACATGCATGCGCAATCCGTTCACATCATCAACAAAGCGTGAACGAACTCCAGCAGGTAGCCATTCAGTGGGTAGAGGGCCGACTCCTGGATTAACCGTATCGGGAATTTGTGCCGCAAGCCTGTTGGTAACCATTAAAGTAGGTGCGGCAACGGCCATGGCCTGGAGAAATTGGCGGCGAGATTCACTGTTCATAATCTATTGTCACAGCTAATAAAGAAGAAAGAAGCAGCCATCTCACCATAATTATTAGAAATACTCAAAACCCGGGTTTTGATACACTCAAAGCAATAATAAGAATTCTATAAAAGGCGATGGTATGAAGCACTCTCGACGTGACGTCCTGGCTGGCCTGACTTCTCTTACGGCAGCCGCTCTCAGTCCTCATGGCTTCACCCAGGTTCCGTCTCTACTGCCCAATCAATCTCCTGACTCGCAGTCGTTTCCAAATCTCACTGGCACCTACCTCGATAATGCGTCTCACCATCCAATGACTATAGCGGCTGCTGACGCGATTCGAGGCTATATCGATGGTGTAACAATAGGCCAATCCGCCAGCGTTTCTGCTGAGGTGCGCGCCAAGTTTGCGCAGCTCATTAATGCCGATAACGAAGAGATAACTTACGCTCCGAGCACATCTCTGGGAGAGAACCTGATCACCCAGGCCTTAGGACTGCCAGAACGCGGTGGCCGGATCATCACTGATGCGCTGCATTTCATGGGATCTTTCTACCTTTACGAGCAGCTAGAACAGCGTGGCATGGATGTCGTCATTCTTCCCATGCAACAAGACGGTAGTGTATCTCTCAGCCAGTATGAAGAGGCAATGACCAATGACACCGTATTGATTGCGGTATCTCATGTGTCCTGGATCAACGGATTTGTGCACGACATTAAAGCACTGAGTGATCTTGCTCATAGTGGTAATGCAAAACTCTATGTCGACATTATGCAATCAGTTGGGAATACGCCAATTGATGTCAAAGCCATGGGCATCGACTTCGCATGCTGTGGAACTTACAAATGGCTGATGGGAGATTTTGGATTATCGTTCTTGTATGCCGACAACCGACTCGCCGAGGAACTCATTCAACCCTGGTATGGATACCTGCAAACGAATAATTTTGTGACGCCCGAAACTCGAATGTATCCGTTCGATCCATCTGGTGCTCCACCTTATCGTAGTGACCAACGGGATGGCATAGCACGAATCTTCAATGGATCTTTCCCGCCTCGCATGATCGAAGCAGGCATAAATGTATCTCTCGACATGATCTTGGACACCAGTGTTGAATCACTGCAAGCCTATCGACAACCACTGATTGAAGCACTACAAACCACATTACGCGAAAGAGGCTTTCGCCCTTACACCCCAGAAGGCACTGAATCTCCTATCGTGAGTTTCATCTATCGCGATGCGCAATCTCTGAATGCACAACTTACACAAGCAAACATCGCTATCTCAACCTACAACGATCGCTTTCGAATCTCACCTTCGTTTTTTAACGACATGAATGATATTGATCGCGTCATCGAAGCGCTCGGTCGCGCTTAATCCCTAATTATACTAAGAGAGAATTTCCTATGAAAAACATCCGCCGTTTTATCCTTGGCTCACTTTTCATTTTTTGCTCATCGGCGCTACATGCTGAGTCCGAATTCTTAAATTCGGGTCAAGTGCTCCCTTCGACTCTGCCATTTTCTGAAGTCGTAGTGGTGGGTGACCTGCTATTGCTGTCAGGCCAAATCGGCAATCTTCCTGGCACTTTGGAAATAGCAGAAGGTGGCATCGCAGGCGAAACTCGACAGGTTATGGAAAACATCCGCACCTCGTTAAATGCTCACGGCTACGACCTGACTAACTTGGTGAAATGCACTGTCTTCCTGGCCGACATGGCCGAGTGGGATGCGTTTAATCAAGTATATGCAGATTACTTCGAGGCTGGTCGTTATCCGGCAAGGAGTGCTTTTGGCACATCGGGATTGGCTTTTAATGCACGAGTTGAAGTCGATTGCATTGGAGCGAAAGAATAGTCATCTATCGATTCAAAATGACTGAATCTTACTTGGTACGATGCAGATCGTCGGCGTGCTCGAAAAGTTTGTCGACTAGCTCACTGAACTCTTGCCGCTCTGCATCACTGAAGCATTCCAATAACTCCTGCTCAAATTCATAAGCAACAGGAACAATCTCATCGTAGACAGACTTGCCTGTCTTGGTGAGTGACAACATTGAACGACGACGATCAGCAGGATCGAATTCCCGCGCCACGAAATGACGACTTAGTAACTTGTTGATGGCACGGCTGAGAATGGATTTCTCAATCTGAGTCTTTAATGACACCTCGTCAGCTGAGATTCCTGGGTACTCACCCAACACCGCCATGATGCGCCACTCCGTGATTGAGAGGGCAAATTTGTCGCTGTAAGTCTCCGCCACCCGGCTACTGACCCGGTTAGACAGAATGGACAGGCGGTAAGGGAGATATCGCTCCAGCTGAAGGATGGTGGGGGTTTCACCGCCCTGCTTTGGTTTGGATTTCGCCATCGGAGCATCTTGATTGACAATAGTTGCAATTGCAACTAATATTAGTTGTTATCGCAACTAATATCGATCCTGTCGAAAGTGAGCACTCCAATGACAGACACAATCAACAATCCCATGGGCCTGGACGGCTTTGAGTTCGTCGAATTTTCAGCCCAGGAAAAAGGCCTGCTGGAACCCGTATTTACCATGTTGGGTTTCACCCATGTGGCTAACCACCGCTCGAAAGACGTGACGTTATGGCGCCAAAATGACGTCAACTTCATCATCAATTACGAACCTAATTGCTATGCCTATTACTTCGCCGACGAACATGGACCGTCTGCCTGCGGCATGGCGTTTCGGGTAAAGGATTCGCATCACGCTTATACACGAGCGTTGGAACTCGGCGCGCAACCAATGGATATTGAAACGGGCCCGATGGAGTTACGACTTCCAGCCATTAAAGGCATAGGCGGCGCCCCACTCTATTTGATCGATCGTTATGGCGAAGGCAATTCCATTTACGATATCGACTTTCATTTCCTGGAAGGCGTGGATCGCCATCCTACAGGTTGTGGTTTAAACGCAATCGATCACCTAACTCACAATGTGTATCGCGGGCGCATGGACTATTGGGCTGGATTCTACGAAAAGATTTTTAATTTTCGCGAAGTACGCTTCTTCGATATTAAAGGTGAATACACCGGACTATTATCCCGCGCCATGTCAGCACCCGATGGCAAGATAAGAATTCCTCTTAATGAGGAAGCCACACAAGGTGGTCAGATTGAAGAATTTTTGATGGCTTACAACGGTGAAGGCATTCAGCACATCGCATTCGCCTGTGACGATATCTTCGAAACCTGGGATCAGTTAAAGGCACTCGGTCTGCCATTCATGACCGCACCGCCTGAAACCTATTATGAAATGTTGGAAGAGCGTTTGCCTGGTCATGGCGAACCTGTGGAAGAACTGCAGAGCCGCGGCATTCTAATGGATGGTTCCACTCATCAAGATGATCCGCGAATCTTGTTGCAGATATTCTCAGAAGCCATGGTAGGCCCGGTGTTTTTTGAATTCATTCAACGCAAGCGCGATGAAGGATTCGGCGAAGGCAATTTCAAAGCCTTATTCGAGTCAATGGAACGAGATCAATTACGGCGCGGCAGTATCGACAAGGCATCTTAGGAGGCCATCATGAATCTACAAGGTATTCATCACGTAGCCTATCGCTGCAACGACGCGAAAGAGACCGTTAACTTCTATCAAGAAGTGCTTGGTATGGACTTTCAACTGGCGATCGCGGAAAACCAGGTTCCTTCTACCGGTGAGCCTGATCCATATATGCACATCTTTATGGATGCAGGAAATGGTAACGTTCTGGCGTTTTTCGAACTGCCCAACTCAGCCGACATGGGCAAAGATCCCAACACGCCAGCCTGGGTGCAGCACATTGCATTCAAAGTAGAAGACATGGATGCCCTTCTTGCTGCAAAAGAACGCATTGAGGCAGCAGGACTAGATGTTCTTGGTCCGGTGAATCACACCATTTTTAAATCGATCTATTTTTTCGATCCAAATGGTCATCGTCTGGAACTCGCTGCTAATACAGATGAGCCAGGTATGTTGGAGCGCTTACACGAAGTTGCACCTGACATGATTGAAGAATGGAGTCGCACCAAGCGCGCGCCACAACATGCTGCCTGGTTGCACGAAAACAACGACTAACGAAACAGACTCATCCAATGAAACTCGCTTCACTTAACAGTGGCCGCGATGGTCAACTGATCGTCGTCAATTCCGCACTGACTGAATATGTAATAGCCGATTCGATAGCGCCGACAATGCAATCTGCATTGGACAACTGGCAAGACTGTGCACCGAAATTGCAGGCATTATCGGACCAACTTGAAGCAGGCGAACTTGAACGGAATTCTTTCGCACCGGAGTCCTGTGCTTCACCGCTACCCCGCTCCTTTCACTGGGTAGATGGCAGTGCCTATGTCAATCACGTGGAGCTAGTGCGTAAGGCTCGGGGCGCGGAAATGCCAGAGTCATTCTGGACTGACCCACTCATGTATCAAGGCGGATCCGACACGTTTCTTGCACCACATGAACCCATTCCTATGGGCGATGTTGCCTGGGGCATGGATCTCGAAGCAGAAGTTGCAGTGATCGTAGATGATGTGCCGATGGGCATTAGTGCAGACGATGCCGCGCAACACATCAAGCTCATCATGTTGGTGAATGATGTGTCCCTTAGAAATCTAATCCCTGGCGAATTAGCAAAAGGCTTTGGTTTCTATCAAGCCAAACCCAGCAGCAGTTTTTCCCCTACTGCCGTTACCCCAGAAGAATTAGGTGACGCCTGGGATGGTCGCAAAGTCCATCTCCCTCTGCGCACGTTCTTAAATGGCAATCTCATCGGTGAGCCCAATGCCGGTGTCGATATGACATTCGACTTTGCGCAGCTTATTGCTCACGCTGCGAAAACGCGCTCACTAGGCGCGGGAACAATTATCGGTTCAGGTACCGTGTCTAATACTGATCGTAGCAGTGGCTCTTGTTGCCTCGCTGAAATTCGTATGTTGGAAACCATTGAGCATGGCGCACCCGAGACAGAGTTCATGCAGGTAGGTGATCGCGTTCAGATTCACATGCTGGATAAAGCAGGACAATCAATCTTCGGTGAGATCGATCAGGTAGTAACTGAATTTAAGTAGAGAGTCTTTTAGTCAAACTCTCAGTCAGACTCTCTACTTTACAGATCAAACGTGCTTGCCGCGCTCCCAGTCTGTCTTGCCCAGGTAAGTCTCACCAGCATTTACCGCACCATCTTCCATGGTCGTACCCATGCTGTCATTCCAACGATTGAGATAACCAAACAAGGCAATCACGCCGAGAATCTCCACGATCTCGCCATCATCCCAATGCTCATGCAAGGCTTTGGAGATGTCATCATCGACAGCATTGGGGACAGCGGAAGCCGCTAAGGCAAATTCGAATGCCGCTTTTTCTCCATCGGTGTATAGATCACTGGTACGAAAATCCCAGATGTTTTCCAATCGCTCATCACTACCACCGTAACGGTGAGCTGCCAGGATAGTGTGAGCCTGACAATAACGGCATCCAGTGTTGGCGCTGGTGATATAACCAATCAATCGCTTCTGTTCACTGGTGACTCGTGCTTCGTTCGCCATCACCGCTTTGTTCAAATTGATAAACGCCTTGGCAATGTCCGGGCGACGCTGCATGGTCAACACACTGTTCGGGCAAAACCCAAGTGTTTCATTAAAGAACTTGGCTAACTCCGCAACTTCAGGTGAATGATCTGTATCTAATGGTGTTACTAAAGGCATAAAGTCTTCCTTGTGAAAAATGCACAATCGATATTTTGTAGTTTAACTTAGCGGCTTAACTGAAATACCCCAGCACCGGCAATCATATTGTCAGGGGAACCCATGCCATTAACGATGTCTGGGTAGTCTGGTCGATACTTATCTTGATAAGCCTGAATGACTGGCAGCTGACCCGAGGTCAAACGTGTGGCCGTCAATTCATAGGTTGACCCTTCAATGCGCAGGCTTACCGGGCCACCGTTACCCAGCTTGGATACCCAACCACTTTCGTTGGCGCCTACGACATATAACTCATTATCCATCTGCACCACCCAGATGATGACAACCCGGGGCACGCCTCCGCCAACTCGTAGCTGAACTTCATGCAATTGGCTGGTGTCCTGCCATACCGCTGGTGCGGCTGTAGCGGTGCCGCCAATAAAGAACCCGGGTACTGGCCCAACGGGCGCCAGTACTATCAGCAAGAGGATTATTACCACCAGTGCAGATCCACCATATTTTACGTACTTCATAATCTCGATTCCGGGAATTAGGCAGGAGGTCTATGTTCCTTTATATGAGCATTCAAGTCAGCCACTAATTTCAGCACCACCAGCAGAATTAGGGCAGGCAGTGCAGTATCCAGAGCCATGGCAGCAAATCCGCCAAAGATAATGGTGAGATGCATAATGATGATGCGCTTATAGGGCTGCCCCATTTGTTTACTCACATCCATGCCCACGTATTCGCGTCGTTGTCGAAAGTTAGTGACGTAAGAAATGCCATGGCTAATAACGAATCCCAATAGTGCCGGCGCCAACAACATAAGGTCTGTTGATAACTGACCAATGGTAATGTCTGCACCTTCGGCAAAGTTGTCACCAAAGAAGCCGTAGATAAACAACAGGTGACCCACCATGAAGCCACCGTAGTGACCAACGAAGAACGGTCCGTAAAACAAGATCGCCCAACTGGCAATGTGCCCCATCTTTATTAAGTTATAGAAACCGATGACGGCACTCTCTGCCCAGAACAGCAGCATGATCTCGCCAATGTCCCAACCGAGAAACAGCACACCAGCCAAAGGCACTATGTTTGCGCCAATCAACGCCAACGATGAAATAGAGCGCCAGGTAAAATCAGGTTCTACTTCAAACGGAGACTTGGAATCGCGACGCGCTTCGCTCTGCTCAATTGTTTCATCAAGATCAGCGGCTGGCTTGGGAATGTTTGGCGCAGGCGAATCTTGCTCGGGAAACAATCGTCGCAACTCACTTAACATCTCATCAGCGAGTTGCCCTTCAATCGCTGAACCAAAGGCAATAGTTTCACCGGCGTAATCGAAAGCCAGATGATGACCTCGCCATTCGAAACCCGTCATCTCATCAGGACCCTGGCGGCGAATGTTTCGTAGCATTGAAGCTGAATACGTTGCACCGAAACCAATAAGTGGAATGCCAATTCGTAGAATCAGTTCGTTGTTTTTTACGGCAAGGGTTTCTCGCCCAATGGTCACTGCCAGAAACACCAATAAGAGAATAAAGACTCCCACCGACCAACCCAGCGACCAGAACAATCCAAACAAGAAGGCCACCAGGGAAAATAAATCGTCATCCAATGCCATGGATGCTTCACTTAGTACACCAATCAATGGCAAGGCGAACACAGCGAGGAATGCGCCAGAGATAAGAATGAAAATCAGCGAACGCCGAAAAGGTATAACAGTGGCGTAATCGCTGCCGCGGGGAAATTGAGGACCAATAGCCAAACTGAATTTTGGCGCACGATCCCCCAGAGCCTTCATCAATTGGCGACGCTGAGCGAATGGCTTTCTTTTTTGGTGTTGTGCCATTGAGCTAGGATAAATGGGGCCGAATAAATTACCAAGAACTGCTGTAATATAAGCAGCGATCCCTAACATTCGTGCTGGAGTCGGAAAACATTGAATATCAAAAGACTCACTATCTATAACCTGATCTTAATTGTCCTCTCTAATTGCGCCGTCATGAGCGAAGAGGAATGCGCCTACTCCGACTGGACCGCCGTGGGATATGAAGATGGCGCCGATGGCCGCGCCAGCGATCGATTCGGTGACTACCGCCGCGCCTGCGCTGAATTTGGGATCACTCCTGACTTTGCTGCCTGGCAGGATGGAAGAGATCGTGGCTTGGTGGAATATTGCCAGCCACTGCGAGGCTTCCAGATTGGACAATCAGGTGGTCGCTACAATGGCGTGTGTAATAGCCAGCTAGAACCTGATTTTCTGGAAGGCTACCGACTGGGTAGTGAACTCTTTAATTTACAGAGTCAACTCAACACCATTGTCGGCAGGCTGGAAGCCAATGCCAATGATGTTGCCGGCATCGATGCCGATGTTGCCGAAATCGAATCCATCATCATCCTCGAAGACACTACCGCCGAAGAACGGGCTGCTCTACTTGCGGACATGCGTGAGCTATCTGAAATTCGGGGCGAGCTGGAAGTCGAATATGAAGTGCTTATCGAAGAGCGTGTGCTAGCGGAAGAAGCGCTAGCGGAATTCGAACTAGTGCTTGTTGAAGCAGGATTCTACTAAATCGTAACTATTGTTAAGCAGTCGAGCGGCGATTAAGTAGCAGCTGTCCAAGTAACGCTATCACCAACAACACCAAACTCACCATCAGCGATAAACTGCTGGTTGCCAGTCCAGTGGCTGTTGGATAGGCAAATGTTTTTTCAATAGCTGCCTCTTTAGCATCGTGAAATTGCACAAACTCAGGATTTGTCGCCATCTCTAACATGACGCGGCGACTGCGGTAACGCATCAAAGCCGCCGTCGTCCACTCTTCTGCATTATCAATTCCCCACACTTCGAGCGAATCAAATAAAGCACTACCAGTCCAGAGTGGATAGCTGCCGCGACGCAACAAGTAACCGATCACAAAAGAGGTGTATTCATTAAGAGCAGCAGCCGATGAATCGCCGAAGTTTCTTCCATTGATGGTGGCGGGTCGATCGCGGAGTAGGATGGCGTTGACCATGATCACCGGTTTGCCATCATCTTCCTCCAAAAACGCCCTAAGTTCTTCACGGTTCTCTCCTGGGTTTAATTCGAGGAATCGAGCAGCAAGGCGATCAATCTCTTCTTCTGTGAGCGGAGTTTCAAAAGCGCCATGCCAAATCTGGAATGCAACAAACAAAGTTCCGACAATACCCCACAGAATCAGAGTATGTTGTTGATGCTTATTCACGGACTGCCTCCCATTGCAAAGAAGTGATTCATTAAACTCTTGCTTTACGCCACCCTGCTCTGCGCGCCTCAGCCTCGGTACAAAACATTCTTTCTCCTCGACGCGGAGAAATCACTGTGTCCGCATAGTATCTTTGCCCCGGCACATGATAGATCCGTTCACCAGAGCTGGAGATGTTTCCTTTGATGACGCAACGCGGAACTACAGCCCTGCCTGCCGATTTGCCATTTTCTGATTTCGGTTCAGTCGCGCAAGCAGAAATCAAAAGTACTACTGGAATAAAGCTAAATTTGATCGAACTGAGTTTCATTTTTCAGCGTCTGATAGAAAACCTGAAAGCATTTCGATGTAGAGTTCCGTCTGTCTACTTATAGTGCCATGGGCCGCACCCGGAATAATCTCAACCCGCGCGCCATCGATTAAGGTTTGAAACTCTCGCATTCTTTCCGGTCGGGCCTCATCATGCTCGCCAGCTACTAACAACACCGGCACATCAATCTCACCAAGCCGCGGTGTTAAATCGAAATCAATCAGAGTGCCGGTCGCGTTGAACTCGGTGTTGCCCCACATGTATTCGTAAATCATGTTGTTACCGGTTACGCCAGCACAGGCTTCCAACGGTGGCAAACGCTCACCCGGACCCCGCACATGGCGTCGATAGAATTCTTCCGTTGCCGCTTCGTAATCTTCGTGATCCATCGTGCCGGCGGCCTCGTGTTCATCTAATGCTTCCTGCATTTCAATGGGCAGCAAGGAACGCAAGTAATTCGCATCTTCCATCCAGGCAGGTGAACTCAATAAAGGTGAGGACAAGGTTAAGGAAACAATGCCATCAGTGCCTTTCTCCAACACATAGGCTGCCGCTAATGCACCGCCCCAAGAGTGACCAAGCAGATGCATTTCATCCAATCCCAACTCGTTACGCAGGGTATGCAATCGATCAACGAATCCTTCCACGGTCCACAGACTCATATCATCGGGACGTCCAGACCGACCGCCACCCAACTGGTCATAACGCACAACAGCGCGTTGTTCACCCATCGGCGCCAATCGCGTGTAGCCACAAGAGGTACCACCGGGCCCGCCGTGCAGCACCATCATGGGAATACCGTCGCCGTCACCCATGACCTCGTACCACACCGGTCCGTCGGACATTAGGGCGAAACCACTGCCCGGCTCCACTGCGAATGAATGAGAAAAGTGCGCTAAGCAAACGCTTAACATTAAGAAGCTTAGTTTTTTCATGTTTACTCTGAAGAAATTTCTATCAAGCGATTCAGTTCAGCATCTAACTCAGTAACCAGGTCTGCTGCTTGTGGCGTGTTAATAATGTTTTGAGTTTCAAATGGATCTGCTGTCAGATCGTAAAGTTCATCTACACCTTCCAGATCTTCATAACGAATGTACTTGTGTTGACCGGTACGTACCGCCTTATAACCCATGCGGTCCATTCGTTCGAACACCGTATCGGAATAGTATTCGATCATAAAAGAAGAGCGCCAATCATTGACCGGCTCTCCGGTCAGCATAGGCATCAAAGATCGACCGTGTCGTACTTCCTCGATGTCGGCCCCAGCGAACTCAATCAATGTTGGCGCGATATCCAGAGTTAGCGCCATGGGTTGTGGCCGAATGCCTGCTTCAACTTTCTTCGGATAGCGAATCATCAGCGGAATTCGTATGCCTTCTTCATAGGCCATGCGGCGTTCTGCGCCTAACCCATGCTCGCCATACCAGTAACCGTGATCCGAAGTGAACAGAATCAGGGTGTCGTCCAACTCGCCGCGCGCTTCCAGTTCATCCAATAAGCGCCCTATTCCTTCATCGATAGCCATCAACATCTCTTGTCGTTGATGAATCGTCACATCAGGGGTGACCGTGCCTTCGCCTAAAGGTGGCATGTCGTTGATCTGTCGATACAAGGCTGGCTTGTCAGTGGGCGCGACTCCAAAGTTTTGTCGTCGCGGAGGAGATTCATTGGCATACATTCCCACATGTCGATCCGCCGCGATAAACCCACTGCGGGTCTGCCCTTCGGGTAACTCTGCTGCACTGCCGTCGTCAGCTTGAAACACATTGGGGTGTAGCGCCTTATGGGAAAGATAAAGTAAGAACGGACCTTCCCGCTCTTGATTTATAAAGTCGATGGACATGTCATGCATGATGTCGGTGACATAACCATCAATCTGGGTGCGCTCACCATTGATATTAAAAGTTGGGTTGATTGCCTCGCCCTGTCCGCGCATACCCGCCCAGGTGGAAAATCCAGGTCTGGCACTGTCATCATTGCCCATATGCCATTTGCCAATGAATGCAGTGTCGTAGCCATTGTCTTGCAGACGGCGTGGAAACGTTTGTAGCTGATGGCTTTGTTCGTTGCGCGCCAAGTTATCGACGATGCCGTGGTAGTGCGCGTGTTGTCCGGTGAGAATAGTGGCACGACTAGGGGAACAGAGTGGGTTCACCGTAAAGCTGTTCTGAAAATACGCCCCTTCTCTGGCGATACGATCGATATTCGGTGTCTGCACATAAGGATGACCAGCAATGCCAATCTCATCGAAACGCATATCATCTACCAGGATGACCACGATGTTTGGCTGCTCGGTCGATGCGACAGCCGCTGCCTGGTCGCGCAATTCATCGGAACAGGCATAAAGCGCCAACACCATAAGCACCAGTGCAATGCGAAGTGATTCTGATTTGGTCATGTTCATAACAGATTGTTGTTGTTTTTATTAAGAACTATGCCGCTAGCCCCTGTCGGCATTTCGCAAACTTGTTTTGGATAATTGACTGCGCTGCAGATGTAATGAATCCAGAGCAAATGCGAATTCTAAATTGCCTGAAGTAATACCTGTACACATACAGCCAACGACCACGCTTCTTCTCTTCAATCAAGAACTCATATCGAGTTGGCCCATCGAGAACATAAAATCGGGTATCCGAAGCCTTTGAAACCAATATTGTCGAGAGATTGAAGAACACCTTCTCATTGGGGCCGTGGCGCCCTACTGTATATATCGTGAAGTAAGGTACGGAGTCAGCCTCAAAGAACTCGCCCTGATAGTTGCCTACCGCAACCGGCTCAATGTCTTCCTTGTCTGTTTCTTTGGGCAGGTAGCGCATCGTTCTGTGTACCGCAGGGCTTGGAGCCCCTATTTATACCCCATCCTGCACGGAATAAACCCATCTATAACTCTTCAACTAGACATATTCTGGATTTGACACGTGCTATTTTTTTAGCGTATCGTTAATTTTTTAGCGATCTACCAGAATACAAGAAATACAGGGACGGCGCGGGATTCGTAACCATTCGGCCCCTTCCGTCGTCTAATCAAAATAACCAAAAAAGTTTGGTCGACGAATTTCTTTGGTTTCTTATTCGAATTATCAGGGCGGTTTTTATGCTGCAGCCACTGATCGGAAGAAACACTAAAAGAAGTAACGTGCGATTAGCCCTATCCCTGCTTGTGATCTGGCTTTCCGCCTCTAGCTTCTCCTATGCCCAGGATGATCCCGGCTTGCCGTTGGCTGAGATAACCGCGGCTGGTCGTGTCTTCACCCCAGATCAATTTCAACGCTTCGCTCCCAGAAATGCTCTCGACATACTCAACCGTGTGCCGGGATTTGCTATTCAAGGCGACAATCGGGGTAACCAATCTCGAGGATTCGGGCAAGCCAACACCAATGTATTGATCAACGGCCAGCGGGTATCAGGAAAATCCCAAGGCGTGTTTGATCAACTACGCCGGGTCACCGCAGACAATGTCGAGCGCATCGAAATCGTCGATGGCGCCACACTCGACTTCCCCGGTCTCTCGGGCCAGGTCGCTAATGTCATCACTGACAATGGCGCCATCAGTGGCAGCTACGAATACCGCACCATTCATCGACCTAAATACGCCGAACCCGGTTGGTTCGGTGGTGAAGTGTCAGTCAGTGGAGCTACTCCCACTTTTGAATGGAATGCTGCCTATAACCATGGCGTTGGTCGCGGCGCAGGGGCAGGCCCCGGCATCATTACTGACCAGTCTGGTGAAGTAACTCAGATCCGCGACATTTATTCTCACTTCGAAGGTGACTTCCCCAGCTTGTCCGGCAGCATGAAATGGTTCGGCGCCAATGACATGATCACTAATGTCAATTTGAAATACAGTCGCGACTACACCAACTTTTCCAATGACGAACAACGCAACTTGGTAGACGGCGTAAATCGATTTCGTGACTTCGACAATCAGGGTCGAGGCTTCGATTATGAAATCGGTGCCGATGTGGAATTCAATTTCGGACCCGGCCAACTCAAACTGATTGGCCTGGAACGCTATGAAGAAAATGATTTCTATGCAGACTCGCGACTCATCTTCGAAGATGACTCCCCTACCACCGGTAATCGATTAGCTCGCCAGCGAGAATCCGGCGAACGTATCGCACGAGCCGAATATAAATGGGATATGTTGGGAGGCAACTGGGAAGTAGATTTGGAAGCCGCTTTTAACCGACTCGACCAGACTTCACAATTTTTCGATCTTGATGAATCAGGCGAACTAATAGATGTAGGCCTTCCCAACAGCACAGGTGAAGTCACCGAAGATCGTTATGAAGTGATCTTCACTCACGGCCGCACCTTGATCGAAGACGTCACACTGCAATTAGGTGTGGGTGGCGAACGATCTACCTTAGAGCAGACGGGGCCAAACGGACAAACTCGCAATTTTTGGCGACCGAAAGGCTCCATGTCCTTGGCCTGGACCCCCAGAGAAGGACTAGATCTTTCTTTGAACATTGCCCGTAAAGTGGGCCAACTTTCGTTCGGCCAGTTTCTGGCCAATGTTGACCTACAACTTAATAACGAAAATGCCGGAAACGCTGAACTCCGCCCGCGCTTAAGCTGGGAAACGAATATTCAAATTAAACAAAGCTTCGGTGAATGGGGCTCCACCAACCTGCAGATTTTTAACAACCAATATGATGATTATATCGACATCATCCCATTGCCTGGTGGCGGTGAATCCCAGGGCAACATCGATAGCGCTGAAGAGTATGGCATCGACTGGACCAGCACCGTCAATCTCGACCCAGCAGGATGGGCCGGTGTAAGGCTCGACCTTTCAGCAGAGATTAGAAAGAGCAGCATTACTGACCCACTCACTGGCGAAGATCGTTACTTCAGCGGCCAATTCGACAGACGCATCGATTTCACACTACGCCATGATGTCTCCGGCACTGATTGGGCCTGGGGATTAGGCCTGGAACACTTTCATGCACAACCGCGGTACCGACTATCGCAAGTCAGCCTCAGTTACGAAGGCCCCACTTATTCGTACGGATTCATCGAACACAAGAATGTCTTCGGCATGACGGCCAGCCTTAACGTCTTTAACCTGACAGACGGCCGATCATACTTTCGAAGAACAGTATGGGATGGATTACGCACGGAAGCACCCGTGCTATTTCACGAAGACCAGAATCTTAGCGTGCAACCGATCTTTCGGTTTGAGCTGAATGGAAATTTTTAGTGAAAGTGTTTGGCCTTTGACGCTGACCAGTATTATTAGGGTTTGTAGAAACTAGTTCGCTATCTCAACTATGAATTATGGAGTGCAAATCATGGTCGGCGCCCCGTAAATGAGGCTGACAAAGATTAGCCCACAAAGCACGAATAATCCCAAGGAAACAACCTGAGTAATTCTAATGAAATACCCTGCAACTCTTTCATTTTCTTTTAATGGAGGTATGGGCCGAATCTCCTTTTCTTCTCTTTCTCCTGCATAACCAGCATGAGCATTTTCCCATGCTAGTTGATCATGAATGTTTTGGCGTATACCACCAGCTCTTCTGCGATCTTGATTTAACCTACCCATATACCATCCGAGCATCCTGAGAGTAAGTGCACCAAACAAAGGCGCAACGACAGCTGCTGGCAAAGTATTAGGTGTGCAAATTTGAGCAAATGAATAAGTAGCAACGGACCCTCCCGCTACAAGACAGAATAAAAATAGCTGAACAATTAATTGCTCCCGATAGCGATATTCATTACCCGCCTCATTTAATTGCGCAATTAACTCTTCCCTATCTTCGGGGGGGAATGGTAGATCTTTCGTCTCGTTGTTTTCGCTCTGAACAATTTCTTCATTCATTTAAAATTCACTCTAAAAAAGGAGACAACAAATTCAAGATCACAATTGCCAATAACCAATCTCAATGCCGGCTTGAATGACAATTCCGATAGAACCGTGACCCGGCAAAGCCATAGAGTCGATAGCAACCAGTGCTCCATTGCTTTGTGCTGCATTCACTGCAGCAGCCAAGTCATTCACGATCATATAGTGGCGAACAATCGGGTCCTCATCCACTCGTAATGGCGCCCGCACCCCTAACAAACCACCTCCGGCTAATGCTGTGGTGCGCGCATTGCCTAAATTCTCATCTTGATCACCGAAGCTAACACCATGTACCTGCGAGTAAGTCTCACAAACCGCATCCACTTCTGGCGTCACCATCTCAAGATAGTGAATCTTGATGCCATCAGCATCTTGCGCAAGTGCCTCGCTTGATCCTAGAAACGCACTTGGAACTGCAACGAATGCCGTACCGATTTGAAGCATATTTCTGCGGGTAACCATTCTTTGTTTATCCTTGCTGACCTTATCTATTAACCAGTTTAAGAACCCTCATTGGCACTGATAATATCGTCCACACTGTCTCGCTCCAACATTAATGCATGCCAGCGCCAGAGATTGGTGAGCGAATCATCCGGTTTCAGTCCAACCAAGGTCGAAGCAAAATCAACGCCAGTGAGCAATGTTATGTCCGCAATGGTAAATCGATCCCCGGCCACATACTCATTATCAGCAAACTCTCGGTCCAACCGCTCATAATATTTTCTGACATTCGCATCACTCACCTCTTTGGCCTCCGGAATCGTTGGATAAATCCCCATCTTTGCAACAATGGGTCCATTAACCCAGGATTGACCAATCTGAGACCAAAGTTCGGTTTCCATCTGACGGTTGCGCATTTCAATGAATCCCAGCTCATAAGCATCGCGGCCAAACAGATTGGGTTCTGGATATTCAGCCTCAAGGTAACGACAGATCGCAATGGATTCTGCGAGACAACGTCCGTCATCCAGCTCCAGAACGGGCAGTTTTCCACTGGGGTTTTTCACCAAAAATTCTGGAGTCTTATGCTCACCCTGCATCATGTCTACTTCAACTGCTTCATACCGAACGCCTTTTTCGGCGAGACAGATAGCGACTTTTCTAGGGTTTGGAGCGGTGCCGTACGTGTATAGCTTCATTAGTTTATTGCCTGTCGGATACTTGAGAGAGAGTAAAAATACAGCACCTTAGGCAGCAGGCCCACCCTGTTTCAAAGACCAAAACTGCTGTATTTTTACCCTAGTCCATTTTTCCAAGAGAGCTCTCCGATGAATACCGCCTTCCGCCTTGTCGCCTTGCTTACCTTTGCGTCGTTACTATCCACAACATCAGCAAGTGAATCTGCAGCGGAAGATGGCGCAACGATTCAATCCTTACTTACTGCGACTTATGCAGCGATATCGGGACCAGCAGGACAGCCGAGAGACTGGGATCGATTTCGAGCCCTGTTTGCACCTCAGGCTACCTTGAGTTTTCTGCGTGAAACGTCAGAAGGGAATTTTGAGCGGGTGGTAATGACTCCCGATAGCTATATCGAAGGGTCCGGAGCTTCACTGGAGAGAAATGGTTTTTTTGAAACAGAAACACACCAGGTTGTAGAACAGTTTGGCAATATCGCCCATGTATTTTCAACTTACGACTCCAGGAGTAACGCAAACGATCAAGAACCATTCGCGAGGGGCATTAACTCATTCCAGTTAATGCACAATGGCTCGCGCTGGTTTGTGGTTTCTATTTACTGGCAGGCGGAATCCGATACTCGTCCTATTCCAAAGGAGTATTTTCCTGATTAAAGGTTAGAGAATAACGCTCTGAATAGTGGGCAGGGCGTTAGCCGAGTCCTTGATTGATTTGTTTGTTATGTGGCGATTGCCACCCAATCTTGAATTTTACCTTTCTCATATTCCTCAAGTTTGTAGTGCTCAATGTTCTCAGCGTTTAATCGGTTAGAGTCGATTGGAATCGCAGCATAGGAGTTATGGTAGATCTTCAATCTAAGATCTTCACAATTCTGGACCAGGACTCCGATAGAACTAATGGATGTATTAGAATATGTCCCAAATTTCCATCCACGCCCAAATCCACGACCTATTAGTCTAACTAAGCTATCAATAGCTTTTGGAACTGAAAGTTTCAATTGCTCAAAACCATACATCCCAGCCCTGATATTGTAGGGGGATGTGTAGTCAGCAGCTGTGACTTTATTGTATAGCACGAGTATTGAAGGATGTTTGCCTTTTGCTAGCCTAGAAATTTGAGGTCCGGCACTAGCGATTTTGCTGCGAATACGTTGCCCGGGCTTGCTAGAAACTATCGCCGCTTCACCATTTCTTAGGTTTGCTTCTGCAGCTCTATCTGCTTTATTGTGTTCAATCTCCTTTACTTCAACGATATAAATGTTGTCGGCGACTACGAGCCGATAATCTGGAGTACGCTGCCCATCGGGGACTAATTTCTCATACTGCCAATCATTCATTTGGCAGAGTTTCTCAAACAATTCTTCTGACTTAGTTTCGGCTTCGCACATTACTTGTCTAGCCACATAACGCCCTGAATAATGGGCTCGGCGCTAGCCGAGTCCTTGATTGATTTGATTGTTAAATAGCCCACTAACCGGCCCTTGCATTAATTTTGTAATCTGGAGCTTCCAAGCCTAGCGGTGTATACAAATGATTGATTAGTAGAGTTGGAACTCCTCTCGCGGCAATTTCATAGAGCTTACGATCATCATCGACAACTAACTGGCTAGCGGTTGTGTGTGCGACACCCTTGTTTGCACAGTGTATAACACTAGCAAGAGCCCTTTCGGCTTCATCATCTGGCCCTTCATAGGGAACGACAGCCTGTTCTGGAGAAACGCGCTCAAGACCCCAATCTTCTATTCCGTAGTCGTCATCTCGCTTGCCTGATCTATTTTTCAATTTTAGCGATTGCTTTGGATCTTCTCGCAAGCCTAGAAACTCCAAACAGGCTCGACAGTGCATTATTCCAGACTCGATAACTGGATTCGTCCAAGCAGAGCTAAGCCCTTCAACAGTTAATTTGTCGTCGAAAAACATTTCCATCTTTTTTGGTTTGTCGAATGACAATTCCAATTTGAGAGCGACCCTAAAAACATCTATGGCTTTCATCCTGTATGGCAGTACTAGGTCAATATATTCAGATTTTGAATGCATCTCTTGATCAGATCGGGCTATTTAACGCCGTGAATAATGGGCTCGATGTTAGCCGAGTCATTGATTGATTTGATTGTTATGTTTTGCTTACACATTCTGAGAGTAACTCAGCTATTTCTATCGCAATTTCCTCAAATGTATGCGTAGTAGTGTTTCTAGCAACTTTGTCTGCTAAAGACGGACTAAAATCCATCACTTCTTGTTTTGTGATTCCGTGCCAGATTGGAAGTAGAATCTGCTCACCAGAGACTGCTCTGGTTACAATTCCGTCTAACTCATAATTAGTCCAACCTTTAGATATAAACGCTGGCGATAGAACTACCAAACCTACTCGACTGTTAGCTAGTCCTTGGTCAATTTTTTGACGAAGACTATCTCCAATTTTCAATGAGAACTCGTCATACCAGACATCAAGCCCCTGATTGGAGAGTGCATCAACCAACGGCCTAACAAGATCTTCTTTGTCTTCTGATGCGTGTGAAATGAAAACATCGTGTGACTCAGCACTGGAGTTTACTTCTGGCGGCTTATTGTCTTGAACCAGGCTAGGTACTGACGCTAGTGGAGCGTCTTGGATTTCTGGGAGAGCTCCAGGTAAAACTCTAACTGATGCTCGCGTACTACCCCTAAGGCCCTGCATATCTATTGCGACATGCCAATGCCCACTATTGGGTATTTGAAGTCTTACGGGAGATTGTTTCGCAAGACCGCCAATGTATCGATGACGCCGTCCGTTTCTATAGTTTGAAAAATCAGAGCTATTCATTAGTCGCACATTAGCGCCACTTGTGAGCGTAATCTCGACAATTTCACCGCGATTCCTGTGCCCTAAATCATTGTGAATGAACTGCAACTCTAATCTCCACTAAGTAGACATAAAACTTGTATATGATGGCCCCGGTAATTTTGGGGGATTCAGCTTGAAGTCTAGTCCTCAAAGCTCTGAATTGGAACAGGATTCCGTCTCAATTTTCACTCGTTTCGCGCTAGCAACAGAAAAGGTGTCTGATTCAGTAATTGCTGGGATTTCTTAGTTCCAAGATACAGAGTTTCCAAATGACAAGTTCTTAGATCGACAGCCTATTGAATTGAAACCGAATTAGCTGTTTCGCGCTTTGCTATGTTCGGAATTCAGATGGCTATTCGAACCATCAATTTGGATTGAAGTTGCTTGATAGGGAGTGTCCGAACGGAGGGTGATGAATTGAGTAGCGTGCGAGGGCCGCTGGAATGCGGCGAAAGGATTTTCGGGACGGGGAGCTTACAATTAGTAAGTGACCCGGTCAGAAAATGCTTTCAACAAAATTCCGGCGGGTCGCAGCCGCTACGATAAGGTTAGATAGTGCGGATTTGGGTATAGTCCGTATACCCCATCAAGATCTTCTCAATCCCATCCTGCTTCCTAGTCCTCATCCCACTTGCAACCCCCTCATAATGAATCTCCGCCGCAGGCGCTCTGCGCAGAATCATCTTCTTGATGGTTGGTGAGGTCATGAGTAACTCATGGATACCCATTCGGCCACGATAGCCGGTATCCAAACAGGCTGGGCAGCCTGGGGCTTTGTACAGAGTGAACTCGCCATCGTGGGAGTACTCTTCTTTCCACTGAGCCAACTGCTTTTCAACTTCTTCCGGCTCTGGATCGGAACGGGTGCCATCTGGGATAGATTCGCGGCAGTATTCCGTTGCGAGGAATTCCAGTTCGCTCTCTTCCGGCACATAGGATTTCTTACAGGACGTACACAGTGTCTTGGTCAGACGCTGAGACAGAATACCGATCATGGCGTCCGCAAAGTTGAACGGGTCCATGTCCATATCTAATAGACGCACAATAGATTCTGCTGCACTGTTGGTGTGAAGTGTTGATAGCACCAAGTGACCGGTGAGCGAGGCTTCAATTGCCGTGCCCGCAGTTTCAGTATCACGCATCTCACCCACCATGATAATGTCTGGATCAGCACGGAGGAAGGCGCGCATCGCATAGGCGAATGTCATTCCGACTTTTTCGTTCACCTCAACCTGTCTTAAACCAGGTTGGGTAATCTCCACCGGATCTTCTGCTGTCCAGATCTTACGCTCGTTGTTGTTGAGGTAATTCAGGATGGAGTGCAAGGTTGTCGACTTACCAGAACCGGTTGGTCCACATACCAGGAACATGCCGTATGGCTTCGATACACCCGCCAACAAGTTATCCAGGTTCGGTGTGCTCAAACCAATCGCATTCACCGGCATACACTTACCACCGGAAAGGATACGAATGACCACGTCTTCGATGCCGCCAGCAGTTGGAATAGTCGCAACACGAAGTTCGATATCCACTGGGGCGAAGTGACGGAAGTTAATCTTGCCGTCTTGTGGTCGGTTCTTGTTAGAGATGTCCAAGTGCGCCATCACCTTAATACGGGAGACGAACACGGAACGGTATTTGGTTGGGAATTTATAGTAGGTGGTTAATACACCGTCCTTACGGAAGCGGACGATCACCTTCTGTTTACCCATGCCTGGCTCGATATGAATATCCGAGACTTTCTGGCGGTGAGCATCTTCAATAATCTTGTTAACAATCTTAACAACGACGTTGTCAGTTACTTGCTGGGTTTCAACCGCTGAGAAGATGGTGGAATCGTAATCGTCATCATCTTCTACGGTTTCCATGTCCTCATCGAATTCCGCGATGGTGGATTCGATATCTTCAGAGGAGTAGTAGAACTGCAGTGCCCAGTTAATGTCTTCTGGCGATGCCATTACCGGTTCAACATACTTATTAATGTTGAAGCTCAAGGCATCTGTGACCTGCCAATCCATCGGATTTTCAATGGCGACTACGATCTTGCCTTCATATACATATAAAGGAACAACTTTGTGCTTAAAGGCGATCGCCGCCGTGAGTAATCGGATTACGTCGGGCTCGACCACGAACTCGCGCAGGTTAACGAAAGGAATACCCAGCTTCTTCGCCAGGGCTTGTTGAATCTCATCTTTCTGAATGACGCCTCGATTTACGAGAATCTCACCCAGTGCACCCTTTCGTTTCTTCTTTTGTTCTTTTAGCGCTTCGTTGAGCGCCGCTTCCGTTACCAGGTCTTCGCCAACAAGAATCTCACCCAACTTGAGGTTAGGCATATTCTTCTGACGAGACAGGGCATTTTCTAATTCGGCGGAATCAACGATCTTTTGTGTAACCAGGTATTCACCCAGTAGACGTGATCGCTCTTCCTGTTGATCTTGTAGTGCGGTATCCAAAATCTCTTGCGAGATAACTGCTTCTTCCACCAGCATCTCACCGATCTGACCACCGATGATGTGATTGTCCATGGCGGTGTGCGGAACAAACAAATGCACGCAGTAGCGCCACTTGCGCCCTACTTTGGTTTGCTCGTAAAAATGGATGCCGTTTTTGTCAGTACGAGAGCCGAAGGTATTACCGGTTAGCTCTGACTGATCTTTAAATGCGATTTCGAAAGTTCGGGCTTCGGTATCAACATTGATACCAGGAGTCTGCGCGGTAACCTTCATCAACTGATAAGGTTTTTCGATGCGCATGTATTTAACTGCCGACATCTCGAGTTCAGTGGCAACCACACCGCGTGGCTCCATGATCGAGATCATCTCGGACGCTGCGTTGAACTGAACAAGCTTGCCCGTGAATCGGTTGGAGTTATTTAGCTCGATGGTGACCGACGACTTATCGTATTCCGGCCC
The DNA here is from genome assembly GCA_965262465.1 of uncultured Pseudohongiella sp. Lineage (GTDB taxonomy): Bacteria > Pseudomonadota > Gammaproteobacteria > Pseudomonadales > Pseudohongiellaceae > UBA9145. The sequence continues at coordinate 799,377 of OZ253535.1, read as the reverse complement.
GTCATGCACATCGGCAAACGGAGGCGGTTGTAGGTCGATAGTAGGAGACGAAGCGGCGCTAACCTCTACTTCGGTTTCTTCCTCTTCGGTTTCGAACTCTATGGCAGTTTCGGCTTGCATGCTCTTTTATCTTGTTCGCTAGTCAAAGACTTAAATTGACGGCGTTCATACTTCCCTATGGTATTACGACCACTTTTCAAGACTTTAGCAGGTATTGTTGTCAGCGACAATTTGCGCTATTGCGCTAGATCACTGATTTATCACCAAATTTCCCCGAATTTCGGTGGAATTTAGGGACTGCTCAACGCCACCCTAGTCTGGTTCGGAAGTCGCGACAGGAGGGCTTTTTAAACCCGGCAGACGCCCCGTCGTCATTCCAACGCCCAACAGTACAAGGATACAGCCAAAAATGGTGAAAAATGTGACCGCCTCCGCAAGAAAGAGATTTCCCCACAATATGCTGAAAAGCGGCACCAGGTAGGTGGTCATGATGGCCTGGCTGGAACCGATGCGCTCGATCAGCCGGTAGAACATTACATAGGCGAATCCAGTACAGATGATGCCGAGACCCAACACCGATCCCCACACATTAAGTCCCAATGGCTCGGTGAAAAAGGTATCGGGAATGTTCATCAATGCGACTGGCAAAAGCAGGATGCTTGAGACTAATAGACTGCCGGTGGTGATAGTGACACCGGAAACGCCCTGGAGTTTGTAGGCGACTAGATTGAGTGCCAAGCCATAGAGTGAACAGGCAAACAGTGCAGCGGGAACTGCCCACATGCTGCCCTCACCCGACCCGAATGCTTCTGGATCAAGCGCTAGCACAACAACGCCCGCGAATCCCACTGCCATACCAGCGATACTCAACCAAGGCAGGCGTTGGGCGAAAACCAAAAATCCTATGAGTGCAGTGAAGAACGGCACCGTGGCATTCATAATCGATAACAGACCCGCACCGATATTAAGAGCTGCGAAGGCAAAGAAACAAAATGGTATGGCCATGTTGGTCAGCCCAACCAAACACACCATCTTCCAGTGCTGACGGAACTCACCCCATTTTCCCATGGACAACATCAAGGGCAGCATAATTAATAAGGCACTGCCAACCCGCAGCTCCACCAGGAAGATAGGTCCCAGTGCCGGAGCCGCGATGCGCAAAAACAAAAACGAAAATCCCCAAACCGCAGAAAGCCCGAGGAGTTCGCCGTAGTCTCTTAGCGATGCATTAGCCATAAGTTGCAAGTGCTATAAATAGCCTAAGTAGTCGATACGCTATCGACTGTTATGAGAAAAATATGTCTTTGCTCGTGTGTGTTTACTACTGTGTAGCATACACTGCCGATGCGGCAGCGACTGCTTGTGCTGGATCACAGTCGTGGCCCATACCACTGAGCACATTACCCAACGCTGATAAACACAGATTGACGTTAGTTGGATTGCTGGCAAAACCCATTAAACCAATACGCCATACATTGCCGGCCAACGCGCCGAGGCCAGCACCGATTTCCAGATCGTAGTTGTTAAGCAGCGCAGAGCGCACTGCCCCATCATCGATTGATTCAGGAAAAGACACTGCATTCAGTTGCGGCAAGCGATACTCTGGATCGACCACAAACCCAAGCCCCAATGCTTCGATTCCCGCTGCGAATGCCGCGTGGTTATTGGCATGACGAGCCCATGCATTCTCCAATCCTTCTTCTTTTAAGATCACCAAGGATTCATGCAATGCATACAGTGAATTAACTGGCGCGGTGTGGTGATAGGAGCGTCCACCATCGGAACCCCAGTAACCCATAACTAAGTTAGTATCGAGAAACCAACTTTGTACTTTGCTGCCGCGATTCTTAATCTTCTCAACCGCTCGAGGAGAGAAGCTTACTGGTGACAGTCCTGGAACACAGGACAAACACTTTTGCGTGCCTGAATAGATCGCATCAATGCCCCAGGCATCGACTTCTAATTGAATGCCGCCCAATCCGGTAACTGAATCAACAATAGATAAGCAATCATGTTGTTGAGCGAGTTTGCAGAGGGCTTCGGCGTCACTGCGAGCGCCAGTTGAGGTTTCTGCATGAACGAATGCCAACGCAACAGCATCTGGGTGATTTTTTAACGCCTCCTCAGCACGAGCAACATCCACAGGGAGTCCCCATTCATCTTCCACCATGATGGCAGTGGCGCCACAGCGCTCAACATTCTCTTTCATACGGCCGCCGAACACGCCGTTCTGACAGATGATGACTTTCTCGCCGGGCTCGATGAGATTGACGAAAACAGTCTCCATCCCAGCTGATCCGGGAGCGGAGACAGGTATGGTCAGTTCGTTTTCGGTTTTGAAGGCGTACTGCAACAAGCCCTTCACTTCATCCATCATTTGAATGAAGGCAGGATCCAAATGCCCAATGGTTGGACGAGACAAGGCTTCCAAGATGCGCGGATTAACATCGGATGGGCCCGGACCCATTAAGGTACGAACGGGAGGATGAAAACTTCCAGTCATGACTATTCCTTGTTGTTACTGTATTCCTAAGGGCTTCCCTATATATAGAAGGAAGAATTGAGAGAATAAAAAAACCCGATCGGCGATTCCTGTATCAGGATGAATCAGCGGACCGGGTTTTAAGTTCGGATTGAGAGCTGCGGGTTATTCCTCGTCAGCTGACTCCACTGCATCATCGTAATCGTCGGCATCATGTTTCGGACGATCGACCAGTTCAACATAGGCCATTGGGGCTTTGTCGCCTGCACGTTCGCCACATTTCAAGATGCGGATGTAACCACCTGGGCGGTCTACATAACGTGGGCCAAGCTCACCAAACAGCTTACCTACTGTTGCTTTGCTGCGAGTGCGGCTGAAAGCCAGGCGACGATTTGCCACGCTGTCTTTCTTTGCGAGTGTGATTAAGGGCTCTGCCACTGTGCGCAATTCTTTTGCCTTCACCAAGGTAGTCTTGATGATTTCATGCTCTACCAAGGACACAGTCATGTTGCGAAACATGGCAGTGCGATGTGAGCTATTGCGATTAAGTTGGCGACCGCTTTGACGATGACGCATAACTAATACCTTCTACTTTGCTCTTTCCTTAAGCAGCTCGGTCGTCTGACTTAAGTGAAGATGGTGGCCAGTTTTCAAGACGCAGACCTAGTGAAAGACCGCGAGTCGCCAATACATCTTTAATCTCAGTCAGAGATTTCTTGCCAAGGTTTGGTGTCTTAAGCAGCTCAACTTCCGTGCGCTGAATCAAATCACCAATGTAGTAAATGTCTTCTGCCTTCAGGCAGTTTGCTGAACGAACAGTCAGCTCCAAGTCGTCTACTGGACGTAGCAGAATTGGATCGATTTCGTCTTCGTGCTCTTCTGGCTCAGCAATGATTTCAGATTGCAGATCAACGAATACGCTCAACTGATGCTGCAGAATAGTTGCTGCACGACGAATGGCTTCTTCTGGATCGATAGTGCCATTGGTTTCTAGATCGATGATCAGCTTGTCCAAGTCAGTACGCTGCTCAACACGTGCATTCTCTACTGAGTAAGACACACGAATCACTGGGCTGTAAGAAGCGTCTAGCAATAGTTTACCTACTGCGCGAGTTTCTTCTTCGTCACCAGTACGAGTATCTGCTGGAGAGTAACCGCGACCCTTGCGCACAGTAATGCGCATGTTCAACTCGCCATTGCCATTAAGATTAGCAATCACGTGGTCAGGGTTAACGATTTCAACGTCGTGATCTACTTCGATATCGCCAGCAGTCACAGTGCCTGCACCGCTCTTAGAGAGGTTCAATACAGCCTCTTCCTTATTGTTAAGGACGACGGCTACACCTTTCATGTTAAGCAGGATCTCTATAACGTCTTCACGCACACCTTCGATAGTGCTGTATTCGTGAACAACGCCGTCAATTTCGACTTCCTCGATCGCGCAACCTGGCATTGAAGACAACAGGATGCGGCGCAGCGCGTTACCCAAAGTGTGTCCAAAACCACGCTCCAGTGGTTCCAACACAACCTTTGAATGACACTTGTCGTACTCGTCGACTTGTATCACTTGCGGCGTTAGGAAATCAGATAAAGAAATTTGCATGTAATCCACCCTTTGGTTGATTGGTTCACTACTTGGAATAAAGCTCGACGATCAATTGCTCATTGATCTCTGAAGGCAGTTCGTCGCGATCAGGCACACGAGTGAATTGACCTTCCAGTTTGCCGGAGTCGACTGAAACCCAGTCGATATCGCCACGCTGAGCAGCGAGTTCCAAAGCAGATTTAATTCTTAACTGTTGCTTGGCTTTTTCGCGGATCGATACCACATCGCCTTCATTCATTTGGTATGAAGGAATGTTCACGACTACGCCATTCACCATAATTGATTTGTGGGCAACCAGTTGTCTGGCTTCTGCACGGGTAGAACCGAATCCCATGCGATACACCACGTTATCTAAACGACTTTCCAGTAGCTGCAACAGGTTTTCACCGGTTGCGCCTTTGCGACGAGCAGCTTCCTTATAGTAGCCACGGAATTGCTTCTCGAGCACACCGTAGGTACGACGAACTTTCTGCTTCTCGCGCAATTGCACACCATAGTCAGACAGTCGACCACGACGCTGACCATGCTGACCTGGAATAGTGTCAGTCTTGCACTTGCTGTCGATTGGACGCACACCACTCTTCAGGAAAAGATCAGTACCTTCCCGGCGAGACAGTTTGCACTTAGGGCCTAGATAGCGGGCCATACTTTTTCTCCTAGCTTAGACGCGCCGCTTCTTGGGCGGTCGGCAACCATTGTGAGGAATTGGGGTAACGTCGGTGATTTGACCAATGCGCAGACCACAGTTGTTCAGTGCACGCACGGCAGATTCGCGACCTGGACCAGGTCCGTTCACCTTGACGTCGAGATTCTTCAAACCATACAGCTCGATCGCGTTCTTGCCGGCCTTCTCAGCTGCAACCTGCGCAGCGAAAGGAGTGGACTTACGAGAACCACGGAAGCCTGAACCGCCAGCCGTTGCCCATGAAAGCGCATTGCCTTGGCGATCAGTGATGGTAATGATCGTGTTGTTAAATGAAGCATGGATAAACGCAATGCCATCGATGACGGCGGTACGCGTTTTCTTCTTGCCTGTTTTAGGTGTAGCCATGTCTTATTCCAAAATTTCCGAACTGGTCGGTTTGCTTAATTCTGTCTATCTAAACTTACTTACGAATTGGTTTTCTTGGACCCTTACGAGTGCGCGCATTAGTCTTTGTGCGCTGACCACGTACTGGCAATGAACGGCGATGACGAATACCACGGTTGCAACCGAGATCCATCAATCTCTTAATGTTCATTGAGATCTCACGACGTAGATCACCTTCTGTTGGCAACTTCGCTACTTCAGCACGAATCGCATCCAACTGTTCTGGGCTTAGCTCAGAAGTCTTCGTTGAAGGCTCGATATTCGTCGCTTCACAAATGCTAGCCGCGTGAGCTGGGCCCACGCCGAACACATAGCGTAGTGAAATCACGATATGCTTGTTATCTGGTATGTTAACCCCGGCAATACGTGCCATAGATCTACTCCGTCTCTTCTCTGTGCCTTAACCTTGACGCTGCTTGTGTCGAGGCTCTGCACTACAAATTACGCGAACCGAACCGTTACGCTTGATCACTTTACAGTTGCGGCAAATCTTTTTTACTGATGCTCTGACTTTCATCCTAGCTCTCCTTATATTCCGGTACGTCCGTAGTTACCCAACTTCGACTTCTTCATCAATGAATCGTACTGATGAGACATCAGGTGTGATTGCACCTGTGACCAGAAGTCCATGGTAACCACCACGGAAATTAGCAACGCTGTACCACCTAAGTTAAAAGGCACGCTGGCCAGCATTTGCATGAAATTTGGTAGTAAGCACACCATGGTGATGTAGATCGAACCGAACATAGTCAGTCGAGTAATCACACCGTCGATGTACTTCGCTGTTTGTTCACCTGGACGTATGCCCGGAATGAACGCACCTGATCGCTTCAAGTTTTCTGCAACATCACGTGGGTTAAACACCAACGCCGTATAAAAGAAGCAGAAGAAAATGATCATGGCACTAAAAATAATTATGTAGAGCGGCTGACCTGGGCCAATTAATAGCGCGAGGTCCTGTAACCATTCAGCACCTTCCGATTGTCCGAACCACTGTCCAAGTGATGCCGGGAACAACAGGATTGAGCTAGCGAAAATCGCTGGGATTACGCCGGCCATATTAATCTTCAGTGGCAAATGGCTCGCCTGTGCCTGATACATCTTGCGGCCTTGCTGGCGCTTCGCATAGTTCACCGTGATGCGACGCTGTGCGCGTTCTACATACACGATGCACGCCACTACACCCAGGGCAATTAGTGCTACTACTAATAAAAGCACGCCGCTAATCTGACCTTCGTAAGCCTGCGTCAATGACGTGCCTACCGCCGCTGGGAAACCAGCCACAATACCGGCGAAGATCAGCATTGAGATACCGTTACCGATACCCTTCTCTGTAATTTGTTCACCCAACCACATCAGGAACATAGCGCCTGTCACCAATGAGATAATGGCAGTCAGGTTAAAGGCTATGCCTGGGTTGTAAGCCATTGGCGCCAATAGACCTACTGTCATGCCAGTGCCTTGTACAGTCGCCAATACCAACGCACCGTAACGGGTGTATTGGGTAATCTTGCGACGGCCAGACTCGCCTTCTTTCTTAAGTTGGTCTAGCTGCGGGCTTACTGCAGTGAGTAGCTGCATGATGATCGAAGCAGAGATGTAAGGCATGATGCCCAACGCCACGATACTCATGCGCTCCAATGCACCGCCTGAAAACATGTTGAATAGATCCGCGAACGTGCCTTCATTCTGAGTGAAGAACGCTTGCAGCTGAATCGGATCGATTCCAGGCACAGGAATATGTGTGCCAATGCGATACACAAAAATGGCAAACAATAGGAAGAACAGACGCGACTTGAGCTCACCGAGCCCAGCGCCAATGTTTTCCGGATTTAAGTTTGGTCTATTTGCCATTTTCTTTATAAAAGTCTTTAACTAGTTATGAGGTCGTTGATTAGTTAATCAATGACTACTCTTCGCCCTTCTATTCGTCAGCAGGAGCTTCTTCAGCTGGTGCTTCGGCAGCAGGTGCTTCCTCGGCCTTCGCTGCTTTCGCTTTCTTAGCTGGCTTTGCTTTCTTTTCTTCAGCCGCGGCTTCAACTACCTTGCCGCCTGCCTTTTCAATCGCTGCTTTGGCGCCTTTAGTGACACCGATGCCTTCGACAGTGACTTTCTTAGTCACTTCGCCAGACAACATGATCTTGGCGCGCTTGATGCTTGAAGTGATCAAGCCTGCAGCCTTCAAAGACTCCAGATTGACTACATCGCCTTCGATCTGATTCAGTTCGCTGCTGCGAATTTCAGCAGTGATGCGACCTATACGGGATGAAAAACCGTACTTAGGCAGACGCATCTGCAGAGGCATTTGACCGCCTTCAAAGCCTGGCTTAACAGTGCCGCCGCTGCGTGACTTTTGACCTTTGTGACCTGTGCCACAAGTCTTTCCCCAGCCGCTGCCGGTTCCTCGACCAACGCGCTTTTTCGCTTTTTGGCTGCCGGTTGCCGGTCTTAGTTCATTAAGTTGCATCTCAATATTCCTTGTTAGCTCGCCAGGTCTTAGTCGACCGCTAGCATGTAGCTAATTTTGTTGATCATGCCGCGGTTTGCTGGCGTATCTTGTACTTCTACTGTTTGGTTCATGCGACGCAGACCCAAACCTTGCAAGCACAACTTGTGCTTAGGCTGGGAACCGATCGGACTTCTCACCAAAGTGACTTTGACTGTCTTTGCTTTTGCCATCGTCTTTAACCTGCAATCTCGTCTGCGCTCTTGCCGCGCTTCATGGCTATTTCTTCTGGTGAACGCATGTCGCGTAGACCATTAAAAGTAGCGCGTACAACGTTTACTGGATTTGTTGAGCCGTAGCACTTTGCCAAAACGTTCTGAACACCGGCCAATTCCAGGATGGCACGCATTGCACCACCGGCAATCACACCAGTACCTTCAGAAGCTGGCTGCATGTACACCTTAGAAGCACCGTGACGTGCCTTGATTGGGTACTGCAGAGTGTGACCATCCAGGTTTACAGAAATCATGTTGCGGCGTGCTGATTCCATCGCCTTTTGAATCGCCAAAGGTACTTCACGGGCTTTACCACGACCGAAACCTACTCGGCCATTGCCATCACCCACAGCAGTCAGTGCAGTGAAGCCGAAAATACGACCTCCCTTCACAACTTTGGCTACACGATTAACCTGAATCAGTTTCTCTTGCAGGCCTTCTTCGTTTCTACCTGGCTCGTCTTTAAATGCCATAACTCTTAGTCCGCCTTAAATTAAAACTGCAGTCCGCCTTCGCGGGCTGCTTCTGCTAACGCCTTCACTCGGCCGTGATATGCGTAGCCAGATCGATCAAATGCAACGGCCTCAACTCCAGCCTTCTTTGCACGCTCAGCAATCAGTGTTCCCACTTTTGTTGCTGCATCAATATTTCCAGTAACGCCGCTGCGAGACTCTTTCTCAACAGTAGAGGCACTGGCCAAAACCTGATCGCCATCGGGCGAAATGACTTGGGCATAAATGTGCTTTGGAGAGCGATACACACACAAACGATTCATGCGAAGTTCGCTGATCTTTGCTCTTGCTCGCTTGGCGCGTCGTAGACGGGCCGTCTTTTTTACATTGCTCATAATCTGAAAACCTACTTCTTCTTCGCTTCTTTGCGATACACACGCTCATCTACGTAGCGAATACCTTTACCTTTATAAGGCTCAGGTGGACGAAATTCTCGAATCTCTGCAGCAACCTGACCTACCAGTTGCTTATCAACACCAGAGATAGTGATCTCTGTTTGTGAAGGTGTTTCAGCAGTAACGCCTTCTGGTAATTTGTAATCGATTGGATGCGAGTAACCGACAGTCAGATTAATCGTTTTGCCAGATGCCTTGGCACGATAACCAACACCTTGCAGTTCCAATTTCTTTTCGAAGCCTTCGCTCACGCCAACAACCATGTTGTTGATCAATGAACGAAAAGTACCGGCGAGGGCACCTGCTTCGCGTGATGAATCTTTGGCTGACACTTTCAGCTCTTCACCATCTTGTTCAACACCCACTAAGTTGTGCAGTGCTAGATCCAATGAGCCTTTGCCACCTTTAACGGAAATCTGTGAAGCAGAGATGTTCGCTTCGACTCCCTTCGGTAGGGCTACTGGTGCATTTGCTATTCTGGACATTGCTACGTCACTCTTTATTCAATTACTCGAACACCGATTAGAAAACGGTGCACAATACCTCACCACCAAGGCCTTCAGCTGCGGCTTTACGCTCTGTCATCAGTCCTTTATTAGTAGACATGATGGCGATGCCTAAACCTGCTCTGTTCTTTGGCAGGTCGTCTTTGCCTTTGTAGCTTCTTAGACCTGGGCGACTTACCCGCTTGATCTCTTCAATTACTGGCTTACCCTGGAAATACTTCAGGTCTACCGTGATTACTGGCTTACCGTCTTCATCACTAACGGCATAACCATTGATGTAACCTTCGTCTTGCAATACTTCGCTAAGCGCTACCTTGATCTTGGAAGATGGGCAGCTCACATCTGGCATTTGGGCCATCTGCGCATTGCGAATGCGGGTTAAAAAATCGGCGATTGGATCAGACATGCTCATAGTTAATTCTCCTGCGCCTCTTACCAGCTAGCCTTAGTCAGGCCAGGCACATCGCCGCGCATAGCCGCTTCGCGCAATTTGTTTCGACATAGACCGAACTTGCGATAAACACCGTGGGGTCGACCCGTTACACGGCAGCGACGTTGTTGACGAACTGGGCTCGCATCACGCGGCATCTTCTGCAGCTTGATCTGCGCTTCCCATTTCTCGTCATCGCTGGCGTTTACATCACTCAGGATCGCCTTCAATGCGGCACGTCTCTCAGCGTATTTCGCTACTGTGCGTGCGCGCTTGTTTTCGCGGGCTATCATCGAAGCTTTGGCCATATCAGGATTCCTCTTTGCCTTCGTCTTCTGAAGCGTCTGCCTCAGGGGCTTCATTCGTTTCTTCCACAACAGCTTCTTCTGCTGGTGCTTCTTCTGCTACCGCCTCTTCAGCTGGTGCAGCTTCTTGTTTCTCTTCTTGCTTTGCTTCTTTCTTCTCTTCCTGCTCTTCACCTTGTGGTGTCATGCCACGGAAAGGAAAGCGCATCGCAGTCAACAGAGCGCGACCTTCATCGTCAGTTTGCGCTGTTGTAGTAATAGTGATGTCGAGACCACGCAGGGTATCGATCTTGTCGTAGTCAATTTCTGGGAAAATGATCTGCTCATTTACACCCATGGCGAAATTGCCGCGACCATCAAAAGACTTAGGGCTAAGGCCACGGAAGTCTCTGATTCGTGGAATTGAGATATCCACTAGTCTTTCCAGGAACTCATACATACGCTCGCCACGTAGAGTTACCTTGCAGCCAATTGGCCAGCCTTCACGAATCTTGAAGCCTGCAATCGATTTACGTGCTTTAGTGACAACCACTTTCTGGCCGCTGATCTGCTCAAGATCGGCAGTCGCGTTCTCAAGAATCTTCTTGTCTGCAACCGCTTCACCGAGACCCATATTCAAAACCACCTTAGTGATTTTTGGCACGCGCATAGGGTTAGTGAAACCGAACTCTTTCGACAGAGCTGGCACCACTTCTTTTTGATAAAACTCTTTTAACTGAGCCATGACTAATCTATTTCCTGACCGTTCGATTTGAAGACGCGAGTCTTAGTACCGTCTTCCGCAACTTTGATACCGACGCGATCTGCTTTATCAGTATCTGAATTAAAAATAGCGATGTTAGACACATGCAAAGGCGCTTCACTTTCAATGATGCCACCAGGCTGTCCCGCATTTGGATTAGGCTTAGTGTGACGCTTCTTCATATTCACGCCGTGCACGATCACCTGATCACTACCAACTAATTGAGAGATAGTGCCGCGCTTGCCCTTATCTTTGCCTGCGATAACAATTACTTCATCATCACGTTTTAACTTATTCATTTCTCTATCTCTGCCTATCTGCCTATCGCAAGCTATTTCGATTTAAAGCACTTCTGGTGCTAACGAAATAATGCGCATAAATTTTTCAGTACGTAGCTCACGAGTAACCGGGCCGAATACACGAGTACCGATTGGAGCGTCTTGAGTGTTCAGCAAGATTGCCGCGTTATCGTCAAACTTGATCTTCGATCCATCTGGTCGACGAACACCTTTCTTAGTGCGCACAACCAGTGCATTCAACACCTGGCCTTTCTTAACCTTGCCGCGTGGAATTGCTTCTTTTACGGTCACTTTGATCACGTCACCAATGCGCGCGTAACGGCGGTGTGAACCACCCAGCACCTTGATACACATGACGCGTCGAGCGCCGCTGTTATCTGCAACATCCAAATATGATTGAACCTGAATCATCGATTTACTCTCTAGTCCGTAGACTTAAACCTGTGTCGCTTTCTCGTCGATTGAAACCAAAGCCCAAGACTTGGTTTTAGAAATCGGACGTACTTCCTTAATGGTGACTGCGTCACCGATTGAACAATCGTTGTTTGCATCATGCGCATGGATCTTAGTCGAGCGCTTGATGATCTTGCCGTACACCGGGTGCTTTACTCGGCGCTCGATCATGACAACGATGGACTTATCCATCTTGTTGCTGACTACTCTGCCAGACGCAGTACGCGCTAGTTTTTCGCCTTGAATTTCACTGTCCGCCATAATTACGCTTCACTCTTCTGTTTTTCAGTGATGATGGTCTTGATGCGAGCGATGTCTTTCTTTACTTCACTCACTAAGTGCACCTGACCAAGCTGACCGGTAGCGTTCTGCATGCGGTAGTTAAATTGATCTTTGTAGAGTTCTTGCAGTTGAGTCTGCAATTCGTCTACTGATTTTTCTCTCAATTCACTCGCTTTCATTACATCACCGTTCGCTTCACAAAAGTTGTATCGAAAGGCAGTTTGGCTGAAGCAAGACCAAATGCTTCACGCGCCAATTCCTCATCGACACCTTCAATTTCAAACATAATGCGACCTGGCTGAATCTGAGCAACCCAGTACTCAACATTACCTTTACCTTTACCCTGACGAACTTCTAACGGCTTTTGCGTAATTGGCTTGTCAGGAAAAACACGAATCCAGATTTTTGCACCACGCTTCACTTTACGTGTCATGGCACGACGTGCTGCCTCGATCTGACGTGCAGTCAGACGACCACGAGACACCGCTTTCAAACCGAATTCGCCGAAATCTACTTTACTGCCACGATGCGCCAGCCCGCGGTTGCGGCCCTTCTGCATCTTGCGAAATTTTGTACGCTTTGGTTGTAACACGAACTTCTTCCTCTAGTTAGCAGCCGGCTGTTGCTTAGGCACGACAGCTTCATCGAGATCCAAAATCTCGCCTTTGAATATCCACACTTTTACGCCGATGATGCCGTAAGTAGTGCTGGCTTCTGCTGTGGCGTAATCAATGTCGGCACGCAAAGTGTGCAAAGGCACTCGACCTTCGCGATACCATTCCGAACGTGCAATCTCAGCACCGCCCAAGCGGCCACCTACTTGCACTTTGATTCCTTCAGCGCCTTGACGCATTGCGTTCTGTACCGCGCGCTTCATGGCACGACGAAACATCACACGACGCTCTAGTTGCTGTGCCACACTGTCCGCTACCAATTGAGCGTCCAAGTCTGGCTTACGAATTTCTTCGATGTTGATGTGTACAGGTACACCCATCTTCTGCGTCAACACACCGCGAAGCTTCTCTACGTCCTCACCTTTCTTACCAATAACGATGCCAGGTCGCGCTGTATAGATCGTTAACTTGGCAGTCTGTGCTGGGCGTTCGATATCAACGCGAGCAACAGATGCATTAGCCAGACGCTTCTTCACGTAATCGCGAACTTGCAGATCATTCAGCAAGTTATCAGCGTATTCCTGGCCTTCGGCGAACCACGTTGAAGTGTGCTTCTTTACAATACCGAGGCGGATGCCTGTAGGATGTACTTTCTGACCCATGCGGTTGTTCTCCTAGCTGTCCGCTACCGTGATGGTGATGTGGCATGAACGCTTCAAAATGCGATCGGCGCGACCCTTCGCTCTTGGCATGATGCGCTTCATGGTCATCCCTTCATCAACATAAATGGTTGATACCTTCAGCTCGTCTACGTCAGCACCTTCATTGTGCTCGGCGTTAGCAATTGCTGAGTTCAAAACTTTCTTGATGATGCCAGCGCCTTTCTTGGTGCTGAACGTCAACAGCTGTAGCGCTTCTTCCACACCTTTGCCACGAATCTGATCTGCAACCAGTCGTGCTTTCTGTGCTGAAAGGCGTGCGCCTTTTAAATGTGCTGAAACTTCCATCTCTTAACTCCTAGCGCGCCTTCTTATCCGCAGCGTGTCCGCGGTAAGTTCGAGTCAGGGCAAATTCACCTAACTTGTGGCCCACCATGTCTTCATTGATGAAGACTGGTACGTGTTGACGTCCGTTATGTACGGCAATCGTCAAACCAATCATCTCTGGTGAAACCATGGAACGACGGGACCAAGTCTTAATAGGACGCTTGTCGTTGCTCTCAACAGCGGTCTGTACCTTCTTCATTAGATGAAGATCGATAAATGGACCTTTTTTAAGTGAACGTGGCACGAATAAATTCCTCTATCACTTGCCTGCACGGCTTGATTTACGGCGACGGACAATCATCTTGTCAGTGCGCTTATTAGTTCGAGTTTTGTAACCCTTAGTTGGTGTACCCCAAGGTGAAACAGGATGACGGCCACCTGAGGTACGACCTTCACCACCACCATGTGGGTGATCAACTGGGTTCATAGCAACACCACGTACTGTGGGTCGCACGCCACGCCATCGCTTGGCACCGGCTTTACCCAGTGAACGCAAGGCGTGTTCTGAATTTGATACTTCACCGATAGTTGCACGGCAATCGCTCAATACTTTGCGCATTTCGCCTGAACGTAAACGCAATGTGGCGTAGTCACCTTCACGTGCAACGAGTTGCAATGAAGTGCCGGCACTACGAGCGATTTGTGCACCCTTACCTGGCTTCAACTCAACGCAATGTACAGTGCTACCTAGTGGCACGTTGCGTAGTGGCAAGCAGTTGCCTGCTTTGATCGGTGCATCTTCACCAGATTGCACAACGTCACCCTTGGCGACTTTAGCTGGTGCAATGATGTAACGACGCTCGCCATCGGCATATAAAAGAAGCGCGATGTTGGCAGAACGGTTTGGATCGTACTCAAGACGCTCAACCTTCGCTTCGATGCCGTCCTTGTTGCGACGGAAATCGATAATGCGGTACTTCTGCTTGTGACCACCGCCTTGGTGACGACGAGTAATACGACCTTTATTGTTACGACCACCGGTCTTGGACTTAGGCGCTGTTAATGGCGCATAAGGTTCGCCCTTGTGCAGATCGGGATGAACAACCTTGACGACGAAACGGCGTCCTGGTGATGTTGGTTTAGCTTTAACTACTGGCATGACTTAACCCTCAACTCCCGATTAACCGATTTCCGCGAAATCGATTTCATGTCCGGCTTCAAGACGAACATAGGCTTTCTTCCAATTCTTTCTGCGTCGAATTTTGCCGCGGAATGAACGCTTGGTTTTGCCTTTCACGTTTAACACCTGAAGCTCTGCCACGACGACGTTGAAGATTGATTCAACGGCTTGCTTGATCTCAGGCTTGGTTGCATCAACTGCAACTTTGAACGCGTACTGATTCGCGTCTTCTGACATCATTGTGGATTTTTCAGAAACGTGAGGCGCGAGGATTACTGAATACATGCGATCTTGATTCATGACAGCATCTCCTCGATCTTCTTAAGAGCTGGCACAGTGATCAGTACTTTGTCGAAACCGATCAGGCTTACAGGATCAACACCAGACACGTCCAACACATCAACCTTGTGCAGGTTGCGTGCCGCGAGATAAAGATTTTTTTCTACTTGATCTGAAACGATCAAGACGTTATCGAGTTCGAACTCTTTAAGCTTGTTTACCAAGTCTTTTGTTTTGTGCGATTCGACTGTGAATTCATTAACGGCAACCAGTCGCTCTTGCCGGATTAGTTCGGAAAGGATGCATTGCATCGCTCCGCGGTACATCTTCTTGTTCAGTTTCTTGCTGTAGTCCTGTGGACGAGCAGCAAATGTAACACCCCCACCGCGCCAAATTGGGCTGCGAATGGTACCAGCGCGAGCACGGCCTGTGCCTTTCTGGCGCCAGGGCTTACGTCCACCGCCGCTTACCTCGTGGCGATTCTTTTGTTTGACTGAACCTTGGCGCGCACCAGCCATGTAAGTCACCACAGTTTGGTGTACCAATGGCTCGTTGTATTCGCGACCGAATGATTCGTCGGATACTGAAACTGTCTCTTTGCCCGATTTCTTGCCGGGCAGTGCAAGTGCTAATTCCATGACTTAACTCTACCCTTACCTTTTAACCTTGATTGCCGGACGGACGATAACGCTTGATCCTGTTGCACCGGGAACCGCTCCCTTGATGAGTAGCAGATTGTTTTCTGCATCCACTCGTACCACTTCTAAATTCTGAGTGGTCTTCTGCTCGTTACCCATTTGGCCTGCCATCTTCTTGCCTTTGAATACGCGGCCTGGTGTTTGGCATTGACCAATCGAACCAGGTGCACGGTGAGAGATGGAGTTACCATGAGTGGCATCCTGCATACGGAAGTTGTGACGCTTCACGCCGCCTTGGAAACCCTTACCTTTAGAAGTACCAGTGACATCAACTTTTTGACCAGCTTCGAAATGATCAACTTTGATTTCACCACCCAGCTCCAATTCAGCAGCTTCCTCACCTTCGGTGCGGAATTCCCACAGACCTTCACCAGCTTCGGTGCTCGCTTTGGCATAGTGACCAGCCATTGCTTTAGTCACATGAGATGCCTTGCGTGAACCAGTTGTTACCTGAATAGCTGCATAGCCATCAGATTCAGCTGTTTTAATCTGAGTCACACGATTGGGCTGAACCTCTACCACTGTTACAGGGATAGAAGCGCCTTCTTCAGTGAAAACGCGGGTCATGCCGCTTTTTCGACCGACTAAACCTATCGACATTGTGTTAAGACCTCTTAGTGCAAGGGGCTCAAACCCGCTCTGGCCGCTGACGCGTTGCACTTAGTTTGCCGTCGCCCGAACCATGCCGAGGACAGCCAGAATATTCAGTGCACCAAAATCTTTGTTAAAAAAGGGTAGTGAGGACTGATTACTCGCTACCTGGTTATGTTTTTATCTCAGCTGCTATTGCAGGCTGATCTGTACCTCTACTCCTGCCGCCAGATCCAGCTTCATCAGCGCGTCGACCGTCTTCTCAGTCGGTTCAACGATATCTAGCAGGCGCTTGTGGGTACGTATTTCGTACTGATCACGCGCGTCTTTGTTGACGTGAGGCGAAATCAATACAGTAAATCGTTCCTTATTTGTAGGCAGCGGGATCGGGCCTTTGACCTGAGCACCAGTGCGCTTGGCAGTATCAACAATTTCCTGGGTAGACTGGTCAATCAGACGGTGATCGAAAGCCTTCAGGCGAATTCTGATTCGCTGATTTTGCATCTACGTAAAACTCCAAAAAAATCGTTATAAAAGAACGGGTTACTGCCTAAAATAATGGCGTTCTCATTGAGAACGCCAAAAAAGGATGCGCATTTTAAGTGAGCTGGGTGGCCAAGTCAACAAATTCTGGGGCCTCAAAGCCTTATATTTCGCGGCCTCGGGCCAATTCCGGCGCCCACCAATTCTGACCCCAAAATCACCAAACAAAGCGGTCTAAAGAACCCTCGAATCCGCAGAATATTCGGCTGGAAACCCGTTATTTTAGCGGGAAAATGACAGTAACAAACATATAAGGATGGGCTGGGGGCGATATTTTAGCTGCAGTTGGGCCGATTTACTTTATTCTACGGGGCTCGAAAAACCCCATATGGAGCAGAAATGGCGCACGGAACCCACGACTACCAGGTCGATCCTCGGAATGAGTCCATTCTTATCAATATAAACGGGGAGCTATTTCCCCGAAATGAAGCTCGGGTATCGGTGTTCGATTCCGGATACATCCTGGGAGATGGAGTCTGGGAAGGGATTCGGCTGCATAACCGCAAGCTGTTTCATATCCAGCAGCACCTCACCCGACTGTATGAGGGGGCAAAGGCCCTGGATATGGATATTGGCCTCTCCAGGGATGCTCTACAGCAACGGGTTGAAGAAACCTGTGCCGCCAATGACATGCGCGAGGGAGTCCACATTCGATTGATGGTGACCCGCGGCATCAAGGCGACGCCCTATCAGGATCCTCGAATCACAATCTCACAACCAACGATCGTGATCATTCCCGAGTACAAGGCACCTTTGGAAGAAACCCTGGAGAAAGGCATTCGGTTATTTACTGTGCATGTGCGACGGGGCTATCCCGATGTGCAGGATCAGAAACTCAACAGTCATTCCAAACTCAATTGCATAACTGCCTGCATTCAAGCAGCTAAAGCCGGCGCCGATGAGGCGTTGATGCTGGACCCCCATGGTTTCGTTGCGACCTGTAACTCCACTCACTTCTTCATTGTGCGTAATGGCGAAGTATGGACGTCCAGTGGTGACTATTGCCTCGGCGGTATTACCCGGCGAACAGTGATTGATCTGTGTAAAGCAAACGACATTCCTGTTTTCGAAAAAAACTTTTCCTTAACCGATGTGTATGGTGCGGACGAAGCATTTTGCACCGGGACGTTTGCTGGCGTCGCGCCAGTAACTGAAGTCGATGGGCGAGTGTTGGGATTAGAAGACGCTGCTCACAGAGGTGCAAGAGGGCCTATGGTTGAGCGCTTACAACAACTGTATTTACAACTGTTAGAAACGGAGTGCCCAAGCGAATGACAGTGCGCATCGCCATGTGGTCAGGACCACGGAATATTTCAACTGCGATGATGCGCGCCTGGGAAAACCGCTCTGATTGCGTAGTGGTGGATGAGCCCTTCTATGCCTGCTACCTGAAAGCAACCGGACTCAAACATCCGATGTATGAAGAAATATTTCAGGATCAATCATCTGACTGGAATGAAGTAGCTCAACAGCTTTGTTTTGATGACGTTGGTACAGACGTCTACTACCAAAAACAAATGACCCATCACATAGTGCCTGGAACCAACCTGGACTGGACTGCAAACATCGGTCATTGCTTTCTTATTCGCGATCCGTTTGAAGCGGTGAGCTCTTATCGCGAGAAGATGGATAGGATTACTGTTGATGATGTTGGCATTGTGCGCCAATGGGAGTTGTATCAGGAAATTTCAGACATCACGAGCCAAGACATCCCTGTCATCGATTCTAAACAGGTGCTGCAAAACCCAGAGCAAGTCCTTGGCAGCGTGTGCCAACGCTTCGACATTCCATTTACTGAAGAAATGCTGAGTTGGCCGCCCGGTCGCCGCGACTCAGATGGCGTGTGGGCACCCCATTGGTATCAGGTAGTAGAGCAAAGCACCGGATTCGCGCCTTACAAACCGAAGAACATCGAGTTAACCGATTCTCAGCAAGAAGTCGCCGAGGCCAGCATGCCTGCTTATGAAGAAATGCTTGCTCGAATAACTGAACCAACCTAGTCGCACCTCAATCTTACACCCTCACCATCTTCAAAATTTCTTTATGGGGAAACTACGCATTGTGAAAAACCAGTGCCTACACTGATATTGAGAACTCTCTCAATACAAACCCGAATTCACAACTTTGGAGGAGCCGGGATGATAGAAGCAATGCAAAAAGCTACGGATACATTAGAAAACATAGGTCTTCGAGAGCTCAGTTTAGACGAAGCTGAATTGGTAACTGGCGGGAATCCTGCGGGTGCAGCAGTTGGGGCAGCCGCAGGCGGACTTGGTTATCTTGGTGGGGCTGCCATTTCAGGCGAGTTTAGTTGGGGCGGATTTGGCACTTCCGTACTAGCGGGCGGCCTCGGAGGAGCTACAATGGGAGCGACTTCCTTCGGCGCTTATGCTGCACCTAGAATTGCTTATATGGGCGGTATGGCGGTGGAAGCAGTTGAACAGTCTTAACAATCAATTACTGGGAATCATGTCTCCAAGAGCATCTACTCAAACTATCATACTGATCGAATTGGCTTTTGGTTCGCTATGTTTACTGGTCGGATACATCAGCGGTTCGAACAATGAAGTCGTCTGGTTAGTGCCAACAATGCTCTTTATCCACTTGGTGGTATTTAGTGCGCCGTTAGCATTTGCTAAAGGGTTTGATTTCGTAATCTATGATGCTGACCCGAGGTCGCCTTGGAAGCTATACGGCTTTGTAGCCATATTTATCTCAGTATTCTTAGGCTCGATTCTCGATAATTCGGTTGCTGACTTTTTTCTTGCTCTCGCTACGTAACAATATCGAGCAGCGAGCGAGAAGTCCGGGAATGAGACGAAGTGGATTTTCGGGGAAGGAGTTTACTGTCAGTAAATGACTGACACGAAAATTTTCTTCAACAAAATTCCAGGGTTTCGTAGCCGCTGCGTCCAAATAAAAAAGCCCGGGTGAGTTCTCACTCATCCGGGCTTTTTGAAAAACTATTGAATATTACTCAATAATCTTACTTACAACGCCAGCGCCGACTGTACGACCACCTTCACGAATCGCGAAGCGTAAACCTTCGTCCATCGCAATCGGTGCAATCAAATCAACAGTCATCTTGATGTTGTCACCAGGCATTACCATTTCAGTGCCTTCAGGTAACTCAACGTTGCCAGTCACGTCAGTTGTACGGAAGTAAAACTGTGGACGGTAGCCTTTGAAAAATGGAGTGTGACGTCCACCTTCATCTTTAGACAGAATGTACACCTCAGCTTCGAACTTCGTGTGAGGAGTAATCGTGCCAGGAGCAGCCAATACTTGACCACGCTCAACTTCTTCTCGCTTAGTACCACGTAACAGAACACCAACGTTCTCACCTGCACGACCTTCGTCTAGCAGCTTGCGGAACATCTCAACACCAGTACAAGTAGTGGTTTCAGTGTCCTTGATACCAACGATCTCGATTTCTTCACCCACCTTGATGATGCCGCGCTCAACACGACCAGTCACAACAGTACCGCGACCAGAGATTGAGAATACGTCTTCGATTGGCATCAAGAATGGCTTCTCAACATCACGCTCTGGCTCAGGGATGTACTCATCCAAAGTCTCAACCAGCTTCTGTACCGCAGGGGCACCGATGTCTGAAGTATCGCCTTCCAATGCTTTAAGTGCAGAACCAACGATGATTGGTGTGTCATCACCTGGGAATTCGTACTGGTCTAGCAGTTCACGAATTTCCATTTCAACCAGCTCAAGTAGCTCTTCATCGTCAACCATGTCCGCTTTGTTCATGAATACAACGATGTAAGGTACGCCTACCTGACGTGACAACAGGATGTGCTCACGCGTCTGTGGCATGGGGCCATCAGCAGCTGAACAAACCAGAATCGCGCCGTCCATCTGAGCAGCACCAGTGATCATGTTCTTTACATAGTCAGCGTGGCCTGGGCAGTCTACGTGGGCGTAGTGACGGTTTGGCGAATCGTATTCAACGTGAGACGTCGCAATCGTGATACCACGCTCTTTCTCTTCAGGGGCATTATCAATTTCATCGAAATTCTTCAGATCGCCACCGTATGCTTCTGCACATACCTTAGTGAGCGCCGCCGTTAACGTCGTCTTACCATGGTCAACGTGACCAATCGTGCCTACGTTTACGTGTACCTTATTTCTTTCAAATTTTTCCTTCGCCACGGTTAGTTCCTCTCTTTCAACTTCCTATATTTTCAATTCAATAATTAAGTGTTATCGATAATGCTGTCAGCAATGTTGCTGGGCACTTCGGCGTATTTCTTAAATTCCATCGTGTAAGTTGCACGACCCTGAGTTGCTGAACGCAGATCAGTTGCATAACCGAACATTTCAGCCAGAGGTACGTCGGCATTGATGACCTTGCCTGCAGCAGTGTCTTCCATACCACCTACCATGCCACGACGACGGTTCAAGTCACCCATAACGTCGCCCATGTATTCTTCAGGAGTTACCACTTCCACAGCCATCATAGGCTCAAGCAATGCTGGATCTGCTTCCAATGCACCCTTCTTAAGTGCAAGCGATCCGGCAATCTTGAACGCCATTTCACTGGAGTCCACATCATGGAAAGAGCCATCGTAAAGAGTGACCCTCATAGCAAGTAATGGATAACCTGCCAGACAGCCATTCTGCATCTGCTCTTGTACGCCCTTATCAACCGCTGGAATGTATTCGCGAGGAACCACACCACCAACGATTTCGTTTACAAATTCGTACTCGTCATCCGGATCCACTGGCTCAAGCTTCAACCAGACGTGACCGTATTGACCACGACCACCTGATTGCTTGACGTGTTTACCTTCAACTTCCACCGCCTTACGAATCGTTTCACGATAAGCCACTTGAGGCTTACCAATATTCGCTTCAACAGAGAATTCACGACGCATACGATCGACCAATACGTCCAGGTGAAGCTCACCCATACCAGAAATAATGGTTTGGCCAGATTCTTCATCAGATTCAACGCGGAAAGATGGGTCTTCTTGCGCCAGTTTACCTAGGGCAATACTCATCTTTTCCTGGTCCGCTTTTGACTTAGGCTCAACCGCAACCGAGATCACAGGATCTGGGAAGTCCATCTTCTCCAGGGTCACAACGTGATCAGGTGAACATAGTGTTTCACCCGTAGTTACGTCTTTCAGACCAATCGCCGCAGCGATGTCGCCCGCCAATACTTCTTTGATTTCTTCACGTGAATTCGAGTGCATCTGCACCATACGACCAACACGCTCTTTCTTTGATTTGAGCGGGTTATAAACCGTGTCGCCTGAATTCAAGCTACCGGAATACACACGGAAGAAAGTCAACGTACCTACATAAGGGTCAGTTGCAATCTTGAATGCCAAAGAAGCAAAAGGTGCATCGTCCTTCACTTCACAAGTAATGGCTTCACCTTTCTCATCCACACCTTCAATCGCTTTCACTTCTGTAGGTGATGGCATGTAGTCAACAACCGCATCCAGTACTGCTTGCACGCCCTTGTTCTTAAACGCAGAGCCGCACAATACCGGTACGATTTCGTTTTCGAGTGTACGCTGACGGATCGCCTTCATGATTTCTTCTTCAGAAAGGTCACCTTCTTCCAGGTACTTCTCCATGACTTCTTCGTTAGCCTCAGCCGCTGCTTCGACCATGTGCTCACGCCATTCATCAGCGAGTGCCTGCATATCACCAGGAATGTCTTCGTAGGTGAAAGTTGTACCTTGGTCTTCTTCGTTCCAAACGATTGACTTCATCTTAACCAGGTCGATTACACCAACGAATTCATCTTCAGCTCCAATTGCCAGCTGTAGAGGTACAGCAGCAGCGCCCAGACGATCTTTCATTTGATGTACGACTTTCAAAAAGTCTGCACCGGCACGGTCCATCTTATTGACGAATACCATGCGAGGAACTTCATAGCGGTTTGCTTGACGCCATACAGTTTCAGTTTGTGGTTGCACGCCAGAAGAGGCACACAACACAACAACAGCACCGTCGAGTACACGCAGTGAACGCTCCACCTCAATAGTGAAATCCACGTGTCCCGGTGTGTCGATGATGTTAATACGATGCTCATCGTATTGATTGTCCATGCCGTTCCAGAAACAAGTAGTCGCAGCAGAAGTAATGGTAATACCACGCTCCTGCTCCTGTTCCATCCAGTCCATAGTTGCAGCACCATCGTGTACCTCACCAATTTTGTGCGAGATACCGGTGTAGAACAGAACACGTTCTGTAGTGGTGGTTTTGCCCGCGTCTACGTGAGCAGCAATACCAATATTGCGATAACGGCTTAGTGGGTGTTTTCTAGCCACAGCTTTACCCTCAGAAAATAAAATTCAGTTAAACAAAAAATTAGAAACGATAGTGCGAGAATGCGCGGTTGGCTTCAGCCATACGATGTACATCTTCACGCTTTTTAACGGCACTGCCGCGGCCTTCTGCAGCATCGGTGATCTCACCGGCTAGGCGCAGCACCATAGATTTCTCACCACGAGAGCGGGAATGCTCTACTAACCAACGCATGGCCAAGGCACTGCGTCGTTCGGCACGGACTTCTACGGGAACCTGATAAGTGGCACCACCCACACGGCGAGACTTCACCTCGACCATAGGAGCGATACTTTCCAGTGCTTTCTCGAAAGTTTCGAGCGGATCACCGCCACTTTTCTCGGCAACGATATCGAGAGCGCCATAGACGATCTTCTCGGCAACTGACTTCTTGCCGTCGACCATGACGTGGTTCATGAATTTAGCTAGGACTTTAGATCCGAACTTAGGATCGGGCAAAACTTCACGCTTCGCCACTACTCTTCTTCTAGGCATGTGCGACCTCTATGTTTATTCAGGGTTTTCCGGGATTCTGGTGCTCTCCTTTTGGGAATGCAGCACACCCGGCCTTACTCATTCTCAACGCATTGTTTAAAGAGCTGCGTCGAGCCGCGCAATCCTTGCGCTTGTCGTTAGCTCTGAAACTTCAGGTAGGTTTACTTAGGACGCTTGGCGCCGTACTTCGAACGGCCTTGCTTACGATCAGATACGCCAGAAGTATCCAGGCTGCCGCGCACCGTGTGGTAACGCACACCAGGGAGATCCTTCACACGACCGCCGCGAATAAGAACCACTGAGTGCTCCTGTAAATTGTGGCCTTCACCACCAATATAAGAAGTCACTTCGTAGCCATTCACCAAGCGAACACGGCAAACCTTGCGCAGTGCAGAGTTTGGCTTCTTAGGAGTAGTGGTGTACACACGAGTACAAACGCCACGCTTTTGCGGAGAGCGCTGCAGTGCAGGCACGTCACTCTTGGAGACCTTGCTCTTTCTGGGCTTGCGAACTAATTGATTAATCGTTGCCATGTTTCTAAATCGTTTCCTAAATATTGTCGTTTTGGCGATTTTCAAGTGCCAGTCGACAAAGGAGGCGAGATTTTAGTGATGTCGCGTCCCGGAGTCAACCAGTGTTTAATCGCCGGTATTTGCTGAAAGGCCCGAATTTCGAGCCTTCCAGCTACCCTTCCTTCCTATTCCTGGGCTGCTTCTGCTGAACCTTCCGCCGCGTCTGCCGTTACAGCAGATTCCGCAGCCTCAGCGTTTTCAACAGTTTCAGCCAGTGCTTCACTCAATGCCGCTTCTACATCGCTCGCGCTGACGCCTTCGCCATCCGCTTCTTCCAGCGCCTGCTTCTTGCGGTTTTCGTGATAAGCCAAACCAGTACCGGCTGGGATCAATCGACCCACAACCACGTTTTCCTTCAGACCGCGAAGGAAGTCACGCTTACCAGTTACTGCAGCTTCGGTGAGTACACGAGTCGTTTCCTGGAACGAGGCAGCTGAGATAAATGAATCAGTTGCCAAGGATGCCTTGGTGATACCCAATAGCATGCGTTCAAAACTCGCTGGCTGCTTATCATCAGCGGTCAGCTTGTCATTGATTTCCAGAATCTGGGTGTAAGTCATCTGCTCACCCTTAATCAGGTTGGAGTCACCTGGTTGAGTGATTTCGATCTTACGCAGCATCTGACGCACGATAACTTCGATGTGCTTGTCGTTGATACGTACACCTTGCAGACGATAAACATCCTGTACTTCGTTGACGATGTATTGCGCCAGTGCTTCAACACCTTTCAGACGCAAAATATCGTGTGGCGCAGGTGGTCCTTCAGATACCACTTCACCCTTTTCAATGTGCTCACCTTCGAACACAGTCATGGTGCGCCACTTCGGAATCAATACTTCGTAATGATCCGAACCGTCGATTGGATTCACGCCATCCTTCGGAGTGATAACCAAACGGCGCTTACCTTTGGTTTCTTTACCGAAGCTAACGGTACCGGAGATCTCAGCAAGAATTGCTGGCTCTTTCGGCTTACGTGCTTCGAACAAGTCAGCAACACGCGGCAGACCACCGGTGATGTCACGAGTCTTCGAACCTTCTTGCGGGATACGTGCAATTACGTCACCGATGTTGAGATCCGTGCCATCTTTCAAGCTGACAATGGCGTTAGCCGGCAAGAAGTAGTGTGCAGGTACGTTAGTACCTGGCAAGCACACATCGTTGCCTTTCTTGTCTACTACGCGAATACCAGGTCGCAGTTCCTTCGCAGAACTTGCACGTTCAGCCGAGTCGATAACCGACAGCGTTGAAAGACCAGTGATCTCGTCCGTTTGCTCACGAACGGTAATACCTTCTTCCATCGCTTCGAATGCAACCTTACCAGCCACTTCAGAAACGATTGGGTGAGTATGAGGATCCCAAGTTGCAACCAGTTGTCCGGCTTCAACTTCTTTCTTCTTACCCACGGTAACCGTTGCACCATATGGTAGCTTGTAGAGTTCTTTCTCACGGCCATTGGTGTCGTTAACGATAAGCTCACCAGAACGCGATACTACAACCAGCTCGCCTTTGATGTTCTCAACCGTCTTCATGTTGTTCAGGTGAATCGTACCTGTGTTCTTCACCTGTACACTGTCAGTAGCTGTTGCTCGAGACGCCGCACCACCGATGTGGAACGTACGCATCGTTAACTGTGTACCTGGCTCACCGATAGATTGTGCTGCGATTACACCAACCGCTTCGCCAACGTTAGCCAGATGTCCACGTGCCAGGTCGCGACCGTAACACTGCGAACAAATACCGAATCGGGTTTCACAAGTAATTGGTGAACGCACATACACCTGGTCCACACCTTGAGTTTCAAGACGATCAACCATGCGCTCATCGATTAGCGTGCCGATTTCTGCGATAACTTCACCTGACTCTTCATTAACAACGTCCGCTGCTAATACACGACCCAACACACGATCACCCAGAGGCGCGATGATGTCACCACCCTCAATGATTGGCGCCATCGTCAGACCCTGATCAGTACCACAGTCTTCTTCTGTGATTACCAAGTCTTGTGAAATATCTACCAAGCGTCGAGTCAGATAACCGGAGTTCGCTGTCTTCAATGCGGTATCCGCCAAACCTTTACGAGCACCGTGAGTTGAGGTGAAGTACTGAGATACGTTCAAGCCTTCACGGAAGTTCGCTGTAATTGGCGTTTCAATAATCGAGCCGTCTGGTCGTGCCATCAAGCCACGCATACCCGCTAGCTGTCTGATCTGTGCGGGGGAGCCTCGAGCACCGGAGTCCGCATACACGTACACCGAGTTAAACGACTCCTGCTCTTCTTCTTCGCCATCTTTGTTGATAACAGTTTCAGAAGACAACCCTTCCATCATGGACTTGGCCACGATGTCGTTAGCGCGCGACCAGATATCGATCACCTTGTTGTACTTCTCGCCCTGGGTTACTAGACCTGACGCAAATTGTGATTCGATTTCAGCGACTTCAGAGTTAGCTTGATCGATGATCTTCGCCTTCTCATCTGGAATTTCGAAATCGTTAACACCAATCGATGAACCAGACATCGTGGAATACTTGTAGCCGGTATACATCAACTGGTCAGCAAAGATCACAGTTTCTTTCAAACCAACGTTGCGGTAGCAAGCGTTGATGATTCCTGAGATCGGCTTCTTCGACATCTTCTGATTGACCATCGAGAACGGTAGGCCTTCCGGTACGATGTTGAAGAGCAGTACACGGCCGACGGTAGTATCGACAATCTCTGTTTTAGAGATCGTATTACCTTCTTCGTCTTGTCCGCTGTCTGCGATTCGAACTTTGATACGCGCTTGCAATTCAACGTTCTTCGAATCGTAAGCTCGTTGTACTTCTTTCACATCAGCGAAGACCATGCCTTCACCTTTCGCATTCACACGCTCACGAGTCATGTAGTACAGACCCAAAACAACGTCTTGCGAAGGTACGATGATTGGCTCACCGTTCGCTGGTGCCAGGATGTTGTTAGTCGACATCATCAATGTACGCGCTTCCAACTGGGCTTCCAGAGTCAGAGGTACGTGTACCGCCATCTGGTCACCGTCGAAGTCCGCGTTATAAGCGGCACATACGAGTGGGTGCAATTGAATCGCTTTACCTTCAATCAGTACTGGTTCGAACGCCTGAATACCTAAACGGTGCAAGGTTGGTGCACGGTTAAGTAGCACTGGGTGTTCACGAATCACTTCAGCCAGGATATCCCAGACTTCTGCAGTTTCGCGCTCAACCATCTTCTTGGCAGCCTTAATAGTAGTAGCAAGACCACGACGCTCTAACTTGCCGAAGATAAATGGCTTGAATAGCTCCAACGCCATCTTCTTTGGAAGACCACATTGATGCAGTTTCAAAGTAGGACCAACCACGATCACGGAACGACCGGAGTAATCCACACGCTTACCAAGCAAGTTCTGACGGAAACGACCTTGCTTACCTTTAATCATGTCCGCAAGAGATTTCAGTGGACGCTTGTTGGAACCAGTAATGGCTCGGCCACGTCGACCGTTATCCAATAGCGCATCAACCGCTTCCTGCAACATACGCTTTTCGTTGCGTACGATGATGTCCGGAGCGTTCAGATCGAGTAAACGCTTAAGACGGTTATTACGGTTAATCACACGACGATAGAGATCGTTCAAATCTGAAGTCGCGAAACGGCCACCATCCAGAGGTACCAATGGACGCAAATCAGGTGGCAGTACAGGCAACACATCCATCACCATCCACTGTGGCTTGTTACCAGATTCCACGAAGGCTTCCAATAGCTTCAAGCGCTTGGACAGCTTCTTCAGTTTCGTTTCGGAATTAGTCTGTGGAATTTCTTCGCGGAGACGAGTTGCCTCTCCTTCCACATCCATGTCGTTCATGAGTTCCTGAACGGCTTCGGCACCCATCTTGGCTTCGAATTCGTCACTCCACTCTTCCATGGCTTCGTAGTACTGCTCATCAGTAAGCAGCTGACCTTTTTCCAAGGTAGTCATACCTGGCTCGGTCACTACGAAAGACTCGAAGTAAAGAATGCGCTCGATATCCCGTAACGTCATATCCAGTAACAAACCAATACGCGATGGTAATGATTTCAAGAACCAGATGTGCGCTACTGGGCTAGCCAGCTCGATGTGACCCATGCGCTCACGACGTACTTTAGAGAGTGCGACTTCTACGCCACACTTCTCACAAATAACACCGCGATGCTTGAGACGCTTGTACTTACCGCAAAGACATTCGTAATCCTTAACTGGACCGAAGATCTTGGCGCAGAACAAACCATCACGCTCTGGCTTGAACGTTCTATAGTTAATGGTTTCCGGCTTTTTAACTTCACCGAACGACCACGCGCGGATCATTTCCGGCGAAGCCAATCCAATACGAATAGAATCGAAGTCATCTGTTTGAGCTTGTGATTTCAATAAACCTAAAAGGTCTTTCATTCTATTTCCTCCCCTGCCGCACTGAATGGTGTGCGCGGGCTAAATATCTAAACTGGGTTCTCTGCTATTTCTCTACCGCTTGCTGCCAAACTACTCGCTGACATCCAACTCCATATCGATACCCAGAGAGCGAATCTCTTTGACCAATACGTTGAAGGACTCAGGCATAGCTGGCTCCATGCGGTGATCGCCATCCACGATGTTCTTATACATCTTGGTACGGCCCGCAACATCGTCTGATTTCACTGTCAGCATTTCCTGCAAGGTGTAAGCTGCACCGTAAGCTTCCAGTGCCCACACTTCCATTTCTCCGAAGCGCTGACCACCGAACTGGGCTTTACCACCAAGCGGTTGCTGTGTAACCAGACTGTATGAACCAGTAGAACGAGCGTGCATCTTGTCATCCACCAGATGGTTCAGTTTCAGCATGTACATAATGCCGACTGTGACTGGTCGATCGAATGCATCACCAGTACGACCATCGAATAACGTGACCTGACCACTTTCGTCCATATCAGACAAAGTAAGCATCTCTTTGATTTCAGTTTCAGCAGCACCATCAAACACTGGAGTTGCCATTGGCACACCACCGCGCAGATTGCCTGCTAACTCAAAGAGCTCTTCCTCTGTCAAAGACTTAATGTCTTCTGTGCGTTCGCCTATCTTGTTGTAGACCTCGGTAATGAGTTTGCGCATTTCTGTGACTTTCGCCTGCGCATCCAACAATTTACCGATCTTCTCACCAAGGCCTTTCGCTGCTGCACCCAAGTGAGTTTCCAGAATCTGACCTACGTTCATTCGAGATGGCACACCAAGTGGATTCAATACGATATCCACTGGCTCACCCTTCTCGTCGTAAGGCATGTCTTCTTCTGGCATTACCACGGAGATAACACCCTTGTTACCGTGGCGTCCTGCCATCTTGTCACCAGGTTGAATGGTGCGCTTGATAGCGAGATAGACTTTAACGATCTTCAGAACGCCTGGTGCTAAATCATCACCTTGAGTGAGCTTCTTCTTTTTATCTTCGAAGCGCTCATCCAATTCTTGTTGACGTTCTTTTAACTGAGCTTCTGCACGCTCTAATTGCTTGTTCATGGCTTCATTAGACATGCGAAGCTTGAACCAATCTTCACGTGGCAAGTTGGCAAGATAGTCGTTAGTTACTTTTTGGCCCTTCTTCAGCTTAGGACCACCAGCAACGACTTTGCCTACCAATGCTTTGTGCAAACGCTCGTAAGTTGCTTCTTCTACGATGCGATATTCGTCATCGATGTCTTTGCGAACTTGTGCAAGTTGCATCTCTTCGATTTCAATCGCACGCTGGTCTTTCTCAAGTCCGTCGCGAGTGAATACCTGCACATCAATAACAGTACCTTTTACTGAAGTTGGTACACGCAAAGATGTGTCTTTCACATCTGATGCTTTCTCACCGAAGATTGCACGCAATAGCTTTTCTTCTGGAGTCAGCTGAGTTTCACCTTTAGGTGTCACCTTGCCGACCAGGATGTCACCGGCGCCAACTTCCGCTCCGATATACACGATACCAGACTCGTCAAGCTTGCTAAGCGCACCTTCACCAACGTTTGGAATATCCGCTGTAATCTCTTCAGAACCCAGCTTGGTATCACGAGCGATACACGTCAGTTCCTGAATATGAATCGAAGTAAAACGATCTTCTTTTACTACACGCTCAGAAATAAGGATTGAATCCTCAAAGTTGTAACCATTCCAGGGCATGAAGGCGATACGCATGTTTTGACCAAGGGCCAGCTCACCAGTATCAATAGAAGGACCGTCCGCCAGGATGTCACCGCGAGAGATCACATCACCTTCTTTCACCAGAGGCTTCTGGGAAATACAGGTGTTCTGATTCGAACGGGTGTACTTGGTCAGGTTGTAGATATCTACACCCGCTTCACCCGCATCAGTCTCTTCGTCGTTTACGCGAACGATGATTCGTCCGGCATCAACGCTTTCGATTTCACCACCGCGGAAAGCAACAACACATACCCCAGAGTCACGAGCAACATTGCGCTCCATGCCAGTTCCAACCAAAGGCTTTTCAGTCTTCAGCGTTGGAACAGCCTGACGCTGCATGTTTGAACCCATCAATGCACGGTTCGCATCGTCGTGCTCAAGGAATGGAATCAAGGCTGCTGCTACCGACACCATTTGTTGTGGTGCAACGTCCATGTAATCCACTTCTTCGCGTTGCTTCAGAGTAGTCTCACCCTTGTAGCGGACAGTGACCAATTCATCGATGAAGCCGCCTTTCTTATCGAGTGGCGCTGATGCCTGAGCAATGACAAAGTCACTCTCATCGATAGCAGACAGGAAATCGATCTCGTCGGTTACCTTGTTGTTCTTCACTTTACGGTATGGGCTTTCCAGGAAACCGTAATTGTTAGTGCGCGCATACGTCGCCAAGGAATTGATCAAACCAATGTTTGGACCTTCCGGCGTTTCGATTGGGCACACACGGCCGTAGTGAGTTGGATGCACGTCACGTACTTCGAAGCCGGCACGTTCACGAGTCAAACCACCCGGTCCTAATGCTGAAACACGACGCTTGTGAGTTACCTCAGACAATGGATTGTTTTGATCCATGAATTGAGACAACTGGCTGCTACCGAAGAATTCTTTAATCGCTGCAGCAACAGGCTTCGCGTTGATCATGTCTTGTGGCATCAGGCCTTCAGAATCGGCCATGCTCAGACGCTCTTTCACCGCGCGCTCAACACGTACCAGACCAACTCGGAATTGGTTTTCGGCCATCTCACCGACTGAACGGATACGGCGGTTACCCAAGTGATCGATATCATCCACTGAACCGAAACCGTTACGAATGCCAACCAGAGTCTTCAATACGTCAACGATGTCGGAAGTATCGAGTACTGAGTTGCCTTCAGCTTCAGGACGACCCAGACGTCGGTTGAACTTCATGCGGCCAACTGCAGAAAGGTCATAACGCTCTGGCGAGAAGAATAAGTTAGAGAATAGATTCTCTGCTGATTCCTTCGTGGGCGGCTCGCCCGGACGCATCATGCGGTAAATCTCAACCATCGCTTCAAGCTGTGAAGTCGTGGTATCGATGCGCAATGTGTCGGATACGAAAGGACCGCAATCCAGGTCGTTGGTGAAGATAGTTTCAAATTCAGCAATTTCTTTTTCGTAGAACTGCTCAACCATCTCTTCAGTGATTTCCGCATTACATGGGAATAACACCTCACCAGTTTCCTGATCGATTACATCTTTAGCCAAAGATGCGCCGACGATGAAATCGTTTTCGATCACAAGCTCAGTTAGTTTGGCCGTTTCCATCTGACGAATATGACGCGATGTGATACGACGGCCTTCTTCTACGATGACTTTGCCTTTCTTGTCTTTGATTGGGAAAGTCAGTACTTCACCACGTAGGCGCGAAGCAACCAATTCAAGTGCAATCGCAGGCTCTTTGCCCTTCTTCATCTTGAATGTGTTGTTTTCGTAGAACATCTCAAGAATTTCTTGAGAGCCAAAGCCAAGCGCTCGTAGCAATACTGTCGCAGGGAGTTTTCTGCGACGGTCAATACGTACATATACCAGGTCTTTTGGATCGAATTCGAAATCCAACCAAGAACCACGGTAAGGGATCACGCGCGCACTGTAGAGCAACTTACCGGAGCTGTGAGTCTTGCCGCGGTCGTGATCAAAGAATACACCTGGTGAACGATGAAGCTGAGATACCACAACTCGCTCCGTACCATTAATGACGAAAGTACCTGACTCGGTCATCAACGGGATTTCACCCATGTACACTTCTTGTTCTTTAATATCTTTAATGGTTTGCGTGGTTGATTCCTTATCATAAAGAATCAAACGAACTTTCACGCGTAGGGAGACAGAGTAAGTCGATCCCCGTAGCTGACATTCCTTAACATCAAAGGCAGGTTTGCCCAGCTCATAACTGACGTATTCCAATACGGCTTTGCCAGAGTAGCTGACAATTGGGAATACTGATTTAAAGGCAGCGTGCAGACCCTGGTCCAGTAACTCCTCAGCAGGAGTGCCAGCCTGGGTAAATTGCCGATATGAATCGATCTGAATGGACAACAAATATGGGATGTCCATTGCGCTCGGCAGCTTGCCAAAATTCTTACGAATACGCTTTTTCTCGGTATACGAATAGGCCATTAGTGTGTTCCTAACAAGTAATTCTATCTGTGGTATTCAGACAGCGGCTTTCTATTGTTTGCCCGTCCTGTCTGTTCTTACTCGCTCTCCCCAATTCAGCTTCTATATATAGAAGCAAGAATCAGAGAATTCTAAACACGAGCGCACACCGAACTCGAAACTATCGAATTCGGTGTGATCGTGTTTTGGTATTGCCGCTTATTACTTAAGCTCAACGGTTGCGCCAGCTTCTTCCAAAGCCTTCTTGGCTTCTTCGGCTTCCGCTTTAGGAGCAGCTTCCTTAAGTGTGGAAGGTGCGCCATCAACCATTTCTTTCGCTTCTTTCAGGCCAAGACCTGTAATTGTACGAACTGCTTTAATGACGTTTACTTTCTTGTCACCTGCTGCAGCAAGAACGATGTCGAACTCGTCCTTTTCTTCAGCTGGTGCTGCGTCACCACCTGCAGCTGCTACTGGAGCCGCTGCTACGGCAGCTGCCGCAGATACGCCAAATTTTTCTTCCATCGCTTCAACCAGCTGGACTACGTCCATTACTGACATATCAGCGATTGCGTCTAGTACTTCTTCTCGTGATAGAGACATGATTCTTATCTCCTGCTATTAATTAAATAATCGAAAAATCAAAAGAGTTAGGCTGCTTCTTGCTTCTGATCGCGAACTGCTGCAACCGCTCGAGTAACTTTCGAGGGCACTTCGTTCACGGTTCGAGCTAGCTTAGTGACAGGTGCCAACATGACACTCATCAGCATAGAACGCGCCTGATCCAAGGTTGGCAATTTAGCCAACACATCAATCTGATTCGCTTCCATGAGTTGTCCACCCACGGATAGAGCCTTGATTTCGAAATCGTCATTTTCTTTCGCAAAATCCTTCAGTACGCGCGCTGCGGCACCGGGATCTTCCTCAGAAAGTGCGAGTATCGTAGGACCCACCAACACTTCTTGAATGCATTCAAACTCAGTGTCTGCAACGGCGCGCTTGAGTAATGTGTTACGCACTACTCTTAAGTACACCTTGTTTTCACGAGCTGTCTTGCGAAGTGAAGTCATGTCCTCCACAGTAACGCCACGGTAATCCGCGAGTACTGCAGACAAAGCACTACTAGCAGCCTGATTGACTTCCGAGACTATTTGTTGCTTGTCTTCAAGTCGTATAGCCACTACTTAACTCCTTCCTATGGCTCATTGAGCCGGTTTTTGACAACCAATGGTTGTCACTTTGTTCGGTGATAAGAACCGGAGGTTCCGGATCGGTTTCACCATCTGCGTAGGACATTAAGAATCAGTAATACTCTTTTCAGAGTGTTGCTAACCCACCTACGGTCTTTGATGATCTCGGTTAACCATTGAAGGTTAACGAAACCAACCAAAGTCTTTTTGGTCTACTGCGCTCTCATTTTTAGAACTCTGTGCCTGATAATTCTCGGCTTCAAAGCTCTTCTAGCTAACGCTCCAACCAAAGTCGCTTACGCGCGCACTTAATAAAAAGTGCACGCCAAAATTCTTCGTTCTATATAGTCAGTGAAGACTGGTCGATCAGTACGCCTGGGCCCATCGTTGAAGAAAGCACTACTTTCTTGAAGTAGACGCCCTTCGCAGAAGAAGGCTTGGACTTCTTAAGATCTGCTAGCAACGCTTCCAGGTTGGATCGAATCGCTGGTCCATCAAAACCAACTTTTCCGATTCCACCGTGCACGATGCCATTCTTGTCAGTTCGATAACGAACCTGACCTGCTTTGGCATTCTTCACAGCAGTTTCAACATCTGGAGTCACTGTTCCAACTTTAGGGTTAGGCATAAGTCCGCGTGGACCAAGCACCTGACCAAGTTGACCAACAACTCGCATTGCATCAGGAGTGGCAATCACAACATCAAAATCCATGTTGCCGCCCTTGATGGATTCAGCTAGATCTTCAAAACCGACAACATCAGCGCCCGCTTCTTTGGCTTTGTCAGCATTTGCGCCTTGGGCGAATACTGCAACACGTACGTCCTTGCCAGTTCCGGCAGGAAGAATGGTTGAGCCGCGAACAACTTGATCGGACTTACGAGGATCAACACCCAAGTTAATAGAGACATCGATAGACTCTTTGAACTTCGGTGAAGCAAATTCAGTGATTAGCGAAACCGCATCTTCAATATTGTAGGCTTTACCCGCCTCAATCTTTTCAGCTAACTGCTTACGCTTCTTGGATAGTTTTGCCATCTTACTCTACCCCCTCAACTTCCAGACCAGCGCTGCGAGCGCTGCCTGCCAATGTACGAACTGCTGCATCCATATCAGCTGCAGTTAGGTCTGGCATTTTCTGGTTCGCAATTTCTTCTAGCTGTGCACGGTTAACCTTGCCCACTTTTTCAGTGTTAGGTCTGCCGCTACCTTTCTTAATACCAGCAGCCTTTCGCAACAATACAGATGCGGGAGGCGTCTTGGTAATAAAGGTGAAGCTACGGTCTGCATAAACTGTGATAACAACAGGAATCGGTAAGCCAGGCTCAGTTCCCTGAGTCTGTGCATTAAATGCTTTACAGAATTCCATGATGTTCACACCATGTTGACCCAGAGCAGGTCCAACAGGTGGACTTGGATTGGCCTGGCCAGCGCCAACCTGCAGCTTAATATAAGCCAGTACTTTCTTAGCCATTGTTAATCTCCTTGGGTTCAAACGCTGAGATTCAGCTCCCCTACCCCCTCAAACACGGCTAGATGTTTAAGGATCGATGAAATATCTCTGTTACCAGAGACAGTTTGTGGCCAACCGAAGTTAGCTCTTCTCTACTTGACCGAACTCGAGTTCGACTGGTGTAGAGCGACCAAAAATCAAAACGGCAACGCGTAAACGACTTTTCTCGTAGTTCACTTCTTCAACTGTGCCGGTGAAGTCATTAAATGGACCATCAATTACGCGGACCATCTCACCTGGCTCATAAACAATCTTATGAGTTGGCGCTTCTTCACTATCCTCCATACGCTGGAGAATCTTATTCGCTTCTTTGTCTGTGATTGGGGCTGGCTTCTCAGCTGTTCCACCAATAAATCCCATCACTCTGGGTGTTTCTTTCACCAAGTGCCAGGTATCGTCATTGAGGTCCATATGAACCAAGACGTAGCCTGGGAAAAACTTGCGCTCACTCTTGCGCTTTTGACCCGCACGCATCTCAAGAACTTCTTCGGTAGGTACTAATACCTCATCGAAGTAGTCGTCCATGCCTGAAAGTGCAATTCGCTCTTTCAGCGCGTGCATTACTTTTTTCTCGTAGCCCGAATAAGCGTGGACTACATACCAGCGTTTAGCCATTACGTCCCTCTAACCAATAATAGAAGACACCACACCGTTCAATCCCCAATCGAGTAGCCACAAAATGAGGGCCACGATGAAGATGACGATCAATACAACGATCGTTGTCTGTGTAGTCTCTTGCCTGGTCGGCCAAACGACCTTCCTAATTTCTACGCGAGCTTCTAAGCAAAGATTAACGAATGCTCTGCCTTTGACAGTTTGAGCACCAATCCAACCTGCGACACCAGCGGCGACTAGCAGCCCGATTGTTCTAATCAGCAGCGATTCAGCAGCAAAATAGGAGTTGCCGTAGACTGCTGCCGCAACGATCGCCGCGACCACTATCCACTTAATCCAATCAAGACTGCTGTCTTCGTTTTCTACTTTTTCAACCATAATCTTCGCTATCTACTGTTCGGCCGAGCTCTAATCAATTTGGCTCTTAGGTCTCGTTGCCGTTCCTGCCGTAATGGCAGGCCAGGAGGGAATCGAACCCCCAACCTGCGGTTTTGGAGACCGCTGCTCTGCCAATTGAGCTACTGGCCTACTGAATCATCTAACGACTCACACTGAGTCGTTAATCTACGCATTCGACCAAAGCTCGAAGCGTAATTTAACGGAGCCACTGCTCTGTTAGCTCCTCTGTTCTTTTCGAAGGATCACCCTCTAACGAAGGGATGCTTCCGTTTGCTCTTACTGAGCAATTTAGTTTTGCGCCGAACCGAATCCCTGATTCGATTAAGGGTCCAAAAACTCTTATCTACTAGAGACGACTAAGCCGGAACCCCCTTTTGGGGAGTTCCGGCTTCGAAAAATGTCGCTCTGTGTTTATTCGATGATCTTGGAAACGACACCCGCTCCAACTGTACGACCACCTTCACGAATCGCGAAGCGTAAACCTTCGTCCATCGCAATCGGGGCAATCAAATCAACAGTCATCTTGATGTTGTCACCAGGCATTACCATTTCTGTGCCTTCAGGTAACTCAACGTTGCCAGTCACGTCAGTTGTACGGAAGTAAAACTGTGGACGGTAGCCTTTGAAGAATGGCGTGTGACGTCCACCTTCATCTTTAGACAGAATGTACACCTCAGCTTCGAACTTCGTGTGAGGAGTAATCGTGCCAGGAGCAGCCAATACTTGACCACGCTCAACTTCTTCTCGCTTAGTACCACGCAATAGAACACCAACGTTCTCACCTGCACGACCTTCGTCTAGCAGCTTGCGGAACATCTCAACACCAGTACAAGTAGTAGTTTCAGTGTCCTTGATACCAACGATCTCGATTTCTTCACCAACCTTGATGATGCCGCGCTCAACACGACCAGTCACAACCGTACCGCGACCAGAGATTGAGAATACGTCTTCGATTGGCATCAAGAATGGCTTCTCAACATCACGCTCTGGCTCAGGGATGTACTCATCCAGAGTTTCAACCAGCTTCTGTACCGCAGGGGCACCGATGTCGGAAGTATCGCCTTCCAATGCTTTAAGCGCAGAACCAACGATGATTGGTGTGTCGTCACCTGGGAATTCGTACTGGTCTAGCAGTTCACGAATTTCCATTTCAACCAGCTCAAGTAGCTCTTCATCGTCAACCATGTCCGCTTTGTTCATGAATACAACGATGTAAGGTACGCCTACCTGACGTGACAACAGGATGTGCTCACGCGTCTGTGGCATGGGGCCATCAGCAGCTGAACAAACCAGAATCGCGCCGTCCATCTGAGCAGCACCAGTGATCATGTTCTTTACATAGTCAGCGTGGCCTGGGCAGTCTACGTGGGCGTAGTGACGGTTTGGCGAATCGTATTCAACGTGAGACGTCGCAATCGTGATACCACGCTCTTTCTCTTCAGGGGCATTATCAATTTCATCGAAATTCTTCAGATCACCACCGTATGCTTCTGCACATACCTTAGTGAGCGCCGCCGTCAACGTCGTCTTACCATGGTCAACGTGACCAATCGTACCTACGTTTACGTGTACCTTATTTCTTTCAAATTTTTCCTTCGCCATGCTAGATAGCCCCTATTTCTTGCTGTATCTCAAATTGACTAATGTTGGGTGATTCTTTGGAATCTCGCTTCTACTTACTTCTATATATAAGAAGCAACAATCCCGGTTATTTCGTACTTTTTAATCTGGTCAGTCTTTCTTCTTCTATTAACTGCTTATTTCAAATTCTGGTGCTCACTCCCGGAGTTGAACCGGGGACCTCTTCATTACCAATGAAGTGCTCTACCGCCTGAGCTAAGCGAGCTAATCTTTAGCCCAGCAGTGACTTCACTCGTGGCTTTTTCCAACTGCGTTCTTGAATTGGAGCGGGTAGCGGGAATCGAACCCGCGCAACCAGCTTGGAAGGCTGGGGTTCTACCTCTGAACTATACCCGCGTGATCTAAGTAAGTCCGCCGTACTTCCACGTCCCTGATCTCCTTAAAACCTCAAAAATCAGATGGTGGAGGGGGGTGGATTCGAACCACCGAAGCTTGCGCGTCAGATTTACAGTCTGATCCCTTTGGCCACTCGGGAACCCCTCCCACAAGATCTCCCAAGGGTCAAAATCCCTGGCTCTCTCACTCAGGGGCGGCATTTTATTGGAATTGAGATGCTTGTGCAATCGTTTGACAGGTATTTTCCACCCTTGTCAAGTTGGCTCTTTCCCCAGTTAAATCAAGCCATTCCGGCATATTGAGTCGATCCGTTTCTGCGGGTCTGACCCATACCTGGATCTCCCCTTGAATCTCTCCAATTTGTTCGATTTCAGGCCCATATCCGAGCGCTGAAATCTGATCCTGGACCTCGATGGCGCGAGTCGCAGAGTCGTAAACCCCTAATGCCACAGCATTTTCCAGCTCACCACTGGTAATCAGGTAGATTTCGATGTCCAAATCCGCCTCAACCAGCCGCTCACTGAGGTCTTCCAAGGTGAGATTGGCTATTTCGCGGGAGGGAGTCGGTGCCAAATAGACCCGATATTGCAGCAATTCTTCCGGATCGACGAAATTCAGATAGGTCGCCAGACCCTGTGCCCTGGCATCCTCGATAAACGAGCCGGCCTCATCCGAGTTGGCAAAGCCGGACACAACAGAACAGAGCTTATTGTCTTCCTGCTGCTGAATCGCCAACTGCGCGTCATATTCTTCCAGCAAAGTAAGGCCGGTATTGAGCAAGGGTCGAGGTTCTGCCTCAACCACCACCACAGGTTCCTGGTAGT
Source organism: uncultured Pseudohongiella sp. (assembly GCA_965262465.1). Taxonomy (GTDB): domain Bacteria; phylum Pseudomonadota; class Gammaproteobacteria; order Pseudomonadales; family Pseudohongiellaceae; genus UBA9145. Next base: position 760,195 of record OZ253535.1, on the reverse strand, counting down.
AGTTCCAGGCGAAATACCCCAAATTTGCCAGCAGTAAAAAGACTAATATGTAGCGCATACTGGGTTATTGATAATCCTGAGTTTCCGCTAAGGCCAAACCGTCCAGCACCAGCGTCGGACAGATCTCCACGTGTATTGAGTGTGAGTCGGCCAGTGCAGCTTGCAGCAAATTCGCATCGCCACCGCTAAGCAGAAGTTTCACACCGGCAGTTTCTGCTCCATCTGTTTGGTTATCGATCAGCTGGTTCGCAACTTTCTCTATCAACGCAATGATCTGGGCCAGCTCTCCATTAAGCACCGCCGCTTCAGTATTGTTACCAAGCTCAGCTGCCGGCGAATGTTCGTGGTGCTGCAATCGAATACCGGTGTTTTCCTCGATGGCACGAACCGCAAGCGCCAAGCCTGGCAAAATGTAGCCACCTAAATGAACGCCAGAATTATTGATCACATCAATAGTCAGCGCGGTACCGCCATCCACGACTAAACAAGCAGATTGGGTTCGGTGATAGGCAGCGAGCATGGCTAGCCAACGATCCACACCCATACGCGATACATCGCTATAACTATTGGTCACACCGCTCGCTTGCGCACTGACATAGGCAAGTTTAGGCACTAACCGCCATTGCTGCATTGCCCATTCGGCAATTTCTCCAACAACGACATCTCCCCTAACACAGGAAACCAATATTTCCTCTGGAGACTGCAGCCTTTCGAGTTCACCTAACAGGTCACTCACGTTCGCAGCAACACCTTCAGCTGAAACAGCATCTTCTGTTCGCGTCCGCCATTTGATACGCGAGTTTCCGATATCCATTTCCAATTTCATGATTCTGTCGCCTCGTTTGCCTCGCGCAAACTCGGAAATATCTCACCAGCCGAAATGCTTTGTTGCCCTTCTGCGGTTAACACCTGCAGTACTCCTTCGGCATTCACTCCAAGCGATTTGCCGATTAATCGCTGTTTGCCATTATCTATCACAATATCAGATTCGAAATAGCGATCTAAAGAATTCCATCGGGATTGAAACGGAGCGAATCCAACTGACAAGAATTCTTCAATCATGTCGAGTAAACCTGCACAAACTTGCGCCGCTATTTGTTCTCGCTCAGGAAGATCATCTGACAAATCAAACAAGTCTGCGACTGGTCTACCTATATCGGTTTTCTGCTCGAGACTGAGGGAATAGTTAATCCCGATGCCAAATACCACATGCTGGATGGTTTGTGATTGGTTTGAGCCTTTGCGTAACTCCAACAGAATGCCCGCCAGCTTCTTTTTACTTACCAACAGATCATTGGGCCATTTCAAGTTAATACCTTCGAAACCCAAGTCAGTTAATGATTGTTGCACACTCAACGCCGTTATTAGACTTAGGGCTTGCAACTCAATGACCTGATTCTCAATGGGAAAGGACAAGGTCATGTAGATGCCACTGCCCTTGTGGCTTTGCCATGCTCGACCACGCCGCCCTCTTCCTGCGAATTGTGAATCAGCGACAACCAAGATTGCACCCTCTTCTCCCGCTTCCAATAAGCGCATTACTTCAGAACTGGTCGAATCAATCTCTTCGTGAGTTTGAATGACTGCGAGAAGTTCAATTGCCTTGGAACTCAAGTGGGTTTTTAAAAGTGTCGAATTCATCGTGTGACTACTGGCACTTATTGGCCGTGAAACAAAAAAGGAGTGGCTTTGTGTAAAACACTCAAGACCACTCCTTTCACAACCAGGAATTCCTGGCGTTTAGCTTGTGCTACATATTATTCGCTGGATGATGCAGCGGATTGATCGCCGCCACTGCCTTCATTGCGAAGTTTGGATACTGTGGACCACGCCTCCAACACAATAAATATTGAAGACACCATCACAGCTACCTGGATAACCACCAGAATCCATTGGCCTCGATCAATGTAGTCCATGACATACCAAACACCTGCCCAAGTCGCCATGATCAAAATGAAGCAAAGCGGAGCGATCAAGTACTTGGCTGGACGACCAAGCTTAATCAAATACACCGCAATAACGATCAAGGTCATGCTGGCAAGAATCTGATTGGTTGCGCCAAACACAGGCCAAATCAAGGTTCCGCCATCACCTGGGTAGTTGCCGTTGGAAACACCAAACGCCAGCAGTAAACAGGCGCCTACCGCAACGAAGGTAGAGATGTAGTTACTCTTGAGTGGTTCGATGTGGTAGATGTTGCCCCACTCCTGAATGATGTAACGCGTTAGTCTCAGACCTGCATCCATTGTTGTACCGGCAAACAATACAACCATCACCGCCAACATAGTTTGAGCAAAGGTGAGTGGAATGCCCCAGCCTTCAGAGATTAACAACGCGCCGCCTGAGATAAAGCCACCGGCAGATGGGCCACCGGTAATAGTTGGATAGATCTCATGCCAACCACCTGCTGCAGTTGCTGCATACAATGAACCTGTAACTGCAACGATAGTGATCAATGCCAATGAGCCTTCGCCCAAGGCACCAAGATAACCAACGAAGCGCGCGTCTTTTTCATTGTTCAACTGCTTCGCGCTTGTGCCGGAAGATACGATGCCGTGAAAACCGGACAACGCACCACAGGCAATGGTTACGAATAGAATCGGAAAGATCGGCGGTGTCCCTTCTGCTACATCGTTAATCATCGGTGCAGCAACATCAGGCATGGTTAATAGCACAGCGGTATAGAGAACAAACAAACCTAGCACCAACTGCGCACCATTAATGTAGTCACGCGGTTGCAACAACAACCAAACTGGCAACATGGATGCGATGCCTGCGTAGACATACAACAAGATGATCCAGTTTCCGTGTCCACCTAATCCGAAAATGTCACCCGGCAGCGCCAAAGGCCAAACACTACCGATATAGATAGTGAAATACAGTATCGCTACGCCAATGATAGAAATTGCGAGCAGATTAAATCTTCTGCGAATCAATACACCAACCGCGACTGCAACAGGTATTGCTGCCCACGCAGGAAACACTGATTCAGGATAGATGATCATTTCATCGGCGATGATGGTGGCAAACATTGCGTTAACCAGCACCAACAATAAGAAAATAATAATCATCAATACCGAACGAACTCGGATACCAACGATCGATTCGGATAATGCGCCGATTGATTTTGCGTCGTGACGGTTACTGGCCCATAACGCGCCGAAGTCATGCACACCAGCAAAGAAGATTGAGCCAAAGGTTACCCATAGCAACGCAGGCAACCATCCCCAATACACAGCGATTGCCGGACCAACGATTGGTGCCGCACCCGCTACCGCAGTGAAGTGAGATCCCCAAAGGACAAACTTATTAGTAGGAACGTAGTCGACGCCATCCTCAAACTTGTGAGCAGGAGTCTCGTAGTTAGGGTCTAACTGATAGATTTTTTCAGCGATGAATTTCGAATAGACAAACCATCCGAATGTGAATCCCACCAATCCAAAGAGGACGATAAAGATCGAGGACATAGAGCTCTCTCCCGACTATTTTTAGATTACTTATTATTAATTTATAAGCCCCGCATCATAGCAAGTTAGGGGCTATGCGGCCAAGCCATAAAATTGTGCAATGGCTCAATAAATTCAACAACTTGCGTTATATCGAGCACAAATAATTTTCCACTAACAATAAAAAACCCGACCATCAAAGATGATCGGGTTTTGAGCGTTTTTGGCGCTACTAATCGGAAGAGTCAGCAGCGTGATAAGTCCAATAACCGATGAACATTTCATCCCAACTCTGTAAGCCAAATGTCAGTTCCTTGCTTGGATCTGGATTGGCAGGGTTGTACTCAGAGTTATCGAATGTGCCAGTTACATGCACCTTGGTGCCCGCTGGCAAATTGGCTGGTTCACTCAGCTGATAAGTGGGCTGCCAGGCATAGCTATAAGCAGGCACACTTAAAAGATCTTTGGTTGAGCCATCTGGATATTCCGCGGTGAACTTCATGTCCTTACCGCGAAAGTGCATATGCGCACGCAACCCTGTCACCACTACATCTTCATTGAAAATATATTGGGCGCGCGCTTTGTGATCGCGTGCGTAAGGCGGTATGCGAAAAATTCCTGACACTGGTCGGGTGAAATTCTCATGGGTCGGTGGCTCGTCATACATATACAAACCTAGCAGAGTCTCATCCACAGTTGCGCGACCATTGGTCGTATAGTGGAACTGCATTGAAAGTTTGTGACCTTCAGGAATGTAAACACCGGTGTCTTCTGGAAACATCATGGCGTCCACTTTGCCAGGCGCATAACCTTCGAGAAAACGAGTGGCTGCATTTCCTTGTGCCGCCTCACCTTCTGCCACTTCTAATGGAGCCGTAACATAAGTAAGTAAGTGATGAAGCACTGATTCATCACCGGCAATGTACTGCACACCCTTTACCCACTTGTCTTCATCAAACGGTAGTTCGACATCGACATTAATGTAGTCGAGCACACCCGTTGCAGGAATCTCATGGCGTGGCGCCTTGATAATGTAATCGGGCTCACCCATTTGCCATTCGCGGCGATCTGGAAAGCTTAACTCTGCTAGTGGATCAACGGCTGACTCGCCGCGCGGTGCGCCGGCGTCGATCCAATGAATCAATGCTTGCTTGTCGGCCTCGGAAATATAGCGAGCGTTATCAAAATGACCGATCGTCGGATCAACCTGTGTTGGTGGCATGCGCTTGGTGAGCAACACTTCGCGAATCATAGGCGACCAACCTTGCAACATAAGGTGGCTATCCATGGCGAAAGGACCAATGCCTCCTTCTCGGTGACAAGACGCACACTGCTCGGCAATGATTGGTGCAATGTCTGACCCATAATCAGGAGTAGCAGCCAGGTGCTCTGCTTTGCTTGGATATTCAATCGCACAACCTTGTGCGGCAGCAGTAATTGTTTCGTCTGCAGTGCCGGCCAACTCAGCAGTTAACACTTCGGCAACCGCTGCAGATGCAGGTCCGCGATACAACAAGTTAAGACGCTGAGGATCCAACACTGTGACTTCGCCAGCGACAGAAAACGCCAAGGTTTCTGAAACTAACTGACCATCATCGATTAGTAAGGGCAAGCCCAATTGCGCATCAGCTTTTTGCATGCGCATCTGCTCAACATTTTGGTTGGTAGCAGAGTTAATAAAGGCGAACGCTACTTGATCGTCTTCCCACTGCGAATTCATTGATTGAAAACGCTCTGCTGCTTGCGCCATGTCAGCGCAATTTGCGTCGTAAGACATCAATACCAATGCGTCCAGATGACGGTAGCGGCTTAACTGGTGAAACACACCATCGGTGTCCAGTAGCGCAAAATCACCAGCCCGGTCAGGCAATGCCTGAACTGCTGATGCAGCGACTAAACCACTAGCAAGAAGTAAGTTACGAAGAATAGAAATTGAATGCTTCATTGTTTTGAGGCTCCAACTGGCAGGGATGAATAATTCTACCTCAGGCCTCTGAACCTCGCAGCTCAGTCTGACCGATTTCGGCGTCAAGCTAGCTTCGTCATCGAGCACTTGTTCAGTGCAATGGCTCAGTCTTGTGGTAGGAAAAATAACCGATGAACATCTCATCCCAACTCTGCGCGCCCCCACGGACCGTGGCGCCTGGGTCAGGATTTCCAAGATTGTATTGAGAATTATCGAATGCCCCTTCGACTATGACACGTGATCCTGCCGGCAACAGCATAGGCTCGGACAAACGATAAGTTGGCTGCCAGGCAAAGTTGTAATCGGGCACATTCAAGATGTCATCTTGACCGCCATCGGGGTAGACCACACGGAAACTCATGTACTTGCCTCGGTAATGCATGTGAGGTCTAAGGCCGTGCAACATGATTTCATCTTCAAACACATAGGTGGCGCTCATTTTGTGCTCTTTCGCACCGGGAGGAATCACAATGTTGCGACCGCCATGACTAAGCGCATAAGTTGAGTACTGATACTCAGGAGCTTCATCGGCGAAATAGAGGCCGAGCAAGGTTTTATCAACTGTCTCTTTTCCGAAAGTCGTGTAGTGCAACGACATCTGAACGGCGGAACCTTTTGGCACAAACATGCCTGCTCCATCTGGATAGGTTGCCGCCTCATCTTTGCCAGGGGCATAGCCTTCTAAAAACTCGCGATACTCATCGTTCTCACCTTCTACGATTTTTTCTGTGTAGTCAGCTGGCACGATGTAACTCAACAAGTGATGCAACACTCGACGATCGCCAGGAATATGCTGCACTGACTTCACCCACACATCTTCTTCAAACGGCAGATTTATCGTCACGTTTTCGTAATCAAGCACACCGGTGGCAGGCACAGTGAATGCAGGAACTTCGACGATGTAATCAGGCTCGCCCAGTTCCCACTCTGATGTCGGCATCGCAACAGTTGTTAAAGGATCAACTTCACCTTGCCCTCGGGGCGCACCTGCATCTATCCAATGCACCAGAGTTTGCAGCTCATCTGGCTCCATATAACGTGCGTTAGTGAAATGGTTTATTGATGGATCCACCTGGGCAGGAGGCATGCGTTTGGTCAACATGACTTCTTTCATCATTGGCGCCCAACCCTGAACCATCATATGAGAATCCATGGCAAACGGCGCGATGCCGCCTTCGCGATGACAACTCACACATTTTTCGACTAACAAAGGCGCGACTTCTGCGGAGTAGTCCGGCACCGCCGCCAGATGATTTTCTCTGGCAGGAAATTCGATTTCACATCCAGGCGTACCGGCAGTTATTGTGTGGTCTGGGCCGGCAGTGTTGTTCACCGCATGACCCAAAGTCTCGGCCAGAAAATTGGTCGCTACTACTTGATTCAAATTTTGATCGGGTTGAAAGCGCTGCGATTCTAAATCGAGCCCGCCGCGATACAGCACACGAAATCGATTAGGGTCGATCACTAGGATTTCACCAAACTTTCTCAACCCAAGTAATTCAGCAACAAGCTGACTAGAGTCAACCATGATTGGCATGTCGACTGGATATAAGTCAGCCATCAGTCGACTATCGTCGAGCGTATTGTGCGGAGTCGAGTTAATAGCGAGAAAGGTCACACCTTGATCGGCCCAAGTAGTTTGCAATAAGCGATACTTGTGAAGACTTTCGATGTTTTGCTGGCAAGACGTTGCCATGGAGATGATTACGACAGCTTTGCTATCGCCATACTTGCGTAGCTGATGAGAGATGCCTTCATGATCAAGCAACGCAAAATTCGCCACACGCTCAGTGGCAAATGCACTCGTTGCAGTCGCAAGTAGCATCGCGACACAGGTCAATGCACGACTAAATCTGCGTAGATTTGGAACGTTCATACAGGCTCTCCAGCAAGGAGTGGCTAGATTAGCGCAGCTGCAAATCCGCACTAAGCAATTGTCTGTAAGCCTTTGTGACAATTTGCAACTGCTATGCCTATAACCCTTTGTTTTTAAGGGTTTTATCTGTCGCGAAGCGGCTAGTTTTTGGCTTGAAGTTTTTGCCCAATACCATAGCTGGAGAAGCTTTCAATAAGTGCGAATCGGCGGAACAGTTCATACATTCCCCACAGCACTCCAACGATAACGATCAGCAACATGCCCCAGCGCATAAGCGCAGCGAAGAACATCGCATCGAACACAGGCATCTGATACTGGAACTGTGACAACTGACCCCCTCGATCAAGCATCCAGTGCCATGCACTATGTGCCAGCAAGGCAGACAGAAGTATGCAACCTATCCGTTCTTCAACCAGATACTTGAAGAGCAGGTTCAATATTGGAATAACCAAAACAAGAATCAGGATCTGTCCCAGCTCAACTCCAACATTAAATGCGAGCAATGAAGAGAACAGATGACCACCAGCGAATTGTAATGTCTCACTAAACAAGAATGAGAAACCAAACCCGTGAATTAGTCCGAATCCAAAGGTCACAATCCAGCGATGTTCCAACTTGGCCCCAACAATATTTTCAAAGGCCATATACACAATCGATAACGCAATTAAGGTTTCAATCAGCGGCGGGAACCACAACGAACTCGGCGCCATACCAAAAGCCGAACTGATTAAGGTTATTGAATGAGCAATGGTAAACGACGTCACCACTGGAATTAGTGCGCGAATGCTGCGAAGTGGGATCACCAAACAGAATAAAAACAACAGGTGATCGATGCCTTCCAGAATATGCAGGAAGCCCATATTCACAAAACGCAATGCCGCCTGGTGCCAGCGCGGATCTAACTCAACCACCCCAGGGTTGCCGAGGTAATTGAATGCCCGTTCGGCGCCGGTGGGAACCAAAAATCGCAACACCGTGGTGGTTTCATCCGACAAGGTACCCAGCTGTGGATTCACGGAAAAATCAGAATCATCCGCCTGGATTGGATATCTCACCAACACATCTAACACGCCCTGTCGCCAGAAAAGATTCACGCTATCGTCCAGTGGCGGACTGAGCACGTTCTCCATGGCGGATTCGAAATCAGTGAAGGATCGATTTGACGGTAAGGAAACTCGGGTTGCGACTAGTTCTTTATCTTCTAACTCGATGCCATTCTCATAAAAAATTAGCGACTCGGTAATGTACATCCGTGCGGCTTCTTCTAATTCTCGTTCCGCATCCGAAAACCGCAGATAACCTGGTCCACGCAATGGAAAGACAATTTCACCGAATGCTTCCATTGGTACCCGCAATAGTGCGGTTAAAGTGTTCCCTTCAGGCTGGACAAATGCATATACAGTGACACGGGAAGGTATGTCATGAGCCTGTGTCAGTGCAGGAACAAATAGCAATGCCACAAGCATTAAGCAGCGCAAACCCCTTGATGCCATTGGAATACGAGACAGAGTCTTTAGGACGTGAGAATTCAAGCGCTTCATAGTTTGTTTTTTCTATTAATTACAGAGACTTAAATAATGAGAGAGAGGCAGGATAAAGACCTTGTGAGAGTGGTGCAACCAATACTCGAAAAGCTGTTACAAAATCTTACAAGTAGCCTGTGGAATAAGTAGGCGCCGAGTATACTGTCTGGGTTATAGACAGTATACTCAGCGCGTGCTCTGGCGGTTTTGACGCCTGGACAGGCAGCTGGTCAGGGCATTAAGAGGAGAACAAAAATGATAAAGACTAAGTTAGCGGTTGGCTCTTTTCTGGTTGCGGCTCTTGTTGTTATGGGCGTTGCTCAAAACAAACTACAAGAACCCACAGTAGCTGCCAGCAATGATGTAATGGCACCACACTTCCTAGTCGATCCGCTTTGGCCAAAACCCCTGCCAAATCACTGGATTACTGGTAACACAATCGGTGTTGATGTGGACGAGAGAGATCACATCTTCACTGTACACAGAAATACAGACAACATGTTCCGTGGCATCACGGAAATCGGTCTGAAGTTGGGCGTAGCAGAATGCTGCACACCAGCACCTCCAATTCTTGAGTACGATTTAGAAGGAAATCTGATCAATGCATGGGGCGGCCCAGTAGAAGGCGCACCTTATGTATGGCCAGAGTCCAACCACGGTATTGAAGTTGCACCAAATGGTGATGTTTGGATCGGCGGTAACGGCGGCCCTGACTCTCACGTATTGGTCTTCAGCCGCGATGGTGAATACATTCGTACGGTAGGTCTTCCAGGCGAAGAGTTCGATAGCAACTCTACAACTCACTACGGTCGTGTTGCAGAAATCGCTATTGACCCGAGCGCCAACGAAGCTTACTTCGCTGACGGTTATGTAAATAAGCGTGTTGCAGTTGTTGACGTTGCTACTGGTGCGTTCAAGCGCTACTGGGGTGCATACGGCAGCGAAACTGTTGATGACGATGCTGATGACACATACACACCAGGCGAGCCAGGCCCAGACGTATTTCGCGGCCCAGTTCACTGTGCAGAGCCTTCGAACGACGGCCTGATCTATGTATGTGACCGTGGTGCTGACCGCGTTCAGATTTTCCGTCCAGATGGCACGTTCGTAAGCGAGCACATCTACAACCCAGCCACTTTGGCACAGGGTTCAACTTGGGATATCGCGTTCTCACCAGACGAAGATCAAGAGTTCATCTATCTTGCTGACGGTCAGAACTTCAAGATCTCAATCATTGACCGCGCGTCAATGGAAGTACTTTACACATTCGGTGACGGTGGTCGTCAGCCTGGTTTGTTCTATGCTCCTCACAGCATTGCAACTGACTCACAGGGCAACATCTACACCACTGAAACTTACGAAGGTAAGCGAGTACAGAAGTTCCTCTACCAAGGCATGCAGCCAGTCACAGTACGTGACCGTGCTCCAACATGGCCTGCTGAAGAACTATAATATTCTCCTCATAGAATAAAAAAACCCGGCTTCGGCCGGGTTTTTTGTTTCCTTCAAAAGTGCGTCCATGCACTTTTGATTCTGTCGCCGGCGCTTCGCTGACAGAAAATGCGATTTCCCTTGCGAAACCCCGGCTCGCATTTGCTGCGCAAATGTCGCCATCCATGGCTCACTTCGAGCATTTCTGAACATCTGTACTCAACAAACCGGTTAGGTATTGCACTTAACGAGGCTGTCGATGGGGTATTTGTCGACGCACGATAAAAATCGGTCGACGAGATGGAGACCGATTGTGCGGAGATAAGTACCCCATTGGCGGCCGCAGTGGTTCTCAAGGCAAATATTGATTTTAAGGATGGGAGATTGGTGATAAGTTTTAAGCACTAGTAGTTGTTTCACTCACACTAATAAAAGGAAACCGCTATGTCTGCCCGCAAAAAGACCTCCCTGATAATCACTTTTGGATTAGCTGCCTTCGTTGCCCTGACTATTGGCCAGCAGCAATTGCAGCAATCAGCCGAAGCGGTAAACAACGACCGCATGATTCCTCACTTTGTGGTGGATCCCTTCTGGCCTCAACCACTGCCCAACAAGTGGATACTTGGCCGCACAATCGGGATAGCAATCGATGAACGCGATCACTTATTTGTAGTGCATCGTGACCAAGACAGTATGTTCATGAATCAAGAACTTGGCCTAGATCGTGGCCGGGCTGAATGCTGTAGCGCCGCCCCTCCAATTCTCGAATTTGATCAGGCCGGCAACTTGATTAACGCCTGGGGCGGACCCGGTGATGGTTACACCTGGCCAGAGTCTAATCACGGCATCGAAGTTGGACCCGATGGCAACATTTGGATTGGTGGTAACGGTTCCGGTGATTCTCACGTATTGGTGTTCACCCGCGACGGACAATTTGTCAGAGAGATCGGTATTCCAGGTGAACCTGTCGATAGCTTAAGCACTGTGTCATTTGGGCGGGTAGCAGAAATCGCAATCGATGCAGCGGCAGGCGAAGCTTACTTTGCTGATGGTTATGGCAATAAGCGAGTGGCCGTAGTTGATGTCGCCACCGGTGCGTTTAAGCGCTATTGGGGTGCCTACGGAAACGAACCAATTGATGAGCGGGTAGTTTATGATCCGTTCGAACCATTGCCACAGCAATTCGTTGGCCCGGTGCACTGCGCAGAGCCTTCGAAAGACGGACTGATCTATGTGTGTGACCGCGGCGCTGATCGCATCCAAGTGTTTCGACCTGACGGCACCTTCGTTAAAGAAAGTCAGGTGGCCCCTTTAACCTTGGCTGGATCCACTTGGGACATTTCATTTTCACCGGATGATGACCAGGAGTTTCTCTATGTTGCTGATGGTGGAAACTTCAATGTACACATCCTGGACAGAGATTCGTTAGAAGTCTTGGCCGAATTCGGTGAAGGTGGTCGTCAGCCAGGATTGTTTTTCGCGCCACACAGTATCGTCACTGATTCCGATGGCAATATTTATACAACGGAAACATATGAAGGTAAGCGCATACAGAAATTCCTAATGCAGGGCATGCGTCCAATAACAGATCATCGACCTGGAGCTCCATGGCCGGATGGTGAGATACACTAAAGATCGGGGGCCGGCTTAGCCGGCCCTTTTCTTATGGGCTGAGATAATTTGCAGTAAGCCTGTGTTCAGCTGCCTTGAACCTATAATTGAGGTCCATTATTCTCCAGTTGCCTTGCTAATCGATTCACTCACAAGACTTATCGGATAACACCCAACAATGAAAATACTAAAAACAATCTCGCTTCTATTTGCGTTAATTGCGTTAATCGCGCCAATTTTTTCTGCGAATGTCTTTGCCGCGGAAGAGTTGGCCATCGATTTTACTTATGAGCGCAATGTAAACATTGGAACTATCCGACCCGCTCTAAAATTAGCCGAGTTTGGTGATGATCGCGGCACCGCTGCCAATGCACTGGTAGACGACTACACGGTAAACGCACCGTTAGCCGAACTGATTCGAGATGCTTTCGCCCAAGGTTTTGCTAAAGGTGGTGTCGAACTCGTGGACTCAGGCGAAGACATGCAAGTGGTAGGCACGATTATTAGTGCAGAAGCTGAATCGATGGATCGAGCTGGCGTGCCTTCAATCCAGCTAACCATTCGCACTCGAATTCAATTACAGGGCGGTGGTCGGACTATTTGGGAGAACACTCTCTTTGGTCGAGGCAGAGTGCCTGAAACGGAAGGCATGGCTGCAGCTGTCAACGCATCCTTTGAACGTATGGTGCGTGAATTGTTCAGTGATGATTACTTCTTAATTGAGCTGCAGTAAAGACAAGTAATTAGAAGCACCCTAACGAATCCTGCAGCGTGTGTTCGAAAGACATCTCTGCCTCGGGAAACAAATCAAGCGCCGTTAGCGATTCTATTTCTTCCACGGTCGAAAGCATTTCACAGTGATGCACGTGCACAGCAGTTTCCTGCGGAAAAACGAATGCTGCTGCGCGTCCATTGGTACTCACAACGACTTTAAAAAAAGCATCAGGGACACGGTGTGGTGTAACAGTATCGAGCCGCTTCTCTTCCAAATCGTTGTAGAAGATTGGGCCGGCAACTACATAGACTGCGCCTTCCCTATTCACTAGATTTCGCACCGCCCAATCAAGACCATACCAAGCACCCTGGCTCAGACTGCTGCTCCGGGCGACAGCATTCGACAGATAATTCACTTCATTCCAATAGGGAGTCGCCGCGAAACTTACCAGCGGTACATATTGAGCCCGCACATATCGTCCATCGTCCAAGAAGTCTTCAGCCCGCAATGTATCGACAGCAGGAAAGTCCAGCACCGGCGCTCGAGACAGGCTTGAAGCGATTCCAATTGCTCCTGAATCAACCTCATAGGCTGCCCATTCGGCAGTCTTTAGCTCTGAGTTGTAGGACAGCGCATAGATAGAACGAAGCAACAGATCGTTATCTGCATCAGCGCCCACCGGACAACCCATGTAGCAATGCTGGATACGGTAAACCTGGCCTACCGTGGTAGGGCTGAGTGACAGCAAAATAGGTGTTCCTATATAGAGAAGGAAGACCTGGAGCCAGCGCCCTGGATTAGCTCTTTTAGACAATGGAGGTCCCAGCATGATTCTGATTGATTGAGAGTTTAGCGACACAATCGTGGTTGAAAACCGGGCGCAGAATAGCAAGTTCGACGGCCCGGAGAAACATGGCAGACCGGAGAGCGATCTATTCCAAGGACGGATCGAAAATGGCAGAAAAATCACTTCTAAAATGGGCAAAAATTGACCAGATTTTGACGTTAACCAAAGCCAATTCAGCACGTCTAATAGTCAGTTTTTGAGGTCATACCAAGGCCGAAGAAAATCGCTGAAAGGCCCGTGGAATGTGGAATAGCGCACAAAAGGGCCGATAAATTCCAAAAACAGCTACCCAAATATTTAAATTTGGCCGTTTTTTTAATTTTCAGGAAGCCAATTGTCATAGCTCTCACTAGTATGCGAGCGTGAATTTAATCCCTGCTTCAAAGTGCAAACGCATGAGGAGAGCAAAATGTTAAAAATCTCAGCCCTTGCCAAGATCGCCCTGGCCGGCACCCTTGCAGCCTATGTCTGCATGCCTGCGAGCGCAGCTGATCGTGTGAGTGATTTCTCACTGATCGATCACACTGGCAAATTCTTCCAACTAAGCCGTGCAGCTGACAACGAAGCCATCGTAATTTTGGCTCACGAAGACAGCCGCGATGTACGTCGAGCCTATGGCGATTTGGAAGATCTAATGGAGCAATTTGCTGACCAGCCAGTTGCCTTCTACTTGATCGACTCCACTGGAGCCGCTGACAAAGTAGAAATGCGTGATGTGGCGGATGACGCTGATATCGCTCTTCCTATTTTGATGGATGACACTCAATTGGTAGCTAAAGAGCTAGGAATTGCTCGTGCTACTGACGCTGTCATTCTTGATCCAGAGTCCCGCGAAGTTGTCTTCCGCGGCGCTTTGAATGATCGTTGGGCTGAAGGCAGCCGTTCTCGTCGTGCTTCAGAGCACTATGTTGCTGACGCGTTGACTGCAATGTTGGCTGGCAATGAGATTTCTGCCGAGCAAGTAGCTTCAAAAGGCGACGCGATTGAGTTCCCAACTCACGATGCGCTTTCTTACGCTGAAGATATTGCTCCAATCCTGAAAGAACGCTGTGTGACTTGTCATATGGAAGGCGGTATTGCTCCTTTCGCCATGACTAACCACCAGATGGTTCAAGGTTGGTCGCCAATGATTCGCGAAGTGTTGTACACCAAGCGTATGCCACCAGGTCAGATCGACAATGAATATGTGCATGACTTCCGTGACGTTTCACACATCACAGTTGAAGAAACTCAGAAGCTAGTAAGCTGGATTGAAGCTGGTGCACAGAACAATGACAACGCTGACCCATTGGCTGAGTACAACCCAGAACTCGTTAAGTGGTCTTACGGCGAGCCGGATTTGGTTTACCAAATTCCTGCTCAGCAAATCCCAGCAACTGGTGTTCAAGACTATCGCAACATCGCGATGCCTTTGGAGCTAGAAGAAGACGTTTGGGTTAAGGCGATTGAGTTCGAAGCTGGTGACACTACTGTACTTCACCACATCATTGCATTTGCTTACGGCCCTAACGGCGTAAACGAATTCGAAATTCTAAATCAGGGTATTGGCCTTGGTGCGTACGCTCCAGGTAACGAAGTAAATACTTATCCTGAAAATTCTGGCTTCCCATTGAAAGCAGGCGGCGGCTTGATGCTTCAGCTTCACTACACCACTTCTGGTCGTGAAACTGTAGATGAGTCTGAAATCGCGCTTTACCTGTGGGACGAAGAGCCAGAGCGTCAAGTTCTAGGCGGATCAGCTGCAGAGTTGGATATCAACATTCCTCCTTTCGAAGCACGTCACGAAATGGTAGCGACTGCGAAATTCCGCAAAGACTCTTACCTGACTATGCTTGGACCACACATGCACTACCGTGGTTACGACGCTAACTTCAAGCTAGTTTATCCAGATGGCAGCACTGAAGAAGTGTTGAACGTACCTAACTACCAGTTCAACTGGCAGAAGGTTTACGACTTCAAGGAACCGAAGTTCGTACCAGCTGGAA
This sequence comes from uncultured Pseudohongiella sp., assembly GCA_965262465.1. Lineage (GTDB taxonomy): Bacteria > Pseudomonadota > Gammaproteobacteria > Pseudomonadales > Pseudohongiellaceae > UBA9145. Next base: position 744,795 of record OZ253535.1, on the reverse strand, counting down.
CTGAAATGGTATTCACTGGAACTTTCGATAACTCCGAGATGAATCCTTTCAACCCTGATCCTTCTCAGACACTGTCATGGGGGGAACAAACCTGGCAAGAAATGTTCTTTGGTTTCTACCGTTATGTAGAAGCTGGCGACGGCGAATAGTTTCTCGCTAGAGTAGTTCCGAAGCCCGATCATCTATAGATGGTCGGGCTTTTTTATTTTCCATACGTTAGTAAGGCTGAGCGCTGCAGGCTTACTTTCTCACAATCGGCCTCCATCCTGTCAGCCGATTTTTATCGTTCGCAAGCAAGCCTCCACCCCACAGCCATAGCGCCTTTGTATCGATGAAAACCATTCTCTTATTTGAGCGTTTGAAAGGCGTGAATATCGCCTGAACCATAGATTTGGCCTGTGATAGACTCGGTTCTCTGTTGCCTTAATAACTAGAAATTCGAGCTCTATGAAAAACTTACTAATTGCCGGTATCGCAGCGCTGGCCCTTCCCGCTTCAGCTGATACCACCCTCATCTCCAACGTGAACGGCTACACCCTGAATAGCAATTATGAGCTGATTGAGTTCAATGCTATCCAATTCACCGACGATACTGTCGATGGCATTTTCGGCGCTGGCGACGAGCTGCCAGATGATGCTGATGAGCTCATCGATGGTGGCGGTCGCACTATGATCCCCGGCTTGATAGACGCCCATGGTCACGTGCTGGGATATGGCCTCGGATTATTACGAGTTGATCTGGTTGGAACCACATCGGAAGAAGAAGCAGCGGAGCGAGTCAGAGCATTCGCCGAAGCCAATCCAGATGTGGAATGGATTCAAGGGCGCGGCTGGAATCAGGTGTTGTGGGACAGCAATGAGTTTCCAACCGCGGCAAGTCTGGATGCAGTAGTTAGCGACCGACCCGTGTGGCTAAGTCGCGTGGATGGACATGCTGCCTGGGGCAATAGCTTGGCGATGGAACTTGCTGGCATCGATCGTGAAACTGAAGATCCTGTGGGCGGCCAAATCATTCGCGATACAAATGGCGACGCAACGGGAACCTTTGTTGATACAGCGGAGCGTTATATCGAAAGCGTTATTCCTGATACGTCGTTCGATGAACAGAAAGCGGGGCTTATTACCGCAATGGAATCTCTAGCGACTTACGGTATCACCAGCGTGCATGATGCTGGCATAGGTAGCAGCGTAGTTTCCGCTTACAAAGAATTAGTAGAAGAAGCACCTCTCCCCATTCGCGTTTACGCCATGTTGTCTTCGGCGGATCCGCTTTATCAAGATCGCCTGGACGAAGGTTTCTTCGAAAGTGACGACCTAACTTTCGCTATCGAAAGTGTAAAAGTAGTAGCAGATGGTGCGTTGGGTAGTCGCGGTGCCGCGTTGATCGAGGACTATCACGACGATCCAGGAAATCGCGGTCTGCTGCGATATAACGATGAGCGGCTGGAGTTTCTGATGCGTGCTGCGATGAATTCCGGTTTCCAAGTTAACACTCACGCTATTGGCGACGATGCCAATATGAAAGTGCTGGATAACTATGAACGACTCATAGAAGAAACCAATTCTCGAGGACGACGCCATCGAGTAGAGCATGCTCAGATTTTACGCTACGAAGACATCCTGCGTTTCGCAGAGCTTGGTGTGATTCCATCCATGCAAGCCACTCATGCCACCAGCGATAAAAATATGGCAGAGGATCGTCTCGGCCCGGTTCGAATTCAAGGCGCTTATGCCTGGCGCAAACTCCTCGAATCCGGAGCACGCATTGCTAACGGGTCTGACTTCCCAGTTGAACACCCCAATCCTTTTTACGGATTACACGCTTCAGTCACGCGCCAGGACCAACAGAACGAACCAGCTGGCGGCTGGTACCCTGGCGAAAATATGACTTTGATTGAAGCGTTGGCGAGCTTCACCATCGATGCAGCTTACGCCGGTCATCAGGAAAATGAATTGGGTTCATTAGAGCCTGGAAAGAAAGCCGACTTTATTTTCCTTGATCGCGATATTTTCGAAATTCCAATGACTGATTTGTGGCAGATACAAGTTGAAGAAACTTGGGTTGGTGGCCGCAGAATCGGGAACTAACAGTTAACTACTTATTGGAGGCGAGCATGCAACGACCATTCGCATTTCTTGTTCCTGTTCTTCTTCTCGCTCTGGGTGCGTGCAGTCCAAGCGGAAACTCAACCGTGCAAACGGAAGTTGCTCCTGCCCCTGAAAAATTTTCGACGGAAGAAATCGCGCGGATGGAAGCCACCGCCGAAAACGTGGAAATTTTGCGAGATCGTTGGGGTATCGCTCACATCTATGGAGTAACAGATGCCGACACAGTATTTGGCACCCTCTATGCGCAAGCAGAAGATGACTTCAATCGAGTAGAAACCAACTACATCAATGCGATGGGGCGTTTGGCAGAGGCCGAAGGTGAAGGCCAGCTATATCGCGACTTGAGAATGAAACTTTTCATCGATCCGGTGGACCTGCAACGGCAATTTGATGCAAGCCCAGCCTGGATGAAGGAACTGATGGTGGCGTTTGCTGACGGTCTAAACTATTACCTTCACACTCATCCGGAAGTTGAACCTCGCGTCATCGATAAATTTGAACCATGGATGGCGCTTAGTTTTACCGAGGGCAGCATCGGTGGCGACATTGAACGGGTTAACATCCAACGTTTACAGGAGTTCTACAACAATGGCGCGATGGTTGCACAGATAGAGCAAGCTTTTGATGGTGAACCAAGAGGTTCAAACGGATTCTCAATCGCTCCGGAGAATACCGTCAACGGCAACGCACTGTTTCTTATCAACCCTCATACCTCGTTCTTCTTTCGCTCCGAACTCCACATGGTGAGTGACGAAGGTCTAGATGCATATGGCGCCGTAACCTGGGGACAGTTTTTTATCTACCAGGGGTTTAACGAGAACACTGGCTGGATGCATACCTCCAGTAGAGCCGATGCTATCGATGAATATCTGTTAACTGTTGTGCAGCAGGACGACGGTTACTACTACGAATACGGTGATGGTCTGCGACGACTTGAAGAAAGAACTATAGCTCTACCTTACGATGATGGAGTGCGTTCTGGGCAACGAGAAGTCACCGCATATTTCAGTCACCATGGTCCAGTAATACGGGAGGACGATGGTCAGTGGGTAGCTATTAGTTTGATGCAGGAACCGATTAAAGCCCTGGCCCAATCCTATGGACGCACGAAGGCCAACAACTATGAAGAATTTGCCGCCACCATGGAGCTGCGAACCAATTCTTCTAACAATACGGTTTACGCTGACAGTGATGGCAACATCGCTTACTGGCACGGCAATTTTATTCCACGCCGTGATCCAAGCTTTGATTGGAATAGCCCGCTGGACGGTAGCAATCCCGCAACTGATTGGGGACCACTACACCCAGTAAACGAAATGATCACAGTGATGAACCCTGCCAATGGCTGGATTCAAAACACCAATAACACTCCGTTTAACGCCAGCGGCCCAGGCAATAGTCCTAATCCCAATGACTACCCTGTTTACATGGCCAACAATCCGGAAAATCCACGAGGCGTGCATGCAGTGAATGTGCTGCAAGGAAAAACTGATTTCACATTGGATTCTCTGATCGAAGCAGCCTATGACTCACACCTGCCATTCTTCGACGAGCTTATCCCTGCACTTCTTTTTATTACTGCAGTGGACAGCCCGGTGCCGTTAGATGCAGACGATAATGCGATTCGCATTTCTATACAGTCCGATACTCTTGAATACATTGATTTGCTGCGCGGTTGGGACAGTCGCTTTGGAGTAGATTCGGTTGAGACTTCATTGGCCGTGTACTGGGCGCAACAACTGATGGATGACGTGCGCGCTGAAGCGAATGCACAAGGCATCAATATCTATGAGTACATGGTAGAAAACTCCACTCCGTCACAAAAGATTAGCGCACTTCGACAAGCTGCTGAAACTCTCACTCAGGATTTCGGATCATGGCAAGTACCCTGGGGTGAAATAAATCGTTATCAACGTCTGAATGGCGATCTTGTACAAGACTTCAATGACAATGCGCCAAGCCTGCCAGTAGGATTTGCGTCGGGCCGTTGGGGCGCACTAGCCTCATTCGGCGCTCGTACTTACCCGGGCACAAATCGAATGTATGGCACTTCCGGCAACAGCTTTGTAGCTGCAGTTGAATTCGGAATTCCGTTGCGAGCTAAAGCGATTACTGTTGGTGGATTACAAAGTGATCCAGACTCTCCGCACTTCGATGATCAAGCGGAGATGTATGCCAATGGCGAGTTTCGTGATGTATTGTTTTATCGCGATGATATAGAAGCTAATCTGGAACGGCGTTACCAACCGGGCGAATAACTCTGGGAAAAAAACACGGATGAGCGATTCTTCATATAAGGCTGGCAGACATTTTCTGCAAATTCCGGGTCCATCAAATGTTCCCGACAGTGTTTTACGAGCGATGGCGCAGCCAGTCATTGATCATCGCGGCCCAGAATTTCCTGAACTGACGTTTCGCCTACAGGAAAATCTGCGCAAAGTTTTCCGCACCGATTCTCATGTCTTTATATACCCAGCATCTGGAACTGGCGGTTGGGAAAGCGCTTTGCTCAATACTTTATCTCCAGGAGACAAAGTGCTGGCATTCGAAACCGGTCATTTCGCTACGCTATGGAAAAACGTTGCTGAAAAACTCGGTTTGCATATTTTGTGGATGCCCGGTGACTGGCGCCATGGAGTTGACCCGAAACTGGTGGAAGAGAAACTGAGTGAAGATGCAGACCATGAAATTAAAGCCGTATTGGTAGTACACACCGAAACCAGCACCGGGGTTACCAGTCGCATCCCTGAAATCAGGGCTGCCATTGATAAAGTAAAACACCCTGCTTTGTTTATGGTAGATGCAGTGTCATCTCTGGCCTGCTCGGATTTCAGACACGACGAATGGCAAGTCGATGTTACCGTTAGTGCTTCACAGAAAGGATTAATGCTTCCTCCCGGGCTCAGCTTTAATGCAGTCAGTGACTACGCATTGTCTTCTGCCAAACAATCGACAGGATTGCATTCCTATTGGCGTTGGGATGCCATGTTGGAAAACAATGAACGTGGTTACTTTCCTTACACGCCAAGCACGAACCTACTCTACGGATTAGACGAGGCTTTACGTCTCATCCACCTGGAAGGACTTGATAACGTCATTGCTCGACACAGCAGATTGGCAGAGGCCACTCGAGTCGCAGTGAATTCTTGGGATTTGGACAATGTATGTCTAAACGAAGAGGAATACTGCAATAGTACAACCGCAGTATTCGCACCCGGCGATGCTGATCATCTGCGTAATGTGATTCTAGAGAAATTTGACCTCTCTCTCGGCACAGGGCTAGGGATGTTAAAAGGGAAAATATTTCGCATCGGTCATCTTGGCGACTTCAACGAACTGATGCTGATGGGCACATTAAGTGGCGTGGAAATGGGATTAAAGGCCGCCGACATGCCACATCAACCTGGAGGCATACAAGCCGCAGCAGATTTTCTTGCCCAGACTGCTTAAAAATAATTAGAACAAGGAGCACTTACCCAAGAAGTGTCTCCCATAGGAGAATCTATGGATCCGGCTACAGCAGTTAACACTAGCGCCGCAATTTCGTTACTTGGCTTTGCCGCCGTTATCTTTCTTTTGCTGTTTCTCATCGCAAAATGGAAGTGGCATGTGTTCTTTGCACTCCTTATACCGATTCTTTTGTTTGGCATTCTGCCAGGCATCCAACAAAACAATTTTATTGATGCGTTCGAAAGCGGATTTGGTAACACACTGGGTTCAATTGGTGTCGTAATCGTGCTCGGCTCAATCATTGCTGAAGCCCTCAAACACACCGGCGCCATTCAAGTCATTACTCGCTCCATGGTCAATCTCGTTGGTTCACAGCGAATGCCTTTAGCGTTAACCCTAACCGGATTCATCATTGGCGTCGCAATTTTTTCCGATGTGGCCTATGTCATATTAAATCCACTGGTTCATTCCGCTGCGAAAACAATGGGAGTGGGTATCGCAGTTATGTCCACCGGACTGGTTGGTGCCCTGCAACTGACCCATGCGATCGTGCCCCCTACTCCAGGCCCACTAGCGGCAGCGGCATTAGTTGGTGCAGACATTGGCAAGACTATTATCTATGGCAGCATCGCCTGTTTGTTTGGCTCGCTAGCCTGCTGGGCATGGGGAACTATGTTCGCCGGACCACGAATCGATACTCAACCCTCGGATGAGTTTGAAGGCATCACCATTGATGATCTTGATGAAGATGGCCCATCAGAATTGCCAAGCACCCTCAGCTCTTACATGCCCATCGTTATACCCATTGTTTTGATTGGTACTCAGAGTGTAGTTGCACTGACTTTTCCGGAAGGGCATATCCTGCGCACAATCTTTTTGTATCTCGGTTGGCCGGTGATGGCTTTGTCAGTAGGAGTTTGGTTGGCGTATCGGAACATCAAGAGCAAAGACGATAAAGAAAATGCACGGGATGCCTGGGTTGAATCTGCACTCAAAACCTCTGCGATGATATTAGTGGTCACAGGTCTGGGCGGATCGTTAAGTGCGATCCTGCGCGGCACTCCTGCCGTGGATTTTATTGCTACCTTCTTTAGTGACTACGGTTTGCCCGCAATCTTATTGCCATTTGTTATTGGCATTATTGGCAACATGATTACCGGTTCCACCACTGTAGGGGTAATTACGGCAGCATCATTGGTGGCTCCAATGCTGGGAAGTCTCGCCTTATCACCTGAAGCAGCGATGCTGGCTGGCGCCAGCGGTTCCGTGATCATTAAGTATGTGAATAGCAGCTACTTCTGGGTGTGCACTTCCCTTTCCAAACTTAGCGTTCCTGATGCGGTGTTTAGTTATGGCGGCGCCACATTGGTTGGTGGATTAGTATCTTTTGCAACAGTCTGCGTACTTTGGGGAACGGGTCTGATTTAGGCGGCCTCTTTAGTTGCGCTTGGTGGCTCGTAGCAGCTTACAAACCGCCAACTGCCACTCGACCTTTTTCCAAGGCTAATATTGAGTCTAATCATTTACCAAGTCTGGTAAATTGGATACGCTGCGCAGGCTTAATAATGAAGTTTTTCTTCAGGAGAAAATTATGAGAACCATGGTTATTGTGAGCGTGCTTTCGCTGACATTGGCGGCTTGCTCTAACGAAAGTGAGACTACTAATGTTGCTGAGCCGATGCCCAGCGCAACAGAGTCTACTCCAGCCCCAGCACCAATGACTGAAGAGTCTAGCGTCGCTGCTGCAGGTCTGGAAGATGTTCTTAACCACGAACGTCGAGCTGATAATCGCGCCCGTGACGAATGGCGTAATCCAATGGAGACTCTTTCTTTCTTCGGAATAGAGTCGGATATGACCATCGGCGAAGTGCTGCCAGGCAATGGTGGTTGGTACACCCAGATTTTAAATCCATTCACTGCCGAACGAGGCCGACTAATCGGTTTGACCTACCCGGAAAGTCTTTTCCGACAGATGTTTGGCACCTGGGATGAAGCCGCCGTGGAAAGAATTGGTGCTGACATTTACTACATGGATCGCTACTTAAGCGTTGAGGGAGTAGATAGAGTGCAGCCTATCGTTGGTTACGCGATTGACAATATTCCTGACGCAACAAACGGACAAGGCGATGCTGTGTTGTTTTTCCGCGCGATGCATCATCTATTCCGATTTGAGGAGCCAATCATCGATACGGCAATGGCTGAAATTTATGACTTCCTCGCTCCAGGTGGTGTAGTTGGCGTAGTTCAGCACCGCGCACCTGAGGACGCAGATCCAGATTTTGCCAATGGCAATAATGGCTATCTCAAACAGAGCGATGTTGTTGCCGCGTTCGAACGGGCCGGATTCGTATTCGAAGCAAGCAGTGAGATCAATGCCAATCCGAATGATTCTGCTGACAGCATGGTATGGCGCTTACCGCCTACTACCACCGACAATCCAGCGACTGCAGCCATTGGCGAATCAGATCGTATGACTTTGAGATTCCGCAAGCCGATGTAAATATTCTTGCTGCAATAAAACAAAAAAGCCCTGGCTAATCACCAGGGCTTTTTTAATGCATAACCAAAATCATAACTGAACTGCCAGCCTAGCTCTTCACGTGAATTTAGTTCTGGGACTGAATACGCCGACGAATATCAACGAGTCGCCCCACTCGTTGCACGGTGCCTGGAATGCCATCTATCCCTTCTTCAATTCTCAGCGCATATGCAAGGATTGCGAAGACATCCCCCACTGTCGGGTCTTGCGCTGTGGCGGCTCGAACAAGCACTACAACTACAGCGATTAAAGTAAAGACCTGTGCAAGAGACCAGCTCATGGCATCTAAGTCAGATAAACGAACTCGCCACTTTGCCATTCGCCCAAAATGAACTCGCCAACGTTTAGGACGATGATCAGATACAACTTTTACCTGATTTTCCCATTCAGAATTCAGCGCTACATTATTCTTAAACGCTCTTCTACCGGTCACTACATTAATAATAACTATTGGGATCATCAGCCCCAACATTATCGCTCCGGAACCAATGTCATACAGTGCAAGAAATAAGAGGCTGCCTAAAAGCCCAATGAACATAGCAAGAATTAGTGGCATCTCTTGCTCAAGAAATTCAATCAGCTCTTCTATCATCTCGACCCGTGCTGAAATCTCACTTACATCTGCACCTCCATCTCGCTGGTCTCGCACCATCTTTTGCGCCATTCGAGCATTCAAGCCAGAGAATAGTCGAGTGTCGTAGAGCTGTCGGAAAGCCCCAACTACAATGTGAGCCAGCCAAATGCCGATTAGCGGCCATACCAAATCCGTTTGGCCGACTATCAAACCATTGATCGCAACACCGATAGCCCATGGATAGGCCAATTCAAAAAGGTTTTCTAGAAAGCTGAGGGAATACGTGAATGCAATTGCGCCGGACCTTCCTGTGAGATCTCCCAGAGCAGAATCTGTCTGACTATTTAGAGGATCAGGTGATTGCATAGTTAATTTTCTCGAGCGATTACAATCTGCTCTACAATCAAGCAGCTAATTTGCTAGACAGGGAACGGGCCATCTTCAAATACTTGATCGTGGTAGCCCTTCACACCAACAAACTTCGTCACTTCAGGCTTGGGAAAAGTGTGAGTTGAGCGAAGTTCTTCCAGCACCGTGCCGAAATCGTAGTACGGTCGCCAATCAAGTTCGGTACGCGCCCGGGTGTTATCGTAAACCCGATCAAATTTTTCGAACATCGACCACCCTAATTGATCGAACACTTCCTGGTAGCCCGGATAATACTTCTCTACTACTGCTGGAGCGTCCCGGTTTAGCTCAACTAGATCTTCTTTTTGGAAAGGTGACGTTGCACTAATGATGTAGAGACCGTAACCCAGTTGTTTCGCTTTATTGGCAGCGCAAAAATGCGCTTCGATGATATCAGATAGCTCAGCACGACGATTCAAGAACTCATTGGCTTTACTGTTTTCTGAACTGTATTGAGAACGCACCGCTACTGAGTCATCATCTTCCGGAAAGAATCGAGAGGTCCTAAGAATTAGGCAGTTTAGTCCATCCTCTTGATGCGCTAACTTGCATAACCCTTCGGCAGCTAACTTGGTTGCGCCATAGATATTTTTTTCTTGTGGAACAAGATCTTCATCTACCCAAACCGCAGGCTGCCCTGGCCGCACACGCATTGCATGACCAAAGGCACTGGTGGTGCTGGTAAACACAAAGCGCTTTACGCCTTTTGCGATTGCTGCCTCTAATAAGCAGCGCGTTCCCGATACATTGGTATCAATGAAATCCTGCTTGCTGTGTGTCTTAACATGGGGTTTGTGCAGCGTTGCAGTATGAAATACCGTATCAACTCCATCCATCGCCTCATGCACCGCATCGGTGTCAGTGACTGAAGCAACAATTGATGTATAAGTGGAAGGTTTAATATCTAAACCGACGAATGGCACATTGCGCTTCTTTAATGTCCAGGCGAGGCCTTCTCCCAAGTGCCCTGCGCTACCTGTAATCAGGACTTTTCCCATCGTTAAAAATTTTCCTTTCCTTTCTTTCCTTGCAGCGCTCTCTAAATTTCACAACGCCATTTGAAGAACACGGGCTACATGGAGCGCATCACGCCCACTTCCATGTTTGATTTGCGAACGACAACTAGTGCCATCGGCAACTATTAGCGCATCCTGGCTCGCGGCTTCGATAGCCGGCAGTAGATTGGCGGATGCCATCGCCATCGATGTGTCATAGTGTTCTGCCTCGTAACCAAATGAGCCAGCCATACCACAGCAACTACTGTCGATAACGCCCACGTTGGTGCCTGGAATTAGATTGAGTAGTTTCTCCACCGAACCCATAACGCCAAATGCTTTCTGATGGCAGTGGCCATGCACCAAAACGTCGGTAGCAGATATTGCTTTAAGATCTAGATCCAAAGTCCCTGCTTCATGCTGCTGCCAGAGAAATTCTTCAAATAGCATCGCTTTAGCTGCCAAGCGCTGGGTTGCCTCTCCCGGTAGCAACGCTTTGTATTCATCTCGCAGAGTCAGTAAACATGAAGGCTCCAAACCTACTATCGGCACGCCACGTTCAACGAAGGGTTGCAAAGCCTTCATCATGCGCTTGGCTTCAATTTTCGCTTCATCTAACAAACCGTTACTAAAAAATGTTCGGCCACAGCAGAGTGGTCGCTCTCGATCTTCTGCGGTAGGACAATGGACGTGGTAACCGGCTGCTGAAAGTACCGCCATTGCGGCATTGGCATTCTCAGTTTCGAAGCAGCCATTGAAGGTATCCACCAACAACACAACTTCTTTCTCGTCGGAAGCCACTACCGCATCTTCTACAAACGGTTTGAAATGATCACGCCGCCACCGAGGTAATGGGCGTTGGGCACTAAGACCAAGAATTTTTTCGGTTAACCATGGAATGCCAGGAATGATGTCTCTGAGATTCAACAGAAAACTAAGATTTCTCACACGATGTGCATAGCGCGGCAAATAGGCCATGAGTTTTTCGCGCCAAGGTAGGCCGTGTTTCTGTCGGTAGTGATGCAAGAATTCAGTCTTCATGCGCGCCATATCCACACCAGTTGGGCATTCTCGCTTACAACCTTTGCAACCCACACATAAGTCCATGGTGTCGTACATCGCATCGGAGGTGAATGCATCAGCACCTAGCTGACCGGTTATAGCGAGGCGCAAGGTATTGGCGCGGCCACGGGTTAAGTGTTGTTCATTATTGGTGACTCGATAGGACGGACACATGGTGCCAACATGAGCCTTACGGCAAGCACCATTGTTGTTACACATCTCCGCTGCTCGATGCAGGCCATCCCATTCCGACCAGTCCAATTTGGTGTCTAGCGCAATGGGTTCGTAGCCCGGCGCAAAGCGCATGATCGCGCGGTCGTCCATCTTATGCGCTTCAACAATCTTTCCTGGATTGAAGGTGCCGCGAGGATCAAACAAGTTTTTAACTTCTTCGAAGTTTTGCACCATGCGTTTACCGAACATGGGCTCATGAAACTCGGAGCGAGAAATCCCATCGCCATGTTCCCCAGAATGAGAGCCTTTGTACTCCCTTACCATCTCCAGGGTTTCTTCTACAATCGAGCGCATTTGATCTGCACCCTTTTGTTCCTTCATGTTGAGGATTGGTCGCACGTGCAAGCAACCGACTGAAGCATGGGCGTAAAACGTGCCAGTGGTGTCGTGTTTTTCAAATACCTCTGTTAGCCGACGGGTGTATTCCGCTAAATCTTCCAGTCGCACTGCACAATCCTCGATAAAGGAAACTGGTTTACCGTCTCCTTTCATCGACATCATGATGTTCAAACCTTGCTTTCGCACTTCCCAAACGGCGTTTTGAAACTCAGGATCTGTTGCTTCAACCACCGCGTCTGGAAAACCAAGATCTGCCATCAGCTCAACTAATGACTGTAGATGTTTGAGTTGCTCCTCTTTAGAGTCCCCGGCAAATTCAACCAGCAACAGCGCTTGGGGTTCGCCTTGAACAAAGCGGTTTACCGTAGGAGCAAACAATGGGATATCTCTGGCCAGATCGATCATTGTGCGATCGACCAGTTCAACCGCGGCCGGATTTAGTTTTACGATATGTTGTGTGCTATCCATCGCTTCATAAAACGTTGGAAAGTGACACACACCTAGCGTTTTGTGTTGCGGCAGTGGTTGGAGATCGAGATGAATGCGCTGAAAAAATCCCAGGGTTCCTTCCGAACCAACCAATAAGTGTCCGAAGTTCGGATTATCATCCATCAGCTCATTGATGTTGTAGCCACCGACCCTTCGCAAAAGATCGGGAAAACGAGCTTTGATTTCTTCTGCTTCGCGCTTACCAAGCGCACTGAGTTTACTCAGCAGTCCTGCATCGGCTTGTGGAAGCAATTCGCTTCCATTGATTTTGCCAAAATGCGCCCTACTGCCATCAGCCAATAATGCTTCGACCGAGCGCACGTTGTGCACCATGTTGCCGTAACGAATCGATCGGGCGCCACAACTATTATTACCTGTCATACCGCCAAGGGTTGCTCGGTTCGCCGTCGACACATCCACTGGATAGAACAATCCATGGGGTTTTAAAAATCGATTGAGATGATCCAGGACTAATCCCGGTTGTACACAGACGGTGCGATCTTCAGGACTAAATTGCAGTACTTTATTGAGATGGCGAGTAGTGTCGATTAGCAGGGCTTCGCCAATAGCCTGCCCGTTTTGAGAAGTACCCGCGCCACGGGGCAATACCGGCACGCCAGCATCGACAGCAATTTGCACCGCGACTTCAACATCGTGTTCGTCTTCTGGAACCACCACACCGATTGGCATCAGTTGATAAATCGATGCGTCGGTGGAATAGCGGCCTCGACTGAAGTTGTCGAAATAGACGCTGCCTTTCAGCTCTTTTTGTAATCGTTGTGAAAGGTCGTTAGACATTACTGAAAAGGATTTAGCGCAGCTTGCGCCAAGTCAGGGTCGCGGTCACTCTGCCGGTTTCATTGCGCAAAGAAAGCTTCAACAAATCATCGACGAACTCATAGTAGCGAACGTTGTCGCCGCCAACCCAACGGGGGACCATAGGAGAACCTTCAACGTGATGAATAACCCTGCCACCGTCCACATCGACTGACACTCCTCCCCAATAGGCGAAGCCACCAGTGACTCGTTCGCTAGAATCGGCTGAGCGTTCTGGTAAATCTTTCGGCATACCCAAGCCAGCCATGTTGCCCTGTTCGTCGTAACTGAGATAACCGACGTAGTTCATATCGCGCTCTGCACCATTCTCGGGAAACACTACATAGCTCACCAATTCCCAATCACCGATGAATTGTTGGTAAGCCGGATCGGTGTCAGCAACAGATTGCTCAGGCATGCTAACCAACAATACGCTCATGCAGAACGCGACCATAGAAGAACGAACCGGAATTAATCTCGCCATGCACTTTCACCACTTATTGATTCTTATTGTTAATTCTCTAAGTAATGCTAGAAGCCGACCGCTGCACCATCGCCACGGCGTGAGTCTGAGGCTCCCATAAACAGACCTGCGTTTCTGTCGTAGTACACACCCATCGCGGCGCCCTGCGATCCTCTCGCCCGCACTTCATGGCCCTTGTCTTGATAGAGACGCAGTGTATCGGGAGAGAAACCGGTTGATTCAAAACTGGTCGTGTCTGGCAACCACTGATGGTGAATACGCCCAGCTTCAACTGATTGCGCGATATTAAAACCATGATCGATGACATTAAGGATCAATTGCATGGTGGTATTAATAATCGTCTTACCACCTGGACTACCAACTGCGAATACCGGCTGTCCGTTTTGGGCAACAATTGTAGGTGTCATGCTTGAAAGTGGTCGCTTTTGGGCGGCGACCAAGTTTGGCGCTGTGCCGATGTTGCCCCGACGATCCGTTAGACCAGGCACGGCATTGAAATCACCCAGTTCATTGTTGAGTAGATAGCCCCCGCCATCGACAGTGATGGCTGATCCATAACCAAACTCTAAGGTGTAGGTCATGCTCACCATATTGCCTTCACTATCGACTACAGAAAAATGCGTAGTTTCTTCTGACTCATACACTTGAGCAAAAAGTTCAGGGCTGCTTTCCGATTTCTGATCCATGTCGATTGAAGCGCGCAGTTCGGCAGCGTATTCCTTATCCATCAACCGATCTAATGGCATGCCTTCATTAAAATCGGGATCGCCCAAGTGTTCTGCACGATCGGCGTAGGCACGACGCATAGATTCAGTGAGTACATGTAAATAGTCTGCAGAGTTATGGCCCATCTCCCCCAGGTCATAACCTTCCAAGATATTCAGCATTTGCACCAACGCAACCCCACCTGAGCTGGGTGGCGGCATACTGACAATTTCATATCCGCGGTAAGTGCCTCGAATCGGTTCCCGTTCTACCGCTTCGTACTGTGCTAAATCTTCTTCAGTAATAATGCCGCCGATATCAGCCATGAAGCTGGCGAAGCGCTCAGCATTTTCACCGCGATAGAAACCATCAGCACCATTGTCACGAATCAATTCCAAGGTGTGTGCTAAATCTGGTTGATACCATGTGTCTCCCAACTCATAGGCACTACCATCAGCGCGGAAGAACTTTCTCTCTGACGCCTCATACTGCTTCAAGCGACTCGCGTTACGAGTAAATCCTGTTGCTAGCGAATAAGTTATGGGTATTCCGTTTCTCGCCAAGTCGATAGCCGGTTGTACGAGATCTTCCCAAGGTAACGATCCTCTTTGTTGATGCGCCAACCACATGCCAGCGACAGTGCCGGGCACGCCAACGGCTAAGGGACCAAAATGATTGGAGTTGTTGGCGACCTGACCGTCCAAACCCAGATACATGCGTTCGGTTGCTGCGATAGCTGCTCGCTCTCGAAAATCAAACGTCGTCGCATCGCCATCACTGCCGTGATACACCATGAATCCACCGCCACCGATATTGCCTGCTGTAGGCCAGGTCACAGCCAGGGCAAATGCCGTAGCGATTGCTGCGTCGACGGCATTGCCGCCCTGCTTCAAGGCACCCACGCCAGCTTCCGACGCCAGTCGAGAAGCGCTGGATACCATGCCGTGTTTGGCATAAACCGGTGTGCGCCCGCCTTCAGCGAAGGTGATAGAAAACTGTGCAGTGCTGAACAGCACAATCAGGATCGCAGCGATGCCGCGAAAAGCTTTATTACAATTTAGATGATTCATGACTACTCGAAATTAACTATATTTAAATCAATTGCTTATGTTTTAACGGGAAGCAATGTTTCCTCGGGAAAACGACAGTTTATGCTAGCCAGAGCGACTGGAGCAAACCCGCCATTGTCAACGGATTGAGGCCAGTGCTAAGTTGTCATTCAGACTCTGCGATGCACTCTCATTTCTGCATTGCCACTTAAACCAATTCCAAAAAATCATTCCGCTGGAAGCTACATCATGAAATCGATCGCAAGAATATTTTGCCTGTTAAGCCTGTCACTCACTCTCGTCGCTTGTGGGGAATCTGGGCAACAAGCAGAGAGTGAAGAAGATCTTATTGCGCGAGCCCAAGGTATCCACGATCGCGTTATCACCCTTGATACTCACGCTGATATCAATACAGAAAACTTCACAGCCGAAGTGAATTACACACAAGACTTAGACACTCAGGTTAACTTGCCCAAGATGCAAGCGGGCGGACTCGATGTCGCATGGTTTATCGTCTACACCGGACAAGGACCACTGGGTGACGAGGGCTACCCTGACGCCTATGCCAACGCGATGGATAAGTTTACGGCGATTCATCGACTCGCCGAAGAGATTGCACCAGACCAGATAGAGATCGCTTATACCTCCGATGATGTTCGACGCATTGTTGCCTCAGGCAAGAAAGTGGGAATGATCGGAATCGAGAATGCCTATCCGGTAGGTCCTGATCTATCAAACATCGAAAAATTTTATGACCTGGGTGGTCGTTACATGTCACTAGCCCATAACGGCCATAACCAATTTTCTGATTCCAACACAGGCGAAAGAGATGGTGTGTATTGGCATGGTGGACTCAGTGAAATGGGTCGCTTTGCCATACGTGAAATGAATCGGTTAGGAATCATGATCGATATCTCACATCCCTCTCGAGATTCCATTATGCAAACCGTCGAGTTGAGTCGGGCTCCTATTATTGCCTCTCACTCGTCTGCGCGCGCCCTCACCGATCATTCGAGAAATCTGGATGATGAAATGCTGCGTGCGGTGCAAGCTAACGGTGGCGTTGTACAAACGGTTGCCTTCGGTAGTTATGTCAGTGAAGCACGCCGTGCCCATGTGGCAAATGGCGGTGATTTTGCCGACGCGCCGGTAGCAACAGTGTCGGATTTTGTCGATCACATTGACTACATGGTGGACCTCATTGGTTTAGAACATGTTGGCATTAGCTCGGACTTCGATGGCGGTGGAGGAATCGAAGGCTGGAACGATGCGTCTGAAACTTTCAATGTCACTCTGGAACTCGTGCGTCGTGGTTACACGGAAGAACAGATTGGCTTGTTATGGTCAGGCAATTTGTTGAGAGTGTTAGACGATGTGCAGCGCATCGCCCAAGAAATTCAAAACGAAGCCTAAAGTCACATTAAAAAATTCACCTTAGAAATTGGATTAGGAAAATGGAAACAATAATAAGAAGAAGCTCAGTTGTCGCACTCGCCCTCTTGTTCACAGGAGTAGTTAGTGCTCAAGAAGGCTCAACCATCATGACCAAAGCTGAAGTTGAAAGCACGCTGGCGCAAGGCTTAGCCAATCTGGCTGAAGGCCGAACCGTAAGCGACATAGTGATGCGACACATCGATGTGGGCGAAGAGCATATGGGTGTGTCCGTTGTGCAACGATCCAAAGTGGAAGACAACGGTGTCGAAACTGGTATTGCCCATGTCCACCTGGATGAAATTTACTATGTCGTCGAGGGTGAAGGCATCATGGTCACTGGCGGAGAATTCACTGACCCGCAGTCTTCTAACTCTTCCTTACTGGGACCGATGCTACGTGGTGAGATTACTGGTGGTGTATTGCAACCAGTTAAGCCTGGCGACATCGCCATCATTCCAAAAGGCATGCCCCACGGTTGGCACGAGATTACGACAGACAATATCAGCTACATCATCTTCCGCGGCGACCCCGAAAAGGTAATGGCTATAAAGGAAGAATGACCCTCCTCACTAGGGTTATCCCTAGTACGCACCTTAAAGCCCCTACAGTAGGATGTCTTAGCCCGTTTAGAGCAAGCGGGCTTGTGACAAGGAAGTATTAATCCTAATAAAAACAATAAGTTAGAGTCTGCAGAAATTCAGCTGCTTAGTTGAGCAGGGAATTTCGACCTAATCCACAAAAAATTTGTGCGGAAATTCCGAATTCCTGAGCAGAATTCGCGAAAAGTGGGCGATAGCTCACAGTTTTCCGTGCTCTATACGGCGGCACCGTGCGGTAAATCACATAACCGCTTATTTAGAGGCGTAAGATTCATCGTATATGAAGTAGCGAAGCGCTCAGTGCTAGGTATTTCGTGGGTTTAACCGACGAGACACGAGCAGACAAGAAACTAAAAAAATACAGGAACAATAAGAAAGATTCAGATTAGAGAACCATGAGAGTACGTTTCTGAATCAGTTTTATTTTTGGGGCCATGAGAACAACACGCCAAGCTAGGAGCATTACTAACCAATTTATCGTCTCGCTTTTTGCGGTTGCATTGAGCGTTGCACCATTTGGTTCATTCGCACAGAACCAAGGCGAAGACAGTGAGCTCGCCGGTCGAATCATATTTGTCCAGGGCGATGTAGTAGCACGGGATACTTCCGGTAGTGACCGCCAGTTAAATCGACGTGATCGAGTATTTGTCGGCGATACTATCTTTACTGCTCCTGGAGCTAGCTCGCAGTTGCGCATGGTGGACTCCGCCCTCATCTCTCTCAAAGAATCCACCGAATTCGCCATCGTTGCCTACCAATACGAAGAGAATGTAGCGACTGATGAATCTTCACTTGAATTGATTCGCGGTGGTTTCCGCACCATCACCGGCGAAATTGGCGAGAACAGTCGCGACAACTACGAAGCAACCGTATCTAACTTCGCCACAATTGGTATTCGTGGAACTGATTACGAAGTCGTTATCACAGACCAGGGTGAAGTCCTCACAGGTGTCTATGATGGCGGTACTACGATTGAAAACGACCAAGGTGCTCTCGATCTTGGTATTGGCGCAGACTATGACTTTGCCCGAGTCGAAACTCCAGACAGCGCACCTGAAGGATTAATGCAGCAGCCAGAAGGATTAGGCGAGTTGGATATCTCGGTTACATCAGATGACGATGATGACGACGATCAGGATGGCGATGATCAAGACGGTGGAGATGATCAAGGAGACGGAGACGACCAGGGAGATTCTGACGACCAGGATGATCAAGGGGACGGGGATTCCCAAGATGATAATCAGGGCGACGGAGACGACCAAGGAAATGGTGGTGACCAAGATGATCAATTAGATGGTGGCGATCAGGCTAATACTGAAGATCAAAATGATAACGGCGATCAAGGAAATGGCGGAGCAGCACAAACAGCATCAAACAATGACAACGGTGGTGGCAACGGTCCAAATGACAACGCCAGCCCGGTAGCGGAAGCAGCGCAGCAACCTGCCCAAGATTCATTGGCGGGTCTTGATAGCGAGCCTCCCAGCGCTGAAGTAATTGCTGAAACACCTGCCGCAGATGTTGCAGGAACCACAGTTACAGAATCAGAGCAACAATCTACTGTTGCAATTCTGCAAGTAAATCCAAATGAAACCGATGGCAGCGGAAGCTTAACTTGTGCTGATTCCTCTTCATGCGTTGAAGTAGAGGATGGCCAAGCTTTTGCAGCCAATGATCCTGTCGAAAATCCTGAGGGTGATAACCAAGGTGATGACGACGATGGAAGCGCTGGAGGTGGTGTTCCAGGCGGATCAGATGGAAATGATGGAAGTTCCGGTGGAGACGGATCTGACGGTAACGGTGGTAGTGCTGGAGGAGACGGAAGCGGATCTGATGGAGATGATTCTTCTGGTGGTGACTCATCAGATGGCAACGGCACACCAGGAAGTGCTGACGGCGACGACGACTCATCCGACGACGATGATGATGACAACGACGGCAGCAATGCCGGAGGCAACGGCAACGGCAACGGCAACGGCAACGGCAACGGCAACGGCAACGGCAACGGCAACGGCAACGGCAACAACGGAAATGGTAACGGAAACGGGAATGGCAACAACGGTTCCGATGACGACGACGATGATGACGATGACGATGACGACGATTCCAGTAACAACGGCAACGGCAACGGCAACGGCAACGGCAACAACGGAAATGGTAACGGAAACGGGAATGGCAACAACGGTTCCGATGACGACGACGATGATGACGATGACGATGACGACGATTCCAGTAACAACGGCAACGGCAACGGCAACAACGGAAACGGTAACGGAAACGGGAACGGCAACAATGGTTCCGATGACGACGACGATGATGACGATGACGACAGCCCTGGAAATTCCGGTAACAGTAATGCCGGCGGCAATGGAAACAACGGGTCCGATGACGACGACGATGACGATGACGATTCCGACAGCCCTGGAAATTCCGGTAACAGTAATGCCGGCGGCAATGGAAACGGCAATGGCAACAACGGGTCCGATGACGACGACGATGACGATTCCGACAGCCCTGGAAATTCCGGTAACAGTAATGCCGGCGGCAATGGAAACGGCAATAGCAACAACGGATCCGATGACGACGATGATGACGATTCCGACAGCCCAGGTAACTCAGGCAATAATGGAAACGGCAACGGAAACAACGGATCCGATGACGACGATGATGACGATGGAACCGAAAGTCCTGGAAATTCCGGCAATAACGGAAATGGCAACGGAAACGGCAATTCGGGTAACAACGGAAATGGCAATAACGGTTCCGATGATGATGATGACGAAGATGAAGATGAATCCGTATTCGGCTCATCTACTGATGAAATTGTAGAAGAAATTCTCGATCGGTTAGGCCTTGGCGATGATGACGACGAGGACGACGATGAAGACGAAGATGACGATTCCAACAATGGCAATGGAAACGGTAGCGGCAACGGTAATGGGAATGGCAACGGAAACGGCAATTCCAACGACGATGACGATGATGACGACGACGATGACGACGATGACAATTCCGGAAATGGCAACGGAAATGGCAATGGAAACGGGAACGGGAACGGAAATGGCAACGGCAATAATGGCCTAACAAGACCTGATAGCACTGTTGATACATTTGGTGTTAATTGGGGAAGTTGGGACAACCCAATTGAAGATAACTGGGTTGCCGTTCAACAAGTTGACAACGAAATAGTTCGCATCACAACCGACAAGTTCTTTGCAGAAGTAAATGCTACGAACGTCGCGGCAATGACTGGTAGCTATAACTATCGAACTGGCATTGCTTCTTCATTTATAGGCACTGGCAGTGCGGGGGACATCAGCAACTTAGTCGCTGGAATGGATGTTAACTTCGATACTGGCGTAATCAGTGATGGCAGCCTGCAAGTCATGGCAGGCGAGCAAGCCTGGTCTGTCAGCTTCGATGGCTTAATCGAAAACGGCTTGGTAGAACTCAATCCGATCACTGGTCAGTTAATGGATCCAACTGGCGTAATCAGCAACCAGATCGATGCCAGCCTGGGCGGCGCATTCACTGGCGGAAATGCTGAAGCATTTGTTGGTGGCTTTGAGTTGTTAGATGCTATGAACAGCCTGAACAACGTAGAGGGAATTTTTACTATCGAAAGATAGGGTGTTAGGGAAAACAAAAAGCCGCGCCAATAGGCGCGGCTTTTTTATGCGTTAATAAAAGTCGAAGTGAATTATCTAACGGGTCTGGCGTGAGCCGAACCTCTAAAGATCGCATTCATCATAATGACATTTAAACCATCCAAGTAAGCGCGTACAGTTGGATCTTGGGTGAAGGCAATCACTTCACCTGCCCCTCTGGACTCCTGCACCACAAATGGCTTGTAGGCTAACTGCCGACGATTCTCGTCCCAGATATAACCACTGGCCAGCAAATCGTCGGGACCCTGGAAACGTGCAACATTGACGCCGTTGTTAATTCGGATCGGTGTATAAATATCTGAACCCCGCACTAGCACATTAAGAACCGGAGCAACCCCCGCGCTTAACCAATGCTCAGGATGCACATCGGCCCGAACTAATACACCGGCCACTGGATCAGGCGAATCATCCAACGCTACCGTTTGATCACGGTACTGATCTTCTTCGGTTAGATACTGACCTTCAACCGTTGAACCGTCGTCATCTTCAGGCGCTTCCACTTGATCAACCGCGCGTTCGCGACGAATAGAAATTAGATCAACGTCTGGATCAGCCAAGAAGTTAGTCGCATTTCCCAGACTAATGAGCACACCACCACGACGTACCCAATCACTAATATTGTCGATCCCAGATTGACCGAGAGCTGACTCATACCCCCCACCGTTCATCAGAGGCAATATCAACACCTGATAACGACGTAGATCCGCAGAGCGAAGCCGATCTACACGAATTGGCGTCACTGGGTATCCAAATTGTCGCTCAATAACGAAACGGGTGTTGCCCGCGCTGTAACTGTTTGTGGGCTCATCCCAAGCCATTGCAACTTTTGGCGCATTGAAACGCACTACATTGGCACTACCAAAGCTTGGACCTTCGGTAACCCAGCTATCATTCACTGCGATTACGTCAGCACCAGTTTCTTCGGCTAGCTCAGAAACAGTAGCGTAGAGGTCCGCAGGATTGTCAGCCACATCGATAATCAAACTTCCGGCCGGGTAATCATTACCAATGTTAGTGAAAGCTTTGTCGTTACTCTTAACTGCCAAGCCTGCACGCAAAGCACCTGATAAAAATCTCACAGCAGAAGCTTCACCCCAAGGCACGATATAGGCGACCGACGCTTCGCCTCCTGCCACACTGCCAGGTTGAATTAGATCAGTACCATGACGCACGAAATCACCGCTTGGCGCGCGATTACAGCTGTGCGAATCGATATTCATCATCAAAGGTAATGACCAGCCGGTAACATCGTAGATTTCGTCCGGCAAGTTTTCGGAACGACGGCGCTCCTGCTCCACGAGGAAATCATCTTCCAACGGCACATTGATATCTAACAAGGTACGGATGAATCGTTTAGCAGGTTGATCAAGTCGAATGACATAACTACCGGCTTCGTAGGATTCACCACAGGCATTAAAAGGAGACGTCGCTCGATCAACTTCGACTCGTTGTCTACCTAGCAAACCGGCTAACTTATCTGCGCCATCTTGATCAGCTTGGGCAGGAATAATAAATGCACGAACGTCTTCATCTTCCCCTTCTTCGATAGCCGATACCTGATAGTTGTAGAAATCAGTTAGAAACTTTTCACGATTCACCTGCACAGTTTCTGCAGTCGCTAATGACGTCAGAAAATGATTGCGCACCGTGTAGCGATAATGCACTTCCACACCATCATATTGTCTGAACACCAAGCCTCGAGTAGACGCTTGTTCATAAGTCATTGCGATGCTGCCGAAATAAGATGGCCAGCTAGCACCATAACCAGGATAGAACGCGTCATAGACTTCACGCGTAAAGTAATCAATACCTACATCATCAAAGTAACGCGCGTTGTTGCGACCAAACAGTTGCAAGCTGGCGCGTTGATCTGCCGCTAGATGCGGGTTGTAAGGAATGGCTTCTGGCGCAAAGAAATAAGTACCATCTGAACCCATCTCATGGGCATCCACATAGGCAACCGGCAAAAACTCTAACATCGCAGCAGTACGACCCTGGGTTTCCGGTTGAGTTTGAATAAACCAGTCTCGGTTCATATCAAACAAGTAGTGATTGGTTCGTCCACCGGGCCAAGGCTCGTCATGTTCAGCCGACAATCGATCAGAATCAGGAACCAAGCCCATTGCCGTCGTGAATTGATGAATAAAGCGATCGCGCCCGTCTGGATTCTGCATGGGATCGATCACCACGATAGTGTCATTAAGAATGTCCGCTACGCGGCTATCTCCTCTTGACGCTAACAAATGGTAGGCAGTCAACATCGCAGCATCGGTAGAAGAGATTTCGTTGCCATGAACACCGTAGGAGAGCCATGTTACTGCAGGTTGATCAGCAATGATGGCGTCTGCCGCATCTGCATCGGTGATTCGCGGATCGGCAAGTTGCGCCATGCCCTGTTTTGCCGAATCCAGATTAGCAATATTGTCCGGCGAAGAGATTACTGCATAGATTAGTTCTCGCTCTTGCCAGGTTTGCGCATACTCAGTAATGGTCATGCGATCTGGCGCGGCTGCTTGTAGCGCTTCGAAATATGCGATCGCATCGCGATGCCAGGTAATTTTGTCACCCGGCTTATAACCAAGTACTTCTTCGATGGTAGGAATCGACGGGTCGTAGTTTGGATTTGGCCAGTATTCAAAATCCACTTGAGCCGTTGCAACTGATGACCCTAATGTGACTCCTACTGAAAGTCCCAGTACTAGTCCAAAGATTGCCAACCCTTTGAAAATACTCAAATTGCGGCATAACGCATTTCTCATCATAATCGTTCTCTTAATTGGTATTCATGCATAATCTAGTCAGGCGCATTCCCGACACAGAAGAGTCGAAATGCTACTGGTTTTTGTAGAGCCCATCCACACCCATTGGAAGAATGTTTTAGGCAGTAGTCGATAGCGGAATTCACTATGAATGATTCAGGAATAGCAACGATCCCACTTAATTTCACCCGTTTGTCACAACAACAAATGCAGGACAATGCGACGTCTTTTTTTGAACGCCTGCGAACACGGCGAACGGTTAGGGATTATTCAGATGAAGAAGTGCCGCGGGAAATCATCGAACATTGTCTCCGCGCTGCAGGAACTGCCCCCAGTGGTGCGAATCGTCAACCCTGGCATTTTGCTGTAGTAAGCGATCCCAAGAAGAAAAGAGAAATTCGAATTGGCGCTGAAGAGGAAGAAAAAGAATTTTACGAAAGCAGAGCCCCGCAAGACTGGCTTGATGCGCTGGCACCGCTTGGTACTGATGAGCACAAACCCTTCCTCGAACATGCTCCTTACCTAATAGTGATTTTTGGGGAAAAGTTCAGCTTTGATGAAAAAGGCAAGAAGCTCAAGAACTACTATGTCCAGGAATCAGTTGGCATTGCCACCGGAATGTTAATCACAGCTTTACATATGGCTGGGTTGGCGACTCTTACTCACACTCCGGCTCCAATGAAATTTCTGAATGAAATATTGGGACGCCCGGAAACTGAAAAGCCGGTAATGATTTTGGTAGTGGGTTACCCAGATGAACAAACATCGGTACCAGCAATCGGCCGCAAGGAATTAGGCGAGTACGTTAGCTTTCATGATGAAAGCTAGTCGTACCGCCAAACTCCACGGGCATAGTGTGCAGGCGCTTGCTAAAAATAATTAGCGCGGACGATCGAACGCCAACGAAAAGAACAAACTATTCATAAAGAGTTTGTTCGTCCCAAAAAAGTACGCACGGAAATTGGGATTATCGGCAAACAGGATCACACTCCCTCTTCCATGCCGTTCAGCAATTGCCATCGCTTTACCTGCCAGCTCGGCCTGGTTTTCATCGGAAGCGAATCCAGACATCAATGCGTTCTCAGGAATTTGAATAAGCGTCGCCCAAGGATTCTCAGGCGGCTCGAAGGCAATCAAAGTATTGCGATGGCTGGCAATGGAGCGATTGGGAATTCCAAAACCTATAGGATGGGTATTGTCGAGATCACCTAACAATATTGAACCACCAATAATGTCCTGCGCTTCGATATCGTCTTTGTCGGCATAGTTAAATCGCTCGGAGTCATCAGCAGAATCATCTTCCTCCTCAGCGCTATCCGGATAGAGAATATTGTCATGAGCCCAGCGCGCGCCATGACGAATTCCAACCAGAGTGCCGCCGCCGCGCACCCATTCGTTAATCTCATCGTCCAGTCGATTAAGGTCGTTGTGATTACCTCCCACTAAAACTAGATGGGTGTAATCATGCAGATCGAGACCACCCAGGTCACGTTTATCAACCATGTGCACTGGCATTTGCATCCGCGCATCTAACTGATGCCATACTTCACCCGCGTCATAAGCCGTGGTGCCTTCGCCAACTAGTAACAGTACACGGGGCATTGGAATGTTTGAGTAGTTAGGGCTGCCAAGATCCATACCGGCTTGAGGCGTATGAGATGAATCTATTGCATGGACCGCAATGCCATCTTCCTGGGCGATCGTGGACATCAGCTCATGAATTTCGGTATCGCTGAGATCTCCTCCTTGCCACCCCAATGGCACCAAAATCGCACCGGCTTCGAGCGTGGTAATCTCACCACCGCTATCGATGGTGACAGGTTGAGTCGCAACTTTCGGTCGCACTCCCGCATCCAACAAGCGATAGACTGCCCGTGGCGCATAATAATTGGACCAGGAAAACATGTAAGCAAAGCGTGCCTGGGACGGCGCACTGAACTGGGGAAATTCAGCCTCAACTACTTCACCTAAAACATCGCCACGAATGTCACGTGCTGCTAACGGTTCATAATCAAAATCGAATGCCAGCGGCAGTGTCCAGGCAGACACATCATAAAACGTCTCATCTTCAAACTCGGTGATCTGTTCAAACAACGCCTTCACCATGCGGTATTGTGCTTGATCAGTTTCCACTACATAGGAATCTGCCGCGTTAAACGTAGTGTCATTTACTGAAACGGTTTCATTGATACGGCGCACCGAAATCTGGTGACGGTTTAGCACATCAATTGCATGGTAAGCGCGGGCTGGGTCCCCGGGAGATGAAAAGACATAGGCCTTAATGTCGTCAGCCGCTGCAAGGTCTGGGGTTTCTCGAGAAAATTCTCGTTGAAACTCCAACAACTCACTACGCATTTCCACACCAGCACGAATCATTTCCAATGAGGTGCGATATTGCGTGCGGATATTGTCTCGAAAAGACAGCACGCCATGGGGAGTGTCTAACAATCCTTCCGAACTTGCCTGCTCAAACAACATGCCCATGCTGGCATGCATGTGTGGATAGGTTGATCCTTTGCCTATGTAGTAGTTGTCATAGTTTTCTTCGTTGAAATAAAGCCGCTGCTCACTGTCGAGCCACGAGCGTGGTCGATCAGAAACCTGATCCAGTAGCTCCATGGATCGCTCAGGTATGTAAGGGAATGTGCGCTCAGGTGCGCCAGGATGGAAATAGTAAGTACTGTTTTGTCCCATCTCATGATAATCAACCGTGATGTTTGGTTTCCACTCATGGAACTTAGCCACCCAACCGCGCGGCTCGGGGTGCTGAATGATGAGCCATTGGCGATTCAGATCGAACCAGTAATGATTGGTGCGACCCCCAGGCCAAAATGTATTGTGCAAACGATGCTCGGGATCGGTGACAGGCACATAGCCACCGTGCATGTGATTCCATGCTGACATGCGGCTATTACCATCAGGATTAAACACCGCAATTAAAATAATGACGCTGTCATTCAAGGTTGCTTCGATTTCTGCGCCTTGTGCTGCGGCAAGATGGTAGGCCACCGCCATGGATGAATCGGTAGAAGATACTTCCGCACCGTGCACTCCATAGTTAAGCCACGTGACTACCGGCATGTCTGAGTCTACTTCTTGTGCCGATTGCGGATCACTCAAAGCAACATGAGCCGCTTTAATGTCATCAATTCGGGCATGATTTTGTGGACTAGTAATGGTTAGCCCAAGAATAGGCCTTCCCTCGTGGGTGTAGGCGATATCTTCAACGGTAATGCGAGGAGATAGCTCGGCCAGTGTCCGCAGATAGTGAACGAGCAAATCGTTGCGCGCTATTCGATGCCCCAATGGATGACCGATCACTGATTCCGGGCGCGGTATATCCGGATCGAAACTCACTGCAGGTGGGTAAAATGGCGTATCTCGATCGACTTGTTGCGCCAGCGCTAAAGGACTCATTAGGCATAACAAGAGTGAGGTAAAGATGGCCCGGGACATATTCATGGATAACTCCAGTCGTTGTGTTTGTTCAGAATTGCTTGCTCGAAGATTGTCTATCGAGCCACGCTGATTTACTAGCGAAAAAAAAACCCGGTGGTCTCTCGAACACCGGGTTTCTATTTTGAGCTGTACTTTATTGTGGTGGATTACCGATTGG
This sequence comes from uncultured Pseudohongiella sp., assembly GCA_965262465.1. Lineage (GTDB taxonomy): Bacteria > Pseudomonadota > Gammaproteobacteria > Pseudomonadales > Pseudohongiellaceae > UBA9145. Next base: position 717,466 of record OZ253535.1, on the reverse strand, counting down.
AGTACCTGCCTTGCGGTATTCTCCATATAGAAACTCTTCGGCAAATTCAGCACACTTGAACTCCAATAATTGATAGTTCTCTTGCACGTGACGGTACAACGGCACGCTGATTGTCCATGGTTGAGTAAAAGTATTTGGATCAGTGATTGTCGCTTCATACTGAACGTGGTTCGCACTCATTGGCGTCCAACGTTCTTCGACAACCATTTCCCAACTGTGATGATTACCTGCACGATCAAACCAGGTATCTGGAATTTGACCACTTACGCTTACTACCAAGGTATCGCCTTCCCAGTGGGCATTAGAGTGGCCCATCCAGGCATCAACTTGTGATACCAATTCAGGCTGGTCGACGTAGAGAATGCGATTCGCTTCGGCAAACTCGTAAGCAATTAGAATCACATCGGTGGATTGCACGATCTGAAATGGAAATGGCAGGTAGTTTGCTCGTGGCACACCTGGCATATAGCACTTAGTCAATGGATCTTTATCGATCGCGTTAACTCTGTTTTCGTCACGCTGACGTAGCGCAGCTTCAGTGTAAGGAATTCGACCACCTTCTACGATGCCCTGGCTGCCCGGAATCGCAGACAGTGCACCCATCTGTCGTGGGTGGGGACCGTAGGCTGCAGCATGGGGCTCAACATCAAAATGAGCCTTGGTCATGGCCTGCCAAATGCCGCTAAAGTCTGGTTTGCCGTCTGGTGTGCGTGGGAATTCGTCTAATGGTTGTGCGGAAACACTGGCGATCATTAATAGTGAAAGCACGAAACCTACTGCTGTTTTCATTGCGATTTTCATTCCTAACCCTTGGTAAAAAATTCTTAAAAGTTTGTTAATTCTGGTTTGCCGTTACTGGCTGTCTTCAGTACCGCGCTCTTCTGCCATGCGCTCACCACGCAAGATGTTCACCATGCCATAGTTACCTTCGTGGCAGGCGTACTCATAAATCTGACCTGCAACTTTCGCCATGGGCACAATTGCAGTGATCTTGTCTTTATAAGTAGAAGGATCGTCGATAGTAAATTCGTAATCCATGGAGTCGTAAGCATTGCGAGTGAAGCGCTCAGTTAACACCATGTCATAGTTGGCGCCACGGAAATTAAACGTCTGTCGAAGACCGTTAAAGTTCTTCGTTTCGACTACTAGCGTGTCACCATCGAAGTAACCTCTTGAATCACCAGACCACAATCTAATGTCATCATGCAATGGTGGCTTATCAACTAGAGGAACAATGCGGGCATCATGGATCATCTCGGTCATGATGACGGCAGTATCCTTGCTCTGAATGATCTGCATATTGTTGTTATACAGACTTGGCGTAAAGGGAGGGCCTGAATTGAATCCAACAATGCAACGCTCTGACAATGCGCGATCTTCTGGACCGTCTTTAGCAATACCGCCAACTACATTACGCACCGGGCGTGTACCTGGAATATCTGGACCCAGGGAATCAAATTGTACTGGCGTACCTTCAACTGCTTCAGGAATTCGACCGTTTTTTGGATGCACGATTAGAGATGTTCGAACCACGTCGCCAATAGCTGCTACTTCGAACCAAAAATCATTGTAGCCACCGGGATCATCGCCAACTTCGGGAGCAGATTGATCGACAACTGCTGCTGCGGCAGCATCGGCAGCGGCAGCCGCTTGTTCGCGGCGATCCAAAGCCTGCTGAATCTCTTCATCGGTTAGAAATTCACGCTCACCAAAGCGCTGAGGTCGCTGCATTGGAATCGAGGAACTGAAATTCCATACACCCTGCAAATCTGGTTGGCCCCACTCCGTGCGCGAGACTTCATAGTCAGAATCTTGCGCCAGGGCGACCGACATGGGCAGTAGTGCAAGCGTAACTGCTGAATATATAAAAGGTTTTTTCTTTAACATGAGTTCCCCGAGCATCATAAGTTGGATGCGGTAAATTAGAGGTTTGCACTTCAATAATCAATAGAGCCAGGGCGCGATCATCCTTTAACTGCGCCGCTTCGCCCTATTTAGGAAATTCTATTTTCGCGTGTATCTGGTTAGCAGACTAGAGGTATCCCAGCGGCCTCCCCCCATCGCCTGCACCTCGGCGTAATAGCCATCGACGATTTCTGCTATCGGTAGCTCTGCGCCATTGCGCTTGGCTTCGGCCAATGCAATGCCAAGGTCCTTACGCATCCAATCCACAGCAAAACCAAATTCATATTCATCCTGCAGCATGGTCTGGTATCGGTTTTCCATCTGCCATGAACCAGCCGCACCTTTTGAAATAGTTTCGATTAATGCTTCACCATCCAGTCCTGCCTTCATGGCGAAATTCAATCCTTCAGACAGGCCTTGAACAACTCCAGCAATACAAATCTGATTTACCATTTTTGCCAATTGACCATTGCCCGCTGGACCCAATAACTTATTGAACTTCGAATAACAATCGATCACTGCTTTAGCAGACTGATAAGTGCTTTCTTCCCCACCTATCATGACAGTCAGCGCCGCATTTTCAGCACCAGCTTGACCACCCGATACAGGCGCATCCAAAAACTGTTTGTTTTGTGCCTGCGCTGCTGCGAACAATTCACGAGCCAATTCTGCAGACGCCGTAGTGTGATCTACCAGAATTGCTCCTTCTTTCATAGCGGCGAGAGCACCGTCGTCTCCTAGAACAACTTGGCGAACATCGTCATCGTTTCCGACACACACTAGAACCACATCGCAGTCTGCGGCCGCTTCTGCAGGTGTAGGGGCCATGTGTCCCCCATATTGCTCACACCATTGCTCCGCTTTATTGGCTGATCGGTTGTAGACACAAACGTCTATGCCGGCATTTTGCACATGGCCTGCCATGGGGTAACCCATTACGCCAAGTCCGATGAATGCAACTTTAGTTTCAGATCCCATGATCTCTTCCTTCTATATCCTTATGCTCTGCATTGGGCAGAATTTATTGTTGAAAAATAGTTTCGCCACGGGCGATGGTTTCAATGATTTCGATATCGCCGAGGGTAGACGGATCCACCGACAGTGGATTGGCGCCGAGGATGACCAAGTCAGCACGTTTACCCGGAGTAATACTTCCCTTCTCATCTTCTTCGAAGTATTGATAAGCAGCACCCTGAGTTACCGACCAAAGGGCTTCCATCACTGTGGCGCGCTGATCAGGACCGAGGATATATCCGCTACGCGTTTCTCGATTCACTGTTATCGAGATCAAACGCATCATGTCCGGTGGAACGATGGGCGAATCATTATGAATAGTGAAAGGAATGTCCCGGTCTATTGTCGCTCTGACTGGTGAAATGAAATTCGCACGATCATCACCAAAACTTAATCGGTGCCAATCTCCCCAGAAAAATGGATGCACTGAGTAATAAGAAGGAATAATGCCGAGGTCTTTCACTCGATCCAGTTGATCTTCGCGAATCAACTGCGCGTGAATTATCACGGAACGATGATCTGGCACTTCACGATCGCCGATAGCATCTGCAACCCCGTCGATCATCAGTTCAATCGCTTCATCACCATTGGCATGTACTAGTACCGGTACACCGCGATCCAAGATGGGGCCGATGCGTTCGCGCCACGCTTGCGGGTCATAACTGGGATAAGCCACATAGTCAGGTGCTGCCCCGGGAGGCCCAGCTGTATAAGGTTGGGACATCCAGGCAGTGCGACCTTGGGGTGATCCATCCAGAGTGAATTTAATTCCGCCGTTGCGAATGCCCCCAACATATTCCGTGTCGTGTGTGACCAGATTCAGCGCATCATCGGGCAAGGGATTGCCCATCACATAAGTCACGATGTCTGCCTTAAAAGGCTCTTCGCGCGCTTCAGATTTAAGCAGCTCTACATAATCGGTACTGACATTACTGTCCTGAATCGTAGTGATGCCATAGCCGGCATAGATATCCACCGCCTCCCGCCGCAATTCACTTTGTCGTTGTGCACTTAATAACTCACCCGTGCCTGGGAAAAACTGCATGGCAGTTTCTTCCATAACGCCATCTGGAATTTGGGTTCCTGGTCGGCGTCTGATGATTCCTCCGGCAGGATCTTCAGTAGTCTCTCCTACCCCAGCCTCTGCGAGAGCGGCAGTATTGGCTGCCAACAGATGACCAGAAACATGTCTGATCACAATTGGATGATTGGTACTTGCCCGATCCAAATCATCACGGTCCGGGTGGCGTTGTTCTTCTAATAAAGAATCATCGTAGCCGAAACCAAAGATGAGCTGACCATCGGGAATCTGCATCTCTTCAATGCGCAGTCGAATTTTGCGAACAATGTCATCAACATTATTTACATTGCCCACGGGCGGAGAAGAAAGGTCGAGCATATCTGCATAGCGAGAGACCCCAGCGAAATGTCCATGGGCATCGATAAAACCAGGAAGCAGCGCTTGGTCTCCCAATTCCACAACCCGTGTGTTACTGCCGCGCAAGGCTTCAACATCAGCCTCAGAACCGGTGGCAACAATACGATCACCACGCACGGCTACCGCAGTGACTTCCGAGTCATCCATGGTAATGATGTTTTGGCCCAGAAAAATAATGTCGGCGTTTTGCGCAGCAACACTGGCGGCAATCCCTAGACCAATTAATACGCACACAGCTTTATTGATGAGTGTGGAAAGTCCTGTGACTTTTGGCATTTTAAAAATCAATGCGGGTTCTCCTCTTTCCTTTAATTCTTTCTTCTTTAGTTTCTTTTTATACTCGTTTCTATTGCTGGTAGTTAACCGCGAAATCGTTGTAACTCCGATCGCCAATCTTGCTGTAACAACATCACCAGTTCTTCCATGGTTTGAAAGCGATCATCAGGATTTTTACTCAGACACTTCATTGCCACATCATTCAACAATCTTGGCACTGGCAAATTCGTAACTTCACTCGGTGCTGGTGGTGTATCTGATTGTACCGACTCGATCACTTCATGCAGCTTCTCCCCCTTGGCACTGGTTTGCCCGCAGAGGATTTCATAGATGATTGTTCCCAGACTATACACATCAGTGCGGTGGTCTATATCAGGATCTTTCTGAATTTGTTCTGGCGACATGTAATGCGCTGTGCCTTGAGCAGCACCCTGCCCGGTCAATGATAGATCTTTGATTGGCGCTGGCTTCGAATCACCTTCTGCATTCACACTCCCATCTGGATGCCAGACTTTCGCCAATCCCCAATCCAGTAAGAGCACTTCTCCATAGGGTCCGGCAAGAATGTTTTCTGGTTTGATGTCGCGATGTGCCACACCGTGAGTATGAGCATATTGCAAGGCATTACCGACCTGGATGACCAACTCAATCAATTGGGTCAAGTCATAGCGTTCACGGTAATTGAGAATTTCCCGCAAGGTGTAGCCGTGTACTAACTTCATTGTGAAGTAAGGATGACCTCTGCCATCACGTCCTAGCTCATAAGTAGGAATCGTATTCGGATGCTGCAGCATGGCAGAGACTCGTGCCTCACGAATTAGTCGTTGTTGTTCTACTTCATCGTCGGCGAATTCAGGCTTGAGTGTTTTGTAGCAAATGAAGCGAGAAAGATGGAGGTCTTTGCAGGATTTGATTAAGGACTTGCCACCTTTGGCAATTGTGCTGAAAAAAGCATAGCGAGTGCGCGGATCAATTTTCTCCGGCAATGGCTTGTCAGTTTCTTCTAAAAAAACTGAGCTATAGTTTTTAGGAGGTTCTGGGAAATCCAGCATGAATTGTTACCACTACACCTTTCAAGAACGCCGGTATGCCTGACCTGAAGGGGCGTCATCACACGGCTAACTGAGAAGGTAGCATTGTATGGCGGTTCATGGCCACGGCAATTCCGGAACACCGCGAACGCTCATTTTCCGCTTATAATGGCCAGCCCTACTGCCAGCAACGGAGTGCCTTATCGGTGACCACTGACAAGAAAGTGTTTGAAACGGAATTCCCGGTGAGATACGCCGAGACTGACGCCATGGGAGTGGTGCATCACGCCACTTATTTGGTGTATTTCGAGGAAGGTCGCAGCCACTATATGCGTGAGCTGGGCAGTGATTATGCCAACATCGAAGCCAGCGGCTATCAACTCCCTGTAACCGAAGCCAGTGTGCGTTACGTCGGTAGCAGACGCTATGGAGAACGCATTCGCGTCAGAACCTGGATCGAAGAGAATCGAAGTCGCCGCGTGAGTTTCGCCTATGAGATTGTCGACCCTGACAATGGCAACGTTCTGGTCACTGGATTAACCCGTCATATCTGGACAGACAGCAATGGGCAAGTAGTCCGCGTTCCAGATGCCTGGCAAAAAATGTTTTAGAGCTGAAAATCTCTCAATGTCTATGAAAACAATCTTTCAAGTTTGCTGCCTTTTCCTGGTTAGCCAATTTTCTTATGCACAATCGAGCACTCCATTAAATGTTTCGTTTGACGATGTGCTGGCATTACCAGTGAGCGAACCCGCTGCCATATTAAGTTATGGCAGCAATGAATTGCAGTTCGGCAAACTGTGGGTACCTGATGCTTCTCTTCAACCTGCCCCATTGGTTGTCGTTATCCATGGCGGTTGTTGGTTAAACAGTTTCGACGTGCATCATACCGACGCGTTAAATCATGGTCTGGTTAACGATGGATTTGCCGTGTGGGCTTTCGAGTATCGCCGCACAGGAGATGAAGGTGGCGGCTGGCCTGGTACCTATGATGATGTGTTGCAGGCGATTGCCTATACCGAGCAATTAACTTCCTACGGAGTCGATCCAGATCGCCTAGCCATAATTGGACACTCTGCTGGCGGGCATCTCGCATTGTTAGCCGGCATTGATGTGCCGGAGGCAAACATCATTGTTTCCCTTGCCGGCATTGCTGATATCGAAAGCTATGCTGAAGGGAGTAGTTCCTGCGAAGTAGCGGCTACGCAATTTATTGGCGGATCGTTGGAAGAAAGCAGAGACACTTATAGAGCCGCCAATCCTGTCTTAAAAGAACTGCACCCCAACACAGTCCTGATGCATGGTGAAATTGATGCCATCGTGCCTCTCAGTCAAATCGAATCGCTTAGCGAACAAAAAATAGTAGTACCGGGTGCTGGCCACTTCGATTGGATTCATGCCCAAACCGATTCGTACAAGCAACTCGTACAACAACTCAACCAAGCGCTGCAACAGTGATACCCGATTCAGTAAAGCAACTTGATGCGGCTGATCCTTTAGCTGACAAGCGTCGCCTGTTCGAATTACCAGCGAACACCATCTACCTAAACGGCAATTCATTAGGTCCTTTACCTGCGGCAGTAAAAGATCGAATGCAGTCCGTTGTGAATGAGCAATGGGGTGAAGGACTAGTGAAGAGTTGGAACACTCATCAATGGATTGATCTCCCGCTTAAGGTTGGCAACAAGATCGCACCATTAATTGGGGCGAGTGACGATGAAGTTATCTGTTGTGATTCGGTTTCAGTCAATCTGTTTAAGTTGTTGAGTAGCGCCATCAAACAGCATCAAGCAACCCAAGGCGGAGAAAAAGGAGAGAAAACTGTAATCCTTTCGCAGCGGGATAATTTCCCAACGGACCTGTACATCGCCGAAGGAATTTCTGAATTGTTGGGTCAGGATTCGGTAGAGCTTCTAACGGTCTCCGAAGAAGACATTGTGCCCAGCCTGGATAATGCGCCTGCAATACTCATGCTGACACAAGTGAATTTCCGCTCAGGAAAACTGCACGATATAGAAGCCATTACTAAAGTCGCTCGCTCAAAAGGCTGCCAGGTTATCTGGGACTTATCCCATAGCGTGGGAGTGCTGCCATTACATATGAATCAATGGCACGTCGATTTCGCAGTAGGTTGCGGATACAAATACCTGAATGGCGGACCAGGTGCTCCCGCATTTATCTATGTGTCTAAAGCCAAGCAAGATTCAGCGCGCCAACCACTGCAAGGCTGGATGGGACACCAGGCGCCTTTTGACTTCGATCCAAACTACACACCCGATCTGGGTATCAATCGCATGCAGAGTGGCACTCCTGGAATACTTTCCATGAGCGCGTTAGACACCGCTCTCGATTGTTTCGATGGTGTGGAGATGGGGCAGCTGCATGCCAAAGCCAAAGGCCTTTCCACTGCATTTTTGGAAAGCCTGTCCCAGCACCTGAACGATCCTGCTCTTGAGCTAAATTCCCCGGCCGACCCTGATTTGCGCGGCGCCCAGCTGGGATTTAGGCACCCCCATGCCTACCCAATTTCGCGGGCTCTAGAGGCCGAAGGCATCATTACCGACTTCCGGAGCCCCGATATTCTGCGCCTTGGATTCAGCCCTTTGTTTCTCAGCTATGCCGATGTATGGCGTGCGGGAGCGGAATTGAGCCGCATTATTCAAGAAAAAACCTATACAGATCAGCGATTTAGCCAGAAAAACAAGGTAACCTAGGGCCTCAGGCGGAATTAGCTCACAAAGCCACCAGGAAGTGGATTTCAGGCGGTGATTGCAAGCCAAAATCAGTCTAAAATCCACGTTATATGGGGATTTCCGGTCGGCTAGATGCTGTACCGATAATCTTCATCCCGCTAAACTCTCTGCCTACTTCTCCCTCTTTATGAGAAGTAGCTGCCTATTGATTGCATGGAGTATTGGGCGGAAGGTCGTAAAACCATGGAAATGAAAGAGCATTTAGACAAGGTTAAGTTTGCCGCATCCAAAACGATGACTCGCATGGTCATGAAATCGTTGGATGACGCACGCCTGCAAATCGAAGCGCAAGCCATGCGCTTTGTTGGCGCCAAGCTGCCTCCTATTGCTGAAGAGTCTCCAGGAATCGCTGAGCGATTCATGACCAACATTCATAACTACTTCGATGAACTCACTTCACTGGTTGTGAAGGATGATGAAATCGAGCCAGACAATTATGACAATCTCAGTTTAGTGGACCACGACTACCTTGAAGCAATGATTGCGATGGAAGGTATGGTCAAACAACTTCGCGACAAAGAAATAAAAGGAATGCGCAGTTTCCTCACGCGATTGGAAACAATGTTTCCAAACATTCGCATCGATCAAACTAATAACCCGCTGGATCCAGAACAGATTGGTGACTGTTTTAACGAGGCAATTAAACCCTTGGGTTTTAAAGCCCACTACTTGCTCACCATCTATCGCGAATTCAACAAGAATGTATTCGGACAATATGATGAGGTCATTGGTGAAGCCAATGATGTATTAATTGAATCGAACGTTTTACCTAATCTGGACATCACTGCCGAAGAGCGTGCCAAGCGCAAGAAGGCAAGAGAAGAAGCTCGCGCCCAATTAGCGGCAGAGCAAAAGATAAAGGAAGAGGAAGAGAAGGCTGAACTGGAAGCGCGGATGAAGCGCAAACCAGGCAAGCCAGCAGAACCTGCCGCCGCACCTCAGGCAGCAGCGCCAGCGGCTGCTCCGGTTGCTGCACCTGCTCCTGCTCCCGCCGTACAAGTCGAGCAAGCCAAAGCTCAGGCAGAAATGTTCTCTATGATGCAGACTTTGGTGCAGAGTCTGGCTCAGAACAATTCCAATGGCGGAATGTCCGCTACTGCCGGCGCCCAAATCGCATCCGGTAGCGAACTCGCTGCGGAAACTGAAGATTTGCGCCAGCAACAACATAAATTGATGGGCATGCTGACAGACATTCAATCCAATCTGTTAAGCAATCGCACCTCAACCGTCCCTGGCGAAACCATGAACGCCGACAAGGTTGCGCGTTCAATTAATGACTCACTAAAAGCTGAACAAAGTAGCGGTGAACTCGGTGCAATTTCAGCGCAGTCTGGCGATGTCATTAATCTGGTCACGATGCTGTACGAAGCAATCTGGAAAGATCCTGCGCTGCCAGTAGTGATGAAAGAACTAATTGGACGTACTCAAATCTCCATCATGAAAGTTGCTCTGTCTGATACCGCATTTTTTGACAACGAGAATCACCCAGGGCGCGCTCTGTTAAACGAGTTAGCTCAGGCGGGAATTTCCTGGACTCAGACTGTTACCCTAGATACCGACGAGGTTTATCAGAAAGTTAAGCAGTTAGTTGAACGCTTGCTAGAAGAAAGCGAGCCTTCCACTGATTTCTTGCAAGGCCTCATCAATGAACTACGCACAGCTCGCAGCAAACAACTAGGTACCGATCTCAATCTTGAGAAGCGTGTTCGAGAATCTTCTGATGTCAGTCAAAACATCGATGATGTGAACACCTATGTCAGACAAAAAATCTATGAGCGTGTCCTCAAAGGATACCTGGACCCTTCTATCCGCAACCTGCTGGACACTCATATCCATGAGTTCCTGGTTAAACTGGTGGTTAAGGAAGGCCCGGAAGGTAAATCCTGGAAACCGGTAATGAGCACCATTGATGTACTGCTGTGGACGGTCCAGGCAGAAAAACATCCGGGTGACCGCGAACGGTTTGAGCGCATCAATCCTCGCTTGATTGATAACCTTAGCAAAGCGCTGGAGATTGGCGGCGCATCCAAGACCAAGATCACCAAGATCATGCGTCAGTTAAAACAAGTACAGGAGTTTACTTTCCATCAGGCTGAAGCAGGCGTTGCACCACCGACTGCTGAAAAGCCATCGGTAATGGAAGACAAAATCTTGCTCACCACAGCCAATCAAAAAGATGTGGGATCGTTACCACGAGATGATAGTGAAATGCGACGTATTGATAAGTTACCAATTGGAGCCTGGCTGGAATTCCGCGGCACCGCTGGTCAACGAGTGCGCTGCACACTGGCATCGAAGATAGAGAGTATCGATAAGTTATTTTTCGCCAACAGTGAGGGTAAGAAGATGATCGAAATTACCCGCACCCGACTTGCTCATGAATTGAAGTCGGGCGGCGCGAAAATTATCAGCGAAGGATCTCTCGTTAATCGCGCGATGGAATCGGTTGTTTCTAATCTGAAGACCGATAGCAATCGTCCTGCACGCGCTACCGCTTAACTCAAACTTAGACCCGCAAGTCTTACCCGTTTCCGTTGTGATTGGTCACGACATGATTCAGCGCCTGCACCTGTTGGTATAAAAAGTGGGTTAAGGCTGTACGCCCACCCTGCCCCTCTAACTGACTCCACAGTATCGGCTTCCCAATCTCTACTCGCACCGATTGGCCGAACATGCGCAGTGCTTCATGCACCAGCAACGCCATGCGCAAAGGTTCGGCAATATGGGAGGCCACATGAAATTTTCTACTATTAGTCCCATGAAAATATATGGGAACCACCGTGGCATTTGCTTCCCGAATTATTTTCGCCGCGAATGTCGTCCACGGCGCATCCTGTACTGAACCAAAGCCAAACTTATTTGCAGTGGAAACCATACCGGATGGAAATATGAGCACGGGTATGTCCTGCGAGAGAAATTCCAATGCGAGTTGTTTCGAGCGAATGTTGGTCTTTTGTGCGTCCCTGGTCTCTTCAAAATCAATCGGTAAAAAGTAGGGTGCCAATTGGCGATCCTGGCACAACAGCGAATTCAACAAGATGCGTAAATCACCTCTTGCCTTCAACGCCAAATCACAAAGCACCACCCCATCCACAACACCAAATGGATGGTTTGCGACAAACATTAACGGGCCGTTAGATGGGATTTCCGCCAAGCGCGACTTGTCATAATCGACAGAGATGTTCGCTTCAATCAGAGCTTCAGCAAAGAACGTCTGAATATTGAAATCTTTTTCTTTCAGGCGGTAATACACCGCTTCAATTTTGTTTCTACCGAATAGTACTTCTAAGGAAGAAACGAGCTGACGGTGTAACCAGGGATCTTCCGGATTGGTGTAGGACAAGCGCGGCGGTTCGCGCAAGTAAGAATGAAACTGTGGATCAATCTCAGCGAGACTCATAAAGCGCTTCCAGAATTTGCGCTACATGATTGCCAAGTGGATATCGCCCGGCAGTCCATCCTAGTCGCACTACAACAGTATCCCGCGATGGAATCACCATGACCGATTGTTGCCTGTTGCCATTGGCATAGTAAGCATCTTCCGGCAAGGTGCTAAATCTCAAACCCTCATTGCCGCGATTCAACCACCATTGGTAGCCATAGGCTTTATCGTTCGCGGAATTGTTTGGCGTTGTGGCGCGGCGTACCCATTCTTCGGTAACCAATCGCTGCCCGTTTATCTCACCACCATTCAACATCAACAGTCCCATGCGGGCCCAGTCTCTGGCTGATGCATAAAAGTACGAGCTTCCCATGAAGACGCCACTGGCATCGGTTTCAAATACCGCATCCTGGAAACGCATCGGAGTGAAGATGTTCTCGATGAAATTGTCATAGGCTGGTTGAGGACCACCCAGCGTCTCGGTGTAGAGCCGCGACAAAATATTGGCCGTACCAGAGCTATAGTTAAACCGGGTTCCCGGTTCTGCCGCGGCAGGCATCGCTAATACATAGTCGGAAGACGACGCTGCTGTGAATAACATCGCTGTCGCATCATCCCCTGGATTGTATTCCTCAGAAAATGCCAAGCCGTCGGTCATAGTAAGCAGATCTTCTATGCGTATAGCTGAACGTTCATCTCCTTCCCACTGGTCGAAGCCGGCCGCTGCCGTTAAATCAATTAGCCCGCGCATCTCCAGATTACCGAGCATAATCGCGTTCAGACTTTTTGCCATAGACCAGCCTAACAAAGGCGATTCTTCTGTCATGTCCTGGCCGTATGCTTCTGCAATGATGCGTCCGTTGTTCACTACTAACAGAGCGCGCGTGTTTAAACCTGCTGCATTGTCTTCAGCCAGCAAAGATTCCAATAGTGCTTGCACCTCAGGGTGTCGTGCACCGACTCCATCGCCTGCTGGCCAGGGTGCCGCACTTGGTCGAGTGGATTGAATGACGAGCTGCTGTCGTTGGTTGTAACCATCATAGTCAACGGCACAGCCTAAGCCTTCTATATAACTGGCGGTTTTGCGCTGCAGTCCAAACAGATCAGTAGTGACAGTTTGGTTTTGTTCGTCGTAGCTATAACTGATTTGCGAAAGAATGGGGGAATACTGCACCAGGTCATCGAAGGCTTGCTCACGGCTATTGCCGATTACAAACTCAGCACTGCAAAGCAACTTCGATCCGATGCCGGTTGCGACTCCCGGTCCGTAATAGATAAACGCAGGAGTTATTCCAATAAAGGAAAGACCACCCAGCAAAAGGACTAAGACAAGCAGGAAACTTATAGCTGTTTTTTTCAACATCGAAACTATTACAACCGAAGCCTAAGAACCAATCAAGAGAGCCATTCAAGACTGGTTTACCACTCTGGCACGAACCTGTTCCAGAGAACCGCCTGTTAAGAACAAGCACAATCCAAACAACCCTGCACCTGCCGCCACAAAATACGGCACAGCATACAAACTGTCGCTAGCGGCATAAGCAACACCCAACAGCGCCGGCCCAATCGAAGTGCCGAAGGATGTCATTAAATTACTAACCGAAAATATACGTGCGTAATCACGCACTCCAAATGCTTCCGCAATAAGTAAGGGTTGTAACATCAACAGATTGCCCACTGATGAACCAAACAAAAACAATCCTATGCACAATGTGATGACGCTGAATCCACCCGCCAACAAACTAAGGGAGACAGCTTGCAGAATCATCATGCCAATTGCGAACACACGAATCGACATGCGGTCCACTAACCACCCACCGATTAATCTTCCGATGATGCTGGCAACCGGGAGGATTGCAACTGCGATAGCAGTTTCCGCTTCGGTGAGTTGTTCACGGGCCAAACCATATTGATGAGCAATACCACCGACTTGCGCCATCATCAAAAACACATAGGCAAAACTCACCGCCCAAAAAAATCGACCATGTAATGCGTCAGAAAAACTAATGCCCACTTCGTGAACGGGTGTCGTCTCGTTATCACCATCGGAATCTTCTTCCGGTGCCGCTGCATCACCATCAACACTTAAACCCATTGCAGCAGGTTCAGGTCGTAACAGGTATCCAGTGATAGGCACGACTCCGATAACAAAAATCAAACCTAATAGTGGCGCTGCAGTGTCAAAACCAAATCGATCAACCAGCAACACACTTAGCGGTGTGAGAACCACACCACCCAGGGACAGACCGGTTGATGCAATGGAAAGAGCCATGGCACGACGACGTTGAAACCAGCGAGTGACCAGAGTAGTCGCAGGGATCAGCCCCGAGGCTGAAAAGCCCATACCGAAAACGATATAGACCGCATACAGTTGCCATAGAGTCTCGATTCGAGGCAGAGCGGCCATTGCCAGCCCGGCCAATACTGACCCGACGGTGATAGAGATGCGTGGATCGTAATCACGCACCCAACGCGCCACCAATAACCCAGTTAGACCAGCACTCAGAAAAAATACCGACACAGCAGACGATGCGGTCTGCACATCGAAGGAGCCATTTTCTGCCAATGCGTTTAAATAGATCGCGTGATTGTAGAAACTTAGGCCGCTATTAAAGGTAAGCTGCACCAGAATAGCGATTACGATTTTCCAACCGTAGAACATTGGCGCTTTACTGTTCCCTGTCATTGCGTACTCAACGGTATAAAGTTGGCGCTGCCAGTAAGTAGTATTGCAGCAGATCAATTCACGAAGGATAAAGAAAGACTACAGTGAGTCTTTCGAGCAGGCGCAAGCATAGCAGACAATGCCTGGTAGCAGCAGATTTCGACGATGAGTAATTCCACTACTACATTAAAGCGCAGTCTTACCCTTGGCCAAGTCACTTTGTATGGCTTGGGCAACATCCTGGGCGCAGGCATCTATGTTTTGATCGGCGAGATCGCAGGCATTGCCGGCAGTCTTGCGCCCTTTGCATTTTTACTCGCTGCAGCGATTGCCGCGTTAACTGCATTTAGTTTCGCTGAGTTGTGCTCACGTTATCCAGTCAGTGGCGGTGGTGCTCTGTATGTGCACAAAGGATTTAACCTGCCGTCACTCACAGTGGTTATTGGGGTGATGATGATCTTCACCGGCATCGTTTCTGCCGCCACCATCGCACGCGGGTTCGTGGGCTATCTTGATGTCTTTATTCAATTACCTCCCAGTCTCATTATCATTTTCTTACTGGGCAGCCTTTGCGCTTTAGCTTGTTGGGGCATCGAAGAGTCGGTGACAACTGCAGCGATAATTACGTTGTTAGAGATTGCAGGGCTACTGCTGATTATTGCGGTTGCTTTCGTCATCGGTGAAGGCGATGTCACGGCAGTTGCCCAAACTCTGCCTGACAATACTGCAGTGGAATCGAATGTAGGTTGGACAGGTTTAATCGGCGCTTCGTTTCTGGCGTTTTATGCCTATATTGGATTCGAAGACATTGTGAATGTCGCTGAAGAAGTGCGTTCACCGCGGCGCACGGTTCCACTTGCGATTGCCATCGCACTAGTCTGCGCGACTTTGCTTTATGGATTAGCAACCACTGCTGCACTGCAAGTATTAACACCTGCGGAGTTAGCAAACTCCAACGCGCCACTAGCAGATGTCTACACTGTCGCGACTAATGGCTCTCCCTGGTTCATCACCTTGATCAGTTTGTTGGCCGTGATTAATGGCGCACTGATTCAATTGATTATGTGTTCGCGAATTTGTTTTGGACTCGCCCAACAAAATCTAATCCCGCAACGACTGGCTAAACTGCATCCAGTTACCCAAACACCAATTCAGGCGACCGTGTTGATCGCCGCCTTGATGACAATCGGAGCATTGCTTCTCTCAACCGAAACTCTGGCGCGATTCACCACTACTGTATTGCTGATGGTGTTTGCCGTCGTAAACCTGGCCTTGTTACGCATCAAAAAACGGGAACCGGAAATTGAAGGCACTTTTAAAGTTCATGCCGCAATACCTCTGTTAGGTTTCGTCGCCTGCTGTGGATTTCTGCTAGCTGAATTCGCTACTTAACAAACGCTTTATACGTGAGTTAAGCGGCCCTTAAAAACTGTCACAATTTGTAAAAAAACAATGACATATCGGCACTAAATGCAGCATATCCCTGCTAGACGTAAGGTCGTTTGGTAGTTATCCTAGCTGCCCTACTTTACTGGCGTGTTCTGCGTTAAAAATAGAATAAATCAGAACCGTAGAAGTAACGGGATACGTCCCGAAACTCCTGAAAAAACAACATATTCGTATTACTTGGAGAGGACACCAATGCGAACTAAAACAAATACCATCACTTCAATAGTGTTCGGAATCTTGGCAGTAGCAGCCAGCGCAGTTTCAGCGCAGTCTGTCGACAACGGCCGTTTCCTGAGCCTGGCTCCTCCCGATGGCTTACCGGTGATCCCAGTTCTTGAAGGTTGGATTGCAAACCCTGATGGCACTACTAGCTTCTCTTTCGGCATCATCAATCGCAATGAAGAAGCGGTAGAAATTCCTCTTGGTGAAGCAAACCGAATTGAGCCTGCTAAGTATGACGGCATTCAGCCTACACATTTTCCAGCAGGCCGAACTACCGGTGCATTCACTGTTACTGTTCCCAATGACGAGCGTGACAATGACGTGTGGTGGTACCTCACCACTGGTAACTCTGAAGAGTTAAAAGTACCAGGTCGTTATGGAGCTTCTGCTTACGAGCTGGATTTCATTCGTCCTCGTCCACAAGGTGCTTTACAGCCTCTAGTGGGAATCGGTGAAGACGGCAATCAGCTACCTGGCTTGTATGCGCAAATTGGCGACTACCCTGGTGGAACTGTTAACGCAGGCGAGCAAGTGGAAATTGTCGTTAATGCGACTGATCCTGCGGTGCGAGATGAAACTGACCCACGCTTCGGTGAGCCACTGCCTATGGGCGTGGAATTCATGAAGTATCAGGGACCTGGTGATGTGGAATTCACTCGTCATGAAGATACTGAAGTGGCAGAGAATCCTTACGACGAGGACGATCCCCGTTTCCGTTTCTTCCGTGAACCAAGCGCCAATCAAACTGAGATTGCCGGTCCTTCAGGCACGGCTCGCGTTTATGCGACATTCTCAGCTCCAGGTGATTACATCATCGCGACTAAGGTCGACGTTCACGATGCACCTGATAGCTCAAATGGCGACCAGTGCTGCTGGACCAACGTCTATCAGCGAGTCACAGTTCGCTAAAAAATCACAGTAAATTCTCACGAATTTCGTGGTAAACGACCGGCTTTTTAGCCGGTCGTTTTGTTTCTGATGTCCAAAAATTGAGCAGATGGTCTCAAATGGCCAATTTTGGGCCCGGCTGATAGCTCTGAATCCCGCATGATTATTGGGCTACAGGCTGTTGCAATTTGTTGCAGAACGGGACCGAAAATCACCATATTTAATGGACTCAGAAACACCCCCTCGCTACCATTATGCGACTAAAAATTTGCCCCTATCCCTATCTTGAGGAGAACAGCATGAGAAACGTGCGAAGCAAGAGCACTTTGCTAGGCGGTGCAGTAGCACTGGCCCTGAGCATGGGTGCCCAGGCACAGGACGAATTCACCTACAACGAGCATGTGGCTCAGATCATCAATGAAAATTGCGTGGTCTGTC
This sequence comes from uncultured Pseudohongiella sp., assembly GCA_965262465.1. Classification (GTDB taxonomy): domain Bacteria; phylum Pseudomonadota; class Gammaproteobacteria; order Pseudomonadales; family Pseudohongiellaceae; genus UBA9145. Next base: position 700,005 of record OZ253535.1, on the reverse strand, counting down.
ACCGTGAAGGTGGTATCGGACCTATGCAATTTGAGAACTACGACCAGGTACGTCCCTGGGCGCCTCTCATTTCATACAAAGTAGAAAACCGCGAAATGCCTCCATATGCGTACGACCAGCATATCGGTATTCAGGATCTTGAAGGCGACTGGCGTCTGTCTCAGGACGAAATCGACACAGTAGTGGCGTGGGTTCAGCAAGGTGCTCCAATGGGTCCTTCTGACATCGTTCCTGCTGCAGTTGAACTGCCTGATCCAAACGAGTGGAATTTCGCACCACAATTCGGTCAGCCTGACCTGATTGTTCAATCTGATTCTTACGATATCCCTGCTCAAGGTAACGACCTTTGGAGTAAGGAATTCGTTGACCCAGGTCTTACTGAAGACCGCTGCATTAAAGCAGTACAGGTTAAGCCACGTGGCGACGCGAAAGCGGTTGTTCACCACGCGAACTCAGACGTTTATGTGTACAACGATGATGGTGAGCTGGAGCAGTATGGTCAGCTAACTGAATACGCTATGGGCAAATGGGGCGAATTAATGCCTGATGGCGTATGTCGCACCATGCCAGCTAACTCGCTGGTTCGCTGGGACATCCACATGTTCCCTGGCGGCGTTGGCGCAACTGCTGAAGGCGAAATGATCAAGGACAACGTGGTTGAAATTGGTCTTTGGTTCCACGATGAAGACTACGAAGAAGTAAATGACGTCTTCAAGCAAGACCTTCGTCTATACCCACTGCGTGAAGGTTACGAAAATGGTCACCTGATCGTACCTCCTCATGGTTACACCATGACTCAGGGTTTCCATTCTTTCGATCACCCAGTTCGTATCGATAGCTTCCAGCCACACGGTCACCTGCGTATGAACGCAGCGTCTCTGGAAATTTTCGATCCTAAGACTGGTCGTACTGAGCAAATCAGCCAGATCTCTAACTGGTCAGCAACTTGGCACCACAGCCACATCTATGATCCAGATGTAGCGCCTCTGTTGGCACCAGGTGAAGTACTGGTTATCAAGCAGTGGTACGACAACACTGCGGACAACCCCAACAACCCTGATCCAGATCAGTGGGTGTATGGTGGTAGCCGTACTGGTGATGAAATGTCTCACGCTTGGATCGCTGTGACTCACCTTGACGACGAAGGTTACGAGAAGATCGTAGCTGAGCGTCGCGAAGCTGAGCAGCGTTCACTGGCAGGCAGCGACGACTAAAATCTAGTCTAAGCTGAAAGACAGACAAGGCCGATCGGAGCAATCCGGTCGGCCTTTTTTGTGGCCGCTCGTTAGCTGAAAAACCCGTAAAACCCCTGTTTCCCGGTGAAATCCAGAGGCCCGATTTTGCTGATTCAGGCTATTGAGAAGGCAACAAATTGGGGTAGACTAAGTGGCTAATCACAGGATGTAGTTGGAATCCTGGCTATCAACCTCCCAGCAGCGCCAGATCTGCGCTTGAAGAGGAGTCTCACATGAAATCCCTGCACTCAATTCTTACCCTGTTGGCCGGCGTTTTATTGGCATTTTCTGCCTCGGCGCAAGATCAGGTTACTTACAACGAGCATGTCGCTCAGATCATTAATGACAATTGCGTAGTCTGTCACCGTGAAGGCGGTGTTGGTCCGATGCGTTTGGAAACCTTTGATCAAGTGCGACCTTGGGCTCCACTGATTCAGCTAAAAGTCGCGAATCGTGAAATGCCACCGTATGCCTATGACCAGCATATTGGCATTCAGGATTTACTCGGCGACTGGCGTTTGGAACAGGCAGAAATCGACACGATTGTGGCCTGGGTGAATCAGGGTTCTCCATTAGGTGACGTAGATATCGTCCCTCCACCAGTTGATTTGCCAGATCCTGATTCCTGGAATTTTGAACCTGAACTGGGCGAGCCGGATTTAATTATCGCGTCAGTGCCTATCGACATTCCTGCCGATGGCAACGACATGTGGCATAAGCACTATGTGCCAACCGGTGTAACTGAAAAGCGTTGCATTAAAGCGATGCAAGTTAAGCCACGCGGCGATGCTCGCGCAGTAGTGCATCACTCCAATCCTGGTGTTCACGTTATGAATGAGGAAGGTGACTACGAACGTCACAGTCAACTCAGTGAATACGCGATGGGCAAGTGGGGTGAGTTAATGCCAGGCGGTGTTTGCCGTGAAATGCCTGCTGACTCTGCCATCTATTGGGACATTCATATGTTCCCAGGTGGCGTTGGCGCAACTGCACAAGGCCAGGCAGTTACAAACAATGTGGTTGAGTTAGGCATTTGGTTCCACGATGAAGATTACGAAGAAACCGAGCAACCTTATCGCCAAGACCTGCGCGCCTATCAAATGCGCGAAGGTTACGAGAACGGTAACCTGATTGTGCCACCTCATGGTTACACCATGACTCAGGGTTTCCACTCTTTCGATCACCCAGTGCGTATCGATAGCTTCCAGCCTCATGGGCACTTGCGCATGAACGCTGCAGCTTTGGAAATCTTCTACCCAGAAACTGGAAGAACTGAACAGATCAGTCAGATCTCAAACTGGTCAGCCACTTGGCATCACAGCCATATCTATGAGCCTGATGTTGCACCTCTGCTTCCGACAGGTGCGGTATTAGTCATCAAGCAGTGGTATGACAATACGGCGAACAACCCCAACAACCCAGATCCCGATCAGTGGGTGTATGGCGGTAGCCGTACTGGCGACGAAATGTCTCATGCCTGGATCGCTGTGACGCATCTGGATGACGAAGGCTACGAGCAGTTAGTGGCTGAGCGTAAAGATGCAGAAGCCCGCAGTCTGGCTGGATCAGACGACTAAATATCTGAAATCGCATAGATTTTAGAAAATCCTACGAGGGGCCGATTAGGACACTAATCGGCCCTTTTTATTGCCTAAAAATAGGCATTTGGGACCCAGTTCCAGGTCGGAATTCCTGTGTTTTGCTACTTTTGTGGGAATCCCAATAGGAGTACACTGCTAAGACCTGTGTGGCTTTAAACCACCCAGTACAGAATTATGAGAAAAGAATCCCCGTTCAACCGGGAATTCCACAAGGAGAGAAACATGAGAAACGCTAAAACTTGGGCAGGGCTTGCCTCTTTAACCCTGCTTGGTATCCAGTCCCAAGGTCTAGCGCAGTCCCATGATGAATTGGTCTACAACGGTGAGATCGGACGTATCATCAATGAGAATTGTGTGGTGTGTCACCAAGAAGGTGGCATCGGACCCATGGCTTTCCAAACCTATGAACAGATTCGTCCATGGGCGCCTCTGATTTCATATCGCGTTGAAAATCGCGAAATGCCACCCTATGCGTACGACCAGCATATCGGTATTCAAGATCTGATTGGTGATTGGCGTCTGGAGCAAGATGAGATCGACAAGATCGTTGCCTGGGCTGCAAACGGTGCACCAATGGGTGATCCTGAAAATGCACTTCCAGATCCAGACTTAAGAGATCCTGATGAGTGGAACTTCGCGGCGCAACTAGGTCAACCAGATCTAATCGTTCCTTCCAGTTCATACGACATTCCTGCTGAAGGTAATGATTTGTGGAGCAATGAATTTGTTGACCCACAGATGACTGCTTCGCGTTGCATTAAAGCCGTTCAAGTTAAGCCTCGTGGCGATGCTGCTGCTGTAGTGCACCATGCGAATTCAAGCGTATGGATGGAAAGCGAAGAAACGGGTGAGCTCGAGCGTTATGGCATGTTGACCGAATACGCCATGGGCAAGTGGGGCGAAATGGTTCCAGCCGGTGTATGTCGCACATTGCCAGAAGGCGCCATGATTCAGTGGAGCATTCACATGTTCCCTGGTGGCGTTGGCGCAACTGCACAAGGTCAGATGATCGAAGACAACGTCGTTGAGATTGGTCTTTGGTTCCACGACGAAGGTTATGAAGAAGCAGAAAACATCTATAAGCAGGATTTGGCGTTGTACCGAATCGAAGAGCAGGATGACCTAATCATTCCTCCTCATGGTTATCAGATGACTCAAGGCTTCCACAGCTTCGACCATCCAATCCGTTTAGATAGCTTCCAGCCACATGGCCACCTTCGAATGAATGCGGCATCGCTGGAAATTTTCTATCCAGATACAGGTCGCACGGAAGAGATCAGCCAGATCTCTAACTGGTCAGCAACTTGGCACCACAGCCATATTTATGAGCCAGATGTAGCTCCGCTAATTCCAGCGGGCGCGGTATTGGTTCTGAAGCAGTGGTACGACAACACAGCTGACAATCCAAACAACCCTGATCCTGATCAGTGGGTGTATGGTGGTAGCCGTACTGGTGATGAGATGACTCACGCCTGGTTGGCAATCACTCACCTCGATCAAGAGGGATATGAAAAGCTAGTCGCAGAGCGTGCCGAACGTGATGCCCGTTCACTCGCTGGCAGCGACGACTAAAGTCTAAAAGTCTAGCTGACACTAGAAATTAAAAAGCCCGGACGGGAAACCATCCGGGCTTTTTTGTTGGCGCTAATGAATATCTGGTAATGCAAAAAGCTCTCATCACACTTTCAATTCTGTTCGGTGTTGCACTGAGTTATTCGCTGCCTGGTTTGGCGGCAGAAGAAGAACTCACTCTGCTAACGATTACTGGCGACAAAATTGATACCTTGGAATCACTGCCTTCCAGCAGTGATCCCGATGTGTTCATTGTGGCTTACTATGCAGAGTTGGAAGGTGAACAACGAGCAGAACTGGTTGCCCTGCGCCGCCGTATGGATCGCCGACTGGAAGATTATCAGGTGGCGTTCACTGCTGCGGACACCGCGGAGATAAACGAGATACTGGATGACCTGAGTTTCTACTGGGCATCCATGCGGACCATTCACGCCGCAGAGTTTACAGAAGCCGCCTTGCAGCAACTCGCTGCCGCTTATGGCCAGCTCTATGAATTTATTCGTGGCGAAGAATAAAAAGTAATCAGCTGGACTGATTGCGGTAATCGAATAAACGCTGGGTAAACCACTCGCGTGCGATGGTTTCTTCATCCCGACAGCGCACCACATATGGCTCACCGGTAGTGACACTTACGCTGGCAATCTTGGTGATGAAGTCCTCAGTGCTATTGACGTACTGCGCATTGAGTTCCCATTTCGAGCGCAGGTGAGCGCGAGCCGAACCTCGATTGTAACGCCGATCGTTACGCACAAATCGACAACCATCTTTCCCCACCGATGCAATGAGATAGTTGATTTCATCGTCCATGGTTTCTGCCAGGACGGCAGGTGCAGGGAATAGAAAAACCGCGATTAGGAGATACTTGTTCATGCTGTCACTGTAACTCCGAACAATAATCGAGGGCAATAAAAAAGCGAGTTAGATTTCTCTAACTCGCTTTTTTAGATTCTTGACCGCTAGGTCGTTTATTGCGGTGACGACATGATCATGGTGTGTTGCATGTCCATCGCAGAGCGAGAGCGGTTACGTTCTGAGCCGCCTAACTCACCGATTGCAGGGCCACCCTGGTTGAATATGCCGCCGCGCAATGCGGATAACAGATAATTCATCTCATCAGACACATTGTCAGACGCTACCGTGAATTCAGTAGCAACTGATTCCAACAGCTCATCGCGGTTATCTAGGTTTGGATAGGCAATGATATCCGCCATAGCCGCTTCCAACATGTTCAAGTTATCTATGATGATCGCTGCTTGTGGCGCTTCACTATAAAGTGAAGGAGCGATTGCTGGCACGCTTGGCATCTCATTTGGCACTGGGAACATAGTCATGCCAGTGTCGCTACCAACCTTGTTCCAGTAGCGCTCCAAGGTGACAGGTACTTTGCCCTGGAATTGGGAATCCAACTGACCGACAACAATCGCTTCCATTGAAGCCAGCTGCAACCATTGGTTGGTCCACAACAGTGTGCTTAATCGTGGAAATGCAGTCTTGGCACCGTTAGCGTAAGAGTGCGCTAAATAAAGATCAGCATTTTTTGGAATGACCGATACAGCATGACGCTCATCACCTGTCTGATACGCTTCAATGGCATCAGCTACCGCGCGACGCTTGCTTGCCATTGAGGTAGAGCTGTCTGCATAAATATCGAAGATTTGACGCTCGAACTGACGGCCCCAAGCTAGAACGCGCCAGGCATGAGTAGGCAGAGATTCTGCATTTTCAAATGCACTGGCAGCCGCTTCATCAGAGTGGTCGCGACGCAACAAGTTGGCGACCTGTACCCGCGCCTGCACTTCCATCTCGCCATATGGGCCGGACATGTCCATTACCATCTCGTTACCACCATGGCCCATCGCCATGTGATCACTCATATCCATGTTGTTCATCATGTCCAATTCCATTTTCACTTCCATGCGAGATTGCATGGTGGCTGGATCGGCATTGATTTGCGCCATGGCATCGTACAACTGGCCTTGGGTCACATCGAAAGCGTTATACAGCTTGGCCAACTCCGGGTAGTTGTCAGCTAGCGCACCCTCTTGAGCCAAGGCGCTGGGAATAGTCAGCGACAAGCCTAGGGTTAGTGCTACTGCGTGAGTCAGTTTGTTCTTCATGTTCAGTTCCCCTGATTTCCAGGACAAGCAGGTGTTGTCAGTTCATTGTGGGCATGCTGTGGATATTCCGGTAAAGGCCCGAATTCTGGTAGTCCCAGCACCCAAATAATAGAAAGGGAAGCATAAGAGCCCCCCTGTTCAAAGTCCAATTATTATCGCCGTTACAGGCCCGTGAAATCGTCGTAAACCATTGATACTTTGCAACAAATTGTAGCTCTTACCGAAGACAAATTTGCTGGATATTCACGCACTTAGTTGATCAAAAATCGATCAGCTCTGCAGGTCATTGCTCTTCCACAAAGAAGAAATCCGGGGCACCGGTTCTGCGTACCAGAATGACTGCATTGGTCACACCGGCAGGCACGGTCCATGAGTGATTCACCTCACCGGGAATAACGATGTAATCCCCTACTTCCATGTCATAGTGCTGGTCCCCCAACAGCATGGAAATTCTGCCAGCTACCACAACTACATACTCGTCATGGGTATGCCAGTGCAGGTCGTAATGCGTGCCCGGTGGGAACATGGCGTAGTAAGTAGGCGCACCGGTATCAGGATCGACAGCGATGCGGGAAGTGCGGAGACCTTCCGGAAACCCATTACCACCGCCGGGCGGGCCCCATTCCAACTCATCGAAGGAAAATACGCCAGCGGTTGTGTCGGCTTCTACGATTGGAGCAGCGATTAGAGCGAAAGCAGCTATTAGACTTAGAAATCGAGACTTATTCATAGATAAGCATACTAATGCTTCGCCAGTCTATTCTCCAATTCTTGAATCTCTTTATCCCTAAATTTGTATTGCTCCATCCCGGGCATTTGCTTGGCCAAATTTAGAGATTCTGCGCACTGATCCAATTCGTTCATTTCGCTATAAAGATTCGCCATATCCAAATGAGCTTCCCATTCACCGAATTTAGCACCAGTACTCTGCGCAACCTCGATTGATTCACGGAGGTCTTGAAGCGCCAGTTCAAAATCTTTCACAGCTGTATAGTAACGGGCTCGTGAATTGAGGCCTGTTGGGAGGTAAAACCACTCGTCAGATGATCGAAAGAGATTGACTTGTTTATCTAGCTTCAGCAAAGCGTTTTTAAAATCTTTCAACTTTAAGAATGTTAGCCCTAGAACTAGTAAGTCACTTGCATACAATGAAGTTGTATCAATAGAAACTTGCCAATTTTTCATTTTTCTCCAAGCAAACGTTTTTAGAGATCTTTCTAGTGCTGCCATGGTTTCATCAGTATCTAACAAAAACTTGCAGTAATACGAGCTAACCGTAGGAAAGGAAATGGGCGAACTTGCTCACTCTTTCTTATCACCTTTTCCGATGCTGCGAATTTATCTTTGGCTGAAGCAATATCTCCCTCGAGGAACGAAATGTATGCACCAAAATTTTCCGCGCATGCTTTTAGAATCTCATTATCAGTATTCGATATTGGCAACTCCATCTCTTTCATCAAATAATGTGCATCATTTAGTTGACCAGCAGCTATCAGCATTGACATAAGAGGCGCTGCCGCTACTGACGCTTCTAACCATTTCTCATTTTTTAAGAACCAATCAATACTTCGCCTTGAGAGGCTAATTGCACTATCCATATTCCCTAAATTAATTTGATTAGTTGCAGCAGATATAAGCAAATAAGCTTGCGCTTCTTCTCCTAAGTCATTGGTTACAAATACCCAATCACTATCAAAGAAGCCTGATAAACAAGATAAATCAGCATGATGGGACCCTTTAGGGAAGAGAAGAAATTGCCCCTGTTTGATTCTTTGATGGTAAACGACAAACGCATCTGTGTATCTTTTTGCCTTAGAAGCATGAGTTACTGCACGAAACAGCAACTCAATGTTGTCTTTCGATTCGGAAGTTAGAGGAGATTTATCGATGAGCACATCAAAAATTATTGAGTGACCTGCTTCGTACAGTTTCAGATCACTGGATCTTAGCTTAGAAATCACAAAATCTTTAACTAGCGGATGGCAATCTAGAACCAGATCGGAATCGAACTCCTCAAGGGTTATCAAATTTGTGTCACTTAGTTCCTTTACCGCATACCTAAGGCTATCTTCATCAATTGAATGCAGTTGGTCTGAGACTCCTTCGATTTTTTCTTGGCGGGTTAAATCTTTTAGCTGCGAGAGCGAGATGCTTCGATCAAACAGGCTAACAAGATTTAGTACTTGTAGTCCGATTCCGTCTTGAAGCCAATTTAGATAATCATGCATTATTTGTTCAACATGAGTTTTGTGATGTTGCTCCTTAAACACAGACTGCATAAAATTTAAGTAGCGCAAATCACCATCGTAAACTATTTTCAAGTACCCACTTAATAGGGAAAGGCAGAGCGCGTGTCCCTGATAAGTCTCTACAGCATTCTGAAATTGAATTTCTGTTCCATGCAAACCAGCACTTTTTAGCATTTGGATTGCAGCTGTAGCGGGAATCCTTCTAAGTTCAACTCGTGATACCCGAGAATCCAAATAAGCTGAAAGATCACGAACAGCAAATCTGCTAGTTATGAGGCAAAGCCCTGAGTTTTCTGAAGCTAGTTCTTTAACTAACACTGACAGAGCTAAGTTCGTTACCTGGCCATGTTTTTCTCCCGGACTATGCTGCAGCGTTTCTAAACCATCAAGGATAAGTAACGTTCTAGACTTCCGAATGAGCTTTGCAAGTCTATTTGCTTTTGACCAAGGACTACCTTGAGTTGGATTTTCATCTCCAAACCACTCTAATGCTTGTTCAATGAAATAGTCTCCAGAAGATCTGACATCATACGATGTTCTTTGCCAATAAAACGACCATGCATAGATTTTGGTTGCGCCTTTGTAGTTAGATTTACTTAACTTAGATAGCCAAGCATTTATCAACGAACTCTTTCCAGCGCCACCAAACGCAACTACTTCTACTACATTGGTTCCACTGTCAAACCAACACTTATCCAACAACTCAAGTTCTTCTTCGCGACCGAAAATATCTACATTTGTTATTGGCAGCGTACTTACAGAGATTTCAACATCAAGGGGATCAGAGGGGTCTACATTTAGACCTGCTCGGTCAATAACTTTTTCTTCGAATTCAGGATAGGACAGTGAGAACCAAGCTGGTTCTACAAATAGAGCAGCGGCTACTCTTGGGATGGCATCTTTGGGAATTGTATCTCCCCGGGTAGTTTCTGATCCGATGCACCAACGACTGATTGCCTGTTTTGACTTTCCAATTTCTTTGGCCAAATCAGTATTGGACGTAATTCGCGGGTTGAGCTTCAAACTGTAGAGCAATTGAAGCTTTTCTTTGAGCTGAGGGTGTTTTTCCATCTTATATTCTTATTGGTCGATTCGAATACACATTCAAATGCATCTTCGATGGTCGTGGAACCCGAGCATTTTAGTCTGCTCCCCCATTATTAGTGAGAATAGCCTAAAGAATTCCACAGGTCGAGAAGCCGGTCCCTTCTCACAGTAAAGCATGTGATTAGCCCAAAATTGTCACAAGTGTCTAATTTCTTTCACTTTTCTTTGACAAGCGGATTGCCTGCAATTTGAATCAGAGCACAGTTTGGCAGGCCAATCCCGCTAAACTCTAGACTATTGGTTTCCATGGGTCATAATCAGTCCTTATGAAAGATATGCAGAAGTCCAAGAAACAAGCGGGTTTCACCCTGATCGAGCTATTGATCGTGGTGGCGATTATTGGCGTGTTGGCCTCAGTGGCCCTACCTGCCTATGATCTTTACCGCAATCGAGCGCGCTTCGCTGAGGCTATTTTGCAGATCGGTTCCCACCGCTCTGCCATTATCACCGCCGTATCGATCGGCCGCGCGAGCGCCCTGACTGATTTGGACTCTGGTGCCTTGGGCATTCCTCCGGTTCAGGCCCAGGCTGCCACCACTCATGGTATTTCGGTAACCGATGGTGCAATCACCATTACGTGGATGGCTGATGGTACTGACTTGGCCGGCGCCACCTACACATTAACCGCGGGCGGCATTGCCCCTCCGGTGCAATGGACCACTACCGGAAGCTGCGTTCCCAGCGGCTACTGCTAACAGACTCGGAAATCCCCTTCCCCTACTAGCGTTTTCGGCCCTTGTTGGTAACAATGGCAGTCGTCTGCTGATGCTTTCAGCGCCTAATAATAAATTGAATAAATAGACTGACCATGGCCGCCGATACCACTCTCTCTGCAAACCCTTCACCTAATTCCATTAACCGCAACACCGTGCTCGTGAGCCTTGGTCTCGCCGCACTTTTGTATGTGCTGATATTCGTCAATGTAGGTTGGCGACAATCCAGTTTGTTTTTAGTGGGAATTGCGGCGGGCATCATTCTTTATCACGCGGCTTTTGGATTTACGGCAGCCTGGCGTGAGGTTGCTTTGACTGGACGCAGCGGTGGCCTTCGTGCACAGATGTTTATGCTGGCTGCGACCGTGTTGGTGTTTACCCCCTTAATTGCTCAAGGCGAGTTTGGCGGAATTAGTTTGCGCGGCAATGTGTCGCCTTTAAATCTCGCGGTTGTTACCGGCGCTTTTTTGTTTGGCATTGGCATGCAGCTAGGCGGTGGTTGTGCATCCGGCACACTCTTTACTGTTGGTGGCGGCAATGCACGCATGTTGGTCACCCTTGCAGCGTTTATTGCAGGTTCTCTATTCGGCACCTGGCACTGGGAAAGTTGGCAAGACGCACCTGGATTGGAACCGGTTGCACTGAGTGCTTCATTCGGCACCACCGGCGGCATCCTGGTGAGCCTGGTTATGTTCGGTGCTGTCTATTTGATAGCTGCCGCCTGGGAGAAACGTAAACGGGGCGAAGTAGAAAGCACATTAGTAAAAGATGCTTCATCAATTTTGCAGGGACCCTGGCCATTGATTGCCGGTGCCCTCGCATTAGCCGCGGTTAACATTGCCACTTTGATTCTAGCTGGTCGGCCCTGGGGCGTGACTTCCGGTTTTGCATTGTGGGGCGCAAAGTTTGTCGGGCTGTTTGGCATGGATGTATCGAGCTGGGCTTACTGGTCGAGTGCATCACGGGCCGCTTCGTTAGAAAACAGTTTATTGCAAGACATCACTTCAGTAATGAACTTCGGCATTGTGTTGGGTGCACTATTAGCGGCTGGCTTAGCCGGTAAGTTTGCACCTTCGTTCAAGATCCCTCCCCGTTCTATCGCCGCTGCTGTTATCGGTGGATTATTACTAGGATATGGCGCGCGCATCGCATTCGGTTGCAACATAGGCGCTTACTTCAGTGGAATCTCATCCACCAGTTTGCACGGTTGGTTATGGTTTGTTGCCGCTTTCATTGGCAGTAGTCTCGGCACTCGCATGCGCCCGTGGTTTGGGATGAGCTGACAGCACGCCCCGTGTCACATACACTGGGTTAATGACCCGTTCCTCCAAAAAGTCATCCGGCGCAGCATCATCTGCATCGCTAAAGGGTGATTTGTTTTTATCCAGCGGCAAGGACCAATCCTTCGATAGCCGACAGGTTGCTCTACTGCGAGCGATTCAATCCTGCGGTTCGATTAGTGCTGCCGCAAAAGACATTGGTATCAGCTACAAAACTGCGTGGGACAGAGTGAATGCCATGAACAACCTGGCGGACCAACCCTTGGTTGAACGCATCGCTGGTGGGGCACAGGGCGGAGGCACACGACTTACTTCCTTTGGTGCCGAAGTGCTGGCAGGACTGGAAGCACTGCAAGCCGAACATGAAGGCTTTCTGGCTCGACTCGGAGAGACAGTACAAGACATTAGTGACCTGTCGCGGTTTTTTCGCAACACCAATTTACGCACCAGCGCCCGTAATCAATTCCGCGGCAAGATCACGGAAGTCACTTCGGGAACTGTGAATTGCGATGTACATATTGGACTGTCGGATTCTGTGCACATCACAGCGACAATTACCCATGATAGTTATGCAAGGATGGAGCTGGATATTGGCAGTGAAGTCATCGCCCTGATTAAATCTTCCTGGGTTGAGTTAGAAGACAACGCCAACGGACAACAAAGAAACACTAACGAGCTGAGCGGCACCATCACGCAATTCACCGAAGGTGAAGATGGAGCAGAAGTGACAATAGATTTAGGTGATGAGAAAACTTTGTGTGCTGTAGTGGATGCAGATCGATGCGCGTCACTTAAACTTACCGACGGCAAACAAGTGAAAGCCTGGTTCAATCCCTCAAGTGTAATCTTGATGCGACCTTAAGCTAGCGCAGAATTGCTACGGATTTAATCTGGGCCCAAACCTGTTGCTTAGGTTGCAGCTGCAGTTCAGACACTGACTTCTGAGAAACCCGCGCCAACAATAGATTCTCACCGACCTGCAACTGCAGAGTAGCCATCGCTGGATCGGCAGTTGCTGTTATGGACTCGATGGTCGCAGGAAGTCGATTCAAGATACTGCTGCGCTGCGCTTCATCCAAAGACAAACTGATATCCCGTGCGAGCACCCGAACTCGCACTGACTTACCAATCTCACCCAGGCCTTGCGAGTCCCTAACTACAAGTTCGCCTCCAGCAAAGGCGACGGTTGCCAAATGCCACTGATCGTCGCGCCTGGTTATCGTTCCCTCCAACACTGCGCCAACTTCCTGTTCTGCACCAAAGCTTAAGTCGGTGCGCGCCAGCATCTCGATTAGCTCACCTTGTGCTAGCACGCGACCCTGTTCTAACAGGACAAGGTAGTCGGCGAGACGAGTCACTTCATCAAGTGAGTGAGTGACATACAGCACGGGCATGGCGATCTCCTGATGCAATCTTTCCAGGTACGGGAGAATTTCTGCTCGTCGCTGTGCATCCAGTGCGGCGAGCGGTTCGTCCATTAGTAGAAGCCGTGGATTGATCAGTAATGCGCGCGCGATTGCCACCCTTTGACGTTCACCACCCGATAACTGAGCAGGCTTGCGTGCCAGCAAATTGTCGATGCCCATTAGGGCGATGACTTGCTCGGTATCGACGCCGCTCTGAACTTTCTCAGCTCGCTTAATCGCAAACTGCAGATTCCCTTCAACAGTAAGGTAGCTGAACAAGCTGGCTTCCTGAAACACATATCCCACAGCGCGTTGATGTGCAGGCAAGGACACAGCGGAATCGTGCCAGGTATCCCCATTTATAGTGATGCTTCCTGCATCAACGGTCTGGAGACCGGCAATGCAGCGCAGTAATGTAGTTTTTCCTGAACCGGATGCTCCGAAGATTGCTGTGATGCCTTTACCCGGGAGATTGAGATTCACATCCAGCTGGAAATCTGCTGCGTCCAAAGCAGAGGATTGGTTCGCAGTTCCCAATAAGCGAGAGCGGATATCGATCTCAATACTCGAATCACTATGGGCTTCTGATTGAATTGACAGCGTTGACGTCGCCATGGCCGCCCTACCCTTGCGCCCGCTGCATGCTCAACATGTTGCTGCCAGCCTGGTTGGTCTGACTGCCATAGACCAGTAACAGGACAACGAAGGAGAACAGGACAAGGGTTCCCGCAAGCCAATGTGCCTGACCATAGTTTAGCGCTTCGACGTGATCGTAAATTTGAACAGAGACAACGCGTGTCTCGCCAGGAATATTGCCGCCAATCATAAGCACAACACCAAACTCACCTACAGTATGAGCAAAGCCGAGCACGGCAGCGGTAATAAAACCCACTCGCGATTGAGGAATAACGACAGAGACAAATCGATCCCACGGCCCGGCACGTAAAGTTGCGGCCATCTCAAGTGGGCGACTGCCTAAAGCTGAAAAACTGTTTTGCAGCGGTTGCACAACAAAAGGCAGTGAATAGAAAACTGATCCGACCACCAGGCCCCAAAAAGTAAACGGCAATGTACCCAGGCCCAAGGCAGAAGTGAGTTGTCCCACAGGTCCGTTAGGACTCATGGCGATTAACAAATAGAAACCGAGCACTGTTGGCGGCAGCACGAGTGGTAGAGCCACCAATGCTGAAATCGGACCGCGCAAGCGGGAAGGCGTAGTGGCCAACCACCACGCCAAGGGAGTGCCGATCACCAGCAAAATGACAGTCACCGTGACCGCCAATCGCAGTGTCAGAACGATGGCCATCAAGTCGGCTTCAGAAAATCCCAAAATCAGTGCCTCCAGAGCGTTATATAGCGAGTTATATAACGCTTTTTCCACAGAAGCAAGGGGAAAATTTCAGCAAATTCAGTAGATTAGCTTATAGAGGGAAATTACGAGGGGTTTGGAGAAACAGGGTTTTCGAGATAAGGGTTAGGAACTGAGCTTGGGTTCTTCCACTAGCCGCAGCACGAACAGGTTATAGACGTTGCCAGCCTGACTGACTTCACGCACACGCACGTCCACCAGGAATGACTTGCCATCGATGCTTTCCATCTTGGCTTGTACCTCATCATCTTCATCCATGCCCTGCCCCCAAAAATTGGAGACGAACAAATCATCCATATGGATTTTGCCGACAGCCTGATCCTGGGTGTAACCAAAAATCTCTCTGGCCTTTGCACTCCACGATTGCAACAGACCAACATGGTCCGCCACCAGGATGACATCCAAAGAGTTATCGACAATAAACTGAAGATCCTTCTCCGATTGAATACGTTCGTTAAGGAGATCTGAAATTTGCTGTTTAGAGAACTCCAATTCAAACAACACCAGTCCCACCAGCATCATGCTGAAAGAGAGATACTCCATAAAGTACAGCAGCAGATAAAACTCGCCGTAGTCCAACGCGGGGAGCACGGCCCGAATGCTGAAAACAAACAAGCTCGACACAACCAGAATTATTTTTGCGCCGGAGATTTCTGTTCCAGTCTTTATTGCCCTCCATAGCAAAATAAATGACAGGGCAATAATCGGCGTGGAAGAAATGTACCAATAGGCGAGCGTATCGAGTCCGACGTTAACCGACTGATAAACCAATACTCCTATCAGACCAACACCAAGCAGAGAGAACAGTACGTAGTAAGTGCGCGTCACTTTTTCATAGATCAGCAACAGTGCGGCAATAAACAACAGAGTGGAACCAAATTGAAACACGAGGGACAACAAATACCAGGTGCCTTCTGCACCATTGATACCTGCCACCAGATCCACACCAGGACGGAGTATTTCTAATAGCCCGGCGCAGCACGCGATCTTCAAATAATCCCTGTCTGCAGCACGGAACGAAAGCCACAGGACAGCCACCAACATGAGATCGAGCAATGCGACGAAGCCGCTTGCTGCCGTGTAGAATAAGAAACTCAACTCGCCCATGATGACGTGACCGGAAAATCCCTTTGTCTCTATTCAGTATCGGCTATGCAACCAAACCTCTGACTACTTTTGTCGAGCAACTGCGCGCCCACGAAATTGATGCGATAGCCGATGTGCGCTCAGTGCCCTATAGCGCCACCTTTAAGGAATATCACCGAGAAGCCTTACAATCAACACTGAAAGAAGCCGGTATCTACTATGTATTCCTGGGTGATGAGTTAGGTCCACGCTCCAAAGACGATGCCCATTACAATGAACAAGGCCAGGTGCAATTCGACCGGTTGATGAAATCGACACTATTCCTGGAAGGTATTGCGCGACTGAATACGGGCAAAGATAAAGCGATGCGCATTGCCATGTTATGCGCCTGCAAGGACCCCGCGATTTGTCATCGCAGTTTGCTCGTCGCTTATTATCTGGAACATCAAAGTGGAATAACGGTGCAGCACATCACTCACGACGGCGACCTGGAATCGCAATCCGAATTAGAGCAACGACTCATTGCAATGCAAGACCTCAGCGCAGACTTGTTAACGCCCAGTGAGCAACTCAAAGATCTGGCTTACGAGCGGCAAATACAACAACGTGCATATCGCCGCCCGCAAGATTAACCTCGCTTACTCAGTTCGATAGCGCGCAAACCACGCCAGGATATTATCGACCTTAGCAATCTGATGAGATGGGCGTCCTGCAATACCGTGCGACGCTTCAGGCACACGTACCATTGCGGTATCTACCTGCTGCAATTTCAAGGCTTGATAGTATTGCTCTGATTCCGCAATAGGGGTTCGATGGTCAGCTTCGCCAGTCAGCAGCAATGTCGGGGTCGTTACATTGCCGACTAAAGACAATGGAGAACGGCGCCAATATTCCTGAGGATCTTCCCACGGCATATTCTCAAACCAGTATCGCGTTACACCTTCAGGAATATCACTGTACAGCGCGTGGCTAATCCAATTGATCACTGGCTTGGCGACTGCAGCGGCTGCGAAACGATCGGTGTTGCCAATAATCCAGGCAGATAACACACCACCACCGGAGCCACCGGTAACGAACAACTGATCTTCATCGATATAACCGCGAGCAATAACTGCATCGACTCCGGACATCAAGTCATCGTAATCCTGGCCCGGATAGTTATGGTGAATCTCGTTTGCAAACTCATCACCATAGCTGGTGGAACCGCGGGGATTGGTGTACAGCACCACATACCCTGCTGCAGCATACATTTGCACTTCAACCGAAAAGTAAGGTCCGTAAGCAGTGAATGGCCCGCCGTGGATTTCTAACAGCAACGGATAGTCTTTTGACGAATCAAAATCCGGCGGCGTCACCAGCCAACCATACACATCATGATCACCTACGGATGAACGCCAACTGATTTCTTCGACGTTGCCGAGAGTTTTATGGCCCAGCAAGTCTTCGTTAAGCGCGGTGAGTTTTTCTGAGTTGCCCCGTCGGCCAACGGCGACGTCCGCCGGTCGCATTGCATCACCAGATGTATAGGCATAGGAACCATTCTGCGCTACCGAGTAACCACCACTGGTATATGGCCGAGAGATTCCCACTCCACCAACATCCGCATGCAATGGTTGAACGTTGCCTTCCATATCGAGCGAGCCAAGATTGCGTTTTCCGAAGTCATCATAGGAAATGAGCAACCGGCTATTGCTACCTGCCCAGTCCACGCTGTTCACCGATCTATCCAGCGACTCAGTGATAACAGTCATCTCATTGTCTTCGAGATCTAACACACTGACTTCGACATTCTGGTAACCCATGAAACGATCTTCATATCCCAGAAATGCGATGCGACTTCCATCGGGCGAAAAGGTCGGTGCATAGTCAGGACCATCGCGAGTCGTCAGTTGATTCATTTCTGCAGATTCAACATTCACCGACCACAGATCACTGTTTTGACCACGATAACGCCAGTCATCATTGCGATTCGCAGACAATACAATCAAATCATTGTCAGGCGACCAGGTAAGCCCACCATCGTGATCGAAATCACCACTGGTGATTTGCCGCGGCGTTCCGCCATCGGCTGGTATTACGAAGATGTGGTTGTATCCGGGATCCAGATAGCCAGCGCCATCAAAGCGATAAGTCAGTTCATCAATTACCGTAACGCCCGGCGCCCATTGCGCACCTTCTGGCTTCGAAGGGGGTGTTGCTAGTGACTCAGTTTCAGCATCCACTAACATAGTAAACGCAATTTGTTGCCCATCATTGGACCAGGTGATTCCGCCTGGCGCATGTTTGAGATTACTCAGCAATGCCGTTTGCCCGGTGTCCATCCAGCGTACATAGAGTTCCGGCCCCCTTCCCTCGGCGCTAGACACATAGGCCAGACGCGTGCCATCAGGTGACCAGCGTGGGCTTGAATAGGAGTCGGCTCCGGACAATAAAGGACGGTGTTCACTGCCGTCTTCATTGATGATCCACAGATTGGAACGGGCGCGATCTGACATGATGTCGTTGGAACGACGCACATAGACCACTTGTGATCCGTCGGGGGAAATTTGCGGATCGGCCGCAACTTCCAACTCGAACACATCGGTTTTCAAAAAGTGGTTGGCGTTGTGATCATCTGCCAACACGGTGCAAGCAAATAAACAAAAAAGGTATCCAATATTTTTCATGTTGTAACCTCAGAAACAATTAACCGGCAAAGCGCTGGGTCTATGCAAAGTATAAGACTTCTTGTTGTTAGACAATGTTAATTAGACTCTGCAAACTAGACTTTGCAACCTAAACAGTACAAACAAAAAGGCCCAATCGAAACCGATCGGGCCTTAAGTGAGTAGTTTTCGGTTGACGAATTAGTCGTCGTCAGAACCAAATTCTTCCTGCAGCTCAAGGCGACGTGCACCGGCAAGCATACCTGGCATTGCGTGATTGCCTTCGTGGCAGGCGTACTCATACATCTCGCCTTCCATCGTGTGGTAGCTCAACTCAGCAGTCCACGGCTGCAGATACAAATTGGAATCATCCACAGTGAATGTGTAGACGATTTCAGTATCTGAATAACGTGAGAAAGTTTCTGTTACTACGCCATCGGCTGTGATGGGCACAGAACTCTCTGCCATTTGCTTAGGATTGATATTGCGCGTTTCGACAATTAGTTTGCCGTCTTCATACCAACCTACAGAATCACCCAACCATTGCTTAAGCACGGATGGACGATGGTTGGCACGCGCTTCATCGGCGTTATCGAAGAGAGGAATGATGCGCGCATCATGAGCCATCTCCACTGCGATCATGACGTAGTCGTCAGTTTGCACGAACTCGTAGGTGCTGTTGTATAGGGTTCCCATCATGCCGGGGCCAGCAGTGTTACCAAAACCCAGCAGGCAGCGTTCTGCCAAAGGAAATGCTTCTGGTCCATCGTCTTCTCCAACACCAGTCAGATAACGCGCACCATAGTTTTTAATTTCCCAATCAGGCTGTGGTTGTTCACGACGAGGAATTCGACCGTTTGGTGGATCGATAATGTAAGACGTACGCAGCTCACCTTTCACGTATGCAAGAGTGGAACCAGGATCAGTCCAGAACAGGTTGTAACCGCGCAGACCGAAATCCTGAGCACCTTCTGGTGGTGCGCCGGTTTCTGGATCAACAGCCGGTCCGTTTTCAATGTTCTCAGCCGAAATGCCTGCCAATCCCATACCGGCAACCATTTGTGCCGCAACTTCTGCTGTTACCACCAAGTCTTCAACTCCACGCGGGCGTTGCAAGCCTGTGCGAGAAGCGTTGGTCCAGGTTCCTGTCAATTCAGGACGGTCCGCTCCCTGGGCCTGGGCTGCAACAGGCAACATGGCCAGGCTCAACCCAACAAGGGCGCCACCTAGGGCCAGTTTCGTAGTAGTGGTTCTTGTCACTTTCGACATCATTTTCGACTCTCCTATTAGCCTCAGGTCGACTGCCTGAGGCACTGAATTCGTCTGCAGGCCACAGAATCCGGGGATTCCCTGCGATTTTCTGTATTTTACCGGGCTATACAGTTACTCTCTAGTCGCAATCTCCCAACTGCACAGATTTTTCGCCGATGCGAAACCACCTCGGAGTGGTCGCGAACAGGAGTCAAAATGAATAAGAATCCTCGCTCAAAGACATTTTTCAAATACTTACTCGGTGTGACCAGCGCCATCGCCATGTCTGCTTCGCTGGCTCAAGGTGAATGGGTCACCCTAATTGACGGCACTGAAGGTTTAGATAACTTCAATATCGTTGGCGATGCTAACTGGACTGCTGAGATGGCATCCATTCGCGCCACTGAAGGAAGCGGTGCATCGTGGTTAGTAAGCAAGAATAGCTATAGCAATTTTGAACTGCGAGTCGAGTTTTGGGCTACCCATGATGCCAATAGCGGTGTTTACATGCGTTGCCAAAATCCAGAACGCATAACAGATCGCGACTGCTATGAAGCGAATATTTTTGATCAGCGTCCAGAGGCAGCATTCGGCACTGGCGGAATCGTCCATGTGGCGCCGGTAGAAGAACCATTGCCGAAAGCGGGTGATCGTTGGAACGTCTACAAACTGATCCTCGATGGAGATCATCTAATTGTTGAGCTGAACAACAGAAGAACGGTAGATGTGAGAGATGACAAACTCGCCAGTGGACCTATTGCCCTGCAATGGGGCCGAGGGGAACTACGGTTTAGAAAAGTTCAGATTCGCGAGCTCTAGTCTTACGCTAATTCACCGGTGCAGTTTCTTCGACTGGTACCGGTGAGGTTGGCGGGGCTGGTGCGACTGGAGGAGAAACCAGCTCATCAATCCGTTGTTGTAATGCACCGGGCGGTTCGTCCAACAACTCTTGCACTTGTTGCAGATAACTCACTGCATCTTCGTTACTCGATGGAATATTAATGCGCTCACCTAACTGAAGATTAGTGAGAGTTGCTTGCCCGTCGGTTTGGAGAATTTCCAAACTCGCGACATAACCGCCGTAATACGCTGACATTCCTGTATCAACTAGCAAAACCTTGCCATCGAAGCGCGGCACGATAGTACCTGCCCCCGGCGTATGCCCAATTACTATGCGATCCACATCGTAGAAACTTAACAATGCATCAACGTGGGCTTGTTCCATGTACTCCGGATTCTGCGCCAAGCCTCGATACCACAGTGGCCCGTAATCTACTTCTGACAAACCCTGCTCTTCACCTAAATTGCCGCCGAGTTCATCTCGAATAGTGGCGTTAATGGTATCTAAATCGGTTCCCAACAATTCTGGACCGAGGCCACCGTGCAAGAACAAACTACGATTAATTTTTATGACTGCATTATGCTGCAAGACCCATTCCCCAATCTCACCATTGGGCGCCCAGGCAAATCGATGTTCTACGTAGCCAAGTGGAAAACGTGCATCAAAGGAATCGCGATAGGCGTCATCTGCAACAAATTCAGGGTCGTTCGCTAACATCTGTTGGATGTGCTGCGCATAAAATCGATCTCGTAGATCACGAGAATTCCTGCCGCGAAATGCTTCATATTCTCCGGGGTGAACGTAACGCAGATCACCCAACATGTTCATCGCTTCGTGATTACCAATAAGGGAATGCACTCTGCCACCATCGTCTTCCGCTTGTTCTTCAAGCTTCTGCATCAACTCGATGATTTGGTCCGTGTCCGGTCCGCGATCAGGCAAGTCTCCAACTTGCACCAGGTGAGTCTCACCACCTATCCAGTTGCGCCGACGATTAATTAACTCTGCCTCTCGCAGCACTTCCACAAAACTGTCGTAGTCACCATGCACATCGCCGATCGCTACAATACGTTCCACGCCATCCCACTCGCTTTGCGCAAACAAGGAAGCACAAAAGCCAAGGCAGAAAATATAAGTGAGTAGTCGATTCATGGGCATCAATTCAAAGTTCTGACATTAACGGCAATCATTCAAAATATCGCGCCTGAAATCTCGTTCATCCTCTAATACTTCAAAGAAGTCTTCGACAAAGCGATCGTTCTTGCGGCTCGCTGCGATTGCAGTAATTTCATCCTTTACCGAGAGAAAGCGATCGACGGCTGTCGTCATTGCTGAATCGTCAACACAATATCCACGGTACAGGCGTTGGCGAGTCGAACGAAGGTTGAATCCTGGTTGCGGCGCATAGTTTGCATCCACAAATCCAGATGCATCGAAGTCATAAGGCACTGGAAAATATACGCCATCGGCATCACGCATCAGCTTGGCGTTGTGGCAACACTCTTCCCCTTCTTGTGCCTGAATGAGTGAAAAGTCGGTATTGCCAACGAAAAACATAAACAATGACGTTAATGTACTCTGCACAGGATCAAGTTGATCAGAGCTCACACGGTTCTCTTCAACTTCTTCCATACCCGCCAGTTCTGCAACGCGATTCTGATGTTCGATGAAAAATGCAGCGTGAGTACGACTTTCATCTTCTTCATTGTCCTGGTAAGTCACTTCAAGTGGACGGATCGCAAAATGGTAGTCAGTCAATAAAGAGTAAATGCGATACGCCTGCATCTCACGCTCAAGATATTCCAGGTAGCGATCGTTGCGGCGACATTGCACAACGAGCTTCAAGCGGTTTTGATTTTCAAACAAGGTACCCGGTAACTGACCACGACGCAGATCTACCCAGAGTTGGGAGTATTCGCAATTGGATGGATCGAGCCGCCAATTGCCCCTAACTTCGAAACGAGCATCTAACTCTACGGTAGCTCCACTTGCATCAACGTAGTGCAGTGCACCCTCGTACTCCTGGTCTTTATCTCGCTCATCATCGATTCGCTCAAACGGGCCAACCAGGGTAATTGCCAGGGTGTCTTGTGAGGCAAACAGGGGATCTGACTCTGCAGCCAGGGTATTGGAACTCGCTAATAGAGCCACTACTAATAAGCAGAGGTTACGCATAGCTAGTTTCTCCATAAATTGAGGCAAATCCAGTGTACAGTCCGCGTGGAAGCCCTGCAATATGGGCCATCAGCAGCAGAAGATTGATTTACATTTGCAAGGGACTTGATTAGCATCGAGGTCATGAGTGCTGACCAAGATTCACAAAAACTACAAAAATATCTTGCCATCATCGATCAAAAGACCGGGCAAGTGTTATTGCTTAGTTTGGCGATTACCTATCTCTGCTTAGAGTATGGATTCGGATTTAATCTCAACGTTACTCTTTTCAGTATCGCAGTGATTTTTCCCTTGGTGTTTACTATGCGCCAAGCCTTTCGCAAACGCGATAGCGTTATTCGCTTACTCAGCACCTTTAAATCCTCTCTTAATGCCACTTATTTTTCCTTCGCCAGTAATGGCAAATTAACGGAAGAAGAAATTGCATTTGTCGGCAGCAATCTCAATAGCGTATCGAAGATGTTCTTCGATGTATTGAAGGGTGGAGAATTAAAACAGCAACAAGTGAGAGAGAAGTTAAATGAAGTGTTTGACTTCATGAATTCGAAGCGGGATGTCATCTCGACCGGCACGGCACTAAAAATTATTCGATTTTTGAAAGACGTGGATGGCAGTTTTGAAAATACGGTGGGCTTAAAGATTCACGGCACTCCAATTAGTCTGCGCGCATACTGCCTTGTCTTTATCTATATCTTCCCTTTTATCTTCGCTCCGACCCTTGTGTACGATCTGGGAGACAGTCCGCAATGGGTTGTCTACATACTATCTGCCCTGCATGGATTTATTTTGATTTCCTTGTACAACGTGCAGGACGATATGGAAGACCCATTCGATCAAGTGGGCCTGGATGACATAAAGCTCGAAGAATTTCATTTCGACAAGAACAACAAGCTGTTCGATACCTCGGCAACAGCTCCGTAAAACTATTAGACGTCTTATCTCGCGCGCATCGCTACACGTCTGTAGGGTCGATAAGCCGGTTCCCAAAAATTGTGCTCGATGTGACCTCTTAGCTCGTCTTCACTCGTGTCGAGTGCGAAGCCTTCCTGTTGCGCCATGCGACCTACTTCGAACGCAATGGTTTTGCTAATTTCTGTAAGCGAAGTCAACGGCGGCAATATTCCAGCTGTTGGATCATCTGAAACAGGCGCAAGCTTGGCCAAAGTCGTACTCGCCACCATCAGCATTTCATCGGTGATGCGCGATGCCTTGCATGAAATGACGCCCAGTCCAATACCAGGGAAGATATAGCTGTTATTGCATTGTGAGATTTCATAGCTACGACCATTGTAGTCGACGCTTCCAAAAGGTGACCCTGTCGCAACGATGGCATTGCCTTCTGTCCATTCAATGACATCTTTCGGATGGGCTTCCACCTGACGAGAAGGATTAGAGAGTGGGAAGATAATCGGCATTGAGCAATTGGCATAAAAAGTCTTAATGACTTCTTCTGTGAATAATCCAGGTACCCCAGATGCTCCAATTAGCACTGTGGCATTGGCATTGCTCACAACATCCAACAAACTGGGGTTAGGCGAATCTCCACTCAGTGACCATTGCTGAATAGCGGCGGATTTCTGCACCAGTCGCTCCTGGAAATCCATCAAGCCGGTATCACCTTCAACCAACAAGCCATCTTTATCCACCATGAATACCTGTGATCGTGCCTGCTCATCGTCCAGGCCTTGCATCACCATGGCGTTAACAATGAGTTCCGCGATCCCGGAGCCAGCACTTCCAGCTCCAACAAAAACCAGGCGCTGATCTTTTAATTGTTCACCTTTCTTCTTGCAGGCCGCCATAAGTGACCCCAAGGTAATTGCAGCAGTTCCTTGAATGTCATCATTGAAACAACACACTCGCTCACGGTGACGCTCGAGTAACGGCATGGCATTGGGTTGAGCAAAATCCTCAAACTGGATCATGACTCCTGGCCATCTTGCCTGCAGTGCATCGATGAATTTATCGACAAAGGCGTTGTATTCATCCTTGCCTATTCTCGGATGACGACTTCCCAAATACATTGGATCATCGAGAGCAGATTGATTATTGGTTCCTACATCCAGAGCAACAGGCAATGTGTATGCTGGCGAGATGCCGCCGCAAGCGGTATAGAGTGACAACTTACCGATGGCGATTCCCATGCCACCGATCCCTTGATCGCCCAGCCCCAGGACTCGTTCGCCGTCGGTGACCACCACGACCTTTACTTTGTCTTTAGTCACACTGCGCAGAATTTCATCGATATGATCGCGTTCCTCGTAGGACACGAATATCCCGCGGGCGCTGCGATAGATATCTGAAAAATGCTCGCAGGCATCACCTACGGTAGGTGTGTAGATGATCGGTAGCATCTCAACCAGGTGATCAGACAATAACCGATAGAACAGGGTTTCATTGTTGTCCTGAACCACCCTCAAATAGATGTGCTTATTAATTGGCTCATCGAAACTGCAGTATTGCTGGTAGCAGCGCTCAACCTGCTCCTCGATCGATTCATAAGTCGGAGGCAGCAAACCAATTAGATTAAAGGTCAGCCTCTCTTCTGGTGAAAAAGCTGAGCCTTTATTAAGCAAAGGCGTTTCTAGCAGGGATGGGCCTGCATAAGATATGTAAATGGGTTTGGGTTGAGACATCGTTACAAGTTTTGGTTGAAGAGTTCAGTTAAAGAATTACAGCTACTATCCTGTGAACGGCTATTTTAACTGGAAACTTGAGCTTAGACAGAAGATTGTTCGGATGTTGCCTTGCTGTACCGGACCAGAAATTCGATGCCACTGAAAAGGAATATTGCGTCACCCAGAAGCTCAGTACTCTCTTCCACCGCATTCTTGACGTTACGGCGATACCCATCCTCCATGATGGCCATCCAAAGTTCTTCATTACCGATCAATCGAGAGAAGATGAAGGTAATGAGAAACCCGGCAATGAACAACCCGAAACTGTAGGTTTCGACATGGTCGCGTACTTGGATTTGCAGTGCGGACCAATGCTTTCTCGCCTGATACACCATGGCGATGAATACCACGGTAACCAGTACCTGCCAGGTGCCGGTGCCGATGTTTTGCTCTAATAGCGCATCCAGCTCCCGGATAAATGCCAGCATAAAGAAGCCGGAGAACATCGTTGCCAAGATTGACACATGCTGCAATCGAATAGACATGGCGAAAAAGCCAACTGCCAGTATTAGAAAAATTGCTTCCTGAGTTCTTTCGGTCCAGGAGTCTTCAAAGAATTTATTAGCACCTGCACTCGCATCACTGTTAATGACAAACATTAACGCAAATAGAATTAGCGCATAGCCAAAGAATCTGAGTAGTTTTCCGCGATGTTCGACCAACATTAGATATTCCTATTACGGCAACCAGTGGACCTTCAAGCGTCCTATGGTTTTAAGGTTTCTCTACACTGCCTGATATAAATCGGTGAGCCCTGCAATTCGACCGGGCAACTAGCCAAAGTATTTCCAACACAATCTTGATATTCAGCTCCGGACAATTCTGCTGGAAACTCCTGAGCAGGTCCATGTTGCCAGCAGAGGCCAACCAATTCTCCATCTTCTCGCCGAAACTGTATGAGATAGCGACCTTCCGTTGATTTCGGGTCGCTGGGTATCTCGGCTGCTACCAGAGTTGCATCGCCCAAGGACTGAATGAATTGGCGAAAGGCCAAAAAGGCGGGCCGCTGTCGCAACTCATCCCCTTCTCTATCGACCAGGCCATATCCGCGGGCAACCAACCGCCACCAATACACTCTATCAACGAATCCAGATCCGAGCGCTAACGCCAGGTAGCGCACCATGTAATCAGCATACACAGATTCAGATACGCCACTGTCATGCAAACTTCCTGGCGGCGCATTGCGATATTCGAATGGCGCTGTAACAGGCGAGTAAACCGACGTGTCTGCCAAGGGCCAGTTTACCTCGGACACCACAACTTCAGGAATGCGGGCTGACTGTGTATTGGCGATGGACTTTGCCAGCGCAAATTTTTGCAGCGCTCCAAATCCACTCTGCTGATTTTCCGGTGCACCGCGTCGGTCCACATAAAGATGATGAGACAAAGCTGACAACGGTATCGACTTCGGCCAGTCTTTTAAGGCTGACAATAAAAATGGGTATTCGAAATCGATAGTAGCTGGACCAATAACATTCAGTGAGGGATAAGTTTCTGCAATCTCGTTAAGCGGCGCATAAAACTCCCGCAATTCTCGAAAATCCCAAATCCCCCATTTCACTCGGTTAATTGCATGACCATATTCAATCGACTTAACGTGGGAAGCGACTTCCTTTAACAACTCCATGACAAAACGACGCCAACTCGCCGGCTCGATAATCGCACGCCGGTCTTGGACCAAGGCCAGGGTGATGCCATGGCCGTCACTGGCAAGCCGCTTTATCAGTGCTACTTGAAACGCAATACGATCGGGAGTGTCGTGATGACAACAACGTACTACTAGCGGAATAGTGCCAAGCGATTGCAGCATGGCTATTTCTTCTTCCAAGGTCTCTGCGGTTGGCTCAATTGCCAGACCGATTCGATTGCTGAGAGTTACAGGATTAACAAAAGCCGTGTTTAAAGTTCGACGATAGTCCCGCCACACCCCAAACCCTGCCGCTACCGTATCGAATAGCAAGCGACTGCTTCTGCCTCTGGGGTATTGCTTGATCCGCTCTCTTCTATCTAACGCGCTAAGTGCCTGATCCGAAGTGTCGTCCCAAATCCATGTGTCCTTGGGCAGTGGCATAAAGCTGGAAGCAGGAAGGGATGCTGATTCTCTTGCAATGCGCGCCTCTCTAATTGGATGTCTTAATTTGCGTGTGCGGGCTCGCAGTGCAAATCGACGTGTATGGCGCTGAAGAGAATCGATCAGTTCCTTTGGAGCTGGCGCACCCCAATACATGTCGACAAACATCAGAAGCAGATTGGAGGGCATCGACAGACGGGACAAATCTTTGCCGCGCTGGCTTAAACTCAATTGTTCGAAGATTCGCCCTCTATTTAAATCGATGACACAGGGATCATCCCATTGTCGTTCTGCTAGCTGCTTCAGCAGTATGTTTTGATTTCCCAAATCATTATGGACAAAACCTGCTTCGTGCATACGTCGACACAGTTGTGCCACCTGATCCAACAACTGCACTAACTCACTGGCCGTTGGTTGATTGTGTAAAAGAAACAATAGCGAATCGTGGAAGCTCACCGACTGAGGCTTAAACTGGGTAAGAAAATAACTCTCTACCAGTCGTTGCTTTTCAACCTTGTCGAGAAAGGCGATGGGTGTTGGTGTTGCCACTCCGTTTGCCAAAAGGTGCATGGCAAAACTGAAAGAACGATGCGCCTTGGATTGGCGGTAACTGAGATCGATTCGATCTTTTAAGGAGGATTGCTTTCCAAACCACTTAACCAAGGTGGATTGTTCTGTATTGTTAAGCGTGAATGGTAAACAGATATTTTGATTTCGACCGCCAGCGATCAGCTGAGCATTGTCAGCTTGTAGCGCTGACTGAATCTGGCTGGCTATTTGCTCCAAATCATGAATTTGAAAGTCGGGGCTGTATTGGCCGGTATAACCATTAGAATGTATTTCGGCTGCTTGCCGGTGAGTCTTTTCGGAAGGCACAGTATTCAACTAAGCGTTTTAACCGGATAAATTCAGGCAACTCGCCGCATTAGCAAGAAACCCAACATCGCACAGAGCGTGATC
Source organism: uncultured Pseudohongiella sp. (assembly GCA_965262465.1). Classification (GTDB taxonomy): domain Bacteria; phylum Pseudomonadota; class Gammaproteobacteria; order Pseudomonadales; family Pseudohongiellaceae; genus UBA9145. The sequence goes on along the minus strand of OZ253535.1, from coordinate 671,649 downwards.
GGCGTGAGCACCGCCATCAAGGGGCTCAATCCATATATAAGACTGATTGGTTCCATCATGCGCTGCACTGTTGTGAAGGCAATACCAATTGCCATCGCTATGAACACTCGATAGCCCATGGTCGCTTCCCGTAGCGGCCCAAATACAAATGACACGGCCAGTACAACCAAGACCAATGTTGAAAGTGGCTGCAGCACCTTTTTCCAAAATGCGAGGAAATATACGGAGCTATCCAATCCTTCTGATTCAAAAAATTGAGCGAATTGGTAGAGCCCCGAGATTGACTGGCGGTCTGGCTCAACCAATAACACACTCAACAATTCAGGGGAGAGATCCGCAACCCATTCTTCCTGTAAATAAGAGCTGGTACTTATTCGTAGACCATCGAAGACGCTGAGCTCAACATTGTGCAGGCGCCAATAGGGAGCTGTTCCTTCTTCTATATATTCTGCCGATTCTGCAAAGCTGGCTGACTCCAGTTGCCGATCGTCGTTAATGGTGTATCGACTAACGCCGTAAAGGGATGTGCCACCTGGTGCGATGGCATTGATGTGAATATAGTCGTTGCCAATTTTTCGCCAGGTCCCTGCTTCGGAATTAATTGAGCTTGTGCCACTTTGTTGTATCGCTTTATTGCTATTGGCCACTTGCTCCAATGGCGGTGCAATGTACTCCCCAATTACCAAACTTAGCACCATGACGAGCAACGCAGGCTTCAATACAGCAGATACGATACGCCATTTGTGGACTCCAGCAGATTGCATAACAACGATTTCGTTGTTGGAAGCCAGAATGCCCAGACCAAAAATTGTGCCCCCCAAGGCGGCAAACGGAAACAGCTCATAAATACTGGTAGGTGTAGTCATTGCTACAAACGCCAATGCATTCCCCACTGTGTAGTTTTCACCGGACTCACCTAACTCATCGATCAAGGAAAATATCAGATCAAGGGAAACGATCACGCCCAGCACAACTGCTATGGATAACAACACCGAGACTCGAACATGTTTATCAAGAATGTTCACGACGCAGGTCTCCAACTCGAAACCATGCGCTGCACTTGCAGGTTGTAGGCAGCAACCCCTACCCCGATAAATAACAGGTGGATCCACCACAGCCCAATGGCCGGATTCATATCGCCTTCAGCAATCAGATCACGACAAAATTCCAGCGATACAAAATAAAACACGTAGATAAGAGCAGCAGGGAACAACTTGCTGTAACGACCTTGACGAGGATTTACCCGACTCATGGGCACAGCGATTAAACTGATGACAGGGATCAAAATAAGCGTTGAGATTCGCCACTGTAGTTCTGCCTGATGTGCGATATCGTCAGAACCGATCAGGCTAGTAGTCGGTAGAGTAGATTCTTCTAAAACCGCTTCAAATTCTTCCGGCGGTGGCAGTAAGATTGACTGTGCATCGAATTGCCCAACAGTAAAGGCACCAGAACCTGGCGAACCATCGTACTGCAATACATTATCCAGGCGCATAAACCGGGCACCGGTTTCCGGGTCAATCTCTGGCCTTGCGGTGTCAGCGAGCAAGATGCGTGGGGGCTCACCGGTAGTTTGACCGCCCGGCGTATGTGCTACAAACACATTATGTAGTTCGCGGCCTTGTTGCGCCGCATCGCGAATACGTTCAGCGTAAGTAATACGCTCTCCACCCCCGAAGGTTTGAAACTGGCCGGCAACAATCAAGTCAACTTCGGTGAGTTCATTCTGTGTTTGTTTTAGTTCTTCACCTTTGCGTAGTCCCAGTGGTGCCAAATAAAGACTGATGGTCGCAACCAGCACCATAATAAAAGCAGTCACACCTAGAGTATGAGCGAATAGTTTTTTCTGACTCACGCCAGAACCCATGAGTATCACCATCTCGTTGTCTGCGTACATGCGTCCATAAGCGAGAATGATGGCCAGGAACAGAGCAAGAGGAAGAATGACCAATAGGAATTCTGGAATGCGATACATCATCAACAGCAATAGGATGTCTGGCGCTTTTTCTCCCGCCACGGCATCACCCAGGTATTGAATGAAACGACCAGTTAGCGCCACAGTAAGCAGCACTGTCGTTACAACAGCAACGATCTGCAATACCTGCTTACTTAAGTAGCGAAATATGATCAATAGTTTGCTCCGGTGATCATTCTAAGCACCCAGTTCGACACTGAGCGCTTCGTCGTTGCCATCAAAGGTTAAGCTAACTATTTCGTCATCCCGTTCGATGTTGACCAGGTTGGACTGATCGGGCCAAACATCACGAAGTGCAAGATTCACGATTGTCATTCCGCTGACGTTTTCCACTTGTGGAATTTCTTGATAGACCCAGAGAAACTGACCATCAATTTCTTCTCCCACATACTCTAGATTCAGAGACTCTGAACTTCCGTCCTCCATTTGCACATCTATGGCAAAACGGTTCATCACGTAGCTACTGAAAAGTTGTCGGGACTCAGCCGATTCCACAAGGGTTTGTCGTTGGCCAAAAATCAGCGTTGCAGCATGCTCAGCATCATGCACAAAAAATCGGTGCATGATTTCTATATTGCCCGTATTGGGATTGAAAAGAATGCGAGTTACTGCGGACTTTTGTTGGTGTGCGTAGCTAGCAGGAAGGAACGCGAGAAGTGATAACAACACCAGGCTGATGAACCAGCCTGGTGTTGCCAAATTGCTGCTTTTAGTTGTCTGTCTCCGATTCTTCGTCATCGTCGGTTCTTAGCTCAGTTTTGATATCTTGCATGATATCTCTGCCGATCAGGCTTCCGCCACCTTGAGACTTGAATGACTCAATACGAGACGGAATGATGCGCCGTGGATAGTAGTTATTCTCTATATTGACGTCGGCTGTTTCCTGCAAAGGATCAACAGTAATACTGACAATATCCTTCTCAGCTACCACCAGCTTCTTCACGGCATGGGGAGAACGACGCCAGATTTCAGCTGGTATACGCATCTCTTCGCTGCTGCCATCGACGAAGTCGATTTGAAGAATAATGGGCATTACCAATCCACCTTCGTTAGAGAACTCCAGCAGGTAATAGTTCAAATTCTCATCGATAGCGCGATCCAGCACCTCACGCTCCCAATCTTCCAGCCCCTCGAGGAAACTGTTGTAACGGTTGCGTTCGACGTTCGTCACTGTGAACTGATCATTCTCATCATAGAAATCCCGGATGTCGGTGTTGCGCTCAACCCAGGTCTGCAAGCCTTCTTGTCGATTGCGCTCTACGTAAACAGAAGGTGGAAGAGACTTCTCAAATTCACGTTGACGTGCGTAATCGATATCAGGATTCTCAGTATCCATTTGCATTTCGTAAACACGATTCAATGAGATATCGACATGATCGGTGGTGTACCACCAACCGCGCCAAAACCAATCCAGATCGATGCCTGATGCTTCTTCCATGGTGCGGAAAAAGTCCGCCGGAGTTGGACGCTTGAATGCCCATAGTCTTGAATACTCTTTGAATGCGAAATCAAATAGTTCACGACCCATGATAGTTTCGCGCAAAATATTAATTGCGGTAGCGGGCTTTGAATAAGCGTTAGGCCCTAAGCGCAATACACTATCGGATTGCGTCATTACCGGAACCTGATTTTGTGATTCCATGTATGAAGTGATGTAGCGCGGCTCAACTCCCCAGGGAATTTCTGCATCCCATTCTCGACCGGCTACAGAATCCAGATAACTGTTAATACCCTCATCCATCCAGGTCCATTGCCGTTCATCTGAATTCACGATCATCGGGAAATAGAAGTGACCGATTTCATGGATCACTACCCCGATCATGAAGCGCTTCGTCGCCAAGGTATAAGTGCGCTCACCATCGTCCTGCAATGTTGTGCGCGGCCCATTGAATGTGATCATCGGATATTCCATTCCACCAACAAATCCAACATTCACTGATTGTGCTGTTGGATAGGGATAATCGAATGAGAACCGGCTATACACTTCCAAAGTGTGCACCACGACTTCAGTTGAGAAATCTTCCCAAAGCGTTCCACCCTCTTTCGGGTAAAACGACATGACCATTACTAATTCTTGATCAGCGCCGGGCTGTCGATGCCCTTTTGCATCCCAGATAAATTTACGCGAGGAAGACCAGGCAAAATCACGTACATTCTCTGCCGAGAACTGCCAGGTAGCGGTTTGATTTGATCCTTCTCGCTCGTTTTCCAGGGCTTCTTCTGCAGTCACGATAAACACAGGTCGTGCTGCATCTTCCGCCTCTTCCAATCGGTCGCGCTGTTCTCGGGTTAACACATCATTGGCGTTCTGTAACTCGCCGGTTGCCGCCACAATGTGATCGGCTGGAACAGTAATGGAGACATCGTAGTCGCCGAACTCCAAGGTGAACTCACCGGAGCCAAGAAATTCTTTATTGGTCCACCCTTCGTAGTCTGTATAAGCAGCCAGTCGAGGAAACCATTGAGACATGGCGAAGATATAGTTGCCGCCCTCTCGTTCATCATCAGGGAAGTGCTCGTATCCACCACGGGGTGAGAGGATGTCGCCATTTACGATGTTGTAGGCGAAATCAATGCGCAACTCGACTTCATCCCCAGTTCCTAGCGGTTCTGCCAAATCAACGCGCATCAGTGTGCCAACCACAGTGTGTTGCAGAGCATTTTCGCGACTATCAGTTACTGCATTGATTTGATGGCCAAGGTTTGAGTCATCGTAGTATTGCAATGCACGTAATTGACCGAGGCTGATTCTGGCAGGATCGTTGTCGTCGGCATCAGGGCTACCACTATTAAAGGTGCCACTCATTACTGCCATAGAGTCAGAGCGGAATCGATTCTGGTCCAGCTGGAACCATAAGTAGGTCAATGTGTCGGGCGAATTGTTGCGGTAGGTAATGAGTTCAGTGGCGGTGATGCGCTGGTTATCCTCATCCAGAGTCACATCGATGTTGTAATCCACTTCCTGTTGCCAGTACTCATGACCAGGTGCCCCTGCCGCGTTGCGATACACATTGGGAGTGGGTAACACCTCATCAAGCTGGCGAAACTTGTCTTCGAAATTGCCCTTGGTTTGCTGAATGCCCTGAGCTGTAGCGAATGAACAAACGATGCAAAAAACGCTCACTGGGAGGGCCAAAATTACTCTTTTAATCACACTTAACTCCTACTAAACCCTTGGTACTTGCTTACCCTGCTTTGCCATGCGGGTATGGCCGTGAAAAACCGCGTGATGATACCTTTTTTTAGGTTCTCAAGACGAACTCGATCCAGGTCCAGAATTCATTCCCTTTGGCGATATCTCGACTCGGGTAGGCTATTCTGCTGGTTCAGGAGAAATTAGATGCTCTTCACCGCAATAATGATAGGTATCACGGTCGGCCTGTTGCGCCCACATAAGGTGGCATGGCAGAAACTTATCACCACCATCCAACAGCATCCGGGAAAATTAAAAACTCCGACAACCCTACTGGCTGGATTTCTGCTCGTGATCGCCTCAATTGGCTGGATACTAATGGCATTCGTGTCATTGAGTGCCCTCTGGCATGAGATTAGCCCATCGGGCCCAGCACCTTATGTGTTGCTGCCCTGGTTTATCGGTCTCTGCCTGTATGGAATTCCCGCGGAAATCGCTCGCAACTTGTTGGTGATAGTGCGGGGAGAAGATCCTCTCAAGGACTAGCCGAGATATCGGGCTGCTTCCTGACATCCACTTACTTTTTCTAATTGAATCCCGTTGCAGCCATTGAACTCGGCGAAACGATTCAGCTCAGCTCTAAATGCTTTGTAAAAACTCTGTTTGCTCCCAACCGGCTTTTCAATATGCAGGTGTAACAGTTGTAAAACACCCTCTTGTCGATCTGCTTTCGCATCTAATCGACCCACTAATTGATTTCGATATAACAGTGGTAAACAAAAATAGCCAAACTGTCGGTTTTCCTTTTTTACATAACATTCAATCTGGTAATCGAAATCAAATAGCGCCTGGGTGCGTTTACGTTGAATCACTGCGTTGTCAAACGGAGAAAGAATACGAAATCCGCTGGGAGGCAATTTGCTTTCAAACAGATCACTTTCTTTGCTTAAAATAAAGTAGCTTTCGCTTCCAATGTTGACGTCAAGGACAATTCCTTCTTCCTTCATCTCTAAAAGGGTCTGGCGCATTATTGGCCCCAGACCTTTCCGTAGATAAGAAATTTCCTTAGCCTGACCGAAAGCGTTCGCGCGCAGGTAGCGAACTATCAAATGTCGGCAAAGCTCCTCGGAACTTGGTTCAGACGTATCGGTCGAGTCAGGCAAGACTCTTTCTCTCAAATCATAGACCTTATGAAAACTTTTGCGGCGAGGAATCATTAACTCACCTTCCATAAACAACTGCTCTAATGCCAATTTGGAAGGCGCCCTTGCCCACATCGCTTTGCTCCCTGGCTTATCTTCAAAATCTTTTGCCATTAAGGGGCCTTCATTGCGAATGCGGTCAAGGACAAATGCAGTTTGTTTTTTATTTTTGGGATACCAATGTACTTCACCTGATGCAATTCGATTCATCATGGGCAAAGAATAGCGATAGTCCTCCATGGGTAGAATGGCAAGCGCGTGAGACCAATGTTCGAAAACCTTTCCCTGCCGCTGCAGCTTGTCGACGTGATCTAGGCGGTAACTTGGCAGCCTGTTCCACAGCGTATGGTGATGAGCTCGAGCAACGACATGCAAAGTATCTAACTGCACGTAGCCTAATTGACGAATTGCCTCATGGGTTGCCTTCAATCCGCCACCCAAGCGATTACGGCTGTTAAGCAATTGGGTATGAAGCGCGACTTTCCGCGCTGTTTTGGCATCCATTTTTTCTACAGCCATAGTATTTTTTAGGTTCCGTAATCACTGGAGATTGAGATGGCCAATCTCGCCAGACATTAGTCAGTTTGGCGCTCAGCATTCGCGCTGAACCCGCCTCACGATTAACCCAATGTCTCCCTAACCCACCGTATTCCCTAGCCTTCAGCAGTATCAAACAACTCAAGGCAGTTCTGGCGCGAATGTTGCAACTTACGCATCAATTGTGTGGTGAGAACTATTTTTGGCGCAATCCACCAACAAATCTATGCCCTAAAATTGGGCTACCAAGATTGCGCTACACAGGAGATTATATGGACATGGCATCCGAAGAACATACTGAATCCGAGAGCACTCAAGCTCCTGATACGCCGAGCGTGGATAATAGCAATCCGACTGATCGGCGTTACAGCAGTGAAGAAGTCGCTGAAATTATTAAGCTGAGTCTTAAAGATCAGGAAAGACAGCAAGAGAACACTGTCGATTACGACGAGCTTCTAGCTATTGCCAGTGAAGTAGGCGTTGAGCGAGAAGATGTCGATAAAGCTGTTGAATTGCTAGAAGACGAGCAGATCGCCAAAGACAAGGCAGCTTATCTTTGGGCACGCTTTCGCACCCATTCAATTTTATTTATCGCCGTAAACTTGTTGTGCATCACCATCAATGTCATGACTAACACGACTGTGTTTTGGTCGATGTATGTACTTTTTGGTTGGGGATTGTTTCTCTTGGGTCATTACGCTGGGCTGCGATACGCACCCCAGTTCGTCGAGCTGGCAATGGAACGAACCAGTCATCTGGCGAATGCCAAGTATCAAGAATTTTTCGATGACGATGGCAACGTAGGATTTACTGTAGCCGATCCGATGGGACTTACTGAAACACAAGGTCTGGTGAATCTGGAAGGCGACAAAGTTGTCGTTGAATACCAAACTCTAGATTCAATGATGGGATTTTTGAAAACCCGGGTTAAGTACGTCGAGATTGATATCGAAAACTTGACTGGTGCCAGACTCGAACAAAAGTTATGGACCGTTGACCTTGTGCTCAATGGCAAGAACATGCGCACGTTTAAAAACGCGCCGGGTAGCGGCGGTGGAAGATTACGATTAAAAATAAATCGTCAGTCGAGAAAGGCTGCTGAAAGCTTGGCGCAAGAGATTCGCGCCAAGCTTACACAGTAAAACAGGGAAGAAACTACTCTGGATTGTGTACGTGCAGATCCATTTGCGGGAATGGAATCGAAAGTCCGGCACGTTCGAATTGTTTATACACTTTTTCGTTCATGTCGAAGTGCACGCCCCAGTAGTCAGCTGCATTAACCCAAACTCGCACAACAATGTTTACTGAAGAATCTGCGAGCTCTGACAAAGCAACGAACGGCTCAGGGTCTTTTAGAATCCTTTCATCTTCAGCAATAAACTTGTTCAACAACTCATAGGCTTTATCCAGGTCATCACCGTAAGCTATTCCGTATGTCCAATCCACGCGACGAGTCGTTTGGGAGGAATAGTTAATCAGCGAACCAGTGGCTAGCGGACCGTTTGGAATAATCACGGTCTTGTTATCTGGAGTTGTAAGCACAGTGATAAAGATTTGAATCTCTTTTACTGAACCCGCGTATCCTTGCGCCTCAATGAAGTCGCCAACTTTGTATGGCTTGAACAACAAGATCATTACGCCACCAGCAAAGTTCTGCAAAGTACCGGAAAGTGCCATACCTACCGCCAAACCTGCTGCACCCAGGATAGCGATGAATGAGGTCATCTCTACACCCAACATGCCAATGGCTGTGATGTAGACCATGATCTTCAGCAAGATAGACACCAGACTGCGGATGAAGCCAACCAATGAAGGGTCGGTGTTGCTCTTCTCCATAATCTTGCCTACCACACCCACCACAATGCTTACGATCCAAAGACCGATAACTAATGTGGCAATGGCAGAGGCCAGCTGAATACCATAAGTAATAGCTAGCGAAGTGAGTTCTGCGGGATCAAATTCCATCGTAAATTCCTAACCCGTTAACTTCGGGTATCACTGTTGTTATTTGGAAGGCGCCAACAATACATAAGCGAAGAATTAAATTCAAAGCTTTAGTAATGCCTATGAAACAGAAGTTGATACAGCGCACATATTCATGCGCTGTTTATCGTTCTATCGTATACAGCCCGTTTACTTGATTGAGGCCATTGACTTGATCAAGGAGATCAAAACCTCCGACAAATGCTTCAGCCTGTGGACCAATAAACACGCCACCTAAATCGGCTGAGATCGAATCGCTAACGGTAGTTCCAAACTCCGAGAGCGTGCCGGATATCGCATCTAGCTGCACATTACCGTGGGCTACTGATCCTTCAAATCCAACGGACCAGACCTGGCTTCCAGCAACCGCGACTTGCAGCTGACCATTGCTCACCAATCCACTATTGAAATCCACGTCCATGGCGGCGGCAAGATCCGTCACCTCCCCTGCACTTCCACTTCCTACATAAGAGGATGCAGCACCCGAGGCATAGCTTGCTGAACCTTGCAGGTTCGCGACTGGTGTCGGATCGACCGTTGCCAGGTAATCAGCGGTGCTCACTGTCGTGAGATCCGTTGAAGACTGATCAACGACAACCCAATTTTGCTCCAATGGATTATCCCATGCGCCCCAGTCCACGTTGTAAGCATCGATTGAAGGCTCCGGCGCAGTTAGAGCATTTCCAGGAGGTCCGGTAAATAGAACCGCGCCATTCACGTATCGATCTGGATCATTAACCGCGTTATCGAGCGCTTCATCATCGTCCTGACCTACCCCGCGAGTAGACGAAAAGCTCAGCACAAAACCTTCTGCCTGATCTCCAATTATGAACCCGACTGATTCCGCGCGAATAACTGCGCGCTCAGTACCAAAGTCTCCAGTGGAGAAGCTCGAAGATTTAAAGCCAGTGCCGAGAAATGCACCACTGAAAAATACTGGCCAGAAGGTTTCCCCATAAGTCGACGCATCACAGGCTCCGGTTCCAACACAAATATCAATGCGCCCGTTAGATACATTGCCTGATGCAAGATCAACAGTCAGTGACCCAACGATAGATTGAATAGAGTTGTCACCGAAATCTTCAGCAACGACAAGACTGTCAGTAATAGTGGAAAACTCTTTTTGACCGGTGAATGCACCGAAAGGTGTTTCGACAAGAGACAATCCAACTACAGGTCCAGTGATAGTTTCAGTTACGATATCTCCCAGCCCATAGTACGATTCTCGAAACTCCAACGGATTGGTTTCTAATCCATTCCACAGACCCCAATGCAAGTTAAATCCCGCAACATTAGTCACCAAGGTATCTGGACTAATTGTTCCTAATCTCAGAAAAGTAAAGTCATCTGTTTCTGAAAGTGGAAAACTTGATCCTCCAAGAGAACTAGCAAACAACTGCAAACCACCTGAAAAGTCGGAGGTCTGCCCTATTTCAAGATTGAGGTCACCCCCCAGAACAATACCGATTCTGCTTATCTGATTAAGGTCTGAGTTGGGTAGGCCAGACACGGGGGCATTTGAACTTGTGAACAACAATGCAGCATCTAATACTTCCTTAGATCCCGACAAACTACTGCCGAACTCTAACCACCTTACTCCGGCAAGAAATCCAACTTCACTTAAATCATTACTTACGAAGCTACCCTGCAAAGAGCCATTGAAAAATGTGCTGACTCCTTGTTGAGGAGCAAGCACTCGACCACCAAGGTCTATAGGATTGATATAGTTGCCATCACTTATTAGCGGAATACTAGTGATTAAATCGCTACGCCACACCCTGTCTGAAATGGAACATTCTGAATTACCTAGACATACCTGTAATCTAAAATCGCGTAATACCCCATTTCCTACATCAAGCAAGAATGACCCTCTGACCAAGTTGTCAGAACCCGCCGATTGGCCTGACAGAAGAAATTCGGAAACTCCGAATCTGCCTGAACTCAGTACAGTATTAACATCTAGTGGTGCTCCTGCAGCAAACAACACATTGCTGACAACGTTTTCTAATAGATCATCATCTGTGGCATCTGGGAAACGAGTTGCCCCGCCTATTGATGATGACTCCCAAATTCCCCATGCTAAGTTAAAGCCACCTACATTTTGTTCCAATGTTGTAAATGCAGAATCACCCTGCAGCAAAAATTCAAAGTTCAAAGGAAGCGTGCTACCGACAAGGGTATTTGTTGAATCCGTGAATATAGGCTTATCGCCGCCTGGGTCAGCTGCGCCTCCGAAATAAAACCCATCTGTTCCACTAAGTGGAATTGAACCAGACTCTGGTGGAACAAATAAAGCGAATCCGAGGCGAGTTAAGCTAGCCAATTCTTCTGCCGTCAAAATGAAATTGCTGGTGACATCTACGGGATCGCCAAACAAAACTGCGCCGTTTACTGCCTTGCCCGAAGTGCTCGCTGCAGTACCGGTAGATGTGAACGACAATACAAATCCTTCGGCCTCCTCGCCCAAGAACAAACCTGCGCCTTGCGTAACGATTTGTGCTACACCCACTAATTCAGAATCAATGTTGGCACTACCGATATTGCCTTCTTGCAATAGGTTTCCTTCAAATCGAATCGGCCAATAAGTAGTCCCTATTCCGGAATCATCACAGCTAGTGGCACCAATACAGATATCCAGTACACCATCTGTGAATTCAGCGGTGGCGAAATCAATGACAAAACCGCCACTCACAGATCCAATGGTGTTGTCCGAAAACCCGCGTGCACGCAGTAAATGATCAAGCACACTTGTGAATTGTTTTTTACCGGTTAGGTCAGCGATAGGGGCTGGAGTCGCATTGACCAGCACAATAGGAGTCGTAATGTCCTCAACTACGGTGGGATCATTGAGATCAGTAAACAATTGAGCTGGCGCAGATTCGGATGCTTCCCAAACGCCCCAATTCAAATTGAACCCACCTACACCAGAGGAGAAATCAACAACTGGCGCCTCGCCACGTTTCAGAACCGAAGTTTGCGCATCATTGAATTGGCCGAACTCGGTACCTTTGGCAGCGATTCCATTTTCAGGATCATCGATTGCGTTGCTGACACCAGTAAAGAAACCTCCGTCTGGTGAATCTGAAGAAATGGCAACGAACGCGCCATTGGTCAAAGACTCAATTTCCGCTTCAGTTAGAACTACAGTTGGCTCGGGTTCTGGTTCCGGCTCAGTCTCAGGCTCTGGCTCCGGTTCGGGTTCAGTCTCAGGCTCGGGCTCAGGTTCTGCCTCTGGTTCTGGTTCTGGTTCCGGCTCGGCTTCGGGTTCTGGCTCTGGTTCCGGATCCGGGTCTGGATCGGGATTAGCAGTGCCTCCACCATCTGCAACGGGTCGACAGGCAGGTGCAGTTGAGTTGAGGGTACAAGCAATGGTGCCATCACCTTGCACTTCGTTGGGGTTCACATCCACCTGAACCGTTTCTTCAACTGTCGAATCACCGGTCAAAGCGAGACCGGTGGTTTGCTGAGTCTCTTCAGGTGTCGCTGCAGGTCTGCTTAATGTGGCAGTAGCAGCTGTAGTTGATCCTGTGGCAGCGCCAGCAGTAGAACCACCTGCATTATCAGATTGCTGGTCGGACGAATCAGAACTTGCATCGTCAGCGTTTGCGTCAGCAGCCGCTCCGTCGGCCGCATCGTCTGCATCATCAGCGTTGTCCGCATCATCAGCCGTATCATCACCAGCATCATCTGCAGCATTATCATTTCCATCATCTTCTTCTTGCTGATCATCGTCCTCTTCCAAATCTGGAAGATTAAGCACCGTGATATCACCCAGGATATCTGGCTGGAGAATCAAACCAACTGGAGGCAGGTTAGGATCACTGGCATATCCGAAATCGTAGTCAGCCCCAACACCCAGCTCTAAGTTTCCTCCATTGTTGGTCATCAAGGTGCCGCCGTCATAAACACCGGTATAAAGTCCGTCGGTGGCAATTACTGCCTCGTGGTCAGTACCACGAATGCCGATAATTGAAAATTCGGTTGCCACTGAGTAGGCATCAAGATTGCCTTCCCCAATAGCACCTGTGATGGTTCGGAAACCCCCTTCGATGAGGTTCATGGTGGAGATATCGTTAACAGGATCGTCTTCGTAGCTATAGGCGACAATCTGAAACTGAGTCGATTCCTTCAACGCGATGATCGCGGAATCAGACATGCGAATCTGAGCGAATGAATCTGCCTGGGTGATGATTGTGTCTCCCACTCTGACTTCAGAGCGGCGACTGAGCTGACGGGAACTGCCAGTAGCGTCTTGCGCCGTAACCTGACCACTCGCGGAGACTACGAGGCCGGCTACCTCCTCCTGCGCGACGGAATTAGGAGAGTAAATCGCGAGACAAATGAATAGATAGTAGTAGCACGTTCGGTTGACCCACCCCTGCAGTTTATTTTTCATCATTCTTATCCTGGAGTACGTGCTTCTATAATAGGGAAAGAATATTTTTTCTCTGTCTATCAGTCCACATTTTTGTCAATCGGCAGGCTGAAACAGTCTGAAAAAATTTAATACAAACAAGCGTTTGCCTAGGCTCTGGGGGTATGGATAATGACACCCCCATGCCTTCACCAGCCATCAAGAAAGTGCTGATTGCGAATCGCGGCGAAATTGCGCTGCGTCTGGTTCGTGCCTGCGCCGAACAAAACATTCGATCTGTGGCAGTGTACACAGAGCCGGATCGTTATGGCTTATTCGTAAAACGGGCATCTGAGGCCTATTCTTTGGGGGAAGATCCTCTAGCTGGCTATCTCGACCCCCTTCGAATCGTGAATCTGGCGGTAGAAACTGGTTGTGATGCGATCCATCCAGGCTACGGATTCCTGTCAGAAAATCCCGAATTGGCGCGACTCTGTGCTGAACAGGACATCATATTCATCGGGCCCAGTGCAGAAGTCATTCAGCGCATGGGCGACAAAACCCAGGCTCGTCTTGCGATGAAGGAAGCCGGGGTGCCAGTGACCCCCGGCTCTGAAGGAAATCTGGCAGACGTGGAAGAAGCGGTGCAGGAAGCTGAGAAAATTGGCTACCCGGTAATGGTAAAGGCAACTTCCGGCGGAGGAGGCAGAGGCATCCGACGCTGTGATAATGAAGCCGATCTCCGCAAGCAATTCCCACGAGTAATTTCAGAGGCCACCAAGGCCTTCGGCTCTGCCGAAGTGTTCATGGAAAAGTGCATCGTCAATCCAAAGCACATTGAAGTGCAGGTGTTGGCGGATACGCAGGGCAATGTAATTCATCTTTACGAGCGTGATTGTTCAATACAGCGTCGAAATCAGAAGCTCATTGAAATTGCTCCAAGCCCACAAATCGATAATGCGATGAGAGAAAAGCTAGGCCATCTGGCAGTTACAGCAGCCAAAGCTGTTGGTTATGTCAGTGCCGGCACGGTGGAATTTTTACTCGCAGGAAATGATGTCTATTTCATGGAAATGAATACTCGCATCCAGGTCGAACACACCATCACCGAACAAATTACTGGAGTCGACATCGTCAGAGAACAGCTGCGAATAGCAGAAGGTAAACCTCTTAGCTATCAACAGGACGATATAAGCTTTCGCGGTTATGCCATGCAGCTGCGCATCAATGCTGAAGATCCTAAAAATGATTTTCTCCCCAGCTTTGGGCGAATTACTCATTACTATGCGCCCGGTGGTCCCGGGGTAAGAGTGGATACCGCAATCTACACTGGTTACGAAATCCCTCCTTACTTTGATTCGATGTGTTTAAAACTCGTAGTGTGGTCGCTTACCTGGGAAGAAACTGTTTCCAGAGCACAACGGGCTATCGACGACATGCGATTGCATGGCATCAAGACAACCGCAAACTATTACCAACAAATTTTGAAGCATGAAGATTTCCAAAACCAAGAGTTTGATACGAGTTTTGTTGCAAATCATCCTGAGCTTTCAAAATATTCAGACAAGCGACATCCGAGCGATGTTGCACTCGCACTATCAGCAGCGATAGCTGCTTACGCTGGCTGGTCTTCTTAGCGTTAAGAAAAACTGGATTAGATTAAAGAGAATCGACAATGAGCAGTAATAACCAAATTCAAGTGACCGAAGTAATCTTGCGCGACGCGCATCAGTCACTCATCGCCACTCGAATGCGAACCGAAGACATGCTGCCCATTTGTGAAAAGCTGGACGCAATTGGGTTCTGGTCATTAGAGGTATGGGGTGGTGCGACCTTCGATGCATGTATTCGCTTTCTTAAAGAAGATCCCTGGGTACGTTTACAACAACTAAAACAAGCACTACCAAACACACGACTACAAATGTTGTTGCGGGGCCAAAATTTATTAGGTTACCGCCATTATGCAGACGACGTGGTAGAAGCGTTTGTTCAAAAGTCCGCGGAAAACGGTATCGATGTGTTCCGAGTATTCGATGCACTCAACGATCTGCGCAACATCGAAACTGCAATGCAAGCAGTCAAGAAATCCGGGAAGCATGCCCAAGGCACGATTTGCTATACCACCAGCCCGGTTCACACCAGTGAATTGTTCGTAGCCCAAGCCGAATCGCTACGAGATATGGGAGCTGATTCGATCGCCATTAAAGATATGGCTGGATTGCTTACACCTTATGCGACTTACGAATTGGTGACCGCGATAAAAGGAGCTGTTGATTTACCCCTCGCCATTCACAGCCATGCAACATCGGGTCTGGCGCCGCTTTGTCAGCTGAAAGCAATTGAAGCCGGGGCAGATCGCATCGATACAGCTATCTC
Organism: uncultured Pseudohongiella sp.; assembly: GCA_965262465.1. Lineage (GTDB taxonomy): Bacteria > Pseudomonadota > Gammaproteobacteria > Pseudomonadales > Pseudohongiellaceae > UBA9145. Next base: position 656,089 of record OZ253535.1, on the reverse strand, counting down.
GTCTTTTGCTGGTGGTACTTCTCACCCAGCAACAGAATATCAAGTTGCTGCGCTGCAAGGCACAGACTTCGATACTGGCCTCGATCTGGAAGCGCTTACTGATATCAGTGAATACTTCAGAGAAGTGCGCAAGAAATATCATCAATTTGAAAGTGAATTCACTCGTGAAGACATTTCGGTACAGATTAACCAAGTACCAGGTGGCATGATGTCGAACCTCGCAAATCAATTAAAAGATCAAAACGCACTGGATCGTATTCGCGATGTATTCGATGAGATTCCAAAAGTGCGAGAAGACTTGGGTTACCCACCATTAGTCACTCCAACATCGCAAATCGTTGGCACCCAAGCGGTTTACAACGTGCTAGCCGGTGAGCGCTATAAAACGATTACCAATGAAGTGAAGCGCTACTTACAAGGTGGCTATGGCCAACCCCCCGCCACGGTGAATGAAAGTATTAGAAAAAAGGCGATCGGCAATGAGAGCTACTCTGAAGAACGTCCTGCAGATTCACTCGCACCAGAGATGGATAAGCTAAAGAAGGACATTGCAGACCTTGCCCAGTCAGAAGAAGACGTACTCACCTTTGCCATGTTCCCAGATCTCGGGCGAGAATTTTTACAACAACGAAGTGATGGCACACTAGAGCCAGAAGCGTTGTTGCCTATCGACACAGGAGATCGTCCATCCAGTGCAACTGCAACAGAGTTTAAACTCGACGTGCACGGCGAATCTTATGATGTGGCTATCACCGGTGTTGGTGAGTTTGGAGGTGGCCGAAGGAAATTGTATGTCTCGCTTGATGGCATGCCTGAAGAAGTAATCTTTGAGCCATTGAATGAATATGTCGCCGAAGAAGCTGGCAGTCGCAAGAAAGCAACTGAGCCAGGGCATGTGACCGCTGCAATGCCTGGCAATGTTGTCGAAGTACTGGTTAATGAAGGCGATTCAGTCAGCGCTGGACAGGCTGTGCTGGTAACTGAAGCCATGAAGATGGAATCTGAAATTAACGCCAACATCGCCGGTACGGTCAGAGCGATAAATGTGACCAAGGGTGATCGCGTAACACCTGGCGAAGTGTTAATGGAAATCGAATAAACTCAAACCAACGAAAAAGCCCGCAACTGCTAAACAGCTGCGGGCTTTTTTATTTCGCTATTCTAAACGCTAGCGTTTTGAGTATTTGGTGAATGCGCCACCAGCCCAACTCAGTGAATTAGGTCCTTCCGCTGCATAGACATTTCCGTCTGCATCAACGGCAACCCCTTCTCCAGCTGTACCCTGACCCACACGATCTGGTCTTTCAAATGGCTGAATCAATCCAACGATACGATCTTCTTCCAATGGACCAATGCGAACACCATTGCGCCAGCCAACGTGATTCGTAGGACTAGACTCTGAATCAATGGCGTAAACCATATTGTCATCAGTGATAAAGAGCCCGCTGATGCGACCATAGGCGTAACGTGACTCTAAATAGTTTCCGTCTTGATCGAAGATTTCGATGCGGTGATTACCGCGATCGGCAACCCACAAACGACCATACACATCAAACTCCATCGCATGAGGAGTTCGGAATTCTCCGTGACGAACCCCAATGGAACCCCATTCCTTGATGAAGTTGCCATCTGAATCAAACATCATGATGCGAGCCGTATTGCCAGCAGCACGACCCTCTTCCATTGCCTGGTTGGAAGTCATGCCTTGACCATTGTGCCCATCGGAAACGTAAATGTTGCCATTAGGACCAACGATGACATCGTTTGGTTGGTTAAATTGGCCTGGGCCAGTACCTGCCTGACCAGCAGTACCCAAGCTCATCAACAATTCGCCGTCAGCACTGAATTGATGAACCTGATGACCTTTGGTGCCGTCTCGATTAGCAGCAAAGTCTGTTACCCAAACCGTGCCATCAGCCGCTGCGTGAATACCGTGTGGCGTTTGCATCAGGCCACCACCAAAATTGGCCATGACTTCACCAGTGTGACGGTTGAATTTGAAGATAGGATCTACAGGATTGGTGTCACAGTTGACTGGAGTGCCGCCACCGAAGCTACTCGCTCCACAACGTTCATAAGCCCAGATGTGACCATCATTAGGATCGATATCGATGCCTGCGGTTGAACCCCAATTCCTGCCATCAGGCAGCTCACCCCAGTTGCGTGTCACTACTGGATTTGGATTTGGGACTCCTTCGCCAGTGACGAAATTGCCTTCGGCGATTACACCTGTCGCAATTGAAAGTGCGACACCGGTGGACAAGAGAACTCGGAACGACATAACAGCTCCTCCTTAGTTGTTCTGATTCTTATTTATTCTTCTAGTTTGAGTACTTAGAGTTGTGCCTCTGCAGAGCAGTCTACAACACTCAATACCGAGTCACACCTGTTATTAGCTTCAACTAATCGTGTGTCAGTTGCAGTTGCAGGGCCACGGAAGACTGGATGTTCCTTGGGGTATTCCATGGAAGGTACAATCCGGCAGCAACCATAATAAATACGCTACAGTTAAGGGAATTCTTTAAGGGACTCTTTCGGGGACTACGATGCTTTATCGATTGGGAGAACATGCAGTAGAGATTGCTGGAGACGACTATTTTGTTGCTGACAATGCGACAGTAGTTGGCTCAGTGAAACTGGAAAACAATGCCAGCGTTTGGTTCAACGCAGTAATCAGAGGTGATAATGAGCTGATCACTGTGGGAGAAAATTCGAATATCCAAGATGGGTCTGTACTGCATACGGATCCCGGTGTACCTCTCACTATTGGCAAGAATGTGACCGTGGGCCACAAGGTTATGCTGCATGGCTGCACCATTGGCGATGGCTCGCTAATTGGAATTAATTCTGTTGTGTTGAACGGCGCCAAAATTGGTAAGGGCTGCCTGATCGGCGCCAATAGTCTGGTTACGGAAGGCAAGGATATTCCCGATGGTTCATTAGTAATGGGATCGCCGGCAAAAGTCATTAAACAACTCACTCCAGAGCAACAACAAGGATTACTGCTAAGCGCAGAGACCTACGTGAAAAATTTTAAACGCTTCAAAAAAGAAATGGCTCCAATGGAATCATAAGAGAACTTATCCATGTCGAGACTACTAATTGCCTTAACACTGTCCTCGTACTTACTAAGCTGTACTTCAAGCACAACGTTTGAAATCAGTATTGGAGAGCAAAGTGGCTCACCGTTTCAGTCTATTCATTCGTTAAACCTCAATATCGATCAATCTGAAATCGACGACATAAAACGGGAAATGCAACGTGCTGTGGATGTTGAACATATCGCCGGCGCACTTCTCTGGGTGGGAAATGGCGACGGTGTTGGAGTGTTAGAAACAGTTGGAACGCAAACCTCTGACGGAGTCACACCGGTTAACAAAGATTCTCTTTTCCGCATTTACTCCATGACCAAACCAGTCATAAGTGTTGCTGCAATGAGCCTGGTGGAAGATGGCCTACTTAGTCTTGATGATCCTGTAAGCGACTACATTCCGAGTTTCGCAGATTTACAAGTAATTGATCCCGATACCGGGGACATCCGAGCAGCCAATAACACACTAACAATTGAACATTTACTCACCCATAAATCAGGCATTGTGCAACAACCCTTCGCGATGAACACCCCTCTAGGACCAATGTATCGCGACACATTTCCTGATGTACTGACACGACCTGATCCAGCTAACGCCGATCAGTCATTCATGAATGCTTTTAACTTGATAACTGCCAATGAACTTGCGATGCGCATTGGAACTTTGCCGGTGCTGTTTGAACCAGGCACTGCATGGCACTACGGTCACTCTACTGATGTATTAGGCGCAGTATTGGAAGTCGCGACGAATCAAACCCTGGATCAACTGCTGCGAGAAAGAATATTTGACCCTCTCGCCATGCACGATACTAGCTTCTGGGTACCAACCGAGAAGGCTTATCGTATTGCCGAACCCATTTACGGGCCCATGACTGACAATACCACCCCTCGAGGATTGCTTGCTGGAGGCCACGGCCTAAACTCTAGCGCCGCAGACTACGCCAAGTTTGCCCTCATGCTTCTCAATGGCGGCGAATTAAATGGCAATAGGATTCTACAATCCAGCACTATTGATCAGATGCGAGAAAAGAAACTGGGTGACGAAGTTTCTCGCCAGTACTTCTTCTACGGTGAAACTGGTGACTGGGGGTTGGGATTTCATTTACAGCCAACCTCTGATGATGCCGACGGTCCACACAATTTCGGCTGGCGCGGCATTGGCGGCACTATCTTTATCGTTGATGAAGAGAACGATTTTTACCTTGTGTACATGGTGCAAAAATGGGGCGGACCAACAGACACTCCGTTTACCAGTGATATTGCATTACAGATGGTCTATGAGGCGATGCAGGATTGAGCAGTTCACATTATGATGAGTCCATTCACTATCAACCCATCGGATACATAAAGAGTCCATTCAAACAGAAGTTCGCTATTCCGAGACAACCTAATTTGGTCGCCGAGGCACATGGCGAATTGATTCTTAATGAGACATTCACTGATGCCAACTCATTGCGCGAGCTGGAGCAATTCTCTCATGTTTGGTTGCTGTTCCATTTCCATGCAACAGAGAAACAAGGATGGACGCCCACAGTTCAACCCCCTCGCTTAGGCGGAAAAACTAAAGTAGGAGTTTTCGCTAGTCGCTCTCCATTTCGTCCCAATGCCATCGGCATGTCAGTCGTGAAAAATCTAGGTTATGAAAAAGTAGATGACCGGATTGTGCTTAAAGTTGGCGGCATTGATCTTCTCGATGGAACACCAGTATTAGATATTAAACCCTATGTGCCTTACGCAGATGATGTTGAAGGTGCGACAGGCGGATTCGCCAACTCAGCTCCAGGCAAAGACTTTCGAATTTTATTTTCTGAAGAAGCTGAAACTACCCTCGCAGAATACAAAGCAGATTTCCCGGATCTTAAAAAATTGATCGCTGCCATTTTGCAACAAGATCCGCGTCCTGCCTGGCGAGTTAAAGAAGACGATCAAAAGCAGTATGGGATGAGTTTGTACGACTTCAATATCAAATGGCGCATGACTGATCAGGACATTATGGTGCTGACAATCAAAAGTATGTCGTAGATAGGGTTAGTGGGCCGCAAGTGGGCTGACTAATACTCTCTCTTTATCCCGCGAGACCTGCCCCTCACGCCCAGAAATCCCTATAATTGCCGAAATTTTATACTCTGAAGAGAAATACCCAAGGATATCTTGCCAATGAGAAACCTGCTTACGTTGTTGTTACTTTGCACTACTGGATTAATCTCCATTGCATCGTATGCGCAATCTGATTCTGGCTTTGGCGCCACCGTAAATGCTGAACGGCTTGCTGCCGCACCTACCGAACCTGAAGTGTGGATGAGTTATGGCCGCACCTATGATGAACAGCGCTTCAGCCCCCTCACGCAAATCAACAGAGACACATTGAATGAAGTGGGATTAGCCTGGTATGCCGATATGACAACCAGTCGCGGTCAAGAAGCTACACCAATAGTTGTTGATGGTGCGCTATACGTGTCTACGTCCTGGAGTAATGTTTGGGCGTTTGATGTTCGCAGTGGCGAATTGTTGTGGGAGTACGATCCGCAAGTGGATCGTAGTACAGGATTCAAAGCATGCTGCGATGTAGTGAACCGCGGTGTCGCAGTATGGGAAGGAAAAGTATTCGTAGGCGCATTGGATGGCCGCCTAATTGCACTCGATTCCAGAACCGGTGAAGTGCAGTGGGAAGCTCAAACTGTTGATCCCGATATGAACTACACCATCACGGGTGCGCCCCGAGTCATCAAAGGAAATGTGATTATTGGAAACGGTGGCGCCGAATATGGTGTGCGCGGTTACGTCACTGCTTACGATGTTGAAACTGGCGAACAGAACTGGCGTTTCTACACCGTGCCCGGTAATCCTTCAGAGCCATTCGAACAACCCGAACTATTCGATGCAGCCAGCACCTGGACTGGTCAGTGGTGGAACCTGGGCGGTGGTGGCACAGTCTGGGATGCCATGGCTTATGACGTTGAACTCGACCTTCTATATATAGGTGTTGGTAATGGTTCTCCATGGAACCAATCTCTGCGCAGCCCAGGGGGCGGAGATAATCTGTTTCTAACTTCTATCGTTGCTCTCGATCCTGATGATGGAAGCTATCGATGGCATTACCAAACTACTCCAGGTGAAACCTGGGACTACACAGCAACGCAACACATTATGCTGGCGGATCTGGAAATCGACGGTGAAGAGCGGCGTGTTGTTATGCAAGCACCAAAGAACGGTTTCTTTTATGTGCTTGATGCTGCCACTGGACAACTCATTTCTGCAGAAAACTATGTACCCGTTAACTGGGCAACCCACATTGATTTAGAAACCGGCCGTCCAGTTGAAAATCCAGATGCACGTTATGACTTAACAGGCACACCATTTATTGCGTCGCCCAGTGCCTTAGGTGGACATAACTGGTACCCCATGTCATTCAGCCAAAACACCAACCTGGTTTACATTCCCATTACTGAAAACTACATGGGTTACATTGCTGACAACGAATTTGTTGTGAATGATTCAGGCTGGAATACTGGAATCGATTTGGGACGCGGATTCGGTTTAGTAATGAGCACTCCGGGATTGCCTGAGCAAGGTACTTTCTTGCAAGCCTGGGATCCTGTTGCTCAAGAAGAAGTCTGGCGAGTAAAGCATGAAGTGGAAAATGGACCTGCAGGAGTTTTAAGTACTGCGGCGGGACTCGTTTTCCAGGGCAATCGCTCAGGTGAATTTGTCGCCTATGACGATCAAACCGGTGAACGTGTTTGGTCCACACTCACCCAGGCTGGCGTCATGGCTGCACCATCCACCTTTGAAGTTGATGGCCAGCAACACCTTGCCTTGTTGGTTGGTTCACCCGCCCTACCTTCTGAAGGACCAGGCGCAGCGGCATCAACCACAATTGCATCGAGCAACAATTCTCGGATTTTGGTTTATAAAATCGGCGGCACGGCGCAATTGCCACGAGTTCCTGTTGAAACCGAAACAGATGTGGATTTCGATATTCCGCAAACCGATGCGCCAAATGAAATCATTGCGGCAGGTGAAACGGCATACAACAGAACCTGTGCCGTTTGTCACGGTAACGATGGCATCAGTCTACGACCAGATACTTACCCGGACTTACGGCGTAGCAGCCGTATGGTAACGGAAGATGCTTGGGCAGAAGTCGTGTTAGAAGGTGCATTGCAAGACAATGGCATGATCTCATTCGCCAATGTGCTCGAAGATGGTGAGGCTGAAGCGATTCGCGCCTACATCATTTCTCGTGCAAACACTGATGCTGACCAGCGTTAAAGACAGGGTCAGTTAAAAGAAAAGAGAAAACTAGACAGCTTGTTCTTCTCGAAGCGTTGATATATCTGTTGCAGAAAAATTTAGCGCTTCGAGAATGCTGTCGGTGTGTTGACCTAGACCAGGCACCGCTTTGATGTCGGGCTCATAGTTTGAATTTTTCCCCGGCGGTAACAAACTTTTTACCAGACCATTTGGTGTTTCCACCTCTATAAATCTTTCCAAGGCTTGCAACTGAGGGTGGTTCCAAACTGCTTCGAGGTTATTAACCCGAGCGAAAGCAATTTTACTTGAGTTCAATTGGTCAATGATTTGATCTGCGCCTGCTTGCGAGAAACATCGGTCAATGATTTCTTTTAGTGCAGTTCTATTGAGCACTCTATTCGCATTGGTGTTAAACCGTTGGTCCTGCGCCAACTCGGAATCGCCTAACACGTCGGCACAAAAAGCCTGCCATTCACGCTCATTCTGAATCCCCAACATGATAACTTCATCGTCACCTGTAACGAAGAGACCATAGGGATAGATGCTGGCGTGATCTGCGCCTGAACGCGGCGGTGGCTCGGCTCCTTCATAAGCGTAATAAAGCGGGAAACCCATCCATTCCACCATGGCTTCCAACATGGAAATATCGATGCAACTGCCCTGGCCTGTCTTGCTTCTTTGAATTAATGCAGCAAGGATTGCAGAGTGAGCTTGCATACCAGCCGCAATATCAGCGATAGACACACCACTCTTGATCATCAAGTCTTCTGTGCCGGTCACGGTCAGAAATCCCGCTTCCGCCTGAACCAATAAATCGTAGGCCTTCTTGTTTGCATAGGGGCCGGAATCTCCATACCCGGAGATGTTGCATACAATGAGTTGGTCGAATTGATTTTTCAGCGACTCATATCCGAGCCCCATGCGAGCCGCGGCAGAAGGAGCAAGGTTTTGAACGAATACATCTGCTTTGTGAAGAAGACGATTTAACACTTCTTGCGCAGAGGCATGTTTGAGATTGAGGGTAAGACTTTCTTTACCACGGTTGGTCCACACAAAGTGAGAACAGAGACCGCTAACCCGGTTATCGTAGTAACGCGCGAAGTCACCGCCGTCCGGGCGCTCGATTTTAATAACCCTAGCGCCCAACTCAGATAACTGTCTGGTGCACAATGGAGCAGCGATTGCTTGCTCAATTGAAACAACAGTGATGCCATCCAATGGCGGCCGTGCATTACTCATTTTTTGTTGGGTGTTTTGAGCTAGTCCGCAAGTGCGCCATACACCATCGCAGCGAGCTGCCCTCGGATCGCGCCAGTTCCTGGCGTTGCCATGTGTTGGGTCATGCCAACCACTACGATCTCTTCCACCGGATCAATCCAAAAAGTTGTTGCTGCAGCTCCGCCCCAAAAGAAGGTTCCTTCGCTCATCGGAAAACCCATCTGACCGGGCTTTTCTACAACAGCGAATCCTAAACCCCAGGTAAGCGCATCGGAAAATCGTTGCTCTTCAGTGAAGTGATCGCTGGCCATGAAATCAACCGTACGCGAGCCCAGGATTTTCTCCCCATTCAGCTCACCGCCATTCATCATTGCCTGGGCAAACTTCCAATAATCCTCAGCGGTGGACAGTAGGCCATAGCTTCCTCCTTTGAACTCATGTTCGAAGGTATAACTATTTACCGACCAAGGTTCTATGAGTACGCCACCTTGCGGATTGCCGTATTCATTATCAATTGGCACTAGCTCGCCATCTCGCATCCAATGCACAGGACCCAGACGTGATGCCCTATCAGGTCCAACCCAGTAACCAGTGTCAGACATACCAAGCGGACTAAAAAGATTCTGCGCAAGATAGTCATCTGCTTCCATTCCTGACAACACTTCCACTAAGCGAAGCGCGACATCTGGACCAACACTGTAGCGATATTGTGAGCCGGGCTGGTTAACTAGAGGAATCTCAGACAATAAGGTCATCATTTCTTCCAGTGATGTTTCGGTGCTAAAAATTCCGGAACCTACGAACGCTTCATCGTATGCACTGGTTCCGAGGCCATGGGAAAAACCGGCAGTATGACGAAGCAAGTCTTGAACGGTTGGCTGGCGTTCCAACTCGACAGTGTCATCTATATCGGAAGTTGGAGTACGCAGAACTTCAAGATTAGCCATTTCGGGAATGTAACGAGAGAGTGGATCGGTTAACTGAAAGGCGCCCTCTTCATAAAGTTGCATTAGAGCAGTAGTTGCGATGGCTTTAGTCATGGAATAGATACGGAAAATCGTATCAGTCTCCATTGGAATCTCACGCTGCACATCCTGATAACCGACGGCACTATAGTGAGCAATTTTCCCCTGGCGCGCTACGAGAGTCACAATGCCAGCGATCTCACCATCAGCGACTTTCTGCTCAAAAAAGGAATCAATTTGCGCGAGCTTGGCAGCATCGAATCCCACCTCTCCTGGAGCGACAATTGGCAGATGATCGTCCGCGTAAGCAGAAACATTGACCAGCGCAATCGATAAGAGAAACGAGCGAATTAGCGTTTTCATGGACATGGTGAGATCTCCCCTCTACTAATTACTTTTTATTCTTCATCGTTGGTCAGACCAGAATTCCAGCGATGTTTAAAATTGTGATTATCGGACCGAACCGCTAGGAATCCTACTGGATATTGTCTGTGTCAGCAAAGACACCGGAGACACTGACACATCCCGTCTCAATAATTCGTCTCTATTTCGAAATCTGCATTCAACTGGTCAAAACTTTGGTTATGCTAGGGACCGGGATACAAAAACGCGAAGAATGTACCGAGCAAACCAGATGAAGCCAATTTCTAACATTCTTATTGTCATCACCGCTCTCTTGACGCTGGTTGCCAGCCCTGCATTTGCTCAACGATCAGACCAGGACGCTGCTGCGCAAGTTTTTCTCGATGCGCGTTTAATCATAGGTGACGGCGACACAATTGAGCGCGGATACCTCATTATTCAGCGAGGTGTTATCCAATCCATTGGCAACGGATCACCTGCAAGCATTCCTGGTGATGCAGTTGTGCATGATCTGTCCGGCAAAACCCTAATGCCCGCATTAGTAAATACCCACGCTCATCTGGGTTGGGAAGCGTATGGTGCTTGGGGCTCAGAATACTTTACTGAAGAGAATTTAACCGACCATTTATATCGCCACGCTTACTACGGAGTAGGAACAATTATCTCCACTGGCAGTGATAAGGAAGACGTGGCACTTAGGGTGAAACTCGAGCAGCTCAAAGGAAACATTGGTGGTGCTCGATACCATTTGTCACCTGGAATGGGTTCACCTGGAGGAGGACCAAACCCAAGATTTACTGACGATCCTGATTATTGGGGAGTCCATCCAATCAGTTCAGCTGAAGAAGCAATTGAAACCGTGAATCAACTGGCATCAGATGGATACGCAATCGCAAAAATTTGGGTAGACGCGAGAGATGAACGCCGCGGAGCACAAATAAAACTTTCTCCTGACGTTTATGGGGCAGTGCTTGATAAGGCGCAAGATAACGACATGCGTATTATTGCTCACGCCACTACTTTAGCCGATCACAAAATGTTGGTTGAGTTAGGCAACCGGCGATTTATCCATATGCCCTATGACAGAGCCGTGGATGATGACTATCTGGATTTAGTGCAGCGCAACAATGTTTTTATCGTGCCAACATTAGGCATGATTACTAAGAGCGAGCCTTATTACATTCCAGCTTTTCAGGACTCGTTCTTTTTCGATCAAGTACCCACTTCTGTTTTGGACGAATTGAACGCAGCCTATGTCAGACCCTCAAACAACAGACCCCAGGCAGCTCAACAACGGTCAGCCATGCTGACAGACAATCTGTTTAAACTAAAAGATCATGTCATATTAGGCACTGACGCTGGGGCTGTTGGGGACTTTTTCGGTTATGCTGATCATGTAGAGCTTTCTTTGTTCGTTCGTATGGGCATGACACCGATGGAAGCCATAATCGCTGCAACGTCTCGTGCAGCAGAGGCATTCGGCTTAACCAATGTGGGCACGCTGGCAGAAGGGAAAGCGGCGGATTTCATCATTCTTGATGCAAATCCTTTGGATGATATAAACAATTCTCGTGAGATCGATGACGTCTTCATTCGCGGTCAACGGGTTGAGCGAGAAAGCTTGAGCAATTCATGGACTCAGGATTGATCCTGAATATAGCGATTACAACGAAGCGAACAACAATGAAAACAACTGTGAATAATCCGATTAGAAAACCTCATTGCTATTTCATTTTTTTGATTGGGCTGACGCTCTTTTCCAATGGAGCAACCGGACAACAAGGTAGTTCTAATGGTGAGTGGCCCAGTTATGCCTCTGATGCGGGTTCCACCAAGTACACTTCGCTAGAGCAAATCGATGGTGATAATTTCGCTTCACTTGAAGTGGCGTGGCGTTGGGAATCTGTAGATGGCGCACTAGATTTTGAAGCACTTCTCGGTCCTGATGCTGATATCAGCTTCGGAAGAATGCAGGCAACTCCGTTGATGGTAGATGGTGTGCTTTATATGTTGACCGCACTAAACCAGATTGCAGCGTTGGATGCTGCCACAGGAGAAGTGTTATGGATACACGATCCAGAAGTTTATCTATCAGGCGAACCCATTAGCCCACTTGGTTTTCATCATCGCGGCGTGGCCTATTGGAGCGATGGGGATGACGCACGAATTTTCCTTCCGTCCAATGACGGCTTCATCATCTCAGTTAATGCTGAAACCGGTGAGCTGGATCCAAACTTTGCTGGGGGTCGAATCGACATGACTGCCGGCATCCCGAGAGCAGATCGGGATGTCTTGGATTACACAGGCGCCCTACCTCTTGGGGGTGTATCGCCTCCAATCGTAGTGGGTGATGTATTGGTAGTGCAGCACATTACCTCCAATCGACCGCACTACAAAGAGCGCCCACCAACCTGGGTACGTGGGTACAACGTTCGCACCGGCGAACTCATTTGGACATTTCACACCATTCCCCAACAAGGTGAATTTGGTGTTGAAACCTGGCAGGAAGAATCCTGGCGCTACACTGGGAATGGTGGCGTTTGGACTCAACTAAGTGCAGATCTTGAACTTGGGTATGTTTACTTGCCCACTGAAGCCCCAACCAATGACTTTTACGGAGGTCATCGACCCGGCGACAATCTATTCACCCAGAGTGTAGTTGCATTAGATGCCAGCACTGGCGAACGAGTTTGGCACTTTCAAATGATTCATCATGGAGTGTGGGACTATGACACTCCGGCTGCACCCAACCTGATGGACATCGTAGTTGACGGTCGCCCAATCAAAGCAATCGCACAGGTAACCAAGCAAGGATTTACCTATGTGTTTGATCGCGCTACTGGCGTGCCGGTATGGCCTATTCCAGAACGACCAGTGCCACAGGGCACTATCCCCGGCGAACGTACTTCGCCTACGCAGCCATTCCCAACCAAGCCTCCCGCTTTCGTCGTGCAGGGATTAACTGAGAATGATCTGATTGATTTCACTCCCGAGTTAAGAGCCGAAGCAATCGACATCATTGATGACTATGTCTATGGACCTTTGTATACGCCTGCGAGCTTGCCGGAAGAAGATGGGAAGCGGGGAACAATTTTTGTACCAAGTGCAGGAGGTGGTGCCAACTGGCCTGGCGCTGGTTTCGACCCGGAAACAAATGTGTTGTTTGTCCCTGCATCCAACGGCGCGTTTACCCCGTTTATGGGCACCTTGCCTGAGGATGAATCAAACTTTAACTACTACCGCTTGGCGAACAGAGGTGTTCCTGGCCCGCGCGGTCTTCCACTCTTAAAACCACCCTACTCCACCATTACTGCATTCGACATGAATCAGGGCGAAATTCTTTGGCAGGTACCTAATGGTGATGGCATGGCGCGAGTTGAGAACAGCTCCGCTCTGGAAGGAGTTGATCTTCCTCCGCTCGGAGGCGGTGGCCGTCATCCTGTACTAGTGACCTCAACTTTGCTGATACATGGTCAAAACATGGGTTACGGACCGAAATTGATCGCCCGTAGCAAAGAGACTGGTGAAGAATTGGCGCAGATTGATTTGCCAGCGAATCCTGGCAGTGCACCGATGAGTTACTCGGTCGATGGCAAACAATATATAGCAGTTGGTATCAACAACTCACCAACTCCTGAGCTTGTGGTTTACGCCTTACCAGAATAGGGTTTTATTTAGGACGACCCGCGCCGAGCTCTTCCAATACCTGGCGAGCTGTTGGGCCAACATAGTCGGGAGTTTCTTGCGCCAGGATGCCGCGGCCTAATCGACGTTCCGCCGCTTCGGCAAAATCCAATGCAGTACGTCCTGAGCCACTAACGAGGTTGATATCCGCGCCTCGTTCCACCAGTTCACGTACAACTGTGGCCAGGTTTCTTGCAGCGGCATCATGTATTGCCGCATTGCCAGTGAAATCTTTGTGATCTAAATCGACGCCGTGATCCGCTGCAACGATGACGGCTTCTAATGCCTTACGCTCTTCACCAACCGGATCAGGGTTAGCTTGAACGTAGAAACGTTGCCGAGTGCTGTCACCTCGTACGGCTGCTTGCAAGCTACTAGCGAGCCCACCTACTACTTCCGGCGCTGGCGGATTGATACGTGACTCTCTATCGCGCAACCGTCTGTACTGTTCTTCATTGTTAAGTAATGGATCAGCACCAGCCTCAGCCAATCTCGTCATAATCTCTGCTTCACGAAAACTGGCAGCAATCCAATAGGGCGTAGCGCCAATCAGAGGAGATTTTAAAACCCAGTCCTCACTCGCGCGCTGCACAGGGTTGGCTTTTTCCAATCTGGTATCAGGATTCGCGCCGTGATCTAACAACGCGTCAACCGCAACTAAATCACCACGAAGAATGGCTGCGTGTAAAGCGGTATAGCCTGCTCCCATTGAATTGGCATCAGCACCTTCACGCAGCAACATTAATGCTAACTCAGTGTGACCACTATGGGTTGCTACTACCAATGGACTCGACCCATTGCCAGCCTGACTATCGATGTTTGCACCAGCCGCCAACAATGATTGCGCAACATCGATATGGCCATTACGCGCAGCAAACAACAAAGCTGTGTAGCCACCCAAATTTTCTGTGACACCCTGATCAAAAGCGCCACCATTGGTTGCATCAGCAAACATCAGCATGGGTCGGACTTTTGATTTAGATTCGAGATTTGCTCCAGCATTGATAAGCACGTCAACCACATCAACATGACCTTGCGCAGCCGCCCACATCAATGCCGTCTGTTCGCGCGACGATTCTGCTACGTTCACTTCAGCGCCCGCTTCTATTAACTGATTAACACCTTGCAACGCTCCGGTGCGAGAAGCCGACATTAATGGTGTCTCTCCTACCGTGAGTGTGGCGTTAGGATCGGCACCTGCTGACAATAGAATATCAATCAGATCACTACGGCCGCTTCTGGCAGCGATAAACAATGCTGTTGCGCCCAGACGATTAGCTGCATCAACATCAGCTCCTGCGGCTAACAATGCTTCCATAATTTCCGCATCTTCGCGGTGAGTGGCCCAATGCAATGCAGTCGCACCATCGGCCTGCGGCGAATTCGGATCAGCATCAGCAGATAAGAGTGAAGTGACGAGCTCGATATCTTGAGATTTAGTGGCGTCTATTAGTTCACTGGCAAGTAATTCACTAGCAAGGCAGACCTGCACGAAGCTCAGAATACAAACTGCAACTACATGAGCAATTGAATGCTTAACTTCAATCTCTCGCAATGATTGGCAAAGTGAAACGAGCATGTTTTAACTTACACTTCACTCAACAAGTCGAGTGGCTCAGTGCTATCGGCAAACTGTTCTACAGGCATGCCCATCTTGTCTAGCATGGTGAGATGCAAGTTACTAATAGGCGTTCCATCTTTGTAGCGTAAGTGACGACCACCTTGCATAGCTCCGGAAGCACCACCAAACAACAATAGTGGTAACGCAGCATTGCTGTGCTGATTACTATCAGACATGCCAGCGCCGTAAAGCAGCAAGGTGTTATCAAGCAATGAGCCTTCACTATCCGAGGTGGCATCCATCTTGTCCAGGTAATAAGCGAACAAGCTAGTGTGAAACTCGTTGATCTTGGTAACTTTCTCGTACAGCACAGGATCGTCACGGTGGTGTGATGTTGGATGATGAGAATCCGGCACACCAATCTCTGCAAATGTGCGACCGCTTAATTCACGTCCCAGCATAAAAGTAATCACGCGAGTGAGGTCTGTTTGATACGCCAATACCTGAAGATCGAACATCAATTTCGCATGCTCTTCATATGTTCCAGGTATTCCAGATGGCTGATTTACTTCTGGCAGTTCTCGACTGCTTTGCGCTTCAGCCATTTGAATACGGCGTTCCACATCACGCACCGCATCCAGATATTGTTCCAGCTTCGCGCGATCGCTTGCACCTACTTCACGGTTAAGTTCTGCAACTCGTTGCATTACTGAATCGAGCAAGCTTTGATCTTTTTGAATGCGCTCTAGTCGAACTTTTGGATCAGTAGTACCTATATCACCGAACAGTCTTTCAAATACTAAGCGCGGATTGGTCTCCATTGGCAATGGCGTAAATTCATCACGCCAGGAGATCGTGCTGGTGTATTGGCAACTAAATCCAATATCGCAGGAACCAAACACATCATTTTCATCCAGTGCCAACTCTAGTGAAGACAATTGTGTTTCCTGACCCCATTGGCGCGCTACGATCTGGTCAATAGAAGTCGAGGCTTGCAGATCAGATTCAACCCGTTTGGGGATGGCGCCTGTTAAGAACCGCGTTGATGCACTAGCGTGCACACCAGCGTTACTTTGTGGGCCATTTAAACCGCTGATCACCAGCATGCGATCGCGATAGGCTTCCATCGGCTTAAGAATTCGGGTGATTTCAAAATCGGCGCCCTCTTTCACCGGTGTCCAGGCTTTCATAGCCATACCATTTGGCACATACACAACACCCAGTCGTTTCACTGGTTGAGTTGTCAGTGCATGGGATGACAACGCAGGCACCATGCTGTCCAGAATCGGCAACGCCAGACTTGCACCTAGCCCTCGTAACACTGTTCTACGAGAAAGCGCTTTCTTGGTAATGATCATAGTTCAGTTCTCCGCATTTGGAATGGAGCACTCTCGATTACACCCAAAATAACTGAGGACCAACGGTAGTTGTCCTCTTTGGCCGTACGTACGATCGATCGTACTGTTGGCATATCGTAATATTCAACTCCACGCCCCAGGGCGTAAGTCAGAAGTTTTTCAGTTACTGTTCCGACAAAATCATCGGGACGATCTAATAACAATTGTTGCAGGCCATTACGGCCATCGAATGCAGCACCATCGGGTAAGAGCCCAGAAGCATCGACCTCTACTCCAGCAAACCGATTGCGCCATTTACCTACTGCATCGTAATTTTCCAAAGAAAATCCAATAGGATCCATGGCAGCGTGACAAACACGGCAAGCAGGATTTTCTCGATGTTGTGCCATGGCCTCTCGCATTGTGAGCTGCCTGCCATCTTCCCCTGCTTCTTCTAATGCCGGCACGTTAGGTGGCGGCTCAGGGGGTGGAGAACCAAGCATATTTTCCAACACAAATTTTCCACGCAACACAACGGAAGTTCGGTTTGGATAGGACGTCACCGTCATCAAGCTTCCGTGACCCAATAAGCCACCACGTTGATTACCATCCAGGGTTACCTTGCGAAAGTGACTACCGTAGATATCAGGTATGCCATAGTGCTCGGCTAATCTTTCATTAATGAATGTGTAGTCTGCACTGAGCAGATCCAGCAAGCTGTGGTCAGCACGAATCTGATCATCGATGAATAATTCAGTTTCACGCTTGAATGCGTCTCGCAGGTTTTCATCAAACTCAGGAAAGGCAGAGGGCAAAGGATAATGATTGTTGAGATTTCTTAAATACAACCACTGGCCAACGAAGTTGTTAATGAAGGCATCGGCTTTCGGGTCAGCCATCATTCGATTCACTTCATTTTCCAATACATCACGATCTCGAAGCGACCCTGCAACCGCGAGCTCCATTAACGCATCGTCTGGCGCACTGCTCCATAGGAAGAAAGAAAGTCGAGATGCCAGTTCAATGTCACTGATCTGATAAACATCACTGCCACTCGTGTTCTCTGGATCTCGTTGAATGCGGAATAGAAAATCAGGAGCCACTAGCACGCGCTCCAGTGCGAGTTGAATTCCAGCATCAAAGCCACCGTCACGGCGTCCCTGCTCGTAAAATCCGAGTAGCTCATCGATGTCGCTTTCAGTAGCGGGACGACGGTAAGCGCGTTGCGCCAAATCATTTAAGATTTCACGGGCACAAGCAGGTTCTTCATCGGTAGTTGCTGGCACGCAACTAAAGATGCGATTACGGCTTGGTGTGTCCCCAGGTCCAGCAACGGATAATGGCCCTTCTATTGAGATTTCCCCTACGCTGGGATTCGCATCGGGAAGCTCGGTTACTGCCAGGTGGTAGCCGAACAGTCGCGGCTGCAGGATACCCTCTTGCTCCCAGATCTCTCTTGGAAAAGTAGCACCAACAACGCGAGGCCCTGCTTTGATATCTAGCTCCAGCTCAAAACCTTGCTCGGCAAAGGCCATCATGAATTCTTCCCAGTCATCACTGCCACGAATGTTGCCAGCGTAACTGTAGGGGGCCGGGGTGCCTGGGGCATCTCCACCAAAATTCACTACCTGCAACAGCTCACCGTCGAGACTAATTTCCATCTCGTGGGGTTGATCGTAGCCACGCACAAAATCCACATAGTTAGTTTGAAGTTTGACGTTGATCTTATATGTACCGTCGACAGGAAAATTGTGAGTAATTGCAGCACCACCACGAGAACCAAATGGCAACTCATCACTTAAACGATCGTCCTGAATCAGATTGAGAGGTACTTCGTAGGTTTTAACAGCTGCCCCTCGAGGTGATGCACCTACGGCTAATTCTGCAATCTTGTGCGCAGCAGAAACGTAGCGCTCCATAAGTACCGGCGATAACGCCAACACTTCCGCGTTGTTATCAAATCCAAACTGATCTGGCGGATCGGCTGGAATCAACTCATCGACATCAATATCAAGGTGCAATAAGTCGCGAACCACATTGCGGTATTCGGTCTGATTTAATCTGTGAAAGGCTTGTGTTCGACCGGGATTTACTTCGTTAGCAGCTACTGCGTCCAATTGATCCTCTAGCCACACACGAAACTCTGTGTAGTCTTCATGACCTGGACGAGGATTGTCTGGTGGAGGCATTACACCTACCCGTAGTTTGCGTACGACTTTTTCCCAGACTTCCGGATTCTCGGAAACGTCATCAACATTCTCTACATCCAGCGTAAGACCCAAACCCCTTAACTGGGTGAACAGAAGATTTTCACCTTCAACTGGGACACTGTTCACCATCGCCTGATTGTGACACGCGATACAAAATTGATTGAGCAGTGCTCGTTGTGGCGAAACATCATTAGCACTCTGTGCATAACTGCCGGAAGCAATTGCACAGAGCAAGAGAGTCGCTAATGTTGTTAGTAACTTATTCACGCATTACGCCCAGTTGGATTTTCTACTGTGCCGCACTCTTCACCAAAGTAACCAGCACCGCCACAATAACGTTGGTCTTGCAGTTGCAACAAAATGCCATCGGGATCGGTGAAGTAAAGTTCAGGCGTACCATTTGGAGCCCCACCACGATCAGGTCCTCGCATGGTCACATAAGCCTGCAGTGGACCACTGGCGCTGCCACCCTCGCCTAATATCTCGAGGCCATAGTCTTCTAAAACCGAAAAGAGTCGATCAACATTGAAATCATCGACGTTCAAACTGGCATGATGGATACGACCAGCCAGAGGAGGAACTTGCGCGAGTGCTAAAAACTCTCGACCAGAACCCACTCTCAGGATTGGCATCCCACCTTGATAGGTATCGATAGGCAGACCAAAAATCTCCTGATAGAACTGCACCGCACGCTGTTGATCTTCCACAAACATTGTGAAGTGATTGAATTCACGAATCTTGATCAAGCCTTCGGTAGGTGCAGGAATAGGATCAGCGAAACAGTCTTCTCCTAAAAGTCCTTCTCCACCGCAATAGCTAGAATCCTGCAACTGCACCACAACACCATCCAAATCGCCAAAGTACAATTCAGGTGTTCCACCGGGTGCGCCGCCAAATTCTGGGCCACGCATTCTTACTCGAGATTCCAAAGAGCGAGAGCTTCCAGTAGCAGCGACGCCATGTTCAGCCAGGATCTCGACGATGCGCTCGTCATCGAAGTCATCGACCGCTAAACAATAATGCGTGATGCGCGGGTTATCGCTAGGGTTGCCACCGATTGCTATGAACTGCGGGCCTTCGCCAACTTGCATGACTATTGTGCCACCCTGATCAGCAGCAACGGGCAGACCGAATAATCCCTGATACCACTCCAGTGATGCTGTGGGATCAGACACAGCAATAGTCATGTGATTGATCGATTGCACGGGGATAGGTGGAGTTGTTCGCTGAGCAACTGCCTGCCCAACAAGACTGGTGTTGAGGCTCAATCCTGCAGCGGCTATTGCCATCGAATTCAGAACGCGTCTTCGACTTAACAGTTTCTGACCTGGCTTATTCATCGTACTTTTCACCATTCTCTCCACCTCTCTAGTTTTTATAACTGAGCTTTTCTTAGCTTTGAGGAGTCCAGTAAAAAACTTCCCATTCATTAAGAGGTTCAGAACCAGGATATAAAGGTTCATCCAGGCTGCGCCCGGACTTGCCTGCCCATTGAGCCATCATTTCCAATCGCTCCGCTCCCATAATTTCAGTGGCCTCCATCGCATAAGTTTTATCACCTAAACGTAGCCAACCTTTGTTTTTGCCGTCATCTCTGATGCGGGCAGCCCAGTAACCGCCATCAGGTCGCGTTGCCGTAATAATGCCGTCTTCAGTTGCTACCCAGGAGAGATAGATGACGAAAGGAGGAAAACCTTCCTGCTTGAACATTACCGGCCCTTGATAGTCATTGAGATCTCTAAGGTCGCTTGGTGCTTCAGTGAGTTCCCCACCAATAATCAAACCGGGTGTTCGACCCAGCCCCTGGTTACTCAGATAAGGTGCTGTAGAAATCCAGCCAATCATGACCAGGATAATTAGCACACCAATGCCGATGCTTATCTTTTGAATATTACTCATGAACTCTCTCCGTTATGTTTTTATGTCTAATATGCTAAGGGGTCAGGTCTAATTTGAAATTTCACCATTTTACTGGTCGTTCCTTTGCCGCCCTCGGTATGCCAATTGAAATTGGTGCCATAGTTGGCCCAAACACCGCGACCTTTCCAACCTGTGTTCGGATCGTCGATGCGACCATCTAATCCACGAGAGTAAAAACCCAATGGATAAGGTACGCGCATGCGAACAAATTCTTCTGATTCTGGATCGAGTGCAATCAAGGAATCCGATCCGGATCCTGTTGCGATCGGGATATTCTCTCCCAATCCTAATGTATTGAAGTTGTCGACCCAGTTGTAATAGTGGAAGTCCGCCTTTCGATCGGTGCCTTCCATATCCGGCCCGGGCACTTCATATAAAGTCCAGCCTTGCTGGCAATGTTGCGAGCTAATGACATCAGGGCCATTCATCACATCGCACTTGCTGCGATCAAAACTAGCGATGTGGCTGCTACCTGATAGCGCAGTCCAAATAATGCCGTTGCGGTCCATGTCGAGACCACGCGGACCAAAACCCATTGGCTTGCCATCTATCACAGGTAATTCATAAACCTCAGTGATGCAGGTTTCGGGTGGGTTATCCCCTATATCCAAACGATAGATCCTGCCTGGGAATTCTGTTCCTACACCCCAGGCAACTCCGGTTTCCTGAGTATCAGCAATGATGCCGTAGCTTCCCGGACTCATTCGAGTATCCAGCGAAAGGTCGACATCCACCAAAGTGCCACCACCTCCACCTTCATTTTGATCACGAAGAGGACCTACTGGCTGATTCCAAGGCTTGGTAATCACTCCATCACCATTGGTATCGACCACCATGGGACACCAACCTTGAGAGAGTTGTTCGTCCTGAGTGCGATCCCAGGTTTGAGTGTTAATAAAACCGATGACATCGCCGCCGCCGCTGAAGTAGAGCATGCGCTCCGGACCCCAGCCAAACTGCAAGTGATGAGTACCGAAACAAGTATCAATCAATCCGAATTCTTCGGTAGCCGGATCATAATAAGATGCCTGGCGAGTACTTCTGCGAGTTGGGTAGTACTGAGCGTATTTGTTGTCTGAGCCTTCCTGGCACCATTCTGGTAATACATCACCACGTACTTTAGTGGTCATCCAAACCCGGCCAAGCTCATCGAACATTGGATTGTGCGGATCGGCTGGTCGTTGCCACAAAGCCTGATCGCCGTAGTATGCAGATGGCACAGGAAATTGCTGAGCAAAACGGGAGATAGCCGGGTTGTCAGGATTATCTTTTACCGCAATAACGATCTCTTCCCATTCATGTGTGTAAGGATCCAATTCCAATAAAGCGCCGTGACCACCATCAACGCCGTAGACTTTGCCACCAGCATTCAGTGATGCATTGCGTTTGTCTGTTGTTATCTCGTCATGAATATAGGAAGACTCATTACCCCAGTCCCATTGGGTAATAACAACATTGCGTTCTATACCACTGGGTCGTGGAGGAGTTGGTGGCAATGCACCGTCGGCAATGCGATCTGTCCACTCGGCATACATCTCCATGCCGCGCGGACCAAAGCGATTAGCAAATCCCGCCATAAAAGCACCGCGTATGCCCATCGCGGTTCGGTACTGCCAGGCCTCAACACTGGAATCGAAATCTAAATGGTTGAGATGATCGAGAGTTCGAGTTGCCCGATTACCGAGTTGATGACAAAGCTGGCAGCCTTGCTTGGTCATGTCTAACCAACGGTCTTGACTAAACATTGCTTCGCCAATGCCATTGCCATCGCGGCCAGTACCAGGAAACTCGTCTTCTGCCGGAACACGCAATAGCGAGTACCAGTAATTGGCTGGATAGACCTGAGCTGCCAACAAAGGATCATCAGCAACAAATGTGCGGAGAGTTACATCTTTCGCTCCGACATTCAGCTGTTGAGGTTCAGAATCTAAAAGCCCGTAACCTCGCACCCAAACTTTAAATACTGCCTGGGGCAGTTCCGGTAGCACGAAATTACCGTCATCGTCAGTCACTACAATCTTCACAAAATGCGTAGCAAGATCATCAGTTTCGGCGATAACCCAGACCCCAGCTTCTGGGCCATGTCCGCTTACGACACGACCTTCAATAACACCATCATTGAGACCTGATTGCGCGTTGGTAGCTTGACTAAAAAGCAGAAAAATCGCGCAAATTGTGCCGAATTGTTTCAAGCCTCTTTGCAGCTTCAAAAAGTGACCCGCGAAGGAATCTAGTGAAATGACCGGCATGCATCTAACCCTTTGTTTTAATTCATATTATGCAGCTAGAAAATGTGTCTAGAGGGCTGCCTCAAGCTAACCAAGAATAGTTGCAAGAGTGGCAGGAAAAAGCAATCTCATCAGGCACTTAGCTCTGGCCAATTTTGGCAGAGAAATGGGTTACTGGGGGTATCAGGCAAAAGGATTTGAGCGCACTGAAAAGGCATTCAGCGCAAATATAAACAACGGCATTGATTGAGCTTCTAACAGACTCCTCAAAAAAGTTTCTTCCGAGAGAAATAGAAGTCACTGAAACCGGGGCATAGAAGGCATCAAAATAGACTTGGCGCGGCAATATCACTATAGTGCTGGCGTGGAAAATCGATTCTCTATTCAGCTTTTTCAACAGCTCCTGCGAAAGTCAGCGACAGTCTGTTTAGCTGCTGCTCTCATTCCTTTCAATGCTGCACCGGTCTTTGCACAAACCCTCTTCGCTGAGCGACTGCCAAGTTCAATTCTAAATGTGAATCCACCATCGGCTCGAGTTGTGGGTGAGCCTGGTGACATGGCGTATTTGGAAAGCAGCTGCCGCCGCGATTCGTTGAGCAATGCTAGAACCAGAATCGTTAACACAGCTGTGCAGGAATGGGCGTACTTTGGCTATGCAGTGTTGGATCTCGTTCCAACACGAGAATCAAATCCGAATTACCGCCGACAACCCTGGCGGCGAACCTTAATCGCTCCCGATGAAGCCTTGCGTGTTGCTTCTTCAATTGCTGGTTACTGGTCCTCTACTCCCAATAGCGCCTGGATTCTGGCCAGACAGAATGAATCCTGGGAAAGTCGCGGCGCAGGTTCTCGCTGGCGTAATCCCTGGTCAGCAGCTTTCATTTCCTGGGTAATGTGTGAAAGCGGCTTGGGTGATGAAGAAGTGTTTCAACGCGCGATAGCTCATCACACGTATATCGATCAGGCTATTCAGGCTTTGGATCAACCCAACTCAAGAGCAGCGTACAAAGCGTTTGATAACGGCGAAAAAGAAATTTTGCCTGGCGACATGTTATGCCGTGGTTCACGACCGGCTTACCGTTCCATTCAAGCCCGGCGCGAACAAATGGGCATGGGTGCACGCAGTCATTGCGATATCGTAGTGAAGTTGGATCCCGACAATAACCGCATCATGTTAATTGGTGGCAATGTCAGGAGTTGGGTGCGGCTTAAACTACTCCCGGCAGAAATCAATGACAATGGATTCTTAGCGCCGGTTCCTTACAACGGTCGGGAAATATTTGCTCACCTGCAATTACAAGCAGAACCGGTATCGAATGCGGCGTTAGAACAAAGCCCGTCTATGCAAACACTCTCTTGCAACGACTCCATACAAGCACTGAGATCAATTCAGAATTCGATCTTCTCAGATTGCTCTTAACCACCTCTCTCAACTGTGGCCAAACTCTATTTCTATTACTCATCAATGAATGCTGGGAAATCCACATCCCTGTTGCAGTCGAGTTATAACTATAAAGAAAGAGGAATGAACACACTTATTCTCGCGCCGGAACTGGATGACCGTTATGGCGTCGGGAAAGTGACCTCAAGAATTGGCCTAGAATCTGAAGCAATTACGTTTAAGGGCGACGATGATCTCTTCTCTGTTGTGTCCACACAGGTTAATGCCAATCCTCTGCATTGTGTGTTGATCGATGAGGCGCAATTCTTAACAAAGGAACAAGTGTTTCAGCTTGGAGAAGTTACCGATCAGTTGAACATACCTGTGCTCGCTTATGGATTGCGCACTGATTTTCGTGGAGAACCATTTGAAGGGAGTAAGTATCTGCTGGCCTGGTCTGACAACCTTAAGGAACTTAAGGCCATATGCCATTGCGGCGCTAAAGCAACGATGGTAGTGCGCATGGATGAGGACGGTAATGCTATTAAAGAAGGTACTCAGGTAGAGATAGGCGGGAACGATCGCTATGTTTCGCTTTGCCGCCGCCACTTCAGAGAACTCACCTCTTAACATCACTTTCCAAATCTATTCGAACAATTGTTCGATATCCCCTGGATCTTGTAGGAAATCCTGACCGCTACAGTGATTCATCAATTGTGTGGTTTTTGAAGACTAGCTCCAAAACTGCGAACTGCTTCTCACAAAGCCCTGTTTTCTTAACTTAGTGCGAACTAATTCGACTCGTTTATGTGATCTGCATAACTCTATACCTGGCCCAAACCACTATTCTAAAACCCTGTCGAAATGTTCATTGATGGAGTTGTAATGAAATTGGACACAGAGTTTAGTCGAGACATTCAAGACTCGCAGGAAATCAGCGAGTTCTTACAGTTGGCCTTTTTGCAGAACTGGCAATTTAGCTGCATGCAGATGGTGCGCAATCACCTTTGTTCGGAAGAAGTTGCTGTATTAGATGTGAATGTCTTTGACGGTAATTTTATTGTCGACAGTGAAGTGTTAACTGTTGCCACACAAGAAGCTAAATCTGTGACCTTCAAAGCACAAAGTGGCGGCCTGTCTCTAATTTTTAAGACACGCCCCATGAAATCCATTCTTGATCCATCAGTGTGTGAATGTAAATTCGAATTTCCAGAGAACTTACGATTCGCCCAATTACGCAAAGCAGTCAGAATTAATTTTCGTAATCAGCCTGAAGTGCGAGCCAATTTGTTTGCCGACAGTGGAATAAAGTTTGATGGCCAGCTAATGGACCTTTCTACTGCAGGAGCGAAAATTCAGCTGCTTGGCGATTTGACGCAACAGCTTGAAGCAGGCCAGATAATTGAAGACTGTCAGTTCTTATTACCCGGCGGCGACTTTCTTGATCTCCGCGCCCAAATTCGCGGCGTAGCCTACGACACTGACCGTGGATTAAGTGTCGTGCGCTGTGAATTTGTTGAACTGACGCGGGAAATCATTGGCCAGATTGAGATGCTACTCGATCAAGCCAGCTTCGAACTTATTCAGGAAGATTTTCCAATCGCTGTTTAAACCCAAGCTGCTCTTGCAGATCTCTTAGACTACAACGAAACGGGCCGGTCCAATCAGGCCCGTTTTTTATGCGCTACATTCCGGGCCGTCTCTTCCTCCTAAGCACCGCTATTTCTGTCCTCTATGATAGACTTACGCCTCTTTTTGATTCAGTAGAATGTCGTTGACGCGACTTGAGGTAATGAAGAGGCTGTTATGAGATATCTTCCTTTAGCACTGTTGGTTGTTTTCCTGGCTGGCTGCTCAGAGCAAACACCACAAACAACAGAACCGCTGTCCCAATCCACTGCTACTGAATCAGCGCTTGTCAGCACTACTGAACAATCCGAAAGCGATTGGTCCCTGGGCTTTATGGCCGCGGTAGCCAATCCATACGCTACTGAAGCTGCTGCTGAAATTCTTGCTGCAGGTGGGCACGCAGTGGATGCAGCTATTGCTGCCCATACGGTACTCGGCCTCGTAGAACCAGAAAGCTCTGGCCTGGGTGGGGGCGGATTCATGGTGGTGTATCAATCTTCTGACAAACAAGTGAAATTTTATGACGGTCGCGAAACGGCTCCAGCAAGTGCGAGCGTCGACATGTTTATGCGCGATGGAGAAGTACTTGGATTTTTTGATGCCAAAGAAAGTGGCCGCGCAGTAGGAGTACCAGGCGCAGTAGCACTTTATAAGCTTGCACACGATGCGCACGGGCGCTTGCCTTGGGCAGACGTGTTTCAGCCTGCGATTCGTCTCGCTAATGAAGGATTTGTGGTCACGGAAAAGATGGCTAACTTCCTCCCCAGCTTGAGACAGATGTCTATATTGGATGAGTTTCCTGGCAGTGCCGAGTATTTCTATCCTGAAGGCGAACCGTTAAAAGCCGGCGATTTTTTGCGCAACCCGGAATATGCGCAAACACTAACTAGAGTGGCCGAGGAAGGACCTCAAGCTTTCTATACCGGGGAGATTGCCGAAGCAATTGCAACCGCAGCTCAAGCCGAGCCGAATCCTGGCACACTCACTGTTGAAGATATTGGTAACTATCAAGCAGTAGCGCGCGATGCAATCTGCGGCGATTGGCGTGATCTGCAAATTTGCAGCGCCACCCCTCCTTCATCCGGCGCCATGCAAATTATGGTGGCTCGACTTTACGATGAATTGGTTTCCGAAGATGCAACGCAAATGGAAAAAGTGCAGGCCTTTGTAGATGCGCAACGTCTTGCCTATGCCGATCGTGATTATTATTTTGGTGATCCAGACAGAGTCGACGTTCCAGTCGATCAACTATTGAACCCTGAATACTTGCAGTGGCGCGCTGAGAATCCAATAGCGCCTGATGCAATGCCTACCCATGGTGATCCAGGTACTGTACTTGGTTCAAATACCGCCGCCGTTTGGTCTGCAGACAGCACACAGGAACCAGCGGGAACCACTCACTATTCCATCGTCGACGATGAAGGCAATGCAGTTTCTGTCACCATGACAGTGGAATCGATTTTCGGTTCGGCACGCTGGGCTGCGGGTTTTGTATTGAATAATCAATTAACGGACTTTGCTCGCGAATACGACCCCGATGCACCGGTAGCAGCGAATGCGGTTCGACCAGGAGCACGTCCTCGTTCATCGATGTCACCTACCATTATGCTGGACAGCAATGATGAACTTTTCATGGTCACTGGTTCGCCTGGTGGCAACTCTATTCCTGCCTACACAGCCAAGACCATTCTCGGCATCGTGGATTGGAATCTTTCTGTCGCAGACGCAATCAGTTTCCCGAACATTATTGCTCGAGGTGAGGCCGTAAGAGTAGAGACTGGTATGGAACCAGGTGCAGAAGTCGCAAGCTTTCTGGACGAAGCAGGCTATGTTGTAGAGGAACGTCAGGGAGAAAACTCAGGGCTTCACGTCATCCTTGTGCATGAAGACAGCCTTGAAGGTGGAGCCGACCCGCGCCGCGAAGGCACAGTATTGTCGACTACACCTCAAGACTAGTTATTCATGTCTGAGTTTGTGCTGGGTCCACAGCGCTAAGACAACGGCAGCTAAAGGAAATAGCCCATAGAACTGACGTAAGGTGCTTACGGCAAATCGGATGTCTCCACCCGACTCGCCATGGACGGACAGCATAACAACCTGAATAGCCGCCAGGACCAATCCAACCGTGCATATTACGATTGCTTGCATTGGTGTAATGACTTCGTCTTTTATCAGCCTGCTAAGAAAATAGACGATAGCTCCCAAAGCAACTGCCATAAAAATCCAGGCATGGAAGTCTCTTACATCTCGCGACATGCGAAGATATTCTTGCCCTGGCTGCTCGATAGAAACCATCACAACAACTAGCAAGATGCCATACACCATCAGACCGGATGAGACGATCGACATCATCCTGGTTTTCATGGCAAACCAGCTCATGTTTACCGCCCACAGCACTGCGCAATTAAAAATGAAACAGAGCAGCAAAATCGTTCGCAGAGTTGTGTATACGCCGCCGCGATCAGTAATGCTTTGAATGCCTTCAAAGAACTCCACGCGTACTGAGGCGAAATTTTCGATTACCAATGGCCCAAATATCCCGATGGTAACTATTTGCACCAGACCAGCAACTATTACGCATAAGAATGAAACAGCAACTCGAATGGTAACGATTTCAGCAGTACTTAAGGGTAATGTGCGATCAAATACGGAAACTTTTACATCACCGTTTTTGAAACTGAGACCAAACATCGAGACTAAGGCACCGGTAAACAATGTGCATAACGCGATCACTGCAAAGGCCGTTACATCTTCGAGCATATAGTCAGAATCTGTAAACTCTCTAAGCTGAAGCAGATAGAGCACTAGCACTACGACTACTCCGGTAGTTACACCGATACCTGCAGCAGTTTGTAAACCCCGACTCTGTCGCTCACGCCATACCATAGCCGCCCTGCTAGAGTCTGTCGGACAAGCTGTGCGCACAAAGCGAAACCAATTCAGAGCACTAATACTTTCCGTAATGACCTGATTGCGACCACCTTTTACAAAGAAATTCTCGCCAGAGCGTTGCTTACTGACGCCAATAAACATCGCGGCGACTGAAGCAACTATGATGACTAATGGCATCAGCACACTGGACCATGGTCCAGGCACAAATAAGCTTGTCTCATCTTGGACGCTAAACTCAGGAATGATGATTTCGAAGTAAAAGCAAAGAACTAACACAACACTGCCGGCCAGTGCTTCCGGCCCGTGATTGGTAAACCAACTTAATGAAAGCACGATGAAAAAGTACTCAAACACCATGAAGTGAATCATGGGTGAGGGCATGGACAAATCGAAAACCATTGCCAGGAAAATTGCCGGACCGATGAAGCAGGCATAGGCCACTAACACACAGTAAGAAAGCGGCACCAGCGTTAACTGAAAGCTTGATACGGGAAAATGAAATTCAGCCCGCAATGGAAAACCAAAGCCCGCGCTAGCCATACCCGATGTGGTCGACTTTGCGAGAGTGCTCGATAACACTGCGCTTAATAGCCAAGCGCCAACCAGTGCCGTTAAAGTAATCACATTGCTGCGCACAATGGCAGTTTCGTTGGTGGAAAAGACCAGTAAATAGACAATTCCAAACGCGATTACACTGAGGAGTTGTATACCAATGGCATAGCGACTACGCCGCCAACAATACCAAAGAAGTGCTTGAGTAGGATTTGTCATTACGCGGCCTCTGATTTACCAACACGACCAACTCTGGCGATAAAGATCTCCTCCAGAGTTGCATGCCTGGAGGTGACAACCTCACCGTCGAATTCAGCAATACTTTCACCAAACTTTTCTGGACTGCATTGATGAATGACATTCCAGGACCGACCTTCACCGCTGCTTGAAATTGTCTCAGACACATCAGGAAACGATACCAAGTTGTCTTTGAAGCGCAGTTCAGTGAAATGGTGTGAACTACCCAGAGAATCAAGTGCCTCATCCAGGGCCACTCTGCCGTTCTGAATCATGATTACATGATCAGAAAGCCGCTCTACTTCTTCGAGTAAATGGGATGAGAACAATACTGTGCGCCCTTCTTCAGATATGGTGCGCACTACGGCGTTAAGAATGTCTTTTCTTACGATCGCGTCTAGACCACTAGAAGGCTCATCAAGAATTAGCAGATCAGGCTTGTGTGCGACCGCGCCTATAAGTGCAACCTGTGCGCGCATTCCTCGTGACAGATTTTTAATGACTTTGCTATCGCTTAGTTCGAAAGTGCGCAACAGTTCGTTAGCGTAATTGTCATCCCAGCTGGGGTGGAAGGCATGAACGTAATCGCAAAATTCTCTAATCGTCATCCAATCTGGAATATCTCTGTCTTCCGAGAGATAACCAACATGAGCAAGAACAGACTGAGGACTCTGCACTGGATCTTGACCAAAAACGCGGACCGAACCCTTTTGACATCGCAGCAATCCCAATAGGTGTTTAATCAGTGTGGTTTTGCCAGCGCCGTTAGCACCTACCAACCCATAGACTATGCCTTGATTGAGCTGAATGTTTACATCACTAAGTGCATCAGTCGGACCAAACTTGCGACTAAGGCCACTCACTTCAACCACTGGACTTCCTGTATTGTGATTCATGATGCGCTCGCTCCTTCTAGCATGTGCTTGTTACGTTCAGCGATGAGCTGAGTAAGTTGCTCAAAGCTAAAATTCAATTGATGGGCTTCCGCTAGCAAACCATCTATACGATGCTTGATGATGCGGAGGCGCTCCTGGTCTGCCAGTGCTATCGCCTCCTCTGCTATATAAGTCCCAGCACCGCGCCGCTTATAGATCACACCAAGAGTCTCCAACTCGTCATAGGCCTTCACTACCGTGTTGGGCGTAACGTTAAGTTGCAGAGCAAGCGCTCTCACTGCTGCGATTTCTTCACCGGGCTTCAACAGACCGGAAGCGACCATGTAGCGAATCTGGTTAGAGATTTGCCGGTAGATCGGGACACCATCTTTAAGATTTATTGAGATATTCATATTGGACCGCTTCTTGGGTTCCGTTTTACTGTATCAGTATTGTGATACAATTTTATGAAATGTCAAGCATGCCCGCAGAGTCTTCTACATGCCGCATGGTTATTGGTTTACAGCGATATTAGGTGAGAATTGCCCGGCTGAGCACGAGGCTAGACTGATACAGTTGGAACAGTTTCAGAGGTCGGCGTACAGCCAAGGTGGCGAGCCAATCAGGACAAAAAGGAACCTTAGGCGTGCTGTTCCAGCGCTTCGTTGATGAAGCCTTCTAACCGATCTTCATCGGTTGCTTTCATGTGCACAAATTGGCTACGGAGAAATGAGATGTTGGCACCATCATCATTGATCATGCCGATAAGCTGAATTCCGCACTGCAATACAAAGTCATCAGTAAGGGTGATTTTGCAGGCATCTGCTATCTGCAAATTTTTAAGCTCATTGCCCAGGTTTTCATTCACTCGAAACTTGGCGCCTTGGGTGGAAATATCCATAACCGTGCCTTCGATCATTGCGCCGGTAGTAAGATAAAGCACAACCGGGACATCGCGATCTGCTTCCAAATTAACTCGCACAGTTTTACGCAGTTGGGTACAGGCGATTTTATAAGGTAAGCCGAAATCGTGGAGTGAAGAGCTGCTACCAGAATTAGGCGAGTGCTCACTGGGTTTAGATTGAAAAACTATGGAGACCCCTCCGCTCTGGCCACGAAACATAATGTTCTTACCAGCCAAACTTTCTGAGTCCATATCATCGCTTTCAACACAAAATGTTCCTTCCTGCACATTAATCGAAACCAAGCGCAGAGATTTTGTTGAGACACGATTTCGTATTTTAGTGACGTAGGAGTATTGCCACTGTTGCTCAATGGACATCTTCAACAGTTGCACAATTTCCGCACGGTGGGTTAAATCACCATCTGTGAGATTTAGTTCTTGCATTGACTCCTTGCCCTACCTTACTTCTTATAACTTCTTATTGTTCAGTTACTTTATCAGCTAGATACCTGCCCTAGCGGCTGCCTAGATTACAGAAAATCAGGGGGAATAACGAGGTAGAAATCACAGATTTCTCACTCAGTCCTAAGTATTCAGGGCCGCTACAACCAGCTCGCCTAGCTCCTCTAACTGCCCTGCCGGCATATCCAATGGAAGCCTGACATCCGCTGTACGCCGCAATAACTGCTGTGTTCTTGGAAGATTCTGCGGTCCTACGAAAGTCCAGTTCCAAAAACATCTGGCATTGAACTTATCGAACCCGAACAAATTCAACGGTACCCCAATGGCACGACACTGCGTCTGAAGATTCAAAATCGTTTCATCAGATACCGATTCATCAATGTAAAACTGCAGGCTGTCACAGGCTGGTTCCACCTTGTCACCGTAGCAGGGAATGCGAAGACGGTCGGATTGCGACAACACTGCAACCAAAGCTTCATAATTTTTATTGTATTGCTCGACGCGCAAATCTATTTTTCCAACCTGAGGCAGTAGCGCCGCTGCTGATAGATTCGACATGCGAAAATTAAATGTCGGGATTGAGTTTGCCAATGCTGATAACTGATCCATCATCGCGTCATCAAAATCATGCTTACGAAAATTTTCTTCGTAACAACCAGAATGGATTAGCGCTCTGGCTGCAATGTCGTCACTGTCAGTGACAAGTAAGCCACCCTCACCGGCATCCAACAACTTATAAGATTGAAAACTAAACGCAGCGGCGAGACCAAACTTGCCAGTAAGCTTTCCATCAAATTTCACTCCCATGCTATGGGCAGCGTCTTCGATAAGAATAATGTTGTGGCGTTTGCAAATTTCCAGGACCTGATCCATGTCGGGAACACGACCACGCATATATGAAAGCAAAAGAAACCGAGTCTGCTCAGTTATTGAGGATTCGAGATGATCAAGATCGATCACGTAGTTCTCATCTACTTCTACTAGAACAGGAGAAGCGCCTGCTTGAACGATAGCACTGGGAACCGCTATGAAAGTAAATGCCGGCAGCAATACACCATCACCCGGTTTTACCCCAGCGCTCATGAGCGAAACGTAAATTGCCGACGTGCAAGAATTGAGAGCGAGGCAATGCTTTACCCCTAGAGCCCGAGCAAACGTTGATTCCAATTTCGCAGTGGGCGTATCAGATCCTCCTTGATAGCGAAAAAGCTCGCCGGCTTTCAGAGTAGCTACAACGCTCTGGATTACATCGTCATCAATACTTTTCAAAATAGAACAACCTTACTACTTACGATATTTGAGCTGGCTCATTGCGGATAGGATTCTATGCTCAGTAGGTCGAGCAGGATACAATAGTCAGTTAACGACTAGTGAGATATCCAGTTAACGACAAGTGAGATATAAAGTCAGACAAGATCTGTAGAAACAATCCTTTGTAAGACATCGCTCCTTCCCCCAGCAAACAACTAAACTACCACATGATTAAATTCATCGGAAACCGGGCTGCCAAATTGTTTCAGCGAGCTATTGATGAAACTGCTGATACCGGTTCCGTTCTCATAACTTATTGGGATACATACACTGCCCCCGAACCCGAGATTGACCTTACTAGTGTAGAGCGATATGTGTCTGTATTACCGCGGCCTGTCACTAATCCAATCGATGACAAAGGTCGACTCGGCGACATGATGGTGCAACATAGTGACTTGTTTCCCCGCACATATGACAGTGTTGAAGAAATCCCTGAAGAAGTTGCTGATAGCAGCCTTTGGTTTTTAAAGAACCGGCACGGTGCGGGCGGTAAACAAGTTGAATGCGTGCGATTGTCAGAGATAAGAGAAGAGGATCTGGGACAATACGACATATTGCAAGAAGCTGTAACCGACTTGAAGCTAATGGACGGCCGGAAGTATACGATTCGTGCCTATAGCATAATCTGGAATGAGCAGATTCATCTGTATAAAAAATGGTATCGCATCATCCACGGTGGAATGTACTCTGCCAACGCCACTGACTATCGCATTCAAGTATCACTGCGTTACGACGGCAACGAAACGACATTTCTCCCTCAGTTCGCTGCAACATCTATTGAAGAATTTGATTCACTTCTAACAGCCAATCAAAAACTAAAAGACATCATGTCAGAAATTGTTGAAGAATCTGATCGAGATACTTATTCGATTTTGGGCTGCGATTTTCTTATCGAAAAATCAGGCAATGCCAAACTGATTGAAATAAATGCCTATCCCAATTTAGTGCACCTGGATAAGGCAGTAGCGGAAGAAGTGAATTACCCGATGATCAGAGATCTGGTTAGCATGATCATTTCTGAACAAGCTAGTGATGAATGGGTGCTGGTTTAGTGGACCAGTTTCAGAAAAGCCAGTTTCACAAAGTCAGTGCCTTGGCGACAATCGCTTCTACGTGAATTTGAGCAGTATCTAGGAATGGTATGTCTGTCGAGTCATCATAGACAATGCTTAAATCTGTACCACCTAGCAGGATAATTTCCGCTTGCTTTTCATCGATTAGTTTCTGGCCCGCCATAAGCAGTCGCTGGCGCTGTGAATCTGTCGCGAATCCCGCTACGGCCATATCCACATAATCTTGATTCGCCTGATCTAGATCGGCTCCTTCTGGAATAACCGGTTCGAGTCCATCGAGTACCCCATACAAATGAGTCTCCATTACTTTTCGAGTGCCTAAAATTCCTGGCCGTCGAATATTGTGTTCAATTAAATAGTCACGTACTGCTGACGGACCTTCGATAATTGGTAATGGAGAAATAACGGAAAACTCTGGCAGACAAAAATGGCCACCCATTGAAGTAATTACCAGGCATTCAGCTCCGGCACTTAGCAATTGGTCTCCAACACGTTTGAACTCTTTCGCTTGCTCATCAGCTCTACCAGCCGCCAGATTTGCAGTGAGGTTTTTGGCGCTACTGTTCACAATAGTCAGATGAAGTGGAGCATCTTGTTCGGCAAATGCTTTCACCAACTGTTCGTAGTAATAAACGGTCGCAGCGGGCCCAATACCGCCAATCATTCCTATGTGCATGTATCCATCCCTTGCTTAGTGCAATCTAATTGTCCACTAATGTAAATGGAAATGACTCACAAAAAAAGACGGCGACATCAAAGATGCCGCCGTCCTATTTACCGACTTACTCGAGTATGTTTTCGAGTTAGTTTAGATCAAATCGATCTGCTTGCATGACTTTAGTCCATGCTGCGACGAAGTCATTTACGAGTTTCTCTTCGCCACCTGCCGCTGCGTAGTACTCGGACAGCGCTCGCAGCTCTGAATTCGAACCGAAGATCAAATCTGCAGGTGTTGCTGTATAAATCACAACCCCGCTATTACGATCGCGGCCTTCATAAATGCCTTCTTCCCCTTCCGCCTGTTGCCATACAGTTGACATGTCTAGCAGATTTACGAAAAAGTCATTACTCAGTACACCAGGTCGGTCAGTGAATACACCGTGGGAAATTCCATCCACATTCGCATTCAAAGCACGCATACCTCCGACTAACGCAGTCATTTCTGGTGCAGTTAGATTCAACAATGCTGCCTTCTCCACTAACATCTCTGCAGGCGAGCGAGAATTACCCTGTGCGAAATAGTTTCTGAAACCATCAGCCGTCGGTTCCAGATAGCCGATAGACTCAACGTCGGTTTGCTCCTGACTAGCATCGCCGCGTCCAGGAACAAAAGGCACTTCAACTGAGTAGCCAGCTTCACTCGCAGCTTGTTCGATTGCTGCTGCGCCAGCAAGCACGATTACATCAGCTAGTGACACTTGCTTGCGCGATGATCTTTCATTGAAGTCAGATTGGATTCCTTCCAATACATTCAATACTCGACCTAACTCAGCTGGCGTATTGGCATCCCAATTTCGTTGTGGCGTCAATCGCACACGTGCACCATTCGCACCGCCGCGCATATCAGTGCCACGGTAAGTTGAAGCGGAAGACCAGGCAGCACGAACCAATTCCGAAACGCTAAGACCAGAATCTAAAATGCTTTCCTTAAGTCGACGGACATCACGGGCATTGAGCAAATCATAATCTGGTGTGGGGATTGGATCCTGCCAAACAAATTCTCGATCCGGTACCAGATCACCCAGGTAACGAGTGCTAGGACCCATGTCACGGTGTGTTAGCTTGAACCATGCTCGCGCATAGGCATCAGCAAACTCATCAGGATTTTCCAACCAGCGACTTGTGATTTCGCGGTAGATAGGATCGACCTTAAGTGCCAAGTCTGTGGTGAACATCATCGGCGCATGACGCACTGAAGGATCATGAGCATCGGGAACTAATTCCGAAGCAGCGCCTCGTGCTGGCTCCCACTGAATCGCGCCAGCTGGCGAACGAGTTTGTACCCATTCGTATGTGTATAGATTCACTAAGTACCCATGGGTCCAAGCTGCTGGGCTAGAAGTCCACGCGCCTTCAAGACCACTAGTGATCGTGTCTGCGCCACTGCCGGAACCGTAACTGCTGCTCCATCCCAAACCTTGTTGCTCAATGCTGCCACCTTCTGGCTCAACACCAACATACTCATCTGGATTTGCTGCACCGTGGGCCTTACCGAAGGTGTGGCCACCCGCTACGAGCGCGGCTGTTTCCTCATCATTCATTGCCATGCGTCCGAATGCTTCGCGCATTGCGTCTGCGGCAGCTTGCGGATCTGGATTTCCGCCTGGACCTTGAGGATTCACATAAATCAGACCCATCTGGGTTGCGCCAAATGGACGGTCAAGATTGCCTGCACTATCGCGACGATCTGCTGCTAACCATTCTCCTTCAGGACCCCAATTCACTTCTTCTGCCTGCCAAGCATCAACTCGGCCTCCAGCGAATCCAAGCGTTTCAAATCCCATAGAGTCCATTGCTACTGTGCCAGCCAGGATCATCAGGTCAGCCCAGGAAATTGCTTGCCCGTATTTCTGCTTAATGGGCCATAGCAATCGAGTAGCTTTGTCGAGATTGGCGTTATCAGGCCAGCTGTTCAAAGGTGCAAAGCGCTGCAGACCACCGTCTGATCCGCCACGACCGTCCAGGGTGCGATACGTGCCGGCGCTATGCCATGCCATGCGAATAAAGAAAGGACCGTAATGACCATAATCTGCTGGCCACCAATCCTGAGATGTAGTCATCAATTCAATAAGATCTTGTTTGACCTCTTCTAAATCCAGACTTTCAAAGGCAGCGGCATAATCGAAATCTTCGGCAACAGGACTTACCGCCGAAGAGTCTTGGCGGAGAGGCTCCAAGCTAAGACGATTGGGCCACCAGTAATCATTGTCAGGCGCATCTTGTGCGCTGACTAAATTAATCGATCCCAACGGTGACAACCCAATAGCCACCAAAGAGATCACGGAAATAGTACGTTTCAGCATTTCAGTTTCCTCCGAATCTACTGATTCACTTATCAAAAGCTGTTAGTTCGATGATTAAGATACAGAGGCGGACTTGATCGGTATAACGATTAATTTCGATAGCCATAATCGGAAAATTCGATGGCGCACAAACCACTAGCGGCGCGGGATCGCGCCACTCAGGACAGGTTTCCGGAGAGAGGTTTAACTAGAGGCAGCCGAGTGCTTCTAGCAAGCTTTCAGATTCATCAATGCGAGATTGTTGAGGGAACAGAGTGAGCCCAGACATTGACTCGATCTCACGATAATCCACACGCTGATTGCAGAGCGACTGATGCTGTTTGAGATCGTTAGGAAAAGCGAATGCAACCAAACCTGTGCTGTCTGAAACTATCTTATAGTAAGCCGCTGGATTCAGTTCGGCCGAGTTAGGCGCCAAGCTCAGATTGCTGATTATGTAGAGTGGGCCAGTGATCACGAATAATTCTTCTCGTTCAATAGCAAGCCGATTCAAGCGCTGCTCCAAACGCAGCCACGGACCCAGTCTCAGTGGCGATGGCATCGGCACCATATTGCTCAGGTTATTGAGGTCCGACCAATACGGCGTATTGGCAAAACTTGTCATCGGAGCCAACCGTGCTCGTTGTTCTGGCTCGACATCGGGTGCAGCCATTGCTGCATAGGGGTTGTCATTGCTGGTGGCAATTTCCGTAAGGCTGAGCTCTGCCTCCCCTATTTGTAAAATGTCTTCAACCTGGGAAATACCCACCAGTCGATCTGCCTGCCAACCCCTGGGCAATAACGAAGCCACGCCAACCGCATCTTTAGTTAAACGATAGGCAACCCAATCGGCGATTCCATTGTCACCATTGAGACCGGCAGCATAGAGGTGGTGAATTACAACGTTTGCTCGTGTTGCAGCTAGCTGAGATTCATATTGCGGGCACTCACCCTGGCAATGAGTAACTGCAACCGATTGCGCAGATGCAAATTGCGCAAAACAACAACTGAATAGGGCTAAACAAAGAAGAGATCGCAGAGAATTTATTCGTGTTCGTTGCATAATTTTTGCCGTTTCCTAGTTGTTAGGGGTCGGTTGGTTCTGGAATAAATTCAGAACCATC
Source organism: uncultured Pseudohongiella sp. (assembly GCA_965262465.1). Taxonomy (GTDB): domain Bacteria; phylum Pseudomonadota; class Gammaproteobacteria; order Pseudomonadales; family Pseudohongiellaceae; genus UBA9145. The sequence continues at coordinate 617,816 of OZ253535.1, read as the reverse complement.
TTCGAACGTAAGCTTCTGCAAATACATTGTGTATTGCCGGCGACCTTTGCGACCGGTTGCAGTGACTTTGGTACCAATATCCAGCTGGTTAAACGAGACGCCGCGGCGCTCTAGTGTCGAACGAGCACCAGATTCGAGCAACCAAAACGTTTCTGCACCGGAGCTATCAGTATTTTTGATAAGTACTGACGAGTGAGGATTTTGATAGCGGACCTGTTCGATAACTCCATCAACTGAAATGATTTCTTGGGTGAAATTCGCATTGGTTGAATGGTGCCCAACTATGGAAGGCGCTAAAAGTTGAGCTATGAAAAAAACTGCAATCGCCAAGCACTTCTTCATTGTCCCGAATCCTCTTGCGTAGCATTTAGCTCATTAAACCAATCATAATCTGCATCAGTGCATTGATAGAGGGGAATTTCTGTTCCAGCAAAACTTCTAAATTCGTAATTCAATACAAATGGAATTTCGAACAGCGTTTCGTCTATATAAGTCTGCTTGAGGTGTAGCACGCCCTCTTCTACCCAAAGCTCTTCAATAGTTTTTGTATTTTCTCCTTGGGGCACACCGATTGACGTTCGAATGTAACCATGGGAATGGTTGCGCGACTCTATTATCAATCGATCATCCTGGTAATAGGCGAAAGACGATCCCAGTTCTTGGAAATAAGTGCCATCTACATTCCGAGTATTTGGCATATCGGACAGATCCGACTCATCTCCCAAAGGTATGTCTCGGCGGAGATCGAAAAATTCATGGCTTATGTAAATGCGATCTTCAAACTGTTCGATTCCTGTGCGGACATTGGGATTGGCCCATACCCGTGAAGCGCTGGAAGGAATGCAGTACAAGCTCGGATCATCAACGAGTAAATCATACTCACTTTGAATCCGCAGACCTTCTTCAGTGAGAGCTAACTCTCCTTCTACTGCACGGCCATTCAAAATCCAGACACCAGAAATATCAGGCTGGGCATATAGCGATGGCGTAGCTAAGCAGGTACAGAAGACCAGAGCTAACTTAGTTGAACCGAGCGACTTTATTGTTGTTATAGGGTGATTTGTCATGTGCTACCGAGCCAAAAGACCAGCTAAAGGCCATTTTACCTCAATATCTTCTACTGAAGCCCTGGAATCTGGTCGTTTTATACCTCAGATATTGATCTACACCGCAATCTTGGGCGATTTGCCCTTGTTTGGAGGCCGCATGAGAAGTAGCATTCGCCTCTTTCCAAGCAACAAAATTAAGTAGTAAACCCAGTGCCTAGACGCGAAAGCAATGCCAGCGAGCTAACCGAACAGATCCTCAGTATTTTAGAAAATACCGGGGTGCTGCCAGCTGATGTCGATCAAGCAAATCGCGATGCAGTAAGCGACAACATCAGCAATCTGCTAGTGCGAAAAGGGTTTCCTGAAAGCGACGTCAAAACAAAAGCTGTCACTGTCCTGCTATCAGATATCCGCGGCTTCTCTGCCATTGCCAACTCACACGCCGCAACCGATGTTGTCGCTCTATTGAATCGCTACTTTCAGCGCATGGGTGACATCATTTCTGAGTTCGAAGGGCGAATAGACAAGCTAATGGGTGATTCGATACTTGTTGTATTTGGACTACCTGAATCTCGAGAAACAGATGTAGAACGAGCGATTGCATGCGCCGTAGCGATGCAACAGGCCATGTCTGAACTCAACGCCTACAATCAGAGCATCGGCATGCCTGATTTGTTTATGGGAATCGGAATTAACTCTGGTGAAGTTGTTGTAGGTGAGCTTGGATCCAATCACTACAACGAATATACGGTTATTGGCGACGAGGTTAATCTCGTCTCTCGAATCGAGTCACACAGCCTGCGCGGTCAGATTCTTATCAGCGAACGCACTTATAAGCTGGCGTCCGACTTTACCGAAGTGAGCACGCCGAACGAAATCGAAGTTAAAGGTTCCAGCGACGCGGTGAACCTGTATGAAGTTTTCTCCACTACGCGACCAAGATTGATGGAAGTACCCCGCCGGGAAGAACGAAAGAGTCCGCGGGTAAACACATCAATGCCTCTAATCTTTCAATTATTAAGTGGCAAGATTGTGCAACCGGAAAAGTATAACGGCGTAGTTTTAGATTTAAGCTACAACGGTATGATGGTCAGCACAGAAGAACGCCTGCCTGTCATGTCTGAAGTGAAGATGTCTCTGGCACTGGAACTCTTTGGTGACAAGAAGACCGACGTGTATGCACGGATACTCAAGTCGGAAAAACATGGCGATCGTTATCGCAGCAGCATGGAAATGACCAACATCAGCCGCGAAGGTCAGGCGGCTATCAAGCAATACGTCGATCAGTTGATCCTCGCATCGTAAACAATCTTGTGAGTTAACTTACGGATCACCAGCAGCAGAGCTAGCGGCTGCTACCCGTTGAACTTCCTCTATCCAGTTATCAACAAAGATCGCCTGTGAGGAATGAAACTCAAGATCAGGCTCGAGCTCTTCAGCCGGTTCAAGAACTAATACTCTGTCTTCGTTTGGCATCAATGAGTATGAAGGATCATTGGAATAAACCCTGCTTAGTTTCGTAACGAATTCAGGTTCTCCAATCTCAATTCCATCTTCCTGATTCACTCGAACTCGTACAAGGTCCTGAATGACAGGAATGATGAAATACAAATAGTTTCCATCGCTACTCCACAATGGCTCTCGCCCACCATCCGGCGACACTCGTATCCGGTCATCATCCACATTGGGAAAAGGTCGAATGTAGACTTCATCGTTTCCAGTATCCCTGGCCATATAAGCCAGCCAATTGCCATTCGGTGAGAACGCCGGCTGTCTTTCAACTACATTTGATGCCAATAGATCACTTTCAGATAGAACGTTGCTTGATAGATCGAGTAATCCCATGTCGAAGTTACTTGGGTCTCCGTAGATGTATACGAGTTTGCTTCCATCTGGTGAAAACGCACCCGGTCCGGTTAGCACATCATCGAGCGTGAGTTGCTCTGCCGCAGTCGATCCTGAAGCGTCTACTATTCTCAACCCTAAATTTGATTGCGAATCATTGAACGCTATCTGCCTGGAATCGGGAGACCAGACTGGGTTCATTGCTCCTCCCGTATCAGTCAGGACATCAAGGGCACCGGTGTTAAAGTTGTAAACCCAAATATCACTACTACCACTTGGCTGAACGATTGTTGTTGCAAGCATCTGACCATTTGGAGAAATTGTGATTTCACGAAACTCCCGTGGACGCAACCCAATGCGCTCAGTATTTCCATCGAGATTCACCCATTGCAGATAGCTACTTTCAACAATTTCCGATTCGCCCAGAATATAAATTAACTCGCCTCGATTTGAGACCGCGTAAGCTGCTGCGCCATAGTTGAATACGTTTTGAATTCCTTCAACCAGTGGCACTTCACGACCAGTCACTTCAAATGTCTCTAAATCAATAGGCACTGCCCACAAATAGTTGTTCCGCATAAATGTGAGATGGCCAGAAGGCATCAACTGCGCTTCAAATCCGTCCCTCACTAGCAACTGACTCACTCCACTCTCAAAATCTACAACATGGATATTCCAACCATCGTCAGACACTGAAAAAAGCACTTTTTGTGTGCCAATAATCGGATGAGGATCTATATAGATTCCATTACGACGTAGATTTCTATTTAACGTTCCAAGATTTTCTCCAGTCGTGCTAACAAGCTGCACAAGAAAATCAGGATTTTGCGTGTACACAACAGTGTCATCTGATAGCCAGTCATAACTATTGGGAACAACAAAACTTGCAATCTCCTGAGGTGCGCCGCCCTCCATTGGCACGATTGCCAAATTGCTGTTCCTGAAATACAACACGCGTGAATTGTCTGGAGAAATTTTTGGAAGGAAAACCCCATCTTCATTTTCCGCAATGGTCTCGGTAGTTAGCTGACTAAGCTCTCGACGATGCAGTTTATAAGTACCATTGCTAAAACTTGTGTACACGATTGTGTTGCCATCGGAAGTAAAGTCGAAGCTGGTGTACCCGCCCTGCACTCGCCGTTGTAATGGTTCAAGATTGATAAATGTTCGAGAGAGTTCACTAACATCAAGTGACGAAACAATTGGAGTTTGATTTTGTTCCGGGTCTATTTCGTTGAGAAAGAAGCGATCAATGAACAAGAACACTACCGCAAGCGTTAATAATCCAAGCGCAAGGCTTGTGATTGGATTACTCGTCGACTCGACAACTACACTAGGGTTTTCCACAGCATCGGCGGTTTGAATACCACCTGGAGTTATATCCAACATCCACGCCAAAATGAGCGCGATTGGAAACCCAAGCGCTAAAATTACAATTAGAGTTTGATTGACCCAAAGCGGTGCATTAAAGGTGGGAAGCAAAATATCCGCAATCTGCACGATCACCCAGGACGCCACTGTATACATGGCGGCAGCCCTGAACACCTTGCGGCGCTTTAATTCTTGAATGATGTTTTGCACGTGCGCGCTCAGTCTCTATTGTAAAATTTTTAACTTGTTGCGCAGAAATCATCGACTCAGACAGCAAATCGAACTGACTCGTAAGAAAAGCCTATAACCACCCTATAGATATGTCTATACGCGATAAGCTCAAATTCGCATAGCTTTGCCGTTAATACTTTTGTCGATGACTGGATAATTACAGACCACACAAGTCGTGGGCACTAAATTTCCTCGCAAACCCAATCGACAAAAGTCATTTCGCGCCAAAAAATCACTAAAGCAAATCAGCAACTACTGTCGTAATACAGATATATACGTGTGGAGAATTGCTATGCAAGAGATGGCGATACTGCAGCCCCTCGCAGATAGATTGTTATGCGTCGATGACAATGAAGACATTACGGACTTGCTCGAAGAAATTGGCGAGGAAGCCGGTTATGACGTGCGTACCGTCAACCAATTCGAGTTAATTACGCAAGAAATCGAATCGTTTAATCCGAGTGTGATTTTTCTGGATTTGAATCTTGGACCGAATGATGTGTTCAACGATACAGAAATCCCACGGGAAGGTTTGGAGATTCTGAAGTATCTTGCTTCCAGCAAATCGCTGGCCAAAATCGTAATAGTCAGTGGTATGTCTCGTCGCACTCGCGAACTTAACCATTACCTTGGCAGAGACTTAGAGTTGCACGTAGTGGGCAGTATTTCTAAACCCTTCAATGCTGACAGTGTTGTGAATTTGTTAGAAAAACTGAAACACTAAACTGCTGCATCGATTAGCGTAACCAATGTACCTAAGGCTATTGCCCAACTCAGGCAAGCTAACATGTCTAATATGGCGAATTTCCTTCGCCCAAATCCGCTAATGCCAACCACTGCTGGCACTATTGAGCGAATTGCTGGAACGAAGCGGCCAATAAAAACGGCTAAGCCTCCGAATCGCTCAATTAACTTATCTGCCTTGCCTACTTGCACGGAATATTTCTCCGCAAACTTAGAATGATGGAAGCGCGGGCCTACTATGTAGCCGACGTAGAATCCGACATGATCTCCCGCAATCGCACCTAGAAAAGCCAGAGGAACAATTGTTTGCAGATCAGCCACGCCAGTACTGAATAGCGCAGAGCTAACAATCAATAGCAATGCGCCCGAGACAAACAAGCCTATTCCTATACAAGCTTCCATAAAGGCAAGCAGCGGAACCAGTCCCAACGCCAGGGATTGATTGTTGTTAATGAAATTGAGCGCGAATTCTTGGATAACAACCTACCTGTCAAAAGTATCGCTAACTGTTAGTTAATTAGGATACGCAATCAGAAAATAGTCAGATCAAACCTTATTCTTACATTCAGGCAACACAACAAAAAAGGGCCCATCTTTCAATGAGCCCTTTTTAATAACTAATGCGTATTGCGATTGGAATTAAGATTCGCTGCTGGATTCCATAAACTCAACATGAACTTCAATTTCAATCTCATCACCAACTCCGAAGCTGGTAAAGCGATCTACTCCGAAATCTGAACGCAGGAAATTAGCACTTCCTGAAAATCCAACGGTATAGCTACGCGTTAAGAAATTTCGGCCACCACCATGAAAATCCACTTCAATATTTACTGGAGCAGTGACACCGTGGAATGTTAATTCACCAGCATAGACAAAGGTGCTCTCATCAATTGCTTCAACAAAAGATGTCGTTCGATAAACGGCTTGGGGGTAGTTTGCAGCATCTAACCAGTTATCGCCTATGAGCTCTTCTTCAAACTCTGGCAGATTCACGTTAAGCGAAGCCATATCTACAATGACTTCTAAACTCGCGTTTTCGATATCCTCTGGATCAAAGTCCAGAGTAGCATCGAAAGATTCAAATCGACCGAGAAAAGTAGAAAACCCTAAATGGTTTAACTTAAACAACAAAGCCGCATGATCGGTATCAAGCGTATATGCTCCGCCACGTAGTTCTGTGATTTCTGTAGTCTGATCTGGAGTAATCAGCCGATCACAAGCTCCCAGCAGCATAAGTGTAGCTGCTACTAGAGCAGTACGAGTAATACCAGTATTCGTTTTGTTAATCATGAGTGGACCTTTAATAGAGTGTTCGCCGTCTATTGCTGAATTGCGTATACGTCAACGATAACCTTAACTTCGTTAGGCACCTCGGCAGTGTTTGCCCAGTAACCTTGTCCCACACCAAAGTCGAGACGAAGGATTTCAACTTCACTCTTGAGGTTGAAACAAACCTGACCGTCACAAGTTTCGATGCTGAGATCGAATGGAAAAGTGATTGGATGGGTTTGATCACGAATAGTCAATGTGCCGTCTGACTCGAAAGAAGTAACACCAGTTAATCGGCAGCTCTCAGCTTTAAATGTCGCCGTCGGCCACACATCAACATCAAACAATTCGTAATCGAGCAAGTAGTCCAATACTTCTGGAGAATCAACATCGATATCTTCGATGTGAATTGTCACATCAAATTCACAACTGCCGGGACGCATAGGATCGATATCAAACGTGGCTTCCACATTCGAAAAAATTCCCTGATACGGATCGGATCCGTAGGAATACTCGAAAATTACCTGAGACATTCCAGGATCAAGCACCCAGTTCGCCGCATTGGCAGGCAAGCCAATAACCGACAACGCTAATCCAAGTAGTGCTCGATTCATTAATTTACGCATGGTTCTAATTGCTCCTGTTTAAAATTACGGTAACGCGTAAGCAACCAGCTGTGCTGATTGACCACCGCCACTAACGAACATTGCAATGTACTGCTTGCCATCGTGTTCGTATGTAAAAGGTAAGCCGGATTGATTATTGGGTAAGTCAATCTCAGCTAAAATTTCTCCAGTCTGCTTGTCTACCGCACGAAAAATTGGACTGGCTCCAGGTCCGCCGGTGCCTTCACCGACAAACAACAAAGTTTTAGTAACGAATACACCAGCACGAGTCGGAATGCCTGTGCGGCCTACATCCACCCCTTCCAATAGCCGGTGGTTGCGAACTCGATCTGGAGTATCCGCATTGGCAATCATCCATAAATGATCACCTGAATTCATATCGATGGCCGTTACTCGCCCATAAGGAGGCTTGACGATGTCGAGACCCTGGACTCGAGGAACGCGAACACCGAATGCCGCACTGAGATCCAAGTCTGAATTGTCGTCTTTCTCTAAGGCCATTACCGCGAGAGCAGTTCGAGACGGAACATAGATAATACCAGTCTCGGGATCAATCGCCGCCCCTTCCCAGTTTGCACCACCGGTAGCTGAAGGGAGAGTCAAAACACCGCGAGTACCGTCTGCTGAGTCAGCAAGCGATGGTGGGGTATAGACACTTTCGGCAAGTCGGAAACCTTCCAACGACTCTAACGCTAATGCACGAATCTCTGGTGTCCAATCAATCACATCAGCTTCAGTAAAACCTTGTCGATCGAATGGAGCAGGACGAGTTGGGAATGGTTGAGTAGGTGAATACCATTCACCTGGCACATCACCTGCAGGAACCGGTTGTTCTTCGATAGGCCAAATTGGCTCGCCGGTTTCTCTATCGAATGTGTAAACCCAATTTTGTTTAGTAACCGACATTAGAATCTTGCGGCCATTAGGTAAGTCTGAAAGAACTGGCGCAGAAGGAATGTCCCAGTCCCAAATGTCATGATGGGTTAGCTGATAATGCCAGCGGCGCTCACCGGTTTTGATATCCAATGCAACAATTGAATCGGAGAACAAGTTGTCACCTGGTCGATCGCCACCGTAGCGGTCGCCAGTAGCAGACTCAACCGGCAAATAAACCAGTCCGAGCTCTGCGTCACCTGACATAGGCGCCCAGACACCAGCGTTACCAGTAAATTCAACTCCACCGTCTAGCCAAGTTTCAAAACCTACATCACCACGTTCAGGGATAGTGCGGAACGTCCAAAGATGTTCACCAGTGCGCGCGTCGAATCCTCGAATATCGCCTTTTACATTAGACTTTGATCGCGGACGCATACCAACCCGGTGGGCGGCACCAACTACGATCACATCATTCATTACGAATGGCGCAGCTGAAAGTCCGATATCGGGATACGGAAATCTTGGGTCATCAGCATTTCGCAGACCGTCAAATAAGTCTACGATGCCGTTCTCACCAAAGTTAGGATCAGGTACACCGGTTTCTGCATCCAGCGATACAAGGTGATAACCAGGAGTAACGTCGATTACTCGTTTGTTTTCACCATCAGTCCAGAAAGCAACCCCACGTCCTGCACCTTTGCGCGGCGCCTCATCGAATCGAACGCCTTCGTTAGGTCGCCAAAGCCAGAGTACTTGTCCAGAAGTCGCGTCAAGCGCAACGACGTTACGTGTGCTCGCGATATTTGCGTACAACACGCCATCCACTTCGATGGGAGTCGAAGGATTATTAAAATCTGTTGTAGGCCCAAAATTCGCAGTAGAGAACTGCCACGCTATTTCTAAATCTGCAACATTGTCGGCATTAATTTGATCCAGAGGTGAATAGCGCTGGGCAAATCCGTCTCCGTGATATTCGGGCCAATCGCCTTCATAGACGCTTGTACCAGTCTGCCCAATTGCAACCGACGCGCTCAATACAGCACTAGCGGCAAATAGACTAATGGGAAGTTGGCGAATTGTTCTTGTCATCTCTAATTCTCTCGATGAATTGTCTCTTCAGGGGCTTTCAATCCTCGGCTATCCGAAAACTCGATTTTTGAAACTTGATTCGGATTCCTGAACCCTGATTTCTGCGACGCCTGGGCCGTTTTGTTCGATCCCAAAGCGCAGCGGAATGGGTGCTAGAAGGAACGGGGAAGCATAAGCAATCTCCCATTCACATGCAAGCTGGATGCGGCGAAGCGAGCTAATAAATCGCATTTATATCAGTCACTTAGAGCGATTCTGCCCGCCGGATTTGTAATTCTTTGTTACTCATTCCACTGTTTCCCTCTGGCGCTATGTTAGCGGTGAAATTTTGCTCTGAATCCGGTCAGTAATGAGTCCCCACAAAGCATGAAATCAGTATACAGAGCCAACATTAATGGAAGATGAGCGGCTCGATGCCGCTCATTGTCTGGGATTGGAGGATGGAGTAATGAGCTTCTGCTGCTAGGGGGTAATTCTGCGAATAGACTGGATCAGCACCGGTTGCGCAATTTGCTGACCTCTGGTGTATTCCGAATCTGAGTCTGATCTAGTTGCGGCACCGTTAATCGCACGCACTACATCCATGCCTCGAACCACCTTGCCGAATGCCGCGAATCCCTGTCCATCAGCATTTCGCGGCTGCCCGTGATCCAACCCCGGCTGTTCTCCGATACAGATGAAAAACTCAGAGCTGGCAGTCCCTACTCCGCCCCTGGCCATCGAGATGGTGCCATCTTCATGCCTTAAACCTGTTACGTCAGTGGATTCATGAGCGATTGGCGGAAAAGGACTGCTCTCCGCATTGAGCCCGCCCTGGATGACTTCTATTTTTGGTGACCCATTGTCATTTTCGTAAGTCACAGTTCGATAGAAAGTTGCGCCATCAAAATGCCTACCATCAACCAGGCGAAGAAAATTGCTTGTAGTGATTGGAGCTGCGTCAATGAATAGCTCCATCTCAACTTCGCCCAGAGATGTCGCCATCAACACATTAACTGATTCCTCCTGGGCCAGCCCGGGTAGCGCCCAGAATGCACTAGCGAGAAAAACGAAGAGGCTCTGTAGGAATCTTGAAACCGTTTTCACAATGAATCCTCCGTACAGGTTGGGGTGGAAAACTGACAAAGAAGAGAATAAAGTTTTTCTTATTCAATTGCTGCGTTCCTGCGACTCATGATTAAAGCAGAAACAACCGTCAGTTTCCTTGTAGGTTTCCTGGCTCTTGCCGGTATTGGCGGATCTGTATTCTTCTTTTTTAGTGGTGGTGCAAATCCTGGGTTTGCTGATTATCCGACAATTACTGGAATGCACGTGATACCAGGCGCATTTTATCTCGCTTTCGCTCCACTACAGTTCTCCTCCAAGATCCGCAGCAAGTCTCTCACCTATCATCGATGGATGGGCCGCACTCTTGCAGCTATAGCATTAGTTTCAGGCAGTGGCGCATTATTTCTTGGAGTGATCATTCCTTATTCTGGTTTGCCTGAACAATTAATCATCGGCTTTTTCGGCGCACTGTTTTTGTTTGCGACTGTCAAAGGGTTTTTGTGTGCCAGAGCAAGAGAATTTCAAGCGCACAGAGAATGGATGTTGCGGGCGTTTGCCATCGGATTGAGCATCGCCACCATGCGTCTAATTTTTGTCCCAATTCTGATCATGATCGGCGAGCCCACAGTAGAAGAGGCGCAGTTGTATTCAATCATATCTTTTACGATTGCCTTTTCACTTCATAGTGGCTTCGCAGAATATTGGATTCAGCGCACGCGAAATCCCGCAACACCAGTCACCGCTTAAACTACGCCCAGTTTCATGCCAAGCATTCGAATTCAGGTTGAGATCGCAACAGACAAGTCACTGGCTGACACATTTGAAAAAATCCTGGAACTTGAAAACTGGCAATCGTTTACCGGGTTCGGGCCTATTCCAGGAATTGCATCTGCAACATTCGAAAATCCTGAAAGCGCGATTGTTGGACGCCGAATTTTGGTGGTTAATAAAGATGGTTCGAATCACATCGAAGAAATAAAACAATGGGAGCCACCTAATTTCATCGAGATGGAGCTTCGTAATTTTTCAGCGCCGCTATCGTCTCTTGCTACTCATTTTGTTGAACGCTGGTCGTTTTCAGAAAATGATTCTACAAACCGGGTTGTGCGATCCTTCGAATTGTTTCCGAAAAACGTTCTTACCTATCCTTTGCTGTTATTAATCAGTCGGTTTCTCAGGGGGGCTGTTTCTCGCCATACAAAAGAGTTAGTGAGTGGGTAACAAACAGAGCAATTGTGAAAGTTATAGAGAGAGCAATAAAAAAGGCCGCAATAGCGGCCTTTTTGTATTTAACTAATCAACTACACTCCCTTGGGTTTCATAATTGATTGATAGAGAAGTCGGCGAGAGGTACTGCGAACATCTGGCAATCCCCTTCCTGCCTGCTGAATCATGCCGACAAATACTACGTCTTCTACCGGATCGATCCAAAACCAGGTACCTGCTGCACCACCCCAGTAATATTCACCTGCGGAATAGTTTTCGGCTTCAACCGGATCAACAATCACCGCAAAATCCAAGCCGAAAACAGTGCCATTGCCTTCGCCAGACATTGGACCAGCCATTCCTTTTGGAGTTTGGTCGCGGTGCATCAATCCCACGGTGAGTGGAGACAGGATACGTACACCATCGAGCTCGCCACCATTCAATAACATCTGACTAAAGCGCATGTAATCATTGGCAGTGGATACTAAACCGCCACCACCAGATTCGAATGCCATATCAACGGTGAAATCTGCACCATCAAACATTTCACTTGGGATGAGTTGTCCTTCTGGACCATACACATACATCTGGGCAAATCGATTGAGCTTTTCTTCAGGCACATGAAAATCTGTATCTGTCATGTTGAGAGGCTCAAAGATGCGTTCGTCCAGGAACTCTCCAAACGTCTGACCGGACAGCACTTCAACCAAATAACCCTGCACATCAACAGCTACGCTGTATTCCCAGCGACTACCTGGCTGATGCTTAAGTGGAATCTGACCCAACTTCGCAACAAACTCGGCATTGGTAAGATTAGGGGCTAGCAATCCAGCGCCGACATACGCACTATCAACTTCCGACTGCGCGAAAATGCCGTAGGTTAGTCCGCCGGTGTGGCTCATAAGCTCACGAATAGTCATTGGATGATCTGCTGGCTCTGTGATCATCGTGCCATCATCATTCGTACCAGCGAATACCTGCAGATTAGCCATCTCTGGGATGTACTTTTCTACCGGGTCGGAAAGTTTAAACTTACCTTCCTCGTATAAGATCATCAGCGCCACGCCAGTTACTGGTTTGGTCATTGAATAAATTCGAAATATGGTGTCTGGCGTCATTGGAGCCTGGGCTTCAATATCGCGATATCCGACTGATTCATAGTGCACTACTTTGTTGTCACGAGATGCCATAGTGACGGCACCGGACAATAAACCATCGTCCACGAATCCTTGCATCGCTTGAGTTACGCGCTCTAAACGATCCGAGTCCATCCCAACATCTTCCGGAGCTACTCGTTCGAGAGCTCGAGCGGGAGCAGCCGGTTCTGCAACTGCCTGTTCGTTACTGACAGGTGCGGGATTACAGGCAGCAAGTACCAACAACGCTAATGCGATTGTTGAATTGCGCAACCATTTAAATTCTGTAAGCAGGGTGTAATTCACTTCTAAACTCCAGTAATTCAAGAGAACGCAAAGGCTATTGGGATCACCGCCGAATGTCCAGAGATTAGCAGCATTGTTTTCTTACCCGGCTTGCGAGAGAAGCTCGTATGGAATACAACTACTCCTCGGCAATTTGAGTTGAAGTCGAAGGACCGCAAACATATGAAGTCTGTAGTATTTGATACTGATATTGGCATTGATGATGCACTGGCCCTGCTGTTTTTGCATTGCGCTAAAGATGTGAGTATCTCTGCTATCACGACTCGATTTGGCAATGCCAGCGTGGAAGACACGACCAGAAACGCTTTAGCGGTGGTGGAAAAGTTTGGCATTGAAGCGCCGGTGTATCGCGGTGCAGCCCACCCGATAGGTAGCCGTCTCGGCGAGGGCTACCCAGAACATGTGCACGGAAAAGATGGTTTGGGCGACATTGACCTCGATGAACCGACCATAAAAGAAGAAACCAGTTCCGCAGCTGAAGCGATCGTAAACCTTGCTAGCGGCAGCAAAGAGCCCATTACGATAATTGCAGTAGGCGGATTAACCAATATCGCACTGGCAATGGAGATTGATCCTGAGATTACTGAACGCATTGCCGAAATCGTTGTGATGGGTGGAGCGTTTGGCTATCACGGTCACAGTGGCAATGTTTCCCCTGTGGCGGAAGCTAACATTGCGAGTGATCCACTAGCGGCTGATATCGTGTTCGCCAGTAAGATACCAACCACAATAGTTGGCTTGGATGTCACTCATGAAGTAATTACTGACGGAAATTACATCGACACGCTAGCTGCTCAAGCGGGCGAACTGGGTCAGTTTATAAAAGTTTCCAACCGTCACTATTTTGAGTTTCACGAAAGCATCAGTGGCAAGTATGAATGTCCTCTGCATGACTCTTGTGCTGTCGCCTATTACTTGCAGCCACAATTATTTAAGACTATTGCGCAACCCGTGAGAGTAGTCACTGATGGAATCGCCATTGGACAAACGATTCATAGCAATGATTTACGAGATTATGTCAGTGAAGCTTGGGATGATGTTCCCAAAAGCACAGTCTGCATTGATGTAGATGCACAAGAAGTACTGGATTTGTTGCAATCCACAATTATCAATTTTCATCTCAACAATAAAAATCATGAATGAGTCTCACACAGAAATTATTGTAATCGGAAGCATCAACACCGACATGGTGGTGAAAACCTCTTCACTACCACAACCCGGTGAGACCGTACTCGGAGATGAATTCTTGATGAGCGGCGGTGGCAAAGGCGCAAACCAGGCGGTAGCAGCAGCCAGGCTAGGCGCACAAGTATCGATGGTTGGCTGTGTCGGGAATGACATGTTCGGCGAGCGGGCGAAATCTGATCTGTCTGCAGAGTCGATTAATTGCCAGCATGTAGCCCAATCCAAGCAAAACGCTTCTGGCGTTGCATTAATAAGTGTTGATTCCACCGGTGAAAATCAAATTGTTGTGTCGCCAGGTGCAAATAGTGATGTTTCACTCGATCAGGTGTCGATTGCATTAGAGTCTTGCACTAACAATGCGATCGTTTTGTTGCAGCTGGAAATACCCCTACAGGTAGTAGCGCACGCTCTCGAACTATGTCGTGCAAGAAATTTGCGAGTCATACTCGATCCAGCGCCTGCTCAACCCCTTAGTGGTGAATTGTTAAATGGGGTCTTTCTCCTGACACCAAATGAAACGGAAGCCCAGCAGCTGACTGGCATCACAATTACAGACAATGATTCAGCACGAGCAGTAGCTGAACAGTTACTGCAACTGGGAGTAAGCAATGTTGCACTCACTCTTGGTAAAGCAGGAGTGGTACTGGCAAACGATGATGAAACGAAATTGATTGAGGCAGTAACAGTAGATGCATTAGATACCACTGCCGCTGGCGACTGCTTTAATGGCGCATTAGCTTGTGCGCTTAGCCAAAATCAATCACTGGAAGATTCAGTTAGTTTTGGTTGCAAGGCTGCAGCCGTTGCCGTGTCGAGGCTCGGAGCGCAAGATGCCATGCCTCACCAGACCGAATTAGAACAATAGCACTCTAGACAAACTCCTGTATCATTGCTTCCTTTGATCAGGAACCAGAGTTCAGGCTCTATCTCTACATGGATTCCCCAACTGCAGATTCGAAAACTGCGCTAAGCCCGGCATCGATCGCAAGATTCGCAGTACCCGCCATCCTAAGTCTCTTGTTGTTCCTCGTGCCCTTCTCCATCGATGGCAGCAACACTATCCTCGTGGCGGTGGTGGCTCAATTTTTAAGAGAGCAACTGGATCCTATTCTTGCTATAGCAATACTGCTAATTACTTTTAGCTCTGCTGGCATGGCTATCTTCGCCAACGTCAAACACGTTCATTCTGGAATCATTGCCGAGTTGTTTCGGGTTACTTGGCCATGGCTAGTTCTGAGAGTGTTAGGCGCACTAATTTCATTAGCAGTTTTCTTTGAAATTGGATCAGAAATAATTTGGGGCGCTAACACTGGTCAAACAATGGTTGGTCAGTTAGTTCCGACGGTAATGACTCTTTTCCTGGCGGTCATCTTCCTGCTCCCGTTAATGACTGAATACGGCATCATGGAGTTTGCCGGTGTGTTGCTATCTGGATTCTTTCGCGCATTGTTCCGACTTCCGGGCCGCGGTGCGATTGATGCTATGGCATCCTGGTTAGGTGCTGCACCGCTAGGGGCTTTGGTGACTACGCAACAATATGAGCGTGGCCACTACAGTCGCAGAGAAGCAATAAGCATTATTTCCTCTTTCTCGTTGGCATCTGTGGCCTTTTGCTTACTGATCGCCAGTATCTTAGATATCACCCACATCTTTGTGCAGTTTTATGGTTCGGTCGCAGTCGTTTCAATGGTGTTAGCAATGACCGTGTGCCGGCTACCACCCTTAAGTCGAATTCCAGACACTTACGAAAAAGAAACAAGCTCCACAGAGTTGGTTCCGCAAGGGGAATCTGTGTGGCGATGGGCACTGCAGGCAGCTGTAAATAAAGCAGCGGATGCTGAACCTATACCGGTTCAGGTTAAACGCAGCGGCATAAAATTATTGGACTTGTGGTTTGGCCTTATCCCGACTGTTATTGCGATTGGCACAATTGCTCTCATCATTGCTGAATACACACCTGTATTTAACTGGATAGCATACCCATTTCGGCTCTACCTGGAATTATTAAGCGTGCCCGAAGCCGCAGCAGCGGCCCCATCCATGGTAGTTGGCTTTGCAGACATGATACTTCCAGCAGTACTTGGTGCTGGTATCGAATCTGAGTTAACCAAATTTGTGATTGCCGGAATTTCAGTAACACAGGTTATCTATATGTCCGAGATTGGCGCTCTAATTCTGCGCTCCAAGATCCAAACAAACATTGGTCAACTGGCAGCAATATTTTTGGTGAGAACAGTAATCGCGATTCCATTGTTCGTAGGACTCGGCCACCTTTTATTAAGTTAAGAAAATGAAGAAGATCAATTTATCCAACCCTCATATCGAAGCTCTTGAACCTTATATGTCCGCACGGCGCATTGGTGGAAGCGGTGAGGTTTGGCTCAATGCCAATGAATTACCTTTTCCGCGCGAACCAATGAGTCTTGATGTCTCGGAGTATCACAGATACCCAGACCAGGGGCCTGACCAAGTACAGGCTGCTTATGCAGAGTACGCAAACGTTAAAGCAGACCAGGTGCTCGCTTTACGCGGAGCCGATGAGGCCATCGACCTGTTGCTCCGTGCATATTGCCAATCTGGACAAGATAGTATTTTGATCAGCAGCCCGACTTATGGGATGTATCAAGTTTGTGCAGATATTCAAAATGCATCGGTAATTGATGTACCACTTACTGCAGACTGGCAACTAGATGTAGATGGCATCCTGGCGCAAGAAGAAGCCAAGCTCATCTTTATATGCAATCCAAACAATCCCACTGGTAATAGTTTTCGGCGTGAAGACATCCTGCGAATCGTTGAACACACACAAGAGAATGCCATCGTAGCAATAGACGAAGCGTATATAGAGTTCTGCCCTGATCAAACCTTGGCAAATGAGCTTAAGCAGTTCGACAACCTGGTAGTGATTCGCACCATGTCGAAAGCGTTTGGTCTGGCTGGAGTCCATGTCGGGTACCTGATCGCCAATGAATCAGTTATGTCGATCATGCGGAAAGTTGCTGCGCCCTATCCTCTCGCCGATCCATGCGCTCAAATCGCATTGTTAGCGTTGCAACAGAATCAGGTAAACGTATTGACTGAACAAGTCGATCGCATCAACTCAATTCGAAAAGAGTTTTGCGAAACGATCAGTAGCTTCTCGACTGTAACCAGCATTCTGCCGAGTGTCGCAAATTTTGTGCTAGTAGAATTTGAGGATGCTGATAGTGCATGGCAGTCTCTTACCGACGCCGGCATAGTCGCCCGGAAAATTCCTCATCCGAGATTGGCTAACGCCATACGCTTTAGTGTCGGAACAGAAACTGAGATGAAGGCAGTTAGCGAAGTGCTCGCTGCACTTAACTAAACTATAGATCTATTTTCGATGTGCTTGATGAGCACAGCTCCAGCGCTTACTCTCCGCCGATTGGCTCAGGGTGGGTAATAAACACTTGTGTCATTTTGATATCTAGCGCGGTGGAGATCGCCGTATTCTCCCCACTCTCAGCATCGGGATACGCATCTGCCAGACGGCGCAACGCTTTATACAGTGAAATTCCTGAGATTTGCCCATTACTGAGATGGTGAGTGGAGTCATTGCGAATGAGTTGATAGTACCAAGTATCAACGTCAGCGTAGCCTGCTAACAGCCCGGTAGCATTGGTTTCACTTAAATCCAAAACCAGTCGTGCATCGCGAAACAATTGTATGGACGGCACTCGCAAGTTTTGCCAGGGAATAACTAACTCATCGATAGGTGCAGTGATTAACTTGCCTGCCTCTATCTTGCCAGTAGTTTCACGAATGAGTGGAGTTCCCCATCGTCGGTCTACCCGCTGCGTGCCCCCGGGCATGACTTTGGCACCCGTTGCGTCGGTGAGTAAACGATCCAGTCCGCGATACACCATGACTGTGACTTCATCATCGTTTTCTAAACTATCGACGCCACTCAACTCAATCATCATGCGGTTATAGCGTTCATCCATGATTGCTTTGTTCTGGAAAATGTATTCCACACCATCTGGGCCACGAAAACCTATAACGCAACCAACTGCTCGATACACTTCATTATCGATTCCAGGAGTTCCATCGGGGTGAGTGAAATCATTAGACCCTACGATGCCATCAAGATCTAAACCCCAAGAGTATGTGCCTTCAACTTGTAAAAACTCAAAACCATCCAACTCAGTGGTTGGGTGCCAGGTTTGTATTTCCTGCGCAAGTTGCGTTTCTTCAACCGTTAATCCTTCATGGTAGGGAAACAACACTTCAAATTGTTCCCGCGGCCCATCATTAAACCCACGGGGGCATTCTTCCAATGCATCATCGGTTTGATAAACGGACCAGAACAGATCGGTCATGACATAGCCGATCTTGCCATCACGCAGCGCTCCGGTATCGGCAGAAGCCGTTGCGCCAAATAAAGTGATACAAACACTGCTGACTAGCAGTGAAATCAATTTAGAGTTCTTTCTATAGCTCATTACAGAATGCCGCCCATGAAATCATCACGTAACCAGAACGCTCGTAACCCGTTGCGTTGACCGCGCCATTCGCCGGTACCACCACCATTCACATCACCAGGTCGTCGGTCACCACCAAAGGTATAAATCGGACGATCCCGATAGGCCCAAACCCGCAGTGCTCCGGCTTGCTCAGGTTCGGCGAATCGTCCAGTCGTGGGATCTATATGCACAATGCGCCAGATATTGTTTGGACTTACTTCATCATCCGCGGCAATTACATAAGGCCAATAATCTAGGCAACGTTGTGGATCGCCGCCTCCACACATCGCTATTCGATATACCTGAGTTTCTTCAGGGTGATCACAAGACAACTGGTCTTGTGAATCTTCGCCACAGTTGTAGCGATAAATTGTTTTGCCATTCGGTGCGGCTAACACGTTACCCGACAATGTTGCTTGCACCTTAAAACTTTCAGGATAGGCAGGAGCTCGTTGTGTGAAGACATTACTCCAGCCTGGCTCATCGCTACCCAGTTGCGACCAAGAAGTTTGATCCAGGGAATAGGTATAGAGTGGTTTACCTCGGAACACCCATTGGCGCACACCCGGTGATCGTTCAAACAATGACCATTCGCCTTGAGCACGCGCAAGTGCTGGCGCAATTACCGGATGCCAATTCTCTAAACAACTATCCTGGCAAGCTGAGCTGCTCGAAGTGTCTCCATTGAAGCTATACACCGATGCGTTTTTATCGGTGGTTAACATACGACCTACCGACGTTAGTCGAACTGCAAATCCAGGCGGTTGCAACGCGGGAGGGCCGGCTGGCACACGATAAGCAGGAGAGTCTCCACCGTATCGACGACGGCTGCCACCGAGCACATCACCCGGCATCTTGTCGCGTACTGATGTGTAAAGTGGCTGCTCATCCAGCGCCCATTGCCGTGTTCCATCTCTGCGCTGAACAATTGTCCAGTCGCCAACTTCTTCAGCATCGTCTGCTGCCAGCACAGGGGGCCAGAGATCTGTGCAACTTTGTCGTGATTCGATTTCCGGCAGCTCGATACCCGGAGGATATGGGCTCATGTAACCTGTGGTTACGGTCAACACTTCGTCATAGCACTCTGGCGAACCTTTGGGTTCACCGCTATAGCCATTTCGAAGTTTGTGTTGCGGCCAGGTGTACAGTGTTTTGCCGTATTGATCTGCGAAGACGGGACCTTCGGCGGTCGCCTCTACTCGAAAACCTGTAGGCATAGGCACTTCACGGTATGCTTCCGTGAATAACTCAGAATCTTGAGCAAGGGAAAAACTTGTAACCAGAGTTGCTACAAGTGAAATAAATGGGACAACCGCCCCCTTTCTTGCGCTATACCAAGATCTCACCGATTTCACTCGAGGTGTTATTACTCTTGTCGCCCCAGGAATCAATATCGAGACCCATCAAACGTTGCGCAGTATATCCTAGTCGGCAGCCTGGTGATCCAGCACCATCTATATGCAATCCAGTTTTGACCCTGCCCCCAGCAGTACCCGCACTAAACATCGGTATGCCATCGATAGCGTGAATCTTCGCGAATGACTGGTCGGTAGTGGCATAGATGAAAGAGTTATCCAGTAAGGAGCCATCGCCTTCTTTAAAATTCGCCAAAGCCTGAACGTAGTAAGCCCACTCTTCCATTGCGCGACGGGTATACCAAGACGTATTTGGTTGATATCCCAAAGTTGCATCTACCGCTTCTTCATGAGTCGCGGTGTGGTGAGGCTTGTCATAGCCAGGTTTAGTAGTGGCCGAAAATGCTGACGCATAGAACATGTTAAAGACACGAGTCTGATCACAGGCAATAGCCATCAACATCAAATCAGTCATCATGCGGTGACGCATCGATACGAGATCTGCATCTAGTCCGGTTGGCAAATCAGCGGGTGCTTCGAGTACAACACAGGCTTCGCGAGGATCTGGTTTGGTCAACTGCAAATCAAATCGCCGTTCCAGATCTCGAAGACCAGTGAAGTACTGATCGAGTCGTTCACGATCTGCAGCGCCGACTGACTTCTCTAATTTACGTGCGTCTTCTTGCACAGCAGTAAGCGCACTCTTGCGCACCATCACTCGTGGATCTGGTGTAAACGTCTCAGCATTCGGGTCTTGAAAGTCTTCACCAAACAGGCGCTGATAAAATCTTAAAGGTGACCATTCCGGTGCGTTAACGGAGTTTCCGCCTTCGTAACTAAAACTATCACGCACATCACCAGTTGCTGTTGCGCTTAGTGATCGGAACCGGGTTGCATTGCCGAGTTGTCGAGCAACTGCAACATCAATGGTTTCTCCTGGTCGATTTTCTCGGGTCATCGGAGCAATGCCTGATCGCAGAACTACCCAACCAGAGTGGTGACAAAGATTCGGTGCGTCATCTTTGAAGACGTGGAAGTTGGTATAAAGATTTATGTGATCTTGAACTGGCGCCAGGGCAGCAATTTCTTCAGGCAAATCGAAATTGGCGCCGGTATTCTTCGGCACGAAGATTGATTCGCTCATGCCTAGACCCCAGGACCACGTTCCGAAACGAGTCGGGATCGGCATGCCATCGGCGAATGCAGTGCCATTTTCATTGAGAAAAACATCAAGCAGCGGCAAGCCAAGAGTCACTACTCCGCCATTGAGCGTACCTTTTAGGAATCGACGACGACTAAGTTTTTTCATAAGTTTCTCTTGTTGCTTTAGCTGCTACTAATTCCAGATGTTTCCAGAGAATTATTGTTTCTGCACCCAGGCTCTAACTTTTTTGTAGTGCTGGTGTCAGGACCTGTGAGAACACCAATTTATATGAACGCAGTAAACATCGGTCTTCGCGAGCAATAATACCATTTTCCGTGCTGTCTATGGACCTTCGACGGCTCTGACCGTCGCAAATGCCTGGCTTAATACCAGTTCTCGCAGCAATGCTTTTAGCCTGTAGTCTTCTGACACAAAACGATCTTCGAACCAGTCCAATATGTCCCGGTCGTAGCGCAATGAAACCGGACCACCGGTACCAAACGCATAGAGCCGATTCACGAGACAGGCCGAGAGTTTGGGATGATTTCGCATGGCGGTTGCCAAGCCGCCGATGTCATCGTAGAAAATTCCATCCAACTCGCCAGTAATATCCAGAGTCGCGCCGTTTTCAGTCTGACGAAAAATCCCAGCTCCATCGAAATTTTCTAGCGACAGTCCCATCGGATCAGTAATCAGATGACATCCGGCGCAGGATGGATTGCTGTTATGAACTGCCAGTCTTTCCCTTGCCGTGCTGGCGTCTTCCGCTTCTTCCAGACTCGAAAAATCCACGTTAGGTGGTGGGTCAGGTACTTTTTGGCAGAGAAAACGTTCTCTTAAAGCCTTCCCTCTTAATGTAGGTGAACTACGTACCGCATGAGAATTCGCCGCCAAGAAACTCACATGGGTTAGCAAACCCATGCGCTGACTTTCCTCATCAAATTCGTAAGGCACCCAGCCATCACCTGTTGCCGTGCCATAGAGTGTGGCCAACTGCATTGACATAAAAGTCTTTCGGGTGGTGAACAGATCACGATAATCAGCTTCTTGAACTAATAGATGATCAATAATAGTGCGAAGAGTTTGTTCGCGAGCATGTTCCAATGTCGTTCCCGTCACCATGGGATACACCACGGGATCTTTTGCCAAACTATCGAACTCATCAAAAGCCAACATGTCGTCAAAGAACGTGCGCATACCATCTTCTAATCGTGCGCTGGCAAGCAACCGATCGACTTGAGCGGCCAACCCCTCTGCGGTATGCAACTCTCCAGATTCTGCCGCCAAGAGCAGCGCGTCATCGGGTGGCGCATTCCATAAAAAGAAACTGAGGCGGGATGCCAATGAATAACTATCTAATCTTTGTTGACCAGGTTGGGCAGGATCGGGCTCGGCGCTTTCCAAGATAAAGACGAAATCTGTGCTAATAAGAATGGACTCTATTGCTAAAGCTAAGCCCTCATAAAAGTCGTCTGTTTCTTGCGCAGCGTAGCCCGCCAGCTCGACTAATTCGGCAAGCCGCTCTTCGGTCAATCGTCCGCGCAGTAACAACCTCCCTGTTTCTGACAAAAACAAACCAGCACAGGATGAGTCAGGTTCGGTTATAGATTCCGGTCGGCAAGGAATCAGAAAATCTCTATGCTCATCGTCAACTACCTTGCTAGCAATTGATGCAGCTGCAAGTTGAATTTGAGAAATCTGATCCGAAGTAACACCAACAAAAGCGGCACCAGATGCCAACAAACCATCTGTGCGTTCCATTGGTGGAATCGGTGGCAACACGCTGTCGCTAATATCTGCGCCAAAGATGTGAGTAATGCTGTTGGAATATTGTTCGTCAGTTAACAATCGAGTGCGAACAAGTGATGCGCTATCGTCGGGCTCAGTTGGCTCTGGCGTTGATTCACCACACGCTACCAACATTAAGCTCAACAACGATACCAACGGCCAACGTACTAGGCTCTGCCAGTTACGCTGTGTGGAATTAGAATATGTAGTGCTAAAAGATTTCATATACACCTTTATGTAGTCCTACAGTACAGCACCTTCAGACTTGGTCAAGCAACATGCCATAAGCTGCCGTGTTTTCTAGCCAGGATTAGCGCTGCCGAGCGACTTGCTCGGCAGTTACTAGTCCCGCGGCGTTGTCCCATGAGTTCCTAATATAGGTTGCCGCCGCTGCAACTTCTTCGTCGTCTAACAAATACTGAAACTCTTCCATGGGTTCACGCCAGCGCTGTTCTAATCCGTGGGCAGGCAATTGCGGACCATAAAGAATGGCGTTGATCATTGATGCAGGATTAGCTGACTGCACCACCAAACTACCCCGATTCAATCGTGGAGCCATTTCCGGATCCCCTTCACCGGTTGGTAAATGACAAGTTCCGCAGTGAAGGTTGTAGACTGTTCTCCCCCTGCCCATTGTTTGCGCATCAGGCTCAGGTCCAGGCAATTCATCAACGGCTGTTATGGTTTTTAAGTAAGTAGCCATTGCCCTGATGTCTGAGTTTCGTAACTTACTCGTACTATTCACAATCACTTCATTCATTGGACCAAAGGATTCAATGAATTCGTTTCTTGTGGTGCTCAAATAATCTTCCAGCTGCTGTTGCGACCACAAACCGAGACCATGCTCACTCGAAGTAAGATTGGGAGCAGACCATGGCCGATGTGCTTCTTCTGAAACGCGATCGAGATACTCACCACCACTCATGGCTAAACTAAGTTGTTCCGCTCCTAAAGAATTTCTCGGTGAATGGCAGGCACTACAATGTGCCAAAGCTTCCACCAAGTACGCACCACGATTCCATTCTTCCGACATGTCGTCTTGAGGCAGGAACTCGCCTGCTTCAAAAAACAAGGTTTTCCAAAATCCCATAAGCAACCGGAGATTGAATGGAAATCTAAGATTATTTGCCGGTGGTTCATAAGTAATCGACGGCACAGTTTGCAAGTAAGCAAAGATTGCAGCGATATCTTCATTAGAAAGTTTTGTGTAGGCCGTGTATGGAAATGCTGGGTATAAATGTTCACCTTCCGCACTCACCCCGTGACGTAGTGAGTTTAAAAAATCCCATTCAGTCCACTGACCGATTCCAGTTTCAGCATCGGGCGTGATGTTGGTGGAATAGATCATGCCAAACGGTGTTTCAAAGGCTAGCCCGCCTGCCATCAACTGGCCTTCTTCCGTTGTATGACAACTTACACAATTTCCAGCGGTCGCCAGATATTCACCTCGAGTGATAAGTTCTTCATCAGATAGTTGAGTGGTGGCAATAGCACCGCTACCGCTAGTCACGTTCGGAGTGATAATCATCACAGTCGCTGCAAGCAGCAGGACTAACACAACCAGAATAGAAATTTGGCGAGGAGAAAGTGACATTGTGAGACAGCTGGCTCTAAATTTTGCTACGGGTATATCTGCTTAAGGGTTTAAATAAATCGGCATCTGTCTCAGAACTACCCGTACTGCTCGAATTCAGATAGGATCGCGACCAATTTTAAATCAAAATGCATTTCTACTATTCTCCCTCTTGCTACTTTATTGTGACAGTGTGTAGCGCATAACAACACTGCTTACCCAGTAACTGAGTGGTTTTTTATCCAGATATTCAAACATAGCGGCGAAATCATGAATTCATTATTACGTACTATTTCTTCTTTTTGTGTGCTGGCGATTTCCTTAGCGACTCCATCAGTCTTTGCTCAGAACCAGGCTGACATAGCTGAGCTACTTGCTGTAGAACGACCTATCGCTGCCGGTCATTCCTACTGGACCGAAGAGCTCACTTGGATGGAGATTCGAGACCTAATCGCTGCTGGAACGACAACCATAATTATTCCAACTGGAGGGATAGAAGAGAATGGACCTTACCTGGCAACAGGAAAGCACAATCTGATTCTGGAAGGGACATGCCCTGCTATCGCCGAAAAACTGGGCAATGCATTATGTGCACCTATCGTCAAATTTGTCCCCGAAGGAAGTATCAATCCTCCAAGTGGTGCGATGCTTTACCCTGGCTCTATCAGTTTGACCCAGGAAACTTATGAAGCCCTGTTGACTGATATCGCCAAGAGTCTTGGCCAGGCAGGATTTACCGACATCGTGCTGATTGGAGATAGTGGTGGTAATCAGCGCGGCATGAGCAACGTTGCGGATAAGTTGTCGAGTGAATGGACCGGCTCAAGTACGCGTATTCATTTCATTAGAGAGTTCTATGATCCGGGCTGGGTTGCCACTGAACAATTTACCGAAAAAGAATTGGGTGTTGCCGAAACACAACATGATGGTTATCACGATGATATCTGGGTAACCGCCATGATGATGGTGACTGACCCTGACCAGGTGAGATTCGATCAACGAGTAGAAGCCAATCTTGCCTCTATTAATGGTGTTGCCATAACTCCGAAAGCTGACGCTGTTGCACTCGGACAAGCGATGATCGAATTTCGTGCAACATTTACTGCCGAAGCAATTCAGAACGCGATTGCGAATTAACGTTTAGGAAAGAAACAAGAAGGAAATTCAGCGAGAGCGAACAAAAAACTAAACTAAAACAATTTTATGCCGCTATAAAAATTTGAGAGGGGAAGCCGCAAGCGACTTCCCCTCTACAGGATCTCTAGTAGAGCTATCAGTATCAGGGCGGCGAAGCACAAGATATCTGTTAATTCTTCTTTTAACCCTTCCCCGCAAGCTTCCAGTCCAACTGTTAAAGATTTCTCCTCATCAGTCAGGCTTTCTATCTGTGCGGCGTTCCTACCGGCGCACCTTACGGCGTGCTTTCAGTTTTCCGCTCAGACCACGTTCCAGTCAGAGACTGGGCGGCGACCTCCGGGTGCCTCTGAGAAATAAATCTCAGTAATTTTAGTCCTTGGCCGGGACCCGTCAAAGGCTGTTGGCCAGACAGAATCTTCGGCGATCTTAGAGGCTATGGACAAAGCTCTCTTCGCGGCGGTCCACCAGCAAGTAAGTTGTTCCGGGCTTCCAAATTGCGACTTACAGTTCCAACAAAACTTTCCCGGCTTAGCTTTCCAAGTTTCCCTGTCCAGGTTGCCCTTTTCAGTTCCGCTTTTCTTTCCAAACTTTTCCAGAATTGTCTTTCCTGTCTGCCATCAGTTACGTCGGGTCAAACCCTAAGCAACCTGCAACAAGAAAGTTGTTCCCGGCTCACTCCCTGCGCCGTGAAGATTGTTTCCAGTTTCCTGTCTTTTTAGTTTCCTAAAAAGTCAGTGACTTTTCACAACCATGAAATGATTATACATAAAGAAAAACCCAATGCATTATTTGAAAGAAAATTTTCAAATTTTTTTTAATCTAAGTCTGTAATTTGAATACTTTTTGAACAGTCGTTTTAATAAATTACTTTAAGTCTAAACAGCACTTTCAGTGACACAGTAACAACTTGGATATTTTTTAATCACATAAAAATTGCGCGCACTTAAACAAACAGAAATGGGTTCTTATCGAAAACAATTTTTAGTGTTGGCAATCCAAAAAATTGGTGTTTTCCGAGACACTTCAATCAACGCCTTTCTAAATTCCACCAAGCATTTCGATTCATTCGCTTAGCAAATTCATTCTGCGAAACTTCAGCACTCAATTTTGCGCAAGCAAGGAAAGCGTGACGGTGGCACAATGACTCAACGTCACCCATTGCGGGCACCTGTGGGGAGTGCTATTTTCGGCGGCTAATAACAAGAATTAAACGCCTCAATTCCCTACATACTTGATAACTAGAATAATTTTGGAGGTCCCCGTGAAAGCCCTATCGAAGAAAGTGAGCCTTCTCGCGCTAGTGCTAGCTTACTGGCTAAGCTCGCCTCTCAGCGCACAGACCTATACCGCAGATTCCGTTACTGGCCCTATAACCGATCGGCCGATCCGAATCCTGCAAACTAACTCAGCAGGGGATGACGTCTACGTATTCGATCCCGCCTCTATGGAACAAGTTGGTTATATCGAGAACTTGCCACATAACCACGGCGCAACTGTCCATGCGGATGGCACCTACTATTACTTCACTAACGAACACGATCACACGGTTGATGTTGTCGACACACGCACTTTTGAAGTTGTCGATCGCATTGAACTCGCGAACGGACCGCACAACCTTTCGGCCAGTCACACTGCGCGTAAAGTGTATGTAGCAATTATTCGCGAACCACTTATTCAAGTTATCGATATGGATAGCCATGAAATCATCGCCAATATCGAAACCGGTGGCGGAGTTCATAACACTTTCGTTACACCTGATGGTAAATACGCTGTCGGCGGCATGATTGGCGCCAGTGAAATTATTGCAATTGATACTGAGACAGATGAGGTTATGTGGGAACTCTCGATACCTTATTCACAAAACCCTTTCACGGGCGGAGTGAGACCACTAACTTTTACTACCAATCCTGACGGATCTACCCGCTCGATGCTGGTAAATGTTGGTGGCTGGCATGGCTTCTGGGAATTCGATTGGGAGACCCAGGAATTACTCAACCAAATTAGCCCTCCTGAAGGGTCATGGGATCGCTCTGACCAAACTGCTGATGGCATTCAAAGTGCGCCGAGTCATGGTGTAGTTGTATTACCTGACCAAAGTCAGGTATGGCATTCAAGTCGAGCAACTTCGCATATTTATGGGTATACCTATCCTGACTATGAATACATCGGTCGCGTTTACATCGGTAATCCAGCATGGATAACCACCACTCCAGACAGTAAATATCTATGGGTTGGTGTGTCGGGTCACAACGAAACAGCAGTGGTCGATTTGGAAACTCAAGAAGTGATCAAGCGATTTCCAGTTGGGCAGGCACCAAAACGAATTTTCACAGCCATAATGCCAGCTGACTGGGAAGGAGAAGCACAATGATGAGCAATGGAATGCGGTTATTGTTCATCTGTTGTGCCGGATTGATCGCGGCATGTAGCGAACAAGAATCGGAGCCGGCAAACATCGCACAGGATGTTGCTCCGGCAGAGATAAGAAACACAACCAAGGGCTTAGACTTCGAATTTTACCGTGAGTCAGTGGAGCCAATATTTCTGCGTTATCGAGGCGGCTTTGTTGGTAGTGATACTTCTTGTGTCGCCTGCCATACAACCCAGGCCAATGCCCCGCTGGGATTAGTTGCCGTCACCGAAGAAGATGGCAGAGCATTTTGGACCGAAGCGCAGTCACGCCAAAACTTTGAAAACGTGGCGATGCTAGTTGATCCGAGCGCGCCTGAAACGAGCCGCTTACTTCTTGCACCATTGTCCCCTACCGCTGGTGGTGAGCGACATTCAGGTGGCATATTTTGGGATACTTCTGATCATAGCGAGTACCGCATCATCGCGGAGTGGATTGCTAGCGGAAATCCTGCCGCAACAGCCGATCCAATCGTTGATGTGGACTTTGAATTCTTTCGTTCCTGTGTCCAACCAATATTTGTAAATCCAATAGACAATGCGATGCCCTGTATCGAATGTCACAGTGGTGAATTTGCCGTGCCACCACCGGAAAACAGTTATTGGACCGAGGCGCAATCAAGACAAGCTTTCGAAGACCTGGTCTACTTAATCGATCCTGGTCGACCTGAAAGCAGTCGTTTCTTGCATAAGCCTTTGCACCCAAATGCCGGTGGAGATTTAATGCACAATGGTGGACGGCGATGGTTTACCGCAGACGATCCGGAACGTATGGCTCTGGCTGAGTGGGTTAGTGGCAATGCTACGGGTAGCAGTTGTCCAGCACCTCTACAATTCGATAATCCGCCAAGGCCTTAATTCATGTTGAAAAGTATTACCCGAGCAGGGTTGTTAGTAACTCTGACCTTGCTCGTTGCATGTGCGGAAAAACCTCCAGAAACCACGCTTGATGGCATATTCACTGCCGAGCAGGCGCAACGCGGTGAAGGCTTGTTTAACCAACACTGCACCCGGTGCCATAGCATTCAGGAATTTACTGGCCGCTCGTTTGAAACGATTTGGGTTGGCACCCCAACTGCTGCGCTTTATCTGCGCATAGCGAATACCATGCCACTCGATCAACCTGGAAGTTTGGGCACCGTGCAGTCTACGGCCCTACTCGCTCATATCTTGCAAGAAAACGGAATGCCTGCAGGGGAAACTCCTCTGGAAGCAGATTTGGAATTCTTGACCAGCATATTAATCTCTCCTCCTAGTTAAGCTTTATATATAGGTAAACCATATGTGGAACTCTCGAAGTAAAACGCTTTTACTAATTCTTACTTCTCTTTTTATAGTCGCTCAAAGCAACTCCGCTGATAACAGCAAACAAATTGACGTCACCGAAGCGGCTTTTAAATGCCTTACGGATCTCGCCGCAAGTGGAGAGTTTTTCGTTGATAACTTACTTGGTGATTTAGATGCCACATTGGCAGTAGCTAATTCGGAAGAAGGTGGAACCTATCCGGCGGGTTCTCTCGTCACGTTGGTTCCTAATGAAGCCATGATCAAACATGAAGAAGGATGGAATCCTGCAACCAATGATTGGGAGTTTTTCTTGCTTAATGTGTCAGAAGAAGGCACCAGCATTGCGCAAAGAGGTGGTATCGAAGTCGTGAATCCTGCTGGTTCCTGCTTTGGCTGCCATCAGCTAGCTCGCCCTGAATGGGATCTCATCTGTGGGCAGAATCACGGTTGTGCCCCGCTGCCTTTTACTCGAGAGCAAATCCGCGGTGTGCAACAAAGTGACCCGCGCTGCATCCGAGAGAACTAGCAACTAGACGAGCTACATGGACTTTCCCAATGGCAGTCATTAAGCTGATAGCCTGACTGCCACTGAGTAAAATCGGTATAAGGATTGGAAGCGAGGTAGATAATGGCCTATTCCCTGATTGGAAAAGATTTCACCCCTCCTGATGTCCATGCCAAGGTAACTGGCAAGGCAAAGTATGCCGAGGATTTCAAAGTCGATGGCATGCTTTATGCCAGGCTTCTGACCAGCCCTGTCCCCCATGCCCGCGTAGTTCGTCTCGATGTGTCTGCAGCCCTGCGCATGGAAGGCGTTATCGCAGTAATGACAGCCGATGATGTTCCCCAGTTTCCCAATCTCGCCAATCCTATTCTGACTAATGAACCAGCCTATGTTGGAGATCCAATATTGGCAGTCGCTGCGGTTGACGAACAAACAGCAGAAGATGCTATTGCTGCAATTAGTTTTGATTTCGAGCCACTGCCGTTCACAACCGACCCTTTAGATAGTCTGCGACCTGGAGGGCCTGAAGCACGCACCCAGGGCAACATTGGCAACGCTACTCTGCAAGGAGAGTTTCACAGCATTCATTGGAACAATGATGAATTTGCTGAGTTAGACCAAGGCAGGCTGCCGCTCGGTGAAGTTGTTCGAGAATGGCAAGTAGGCGACTTGGACGCAGGGTTTGAAGAAGCCGCTTACATCATTGATGAAAGTTTCGTGACGGCAAGCTTCTCTCACAATTCTATGGAACCGCGCTCCGCTATGTCTTATTGGGAAAACGGCAAATGCTATCTCTATGGCTCCAGCCAAAGTGGCAGCTTTCCAATTCCTGCGCTAGCCGGTTACATCGGTATCGATCCTGCAGATTTGGTTTTTGTCGCCGAGTTTTGCGGTGGAGGATTCGGTTCCAAGGGCGGCCCTTATCCAGTAATGACCATACCTGCCCACTTGGCAAGGTTAACCAATCGCCCGGTGATGATGCGGGTGAGCCGGGAAGAAGAGTTCTATATAGGTTCAGCTCGTCATGGCTTTCAGGGCCGAGTAAAAATGGGGTTCAAAGAAGACGGTCGAATCTCCGCTTGTGACCTGTTTGTCATTCAAGACAACGGCGCCAACTCGGGATTTAGCGACTGGCTATCCGCAGGCGATGCCGTCTCTCTGGTTTATCAACCGGAATCCATGCGTTTTCGAGGCATCCCAGTTTTTACCAATACGCCATTTAAGGGCCCTCAGCGGGGACCCGGTCAAAATCAAATTCATTCAGCACTAGAACCGCTGTTAGATCGTGCCGCAAGAGAGTTAGGTATCGACCAATTAGCTATTCGCCAAATTAACGCACCAGAGAGTGATGATCGCTATGGTGCAAACAATAGTAGCGTGACAAGTTCTCATTTAGGTGAAGCATTAGCGAAGGGAGCTGAACAGTTTAATTGGGACACCCGACGCCAACGTAGTGGAACACGTAACGGCAGCAAAGTGATTGGCGTCGGCGTAGGCCAGGCTTACCATTCAGCAGGCAGCAATGGTTTTGATGGTCTGGTGCGAATTACGCCAGATGGAATTCTCCATATACACACCGGTGTTGGAAACCTGGGAACCTTTTCTCACACCGCAACGTCTCGGGTCGCTGCTGAAGTGTTGAAATGCGATTGGGACAACTGCGTTGTTGAACGAGGGGATAGTCGCAAACATCTGCCTTGGAATTTCGGACAGTTTGGCAGCAACACCTCATTCACCATGACCCGCACTAATTATGTTGCCGCCATGGATGCCCTGCAAAAGTTATTGGAAATAGCCTCACTCGAACTTGGTGGCTCTATCGATGACTACGATATTCAAGATGAACGAGTTATTCGTAAAGACGATCCCAATACTTTTATTACTTATGCCGATGCTGCTGCGAAAGCGATCGAGCTAGGCGGTAAATTCAGTGGCGAGACTGCGCCAGAAGATATTAATGAACTAACAGCTCGCTCCGTTGCAGGAGTAGCAGGCACAGGTTTGGTTGGAGTAGCCAAAGACAATCTTGATAAAGAAGGTACTGTTCCCGCCCTCGCAGCCGGGTTTATCGAAATCGAACTGGATACTGAAACCGGCAAGTTTGAAATTCTTGATTACCTGGGAGTAGCGGACTGCGGCACGGTAATTCATCCGCGAGGACTAGAGATTCAGGTGAAGAGTGCTGCAGTAATGGGTTTTGGTATGGCCGGCTTTGAACGCCATGCACTGGATCCGCAAAACGGATTGCCTGCAACTGCAGGATTGCACAACTCAAAACTACCTACTTACCTGGATGTTCCAACTCCAATGGACTGGGCAGCAATGGACATTCCTGATCCGCAAAATCCGGTTGGCGCGAAAGGTATTGGCGAACCCATTCAAGGCTGTGCGTCCGCCGCATTATTGTGTGCGATTTCAGATGCCCTTGGCGGGCACACATTCAATCGAGTACCAGTTACGGCGGATATGATCGTCAATGCAGCGGCTGGACTTCCCCAATCTCAAAAGCCATTACGCACTAACACCACTTAGCTAAAACTTAACGATTTGGAATTTGGGCCTGAATAAACTCTCGCGTGTCCTGTAGTAAGCGCACGCGGGCAGGCTCATGCACATACATCATATGCCCACCTTGGTAGTACTCGTACTGTATCCGATCACGTTGAATGTCGTGGCGATTCAATGTGTATTCGGCGTCGAAAAACGGCGTCGTTAAATCGAACAATCCTGAAGCAACGAACACCTTAAGCGAAGGATTAATCCGCAGTGCTGCAGATAGATCATGGGCAGTATTCACATAGGCTGGTTCCCAGGAACTACCTTCCGGCTCGGTCCGCCAATTCCAGTTTCTACTAAGATCAGGATCTGCCGGATTGAGATACTCCCTATCCCAATCCACTCCTAGATCGCTTCGCATGTAAGCCATTAATGCAGATTTGTAGGCCGCGGAAATTCCATCGCCGGCAGGATCCCTTGATGACTCGGCACTCAAATCATCAATTTGGTCTTGTGTATATCGTGAGTCAGACCGCCCTACCGCAATACCTTCGTCGCGCAGAAGCTCCTTCGCAAATCGAGTCCCTTGTACCCGAAGATTTGCCTTATCGATGTAGTCCGTACTCAACCCAGTAAAGTAGGCAAGTCTATCTCTGACTGCGCGGTACTCATCCGGGGAAATGGTATTGCCTTTAAACAAAGCAGGCAGATATTCATTCACTGCAAATTCACGTGCTTGTTGCAGAAAAATTTCCTGGCTTTCTGGTAATGGCTCCACTTTGCCGTGATACAGCGCAGTTGCCGCCATAGTGGGAACATAGGTTATGTAAGACACAACATTGTCCCTTACGTAGGGTGTTGATCCCTGATAGTCCAATGCCTGGGAAATGAACAAGATGCCGTTAAGGCTGATGGCGAGATCGTCTTCCATCTGTTTGGCTACTGCCGCAGCACGGGTAGTACCAAAACTTTCTCCCAACAGAAAGCGCGGCGAATTCCATCGACCTTGTTCAGTTATCCAGGTTCGAATAAAGAGCGACATGGAATCGGCATCTTCATACAGACCCCAAAAATCTTTGCCTTCATATTCACCAAGTGCCCGCGAAAAACCAGTGCCTACTGGATCGATAAACACCAGGTCAGTTACATCCAGGACAGTTTCTGGTGCATCAAGAATGGGATAAGGAGGCAGGCCAGCGTGCTCACCATTAGATGGAACTACAATTCGTTTCGGTCCATAACTCCCCATATGCAACCAAGTAGAGGATGAACCTGGACCCCCGTTCCATACAAAGGTAACTGGACGCACTTCGCCTTCGGCTAAATTAGTTTTGATATAAGAGAACGTGAAGATGGTCGCTTTTGGCTTTCCCTCTAAATCTCTAATATAGGTCTCACCCGCGATCGCATCGTATTCAACCCGCTCGTTATTAAATCGTCCAGAATGCTGGGTGACAAATTGCGTCGGTTCTGGAATTTCTTTTGTAACCGTCTCTTCCTGCTCCTCCTGCTCCGCCGCACTCGCAACTCGAAACAGAATAAGACTGCTTAACAAAACAAAGAACGGAAAAAATCGTAGCTTGAACATATTCTAATCCTGGGGTTTTTAATGCGATTTCACTCCCAGTCTTTTTACCACGAACGAATTGCTACTCGCGAGTTCTAGGCAGATTTTGGTTCAGAAAATTCAGGATTTAGTCGTTCTGTAGCTGAAGGCATTTATTCACAGATGAGGGTGGGCCTCACGCAAAAGGCTCTTGTTGTACGCTGAAGTCTATTGTTCCAGCGCTAAAGGCTCCAATCATGAAGCGGGAATGCTAAAGCTATGGTTTCACAAGAAAAGTTAGACGACATGGTCGAGTCCATGCCGGCGTTTTCTAGCAGTGTGATGCGTGTGCTGGACCTGACCGCGGACATCAACTGCTCACCTAGAGATCTGGTTGAAGTTATAGACCACGATCCGGTCATGACCTTAAAAATTCTAAAGCTGGTGAACTCAGCGTTTTTTGGGCTGCGCCAAGAAATCGTTTCAATTAAACAAGGTGTGGTAATCCTTGGCATAAACACCGTGAAAAATCTGGCCATAACTATCGCAGCGGTTGGAATGTTGCCGCGCAATTCAATCAACGGATTCGATAGCCAAGAGTTCCTGCTGCACTCTTTGGGAACGGCCACTATCTCCCGACTGTTGGCCGAACATATTGGTGTATCAAAAAAAGAATCTACCGACTATTTCGTAGCAGGTTTGTTGCATGATTTTGGCAAGGTCGTACTAGTGCAATTTATGCCAACTGA
The DNA here is from genome assembly GCA_965262465.1 of uncultured Pseudohongiella sp. Taxonomy (GTDB): domain Bacteria; phylum Pseudomonadota; class Gammaproteobacteria; order Pseudomonadales; family Pseudohongiellaceae; genus UBA9145. The sequence continues at coordinate 583,363 of OZ253535.1, read as the reverse complement.
AATGGAAGAAGCACTGTATCTAGCTGCTAACGAACAAATCGATCTCTGCACCGCAGAGTCTCAATCGTTAGGCACAACTCATGCAGACATCGGTGCCAAGCTCGCCACCAAATGGCAACTGCCTGAATCACTAATAAACAGTATTGGCGAACATCATGCACCAAACGAAACAGATTCAGAATCCACTCGTATGCGGGACTGCGTGATAGCCGCAAACCTTCTCACAAAACAAATCGGATTTGGCAACAGCGGAAATCCAGTGATACCAGAATTGCCTGAATTAGTAGCAACACGTTTTGGTACTGGACTGGATGGTTTAACACATCAACTGGGTGATGTGTCTGATCAATTAGAACGAACCCGCGCTTTCGCTGCCGTATAAACCACTAGGAATAAGAGGTGTGACATGCAATTTACATTTCGAGGAGTACGCGGCTCAATCGCTTCACCTGGACCATCTACCGTTCGTTACGGTGGCAATACCACTTGCATAGAGATTCGCGGCGATGAAGGCGAACTAATCATACTGGATGCAGGAACCGGAATTTTCCCTCTTGCACAATCATTGATGCCTGAATTGCCAATTGAAGGCCATATTTTTATTTCTCACACCCATTGGGATCACATTCAAGGCTTACCATTTTTCACACCACTTTTTATTCCCGGCAACCACATCACGATTTATGGTGCTGGTGATCCTGTTTCACAGCGTGGAATTGCAGAAGTACTCAATCGACAAATGGACTACGCTTACTTTCCGATTCGTGAAGCAGAACTCAACGCGCAAATCGACTACGTGAATCTACCCGATATGCATCGAGTCGAGATTGGGTCGGTTGTTGTAGAAAATATTCTGATGAATCACCCGGCGATGGACTATGGCTATAAAGTGACCTGCGGTGGCAAGAGCGTGTTTTTTACCGGAGATCACGAATGGCAGACGAATATTTTCGAGCCTGACGATAGAGACTTCGATGAATTCGAGGCAGAGATACAACAGCGAAGACAACAAATCGTCGATTTTATTCACGGGGTCGATGCGTTGATTATCGATACCTCCTATACCCGAGCTGAGTATCCCAGCAAGATAGGTTGGGGGCATGGCAATTTCGACACCTCAATAGAAGTAGCCAGAGAGGCTGGCGTAAGTCACTGCTTCTTGACTCATCATGAACCGACTCGAAGCGACAGCGCATTGGAACATGCCTTCCATGAAGCTTTGCGTGACAACGCTGTTGGTAGCGCGCCGGAAGAACCGGTTTTTCATCTGGCGATGGAAGGCAAACCAATTGAGGTCGGGGCAGAAGTCGAGTCACATAAAATCACAAATTCTGAAACTGCCAAGCAGGCTACTGAATCTTCAGCCAACCCTGCGTAGCGCCCATTTTTCCGCGCTTCGCGCCTGTTTCTATCGCATCGGATCGAAACGATTCGCTGCGCTAATTTTCTGGACAAGCCCCCCTTCTGAGGATACTTTTAGTCCTCCAATTATGGCTATTTTTTAGACAGTGCCCTGCACGGGAGCTAAATTATGATAAGAAAAACCCTCCTCTCCCTTTCTTTAGTGCTGACATTGGCATTCTCTGCCAGCTCAAGCCAAGTATTCGCGCAAGCCGCAGAATCAGTAGAACCATTTAAGGTTGGCACGTTTGCCATCAATGATGTGCCTACTGTTGGCTTAGTGGTTCGGGAAGACTCATTGATCGTAGAACTGGAAGCAGCAAATCGCGCGATGGAACTGCACTGGTCCTACAGCAAAATGGACATGCCTGAAGACATGCTCGGTTTAATTGAAAATTATGAATACGGTCTGAAGTATCGAATTTATGAAATCGTCAATTGGATGGCATCCGAAGGCTTGATGGACAATGCTGGTGCCGACTATGTGCACGCAGTTGACCAGGTCGACATCATGGCGCCAATTCAATATCCCAGCAAAATCATGAATGCGGCTGTGAACTTTTACACTCACGCCTGTGAAGGCTGTAACGATGACGAACTCGCTGCCCGTACTCGCGAACGTCAAATGAATCGCGGTGTACCCTATCTGTTTTTGAAACCAACCCGCGGTGCGGTAATCGGTTCAGGTGAAGACGTGATCATGCCTTATGGTCGTGATGAAATTGAATACGAAGTAGAAATGGCTATCGTATTTGGTAAGCCAGGCAAGTACGTTTCTGCTACTCGTGCTTACGATCATGTATTTGGTTATATGGTTGCAATGGACGTCTCTGATCGCGGTGGTCGCCCACCTGGTGGTTACGGCGTTCGTTCAGACTGGTTTGTTGGTAAAGGCCACGATACTTTCGCGCCTCATGGACCATGGATTGTGCCTAAAGAATTTTATGGCGATCCAATGGAACGCTTACACCAAATTACAGTGGTGGATGGCGTGACCGTACAAGAAGCTCGAGCCGGAGATATGATTCACAATATTCCAGAGCTAATTGAATATGCGACCTCGTTGATTACTGTGTTCCCTGGTGACGTACTACAAAGTGGTACCTCTGGCGGAACTGGTGCTGGCCGTGTTGAACGCGCAACCGGATCAGGATATCTGATCGATGGTGAAACTATCAGCGCAACTATCGAGGGCATCGGAACATTGACTCACCGTGTTGTAGCAGAGCGAACTATTCCAGATGACTTGAGTGGCGCACAGTTACCTCCGACTGCCTCTTATCGAGATCGGTAACAGCAAAGACAAATATCACTAACTCCTAATTAGTGATTCATTCTAGAAACCCCATTTCCCTTATCGGAATGGGGTTTCTTTTTGTCTGATGGAAATGCTTTGTGTGATCTAATTTGACACACGTCAATTAGGATTAAGTGTGCTCTGATAGCTTAGATATGACGCACACTAAAAATAGGATAGCCATGTTTGAAGTGGCCGAAGTTGGGCGTAGCCTGAGCAAGAAAGAATTTGCTGAGCAAGAGCCCGAATTACATCACCGTTTACTGAGTTTGCAACATCAGCTGCGGCAATCTCAGTCCTCTCTTATTGTTATCGTATCCGGCGTTGAAGGAGCTGGAAAAGGTGAGATAGTTGATCGCTTGAACAAATGGTTTGATACGCGAGATGTGCAAACCCATGCGTATTGGGGAGAAAGTGACGAAGTCCGATTACGACCCAGGATGTGGCGTTTTTGGCGGGATATGCCCATGCGTGGCAGCGCCAGTATCATGTTTGGCTCCTGGTATACCCAGCCGCTGGTTGACGCGGCATTTGGAAAAATTGATGAAGCGAAACTCGATCAGGAACTCACTCGTATCAGACAGTTAGAGCAGGCGCTCACAGCAGATGGAGTGATCATAGTTAAGCTATGGTTTCATCTCGCCAAACAAGAACAACAGGAACGTCTGGAGCAAGAAGCCAAAATCAAGCAATTTAAAAAATCACCGTTATTGGAAGATTTTTCAAAACGCTATGATCAATTCGCCACCGTCTGTGAACGTGCATTACGAATGACAGATACCGGCGAATCACCCTGGAATATTATCGAAGCGACTAACTATCGTTATAGAGATATTGCCGCAGGAAATACAATTGCCGATGCGTTGGAGTCTGCGTTAAACAATGAGGCTAATGAAGCAGAAAAACCGTCAGCCACTCACGCTGCTATTCCACACACCAAATCTGCAAGCCTTACCATCCTCGACCGCACAGACTTAAGTCAAAGCCTGACCGAATCTGACTACCGAGAACGACTCGCTGACCGGCAAAGTCAATTACACGATCTCGCCTGGAGAATGAACAAAGAACAACGCAATGCAGTTCTGTTGTTTGAAGGATGGGATGCTGCAGGCAAAGGTAGTGCACTACGAAGAGTCACGTCAGCCATCGATGCACGTCTCTATCGGGTGATCCCTATAGCAGCACCTACTGATGAAGAGAAAGGTCACCACTATCTCTGGCGATTTTGGCGCCATATCCCCCTGCCAGGCCGATTCACTATGTACGACCGGTCCTGGTATGGAAGAGTTCTGGTGGAACGGGTGGAGAAATTTGCGAGTGAAGCTGAATGGGGTCGTTCTTATGCTGAAATTAATGAATTCGAAGAGCAACTATTAGATCACGGAATCATCCTCTGTAAATTTTGGGTCCACATCAGCAAAGATGAACAACTAAGGCGATTTAAAGAACGCGAAAAAGACGTACGTAAGCAACATAAGATCACTGACGAGGACTGGCGCAATCGGGAAAAGTGGGATGAATACAAAGTCGCGGTGAACGACATGGTTGCCCACACCAGTACAGCGCGAGCACCCTGGACCATCATTGCAGGAAACGACAAGAAGTTCGCCAGAATTCAGATTCTCGATACGATTTGTCAAAGCTTGGAGAATTCCATCTAAGGATCGAGAGCTAGCGCTTGCAGACAAATCCTCCCCTTTTGGCTACACTTTCCCGCCATAACTCGCCATAAAAGAAACAAATATCAGAGGCCCGGAATGTCGACACTCAAACTCACTCGTTCTTTTTTTACTTGCCTAGCGTTGGTCGTTGGACAATTAGCGATTGCGGCGGACGTAACCTTGGTCCGTTTTGGGCCGGAAGGAAATGAGAAACCTGGACTGGTTGATGATGAAGGCAGAATACGCGATCTCTCTAGTCATATAGAAGACATTACTCCTGATACTCTTTCCGAAGCTGGACTGCAGCGAATTGCTGATATTCCACAAGGCGATCTTCCGTTAGTCACTGGCGATCCACGACTAGGTATACCCCTGACTGGCATTGGCAAAATAGTCGCCATTGGATTCAACTACGTAAACCACGCAGCGGAAATGGAAGTGCAGCTTCCAGAAGAGCCACTTACTTTTATGAAAGCAACTTCAGCTCTTACCGGCCCATTTGATTCTGTTATTCAACCGAGAAACGGACACAAATTAGACTATGAAGCTGAGTTAGTTGTGGTAATCGGGCGCCGTGCACAATACATCTCAGAAGATGAGGTGTTCGACTATATTGCGGGTTACAGCGTAGGCCATGATGTGTCTGAGCGAGCGTTTCAACGCGAACGTGGCGGTCAATTCACCAAAGGCAAATCAGCCGACACTTTTGCACCCCTCGGTCCTTATCTTGTTTCCAAAGATCAAATTAAGGACGTTCAAAACTTGTCTATTTGGTCTGAAGTAAACGGTGAGATGCGTCAACAGGGCAATACGACTGACATGGTGTTCGGAGTTAAAGAAATCGTTAGTCACCTCAGTCAATTCATGACCCTTCACCCAGGCGACGTGATCTATACCGGTACACCAGCAGGTGTGGGTGATGGAATGGACCCTCCTCAATATCTAAAACCTGGTGATGTAGTCCGAATAGGTATTGAGAATATTGGCGAGCAGCGTCAAGTCATAGCTGCACCACGCTAATACTCGGCCAGATCTTGCTATGCAATCCTCTGTCAATGCGATCATATTGGCGGGCGAAGGCAAAGATAGCCGAAAAATATGTGGTGAAAGCAAACGCCACATGGAGCTGAATGGTACTCCCCTACTTGTTCAGTTAGTCAGGGTACTTTCTCAAGTAGAAGCCATTGCAGGCATTTGCATAGTCGGACCAAAACAACCCATTCAGGAAATCCTTTCTGCCAACGATGTAGATGCGTCAACGCCTCACATCGTTGTAGTTTCTCAGCGCGACAATATCTATCAAAACTGTGAAGCCGGTGTTTCACATTTTGTCCCTGAATATTCTGATTCAAACAGTGTGATTGATGACGAACATTTGCAGATGAGTTTTTTGTTAGTACCTATCGACATGCCATTTGTAACAACGGATGAGATAGATGAGTTTATAGATAACTCGCAACAGCAAAACTTGGACTACGCCGTGGGTATGACTGAAGAGTCACATCTCGCAATGTATTACTCGACAAAAAGTGAGCCGGGATTGTCGTTAAATTATTTACACCTAAAAGAAGGTAATTTTCGTCTAAACAACTTACACCTTATTCGACCGTTTCAGGTCGCCAATCGACAGTTCATTGCCAAGATGTATACACGCAGACATCAAAGTAACTTTGCTAACGTTGCTGCCACGGCTTATGACTTCCTCGTCGGCGAACGAATGGGCTTGGGTCCTGTTTTCTTCTTTATCTATCTCGAGTTGTTGGTCTTACTAAATCACTTGGGACTTAGATCGCTGGTAAGCAAAATGAAGAATCGCGCCAGTAAAGATCGAGTAGCCGCTTACACCAGTAAACTTTTAAAAGCCCGGGTCGCAATTGTTGAAACAACAATTGGTGGCTGTGCCGCAGATATTGATAGTGACGAAGACTATCTAGCGGTTCAATCACGCGCCATTGAATGGCAAGACGTCATTTCACAACGAACTCGCACCAAGTCAGCTTAAGCCAATCTAGTGATATCCCCAGGTATCACCTGGTAGCCAATTCATAACTGTACTGCTATGCTGATTTTCCAATTTTCTTAGAAGATTCAGTCTGTTGGGTTAAAGGGTGATGAATCACACTATTTCGTCAGAGGATCTTAATCACCTTTTCTTACCGGTATTAGGCGCGCAGGGCGGACATTACCGAAAATTCACAACTATTAGGGCCAGAGCTGCGTTAATTGGCGAGACCATCGTTACCCGGACAAGTGACGGCAAAGAAACTGAAAACACTGCCAATCAAGATGATCTCGTCGTAGAAAACGACACTGAAGCGAAAGAACAATATATCGTCTCAGCAAAGAAGTTTGGGAACCGATACCAACTCATCCGCGAATTGGATGAGCTCTGGTCAGAATACCAAGCAGTTGGTGAGATATTGGCAATCGAAGTAGACCAAGACACGATCACTACCTTAGGCGGGGATAGTGAAGCAATAATTGAAGCACCTTGGGGCGGTACACAACCGGTAAAAAAAGGAGATTATCTAGCCACACCCTTACCGGCAAAGAACGAGATTTACCGAATTGCAGCGGAAGAATTCGCGGCAACTTATCAATCTGCAACATAACAATAAGAATAAATCGCTATGTACATAAAAGAATTTCATGAGCGCGTCTTGGCGAAAGACGGCGGTATTAAACGCATTCTTGCCATAGATGGCGGCGGTATGCGCGCTGTACTTACCGCTCAAATGCTTAAGCGTATTGAATCTATTGTTCGTGAGAAAACTGGCAATCCAGATGCGGTATTGCGAGATCATTTCCACCTGGTCGGCGGCACATCAACCGGTTCCATGGTGTCAGCACTTATCGCGCTTGGGCATAGCGCAGCTGAAATTGAAGAACTCTATCTCAAAGTAGGGAACCAGGTTTTTCAAAAACAACCTTTTCGATTTGGAATCTTCCGCTCCCGTTACACAGTAGAAGCTATCGAAGGGGCTCTGAAAGAATTGCTGGGTGCTGACCGCACCCTGGAAGATGTTGCTCGACTGGGAATCGGTTATACCGCAGTTTCTAAAAGACTGGACACCGCCAGTGTTTGGCCAATTGATAATAATCCCGAAGGCGCTTACTTCGGAGACGATAGTGTTACAGATTACATCCCCAACAAAGACTACAAACTTTGGCGAGCTGTTCGCGCCAGCGCTGCCGCACCTGGCACCTTTGCGCCAGAAGTATTCAAGGTAGCGGAAGATCAACAAGGGCTGTTTCTTGACGGCGGCGTAAGCCCGCACAACTACCCTGCTTTTATGCTCTTCATGCAAGCCACCATTGAGGGCTACGGATACAACTGGGAACGAGGTGACGACAAATTATTTGTGCTCTCTCTAGGTACCGGACAATGGACCCGCAGGATCAAAGACATTGGATTGATCCAGAAGTATCTACCGGCAGTGGGAACGGCGGCGGCTGCGCTTGGCTCATTGATGAATGACTGCCGGGAGGAGAATGAGCTGTTGATGCAATGGCTCGGCAAGCACTTAAATTCAGTGGATAAGATTGACAGCCTGGTAGGAAATCTCGCTAACGAATTTCCTTCTAACTCTCCGCTGTTTTCTTATACGAGATATAACGTAAGGTTGGAGAAGGAATGGTTGAAAGACGAGTTCGGGCTTACTTACTCCGATGATGAGATTAAGAAGCTTCGAAATTTCCGTCAGCTTCCCATGATAGAAGAGTGGCAAGAACTAGGCCGTCTCTATTCAGAAAAATACATAAAGCCTGAGCATATCCTATGAAATTCATAGCTGCCTTAGACCAAAGGATCGGGCTCGATCCCGAACAACGAATTGGCGTAGTAGTTGCTGCGTACTCTTTTTACTTGTTGGTATTTTTCGGTCTGGGAAATGAAGTCACGCAATTGTGGCCAGAAGCATTAGTCGTACTGGCAGCCACCTTGGTGTCGATGAAGCTGTCTCATGAGCATCGGGGAATCAACAAACTATTCTTTGCAGTTATCGCAGCATTTTTCTTATTCGATCTGTTCAATGTATTGCTGCTGCAATTTGGCAGCCCATACAACCTGGTAGTTTTCACCGACTCACTATTGGATCCGCCTGATCCAGGAGTGCCACTAAACTCGCTGTTCTATAGCCTATCTTTGTTTATGTGGATTTGTGCATGGTCCGCGCTAATCGTGCATCACAGTAAAGAGTTACGTGAAGGCAAAGTCTACTTATTACTTACGCCGCTATTAATAGTAGGCTCCATTTTGCTTATGCACTTCCAGCTGGAGAGTTTTAATTTCCAGTTCAACCAGTCCAAAGCAAGACTGGATTTCATTGATCTCATTCTTGGGATAGCCGGCGTGCAACTCTGCTTATTTTGCGTATTAATGGGTGTGCGCAGAGGACTGATCATACTCATCATAGGCTTTGTACTTGGCGCGGGTAACGACATCATTGCTGTATTCAACAGCATCGAAGGACAAATCGATGCTGCCGGTGGCGAAACAGATATTCTTGAGGTATTAGTCAACAACACCGTCTACTTGCACGCTCTCTGGCTCGCAGGTAAGGCGATGATGTTGATCGGCTTGCTTGCTCTACCCCAACTGGATACTGACGACGATCCGGACAGGACAGTTCCTTGTCGACTGATCAATCCAAGAGAGAACCATTCTGGCTTGTCGGTTTATCTTCTAATGTTTTGGATGGTTACCGTAAGCATAGGTATGCTGGCGGTGTATTTCCTCATTGAACGTCCGCACTTCCTGGCGATGTTTATTGTGATGTTCAGCTCAATCTGCGTCATCTTCATGGCGGAACTCACGACTAAATTTGACCGCGCCGTAAGCTACATCGCGCGATACATGGGTCTGGTGTTCGACAATCAACTATCTACCGATCACAAACCGAAACAGCGATCCAGCACAAGAAAATGGCTGGAAGTCACTGGTCTGGACGACGTCATTGATGAGGCAAATTCATCGGCGGCTGGTTTAAAGAAAGAAGTCATTTTCCTTGGCCCCGAGCGACTAAACCGCCCAGACAACATCACCGATGATTCGAATCGAACAACATGTTTTTTAGTGATGCCCTTCAGCACTGATTGGTCAGATGGGGTAACTCACGCTATGCGCAACGTATGTCGTGATCTGGATATCTGGGCGTTGAGAGGAGATGACATCTTTCGACCAACAGATATTTTGGACGATATCTGGAATGGCATTATGCAGGCCGATTTCGTCATTGCTGATATTACCGGCAACAATGCCAATGTGTTTTATGAACTCGGTATGGCGCATGCGATTGGTAAGCCAGTGATAATCCTTGCTCAGGACGACAAGACTGTTCCTTTTGACTTAAAGACTCGCCGAATCCTGATTTATGATGTTAAGGATTTCAAAAAACTGGAGGATGAGCTGAGAGACTGTGTGATTGAGCTGATGAAGTACTATGATTTTAAATCGCGCAGTGAGTTGATAAATGGCAACGAAGTCATCGCACCTCCGGAAATTTAGCACTGACTAAATAGGAACCTTAAATGCGAAGTATTGCGAGCTGGGTTTTCACAATTTTCATATGGGCGTTTATAACAGCCCTAACCACTGTGTTTTTGTTTGCCATTCTGCTGATCAAACCATTTGAGAAGCATCAGAGTATTACTTATCAAATCCCTAACTTGTGGGGATTGATTATCAGCAAGTTAAGTCCCGCCTGGCACATCAGCCTCAATGGATTCGAAAACATGCGCGAAGATGACGGTTACGTCATCGTGGTAAACCATAGAAGTTTTGCTGACATCATTTGCGTACATCTTTTGCAACGGCACTTCAAATGGGTGGCAAAAGACAGTCTCTTTAAGATTCCCGTCATTGGTTGGATCATGTCCCTGGTGAGTTACATTCCGCTACAACGAGACAGGCATGGCAGCATCAAGAACACTTATCGCGAAGCATTGGAATGGCTGGGAAGGGAAATATCTGTAGTTATTTTTCCCGAAGGCACGCGAACCAAAGGAGATACCTTGGGAAACTTCAAGAACGGCGCGTTTAAGCTAGCGATCGAGTCGCAAAAACCCATAGTGCCAATAGTTATCCATGGCTCTGATCAGATTCAAAATTCAGGATCCAGTTCACTTTCCTTCAATATGCGCGTCCAAATGAATGTGCTGAAGCCGATTTCAACCGATGGGCTAAAGGCGGAAAATTTTGGTGAGCTTAAGCGTAAGGTGCAGGAAGTGATGCAGGTGGAATATTCCCGCCTGGATGGAATCGAGTCTATGTCAGTTGAAGAGTTAAAAAGCGGTGAGAAAGCGTCATTTTCCGCGACTGGCGTGGAGTAACAGAATAGACTCGTCAGCAGCTTCCTGAACTGGTCGTTTTACATTCCAAATCAGCCCAAGCAGTTCAAATAAACAAATCACGTAGTAGAACATATCCACTTCCCACCACTTCATTCCTGCCCGAGCCGAGCTCGCGAATTTGTGATGGTTGTTGTGCCAACCTTCTCCGAACGTGAGTAGCGCTACAATAACGTTGTTCCTGGAATCATCATCGGTAGAAAAGCTACGAGTGCCTGAAAAATGACAGAAGTAGTTAACGGCAGAACTCTGATGCAGGAGTAGCACTGAGCTTAGACATCCGCCGATTGCCATCATGGTAAACCCACCCACAATGAATAGAATCACGTTCAATAGTATCGGAGGCAAGAAAGCGTAACGATACAAAAGCGCAAGCTCTGGATGCCGCAAATAGTCTTTACAGCGGCTTTCAATTTTCTCCTTTGAGTAGCCGCAGTCGATTATGCTGCCGAACCAACATTGCCAGAATCCCTGTTGGGGCGAATGCACATCGCCTTCCTTGTCAGAGAACACATGGTGAAGCCGATGCTTCCCAGCGAAAAATACCGCATTGCCAAACGAAAGCGAGGCCATGAGTGCCAGCGAAAATTGGAACCAGCGACTCGTTCTGAATGCCCGGTGAGCGAAATAGCGATGCATAGCAACACCCACGCCAATGGCTGCCCAAGGATAGATTAAAGCAAACACCAACCAATCTTGCTGAGAAGGACCAATTAGCAGCGCAGTTATGACAATGCTGTGGAGTGCTATAACACCCAAGAATTTGGTCGCAGTCGAAAGACTCAAAGACATAGCCAATCAACTCACCACAAGTTTTTGCACTTCAGTTTCAGGTGCAGAATTTCGATGACGCTGCGCCATTGCATCTTCCGCAATGGCTTCATTTAACTCACCGTGAGCATTGATGAGATTGGTTGGCTCAAAGTAATGCCGGTACTTTTCATCAACGGGCAAGCAAGGCGTGTATACGCAATCCTGAACTTCGGTAGTACTTAGATGAGTGCGTGATTGCTTTTTACGGAATATCGCACCAGGGCCAAGCACCGCTGTCGGTGCCAAGATGGCAGCTGCGGCGATGAGTGAAAGGAGTTTTTGGTCTCGATTAAGAGAATGGCGATAGCGCCGTAAAAACTGCATCTGGTGCTTCATAAAGCGCGATCGGTAACCTGCAAATCGTCTGCCGCGTTTTACAAAATCAAGCGTGTCTTCCTGGGAATCAACACCCTTCAGACTCAAGGTTGATCCTTCGAGATCACGCATATTGGTATTGGGAAGGATTTTGTTCTCTTTCACACAATCTCGAAAGAAAGGTGTTCCCGGAAAGGCGATGCCAGTGAAAATGAAATTAGGAGCCGGAATTTCTGGATTGTCACAAATAATATCCAGCTCTTTATACATTTGATCCAATGAATGTTGCGTTGGGTCATATACCAACCCGTACTGCACCAGTACCCCACCATCGATTGCGCGCCGCAGCAGCTCCGCTTGATTGAATTGACTGTTTTGTTTTTTATTGGCTTTCGCAAGCCATGGCGCATCATCAAACGTTTCAACTCCTACAAAAACTGAGATGCATCCGGTATCGCTGGCGAGCTGAATGTTTTCATCAGACCAAAAGAAAGTGTCTGTAACGAATCCACTCCAATATTTAAATTGCCCCGCTTCACGTCGTTTCTGAAACAAAGCCAATCGCTCCTGGAAGCTTTGCTGGCTGGAACCGAGAATTTGATTATCTTGAAAGAAAAATATGGGGCGTTTACCTAGATTCTCCATTTGCGCATCAAGATAATCTAAGGGTGGCACCTCATAGCGCCGGCCTGCGCTTGTTAAACTGCAGAATCCGCATTGGAAGTTACAATTTCGTGATGACTCTGCATAACCTAATCGGTTGATCCAATACGCCAGGTCATATCGCGGATTAAATTGTTCCGCTACATAGCGCGGACCAAAAGCCTCTGAGATAACTTCAGTGATTTGATCCACATCACCGGTGCAGCTGTAGTCAAAAAACTGTTCTGAATAAAGTGGTAGCGCTCGGATTCCGTGACCACCGGCCACCACGATGACATCTGGATTGGCAGTTTTCGCATAGGCAGTAACATGCAGAAGACGGTCATAGGCTGCCGTGAGACTGGTAAGGACCAACATGTCAGGCCAGGACAGCAAATCTGGATCGAAGATTTCGATAAATCCGCTGTTTACTTCATTGTAGAGTTTGACTTCACATAGCTCTTCATTGAAATATCCGCCGAGCAATACTGGAGCCACAGCATTGGGAACCTGATTGGTACGTTTTATCGGAAGACGTTCATCAGGAAAAAAGCAATTAAGGATTAGTACTTTCTTTCGTTTCAGCAGAGGCGGTTGCTGTATTGAATTCATTTCTTCTTTTTATGGCCTTCAACTGAGTTCCAGATATGAGCATTCAGGAGCTCTTCATTTAATACGCGTAGTGTTTGCAGACCCAAATCGCGCTGATAAATTCTATATGAGAAAGTATCTTAAAATGGAACAGAGTTATTATTGATTTGTGACCAAACGTAGTGGATTTTTGTTACTCGGTCGAGAACTATTTGTAGCCGCTAACAAAAGAATTGTCAGATTGGTTTTAGATTCTAAAAAGAAGCAGTTGATCCCATGAATCTAGCGGTAAAATTACAAATAGAACTATACATTGGTGCACCTTGAACGAATTACCTAGAGATTTCCCCAGTGTCCCTTGAGTCTAGATATGATGTTGTGATTGTTGGTGCCGGCCCTGCTGGAGCAACCACTGCGCTGGCAATTCATTACTACACTAAACAATCAGGTAGTTCTCCTCTCAATGTCTTAGTGATTGATAAACGAAGCGTAGATCGAAAACGTTCTAACACAATCTTGCTTGATGCAGCACCAGCCAACGCGCTAGAACGATTAGGTTGTGACATGTCTGAATTCACCGCAGCGACAGACTGGTGCCAGATTAGTCCGGAAGAAAATGTCATCAACCGTTATCCGCTCCCCTCGTATCGTCGCCATAGTAAAAGCGATATCTGTTTTCATGCTGGCCACATGCTCCGCAGAACACCTGTGTTTGATGTGAGTATCAATACTTTGGAGAAGGAGTTATATCGATTAATAGAGTCACACAACAACCTCACCTTAACACATGAAGCTGAACTTATTGGCCTGGAAGTTTCGAGAAACTCCACAATGCTTAAGATTGCAAAAGACGATGAGATTTACCAAGCTGAATGTAGTTTCGTAGTAGCGGCAGATGGTGCACATAGTCAAACATTAGAATTGTTTGGCGCTCGCAAAAAAGGACGACGAAATTTAGAAACGATTATTAGCGCTCACTTTGAACAAACCGGTGTGGGTAACACCAAGTTTCATAACAACAACCGCTCTTTCGAGGCTCTCGCGTTAGCTACCCAACAAGGCACTAGCGTATTCGTAAAGGTTCCTAGTGAGCTTCTAGCTGACAATACCCCTGAAACCCAGTCCGCTATAAAGGAAACACTGATTCAAGGCGCCAAAAAGCTGGGAGTCACTAGCAAGATTGCTTTTGGCTATTCGCTTATTCCCATTGTGTTAGAGCGAGCAAGTAAAAGCATTTACGATCATTCTCTATTCGTTATTGGTGATGCTAGGCATGCAACTACACCGAGAGTTGCGTTAGGTGCAAATGCCTCCATCATGGACGCGCTTCGCGCTGGCAAAACGATTGTAAAAATTCAATCTGCATCCTTGCTAACAAGAAGCTGGGCAAGACAGAGCTTTAGATTTCACACCTGGCTTGGCACGCATGTATTGACTTTGTTGGGACGGATTACTACCTCGTCTCAAGCCATTAAATCGACATCTACTCGCACAACTGCTTCTACAATTTCTAAACTCTATACATTTTGGAAGACTCAACTCTTAATGTCTTTACACTGGAGTGCTGGACGTGGAGAGAGTCTCGCTTACTCAGAAGAGCGAGCAAAAGAATTGCTAGAAATCGCCAGGAAAGAAAAATTAGTGGAAAGTGTAGAGTTACGAGAAGAGTCAACCAGCAAGATTTAGATTCTTGCAGATCTGTTTACAGGCTGGAGAGCCCCATGTGTTCCTGCACCTGCGACCAACGAGAATCTTCTCGAATCGATGGTGAAACGACATCAGTCATGTAGATTGGGAAACCGGCATCTATCGATCGAATAAAACTCTCATAGATAAGCTCGTTATCACCCATACCAGCAGCACAATGCTGTAGCCGCAATTCTTTCGCCGCTTCCGGCAGCATTTCGAGCTCTTGCATTACAGAGTCAGCTGCACCTTGCTGACAGCGCAAATAGTCGTAGTAGCCCGGTATTGCCCACATCGCAACGGCCATGGGCTCTGGCGTGATTTGGTCAAGTTCCCGTTGCGATTCGCTTTCCCTGCCCAAACGGTTAAGTGTGTATGCTCTGAATGCATGGAAAGCGTTTCTATCGCCACCCACAGCCAGATATTGGTCTGTCATGGCTAAGGCTGTTTCATAATCCCCGCCCCAAATTCTGGATGCGATAGCGACTTCTCGGTAATACGCCAGGTACGGATTTTTCGCGATCGCAATATCATACTCCCGCCATGCTTCGTCGTATCTGCCAATGTTAGTCAGTGTCATGGCGAAGCTCACCGATGCTCTGCCACTCAAGTCATTGAGTAGTGTTGCCTGTCGTGCGTTTAGCTCCCATTCTGGCCATTGAAACCGA
Organism: uncultured Pseudohongiella sp.; assembly: GCA_965262465.1. Classification (GTDB taxonomy): domain Bacteria; phylum Pseudomonadota; class Gammaproteobacteria; order Pseudomonadales; family Pseudohongiellaceae; genus UBA9145. Next base: position 567,941 of record OZ253535.1, on the reverse strand, counting down.
TCAAAGGCTACACGTCCCAGTACCTCATAGGCTGTTGATAGTGACGGATCAAGTTCAATTGCCCTTTCAGCATGAGCCACTGCAACGTCATACAAGCGCAGCAGTTCATCCAGTGGGCTGATCTGAGCTTTCACCCAGGACACAAAACCCAGTTCGGCATAGCCATCTGCAAACATTGGATCGAGTTCGACCGCTTGTTCCAGTTTTCTAATGCCTGCTTCTATCCAACCATCTTCTTCTAAAGTTGAGCGACCGTTTTCTCGTTCCTGCTGATAGCGATATTGCAACAACAACGTATAAGCAAGTGTGCTATTGGTTGGCTGTCGCTCGATGCTCGCAATTTCTGCCGGTTCCAAAGTTGCTTGAAGTGCGTCAGCCACATTGAGCGCAACGTCGGATTCGATTCTGAAAATATCATCAAGCTCAAAATCGTACGATTCAGACCAGAGGTTTGCATCATCCCTGGCGCGGATCAACTGTGTGGTAATACGCACGCGATTGTTTGCAAAACGAACGCTACCTTCCATGATGGCGGCAACGTTTAACTCGCGAGCAATGTCTTGAAGTGACAAATCACTATTCATATAGCGCATTGCAGTAGTGCGTGAAATCACTCGGATATCACCGATCTTGGTAATTTCATTGAGTATTTCTTCGTGAATGCCCGCAGCAAAATATGCGTTATCCGGATCAGGGCTGAGGTTTTCGAGTGGCAATACAGCAAGCGACAAATCCACATCTGAAAGTACTGATTCCAATTGCGGTGCTACCAGACCATTAGTCAGCCCATTAGTAGGTGCTTCTTGTGCAATAAATGTTTCTTGCTGTCCAACTTCATCCAATAACGAGCCAGTGAAAATTACATACTGTTGCACGGCTACAATTACAAATAGCAATACCAGAAGACTGATAGTGAGATAGTCTTTAGTTCTAAGTGTTATTTTCTCTTCGGGATTTGCTTCTGGAGTAACTTGTAAACCCTGAGGCGTCCAATCGAATGCCCAAGCGATTACTAGACACACAGGAAAACCTGCCGCCAGGGAAATTACCAAGACGCGCAGGACTGCATCTGAAATCTCAAATGCAGGGAACAAGGTATCGGCGACCTGTAAAATCAGCCAGCTCGCTAACACGTAAAATGTGCCGACGTTATAAACCTTGCGCCGTTTTAGTTCCTGAAGAAATTTTTCCACTTTTTAACTATTCCTCAAGCCGAATCAGTCTGGCGTGGAGATGGATGTCAGAATCTAGCGCTCATTCTGGGAAGGAGTTCCCAGCCATTTGGCGAGTTTACCGTTTTACACGCTATTAAGTGAACATTTCCGAGGCCAAAAAGCCTGAAATTTAAGGTATTTAGGCCATTATTCCACGAAAATTACGGGATAATGTAAATCGTGTTTCTACCGCCAAATACTGATAGTGTAAGTCGACGAACAGCAAGAAAAGCTTAGTGGCGACAAGTAAGTTTTTTCTTACCTGCAATGCACTGTAAATGTGCACAGACATCACATAAAAAAACAGGAAGGCAAGCCATGACGAGTGAGTTAAGTAAGGATACTTTAGCGCAAGTTTACAACGACTATATTGCAGCTTTTTCTAACGGCGAATTTGAAGCACTTACTGCAAACTTTTCTTTGCCGGCAATGCTGGTCCAACCCAATGGCACGATGGAGATCGCAAATAACGAGTTGTTAGTCGCGGTAATGCAAAAACTATATAACTCACTTCCCGAGAATTTCGCAAAAACCAGCTTAGTAGATCTCACCTATACAGAGATCAATGCAAATTGTGCTGCCGCGCATATCTTCTATGATCGAATAAGTGATTCAGGAGAAACAATTTCCAAAGAACAGGGCGTGTATTATTTCTTTAACACTGAAGAAGGTTGGAAAATCGGTAGTGTTGTCCTGATGCCGCCTCTGGACTAATAGAATTCAGTCTATATTCATTGCCTCCTAACGCATCTGAATCTGGACTCAACACATCCTCGCCACTAATCCATGGGCGCCCTGTATTTAAGCCGTGCTGAGTGGCTTAATGTGCCCAATTTTAGTATTTTTTAGAATATGGACTTATATCAGAAACTCTCTTATTCGAAAGACAGTTTTTGACTATCTAAATTGATCGTACGCATTTAACAGGATTGATTATGCCAAACCCCTTTTATTCCTTAACCCGAATTAGCTTTTCTACCTTCTCTGCGATTTCGCTATTAGCCAGTGCTCTGTTTTCTCACGCAACGCTCGCTCAGCAATCTGAAACTGAAATGGAAGAATGGGTAGCAGCTAGCATGTGCGATGCAGACAATCGCACTGTGAATCTAAATCAAGCTGTTTCTTTCACTTACACCGATTCAGATGGCAACAATCCACGATATCTATCTGCAGAAGAAGCGGGATTAACTACCGGCGATCTCGCAAATTTGGAACTCGCTTGGGCTATTGGATTTCCACAGACTTCAGGACTGAGAGCAGCTCCTGTAATTATTGGCTCTACCATTTTCTATGCAGCGACTGACGCTGGTCGTGTTTTCGCACTCGATACCGAATCTGGTTGTGCGAAGTGGGTATATGAATCAGGCACTCGCTTACGATCTTCCATGGCATATGCAGAAATAGATGACCAAGGCACGTTAGTGTTTAGTGATATGCCCGGCATGATTCACCGAATCAACGCAGAAACTGGAGAAGCTATTTGGGTCGCGAGTGGTCAGGCAGATAATAATCAAGGCATGCTTACGGGTACTCCGGTAATTCACAACGACCGAATTATTGTTCCCGTCTCTGGATCAGGTGTAATTACAGGCGGCAATCCAAACTACGAATGCTGTGAGAACCACGGAGCAGTGACTGCACTCAACGTGCATACCGGCGAAAAGCTTTGGGAATATCACACCATGCCAGCAGCCGATTACACAGGCCAGGTAAGCTCTACTGGAGTGAAGCAACGCGGCCCATCAGGTGCGCCAATTTGGACAACGCCAACGATAGATGAAGAACGTAACCAGATATATGTGACAACGGGTGAAAACACGTCACACCCCACTACCAATACCAGTGATGCAATCATTGCCCTGGATCTTGAAACTGGAGAAGAGAAGTGGGTGTTTCAAGCATTAGCAAATGATATGTGGAACTTCGGCTGCTCTGCGGGAGGACCTAATTGCATCATTCTCGATGATACCAACTCTGTGGATTACGATTTCGGTGGACCTGCCATCTTGGTGGACGCCGGAGATAGGGACTTGTTAGTTGCCGGACAAAAGTCTGGCGACATTTGGGCTCTTGATCCAGATACTGGCGCACTAGTATGGAACCAACGAGTCGGTGAAGGCACTGCACTGGGTGGAAACCACTGGGGTATTGCAATCGATTCTGAGCGCGCCTTCTTAACGATCAATGATCCAGGTGGCATGAGCGCTATGGGTTTACCAGAGAGAACCAGTCGTCCAGGTCTCTATACTTATTTCATTGGTACTGGCGAACCCAGCTGGTTCTATGAAGCAGAACCCAAGTGCAATGATGAACGAGATCCGAGATTAAGACGCTGCGAAGCACTCTATGGTTTTTCTGCTACACCTTTGGCGGTAGATGGTGCCGTCATAACTGGCGCCCTAGATGGCCGACTATTTGTATTCAATGCTGATTCAGGTGAACTGCTGTTTGAATACGATACAGTACGCGATTATGAAACAGTCAATGGTGTCGAAGGCAGAGGCGGCTCAATCGATAGCCATTCAATAGCAGCTGGCTCGGGTATGGTGTTTATCGGTTCAGGGTATGGGCAGTTCTCGCAAGTGTCGGGCAACGTGTTGTTAGCATTTAAGCCAGCGAACTAACACCATTAAGATGACTTTTTAGAGAGACCAGGCGCAGGAAAAACTGAAGTAGCGTCCGACTATCACAGAAATGGGGGGTACCCGTTTATGTCATTCTCGAAGCTAATTTCGAAACTTCTTGTAGTCTGCTTATTCGCCATTGCGTTTAGTAGCGCTTCATTTGCGCAATGTGCTGACAATGAATACGACACTGAAGTTGGAGGCTGTATTCCGTCCTGGACTGGGCCTTTAGGCGATGGTTATTTCACCATCGCCGTGCCTACAGGTTGGATTCCAAGTGATGGCCTTGTTATTTGGAATCATGGATTCGAAAGTTACACCCAAGGGCTGACGGACACCGAACTAACCAGTCTCCTGGTTCTCGATTTTCTTTTTCCTCAACTTACCACTTCCTATCTAGATCAAGTCCAACCAGAGCCGAGCCTTGGACCACTAGCGCGCGTAGTCCTCTCTCAAGGGTTTGCCATGGCTGCATCAAGCTATACGCAAACTGGATGGGCAGTTTTCGATACCGAGTTAGCGAATGAGATGCTCTATGACAAATTCCTCGAAATTGCCAATACAGAGCTCGGACTTGGATCTATCGTCCCTAGCCCTTTTTACCTTATAGGTGCATCTTTAGGCGGCATAGTTACGATGAAGGATTTAGAGTCGGCACTGCTACCTCCAGCCGACGGTGCTTTGCTAGCTTGCGGTGTTGTGGGCGGAGCACAGAATTGGAGCCATGCCTTTGATATTCGAATGGTAGCGGAAGCAGTATGCCAGGGAGTTGGATCAGATATGCTGCCAACCCCATGGTATTCAACACCGGAAGCTGAAGAGCTCAGCATGGCGGTTGGGCTCAACGTATGTACCGCGCTAGGCAGCAGGTTGGCAACGGAAAGATTATCTAATAATTTGCAGCGAGAGATAGATGATCTTGATGCTCAGATCGCTAACACTCCCCTTCTGCTGCAAGCACCGCTAGTTGCAGAAAGAGCACTCAAGGTTGGAGAACAGACTGTTTTGTGGAGTACGTGGGAAGCTAGCGTCAATCAAAACCAAATTGACAACTTCAACACTATTCAAAGTTTGACCAATACTTTCTCTACCGAATTATTTGCAGTTGATATGTGGTACGGATCGTTTGCGTTGCCTCGGCTAATAAATGATCCAGGCAAGCTGAATGGAATAAACCCTTTCCACAATATAGGAATAGATTACGCAAACACTGAGATTAACAACACCATACAGCGCGCCATTGCTCTTCCGTCTCACAAACAAGCGCTAATGGATAATTACACACCTAATGGAAATATAGGCAATACAAAAATAGTATCAGTCCATACGTCTGGCGATGGCCTTGTCCAAGTCGAAAATCAAAACATTCTTAGCGGCATCCTTCCTGCAACACAATTTACTTCTGGCGTCGTGGTTGAGACAGTCCCATCTCACTGCAGTTTCAACGAATCAGAAGTCATTGGCGCGTGGAACGAACTGGTAGACTGGGTAGCTACTGACGTACAGCCTTCTACTCAAGATTTGCAAGATGCATGCTTGAGTATTGTAGAAGACTCTGAAAATGGAACCTTGCCTATGAATTGGGACCGTGCTCCTGACAATGCATTACACCCTGATTTGCGCTGCCGAATTGATCCTAGCTTTAGCGATTTTGGCGAGTTGTTAGACTTTCCCCGAGACCAGGAAGTTGCAGCTGAAGAGCCAAGTGAGTTTGATGGCAACACGAATGAACTTGCTGTTAGCTTGGCGCAAGTTTTAGGAGATTCTGAAATGTTCAATGCCACCCTGCAGTATCAGGGTGTAGTAGATGGTTTTCATGAGTTTAAGTTAACCGATGCTGTTTCAGCTGGAATCGCAAGCGGATGGATTCATAGTTCACAATACGACCCTATTGATGATTTGCTCTACATCCCTGATGTCACCCTCAATAATCTCCCAGTCGAATATGCAGCATTTGAAGACAGAGTCGTGGACGTGTATTTTCAGTTCTTAGGCAATGACACTTTCAGATTGCTTGAATTTGATCCACCGCTAAATTAGTAAAAAGGAAAAAGGCATGGGCAGTAACCTCAATTGGTTTGATAAACAGAAATTAGCTAATCACTTTCTTAGTGCATTCTTTCTATTGATCTTGGGATCCACTGCTTTGTCGCAAGATGGAGAAGCAACAGCTCTCTATTTTGATCTTGAATCGGAAACAATGCAGTCGACGGTTCCAATGTCGGTTGTTCTGCCTCCTAACTTCGATCGTGACGCTGATGAATTGCCTTTACTGATTCACTTGCACGGTGGTGGCATGGATCGCAATCAGCTCACATCATTTATGTCGATTTACCAACAACTATGGGAAGCCGGTGATCTACCTCCTTTGGTGATGGTGTCTTTCAGCTCAGGCGGAGGCAGTTGGTATGGTGGCGCATGGGAAGACTTCGTTGTTAGTGAATTGCCACAATGGGCAAATGAACAGTTCGGCACCAGTCTAGATCCGGATAAAACAGTAATGACCGGAATCTCGATGGGTGGTTATGGCACCTTGAAGATTGCGTTCAAAAATCCGGAACGATTTCTTGCGATCGCCCCAATGGAACCGGCGATTGAACCTTCTTTGGAACGCATGCCCAATCAACTGCGCAATACCTGGTATCGCATACCAATCGGAGAGCAATTGGTGTGGGGTAATCCATTCGACGAAGAAGCCTGGTTGGCTGACAATCCAGCCACTGTGGCAGATCGAAATGCTGATGCAATTCGAGAGAGCGGTTTAGAAATTTATCTTGAAGTAGGTGATCAGGATTATATTAATCTGCATGATGGTACTGAGTTCATGCATCGAGTTCTCTGGGATCGCGACATTAGACACGAATACCATCTTGTTAGATGGGCAGACCACGTAGGCGCAAGTGTTCCCCGACGCATAGCGGAAGCACATCAGTTTTTAGGAGCTGCGCTAAGGGGTGGACTAGCGCAATCAACTGAACTTGAAATTAGTGAGGATGAACAAGCTTACATAAATTGGGTGTTTACTGGGGGCCAGGCTAGAGGGGAAGAATTCGATGGTGAATTCAATTTGCTTATGGACACACCAGGAGCACCAACAGTCCACAGAAGGCTGTGGGAACCTCTAAGAAACTTAGCAACCGACGATCCAGCGTTAGATCGTGCTTACGCTGAACTACCACCTACAATTCAAGACTAATAGCTGACTAATGGGCACTCGGCTGTCGCCTTCCGGCGGCAGCTTTCTCGAGCAGACGGTCAAATCTCATGCGGTGATAGACTGTTTGACCCGCCAGCGTAACCCCAAAAAATAATCCAAAGTGTAAGACCAGACTGTAGAGTCTGAGAAAGAACAAAGAACTAAGCGGTGTGAAGTTTGCACTGGTTTGTTTGACGGTATCGTCGCGACTGGACGTGAGAACGCGCTCACCATCGTGAGAAAAATAGGCAGTTGATAATCTATCCTCATGGGTAATTAGTTTGACCAAATATCGGTCTAGTTGGGGAACAAATCTTAACAAGAGGTTAGCAATACCTACTCGTGAAAGATTGCCACTTATATCCCATACCCTAGCAGTTTGATCATCACTCGCTGTCACCACCCGGTTAGGGTTGACCGGTGAAAAATCCGCGAACACGACATTGTTATCATGTTGCAAAGTTAGAAGAGGCTCTTCTGAATCAGGAGACCAGACTTTAGCAGTTTTATCATCACTGGTAGTTACGATATGAATTGCTTCATCGTCTTTTGAGAATGCACCAAACAACACGCGGTTGTCGTGCTTAAAAGTTTTTGCAGCGGTTATTTGAGATGTAGATCGAACATTCAATGCAGAGGTTTGCAATGGAACGTCCCAAAGCACGGCCTCGCTGTCCCAACTTGTTGTTAGTAAGCGCGTGTTATCCACAGGCGAAAAGACTGCAGTTGTTAAATGGCTCTCATGGAACGCTTGGGGAAGAATATCAGGTTGTCTTACTTCTCCTGTAGAAGAGAGCTCCCATACTCTAGCTCCGTCAATGCCTGCAGCAACAAGTCGGCTGCCGTCGGCCGAAAAGGCAACATAGTTTTGGCGCTCAAACGGGCCCATTGCTGCATGTTCTGGCCGAACCTGTCCATTGCTTAACTTCCACACATCAATGAATCCATCCCAGCTGGAAGTCGCGATAGCATAGTCACTTCCATACTGCATAAACTCAACATGGGTCACTCTATCCTCGTGACACAACGTTTCTATCAACGCAGGGTGATCTTGCGATCCCCCCTCACAGGGATTTGGCGCATCGCCGCTATCGGCGATTCGATTTATCTCGGCCGCGCAGTTTGTGAACGCTGAACCAACCAAGGTTTCCATGGACCAGATCTTTGCGGTCCCATCATCACTCGCCGTTGCTAGATAATTCCCATCAGCTGAGAATTGACCTGTCACTACTCGATCAGAATGCCGCAGAGCTATGCACTCGCCTTCCGAATTCCACAGCAATGCCAATCTGTTCTCGCCTGCGGTGACGATGTATTCATCATTAAGGCTGTAAGATGCATACCGGAGATCATCTAATCCGTTGATGGATCCATCAGTCTCTTCAATCCATTCTTTTAGCCCAAGGTTTGAAAAACCGAAGATGAGGTTGTCAGTGGAAATCGCATTTAGGAAGAGGCCTAGCGCGATTACGCCCATGACAATGCGACCTATTCTCCATTCGCGCCTAAAATTGTGATTTGCATTCTTTAAGTCGCGGACGCTCTTACTCTTATCCAGAAAAGCCATCGCATCAGTAAAGCCAATCTCTTCTGCTTGAAATTCTTTGCTATAAAAGTCTGCCCAGACCTGACTGATGTTTCGATGTGCCCGCCAATCTAACGTGCGTTGAAGTTCTGGATCTTGATACAAGCTACGCGCATGGTCTGGCTTATCTCTATCGGGTAAATCAAGTCGCGCAGATTCCAAAAGTCTGCGATAGGTTTTTACCGATCCGAGTTCTTCATCCGCCCACGATCCCAGTCGCTTCCAGATTCTCATCAAACTTTCATGAGAAATATCAATCGTTGTATCGTCATTGAGAAGTTTGTAACTTTCAGGCATTAAGAAAGAACGCGAAGGATCCCTGAACACGTCAATAACTTGAGTCACGCTGTCGGCATCAGCTTCGGCAAACCTACATAATTTTCTAAACTCCGTTGGCCGCCTTACACCCATAGGGTTGGAAACCTTGTCCACCAACGCTTTGAATACCCTCTCGCATACGTGCTCGAGACCAAGCTCCATAATTTTTTCATACGCCTGCTCTGCATGAATATCTAGCGCAGACTCCATGGTGCCTATCGCTTCGTAGTGTTCCAGTTCAATTGGACCGCTACAGTCTGTACTTGAGAGCCAGTAGTCCCAAGTGCGATTCAAAGCGTGTTGCATGATCGAAAGTTGATCTGGGTCTTCACCGCAATCATTGATTAAGCGTGTGACCAACAAAGGAGAAATCTCTACCCCTTCCCCTAATATCGGTTCGGTAATAGCCTCTTTGCGCTCATCGCGCGATAGGCGCGGCACCAAAAATTGCCCTTCATTAATTGCCTCGGCGAGGCCAGGGTAATGAGTACAATCGTCGAGGAAGTCGGACCGCATAGTTAACACAATACGAACTGGCAGATCCGGATGCTCGCGAATCTCGAGCAACAGTTTCACAAATGCTAATGCATCTTTATCTACCAGATATCTGGTATCGGGCAGTGCGAATCCTTCTCCTTTAAACCGAAATAGCTCTTCAAACTGATCCGCAACAATAAGGACATTCTCGGAAGGGTCTAGGTTTGCCTGCTCACACAACTCCACCAGTCCGAGGTTGCTGGAGCGCAGTGTTGCCTCGACAATTTCCTCTAATTCTTCATCTTTAGTTACGTCCTTATTGAAGAACGTATCGGAAGCAACTAACCCACGAGCCAGAGAACGAATAGGATTATTGCCAGGCCGAAAACTAACGGTGCGCCACACTGAGCCGGCACCTGCCATCAGGCCACCATGCAATGCTGGCAATAGACCGCAGTTAACTAAAGAGGATTTACCGCTACCGGAAGAACCAATGACAGATAGAAAGCGCTTCTCATAAAGCTTGTCCACCATGGAATCGACCTGGTTATCCCGGCCGAAAAATAGGTAGGCTTCTTCTTCCTTATAAGGTCGCAATCCTGGAAACGGATTACGTAATTTAGACTTATCTTTTACGGTCATGCATCCTGCGTCCGTTTATTAAGATCATTCAAAATGCTTTCCATGATCTTTTCATCGAGGCCATCCAGTGCCGTTACCAGATGTTCTTCCTCCATGTCGATCATATCTTCTTTGTCAGAGGAGCTTGGTGCTGCTAACAAAATGCAATAAGGCAGTTCCCGGTCGGCCCCTCGTTTTGATCTCGCCTTTAACAGCTCTAGTTCGATTGTTTTGCGCCAAGCCTCTTTGCCGGCTCCATAGAAAATAATAGCTGCATCGCTATTCTTAAGCGCATCCTGATTGGCTTTTCTTATTTCTGCCGCTTGCCCTTCGAAAACAGGCATCTCGACAACTATTCCCTTGCTCTTAAAGAATTTTCTGAGAGCAACTGTCGCTGGTCTATCTTCCTGAGTGCAGGAAATAAAAATAGTTAATTCGCGATCTTGAGGAACTTCTTCGCTTTCTTTTTCTTTCTTAAGTTGTGCCAGAATGTTTGTCTTTAACGTCTCGAGATTTTCTTCGATAACCTCAGCGCCAGCCTGCACTTCGTTATCATTTCTGATCGAATCAATAAAAGATTGCTGCACTGGGTTATCGGAAGATAATCCCTCTGGCAACCAGATGATTCTTTGCATGCCAGTCTCAGCATGTTTTTTAGCTGCCAACTCGTTCTGAATTATCCCAATCGATCTTTCGGTAGGGCCATCTAACACGGCACCATATTTTGAGCTGATCAGGTGAATGGAAATATCGCTCTTATCTAATGCTGCGCTTACTTCTCGTTCATAGGTTGCCTCATCCCGTGCCATCACCCTGTTGGGTAACACTTCGTAGCCATTTTTTATTAGGTATTCTTCAATTTCTTCTCTGTCTTCTTTCAAATTAAAACTGCATTCAGCCAAGTAAGCGACTTTTCCAGTTTTATTACTACCTGCTTCCGACATGATAGGGCTATTCGATGCTTCTTCCGATTCCATGCGTTTGATCAAGCGGGAAATGCTGTCAGCCAATCGGTTCATCTTTTGACGGTACATCATTTTGTGCTCGTCAAGGTGAGGTTCCAATACCATCGAAGTGTCGTCTTGAAATGTATAAAAGGAAGTACCTAATTGATCTGTAAATGAATGTGGGAAATCAGATAATCCATCGATCTTTGATTTTTCAACCTTAAATACTCTTGAAAGATTATCTACGGTAAGCCCAATGTCTTGCTCTGCATAATCGCAAAACAGAGAAGCTTCTCGTTTACACCACTTTGAATTGGAATAGCCTTCACTGACTATGGACACTAATACTGCGGTATGAGGGAGTTGTTCTTCAATCTCGTCACTAAAGACGTGATTGTCATCAAGTCCGTGTTTATCACGCCAGATTCGAGTGCGCTGACCAAGCTTCATATCCACCGCTCGCTTTAAAGACCGGTCGAATCGAGTAACCCAACCTTCCGGATCGATGTCGTCGGTTTCGTTATCGATGTGGGCGTAACTGATGAATATGTGATTGTCGAACTTCATGACCACAGCTCTGTTATTAGTATTGTGACAGCTGGACCCTTTTTCCTAATCTATCCAAGAATAAAGGAATATTAGCGTGCGGCTGCACATACGGTTATACATCAAACTTGCTACAAATCAATAGCATAGGACCGTAATCGAGGCGAAGAAGAGCCAGCTCAGGCTCAAAACCGCCATCTCTACGGGTATTCCATAGGAATTGGAGAATCGAAGGGAAAAACCAGCATCTCACCTAATTCTCTATTAGGGTCCGTATCGGATTTATTTTTCATCGCTCCCCATTTATTCTGTGGATGTTCGTCCTCACCAACTTACTAGAGGAGCCTCAGTTCAATGAATCGTAGACAGTTTACCAAGGGGGCTGCCGCTGGCGCGGTCGCCCTTTCCACGTCGAGTCTTAGCCTTTCTTCCCATGCAGCTGCCAATGGAACACCCACGCAGAATGCATTAGTGATTGATGCCATGGGGGAAATAAGAGAGGTATACACCGATTCCCTATGCAGAGAGATGATTGACTCTGGACTTAATTCGGTAACAGTGACGCTTTGTGATCCCAAATCTTTTGAATCCGTGGCTTATGAATGGGGCATGGATGGCGTCCTGCAATACGATCGATTGATAGCTGCGGAATCAGATTTTTGGATGAAGGCAACTTCCGTCGCAGACATTCATCGCGCACGCGAACAAGGCAAGATTGCGTTGTTTTATCTGTTTCAAAACTCAACACAGTTTGGCAGAGATCTAGATACAGTAGATGTGTTTTATGGATTAGGAGTTAGATCCAGTCAAATTACTTACAACTACCAAAACTGGGCTGGCGCAGGATGTAATGAAGTAAACGGATCTGGCCTAACTGAGTTTGGTCACGAACTGGTAGATAAAATGAATGACATTGGCATGCTGATCGATCTTTCTCATGCCAACATGCGTACGATGGCCGATACTATTGCAGCATCTAATGAACCTGTAATCGTTTCACATTCCTGCTGCAAAGCCCTATTCGATCACCCGCGAAACACTACTGATGAAAACATTCGTGCAGTAGCTGACAAAGGAGGCTTATTTGGCGTCACTCAAATGCGCCCCTTCATGACGCGTCAAATCGATAACGCTGTTCACTATTATTACGAGCATATTGAGCATGCAATCAATGTGGCTGGTATCGACAATGTGTGTATCGGTAGTGATCGTGACCATCGCCGCTTAGTGCTCACCGAGGAATACCTTGAAGAACTCAAAGCTGAAGAAGGCGAAAACTTCGATCGTGCCATGTGGCCACTTTACTTCGAAGAGCTCAATGGCCCTCGACGCATGGAAACTATTTGGGACGGACTGGCAAGTAGAGGAATGGGCGAAAATGATTTAGAAAAAGTCTTTGGCCTCAATTTGCAGCGACTATACAGCGAGGTAATCGGATAACTCTCCAGATTAAGGTACAAATTTTAAGGCACTAAAAAAGGCAAGTGAGAGATTCTCAACTTGCCTTTTTTATTGTCCGCTTTCAGCTAAAACGGTTTTATTCGTTTAGGCTAATTGCGTTTGGGGATTGCCTGATACTTAGAATGAAACATCCCACTGTAAGCGCAATCGATTGTCAGACTCTTCCATAAACAGAAGGGAATCGTCTAGATCCAACCAAGAGTAATCCAGTGTGATCTTGTTGTTGTGACCAGCGATAAACCAGTTTGCACCGATCGTTAGCTCTTCTCTCTTGTTTTCAAAAGTCAGATCCGTTCGATTGGGTTCGTTCACGTATGCATAACGCACCGCTAGTTCTAGTGGCTCTGGGATCGATGGGAAGATATTGCTAAAGAAGTAACCTGCTTGCGCATAACCACCTGTTAGCTCATGGCGCTCACCGGTAACCTGGTTGGTGATGCGCTTACGATGATATTCCTGCTGGGCAGAAAATCCTCGGTATTTGAAAGCAAATTCCTGAACAGCTTGATTTATCTTGTACAAACTTGGCGATAATTCAGCGGCGTCAGCAGGACGCTCAAAGCCATCCAAATTTCCACAGCCTGAGGAAGACCAGCGGGTGCACGCTCCTTCGTTTGTGAATCCTGCAATAGCGATACTTCCCGTTGGCTTTTCGGTGAATTCCACGTCAGTTTGACGCCAGGATAGATCTCTGCCGAGAAAGTTCCACTGCAAACGACCCATATACATCAGGTTGTCATCAGTGTTGTTTACGCTTTTACCCTCGCCGTTAAACACGCCTGCGTAATAACGCATGTCAGCCGGAGTATCCTGGAATAGATGACCGCGCACCTGAACACCAACCTGGCGGTCCATGGTAAACACGCGGTTCGCAATAGATCGTTCTACGAACTGCTGTCGTCCAGAAGAATCTACTCGCTCTCTGTTCAGATCGATTTTCCACTGCCCCAGTCGAATATTCGCCCAATCATATTTCGCGATATCCAGTCTCCAGTCGATCACACGCGCGCTTGAAGATGAGCTGCTGTCATCGACATCGCGAGAGGGCTGAAGATCCACCTCGAAGTAGTATCTGAGCCAAGGTTGAAAACCATGACCACCAATCTTCATTCGCAATCGTCTGGCTTCAAAGTTGTGTTGGTCTTCCCCATTGAAAGAAGACACTTGCCGCGGATCGGAGCGATAAGGCGTGGTAAAACGAGTCTGAGCGCGCCACTGCAAATCTGTGCGCCAGTTTCCGTCTCGAGTTTCCAGTCTGAAGCCAGAACTTTCCTGAGAAGCAGTGACTGGAATCTGCTCTTCTATCTGTCGTACTACAAATTCCGTAGCAGAACTGCTCGATTGGGCGCTAGCCACTGGCTGAGCCAGAATGTCATCGCTTGTGACAGCTTCCTGATCGATAAGCGTATCGTATTGCTCTTGAGTAATGGCGCCATTGCTCAGCAGTATGTCTAACAATTCCTTGTCAGCTGCGTACACTCCGCTGGATTGGATAATGGCAAATGCGCAACATAGTTGAATGAGGTAAGAAACAATCCCTCGCACTTTCCGCAGCATATTTTGCTCCTACAGAATTGGGTTGATAGTTCAGAAATAAAAAAAAGGTGCCCAGTCGACTGGGTCTTTTAGGGTGCTACGGAGGAGAAATATAGTCGGGAAATATTACAGATTCGTGACAAAATGACAGGAATGACAAGATATTGAAATATTCGTCAACCTGCCGGGAAATAAGGAGAATTTAGCTCAGATTACTCTGAGAGATTGATCTGATCAGCGACCTTGTCCAGGTCTTCATGCCGAATATCGGTGCCCTGCACGAGATAGATTACGTGCTCGCTGATGTTCTTGGCGTGATCTCCGATGCGCTCCATCGCCCTGAGCGCCCACAGGACATTCAGGACCTTAGTAATGCTACTGGGATCTTCCATCATGTGGGTGATCATCGAACGCATAGCGGTGCCATACTCATCATCGACTCGCGCATCTTCCTGAGCCACCGCTAAAGCCGCTTCGGCGTCATAGCGCGCAAACGCATCTAGCGCCATATTCACCATCTTCATGACTCGATCGCCAAGATTGATGATTTCAGCACTACCTTTGGTGAATTCGCTCCGCTCGCTTAGCTTGACCCCTGCTCTGGCGATTTTTGAAGATTCGTCGCCGATTCTCTCCAGATCTCGAATAGCCTTAATAATGGCAAGAACCAATCGCAGATCGCTGGCTGCAGGCTGTCGCCGTGCGAGAATCAAATTGCACTCCTCATCGATTTTGACTTCGAGGGAATCAATCAAGTCATCTTCAGCCATGACTTTGGAACCAATTCCGCTATCTGCCTCAGTCAGAGCCTTAATCGCCAATCTGAGCTGGCGCTCTACGATGCCGCCCATCTCCAGCATGCTGGTTTTCACTTCTTCGAGTTCAGAGTTGAACCGTTGGGAAATGTGTTGGCTATGATCTTCGACTGTAGAGTTCATGGGTTTGCCTATTTGCTTGATTTGGCGCCCTGCTCATTGTTAAGGGCCCTAAAGATTGTATCGTTCAATATATTACGTAGTTAACCGTAACGGCCAGTGATGTAGTCTTCCGTTTGTTTCTCAGAAGGATTGGTAAACATCGTATCTGTTGCGTCAAACTCGACCATGTTCCCCATGTACATGAAGGCAGCATAGTCAGATACACGAGCGGCTTGCTGCATATTGTGGGTAACAATCAAAATTGTGTATTCATCCCGCAGGTCGCTAATCAATTCTTCAATCTTCAATGTAGATATAGGATCTAGCGCTGACGCAGGTTCATCCAATAGCAGTACCTCTGGCTCTACCGCGATGGTTCGCGCGATAACCAGCCTTTGCTGCTGACCTCCAGATAAACCGAGTGCATTGTCATACAGACGATCTTTCACTTCGTCCCATAATGCTGCCGAACGCAGGGCATTCTCGACTACATCATCCAGAATACGCTTCGAGTTGATTCCCTGAATCCGTAAGCCATAGGCAACATTTTCATAAATCGTCTTGGGGAAAGGATTAGGCTTCTGGAACACCATTCCCACTTTCCGCCGCAAATCAGCAACATCTACTGCTTTGTCATAGATATTCTGACCGTCCAAAAGGACTTTTCCTTCGATTACGCAATCTTCGACCAGATCATTCATTCGATTGAAGCAACGAAGAAGGCTGGATTTTCCACAACCACTAGGCCCAATAAAGGCTGTCACCTGCTTGCTTGGTATCGACAGATTGATACTGTTAAGAGCCTTGGATTCCTGCGAATAGTACAAGTCCAGATCTTTTACCTCGATGCACACTTGCACGTTTTCGCTATTCTCAGCACTGGATTCACCGTCGCTGGTAGTGCCTAAGCTCTGATTGTTTGTTAGATCTTCTGATTCCATTTCGCTTTCTTCAATTCCAATAACTTTTATATCAACTATACGTCGAGTGCCTTGTACTTCTCACGCAGATGATTGCGCAACATCACAGCACTAAAATTTAGTAACGCGATAACTATTACTAATAATAAAGCAGTTGCAAATACCAAAGGTCGCGCCGCCTCAACGTTAGGGCTCTGAAAACCCACGTCGTAAATATGGAACCCCAAATGCATAAACTTTTGTTCCAAATGAATATAAGGGTAGTTTCCATCTATAGGCAATGAAGGCGCTAACTTGACGACCCCCACCAACATGAGCGGCGCCACTTCGCCCGCTGCTCTGGCAATTGCCAGGATAAGACCGGTCATCATGGCCGGACTAGCCATTGGCAATACAACTCTCCAGATGGTTTCGAATTTGGTTGCGCCCAGCGCCAAGCTCCCTTCCCGCACGCTGCGAGGAATGCGTGCTAATCCTTCCTCAGTTGCGACGATTACAACAGGCACCGTTAATAGTGCCAGAGTAAGGGATGCCCAAAGTAAACCTGGAGTACCGAAGGTTGGTGCCGGCAATGCTTCCGGATAAAAGCGCTGATCAATTTCGCCACCAATGATGTAGATAAAAAACCCTAGTCCGAATACGCCATACACAATGGAAGGCACGCCAGCCAGATTGTTCACCGCCACTCGAATAGTCTGTGTGATGATTCCTTGTTGCGCGTACTCACGTAAATACACCGCTGCGATAACGCCAAGTGGTGTAACGAAGACGGACATCAACATCACCATCACCACTGTGCCAAAAATGGCTGGGAAAATTCCACCTTCAGTATTCGCTTCACGTGGTTCGTCAGTTAAAAATTCACCAAGCTTACTGAAGTACCCGCCGAATTTATTGGCGATATTCATGGCGTTAGGTCGATAAGCCCGCACGATTTCGGAAAAATTTACCTCTGCCTCTTGCTGATTTGCGGCTAAAAACACCGCTGAATCACGATTAAAATCTTGATAGAGACTGGTTAGCTCTTCCTGCAATTGTTGGTATTCGAGATCCAGCTCCTGCCGTTCCAGTTCAATCTGCCCCAGTCGCTCCGGTGTATCCTCACCATCCAGTTGCAGACGGCGTTCTCGTAGTCGCAACCGTTCAACTGAATAATTGATTTCGCCGATTTCATTTTTCTCGATGTCATATATTTCTTCATAGATAGATAGTGTTCTATCCAATCGAACATTGAACTCATTCCAACGCTCAGAGTCGCTTAATTCGGCCCCAACGGCTGTTCCATCCTCTCGCAGTTGTGTGAGATAACCATAGAAGTTGCCCCACTCCCTTCGTTCTAGCGCGACCAAGTCTTCTGGATACGTGATATCAGCCAAATAGTCAGTCAATACCCAACCGAAATCTGCTCCTGTGAGGTCACGGTTACCGAACTTCATTAACTGACGTTGGTAGAGTTCCTGCGAAGGATCCACTGGTATCCCAGAAGAAGACAATTGAATGGCACTCACTTGCTCAGCTTCTACAATTTCGCCAATCAGCTGAGTTGCCTGTCTTTCTCCAAATGCAACAGGAGGATTGTAAGTAGCTTGCGCTACATCTCGCGGCCAGAAATGACCCATGCCTCGCACTGTTAAAACCAATAACAGTCCGATCACCATTACGATACTGATGGCGACGGCACCGGCGTTAAACCAAATCCACGGCGTCCCTCTTGCCAACCACTTGTTAACTTTCTTATTCATATTGTGCTGTATTTACTTCTTAGTCTTTGGCGAACTATCTCTGCTACGGTATTAATGATGAAAGTGAACATGAAGAGAACCAATGCAGCGAGAAACAATATTCGATAGTGAGTGCTGTCTACTTCTGACTCGGGAATTTCTACCGCAATATTGGCTGCCAATGTACGCATTCCCTCGAAGATATTGATATCCATGATAGGCGTATTACCAGTAGCCATAAGCACGATCATGGTTTCGCCTACAGCTCGCCCAAGGCCAATCATGAGCCCACTAAATATGCCTGGACTGGCGGTTGGCAGTACAACTCGCACCAAACTCTGCCAAGGTGTCGCTCCGAGTGCTAAAGAGCCATATGACAGATGGCGAGGCACGGTAAAAATCGCATCTTCAGCGATTGAGAATACTGTTGGGATCACTGCAAAACCCATCGCAAACCCTACAACCATCGCATTGCGCTGATCGTAGGCAATTCCCATCTCATTAGTAATCCAAAACCGAATATCGCCATCAAACAACAGCGTTTCTATCGGTGCAGCAATCGCGAAGGAAAGAAATCCGAATACTAAAATTACTGGGATTAGAATTGCAGCCTCCCACCCATCGGGAACTGCATGGCGAATAGACTTAGGCAGGAACATCCAACCCAGACTCGCTAGCAAGATACTGAGTGGCAAGATGATCAAAATACTGAATATGCCTAACAGATTTTGTTCAACAAACGGCGCCAACCAAAGTCCCGCAAGAAATCCCAGTACGACTGTGGGCAAAGCTTCCATCAATTCGATTAGAGGCTTCACCTTTCCTCGCATCGCTGGAGCCATGAAGTATCCAGTAAATATCGCACCACAAATTGCCAATGGAGCTGCTAGCAACATGGCGTAGAACGCTGCTTTTAATGTTCCGAATGATAGAGGAACCAAAGAATATTTAGGTTCGAATTCGTTGGTCGCGGCGGACGACTGCCAGATGAAATCAGGCTCAGAGTAGCCTTCGTACCACACCTGATTCCACAAGGCTGACCAGGACACTTCTGGATGCTCGTTGTGCACTTCCCAAGCGGAGAATCCTCCATCCTCGGATTCGATTAGTAGCGCATCGCCTCGTGGCGCTAAAGCTAAACCTGCTACAGAAGATTCTAATAAGTCGCCGCTAAATACAGCTCGATGAGCAGTGGTGTTGTAGATTGCAACATTGCCACCAGTATCACCAGCAACAAAATTTTTGCGTCTCTGCTCAACAGTGACTGCTTCTAAAGGTGAGCCAAGTTGATCAAATGACCTGATCTTGCTGAGTTGTGTCTGGTCATCTTGTCGCGTAATAAACCATTGGCCAATAGCACCAGATTCATCCGCTACCAGAAGCGAAATTCCACCAAGCAGAAACGAAACTTGAGTGGGGCGTTCTCCCCCTTCAGTTAAGAATGTTTCTATCTCAAAGCCGCTGAAATCTCCATCTAAAACACTTCGTAGGTCAGCAATCCTGACTAATCCATTGTCACTAGCAACGAACAACCAACGTCTATCGCCATCAATAAGCAACTGCGATGCCTCGGGCGCGGATATCACATCGTCTACGAATTCGACTTCAAAGCTGCCGCCATCGTCATCATCAAACGCTGCGAACAGACTGGTTTGCTTGCTGGCTTCCAGCAGCTGAATTCTTCCCAGCACATCAAGCGCGGCGAGGGTCATATTCTCACCACGGGTTCGAAGTGCCACATCGACTACGGCATTGTCTTCAAACAAAGTGTAAGGCTCTTCACCAAATGGATAAGTAAGCTGTGGGGTAATAACGCGCGCATTGTCTTCAGGCCGAAAGCTCACGTCATATTCATGAGCTATGATTTGAACTTGGCCATTAGATAATCCTAGAGCAATGATTCCGCTCTCTTCGGTATCGATAGAATGGCTGGTTATCTCAACTCCGTCTGGGATATCCACCTGATATTGAGATAGCGAATTTCCATCTTCAAAATCGAAAAAGTGCACTGAACCCGAACTGTCCAGCCGCATGGCGATTTCACCCTGTTCTTCAATCGCGGTATGCAGGGTAGAAGCATTGGTATTTGTTGCTAAAACGTATTCATTGATTGGTTCGAGCTCTGCCGATTCGAAAAGAGGGAATACTTCATAAAAGAGATAAGCAAAGATCAGCAGTATGGTGATGATGACACTAATTCCACCAAACGAGATGATGCCCTGCGCCATCTTGTCTTGAATGTGTCGAATTTTGCGGCGGATTGTTAAGCGTTCGGCGGCCTGCTGCAGCACGGACTCTTGCGCTTTGCCTTCATCATGCATAGCGGAAGAGCTTTCTGTAGTGAGTTCTTTATCAGTCATTTGCCGCAGGTATTTTTGAAACTTTTGTTACAGTCCTTTTTCTGAACTGTCATATTTCATCCATCATCAATAAAAAAGGTTCAGCCCTATTGGAGGACCGAACCTTTTGTATGTCGCCTAGATCTAATTGTATTTCAAGATCACTCTAGCCCCAAGCTATCCATCATACTATTTACTACTCGAGCCGGTAGAGGAATATAACCGTCTTTTATTACCACTTCTTGACCGCTCTTTGATAACACAAGTTTTAGAAACTCTCGCTCAAGCGGAGGTAATGGCGTGTTAGGCGCCTTGTTTACGTACACATAAAGAAAGCGGGCTAATGGATATTTTCCTGTAACAGAATTCTCAGCAGTTGCTTCGATGAAATCTGAGTCAGCACCTGCCGCTAATGGCACAGCTCTCACATTAGATGTGCGATAACCGATACCGGAATATCCGATGCCATTGATGGACGTACCGACTGACTGCACCACAGATGCTGAACCGGGTTGCTCGTTGACGTTACTTTTGAAATCTCCGTCACAAAGAGCTACTTCTTTAAAGTAACCGTAGGTACCAGAAACTGAATTGCGTCCAAACAATTGAATATCGCGCCGCTCCCAGGGCCCTCGCATTGCCAGATCACCCCAATTGGCGATCGATTGTGAATAGCCGCAACGCTGATTGGATGAAAAAATTGCGTCCACTTGCTCGAGGGTCATTCCCTGAACTGGATTGTCTTTGTGGACGAACACGGCCAATGCATCGATGGCAACAGGAACCGCAGTCGGCTTGTAGCCGTAGCGAGATTCGAAAGCCTCGATTTCGTTGTCTTTCATCTCGCGGCTCATGGGCCCGAAATTGGAAGTGCGCTCGGTGAGAGCTGGAGGCGCGGTAGAAGAGCCGGCTGCCTGGACTTGAATATTTACATTGGGGTAGAAGCGTTTAAATTCTTCTGCCCAGAGAGTCATTAAGTTCGCCAGGGTGTCAGACCCTACGCTTGATAGGTTTCCTGAAACGCCGCTTACCTGGGAATATTCCGGGATTCCTGAATCTACTTCAGCAGCATTTAGAATGCTCGAAGCAATGAATAAAGATGATGCAACAAGAGATGCAAACCGCTTTGAAAGCGCTGTCATAGCTAGCCTCTGCTTAATTTAATTGGGTGTGGTGAGCTAAGGAGAGACTATAGGCACTGAATATGACAGAAATATTACAAATCTGAGAAATCCGCCCTCAGGCGCGATTATTTGGACGTCAGCAGCAATAAGCGGTTGCCAATGCGTTGCGAAACATCGGCGATATCGCCAATCAGGTCAATCAACCTATATAGGAACATCACATTGACGGGAGGCAGGTCATTTTCCAAGCCCATCAAATGGGCTCGCAGCTCAATTTGCGCGGCATCGTTTTGATTTTCGATGTCATTTAACTCATCGAGCAATTTCTGTACAAAACTGATTTCAGTTCCGGAAAAGCCAGATTCCATTATCTCGTCCATCTCGCCAATCGCAGCTTTCGCTTTAGCTGCTGCGTCCTTACTTAACTGATAGAGCTGATGCACGGAGTCTGCCATCGACTCTGGAAAAAGAATCTGGCGACCTAGCATTAATCCAGCGATATCTTTCGCCTTATTGGCCAATCGATCCTGAATGGTAAGCATCTCAATTACGTCTGAGCGCGCAAACGGCATCCAAACCGATTTCGGAAGATTAGATCTGATTGAATTTTTGATTTCGTCTGCTTCGTTTTCAGCAGCCACGATTTTCAATTGAAGTTCAGTTGCTTTATCCCAATCACTTGCTGATGACGCACGAAGAAATTCACCTAGCAGCTCAATGCACTCGAATGCTTTGTGCATATGTTCCTGAATGGGCTTAATCGGAGACTTTGCTAGTAAATCTACTATTACATTTGACATTGAATCGCACCGTTAAATAGTTGTTCGCTTGTATTCATTACAATTGAATCTAGTCAAGCTATCCGAAAATAAACCGCAGAATGTAAAAGAATATGATGGACAAGAACGCTCCCACTGGCAGCGTGACTATCCACGATAAAAATATCTTGCCAACCACTTGCAGATTTAGTGCTGCTATTCCCCTAGCCACACCAACTCCGAGTACCGCTCCAACTAGGGTATGAGTTGTAGAAACAGGGATGCCTGTTCCCGAAGCGATAACCACAGTAGTTGCCGCTGCGAGTTCAGCAGCAAATCCACGGCTTGGGGTGAGTTCTGTAATGTTCCGACCGATGGTCACAATTACGCGATAACCCAAAGTCGCGAGACCCACGACGATCCCGCTAGCTCCGAGTAAAAGTATCCAAACCGGCAACGCTGAGCGCGCATCAAACACTCCTTCGCTTTGAATAACTCCATTGATTGCCGCTAATGGTCCGATAGCGTTTGCCACATCGTTCGATCCATGAGCAAATGCCATGGAGCAGGCAGTAAAGATCATCAACACACCAAACAATCGTTCAAGGCTGGCAAATCGGTTATCAGGATCTTCGTTGGGATCTTCCTTAATGTTGCGAATCATGAAGTAGCCGAGCAACATTGTTATTGCGCCAGCACCGATGGCATACACAATGGACTGATTGAAACTCAGATCGAGACCAACGTGACGAAGCCCTTTCACCAAAGTAACCATTGCAATGGTGAAACCAACTAGAAAAATATAACCAGGGATGTATTTCTTAGCGTTGGCAAAAGGATCTTCAGTATCCAGCACCAAGCGCTGCACACTTAGAAAAAGAAAGAAGGCAATGGTGCCGGAAAACAGCGGGGAAATTACCCAGCTCGCTACAATCGATGCAACCTGACTCCACACTACCGAATCAACCGATACACCCACTACGGCAAATCCGATAATTGCTCCAATAATTGAGTGTGTAGTAGAAACGGGCCACCCTTTCCAGGACGCAATTAACAGCCAAACCCCCGCAGCCAAAAGCGAGGCCAACATTCCATAAACCAGTAACTCGGGATTCCTATCGAAACCTGCGGTTTCCGCATCAATGATGCCGCTGCGAATTGTTGAAGTGACTTCTCCGCCAGCCAAATAAGCACCAGCGAATTCGAACACCATGGCGATAATGATCGCCTGCTTGATAGTTATTGCCCGAGCCCCAACGGAGGTACCCATGGCATTTGCCACATCGTTGGCGCCCACGCCATAGGCCATGAAGAAACCGAACAGGCAGGCCAGACCCAACAGGATCATCCCGTACTGCGAAATAACATCTGACATGTGAATCTTCTCGAATGGTTGTCTTATTCTTGTTCTTTAGGGCCTGATTCCCGCTATCTTCCTGGCGAGAGCCCCTACAAACGAGTGACGTGAGTATGGAACTTTTGATGGCTACGAACAACCATATTTTTGCTCAGAAATTGAACAAAAATTGATCAATTAGTAGCAGAAAGAATGTCACCAATACAGGCGCGCAAATTGCTGTTTGCTTCAAGCAAATCTTGCTTAGCATTGGTAAGCCACTCTTCATCTTTCTTTAGTAATTCCAATTGCTCGGTGAGTGCATCTCTGGTTTCTCTGGGAGCTGGACCCCCATAAATTGCTCTCACCTCTACAAAATTTGTGGCGGCCAATGCGGCTTGTAAATCTTCGGCTGTCAAAGCGAGTGATCTACCAATTTCATTGTTTGCCGCTTCTTGCAACATGCTGTATGTGATATCGGATTCTAAGTCAGTAGAATGTTTGACGCATTCAGCCACAATCTTATGCGCCACACTGAAGGGCAAGCCTTCTCTTCGCACTATGGTATCTGCCAACTCAGTAACCGTGATGTAGTTGGCTTCTGCTTTTTCTTTCAGCAAGTCCAAATTAAATTCCGCAGCGGCTAATGTATGGCCTAACAAAGATACAGCTCTATTTGCATCACGAATGCCAGCAAAGATCGCGGGTTGTAAATCATCCTCAACATCATTGATGTCGCCGAACGGTGTGTTATGCACACTAGTGAGCACACCTAAGGTCTGACCCAGTGCCTTACTGGCAATGGCTCTCACATGCTCGATCGCAACAGGGTTTCTCTTCTGCGGCATGATGGACGAGGCTTGCACATAGCCATCAGGCAAACGAATAGCGTTGAATTCCATCATGGCCATCAACAAGAATTCTTGCGCAAATTTTCCCACGTTAATGAGTAAAGCTGAGGTTGCTCCAAGCATTTCTGTGAAGTAATCGACCGATGCGATGGAGCCATAGCTATTCCTAGTAGGTCCATTGAATCCAAGCAGCTCCGCAACTCGATGCCGATTGATCGGAAACCCGGTTGTAGTAATTGCGCAGGCACCCAATGGACAGTAGTTCATATTTTCATAGGCACTCTGCAAGCGAGTGATGTCCCTACTGACATTTTCAGCCATAGCCAATAGAAAATGAGCAATCGTTGTGGGCTGTGCTGGCTGAGTATGGGTATAAGCCGGCATCAATGATTCATGATGTTTAGCAGCCAGTTCCAGAAACACTTTTCTCAGTGTCATGCTGGATTCAATGAGTTCCAATGCCTGTTCACGCAAGTACAAGCGATATATCGTGACATCGATGTCGTTGCGACTTCTTGCTGTGTGCAGCTTTCCGGCGACATCGGCATCACCACAAGCCTTGGCAATTTCACACTGAATAAAAAAGAACAAATCTTCAACGCTGCCATCATATTGAGCATCTCGCATCGCTTGCAGATCGAGACCTTCAATTGCACTAATCAAGCTTCGCAATTCTGAATCTGAAATTATTCCTTGCTCGGCCAGCATCAATGCGTGGGCACGATCAACATCCAGGTAGTGATCAAGAAAATAGCGCTGAGCATCCGCGAAACAATCACTCAATACATTGTCTTTGTATCCCTGGGCGGGAAATTTTTCACTCACTTGGATTCCTTGATAGAAAGTTTGCTTTTAAAAATCGGCGGCTGGCAAACTCAATAGATTCGCGAAAATTCGATAAGCGCCTGGGATACCGTTTGGCAACTGGCGGAACCATGAATATGAAGTATAGACATAATGCCCATCTCCCAGAGGTGCATAAAGCATTGCACCGTCACTCGGTGGCTCTCCCTCGTCATGGGCTTCAGTGAGCGGTGTATATCGCTCTCTATCGAAACTCGTAAAGTTGTAGTTGTTGCGTTCCTGCACCCACCCTTCGAAATCTTCTGAACTAATTTGATTCGGGTAACTAAACACCGGATGCTCAGGATCTAAAATTGTGATGGGCGCGGTTTCATCGACCACTCGCACATTGCGTTCCATAGCAACGTCGAACGGCGCCAGGTTTTGCGCAGCAAAATCCGGTTGCTGGTACTGCACAACCAAGGTTCCTCCTTGCTCAGCGTAGCTCAACAATCTTTGGTTGTTTGCCACAAACGCTGGTCTGGTTTGCGAAGCACGAATTCCAACTACGATTACATCAAACTCTGAAAGGTCACCTTGAGTGATTTCTGCATCTGATAGCTGAGTGACATTCACACCGAGTCTGCGCAACGATTCGGGCACCAGGTCTCCGCTGCCCATTACATACCCCACATTAACGTCAGCCACTTCAACGTCCACAACTTCTATTTCAGTTTCAGCTACAGAATAGACCCGATGAGTACTAATGTGCGGATAGGCAATTTCCAGCATAGTCTCTCGATAGACTTCCCCATCGATGGTTGCTGTAGCAGCCAGTCGGTACTCACCGGCTTGGACATTGGCAGGCAGATTCACTACAAACGAGTAAGTGCCAATAGATGGAGCAGCTTCCAGTGAAACTACCGCAAACGCGGGAGATGAGGTCCATCCTTGTGGTAGAGATAATTGAGCAGTCCCTGAAATCGGTTCATCACCGTTGTTTCTAACGCTTATCAATATTTCGACCGCCTCGTCACTTTTGGCCGCTGGTAGAACAAGCAAACTTGTTGCCGCTTCCACTGACGCTCGCGGAACAACATCCACGCGGCGGCGGACTTCACCCCGCACTCTATCAAGTTGGCGATACTCAACTTCTTTTCTAACTTGAATTGTCTTACCACCAATTTCCAGTTCTACCGTAGCCATTAACAGGGGCGGATCGAAAGCAAGAGTCTGAGAATTTTGTGCATTGCTCCAATCATAAGCAGCACCTTCCCGTGGCAACTCCAGCCAATAAGGTTGTGTAGGATTAGCATCAGCAGGTATAGCTATCTGATACACATTCTCTTCCTCGGCTACTTCCTGGCGCCGAGACCCAACTTCGTTGGCTAATGGCTGATAAGAAGGCGCAATAGACCAACCGTCAGGAATTGAAATCGCTGATCCCACTAAACTCACCACCGAATCATCTGGGATATACGTACGAACCGCAGCCATTAATGAACTGCCAGGCACGAGGGTTTCACGATCAATCAGTGCATCTACCGTAACACCAGATGCCAGTAACAATGCTTGTTCAATCTCAGCAATCTTCTCATCAAGCAATCGAATCGCTTCGGCAGAATTGGCAGCGTCTCTCGCCAAGTGTGCGACGTCATGACTACGAACTAACTCAGGTATAAGTGCTTGAGGATTGAAAGGATCGTACACAGCCAAAAGATTCTGGGAGATTAACTCCAGCTCGCGCAATAAATCCTCCAGCGTGTCTGAAGGTTCTTCCTCAAATCTTGCGATACCGCTAATACTCGTATCTATGCCATCAAATACCGACTGCTCATTAGCATCTGTTGAAAAAGCAGCGTCGCTAAGTTGCAACACAGATAGTTGCTCACCCTGCAATTCCAACGAACCCATTTGTTGAGTTTTTTGCTGGCTACGACCTTGCATGCCGATCTCGAAATAACTTTTGCCAGTGATCGGATCGTACTGGCCAGTATCAATTCTCAACAGTGGTCCGGTTGTTGATTCTGGATTCACTCTCACGCTCATATACAGTTTTTGCGTTTGCCAAGCCGCTAGCCCTTCATCCAAGTGCTCTGGAAATTGAGCAGGATCAGCGGCTGCGGCCATCGCCAATGGAGTTAGATAGCCTGAAAACTGGTGATGACCATGCCCATCTGTTGCGGTGCCATTCCAACGGGACACGATGACATCTGGCCGAAACAATCTGATAGTTCGCACCATGTCACCCAATACTTCCTGTTCAGGCCAGATGCGAGAAGCTTCAGAGCGATACTTTGAAAACCCAAAGTCATTCGCCCGAGTGAAGTATTGTTCAGCACCATCCAATCGACGCGCCTGCAATAGTTCTTCCGTACGAATCACGCCCAGCGCATCAGACTGTTCAGCCCCGATAATATTTTGGCCGCCAGAGCCTCTGGTAAGAGAGATGTACGCTGTGCGGGCATTTTGCCCCCGAGCGTGATAGGCCACCAAGGCAGAATCTTCGTCATCTGGATGTGCTCCTGTGTGGAGCACTGACGCAGTGGTTTGCAGTCTTTTTAACTGCTTAATAAGTGCGTTGCTTCCCTGATCGTAAATCGCATCGACCTGAGCATGTGCCAGAGGCAATATGCTTACGGGCAAAACAATTAGCATTGCCAGTCTATGAAATTTGTTCATTTGGCATTCTCTCGCATGGCCCTTCAACTCTTAGCCCTTTCACTCACAGCACTCAATACATACCCTACAGCTACAGTAACAACACAGCCGACCACATTGAACCAGAGAAACGCAATTTCTGTATACAGACTCGCCACCCACACGGAAGCAATGCCGAACAACAATCCATAAAAAGCTCCTACAGCGCGTGACGAAGGCACAGCAAATGCCAACACGAACACGCCGAGCAGTGAACCATAGAAAAAAGAACCAAAGGTATTCACTACTTCTATTAAGGAACCAAGATTGGTGGCAAATGTCGCCACAATGCAAGCAAACACCCCCCAAATAAGCGTTGCTATTCGGCCGAACCGCAACAACTCCTGTTCAGACCCATTAGGATTAAAGTGCTGTCGATACAAGTCCATGGTTGACGCAGTAGCCAACGAGTTGAGTTCAGCGGCAACACTGGACATCGCAGCAGCCATAATTGCAGCAACTATCAAGCCCACAACCCCTATGGGCATATTCTGTAGCACAAATACTGGAAACACATAGTTCACATCGTTAAATGAATTGTCGCCATTAGTTTCGCGAACGAATTCCGTGGCACGATTGCGGATCTCCCCGTAATTGGAATTCATCAATTCGTAGGAAGCGCGTGCTGATTGTTCTGAGTCTGAGTTTCTAGCTTCAATAAATTCTAGCGCTGCTACTCGTCTTTGCTCATGCACGGTTGCAAACTCTTGTTCTAACGATTGATAGCTTGCTGGATTTTGCCCCGCCGCGCTATTAACAGCTACTTCATTGAACACCATAGGAGGCGCAGTGAACTGATAGAAAACAAAAACTAGTATGCCTATAAAAAGAATAAGGAACTGCAGTGGAATCTTAAGAAAGGCCGACATCAGCAGCGAAGTGCGGCTTTCGTTCAACGAGCGTGCTGTGAGATAGCGCTGGACTTGACTTTGATCACAACCAAAATAGGAGAGAAATAAAAACAGGGCTGCAAACATGCCGGACCAAAATGTGTATCGCTCGTTTAAATCAAACGAAAAATCTATGGTTTGCATTTTTCCTGCAGCGCCGGCAACGAATAATGCATCATTCAGGGAAACATCTGCAGGCAGAGCCTCTATGATAATCAGCACACATACCGATAGGCCCGCCATGATAATCGCCATCTGTTTTACATCAGTCCAAGTGACTGCCTGCACGCCACCCATCATGGTGTAGAAAGTAGTTGATAGACCAATAGCAAAAATTGTGATCAGCTCGCCCCACCCTAATACGATTGAAAGAATAACCGCGGGCGCAGCGATAATCACACCTACCCCAAGCCCTCTGGATAAAAGAAAGAAAAAACTGGTAAGTGTGCGGGTGCGAGCATCAAAGCGTTGTTCCAGATACTCATAGGCTGTAAAAACTTTGGCTCGATAAAAAAATGGAACAGCCGTTACGCACAGAATTATCATGGCCAGGGGCAGGCCAAAATAAAATTGGATGAACCGCATTCCATCCTCATACGCTTGACCGGTGGTGCCAACCAGAGTAATCGCTGACATCTGCGTGGCCATTACCGAGAGACCGACCGCCCACCACGGCAAACTTCTTCCAGCTAAAAAGAAACCAAAAGTATCGTTAGCATTTCTGCTGAGTTTTAATCCATGCCAGATGACGTACGCTAGATAAGCAAAAACGATAGACCAATCTAGAAGATGCATGGGTTAGTTTGAATAGTACTGAGAAAAGAAATAGAGAGAACTAATAGTAAATACAGTGAAGGCGACAACAGCTGAATAGATTTTTACCCATTGCGGTTTATCAACCACTGCCTGTTGATCTTGCTCTGTCGAGGATTTAGACATGAAACTTTACTTCCAATGGCAAACCTAACATTTACTCAATCATCTAACTCATAAGTATATCCAACGACCTCTCCAACATCGTCAGGATCTAGTGACCGGTACAATGCATTGGCCGGATCATTGTCTACTTCCGTTCCTAGCCACACTTCCTCACAGTCTGCCTCGTCAGCAATAGCAAGCAACTTCTCCATGATTGCTTTGCCTGCGCCTTTTTTGCGCTGATTAACGCAGACATCGACTTCATCCACATACAACCACAGTTCTTTGCCATAGGGTTTAATTTCGATGCGCCCCGATGCCATTCCAAGAAATGTTTTCGAATCACCTTCGATGTTGTAAGCCACGACGAACACCGTATCCTGTCTTTGTAGATACACTCCCAGAGATTCAACTTCGTACGGGCTTATCTCATTATCATCATCCCATTCAGCTCCGTTAATATCGGAAACAATTTGGGGAAGATCATCTTGAATATCTATTTGTTCAACGTTTATTGGCATTGGATTTACGAGTTAGTTATTAGTACAACTTCAGAAGGTATTGGAGGCTTGGCCAATATCAGCATAGACATCACACGGGTTTTCACCATCAGCTAATCGTGCAACCCAACCTTCCATTAATATGCGGCGCGATTCGCGTCGTTCTGGACGGCTAGAAGTATCGTTAACTGCCTGACGGGCAAGGTCAATCATTGATTGTGCGGCCATTCTACATGTCTGCATTTCTGGAGTGTCTGAATCCATCGCAGATATATTTTGTGATTCATCTGAACCGCAACCTAATAGGCCGAGCAATATAGAAGCACTAAGGAAAAAGCGGAAACTAAACATAAAACAGTAGCAACCAAGACTCGAGATTCGAGCTCAGAGTATAAACCGATCTAATGGTATTTGCCCTAAGCGCTATAGCTTGAGAATCCCCTTCTAAGCTCAGCATCGTTGCGGTATAAGGGTTGCAATATAAGGAATAATCGAAGAGCTAGGTACAAACTAATGAAAACAATCTCATCCTATCCTCATACATCTCTCATTTCATTGTTAATAGTTGTAGCCACGTCATTCAACGCTGCAGCCCAATCCGTTGAATATGTCCCTCAAGGCATGCAAACCGCTGACCGAATTCCAGCGGATATTCTTCCTGAAACCATGGCACGCTTGCCTCAAGTTAGAAGAGACGAGCTGGATGAGATTGGCCAACTAGCCTATGACACATTTGTTCGACCAGGCACTGGATACGAAAACGGTCCTCGTGGCCCGGTGGCTATGTGGATGCACAGCCCGGTACTTGCTGAAGCAATATTTGATGTGCGGCAACGGGTTCGCTATGGCACCGACAAAGATCAGCGTTTAACAGAACTGATCATTCTTTCCACTGCGCGCGAGATTGATCATCAGTATGAGTGGTCAGCGCATGAGCCTCTGGCCCAGGCTGCCGGTTTAGAACAGGACATTATCGAAGTGATCAAATACCGCAAAGACCTGGCAACTCTCCCACCGATTGATGGGCTGGGCGAGACGGAAAGCTTGCTAATACAATTTACTAGGGAGTTAGTAAGCGAAGAAAAGGTCAGCTCAGAAACTTACGCAAAAGCCATTGAGGAATTTGGCAATGAAGGTTTGATGGATATTGTTGGATTGGTTGGTTACTACAACTTTGTAGCAATGACCTTAAAGGCGTTCGATGTTCAGCGCCCAGTAGGAACGGAACTACTACTTCCACTCGCCAATTAGCTGTTTATGAACTCAGGTTGAAACTTCGACTTCGTCACCACAAGAAATAGAAACATCTTCGGGCGAACCAAGCAATTTGACGTTAATACCAAACAATGGCTGCCCATCCTCGGTCGAATGGTTTTTCATCAAGGACAGCATCGGTTCACGACCGGGGTGACGCTCCGTCGTGTCCGGATCTATTGTGGTTAATACACAGCGAACGCAGGTATCGAGCACTTCAAACTCTGCATTGCCTATCTTCAAACTGCGCCAATTATCTTCAGCAAATGCATCAACACCATCAACGACGATGTTAGGACGGTATCGCCTGGTCTCAGTTTCAATTCCCGCCCACTCACACGCTTTCTCAATACTCGCTTCACTGGTGACGAGAATAGGCGAAGCATCGGAAAAGCTGGTTTCGAACTGATACTTGTTGGAAAAGCGCGAGGCCTTGTGCCACACCGCAATTCTGACATCGAGCCCAATAGCCTCGCTTAACCACGCAGCAGCTTCGTCTCCCGCATCCAGTCCTTGAATATTATCTTTCCAAAGTACACCTTCTATTTGTTCCGACAGTGAGGCTCGGTCAATTTGTACTGTTTCATTTGTACTGCTGTGTTCTAGCAACCACCCTTGCTCATTCTGAGTGCATGACATTTTTAGAAGCTGGCTATGTTTTCGAGCGGTGACAAACAACCCATTCTTGTCTATCGCCACAAGTCGCCTATCGTCAACCATCCCCTCATTATCGAATTGAGTGGATTGCAATTGTTGACCCTTCCCTGACTTGAAAGGGTATTTCCATAGTTGAGAAACTGAAATCATAGATTAGTACTTATTGCAGAACTGTTTGGCCAGCATCAAAGTGTTGCCGAATACTCGGACAGGCTTCGGAAGCTATTGCTGAACCAGTGGTTTTCAAATCTAAAAAAGTAGTTGTGGCAAAGGTAGCGAAAGCAGGCACTCCATGTTCGATCGAGGTGTCGAGAATGGCATGCTCTACTGAGAGTTGGTAGGCGCTTTCAGGATTCATTACATCTGCACTTATTGAATAGGAATCGTCTGCATAAGTTAAGAAAGGTGTATTTTCGAATGGGCGGCCGCTATGAGCGATTCGTTCACCATCGCAATTCGCCATAATCACAAACAACAAGTCATCCATGATTCCTAATGGATCCTCACGCCCTTCAGCGAACTCGCTCCAGGTTACACGCAAATCATAATTGGGATCTATCTGTGTCGGCTCAACCGACTCGCCATTTTGCCAGAGGAAGATTTTGGGCGGGGCGGGCAAGCCGGAACCGCTGGTACGAGTGTTCTGCATCATCACCAACTGATCAACAGTTCCTATACTTGGGGACGTGTAATGAAACACAAACTCCCCATCGGGATAGTTATTCTCCAGCTCTGCCTCAGACTTGTATCGACCACCGTGCATCTCAAACGCATAACCACTATCTGAAAAACTCACAGGCTCTGAAGCGAGTGGTGTAGTTATGCTGGAAGGAGAAGCCTCTCCGTTAGGCTGCAAAAAAATCTCTGCGAAGAAATGGTAGTTAAGTGTTTCAACCATTCCAGCGTGATCCTGGCGGTGGTTCGAAGTCTTTCCTGCAACAATGAAAGTGATGTCTGACTGCTGAGCAATAGCAATCGTGGAACACATAAATGAAAGAAAAAAGTAGACGGATTTAGGCATTGAACTTCACTGAAACTAATTAAGACTCCCTGCGACTGCACCAAGTGTAGTGTACACGACGATAGATGTGAAATTGCTTTCATGAAAGCACAGAAAGTACAGATGTGGTTTCGTATCTTGGACACATGGTAGGCTAGATCTAATCGTGAACTAGGTAATTGTGCTTGATTGCCCTGATGATTGAATCTTCTGGAGCCATGCTATGCCCTACCCTAAAGACCATACCGTAGTAAACCTCACCGATAATCCTGTTGATCGACATCTATTGGTGTTTATGGACGGCACTTGGAATGATGAGAATGGCCGGGCTAATGATGGAGCAGTGACTAACATCTATAAGATGTTTTCTTCTCTCACCGGCAGTCACGATTCAAGTAACGTCCCACATACAAAGACCACATCAAAACATGTCGGACTTTATTTTAGAGGAGTGGGAAATGATGAGGAGAACATACAAGCCATAGGCTATTACCAAGGCGCTTTTGGAGCTGGAGAGAAAAACATCAGAGATCATGCTTATGCATCGATCTGCAAACACTATCGACCAGGGGATAAAGTCAGCATATTCGGGTTTAGCCGTGGCGCTTCCAGCGCTCGATTACTTGCAACCAAATTGGAAAAGTACGGATTACCAAAAGAAATTACTCTCAACTACAAACGAAAAAAGAATCCCAGTTCAGGGGAAATGGAGTGGATGTTTTCCCACTACAAAGCGAAAGAAGAAAAGACTCAGCCTCTGGGTGTAGACTTTCTTGGGATCTTTGACACGGTGGGAGCCTTTGGGATACCGGTAAAAATTGGACCGCTAAACTTTCAAAAAATTAACTTGTTCCGCGACTTAACCTTAGCCTCCAACATAGAGCGGGCAGTTCATCTAGTTGCAGTCGATGAAAGTCGCGAGCCGTTTATTCCAACGTTGACAAATTATTCCAATAAAGTTGATGAGGTTTGGATGCCTGGCGTTCATGCCGATGTTGGTGGTGGATACCACGATTGCATGCTGGGAAATATTTCACTTGAGTACATGGTGCGGAAGTTCAAGGAAGCTATCCAAGGCCCAGAAGTAAAATTCAAACAAAGTCTCGACAAGTTTATAGATTACGACTTAGGCGCAGATGACTTTGTTCTGCACTACCATGGCGACGGGAGAAAAAAATATGCGCGTGAAATAGAGGTTAAAGAGAAGAGTAAAAAAACCAGTGTGCTCCCAGTAAAAATTCACCATTCGGTGCTAGATCTGCAGAACAGGGACAATATCTTTTACTCAGAACGACTCAATAGTTTCAGCACTCGTACACCAATCCGATACGACCCAACCAATTTCAAATCTCTGGCCAGCAACTACACCAAAGTTACGTAAATCAGTTTCTGATGGCGACTCCATTGATCTTGCCATCAGCCCCTGCGAAAGGTATCGTAATCCGCATAAAAACAACTACCCAGGCCCCTAAAACAGGGCCCCAGCGAGGTAAGGATGCGGTACCTGAAATCAGGTAATAGAGCATCAAACCGAGTGCTGTTGTCCGCCGCTCTGGCGATTGCCGGTTTCCTGCCCATTCATTCACAGGCCCAGTCTGAGGCCGAGTTCTTTTCCCATGAAATTCGCCCCATCATGGAACGTACTTGTTGGAACTGCCATGGGGATGCCATTCAAAGTTCCGGATTAGATTTAAGTACGCGGGAAGCCGCACTTGCCGGCGGGAATCGCGGCCCAGCAATCATTCCTGGCAACGCAGAAGACAGTCGCCTTTTTCGGCAACTAGCCGGACTTGAAGGTCCGACTATGCCTCTCGGCGTACCGCTTTCTGACGAAGAAGTTGAGAAATTTCGAGTCTGGATTAACGAGGGCGCAGTTTGGGATGAAGGGCCTGCGACTACAGTAGCAGGTGATGAATTCTCAGCATTCGCTACCTCAGTCCCGGACTCGGCACGCACATATTGGGCTTTTCAATTACCCGAACAATCCAACGTCCCAGATTCGTCCAAATTTGACCATCCAATCGATCGATTCCTGGACGCAAAACGAGAAGAGTCCAACATAGAAGCAGCACCACAAGCTAACAAACTTACTTTGCTGCGGCGCGCTTATCTCGACCTGATCGGCTTGCCACCCACACTTGAACAAACCGAAGCGTTCCTCAATGACGATTCACCTGATGCATGGGAACGGGTTATTGATGAACTGCTAGATTCACCCCACTACGGCGAGCGTTGGGCGAGGCATTGGCTCGATGTTGCGCGGTATGCAGATTCAGATGGCTATGAACAGGATGTAGATCGAGACAATGCTTGGCGTTATCGCGACTACATCGTTAACGCCTTTAACAATGATAAGCCCTATGACAAATTCATCACTGAACAAATAGCAGGCGATGAATTGGATGAACCTACCCATGAGTCACGAATCGCAACAGGATTCCTAAGAGCTGGACCGCGAGTAAATTTTAGAGAAAAAGACAACCCAGAAAGACGCTGGGATTACCTGGATGACGTCGTTGCAACTGTTGGGCGCGGCGTACTGGGAATGACGATCCAATGCGCTCGTTGCCACGATCATAAATTTGATCCGATTTTGCAGAAAGATTACTACAGCATGACTGCTTCGCTGTTTGGTTATGTTGAAACAGACTGGCCCATGTTGCCGGATGATCAAGCTCAGGAATACTTAGCAAAAACTGCGGAGATTGATGATCAAGTATCACAAATTCGTGAACGCATCCGCGAGATCGAGCAGCCCTACCTAACCGAATTAAAAATCGAACGCATCCGCAATGAATTTCCGGCAGACATATTGGAGGCCGTTCTCGTTCCTGAAGAAGAACGCACCGATGGTCAAAAATTGCTAGCTGCGCAAGTTCTTACATTAGGCATTCCTCGTGCGCGAGTTGATGCTGCTATGTCTGAGGCAGACAAAGCCCGCAGAGAATTGTTGCGCAATGAGATTGACCAGGTTCAATCGCAACGCCCACCGGAGCCACCAATGATCGAAGTGGTGACTGATGGTGATTACCGTTACACGCCGGATCGGGCTGGCGACAATGTTTTGGGCTGCCCGGAGTGCCGCATACAGATGGATGAACCAGGCAGTTTTTTACACGATGGTGAATCGGTTTACGAAGTGCCCCCCGCTCCATTTCTAATTCGTGGCGATCCGTTTAGTGAAGGTCCAGAGATGGATCCTGACTTTTTGACCGTTGCGAAATACGGCAACCCGCCAACGGTGATTCCCAGGCCAAACGGCAGAACATCAGGTCGCCGGCTGGCTTTGGCGAACTGGATAACGTCAGAAGAAAATCCTCTCACTGCTCGTGTGTGGGTCAATCGTGTTTGGCATCATCATTTCGGCCGCGGCATTGTCGCTAGTCTGGATAATTTTGGAGTCGTTGGCGATCGTCCTACCCACCCAGAGTTACTTGATTGGCTTGCTGTAGAGTTTATGGATAACGGTTGGAGCACCAAAGAATTACATAGACTCATTATGACTTCAGAAGCTTACAAAATGGCTTCTGCCTATGAGAACGATTCGAATGCAGTTGCTGATTTAGAAAATCACTTGCTCTGGAAATATCGGTCACAGCGCCTTGAAGCGGAAGCCATTCGAGATGTGATGATGGCAAGCAGTGGTGGCATAGATTTAACCGTTGGTGGTCGCCCAATATTTCCATTCATTCCACAAGAAATTTTGGATACTGCCGTATTGTTTGGTCGATGGGACAATCAAGCAGATGGTCCTGAGGTTTGGCGGCGTAGCTTGTATGTCTATCGTCGACGAACCTTAACCTTCCCATTTTTTGAAACATTTGATTTGCCTGACCAAAACATTACAGCTGCCTATCGCAACACCTCAACGGTAGCCCCGCAAGCGCTTACCTTAATGAATAATCCTTTCGTGCTAGGTCAAGCTGAACTCTTTGCCAATCGAATAGCAGAAAGCGCACCATACGACATCGATCGACAAATCGAATTGATATATCGCACAGCACTCACCAGGGCTCCTTCAGAAACTGAAACTGAGATTGGCCGGCAATTAGTTTCACAAGGATCATTACAAGATCTTACCCATGTAGTGTTTAACCTGAGTGAATTTCTTTACCGCAGGTAGTCGTTATGACAGATAAGCCTAAGAAAAAAATTTGGTCACGCAGAGACTTTCTAATGCAGTCAGGCGGCGGCATGGCAGGACTAGCCCTAGCGTCATTATTAAATGAAGAGAAAGCATTTGCGCAAGACGCCACTCTCGGCTCACTTAACGGAGACCAGTGTTCCGCCGCTTTTCCTGGCGCATTCGAACCCAAGCCACCGCATTTTGCCCCAAGAGCCAAAAGTGTCATTTCACTATTTATGAGCGGCGGCCCAAGCCAAATTGATACATTCGATTACAAGCCAGCTCTCACCAAATATGCAGGTGTTCCTTTAGAAGATTTGATAGGTGAAAAATTCGCTGTAAGACAAGGCATGCCCGGGCCATTAATGCCCAGCCCATTTGAGTTCAAGCAGCACGGCGAAAGCGGTATGTGGGTTTCTGATTTATTCCCTCACCTCGCCAAGCAAGTAGACGACATCGCCTTCATCAAATCACTCTACGGTCGCTCAAACGATCACATCCAATCCACCTATGAAATGCAGACTGGTCAGATTCGAGTGGGTTTCCCTAGCGTAGGCTGCTGGGTCACCTATGGACTAGGCTCGGAAAGTTCTAGCCTGCCAGCGTTTGTTGTAATGACAGATTATCGCGGCGGCCCACTCGGCGGTCCTGCCGATTGGGGAGCGGGCTTTATGCCCGCAAGCTACCAAGGCACTCTCTTTCGTTCTTCTGGTGACCCTATCGTAGATCTAGAAGCGCCCAATTCTATGAGTGCAGATCAACAGCGTGCTCGCTTGGAAGTTCTCGCGCAGCTGAACCAAATGGATATGGAAAAGTATCCTGGGAATTCAGAACTGGCAGCGCGTATCTCGTCTTACGAGCTGGCATATCGCATGCAAGGCTGTGCGCCGGAAGCGATAGACATTCGCTCTGAGTCAGAGGCCACCAAGAAGCTTTACGGCTTGGATGAAGCCATTACTGAACCATTCGGCAAACAGTGTTTAATGGCACGCCGCTTAGTAGAGCGCGGAGTGCGCTTCGTTCAACTCTTTATGGGAGGGGTAGGCGTTCAGAACACTGACACCTGGGATGCTCATTCTAATTTAGTTGAAAACCACACTTTGCACGCCAAGGAATCCGACAAACCTATTGCCGGACTGATTCAAGATTTAAAAGCCCGGGGCTTATTGGAGGACACATTAATCGTGTGGCATGGCGAATTTGGACGCATGCCAATTTCGCAAAGAGGAATCGGCAGAGATCACAATCCGGGCACACAAACTGCGCTTATGGTCGGGGCGGGTATTCAAGGCGGACAAGAAATAGGCGCGTCCGATGAATGGGGCTATAAAGCACTAGAGCAACCCATCTCTGCCCATGATATGCATGCAACAATTTTACATTTGCTAGGCCTTGATCACGAAAAGCTAACTTATCGATACAGTGGACGTGACTATCGATTGTCAGATATCGAAGGAAAACCAATTCCGCAGATTATTGCCTAGTTTTCTTAGGCGCATAAAAAAGGCCACCTCTATGACCGAGATGGCCTTTTTAGTTTTAACCCATGCCGCAAATCAAAATCGACTGCTAATCGTTAGCCTGGCATTTAGTGGCCGGCCGACAGTTGCCTGATGAGTACTGTGGGCATTAGGGAAGTAAAGCTCATCGGTAGCGTTTTCAATGTTCAACTGAATGCGCAAGTCTTCTGAATAATCATAAAACGCAGCGGCATCAACTCGAGTGTAGCTTGGCAGCACTGCGCTATTACTGTTATTAATGTAACTATCGTCCTGATGCGAAACACCCAGTCCCAAGCCCAATTTAGAAGAGACTTGGTAGGTATTCCAGAGCGAAAACATCTGTTCTGGAAGTTCACGTGGGCGCAAGCCTGTTGGACCTGAACGATCTACCTGCTCTCCTTCGAGATTACTGTAACCTGCTGTGATGAACCAATCGTCAGTGAGTCTACCTTGCAGCTGCAATTCAAACCCGTCGATTTCTGAATCAATTACATCCAGGGTTTCCGGATTATTGTCGGCAACCTGAGGTGAGCTCTGTTCTATTTGAAAGTACGCTGCGGTAAAACTAAGGCCGCGACGAATATCCCATTTCGCTCCAACTTCCTTATTCGTAAATGTATTTGGATCTAACTGATTGTTACTGCCATTGATATTGGCAAACTGCTCACCACTGCGAGGCAGGAATGATTCACTATAGCTTACATAAAGGGATACATTTTCCTGCGGCTTAAACACCAAACCCGCTCTTGGAGACACTTCCTCATCTTTTCTTGAACGCGCTTCATTGGCAGGCACATTGAAGACATCGATGTCGAAGCTGTCGAATCGTGCGCCCAGAATTAGATCCAGGGATTCAGAGATTTCGATTTCATCTTGTATATAGAAAGAACGGACATCAATATTGACTCGAGTGTCGTCATTGATATCTGTCGCAAAATCGTTTGTTGTGAAAAACCCTGAAGCATTGGTGCCGCTACCACCTGCCAAAACAAGCGGTCGAGTTATGGCAAAAATCTCATTGTCGTCCGACGTGGCATTCCAATAGGAATTGTATCTATCCTGGTCAGAATCGGTATTGATGTATTCGACGCCTGAAATGATAGTGTGATTGATATCACCTGTTGCGACTTCCCAAATCAGGTTTCCAGACAGAATTAAATTCTCTCGTTGCGTTGTATCTAGATACCCATCAAGGGTTGCTTCGAATGGACTAGTCGCCTGATCGTATCCGGACACATAAAAATTCTGATAGAGCTTGTCGTAGTCACCATAGAAAGCGCTGAAGTTTCCTTTCAGGCTGTCTGAAAAATTATGTTGCAAACCAGCACGGAATAAATGGGCTTGCAGTTCTGTTGTATTGATATCCGGATCTGCAAACACGATATTCTCGAATGCTTCAACGGGACGACCATCAGTTCCGGTAGGAATACCACGATCAATGAAGCGCTCGTGGTCTACGTACTCGTAGGACAAGTCTAGAGTAGTATTTTGACTGAGTTCGAATTTGGCAGTTGGATTTACACCAAACCGGTCCCCATCATAGAAATCGCGATGGTTTTCTAAACTTTCGTAGAAGGCATTGATCCGGAATGCAGAATCGTTGCCCGTATCGAAGTTGCTATCGACTTGAAAAGAAAGCTCGCCGAAAGAATTTGCACCAACCTGATAGTTGGTAAATTGATCACCGATTACACCTTTCTTGGTGACACGGTTAAGAATTCCACCGGTGCCGCCTCGGCCAAACAATAGTGCGTTAGGGCCACGAAGGATCTCAACTTGTTCGAGGTTATATAAAGGACGATAGTATTGAACGTCGTCGCGAGCACCGTCGATGAAAAAGTCTGCTGTTGAACGAACCCCTCGAAACACAATCGCGTCTCGGTGGCCCTCGCCTTGGGAAGTATTCACACCTGGAGTGTAGTTGATGATGTCGCCAATACTGGTGAAACCCTGCTCTGTAATCTGAGAAGCAGTGACTATTGAGAGGCTCTGTGGCACGTCGATGATTGGCGTGGGAGTTCGAAGCGCGTTCACTTGGTCCCGAAAAAGATACTGACCCTGGACCACAATTTCTTTAATCCCTTGTGAATCCTGGGCATGCAAGACGGTAAAGGGCATGGCAACAACCAAGCCAACAGAGGAAACGCCGAATAGATTCATTGGGAAAAGGGACATCGCTCGAAAGCCTCCTGGATTCAAAGGAGGG
The DNA here is from genome assembly GCA_965262465.1 of uncultured Pseudohongiella sp. Classification (GTDB taxonomy): domain Bacteria; phylum Pseudomonadota; class Gammaproteobacteria; order Pseudomonadales; family Pseudohongiellaceae; genus UBA9145. The sequence goes on along the minus strand of OZ253535.1, from coordinate 526,914 downwards.
GCAGCTTATCCCATAATCAAATGAGAATCAATCTCATTTGCATTATCAATTGACCTAAGTCAAAGGCACTCTCAGATCGCTGGAACTCTCAGCAAAACGTAGGTGATATGGCTATTTGGAGCCGTCAAATAGGCGTGAGGCATCTGGGCTGGAATATGCAAAACATCACCGGCCGACACAGAGAATTGATCGCCCCCAGATATCCGGGCACCTGGGACATTGGATTGTCCGGTCATGTCTCCTCCAACCTGCACTATCCCGTCTCCGCTCTGCACAAACACCACATCGATAATGTCTTGATGTAATTCAGGCCAGCCGTCTCTATCGCGTCTTATAAATCTCAACCGGTGAGAATTTCCTCCGACTCCGTAGTCGGCAAGAGTCATGCGAGAAGAACCATCAGCTCTAACACGAGCTACAATTTCTTCATTGTGTTGTGCCAGCTCAGCAGATCGCCATAACCCGAATCCCGGTGGATCGAGGTCAGGCGCTTCCCCATCTGGTTCTTGTACTACTTGTCCACGATAAGCAGGCACTCTTACCAGCACATAGGTAATGTGACCAGCATCTCCTACTACGTAAGCATGGGGAATGCCAGCAGGGATACGCAGTACATCCCCTGCCCCAACTTCATAGCGCGCACCACCATTTATAGAAGTCCCAAGGTCTCCCTGACGGCCCAACATTTCCCCGCCAACTAGAATCTGTCCGTTACCGCTTTGAATATAGACATAGTCTTCAATGTTATCGTGTTGCTCTGGCAGGCCATCGCTGTCGCGACGTATGAATCGAAACCGATGTGATCGAGCAGGCGTAAGATAGTCAGCAAGAGTCTCTCGAGAAGACCCATCGTCACGAATCGTTCGGCCCAATTGGGCGTTGCGCTGCTCAAGTTCTTGAGCGGTCCACAGAGTGAAACCAGGGCGCTCTAATTGAGCTAAAGCTTGGGTAGTTCCGAAGAAAGCGAACGCAATAAGGAAAATTCGCAGTAGACTATTGTGTTTTAATTTCGAATTTGTTCGCATGGCCCCTGTTCCAACAATCAAAGTCAGTTTTAAAGTATACGCACATAGCCCCCAAGAATGACATGAAACTTGTAGTTTTTGACATGGATGGAACCCTTCTGAATGCTAATTCTGAAGTGACTTCATATACCGGAGAAACTCTCGCGCTAATGCGGGAGTCGGGTATTCATTACACAATTGCCACTGGCCGCACTCTGCAAGCGGCTCTCGGACCGATCAAAGATCACCAATTCGCTCTACCTCATATTCTGAAAAACGGGGCAATGATTTGGTGCCCTGAACAAAGAGATTACAGCCACAGTCATTTGCTCACTCAGGAAGAGGTGTGGCATGTGATGACCGCCATGACTCTGCAGGAAATTACTCCATTCGTTTTTACCCTGGAAGCCGATGGACATCATTCCGTCTATCACGGTCCGTTAAAAACTGAAGAGGAAGGTCGACTTGCGCAACTGCTGGAAGATGAGCGTAATCTCCCACTCGAACCACTAAAAGCCATGTCTGATACAGCACATGTCATCAATCTCAGCGGCATGGGACCAACCGACACGGTGCAAACTGTTATCGATATGATTGCTGACGAGGACAACCTGGTGGCCTACACCGGTCAAGCGATCCAAGATAAAAACTTGCGCTGGCTAGATATTCATCACAGTCGCGGAAGCAAAGGTGATGCAGTGAAACTCATGCGCGACGATTTGGGTTATGAAGAAGTAATCGTATTTGGAGATGGGAAAAACGACATGAGTATGTTTGAGGTCGCTGAAGAATCTTATGCTCCAGAGAATGCCGACCCAGAACTAAAATCTCAAGCAACCGACATAGTGGGCCATCATGACGAAGATGGTGTCGCTCACTTTTTGCGCGAGCGCTTCGACCTTACTAAGTAAGCGAGACCAGCGAGGAAATTGATTGATGAAGACATCTACACTAGTTTGGGCTTCCTTGGCACTGAGTTGCATTTGTAGCCATTCAATTGCTCAACGCCCTCTAGATGATGCCCTCAATGACCCAACAGTATTGGAAGGACTTTCATTAATTGAAGATACCCGGAATGAAACAGCGCAACTGTTAGTAGATATTGGCGGCATAGTTTCTCCTTCGGGACAGGAACATGAACGCGCTGACGCTGTAGCTAATTTAATGCGACAAGCGGGGCTTCAAGATGTTGAAGTGACTGACAGCCCCAATGCTATTGGCCGTATACCTGGCAATTCTGGCAACGCCATTATATTCGTATCCACTCTAGATGACTTGGCCACAGTTGCGGAACATCAACGAGCTTCACAGACTCCTCCATCAATCGATGGCGATCGCGTAGTCGGCCCGGGCACCAACACTTCGCTCACTACAGTCTCCCTAATCTCTGCGGCGCGCGCTTTGGTTGCTCAGGAATTTAGGCCTGAACACGATATCGTTTTTGCCGCAGTTGCTCAGGAAGAAACTGGTCTCAGAGGCATGAGAGCGTTGTATGAAGAATATAAAGACAGGGCAATTGCGTTCGTAGATGTACTCGGCGAAGGCAATGGCATCAGTTATGGCGCATTAGGAATACATTGGTGGCGTGTCAATGCATTTGGGCCACCTGGTCACACTCTCCGTGGTGGATTACCAAATGTTAACCAGGGCATTGCGCGAGCGGTTGATAGAATTTTACAGATTCAAGACCCGCAGCTATTTGAACATCGACGCACAAGACTCAACGTAGCAATTCTCAATAGCGGCGCGGTATTCAATCACAAACCCGAATCAGGTTGGTTTTCATTAGACGTTCGGTCATTAGATCCAGAACATATAGAAAGCATGGAATCTCAAACGCGAAAAATTCTTGATTCAGTCACTGATGAATTAGGCATTCGATTTGAAATGGAGGTTGTGTCGCTAACACCTCCTGGTCAGATACCAGGTGCTTTGGAATCAAGTTTGGTACAAGACTCGCTGGCCATCTCTGAATATTTAGGAAACTCTCCAAATCTATCCAATGCCGGCTCAGCCAACCTCAACGTGGCAATTGCTGGCGGCACGCTAGCAATTGGCATTTCCAGCGAGCGCGGAGGTAGAAGAGGTTTTGCAGACGAATGGGCTGATATCTCAGTAATGCAACGAACTGCAAAAAACGTTTATCTCACTGCTATCACGCAAGCTAACGCTCGTTAAATGTTTTTTAGTCTGACTCGTGCTTCTATTCTACTTTCTATTCTTCTTCCTCTTCGAAACCACCGAGCCAATCATTTCTTAATTCTTGCGTCCTTGCATCAGCGTCTTCGTTTACGTTGATTTCATAGTCGGCGAGCACAGGATCAAGCGTAAGTGGAAGTGTTCTGAGTGCGCCGTCTCGGAAGAGCGCAATTTCCACTTCATCGCCTGGTGCATAGCGCCTCAACAATGCATCCATTCCGGATCCGATGCGTTCTCCACCCAGCGCAAGCAGTTCATCACCTGCGTTTACCCCAGCACGCCACGCAGCTCCATCTAATTCAGCAAATCTCACTACAGGAGGATTGCCTCGAACAGATACGCCGAGAGAAACCTGCACTGGTGCGTCACTGATATCTTCGCGCCCGAGATCCCAGCCAATGGCATCCAGAGCTTGGGTTACTGGCAGCGGATTAGTCTCGTAAACCCAACCATCAAGTCGCTGTGCGAGATCACCGCCCCCCGCTTCCGCCAAACGCTGCTTGAAGTCATCGTAAGTAAAGCCACCGCCGCCGAGTGGAAAGTCATCGTAAAGCGCAGACATCACTGTATCGAGACTACGCTGTCCATCACTGGCGCGCCGTATTTCTAAATCCAGTACTAGACCTAATAAACCACCTTGGCTGTAGAAAGAAATTGTACGGTTCGGTTTGTCTGAAGCCCGATCCGCACCGCGGTGATAGCCCTTTGTCCAGGCTTCGAAACTTGCTCGAGCGAGAGTGTCTTGTCCATATCCGGGATTGTCTAAAACTCCACTAATGGTTTCGGCAAGTTGGTCTCTATATTCTGCAACTGTTTTTAAACCTGCCCTTACTGGAATGATCTCGTCGTAGTAACTGGTTAACCCTTCTGCAACCCAAAGTAACTCTGTGTAATTCACATCTTGATAATCGTATCGATCTATTGACGCTGGTCGAAAACGTTTCACGTTCCAAGTATGAAAAAATTCGTGCGCCATTAAGCCAAGAAATCCCTGCCATCGATCATCATCCCAAAACGATCGAGGATCAGTGTGGACAACGGTGCTGTTGTAGTACTCAGTTCCGCCACCGAGACCAGGTCCGCTATGCAATAGAAAAAGATATCGGTCCGTCGGTAGTGGTCGTTCCGCCTCTTCAAAAATTTCAGTAGTTGCTTCCACTATGGCGCCAATATCGTTAATTAGTCTTGCTTCATCTCGATCCCAAGTACCATCAATTAGAAATTCGACCGTCATACCGCCTGCTTCGAAACTGACCAAATCGAATGTTCCAGCCTCGATCGGTGAATCCACTAGTCGGTCATAGTGAGGAGCAACGAATCGACCTGGATCAGGTTGGTCCATACCACTAGCTGCTTGCCATCCATTAGGTAAATCCATCGTGACTTCTATTGGCTCATCACGGTAACCATCGGCATAAATAAATACTGCAGCCGGATTTAGAAAAGCATGATCAGAATCCACATGGCGAGTCCGGTCGGTTAGGCTATCTGCGTAGAGCCGATATCGAACTACCACTTCATTAGTATCTGAATCTTGAAGATGCACACGCCAAGAAGATTTGGCAGTTTGTTCAAAGGGCATAGCCAAGCCAGACTCATCATTAACCTCGAGCCCTGACAATGTCCCGACAAAGTCGAGCACTAGATACAAGCCAGATCGCCAGACCGGCAAATGAAAATCCAAAGTGTCGCCAGTGACATCTGAGAAGCGCGCTTCGATCGTGACTTGCTGCACATGACGCTCATTCAGGTCAACGCGGTATGAAGTTTCATTGGCACTTACAATCGATGTAGAGAGTAAAAGTGAAATAGCAGACAGCAATGGCAGTGCAATGCGAATGAAACGGGTTTGAATAAGACTAACGATGCTCATGGGAACTCCTTTGTGGTTGTTAAAGAATACCCAAAAAACAGAAGAGACTGGAGGAATAATTCGTTCGGAAACCAGAATTTTCAGGGAAAAGGAAGTGGAACAAGATCGGGCTCTACCCATTCCCTTCTGGCTTTCACGGAGAAAAGGGTGCTTTTGTTCCAATACTTCATTAACCAGGCAGGATCAGCCATATCAGAGTTTAGAATTTCATTTACGACGATATGGAGTGGCTGATTCGGAGGTCGTTTTTCTAGCTCAAATTGCGTAGCACGCAAAGAAGCAATCGTAATGGTTTCGTGATAGCCCTCACTATCAGTATTCGGTGTGCCAGAAGATTCGTTGTAATCACGAATGAAGTCAGCCATTTCTAAAAAAGGATCATAGTCTGGATGACGCAGCAACCATACTGCAGCAGCAAAGTGTGCGGCATGAGTCCATTTGCTTCTGGGTAAGGTTTGATCGATTAGACCTTCGGCTATGTAGCAAACTTCAGCTTCAGAAGAAAACGTCATGGCGATCTTAGATGGTAAAGAGAACTAATCGAATCCCTAGAACAGTCTTATAAAAACAAAATTTTAACTGACTGCGGATTCAAGCAGAGTAAGCGAACCTGCTTCGACATCTAACCTGGCTCGTACTCCAACAGGAACAACTGTTTGATCATCTATATGACCAATCATTACGCCTCGAATAGTAGGTATACCCAGTGGCTCGAATCTGTCTCGGAGTACTTCTTCCATACTGAAGGTATTGCTGTCGTAGTCATCATCAGTGAATTTTCCAAGGGCGACTCCAGCAAATCGCTCGAGCTTTCCAGTCAACCACAAATGGGTCAGCATTCGATCAACTGCATAAGGAGGTTCAGACACATCCTCCAGAAAGAGAATGGCATCATCAAATACTGGCTCATAAGGTGTGCCCATGAGTGTCACCAATAGAGATAGATTGCCACCTATCAATTTTCCTTCCGCCTGCCCTCCAACAATTGGCGTCAATCGATTGGTGCGTTCGACAACGCCAGGTGAAGTCTCAAACGGCGGCGGCTCGCCAATGCGCACCTCACTGCTTGGATTAACCAACACCCTGCGATATTGGTCCAAGGTGTAGTCTGAGAAATTAGACCCAGCTATGGGTCCATGAAAAGTCACCAGGCCTGTGTGGAGATTGATGCTGTTTAATAGCGCAGTGATGTCGCTATAGCCCATTAAGACTTTTGGGTTTGATCGGATTACGTCGTAATCCAAGTAGCGCAGCAATCTGCCCGACCCGTATCCCCCTCGCACACAAAAGATGGCATCAACATCATTATCAGCGAACATGGAATTTAAATCGGTAGCTCTCTGCTCATCAGTGCCTGCCAAATATTGAGTACGACTAAATAAATTGGCTGATGGCTTAGCCGTAAAGCCCAAAGACTCAACTAACTCCATAGCCGCATACAGCTCTTCGTTTTCAGGAACATTGCTTGCCGGTGTAACCAAACCAATAGTCATGCCAGGGCGAAGACGTGCAGGTTTAATCGTGGCTCTGCTAGAAGAAACGGCCCCGAGCGAATTACTACTTATGCCGCCAGCTAATACAGCGGTTCCAGCCATTCCGATCAATTGTCTTCTAGTGAACGACATAACAACGATTCCTTCAAAGTATGAAGGTGAAAAACTATCGGCGCTTGAAGCGCTTGTCTAGCGCTCGAGAGAGCTTATTGCGAAATTTGGGTAGGCACAGCCCCAAGTACCGCCAATTCTTCGAGTTTAATATTGTCACCCTGTCCTCACCGAGTTAGGCTGCTCCTATATTTATTTGATTGAGTCAGGTATTCGACTATGGATCGACGAAAATTCATGAACAACGCGGCTGTAGCTGCTGCGGCCACCTTCACAGCGGACATGACTCTGAGCCAACGGGCTGAGGCGTTTGAAGGGGTAATGATCGACAGCCTGCCCTATCACGTTGGCAAACCCGTGCTATGCGAGCCAGAACGTGAAAGATCAATGGATCCTCCCGGCAGCAAAGTACCACCAGGCGGAGTACCTACAGCCAAATTGGTTGCTGGCATGGACGATCCTCGTTTACCTCCAATGCCAAAAAACCCTACCTTGTTGGACTTCTACAAGTACCGAATTCCAAATCCATCCCACTTGTTGCAGAGCGCCAACATCGCTATGAAGAATGGAATGGACGAGAAAGTCATCCTCGCCTGCTTGCTTCACGACATCTCAGTCGAAGGATTCATCCGAACGGATCATGGTTTTTGGGGCGCTCAATTAATTGGCCCTTATGTAGATGAGGAAGTCGCCTGGGCAATTCAGAAGCATCAGGCTTTGCGATTTTTTGCAGATGAGTCAGTTGGCTATGAATACCCGGCGGCGTATAGAGAGTGGTTTGGCTATGACTACCAAGTTGAACCGTGGGTGCAAGCAGAATACGACGAAGCTAAGAACCATCGCTGGTACATGACTTCACGTTTAATCACGCTAAACGATTTGTATTCATTTGATCCAAATGAAACTGATATCGAGATTGATCAGTTTGAAGATATTGTCGGAAGAAATTTTAAGCAGCCGAGAGAAGGTTTAGGCTTTGACGGATCACCAGTCGCGCACATGTGGCGCACGATGATTTGGCCACATAGCTGGTTGTAAGAAACCTAGATCAGAGTAAATTGTCCAAGCGATTTACTCTGATCTCATTCTTAATTCGCAGTTCTTAAGCGGCTGCGATGCACTCTATTTCCACTCGAGTGTCCCCACCCAAACTGATTCCAATCGCTGTGCGGGCCGGTTTGTTTTCCGGAAAGAACTCCCGATAGACTTCATTCATGGCACCCCACTCTGCCATGTCGACTAGATAGACTGTGCATTTCACAACACGGTCCATTGAGGAACCGAAACGCACTAGCGCATCTTCGATGGCTTCTAGAGAACGTCGTGTTTCGGGTTGAACTCCGCGCTCGCCTGGTCCGCCAGTTTTACCGGCAAGAAAAATTAATCCACCGTATTGCACACCTTCAGAGTATGGCGCTCGAGGATTAGGGTTCATGTATTCCGGATCACCATACTGCTGATTAGCTTCTGCAGCATTTGCTATTGGTAATTCTGGCTGACACGAAAGTAAAAATGATGAGAGAACGAAAACAATCGCGAATCTGTACATGCAGTTTCTCCAATTTCTGGTGTGTGTAATTTCTATTTGAAGCGCTAGTCCAAATCGTAAATTTCACCGATCCGAATTTCCTGATCACCTGGATTAGTGACACGAACATAGCGCCAAGGGCTTCCTATATAGGGAACATCGTAGTCTGTGGAAATGTGCTCATCTATCTCACACGCTAACCATCTGCGGCTATCGTTACTTACTTCCACTTGCAAGGCTTGATCAACATTTTCACGGGTTACTCGAAGGTCAGCTTTGTAACCATGATCTTCAATATGTCGAGTGCCAAAATCGAAAGTCACGCTTGCTCCAGGCGCCAGACTTAGCTCAGGCGAATTAGGGCCCGGCATAAGACTGCCTTGCTTGGTTTGACGATCCTCCGATTGAGGATCGGTACGCCGATGTTTGAGAAATGCTGTCCAGAAAGCGAACAAAAAACACCAAAATAGGATAAGCCCTAGAATCGCCGTCATCATGAGCAATAAATTGCTTAAACGATCAGTGTATTGAAACGCGGAATCGGTACCGCCAAACATTGAAAGCAAAATATTGCCAGCAACCCAAACCACTGCTACTGAAATCGTAAAAAATACTCCCCAAAATACTAATCGCGGTAGCGCATGCCTAGCTATTTTTGAGATCAGGTAAATATAAATGATGAGTAAATTCCCAGTGCCAGTCAGGTAAAAGATGACTGAGGCGGCGTTGGAGTCATCGGGAACGATTAGCCGCAGGCACACCCACACCATAAGCACGAAGGCCATGTACCAAAGCAAGGGTTCAGAGTTCCAAAGAATTGGCATGTTAGTACGCTTTGTTCCCAACAAGCCGTTGAAGTAAGCGAACATGCTGAAATACAAGCCACCGGTGGCGAGTAGCGTCAAAGAAAAAAGTTCAGCGGGACTATTCATGATTTACTCTCATTATTATTTCCTCGCGGCGCTTTATTATATGTATAACGTATCGGTCTAGTTCGAGAAAAAGACAGACCGTTTGGCCTTTTATTAATTACCTAAAAAGGCAGCTCATAGGATGATTTAAACCGAAGATTCCTGACAGTCTCGTAGCTATAGGCCATAGAATTGATCCCGTCGCTAGGATTATCGTGTTCGATAAAATAGTGGCGAAACCCACCCTTGCGACCATAACTAAATAGATCAGTAAAATTGATATAACCACGACCCACATCAACCATCTCACCTGAGCCAGCGCGATCTTTCACATGGAGCATTGGGTAACGCCCTGGATACTTAAGAAAGAAAAAAGTCGGATCATAGCCAGCCACTTCTGCCCAATACAGGTCCATTTCGAACACGACCAAATCTAACTCAGTTTGAGAAGTTAAGATGTCGTAGCCAATGCGCCCTCCTTCCTGCACATCGAATTCGAAATCGTGGTTGTGGTAAGCCATCGTTATGCCAGCCTCACGAGTTAACTCACCCGCTCGATTCAACGTTTCAGCATGACGTCGGTAATCATCAAGACTGCGCTCATCTGTTGGCACTGATGGCACAACAATGTATTGCTGACCGATAGTGGCAGCAATTTCGATTTCTCTTTCCAGATTTTGCCGCACTGAATTAAGAGGGATGTGTGCAGCCGGTGACGTGAGACCGAAGCCATCCAAAATTCTTCGAACATCTTCGGGCGACCTTCCGTGATATCCCGCGAACTCCATTTCAGTAAAGCCGATTTCCGCCAACTGCTCCAGGGTGCCTTCGAAATCGTCTGCCATTTCGCTGCGCAACGAATAAAGCTGTATGCCGATATCATCAACACGCTGAACCTGGCCTATTGCAGTGCCAAATGGGCTTGCAGCCAAAGTGGCAGATACTGCAGTTTTCTTAAGAAAATCTCGGCGAGTCTGCCGGGTTGATTGAAATCGTTTGCGCATCGTTAGTCTCCGAGGCGTATATATGCTTTTAGTTTCTAAGTATTTAGAAGTTATTGCCCTGAATCAATCTCTAAACTGCACATCGAGTTCCGCGGCTAGATAGGCAAACACAGCATAAGCCGCAACATTCTGCGCCAATTGATCGGGATCAATTTTGTCCAACGTGTCATCAGGCGTATGGTGCAAATCGAAATAGTCCGTACCATTCTGGCGATAGTTTATGGTTGGTACTCCTCGCGCCGCCATAGGCCCTATGTCTGGCCCTCCTCCTGGTACATCACTGCCACCTCTGAGAATACCGAGGGGGGCAACGATTTTGCCAATGGCATCAATCACAGCAGTCCCTTCCTCGGAAACATTTGAGGCCAATTGCCAGATATTCCCAGCGCCGAAGTCTGATTCCGTAGCTACCTGATGATTCGCGAGTTCAGCTGCATGAGTCACAGCGTAGTCTTGGCCACCGAGCAGACCCACTTCTTCAGCGCCGAACATCACCACTCGAATTGTGCGACGCGGTCGTTGCGGCAATTGTGCAATCAGTGCGGCGGCGGCTGTTGTGATCGCTACACCTGCGCCATCATCAACAGCACCTGTGCCTAAATCCCAACTATCAAGGTGGCCACCAATTAACACAATCTCTTCGGGATTTTCGCGACCAATCAAATCGAGGACAACATTGCCGCTCGTGCTATTACCCTGCCATCCAGCAGTTGAATGAACATCAAGTCGAATTGAATTGCCCCCTTCATGCAATCGACGCAGGTGGTCAGCATCGGGATTGGAAACCGCAATCACGGGAATCTCTGCCCAATCGTTTCCGCTAGGCGTCATCATTCCAGTATGTGGAAAGCGATGACTATCGGATCCGACTGAACGAACGACTAAGGCTTCTGCACCTGCACGCTGTGCATGTTGCCAACCGATTCGACGCCGCTGATTCGCAGGGCCGTAGCCCTCACCATTTTGGCTTGCGACTATAGGATCGCCATCCACAAACGCGATGCGTCCAATCAAAGAGGAATCTTCAACTGCCACCAACTCATCTACTGTACGGAAGTAAGCAATCTCGGCTTCCAGATCTCCATTGAGAGGAGATGCCCCCGAACCACCCAATGCCGTGCCGTAAAGTGCTTGCTGATAAGGAGCGGTCATCATGATGGACATATCACCGCGCTCCCAATAAGGAAGATCGAACTCTTCAATTGTAACTCGATCAAATCCAAGCTCTTCTCCGAGCGCTTGTCCCCAAACCCTTGCTCGCGCTTCTGCTTCAGATCCGGCAAGGCGGGGCCCGACTTCGGTCGTTAGTGATTCAACTATGTCCCATGCTAATTCGCTGTCTAATGCCTCAGCCATGAGTTGTCGTGCAGTGGCTTCAGCTTCCTCCGGGAGAGAACTTGTTTGGGCCGAAATTTCTAACGTCGTGAATAGTAGAAGTAAGAAGTAGAGCAATTGCTTCATCTATAAATTCCTTGCTTGGATAAAATCGAATATGAATTTGCTGGAAAGTTAGTTTTCACACTTTGGCCGAGTAATCACAACTGAATCCGTTGGTCTTTCACTATTCCCTCTCGCCGAAGTTTGTAAGACAACCTTCTCTTGTCCTTGAATATGGAATGCGCCAAAAATCATTTTGGGGGAACTGTCTCTCGCCGGCCAACCAGTTACTGTTATCTGATCACCCGCTTTGATTGCATCCCTTGGAAGACGCATGTTGTTCCACAGTCTATTTCGCACTTCCATGGTCCAAACACACCCTCCATCAGCTGAGTTCGCCTTTAGTCTTAAGATCGCATGGGGATTTCTAAAGCTCCAACTTTCAACTACACCAGATAATTCAATTGATGGAGCATATACGTCATAAGCCGAGAAAGAGTGATGCGCAAGTACGGTACTTGGTAGAAGCAAGAGTAAATACAAGTACTTCATTCATTATTCCTTAGTCGACGAGGAGCCATAATCTGGTTTATAGAGAGGAGAACTTCAACAATCAATAGATTATAAACAAATGAACAGGCTAGGAGACAGGATTAAGCAGATTAGATTTTACGTGCTCTACTTTCATAACAAGTGCTAAGTAGAAGGCTTTAAACGCTTTACGATGTTAAGCGCGGCAACTACTGCTAATCCAAGCACTATTCCTACGACTGCATTCCACAGCATCCCAATTAGAGTAGCCCAAGGCTGTCCCAGACCTCCCGAGAGGGTGTATTGCATTTGCTCGAGTATTGGAATGCCATGTGTCACGATCCCGCCACCAACTAAAAACATTGCTGCTGTTCCTGCAATAGACAATGTTCTCAACATGATTGGCGCGAAGTCCAAAATGCTCTCACCCAATGTGCGAGAAAATTTCGAACTTGACTCAAGTAAGGCCAGGCCGAAATCATCTAGTCGCACAATTAGTGCTACTAAACCATAGACACCAACTGTCATTAGGACCGCGATAGCACTTAGCACACCAAGCCTTACGGCAAATGTTGAATCTGCAACTGTACCTAGTGAAATTACAATGATCTCAGCAGAAAGAATAAAGTCCGTTCTAATAGCGCCCGAGATTTTATTCTTCTCTACGACCTTAAAGTCTGTGTCTGGGTTTTGTAGGGCGTCTTTCAATTCTTGCTGATGGGCCTGATCTTCTTTACTAGCATGAAGCTTATGCAGAATCTTTTCCGCACCCTCAAAACAAAGATATGTTCCCCCTACCATCAATAACGGTGTTATTAACATAGGCGCTATTGCGCTAATTAGTAGCGCTGCTGGCACCAACATAAACTTGTTCAAGGCTGAGCCTTTCGCCACTTGCCACACAACTGGTAGTTCACGACTGGCTCTTACGCCAGATACCTGCTCAGCATTTAGAGCTAGATCGTCACCTAGCACTCCTGCCGTTTTCTTGGCGGCGACTTTAGTCATGACGGAAACGTCATCCATTACTGTCGCAATGTCATCCAGGAGAAGTAGAAGGCTGCCAGCCATAGTAGTTATTCAATGCAGTTGGTTTGCCTCATGATATAGCAATCTGTAATCATTCGTTTAACCAATTTGAGATCATCAGAAGAAACGAAATCGACTCTGAACGATGTCATCAATATCTATTTTGATTAATCATAGCTGGGTCGTGCCCAACCGACAGGCGGTTAGACAATGCAGGTTCTGATAGCAGGTGGCGGCATTGCTGGAGTGACCATGGGGATCACGCTCCATCAGATTGGCGTGCCGTTCAAAATTTTCGAATCCATAAAGGAACCAAAACCCTTAGGGGTGGGAATCAATCTGCAACCACCTGCTGTTCGAGAACTCTATGATCTTGGCTTAGCTTTTCTGTTAGAAGAATTAGGCGTGCAAACCAAAGATTATGGTTTCTACACTAAAACAGGCGTAGAAATCTGGACCGAACCTAGAGGCAGGTTTGCTGGTTACCATTGGCCTCAATACTCAGTGCATAGAGGCCAGCTACAAATTGCGCTACTGGAAGAACTCATCAAACGATGCGGAGATGACTGCATCGAATTTGGATGTAGCGCAAAAAGTTTTAGCTTCAATCCTAATGGAGTTGAGCTGCACTATGAATCGAATGGTGTCTCTCATTCGATTGAAGGATCAATGCTCATTGGCGCCGACGGGATTCATTCGGCACTACGCGCGCAAATGTACCCAAATGAAGGCCCCCCTGTTTGGGGCGGCGCAATCATGTGGCGCGGAACAACTTTCGCTCAAGCATTTTTATCTGGAGCTTCGATGATCTTGTCCGGCAATGATCATCAACGCTTTGTTGCCTACCCTATCTCTACTCCTGATAAAGAAACAGGGAAGGTAACAATTAACTGGATTGCAGAAAAAACTGTCGATCCTGACACTCACTTAGAAAAAGAAGACTGGAACAGGCGAGTAGATAAAAATCGTTTTATTCATGACTTTAAAGACTGGGATTTTGGTTGGATCAATGTTCCTGAGCTAATCAATAACGCGAATGACATTTTCGAATATCCCATGATTGATCGTGAACCAGTTTCAAGCTGGACGGATAAAACGGTGACCTTAATCGGCGACGCTGCTCATGCGACTTATCCTGTTGGCTCCAGCGGTGCGAGCCAAGCGATTCTCGACGCTCGTTACCTTGGATCAGAAATTCAGAAGCACGGACTCTCTGCAAAAGCAGCAATCGAATACGAAAACAGAATTCTTCCTATGGCGAACAACGTCACCATGGCCAATCGCAGCAAGGGAGGGCCGGACGCCATTATGCAGATGGCTGAAGATCGATGTGGCACAGATTTTTCGAATCTGGATGAGTTGCTGCCATATGACGAGCGTAGAGCTCACGCGGAAAACTTCAAACGGCTTGCAAAAATCAGCGTAGAAGATACCAATCGCCAACAAGGCATAATCACGCTGAAATAGCCCAGGCCCCCTATACCGGGCATTAAAGCCAGCTTTTTGCGAACTGGTTGGCGTTTTCTGCATTCCTTTATCCCCCAATTCGTGATAATCGCTTATATACTTAAGATCGAATAAGCCGCTAATACTCATAAATCAGGCCTCCCAACGGATTTCTCATGCACAGACAACCCATCCCCTTTGTGCTCGGTTCCACCAATCAATCAAGCTCTGCAGCGGTAAGACTAGGCGCGATTGCCGTGTCCAGCTTTCTCGCACTGCAATCAGGCTCTGTATCAGCACAGAACCTGGATGCGGATCCGCTGTTTGGATCGATTAGTTTGGAATCAGGTTTTGCATCAGCACCTTTTACGGTAGAAGTATCTCCAGGTGGTGAAGACGAATCTTTTGTACTCGGTGACGAGTGTTATGGATACATGCGCTTTGCGCAGCCAGACTTCGTGCTGAACTATCAATCGGGTGAAACCCCTCTCGGTGTATTTGCCATTTCTGATCTGGACATCACTATGGCGATCAATGATCCGTCTGGTGCATGGCACTGCAATGATGACAGCTTCTTTTTAAGCGGCACGAATTCCGGAATTCAATTTGACTCACCCCAATCAGGTGACTATCAAATTTGGGTGGGCAGCTATGACAGCGGCGCTGAGTCATCTATTACGATGTTAGCCATTACCGAAGTCGATGAGGCTGAGTGGGCCTCTCTTTCCATTGGTCTTGAAGACTCAGTTTATGCAGCGAGTTTCGATCTGAATGGTGACATTGTGTTTGGTGATGACAGTAGTGGGTTTGCTAACGATGGCGAATGCGATGATCCTCGGTTCCAAGGTTCCGGTATGGCATACGGCCCCGGCACCGAAAATTTGTTTAGAGATGCCAGTGACTGCCGTGCTCAATATGAATCTGGCGCCATTAGTTTAGCCGAACCTGAAGATATGAATTTAAGTGGGGACTTGAATACCGATTTCTTCAGCGGAGATTCAGACATCTTTAGCGATGACACCGCATCGACCAGCCCGATACCCTTGCCAGACGCAGGTCCGTTTGGTGAAGTATTTTTCGCCTTGGCGCAAGGCTTTCAAGCAATTGCCGGAGATGATGCCGGTGCCTTACCCCTTCCATTTGATTTGGGAGGTGGTGGCAATGCGGCAGCGCCAGATTTTGACCGCGACAGTATGATCGCACTGACCGGCATTGATTTTGGGGATAACAGCAGTCCCTTCGCTGATGACGGTGAATGTGATGATCCTCGATTCGAAGGACCCGGTGCAGCAGGATTTACTTTTGATGATGGCGCAATGACTGATGCGAATGATTGCAGCAGTCTTTTCTTGGAAGGCTCAATAACGCTCATCGAGACCGATAGTGCCGCCACGAGTGTTGTTGTAGACAGCAGCGGAATCAACTTTGGCGATAACAGCAGTATTTTTTCTGACGATGGCGAATGCGATGACCCTCGATTTGAAGGTTCCGGTTCTGCTTTCTCAACATCTCAAGAAAACTCCATGCGTGATGCCAATGACTGTCGAAGCCTATTTGAATCTGGACAAGTTACCCTTGTTGCCGGTGCTGACCCATCCCCATCTGTAGCTGCAGCAACAACGGCTATCCCACAGAGCCAGCCTGTTGCTCAAACAAGAGACAATTACGAAGTGGGAACTCCAAGGGGCGATATCAATGGTGCACGTCAAGAAGATGGATCCTTGTTCGCTAGCGGAACTGTGTATGGTGATCGTCTTGACCCATCCGACACTAGTAACAATACCCTCACACCCAACGTCACTAATCTAGCGCCTGCTCCGGCTCGCTCTACATCAACTGGTGGAATCCAGTTTGGTGATAACTCCAGCATCTATGCCAACGATGGAGAGTGCGACGACCCTCGATTTGAAGGCGATGGGATGGCCGCAATCAGCTTCGATGAAGACATCGAGAGGGATGCCAATGATTGCCGTGCGGCCTATGAGGCCGGAACTATAACTCTGATACGGAACTAACAACCATGAAAAAACCAATCTTATATGGAGTGTTAGGAGTAGTTGTTTTAGTAGTTGCCGCAGCTGCTGCCGCACCAAAAGTTATAGGTAACGGCGTTCGTGAAGCCACTATGAACAGTGTAGTTAATTTGCTTCCACCCGAAAGCCGCAGTCAACTTTTAATTACAGAAAACTATTTCAATAGTGGATGGTTCAGCAGCCAGGGTGAACTAGATATTCGATACGCCTTCCTAGCTGAGCAAGAAGACTTAGCTGTAAAAGTGTTGTTCGACATTTCTCATGGGCCTCTATTGCTTACACCTGATGGTATGCGCTTAGGCTTGGCTTATGCCGAAATCACTCCGTCATTTAACAGCCCAGAGTTAACCCAGGCCTTAACTGAGTTATCGGTAGACCTGCCGGATATGCGAATCGATATGATTGCCGATCTGGATCAATCGCTGCTCATGACGTTTAACATGGATCCTTTTAATTTCAGCGATGCTGACGGCCAAGTGTCGTTTGCGGGGATGAATGGCAGTTTACTAGCCAATCCAGATATGTCGGCCGAGCTGCAATTTAGCATGGGCATGTTGAGCGCATTGCAACCAGCCACCCAAATGGGATTTACAATGGCTGGACTTAACCTGCAAAGCAATTCCCAACAAATGAATGACATGCTTGCGCCAAATATGGCGATGCTCGCGATCCCAGCCATTAGTAGCGAAGCTCCCTTTGCCTTTAATGTGAGCAACATAAACGTGAGCTCACAGTTACAACCTTCACCTGCCGGCCCTGGCCAAATAGATATCAACTGGGGTTTTCGAGTTGGCAGTATAGAAACAGATTTTCCGTTGTCGTCATTTAACTGGACATTCAACATCAATGAAATCCATGGCGACTTAATTCGTAGCTACTATCAAATGATTGCTGAGATCCAGAATGCGGTTAACAATACGCCTCCTGCTGGCACCAACCCTGCTGAAGACTATGCAGAAGAAATAGTCACCCTAGCTATTCAAAACAGCCTGGTATTCAGCAACTTGGTTGAGGCCAATGCGTTCGAAGGCGACCATAGTGTTGAATTTCGAGTCGACTGGCGTGGTTTACCAGGTGTAACAGACCTCGAAAGCATCGAAGCAATGCAAATTCTTGAAGTATTGAGTTTCGACGTATCCGTTTCACTAGATGAAGCGGCAATCAGACAATCACCGCTAGCTGAAATGGTCGACCCTTACGTGCAGCAAGGATATCTGCGAGTAGAAAACGGCCGCATATTGATGGACGTAAGTCTTAGTGATACTGAGTTGACTGTGAATGGCGAGACTGTGGGGCTGGAACAGTTTCTATAACTCGAACTTTAGATTACGGGGCCGCCTGATTATTCAGCTCCGTACTCAGGCACATTGCGCTGAAAAACACGCCAATAGTGCCACTCTTCCGTGACCACCTCATTTCCGTTGGCGTCAACTTCCGTCACGATGGGACTTCTGCCTCCACGAAGACGAGTGACTTCGTCTCGATCTCGAACTAACACCACTGTCATCTCATAGATCTTTCCGCCAATTTTAAGACGTACACGTGGATCACGTTCAACGTTTCTCCACCATGCTTTGCCATTAGGAAATTCTCTACCTAGTCTAAATGTCTGTGCACTCGACATCAGATAAAGCTCTTCGCCGCGAGGAACCAATAGCACTGTGACAGAGTGTGGTATGCCATACCAAGTACGAGTCTCGAGTTCCGAAGCGTTGGCCGCAAAGGCATCACTGTACTCGTTGACCCAGTCCCAATTCGTTACAGGTTCTTTGACGACTTCGCCTGCTAGCCATAGACCCGGCCTGGCAGAACGTCCTGCTTCGAGATAGTCCTCCGCACTCGGGTGCCCTGGAGGAAATCCTGTTATACGAAGAGTGAGGAGTGTTCCCCCCAAGAGAACGACAACAACTAGTAAACCAATTTTCAACGGCTTCATAGTTTTTGCTCTCCCAGCAGGGTGCTGTAGAAAAGGAAAAGGGACCAGAAAAATTAGAGTGCTTCTTCCTTTTTCTGATCCCTTTGATTAGGGAATCGCGCGCTTACCCGTAAAGCTTCTTATAGGTCTGCACGAAATAACGCATTTCATCTGGTTTCGCCATGCTAAGGCGCATCCAGTTACGGTATGGAGGGAAAGGTCTTCCAACTCGGATGTTGTGCTCAAGGAATCGTGCTTGCACTTCGGCAATGTCATGGCCAGTCTCGACAAATGTAAAGTTTACAGAGGAGTTGATGTGGCGAATTCCTGCTTCACGAAAATAACCTTGGGTGATATCCAGAGCTTCCTTATTTTTGCGCAACACAAAGTTTGAATGCTCGATATCTTTGTAGCTAGCCAATGCGGCCCGCATACCAATGATGTTGAGCGTTCCAGTCATACGTCTAGTGATTTCGGCAGCGAGATCAGGATGCGAGAAACCGAAGCCCACTCGAAGTCCTGCCAGACCGTGAATCTTTGATGCAGTGCGGGCGATAATAATGTTCTGCCGTCCTTCCCGAATCAGATCCATCATTGAGCCATAGTTAGGATCATCCACAAACTCATGATACGCCTCATCGACAAACACCATTCGGTCACGTGAAATTTCAATGACGAAATCTCTAAGTGCATTCTTCTCAACAATAGTCGGGATAGGATTATTCGGGTTACAAACGTAAACCAGCTTGGTGTCGCGACGAATAGCACTGGCCATCGCGTCAAGATCAGTTTCAAGGTTGTCGTTAACCGGTACACGAATTACTTCAGAACCATTTGCCCCTGCGTAGCGCGGCAAGTCTTCAAAAGTTGGGTCAGGAACCACGATCGATCCTTCGTCCATAGCGGCTAGCAAGCCACCCATCTTAAGAATCTCTGCGGAACCAGCTCCCACGCTGATATGCTCGGGCGCAACATTTTGCTGACTGCCGATCAGCTCCGCCATCTCACCGGAAAGAAAATACGTGTAGAGATTGGCCTCTTCGATTGCGGCATTAATTGCCTGCATCGCTGCTCGGGATGGACCCCAGGGGTTCTCATTGGAACTCATACGGATTGGGGTAGCGGGCATCGGAATGCTGCCCTGCCCCAACGCACTCTTCATGAGATTTACTGGCGGCGAGAAAGGGGTGCCCGGAATGCCTTGCATAGCTCCAGCTGCGACGACAGCTGAGCTGCCAAGGAGAAAATTACGCCTACTGACTCTTGATTTCACGGTTCGGTCCACGCTGTAGTTGATTATTATTGGTGGAGATAGACTACCTTGTTTCGAAATCAGGGGCTAGGCAGTTGGGTTCTTCTCTAATGGGTTTTGTCGAATTCCAGTTCCGGCTACGTGATTATCAATTAGAGGCAGATTTCTTCAATTGCTCGATTGTGCGGGAGTGTAAGTCAGTCGCATGCTTAGAGCTGGATCATAGTCTTCCATCTCATTGAATGTCTCAATCATAAATCCCGAATCGGTGCGGCTAATTAGACTAATCTGCGTTACATTGGCGCCATTAATTTCTGCCACTGAAGTGAATCGAAAAGAACCATCATCTCTCAGCATGCCCTGCCGTAAAGTAACGCCTGGAGTGAAGCTATCGACCCATGCTAATTCAAAAGCATTGTCTGCCTGATCTTTTGAAACAAATTGGGTTATTTGAAAACCGCTCATAGGACCTGAGACGGATTCATAGTTAATAATCACCGAATTATTTCCAGGCCCCCAAGCGATAGCCGCCTTACCTTGCCCTTCCCTTTCTGGACCCATCACTCCCGGGGCAATGTATTCCGCCACATCCCAATCGCCAACAAGGAAAGCTAGGGCATTGTTATCATCTGATTGGGAATTTGCTTCAAAGCAGAATGTGGAAACAGTAAGAAGCGCAATAGCTATTACACCATCTTTCATTTGTTTCACCTCCGTTCGTTCGTTAATCGAACTAACCGCTTACATTGTCTCGCTAAGTAGCTGTTCTTTGCTTATCTGCTTATGTTTCGAGCGAAACTACAAAGAAGATTTAGATGATCAATCCAATTCTCGTAACAAGTCATCCATTGACGCTTTGGCATCGCCGTAGAACATGCGGGTGTTGTCTTTAAAGAACAGCGGATTTTCGATTCCCGAATATCCTGTGCCACGTCCGCGTTTACAGACAAATACGTGGCGCGACTTCCACACTTCCAGCACGGGCATGCCAGCAATTGGGCTACCGGGGTCATCTTGAGCGGCTGGATTCACAATGTCGTTGGCGCCGATGATGATAACTACATCAGTCTCAGGAAAATCATCATTAATTTCTTCCATTTCCAACACGATGTCATAAGGCACTTTAGCTTCCGCTAACAACACATTCATGTGTCCAGGAAGACGACCGGCTACAGGATGGATTGCAAACCGAACAGTCTTGCCTTGTGAGCGCAGTCGCTTGGTTAGCTCTGAAACTGAACCTTGGGCTTGTGCCACGGCCATACCGTAACCAGGCACGATAATGACGCTGTCAGCATCTTGCACCGCTTGAGCCACCGCATCAGCTTTCGCCTCGATCATCTCACCCTCAACAGCAGCAGAAGACTGTGTTTCACCTCCCCAGCCGCCGAGAATCACGGATACGAATGAACGGTTCATACCCTTACACATGATGTATGAAAGGATTGCGCCGGACGAGCCTACTAGAGCGCCAGTCACGATTAACAAATCATTGCCAAGGGTAAAGCCGATTGCTGCCGCCGCCCAACCAGAATATGAATTTAGCATTGATACAACCACCGGCATGTCGGCACCGCCAATGGCGAGAATTAAGTGACAGCCAATGAGTCCGGAGATTCCAGCGACAGCAAGCATCGTCCAGAGGCCGGCACCCTCTAGGTACATATAGCCAAGAACAAAACAGGCGAGCAATGCGCCGAGGTTCAGTGCGTGACGGCCAGGCAAGGTTAATGCTGCAGAGCTAAGTTTCCCTGCCAACTTGCCGTAGGCAATGATTGAACCGGTGAAGGTGATAGCACCAATTAGGATGCCGAGGAAAAGTTCTACTTTGAGAATGCTGAGTTCAACATCCGTTTTGGCAGCGATAGTTGCTGCAAAGCCGGCCAACTG
Organism: uncultured Pseudohongiella sp.; assembly: GCA_965262465.1. Lineage (GTDB taxonomy): Bacteria > Pseudomonadota > Gammaproteobacteria > Pseudomonadales > Pseudohongiellaceae > UBA9145. The sequence continues at coordinate 505,318 of OZ253535.1, read as the reverse complement.
ATCAACAGTACCAGCCTCGCGAGCAGCCAGGGCTGAGCCCATTTCCAGATCTGCATTAACGCCAATAAATACTGCGGCCAGTCCCACCAGGCTATGAAAGCCAGCGACCAGCTCAGGCATTTGAGTCATCTGCACTCGGTTTGCGACAAACCAACCACCGATGCCACCTACAACAACCATCCCCGCAATGAGACCAGCCTGACCTCCAACGGAACTAACCGTTGCGGCAACCGCGAGGGTCATACCAACGATACCGTACCAAATAGCACGCTTCGCTTTTTCCTGGTTGGATAAACCACCTAGCGCCAGGATGAATAGTATTGCAGCAACAACGTAGGCTGCAGTGATAAGTCCTTCGTTAGTATGCATCGCTTAACTCCGCTGAAACATCGCCAGCATGCGACGCGTAACTAGAAAACCGCCAAATATATTCACCGACGCCATCAAGACTGAGGCCGCAGCGAGCCACATCACGGTAGAATTTCCCGACACTATTTGTAGCAAGGCACCCACAATGATGATCGAGGAGATAGCGTTAGTAATTGCCATCAAAGGTGTGTGCAGTGAATGTGCCACTCCCCAGATGACATAGAATCCAATAAACACTGAGAGCACAAACACAATAAAGTGTTGCATGAAACTCGGCGGTGCAACTGCGCCTAGAGCGAGACAGAGCAATCCCCCTATTCCTAACATCCAGCCTGTACGATTTAGCGACTGTTTCATCTCCGCCAATTCACGTGCTGCTTTTTGCTCTGCGCTTTCCTCTTCTTCTTTCTTTTTAGGAGCGGCTGCAGCAATCGCTTTGATCTTTGGAGGTGGTGGCGGCCAAGTGATTTCTCCTTGATGAGTAACCAACGCACCTCGAATCACATCGTCTTCCATATCAACAACCGGCACACCATCTTTCTCCGGCGTGAGGTCGTCCATCATATGACGAATGTTAGTGGCATAGAGATTGGAAGACTGGGTTGCCATACGACTTGGAAAATCAGTGTAGCCAATAATGGTAACGCCGTTGTCTGTTACCAGTTTTTCATCGGCCTTGGTAAGCGCGCAGTTGCCACCGCGTTCGGCTGCCAAATCAACTATCACTGATCCAGGTTTCATGGCAGCGACCATATCTTCGGTCCACAACTCTGGCGCAGGACGGTTAGGTATTAATGCGGTAGTGATAACAATATCGACTTCAGGGGCCAACTCGCGAAATTTCTCTAATTGTTTTTCGCGAAACTCCGGGCTAGATGGCGCAGCATAGCCACCTGTTTCGGCGCCGTCGGTTTGTTCCTCTTCAAAATCCAAGAAGACGAATTCGGCTCCCATTGATTCTATTTGCTCTGCAACTTCCGGACGTACGTCGAAGGCGTAAGTGATGGCACCAAGCGAAACCGAAGTACCAATTGCCGCGAGCCCTGCCACACCAGCCCCCACAACCAATACTTTGGCCGGAGGTACTTTTCCTGCCGCCGTCATTTGCCCCATGAAGAATCGGCCGAAATTGTTACCCGCTTCGACTACTGAGCGATAGCCAGCGATGTTTGCCATAGATGACAAAGCATCCATCTTTTGCGCACGACTAATGCGCGGGACCATATCCATCGCCAGCACAGTCATCTGTTTGGATTTCATTTTCTCCAACAGATCTTCATTGGCAGCCGGCCAGATGAAACTAATGACTGTCTTCCCATCCGGGCAGGCATCGACTTCTTCCATTGAGGGTTCGCGTACCTTGACGACAATATCTGCTTCGGTCCACAGCTCTGAGGCCGATCCTACAAGCTTCACCCCAGCCGCCTCGTAAGCGGAGTCGTTGATCGAGGCTGCCGCTCCAGCTCCTGACTCAACCAGACATTCATATCCCAATTTTTGCAGCCGCTCGGCACTCTCGGGCGTCAATGCCACCCGTGCTTCGCCGTTTGCGGTCTCTTTGGGTGCTCCAATCTTCATCCAAAACTCCTGATATTCCTGCCTGCGCCGGTCAAAAAGCACGTTTATACCAATTAATTAGCGTGGCTGGCCACTGGCGAAAATCCATAGAGAAACCCAAAAAAAAGGCCCACCCTTTCGAGCGAGCCCTTAACACCAGCGCAATACAAATGGTGCCGGAGTGTCCCTTCAATAAAGCAGGTCTACCCCGATCCCATTTACTGGATTTCTACTACCACTGCCACAACAGTCGCGCGTACCATCTGCGCCCACGAGCATCAAATACCGTAGGGTTGAAGGTGTTGCGACGGAACAGTGGAATGTCTGCGTTAGTCAGATCGATTACGCCTGCTGTAAATACAGTCGTGCCCCAATCAAGATCTGACCATTCATGAGTGTAGTTGTACTGAATGTCCCACGTGTTGTAACTATCCACTTTCGCTCTGGCGAATGAAATATCACCAGGGTCTTCATTAGGATTGTTAACAAACTCGTTGTGACCCAGCACTTCGAAAGAACCAGTGTGTCGATTAAAAATTGTCACAGCATGATTATTGCGAGTCCAACCTAGTGTGATGTTGCCACGGTTATCTGGCACTTCACGCACGAGTGGGACATCACCGTCAGTGCCTGCTGCATCGATGCGCCCACTTTCCTGCAGTCCAAGATCAAAACCAGGCACATCAGTGATGGTGAACTCATCAGTATGGGTGTAATCGATAGCGAAACGGAAATCACCCCAGTCGTTGCTGAAGGTGTAACCGAAGTTCACGTCGATACCCTGAACCTCAAAGTTGCCGTTATTAACAGCCGGTACAACAATGGTGATCAGCTGTGCGTCAGGACTGGTTTGGTCACGCTGCAGTCCATCCACTTGGTAAAGGGCTGGGTTAACCACACAGTTCAATCGTTCATTGGAGTCTGCACCAAACGTTACTGCGAGCGCATTAGGATCACAAGGGATTGCGAGTCCATCAGCGCCTCGAGAATCAAGTGGCAACGAATCGTTAAGCACGTAATTGCCTGGGTCATCAACCAAGGTGTTGAACAAGGCAATCTCAGGATCAACCGCTGCACGTGGATTGAGTGGCAGCACGCGATCAGAAACTTCGAAGCGCCACGCATCCATACCGATGCTCAAGCCATCGAGATCACCGCTTGGTGTCCACTGAAAACCAACGTTGTATGTATCAGCAGTTTCGTTTCCGAGATCAGGGTTACCCTGACCAGCAGTAAAGAACGCATTAGATAAACCATTATCGTTAGTTGCTGGCAATAGACCTGCTCGTACTTGTTGATTACGAATTGGGTCAATGATTGAACCAGCGAATGCTTCGAAAGCCTGATTCACAACACCAATGTTTGGTGCACGGAATGACTGTGAGTAAGAAGCTCGTAGCAACAACTCATCAATTGGACGCCAGCTTAATGCAACTTTTGGCGAGAGATCGCTGCCAATGTTGCCGCCATAGTCTTCCCATCGAACTGCAACTTGCGTTTCAACGTTATTGGCGAAAGGCAATGACAGCTCAAGGAACGCCGCATTGATTGAGCGCGAATCATCAAAATTGAAAATACAGCGCGCGCATTCCAGATTGTTAGTTATACGATCATAGAATGTTGCTGGTGGTGCAAACGGATTGGCTGGATCAGCATAACCGTCAATTACAGTAAGGCTGTCGTTGATGCTAGGTGCAATACCAGAGGCATCACGTTCACGACGCTGCAGTCCAGCAGCGAACTGAGCGATACCGCCTTCCATTTCAAACAACTCACCAGAAAATACGGCATCGAAAACCATCAGCTTGTTTTGCTTATCAGCTCGGTTAATGCGCGTAGTCATCCAATCCAACAACTCTGGATCGTTGGCCAGGCCAGGATCGGTTAGCGCAGTCAGGAATGGGTTGTAGAACATACAACCGTCTTGACCATGGTTGTTAGAAGTCAGAGCAAGTGAATAGCTTTCCTTGGTGTTCAACACGTAGCCAGGGAATACTTCCTCAAATAGTCCAGCTGCAGGAGCAAATGGAGGCAAGGCCAGGAAGTTAACCGTTTCAACACCATTAGGCGTACAGTTAGGTCCACCTAAACCGTTGATTGCCAGCTCGGTGCGGTCACGAATTAGCGTTGCAGTTTCTTGCTCTATGCTGGAATCGGACCAGGACAAGCTGACATCGTAGCTGATGGGACTGTCGTTAAATCCAATACCTTCCATTTCACCTCGAAAGCCTAACTGCACAGCAGAGGAGCGGTTAGTAGTTATCAGATCGTCATCGGTTCGTGGCCATCCAGTTCGCACAGCATTGCCATTCACGAAAAAGCCTTCGCCGAATCCGCCATTTGCGATCAGGTTAGGATCGTTGGCAATTGGACCTGTTAGGGGTGCATTGCCTACGAAAGGCGCAAGCGAACCTAGAGCCGATGGTGGCAACCACAAATGAAAACTTCTTGAGAAAGCAGTTCCATCCCATTCACGAACATTTTCGACATCGGAATATTGGAAGAATGAATAAAACTCAGCTTGATCACTGAAGGTATGCTCAAACGTACCTGCAATACTCACGCGCTCTTGACCAAGTGCGATGAACTGATTGGCAAGATTGTCTTCAACACAATCTCCATTGCGACGCCCTAGATTTGAGAATCGGTTGTCTACAAAGAATTGTCCTTGGTTACCGGACAATGTTTCACACAATGGATCAGAAAAAATCAGACCAGCGGTGCCGCCTACAGATTCTCCTAACGCGAGTCGTTCCGAAGTCTGTTGAAAGCTCAACGCTTGATCTATATATGCCGGGTTAAAACCTGCCCCTAACGGAGAGTTAAGGTCGAAACTGCCGACGTTCCCAGTTGAGATAGTTCGTTCTGGGTCGAAATACTGTGCGTCTTCTAAAGGCACAGGATCACGTTCAAAGTACTCACCAGAAATAACGAAACGAGTATCTCCGCCATCCCAGCTTGTGCCCCAGATACCACTTATTGTTTGCTCATATGTGCCACCTGATTCTTCGATACCTTGAGTATCGAGATACAACTCAGCGCCCTCGAAATCAGTGCGCATAATAAGGTTGACTACACCAGCCACCGCATCGGAACCGTAAAGCGCCGAACCGCCATCGGTTAGCACTTCAACACGATCAGTCATGACTAGTGGGATTGAGTTCAGATCAACAAATTCCTGACCTGAAGAACTCACTACAGCGGCAGGCACCATGCGCTTGCCGTTAACCAAAGTTAGTGTTGAGTTACCACCGAGGTTTCGTAGGTTAACCGAAGCGGTACCCTGCAATTGGCTGGCATCTGGTGAGCCAGAAACGTTTGCGTCCGATCCCTGGTTTACTTCCAGGTTACGAACTAAATCCCATACGCTAGAAGCGCCCTGCTCTTGAATAGAGCTGCGGTTTATAACGGTAACGGGGGATGGCGCATCTTGTGGAGTGCCGCGGATAAAAGAACCCGTGACTATTATCTCTTCCACTTCTTGTTGCGCCTGGGCTAGGGTGCTTAGCCCGGAGGTAGCGAGGATTACGGCAAGAGCCAAACTACGGCGCTTACCGGGAAAATTACTGCTCATATTTTCTCCCTTGTTAGAAATTAGGCACTACATACGTCGCCTTTTTGCCATCACAAGAGAGTCGCAAACCTGCTAGATTCAAGGCCTACAAAATTCCCAAGAATAGCAACCGCGCGAGTATAGGGATGCAGACCGAAACAGACAATTCGAAAAAACTTACTTGAGGAGAAAAAATGTCGAAGTGATACTTTTTTGGGATGGAATCCCCTGCCAGCAGTATCACTCCTCTTTATCACTCTTCTGCAGAGAAGAATGAACTACAACCATGCGGATGGAGAATCCTGAATTTTACTGATTCACGTATTCAGTAATTGGAGGCAAGCCCAAGGAATCGGCAACTTGCCTTATATGCTCCATTGCCTCGTTGGTTGGGCCAGGATACTCACCTGCTATTGCAACATTTCCAATATAGCCGATGTCTTCTATGCCCTCTGGTGAGCTAAAGTAAGCTCCGAACACTAGGCGACGAATTCTGGCGAAGAATCTAGCCGCCAGTTCAAATTCTGGCACGTAATACTGCGAGCGATAGGCAATATCTTCGACAATTTCGATTTGTTGTGAAGCTGAGGCGGTAACGAAGTTACTTCCGAAGCGTAATTGTGCCTCGTCATCCAGCCACTGCAGACCATTTACAACTTGTACTCGATCTCTTTGCTGTGATGAATAAGGCGCACTCACCCATTCATCGATGACATCGGGCACTCCGACATCAGTAGCGGCTGGGCCTCGTTCATCCGCCGGACAAATTATGTCACTCAGCACCGCCACCTGATCTCTTTGTGCATTACTCAAGGTGAGCGGCCAAGGCACCGTTGGATTAGAAACTATCGGATCAGTGCCATAAGTTGGCCCAGTGATAGTACCCAATTCAATCTCTGGCCAATGCCCTGCGCCAGGCAACTCTGGTGCTGGACTTACTTCTGGCTCAGCCGTATCGCAAGCCACTGGAATACCACCCACCATGATGACCGTTGTCATCGTACCGATGCGTTTAATACTTTCACGACGACTCATTTTTGGATTGTAGATTTTGCTCATAGTGATCGTGCCCCGATTACGCGGTTAGTTGTTCGGCTAGCCGCGACGCATTACGCATAGCCAGAGTTAGTATTGTAAGCGTGCAATTTTTGTGAGGATTAGAAGTAAACACACCACCGTCCATCACATAAAGATTATCGACATCCCAAGTCTGGCCCCATTGATTACACACTGAAGTTGCCGGGTCGTCGCCCATGCGAGTTGTTCCTACTTCGTGGATGATCTGCCCGCCTTCTTCGATCGCTTCTTCCGCAGTGCGATCAGGGTTATTCACGATGCCGCCCATGGCTTCGATAATTTTCTTTCCCCACTCCAAACCATGGGCGACCTGATTGATCTCTTGTTCCGACCATTTCCAATGAAACTTCAGAACCGGGATTCCCCATTGATCGGTAGTTTCTTCATCAATCTCGCAATAGCAATCATCGCTAACTAACATTTCACCCCGGAGTGATAAGCCGACAGTGGTGCCATAGTTAGACCGAATGTCATCTTTTGCTTCCTTGCCATAGCCGTCGGTTCGGCCGGCAATGCCCATGCCTGGAGAACTGAATCGAGCGCCGACTTCAAAATGATAGCCGCGACTGAAATTCAAACTTCCGTTCTTTTGTCCTTCGCGATCCCACCAGGGAATATATAAATGATTTCCAGTGTGTCCATCTTCATTGTATTTAGGTCTATCTCGCAACGCAGGAATGTAACCACTGACACCTGCACCTAACGAGTCAGTTAAATTTCGTCCGACCTGTCCGCTGCTATTAGCCAATCCATTTGGAAAAGCTTCACTCTTCGAATTCAGCATTAGACGCGCTGTTTCACAGGCACTGGCAGCAAGAATGATGTAATCGCCATCGACTCTCACATCTTCGCTGTTGTTGCGATTAACGAACGTGACACCTGCAGCCCTTCCTTCATCGTCGAGATGCACTTCTTTAACCATGGCGTCAGTGACAATTTTTAGATTGCCGCTATTCATTGCCCAAGGAAGAACAGATGTCGTAGTTTGGAATGCTGCTCCGATTGAACATCCACGGCCACAAGGAGTAGCCCAGAAACAGGCTTGTCTGTCGTCTTTAGGCTCAGTCAAAATAGCGCGCCGCATTGGAACTGCATCGATGCCTAGAGACTCGCACGCCGACTTTAACAATAACTCCATTACGCGAGGTTTGGGCGGAGGTAGAAGTACACCATCGCTGGAACTGGGTGTGTCATCCAAACCGGGGTTATCCCCACAGACTCCGATCAACTCCTCACATCTGTCATACCAAGGAGAAATCTCGTCGTAGTCAACTGGCCAGTCCGTACCGACGCCATCAGTACTATAGGGTTTGAAATCTGCCGGGGTAAATCGTGGTACCAGTCGACCCCAATGATTGGTGCGGCCACCGAGCATGCGGGCCCGCCACCACATAAAGCGACTATCTGGTGCCTCTGTGTAAGGCTCACCAGGTACCTGCCAGCCTCCATCGACTGTGGCATCGTAGTAGCCGAAATTCTTGTCTGATGTGCTGGTTCCCCGTAGAGGTGCTTCATGGTTTTGTTGAAACATCGGAGTTTCGGAAACGGGGTCATAATCACGCCCCGCTTCCAGCAACAGAACTTTTACCCCAGCTTCTGTTAGCACGTGGGCGGCCATGCCACCTCCCGCACCCGAGCCAACAATTATCACTTCGTACTCAAAACCTTCGAAGGAAGCCATTTACTCTCCAGTTTTTCTTATTCTCTTATTCTTTATATACAGGGCGTGTTCTCTCGCCCGTAAATTCGATTGTTCTATTTGGTCTTTGCGGTTGATGAGAATAGTATAGTAATCCCAGAACAGAGTAATCCTTTGGGGTGAATCTCTTAGTAAGGCAAACGGGCAATCAAAAGGCCAAAGAATCCTTTAACTTCAGGGACTCAGAGATCATGAATCAGATTAAATCCTTACTGGCAGCCGGACTGCTAATTAGCGGCAGCATCGCGGCGGTAAGTGCCGATGAAGTCAATCAGTTGAGTGACGCTGAAGAAGCAGACGGTTGGCGCCTGCTATTTGATGGCAAAACAACCGCTGGATGGAAAGGCTATAAGCGCGCCGATGTTCCTGGAACCTGGGAAGTTGTGGATGGCAGTCTGTTCATGAACAGTGCCGACAGAGACCGTGACCGCGGCGACATATTGTTTGCACAGCAGTTTTCCGACTTTCATCTGAAGCTGGAATGGAAAATTTCAGAAGGTGGAAACTCCGGTATTTTCTATCGAGGAATAGAGGCCCCTGAGCTGGATGTCATCTATAAATCTGCACCTGAGATGCAGGTGTTGGACAACGACCGTCACCCCGACGCCAAGATGGGTGTAGACGGAAATCGAACAGCAGGCGCGTTATATGATCTGATTCCACCCCGCCCCCAAAATGTCCGCGCCGTTGGCGAATGGAATCAAGCCGAGATTCGGGTAGAAAATGGGCACGTTCAACACTTTCAAAACGGTGAGTTGGTTCTTGAGTATGACTTGGGTACTCAAGCCTGGAGGGAGTTGGTAGCAGTCAGCAAGTTTCCCGAACTTAATCCTACCTGGGTGGATGTTCCTGCTCGGGGCTACATTGGATTACAAGACCACAATGACAACGTGTGGTATCGAAATGTTAAGCTCAAAGAGCTGTAGCTAATCTAGCATTCAATTTTTAATACAGTTGCTACTATTTAGAAAGGAGATTGGCTATTTCCATTTCGAGTTGTTCCCTGTCTTTAAGTTGGGCGAACCAATGAGGCACAGTTTCGGCTGAGCAAAGTCCAAGTAGCACTCCTAACACCGATCCTCGATGTACGTTATCACCGCCGAGATTGGTATTGGATAATAGTCCCGCTTCTGTTGAAGAGACATACTTGTAGGCCAGATACAAAACACTAGGCCATGAGTCGGAGATGTAACAAGCAGACGAGAACAGGTTGCCTACCACATCGTTGTCGCTGTGAATCTTCCCCATAATTTCAGAAAGCTGCAGTCCAATACTGCGCTTGCTCCAGGCGCTAATAATGGTGGCGGTATCGTCGTCATTTCTAAACAACAATTCATCCAGCAATGCGACGTAGTCTCTACATACTTTTGCCAGGTGTTGGTCGGGGTGTGTTAACGACAAATGAGTAACACACAACTCCTGCACATCACTCAGCTGAGTTCCTCGTAAGCGCTCGGAGAATACGATAGGCGCTACAGTAATGAGTGCACCAATCGATGCTGTGTCATGAGTGACCGCTCCACATAAATGAGCTGGTTTACCTGATACGTAATTGGCAAAGAATCCGCGGTGATATGACTCCGCGTATGTATCAGGATGCTGTGCCGGATCAGCGGTCATCATCTCAATGTATGCAGTTAGAAATTGAGACTGGTCGTAACGTCCAGAGTTGTTACTCAACACCCGCATCATCACCCTGGCACAATGGGCATTCAATGTGTTCTCTCCAGCCCTCATGCCATGGTGATAGTGCACATTGGGCTGATCCCAGAATTCGCGCCTTCCTCTCAAGATCACATCACCCACTATCTCTTGTTGCTGATTCGTTTGTCGCGCACCTCTGCCCCCTTGCTTGGTCGAATGAAGCGACATGATCGACGAAGGGTGTTGAGCTGGCGCATCTTCCAAGCCGGTGATACCGCCGCGAAAGTCTCTGAATATGTCCATAGGGTTGTAGTACCAATGCACGGGCATGGCCAATGCATCAGCTATGAACATTGTTTTTAGTGCAGCAGCAGCCCTGGTTCGGGCCAATTCCATTGTGTCCATTACAAAATCAAATCAAGCGCTAAATACTATTACCGATAGAGAACTTTTACGTTTGTGGCGCTGAATCGGTTCAGCCGAAGACATTCGTTATCGTCAGAGTCTCTGGCAAATGGATGGAAACTATGTCTTCAATCAGATGTAGGAGTTTTCTTAGTGAGATTGCTGAAAGCCGTGACAACGACACCTATTTAAAGGACACTCTTTCCCAGGGTTTCGATTAAGACGAGATTCAAGTTTCAATAGATCCAGCGCAGGGCGCTGCATCTGACTTACTTCATACCCGTATGCTTCTAAGTATTAGATGCGGATTTTTTCAAGACGAATAGGCAACTGGTTTCGGAGGCCTCTAGATGTCAGAAAAATTCTGGACGGAGTACCTGAACAAAATTCAAATCTCCTACTTGCCGTTAACATTGAGTTGCATCGGCGTGCTGCTAGCCCTTTCTGCATTTAGAGATGTTGTCTTCGCAGGTTTTGAACCACCCATTTGGCTGAACCTACTGAACGGTCTTGGTCTGGGCATGATTGCAGTAATTGGAATAGCTGCCTCTTTTAAAAAGGTGAAGGCGCGTTACAGCAATTTGCTGCTTTTCCTATGTGCAATAGTCATGTGTCTTAAACCTGCCGTTGTAGTCTACTTAGACAACTCTCCCGGCTCACTCATATTGGCTACGGTGATATTCGCATTTGGACTAATGTTTTTATCTCTTCGCTATCTGGTTACTTTGCAGTTGATAACTTTAGTAGCTTGGCTGGCAGTCGTGCAGGATAACTTTCAAGAGCTTTCTTACTTCGCCACCTTTGTTGCAGCAGTAGTATCCGGCAGCTTAGGAATGTGGCTCCAACATTTTCGGGTTGTTCAGATTACTAATAATTACGAAATCCAGTCGCGCGTTCGAGAGCTTGAAGCCATGCTACCGGGCAAAACAGTTGCTGAATCAGTTGCAGAATAAAAAGAATTAGATTTCCAAAACCCTATATCCGCCCTCCAAGAATCTACTCAAATTTCTTGATTGCTTTCCCTAATACAGAGGAGCAAGATAGAAACTCTATACGCTAGTCCCAATAACATTAGTCACGAAGGAGGCGGGTTATGAAAATCTCGCATTTCGTAATGGGGTTCTTAGCAGTACCATTCTTAGCAGCACCATTCCTATTAGATTCTCACGCTCAAGATTTTCCAAATATGGTTGGCACATGGACAGGAACTGTTCAGGTCATTAGTTCCGGCGACATTGAAGAAGACCGCCTGGACAGAGGCGGAGTAATGATCACAGAGGTAGCCTTAGAACTGATAATTGACGCACAAGATGGAGAGACCTTTATTGGCAGGTCGAGAAATGCCGCGTCTCCCGCAAGCAACCCCGGCGCTCATGTGTGGGGGTCAATTCGTAGTAACGGTGAAGAAGCCATTTTTATCACAGAGACTGGCGGTCGCGGTCAACTATGGTTCGAAGACGATTCTGAATTTGAATACTGTTTTACAAATTTGGAAGAAGGCTCGATTACTTCTTACTGTGCGCGTTTAAGTAAAGAATAGACCGAAGTGTTGAGTGAATAGATTACCCCGCGCTTGATTAAGCGCGGGGTCAATTAGTATGGCCAACAAACAAATCTCTATATCTTATAACCCACTTATGTGTGATCGCTTAAGAATTTGATTCGCTCTTCAACACCTTCTAAATGTTCGCAGTTACAATGAAGGAATTCTTCTAGAATTTGAATAGCCTCAAGATCTATCCAAATAAAATCCTTCTTTCTCTCTGCCAGATGGGCTGCGGCATCATCCCACAGATCATGTTCCGCTAGACACTTCATTTGTCTTACAAACTCTTCGATAGTTGAAGCAGTGACGCAGACTTTAGAAACAGTAACTTCTCGCATTTTTTATTCCTCTGTTTTGATTATTGTTGCTAATTACTTAATACAGTTAACTCATTGGTGACACTTACATTTGTATAACGGGTTAAGCTATTCGCTCTTCGAACTAGCTCATTCGGCCATTGTTCTGAGTAACCGAATCTCTCAATTAATCGTTGAAATGATTCTATAGATCTCAACCTTTCCCATTGCTCTTCATGCAAAAATCGAGTTTGGCTAAGAATGATTTCACTGATAAACCCATCTAATTGTTCAGCTGCTAAGTGCAAATACTCTAAGCCCAAGTCGAACTCTTGAATAACTATATATGAGACACCTTTGTAGCTGGCAGGTATCTGATCACTATTCGCAACTTCGTCAAGCATAGCTTTTGCTGTATCAGCGTTTCCCCTCCAGTATTCAAGGGTTCCTTCTAACATCAACGTTAATTCTGGCGTAAATAGCTCGCTTAATTGCTGACTAACAATTTCAGCCTCGTCTAGTCGTCCTAATTTCCCAAGTATGTAGAACTTGTCGAATAGTGCTGATCTCCTGTAAGGATCAAGAGCTAAGAGCTCGTCATATTTGCCCAATGAACTTTCATAGTCACCGAGGGCAGCATAATATTCTGCGATTCTAAGTTTGACTCCTCTATGAAGAGGTTCTCTTGCTTCAAGTGGCAATGTAAATTCCAAGGCCGCCCGAAAGAATCCCGATCTGGCAAGCATGATCCCGTATTGAAAGAAGCCTTGTATTGGAGATCCTTCGTTTGCTGGATGCGCCCGCTCCCTTATCATCAGAGAATAGAGTTCTTCGGACTCTGGGATATTCTGATAAATGTCATGGCCGTAAAAAAAGAACTGCTCAACCCAAAACCAGCTTGATGGGCTAGGATCCGGAATGTTGGCTTTTGCTACTTCAAAAACCTCACGGGCAATTTGAATTTCTTGATCTCTATTTCCGAATCGGGCGCCCTTGAAATCATAAGCTCGGATCAACTCGACATATGCACGATAAAACTTTGGATCATGGTTTATAGCTATACGATACTGTGCAATAGCTCTATCAACAGCTTCAGGGGTAGGCTGGCGAGTTTCATGCCTAGCCACCAAAAATGCTTCGTAGGCCAACGGATTTGTAGTGCCAATACCAGCAATTGATATTGAGTTGGATGATGAGTTCTGAGGTGTAATCGCATCAACAACATTGCGAGTAATATCTTCCTGGATACTAAAGAGCTCAGACATACCCCTATCGTATTGCTGGGACCAAATATGAAAACCATTATCGACATCAATCAGCTGCAGAGTGATGCGTAAAGTTTCCTCGTCCTGCCTAATACTGCCTTCAAGTACAGTATCAACATTTAACTGGGCCCCTATTTGTTGGACATCTAGTGCTTGCTCCTTGAAAAGAAAAGAAGAAGTCCTCGAAACTACTGAAATTTCAGGTAACTGCGCAAGCCCATGAATCAACTCTTCCGCAAGTCCGTCACCCAAGTATTCAAGATTTTTATCAGGGCTTAAATCAGTCAGAGGCAGAACTGCTATCGACAAACCAGAAGAGGAAAACGCTGCTTGATCCTCAACTTGATCACTTGTGTATTGTGAATATGTTAAGAAACCAATGCCAAGCGACAGTGCTAGGACAACGGCTAGTCTTTTAAACGAGTTAGAGAAAGCTGGTAAAAATGTTTTAGAAGTATGAGTCGGTGGGGGATATCCTGTAATCGCTGTTAGCAGCTCTTCTCGAAAAGCTTGGTTACTCTTGTATCTACTTCTTACTATTGCTTGCGTTGAGCCTAGTGCGAGTTTTAATCCACCCTCTAACTTAGTTGGCTCAAGAACGATGGTGAGTATCGTTTTACTTTCGGATTTTGCAAAGTTGACTTCGTCTCTACATATTCTGCTGTTAGCTGATTTCGGTGTGGCAAAAAACAGAAACAGACTGGCGTCCTGAATGGCAGTTGCAAGACTTTCCGGCCATTCTTCGCCTGGCTCAATTCCTTCATCATATCAAACGTTTACACCCTTGTTTCTTAACCACGTCAATTCTGTGTAAACTGTATCCCGTCAGAACATATGGGACCAATTAACCCTAATTCCTAAGGGAGACTTCTGATACATTCAATAATGAATACAGGAGTCACCTATGACTGACACACCCGAAGCACTCGTCAAAGCTATCAAGCGCAAAACCCGCAAGAAACACGAGCCCGAGGAGAAAATCCGCATTGTCCTGGAAGGACTACGTGGAGAGGAGTCTATCGCTGAACTATGCCGGCGGGAAGGCATAGCAGCAAGTCAATACTACAGCTGGTCCAAGGAGTTTTTAGAGGCCGGTAAGCAACGTCTGGCAGGCGATACCAAGCGTCAAGCTAACAGCCGGGAAGTAACCGATCTCAAAAGGGAGAATGGACACCTCAAACAGATGCTTGCTGAAACGATGCTGAAGAACAACGTGCTCAAAAAAAGTGTGCTTGGCTCGGGATCGATCTGGGACGACGAATGACGCTGTCGGCCTCAGAGAAGTATGAGGTGATACGACTGGTTGAAGAGTCGGAGCTATCGGTCAGACGCACACTTAACGAGCTAGGAGTGAGCCGGAGCTCATTCTATCGCTGGTACAAGGCTTACCGGGATGATGGCTATGAAGGGCTTGTTGCCAGAAACAAGTCGCCAAGACAGTTCTGGAATAAGCTTCCTGAGAGCGTGAAGGAGCAGTGCCTTGAAGTTGCCCTGGAACACCCCGAACTATCACCTCGCGAGTTAGCCTGGCATATCACCGACCAACATGAGTACTTCATCTCCGAGTCCAGTGTTTATAGGCTGTTGAAGCAATATGACCTGATCACGAGTCCTGCCTATATTCTGCTGCAGGCCAGTGACAAGTTCCACACGCCTACGAGACGCATAAACGAGCTGTGGCAGACGGACTTTACCTACTTCAAGATAGTTGGCTGGGGCTGGTACTTTCTATCGACGGTGTTGGATGACTACTCCCGCTACATCATCAGTTGGAAGCTGACGACTACCATGAGTGCTGACGATGTAAAGCTCACACTGGATGATGCCATTGAGAAAACAGGGGTAGATCAGGTGATGGTTAAACACCGGCCTCGGCTGCTTAGTGACAATGGGCCATGCTATCTATCGAAAGAGCTCAGGGAGTATCTGGATGAGCAGAAGATAGAGCACACTAGAGGCGCGCCCTACCATCCGCAGACTCAGGGTAAGATCGAACGCTATCACCGCTCAATGAAGAATGTGGTGAAGCTGGAGAACTATTACTACCCATGGGAACTGGAGAAGGCGATAAGGCAGTTCGTGGATTACTACAATCACCAGCGGTATCACGAGTCGCTGGACAACGTGACGCCTGCAGACATGTTCTATGGCCGTTACGAGGAGATCATGGGCCGGAGACAGCTTATTAAACAGCAGACCCTGCAGCGCAGGAAGGAGGAAAACCTTATAGTTTGTTCAGCTCACTAAGCGGAAGCTATACTGCAAATGTCTCCTTTAGTTTTTGAGGCGAGTGGTCCCAAATCATCTGACGACTTACAATTGCACAAAATTATTTCTCACTCATATTCGCAAGTTTCCGGGCTTCATATGCGATTTGTTTTCGCTGCGGCATTTCAAAGCGCTTTTGTGCTAATTCTTTCCAAAGAAATTTAGTAAGCAGGGGTCATAGTGATGTGCACCAAAACTACTGCATAAATATTTGCAATTGATTTGTTAGTTCTGGACCGCTCCTTTTCATGATTGCTTTGAAATCTTAGCGATCGAGAAACGCTATTAGCCCTCGTTTTAAATCTTGATTAAAAAGCAAAGGTTGTCTTGCGCTGCCACGAATTTAGTGGTATTCCTGGGGACGAGGGAGATTTAAGCTCACTGACAGCCACAATTAAGATTAAAAAGTAGGAGTAAATATTATGATTCGAGTACCAGCAATAAACTTAATTATAGTTTACGCTCTGATATCACTGCCTAATATTTCTAGCGCTGCGGACTTTTGTAGCGATAGTTTTCTCAATGCAATGAGAACTTATATGGAAGTGTCAACTGATACCAGTCAAGAAATTGTTACTAGACAGGCTGTTTGTGACACTAATAAGGGCGGTGGCGGAGCAAGTTTCCCTATTCCGGTTCCCAAGTTTAATTCCACAATTGACATTGATGGTTACACTTCTTCTCAAGTGTGCAGAACAAACATTAGTGTCAATAGTTCAGAATTTCATGAAACGATCGCTTTGTCATATCTACCAGACCAGGCGTTCACAGCAATAAGCGGTTGCCAAATAAACACATTCAATTTGATACTGAAAGAAGTTTCCGGAAACTCACTCGAAATTTGGCTGACATACAGTGGCTATGATGCGAGTGGTAACGTTAATGGAACCATCGAAAAATTTACTCCAGAGAATTTGGCCTGCAAAGACAAAAGAACTGATAGCCCACCTGAGGAAGGAAAAACAATCATATCTCTGGCACCAACAATTCTTGATTGTAAATTTAATGAAGATTCTTTTGATCGTGCTGGCCAAGTAGCAAAACTCACCGTTGTACTTGCAGACAATAAAGGGATTCAGTCGATCTCTGTTCCCGCCATTAGAGAAGAGGAACTAAATTGGAAGCTTGTGCGGGTAGATGATCGTGGCCAACCGATCGGAAGAGTACCTTATACAGCAGATTCCAGTTTCAAATATATGTGTGCTTTAGACATGGACGAAGAAGACATAAGCAAGACGAACCTCGACCTTTTAGTTGGAGAAATGAGCACCTGCACTGGAGAGCGCCCTTGCTACAATCCAGAGTCAATGAATGGACATTGTAGTATTAACTACGGCAGCAAAATAACAATAAAAGCGGACACTGAATACGAAGTGGAAAGAATTAACTGGAGGCCTGACTATGACACATCTATTACAACTGGATTAGTAATTGTGTCATGCATAGACCCGTCTAATGCAGACAACAAACATGAATACTCTTTCGATGTTACGCAAGCTGCAGGGTGGAAGCCTTGGATGGCTCAAGGATTATGCGCATTCCACGCCGAATAATCTTCAAGTACTATTGGCAACCTTCCGCGCTTCGCGCTCCAGGCCGGTCTCGCATCTTAGATGCGAGCCGTTCGCTCCTTAACAGAGCTTCCGCTCTGTTTGCCCTTAGGGCACCGGGGCTCACCCCACTCTCACAGCATTTCGGTAGAGTCGGCTATCGCCGAGCACCCAAATAAAAAGGGCCCGCCCTTTCGGGTGAGCCCTTTTAATTTGGATGCCTGACAATGACCTACTCTCACATGGGGAAACCCCACACTACCATCGGCGCTAAGCGGTTTCACTTCTGAGTTCGGGATGGAATCAGGTGGTTCACGCTTGCTATTGTCGTCAGGCAATTCTGACGGTGCACTGCACCATGTTCTTACAATTCGGTGAAAGTTTATGTCTGTAACTATTTCAGTTTCAGTTGTACAAGTTTCTGTACTGAAGTTGTTGGAGTTGCTTATTTCATACAACCGTAAGTTCAAAGTAGAACCCATGATTATATGGTCAAGCCTCACGTGCAATTAGTATTGGTTAGCTCAACGCCTCACAGCGCTTACACACCCAACCTATCAACGTCCTCGTCTTGAACGGCACTTTAGTAGGATCAAGTCCTAAGGGAAATCTCGTCTCGAAGGGGGCTTCCCGCTTAGATGCTTTCAGCGGTTATCCTGTCCGAACATAGCTACCGGGCAATGCTACTGGCGTAACAACCCGAACACCAGAGGTTCGTTCACTCCGGTCCTCTCGTACTAGGAGCAACTCTTCTCAAATTTCCTGCGCCCACGGCAGATAGGGACCGAACTGTCTCACGACGTTCTAAACCCAGCTCGCGTACCACTTTAAATGGCGAACAGCCATACCCTTGGGACCGGCTTCAGCCCCAGGATGTGATGAGCCGACATCGAGGTGCCAAACACCGCCGTCGATGTGAACTCTTGGGCGGTATCAGCCTGTTATCCCCGGAGTACCTTTTATCCGTTGAGCGATGGCCCTTCCATTCAGAACCACCGGATCACTATGACCTGCTTTCGCACCTGCTCGAGTTGTCACTCTCGCAGTCAAGCACCCTTATGCCATTACACTAAGTGGGCGATTTCCGACCGCCCTTAGGGTACCTTCGTGCTCCTCCGTTACTCTTTGGGAGGAGACCGCCCCAGTCAAACTACCCACCACACACTGTCCTCACTCCCGTTTCAGGAGCTAAGTTAGAACCTCAACATTACCAGGCTGGTATTTCAAGGACGACTCCACAATGGCTGGCGCCACTGCTTCAAAGTCTCCCAGCTATCCTACACAAATAAGGTCAAAGTCCAGTGTGAAGCTATAGTAAAGGTTCACGGGGTCTTTCCGTCTAGCCGCGGGTACACTGCATCTTAACAGCGATTTCAATTTCACTGAGTCTTGGGTGGAGACAGCGTGGCCATCATTACGCCATTCGTGCAGGTCGGAACTTACCCGACAAGGAATTTCGCTACCTTAGGACCGTTATAGTTACGGCCGCCGTTTACCGGGGCTTCGATCAAGAGCTTCGCCGAAGCTAACCCCATCAATTAACCTTCCGGCACCGGGCAGGCGTCACACCCTATACTTCCTCTCACGAGTTTGCAGAGTGCTATGTTTTTAGTAAACAGTTGCAGCCACCTGGTCACTGCGACTCCCCTCAGCTTACAGAGCAAGTCTGATCACCAAAAGGAGCGTACCTTCTCCCGAAGTTACGGTACCATTTTGCCTAGTTCCTTCACCCAAGTTCTCTCAAGCGCCTTGGTATTCTCTACCTGATCACCTGTGTCGGTTTACAGTACGGTCGTTTCTTACCTGAAGCTTAGAAGTTTTTCCTGGAAGCATGGCATCGACTACTTCTCCGTCGGGTTTCCCGTCGGGATCGTTATCACGTCTCAGATTAACGAGGAACCGGATTTACCTAATTCCCCTACCTACTCGCTTGAACAGGGACAACCATCGCCCTGCTAGCCTAGCCTTCTCCGTCACTCCATCGCAGTAAGAACCGGTACCGGAATTTTAACCGGTTTCCCATCGACTACGGCTTTCGCCCTCGCCTTAGGGGCCGACTCACCCTGTCCCGATTAACGTTGGACAGGAAACCTTGATCTTTCGGCGGAGGGGTTTTTCACCCCTCTTGTCGTTACTCATGTCAGCATTCGCACTTCTGATATGTCCACCACACCTCACGATGCAGCTTCAGCCACTTACAGAACGCTCCTCTACCGCGCATGTAAACATGCGCCCGCAGCTTCGGTTTACAGTTTAGCCCCGGTAAATCTTCCGCGCAGGCCGACTCGACTAGTGAGCTATTACGCTTTCTTTAAAGGGTGGCTGCTTCTAAGCCAACCTCCTAGCTGTCTAAGCCTTCCCACATCGTTTCCCACTGAACTGTAATTTGGGACCTTAGCTGGCGGTCTGGGTTGTTTCCCTTTCGACTACGGACGTTAGCACCCGCAGTCTGTCTCCCATGATTGAACTTACTGGTATTCGGAGTTTGCATCGGGTTGGTAAGTCGGGATGACCCCCTAGCCGACACAGTGCTCTACCCCCAGCAGTTAAACATGAGGCTCTACCTAAATAGATTTCGAGGAGAACCAGCTATCTCCGGGCTTGATTAGCCTTTCACTCCGAGCCACAGGTCATCCCCCCATTTTTCAACATAGGTGGGTTCGGTCCTCCAGTGCCTGTTACGGCACCTTCAACCTGCCCATGGCTAGATCGCCCGGTTTCGGGTCTATTACCAGCAACTAATTCGCCCTATTAAGACTCGGTTTCCCTACGGCTCCCCTAAACGGTTAACCTTGCTACTGACAATAACTCGCTGACCCATTATACAAAAGGTACGCCGTCACCCCGTAAGGCTCCGACTGCTTGTACGTACGCGGTTTCAGGTTCTATTTCACTCCCCTCACCGGGGTTCTTTTCGCCTTTCCCTCACGGTACTAGTTCACTATCGGTCAGCTAGGAGTATTTAGCCTTGGAGGATGGTCCCCCCATATTCAGTCAAGATTACACGTGTCCCGACCTACTCGTTTTCATCACATAAGATCTTTCGTATACGGGGCTATCACCCTCTATGGCCAAACTTTCCAGAATGT